>NZ_JAJKBG010000009.1 GCF_022750635.1 Brevundimonas pishanensis | reverse complement strand
AAGATCGCTCATAATCCAGACTCCTCAGGAGCCTGAATCAGATCGCACGCCGCAATTCAATGGGTCCTGAGCCTAAAGAACCTCATGAGTTCAGCACGCCGCAGCTTCCGGCGAACAGTAACCCCTCCTTCGCTGCTAACGCCGTGAACCTGAAATACGCTCTTGGCGAGGTCGAGGCCGATCGTGGTAGTCATCATGGTGGACGGTTCCTGTTCTGTGGCCACATCAACAACGACCACACTATGGCGCACTCGACGCCGGACACAGGGGCCGTCCACCCCATCAGTCTAACGCTAAATGTGCTCCACTTCGAAGGCTGCAAGCCATTGGTGGAGAAGGGCGTTTTATGAAACCGCTATCGTTTAAGCGATACCGCTTCCCAAGCGAAGTGATCCGTCATGCCGTGTGGTTGTACTTTCGCTTTAGCCTCAGCTCCCGTGATGTCGAAGAGCTGATGGCGCAGCGTGGAATTGACGTCAGCTACGAAACGATCCGGTGCTGGACGATCAAGTTCGGGCCTCTGATTGCACGGCGGCTGAAGAAACGGAGAGTGTCCCCGACAGGCCGTTGGCATCTTGATGAGATGGTTTGCAAGATCGGTGGCCGACGCATGTATCTGTGGCGCGCAGTCGACGACGAAGGCGAGGTTTTAGACGTCATCGTCCAGCGCCGGCGGGACGCGGAGGCAGCTTTGAACTTGATCAGACGTCTTTTGCGCAACCAACCTGTCGAGCCAGAAACCATCACAACGGATGGGCTGGCATCCTACGGTGCGGCGCTGGATCAGTTGGAACTGCGGCACCTTCATCGCCCTGGTCGGCTTCGAGACAACAATCGCGTTGAGAATTCTCATTTGCCGATCCGACGACGAGAACGGCAGCAGCAGAGGTTCAAATCTCAAGCCTCAGCCCAGAAATTTCTTACCACCCACGCAGCGATCTACAACACCTTCAGCACCCAACGCCATTTGATCAGCAGGCCGACACTTCGACGCTTTCGCGCCGATGCGGATACCGCATGGGCGGCCGCTACCGTCTGATAGCGCGCAGGGTAGGGGTCTTTCAGCTTGGTTCAGTTAACCTGACAACACCCGGACAGATGACCGCAACACCCAGATCGTCACTTCAAACCAGATTCACCCTTGCAGTACAGGGGCCGTCCACAGATGACAGCACCGCTGCGGCTCCCCCCAGAGCGCCATCAGCGGGTTTTAACCGCTCCGTAACAAGGTTTTCTCACTGGGCTTATGCGTACCTAGGCTGGGCCATCTACACAAGCCGCACTGCAACGCTTCGTAACGGCCACGGTTCCCTGATTTTCTTACATTTATTGCGTCGGATGATGGGCGGCCAAAGTGCCCCAGCCATCACTGAGGAACCCATAGGGCCGGAGCCGATTAATTCGCTACGGAGAGTCCGGGTTTGTGAGCTGGCCGACACGCGCCGCTCGAGGCTGGCGGACCGAGAGGGTTAGAAAAGGGGCTGCCTTATGTACACTCATCCCGCCAGTTTCGGACGAGGCCTCTATGGCCTGGTCCTTGCGTTTCCGGTGGCCTTATTCACCCAGGCCATGCTGACAGACATCGCCTACCTGAAAACCGAGGAACTGCAGTGGAGCAATTTCTCGGCTTGGGCGATTGTGGGAGGGCTGGTTTTCGGCGGTATCGCCTTTCTCTGGAGCCTGTTCGGGGTTTTGAGATTCCGCTCGCTCACGCACAGTCTTCACAGCGTCTTGCTGTTGGCCATGTGCCTGTTCGGCTTGGTCAACGCCTTCAAACACAGTCAGGACGGGTGGAGCTCGGTCGGTTCGCTGGGCATGACCCTGTCGGTGCTGAGCTGCGTCTGCGCGCTCGTTGCAGGGCTACTTCACTATACCGGCACGCTGCATAAGGGAGCGGTACGATGATCCGTCGTTGTTTGACCATGGTATCGGTCCTCGCTCTGGCAGCCTGCGGCAGCAGCGTCGAGGGAATTAACGAGACCGGGCCGCGTCCCGACCTGCCCGAAATTCGCGAGACCCTGCTGCCGCCCATGCGGATTGCCAAGCCGGTAGGCTGGGGCGACAGCGTGCCTCAGGCACCGCAGGGGTTCACGGTGACAGCGCTGGCGACCGGCCTGAACATCCCGCGCCAGATGCTTGTCCTGCCCAGTGGAGATGTACTCGTCGCCGAGGGTCGAGGCGGCGGGGCTCCGCGCCTGCGGCCCAAGGATGTCATCGCGGGGTTCATCAAGAAGCAGGGCAACACCAAGGTCGAGAGCGGTAACCGGCTGACATTGCTCAGAGATTCTAATGGTGATGGTGTCGCGGACGTGCGGACAGTGTTTCTGGACTCGCTGAACGCTCCCTATGGTTTGGCGTTCGTGGATGGTTACATCTATATCGCCGAGCAGGACGCTCTGGTGCGGGTGCCCTATGTCGAGGGTCAGACCCAAGCCTCGGCAGAGCCGGAAGAGGTTACCAAGCTCCCCTCGGCCCTCAATCATCACTGGACCAAGGCACTGACAGCCAGTGCGGATGGCTCGACGCTGTATGTGGGCATTGGCTCCAATTCGAATGTGGGCGAACGCGGCATGGCCGTGGAGGAAGAGCGCGCCGTGGTATGGGCCATCGATCGTGAAACGGGCGCACGCCGTACCCTCGCGCGGGGCATCCGCAATCCCACCGCTCTGGCGATCGAGCCGAACACCTCCGCCCTGTGGAGCGTGGTGAACGAACGGGACGAGATCGGTCCGCAGTTGGTGCCCGATTACCTGACACAGGTTCGCGATGGGGCATTTTACGGCTGGCCCTACAGTTACTGGGGCCAGAATGTCGATCCGCGCGTGCGCCCGCAAAAACCTGAACTGGTCGCATCCGCTCTCAAGCCCGACTATGCCCTCGGGGCGCATGTGGCGGCATTGGGGTTATCGTTTGCACGCGACGGCGGGTTTGGCGGCACGTTCGTCGAAGGGGCCTTTGTCGGCCAACACGGCAGTTGGAATCGTCAGGATCTGGCTGGCTACAAGGTCACATGGGTGCCGTTTGCCAACGGTCGGCCTGCCGGAGATCAGGTCGACTTTCTGACCGGCTTCCTGACCGAAGACGGTCGAGCACGCGGGCGTCCGGTGGGTGTATTGTTCGATCCGCAGCGGCGTATCCTTCTGGTGGCGGACGATCTGTCCAATACCGTTTGGCAGGTCACACCGCCGCGCGCTGCGGCCGCGGGCCAATGATCCGGGGCAGGGCGGTCAACAAGCCGCCCTTTCTCAGGCGCGGCGACGTCGGGCGCTCGCCCGTGTTCCAAGGTGCACCCGCCGCCGCGATGAACCCGTGGCGCGCCGCAGCGTGGGTTGGCCATTATGGATCGTAACTGGAGCCCCTATTGCGGACCTGCGCCGCTGCCGGACGAAGTGCTGGGTCGCTGGAATACGGACCCGATTTTGCTGGGCGTGCTGCTGGCCTTGTTCTGTGTAGGGATGTGGCGGGTTAAACAAACTGATCGCGGCGTGTTTGGCGGTGTGATGCTTGTGTTGGCCATTGGCTTCATATCGCCGCTTTGCGCTCTCAGCTCGGCGCTGTTCACGGCCCGTACGCTGCACCATCTTTTGCTGGTTCTGGCGGCCGCGCCCTTGCTGGCGCTTTGTCTGCCGCTGCTGAAAAAGCCGCGTCTGATGGCCGCCACCGCGGTTCAAGCGCTGGTCTTTTGGTTGTGGCACGCGCCGTCTCTGTACGCGCAGGCGCTGTCTCATGACGGAGTCTATTGGCTGATGCAGATCAGCATATTGGCGTCATCGGTGTGGTTCTGGGCGGCTGTTCGCAGTGTGTCTGCCCATGCCGCCATTGTCGCGCTTTTGGCGGCCATGCTGTTGATGGGCCTGCTTGGCGCGCTGATCGTCTTTGCGGGCCAGCCGCTCTATGCGCCGCATTTCGCCTCCGGTGCCGCGTGGGGATTGGGTCCCCTTGAGGATCAGCAGTCGGCTGGCCTGATCATGTGGGCACCGGCCGCGGCCGCCTATCTGCTGGTCGCGCTGTTGAAGATGCGCGCGCTGCTGCAGCCCGCCCGCAGGACGCAGGTATGATAGACCGCCTGATTGCACAGGCACTGGAGTGGGCCGCAGGTCATCAGGACGAAGGCCGCTATTCGCCTGTAGCCATCTGGTTTCATTGGACCATGGTGGCGCTGATTGTGTTTCAGTTGGCGTGGGGCTGGTGGATGGGGCGGCTGCCCGTCGGCGGCGACAAGGTGGCGGCCTATGAGGTTCATTTCGCAGTCGGTCTGCTGATGCTGCTGCTCGTCATCGGGCGTCTGACATGGCGGCTCATGGCACCTGATCTCATCAATGATGCGGACAAACCGGGCTGGTCCAGTGTTGCGGCGCATATCACCCATTACGTCTTCTATATCTGTATGTTCGGACTGCCGTTGACGGGATGGGCCATGGTGTCGGCCACTGCGCGAGATGCCCCATTGAATGTGGGGGGCGTCGTTCCCTGGCCCATGTTGCCGATGCAGAACCTGTCGAACAGCCAGCTCTGGACCATCGAGGCCATGGCCGAATGGATGCACTGGGGGCTGATTGTCAGCCTGCTGGTGATGATCCCCATTCATGCAGGGGCGGCCATCAAACATCATTTGATCGACCGCGATGACGTTTTGCACGCCATGATCCCTGTCGTGCCCCTGCCTTCGCCCAAACGCAGCCGATGGCAGCGACGCCTCAAAGCGTGGGAGCGCAAGCTTGAGGCGGGCATCGGCGACAAGTTTCGCAGACTGTTCAGACCCTAGCCGCCGTCGGAGCGTTCCGGTCGCCTGATTTCACGCGTGCCGGCCGGTTTGGCGACGGCCGTCTGGTCCGGCTGGATGTCATTTTCGGGAGGTCTTAAAGGCACGGCGGCCAGCCAGTCGGCGATAGCTTGCGTTTGGTTCGGCGTCAAAGCGTGGGCGGCGGTGGCCATCACACCGCGCGGATCATTGCGCCGCTCTCCGGACTGGAACCGCGCGATCTGCTCGATGGTATAGGCGGCGGGCTGGCGGGCCACAGCGGGTTGCCCACCTGCGCCTTGCCCATCGGAGCCGTGGCAACTGGCGCAGGAGGGGATACCCCGCTCCGCATCGCCCCCGGTCCAGATCAAGGGCCTCACAATCCCCGAGGCTTGATCGGTTTGAGGCGCGGGCATGGCGGCATAGTAGGCCGCGACACGGTTCCGGTCCTGTTGGCTCAAACTGCGCGCTATGGGCGTCATGACAGGGTCGGCGCGCAGGCCGCTGGCATAGTCCTCCATTTGCTTTTGCAGATAGCCCAGATCCTGCCCGGCCAGACGCGGCACCGATATGCCGTCGCCGCCGCCATCCAGCCCGTGGCAGGTAAAGCAGGCGTTTGCGGCTCCTCCGGCCCCGCCGCCCATGGCGATGACTTCGCCGGTCGCGGACAGCCGCTGGTCCGTCGTTCCGTACGAAGTATCGCAACCGGCCACGCCCAGTAGGACAGGCCACAGAAGTGATCGCAGCAGGGAGGCGGGGGCAAGGTTTGGCACACTGTTTCAATCCGGTGCGTCCAATGGAGTTCCTTTAGGACCGCCTCGGAACCATCACGGGGCGCAAGGGATTGCCTATGGGTCGCCGGAAAAAAGGACCAATGCCGCCATGATCCGCCCATGCGATTTCTAAGCGCCGTTTCACTGACGGTGCCGGTCGTACTGGCATCCTGCGCGGAGCCTGAATATCCGCGACGCACGGTGGCCGGAGCCGATGCGGCGCGCGGGCTGGAACTGGTGCGCGAAACGGGATGCGCGGCCTGCCACGATATCCCGCAGGTCCGCTGGCCAAAGGGGCGCAGCGGCCCGCCGCTGGCCGGAATAGGCACGCGGCCCCTGATCGCGGGGCGCATACCCAACCAGCCCGATGCCATGGGGGCCTTCATTCAGGATGCGCCGTCTCTGGTTCCCGGTACCGCTATGCCCGCCATGCCTTTGAACGACCGTCAGGCGCGTGACGTCGCGGCCTTTCTCTATACCTTGGATGACGACTGATGGATTTCCGCAGCGGATGGCCGCCTCCTGTTCTGGACCCTGCAGGGCCGTTTGCCGGTCCGCTGACGACGGTCGCCTGGGTGCTGTTTGTGATGGGGCTGGCGGTCTTTCTGATCGTGGTGGCGGTGCTGGGTGTGGCCCTGTTCGGACCGCCGCGCTTCAGGCGATCACTACAGACCGAACGCTTGGTCTGGATCGGCGGTATTGCCTTTCCCGTTGTCGTGCTCAGCGCGCTTTTGGTCTACGGACTGGCGACCACGGCCCGCTTGTCCGACGCCGCAGACGAGGGCGAAATGCGGGTTCGGGTCACCGGCGAGATGTGGTGGTGGCGTGTGGCCTATCTGGACACCGAAGGGCGCGAAGCCATTCAGGATGCCAATGAAGTCCATATCCCCACGGGCCAGCCGGTCGTCATCGAACTGGAAAGCGCGGATGTGATCCATAGTCTGTGGATTCCGCGTTTGGGCGGCAAAACAGACATGATCCCCGGACGGCGAAACTTCATGCGTATTCAGGCCGATACGCCGGGGGTCTATACGGGCCAATGCGCGGAATATTGCGGCGGCCCCCATGCGCTTATGGGGTTGGTCGTCATTGCCCATACCCCAGAAGACTATGACGTCTGGCGCGCCAGACAGGCGCAGCCTGCTCCGCTGTCCAGCCTTCCGGGTGCGCAGACTTTCACCGCCGCAGGGTGCGGTGCCTGTCACACCATACGGGGCACCTCGGCCAATGGTCTGGCAGGGCCGGACCTGACACACGTCGGCTCCAGACGGACACTGGGCGCGGGCATACTCCCCAATAACCAGGGCACGATGGCGGGCTGGATTTCGGATAGTCAGGCGATCAAGCCCGGTAACCGGATGCCGTCCTATCCGGTGATGACGGGTCAGGAGTTGCAGGACATTTCCGCTTATCTGGAAAGCCTCAAATGACCCCGGAGACCGGTTTCGATACCCGAAAATATGACCGCTTTCCGTCGCAAGGGCCGCGTCCCGAAGGCGAGCTCGAGGAGCTGGAGGCCGCATGGTGTCCACCACGCCGTGCGGGCGAATGGATCACGGCCATCAACAACAACATCATCGGCATCTACTATGTCGGGGCGGCGATGTTGTTCTTCATCTTGGCGGGCACGCTGGCCCTGTTGATGCGCACCCAGCTGGCCCTGCCGATGGCCGGTATCCTGCCACAGGAGACCTACAACCAGATTTTCACCATGCACGGCACGGTGATGATGTTCCTGTTTGCGGTGCCCGCTGTCGAAGCTCTGGCCGTCCTGCTGCTGCCGCAGATTCTGGGGGCCCGCGATCTGCCGTTCCCCCGACTTGGGGCCTATGCCTTTTGGGCCTATCTGATCGGTGGGCTGGCGTTCTTCTGTTCGCTGTTTTTCGGTCTGGCACCGAACGGCGGCTGGTTCATGTATCCGCCGCTGACGGGCAAAACCTATTCGCCGGGAATTAACGCCGATTTCTGGTTGCTGGGGATCGGATTTATCGAAATCTCGGCGATTGCCGGTGCCATCGAGATCATTGTCGGTGTGTTGAAAACCCGTGCCCCGGGAATGACGCTGGACAAGCTGCCCATCTTTGCATGGGCCATGCTGATCTTTGCGTGCATGATCATCATCGCCTTTCCATCCATTATTCTGGCCACGCTGTTGCTGGAGTTGGAACGGGCACTGAACTGGCCATTCTTCGACCCACTGAAAGGCGGGGACCCGATGTTGTGGCAGCACCTGTTCTGGTTCTTCGGCCATCCCGAGGTCTACATCATCTTCCTGCCGGCTGCGGGGGCCATGTCGACCATTATTCCCGCCATGGCGCGTACCCGACTGGTCGGACATTCGCTGGTGGTCATGGCCATGCTGGCGACAGGTTTCATAAGTTTTGGCGTGTGGGCGCACCACATGTTCACCACCGGTATGCCGCAGATCAGCATCAACTATTTCAGCGCGGCATCGATGGCGGTCAGCCTGCCTGCCGGGGTGCAGGTCTTTGCTTGGATCGCCACCATTGCCGCCGGAAAGATGAGGTTTTCCACGCCGGGATTATTCGCCGTCGGTGGATTGGTCATCTTCGTCATGGGGGGGCTGTCTGGCGTGATGGTCGCCATGGTGCCCTTCGACCTTCAGGCTCACGATAGCTACTTCATCGTCGCCCACCTGCACTATGTGTTGATTGGCGGCATGGTGTTTCCTCTGTTCGCCGCGATCTATTACTGGTTTCCGATGTCCAGTTCGCGAACGCTTAGCGAGCGTTGGGGGCGCTGGATTTTCTGGCTGATGTTCGCGGGGCACAACATCGCCTTTCTGCCGATGCACCTATCGGGCCTGATGGGTATGCCGCGGCGGGTCTACACCTATCTGCCCGATGCCGATCTGGCCCTGCCGAACATCATTTCGACTATCGGAGCCTTCCTGTTCGGGCTGGCCGTGTTGTTGTGGGTGATCGATATGTTCCGCAACTTCCGTCCGTTCGGCCGGCGCGAGGTCGGGAACATCCACGACGGGCCGGGGCTGGAATGGCTTCCCAGCGACTATTATTCGGTGCGCTCCATTCCGGTCGTGAAGAGCCTCTATCCGCTGTGGGACCAGCCGGAACTGGCGGAGCAGGTCAAACAGGGGCGTTGGCTGTTGCCGGGGGCCAAAAATGGCGAGCGGCAAACACTGGTCACCAGCCCCCTGAACGCCGAGCCGCAATATGTTCTGCGGATTGCGCGCCCGTCCCCATGGCACGTTTTTGGCGCAGTATTTACAGCCGGATTCTTCCTGATCCTGACCGTGCAGGCCTATGCGGCAGCGGTGGTCAGCGGCGTGCTGGCGGTGTTCTGCATCATGCGCTGGTGCTGGTCGCTGGACATGCCCCACAAGCGGCGCTCGACCGATATCGGCGAAGGTATACGACTGCCCAACTATGTATCGGGTTCGTCAGGACACGGTTGGTGGGCGATGGTCCTGCTGCTGATCGTATCGGGCATGGTGTGCCTGCTGGCGGCATTTTCCTATATTTTCCTGTGGAGCCGACGTCCTGATCTTTGGCAGGCCCCACCGGAGCTGTCGTCCCTGATACTGAACGTGGGCCTGCTGGCGGCAGCAGCGGCTGCGAGCCTGCTGGCACCCAAAGTGCTTAGGCAGTTCAGAAAGCGGGCCGAGACGATGACGACCGTGTTTGTACTGGTCGGTGCGACGCTGGCGGGCGTGGCGATCGTCAACGAGTTTCAGGCGTGGGCGGTACAAGGTCTGGATCCCGAGATATCCTCGCAGGGAGCCTCGGTGTTTGCTCTGCTGGCATGGTCGGCGGTGTTTTGCGCCATCAGTGCGCTGATGGCGCTCTATCTGCTTCTGCGTCGGGGGTTTGGCTACGTCTCGCCTGATCGGCCCACCACTGTGGATGTGATCTGCCTTTTTCTTACCTTCACCGCCGTACAGGCCGCCCTTTCCATCCTGTTGATCCGTCTGTTCCCGGGGGGCGGGTTATAATGTCGCGCTGGCTCAAACTGCTGGGCAGTCTGATGGTGTGGGCGCTGCATTTCGTGGGCCTGTACGCCATCTCCAGCATCGCGGACCTGTACACCTCCGCCAGCGATCCCGTCTCGCGAGTAGTCGGGGTCATTTTTACGCTCGGCTGTCTGGGACTGGTGGCGGCGATCGCGGCGTGGATTATCCGTGGCGACGATGATGAGGCTGACGGACGTTGGGAGCGAAAGCTGGCTTTGGCTGCCGCTGGCGTCTCGGCTCTATCCATCGTCTGGCAAGCCGTCCCTCTGGCGTTTTGAAGGGCACTTCGTTCGATAGTGACCTGCCCCCCTTGGGTCCCTCGTTCATGACGAGAGTCTGCGGGTTTGAGATTGGTAGTCGGGTCTGTCGTTCTGGGCAAGCGCGCCGGGCGCGGAACCCTCAAATTGCTCAAGCGTCCGGCGCGCTTCGAGCGGCGTCTGGTTCCCAAGCGAGGAATGCGGTATGACCGCGTTGTAATCGTATCGCCAGAGCGCCAGCTTCCGGCGGGCGTCGTCCAGGGTGTCGAAGATCTCCTCGTTCAGGAGTTCGTCGCGCAGGCTGCCATTGAAGCTTTCGGTCGCCACTGACTTATGATCTGGTCGGCGGTTCTTATTCAAGAAGCGATCGCAGACCGCGCGAACGTTGTCTGGGTATCCTGTTCCCCTCGGGCACTTGCATGGCTGCAGGAATGTCGCGTTCTAAATGCGAAGCCACTGTCAGCTCGGGTCGAGGAAGAAGTCACCTTACTTTGGAGTGGACTTCGCGTGCGACCAGAGCGGTAGTCAGAGCATGACCTCAGATGATTTGTACCAAGGCATGTTCGATCGCGATGATGCGCTGGAGGCGAAGTTTCGGCTGGGCGTTTTTGCGGGGCATTTGGCCGAGTATGCAGTGAGTCTCTCGACCGACCTTGAACTGCTAGAACTATCTAGTGCTGCCGGTTGCCTGCAAAGCTATCTGCAAGACGCCAAAACCTTGGCGCAAGCCATGGAAGTGCTGGATCGCCGCTCGCGACCTATTCTTCCAGGGCCACCAAGTCGCTCAGCGTGATTTCAAGACCTGAGGCGAGTTTTTCCAAAACGGTAATGGTGGGATTGCGGATACCGCGTTCAACACCCGAGACATAGGTGCGGTGCAGGTTTGCGCGATGTGCAAACTCGTCTTGTGACCAGCCCTTGGCTTGGCGCAGCTGCTGCACGCGCAGTCCGAGTTTTTGGCAAACATCCATAGGTGCAGATGCGTGCAATGCATCTGATCGGGCGACAGACGATGAGTCTCATTTTGGTTGACTTGCCAGCGATATCTGAGCGACCAGTCCCTCACCAAAGAGACTCATAGGATGAGTTATTCAACGCAATGGAGGGGCAGTGGCTGGCTTCAAAGTCATACTGGATGATCTTGGGATCGAGACGGCATCAGCATCTTGCTATTACTCGAACATCACCTTCTCGGATACTAAGGGGAAGTTCCGAAAGTACGGAGCAATCGGGGTGGTGCTGTCAGTATAACGCTAAAGGTGCTCCACTTCGAAGGCTGCAAGCCATTGGTGGAGAAGGCGTTTTATGAAACCGCTATCGTTTAAGCGACACCGCTTTCCAGGCGAAGTGATCCGTCATGCCGTGTGGTTGTACTTTCGCTTTAATCTTAGCTTCCGCGACGTCGAGGAACTGATGGCGCAACGCGGAATTGACGTCAGCTACGAAACGATCCGGTGCTGGACGATCAAGTTCGGGCCTCTGATTGCACGGCGGCTGAAGAAGCGGAGAGTGCCTCCGACAGGCCGTTGGCATCTCGATGAAATGGTCTGCAAGATCGGAGGACGGCGCATGTATCTGTGGCGCGCAGTCGACGACGAAGGCGAGGTTTTAGACGTCGTTGTCCAGCGCCAGCGGGACACAGAGGCGGCTTTGAAGCTGATCAGACGTCTTTTGCGCAATCAACCGGTCGAGCCAGAAACCATCACGACGGACGGGTTGGCCTCGTACGGTGCGGCACTCGATCAGTTGGAACTGCGCCATCTGCATCGCCCTGGCAGGCTTCGTGACAACAACCGTGTTGAGAACTCACATCTGCCGATCCGACGACGGGAGCGGCAGCATCATAGGTTCAAATCCCAAGCCTCAGCCCAGAGATTTCTCACCACCCACGCCTCGATCTACAACACCTTCAACTTCCAGCGCCATTTGATCAGCAGACCCACACTTCGTTGCTTTCGCGCTGAAGCGAATGCCGCGTGGGAGGCGGCCGTGGTCTGAAAATGAGCAGGGGAGGGATCTTTCGACTTCGCTCAGTTAACATGACAGCACCGTCGGGATAGATGCTGCCCGGGCATGGCCTTATATTCACCTAGCCATCACGGTCGGCACCTCGTCCAGCCGCGTCGTCCAGCGCGGGCTGCGTAGGTCTTGCTTCAATGACCAGGACCGCTGATAGGTCACGCCCGCCTTGCCAGCATGTTGCGGTCGCATCCCGCATTGATAGCGTCAAAGGCCGCACTCAACACGCAAAAGTGGCCCAAATTAAATAAGGCCCCCGTTTCCGGGGGCCTTATAAAAGCTTAGCGGTATCGCGCCCGCTCAGCGTTGATCTGATCTAAGGTGTAGGGGGCTGACTTCTCGTCAAATCGCTCCCATCCCTCCTCACGGTAGGTAACACCGCGCGTCGAGGCATCGAAACTTTGATGAGACGCCAAAATGCTTTCAGCCTGGTCCCGCTTATGCTCAGGGACTTTTACGCTGACTAGCGTGCCGCCACGTCGTACAGCTTCTGCATAGATGTGGGCGTCCTCATCGCTGTGACCCGCATCCTTAAGCGCGCCTAGCAGCCCGCCCGTTGCTCCACCAGCCGCAGCCCCGACAGCGGCCCCTACGGCTGCAGATGCCAGCCAGCCTGCGGCAACAACTGGGCCAAGACCCGGAATAGCCAGCATACCCAGACCCGCTAGAATACCGGCACCTGCTCCAAGAGCACCACCTGTCACGGCACCTTTGCCAGCTCCTTCGGCCGCTTCGTTATCGTCATCCGACAAGACCGCATCGTTTTGGTGTTGATGGCCTGCATGCCAATTGTCAGCATTATTGGATACGATGCTGATGTCGGAGGCGCTGTAGCCCGCCGCTTCAAGTGCCGACACGGCCGCGAGTGCATTCGTGTGGTGATCGAAAAGTCGAGTAATCGTTTCCATGGTAAACCTCGAAAAATTCCAATGATATATGTCTGTTATTTGGAAACTACAGTGCCCTTATAATCGACAGATACCGTGGTGCTGTTTCCGTTCTTCGTCGCCGTTGCCGACCAAATGCCCTCGCTGTCTTGGGTCAGGGGTCCGATGTCTGTGAAGCCTTGGCCTTCGATCGCCGCTCTAGCTTGTCCTTCGGTGAAGGAGTTCGCACCGGGCGTTAGGGTAGAGGTATTTGCATCGCCGATGGCAGGATTACGTGGAGCTTCGGACGGAGAAACAACTGGTCCTTCAACACTGCCACGGTCAGAAGAATTATCGTTACCGCAGGCAGCAAGCAACAAGCCGGAAGACACGATAGTGGGTATTAGCCATTTCATAGTCACACCTCCAAAAATTATAGGAATGAAAGGTAAAAAGAGGTGATTTTGTTCCGAACGGTTAAGAAGTGAAAATTGGGAACCAATACCCTCGGAGGATCCTTTGAGCTGGCTCTATAACTTGGCCATTGCGCTTATTGCTTTCTGCATACTGAAGCGATCGATTGCCTTAGCTTAATGACTACGTTCCCTCGGCATCTTCTGATGGAGAAAGACGTGCGGTCATAATGAAGGTGAGGTTTAGATTTTTGTCCCGCGACGACGAGATACAGGGCTGCGGTGAAGTTGCTTAAATGCCTTTATCTGAACCAGCCGATTGAGCCTGAAAGTATTACACACGAAAAGTCTGACGCCTTACGGCGCGGCACCCAATCAGCCATTTACCTCATAGGCTCAATGCGATAGCGGCATGGATCAAGGCCTTTGCGGATCTGGCTCCAACTCAATGGCATCGAGACAGGAGCGCCCGGTCGTCCGCGAGGGGAGTAGGGTGCAACAGCGGTCGCTTTACGATCGTTGCGTAGGTAGTCGATGAAGATGCGTCCTTTGCGTGCCTCTTTTGACATGCTTATCAGACAGCGGTCGGGTGCGTTTACCGCCATCACGCGGGCGAACTCACGGGCGAAGCCCTTGGCTTCTGTCCAGTCCATATCAAGGTGCTCGACATAGGTGGTGACATGCAGTCCTTTACCTCCTGTCGTCTTGCAGTGACTTTCGAGGCCCAATTCTTTCAACCGGTCGCGGACTTCTTTGGCCGCTATGATGACCTCTTCGAAACCAATGTCCGGTGCAGGGTCGAGGTCAAAGATCAGACGTTCTGCCTTGTCGTGCTGATAGGGCACACAGTTCCAGGGGTGGATTTCGACGGCCGCAAACTGCGCTGCCGCAATCAAACCCTCGACGGTATCTATGCGGATATAGGGCTTGGGATCACCCTTGATCTCGACGGCTTCGATCAGCGGTGATTGGCCCTTAACGGGATGTCTTTGAAAGAAGCTCTTGCCCGCGATCCCATCGGGCATACGGATGATGGAGCAAGGTCGACCCCGGATGTGTTCCAGCATCTTCTCGCCGACGCGCTCGTAATATTCAGCCAGATCGCGTTTGGTGATGGCGAGCCTATCTTTGGTCGCGGGCCACAAGACCTTTGGGGGCCTTGTCCTCACGCAGTCCTTTAAACGAGGCCTGTCGAATCGAACCAGATCCGGTAAAGCCTTCAAAGGCGATTTCGGCGACCAGCACGGGCTTGACCCAGTGGACCCCTGCAATGGATTTGGGGCTATCGGGGAAGGGGCTCTTGGCCGTCTCGATGGCCTTTAGTTTGGGCATGAGTTGCTCGACGGTCTTACGGCTAAAGCCGGTGCCGATCCGGCCCACATGCTCCAGCCTACCTTCACGATATACCCCCGCGATCAGCGATCGGAAGTTTTTGCCCGTCGTCGCCCATCCAGCGCTCACAACTTCCTGCCCTTGTCGGCATTTCGACTTAACCCAATCGTCACTGCGACCAGAGCGATAAGGTGAATTCAAGTGCTTAGAGATAATCCCCTCGAGATCGAGCCGACAGGCTGATTGCAAGAGCGCGTTCCCTGTCGTCTGGAAATGTTCGACATACCGGATAGCGCCCTTGGCTTTAGCTAAACGCTTTTCCAGTTCTGCCTTGCGATGGTGCTGTCAGTCTAACGCTAAAGGTGCGCCACTTCGAAGGCTGCAAGCCATTGGTGGAGAAGGCGTTTTATGAAGCCGTTATCGTTTAAGCGACACCGCTTTCCAGCCGAAGTGATCCGTCATGCCGTGTGGCTGTACTTTCGTTTCAGCCTCAGCTTCCGCGATGTCGAGGAACTAATGGCGCAGCGTGGAATTGACGTCAGTTATGAAACGATCCGGTGCTGGACGATCAAGTTTGGGCCTATGATTGCACGGCGGCTGAAAAAGCGGAGAACACCTCCGACAGGCCGTTGGCATCTCGATGAGATGGTTTGCAAGATCGGTGGCCGGCGCATGTATCTGTGGCGTGCAGTCGACGACGAAGGTGAGGTTTTAGACGTCATCGTCCAGCGTCGGCGGGACACAGAGGCGGCTTTGAAGCTGATCAAACGTCTTTTACGCAACCAACCTGTCGAGCCGGATAGCATCACAACGGATGGACTGGCATCGTACGGTGCGGCGCTTGATCAGTTGGAACTGCGGCACCTTCATCGCCCTGGTCGGCTTCGAGATAACAACCGTGTTGAGAACTCGCATCTGCCGATCCGACGACGGGAACGACAGCAGCAGAGGTTCAAATCCCAAGCCTCAGCGCAGAGATTTCTCACAACTCACGCAGCGATCTACAACGCCTTCAATATCCAACGTCATCTGATCAGTCGATCCACACTTCGGCGTTTTCGCGTCGATGTAGATGCTGCTTGGGCGGCGGCTGTCGTCTGAAAATGAGGAGGGTAGGGGGTTATTGACTGTGGCCAGTTAACTTGACGGTTCCAGCCGGGTAGCGCGCGAGTATCAGGGGGTCACGTCACATCGCGGTTGGCTTGATGGTCGCAAAGAAGCAGGGCCAGCGGTTGTGCTGGCCCTGCTTGCTTGGGATCAGAAGTTGATGGACAGGCGGGCGTTGAAGCCGTGGTCCTGGGCGGAGTTGGAGAACTGGCCGGTATAGGTCAGGCCGAATGTGGTGTTGGCGTTGAAGCGCACATCCAATCCGGTTTCGATAACGGCAGCGTTCTTGGCGATGGGGGCACCGGTGATGGTGAATGCGTCACCTGCCGAGAAGGCTTGCAGGTTCTGTGTCGCGGTATCGCCCGACGCATAACGCCAACCGGCCGTCGCGCGCAGCTTGCCGGACGTTTCGCCCATGGCAATCTGGCGTGCCGCCCTCAGGCCCAGCGTCGCGAATGTCACGTCCGCATCCATCTGATCAATATCAAGGGCGGCGGCGTCACCGTCTTCGCTGAAGGCATCGGAGCTTGCGCGGACCTGCGCCAGATTAGCAAAGGCCTCCATCTGCTGTTTCTCGCGCGAGATCAGGGCATAGCCGGTCTCGATGAAGGCCTGACGCGTGGTGGCGCTGTAATCGGCTTGCAGATAGTCTGACAGGCCGGTGATCAGCACCGAGCGCTGTGTCTCGATATCGTGCCACGACTGGGCCAGACCGGCGCGCAGGGCAAGTTTGCCCCATTGGCCACCGGCATACACCCCAAGGGTGGTGTTGTCGGAGGTCGCCTTCTGGCGCTCTGCCTTGACCTCGGACTGGCTGTAACCGGCGATGACGCCGAGACGCCAGTCTTTCAGGCGGACGTCGCCGCCAAGCAGGGCTCCGCCGATCTGGCGCTCCAGTTCGATGCTATTGGTATCGTTATCGAAGCTGCCCCACGAACCGAAGCTCTGGGCCCAGAAGGCTGCGCCGTCATAGGTGGCATCCACCGCGACCTGCGAACCGTTGGCGGCATAGGCTAGCACCGGCGCGTCGGAACTGCCTGCCTGCCCAAAGGCAGAGCGCAGACGGTCATTGGCCGCATTACGTACAAAGCGGCTGTCTTCGATCTGTATCGCGCGGGCCGATGCGTGCAGCTCGCCCGACAACTGGTCAAATGCCGAACGGATGGCGGTTTTGTCATCGGCCATCTGGGCAATCGTATCATAGACAGCGTGGCCGGTATTGAAGCCGATGCTCTCGATAGCGCGCGCGGTTCGCACCTGATTGCGGCCCTTGGCCGCCGAGGCGAACTCAAGGTCATTGCGCTTCAGATCAAGCGTAACGCGGCTGTTGTCATAGGTCAGGGTCGGGGTCAGGAAGGCGAAGTCGGAAGTGACCGCGTCGAACGTGCCGCTCAGGCTGGTTGCCGACAGGATGGTATAGGTCGAGCGCAGGTCATAACTACCGCTGGCACCGATATGTGCCACCGTGCCGCCGTTAAGGGTGGCTGTGCCGTTGACCCTGACCAGATCACTGGCAAAGCCGCCGGGGGTGACCTCGACCACATAACGCGCGCCCTTCTGGATTAGAAGATCGCCATTGACGCTCAAGGTGCCGATCGAGTTGCCTGGTGACAGGGTCGCTCCAGACGCGATGGTCACGAGCGAGCCCGCGCCCGAACCGATGGTGCCCGAGCCACCCAGAGTGGCACCGTTCAGCACGTTGAACGAGCCGCCGAGGGCACCTTGGCCCGAGCTGTCGCCCACCAGAAGCGTGCCGCTGTTAAGGGTGGCGGTGCCGCCAAATGCCGAGCTGTCGCCGGTAAGCAGTACCGTGCCATTGCCGTCCATGTTGAACTGGCCCGTGCCCGACAGAATACCGGCGTAATGGCTGTTGACGGTGTCGGTGAGGCTGAGGATCGTGGAGGCATTGGCCAGATCGACCTGGTTCGCCAGAGATGTAGTCTGGGCGATCAGTTTGCCTTCTTCGATGCTGATGCCGCCAAAGCTGTTCTGGCCCGTGAGGACCAGAGTGCCTGCGCCCTGTTTGAGCAGGGTGCCCGCACCGGTGATAGTGCCGTTCAAAGTCAGGCTGTGGTTGGCCGCGACAAGATCCAAAGCTCCGCCATTGGTGCCCAGCGTGATGTTGCGATCCATGCTGCCAAGGGCGGTGCCGTTGATTTGTAGCGCGCCGCCGTCGAATGTCAGTGCGCCGTTGGCCTGACCCAGATTGGCGTTTTGGGTGACCGAGATCACACCGTCCTTGATCGTGGTGCCACCGCTATAGGTGTTGGTGCCCGTCAGGATCAGGGTGCCGCCCTGTGTCTTGGTGATGCCGCCGGTGCCGGTGATGGCCGCGGCAATCGTCGCACTGTCGGCGAGGACGCGGATTTCCGAACCTGCGCTATCGGTGACCAGAGATCCGGTCCCTTCCAGACGGTAGCCGTTATCGACGAACTGCAGGCCCTTGAAGGACTGGGCTCCGACGAGAGTAATGGTGCCGCCGCTGGTGGCTGCATCCGGATTGCGGAACACAGCATGGTTGCCGGCCCAGTTGGCCGCAGCGGTTCCGTTCTGGTTCAGCCACTGGCTGTTGCTGGCGTTCCAGACGCCATCGCCGCCCTGCCAGTGCTGTAAGGCGTCATCACCGATGGCGGAGATGAACAGGTCCACATTCCCGTTGCCTGCGATGATCTGCGGGGTCGAAGCTCCGGCAAGGGCAGGCGACTGGCCGAGGGTCAGGCCGTTGCCGCTCAAGGTGCCGCCATAGGTCATCAGGCGGTAATAGCCGAAACTAAAGTCCCCCTCGGCGGCAGTGCCGCTCTGGGTCAGGTTCAGCGTGCCGTTCAGGGTCAGGTCACCTGCGACATTGACGCGATCGCTGGTGCCGGGGGTGTTTTGCAAGGCACCGGGGCGGCCCAGTTCCATGTTCAGGAACGATCCGGCCTGCAGATCCAGATCGCCATAGACGTTCAAGGTGCCAATCGAGTTACCCGGCGACAGGGTGCCGCCCGAGGCGATCGTCACGGTGGAGCTAGAGCCCGAACCGATGGTGCCCGAGCCGCCCAGAGTGGTACCGTTCAATACGTTGATCGCGCCGCCGAGCGCGCCTTGGCCCGCGCTGTTGCCCACCAGCAGCGTGCCGCTGTTAAGGGTCGTGGTGCCGTTAAAGGCCGAGCTGTTTCCAGTCAGCAGCACTGTGCCGGAACCATCGAGGCTCAACTGGCCCGCGCCCGTTACCATACCGGCATAAAGGCCGTTGCCGGTGTCGGACAGGCTGAGGGCCGAGGAGGCAAAGGCCAGATCGGCAATGTTTCCCAGCGAGGCACTGTTGGCGACGACCTTGCCGTTTTCAATGCGGAGACGGCCAAAGCTGTTCTGGCCTGTCAGCACCAGAGTACCCGCACCGCGCTTGAGCACGTTGCCCGGACCGGTGATGTTGCCGTTCAGGGTGAAGCTGTGACCCGCTTCGACAATGTCCAGACCGCCCGTATTGAAGTCGAGCGTAATGTTGCGGTTCGTGCTGGCAAAGTCGGTGCCGGTGATCTGTAAGCGGCCGCCTTTAAAGTTTAGGGCTCCGTGGGCCTGACCCAGATTGGCATCCTGCGACACCGAGAGCGTGCCGTTCTCGAGCACTGTGCCGCCGCTATAGGTGTTGGTGCCCGTAAGGGTCAGCGTGCCGGTGCCTGCCTGAACAACCGAGCCGGTACCGGAGATAACCCCGCCAATATTGACACCCCCCAATAGGTTGACCGCCAGAACGCCGTCGTTGGCAATATCGCCCACAACAGCCCCCGTCGTGCCGCCATTCCCCAGTTGCAGTGTGCCGGAATTGATGAAGGTGCCGCCGGTATAGGTGTTGTTGCCGGTAAGGATCAGGGTACCGCTGCCCGTCTGAACCACAGAGCCGGAGCCGGAAATCACATTGGCAAAGTTAAAGGCATTCGAGCGGTTGACCTCCAGATTGCCGTTGTTTGCGATATTGCCCAGCACAGAACCCGTGGTGCCGCCAGCGCCCAGTTGCAGCGTGCCGCCGCTAATGGTGGTGCCACCGGTATAGGTGTTGTCGGCGTTCAGGACCAAGGTGCCGGCACCGGCCTTGGTGAGGCTCTTGCCGTCCCAGCCTGCGTTGGAAGCCTGATCGCTCAGTGCGACAGCCACTGTAAAGTGGTCGGTGGCATCCGACAGCGTAAAGGTACCGTGTGACTGGGGGGTGCCAGAGGACCAGTTCAGACCATATCGAGCGAGATACTGTTTACTGTCATCAGACAAATGCGTGACGAGGGTCAGATAGTCGACCGTGCCATTAAAGCCGCCGATGGTTACTGTGCCAAAGTCGCCGGTGATGCCGTTTTGGGTGTCGATCAACACCTTGGGCAGGACGCTGGGATCACTGATGCCGCTGATGTTGAACGTGCTGCCTGCCCCCAGGTTCAAGGTATTGGCTATCAGAGACGGGCCGCTGGCACCGGCATGGATGGAAAGATTGGACGGGGCCGCAAACTGCACATCGCCAGCAACCGTCACGGTGTCACTGCCGGCGATGAACAGGGTGCTGCCTGCACCGGTGACCTTCAGGTTTCCGGATAGAGTATGGGCCTTGGACGCATAGGCCGGATTCTGGCTGGCCGTCTGTCCGAACTGTAGTGTCCCGGCCGTAATTTCGGCGCTCCCGCCCCATCCTCCGGTCAGGGTCAGGATGCCCATACCAGCCTTGATGAGGCTGCCCGAGCCGCTGATCACGCCGTGGTAGATACTGGAGTTAGTCTGGTTGAGGGTGAGGGTGTTGCCCCCCAACAGCACCTCAGTACCGGCAGAGCCAGACAGGGAACCTATCGATTGGGGTGCGTTGGCGGCCGAAATATCGAACTTGGCTGCATTATAAAGAGAGACATCGCTGCCAGACCTCAGGGAGCCTCCGATGCCAATCGCAAGTGTGCCTGCATTGATGGTCGTGTCGCCGGTATAGGTGTTGGCACCGGTCAGGGTCAGGATGCCCACACCAGCCTTGATGAGGCTGCCCGAGCCGCTGATCACGCCGCCGTAACTGATGTCATTGCCGCGAGCAAAAGCCAGGTACGCGTTGTTGACAATGTTTCCGGCGACCGAGCCTGTGGAGCCACCACCGCCAATTTGCAGGGAACCTGCATTGATGACTGTGTCGCCGGTATAGGTGTTGGCACCGTTAAGGACCAGGAGAGCTGTACCGTTTTTGATGAGGCTGCCCGAGCCGCTGATCACGCCGTAGTAGGTGCTGGAGTTAGTCTGGTTGAGGGTGAGGGTGTTGCCCCCCAACAGCACTTCGGTACCGGCAGAGCCAGACAGGGAACCGATCGATTGGGGTGCGTTGGCGGCCGAAATATCGAACTTGGCCTCGTTAGCAAGATCGACCCGGTTGCTGGAACTCATGGAGCCGCCGATACCGATCGCGAGTGTGCCTGCGTAGATGATCGTGCCGCCAGTATAGGTGTTGGCACCGGTCAGCGTCAAAGTACCCGCGCCATATTTGGCAAGGCGACCAGAGCCGCTGATTACACCTGCAAATGTCGTGCTGGTTGCGCTGCTGGTGGTCAAGATGTTTGGGCCAAGGATGACCGATGTGCCGGCCACACCACTTAAGGAGCCGATATATTGGTTTCCAGTGGCGCTGATGTCGTATGTATCGCCATAAGCACCCAGATTGATGTCTTGGGCGAAGGCATGAGAGGGCATGGAGATCAGCCCCGTGCTTGCAAGGGCGATCATCGTTGATGCGACTAACGGCCAGCGCGAGGCACGGCGCAAGGTCATAGCGTTCGACGCAGCCACAAGGGCGGTTGTGGTCCAAAGCTGCGTGCGCGATGCTGAAACCGTTACTTTTGACATGCTATCCTTCGATCGACATACGGTCCGGCGAAGCCGTGGACGGTATGCCTGCACATTTGTGATCCTGGCTGACTCAACCTTGTTCTTAAGCGCAGCTATATTGTGCGGGCGTGCATCTTATTGACGGTTTCGTCAACGAAAATTGGTTTAGCGAAACTATTAATTTCGATAGTTCTCTGCCCGTCTCAAAAAGCGGCCAAAAACTTTTCCCAGCGTCTCATAACTACGATATCTCGGTACAAAAATATCACTGCCGCCGTGACGTGACCCCCGTTTCTCATCCAGCTATAACGAGAGTCCGAGATTGATTTGAGTAGAGATTGGTTGGGTTGGCAATAGGGCGGCCTGCGCAGCTCCAGCATCGCGTCCGCCAACATCCGCTTAAGCCGGGCGTTCTCGTCTTCAAGCGACTTCAACCGCCGAGCCTCCGACACGTCGAGCCCGCCGAACTTGGCCTTCCATTTGTAAAAGGTCGCCGAGCTGACCCCGTGACGTCTACACACCTCCGCCGTCGTCACTCCGGCCTCCTGCTCCCGCAGGATCCCGATGATCTGCTCTTCCGTGAACCTTGATCGCTTCATTCTGTCCGTCCTTCGTTAGGGCGGACTCTAACTATTCCTGGAGGAGTTTCAGGGGGTCCCGTCACATTGATTGCACGGCGTTTGAAGAAGCGGAAAGTGTCGCCAACAGACCGCTGGCATCTTGATGAGATGGTTTGCAAGATTGGCGGGCGACGCATGTATCTATGGCGTGCTGTCGATGACCAAGGCGAGGTTTTAGACGTTATGGTCCAGCGCCGACGGGACACAGAGGCGGTTTTGAAGCTGCTCAAGCGTCTATTACGCAATCAACCAGTTGAGCCCGAAAGCATCACAACTGATGGGCTGGCATCGTACGGTGCGGCGCTTCATCAGCTGGAACTACGGTGCCTTCATCGTCACGGTCGGCTTCGAGATAACAACCGCGTTGAGAACTCGCACCTGCCGATCCCGCGACGAGAGAGGCAGTAGCAGAGGTTCAAATCCCAAGCCTCAGCGCAAAGATTCCTCACCACACACGCAGCGATCTACAATACCTTCACCATCCAATGCCATTTGATCAGCAGGCCGACACTTCGACGCTTTCGTGTTGATGTGGATACCGCTTGGGCGGCGGCTGTTGTCTGAAAATGAGCAGGGTAGGGAGCTTTCGACCTCGCTCAGTTAAGCTGACAGCGCCTTTGAGGCAGGCCCATTCTAATAATCTTCACACGCGTGAGAGTTAGTGTTGACGGGGCGTCGCCATTAGCACAGAGGGTGCTGTCATCTGTGGACGGCCCCTGCACTGCAAGGGTGAATCTGGTTTGAAGTGACGATCTGGGTGTTGCGGTCATCTGTCCGGCCTGTTTGTGCGGCGTCGATGGCCGCTGGCCCTGATGGAGTCCGCTGGACCAGGTCCCAATCAGGCTATCGAGCTCAAGGCTCCGACAGTACCTCGGGTTTTCCCAGCCTGCGGCCACTACCTGATCATCATCATCCCATATGCACCCTTCCAGTTCGGAGCTACAAACCAATGGTCCGCAGCAATCTCGGTTAAACCTTAGCGATAGGTCTGTAGGTCTCGCCTCGCGCCATTACCGCCCACGCAATCCGGGCGGTCTTATTGGCCATGGCTACGGTCACGACGCGGGATGGCCGACGCTCCAGTAACGCCTGGACCCAGCCAGCTGATGGCGTCACACCGGTTCGAGCACGCCGGATCACCGACGTAGCCCCGACCACGAGGAGCTTGCGCAGATAGCCATCTCCCTTCTTGGAGATTTGGCCCAACCGCTCCTTGCCACCCGATGAGTTTTGTCGAGGAACCAGTCCCAGGAAGGCAGCGAACTCACGACCGGATTTGAACAGTTTTGGATCGCTGATGCTGGCCGCCAGAGCGGTTGAAGTGATAATCCCGACTCCAGGAATGGTGGCCAGACGCTGGCTTGTCTCGTTCTCGCGATGCCAAGCCAGCAGTCGCCGCTCAAGCGTGCGTATTTGTACGGCCAGGGCATCAAGCTGGGCACCGAGCATCTGCATTGTCAGCACCGCCGCTTGCGGAAGCGTCGAAGGATGTGTCTCTCGCACCAACTGCAGGAGATCAGTGATCCGTCGCGCGCCCTGCGGGACGACGAGGCCGAACTCTGCGCAATGGCTACGGATGGCCCGGATCAGCGTGGTCTTCTGTCGAACCAGCAACTCCCTGGTCCGATGCAAGGTCAGGATCGCTTGACGCTCAGCGCTCTTGACCGGCACGAACCTCATCGTCGGACGCGTCACAGCCTCGCAGATTGCTTCAGCGTCAGCCGCATCATTTTTCTGGCGGCGGAGGTAGGCCTTTACATAACTCGGCGGCATCAACCGAACTTCGTGGCCCAAGGCAGAGAGTTCACGGGCCCAATAATGGGCGGTGGCGCACGCTTCCATGCCGATCAGGCACGGGGGTAAATCTCTAAAGAACCTCATGAGTTCTGCACGCCGCAGCTTCCGGCGAACAGTAACCTGTCCTTCGCTGCTAACGCCGTGAACCTGAAATACGCTCTTGGCGAGGTCGAGGCCGATCGTGGTAGTCATCATGGTGGACGGTTCCTGTTCTGTGGCCACATCAACAACGACCACACTATGGCGCACTCGACGCCGGACACAGGGGCCGTCCACCCCATCAGTCTAACGCTAAAGGTGCTCCACTTCGAAGGCTGCAAGCCATTGGTGGAGAAGGCGTTTTATGAAACCGCTATCGTTTAAGCGACACCGCTTTCCAGGCGAAGTGATCCGTCATGCCGTGTGGTTGTACTTTCGCTTCAATCTTAGCTTCCGCGACGTCGAGGAACTGATGGCGCAACGCGGAATCGACGTCAGCTACGAAACGATCCGGTGCTGGACGATCAAGTTCGGGCCTCTGATTGCACGGCGGCTGAAGAAACGGAGAGTGCCCCCGACAGGCCGTTGGCATCTTGATGAGATGGTTTGCAAGATCGGTGGCCGACGCATGTATCTGTGGCGCGCAGTCGACGACGAAGGCGAGGTTTTAGATGTCATCGTCCAGCGTCGGCGGGACACAGAGGCGGCTTTGATGCTGATCAAACGTCTTTTACACAACCAACCTGTCGAGCCGGAATCCATCACAACGGATGGGCTGGCATCGTACGGTGCGGCGCTTGAGCAGTTGGAACTGCGGCATCTTCACCGGCCCGGCCGACTGCGAGATAACAACCGTGTCGAGAACTCTCATCTGCCGATCCGACGACGGGAACGACAGCAGCAGAGGTTCAAATCCCAAGCCTCAGCGCAGAGATTTCTCACAACCCACGCAGCGATCTACAATACCTTCAACATCCAACGCCATTTGATCAGCAGACCCACACTTCGTTGCTTTCGCGCTGAAGCGAATGCCGCGTGGGAGGCGGCCGTGGTCTGAAAATGAGCAGGGTAGGGATCTTTCGACTTCGCTTAGTTATCCTGACAGCACCGTTTATTCCCTGATTTTGAAAAGGAGTATTTTGGGCATGATTGTTAAAATGATGTCAGTTGCTGTCGGGGCCTGTCTTCTATCCACCGCGATGGCATCAGTGGCCACAGCGCAGACTCCGGTTCCTCCCGTTACGACCGCCAGTCCGGGCTATCTGTTTCCGAATGATCGTTATCAGCGCGAGCGCGAGGAGCGGAACAGACAATCACGCAACGGCGAGACAACGCGCTCTGCACCGGCAAGCGATAATCCATGTTCTCCCGATGCTTTTCCTGCGGCTGAAAGACGAGCGATGGAAGCACGTTTTGCGCAAATCGATCGCACGCAGGGTCGGGCAGCTGCGACGGCCTATGTCACCGAACAAGGACGCCTGTTCAGCGAGCGGCTTATTGCTGAAGGGATTTGCACACGCGACGGTCGACCTGTTCGCTAGTGGTCGGACCAGTCTCGCAGTGGTGTCGGTTTAACGTGATTGTCGAAATGGCGAAGGGCTGCGCGGCCATTGCGCGCAACCCCGCCAGATGTTCTAGAAACGCCCAGATGTTCTAGAAACGCTTTGTCAGACTGATGCTGGTAATGCGTCCGCGCGGGTCAGCCGTTACCGGATCATAGCCCAGGAAGTGCTGGCTCAGAGGCGGGGCTTTGTCGGCAATGTTTATGATGCCCAGGCCCAGTTCAAGATCGTCACTGACGCTGTAGGTGTAATGTATATCGGCGGTTGTCTGGCTGGCGATCGAGGTGTCGGTAATGCCGGCCCGATCGTTTTTGTAGCCACTGGTGTAGTGCAACAAGGCCGTAATGGCGTGGGTCTGGTTTTGCCACGAAGCCATGAACTCTCCGCGGTTCTTAGGCAGGGAGCGTCCCAGTGTGTTCAGGTTTGTCGAGCCAACACCTGAGATTGACGCGCCTGATCCGCTGATACGGATGTCGTAGGTGTCCACCATCGTCCAGGTCGCGCCAGCACTGAAATGACCATTGCCAATCGGGCGGCTGTAACGGGCGGATACATCAAGGCCTGATGTCTCTATTGACGAGGCATTGATGAAATAGAGCTGCACCATGCTAATCGCGCCATTGGCGCTGCGTTTCACACGCTGTTGAGCGGCGGTGCCCGTTAAACCGGCTGCATCATCTGCGGCGGCCTGATCGATGATCGGTTGGGGGGCTTCCTTGATGACAAGGTTGCTGTAGTCGAACTTCCAGCCATCAAGCGAGAGTTCCAGACCGCGTACAGGTCTCCATACTGCACCTAAAGTCAGATGCTCGGAGGTTTCTGGCTCGAGGTCCGGATTGCCGGATGTGAGGGTGTTCGCAAAAATATAGCTGCCTCTGTCGAAGATGGACGGCTGTGCGGCTTGCGCCCCTTGTGTGGTGTAAACCGATGGCGCGCGATACCCGCGTCCCCATGATCCGCGCAGAGCCAGAGATTCCATAGCATCCCAGCGCAGGGCCAGTTTCGGGCTGAGTTTGCCTGAAGACCCGTCATAGGTTTCGTAACGGGCGGCCAGCAGCGCTTCGATATTATCGGAAACCTTCAGCCGGGTTTCGGCAAAAGCCGCAAACGTGTCCTGAGTGCCGTCAAAATCAGGGGCATATCCTGCGGTGAGCAGGTCGCCTGAATTGACCTGATCGTTCCAGTTGTGACGAAAACCGCTGGTTCGATATTGCAGGCCCAGTGCAAGGTCCAGCGTTGCCGCGTTCCATTCCCCGACGCGGCCGTCCATACGGGCTTCGGCTGTTACGAGGTCTGCGCTGCCGTCCAGTCGGGTTTCTCCGGCCAGAGTTTCAAGCAGTGCAGTGCTGTTTGGTGTCCCGGTTCCCAGAAGGGCGCTACCAAACGGATTATAGAACTGGCAGTTGCCGACACCCGCTGATCCGGTAAGGCGCGAGCAGTCTGCGCCGCCAAATCCTTCAAGAGCGTCCTGTAGGGCGCTGCCAATAACATCGGGCTTGCTGTAGCGGACATCCTGACGACTGGCTGTGGTTTCGAAAGACCAGTTCCATGCGTCATTGAGATGGCCAGAGGCTCCTGCGGCTATGCGCCATGTCTGATAGTCAAACCTGGCCGTAGAGGCGCCTGCAATTCCCCCTATCAGACGACCGCGGAACAGCACGTCTTCGCCATAAGGATTATCGGGATGGAGTTCCGGTATTGTGAGCGTACGCGACAGGATCGGCAGGGAAGGGGTCTGTCTTGCGCGCGTATGCGTCGAGGCCCATGCGGCTTGCCCCCAATAGGAAACCTCGCCCGCATCCTTGCGATAATCCGCAAAAATCTGGGTGCGGGTTTCTTCAGGCGTCAGATCAAAGAAGTCGGAATAATCCAGACGACAGAAGGGGTCTTCTGGAGTGTTGCGATAGCTGCCGACAAAGGCAGGGTTATCGCAGTCGGCATCGGCAACATAGGCACCGCTAGAGGGGCGGTAATAGGATCCCGGCTGTCCATAGCTGCTGACCGCGCTCCAGCTGGCCCGCCCGTATCGCTCGGCTTGTGTGAAGTCACGTTCGTCGGACCCAAGTGCCGAGCGATGGAAATGGGATGCGGCCAGGATCAGGCGCCCGTCAAAAAGATCGAAGCCGCCGATGCCTTCGATAACGCTCTCGTCCGATCCGTCATTCGTGGCATATTTTGCGCGTAGTTCTGGACGGTCGACAGTCTTGCGGCTGATGAAGTTGACGACGCCCGCGACGGCATCCGAGCCATAAATCGCAGAAGCGCCGTCTTTCACGACCTCGACACGCTGAAGGGCGATGGTCGGGATCAGGGAATTAATATCTACAAAAGCCGATCCGTCCGTCGCCACAACGGCGCTGTTGGTCCACCGCTGGCCGTCAACAAGCACGAGTGTAGAGCCCAGACCGAGGTTGCGCAGGTTGATCTGTGCCGTGCTCGAGCTTTGCGGATTATTGAGTTGATCGACGAGATTTTCCGATCCTGAGTTGGCTCCGATCAGGCGCGTGATCTGGGACAGGTCTGTAATGCCGGCTGCCTGAAGTTCTTTCTGGCCAAGGATCTCTACGTTTGTCAGTCGTTCTGCGCCAGATAAACGCGACCCTGTGACGACGATGTCTTCTACTTGAACCGAACGCACGGGATCATTGTTCGCCGATGCGCTGGCCGACGAAACGAGGATCGGGATTGCCGCTCCGGCGCAGAGAAGGGATTGGCGATCAAGCTTGATCATTATCGATAAAATCCAGAAGAACTTTGACAAGTTGCGTCTAGCTGGAGCATGGCAGCCATTATGTCATTCAAAAACGCCATAGATTATCGATAATGCGTGAACCGACTTTGGCTGAACGTATCGCGGACGAGCTGGCCCAGCGCATCATCATTGGCGATTTGAAGCCGGGAGAGCGCCTGCGGCAGGAGGTGTTTGCGCATGAGTTCAACACCAGTCATGTGCCAATTCGCGAAGCTTTTCTGCGCCTTGAAATCCGCAAGCTTGCTTTTAGCGAACCGCGCCGCGGCATGAGGGTGGCCCCGTTGGGAAGCGGGGATACACGCGAAATCGCGCGCATGAGAAGCGCGCTAGAAGTTATGGGGCTGCGAACGTTGTCGGGCAGACTGGCGCCCAAACAACTGGCCAAGGTCAAGGAAGCTCTGGTTGCCGGGGATCAGGCAACCGATCTGGTGGCGTGGGAGGCTTCCAACCGGGCTTTTCATGTGGCGCTGGCCGAGTTGTCGCTGATGCCGCGGCTGGTGGATGCGGTCAGGGATCTCAACATTGCTTTCTCGCGCAATGCTCTGCGCCACGGCAGTCCTGAAGGCTGGAAGCCGGGGTACAGCAATGATCACCAGCGTATCTATGAGTGTCTGGAAAGCGGCGATTACAACATGGCTGCTTCTCTGCTAGAGACCCATATCTGGCACGGTGAAAGGGTGTCTGCACGTTAAGTGCGGACCCGTGTCTTACGAGCCTCAAGCTTATGTGACTGGTCTCTCGTTGTCCGGGGGCTAAACAGGTTTCATTCCAGTTCAGCTCCGAGGATTGAACGATGAAGATTTTCTACAAAACCCGTGCCACTGCGACCGGTGGACGTTCAGGACACACCGCGCTTGATGATGGTGGTCTGTCGTTTGATCTGGCGCGCCCCGGAACGGGCGAAGTCGGTGCCAACCCCGAGCAGTTGTTTGCCCTTGGCTATGCGGCCTGCTTTGACAGCGCCCTGTCGATGATCGCAGGGCAGATGAAGCTGGAAGTCACCAGCAAGACCTCGGTCGAGGTCGGCATCGGTCAGCGCAGTGATGGGGGCTACGCACTCGATATTGATATCTACGTCGAGACCACCGGCATCGACACCGAACAGTCTGAGAAGCTTGTCGAGGCTGCGCATCATGCGTGTCCGTATTCGAATGCGACACGCAACAATGTCGATGTGCGCCTGCACGTGACTGCACTTTAAAAGACCGGAGAGCGACATGCGTAGTGCTGTCCACCAGACATTCGGCGAACCCGCCGAGGTTCTCGCGCTGGCGAAGAGTGCCGTTCCGGAGCCTGGCCCAAGGCAGGTGAGGATCAAGACTATACTGTCTCCTATTCATAACCACGACCTTTGGACGGTGCGCGGGCAGTATGGTTACAAACCGGATCTGCCTGCCATCGGTGGCAGCGAGGCCGTAGGTGTGGTGGATGCGCTGGGGCCCGATGTGACGGGCATTTCTGTGGGGCAGCGTGTGGCTGTTGCCGGTGTTCACGGAAGCTGGGCAGAGTATTTTCTGGCATCTGCGGGCGGTTTGGTGCCGCTGCCCGATGCTATCCCCGATGAAGCGGCCGCCCAACTGATTGCCATGCCTTTCAGCGCGATCGCCCTGCTTGATTTCCTTGGCGTAGAAAGCGGTGACTGGGTGATCCAGAACACTGCCAATGGGGCGGTCGGCAAAACGCTTGCCATGTTGGCGAAGGCACGCGGGATTAATGTCGTGAACCTGGTTCGCCGTGATGCAGGGATCGAGGAGTTGGCCCTCGTCGGTATCGGTAATGCTGTTTCCACAGCATCCGGATCGTGGAAGGACACGGTTCGCAGCCTTGTGGGAGATGCCTCTATTAAAGCTGCCGTTGACTCTATTGGCGGCAAGGCCAGCAGCGACCTGATAGGCTTGCTGGGCGAGAACGGGCTGCTTGTTTCGTTCGGAACCATGGGCGGTGAGCCCATGCAGATCCCTTCCGGCGACGTTATCTTCAAACAGGCCGTGGTTAAGGGGTTCTGGGGCTCGAAAGTCAGCGCTGCCATGCCCGCACCCAAACGGGCCGCTTTGATCGGCGAGCTTCTTCAACTGGTTGTATCAGGAGAATTAAAGCTGCCGGTCGAGGCTGTGTTTGATCTCGCCCAGATTTCCGAGGCTGTTAAGGCGTCCTTGACGCCGGGCAAGACCGGCAAGGTTCTTTTGCGCCCCTGATTGCTGAAATGACTTGGTCAGAGTGCTTGTTTGGCACTCTGATTTTCCGGTGCTGTCAGTCTAACGCTAAAGGTGCTCCACTTCGAAGGCTGCAAGCCATTGGTGGAGAAGGCGTTTTATGAAACCGCTATCGTTTAAGCGACACCGCTTCCCAGGCGAAGTGATCCGTCATGCCGTGTGGTTGTACTTTCGCTTTAATCTTAGCTTCCGCGACGTCGAGGAACTGATGGCGCAACGCGGAATTGACGTCAGCTACGAAACGATCCGGTGCTGGACGATCAAGTTTGGGCCTCTGATTGCACGGCGGCTGAAGAAGCGGAGAGTGCCTCCGACAGGCCGTTGGCATCTCGATGAAATGGTCTGCAAGATCGGAGGACGGCGCATGTATCTGTGGCGCGCAGTTGACGACGAAGGCGAGGTTTTAGATGTCATCGTCCAGCGTCGAAGGGATACAGACGCGGCTTTGAAGCTGATCAGACGTCTTTTGCGCAATCAACCGGTCGAGCCAGAAACCATCACAACGGACGGGCTGGCGTCGTACGGTGCGGCGCTTGAGCAGTTGGAACTGCGGCATCTTCACCGACCCGGCCGACTGCGAGATAACAACCGTGTCGAGAACTCTCATCTGCCGATCCGTCGACGGGAGCGGCAGCAGCAGAGGTTCAAATCGCAAGCCTCAGCCCAGAGATTTCTCACCACTCACGCAGCGATCTACAATACCTTCAACACCCAGCGTCATCTGATCAGCAGATCCACACTTCGTCGCCTTCGCGTCGATGCTGATACCGCTTGGGCGGCGGCTACCGTCTGAAAATGAGCAGGCTGGGGGGCTTTCGGCTTCGCTCAGTTAAGCTGACAGCGCCGTTGAAACGGGGTGCTGACAGTCTAACGCTAAAAAGTCTCCACTTCAGGTGAAGTCTGGAGGCTTTCATGTCTGGCTTATCGTTCAAGCGTCACCGGTTTCCGGGATCGATCATATGTCAGGCGGTGCGCTGGTATTTTCGCTTCACGCTGAGCATCCGCGACGTGGAAGAATTGATGGCGGAACGTGGGATTGAAGTCAGCCGCGAAGCCATCCGGTGCTGGGTGAACAAGTTTGGTCCGCTGATTGCTGCGAACATTCGCCGAACTCGTGATCGCCCAACAGGGCGATGGCATTTGGATGAAGTGGTTGTCAGGATTGGTGGTCGCCGCATGTATCTGTGGCGCGCGGTTGATGATGAGGGCGAAGTGCTTGATGTGCTGGTTCAAAAGCGACGCAACAAGCACGCGGCTTTGAAGCTGCTGCGGCGTTTGCTCCGCAACACAGGCGTTCATCCGGAAGCGATCGTCACGGATAAACTGGCGTCTTATCGCGCGGCGATGAAAGTCCTGAATCTTCGAGGGCGTCATCATCCAGGTGGGATGCGCGAGAATAATCGCGCCGAGAATTCTCACCTCGTCATTCGACGGCGAGAACGAAAGCAGCAGAGGTTTAAATCGCAGGGTTCAGCCCAGCGATTTCTCTCCAGCCACGGCCCGATTTACAACGCCTTCAATCTTCAACCGCACCTGATTTCCCGGCCTGGCCTCCGTCTACTACGGGGTCAGGCCGATACCTCTTGGTTGGCAGCGACGAAAGCAGCCTGAAATCGGGAAGGGGAGGGCTGATTTTGGCTCAACCCAGTTAACTTGTCAGCACCGACGACGTGATGACGGCCAGCTACATGCGCTCGGGGAAATGAGATGTTTCCATGGGTGCTGTCAGTTTAACGCTAAAGGTGCTCCACTTTGATGGCTACAAGCCATTGGTGGAGCAGGCGTTTTATGAAGCCACTATCGTTTAGGTGCTGTCAGTCTAACGCTAAAGGTGCTCCACTTAGAAGGCTTCAAGCCATTGGTTGAGAAGGCGGTTTATGAAGCCGCTATCGTTTAAACGTCATCGCTTTCCAGCCGATGTGATCCGCCATGCCGTGTGGCTGTACTTTCGTTTCAGCCTAAGCTTCCGCGATGTTGAGGAACTGATGGCGCAACGCGGAATTGACGTCACCTATGAAACGATCCGGTGCTGGACGATCAAGTTTGGGCCATTGATTGCAAGGCGGTTGAAGAAGCGACGTGGGTCACCCACAGGCCGTTGGCATCTCGATGAGATGGTTTGCAAGATCGGTGGCCGACGTATGTATCTATGGCGGGCGGTCGACGACGAAGGCGAGGTTTTAGACGTCATCGTCCAGCGCCGGCGGGACACAGAGGCGGCTTTGAAGCTGATCAGACGTCTTTTGCGCAACCAACCTGTCGAGCCGGAAACCATCACAACTGATGGACTGGCATCATATGGTGCGGCGCTTGAACAGTTGGAACTGCGCCATCTACATCGCCCTAGCCGGCTACGTGATAATAACCGCGTTGAGAATTCTCACCTGCCGATCCGACGACGAGAACGGCAGCAGCAGAGGTTCAAAACTCAAGCTTCAGCCCAGAGATTTCTCACCACCAACGCGGCGATTTACAACACCTTCAATATCCAGCGCCATCTCATCAGCAGATCCACACTTCGTCGTTTTCGCGCCGATGCGGATGCCGCTTGGATGGCGGCGGTAGCCTGTTATTTTGCAGGGAAGGGGTACTTTTGACTGGACCCAGTTAACATGACGGCACCGACTGAAGCCCGTCCATGAACTCGGTCACCTTACCGTGGAATGCCGCTGATTTCTCGCGCAGTCGGCGTTAATTGAAGGCGTGCAGACCCCGTATCCCTGCCCCCCGAGGTCAGCGTGCGGCCATGGCGAGGGCGGCTAGCACGCGATTTAGAGAGTTGCCCTAGGCTGGCTCAGAACCGCAGCCGTCCGGATGGGCGGCCATCGCGCCGGAGATGACCAACATGATGAGGGTGTCGACGTCTCCAGCGTCGGACCCTGAATCGGCCACCTTTGAGGGAAGCACCGGTCGGGCGCGTAGAGATACACAGGGCCAGGATCGGCCAATGTCTGGAGACGATTATGCGTAACTTCAATCCCGCGCCCTTCATCGCCGTCGCGGCGGTCGTAACCTTCGCCGCTGGACCGGCGGCGGCTCACGCCCGTCTGGTCAGCGCAAACCCCGCGCCCAACTCGACCGTGGCTGCGACTCAGACACTGACGCTCACCTTCAGCGAGCGCTCTGTTGCCGCTTTTTCCGGCTTTGACGTCGTCAATGCGGCGGGGGAGAAGGTCCCACTTCGGAATTCGGTTGCTGAAGACGGTAAAACCCTGACAGGGACCCTGGCCCGCCCGCTGGCTGCTGGCGCCTACCGTATCGACTGGCGCATCGCGTCAAGCGACGGCCACCGGATGACGGGTTCCTACACCTTCTCGGTGCGCTGACGCCGTGCTCGAATTCGCGATCATCGCCCTCCGCTGGCTTCAATACAGCGGTGCGGTCGTCCTTCTCGGCGCGCCGCTGTTCCTGCTCTACAGCTTCAAGGGCGGCGACGCCCTGAACCTGACCTGGGCGCGTCCCACGTTGATCGTCTCGTCGGTCGTCGTGGCGATAGGCTCACTGGCCGCCTTGGTGATGCAGACCGCCGTCATGGCGGGTTCGTTGAGCGAAGCCGTCAAGCCCGCTTCGCTATCCTTCATGGTCACCGGCACGACCTTGGGCATGGCCATGGTCGCTCGGGCTGTCGTCGCAATTTTCAGCCTTGTCGCACTTGCCTCTCTGAAGCCTGGGCGAACGCTCTGGGGACTGACGGTGGGGGCAGGATTGATCGTGGCCGCCAGCTTCGCCTGGACCGGCCATGGGGCCGCGACCGAGGGGGCTGGCGGGCTTCTCCACCTTGTTGCCGACATCATCCATGCTGCGGCCGCCGCATTGTGGCTGGGGGCTCTGGCAGCCTTGACAATCCTCCTGCTGCGCCGGGCCGCGCCGGACGATTTGACCATCCACAACGCCCTGCACGGCTTCGCCGGCCTTGGGACCCTGGCCGTCGGACTGCTGGTCCTGACCGGCCTCGTGAACAGTTGGTTCCTGGTCGGCCCCGCACGCGTTGGAGACCTGGGAGCCAGCGTCTACGGCCAGCTTCTGATCGCCAAACTCGTGTTGTTCGGCCTGATGCTCGCCCTGGCGGCCGGAAACCGCTTTCGCCTGACACCTGTCCTGGGTTCGGCGCTGGCGGGCGGCGAAGACATTCGACAGGCGCTTCAACGGCTCCGACGCAGCGTCGTCGCGGAGACGCTGGTCGGGGCTGCGTTGCTGGCCGTCGTCGCGGTGATGGGCACGCTCGCCCCGCCGTCGGCCATGTGACGTAGCGGACGCCTAACTGGGGGCGCGCGACGACCAGTGGATGTGATGGATGCGCCAGCCTTCGGCGTGCCGCTTCAGGACCATCGTCTCGGTCGTGAGCCGGTCCACGGCGCGGCTGTTGAATTGGCCCGTCGTGCGGCCTTCGCTGGTAATCCAGGCGACATCGCCGTCGGCCCAGCCGGACCGCCGCGTCACCGTCGCCTCAGACGCAGCGGCGAAGGCGGCGTCTGAGCCCAGGTGGTGGGAGGCGTATTCGTCGCGCGACCGCTCGGCCCCGCCTTCTTCAAAGATCATCACCTCCGGCGCCAACAGGGCCAGCGCGGCAGCCGTATCGCCGGCCTTGAGCGCGGCGTGAAAGGCATCAACGGCGGTGGCGGCGTCCGCTGCTGCCACAGCTACCGAACCTACGGCGGGATCATGGCCGTGAGCGTGGTCCTGGGCGAAGGCGGGTGTCGCCGTGAACACGGCGAACGACAGGATGAGGGCAAGGGATGTGCGAGACATTACAGGCTCCGGATTGTGGGTGATCTGAATGGGCTGAGCGCGATCTGCGTCAGGCCAGCTGGTTGTGGCGAGCGAACACGCGGGTCGCGCCCGAGCGAAGCACCAGCAGGGTGTCGTAGGGCTCCTTTTGTCCCTGCGGCGTCTCCATGCCGGGCGAACCGAGCGGCATGGCCGGCACGGCGATACCGATTGCGGTCGGTCGCTCGGCCAGCAGACGGATGACATCCTGAGCCGGCACATGACCCTCGACCAGATAGCCATCGATCAGGCCGGTGTGACAGGAGGCCAGCGCGTCTGGTATTCCCCGACTGCTCCGGATCGACTGGAGGCTTGGAAGAACCGTGATGGTGGTGCTGAAGCCTGCCGCGCGCATGTGCGCGATCCATCCGTCGCAACAGGCGCAGGTCGGCGTCTTGAAGACCGTCAGGTTCCTCGACGGACGCGTCTGAGCGCAGGCGGTTCCGGTCAAGCCGATGAACAGGCCGACGCCCAGCAGCAGGCGACGGTTCAAGTTGGCGGGGTTCAAAAGGGTTCTCCTTGATCGCTGTGAATGGATCGTCTGGCTTCCACGGGATCAGCGCGTTGCGGTGCCATCCACGCCCGGAGCAGCCGACGGCCGGGGCGCTCGACGAAGACATGGATGGCTGCGGCGGCGGCGAGCGTCAACACCAGCATGGCGGCCAGCTCTGACATGCCCATCCGGTAGTCACCGGGCCAGCCGAAGAACGCTTGCGCCGCGTTGCGCCAAACCATCAGGATTGGGATGTGGACGAGGTAGAGGGCGAACGAAGCCTCGCCTGCGAACAGGGCCACGGGATGGGACAGGCAGGTCCGCACACGTGCCTTGGCCAACAGAGCGAGCGACAGAACGAAGGGACCGGCCGCCGCGACGATAATGCGGTCGTCGGCGCCGAGTTGCATGAGAGTGAGCAGCGCGGCCGTGGTCGCCAAGGCGCCCATGACCGACACGCGGGGCGACGGCGTCCAGCGCTGACCGAGGTAGTAGAGACCTATGCCATAGAGGAATTCAGGGGCGATGCGCAGGATGCCCATGCTGTCCTCGGCCCGAGGCAACACCCGACCGAACTGAGCGCGATAGAATGCGTCGAGCGCGACGAACAGTATCGCTGCAAGTGCGATGATGACCCACGGTCTCGCCCGCAGCCGGAGAGCCAGAGCGGCGTAGGCGGGAAACGCAAGGTAGGCGAACCATTCCGCCGAAAGAGACCAGGCTGGACCATTCCACAGGACCATGGTTTCGCGCGGTAACCAGGCCTGGACGAGCAACAGAGTGCCGGCGAAGTCAGCAGGGTTGAAGCGGCCCGGCTCCAATCCGACGCCGAACAGAGGCGCAAGCAACACAAGTCCAAGCATGCCCAGCAGGATGAACAGATGAGCCGGATAAATCCGCGCGAACCGCGCCGCGAGGAACCTTCGGTAATCGGGGAAGCCGTCCCCTTGCAGATACACGTGCGTGAGGATGAAGCCTGACAGGATGAAAAAGACGTCCACGCCTAGCCGCGCGCGATCCAACAGCCCGACGGCTTCGTCGGGAAGCGTCCATTGAAGCTGGTAGTGAAACAGGACGACGCCGAGCGCGAGAAAGAACCTCACGCCGGTGAGCGGATCGAGCACGTCAGGAAAAGGAACCCGTATGGGGCCTGATCTGTCGTTCATATCGCTCCCCCTTGGACGACGGGATGTCCCGGTCGTTCTATGGTATCTACGCGGGCGGCGGCTCATCCCCTCGTAAGGGGAACGCGAAGCTGGCGCGTATGGCAGATGGGGCGTGAGGCAGGTGCGGAATGATTGATGATATGGACAGACTGATTGGAATGGTTGCGCCAGATGACACCGCGCTGCTCGCCGGCGTGGAAGATGCCGTCTGGGCGCGGGTCAGTGAACGCAAGGACCGTGCGCGCCTAGGCCACGTCCGGGTAGCGGCTGTGGCGCTTGCCCTTGTCGTCGGCGTCACGAATGGAGGTCTGATGCTTCTAGCGCCTCGGCCGGAGCCTTCCGAAATGCGGATTTTCACCGTGTCGGCCGGTTTGTCGCCGCTCACCACCCTGGACGTCCAGGGATGAGGGCGAACTGGAAGTCCATACTCATCACGGCGATCCTGGCGGCGCTGGCCAGCGGTGCGACGACCTGGGGGACCGCGACCTGGGTCATGCGAGAGCGGCAGCCTCCTAACCTTCACAGCATCGTCCATAAAAAACTCGATCTGAGTCCAGATCAAGACCATCGCCTTGACGTCATCGAAGCCCGCTTCGCCGTTCAACGACCCGCGCTGGAGGCCGAAGTCCGCGCCGCCAATCGCGAACTGGCGGCCGCCATTGCCGCCAGCAACGGCGACACGCCCCAGGTTCAAGCGGCGGTGGATCATTTCCATGTCGCCATGGGCGATCTCCAGAAGGCGACAATCGCCCATGTCTTCGAGATGCGATCCGTATTGACCCCGGCCCAGGCCGAGGTGTTCGACAAAGCGGTCGTCGACGCTTTGCGTCACGACGCCGGATAAGCGCCGCGCGTGGAAGCCGAGCAGAGCATCGAGGTTCGCGCGGCAGGCGGAGACCGAGCCTCCTTCACCGCCCTGATGGCTGCGACCAAGGGTGATCTGCATCGCTTCATCCGCCGCTATGTCGGTGACGAGGACGAGGCCCACGACCTGTTGCAGGAGACCTATGTCGCCGCCTGGCTGGCCGTGCGACGATACGATCCGACGCGGCCCTTCGATGTCTGGCTGCGCTCCATCGCCCTGAACAAATGTCGCGATTGGAGCCGTCGGAGAGCGGTTCGCCGCGTCGTGCGCGGGGTCATGGGTCTTGATGCGCCCGAGGCGACAACGGTGAGCGACGATACGCCTACACCCGAGGTCCGGCTGGACGACCTGCGCAGGGTGGCGGACCTGAAACGCGCGTTGGCAGACCTTCCGGACGGCCTGAAGGCTCCCCTCCTGCTCGCGACGCTCGAAGGGCGGTCTCATGCCGAGATCGCAACAATCCTGGGCGTCACGCCGAAGGCTGTGGAGACCCGCATCGCCCGCGCGCGCATGAAATTATCAGAGGTCTTGGCGCGCCAAGCCGAGCGAAGGCGCCTGACCCCGCCATGATGGGAAGGCGCAGAAGGCTTTGATCTGGGTGGCTGTGGCGTCCTGTCGCAAGGGCTTGGTCGCCAGGATGCGTATCTGAACGAATGGCTGAATAGCAGATCAAGGAACTTCTTGCTGATGTCGACCCCACACTTCGATCGTCGAACCCTTCTTCGTGGCGCCGTCGCGGGTGGCGGCCTGCTGGGATTGCAAGGGCTCCTACCCGCTTGGGCTCAGACCGGATCAGCCGGGCTGCGCGCCGATTTGCCGACGCTGGCGGGGCCGAATATCGACCTGACGGTGGGCCGCTCCGAATTCATCGTCGGCGGGCGCACCGGCCATGCGGTGACGGTCAACGGCCTGTTGCCCGCCCCCATGCTGCGGATGCGCGAAGGCCAGAACGTGCGCCTGTCGGTCACCAACACACTGGACGAGGACACCTCGATCCATTGGCATGGCTTGCTGCTGCCGTTCCAGATGGACGGTGTGCCGGGCGTCAGCTTCCCCGGCATCAAGCCGCGCGAGACCTTTGTCTATGAGTTTCCGCTGAAGCAGTCGGGCACCTACTGGTATCACAGCCACTCGGGTTTGCAGGAGGCCATGGGCCACTATGGCCCCATCGTCATCGACCCGGCGGGCGCCGATCCGGTCGGCTATGACCGCGAGCATGTTCTGGTCCTGTCGGACTGGAGCTTCATGCATCCGCACGAAATCCTGGCCAAGCTGAAGAAGAGCCCCGGCTACTTCAACATGCAGAAGACCACACTGGCGGGCCTGCTGGACGGATCGGACGGTATGAGCCTGGCCGAGCGCCGGATGTGGGGGGCCATGCGGATGGACCCGCGCGACATCCTGGACGTCAACGGCACGACCTACACCTATCTGGTCAACGGCCACGGGCCTGAGGAGAACTGGACCGGCCTGTTCCGGCCCGGCGAGCGGGTGCGCCTGCGCGTCATCAACGCCTCGGCCATGTCGATCTTCAACGTCCGCATTCCGGGTCTGGCCATGACCGTGGTTCAGGCCGACGGCGAGCACGTCCGCCCGGTCGAGGTGGACGAGTTCCAGATTTCGGTCGCCGAGACCTATGACGTCATCGTCCGTCCGCTTGAGGACCGCGCCTACACCATCGTGTCGGAGGCCATCGACCGTTCGGGCATGGGGCGCGCGACCCTGGCCCCGCGTATGGGCATGACCGCCGAGGTTCCCCCCCTGCGCAAGGTGCCGAACCTGACCATGACCGACATGGGCATGGGCGGCATGGACCACGGCAGCATGGCGGGCATGGACCACTCGGCACACGGTGCTGCAGGGGCCGCCACAGCCGGAGCCGCCGCCGCGCCGATGGACCACGGCGCCATGAGCATGCGTGACCCCAACAACGCCCCCGCCGACATGGCCGTCGGCGTCGGCGTGGACGCTATCGCGCCCGCGCCCGCCAACCGTCTGGGCGAGCGGCCGCAGGGGCTGCAGGACGTGGATCACCGGGTGCTGGTCTATACCGACCTGCGCTCGCTGACGCCGAACACCGACACCCGCGCCCCGTCGCGTTCGATGGAAATCCACCTGACCGGCAATATGGAACGGTTCATGTGGGGCTTTGACGGACGCAAGTTCTCGGAGCTGGTCGAGCCGATCCGGTTTGAGCTGAACGAGCGGGTCCGCGTCACCCTGGTCAACGACACCATGATGGCCCACCCCATCCACCTGCACGGCCACTTCTTCGAGCTGGTCAACGGCCATGACGGGCATCAGCCGCTGAAGCACACGGTCAATGTGGCACCGGGGGGCAAGGTGACCTTCGACCTGACCGCCAACGCGCCGGGCGACTGGGCCTTCCACTGCCACCTGCTGATGCACATGCACGCGGGGATGTTCAACGTCGTCACGGTTCGTCCGCTGGAAGGAGCCGCCCGATGAGCCGCGCCCTGTTCGCCGCTGTCGCGGTTCTGCCCCTGATGCTGGCCGCCGGTTCGGCCGTCGCCCAGACCCATGGCGGCCACGGAGCCCACGCCGCGCCCGCCCGTCCTCCGCAAGCCCGGCCGACGCCCGCCCCCAAGCCCAAGCCGCGCGCCGCCGCCCCTCAGCCCCGTCGCGCCACGCCGCCGGCGCCGGTGGCGACCGATCCGCACGCCGGCCATGACATGAGCGGGATGCAGGCGGCTCCGGCCCCGGCGGCTGCGGCCGACCCCCACGCCGGGCACGACATGAGCGCGATGCAGATGGCTCCAGCCCAGGCGCCTGCCGCGGATTCTCACGCCGGTCACAACATGGGCGCGGTTCCGGCGGCTGCGGCCGACCCGCACGCCGGTCATGACATGAGCGGGATGCAGGCGGCGGCGGCTCAGGCGCCTGCCGCCGATCCCCACGCTGGTCATGACATGTCGGCCATGACTGGCGGTGCGCCCAACATCCCGACTAGCGTGGACGCTGTCGGGGGACGGATGGTCGAGACGCCGCCGCCTGCCGCCGCCCGCGCCGCGCCCGCCCATGCGGCGGACCTGCTGTTCGACCCCGCCGTCATGGCGGCCTCGCGCAAGCAACTGCTGGTCGAGAACGGCGACATTCGCTCTACCGCCGTGCTGATCGACTCGATTGAATCCAGCTTCGGCGATGGGGAGAAGGGCTATAGCTGGAACGCTCAGGGCTGGACCGGCGGCGACATCAACCGCTTCTGGTGGAAGACTGAGGGCGAAGGCGATTTCGGCGGCAAACTGCACGAAGCCGAGGTCCAGGCTCTCTACAGCCGCGCCATCGCCCCCTTCTGGGACGTTCAAGCGGGCGTGAGGCAGGACTTCCGCCCCGACGGCGACGACACCACCTATCTGACCGTCGGCGTTCAGGGCGTCGCCCCCTATTGGTTCGAAATGAACGCCGCCGCCTTCCTGTCGACCGAAGGCGACCTGACCGCCCGTGCCGAGGTCGAATATGACCAGCGCATCACCCAGAAGTGGATCGTTCAGCCGGCCATTGAAGTGGCGATGTCGGCCAGCGACATTCCAGAACTGGAGATCGGTTCGGGTCTGACCTCGGTCACGGCGGGCCTGCGCCTGCGCTACGAAATCCGTAAGGAGTTCGCGCCCTACGTCGGGGTCGAGTGGAGCCGGTCGCTGGGCGACACCGCCGACTACGCCAGGGCGCGTGACGAGGATGCCGAAGATGTTCGCCTGATCGTCGGGATCAAGGCCTGGTTCTAATCGAGGATATTGGACTCATTATGCGTATTTTCGTTCTCACCGCCGTTCTGACGGTCGCCGGAGCCGCCGCCGCCCAGGACCCGCACGCCGGCCACGCCGGGATGCAGCAGTCGACCCTGGCTCCATCGGGCATCGTCACCACGCCCGCCGACGGCGCGATGACGAATGGGTCACCGGAACGCTTCAGTGCGACCTTCCCGCACCCCATGATTCTTAAGACCGTCACCCTCACCGCCGAGGGCCAGGCGCCGATCGTGGTCGCAGCCCCGCCCGCGCCCGCCGCCGCGATTGTCAGCGTCGCCTTGCCGCTTCTCGCTCCGGGGGCCTACACTGCCGTATGGACCGCCGAAGCCCCGGACGGGCACAAGATGTCCGGCTCCATCAGCTTCATGGTTCACTAGGATCAACAACTGTCGGCCCGACATCGGGTCGGGGGCCGGATCGATCTACGATTGAAAAGGGGCGGCTCATGGCCGAGTCTAAACACAACGCATCTGCTGGACCTCATGGGTCCGCAAGTCATGCACAGCACGGGCCGGACGGAATCTCCGACACGGCCGTCGATCCGGTTTGCGGCATGACCGTCGATCCGCAGAAGACGGCCCACCACGCCACCCATGCCGGCCATGATCACCATTTTTGCAGCGCAGGCTGCCGAGAAAAATTCGTGGCCGATCCTGAACATTACCTGAGTCCGTCTGTTGATCGGATTGTGGAAGCCCCGGCGGGGTCGATCTGGACCTGCCCGATGCATCCGGAAATCCGACAGGATCACCCTGGGGCCTGCCCCATCTGCGGCATGGCGCTCGAACCGGAGATGGTGACCGCAGGCGCTGGCCCCAGCGCCGAACTGACCGACATGTCGCGCCGGTTCTGGGTTGCACTGGTGCTGACCCTTCCCGTGTTTGTCCTTGAAATGGGCGCGCATCTCTTCCCCGCGCTGCATCATCTCCTGCCCATGAAGCTGTCGATCTGGATTCAGTTCGTCCTGGCGACGCCGGTCGTGCTCTGGGCAGGCTGGCCTTTCTTCGAACGCGCATGGGCGTCGCTAAAGACCCGCAATCTCAACATGTTCACCCTGATCGCCATGGGGACAGGAGTGGCCTGGGGCTACAGCGTCATTGCGACCTTGATGCCGGACATCTTCCCGGCCGCCTTCCGGGCCTCGGACGGGTCGGTTGCGGTCTATTTCGAAGCTGCCGCCGTGATCACCACCCTGGTGCTGCTCGGGCAGGTTCTCGAACTGAGGGCGCGCGAGCGGACCTCCGGCGCGATCAAGGCCCTGCTCAACCTGGCACCGAAAACCGCGCGGCGTATCGCCGATGACGGCAGCGAAGAGGAAGTCGCGCTCGAACTGGTTTTGGTCGGGGACCGGCTGCGCGTGCGGCCGGGTGAAAAGGTGCCGGTCGATGGTGTCGTCGAGGAAGGCCGCTCGGCGCTCGATGAATCGATGGTGACTGGCGAATCCATGCCGGTCACCAAGACGGTCGCCGACACGGTGATCGGCGGGACGATGAACCAGAGCGGCGCGCTGGTAATCCGCACAGACAAGATCGGCCGTGACACCATGCTGGCCCGCATTGTCCAGATGGTCGCCGAAGCGCAACGGTCGCGAGCGCCGATCCAGCGTATGGCTGACCAGGTCGCCGGATGGTTCGTGCCGGCGGTGTTGGTGGTCGCGGTGATCGCCTTCGTGGCCTGGGGCATATGGGGACCGGAGCCCCGCCTGGCGCACGGACTGGTCGCGGCGGTGGCGGTGCTGATCATCGCCTGCCCCTGCGCGCTGGGGCTGGCGACACCGATGTCGATCATGGTCGGCGTAGGAAGAGGCGCCGGCCTCGGCGTCCTCATCAAGAACGCTGAAGCCCTGGAGCATATGGAGAAGATCGACACCCTGGTCGTCGACAAGACCGGGACGCTGACCGAGGGCAAGCCTGCCGTCACCCGGATTATCGTCTCAGAGGGTTTTGAGGAGGAAGAACTGCTGCGCATCGCCGCCGGGGTCGAACGGGCGTCCGAACATCCCGTCGCGTTGGCGATCGTCAACGCGGCGATGGACCGCAACATCGAAATCCCCTCCGTCAGCGACTTCGATTCGCCGACGGGCAAGGGCGCGGTGGGAACGATTGAGGGCAGACGCATCACGCTGGGCAATGCCCGCTTTCTGGGAGAGGGCGGGATCGACACCTCTTCCCTTGCGACGCAGGCCGACCAACTTCGCACGGATGGGGCGACCGCGATTTTCATGGGCATCGACAGCATGGTCGCAGGGGTGTTCGCCATTGCTGATCCGGTCAAATCGACCACGGCCGAAGCGCTCACCGCCTTGCGCGCCGATGGCATCACCGTGGTGATGCTGACGGGCGATAACCGCACGACGGCCGAAGCGGTCGCGCGTCAACTCGGCATCGACGCCGTCGAGGCTGATGTGCTCCCCGATCAGAAGGCCGCTGTCGTCGCGCGGCTGAAACAGGAAGGCCGTATCGTCGCCATGGCTGGCGACGGGGTCAATGATGCGCCTGCGCTGGCGACAGCCGACGTCGGCATTGCGATGGGGCCGGGCACCGACGTCGCCATGGAAAGCGCGGGCGTGACGCTTCTGAAAGGCGATCTGAACGGGATCGTCCGGGCTCGCGAACTGAGTAAGGCGACGATGTCGAATATCCGACAGAACCTGTTCTTCGCCTTTATCTACAACGCCGCCGGAGTGCCGATCGCGGCGGGGGTTCTGTATCCCTTTTTCGGCATCCTGCTCTCGCCAATGATCGCGGCGGCGGCGATGGCGCTGTCTTCCGTCAGCGTCGTGACCAACGCACTGCGCCTCAACCGCGTGCGGCTGTGAGTAGGAGCACAACCAGGTCCGATGGCGGGACGGAACTGAACTGTTGCGCAGGGGCGTGCTGGTGGCGTTCAGCCAGACTCTGCGTGGAGGACGCGGCCTGCATGAGATGATCGAGACCGTGGCCTGGTGCTGTCAGTCTAACGCTAAACATTCTCCACTTAGACGGCTGCAAGCCATTGGTGGGGTGGGCGATTTTATGAAGCCTCTATCTTTTAAGCGACATCGTTTTCCAGCTGAGGTGATACGCCATGCCGTGTGGCTGTACTTTCGTTTCAGCTTGAGCTTCCGCGACGTCGAGGAACTGATGGCGCAACGCGGAATTGACGTCAGCTACGAAACGATCCGGTGCTGGACGATCAAGTTCGGGCCTCTGATTGCACGGCGGCTCAAGAAGAGGAGAGTGTCTCCGACAGGCCGTTGGCATCTCGATGAAATGGTCTGCAAGATCGGAGGACGGCGCATGTATCTGTGGCGCGCGGTTGACGACGAAGGCGAGGTTTTAGATGTCATCGTCCAGCATCGGCGGGATGCAGAGGCGGCTTTGAAGTTGATCAAGCGCCTTCTTCACAATCAACCAGTTGAGCCAGAAAGCATCACAACGGACGGTCTGGCATCGTACGGTGCGGCGCTCGATCAGCTGAAACTACGGCACCTTCATCGTCCCGGTCGGCTTCGAGATAACAACCGTGTCGAGAACTCGCACCTGCCGATCCGGCGACGGGAGAGGCAGCAGCAGAGGTTCAAATCCCAAGCCTCAGCACAAAGATTTCTCACTACCCACGCAGCGATCTACAACACCTTCAACATCCAGCGCCATCTGATCAGCAGATCCACACTTCGTCGTTTTCGCGTCGATGCGGATACCGCATGGGCGGCCGCTACCGCCTGAGAATGAGCAGGGTAGGGGGCTTTCGGCTGCGCTCAGTTACCCTGACAGCACCTTTGCCGATCCGACGACGAGAACGCCAGCAGCAAAGGTTCAAATCCCAAGCTTCAGCTCAAAGATTTCTCACAACGCACGCAGCGATCTACAACACCTTCAATATCCAACGTCATCTGATTAGCCGATCCACACTTCGTCGCTTTCGCGGCGATGCAGATGCTGCTTGGGCGACGGCAACGGCTTGAGCAGGGCGGGGTGGGGGCTTCTGATCTGGTCGCCGTTAACGTGACAGCACCTCAGCCACCGCGCGGACGTTTGGAAACGTCGCGCGCCAAATCTCAAACGCGCGAAGCTGCATGGCCGAATATTTGATGAGTTCGGACAGAAAATGGTGCCGCAATTCATCCCCGGAAAGCGACGAAAATGGTCTGAAATCGGCAAGGGGAGGACTGATTTTTGCTCAGACCGGTGAACTTGTCAGCGCCCGATTTGTATGGGGTGTAGTGAAGGTGTGCGAAGCCGTTGAAAGGTCACGCTTCGGTCGCCCCAAAAGGGGGGAGAAGGGTGCGTTGACCAAGCGGCATTGCGACTTAAGAAAACGATGATACTTATGATTCGCTCTTATTCTTAAGTCGTGGTTATATGCTGACGTGGGGTAAGCTTCATGGCCCCATACTCAGCCCGACGGAAAGTCACGCAGCGCCCCCCGAACGATCGTGTGATTTCCAGTCGGGCTGTTCTTTTAGGTGTGTGTAGTTTGCAGTCGGAACGCTCGGAGAGATGGCCGTAGCCGCCTCTGAAAGCCGTTCCCTAATGCGCCAGGATTTGCACATCATATAAGATGCTGAGTATTGCGCTCGTAGTTACATTCAGCGCTATCTGATCCGCAGGCCTACACTTGGTCGTTTTCGCGCCGATGCCGATACCGCTTGGGCGGCTGCTGTCGCCTGAACAAGGTTATGTTGGGGGATTTAACTGCGCTCAGTTAACGTGGTAGGTCTCATTTTCGATCGAACGGCATCGCTAAGAGCCCCCGCGCGGTCCGTGGTTTCCCAGAGATAGGTCCCGCTGTCGCGGAACGCGCCAAAATGGCCGAGCGAGGACGTCGCTGTGTAAATTGGACGCTTGAGCTGAAGCGCTTCAATGATCCCGGCGGGCGACAGATCAAACACCTCCCGGATAGCGTCAGCGATAATCTCGTCCGGTACGGTAGCCGTCCCATCAGTGTCGACCACGATGCTGATCGGTTCTGCGAGGCCAATGGCATAGGAGAGTTGGACTGTTGCCTTTCGGGCCAGGCCCGACGCGACGGTAGCCTTCGCAATCCAGCGGGCCGCATACGCACCCGACCGGTCCACCTTGCTGGGATCTTTTCCCGAAAAGGCACCGCCACCGTGCGGTGCAGCACCACCGTAAGTGTCGACAATGATCTTGCGGCCCGTCAGCCCCGTGTCTGCCTTGGGGCCGCCAATGGTAAAACGGCCGCCGGGATTGAGATGCATGACGAAGTCCTCAGTTCGCAGCTCCGGAGGGATAATCGTGTCGACGACGAAACGCTGAAGCCACCAGCGCACCTGTTCGAGCGTAAGGTCCGCAGAATGCTGCCAGGAAACCACGACCGACTGGACGCCAACGGGCCGGCCATCCTCATAGCGAACGGTAACCTGGGTCTTGCCATCGGGCCTCAGCGGACGGACTGGAGAGGCCCCACGCTGATAGCGCGACCGCTCGTTCATTTCCTGTGCGCGATTGACCAGCGAATTCGCGAGGCTCCAGGCGAGTGGCATGAGCTCAGGAGTTTCATCGCACGCATAACCGAACATAATACCCTGATCGCCAGCACCGAGGTTAGCAGAACCGTCAACCGCCTGACTGATCTCCGCGGCCTGCGCATTGAACGCCAATTCAATCAGGCACGTTTCAGGGGCGATATCATTGTCGGCAGTGCCGTAGCCTACATCCTTCAAAGCCTTGCGAACGAGTGCTTCGGCTTGCGCTTCGACCTGTCGGGCAACCCCGGGCTTGGCCTTGAATTCACCTGCAACAATGATGCGATCATTGATGGCAAATGTCTCACAGGCGACCCTGGCGTCAGGGTCAAGGGTAAGGAAAGCATCCAGTACGGTGTCGGAAATGCGGTCACAAAGCTTGTCCGGATGCCCAGCACTGACGGCTTCGGACGTGAAAAGGCCGTTGATGATCTTCATGGTCTGGTTCCACTTTTAGCCAGATTTGACGACGCGCCGGGGTTGGCAATCAGGATCAAATCCCCCCAGCCCGTGAGGTGAGCCAGCCCTGTTTCTGCCTTTTCTGTCAGCGTAAGAGCACAAGCTCCGGCACGGCATTAGCCCCGATCCAGAGGATTGCGTTCTGTCGGTATTTGCGGCCGAGTTCGCAGGCGTTTTCGCGGGAGATGCCGATCGCGAGGTAGCTGGCTTCGGCCGGCCAAGTCGGGTCCTCGCCTTGTCCTGCTCCCTTTATTATGGCTGCCCCCGTAGAAGCGAGGTCCTGGTACAGGCTGGCTTGGTTGGCCGCGTTTTCTTCTGCCGTGACAGTCTGACTGAAGGGATTTTCAGCTGTAATGAAGGTCGCTCCGCTCCGGTCGGTCAGTACGAACCGGTGGGCAAGCTCATGTGATCGCTGACCAATTTTAAGGACGAAGAATCCGTCATCCGAAAGGACGTGATAATTTGTAGCACTGTAAGCTGCTACGAGGTCGTTGTTTACTGCGGTCGTTGACATTAAAGAACCTCCATTTGGAGGGGCGACACAGCTTCCGCTTTGTTGCTCAGTTGAGCCACATCTGCTTACGCAAACCACCTTGCCCGGACTGGCAGGTTGGTGTGGGTGTCGACCCAACTCTTGATGATTTCCACTGCATATCCCTGAAATAGCTTACATGGCAAGTGGAGCTAAAGATGGGGGACAATTTTTGCTTCACACTGACGTGACCCCCATTTCTCATCCAGCCATAACGAGAGTCCGAGGTGATCTTGATCTGCTCCCGGGAAACTGGATCACCTGAAGTTAGAGTTTTCCGGGAGCAGATCAGTACAGCGTGGCCGGCGGGCTGTTTCCTGAACAGGCCGCCGCGCTCGCGACGGCGGCTATCAGAGGCGATCGCGAGGAAGCGGGCCGATGCGACGCCGCCTTCGCCGGCTTGTGGGACTTGTTCCGCGCCCACGGCAGTCTTCGGCTGATGTATGCGGCGGCGAATATGCTGGGGCTGACCGAAGCGTCGCCGCCGAAGCCGCTTCTGGGACCCGATGAGAAGCTGAAAGCCAGTCTTGCGAAGGCTTTGCCGCTCTGAGACCGCGGGGGAGGCAAATGTGAGGTTTTGGTCAGGGAGCCAAGGACCGCTCCTGGCGCGTCGCCGACATCAGCGTGGATAGGCGAGGACATCTGACCATAGGTCGACGAAAAGCCTTCCACTGGGGCAAGAATGACGAACCCTCTCAGGAGGGCTCATCAGTGCGACAGCCCGATGGGAAGATGGCTCTTGTCGTGACGGCCCACCCGCTCCACTAGAGACTGTTCATCAGCGTTCATGCCAATGACCTCGACTTCGGCCCCCTGCTTCCGATAACGGAAAACGACCTTGTCGACAGCGGCGACGCCTGTCAGGTCCCACAGGTGGGCGTCGGTCATATCGATCTCCACGCGCCTGGGGCTGCCGTGGTGTTCGAAGGCTGCGGCGAAGACATCGGCCGAAGCGAAAAACAACTGCCCAGACACGCGGTAGCGCAGCACGCCGTCTTCCGGCGTTTCGATCTCTTCGACGACCACGGTCTTACCGACCTTGCGCATGAAGAAGACGGCCGAGAGGATCACGCCCAGGACGACGCCCTTGGACAGATCATGGGTGGCCACGACAGTCGCCGTCGTGGCGATCATGACGATGGACGACTGGAACGGCGTTGAGCGCAGCTTCAGGACTGAGCCCCAGTCGAAGGTTCCGATGGACACCATGATCATCACCGCCACCAGAGCCGCCATGGGTATCCGCGCCACCCAATCCTGAAGCACCAGGATCAGGAACAAGAGGAAGAGGCCAGCCCATAGCGTGGACAGGCGGCCTCGCGCGCCGGAGGTCACATTGATGATCGACTGGCCGATCATGGCGCAACCCGCCATGCCGCCGAACAGCGGCGACAGGATGTTGGCGATGCCCTGACCGCGCGTCTCGCGGTCCTTGTCTGAAGGGGTGTCAGTCAGGTCGTCGATCAGGTTCGCCGTTAGCAGGCTTTCCAGCAGGCCGACGAAGGCTAATGTAGCCGAGACTGGCGCGATAATGGCGAAGGTCTCCCAGGCCAGCGGGACGGCCGGCAGATGGAAGATCGGCAGGGATGAAGGCATTTGACCCATGTCGCCGACCGTGCGGACATCCAGACCGGTCATCATCACGAAGCCGCTGATCAGGACGATGGCGACCAGGGGCGAAGGCACGGCCTTGGTCAGGCGAGGGAAGCCGTAGATGATGGCCAGGGCAGCGCCGACCAGAGCGAAGGTCTGCCAGTTGGCGCCGATCAGTTCCGGCATCTGAGCCAGGAAGATCAGGATGGCCAGAGAGTTGACGAAGCCGGTCATGACGCTGCGGCTGACGAAGCGGATGTAGCGGCCCAGTTTCAGCAGGCCGATGATGATTTGAAAGACGCCGCACAGGATCGATGCGGCGAACAGGTATTCCAGGCCATGATCACGGACGAGCGTAACCATGAGCAGGGCCATGGCGCCGGTCGCGGCCGAGATCATGGCGGGTCGCCCACCGACGAAGGCGATGGTCACGGCGATGACGAAGCTGGCGTAAAGGCCCACGGCGGGATCGACGCCGGCGATGATGGAGAAGGCGATGGCCTCCGGGATCAGGGCCAGCGCCACGACGGTGCCCGCCAGCAAATCGCGGCGAGGGTTGGCGAGCCATTGCTGGCGCGCGGATGCAATAATGGACATTCAGGATTTCATTTGGACGAGCCGCATGCGGCGGCTCAGTTTCCCGACGGATCGGCGGACGGGATAGCCACCCGGCAGCCCAGGGGCGCCGAGTCCAAGGTGAACGACGGCATGCATGCCGCTACGGGGCTTTGAATGCAAGATCCGTCACGTTCACTGCGCAAGAGGTTTGGACGAATCGACGGGGGGCGGCCGCCTGTTTCAGGTGCCCGCGACGGGTGCGGCTAGTGTCAAATCAATGCGACGGCGACCCCGCTTGCGGCGGTCAGGGCAACGACTATCCATGGTGGGCACTTCCACACCGTCAGCAGAACAAAGCCCGCCAGCGCCACGAAGAAGTCGATCGCACTCAGGATCGCGCCGGTTCCTACAGGGGTATAGAGGGCGAAAGCCAGAATGCCGACGACTGCCGCGTTCGCGCCGCGCATCGCCGCCTGGGCCGCCGGTCGGGCGCGCAGCAGACTCCAGAACGGCAGCACCCCTGTCACCAGCAGCAATCCCGGCGCGAAGATCGCCACTAGACAAAGGGCGGCCCCGGCCAATCCATTCGGAGAAGGCTCCATGGCGGCGCCCAGATAGGCGGCGAAGGTGAAAAGCGGCCCCGGTACGGCTTGGGCCGCGCCATAGCCCGCAAGAAAGCCATTGGAATCGATCCAGCCGGGCTGCACCACGCCTTCTTCGAGCAGGGGCAGAACGACGTGACCGCCTCCGAAAACGAAGGTGCCGGCTCGATAGAAGACGTCCAGCAAGGCGACGCCGTGGAGTCCTGTCGCCATGGAGGCGAGCGGCAAGCCCGCCAGAAGCAGAAGGAACACGGCCAGGGCCGTTGCGCCGGCGCGCCGTGAAATCGGGAAGCTTGGAGTCGACGCTGATGTGGCGTTCGTCGTCCGGCAGAGGCGCAGCCCCGCCAGGCTGCCGATGACGATGGCGACGATCTGACCTGTCGCTCCGCCGAGCAACATCAGGATTACAACAGCGGCTAGGCCGATAGCCGCTCTTTGCCAGTCGGGGGTCAGGGTGCGGGCCATCCCCCAGACCGCCTGAGCGACCACAGCCACGGCCACCAGCTTCAGTCCATGCAGCAGGCCCATTCCAACCGGACCGTTGAGCGAGGCTGCGCCCACGGCGAACAAGACCAGGAGCGCGGCGGACGGCAGTGTGAAGGCGCACCATGCCGCAATGCCGCCCAATGGGCCGGCGCGCCACAAGCCCAAGGCGTAGCCCGCTTGGCTGGAGGCTGGGCCGGGCAGGAATTGGCACATGGCGACCAAGTCGGCGTATCCGGCTTCATCGATCCAACGGCGTCGCGAGACCAACTCGTCCCGGAAATAGCCGAGGTGCGCCACGGGCCCGCCGAACGACGTGAGGCCGAGCTTGAGGAAGACCGCGAAGACCTCTGTCGGCGAACCGGCCAGTGGCGCGCTCGGGCACCCGTGGACTGAGCTGGATTCGCCGCTGATTTCCGTGGCCATTCTCTAACAGTCCAGCCTGAGGCTACGCAGACCTGGTCGCGATCGCGGACAGGTCGTTGGCCGCATCGATCGGCACGCCTGACGCCTTCCGCTCGGAATAGCGATCCACCAACTGGCCGGCATGGGCGCGGGTCAGGACGGTGAAGCGCACCAGTTCCTCCATCACGTCGACGATGCGATCATAGTAGCTGGACGACTTCATGCGGCCGTCGTCGTCGAACTCCATGAAGGCCTTGGCGACGCTGGACTGGTTGGGGATGGTGATCATCCGCATCCAGCGGCCGAGCAGGCGCAGGGTGTTGACGGCGTTGAAACTCTGCGAGCCGCCGGAGACCTGCATGACCGCCAGGGTGCGGCCCTGGGTCGGACGCATGCCGCCCATGCTGAGCGGCAGGTGATCGATCTGCAGCTTCATGATCCCGGAAATCTGGCCGTGGCGCTCCGGGCTGCTCCAGACCATGCCCTCCGACCACAGGGCGTGCTCGCGCAGTTCATGGACGGCGGGATGATCGTCGTAGGCGACCTGATCGGTCAGCGGCAGGTCGGACGAATCGAAGATGCGCGTCTCGCAGCCCATGAAGCGCAGAAGGCGGGCGGCCTCCTCGACGCACAGCCGGGAAAAGGACCGATCCCGCAGCGAGCCGTAGAGCAGCAGGATGCGCGGCGGATGGTCGTTCGGACCGAGGCCCAGCGCGGGGCAGCTGGACAGATAGGCCGGGTCGAGCGCGGGCAGGTGGTCGGGATCGGGCAGGTCGCGAAGGCGGGTCATTGGATACGCAGATCCTTGAACATGAAGGTCGCCGATGCCGGGCACAGGCCGCTGAACTGGCGAGAAGCGGCGATGGCGGGCGGCGCGGCTGACCGAAGGGCGACCGAGTAGCCGCGCCGCTGGAAGAAGGCGGCGGCCGAGGTCGTGAGCAGATAGAGGCTGGCAGCGCCTTGCTGGGCGGCTTCAGTTTCGAGCCAGGACAGGATCGCCCCGCCGTGACCGCCGCCGCGACGGCCGTCAGGGACGATGATGGAGCGGATCAGGACGTCGGGCCCGACCTGCTCCAGCCCGCCGTAGCCGACCAGCCCCTCGCCATTCTCAAAGCGGAAGAAGCGCCGGTCGGGTTCGTGGAGGTCATCCGTCGGCAGTCCGGCAGCCTCCAGCGCGGCGATCAGGTCGGCGGTGGGTTCGGGCAACGCCGAGACGTTGAAGGCCATCAGCAGGCGTCCTTCTTCGGGGCGGTCGCGGGGAAGTAGCGGCGGCCCAGCCACAGGGCGACCGACACCAGCAGGATCAGCACCGGGACCTCGACCAGCGGGCCGATGACCGCCGCGAATGCGACCGGCGACGCCAGCCCGAAGGCGGCGATGGCGACGGCGATTGCCAGTTCAAAGTTGTTAGAGGCGGCGGTGAACGCCAGGGCCGTGGTGCGCGGATAGTCCGCCTCGATCAGCTGTCCCATCAGGAAGCTGACCACGAACATGACGAAGAAGTAGATCGTCAGCGGGATGGCGATGCGCAGCGCGTCCAGCGGCAGGGCGACCACCTCGCCGCCCTTGAGGCTGAACATGGCGACGATGGTGAAGAGCAGGGCGATCAGGGTGACCGGCGCGATGCGCGGCAGGAAGCGTGTCTCGTACCAGTCGCTCCCCTTGCTCGCGACCAGCGCCCGCCGGGTCAGGAAGCCGCCGAGGAAGGGCAAGCCCAGATAGACCAGGACGGCGCCGGCGATGGTCCAGACGCTGACGTCCACCACGCTGCTCTCCAGTCCGAACAGGGGCGGCAGCACGGTCAGGAACAGCCAGGCGTAGAGGCTGAAGAAGGCGATCTGGAAGATCGAGTTGAAGGCGACCAGGCCCGCCACATACTGGTTGTCGCCGCGCGCCAACTGGTTCCAGACCAGCACCATGGCGATGCAGCGGGCCAGACCGATCAGGATGACGCCGGTCATGTATTCCGGCTGGTCGCGCAGGAAGATGACCGCCAGCGCGAACATCAGCACCGGCCCCAGCACCCAGTTCTGGAACAGGGAGAGCAGCAGCACGCGCTTGTCGGCGAAGACGCGCGGCAGTTCCTCGTATTTCACCCGCGCCAGCGGCGGATACATCATCAGGATCAGGCCGATGGCGATGGGGATGTTGGTCGTCCCGACCGACAGGCCGTCGATCCAGGCGGGAAGGCCCGGCACGACCGCACCCAGCAGCACGCCCAGCGCCATGGCCGCGAAAATCCACAGTGTCAGCCAACGGTCGAGGAAGGACAGGCGGCGCTTTGGCTGGTCAGTAATCACGGCGTCAACCATCAGCGGACCCTCCGGCCCTCGGCGTCGATGACGACTTCGCCGTCCTCCTTGGTGAAGGGCTTGAGCCCTTCCGACGGCAGAAGGTCGAGGACCGCTTCGGACGGGCGACACAGCTTCACCCCCAGCGGCGACACGACGATGGGACGGTTCAGCAGAACCGGATGGGTTTCGACGGCGTCCAGAAGTTGATCGTTGGACAGGGCGGGATCGCCGAGGCCCAGTTCGGCGAAGGGCGTGCCCTTCTCGCGCAGCAGACTGTGCAACGGAACGCCCATACGCTCGACCAACTCCAGGATCATCCCGCGGCTGGGCGGGGTCTTCAGATACTCGATGACATGGGGCTCGATCCCGACGTGGCGGATCAGGGCCAGGGCGTTGCGCGACGTCCCGCAGGCGGGGTTGTGATAGATGACGACGTCCATGAGGTCCTCAGGCGCGGCAGGGCGCGAGTTCGGCCAGAAGCGGCTCGCACAGGTCGGCGCGGCCCTGGCAGCAGTCCTTCAGCAGGAAGACGACAAGCGCCTGAAGGCGGCTCAGATCGGCGCGGTAGATGATCGAGCGGCTGCGACGCTCCGAGCTGATCAGGCCCGCGCGGGACAGAACCCCAAGGTGCGCCGACATGGTGTTGGCGGGCACTGCCAGTGCGTCCGCGATCTCTCCGGCAGGCAGGCCAGCGGGTTCATGCTGGACCAGCAGGCGGAAGGTCTCCAGCCGCGTGGGCTGGGCCAGGGCGGCGAGGGCGAGAATGGCGGCTTCTGATTCCATGATTCCAAGATAATGGAATCAATAACGGAGTCAAAGGCCCAACTAGTGCTCATGAATGTCGGCTTTGCGCGCGGATAAGAAAGGCCGCTTCTGGCGCATTTGCGAAGTCGCCACACTTCGGAGTGGACTTCGCCCGCGACCAGAGCGGTAGTCCGTTCATGACCTCAGATGATTTATACCAAGTCTGCATATGCCGCGTGCGGACTTCTCCCTTGTTCACACAGCCGCCACCGAGCGGTTCGGGGTATACGCCGACCCAATCATGGCCGTGATAAATGCCGACACTGGAGAGGCGGTTCAGGATGCCAATCTTGCCCTCGTCACTATCCTAGACGGACGCCTCAAGGCGGAGCGCGGAGCTTTCGATCAGTCTATTGCAGGTTTGACGATCAGCTCGGCTCTTGTCGATTCCGCTGTGCACCACATCGCCCGCTACGGCTCGGGCCACACCGAGGCTATCGTCACCGCCGACGCCGAGGCGGCCGAGCGTTTCGCCGCCCAGGTCGACAGCGCCATCGTCCTGGTCAACGCCTCCACCCAGTTCGCCGACGGCGGTGAGTTCGGCTTCGGCGGCGAGATCGGCATCTCCACCAACCGCCTGCACGCCCGCGGCCCCGTCGGCGCCGAGCAGCTGACCACCTACAAATACGTCGTCCGCGGCCAGGGCCAGATCCGGCCGTGACAGCAGGAAGCCGGAGACGTCTCCGCCTCCGGCTCCTCGCCGTTCACCTCATCCGGGCCTCAAGCCGCGCGAAGCGCGATGGGCCCGCAGAGCAATCCTATGCTCTGCCCTCGGGCAGAGCATAGGCGATCACATAGTCGCCTTCCGGCGTCTCCATGAAGTGATGGCCGCCGGCCATGATGACCAGGTATTCGCGGCCGTTCTGCTCGTAGATCATGGGGTTGGCCTGGCCGCCCGCGGGCAGGACGTCGGACCAGACGGTCTTGCCGGTCTCGATGTCGATGGCGCGGATCAGGTCGTCGGTCGCCGCGGCGATGAAGATCAGGCCGCTGGCCGTCACCACCGCGCCGCCGTTGTTGGGCGTGCCGATCTCCAGCGGAAGCATCGAGGGGATGCCCCACGGGCCGTTCTTGCGCGCCGTGCCGAACGGACGGTCCCACAGGGTCTGGCCGGTACGCATGTCGATGGCGGTGATCCCGCCATAGGGCGGCTCCTTGCACAACAGGCCCGTCCACTTCACGCGCCAGCCGGCGTTGACGTCGATGGCGTAGGGCACGCCGATCTGCGGGTCGCCGGCGCCTTCGCCCTTGGACAGGCTGCCGCCGCGTTCGGCCGCTTCCTTCTGCTGGGCGATGTAGCGCGGGTCGTCGCGCGGGAACCAGCCCTTTGCATTGGCCTCGGCGCGCGGCACCAGCCGGTTGTAGTTGGGCATGTCGTTGTAGTTGGCCACGATCACGCCGCGCACGGGATCGACCGCCACGCCGCCCCAGTCCGAGCCGCCGTTATAGCCCGGATAGTTGATGTAGTGGTTGGTCGAGGGCGGGGTGTAATAGCCTTGATAGTTCGCCTTCTTGAAGTTGATGCGGCAGAACATCTGGTCGATCGGGGACATGCCCCACATGTCGGCCTCGACCAGGTTCGGCTTGCGCAAGGTGGCGAACAGCGAGAACGGCTGGGTCGGCGAACGCTGGCCCTGTTCGGTCCCGCCGGTGGTCGGCACCGGCCGTTCCTCGACCCGGTGCAGCAGTTGTCCGGTGGCGCGGTTGAAGACGTACATGTCGCCTTGCTTGGTCGGCACCAGCAGCGCCGGTACCACGCCCGCCGCCGTCGGGAAGTCGATCAGCGTCGCCTGCGAGCCGTGGTCGAAGTCCCACACGTCGTTGTGGACGGTCTGGTAGTGCCAGCGCGGTTTGCCCGTCGTCACGTCCAGGGCGACGATGGAGGTCGAATACTGCTTCTCCAGCGGGCGGCGCGAACTGGACCAGTAGTCGGCCGAGGAGTTGCCCATCGGCAGATAGACCAGACCCAGATTCTCGTCGACAGAGGCCGTCGTCCACATGTTGGGGGTGCCGGGCGTATAGGTCTCGCCCTCCGGCGGCAGGCCGTTGCGGTCCGGACGCATCATGTCCCAGGCGAAGCGCAGTTCGCCCGTCTCGACGTCGAAGCCCTGGATCACGCCCGAGGCGTTCCACCGCTTCTGGCCGTCCAGAACCTGGTGGCCCGTGACGATAACGCCACGCACGATGACGGGCGCCGAGGTGATCGACACCATGCCGGGATAGGGGTCGCCCATGCCGACCTTGATGCTGACCGCGCCGTTCTGGCCGAAGGCCGGGCACGGACGCCCGGTGCGGGCGTCCACGGCGATGATGCGGCCGTCCAGGGTGCCTTCGATGATCTTGACCGCGCAGGGTTCGGCCGGATTGGCGTTCGCCCGGGCATGATAGGCCACGCCGCGGCAGGCGGCCGTGTAGGGAATCTGGTCGTCGGCGACCTGCGGATCATAGGTCCACTTCTGCTGGCCCGTATTGGCATCCAGGGCGAACAGCTTGTTTCGGGCCGAGCACAGATAAACGGTGTCGCCGATCTTCAGCGGCGTGGTCTCCGCCCCCCACCGCTCGCCGGGCAGGTCGCCGGTGCGGAAGGTCCAGGCGCGTTCCAGGCGGCCGACGTTGTCCTTGTTGATCTGGGTCAGCGGCGTATAGCGCTGCGCGCTGTCGGTGCCGCCCCAGGCGGGCCAGTCCGCGCCCGTCTTCAGCAGGGCGGGATCGTTGTAGCTTCCGCGCGCGCCGGGCACCGGGTGGTCGATCTGCGCCTTGTTGGCCTGGGCGATGACGACGCCGAAGATCAGGGTCAGAACCGCCAGACCGGCCGCCGATCCGGCGGCCAGCCGCCCCGCGCCGCGCCGCAGCGCCGGCAGGGTCGCGATGACCAAGAACATCAGCACCAGCGGCCCGACCAGGCGCGGCACCAGGGCCCAACCGTTCAAGCCCTTTTCCCAGAAGGCCCAGATCAGCGTCGCCAAGAAGGTCGCGGCGTATATCCACGCCCCACGCACGTCGCGCAGCACCAGCAACACGCCCGAGGCGATAAGCGCCAGGCCAGCCAGGACATAGTACCAGGAGCCGCCCAGAGCGGCCAACTGCACCCCGCCGACGGTCAGGATCAGACCGATCACGGCCAGCAGGACGCCGAGAAGCAGGGTCAGCCAGCCTCCCAGACGGGTTGGCGTTGTCCATCGTGGCATGAGAGCCCCCTGAAACTGCGGATCAAGGAACGGCAACGCTGTCTCAGAGGCGGAGTTCCAAACATACATTCCCCAAGTGGCATGCCGTCTGACGTGAGTTTCGCCTGAATCCGACCGCAGGACAATCATTTTCCGTCCCGAGCGGCGTCGTCGGGCGCGCAAGGCGCTGAGACAGGGCAGATCGGCCCGCGAAGCCGCCGTGTTGTGCCCTGGTGGCGGTGTTTTTCAGCGCAGCGGACAGACCCATCCTGCCGTTTTCGTTCAGTTTGGGCGTGGATGGCGGTCATGCGCATAGCGGAGGCGCTCGCAATCGGCGGATGGCGGCGAGGATGGCGCGGACCATCGGACCGGTGACGGCCACCTCGGCCAGCTGGAAGGTGATGGCGCGGGCATGGCGGACGACACGTGCCCCGATCTTGATCAGCTTCAGTTGCAGGCTGGTCAACGACCAGTCGGCCATCGTCTCGGGCAACTCGATGCAGCGCAAGAAGATGGCCAGGTTGTAGGCCAGCGCATGCAGTTGCAGTCGCACCTCATTGTCGCGGAACTTCCGGCATGACAGCCGCGTCCAGTGGAAGGCATATTTACCTTCCTTGATGTGCTGCTCGGCGGTGCCGCGCTGGTTATAGAACCGCACCACCCAGTCGGGCTCCATCGGCAGGTTGGTGACGATGAAGCCGACACGCGGGAACAGTTCGCCCGGATGCCATTCGATCTTGGCGATCACCCGGCGTTCCTTGTCCCAGGATGCCGCCTGATACTCGAAGTCTTCGTAGAAGCGCTTGACCTTGGTCAGCGAAGGTCGCCCGACAGGGCGCGTCAGCCGATGCGCGATCTTCTCGCGCAGGACGTTGTTCGCAGGCAGCCGGATGGCGTAGAAGAATCGGGCTTCTTCCAGCCGCTCATAGATCGCGGGGATCGCGTAGGCGGCGTCAGCCCGGAAGAACCGGCCGCAAAGGTCGCGCTCCGCGTAGCGGGCGATGACGGGGTCGAGAACGTCCCGCCAGCCATCGGCGCTGTGGACGTTGCCATGGCGCAAGGCGCAGCGCTCCAGCATGCCGAACTGGTTGAACAAAAAGTTCGGGTGATAGCAGGTGCAGTCGAAATGCCCGTTCCAGGCCGCGCCCTCCTGATCGCCATGGGTGGGGCTGACCGAACTGTCCATGTCCAGAACGATGTACTTCAGCCCGTTACGGTCATGGAACCGGTCGATCCATTGGCCATTCAGGTCGGCCAGCGCGGCACGGTTCTCGGGCTGTGCCAGTGTCTCGGTCTCGAACCGTCCCATCTGCGAGGCCGAGGCCGCTTGCGCATCGACAGCCCTTCCACCCACGACCTGGCGCATCACCGGATCGAGGGCCAGGCGGTCGGCGTCGTTCACATCCTCGTATCCGGCCAGTCGCCCGAACACCGATTGCCGGAACAACCCGTCAAGCCGGTGGACCGTGTTCTTGCCGCGCCGGGTGTCGCGCAATGCTTTTGCCGCCAGATCGGACAGCCCGAGCGCGTCATCCAGCTCGCGCATCACCAGCAGGCCGCCGTCGGAACTGAGCTGCGCACCTCGGAACTCCACATGCACCCGGCGGTCGAACTCGACCCGATCTGCCCGCTTCGAACCCGCACCCTCTGGGTGATCCATCAAACGCGCCCCTCACGGCCATCAACACCATGATTTATATCGGAAATATTGAGATCCTGACAGCAAAATCAGCGATTTACTTGGGGAATGTGGGACCAAGGCATGTTTGACCGCAGCGATGCGCTGGAGGCAAAGTTTCGGCTGGGCGTGTTTGCAGGACATTTGGCCGAGTATGCCGTGAGCCTTTCGTCCGATTTGGATATGCTAGAATTATCCGGCGCGGCCGGATGCCTACAAAGCTATCTGGAAGATGCCAGAACCTTAGCGCAAGCCATGGAAGTTCTGGATCGCCGCTCGCGACCTATTCTTCCAGGGCCACCAACTCGCTTAGCGTGATCTCAAGACCAGCCGCGAGCTTTTCAAGAACGGTAATGGTGGGATTGCGGATACCGCGTTCAACACCCGAGACATAGGTACGGTGCAGGTTTGCGCGATGTGCAAACTCGTCTTGCGACCAGCCCTTGGCTTGGCGCAGCTGCTGCACGCGCAATCCGAGTTTTTTGCAAACATCCATAGGCGCAGATGCGGGCAATGCATCTGATCGGGCGACAGACGATGAGTCTCATTTTGGTTGACTTGTCAGCGACTTCTGAGCGACCAGCGTCACCGTGTTGAGACTTATAGGATGAACCATGAAACTATCGGGGATGGCCTTTCTGGCAGTGTTGTTGAGCGCTGGCACAGCGGCGGCGCAGGAAGGCGAGGGTGCTCAAGGCGGGCTCTTCAGCGAAGAGCAGATTGCCATGGAGGTCCGCATGACGCGGTCGTGGTTGGAAGAGAGTTTGGTGGATTACGAAAGCGCGCGGTTCAGGAATGTGCGTGTGGTGCTTCTAAGTCCCAATCGCCGCGACCGTAGTCAGGTGGTTCTGGCTGTGTGCGGGCAGGCCAATGCGCGGAACCGGATGGGCGGCTATAACGGGTACAAGGACTTCTATTTTTCATCCGCGATGGATGCGTTCAGAGGGCAAGACTTTGGTGTATTTGCCAGTGAAGTCTGCGGTCGGGCTAATAGCCTAAACGAGACCGACTACACCGATCAGTTGAAGTCGGAGGGTGCACAATGAAGCGCGCTTCGTTTGCTCTTGTTGGGGCGCTTCTGAGCCTGGCAGCCTGTGCGTCCATTCCGCAACCCAGCATGGCCCCGTTTCAAACCCGTGCCGGTGGCCTAGGGTTCACCATGCAAGGGTTGGCCCAGTTTACCAATGATCAGGCGGCGATCGAACTGACCGCGCGCGAAGCGTTAAAGCAGGCCTGCAATGCCGAGATCGAGAACTTCAGCATCGAGTTTATCGATGCCACCAGCCGAGGAGGCATACCGCATACGGCTTATACCGGTCGGGCCGACTGCAAACGCTAACCTCTGCACTCACAAAGCAACAGCGGCGTCTTTTGACGCCGCTGTTTTCGTTCAACGTGGCCGAGGCCCATCGCGACGTGTGTCGGAATCCTTGAGAATATTGCGTCCCTGACGGCTGGGGGCCCAGTTGAGGAACTGGCTGAGACTATCGACCTGATCGTCATAGCGGGCGGCAGGAAAGGTCTGCATCTCGCGATGGAGATCATCAAGCCAAGTCGCTGAGCGCGGCAGTTTGGCAAAACCGGAATAGAGCCGCTCTACTGATGCAAAATACCGCTCGGCCTTGGGCAGGGTAGCGTTGATGCCAAGCCGTATACAGGCACGGGCATGAAACTGGGGATCGCTAATCCCGCGCATGTCTCTTGCGAGGTCTTCCAGCAGAGCCGGTCCCACCGAAGACTTCTCGACCAATATGGCATCGGCCTTCCAGAGTTTGCGCTCAAGCCGCAGACGGGCCAACAAGTCCGGATAGAGTAGGCGCTGGCGTATCACATCGAGCAAGAGCCAGCTTGTGCCGTCATGTCCCCAGATGGTGCCGACCGAATAGTCGGCCTTGGGATCACTGGAGGAGGCCACATCCCAACTGTGCACCACCTTGTTTAGCCGATTGCGCGGTGGGGCTTCGTCGTAGAACTGAACCTTGTCCCATTGCAGATAGTCACCCTCCAAAGGTGTCGGGTTCTGCTGGTACTGGGCTTCAAAGGCACGCGGGCCCATCTCGGCCTTGAGCTGGTCGAGGACTTCGCGGGGTTCACGCTGAGGATTGAGAACATCGCCGATGCGCCGGATATGGGTTCGGCCGTGTGATAGGGGAATGATCTCATCGCGCATGGCAATGGCAGGAAGGTCCAGATGACGATAGCCGCCCTTGCTGCTTAGGTGAGCGGAGACATCATCTTCATGCAGTCGCTGCTGGATGGCGATGACCGCGCCGGTCTGTTTGTTATCGAGACGACTAAGCAGGGTCTCGTCCACAAACCGCTGCGCCTTGGCCCGCGCTTCCGGATAGGACGCGTCCTGGGCCTTCATCAGGTCATCGATAATGATCAGGTCGGCCCCGATGCCTGTGACTGTGCCGCCGACGGCGGTGGCAAAGCGATAACCGCCTTGGCGCGTGCCAAGGTCAGCTTCGGTATCGCGGATGATGGAGGCGGCAGTTTGTGGAAAGACCTCGCTATACCAGCGCGACTGGATCACCTTGCGAAAGCTGCGCGACAAGGCGGCTGACAGCTCCTGCCCGTAGCTGGCGCAGATGATGCGGGTCTCGGGGCGCTGGCCCAGCAGCCAGGCCGGAAACGCCACCGTGGTCATGATCGACTTCAGGTGGCGCGGCGGCACGGTGATCTGCAGGCGGCGCTCACGGCCTTGGGCCACTTCAGCTAGGGCCTGGCACATGGCTGACAGATACCAGCCCCGAGACAGGGTTGTGTCGGGGTTCAGATGACGAAACACGAGTTCGAGGAACACCTCGAACTCGTGTCTGGCCAGGCTGTGCACCATGATGTCAGCGGGGAGGGGAAGCGCGCTCATGATGCGCCTCCTTCACTCGAAGAGGAGACGAGATCGGCCATATAGGCGTTGATGATCTCGTCATAGCCGGCTGGCTGGATCTCGCTCGGACGATGCGCCTTGTTCTCGTCTAGCAGCGAAGTGGGGCCTTCAGCCTCGATTTTGAGCAGGGTCTGGAACGCCTTGGGGCAGCCTTTGACGGCCTTGTCGACCTGTTGACGCACGGCCACCTGGCGCTTGGACATCTTTTTGGTCAGGCCATCGACGGTGACAGAAACCTTGCGGTCCAGTTCTTCACGCAGAAGGGTGGCCATATTGCGTGAGCCCTTGGGTCGCCCCTTGGGGTTACCGCTTTGTCCCTTGGTATATTGATGGGCCTTGGGCGGCCTTGCAAAGCCGACCGCATAGTCTGTGAGGGTGTGGGACATGACGCATCACTCCCATCACGCGGCCAGGGCCCGGGTGCGAACACGCACACGAGGTTGGGCTGGAGCAGGAGCATGAGTGTCTGTCTTTGGTTCGCTGGTCACCACGCTCGGTGCTGTCATCTGTGGACGGCCCCTGCACTGCAAGGGTGAATCTGGTTTGAAGTGACGATCTGGGTGTTGCGGTCATCTGTCCGGCCTGTTTGTGCGGCGTCGATGGCCGCTGGCCCTGATGGAGTCCGCTGGACCAGGTCCCAATCAGGCTATCGAGCTCAAGGCTCCGACAGTACCTCGGGTTTTCCCAGCCTGCGGCCACTACCTGATCATCATCATCCCATATGCACCCTTCCAGTTCGGAGCTACAAACCAATGGTTCGCAGCAATCTCGGTTAAACCTTAGCGATAGGTCTGTAGGTCTCGCCTCGCGCCATTACCGCCCACGCAATCCGGGCGGTCTTATTGGCCATGGCTACGGTCACGACGCGGGATGGCCGACGCTCCAGTAACGCCTGGACCCAGCCAGCTGATGGCGTCACACCGGTTCGAGCACGCCGGATCACCGACGTAGCCCCGACCACGAGGAGCTTGCGCAGATAGCCATCTCCCTTCTTGGAGATTTGGCCCAACCGCTCCTTGCCACCAGATGAGTTTTGTCGAGGAACCAGTCCCAGGAAGGCAGCGAACTCACGACCGGATTTGAACAGTTTTGGATCGCTGATGCTGGCCGCCAGAGCGGTTGAAGTGATAATCCCGACTCCAGGAATGGTGGCCAGACGCTGGCTTGTCTCGTTCTCGCGATGCCAAGCTAGCAGTCGCCGCTCAAGCGTGCGTATTTGTACGGCCAGGGCATCAAGCTGGGCACCGAGCATCTGCATTGTCAGCACCGCCGCTTGCGGAAGCGTCGAAGGATGTGTCTCTCGCACCGACTGCAGGAGATCAGTGATCCGTCGCGCGCCCTGCGGGACGACGAGGCCGAACTCTGCGCAATGGCTGCGGATGGCCCGGATCAGCGTGGTCTTCTGTCGAACCAGCAACTCCCTGGTCCGATGCAAGGTCAGGATCGCTTGACGCTCAGCGCTCTTGACCGGCACGAACCTCATCGTCGGACGCGTCACAGCCTCGCAGATTGCTTCAGCGTCAGCCGCATCATTTTTCTGGCGGCGGAGGTAGGCCTTTACATAACTCGGCGGCATCAACCGAACTTCGTGGCCCAAGGCAGAGAGTTCACGGGCCCAATAATGGGCGGTGGCGCACGCTTCCATGCCGATCAGGCACGGGGGTAAATCTCTAAAGAACCTCATGAGTTCAGCACGCCGCAGCTTCCGGCGAACAGTAACCTGTCCTTCGCTGCTAACGCCGTGAACCTGAAATACGCTCTTGGCGAGGTCGAGGCCGATCGTGGTAGTCATCATGGTGGACGGTTCCTGTTCTGTGGCCACATCAACAACGACCACACTATGGCGCACTCGATGCCGGACACAGGGGCCGTCCACCCCATCAGTCTAACGCTAAAGGTGCTCCACTTCGAAGGCTGCAAGCCATTGGTGGAGAAGGCGTTTTATGAAACCGCTATCGTTTAAGCGACACCGCTTTCCAGGCGAAGTGATCCGTCATGCCGTGTGGTTGTACTTTCGCTTCAATCTTAGCTTCCGCGACGTCGAGGAACTGATGGCGCAACGCGGAATTGACGTCAGCTACGAAACGATCCGGTGCTGGACGATCAAGTTCGGGCCTCTGATTGCACGGCGGCTGAAGAAGCGGAGAGTGCCTCCGACAGGCCGTTGGCATCTCGATGAAATGGTCTGCAAGATCGGAGGACGGCGCATGTATCTGTGGCGCGCAGTCGACGACGAAGGCGAGGTTTTAGACGTCGTTGTCCAGCGCCAGCGGGACACAGAGGCGGCTTTGAAGCTGATTAGACGTCTTTTGCGCAATCAACCGGTCGAGCCAGAAACCATCACGACGGACGGGTTGGCCTCGTACGGTGCGGCACTCGATCGGTTGGAACTGCGCCATCTGCATCGCCCTGGCAGGCTTCGTGACAACAACCGCGTTGAGAACTCACATCTGCCGATCCGACGACGGGAGCGGCAGCATCAGAGGTTCAAATCCCAAGCCTCAGCCCAGAGATTTCTCACCACCCACGCCGCGATCTACAACACCTTCAACTTCCAGCGCCATTTGATCAGCAGACCCACACTTCGTTGCTTTCGCGCTGAAGCGAATGCCGCGTGGGAGGCGGCCGTGGTCTGAAAATGAGCAGGGTAGGGATCTTTCGACTTCGCTTAGTTATCCTGACAGCACCCAGCAGCAGAGGTTCAAATCTCAAGCCTCAGCCCAGAGATTTCTTACCACCCACGCAGCGATCTACAACACCTTCAACACCCAACGCCATTTGATCAGCAGGCCGACACTTCGACGCTTTCGCGTCGATGCGGATACCGCATGGGCGGCCGCTACCGTCTGATAGCGCGCAGGGTAGGGGTCTTTCGACTTCGCTCAGTTAACTTGTCAGTGCCCCCAGCAATATCAATCGCTTTACGCGCAATTTCGATTGCGCGCGTTCACCCCGTCGGATAGCGTCGGCTAGAACCCAATAATTGGGCGCGCATAGTAATCGTGCGCATCGACCAAGGGGGGAGCGCGTAGTGGAAATCGACAGGTCGGAACTTCGTTGGGGCGTCGAGCAGCGGCTCGAGTTCATCGAGTTTCGCCTGTTCTGGGAGGGGCATGTGAACAGAAGCGATATCATGGAGCAGTTCGGGCTGTCGGTGAACCAAGCTTCATCCGACCTGAATCGCTACATCAGCTTTGCCCCCGACAACATGACCTACGACAAGAGCGCACGCACCTATGTGCGCGGCCCAGGGTTCAAGTCTGTGTTCGGGAAGCTGGACGCTGGCCGCTACCTGGCCCAGCTACGCTCCCTCGAGGAAGGGCTCGTCGACCGCGATGACTGCTGGACCACTGACCTGCCGGCCTTTGGCTCGCCTCCAACTCCTGCACGCGGCGTTCATCCTGAAACTTTGCGCGCGGTCGTTGGCGCCATTCGCCGCACCGAGGCGATAGAGGTCAATTACCAATCCCTGTCCAATCCAGAGCCGCGCTGGCGCTGGATTGCGCCCCACGCCATCGCTTTCGATGGGTTTCGTTGGCATGCGCGAGCCTTCTGTATGACGGACGATTGCTTCAAGGACTTCCTGCTGTCGCGGATGCTGGAAGTGCGCGGGACCGCTGAGGCTGCAACCATTGCCGCCGAAGATGCCGATTGGCATTCGGAGGTCACGCTGGAGGTGGGGCCCCACCCGGACCTTTCCGAAACACAGGCCAAGGTCATCGCGCTCGACTATGGCATGCAGGACGGTAAAGCCGAGATCAAAGTTCGCCGCGCGCTGCTCTATTACACGCTCAAGCGCCTAGGGTTGGACACGGATCCATCCGCCAGGAAGCCGCAGGATCAACAGATCGTGCTGCTGAACCGGGAAACATCATTTCCGGCGCAGCCGGCAGAACGAATTGGAGAGGCTTAAATGCTTGGTTTGAAGCTGAGGGATGAGTTCAAAGGGCGGCGCCTCAAAGGGACGGCGATTGAGCTATCCAACGATGCGAATACAGGGGCAACCCAGGTTCCGGCCCGTGACTTTCTCGAGATCACGTACCCTACGCTCGATCTATTGAAAGGCATAGAAGCCGTTGGCCCCCAGCAAGGTCGACCGGTTGTAGTCATGGGTGAACGCGGCCTCGGTAAGTCACACCTTATGGCGGCTCTCTATCATACTGTTAGTGATCCCGCCTCAACCGGGGATTGGTTGAAGAGCTGGTCCACTACCCTGTCTGACCCGGCGATCGGTCAAATCCCGCTGCGGAATGGCATGCTCGTCATCGGGGAAAGCCTCCATCGTCAGCGCTATAAGTTCCTCTGGGACATTCTGTTCGAACGACATCCGCACGGCACGTATATCAAGGGGAAGTGGGAAGGTATGGGTGCCAGCAAGACTGACATTCCGTCCGACCAGCTCATCCTCGAGATGCTGCGGCATTCGCCGACGATGCTGCTGCTCGACGAGTTTCAGACTTGGTTCGACGGTCTCACGAATACCAAACAGTATCCGTGGAAAAACTGGGCGTTCAACTTCATCCAGATCCTCTCTGAGATTGCAAAGGAGTACCCCGAACTCCTCGTGCTCGTGGTTTCGGTTCGAAACGGGACAAGCGACGCATACCAGCAGATCCACAGGGTGAACCCCGTTCAGGTGGATTTCCGTGCTGGCGGTAGCCCCGACAAGATCCAGCATGATCGCCGTCGCATGCTCCTCCATCGGCTGTTTGAAAACCGGCTGCAGATCGGCTCGTCGGCAATTGAGGGCGCCCTCGACGTTCATATCAACGAGTACTTTCGGCTGCTCGGTACGCCATCTTCGGAACAGGACAGGAAGCGGCGAGACTTTGTCGAATGCTGGCCCTTCGCGCCGCACCTCCTGCAACTCTTGGAGGATCAGGTGCTTGTCGCTACAGACGCCCAAGAGACGCGCGACCTCATCCGCATCTTGGCGAACCTGCATAAGAGCAGCGGAGAGAACGCGCCAGTTTTGACAGCTGCCGATTTTCGGCTCGACGACGATGCATCTGGGATCGGAGCACTTCTGGACTCGGTTGCCAATCAGCAACACCGCGCCCTACGCGACAAAGCCCTTCGCAACCTTACCTCTGTAACTGAAGCCGTGCCGGACCACGCCTCGAAGGTCCCACATCTTCAGGAAATCATCGGCTCGCTGTGGCTTCGGTCAATAGCGGTCGGAAACATGGCCGGCGCAGAGCCTTCGGTTCTGCAAATCGACCTGACGCGTGCAAAACCAGTCGATGACAATGCTTTCCAGGTTGAGCTCGCAACGGTCATCGAGAACAGCTTCAACATCCACCAAGATGGAGCGCGGCTCGTCTTCAAGGAAGAGGAAAACCCGCAGGCCAAAGTCATGGCCTCCGCGAGAAATGACAAGCTTTTTACGGACGGATCGGACCTCATTCAACTCGCGAAGGAAACCCGCTACGTCATCGGTGGCAGCGAGGAAGTCGCCAAGACATTCCGTGTCATAGCGTTGCCCCGCAATTGGCTGAACGACCCTTGGACGGGCTTGGACGAGAGTGAACAGCCCGAGCGTTGGGACGACAGGCTACCGATTTTGGTGCTCCCGGAGGAGCCGGATCGCATAGATGAGCGCCTTGGACGGTGGCTCAAAGATCACCTCCAGAAGCGTCGGAACACGGTTCGGTTCCTGATCCCTCGGAGTGGGACTTCGAACGCTTTCTATGATCGCGACCTTCTCGTCCTCGCTAGGGCGGAAATGAAGGCGCAGGAATGGGGTGCGCAGAATGCGGAGTATCGTAAGCTGCAGTCGAAATACCAAGGTGAGCTGCGGGACATTCTCAAGAAGCGGTTTGATCGTTTTGCCGTACTGCACACTTGGAACTTTGGCGACCCGTCGAAATGCGAGTTCCATATCGAGACACTTCGCGAGCAAGGAGCGAAGGTTCCGGAAGCGATTGAAACTGCGATGACGAACGACCTGTTCGTCCCAGAGGATTTTGAACACCTAGTGCTTGAGGCCGCAATCAATAACAGTTCGGTCGGCAAGCTACTCAAGGAACTGCAAGAGCCTCGCCCGGCAGGCCAGGATTGTATCCCATGGTTGGGCGAGACGGCCATGAAAGAGCGGATCTTGCGTCTCTGTGCCAAAGGCAAGATCGCGATCAACCTTCGGGGAATGGAGTATCTTCAGGCCCAGTCAGGCGAGGACGAAGAGACCGCGTGGCGACGCTTGCGGCCGAAGCTTTCGTACACGGGACGACAGCTTGACGAGGTGTTCATCTTGCCGCCGTCTGCTGTTCCCGCGACCGGGGGGGCAAATCCGCAGCCAGCTCCGGGAACGCAACCCACTAGCGGGCTCTTCGGCGGGGGCACAGAGCCGACGCCTACGCCTCCGGGAGGAATGTCTGAGAATCCGGGATCAGCGCCAGGCGTGCCAGACCCGATGCCGCAACCTGGTGGCGGCATCTTCGGCGGTGGCGCCAGCTCTGGCGCGCCTCGTATGCCCTTCGCCGCGCCCGCGACCTCACCGCTCAACCTTATCGGGAAACTCGAAGGTTGGGGAATTGGTCCAGCAACGCCTGTGAAAGCCGTCACCATAAAGGTGGACGCTGCGACTGGCGCGCAGCTGAAGGAACTCCTCAAGAAGTTGCCTGATGGCATGACGTTCGAGTTGTCACTCGACAAGGAGGACAACTGATGGCGTTGGACTTGGAAGCGATTGCAGGCCTGACCACAGCTCCTGATGATGAGGCTTGGGCCACGATCATCGAGCGCGTCATATCGATCTGCGGAGCACCGCTGGATGCCGAAAAGGCGCCTGGAGAAGTGACCCGACGGGATCGTGCCATCGGCGAGATCGACCACTTTCTGTCGTCGGCGGCATGGGGGTTGTGGCAGACCTTTGGGAACACCGCCCCGCGGAATGCTGACAAGATCGTTGAATGGTGGTCCGCGCCTTATAGCGCCAAAGCCGTCTTGATCCTCGATGGCCTTAGTCTGCGAGAAATGCCTTGGCTTCTCGAGGGCGCAAAGGAACGCGGGTTTGTTGTCCACACCGCTGCCGCCTACGGTGCGGAAATTCCGTCGGAGACGAATGCTTTTGCCAAAGCGCTAGGCTTCGGAAGCCGGAGCCAACTTCAGAACAACGGTGGTGGGCTCGTCCACAAGCTGGCGCCCGCCAGAACCGAGACGATTGACCTTCCTTGGAAGGACTGCGCCGGTCTGATCGACGCCTCGCCAAACTGGGTGTTCTGGCACCAATGGCCCGATAGCAAGCTGCACGACGGTGCCGGTGCCGGTCAGGGTCTGGATCTCCTCACGCGCGATATCGCAACGCAATTGACCAGCGATGATTTCTGGGAGTTCGTCGAGCGCCTCGCGACCGGTCGTCGTTTGGTCATCACCTCTGATCATGGGTATGCCGCTACAGGGTTGTTCTACGACGCGATGGACGAACAGGCGTCCTTCCTCAAGGGCGCGCTGAAGAGCGGACGGCTTCTATCCGGCGAGCACGATCCCGGTCCCTTTGTCCCGCCCGTTGCCCTTTCGGTGGAAAGCCAGCACGGCAAGCACCTGCTCGCAGTCGGGCGATGGAAATGGAAAAGCCAGGGCGGCTACCCCACCCTCGCGCATGGCGGCTTGTCACTGCTCGAGATGCTCTGCCCGTTTGTTGAATTGACGAAGTAAGGAATTTACGCCCATGGCGACCAAGAGAGAACAGATTGCCCAACAGGTCGCGCGTGCGGTTGGTGCCGGCAAAGCCGTCGCGATGGAGACCGTCGATTTCAGCGATCCGAACCGCCCCAAGACCTGCCTTGAGGTAGATTTCCCGATCCTGCCCGTGAACCAGGTTGCCGTGATTGAAGGCAACGCGGGCAAGCCGATCTATCAGATGTCGAAATGGTGGGCCCGGCGGCGGTCCAGCGTGTTCCGCTCCATGCTCATTGCTGCGGCGACCAAGGCGCCAGAGGATCCGTCCCATGCGGCGAAGCTGGTCTGGGACAATTACTACGCCAACCACCAGAAGAAGGGCGCCTTCAAGCACCTGAAGGTGGCCGACATCTTCATGGGCGGCGGTACGACGCTGGTCGAAGGGTCCCGCCTCGGCATGCAGATGTCGGGCAACGACCTGAACCCGGTGGCCTGGTTCGTGGTCAAGCAGGAGCTGGCCGATGTCGATTTGGATGAGGTGAAGCGCCTCCTGGCCGATATCGAGGCCGAGGTGAAACCGCAGATAATGCCGTTCTACTACTGCGACGGCCCGAACGGCGAGAAAGGCACCTGGACGCACAAGCCATCAGGCAAGGCGATGGGCGCGGATTTCGATCCGCTGGCCCTGAAGCCCGAGGAGCGGAAAGACTATGCCTACGACGGCCCCGAGATCCTACACACCTTCCTTGCAAAGCATGGGCAGTGCAGTGTTACGGGTTGTCACCACCGCACGCCATTGATGACTAGCGCGCAAATCGCAATAAAAACACTGACAGTAAAAAGCTGGAATCATACGTGCAAGAATTGCAGTGCATCATTTGATATTGAAAGTGAAGTTGCTCGGCTTGCTCCCGAGGCAATTCACTACATCTCCCCGAGCGAACAGCTATTTTCGCCAATTGATCCAAAGAAAGGAGTCGTATGCCCTTCCTGTGGCGATATTTCGATGGTCAGCCTCGGGAAAGGTATAAACAAAAAGGTCAATTCTTCTGTATTTATATGCCCTGAATGGCTGTCCGGCGATCCAAGCAAAGGTGAAGACGGCATTGCTCTTGGCGGTTCCCCAGCGGATCCTGCTATTAATACAGAGAAATGGAATCTCCGAAGGGCTGCTACGCCTTACCTAATAGAAGTGCGGGGTGAAATCCCTGAGATTATCCAGATTCACGGCGGGAAAATTCAGCTAATTACCGGTAAGGAGGGTGGAACAGCTCGCCCTGGATCATTTACATGTGCAGCCTGCGGTAAGCATCAGGAGGTCGTCGAGGCAATTCGCGCCACTGACAAATCCGCGCCGTTCGCTGCGTATGCTATTCAAGGCTACGATGAACGACGATCATCTACCCCTTACAACGGAAAATTTTACGCTGCTTTTGGCTTGGAACATGCCAAACAATTTAGTGCCGCTGCTCTAGAGTGGGAAAGCCTTCGAGACGGTGAGCTGAAGGATTTTTGGCCCAGAAGTGATATCCCCGAAAGCCTTCGCGCATCGATCAAGGACGTGATTACGACTGGCCACGGTTATCGAAAATGGTCGGATATGTTCAATCCGAGGCAGCTACTCGTACATGCACGCCTGTTACAAGCAATATTGAGGGTCGGAACGTATAGCTGGGGCGCTCGAGAGTATGTTCTAGGAGCTTGGCAGAATTACCTGCGCGGTCAGTCTATGTTTTCTTTTTGGCACATTACCAAAGATCACTATGCACCCGCTCTTTCGAATAGTGACTACCGCCCCAAGATGACCGTCGTAGAAGTTGGCGTATTTTCTCCAATTGGATACGGAAACTGGACCTCGGCAGTGAAGCCCGTTCTCGAGGGTGGGGAGTGGTCTAGGCACCCTTGGGAACTAGTGCCCGCAACGGCCGTCGAAGAAAAAAATCCGGAGATAGCAAAAGCCATCCCCGGAAAAAGCGAGAAAGTCTATCCTGGCGATATCGTTAGGACTGCCCCTGTATTTCAAGGATCATCGACCGAACTGGATCAATACGCTGATCAGTCCTTTGATATAGTAATTACTGACCCACCTTTCGGAGACTTGATTCAATATTCAGAGCTTGCGGATTTTTTCTATGTTTGGCTTAGACTTGCACTTAGGGACAAGTATCCGATATTCTTTTCTCCAGAGTATACACCAAAGACTCTTGAAGCCGTTTCAAACCGATTTAGAGAGCCCGAAGATCCCGATGCATTCTATCAGAGGATTATGACACAGTGCTGGCGTGAAGCTGCTCGAGTCTTGAAGCCTGGCGGGCTTATGGCTTTCACATTCCACCATAGTGAAGATGAGCCTTGGGTTGCCGTACTCGAGTCTCTTTTTGATGCCGGTTTTTACCTCGAGGCCACGTACCCAATTCGTTCAGACGAAACGAAGGGGGAAAAGGCTGAGTTTGGTTCGCAGAAGGTTGAGTACGACATCGTGCATGTTTGCCGGAAACGCATTCATGAACCGAAGGCCGTCAGTTGGGCCCGTATGCGCCGTGAGGTTCTGGCAGATGTTCGACAGCTGCAAGGCCTGCTTGAAAATCACGCCCAGCGGGGTCTTCCGGAAGCCGACATCCAGGTCATCCGTCGCGGCAAGGCGCTCGAATACTTCTCGCAGCACTATGGGAAGGTCTATGTCGACGAAGGTCGACCGATCAAAGTCAAGGATGCCCTCGTCGGCATCAATCAGCTGATCGACGAAGACGCCAACAAGGCCTCCGAGCCGCCGCCGGTGACCGCAGAGCCGATTACCCGACAGTTTCTGCGCATCTTCGACGGCAAGACCGAGCTCGCTCGTGACCAGATGCAGAAGATGCTGCGCGGCTCAGGTATCGCGCCGGATGAATTCGTGAACCGGGGCTGGGCTCGCGAAGAGAAAAAGGTGTTCTACCTCAACGACCCGCTGGCCATCGCGCAGGATTGGCAGGGACGGCACCGGCGCAAGCTGTCGGCTGACCTGGACCAGACCTTCGTTCTGATGGGGGCCTGTTATGACGGCAGCGGCATTAACGCGGCCGACACGCTGAAGAACGAGAACTTCAAGCCGCACGCGGCGCTGAAGAGCCTTCTCGAGTGGATGAGCAAACGGGGTCAGACGCAGCAGATGCGCAACGCGGCCTCGCGGGCGCTGAGCATCTACAACAACTGGGCTGCCAGCAACAAAGAGCAGGTCCAGCAGCTGTCGTTCTTCTTGGAGGATTGAGCATGAAACAGGTGCTCGACAGCGTCTGGCAACGTCGGGGCGTCAGCTGGATTTGGGACGACGACGCCTTCGCGAAGGTTGCGAGGGCGAGCGAGGTCTACAGCCTGCGCCAGCTGATGCTTGCCACCAAATCGTGGCCGGACGATCTGCCGAGCAATGGGGGTGACACCTTGGTCGTGGCGGGTCTTGATGCCTGCCTCGACCTTCTGTCGCCGACGGACGCCGATGCCTGGCTTGGCGGTGCCCTGAAATCGGCGATCCTCTCCTTCCAAGATTTCTACGATGGTCAGGCATCGCTGGTGTTCTGGCTGCCCAACGGCCAGAGGCGAATGCCCATCGACCTTGCGACCGATGCCGTGCGGTGGCGATGCTCTGCGCCATTTTCCAGCGAGACGATCGATTTCGGACGGGTCTTGTGGGGAGAGGCCTGGGAGTATCCGCAAGAGATCATTCTCGCGCAGGGCGGCAAATCGGTCGGCCTATTCCATTTGAGGATCACCTGATCGTGCAAATGGAACAGACCACCTTTGGCCCTGGTGAGCGGATCATCCATCTCGATTTCGGCGCTGGCGTTGTGCTTGAGGCACCGCGCGACGGCTATCTTCGTGCATTCTTCAGCATCGGAGAGCGCCGCGTTCCGATCGCCAGCGTTCAGAAGGAGCTGTCGCGCACCGAGCGCATTCTGCGATCAGTTGAAGGCACGGACGAACGGGCTCGATCCGTCTGGCTATCCTATGAGGCCCATGCATTGCCCGTGATGGAGAGCGCGTCCGCGCTCACGTCCGCGCGGATCGACCTTCTGCCTCACCAGGTCGTCCTGACACATCGCATCGCAACGGCCTCGCCTCGTCGCTTTCTTATCGCCGACGAGGTCGGGCTTGGAAAGACAATCGAAACCGCGCTCGTGCTCCGTGAACTGGCAAGCCGCGGTGAGCTTGATCGTGCCCTGATGGTTGTGCCTGCGGGCCTCGTGAACAACTGGCACCGGGAGCTGAATGAAGTCTTCAACCTGGACTTCGAGGTCTTTGGGTCGGAAGGCGATATTACCGACCGCAAAACAAACGCGTTCGCGAAACACGACCGGCTCATTGCCAGCATCGACACGTTGAAGCGGCCGGCGCGCATCAAGCGCCTGTTGGAAGCCCCACATTGGGATCTTGTTGTCTTTGACGAGGCGCACCACCTGACCGCCTATCGAACAGGTGGGAAAGTTCGGAAGACCGAAAACTACAAACTCGGCGAGGCTTTGAAAGGTCACACCCGAGACCTCCTTCTCCTCTCCGCGACGCCACATCAAGGAAACCACTTCCAGTTCTGGATGCTCGTCCAACTGCTGAATCCCACCCTCTTCGGCAGCCCTGAAGAGATGTTGGAAAATCGACATCGCTTGAATACCGTGATGTTCCGACGGACCAAGGCGGACGCTTGCCGCCCGGATGGTGACCCGCTCTTCGCACGCCGGTGGGTACATACAGAGTCCTTCCTGATGGGTGACGAGGAGCGACGCTTTTATGAGCGGCTGCGCGAATACCTCGAGGAAGGTTTCGACCTGGCCAAACGGAAAGGAAATCAAGGGCGAGCCTTGGGCTTCCTCATGGCGATTTTCCAAAAGATCGCAGCGTCCAGCTTCGCTGCCGTGAGGCGAACGCTCAAGCGACGTATGCTCATGCTCACCCTGCACGAGGCGCTCCTGCGGGACAAAGAGCTTGATATTGAAGGCCGCGAACGACTGTTCGATGAAGCGCGAGAGCTGATTCATGCCGAATGGGGGCTTGAAAGGGATCCGATCGGGAAAAGCGAAGTCGACCGGATAATGGCCGACCTAAAATATCGGCTCGCAAAGAAGTTGGACGAGGAGGCGCTGGAGATGGCCTCCGATCCTTATGGCTCGGAGTTTGCGTCTTCTCACATGGAAGATGTCGCCTCGGCAGCGATCAACCTGCATCTCCCGGAAGAGCGGTTGCGAATTGCGGACTTGCTCTCGGTTTTTCCGGTGCAGCGTGAAACCAAGGTGCAGAAGCTCCTCGACGGCCTTGGCACCTTGTGGCGACAAAATCCCAACGAAAAGATCGTGATCTTTGCCACGTACTTGGGGACAGTTGACCTCCTGGCCCGTGAAATCGAGGCGACATATCCTGGTCAAGGTGTCGTAGTTCTCCGTGGCGGTGATCACGGCGCCAAAGCCGCTGCCGAACGCCGCTTCAAGTTGAAGGACGGGCCTCGTGTAATGGTCTGCACCGCAGCAGGCCGCGAGGGCATCAACCTGCAGTTCGCGCGCATCCTTTTCAATTTTGACCTGCCCTGGAATCCGATGGATATGGAACAGCGGATCGGTCGAATTCATCGCTATGGCCAAGCGCATACCGCGCAAGTCTACAATTTGGTCCTTTCGGATACGATCGAAGGGCGCATTTTTCTTCTGCTTGACGACAAGCTCACGGAAATCGCGAGAACGCTCGGGAAAGTCGACGATCAAGGCAACGTTGCAGAGGATCTGCGTTCTCAGATACTTGGGCAGCTGTCAGAGCGATTGAATTATGACCGGCTCTACCAAGAGGCTCTGGGGGATCCCGAGCTGAAACGGACCGCGGTTGAACTTGAGGCGGCCTTGGCAAACGCACGCGAGGCACGGGAAGTAGTATTCGACCTCTTCCAAGATCTCGAAGGCTTCAGTCTGGATGATTACAAGCCGTTCTCTGATGTTTCCACAGGCTTGGAGCGGTTGGTTGATTTCTTGTCGGCGGCCATGGCGGACCGGAATCTAAGGCTCTCGAAGGTTGATGCAGAGACTATCGATTTACTTACAGTCGATGGTGCCCGCCGCATTCGGTTTACACTAAACCGCGATGTCGCAACTTCCTCTGAAACGTGCGATCTGCTGGGGCTTGATCATCCGGCGGTCCAGGAGGAACTGGGCAGGTGGCGTTCGCTCAACCCGAATTTGCTCGGAGTAGCCCTTGAGGGGAATGGGATTGAACCAGCCGGTGCTGACAGTCTAACGCTAAAAAGTCTCCACTTCGGGTGAAATTTGGAGGCTTTCATGTCTGGCTTATCGTTCAAGCGTCACCGGTTTCCAGGATCGATCATTTGTCAGGCGGTGCGTTGGTATTTTCGCTTCACGCTCAGCATTCGCGACGTTGAAGAATTGATGGCGGAACGAGGAGTTGAAGTCAGCCGCGAAGCTATTCGGTGCTGGGTGAACAAGTTTGGTCCGCTGATTGCTGCAAACATCCGCCGAAATCGGGATCGCCCGACGGGTCGATGGCATTTGGACGAAGCGGTCGTCAGGATTCGTGGCTGCCGGATGTATCTGTGGCGCGCGGTTGATGATGAGGGAGAAGTTCTTGATGTGCTGGTTCAAAAGCGACGCAATAAACATGCGGCTTTGAAGCTATTGCGTCGGCTTTTGAGAAATACCGGCATTCATCCAGAAGCGATTGTTACGGATAAACTGGCCTCGTATCGTGCGGCGATGAAAGTCCTTCATCTTCAAGGGCGGCATCAGCCGGGTGGAATGCGGGAGAACAATCGCGCTGAGAATTCTCATCTCGTCATTCGACGACGAGAACGAAAGCAGCAGAGGTTTAAATCGCAAGGCTCAGCCCAACGATTTCTCTCCAGCCATGGTCCGATCTACAACGCCTTTAATCTTCAACCGCATCTGATTTCTCGACCCGGCCTTCGCGTACTGCGAGGCCAGGCTGAAACTGCTTGGGCGGTAGTGACGAAAGCAGCCTAAAGTCGGGAAGGAGAGGGCTGATTTCGGCTCAACCCAGTTAACTTGTCAGTACCAGAGAGACACATCCTTCGACGCTTCCGCAAGCGGCGGTGCTGACAATGCAGATGCTCGGTGCCCAGCTTGATGCCCTGGCCGTACAAATACGCACGCTTGAGCGGCGACTGCTGGCCTGGCATCGCGAGAACGAAACAAGCCAGCGCCTGGCCACCATTCCTGGGGTCGGGATCATCACTTCAACCGCTCTGGCGGCCAGCATCAGCGATCCAAAACTGTTCAAATCCGGTCGTGAGTTCGCTGCCTTCCTGGGACTGGTTCCTCGACAAAACTCATCGGGTGGCAAGGAGCGGTTGGGCCGAATCTCCAAGAAGGGAGATGGCTATCTGCGTAAGCTTCTCGTGGTCGGGGCTACGTCGGTGATCCGGCGCGCTCGAACCGGTGTGACGCCATCAGCGGGTTGGGTTCAGGCGTTGCTGGAGCGTCGGCCATCCCGCGTCGTGACCGTAGCCATGGCCAATAAGACCGCCCGGATTGCGTGGGCGGTAATGGCGCGAGGGGAGATCTACAGGTCTATCGCTAAGGTTTAACCGAGATTGCTGCGGACCATTGGTTTGTAGCTCCGAACTGGAAGGGTGCATATGGGATGATGATGATCAGGTAGTGGCCGCAGGCTGGGAAAACCCGAGGTACTGTCGGAGCCTTGAGCTCGATAGCCTGATTGGGACCTGGTCCAGCGGACTCCATCAGGGCCAGCGGCCATCGACGCCGCACAAACAGGCCGGACAGATGACCGCAACACCCAGATCGTCACTTCAAACCAGATTCACCCTTGCAGTGTAGGGGCCGTCCACAGATGACGGCCCCAACAAGTTTGGTCCGCTGATTGCTGCAAACATCCGCCGAAATCGGGATCGCCCGACGGGTCGATGGCATTTGGACGAAGCGGTCGTCAGGATTCGTGGCTGCCGGATGTATCTGTGGCGCGCGGTTGATGATGAGGGAGAAGTTCTTGATGTGCTGGTTCAAAAGCGACGCAATAAACATGCGGCTTTGAAGCTATTGCGTCGGCTTTTGAGAAATACCGGCATTCATCCAGAAGCGATTGTTACGGATAAACTGGCCTCGTATCGTGCGGCGATGAAAGTCCTTCATCTTCAAGGGCGGCATCAGCCAGGTGGAATGCGGGAGAACAATCGCGCTGAGAATTCTCATCTCGTCATTCGACGACGAGAACGAAAGCAGCAGAAGTTTAAATCGCAAGGCTCAGCCCAACGATTTCTCTCCAGCCATGGTCCGATCTACAACGCCTTTAATCTTCAACCGCATCTGATTTCTCGACCCGTCCTTCGCGTACTGCGAGGCAAGGCTGAAACTGCTTGGGCGGTAGTGACGAAAGCAGCCTAAAGTCGGGAAGGAGAGGGCTGATTTCGGCTCAACCCAGTTAACTTGTCAGTACCGAAAAAGGGCCCCCGTTAACGGGAGCCCTCTGTAGACACTACTTGCGATAGTCGAGCTGTGGCGGACCGTCGCCTACAAGCGGACGATAGACGAAATCGGCACCACGGCGTTCGTGCAATTCGGCAGTGGCTGCGGTGATGGTTTCAGGGCTGACAAAAAGTTCTGCGGCTGTGAGGGCGAGGGCTTTGGTTGCCAGAACGGTGCCTTTTACACCTATGCTGTGACCGGCTGCGGCGACGTTCTGCCAGCTATGGCCAGCAGAGCCTGGAACGAAAGTCGCCGTAGAAAGACCAACAGTCGGAACCACCCAGCTGACGTCCGATACGTCGGTTGAGCCGCCGCCGCCGTCAAACGACAGGCGCGCAGGACGGATTTCACCAACGCTGGAAAGCGGCGGTTGAGTGGCCAGTGTCTTCTGGATTTCCGTAGCGAAGGCGTTTTCTTCCGGCGTCCACGACAGCGTGCCGGAGTAGCGCAGATTGCGATCCATGACCTCCATCAGCGTGCCGTTCGGCATCATGCTGTAGACACCGCCGATCTGCTGGAACTCATAGCGGGTTCCGGTGCCAAGCGCCGCGCCTTCGGCAGCCTTCTTGACGCGCTCGACCACGTCCAGCACCGTCATGGGATCACCATGGCGGACGTAATAATAGACCTCGGCAAAGTTCGGAACCACGTTCGGAGCCTTGCCCCCGTCGGTGATGACATAGTGGATGCGCGTAGCTTCGTGGACGTGCTCGCGCATCATATTGACCATGTAGTTCATCGACTCGACGGCATCGAGTGCAGAGCGACCACGATCAGGTGCACCGGAAGCGTGTGAGGAGGTGCCGTAGAAGCGGAACTTACCGCTCACATTGGCCTTGGTCGTGCCCTGGCTGGCATCGTTCGAACTGCCCGGGTGCCAATGAAGGGCGACGTCAACGTCGTTGAACAGGCCATCGCGCACCATAAAGGCCTTGGCCGAGCCGCCTTCTTCGGCCGGAGTGCCGTAAAGACGGATCTCGCCCTTGATATTGTTGGCGATCATCCATTCGCGTACGGCGATGGCGGCATAGCTGGATGCCGTGCCGAACAGGTTGTGTCCGCAACCATGGCCGGCATGACCTCCCAGCGTTTCCTCGACAGGAGATACAGCCTGAGACAGTCCGGGAAGGGCGTCGAACTCGGCTAGAATGCCGATAACGGGACCTTCGCCATTTTTGAAGCTGGCAACGAAGGCTGTCGGTTGGCCCGCAACACCGGCGGTGATTTCGAAGCCAGCATTGCGCAGATCACTTTGCAGCAAGGCCGAGCTTTGGGTCTCTTGATAGCCCAGTTCGGCAAAGCCCCAGATTGCGAGGGCGGTTGAGCCGATTTGTTCGGCATCGCCTTCGACGGTTTGGACGATGGCGGCTTTCTGGGCTTCGGGCAGGTCGGCAGCAAATGCAGGCGCGGTTGAGTAGGCAGACAGCGCGAGCGCCATGGCCGTCATGGTTTTGAAATTCATAGTCCGTCCTCATGAACGCGGATAAAAAACGGGCCGTTTCCATAAGGAAACGGCCCGCGAAAAAGGTTAGAAGCTCTTCGTTACGGTGACCGAGTAGTACCTGCCGAGCGTATCGTAGTTCTGGCCGTCAAAGCTGCCGGCGAAATTGCCGACCTGTGGCGGCTCCTTATTGAACAGGTTGGTGACGCCAACGCGCACGCTGAGGTCCTCCGGCAGGGTGAAGCGCCCGTTCAAGTCGAAGACGTCATAGGAAGCGACGCCTCGGGTGGTGCTGGCTGCGTTACGAATCTGTTCGGCGCTGATCATCGCCGCAGTGTGGCGCCAGCGTAGGCTGATGTTCATCCAGTCCTTAGAGTAGGAGAGGGTGGTGTTGGCCTTCCAGTCGGGGTGGGCCACGCCGGCCCCCTCCTCGACAGCGGTGCCGCGGCTTCCAACGTAATTATACGAGACACCTCCCGGAAGGTTCTGGATTCCGAACTTGTCAACGTAACTGACAACCGTGCCCAGCGACAGGCTACCGGCATTGGCAGGTAGGCCGATGTCGGACAGTTCGAACGTCCAGTCGACCTGCAAATCTACGCCGCTCACTTCGAACGCACCCAGGTTCAGCGCGGGCTGGCCCGGCTCGAACAGGAAGCCTGTGGTTGGGTTACGCTTCCCCATGACCTGACAGTAGTAGTTGTTAACGTCATAGGTGGGGTTGGTGCCATTGAGATTGAAACAGTTCTCGATGGTCTGGATGATTGGCAGATTACCGACCGCCCCGGTGACTTCGATCGAATACCAGTCGATGGAAGTCGTGATCCGCTCAAGAAGTGGATGGGAGAAGGGCGACTGGATGACTGCACCGAACGAATAGGTGTCTGTTGTTTCTTCCTCTAGGCTCAGGACCCATTGATTTGCGGCGTGCGATCTGATTCAGGCTCCTGAGGAGTCTGGATTATGAGCAATCTT
>NZ_JAJKBG010000008.1 GCF_022750635.1 Brevundimonas pishanensis | reverse complement strand
CGGGTATCTACCGATCCACCGTCCCCATGTCAACCCGACCTTCCGATCTTTTTCCCAAACTGTCGAAACCCGACTGATGGAGAAAAATCCAAACACACAGAAGCGGTTGGGAGGCTGACTAACCGCTGCGAGCCGTTCCGAAGAAGTGGCCGCCGCCGATGACGGGGATGTAGGCCCAGCCTTTACGGTTCACAAGGATGAAATAGCCCTGCTTGGATTCCATCCACAGTTCGGGCCGATCTGGGGATAAAATCGCCCTCTACGCGGACAAATGTGGCGCGATTTCAGGCGATTGTGACCAATCACGTCTCTAAATATGGTGAGCGTATCAGCGGTTCGCAAGGAGCGGGTGGTTTTTGCGGCTGAAAAGAGAGTGGAACGGTCCGATCAGGATGATTCCCGCAACGAATCCCACCGCATGAGCTTCCCAGGCAATCGCAGCCCCCTGCCCCGCAAGCGCTCCGCCCAACAGTCCGGTCAGTAGATTGACCCCCATCCACACCGCAGCGCCGCGCAAGATAGCAGGATGCGTGATCGGTATCAGCAAACCGGGACCCGCTTGGAGGCGCAGGGACGCGCCGATCAAACCAAAGGCTGCGCCCGACGCACCAATGACGGGCGTCGTATCCCCCCAATGGATAGCCGCGTAGCCTGCTCCAGCCAGGACACCGCACACCGTAAAGAATGCCAGCCATCCGACCGGCCCCAAGGGTTTGTCGAAGTCCCGCGCGACAGGCGATCCGAAAGCAACCACCGCTGCCGCATTCATCAGAACGTGCGTCCATCCGCCGTGGACCAGCATGTGGGTGAACAGTCCCGACAGATATCCTTGGGACAAATCAGCAGGGCGCAAGCCCATGCCGATCCCGCCGTCGCCCAACTGGCTCTGTGCCACGAACAATCCCACCAGCCCCAGGGCTACGATGAAGGGGACAAAAGGGATTTTGAAGATTGGCTCGCGAGCGGGCCGTTCGGGCGAAGGCGTTACATAGGGGTCCATATATAGAGAGATGGACGCGCCAAGGCCGAACCTCAAGCCGTTCGTGAGAGCTGTCCCATATCTCTGGCATAAGCGTTGCTGTGTTTCCCCGCATTACGGGGGGCCTGTGCCAATGCGTATCAAACTGGAAATCTCGGTTCTGCGACTGTGCAGTGCCGTGGCGATCACCGCGGTGAGCGTCGTCACGCCCTGCGCCGTCCTCGCCCAGCAGTCTGGCAGCCAGGGTTTGGGACAGCTTCAGGCAGGTTACGCAGGCTCCCGCTATAGCACGGCCACGAGCGCCTCAGGCTCCACGCGCGACAGCAACGGCAATCGCCTGATCGTGGACGGCATCATTCAGTCCGGTGCGAGCTCATATCACCAGTCGTCCAGCGGGGTGTCGTCATCGAGCGCGACGACAGGACGATCCAGCCAAGGCGGTTCGGCGATCGGTGGAGCGACGGCCATCGGCAACAATCTGAATGTGGTTGTTCAGGGCAACCACAACACAGTCATCGTCAAATCCAACCAGACCAATACGGGCAACATCAGCGCCGGAACGGTCCTCAATGGCACATTGGTGTTCCCATGAAGCGTTCGCCTATGCACACGGCTCGCTCGGCGGTTGGCCTCCTGGCCGCATCGGCAGTACTGGCAGGATGCGTTAGCCCGACTGCCGGCCCGTCCGGTCTCTATGCCCAGCCCATCGGAAATGCGCCGGTAACGTCCAACCCTACGCCGTACTCGGACGCCTTATATTGTCTGGCCGACTATGCTCGCCGGTACGACCTGCCGTCGCCGCGTATGGCTGTGGGTCGCATCAGTGACTACACCGGCACTGTCTCTGCCGATGGCGGTCGCCAGATCACTCAGGGTGCATCCTTGATGGCGAACTCGGCCTTGGCCAAGGCTGGAGCGCGGCTGGTCGAGCGTTACGACACATCGGTGTCTGAGCTTGAGCTGCGCTATGCCAACAATCGCCTGATCGGCGACGCTCCGGTCGATCCACAAGATCCCGGCTATCGCCGCATTCTGGCCGGGCAGGTTCCCGGCTCGGACTTCTATCTGGTCGGCGGCATCACCGAGGTGAACTACAACATCCGCTCGGCCGGTTTCGATATCGCGGGCGGCCAGGTCAAGGACAACGGCGGCTCGGGCCTCGTGAACGGGCGCGTGTTCGTGATGAACGTCGCAATCGACCTGCGCCTCGTTCAAACCACCACGCTGGAAGTCGTGGATGTGGTGTCCTACCAGAAGCAGATCGTCGGCCGCGAAATCTCGGCGGGCGTGTTCGACTTCCTGAACGGCAACGTCTTTGACGTATCGGCCGGTAGCAGCGGCCTCGAGCCTGTCCAACTGGCCGTCCGAGCACTGGTTGAGCGGGCCACCGTCGAGTTCATGAGCAATCTGTACGGCGCGCCCAGCCCCGACGTCTGCATGGACCCCGCCAATGATCCTCTTGGTGGACGCTCCACCTACATTGCCTCGCACAATACGGACACGAACAATGACCCAACCCGTGCCAACCGCGCTGATGGGTACCCTCCTCGCGCTGTGCGCCGTCGCGGCGAGTGACGCTTCGGCCCAGTCGGGGCCTATCGTCCTGAACGAGCAAATCCAGTTCGGAGATATCTTCGCTGGACAACAGTTGAACGTAGTCGTTGCCCGACAACAGGTGACAGTGACCAACACCGCGCTCGGAAACCAACTCGCAGGCGGGGCCGAAGAGCGGGATGTATCGGTCCAGAACCGGCAGTACCAGCACGGCACAACCTCGGCCGAGGTCTCTCTATATATAGGAGACGAAGCGGCGGGTCGCGTGACCGCAGTCAATCAGGCGCGCGCCAACGAAGCGAGCATTGCCGCCAACGGGGCCGAACTGGTTCTGGACAGTGACCAAGCCAATTATGGATCGGCGATTGCGCGCACAATCCTGGGCAACACCGAGGCCCATTTAACCGGCGGCATCAGCCTGTCATCTGCCGCCTATAGCAATGCCATGACTGCGGGCGGGAAGAATGCCGTGACGACGGGCGCGATCAGCCAGTCGACTTCCGGCAGTACGGTGGCCGAGACCTATGCGCCCGCGCGCTATGTTCCGGGCGCGGCCTATTACGCCAGCGACGCCGCCGCAAACCTGACGCAGCTGACCACCACTGGTTCGTCGGCCCAGCGCGTTGAAGTCGGACAGGTATCCGAAGGCTGGACCTCTGCCGAGACCGTCGCCACCGCTGCAAATGCATGGAACAGCGTCGCAACCTCTAGCGCCGCTGCCAATCGTATCAATGCATCGAACGCGGGCGGCTCGCAGGTTGTTACGACGAGGCAGTCGAACATCGGCGGCGTTCAAAGCCAAGCCAGTACCTATGCCTATGACTACGGCGATCTGCGCGCCGTCGCCGATGGCGTGGCCAATCAGGTGTCGGTCAGCAATCAGGACGTCTGGGTCGAGATCGACAACAGCCAATTCAACTCGGGTGGCGTCTCGGTGCAGGCCGAACTGACTGCGCACAATGGCTATGAGGCCTATGTCGGGGCCAATGCCGCTGGCAACAGCGTGACCGGATACGCCTGCGCGGACTGCGGCGGCATCCTGAACACCAATACGACCCAGACCAATAATGGCAACGTATCGGCCACCGCTGTGACCAACATCGGCGGACAGGGACGGGCCGTCATTACCGGCACTACCGCAACCGGCAACACAGCCAGCTTCTATGTCACGCGACCGGGCGGCTAAGCTTTTCCGTGACTTAACTTAGCCTTGGTCACTGATGCGCTGTTACATCCGCTGTTCACTGAACATTACATTTCATTAAGTTGATGGCCACAAATGCGCCCTTAGACCTGAAAGGGAGATAAGGGCGTCACGCAACTTTCGCGCGACGTCTGTCCCTACGCCAACGACAGGAGTGTCCAGCGCATGAAGTCCCCCCGCCACCTGCTGCTTCCAGCAGTCTCTGCTCTTGCGTTGACCATCGGTGCCGGACTGCCTCTTGCAGCCTATGCCGAAGCCCCCGCGATCGCCTCCGCCCAGGCCGAAGCCAGCAAGGGCCGACCGTGGCCGCAAGACGCAAGCGACCTGAAGGCCGACGAGCGTTTGAGCTTTGGCCGCATGGACAACGGCATGCGCTATGTCCTGATGCGTAATGCGACACCGCCGGGCCAGATTTCCCTGCGCATGCATTTCAACGCAGGCTCGTTGAACGAGAGCGACGACCAGCAGGGTCTGGCCCACTTTACCGAGCACATGCTGTTCAACGGGACCGAGAACATCCCGGAAAACGAGTTGTTGCGTATCCTCGAGCGTCTGGGTCTGGCTTTCGGCGCGGACACGAACGCGGCCACCAGCTTCGACGAAACCTTCTACCGGCTGGAACTGCCGCGGGGTAACAACGAAACCGTCGATGCCTCCCTGCGCATCATGCGTGAGCAAGTCTCTCGCGCCCTGATGGACGTCGACGCCATCAATGCCGAGCGTGACGTCATCGTCGGCGAAGCGCGCACGCGCGACACGCCAGGCCTTCGTGCCCTGAAAGCGCAGATCGCGCTTCTCGTCCCCGGACAGCGCGTCGCCAATCGCCTGCCCATCGGCGATCTGGACATCATCCGCAACGCTCCGGCGCAAAGGTTCATCGACTTCTATCGCGCCTATTATCGCCCGGAACGCGCGACCTTTGTTGCCGTCGGCGATTTCGACGTCGACCAGATGGAAGCCAAGATCAAAGGCACTTTCTCGGACTGGCAGAACAATGCGCCGGACGGCCCCGATCCGGACCTCGGCGTTGCCAGGGCCCGCGAGCCTGAAGCCGCAATCCATGTTGAGCCGGGCACACAGTCCTCTGTCAGCCTGTATCGCATCCGCCCGTACGAAGAGCGTCCGGACAATCTCGCCAACCGTCGCGAGAACACTCTTCGCAGTTTGGGCCTTGCCGTCCTCAACCGTCGCCTCGGCGAGATTTCGCGTCAGGACAACCCGCCATTTATCGGCGCGGGTGCCAGCAGCGGTGCCTTCTTCAAATCCGTCGACACCGGCTCGATCTCTGCCTCGTTCAATCCGGGTGGCCTGCAACGCGCGCTCGAAACCATCGAGCAGGAACAGCGCCGTATGATCCAGTTCGGCCCGACAGAGGCTGAACTGCAGCGCGAGATCGCGGTCATTCGCACGGCGATGGAAAACGCTGTGGCTGCCGCCGACACCCAGCAAACCGCGGCCTTGGCGGGCGGCATCCAGAGCCGCGTCCACAACGACATTGTTCCGACATCTCCGGCCGATGAACTGGCCCAGTTCAACGCTGCGGTCGCGAACCTGAACGTCGAAGAGGTCAAAGCCCTGACCGCTAAGGGTCTGGACGGCACCGGCCCGCTGGCCATGGTCACGACGCCTGCCCCGATCGAGGGCGGCGAGGCCGCTGTCGTCAGCATCCTCGAAGCCAGTCAGAAGGTCGAGGTCCAGCCGCCCGCAGCCGCTGCCGCGGCGGACTGGCCATACACGGACTTCGGTACACCGACGGCCCCGACCGCGACGAAGGCCTTCGAAGCCTCGGGCGCGACCCTTTATACCTTCCCGAACAATGTGCGTCTGGTCTTCAAAAAGACCGACTATCGCAAGGACCAGATCCTCGTTTCGGTCGAAACGGGTCTGGGTGATCTGGCTCTGCCCAGCGACCAGTTCGATCCGCTCAGCCTCGCCTCGGCGGTCTTCACGCCGGGCGGCGTGGGCAAGCTGACGATGGACGAGCTTAACCGCGTGCTGGCGGGCCGCACCTACAGCGCCGGCATGAGTGTCGGTAACGAGGAAGTCTCGCTGTCGGGCACCACCCGTCCGCAGGACCTCGAACTGCAAATGCAGGTTCTGGCCGCCTACTTCACTGACGCTGCCATCCGTCCGGCGCGCCTTGAGCAGTTGAAGGCCATCTACCCGCAGGCGCTGGAGCAAACGCGCGCTACACCGGGCGGTGCCATGGCGCTGGACGGCTCCGTTGTGCTGTCGGGCGGTGACCGCCGCGCGACCCAACCGACCGTGGAGGAAGTCAGGGCACTAACCGCCGATGGCATCAAACAGGCCTATCAGGAGTCCGTTGCCAACGGCCCCATCGACATCACTGTCGTCGGCGACGTCGACGCCGAAGCGGTCGTCGCTGCCGTCGGCAAGACCTTCGGTGCCCTGCCCGTGCGTTCGGCCCTGCCAGAGGCTCCTGCCGAGGCGAAGGTTCGCAACCTTCCCACCCCACGCGCCGAGCCTTACCGCTTCAACCACACCGGTAAGCCTGAACAGGCCGCTGTGACGGTTTACTGGGCGGGTACCGACTCGCTGGGCGACCGTCGTGAAGCACGCCTCGTGGGCCTGATGGCTCAGGTGCTTGAACTGCGCGTCATGGAAGAAATCCGCGAGAAGCAGGCACTGACCTATTCTCCGGGCGTGGGCGCAACTTCGTCGGGCACCTATCCGGGATATGGCTATATCGCCGTCTCGGGTGACGTCGATCCGTCGAAGATCGCGGACTTCCGCGCGGCAGTGACCAAGGTCGTCGAGAGCTTCAAGTCAACGCCCATCACCGAGGATGAGTTGAACCGCGCCCGCGCACCGATGATCGAGCGTCAACGTCGCAGCATGGCCAACAACAACTTCTGGCTCGGTACGCTCAGCACCCTGCAGCGTTATCCGGAGGATGAAGCCCTGAACCTGAACTACATTCCGGTTCTGGAAGCCTTCACCTCTGCCGAAGTTCAGGCCGCCGCCGAGAAGTATCTGCGTCCGGAACGCAGCTGGACCTTCGAGGCCGTCCGCGCCCCCGAATAATCGGCTGAAAACGTCAAAGGCCCCGGATCTCTCCGGGGCCTTTTTCGTTCGTGGGTGTCCCCTCCGGATCAGAAGACCCGGCCACCCACGCCCCCATCCATCATTAGCGTACCGGACGTGGCGAGGCTGCGTCGCACGACCTCCTCGCGGTACTCTGTGATGGTTTCCTCACCGCGCAACACCAACTCCTTCACCCCTGCCCCATAACGGCGCAGCAGCGAGCGTTCGTGGCAGTCGCGCTCCGGTTTTTGCGCGCGGCATTCCAGAACCTTGCCGGCATACCAGAGGGCCTGCCCCTTATCGCAGACGACGGTTTCACCGGTGCCGCCCTCGGCATCGATCTTGGTCCACTGCAGCTTGGTGCCAACGATGCAGCGATAGATTTCGCCCTCATAGCTCTCCAGCACTTCGCGGGACGGACGTACCTGAGACGCTGGATGCGGGACATTGCGATCATCAATGCAGCTGGCCTGAATGCGATAGCGCTTTTCCCAGGAGCGGGTCGAACTGAACGGCACGCGGACGCGCTCTTCGACCATGCCTTCCACTGCCATGCCTGACGTCAGCGGATAAGGCTGATCCACATTGAAATAGGCCCCGCCACCACCGGCGACGATGACCGCACTGCCCGCTCCGGCACCGGCGCGGCCATAGGCCCGGCTCCGGGCATCAGCCACAGTGCTCGCGTTGGCATTGGCCGAAACATTGTTGATGTTCACATTCACATTGACAGAGCCGCCCCCGCCTCCGGCACAGCACGGCGGTGTCACGGGCGCGCAACCGCCACCGGCACAGCCATTATAGGGTGGCAGCGGCGGCGTGGGCGGCGCAGGCGGCGGCGCACAGGTACGACAACCGTAGTCACCCGCCACCGCCAATCCTGTCACAAGCCAAAGTCCCACCACCGAAGCAGGAGCCAGTACTGTCTTGAGCCGCACCCGCATCGGGAACTCCTAAACCAGTGTCCCCGACCTCACTGCAAATCGCAGGCCGTGCAGGATAGCCGATTCAGGCTTCCGGACGTTCCGCCCTGAGGCAATACAGGCGCAGGCGTCCCTGAATGGTACAGCTTGCCTAGATTTCGGACAGTTCGCGGGCGAACCGCTTCCAGTTCTCGACATAGTGCAAAGCCGACATTTTCAGGCCCATCACCCCGCCTTCGTCCAGTTCGCGGACGACCTTGCCCGGTTGCCCCATCACCAGTGAGTTATCCGGAATGACCTTGCCTTCGGTGATCAATGCATTCGCTCCGATCAGACAATTCCTGCCGATCTTCGCCCCGTTCAGCACCACCGCGCCAATTCCGATCAGGCTGTTGTCGCCGATCTTGCAGCCATGCAGCATGGCCTTGTGGCCAACCGTGACGCCCTCGCCGATCACCATCGGATAGCCGGTATCGGTATGCAGGATCGAGGCTTCCTGAATGTTGCTGTTGCGGCCGATGGTGATGGGATCGTTGTCGCCACGGACCACGACATTGAACCAAATGCTGGCCCCTTCCATCAGGGTCACGTTGCCGATTACCGACGCATTCGGTGCAATCCAGTATTCACCGGCAGCAGGCAGAGTGGGTGCCACTTCTCCAAGACGATAGACGCTCATCGGTTCGTTATCCCGCCGTTGCAATTTCTTGTCTTTAACACTCGCCTAACCACGTTACAGTGAAACTGTTGTAGCGATTCGAGGGCCTATTCGTCCTTCGTATCCGAAGCCGGATCAACCCCGGTCCGGTCTGCACTGGAGGATGCGTTTGACGTGTTCGGTACCAGTTGGTTGTCGGCCATGCGGCGTGAGCCGAGGCACACTTACGGCTGATCCCGGAGACGGCGGTGCGCGCTTCTCCACCCTCCCCACAATGCAAACGTCCAAGGCGATCCCGTTCGGGTTCGCCTTTTTTCTTGCCTGGAGGCATCCATGTCCAAGCGTTCAGCCGTGAAGCGTCAAGTCCGCGAAGGTGTTCTGGACCATCGTGAGTTCTCACCGGATGCCAAGGTCAGACGGCTACCCAACCATGCGGGGTGGTCGCCTTACCCGTCGAACGACGAGCGCGATCAGGCCTATCTGAAGACGTTGAAGCCCAAGTCCGAAGGTCAGGCCGCACTCATGGAGGCCATCGACCGATACAACCTTGTTACCGCCCTCGGCCCCGCCGGTACCGGCAAGACCTATTTGGCCATTGCCAAAGCGGTCGAGGCTCTTGAGGCCGGCAAGGTCGGCAGGATCGTGCTTTCACGTCCGGCAGTCGAGGCGGGTGAAAGCATCGGCTTCCTTCCGGGCGACATGGAAGACAAGCTGGCCCCTTACCTGCGCCCCCTCTACGACGCGCTGTCGGACCGCCTGTCGATGAAGCGCGTTCGTGCCTTGATGGCCGAGGGACTGATTGAGATCGCTCCCATCGGCTATATGCGCGGTCGCACATTAAACAACGCCTTCGTGGTCGTCGACGAGGCGCAGAACTGCACCTACGTGCAGCTCAAAATGCTGCTGACACGCCTTGGCTGGCATTCCACCATGGTTGTCACGGGCGACCCACACCAATCGGATTTGCTGCCCGGTGTCTCGGGTCTGGGAGACATCGCCGAGCGGCTGGAACTGCTGGAAAGCGTTAAGGTCATCCGGCTGGCTGAACAGGACATTGTGCGTCACCCGCTGGTTGCGGAGATGATCGGCGTCCTCTGAAAGGGACCCAAAACATAAAGGCCCGCCATTCACGGCGGGCCTTTTTTAATGTCACATCATCTTTGCCACAGCTTCGGCATCGGAAGCGCGCGGTTGCTCCAATGGCGGCTCAGGGGGCTTGCGAGCTCCCAACCGGTCTATAATCGCAAAGACGAACGGATTGAGCGAAATCGATAGAAGCGCAGCCGCCAGTATCAGGTCATGCGTTTCGCGTGCCATCGCACCCATCTGCATCGATATCGCTGCCAGAATGAACGAGAACTCGCCGATCTGCGCCAGCGATGCCGCAACCGTCAGGCTGGTAGCGCGATCAAGTTTGAAGGCCGTCGTGATCGCAAGCGCTGCCAGCGACTTGCCAATGATGACGATGAATACCACGCCCAATACCGCCCACGGCTTCGTCACCAGAATGGACGGGTCGAACAACATCCCTACCGATACGAAGAACAGCACCGCAAACGCGTCTCGAAGCGGCAATGAACGCTCCGCCGCATTATGGCCCAGCGGCGTCCCGTTCAGCACCAGTCCTGCAACGAATGCACCCAGAGCGAACGACGCGCCGAACACCGAATAGGCCAGCCACGCAATCCCCAAGGCGATCGAAAGAACGCCGAGCGTGAACAGCTCGCGCGACTTGGTATGGGCGATCCGCACCAGCAGCCACGGCAGGACCTTGCCACCCACCACAAACATCAGCAGCACAAACAGCGCCACCTTCAACAGGGTGAAACCGATGCTGCCCGCCAGCACGGCTGGGTCAAACACCTGTCCTTCCTTGAGGACGATCAGCGGCAGCATCACCAAGGCCACCACGATCACGAGGTCTTCGACGATCAACCAACCGACTGCGATCTTGCCGATATCGCTCTTGACCTGTTTGCGCTCCTCCAGCGCCCTGAGCAGCACCACGGTCGAAGCTACCGACAAGGAGAAGCCCAACAGGGTCGCTTCCAGATGGCCAAGACCCAGCAGGAAGTAACCCAACGCCCAGCCAAGGGCCGTGGCCGCCGCAATCTGCACCAGAGCACCCGGCAAGGCGACGTGGCGCACCTTCATCAAATCCTTGGGCGAGAAATGCAGCCCCACCCCGAACATCAGCAGGATCACACCCACCTCGGCCAACTGGGGTGCCAGTTCGGTGTCGGCGACATAGCCGGGGGTAAAGGGCCCCACCACAACGCCCGCTACCAGATAGCCCACCAGCGGGGACAGCTTCACCCGATTAGCCAACATGCCGAACACAAACGCCAGCACAAAGCCGCCAACCAAAGTCACAATGAGGCTGTCTGTATGGGGCATCGGCTCTCCGGTCTGTGTCTGGACCTTTACAGTGGGTGCCGAGGGGCATGCTGCCAAGGTCGCAAGCTGCGGAAAAAACCATCCCTTTCCGAATTGCGGCCACGGCGTGGCACAGATGCCGCGCTTGACGCCATGCAGCACGGCAACCATAGTCCGTTTCGAATAAGAACTGACCTCAGGACGCCCGCCGGTGAACGCTATACCCCAAGTCGAAAAGAGCGATATCCGGTTTGCGGCAAAGGATGGATACCTGTTGGCGGGCCGTCTCTATCGCGGGGCACCGCCGCAGATGGCCATTCTGGTGTCCTCCGGCACAGCCTATCCGCAGGGGTTCTACGAGCGCTTCGCACACTGGATGGCCCAACGCGGGGCCTTGGTGCTGACCTATGACTATCGCGGTATCGCAGCATCCGCCCCCGAGACGCTCAAGGGCTTTGACGTTGACTACCCTGACTGGGGCCGGCTGGATCAACCCGCTGCACTGGAGGCCCTGATCGCAAACGCCCGTGACCTGCCTGTCTATCACGTCGGCCACAGCGTAGGCGGCAGCTTCATCGGCTTCATGCCCAACCATGACCTCATCCACCGCCATGCCTTCGTGTCGGTAGGCTCCGGTTACTGGCCCCACCACCACCGCCGCTATAATCCGATGGAGCTGTTCTTCTGGTTCGGCTTTGGCCCCGCCCATTTGCGCCGCCACGGCTATATCAAACAGGGCAAGCTCTGGGCGGGCACCGACCTGCCCGGACGGGTGTTCTCGACGTGGAAACGCTGGTGTCAGAAGCCGGATTATTTCCTTTCCGAACTCCGCAGCGGTGCACTCGGACCCCATGGCTATGATGCGGTTCGTAGCCCAATCCGCTCATGGCTGTTTACCGACGATCCTATCGCGACGGCCAAATCCGCACCGGTTCTGATGAGCGCCTATTCTTCGGCCCCTCAACAGAGCGTTATGAAATCGCCCTCCGCCTATGGCCGCGCGAAGATCGGTCACGAGGGCGCGTTCCGAAAAGGCATGGAGCCTTTGTGGCAGGAAATCCTCGACTGGTTCGAGCAAGACCTTCCGGCCGCTGCCTCCGCTGCCTAAATCCTTCACACCCTCTTCTGTGCAACGGATTACAGTCATGGCCTATGGAACCCAGCCCACCGTCAGCATCGACGGTTTTGAAATCCCGCAACTGGGTTTCGGTACATGGCAACTGAAGGGCGACGACGCCCGCCGAATGGTCACCGAGGCTCTGCGTATTGGCTATCGCCATATCGACACGGCCTTCATCTATGACAACGAGACCGAGGTCGGCCAGGGCATCAAGGACGCTGGCGTGGCCCGCGACGACTTCTTCCTGACGACCAAAATCTGGGTCACCAACCTGACCCGCGACGCCCTGCTCAAACAGGCCGAAGAAAGCGCCGAGCGTCTAGGCTCCACCCCTGACCTGCTGTTGCTACACTGGCCCAAGCCCCAGCCGGAACTCAGCGAAACCATCGCCGCGCTTAACGAAGCGAAGGACAGGGGCCTGACCCGCGCCATCGGCCTGTCCAACTATCCGTCGGCCCTGTGGCAAGAGGCACAAGATCTGTCGCCTGCCAAACTGGTCACCAACCAAATGGAATACCACCCGCTGCTGAGCATCAACGCGCTCAAGGCCAAGGCTTCGGAACTTGGTTCGTCCCTAACGGCGTGGTCGCCTCTGGCGCGCGGCAAGGTTCTGGACGAGCCCGTTGTCGTCGAGATCGCAGAGAAGTACGGCAAGACCCCCGGACAGGTGACCCTGCGCTGGATCATCCAGCAAGGCATCATCGCTATCCCCAAGACTGCCAGCGAAGCCCGCGCCCGCGAAAACTTCGACGTCTTCGACTTTGCCCTGACCGATGACGAAATCGCCCGCATGGCCACACTGGCCAGCGGTTACCGCGTCGGTGACCACCTCGATCCCGCCTTCAGGTGGGACGCCGCTTAAATCTGCTCCCGAGCGCGTGATTGGACGAAACGGGCAATCACGCTCACCCTCCCCGAAGTGACACCTTGCGTACCCTGCAACGACCGTTCTGGGAGGGACGTCATGGGTTCGATACTGGGTTTTCCGGCGACTGACCCCGTCGACCTGATCGTAGGTGCCCGCGTAAAGCGATGGCGGGATCGCCGGGGCATGGATCACAACGAACTGGCCGCTCTGCTGCATCTCAGCGCCGCCGATGTTCGCATGATCGAAGCGGGCCGCCGCCACCTGAACAGTGCCGAACTGGATGCCACCACCCGTGCCCTTCGCCTGCCCATCTGGGCCTTGGTTACAGACACTCCGGCCCACTGACGCAAAGCCACAGGTGACAGACGGCGCAATGCCGCCTAATCCACGCTTATGGCCTACAAATCCCTTCGCGATTTCATCGATCAGCTGGAAGCACAGGGCGAACTGGTTCGCGTATCCGAACCCGTCTCTACCGTGCTGGAAATGACCGAGATCCAGACCCGTCTGCTGCGTAATGGCGGACCGGCTGTGATCTTCGAAAAGCCCGTCATGCCCGACGGCTCGGTCAGCCCTATCCCCTGCCTCGTCAACCTGTTCGGCACCGTCAAACGCGTGGCCATGGGCGTGACGCTGGAAAACAAACAGCGCACCACCACGCAGGAACTACGCGAAGTGGGCGAACTGCTGGCCTTCCTGAAAAATCCGGTTCCGCCGCGCGGTCTGGGCGAGGCGATGGAGATGCTGCCGCTGGCCAAGACGGTCATGTCCATGCGACCCAAGACTGTGAAGAAGGCTCCGGTCCAAGAGGTCGTGCTGACGGGCGATGACATCGACCTGACCAAGCTGCCGATCCAGTCCTGCTGGCCGGGCGAGCCTGCCCCCCTCATCACATGGGGCCTCGTCGTCACCAAGGGCCCAAGCGACGACCGCGAGGACGATTTCAACCTCGGCATCTACCGCATGCAGGTGCTGGGCAAGGACAAGACCATCATGCGCTGGCTGGCCCACCGTGGCGGTGCCCAGCACTATGCCCGCCACAAGAAGGCCGGCAAGCGCGAGCCCCTGCCCTGCGCTGTCGTTCTGGGTGCTGACCCCGGCACCATTCTGGCCGCCGTCACGCCCGTTCCCGAAACCCTGTCGGAGTATCAGTTCGCTGGCCTGATGCGCGGCGAAAAGGCCGAGCTGGTGCCGTGCAAGACCGTGCCGCTGATGGTCCCCGCCCAAGCCGAGATCGTTCTGGAAGGCCACGTCCTGCTTGACGAGCACCATCCCGAAGGTCCGTATGGCGATCACACCGGTTACTACAACTCGGTCGAGACCTTCCCTGTGTTTCAGGTCACTGCGATCACCATGCGCAAGGACCCGATCTATCTGACCACCTTCACCGGCCGTCCGCCCGATGAACCGTCCGTGCTGGGCGAAGCCTTGAACGAGGTCTTCATCCCGCTGCTGCAGCAACAGTTCCCCGAGATCACCGACTTCTGGCTACCGCCAGAGGGATGCAGCTACCGCATCGCCGTGGTGTCGATGAAGAAGGCCTACCCCGGTCACGCCAAGCGCGTGATGATGGGCTGCTGGTCCTTCCTGCGCCAGTTCATGTACACCAAGTGGATCATCGTCGTGGATCACGACGTGAACGCCCGCGACTGGAAGGACGTCATGTGGGCCATCTCCACCAAGATGGACCCCGCGCGCGACATCACCGTCATCGAGGGCACTCCGATCGATTATCTGGACTTCGCATCGCCCGAGAGCGGTCTGGGCTCCAAGATCGGCCTCGACGCCACTGACAAATGGGAACCCGAGACCAAGCGCGAATGGGGCGAGGTTATCCAGATGGACGACGACGTCATCGAGCGCGTCAACGACATCTGGGACAAGCTGGGCCTGCCCGGCGATGGCACCCCGATCTGGAAGAAAGACTAACGACCGGAACAGCGGGCGCGGCGCGAGGGGTGTTGCGCCCACTGACATTTAAAGCCTGCACCGCGGAGGGGCCAAGAGTGCGTTCGAGTTCTTCCTCAGCTTCTACGGCCTGTTACTGGGCCTGTGTGTCGCTGAACTGGTCGGCGGCTTTGCTCGCATTTTGCACGAACGCAATCGCGTACGCTTTGGATGGCTGACACCGGCTTTGGCGCTGTTTGTCGCTATCGATATCGCGACCTTCTGGAATCAAGCCTGGATTATCTTCCGGGGCGCGCCGTTCAACTTGTCCCTGCTCGTCTTCGGACTGGTGATCACCTCGACCTTCTATATCGCTGCCAGCGTCACCTTCCCCCGCCTTACGGAAACCGAAACCGATAAAGTCGATCTGGACCAGCATTTCTGGACACATCGCAAGACGGTCTTCGTCTGCATTCTGGCTGCGAACCTGATGGTTGCGACATTCATGCTGTTGTTGGCCCAAGGCAACGCAGAGTTTGCCCGCCTTGCCAGCTCGCTGAGGCTGTGGGTCGGTGTCGCCTTCTTCATTGGCTGTTCGGCTACCGCCGCCTTTGCCCGCTCCCGTAAGGTGGTAAAAATCGCGCTGATTGTCGTGCTGCTTTACAGCATGTGGCAGGTCTCCAACTCGGCAACACTGTTGATACAGGCCGGCGGATGGGCTCCGGCTTTGACCGCCGAATAGGCCCTTAGTTTCGCCATCCTTGGCAATGAACCTCCATCCCGACCAAGCGTTCGGGGTTGGCTCGCTTTGGGCCGGAGAGTTGTCGCCATGATGTTCGCCCACCTGCTCAAAGGCATACTCGTCACCCTGACGATAGTCGGGGCCAGTCTCAGCCTGCCTGACGCTCCGCGCGCTGCCGATATCGAACGCGAAGCTGGCGAACAAGACTTCTGCGATACCGACTTTAATGGCCCACCCGAGGACCTTGTCGCCAAGGCGGACGAAGTCCATCCGATGGCGCTGATCTGTGCCGTTCGCCAATATTGGGAGCGCGGTGACCGTCTTAAGGCGGCATTCTGGTACCGCATCTGGATTATCCGGACCGATCCATGGGTTCGCGATGACTGGGAGTTCGACGTCGTGCGCGATGTCATGGGGGGCCAGTTTGCGCTGAAAATTGGCGAATGGGCCGCCAGCGATTTGACGCACTATGTGGAACTGCTCGACCGCGCTCATGCCTATGAGGCGAAGCTTCCTCTTTCTCCGCTCAAACCCTCGCGCATGTCACAGCAGGACTGGGACGCCACGGTCGCCCAATCCCGCAAGGACCTGAAAGAACAACACGTCTCCAGCCTGCAGCCGGGCGAGATCGAGGCCATCAACCAACAGCGCGCCGCCCTTGGCCAATATATCGGGCCTTTCAAAGAGCCGGGCAGCCCGCTTCGCGAGGACTGGCGTTAAGGGTCCCCGGCGTGGGTAGGCAAGCCCGCGCATATCTGTGATCTTTGAGAATCGAAACCGCACTTCGATCAAAGGAACGGCCTCATGTTCAAACAGACCCTCTGCGCAACAGCGACGTGCGCGGCCTTGCTGCTGCCCACGGCATCGTCGGCTGCCATTGCAGCCGCACCGCCTGTCGTTCAGGAAGCCGCCCCCGAGGCTGAAGCTCCCCCTAGCGCGGACTTTGTTCTGGCCAATCTGGACAGCGTCTCGCCGCTCAACCTGATCTATGTGGCGTCGGAGCAATGGTCCGTCGGCAACAGGCTGCAGGCTGCGTTCTGGTACTATGTCTGGCAAATTCGTACCGAGCCGTGGGCCGTCGCCGAATCCGGCTTTTCGGAACCCCGCGCCGCCATCAACCAGAGCGTTGGCACAACCATCAACGGCTGGATCTTCTCCGATCCGGAACTGATGTACGAGATTTCCGAGCGGGCTATCAGCTATGAGGCCAAGCTGCCGTTGTGGAGCCGAATGCCCGAGGGGGTGACCGAGCCCCAGTGGGCCGAGCTGATCGCCTCCACGCGCGCAACCTACGCCCGCGACCTTCAGGAAAGCTTCGTTGCGACGCCGCCGGACCGGATCCGCGAGCTTCGCCGTCAGAACGGGCTGGCCGTTGGCCCCCTACCTGACGAGGGTGCCCCCCTGCCAGAAGAGTGGCGCTAAGCCTTCAACTTTACAAAGTTTCGCACTTATTCCGCCGCGCCTCGCCGAACTCCCCGACGGCGACCGACGTTCCTTACCCATTGTTTAACCGGCGACCCGTGTGGCCGGTGCTGGGGAGGTTCCTAGAGTATGATGAACATTAAAAATCGCGGCGCACTGCTGGCTGCCGTCTGCGTAGCCACCCTGTCGCTGGGTGCCTGTGGCCAAGGCAAGGGTGAAGGCGAAACCAAGGGCAACCCGCTCGAAAACGTGGTCGATGCTGCCAAGGGCGGTGACGCTACCGAAAAGTTCAACGGTTACGTCGAAGGCTTCAACAAGCTGATCGACGACAACTGGGGCGTTCAAAAGAACTACGTCCGCTATCAGGAGCTGGACCTGCCGTCCAAGTCGCCTGATGCGAACATCCACTTCTTTGAAAACATCACCACCCTCGAGTCCGCACTGAAGGCAATCAAAGAAGCGCGCGCCATGAGCGGCAACGCCTCGTCGAACGCAGCCGATGCGGCCGCTGACAAGGTGATCGCTAACGGCGACAAGCTGCTGGCGCAGTGGAAAGAACTCGCTCCCTATTACTCGTCGCGCGCCTATCGCGAAGACGCTCTGGCCAAGGGCAAGGCTGCGCACGAAAGCCTGATCGCCAACTACACTGCCACGCTCGCCGCCATCGACGAACTGGACGTCGCGATCACCAAATATCAGCGCGACGTCGCGGAAAAGCGCATCGTCGACTTCCGCAAGTCGGGCCACAACACCGAAGCTGACGTTGTCGAAGCCATGTATCTGGCAGACCACTTCACCACCGCTGTGATCGAGGAAAAAATCGCAGACGCCGACGCCCAACTGCCGAAGTTCCAAGCCGCAGTGACCAAGCTGCGCCAGACCGAACAAGGCCTCGCCGCTGACGCCACCAACAAGTCGGATATCAACTCGCTGGTTGGCTATCTGGAATCCCTGATCGGCAACTGGCGCGACTATAAGCAGAGCAACAGCAACTCCGACCTCGAGAGCGTGGTGGATTACTACAACCACGCCATCGGCGAGATGGACGACATCGAAATGCCGGGCTAACCCGCCCTCGCACTTTCAAGAAAGCCCCCGATGCCTACGGCGTCGGGGGCTTTTTCGTATCCGGCACTGGCATCGGCGGCAAACAGGCCTAAAAGAATGGCCCTCAAGTCGCCTGTTGGAGGGGTGTTATGCGACGGGTTACCCTTGCGGCCGTGATGGTCGCCCTGATGTCGAGTCCTGCCATGTCCGAGAACGCTCCGATCAAGAATACCGCACCGTGGGATCAGGCCTTCCTGCCGCCCGTGCCCCAGTGGAACGGCGCATCGCGCACGCTGCTGCGCCCTGCCAGCGATCCGTGGGCCTCGGGCTTTGAACAGGACCCAGAGCTGAACTTCAGCCCGAACTATGCCGACACCCGCGCATGGTTCGACCGTCTGGACGCCGCGTCTGACCTGATCCGCATCGAGAGCTTCGGCACCTCGCCGGAAGGCCGCGACATCTATGCCGTGATCGCCTCGAAAGATGGCGCACAGTTCGATCCGGCCAAGCCGACCGTGCTCATTCAGGCCGGCATCCACCCCGGCGAGATCGACGGCAAGGACGCTGGCATGATGCTGCTGCGTGACATTGCCTTCTACGGCAAGGATCACCTGCTGGACGGTGCCAACCTGATCCTGATCCCGATCCTCAGCGTCGACGGCCATGAACGCGCCAGCGCCTATTCGCGCCCGAACCAACGTGGCCCGCGCATCCAAGGCTGGCGCAACACCGGCACCAACCAGAACCTGAACCGCGACTACCTCAAGCTCGATCAGCCCGAGATGCGCGCTGTCCGTGGCCTGATCCTGAAGTACAACCCCGACATCTACGTCGACGTCCACGTCACCGACGGGATGGACTATCAGTACGACGTCACCTTCGGCTTCACCGGCGAGGATGAAACCTTCACCCGCTCGCCCGCCATCGCCGAGTGGCTGAACGAAGGCTTCAAGCCCTCGATCTACAAGGCGCTGGAAGACAACGGCCACATCCCCGGCGAACTGGTCTTCGGCATTGATGATGACGATCCCCGCGCAGGCCTGAATGACGGCGGCCTGGGCGAGCGTTTCTCGAACGGCTGGGGCGATGCTGCCCACATTCCGACCATCCTGATCGAGAACCACAGCCTGAAGCCGCACGACCAGCGTGTGCTGGGCACCTATGTCTTCATCGAAGAGACTTTGAAGGTTATGGCCGAACGCGTGGCCGAGGTTCGCGCCGCCATCGCCGCCGACCGCGCCCTGCGCCCCGAGGTCCTGCAAGCCAACTTCGTTCAGGTCGATCAACCGACCGAGTATGTGCCGTTCAAAGGCATCAAATACGAAATGGTCGAAAGCGCCGCCTCGGGCCGCAAGGAAGTCCGCTGGCTGGGCGAGGCTGATCCGGAACTGTGGTCGATGCCGTGGTACGGCTCGCGTCCGACGCTGGAACTGAAGCGCCCGAAAGCCTACTGGGTCCCCGCCTATCGCACCGACATCATCGAGCGTCTGGCCGCCTCTGGCATCGAGATGACCCGCGTGGATGCGCCGACCGCCGTCGATGTCACCATGCTGCGTGTCCAGAACCCCAAGCTGACCACCCGCGCCAACGAAGGCCACGTCGAAGTCCGTATCGACGGCGTGACCGAACAGGCCACCAACTGGACCTTCGCCCCCGGTTCGGTCCGCGTTTCGACCGATCAGCCTTTGGGCGATCTGGTCATGCTGGCGCTGGAGCCCCAGTCCCGCGAAAGCTATTTCGCATGGGGTATGTTCCTCGAAGTGCTGAGCCGCGTGGAATACATCGAGCCCTACGCTATCGCCCCGCTGGCCGATAAGATGCTGGCCGCCGATCCGGCCCTCAAGGCCGCGTTCGAGGCCAAACTGGCCGCCGAGCCGGAGTTTGCCGCCAACCCGCACGCCCGTCTGGCTTGGTTCTATGAGCGCACGCCCTTCTACGACCAGCGCTACCTGCTCTATCCCGTGGCGCGCGAAAACTGATGGTCCCCTCGACCATTCAGGCCGCGGCCCTGTGGGGCGGATTGCTGATCCTGCTGCTGTTTGTCCTTTCCGGACTGGCAGCGGGGCGCCGCCGCAGCTTGCGCATTCCCTTTGGCGATGGCGGACAGAGCGATCTGTCCGTCGCCGTGCGCGCCTTCGGCAATGCAACCGAATACATCCCCGCCGGACTGTGCGGCCTGATCCTACTGGCGTTTCTCGACACCCCGCCTGCCCTGATCCATCTGGTCGGCGGTCTGATGTTCGCCGGTCGCCTGATCCACGCCGGAGCCGTCCTCTACCTCCCCGGCCTGTCTCTCGCCCGTGCCGCAGGCATGACCCTGACATGGCTGTCCATGCTCATCGCCGGTATCAGCCTGATCGCGTGGTCGGTACTGTAGGACGGATGAGCTTTTTATAGACGCACTAGATGTAGATTAGTGCCTTTACCCAAGTTTACGCCACTCGCGCGGACTTAATGTCATCTTGTTGCTGACCAATGTTCGTGCGTTGGAGAGCGAGATGGCCAGTCGTTCGAAACTCGGTGGCTTAATCGGCTTATCGCTCTGGATAGCAGTCAGCGCTTCCGCATGTGCGCCGACGATCCTGCAACTTACCGATATGGATCGGGCTATCTTTCGTGAGACGGTAAAGCAATACCAGATCGCCGTTGTTCCGCTCTGCAATCCACAAGCCGTCGCACTCTATACGAATGCACGAAAGTCCCGTGATGAAGAGTTTCTAAACTCGCTCCGCGACACCCAGTTGCAGCAAGATTATGACCAAGCCGTCGCGGAGTTCCACGCACGAGAGCGGCTCTGGATTCGAGAATGCTCCTACCCTCCGCCACCTCCGGGGACGAACCCAGAAGCGATCCGGATCGCTAAGAAACGTAATCTCGAAGATGGTTTTCGATTAGCCGATCAATATTTTGAAAATATGGTCCAAGCTCGGGACAGAGCACTAGAGCGTGGTTCAAGCCGTTAAGTCGCCGCGATCTACAGCCGTTTAGCCGTTGGTGATCCAGCACCGCTGGGATGCATCCGCCGCTATCTATACGGCTGGGACGTTTCATTCGGACCGAACCGCTGACGTCGCCTCAACCTCGCTGAAGTTCGACCAGCCAAGCTTTGAGAAAGCCGAACACCTGCCTACGGTCGATCTCCGCGTCTCCGGAGTTCGATCATGTACCTTGTCGCCGTATTGCAGGCGGTCACGCCGTTCATCTTCCCTGATTTTACGACACCCGCCCCAAGAGATCTTAGTTTTGAAGCGGGATACGCCGTCGCCGATAGCGGCACGTGGGCCGTAGAATTCTATACGCGCGGTTGGGGAGATAACGCCCAGTGGGTGGCGCGACGTTCGCTGGTCATCCCGAATGGTCGAGAACAGATTACTTGGCTGACCGAAGCGGATTGTCCTGCCATACGCAGTGTCGTGGAGACCCTCAACGACTATTCCATCGGATCGGTCCGCGTGCCGTACCTCGGCCCCCGCCCTCAACCCCGCATCCTGTGGCCGCAGCCCAAAGGGCCGCCGACAGAGGCCGCGACCTACACCGTCTGGGGGCGAGGCCGTCAAGCTGATGGAAGCTTTGCCGACTATAGCGTCTCAGCCACGGCAGGCATGGTCGCCGAATGGACAAAGCTGGCGAACAACACCCTGAAGCCATGCTGGACCGCGCCGCAGACGCCTGAGTAAGCCGCGTTAGATGTTGCGGTTGTAAGGCGCGTCGGCCATATCCGGTGCATGTCCGCATCGACGCCCTCCGCCTCGCCCGATCCTTCCATGCTGCACGATCTCGTCTCTTCTGCCCTCAAGGCCGGAGCCGACGCCGCCGAAGCTGCAACCGCTCGCCGCGCCTCGCTGGCTGTCGGTGTACGCAACACGGCGCTGGAGGAAGTCGAGCGGGAGGAATCCACCGACCTTGGCCTGCGCGTCTTCATCGGCAAGCGTCAGGCGACCGTGTCGTCGTCCGACTTGTCCGATGCCACCCGTGGCCGTCTGGTCGAGCGCGCCATCGCCATGGCCCGCCTCGCGCCCGAAGACCCCTATGCGTCGCTGGCACCCGAAGAGCTGCTGGCCCACGGCCCGCACGCCGATCTGGACCTGTACGATTCCACCGACCGCAGCGCCGAACAGCTAGAAGCCGCCGCCGTCGCCGCCGAGGCCGCAGCTATGGCCGTGCCGGGCGTGTCGCGCTCGGAGGGTGGCGACTCCTCCTGGATGTCCAGCGAGTGGCAACTGGTCACCTCGCACGGCTTTGTCGGCAACTATCGCGGCAGCGTCTTCTCGGTCGGAGCAGGCGTCATCGCCGAAAAGGATGGCGCGATGGAGCGCGGTGGCGAAAGCCGCTCGCTGCGCCACTTCTCGGACCTGCCATCGCCCGAAGAGATCGGTCAAAAAGCGGGCGAACGCGCCGTCGCCCGTGTGGGCGCGCGCAAGATCGCCTCGACCACCGCACCCGTCATCTTCGAAAACCGTATCGCCACCCAAGTCCTGTCTCCGCTGCTGGGGGCCATCTCGGGTCCGTCGATTGCGCGGGGTTCGTCCTTCCTGAAGGACAAGCTGAACGAACTGGTTCTGCCGCAACGGATGGACCTTGTGGACGATCCCTTCCGTGTGCGCGGCCAAGGCTCGACCCCGTTCGATGACGAGGGCGTCCGCGTCGAAAAGCGCAACCTTGTCGAAGATGGTCGCCTGACTACGTGGCTGCTGAACACGTCATCGGCGGCGCAACTGGGCATGACCTCGACGGGTCACGCCTCGCGTGGTCTGGTCGGCCCGTCGGGTGTTTCGGCCCACAATGTGCACCTGACGGCTGGTGAAGGCACGCTGGACGACCTGATGGCCTCGGCAGGCACCGGCCTGCTGATCACCTCCATGTTCGGCCCGTCGCTGAACGGCAACACAGGCGACTGGTCTGCCGGTGTGTCGGGCTTCTGGTTCGAAAACGGCGAGCGCGCCTATCCAGTCAGCGAAGTCACCGTCGCGGGCAATTTGATCGAGCTTTACGCCCGCCTCCAACGTGCGGGCGACCTTGAGTTCCGTAATGCGTTCAACGTCCCGTCGCTGCTGTTCGACAAGGTAGCCATCGCGGGCAAATGACCTCTCTGGACCAAGACCTTCAGCTTATCCGTCAGGCCGCGTTCGACGCAGGCCAGATGGCGCTCGACTATCGCGACGCCGGGCTGAAGGTCTGGTCCAAGGAGAACGCCTCTCCGGTGACCGACGCCGATCTGGCGGTCGACACGTTCCTCAAGGAGCGCCTTCTGGGTGCCCGCCCCGATTACGGCTGGCTTTCCGAAGAGACCGCAGACACCACTGACCGCCTGTCTAAAAAGCGCATCTTCGTGGTCGATCCCATCGACGGCACCTCGGCCTTCATGCGCAACAAACCGTGGTGGTGCACCCCCATCGCGGTCGTAGAGGACGGCGAGCCTATCGCCGCCGCCATCTATGCCCCTATGCTGGGCGAGATGTTCGAGGCCACACTCGGCGGCGGTGCCCGTCTTCAGGGCCGCCCCATAACTGCATCCGACACCCGCCAGCTAGAAGAGGCCGAACTTCTCGCGGACGCCCGTCTGATGGAAGCCCGCGAATGGGACGAGCCGTGGCCCCATATGAACTTCTCCAAACGCAACGCTTTGGCCTATCGCATGGCCCTCGTTGCCGCCGGAGCGTTCGATGCCGCCATCGCTATCAGCCCAAAGTGGGACTGGGATGTTTGCGCCGGATCGCTTATCGCCCAGGAGGCCGGAGCAGTCGTTAGTGACCACAAAGGCCAAAAGTGGCGGTTTAATCGCCACGATCCGCGACAAACGAGCATGATTTGCGCCGCACCGGCATTGCACCCGTTGATAATCCGGCGGACAGCGCCTATCCCGCTCACCTTCTGACCCCTCTCCTGTGCAATGGGCCCCTCTCCATGGCTGACAAGCTCGAAACTCAACTGCTTCACCTCGTCATCGGTGGTGAAATGCGTCATCCGTCGGAACCGACCTTCCGCGACCTGAAGGAAGTCGAGTTCGTCGGCGCTTTCGGTTCCTACGACGAAGCCAAGGCTGCCTGGAAGGCCCGCGCCCAGGCGACTGTCGATAACGCCCACATGCGCTACTTCATTCTGCACGCGCACAAACTGATCGATCCGCGCGGCGACGCATAAGCGTCGATCAGATACGATCCTGACAAGGGCGGCTGGGGCTAGGGCTTCAGCCGCCCTTGACGTATGGTGGTTCGCTCAACTGCATTGGAGCCATCCCATGACCACACCCATAATGGACGGAGCAGGCATCGGCGCGCTGGTGTCGATGATGATGGTGCTGGTGATGTGGGTCATGATCCTGCGCAACAAACGCGCCCAGGACGACGAACTGGATCGAAAGCTTCTGGAGCGTCAGGAACGCATCGACGCGGAGCGTGCCCGTCACACGTCTGAACCCGCACCGCAGCCCGACGAGAAAGAAAAAGCTGGCCCTTGGGGCTGATTACTCGCGGCGGAGAATCCGCTCGACCAGCAGATCGCCCCACCATTTGGCCCGGAAGGTCCGCGTCGTCTCTACGGGGCAATAGGCTTTGCAGCCCATCCACTCCAGCAGCCCTATTCCCTTGGGCTCTGCCTCCGCGGCATAAGTCTCCAGAACGTGGTCCAGCACGCCCGTCTTGCCCTCGCGGTTGTGCAGGGTGCGGCGGCTCAGTTCGGACTTGGCGACGCCCATTGGCTGTCCCAGCCTGAAGTACCGATACAGCGCCGCCATCAGCCCGGCGCGATCTGCGCCCGACTTGCAGTGGATTAGGGCCGGATACTCAATCGTTTCGAAAATCAGCTTGGCATTCTCGATGCGGTCCAGCGTCGGTGCATCACGCGAGTCCAGCGGAGCATCCACCAGCTTCAGGCCCAGTTTCTCGCAAGCGTCCCGCTCCAGCCAGTAATAGGGCTCGTCGCGTACTCCGCGCAGATTGATAACTGTGCGAATGCCCTGACGCTTCCACCACGCCAGTTGGCGCGGAGACGGCTGATTGCTGCGTACCAAGTTTGCATCAATCCAGTGGGCATTTGTGAAACTCAGCCGGATAAACGCGTGGTCGCCCCAGAAATAGGACCACAAGACCTTGAAACGGTCATAAGGCGAGGACAGATCGGGAAACGACATAAGCGTCAGATAACCTTCGCGAACGCTGCCGTCATCCCTCACACGTTCGCCGCGTCAAGCCAAGCCGCTTGACACACAGCCCCAGTCGTCCGACCGAAGTAAAATGAATAGCCCCGCTCACCACAACGACAAAGACCAGCCGCTTGGTCAGCTCCTGAAGCGTCTGTGGCGCGACTATCTTTCGCACCACAAGGTGGCGTTCTTTTCGTCGATCGGTCTGGCGATCTGCGCCGGTGCGCTGACGGCGGGGCTGTTGCGTTTTCTTGAACCGGCCATCGACCTGTTGTTCCAGCCCCATCCGGGCCCTGTCCGTTTTCTGAACGTCTTCACAGTCCAGCCCCAGTGGCTGATCGCGCTCGTTCCAGGCGTTATCATCGCCCTTTCCATCGCCCGATCCCTGACGATGGCGGGACAGGCTGCACTGGTGAACCGGCTGGGCCACGGCATCGTCGGTGACATCCAGAAGCAGCTCTTCTCGCGCATGATCAACGCCGACCTGTCGCGTCTGCGTAACCAGCATTCGGGCACCTTCGTCTCGTCGGTGCTGTTCGACGCCAATCTGGTGCGTGAAGCCTTCACCAACGGCGTGGTGAACTACACCCAGAACGTGCTGATCGTGGTCGGCGTGATGGTAGCGATGGGCTTCATCGACCTGCCGCTGACGCTGATCGTGCTTCTGGGCGTACCGGGCGTCAGTCTGGTGATGCGCAAGTTCGGCAAGCGCTCGCGCAAGGCCGCCAAGGGGGCCATGGCCGAAACCGAGGTGCTTTCCTCCGCCCTGATGGAAAATCTGGACGGCGTGCGCGTCATCAAGATCGAAAACCGCGAACAGGCTGAAGAGGCCAATGTCGCCGCCGTCATCGACCGCCGCCAGCGCCACGTCATCAAAGGTGCCGACAGCCGCGCCTTCGCCGGTCCGGCTTCCGATATCATTGCCTATTCCATCGTCGCCGCGGTCATTGGCTATGCCGGCTGGAGCGCCAGCAAGGGCCAGATGTCCGTGGGCGGCTTTGCGGCCTTCATCGGCATGCTGATGTTGGCAGGTCAGTCGCTGCGCCAGCTGTCCAACCTGACGACCGTCATGTCCGAAGGCATGACCGCCGCGCGTCGCCTGTTCACAGCACTCGATATCCAGCCTGAAATCCGCGAACAGGCGAACCCGCAATCCCTGCCCGCCGGTCCTGTCGAGATCGAACTCCACAACGTCGAGTTCGCCTATTCCACTGCCAACGGGCTCGTACCAACGCTGAACGGCGTGAACCTAAAGGTCTCGCCGGGCGAGACGGTGGCGCTGGTCGGTCCATCGGGTGGTGGCAAGTCCACCATCCTCAGCCTGCTGCCGCGGTTCTATGATGTGACGAGCGGACGCATCACCGCAAACGGCATTGATCTGCGCGATCTCAGCCTGTCATCCCTGCGCGACCAGATCGCTCTGGTGACGCAGGAGCCGTTCCTGTTCGACGACACTATCGCCGCCAACATCGCCTATGGGCGCGAGGCCGCCACCGAAGAACAGATCATCGAGGCGGCCCGTGCGGCTGCGGCCCACGAGTTCATCCTCGGCCTGCCACAGGGCTATCAGACCCGCGTCGGCGAGGCCGGTGCCCGCCTGTCCGGCGGCCAGCGCCAGCGTATCGCCATCGCCCGCGCCTTCCTCAAGAATGCCCCGATCCTGCTGCTCGACGAAGCCACCAGTGCGCTGGACACCGAGAGCGAGGCTCTGGTTCAACAGGCGCTGGACCGCCTGATGGAAGGCCGCGCCACGCTGATGATCGCGCACCGTCTTTCCACCGTGCGTAACGCCGATCGTATCTATGTGATTTCGGCTGGCAAGGTGATCGAACAAGGCACCCACGACGACCTGATCGCGACCTCGGGCCTTTACGCCCGCCTCGCGCGTCAACAGTCCCTCGACGCCCCCATGGACCTTCTGCCTGACGAGACCGGCGCATGAGGCCACTGCGGCACCCGTTTATCCAGCGCTCGATTGCGTGGCTGTTCTCTGAATGGCTACGTTTTTGCTATGCGACTACGCGCTGGACCCGCGAAAACGAGCAGATTGCCGAAGACGTTTGGGCACAGGACAGCGGCGTGTTGATCGCCTTCTGGCATTCGCGTCTGGGCCTTGCAGCCGCCTCGTGGCCGATGGAACGCGCGCAACCGCCGCGCGCCATGATTTCGTTGTCCGCGGACGGTGAGTTCATCGCCAAGGCCGTCGCCAGACTGGGCATTCCGGCAGTGCGCGGCTCCGCCTCGAACAAAGACAAGAAGGCCAGCGCCAAAGGCGGCACCCAAGCCCTGCGTGACGGTCTGAAATACCTGAAAGCAAAGGGCGGTCTGGCCATCACGCCCGACGGGCCGCGTGGCCCTGCGCGAACCATGGCCGAGGGCCTGCCCGTCATGGCGCGAATGTCGGGGGCACCCGTGCTTATCCTCGGCGCATCGGCAAAACCGGCGATCCGCCTGAAAAGCTGGGACCGCGCCCTGATCCCCCTGCCCTTCGCCAAGGGCGCTTTCGTATGGGACAGGGCCGACTTCCCGCACGGCACCGATGTGTCTGAAGTCGCGGCGGAATGGACCGCCCGCATGACCGCAGCCGAAGCCCGCGCAGACGAAATCACCGGACTGGAGCGCGTCTGACCGTGAGCTTCAGCCCCGCTCTTATGGCCTATCGTCTCGGCACCCGCCTTCTTGAACCCCTAGCACCGCGCCTGCTGGACAGCCGCGTCAAGAAGGGCAAGGAAAGCCCGACCCGCGTCGATGAACGACTGGGCATGGCCAGCCTGCGCCGCCCCGCCGGTCCGCTCATCTGGATACACGGCGTCAGCGTCGGCGAAGCCTTGTCGATCCTTCCGCTGGCCGAACGCATCCGTAAGGACCGGCCCGACGTCACCGTTCTGGTCACCACCGGAACCCTGACCTCGGCAGAGGTCATTACCCCGCGCCTCCCCCAAGGCGTGATCCACCAGTTCGCGCCGGTCGATGGCCCGTCCGCCGTGTCGGCCTTCCTAGATCACTGGCAGCCCCAGATCGGCATTTTCGTCGAGAGCGAGCTGTGGCCGAACCTGATCATGGCTGCTCGTGGCCGCCGCATACCATTGGCTCTGGTCAGTGCACGGATCACCTCGCACACGCTGGAAGGCTGGCAAAAGGCTCCGGGCATGGCCCGCACCCTGATGTCCGCCTTCGCCCACGTCTGGCCCCAGGATCAGGAGGGCGCAGAGCGCCTGACCTCCATGGGGGCCCGCGTGGACGGCATGGTCAACCTCAAGCTTTCCGGCGAGCCACTGCCTTACGACCGCGCCGAGTTCTCGCGTCTTTCGGGCCTGATCGGGGATCGCCCCGTGATCGTGATTGCCTCGACCCACGAGAACGAGGAACGGGCGCTTGCCAAGGCACTGAAGGCTCTGGTTCCGCGCCTGCTGCTTGTCGTTGTGCCTCGCCATCCCGAACGTGCGCCCGAGATTGTCGAAGAGTTGCAACTGGACGGCTGGAAGCTGACCCGGCGCTGCGTGGGCGGCGATATCGAAGACGGGATTGATCTCTACCTCGCCGACACCCTGGGCGAGTTAGGCCTCTTTATGCGCCTGTCCGACGTGGTGGTGCTGGGCGGCTCGTTCGCTCCGGCGCTCAGTGGAGGCAGCGTGGGCGGGCACAATCCGCTGGAGCCTGCCCGACTGGGCAAGCCGACTTTCAGCGGACCCGACGCGGCCAACTGGCAGCAGGTCAACCGTATGCTCAAACACTCAGGCGGGCTGGTCAGCGTGCTGGCCCCCGACGAATTGCGCGATCTTATTGAACCGCTACTTAAAGATCCGGACGGGGCCCGCGCCATGGGCGAGCGCGCCCGCCGCGCGGCCAATGAAGCCTCTGCGGGTCTGGATCGACTGTGGCTGGCTCTTCAGGCCCACCTCCCCCCCGCCCCCAAGCCGGAGCGGAGACGTCCCCGATGAAACTAAACACCCCGCGCTGGTGGTACACCCGCGATCGCAGCCACGCCCCGATCACCCGCATGGCACTCAAGCCCCTGTCGTGGGTCTGGGCGGGCGTGACCGCACGCAAGATTGCCAATACCAAGGGCTATGCCCCCGGTATTCCCGTGATCTCGGTCGGTAATCTGACGGTGGGCGGCTCTGGCAAGACGCCGATCACCCGCGAGATCCTCCGCTTACTGCGTGAGCAGGGGCACGCTCCGTCGGCACTATCGCGGGGTTACGGTGGTAAGCTGGAGGGTCCTGTGGTTGTCGACTTGGACACCCACTCCGCCGAGGACGTTGGCGACGAACCCCTGATGCTGGCCCAAGACGGCATGGTGGTTATCAGCCGTGATCGTGTCGCGGGTGCCAAGGCCGCTGTCGCCGCCGGAGCCGACTATCTGGTCATGGATGATGGCCATCAGAACCCGTCCCTCATCAAGGACATCAGCCTGATTGTGGTCGATGGCGAGACCCGTAATGACGAATGGCCGTTTGGAGATGGTTCCGTCTTCCCATCCGGTCCCATGCGCGAGCCGATTGCCGCAGGTCTTGCGCGTGCGGACGCTGTAATTGTCCTCCTGCCGACTGATTTGGATAAAGCAGACCCCGAGTTGATTGCTGTATTCGGTGATCTTCCTGTCTTCACTGCCCGCCTGGCGGCTATTTCTGCCCCGCCAGCGGGTCCCCAAGTCGGCTTTGCCGGCATTGCGAAACCCTGGAAGGTCGAGCGCTCGTTGATCGCGGCAGGGTGTGATCTCAAGGATTTCGTTCCTTTGCCGGATCACGCCATCCTGACGAAGGATCAATTTAACTTCTTGAAAGAACGCGCGAAAGTTTTCGATGCAGGTCTGGTCACGACCGAAAAAGACTGGGTTCGACTGTCACCGGAAAAGCGCGAAAGTATTCAAGCTTGGCCATTAAATGCACGCTTTGACGATCCGGCCGGTTTTACCAAGTGGTTGGTTGCCGACAATGTGATAGCGCCAACCTAAATTTACAATTTACCGTATCCATTAGGCACTACTAAGCTTTCAATCCGTTATAGTTACTTCCCCCCATGCGGAACTGAGAGTTTATGCCAATGAAAATCGCGGTCCTTGATGATGATCAGGTCCAGCTGCAGGCGATTTCTCAAATAGTTGAGAAGGCGGGCTTTCGCCCATCCACCTTCTCACGCGGGCATGCCCTCATCTCGGCACTCCGGCGCGACACCTTCGACCTGCTGATTGTGGACTGGAACCTTCCGGACCGCTCGGGCATCGAAATCGTCGGCTGGGTACGCGCCAATCTGACGCCCCCGCCGCCCATGCTTCTGGTCACCAGCCGTGTCGAAGACAGCGATATCGTCGCGGCATTGAACGCCGGTGCGGACGACTATCTCGCCAAGCCGATATCCCCCATAGTCCTCGAGGCCCGTGTGCGCGCTCTTCTGCGCCGCGCCTACGAGCATCTGGGAGCTCCTGCCGAGCGCGAGGTCTATGACGACATCGTCTTCAATATGAGCACGACCACGGTCGTGCGCGACGGCGAGACCATCACCATGACGCCCAAGGAGTTCGCTCTGGCGCGTCTGCTGTTCCGCAACCTGCATCGCGCCCTGTCCCGCACCTATTTGCTGGAGACCATCTGGGGCAACGAGCCGCACCTCAATAGCCGCTCGCTGGACATGCACATTTCACGCGTTCGCTCGAAGCTGAACCTCCGCCCGCAGACGGGATACCGACTGACCCCGGTGTACAGCTATGGCTACCGGCTGGAGCGCTCAAATGCGAACGCAGACCCTGACGCCGAAGTCGCGGCAGCACCCGACGATGCAGCGCCGACCAACTGAGATCATCACATCTTGACGATACATACCGCCCGCAAGAACAGCTTGGTTCGCTTCACCAGCCTCGGCCTCGGTCTTACCCTGGCGTTTGGAGCCGTGCCCGCAACGGCCCTCGCCCAGTCTGCTACTGCCCAGTCTGCAGCCCCCCAGTCGGCCAACTCCCAGCCGTCAGGTTCAGTTCTGACCGAAGCTCCGCTGACCTATCTGGTCAATCGTGGCGACACTCTGATTGATGTGGCGCGCAAATATCTGCGCAACCCGGCCGACTATCGCCGACTACAGCGCGATAACCGGGTGGCCAACCCACGCCGCATGGCGACGGGACGTACTCTCCAGATCGACACTGCACTTTTGCGCACCCGCGAGGACCCCGCGCGCATCGAGAGCTTCCGCGGTGACGTTCAGGTGCTGAGAAATGGCGCGCCGGTGGCCGTGGCTCTCGGTGCCCAACTGCGCGAAGGCGACGTTGTGAGCACCGGATCCAGCGCTTTTGCGCGGATCGCCTTCTCGGATGGCACCTATACGGTTGTTCCCTCGCGCAGCAGCATACGCATGGATCGCCTGCGCCGGTTCGTGATCAACGACGCACCCGACCACCGCCTTGTGGTCAACCGAGGTCGCGTCGAAAACCGCGTAACCTCGCGCCAGCGCCCCGGGGGCTTCCGCGTGACCACACCGACGGCCATTTCGGCTGTCCGTGGTACCGAGTTCCGCGTCGCCTATGACGACGTGACGGGCAACAGCTCGACCGGCGTCCTCGAAGGCACGGTCGCTGTGGCCGATGAAACCGACACCCACGGCGTTCTGGTCCCGAACGGACAGGGCGTGGCCCTTCGCGCTGGCGATGACACACCGGTCCCCGTAGCCCTGCTGGCCGCCCCGGTGATGGCAGAGGACGATCTTCTTCAGACTGACGCCACCCTCGCATTCGATTATTCAGCTCCATCCGACGCCCGTATCGTTCGCGGCTTCATCGCGGCCGATGCCAGCATGCAGGACCTGCTGGCCGAAGCGGACGCTCCCGTCGGCCAGCCGCTCACCTACACCGACCTCCCGGAAGGCCAGTACTTCCTGCGCCTGACGGCCGTATCGCCAGACGGTCTTGAGGGGCGCGGTCGCACCTTCAACTTCATCCGTGCCCGCAACGGCATCGACGGCCTGTCACTGTCTGAAGAACTGGCAAACAACGCCCGCCTTTACCGCTTCAAATGGCGCGCCGAGGGTGAAGGCGACGCAAGCTTCCGCTTCCAGTTGACCCGCGCCAACGAAGCGGGTGAACCAGAAGGCCAGCCGCTTATCGACAGCGCAGGCCTCAGCGATTCCACCTTCACCCTTAGCGATCTGCCGCCCGGCACCTATAGCTGGCGCATTGAGGGTACCCGTTACCGCTTCGGTCACAGACTGTCGGTATGGTCCAGTCCGGAAGTTCTGACCATCAACCGATAAGCGGGGACGGGATTGCCCTTTCCAAAAGCGTCGATGCCCAAAATAGAGCCTGCCACCCGACTGGGTGCGCAGGTTCTGATCGAATGGCTGATTACCGCCGCCATCACCATTGGTCTGGTGGTGTGGCTCAGCCTTGGCCAGATTACCCAACGCGGCGACAACGTCTTTTACGACACCGTTAGCGTGATCAATCCGGTCGCGGCGCACAAAGACATCGCCGTGGTGGCCATCGATGACCGAAGCCTTGCCGAGATTGGTCCTTGGCCCTGGCCGCGTGCTGTCCATGCCGATCTGGTCCAGCGCTTGGGCGACATTGGCGTGACCTCGGTAGGTTACGATGTCCTGTTCATCGAACCCACGCCCGATGATGCGGCGCTTGCCGCCTCGGTGCAAAGATCGGGCAATGTGTATCTACCTGTTGCAGTCGACACACCGGGCCTGAACGGCAGTCTTGCCACTATCAGCCCGCCGCCCGCCAACATAGCCGCCGGTGCCGCGGGACTGGGCCACGTCATCCTGACGCCCGATCAGGACGGCACGGTGCGCGCCAGCCCACTGTGGGTCAGTGCCGACGGTCGCGTCTTGCCGCATCTGGCCTTGTTGGCCTCGGCTTCCAAAACACCAGCGACAGAGGTCAACAAAGGCGCTGCCGGAGATGGCCTCATCGTCACCGACAGCCGCATGATCCGCTTTCCGTCGGGCATAGAGCCCTACCCCACAGTCTCTGCCGTAGATGTGCTGAGGGGCGAAGTGTCCGCCGAATTCCTGAAGGACAAGCGTGTTCTCGTGGGCGCGACTGCGCAAGGCATGGGGGATCGCTATGCGACGCCAAACAGCCCGCGCGGATACCTGTCTCCCGGTGTCTATATCGTCGGCGCGCTGATGCAGAGCGTGCTGGATGACTGGAACATCCGGCCCCTGAACCGTTGGCTGACCGCTTTGCTGTCATTGATCCCGCTGGCGATGATATTGGCAGGCTTCCTTGTTCTGCGCCCCGTCGCCAACACCGTGCTGGGCTTCGCGCTGATCGCGGCCACCTTGGCCATTTCCGCTTTGGCGCTAAAAGCGGGGCACTGGTTCCCGCCTCTGGCCGCCTGTGCGGGCGTGATTGTGGCCTGGCCGCTGTGGAGCTGGCGTCGTCTGGCCGCCGCCTATCGCTATATGCAGTCGGAACTGAACGACCTTCGAGCCGACCCCGAGACCTTCCATTTGGCCGCCCTCTCCCCGACGGCAAAATGGACGTCCGGCGACGAAATCTCGCGTCAGGTGCTGGCCTTGCGCGGAGCCCTCAAACAGTTCCGCGACTTCAACCGCTATATCAATCAGTCTGTCCGCAGCCTGCCTGACGCAGCCCTTGTCGCCGACTTGGACGGCAGCGTCCTGATCGCCAATCCCCGTGCCCAGAACCTCTTCCCCGGCACCACCTTGGTGGGCGCACATCTGGAGGACCTGTTCCTCCGGTTGGGTGTGCGCGAATGGCGTGGCTTGATCGGCGCAGCGCCCGGCGTTCGCGACGAAATCCAGCTCCCCGACGGGCGAGCCCTGCAGATCGCTATCGCCCCGTTGGTGGACACTACCGAGCAGTCTGCTGGTCTGATCGTCCGCTTGGCCGACGTCACCCAGTTGCGGGCGGCAGAGCGCGAGCGTCAACGCACGTTACAACTGCTGGGGCACGACATGCGCGCCCCGCAGGTATCTATCCTGACCCTGCTCGACGGCGACAAACGCTCGGAGAAGATCGAGGATCAAATCCGCCGCAACGCGCGACAAACACTGGCGTTGGCAGAAGGCTATGTCCAACTGTCACGTGCGGAAAACCAGATGCTCACCTTCGAGGTCGCCAATCTGGCGGACCTCGTAACCGAGGGCGTCGATACCCTCTGGCCCCAGTCCGCAGCCAAGGGCGTCGAACTGATCGCGCCTGACTACGAGCATGAATATCTGGTCGATGTTGACACCGCGCTGATGCGGCGGGTCATCATCAACTTGCTGGACAATGCCATCCGCCACACCCCGACGGGGGGTCTGGTCGCGTGCCAGCTGTCCTCCTACGAGGACAAGGTTCTGCTGATTATCTGCGATGAAGGCCCGGGGCTGTACGACGACATGCGCAGCCGTCTGTTCCAGCCTTTTGCCGGTGGCAACGTGTCCGGTGCCGGTCTGGGTCTGGCCTTCGTACACACTGTTATTCAGCGTCACGGCGGCCAGATTTCAGTCGACCCGCCTTCCGGCGTGACGCCGCCCACGAGCGGTGCCTGCTTCTATATTACCCTGCCTCCGGTCGAGGCCGATTAAAGGTTATCAGGGCTGGCCCGTTCGCCATTGATCAAGGCATCGGCAGCCAGCCTCGCCAAAGCTGTCAGCAGCGTATCGGGCGTATGGTCCACCGGCCCACGGCCCGACACACGCACCACGCGTTTGTCCGTACCGTCCGCGCGCGTCGCTACAGCGGTCAGCACGTGCAGGCCCGGCTCCCGGCGTGCACCACGCACACGCGGGGTCTCGGCCCATTCGCCCTCGCGCGCATCCACATCCGAAAACGTCCCCACATCGGCAGGACGCACGGCGAGGGTGGCTAGCACATGCCAGTTGTCGCCTTCGACGACGCCGCGTCCATCGGCCAAGGCCGTCTTCAACGCCGCAGAGGCACGCTCGTCGGCTTCTTTGGTGATGAAGTGCACGCCCTCGATCGCTGCAGAGGTTACAGGCGCGCGATCAATCTTTAGCTCGGCCCCCGCGCTGCATCCTGAAAGGGCCAGCGCCAGAGCACATACGCCGGTCAGCATGGAATAGGTGGGGAGACGGTTAAATGCAGTCGACATATTCGGTCCGATAGTGGGGAGACAACCTAGCGTAGCAGATTTGCCAAGGGGTTCCCTCATCACGCAAAAGTTAAACCAACGTTCCTGGTGCCACACTCCAGTCTCAATGGTTAAGATTGACTAAGCAACTGAGCCTTCGACCCCGCCCATAACCACCAGCAGACGGGATTGAACCCATGAAATCTGGTTTATGGCCGCGCTCAAATTGGTGCCATGATCGACCCGCGAATTCTGAACGGGCTCGATTAAAATCTACGGCTCAGCTTGCTTAAATCGGCACAAGACCCCTTTTTCACGGCTCCTCAGCCATCAATCTAAGGGATGGACGCGTGCAGATTTCTCGTCGGGGTTTGATTTTCGGAGGCTCTATTGCCTTGGCAGGGTGCGCAACCGCCTCTGCACCACCAACGCCCCAACTGGCACCTGCCCCGCCGCCGCGCATACCCCGTCCGGATCTGGCAGCCTATGCGGCCCCGGCTCGTCCACAGGTTGTAATCGATCCCTACAACATCGTGCGACGTGACCTTCTGGACCGCGCGCGTCAGGCTATGGATTCCCATGGTCACCGCATAACCCAGCGTGACCGCATGTATCTGGTCGACTTCCAGAAATTCTCGGGTTCCGACCGCCTGTACGAGGTTGATTTGCTGGGCGGATGGGTGACCTCATACCGTACCAGCCATGGTCGGGGATCCGATCCGAGCCACAGCGGCTATGCCGAACGTTTCTCCAACCAGCCTGACAGCCACATGTCCTCGCTGGGCACCTACGTCACCGCGGGTCCTTCGTGGGGGCCGCAGCAAGGGCCGAACGTGCTGCTGGACGGGCTGGAGTATTCCAACAACCTTGCCCGCGAACGCGCCATCATCGTTCACGGTGCCGACTACGCCGATCCGGCGTTCCTGTCGCGTGAAGGCAAGTTGGGTCGCTCCTACGGCTGCTTCTCGTGCAGCCATGCCGATCTGACTGCCCTGCGAGAACGCATGGGCGAAGGCAGGCTTCTGTTCGCGATGAACTAAAGAAAAAGGGGAAGGGCGAAACCTTCCCCTAAAATCCTATTCGCGGCCCAGAGCGCGCCAGCCGATATCGGTCCGGTAGAAGCCGCCGGGCCAGTCGATCTTTGCAACAGCCTCATAGGCACGCTCTCGTGCTTCGGTCACGTCCTTGCCATAGGCGCAGACGTTCAGAACGCGACCACCTGCGGCAACCAACTGCCCGTCATCGCGGCGTTTGGTGCCAGCATGGAAGACTTGCACATTCGGACCAAAGTCCTGCTCGGCGCCCCGAATGATCGAGCCTTCCAGCGGGCTGTCCGGATAGCCTTTGGCCGCCATAACGACGGTGATAACAACACCGGGCTTGAACTGCGGCTGCGGTACCTGGGTCACATCGCCCTTGGCGCAGGCCAGCAGCAGCGGGACGATATCGCCGTCAAAGCGCATCATCAGCACCTGACATTCCGGATCACCGAAACGGGCGTTGAACTCGACCACTTTCGGGCCTTCGCTCGTCGCCATCAGACCAGCATACAGAACGCCCTTATAGGGAGTGCCTTCATCGGCCATCTTCTGGATGGTCGGCTGGACGACCAGATCATTGGCCTTTTTGACGAAATCTGCGGTGAAGACCGGCGCGGGCGAATAGGCCCCCATGCCGCCGGTGTTCGGACCGGCATCGCCGTCAAAGGCGCGTTTGTGATCCTGCGCACCGCCGAACAGTACGGCGCGCTTGCCGTCGGACAGGGCAAACAGGCTGCCCTCCTCACCGTCCATGAACTCTTCGATCACTACGCGCGAACCGGCGCTGCCGAAACGGCCGCCCAGCATACGCTCGATCTCGATCTCGGCGTCCTTGCGGTCAGGGCTGATGGCGACGCCCTTGCCTGCGGCAAGACCGTCGGCCTTGATGACGTAGGGGGCGCTATAGTTCGCCAATGCCGCCTTGGCCTCTTCGACGTTCTCGTAAACGCCATAGCCTGCGGTCGGGATGTTGTGACGGGCAAGAAACGCCTTGGAGAAGGCTTTCGAGGTTTCCAACTGCGCCGCCTTGGCCGACGGGCCAAAGCACGGAATGCCCAGACCCTCCAACTGGTCGGCCAGACCTTCGGCCAGCGCGGCCTCGGGCCCAACGACGACCAGATCAGCCGAGATTTCCTGCGCCAGAGCCACCAGCGCGTTGACATCGGTCGCCTTTACGTCGCCGCGCAGCTCGCCGAGTTGCGCCATACCGGGGTTGCCGGGCGCAATGACGAGCCGCGAAGCGCGCGGCGACTGGGCGATTTTCCAGGCCAGGGCGTGCTCGCGCCCTCCCGAACCGACGAGCAAAATATTCATAACGCCGGAATGAGGGACCTGATGAGTCAGGTCAAGATTAACGTGGCGGATTATAGCGCGGCAAAGCGGCCAATTCCGCAGCAGTCAGGCGGGTGACGAGGTTGGGGCTTCTGCCGTCGGTGCGTTTTTCCGCCTCCACCTGAGCCAGCGGCAGCAGAACTTCGGTGTCGGACGGCCCCTCCAGTTCGACCACCAGATGGGTCGCCGTTCCGGTGGCATTGGTCACCAGCGACTCGACATCACCCAGATCCTGCCCCGCCGCATTGACGATATCGGCATCTTCCAGAGCCTTGCGGGTCATGCCCAGCGCCAGTGCGGCTTCACCGGTGGCCACCTTGGCCTCTTCACGCGTCACGCGCTCCGGTGCCATGTCAGGTGCCGGTGCACGCACCACGTCGTCAGTGCGATTATCGCACGCGCCCAGGGTCAAGGTTACAGCGGCCGTAACGGCCATGGCCAACATCGAAGTCTTCATTTCACAGCCCTTTCGGCAGCTTTGCCACTCACTAAGGTAACGAAGCCGCATTCTGAGCGTTCCCGCCGCGTGCTTGAGGCGCTAAGGTCCGGGCATGGATTCCGACGACTACGCTTTTGAAGGCGCCGCTCCTCAGGAGCAGGCACCCGCGCGCGACAACAACCCGCCCCTGTCGATCTCCGAGCTGAGTTTCGCGCTCAAGCGTACGCTCGAGGACCGCTTCGGCCACGTCAGGATCCGTGGCGAGATTTCCAAGGTCACACGCCACTCGTCTGGCCACGTCTATCTGACGCTGAAGGACGACAAAGCCGCCATCGACGGCGTGATCTGGAAGGGCGTGGTGCGCACCCTCGGTGCCCAGCCCGAAACCGGTCTAGAAGTCATCGTCACAGGCAAGATCACGTCCTATCCGGCACGGTCGTCCTACCAGATCGTCATCGAGAGCATGGAGCCTGCGGGGGCCGGTGCGCTGCTGGCGCAACTGGAACGCATCAAGACTCGTCTGCGCGAAGAGGGCCTGTTCGAGCCGTCGCGCAAAAAGCCCCTGCCCCAGTTCCCTGCCACCATCGGCGTCATTACCAGCCCGACCGGCGCGGTTATCCGTGACATCCTGCACCGGATCAGCGACCGCTGGCCCTGCCGCGTGATCGTCTGGCCGGTCATTGTTCAGGGCGACGCCGCCGCCAAACAAGTTGCAAACGCCGTGCGTGGCTTTGACGCCATGACACCGGACGGCCCGATCCCTCGTCCCGACCTGCTGATCGTCGCGCGCGGCGGTGGTTCGGTCGAAGACCTCTGGGGTTTCAACGACGAGAACCTCGCCCGCACCGTGGCGGACGCACGCATCCCGATTATTTCTGCGGTCGGGCACGAGACAGACACCACCCTGATCGACTTCGTATCGGACCGACGCGCGCCGACGCCTACCGGTGCCGCCGAAATCGCCACGCCAGTGCTGGCCGAGCTTCAGTGGGGACTGGCGGACTATGAGGCCCGCCTGCGCCGCTGTGGTGCGCGTTTGCTGGATGATCGCCGCACGCGACTGCTGTCGGTGGCCCGTGGTCTGCCGACGCGCCCCGAAGATCTTTTGGCCCTGCCCCAACAGCGCCTGGACCATGCGTCCAGCCGCCTTGGCTCTGCCTTGCACCGCAACGCCAGTGTGCACGAACAGCGCCTGACCCGCGTCGCCGCGCGCCTGTCGCCTTCGATCCTGCACCGTCCGATCGAGCGCCGCAGCGACCGCCTCCACGCCATCGAGGCCCGCTTCCGTCCCGCTATCGAACGCCGCCTTCAGCGAGACTCCGAGCGCCTTGCGGCTCTGTCGCGCGCACTGACGAACCTAGACCCGTCGCGTCCCAAGCCCGGCTTTGCCCGCGTAGAAGATGCCGAGGGTCAATGGATCACCTCGGCGCATAAGCTCACCGAGGGTCAGCACGTCTCGCTGGTGTTCGGAGACGGTCAGCGTGACGCGACTGTCGGCACCTCCGGTCCTGGCACGGTCACGCCATCTGCGCCGCCCACCCCTCTTGCTCCCAAGTCCGCGCCAAAGCCCAAACCCTCGCCAAGCGATCAAGGCACCCTGTTCTGACCGGTTCGGGGCTTGAAGCGTTGCTGTTGTCTGAATATCTCAAACCAGCGATATGCAGAGGCAGTGATTCCCCACCCGCCTCCCAAACGGATGCCCCTGAGACATGAACGCTGCCCCCGCGTCACAAGCCACCTTGCACTATGGTGACGGTGAATTCGCAGTCCTGAATGGCGGAACATTCGTGCGCTGTGCGGTGACGGGTCAGGCTATTGCGCTTCCGGCGCTACGCTATTGGTCCGCGGCCCGTCAGGAAGCCTATGTCGGCCCGCTCGAGTTCTTGAAAGCGACCGGTGCGGATACAGCGGCGATCCAGCCTTCTGCATGAGTCCGCTCGGTACCCTCCATCTCCTGCTCGTCGACGACAACGCCAACATGCGTTCGATCGTGGCTGCTATGCTGAAATCCATCGGCATTGGCCGCCTCAGTGAAGCGGAGGACGGCACTCAGGCCCTGGAGATCCTGCGCGAACAGGCCATCGATATTGCCATCGTCGATTTTCGAATGCAGCCGATGGACGGCGTGCAGTTCACACGATCCATCCGTTGGGACGAGGACAGCCCCAACCCCTATTTGCCCATTGTGATGATGACGGGCCATTCCGAACTGTTCCGCGTGACGGACGCGCGCGATGCGGGCGTCAACGAGTTCGTGGCCAAGCCGGTTATGATCCAGGCGCTGATGAAACGGCTGGAAGCCATCATCCTGAGACCGCGTCCGTTTGTGCGTTCCGACGACTTCTTCGGGCCGGATCGCCGCCGGACCCACCGACTGGACCACGACGGCCCGTTCCGCCGCGCAACGGACATCCAGCGCAGCTAGATCAAGCCTGCTCGCGGGCTTTCAGCGCGTCATATACCTTTTGGGGCCAACGTTTGTGGACCCAGAACCAGTCTTCCGGTTTTTCGCGCACACGGTCTTCGACAAAGCGGTTAGCAGCCTGAATGCCGGCCAGAATGTCGGCGTTCTTGTCGCCCGTATCGGGGATTTCAATCGCCTCGTGCACGGTTACGCGGAAGTTTGCACCCTTCAGGCGCACCACCGACAGCGGGACCATCACCGTGCCGAACTTAGCTGCCAGACGCGCAGCACCGGGCGAAGCGTTAACAGGCTGGCCGAAGAACTCGACCTCGGGGCCTTCGTTGTATTTCTGGTCGACCAGCAGGGCGATCGAGTCGCCGTTCTTCATACCCTTCACCAGCTCGCGCGTGCCGTCCCCCTTGGGCGCAAATAGGCGGATGCCATAGCGGGCCCGCGCGGCGCGCATCTGCTCTTCGACATAAGGGTTATTGGCCGGACGATAGGTGATCTGGCACGGCACGCCCGCGTGCAGGATCAGAGCCGACATCACTTCAAAGCTGGCGATATGGCCTGAGATAAACACGACCGGCTTGCCGCTGTCGCGCACGGCATGCAAGCGCTCCATACCCACAACCTGAACGCGGCCACTCTCGGGCGTCAGGCGGTCCATGATTGCCAGTTCGGCAAAGGTGCGGCCGGTGCGCTCCCATTGCTCATAGGCAATCTGCTTACGCCACTCGTCCGTCTTTTCAGGGAAGGCGATCTTCAGATTCCGCAGAACCGTCTTGTGGGTACCGGTAATCGGCCCCAGCGTGCGCAACACCGCGCCGCCAAAGGCGGACGCGGCATCAACGCCGATCAGACGCAGTCCACCGAACAGGCCCCGAAACGCCAGCGACTCCAGTCGCCAGCTCAAGTCCTGTCCGAAGGACACCTTACGCTTATTCTCACCAGGCAATCGTCATTCCGCCATCAACCACAAGCGTCTGTCCTGTGACATAGGACGACGCGGGGCTGCACAGATAAACTGCCGAGCCAGCAATTTCATCCGGCAATCCGATCCTTTTCAAAGGTGCCGGGTCGGTGACCGTCTTCAGAATCTCGGGCGTTTCCCACAGATAGCGGGCGAAATCGGTCTTGATCAGCCCCGGCGCGATGCAGTTCACGCGCACATTATGGGGGCCGTATTCGACTGCTAGGTTGCGTACCAACTGCATGTCGGCGGCCTTGGAGATATTGTAGGCACCGATGACGGCGTTGCCGCGCAGGCCGCCAATCGACGAGATCACCAGAATGGCACCGTCGTTTCGCGCCACCATCTCGGGCGCGACCATCTGGATCAGCCAGTGATTCGAAACGACGTTGTTCTGGAGGATCTTGTTGAACTGCTCGTCGGCGATACCCGACATGGGACCCGCATAGGGGTTGGTTGCAGCATTGCAGACCAGAATATCGATCTGGCCCCACGTCGCGCGGGTATCATCGACCAGACGCTGGAGATCTTCCTTCGACGCGATATTGGCCGGAATGGCGATGGCACGCGTATCGCCGTGTTTATCGTTGATAGCATTGGCCACCTGCTCGCAGGGTTCTGCCTTGCGAGATGAAATGACGACCTTTGCGCCATGGTCCGCCAACCGTTCTGCAATCGCCTTGCCAATCCCCTTGGACGAGCCGGTAACAACAGCGACCTTGCCGGTTAAATCGAACAGTTCCATTCAGTTTTCTCCCCTTACGGCTTCGCTTGATTGTTAGGTTCGTTGCGAGATGTTAAGCCGTAACCTCGCTACCTTGTTAGCACGCTCAATCCACTAGGAAAGTCATCGCAGCCTCTATGCAAAAGATCACCGGCGGATTGTTGTTCTTTGGCTGCCTTTTCCTGTCGCTGGCGGTGGGGGCAACCTTGTGGCGCGCCGGATGGGGTGCAGGGGCCGGTGTCGCCGGTGCCATCGGCACTCTAGGCCTGCTGGGTGCCACCTGCGCGCTGGCCGCCAGTGTCAATGACAAGCGCCAACTGCGTCGCGAACTGGCCAAGGTCAAAGAGGCCCACCGTCTGCTCGCCGATGCCATGGAATCCACCCAGGGCGCGCTGACCCAACTGGCTCAGGCTATCGAGAGCGGCCCCCTGTCGCGCACCGATGCGCTGACGGGCGAGGTGCGCATGCTGGAAGACATGGTCCAGCAGATGAACGCCTCCATCGAAGAGCGTCTGGCCAATCCCGCCGTGCCCGATCTTCGCGCCACCAACGGCAAGGTGAACGGCAACGGCGCACCTGCCACCGTGCATGATGCCCTCGCCGAGGGTCGCGTCGACCTCTACCTGCAACCCATCGTCACCCTGCCCCAGCGCCGCACCGTCTATTACGAGGCCTTCACCCGCCTACGCGACGCCTCGGGCCACAGCATGACGCCCGCGGAATATATGTCGATTGCCGAGGAAGAAGGGCTGGTCCCTGCCATCGACAACCTGCTGCTGTTCCGTTGTGCGCAGATCGTTCGCCGACTGGGTCGTCAGGATCGCAAGGTCGGCGTGTTCTGCAACATCTCGATGGCGTCCTTGGGCGACGAGACCTTCTTCCCCCAGTTTCTGGATTTTCTTGGCCAGAACCGCGACCTGAAGGATGCCCTGATCTTTGAACTGGGTCAGGCCGTGTTTGAGGCCCGCGGAGCTACTGAAGCCCGCAACATGGCCAAGCTGGCCGACCTCGGCTTCCGCTTCTCCATCGACAAGGTGCAGACGCTGGACCTCGACTTCGCCGACCTGCAACGTTCGGACGTGCGCTTCCTCAAGATTTCCGCCGACCTGATGATCGAGCAACTGCTCGAAATGGACGGTGCTGTCCCGCTGCCGAGCAAGCCCGACATTCAGGCCGCCGACTTCGCCCCGCTGGTCCGCCGTTACGGCCTCGAACTGATCGCGGAAATGGTCGAGACCGAGCGTCAGGTGGTCGACATCCTCGACCTCGATGTCCCGCTGGGTCAGGGCCATTTGTTCGGCGAGCCGCGCGCCATCAAGGAAACGGTTCTGGCCGAGACGGATCCCCCGTCCGAGTTCGTGCGCTCGACCTTGCACTCTGTCGAGCGTCGCCTGCGCCACTGAGTGGTAATGTTGGCTCGCAATCGGAAGCGCACATTGCTACATCGCTGCGCATGACCCTTCCTGTTGTGCTGAACCACCTGTCGGCAGTCGCCGATGATTACGACGTCCTGTTGTGCGATGTCTGGGGCGTAATCCACAACGGCCGCGAAAGCTGGCCTGCAGCGTGTGACGCACTGACCCGCTTTAACGAGAAGGGCGGCCATGTGGTGCTGATCTCCAACTCGCCGCGTCCGTCCAGCGATGTCATTTCGCAGCTGGATGGTCTGGATGTACCACGCAGCAGCTGGAAGCGTTTCGTCACCTCGGGCGATGCGACCCGCGCCGAACTGGCCAAACGCGCGCCTCAAGCAGCGCTGGCCATCGGTCCAGACCGCGACGCTACCACCTATGAAGGTACCGGCCTGCAGCTGGTCGACACTGTGGAGGGTGCGGACTTCGTCTCCGTCACCGGCCTGGTCGACGATGCTACCGAGACGCCGGAAAGCTACCGCGCGATTCTGAGCGAGGCTGCGGACAAGGACCTGGACCTGATCTGCGCCAACCCCGATCGCGTGGTCCAAAAGGGCGACAACCTGATCTACTGCGCCGGTGCGCTGGCCGATCTTTATGAAGAGCTTGGCGGCAAGGTCATCATGGCCGGCAAGCCGTATGCCCCCATCTATGATCTGGCTTTGATCGAGGCCGAAGCTCTCATGGGACGCCCCGTCGACCGCAGCCGCGTACTTTGCATTGGCGATGGCGTGATCACCGACGTAGTTGGTGCCCAATCCCAAAATCTGGACTGCCTGTTTATTGCTCAAGGTATTCATGGCGATAAGGCCAAGGGCGAAGATGGTTCCCTGAACCCGTCGGGTGCAGGCGATCTGCTGAAGGCGGAAAATACAACCGCCCGTTACGCCGCGCTCGACCTGGCGTGGTAAGCCCGCAACAAGTCTCGCCATTTAAGTTCACCTGACGTAAAGCAGCGCTCATGAGCAACCTGGTCCAAGGCCACCCTTCTGGCGGCTATATTCTCGAAGAGCTTCACGTCGGTATGTCCGCCGAGAAGATCGTACCCGTCAGCGAAGAGCGCATCCAAATGTTTGCGGATGCTTCGGACGACTATAATCCGGTGCATCTGGACGAGGCCTATGCCTCCAAGACGGCCTATCGCGGCCGTATTGCCCATGGTCTGCTGAGCGCATCGTTCGGCTCGGCCGTCGTGGGTACGGTTCTGCCGGGTGCGGGCTCGATCTACATCTCGCAATCGCTCGCCTTCCACTATCCGGTCCGCATCGGCGACACTGTGCGCATTCTCATCAGCGTGGTCGGCGTGGATCAGGAATCGGCCCGCGTAGAGTTGAACTGTGAAGGCTATGTCGGCGACAAGCTGATCATGGACGGCATCGCCGTCGTGCGCGTTCCGCGCCGCCGCAAGCCTTCCGCCCGCTAAGGTTCACTGGCCGTGGCGATTGAAGTCATCCGCGACTGGCGCGGCCTTTCGGCATCCCAAAAGGGTGCCGCCGTGGCCGTAGGAGCCTTCGATGGTGTGCATCGCGGCCATCAGGCCGTAATCGCTTCGGCCCGCAAGGCTGCCGATGAACTGGCCGTGCCCTTGGGCGTGGTCAGCTTCCATCCCCACCCGCGCCGCTTGTTCCAACCGGACGTCGCGCCCTTTGGCCTGATGACACCGGAACAGATGGCGCGGGCCCTTGATGTTCTGGGTGTGGATCGGCTGTACCTTCTGCCCTTCGATCGCGAAATGGCCTCTCTGACCGACGAAGCCTTTGCCCGCGAAGTGCTCAGCGAGGGTCTGGGCATCAAACATGCTGCGGTCGGTTTTGACTTTACCTTCGGCAAGGGTCGCTCCGGCTCGCCTGACCTTCTGACGCAATATGGTCAGAGGCTCGGCTTCTCGGTTTCCGTCACCGAGCGCAAGGACGACGCAGACGGTCTGAAACTGTCCTCCTCGGCCGTCCGCGAAGCCTTGAAAGCCGGCGACATGACCCGCGCCACCGCTATTCTCGGTCGCCCCTTCGCCATCGAAGGCACCGTCATCCACGGTGACAAGCGGGGCCGCACCATTGGCATCCCGACCGCCAACATTGCCATGCCGGCCTATATGCGTCCGGCTTACGGCGTTTACGCCACCCGAACACGCCTCCCCGACGGGCGCGTGGTCAACGGCGTGGCGAACCTCGGCATCCGTCCGATGTACGAGATCGAAGACCCGCTGTTGGAGGTCTGGCTGTTCGACTTCGACGAGAGCCTATACGACCAGACGGTCGAAACCGAACTGGTCGCCTTCCTGCGCGGCGAGATGAAGTTTGACGGCCTCGACGCGCTCAAGGTCCAGATCGACGAAGACGCCCGTCAGGCCCGCGCCATCCTCGGCTGATCAGCCCTGCGCGTTCAGCGCCGCTTGGCGGATCAGGCCCACCATATTGTTCAGACCATTGGCGCGTTGAACCGTCAGCGCTGATGGCAAGCCCAGTCGCTCCAGCGCGGCCTTGGCATCAAAGCCCAGAATTTCTTGGGGTGTGCGGCCAGAATACAGGCGCAGCAGCAAAGCTATATTGCCTTTCGACAGAGCACTGTCGGAGTCGGCATCAAAGAATAGGCGATCACCGTCTTGGCGCGTATTTAGCCACACCTGCGCTGCACAGCCGGGCACCTTGTTCGCGTCGATACGCGCCGCATCCGGCAACGGCGCCAGCGTCTTGCCCAGTTCGATCACATATTCGATCCGACCCTCCCAATCCCCGAGCAGATCGAAATCCTCAATCAGTTCGGCCAGTACATTTTGGATTGGTTCGGGGGTCGCGTCAGTCATGGCGGTCTCCATACCCCCATGCACCCAGCCTTAACAACGCCCGAATGCGCAGGTCTCTTCACCACCTAAGCGAGCACGTTTGGGAAGCGCGCTGCTGGGCGCTATCCTAGAGGGATGATTCTGTGACCACCACGCGCTGTGGTCACATCTGACAGGACCCGAAACCGCACCTTGAACGCTCCCTTCACCCCGCCTTCTGCTGCGACGCTGGTCCTGCCCGATCCGGCCCAGGCGCGTCGCCGCGCGATTTGGCATCTGTTGTGGGGCATCAGTCTTCTGGCACTGACGGTGATGGCGCTGTTTTCGGGCGCCGATGTCCTGACCTTGCTGGCGCTCATGGTTGTTGCCCTGCCGGCAGTCGGTGTCTTTGCGATCCAGCCCCTACCACAGTCGCCGTCTCCGTGGCCCCAACCGGTGCTGCCCACGCCCGTTTGGGCTGTAGTCCCGTGGCTGGTCTGTCCTGTTGTGGCCATGGCCATCACGGGAGGCTTCCAAGGCCCGCTTTCCCCGTTCGTTTTCGTCCCCGTGCTGGGAGGTCTGGCGCTCCGCTCGCCCGGAGACGAGCGCCCGCTGGTCTGGGGCTTGGGCGCAGCGGCACTGGCCGCATTTGCCGGAGCTATCGCTGCCCCCCTGCTCCCAAGGCTGAGCGATAATGCCTTGCTGACATCGGGGCTGGGGCTCGTGGTCCTGCTGTTCGGCTTGGTGGCCGCTCTGAATACGCGTCACACCGGAACCGTGGTGCCTCTTACTATGGCGCGTATGGAGTCCGCCCTGACCGATCAACCTGGCCTGACGCTGGTTCTGGCCCCGAACGGTCGTGCCTTGGCGGCCTATGGTGCCGCGCCTCCGGCTATGGATGTGGATGCCCTGTTCTCCGAGTACGACGGCGAAGGCGGTTTGATCGAAGCCATCCACCCGCCCGATCGCCCCGCTGTGCGCGCTGCCTTGTCCCGCGCTCAGGCCGGACAGCCCGCGCAGGTCCGCTTTACCCCGCGCGCCGCACTGGACCGCCGAGTATTACTGGTCGTGCGCCGCATGCAGGGTAACAGCCGCCGCATCGCCGCCCTGATGCTGGACGCCACCCTCCAGCACGCCCGGGAGAGCGAGCTTGATCAGGCCCGCGCCGAAGCCGAGGCGCAGGTCTTGGCCCGTTCACGCTTCATCGCCCACCTCAGCCACGAACTGCGCACGCCGCTGAACGCCGTGCTGGGTTTCTCGGAAATGATGAAGAGCCAGTTGGTGGGCCCGCTGTCGGATCGTTACATCGACTATGCCAGCTCCATCCACACGGCGGGCAGCCACCTGCTGGACGTGATCGGCAACGTGCTGGACGTGTCGCGCATTGATGCCGACCGCTACGAGCTACATCGCGAGGATATTGACGCGCGCGATCTGGCCGATGCGGCCATGGCGCTGGTGCGGGTTCAGGCCGATGAAAAAGCCATCGACCTCAGCGCGGACCTCCCGGACGAAACGCTGTTGGTTCACGTGGACCGCCGCGCCTTTAAACAGATCCTCGTCAACCTGCTCAGCAATGCGGTGAAGTTCACGCCCGCCAACGGCCAGATCGAACTGGCCGCTCGCCGTGAAGACAATGCCATGGTTCTGACGGTGAAGGACAACGGCATCGGTATCGCGCCCGAAGACCTTGCTCGCCTTGGTCGCCCGTTCGAACAAGCCGGCGACGCCAAGCAAAAAGCCCAAGGCACGGGCCTTGGGCTGTCGCTGGCGCGGTCCCTTGCAGAACTGCACGATGGCACTCTGACGCTGGAAAGCACACTGGGCGAAGGCACCACCGCCACCCTGCGCATTCCCGCTTTCTAAGTCCTAGTCGCGAGCGACCTGAAAACCTGCAAACGACTGTTTTACAGGCATCAGCTCGATAGAGTTGATGTTCAGGTGCGCAGGCAGGTTCGCCACCCAGAACAGGGTCTCGGCGATGTCTTCTGCGGTCATCGGATCAACGCCCGCATACAGCGTATCGGACGCGGCCTGATCACCGCCAGTACGTACCAGCGTGAACTCCGTCTCGGCCATACCCGGCTCGATCGACGTCACGCGCACGCCCGTACCGTGCAGGTCCGAACGCAGGCCAAGCGAGAACTGGCGCACGAAGGCTTTGGTTCCGCCGTAGGCATTGCCACCGCGATACGGATAGTTGGCGGCCACCGACGAAATGTTGATGATCGCCCCCTTACGCTCGATCAGGCGCGCCAGCATCCGGTGCGTGATCGTCATCAGGCCGGTGATGTTGGTATCGACCATCTGCTGCCACTGCGCCAGATCGGCTTCCTGAGCCGGACCCGTACCCAGCGCCAGGCCGGCATTGTTAATCAGCAGGTCAATCTGCTGGAACGCTTCGGGAAGGTTGGCCAGCGCCGCATCAATCGCCGCTGCATCGCGAATATCAAAGGCGCACGGATGAACCACATCCGCGCCCAGTTCCGACACCAGCGCGTCCAGTCGCTCTGCGCGACGGCCCGTGGCGATGATCTTCCAGCCATCGGCGGCAAAACGACGGGCGGCAGCGAGGCCGAAGCCCGCGGTTGCGCCGGTAATCAGAACTGTACGGCTCATGCCGTTTCCCCTTCTTCCTTGGCTTTCAGCGCGGCCTGACGGGCCTTTTCGCGTTCCTCGGCGGCGCGGATGCGGGCCTGCTCGGCGGCACGAACGGCGTCTGTGCCGATGTGGGCGCTACCGCGCTGCTTGGCCAGCTCGATCTGGCGCTGACGCTCGGCGTAGGCTGCGCGACGTTCCTCGTCACGCTCGTCCCAGCAGTGGTCGCAGGAAATGCCTTCGACGTATTTGGCCGACTTCTGGCCCTCGGGGCTAACGGGCATACGGCAGGCGCGGCACAGGGTGTGCTCGCCAACCTTCAGGCCGTGGCCCACCGAAACCCGCTCATCAAAGACGAAGCATTCGCCCTTCCAAAGGCTCTCCGGCTCGGGGATTTCCTCGAGATATTTCAGGATGCCGCCCTCAAGGTGGTGCACTTCCTGAATACCCTCGGACTTCAGATAGGCCGTCGACTTCTCGCAGCGGATACCGCCGGTGCAGAACATGGCCACTTTGGTCGGCTTGTCACGTGTGACCAGCGCGCGACCTTCCTTCTCGAACCATTCGGCGAACTCGCGGAAGGTCTTGGTGTTCGGTTGAATGGCGTTCTTGAAGGTGCCGATCTCGAACTCGTAGTCGTTACGGGTATCGATGATGACCGTATCGGGATCAGAAATCAGCGCGTTCCAGTCCTGCGGCTTCACATAGGTGCCGACGCCGTTGACCGGATCGAGATTGGGCAGGCCCATGGTCACGATCTCTTTCTTGATCCGCACCTTCATGCGGTAGAAAGGCATTTCGTGAGCGCCGGAGTATTTCAACTCCAGTCGGTCAAAGCCCGGTTCGGCATAGATGCCGTCGACAACGTGTTTGATCGCATCATGCGGTCCGGCAATCGTGCCGTTGATGCCTTCGTGGGCCACTAAAAGCGTGCCGCGCACCTCGTCGCCGCACAGGGCAATCAGTCGTTCGCGCAGGGCATCGGTATCAGCCACCGGCGCGAAACGGTACAGCGCGGCAACCAGAACGGGATAATCTTGGAAGGAGGTATCTGTCACGCGGCCTCTATAAGCGTTTTGGGCATTAAAACCCATACTGTCTGACACCGAAGCTTGCCTTAGACGTTAGGCCGGTGTGGACTGTGATCGCGCCGATGCGCAGACGTCCGCGCAGCGTCTTTTTCCGATAGGTGCCTTTCAGTTGACAGTGGCTAAGTCGTCCCCGCTCGAACCGCTTAAGCATCCGCTGTTCCGGGCCATCTGGATCACCAGCTTGATCACCAATTTCGGCGGTCTGATCCAGTCGGTGGGCGCGTCCTGGATGATGACCTCCATCTCCACCACCCAGATGACCGCTCTGGTACAGGCTTCGGTCAGCCTGCCAATCATGCTGCTGTCGCTGACGGCGGGGGCGCTGGCCGACACCATGGACCGCCGCAAGATCATGCTGGTGGCCCAAACCTTCATGGTGCTGATCTCGGCCTGTCTGGCGGTTCTGGCATGGATGGGTTTGCTGACCCCGTGGATCTTGCTCAGCTTTACCTTCCTGATCGGATGCGGCGTCGCCTTTAACGGCCCCGCTTGGCAGGCATCGGTCGGCGATATCGTTCCGCGCGAAGATCTGGCCTCGGCGGTCACTTTGAACTCCATGGGCTTCAATCTGGCACGAAGCCTTGGTCCTGCACTGGGCGGTGTGGTTGTCGCGGTCGCGGGTGCAGCGGCGGCGTTTGCCGTGAACGCGGTGTCCTATATCGGCCTTCTGTTGGTGCTGTTCCGGTGGAAGCCGAACCGCCCCCAACACACACTGCCGCGCGAAGGCTTGCTGACGGCCATGGGCGGCGGCCTGCGCTATGCCATCCTGTCGCCGCGCATCGTTGCGGTGCTGGTGCGTGCGCTGATCTTCGGTATCGGGGCCAGTGGCCTGCAAGCCCTGATGCCAGTCATCGCGCGTCACGAAGTCGGCGGGGGCCCGCTGATTTACGGTATTCTGCTGGGATCGTTCGGTGTCGGTGCCGTGGGCGGAGCGCTGTTCATTTCCGAACTGCGTGCCCGTTTCAAAACCGAAACCATCGTTAGGTTCTGGACCCTCACGTTTGCCGTCGCCGGGATTTGCGTCGGGTTTGCGCCGACCATTTACCTGACTGTGCCCGCCTTGATGCTGGGCGGTGCGGCTTGGGTCACGGTCCTGTCGACCTTCAACGTCACCGTCCAGATGTCTGCACCGCGGTGGGTCGTGGCGCGCGCGCTGGCGCTGTATCAGATGTGCGCCTTTGGCGGCATGGCGGCGGGTTCGTGGCTGTGGGGCTCTCTGGCCCAGAACTACAGCATTACCTTGGCGCTATGCATTTCAGCGGGTGTGCTGGTCTTGTGCACGGCCATCGGGCTGCGTGCCCCGCTGGCTAACGGTGAAGACCTGAACCTCGCCCCGCTGGACCGCTGGCGCGAGCCGTCCACCGAACTGCACATCGAGCCGCGAAGTGGCCCGATCATCATCTCGATCACCTATCGCATAGATGACGAGGATGTGCCCGAACTGTTGCGGTTGATGGAAGAGCGCCGCCGTATCCGGCGTCGTGACGGCGCGCACCAATGGCGACTGATGCGCGATCTGGCTGACCCCAATCTTTGGACCGAGAAATATCAGGTCGCTACCTGGCTTGACTACATTCGCCACAACCAGCGGATGACCCACGAGGACTCCCGCATTGGCGAAGACATCCGTGCTCTTCACAAAGGCGATCAACCACCGTCTGTGCACCGGATGATCCAGCGCGCGACCGGCAGCGTGTCCCCGCACCTGCATACCGAGCGCAACTTTGGCGAACCGCTTACCGATCCGACACGGGCGTCCTAAGCCGCAAATAGAGCAAGGGCCGCATCTGTTACGATACGGCCCCTGTGGAATATGGGTGCGACTGGACTTCTCTAGAAAAGTCCAAACAAGAAATGCACGCCCAAGGCGACGAACAGAAGTAGCGCGAAGCCCATCAATAACCCGAAGGCCGGATGCATCGGTTTTGAAACACGCGCCGACCGCTCGTAAGCGAGCGCGCGCGGCTTACCCGGGTGAACCAGAGCCATGACGTTTCCTTTCCCTTTGCGGCGGTGGCCGTCGTGGGACACCGTCTCGCTAGGAAAGCGTCCACCAAAGACCATGCGTTGCATAGGGCCTTTCACACCATCGTGAACGGTGACTTTTCGGGGCTTTTCGGCTAACCCCGCCGGTCAAAGGATTTTCCATGTCAAAACTGACTATTGCCGACGAGGCTGGCCGCCGCCGGACTTTCGCCATCATCGCCCACCCGGACGCCGGTAAGACGACCCTGACCGAGCATATCCTGCTGGCCGGTGGCGCGCTGCGCGCTGCTGGGGCCGTGAAGGCGCGCGGTGAAAACCGCCGTGCCCGCTCGGACTGGATGAAGATCGAAAAGGAACGCGGCATCTCCGTCACCGCCTCGGTGATGACCTTCGAGCACGAAGGCAAGATGTTCAACCTGCTCGATACTCCGGGCCACGAAGACTTCTCGGAAGACACCTACCGCACCCTGACGGCTGCCGACTGCGCCATCATGGTGCTGGATGCCGCCAAAGGTATCGAGCCGCAGACGCTGAAGCTGTTCGAGGTTTGCCGCCTTCGCGACATTCCGATCATCACCTTCATCAACAAGCTGGACCGCGAGTCTCAGGACCCGATGGCCCTGCTGGACGAAATCGCCAGCCGCCTGCAACTGGACCCTGCCCCGATCTGGTGGCCCGCCGGTTCGGGCAACCGTCTGCGCGGTCTGGTCGAAGTCGGCACCGGCCGCTTCCAGCCCTATGCCAAGAAGACGGCTGGCTCGAACGAAGATGCCGAGCATCCGGACGCCCTGCCACTGACCGAGGCCGCCCAGTATTTCGAAGCTGGCGAGCACGAAGAAACCGCCGAGGCGTTGGAATTGGTCGAAGCCGGTTACCCAACCTTCGACCGCCAGTCTTTCCTTGAAGGCCACATGACCCCGATCCTGTGGGGCTCGGCGCTTCGCCACTTCGGTATCGAAGACCTGCTGCGCGCCATCGGCGAGTGGGCCCCTGCGCCCAAGGTCATGCCCGCCCGCAAGGAAGCGCCGCCGGAAACCCGCAACGCCCCTGCACCAGAGGCCATCGAGGTCGATCCGGGCCAGACCGAAGTCACCGGCTTCGTCTTCAAGGTTCAGGCCAACATGGACCCGAACCACCGCGACCGTATCGCCATGTTCCGCATGGCCTCCGGCTCGTTCAAGCGCGGCATGAAGCTGAAGGTGCAGAACACCGGCAAGCAGTTGTCGGTCAACGCGCCGATGATGTTCTTCGCCTCGGACCGTGAGCTGGCGGAAGAAGCCTATGCGGGCGACGTGATCGGTATTCCGAACCACGGCGTGCTGCGCGTAGGTGACAGCCTGTCCGAAAGCGGCCTCGTGCGCTTTGCAGGCCTGCCGAACTTCGCGCCGGAAATCCTGCAACGCGTACGTGTGAAAGACCCGCTGAAGGCCAAACACCTGAAGAAGGCGCTGGAAGGTCTGGCCGAAGAAGGCGTGACCCAGCTGTTCCGTCCGGAAATCGGCGCAGACTTCATCGTGGGTGCCGTGGGGCAACTGCAGTTCGAAGTCATGGCCGACCGTTTGGGTGCCGAATACAACCTCGACGTTCTGTTCGAGCCGTCGCCTTATGCCGAAGCCCGCTGGGTTGTCGGTGAAAAGGCCGACCTTGAGGACTTCGCCTCGAAATATCGCCCGCAGATGGCGACCGACATTGACCAGAACCCGGTCTTCCTCGCCAAGTCGTCGTGGGAAACCGGTTACGTGGGGGAGCGCTTCCCCAAGGTGGCCTTCTCCAAGACGCTGGAACGCGGTTGATCGCATCAGGGGAGGCTCCGGCCTCCCCTTTTTCGTGTCCCAAACAATAGACGCCCGAAAATCGGCGGCACTGTCATCTGGATAAGGTAGAACAGAGGAATGTTGTTCGACCTGCCCAGTGATGACGCCCTCTACGACGCCCTCGTCGCGCGTGATGACCGCTATGATGGGCGGGTGTTTGTGTGCGTTCATTCGACCGGCATCTTCTGTCGCCTGACCTGTCCGGCAAGGAAACCACTGCGCGAGAACTGCACCTTCAGGGAAACCGTGGGCGAATGTATCGAGGCGGGGTTTCGCGCTTGCAAACGCTGCCATCCGGTACAGGCGTCAGCCCAGAACGAACCGGTCATCACTGCCCTGTTGGAACAACTGGATGCCGAGCCGCACCGCCGCTGGTCCGAGCCGGACATCGCCCGCATGGGATACGATCTGTCCACGGTGCGCCGCGCCTTTAAACGCCACTTCGGCATGACGTTTCTGGAAATGGCCCGCCAGCGCCGCCTGCGCGAAGGCTTCGAGACACTGGCCTTGGGAGGATCGGTTTTGACTGCACAACTGGATGCCAGCTTTGAGTCTTCTTCCGCCTTCCGTGCGGCCTTTGCCAAGCTGATGGGATGCGCGCCCGCAGACCTGAAAACAGACGGCCACATGCGGGCGACGTGGATACCCACGGCCCTTGGCGATATGATCGCCGTCAGCAGCGCCACCCATTTGCACCTGCTGGAGTTCGTGGACCGCAAGGGTCTGCCCGCAGAGCTGAAGAAGCTGCAAGCCGCCACACCGGGTGGCCTTGGTATCGGTCGCTTTGCCCCTGCAGAACAAGCCGAGGCAGAACTGGCCGACTATTTCACCGCCCGCTCTGCCCGTTTCGAGACGCCCTTGGCCATGCACGGCACCGACTTCTACAAGCGCGTCTGGCAGGCTCTGCAGAGCATCCCCGCTGGAGAGACACGCTCCTATGGCGAGATCGCTCGCCAGATCGGACAGCCAACCGCCGTGCGCGCCGTCGCCCGCGCCAATGGCTCAAACCAGATCGCGCTGATGATCCCCTGCCACCGCGTGATCGGCGCGGACGGCTCGTTGACGGGTTATGCGGGCGGGCTATGGCGCAAGCAGCGGCTGATCGAGATCGAGCGAGCGCTCCGCCAACAGGCAGCCTAGGCCTTCGGCATCCACCACTTCTGGAAATAAGGCAAGAAGAACTGCACCAGCGGACCGATGCTGAGGGCAAACACCACGGTGCCGACGCCCACAACGCCGCCCAGCAGCCAGCCAATCGCCAGAACGACCAACTCTACCAGCATGCGCGAAACGCGGATGGACCAACCAAACTTGCGGTTCAGCCCCACCATCAACCCGTCACGCGGTCCTGTGCCCATGCCCGCGCCGATATAGGCGGCCGAGCCGACACCCGTCAGCACGACGCCGATCAGCAAGGCTGAAACCCGCAGCGGCCATCCGTCAAACTCCGGGATGAGCCACAGGAACAGGTCCAGTGTCAGACCGATCACCAGAATGTTCATAATAGTACCGACACCGGGCTTTTGGCGCAGCGGTATCCAAAGCAGCATCACTACCACGCCGGACAGGATGCTGAGCACGCCAAGGCTTAAGCCGGTCAGACCTGCCAAACCCTGATGGAACACATTCCAGGGATCCAACCCCAGATGCGCCCGCACCATAAGCGCGGCCCCAAGGCCGAACAGCGACAAGCCTGCCAATAACTGGATAAATCGACGCACCCACATAACCCCGTCATGCCCGATCCAACTCTCCGACGCGAGGGATAATCGCCGCTGAACAGCGCAGACGCCATTGCCTATGGAACGCTTTGCGCACCCTACGGCTACGCGCACGATGAAGGTGGCGTGGGGCTTCTATACTCCCGCGCGGACGAGAGCGGAGCGCAAAAGAGCTTCACCAACTGACTGGTTAGGCAGCCACAAAGCATGGAAGTGCCGCAAAGCCGTGCATAATGCGTAGTGTTGCGGGGTTTTCTACGTCCTGTAGAAGTGATTACCTACCCTCGCGGAAGCACAGCTTCCATTTGGAGAGTTCATGTTGAGTGTTGCCTTGGCGATGTCGGTGCTTCTGGCATTCAGCCAGTCCGCGCCTGCTGCGACGGCTGCGCGCCCGCTGGTGGTTTCCTACGCGGACGCGGTCGCGTGCGCAGGGGTGACACAGGCCGGCTCCGAATTGGAAGGCAATGAGAGTGCGCGCGGCAGGCTACTGTTTGACGCCGCGCTTTATTGGTCCCTGGCCACAATCCAGATGGGCCAAGCCTCCGGCCGTCCCACAACCTTGACCGAGCGCGATCTGTCCAGCGCACGAATTCGCGCGGTGCGCGAACTTAGCCGGGGCGTTCCCACTACCGTCGAGAAACTGGAAAGGTGCGTGAAATCCGCGCCTTCCCTAGGGTAATAAAAAATCAACGATATTTCACTTCGAACCAACGTCGTGGCGCTGCGTTTGCTTGGCAACAGGAGGGATCAATCCGTGATCCCAAACCGGGACAAGCGGACCCATGTTCGAGTTTGGAAGAGATCTGAGACGCCTTTTCGAGAAGGCCCGCGATAGCCAGGATCTGGGCTGGTTGGAGCTGGTCGGATTGAACCTAGTCGAGATCGAAGCCCGCAACCAATCCATCGACGCGGGTCGCGTGTCCTGCCCCCGTCCCTATGAGGGATGGATGCGCGCAGCCGCTCTCTGGCGCGAACATGCCCGCCGCTCCGGCTCCTCGGAAAGCCTTCAGCGTGCCGAACAAGCCGGACGCGATGCCAGCCGTGCCGCGCTGAACGAGGACCAAACCATTCGCGCCGCCGTCGACGTCGGCCACACGGCCATGTTGGCCTTTGACCTGTTCGGTATCCCGCGTCGTCTTGATGGCTTGCTGACCAGCCTCGATGGCCTGCCTGCCGCGCGCCGCTCCGAGACCCAGGCCGAGGTGGAAGCCCTGCGCGCCCGATTGAATGCCCGCAAGGCCCGCGTCGCCTATGATGCAGACAAGATGGCCGATGCCGCCAACCAACTGGCCGAAGCCATGCTGGGCCTGAAACCGGACGATTCAGCTATAGGCGAGGACCTGCAACTGGATCGCGCCGCCTTGTCGCTGGAGGCGGGCCTTCTGACCCGCAACGCCAAGCTGCTGGATCGTGCAGGCCGCGAACTACGCGAACTTGTGGAGGGTGCCCTGCCCGACGAGCGACCCGTCAGCCGCGCCCGCGCTTTGGCTCTGTGCGGAACGGGTATGGCTGCTCTGGCCGCCATCGCCAATGACGCCGGTGCCCGTCAACAAGCGCGTGCTCTGTTCGATGCGGCAGCCGACCAGTTCTCGCCCGATCACAGCCCGATGGACTGGGCCGCGATCCAACTGCTGAAGGCCGAACGTGCAGAGGGGAGCCCCGAGGCGCTGGAACAGGCCCACAAGCTGACTGACAAGCCCGGCCTTATCATCGGGGCCATGATCCGCGAGCGCCTCTATGCGCACACCATCAGTGAAGCGGACGAAACGGGTGATTTCACCGCGATCACCAAGGTTGAAGTCGTACTTCGTCACCGCCTCGCCCGTCCGATGGACGAGACCACGGCCATTGATTGGGCCAGCGACCAGATCTCTATGGCGCGGGTGGCGATGAGCTTGTCCAAACGCTTGTCTTACCCGCTGCAGGATCTGGGTATGGCGCTTTATGAAGCTGCGGACGCGGCCACGATGTCGGGCGTACCTTGGATGGCCGTCAGGGCAAAAGACCTGATGCTCTTGGCCAAAACGGCATGATTTCGGGATAAACGCGCCGGTCACCTTGACCCGGCCACATTGGACACCTAGCTGACCAAGCACGTCTTATAGGTGCCTCAAGTGACCGACCAATCTGCTGATCCCGTCCACGCCTTCATCGAAAACGCCGTTAAAGATCACGACGTCGTCCTGTTCATGAAGGGCACGCCGGATTCGCCGCGCTGCGGCTTCTCGGGCCTCGCTGTCCAGCTTCTGGACCACGTCGGTGTCGCCTTCGTTGGCGTCGACGTGCTTCAGTCCGAGCAACTGCGCGACGGCATCAAAGCATATTCGGACTGGCCGACCATCCCGCAGCTCTACGTTAAGGGCGAATTCGTCGGTGGTTCGGACATCATGCGTGAAATGTTCAACGCCGGTGAGCTTCAGGCTCTGATGGCCGAAAAGGGCATCGGCCCGGCCGAAGACTAACCAGCGGGGGCTGATTGATGGCGAGGGTTGTTCTCGAACCGCGCGAAGACCGCGAGATCTTCATCGTGCCTCTGGATATTAAGCCGGAGCACATCGACGAGAACGGCCACGTCAACAATGTGGTCTATGTGGGCTGGTTGCAGGATGTCGGCACCGCCCACTGGAACGCCCGCTTCGACGAGGCGACCCGCACGAAATATTCGTGGGTCGCCCTTCGTCACGAGATTGATTACTTCCGCGGCATCATGCCCGATGCGACGGGCATCAAGGCCCGTACATGGGTTGGCGACCCGCAAGGCCCGCGTTTTAACCGCTATGTCCGGATCGAGGACGCAGACGGCAAGGTCTGCGCTCAGGGCGTATCGGAATGGTGCCTTGTCGAAGCCAGCACCCTTCGCCCCCAACGCATCCCTGCCGACATGTTAGGCCCGTTCTCGGCCTAACCCCTGCCCTAGAGGCTTAACGGGTTCATCACGCGAACCTGTTTGCCGGCCGGCAGTTCCAAGACCTGATAGCTCCAATAGATCGGCACATCGCCCAGCGGCCCTTCGCAGCGCGCGTCTTTGTGCTGGGAGATGGTCACCTGGGCCACGTCGGATACATCGCGCACGACCACTTCAAAGTCCGCGCGCTGGGTGCAGTTGGTAATGATCGTAGCATGCAGCTTCTGGCCATCCGCCGAGACGCTGCGGACATACGGCCCCATCGGCGCGCCGCGAGATACCTTCACCGACGAGCCTTCGCCATCGGCGATAATCACGCAACCCGACAGTCCGACACAGGCCAAGGCGGCAAGCAAAGCACGCGTCATTGGCTGGCCTCCATCGGGCGCTGATCGTGAACGACACGGTCGCCGCCGGCGATAATGATGCAGCCCGACAGCAAGGTAGCGACCACCGCCAGTCCGCCGAGCGTAGCGAAACGCGATTTCATAGTATGTCCCCATACAAAGCTTTGTCTGACGAACAATGTGTCAGCGAAGCCAGACGGTTACCCGTGAATAATCGGTTAGATTTGGGCGCGCGCTGACTAGGGCTGACCCGCTACTATGGTGTCCGAGCGCAGCGGGTTATTCACCATCAGCAGGGTACCGGACGGCAGGCCCAGTTCCTCGAACGTCCATTGCAGCTCCAGCCCTTCACGCTCGGGTGCGGAGCAGGTGTCCATCTGGGTCCGGCGAACGGTCAGGACAGCTTGACCGACGCCCCGGCTCAGGTGCGGAATTAGATCCGACTTGCTGGTACAGCCGTTGGAGCCCACGCGGATCACAGCCACATTCCCTGCCACAGCAGCAGCATAGATTGGCTCGACCCGCCCCGGCTCGTTCAGAGCCACTGCAGAGGTCACGACAGGGGCGCAGGCAGCCGACAACACAGCCAGAGAGACTGTTGTCAGACCAGAGCGGATAAGTGACCGGATCATTTCCCCTCCCTACACCCCATCGAATCTTCGGCCTTATTGCTCCAATTTGGCCCAAAAGTGAACGCCGTTCTCCATTAAACCTTCGCAATAAAAAAAGGCCCCGCCAAAGCGAGGCCTTTTCCTGTACCGATCTTTGCCCGCCGAGGCGGACAAGGGCCGAATATTACGAGGAGTAGTATTCGACGATCAGGTTCGGTTCCATCTTAACCGGGTACGGAACGTCAGCCAGTTCCGGGATACGCACGTAGCGTACCGAGAAACCGCGATCGCCCAGTTCCAGGTAATCCGGAATGTCGCGTTCGCCCGACTGCTGGGCTTCAAGCACCAGAGCCATGTTGCGCGACTTTTCTTTGACTTCGATGACTTGGCCCGGCTTGACGCGGTACGAACCGATGTCAACCTTCTTGCCGTCAACGGTCACGTGGCCGTGCGAGACGAACTGACGGGCAGCCCAAACGGTCGGCACGAACTTGGCGCGGTAGACGATAGCGTCCAGACGCGATTCCAGCAGGCCGATCAGGTTTTCCGAGGTGTTGCCCTTGCGACGGTCAGCTTCGGCGTAGATCGACGAGAATTGCTTCTCGGTGATGTTGCCGTAGTAGCCCTTGAGCTTTTGCTTGGCCTTCAGTTGCAGACCGAAGTCCGAAACCTTCGACTTACGACGCTGACCGTGTTGGCCCGGGCCGTACGAACGCTTGTTGACCGGCGACTTGGCGCGGCCCCACAGGTTTTCACCCATGGCGCGGTCGATTTTGTACTTGGCGCTATGACGCTTGGACATAGTCTACTCTCTTATATGACGCGGCCCGGTCCCTCCCCGATTGGAGGCACTATCTCAACGGCGGTTCACGCATCGTCCGTGTTTAAACGCACCTCGGGCGCAAACCCGTGGTGTGAAGGGCGCGCTTATGGCCTTGATGCCCGTCAGAGTCAATCTTTACGGGCGTTTGGCCTATCCGTGTACGGTCGTTACGCAACGGCCAGCGCGGCCTCTTGCGTCGCCAGCGGCAAGGCCTGACGTGTCGGACGGCCCAGCAGGAAGCCCTGAACCTCGTCGCACCCTTGCTCGCGCAGGAAGGCCAACTGGTCGAGTGTCTCGACGACCTCTGCCAGAACGGGGATGTTCAGGCTTTCGCCAATGGTCAGAACCGCCCGGATGATGGCGCGGGACTGGGGACTGCCTTCCAGTTCGCTCATGAAGGCCCGATCCAGCTTGATCTTGTCGAACGGGAAGGCCCGCAAGGTCGACAGCGACGAATAGCCGGTGCCGAAGTCGTCCATTGCGATGCTGATCCCCAGCGCCTTGAGCTGGCGCAGAATGTGGGTAGATAGCGCCATATCCGAGATCATGGCCGTCTCGGTAATCTCGAGCTCCAGTCGCGCGGGTGGCAATCCGGTATCCAGCAGGATCTGGTGCACCAGCTTGGGCAGGTCTGTATGTCCCAGCTGTACCGGCGAGAGGTTTACCGCGAGACGATACGGCTTGTCCCATTGCATGGCTTCCTCGCACGCGCGGCGCAGCACCCACTCCCCGATCGGAAGGATCAAGCCGGTATCCTCGGCTACGGGTATGAACTCGTCCGGGGAGATGAAGCTGCCATCATCCTGCGGCCAGCGCAGGAGGGCCTCATAGCCCTTGATCTCACCGTCAATGACGCACACCTGCGGCTGGTAGAATATCTGGAAGCGATCCTGCTCCAGTGCCTTGCGCAGGCCCTCGGTAACGCGGCGACGGTGGCGCACCGCCTCATCCATCGCCTTCTCGTAGAAGCAGACCTTGTCCGACACCGAGGCCTTGGCGCGGTACATGGCCAGATCGGCATTGTTGATCAAGATCGAAGTATCGGCACCGTCTTCCGGCCACAGCGCAACGCCGATTGATGCACCGCAACCGATATTAGTGTGTTCGCCGTCCATGGGCTGGATGATCGCCTCGCGAAGGCGTGCAGCGGCCACGGCAGCTTGCTCGCGACGGCCGGCGAGCGGATTCAGCGCCACCAGTGCCACGAACTCGTCCCCGCCCAGACGCGCGATAAACTCGCCTTCGCGCCCGGCGGCTCGAAGGTTCTCGGCGATATGGACCAACAACTGGTCGCCCACGGCATGGCCGTACAGGTCGTTGATATCCTTGAAGCGGTCCAGATCGATGGCCAGCAGGGCGAAGCCACCGCCACCGCCCATCAAATGGGTCATTCGCGTCATCTTCTCGAGGAAGGAAGCGCGGTTGGGCATGCCGGTCAGGCTGTCGTTGCGAGCCAGGAAGGCGATGCGGCGTTCCTGCTCCTGACGGCGACGAAGATCGCGCACAGCAAACAGGCGGACGGCGGCACCGCTTTCACTTTGTTCGTTACGCACAGCCACCTCGACAGGGATCAGTTCCTGATCGTCCGTCAGAAGCTGGGTCTGCACCACCGTCTGGCCGGTCATCACATTGGCGTCCTCGATCCAGCGGGCAATCGGGGCTCCGGTCAGGTCGGCGCTCTCCAGCTTGCACAGGTCAAGGAAGGCCTCGTTGACCATGACGATGCGGCCAGCGATCTCGACGACCATGCCGTCAGCGGTCCCGTCGATCAGAGCCTTCAAACGACGTCGTTCGCGCCTCTGGAACTGTTCCTGAAGGGCATAGGTCGCCAGTGCCGATCCCAGCAGCAGCAAGCCCACGCCAGCGACGCCAAAGGCAAGCAGATTGCTGTTCACGCCATGGGACTGGCCAAAACCGTCCATAGGCAGGACTGTAATGGCCGCCATGCCCGTGAAGTGCAGGGACACGATCGCCAGCACCAGTGCGGCACTGGACGTCACCTTATGCGCAGGCAATTGGCCTGCCGCCGCCAGCCAAAAGGCCAGAACGCCGAAGCCTACCGCCAGCACGACCGAGGCAACGACATAGACGGGATCGAACAGGACAAACGCCTTGTTCTCCAATCCCGCCATGCCGAGATAGTGCATACCGGTGACGGTCAGTCCGAACAGGGCACCGCCTATGAGCTTGGCCGCCAGTCCGCGGCTGGATCCGACGCCCAGCGCAAGCGCACAGCCCGCCAGGGCCACGACCAGCGAGCCAGCCGTCATAAACGGCTCGTAGGACGTAGCCATCGAAGGGGTCCACGCCAGCATGGCAATGAAGTGGGTGCACCAGATGGTTGCGCCGCCCGCGCCTGCGCCCGTCACCAGCCAGGTGGCACGCATAAGGCCGCGGCAGCCTCGCATCTTGCGATACAGCTGCATGGTGATGCCCGAGCCGGTCACACAGACCAAAGCCGCCAAGGCCACCAGCAACAGGTTGTGGTCGTCGACCACGCAATTCAGTACGCGCATACTACGCCCCAACGTTGAGGGTTCTTTCTGCCCCTCGAGACGTAACTACCCTGCGAACGCTTAAGGATAACAGACCCTTAAACGTAAAACAGGGAGCCGGAATGACCGGCTCCCTGCTTCTATCCACCGAAAAATCGGTTGGCGGTACGAATTTAGGCCGTAGCGGCGGCGTACAGCTCGTTGACCTTGTTCCAGTTTACGACCGTCCAGAACGACTTCAGATAGTCGGCGCGGCGGTTCTGGTACTTGAGGTAATAGGCGTGCTCCCAAACGTCGGCACCGAGAACGACTGCGCCCTTCTCGTCCGCGACGTCCATCAGCGGGTTGTCCTGGTTCGGGGTCGAGGTGACCTTCAGCTTGCCGTCCTGAACGATCAGCCAAGCCCAGCCAGAACCGAACTGGCCAGCGCCGGCAGCATTAAAGGCTTCCTTGAAGGCGTCCATACCGCCGAGGTCGGCATCGATAGCCGCAGCCAGTTCAGCCGACGGTTGGCCAGCCTTATCGGCCGGAGCCAGCAGTTCCCAGAACAGGGCGTGGTTCCAGTGGCCGCCGCCGTTGTTGCGCACGGCCTTCGGCAGCGACGACATCTTGGCGAACATGTCTTCCAGCGACAGGCCCTGCAGCGAAGCGTCGGCATCAACAGCCTTGTTCAGGTTGTCGACGTAGGTCTGGTGGTGCTTGTCGTGGTGGAAGGTCATCGTCTCCTTGTCGATGGCCGGTTCCAGCGCGTCGTAGGCGTACGGGAGAGGCGGGAGAGTGAAGGCCATGAGGAGACTCCTTATCAAAAGTCGATGGTTTGATTCCTAGGCTACTATCTAAGCTGCCGTGCCACGAACCCAACCCCCGAGGTGCGTTTTACGTGATTTTTCTTCGCGAGGACCGAAGGCGGGGAACGCAAACGGGAACCCTACGTTGAATTCCAAACACGGCCTTCTCCCCGGGTACCCTTATGCACGAATACGACCCCTCCTCTCGGGTGACCGAAGAACAGCTGGCTCTTATGAAAGAGCAGCTTGCACCCGTCATGAGCCGCATGACGCGGCTGCAAATCTTCGAGATGGCGGACTTCTTTTACGCACAGGCCCGCGAGCGCCGCTCCGAGAGCAGTGTCGAGGACTGGCGTTTCGAAATCAGCGCCTGAGACGCGATCAGGCTTCCGCGTGGAGTTCCTGTTTCACGCGCTCTGCGAGAGACTTGATATCGAGCGGCTTGGGCAGGAAGCTTACGCCCACCTCGTCCTGTAGCAGGTCCGAGAAATCGCTTTCGGCATAGCCCGAGATAAACAGGACCGGCACGTCACCAATATATTTGCGCGCTTTGCGCAGCAGCGACGGACCGTCCAGCCCCGGCATGATGACATCCGAGATCAGCATATCGATCTGACCCGACCATTCCTCGGCCAGCTCAAGCGCCTCTTCACCGTCGGCGGCCTCGATCACCTCATAGCCGCGCTGACGCAGCAGGCGTGCCGCAATACCGCGCACCGCCGCCTCGTCCTCAACGAACAGGATGCGGCCTGCGCCGGACAAGTCGCGAGGGGCCTTTGCCACCTTCTCGACCACCGGCACCTCGACCAGTTCCTCTGCCGAAGCGGCAGGCAGGAAGATGCGGAACGCGGCCCCCGCGCCCTCGATATTGGTCACAGAGATATGGCCACCGGCCTGCTGGACGATGCCGTAAACAGTTGCCAGACCCATGCCCGTGCCTTCGTTCACGGCCTTGGTGGTGAAGAACGGTTCGAAAATCTTGTCCAAAAGCTCGGGCGGAACGCCCGGACCGGTGTCGGACACCTCGATCAAAGCCACCTCTTCGGTCGCATCCCGCCAGCCCAGATCACGCGCATGGCTCTGTGTCAGGCGTCGCGTACGGATCGTCACCACACCGGCCCCCGGCTCGACCACACCGCGCATCGCATCGCGAGCGTTAACGGCAAGGTTCATGACCGCCGTCTCCAGCTGGCTCTTGTCGGCCAGCACCAGCGGTAGGTCGCGACCGTGGTCTGTCTCCAGACGCACATCCTCACGCAGCAGACGGCGCAGCAGGACAGCGAATTCACCAACCAACTCGCCCAGATCCAGACGTTCGCGGCGCACAGTCGATTTGCGCGAGAAGGCCAATAGCTTGCGCACCAGATCGGCAGCGCGAATGGCGGTCTGACGGATTTCGTTGAGGCCCTCATAGGAGGGATCACCCACTGGATGGCGCTCCAGCAGGCCCGACAACTGAAGCTGGATCGCTGTCAGAAGGTTGTTGAAGTCGTGAGCCACGCCACCGGCCAACTGGCCGACGGCCTGCATCTTCTGGGCTTGCGAGAGCTGTAGCTCCATCGACTTCTGGCCGGTAACGTCGAACAGCCAAATACGGCGGCCATCGCCCTCGGGCGCGACATACAGGTGCAGGCTGCGATCCGGATGGGCGCGGGCGATAAGCTCGATGGGACCGGACGATCCGGCTTCCAGCTTGGCCCGTGCTTCTGCGAGCCCTGCGGCGTCAAACAGGTGTCCGAAGGCGGCATCCCCCGACGCTGCCGGCCCGGTCAGGACAGAAAGCGCGGCGTTGGCGTCGTGCACGCGACCCGCGAACAGGTCATCGCCACGGATCACACCCGAGCCAAAGGGAGCCCCCGCTGCCATAGCGCGAAGTTCGCCCACCGCGCTGGCGACAGGCGCATTCTGCGGGGCAAGAGAGACTGGCAACACCGCCTCGGGCGCGGCCCGCACCAGATAACGTCCCTGTCCGGCAAGGCCGATCAGCACCTCGATTTCGCGGCTACCGATCTGGACGATGGCGCGGCCCTGCTCGCCTTCGCGCGCCTGCGCAAACGCCATGTAGAGAGCGCGCCCCGACTTTCCGCGCGGCAGGTGGATGAGGTCGCCGTTCTCGTCAGCCCAGGCAGCGTTGTAGGCCAGAACCTGACCGGATTCCCAAACAAGAGCCGCCGGTTCGGACAGTGCATCCAGCATATCCACGGCGGTATCGCCCAGAGGACGGCTGGCTTCACCGCGACCAAACACCAAAAGACCGATGGTGGCGATGGCACCGGCGGTCATCACCAGAATGAGACTGGGCGCACTCAGGGCACTGACGCGAAATGCCGGATAGGCAATCGCCGCGACGGTCAGCGCAAAGCCGACGGCCATCAGCAGCAGCAAAGGATCAAGCCGCATCGAACGCCCGCTGGGAACCTTTAGCCGATGTTGCGGAGTGGAAACCGTCATCACGTCTCGCCCTTAGCGAATCATTTCGCACCGAGTTTATGCAACGAAGCTTAACCCGATCCTGTGCCTATGCGGGACAATCCCGCCTTAGACCACCATGGCGGTCAGTGCGCTTTGCGCTTTTGCATCACGAAGCCGATGACCTTGGCCGCAGCCTCGAAATGCTCGCGCGGGATAATGTCGTCGACATCCACCGTTGCATAAAGCGCCCGCGCTAGAGGCACGTTCTCGATGATCGGCACGTCGTGTTCCTTAGCGACCTCGCGGATGCGCAGTGCCATAGCATCCACACCCTTGGCCACGCACACGGGTGCCGGATCGCCGTCGTCAGGATTATAGCGAAGCGCGACCGAATAGTGGGTCGGGTTGGTAATGATGACGGTCGCGGTCGGCACAGCCTGCATCATCCGCTGGCGGCTTCGCTGCATACGCAACTGACGCAAGCGGCCTTTGACGTGGGGGTCGCCTTCGGACTGTTTGTAGTCGTCCTTGGTTTCCTGCTTGGTCATCCGCATACGTTTGGCAAAGCGGATGCGCTGCCACAAATAGTCTGCTCCCGCCGTCGCGCCCAGAAACACCAGCGCCGCCAGAAACAGTTTGAACGCCATGTCCTTGGCATAGGGCAGGATGGCCAGCGGGCTCATCGCTGCCATGTTCTCGACCTCGCGCACGTGGGGCTTCAGCACCCACCAGCACACGCCCCCGATCGCCACCAGCTTGAGGAAGGTCTTGAGGAACTGGACCAGACCGTCCGGCCCGAAAATGCGTTTGAAGCCCGACAGAGGGCTTAGCGCCGACAGCTTGGGCTTGATCTTCTCGGCAGTGAAGATGAAGCCCTGCGACTGGGCCACATTTCCCACCACACTGCCCACGATTACCGCCAGCATAAGGACCATCAGGAATGGTGCCGCAGCCAGTACGGCTGTCATGCCCAGTTCCATACCCGCGCCGGCTTCCAGTCCGCCCAACATGGTGTGCGGACGCTCGATGAAGGGCAGCAGTTGTGCGGCGATCTGCTGGCTGAAACCGGCACCGCCAAACAGCAGCACAGCCGCCGCGCCTCCGAGGGCCATGGTTGTGGCTACATCCGGAGAACGCGCAAAGTCACCTTTCTTGCGCGCCTCCTCGAGTTTTCGCGGGGTGGCCTCTTCTGTTTTTGAGTCCTGGTCGGCGTCTTCAGCCAAGCGCGCCTCCCGTGAACTGGCTCAGGACCGCCTGGTAACGGCTGATGAAAACCGTCCCCACCACGCCCAGGCTGAGCGCAAAGATCGAGAGCCCCAGCAGCACGCTGAGAGGTGCTGCGGCAAAGTAAACCTGAAACGCGGGCATCACCCGCGCCACCAGACCGGAAGCCAGATTGAACACCAGCGCGAACACCAGAACAGGCGCTGCCAGTTGTACCCCCAACAGGAAACTCTGGCTCATGGTCCTGACGGCCATGGCGGTGAAGTCCGAAGCGATGAAGGGCTTGGTCGGCCCGATAAGTTCGTAGGAGCCCACAATCGCCCCCACAAACATGTGGTGCGTATTTGTGGCGAACACGAGCGTAACGCCCAGCAGCGCCAGAAATGCCGACAGGGTCGAACCCGGTGAGGCCTGCATCGGGTTGGCCGTCTGGGCAAAGCTCAGCGTCGTCTGCAGCGATACGATCTCGCCTGCAGTCGTCAGAGCCTGCATGAAGATGCGCAGGATCGCGCCTATCGCCAACCCGACAATCAACTCGCGCAGGATCAGTCCCACCGTGCCGCCCAGCGTCGGCGGCAGAGCCGGAAGCGTGTGACCAACAATCGGATACATCGCCATGGCCAGAAGCAGCGCCAGCGACAAACGGACCCGCGCCGGAACATAGGCTTCGCCAATACCCGGTATCAGCATGACAATCGCGCCCAGCCGAGCGAACAAAAGTCCGCTCGCCCAAACCTGTGCGACTGTGGCGTATGGCTCCATCCGGCCCCTAGATTCCGGCGATTTTGGCGGCGATGTCGCGCATAAACGCACCCATCAGCGCCCCCATCAGCGGCAGAGCCAGCAACAGGGTGACGAAGATGGCGATGATCTTGGGCGCATAGACCAGCGTCTGTTCCTGAATTTGGGTCAAAGCCTGGAACAGACCGATGGCCACACCGACCACCAGCGCCACGACCAGAGCCGGCAGGCACAGCTGGATCGTCAGCCACAGGGCATCACGCCCCACATCCAGTACTTCCGCGCCACTCATGACCCGCTCCGACAACCTAGGCAATAAATGCCGACACTATGGTTAACGAGTTGATAACCACACAGCGAAGGTGATCCGGTTGATAAGTAAAACCGTACCCAAGCACCCTCCCCAAACGTCGCGGTCTGTCCTAAAGAGCATTCATGACTGATCACCAGCACCCTGCCGACGTCTCTCGCGAAGAGGCCGAAGCCGCCGTTCGTACCCTCATCCGCTGGGCCGGGGACAATCCCGACCGCGAGGGCCTGTTGGACACGCCCAAGCGCGTGGCCAAGTCGTATCGCGAGCTGTTCCAAGGTTATGACGTCGACCCGAAGGAATATCTGCTGCGGACCTTCCAGGAAGTTGGCGGATATGACGAGCTGGTCGTCCTGAAGGACATCCGCTTCGTCTCGCACTGCGAACACCACATGCTGCCGGTGATCGGCCGCGCCCACGTTGCCTATCTTCCGACCGACCGCGTGGTTGGCATTTCCAAACTGGCCCGCGTGGTTCAGGGTTTTGCCCGCCGCCTCCAGATTCAAGAGAAGATGACTTCGGAAATCGCCAACGCCATCATGGAAGTGCTCAAACCGCACGGCGTGGGCGTGGTGATCGAAGCCGAGCACTCCTGCATGACCATGCGAGGTGTAAATCTTCCTCACTCCAGCTTGACGACCTCGTGCTTGCTGGGGACGGTGAGAGAAGACGCCCGCACCCGCGAAGAATTCCTTCGTCTGGTTCGGAGCTAAGCTCGAAATACAGTCAGGAGTAACGGCATGAAGCGACCGAATATCTGGACCATCCTCGCCGTTACTTCTCTCCTGTCCGCCTGCGCTTCCGCAGAATGGAGCACCGAACCGACACCAGCCCGTTACGGCATGACGAAGTCACAGGTTCGCGAGGCCATGGGCAGTCCGTACCGGATGGAAACCGATGCCCAAGGCAACGAGGTTTGGTACTTCGAGCGTGGCATTTCGACCGATGACGACGGAACGGAGCGCACCAAAGAACTCTCGGTGACCTTCATGTTCGGCAGGGTCAGCGGGTTTAGCGATACCGTGACCACAACACGAACCACGACAACCACTTCGCCAAATTAGCTTCCCGCTAATCCGGCAAACAAAAAGGGCGGCCCTAATGATGGAGCCGCCCTTTTTCGTTAGGCCCATGCGCGCCGATCAGATCGGCATGGCCATGATTTCTTTATAGGCCGAAATCACCTGATCGCGGACGGCCAGTACCGTTTCCAACGATGCCTCTGCGGCGCTGATGGAGGTGACGACGTCGATCAGGTTGCCCTGACCGTTGACGTTCTGGGCCATCTGCACTTCGGCACCGCGAGTCTGTTCGGCGGTCTGGGCGACGACCGATTGCAGCATTTCGGCAAAGCCCGCACCCTTGGTCTGCGCAGCCATCTCGGGCTTGGCGACCGTCGGCGCAGCCGTGCCCTGAACCGTGGAATAGAGGCGTGCCGCCATCATCGGATTCATCGTCTAGCGCCCTTAGCGTTTGATGATGTCGAGAGTGCGGGATTCCATCACGCGGGCCGTCTCGATCACATTGAGGTTGGCTTCATAGGCACGCTGGGCTTCGCGCATGTCCATGGCTTCGACCAGAGTGTCGACGTTGGGACGGCGTACATAGCCGTCGGCGTTGGCCGCTGGGTGCGACGGGTCGTATTCCAGCTTGAAATCGCTCTGGTCAGGACGAACGTCTGCCAGCACCACGCCGGTCGAGCCGTTCAGGTCGCGGGCCTGAAACACCGGCATCTGGCGACGATACGGATCACCACCGGCCACCGGCGAAGTAGAGTTCGCATTGGCTATGTTCTCGGCGATGACACGCATTCGCGACTGCTGTGCGCGCAGGGCCGAGGCTGCCACGCCCATGGCGGGGTTGCGAGCCGTTGCGGGGCGACCGTTGATTGGATCAGCCATGGATCAGTCCCTCCAGACCTCAGCCCTGACCCGGACGGCGTGCCGCCATACGGATCATCGACATGGATTTTTGATAGAAGCCAATGGCCGCGTCATAGGCCATGCGGCTCTCGGCCATCTTCAACATCTGCTCTTCAACCACGACCGAGTTGCCATCCAGCGTCGTCTCGCTGTCAGGCGCGCGGTTGACGTCGAAACGTACCGCTTGGCCCGGAGGGACAATGTGCGCAGCGTTCGTCGCCATCAGGCGCACCCCGTTCTGCTTGTTCATCGCCGCGGCAAAGTCGGTGGGGACTTTCAGATCACGCGCCGCATAACCCGGCGTATCCGAGTTGGCGACGTTCTGTGCGATCACCCGCTGGCGATCGTCCAGCCAGCCAAGGCGACCCTTGATCTGGTTCAGCAGTGACAAGTCGGTTACGGACACGCCCCACGCCCCATAATGGTTGATCGGCAGAATTTGCCGCCTACAGGGTTAATAGTCTCTATATCTTAAAGCCGTGTTAACCACGTTAGCGGAAACCTTGGCCATAGAACGGCGCATGCCGGGGGCCTCGGACAATCGATGAACTGGATAGACCTGCTGCGAGCCATCTTCGGGCTTGCCATCACACTGGGCCTGATCGGTATGGCGGCCTATGTTGTGCGCCGCTACGCCCCCGAGATGATGGCGAAGCTTCAGGGCTCCGCTCCGCGTCGTGACAAGCGCCTCAAGGTCATTGAAACCCTGATGCTGGACCCGTCGCGCCGTCTTGTACTGGTCAAGGTGGATCAGGAAGAGCGCCTTTTGCTGCTGGGCGAAGGTCGCGAACTGATCGAGCCTCGTGGTATTGTCGAAGTCCCGCAGGAACATGTCCCCGCGCCCGCGCCCGAACCTGTCCGCCCCTCCACGGGTGGCTTCAGAGATGCGCTGTCAGGAATGAAGCCGCCGCACACGCGTGCCCGCTCGTTGGGGGATCAGCTATGAAGCGTGTCCAACCGCTGTCGCTGTTCGTAAAGCCGACGCGCGCCGAGTTGAAACGCGCCGCGACCTTGTCAGCACTTGTGACCCTGCTTTGCATGGCATGGCCGGTCGCATCGTTCGCGCAATCGGCCATCAATGTCGATCTGGGCACGGGCGCAGGCCTGTCCGAACGGGTGGTCCAGCTTGTCGCCCTGATGACGGTGCTGTCGCTGGCACCGTCCATCGTCATCATGACCACTAGCTTCGTGCGGATCGTCGTGGTGCTGTCTCTGCTGCGCACGGCGCTGGGTCTTCAGCAGTCGCCGCCTAATGCTGTGCTGGTGTCTCTGGCCCTGTTCCTCTCGGCCATTGTGATGACGCCGACGTGGCAGGCTGCATATGATTCGGGCATCCGTCCCCTGATGGATCAGCAGATGGAACTGCCCCAAGCCTTCGATGCAGCGTCAGAACCTGTAAAAACCTTTATGCTGGCTCAGGTCGACCGTGGTGACCTTGGCCTGTTCACCCGACTGGCCAAAATCGAGCCCCCGACAGACCTTCAGGAACTGCCCCTTCAGGTGGTCACTCCGGCCTTCATGATCAGCGAATTGAAGAAGGCCTTCGAGATCGGATTTCTTCTTTTTGTTCCGTTTCTTGTGATCGATTTGGTGGTCGCCAGCGTGCTGATGTCCATGGGTATGATGATGTTGCCGCCGGCCGTGGTTTCCCTGCCGTTCAAATTGATCTTCTTCGTGCTCGTTGATGGCTGGCGTTTGGTGGCCGGAAGCCTCGTCGAAAGCTTCCAAAGAGCGGCTGGCGGGGGATAAATCCCCACCACATGGGCTTTTGCGCGGTTTGGGGGCTTGCCAAATCGCCCGAAACCGTCGTTGATCCCTCATCTTCGCCCGACGTTCGCGGGCGACCACTTTGGGAAACGACCCTCATGACCACTCAAGCCGAACTGATCGCTGCCGTCGCCAAGGACGCAGGTGTTTCGCAGGCAGACGCCGGCAAGGTTCTGACCGCCATCGTCGAGAACATCCACAAGTCGCTCAAGTCGGGCGGCGACGTGCGCATCTCGAACCTCGGCGTGTTCGACACCGCTGAGCGTGCAGAACGCGAAGGCCGCAACCCGGCTACCGGCGCGACCATCAAGATCCCGGCCTCGAAGGCCGTGCGCTTCCGCGTGTCGAAGCCGCTCAAGGACGCTGTTAACAGCTAATCCTTTCGGACAACGGCGGCACCTACGGGTGTCGCCGTTTCCACTTCTTTCCGCATCTCTCCACGCGGCCCTTGGCGAGAGATAGCGATGACAGCGTTCCTGACCGGATGCCGCCCGCCGCAATCTTCGAAATCGTTAGTGTTTAGGCTGCAGGTGCTGCGGCTGGGCGCGCTGCCGGAGCGGTCGCAGGCTTGGTTTGGGTACGCTCGCGGAAGTCGGCCTTGGTTTCGGCAATCCAGCCGGCATAGGCGTCGGCCTGTGCGCTCAGATTGCTGAAGTCTGCAGGACCGCCTGCGCCCTGGCCTTCCAGCCCTGCCAGAGCAATCCGCATTGCACCGGGTGAACGCGACCCTGCTGCAAACGGGCTATAGCGCTGCGACAGCCGTGACAGTGCAGCACCGTTCTGGCCCAGCGAATAACCCACGCCCGCGCGGATAACATTTGTCTCCTCGCTGACGGTCAGCGGGATGGCGGTGTCCTTGTAGCGCTCGCCGAGCCCCTGCTCATACAGAATAGCAGCCTCGCCCCACTTTTCCTGCTTCCACAGGATTTCGGCGCGAACCTGACGGGCAGCGGGGGTGGCATCGCGGCCCAAAATCTCGATGGCGTGGTCATAGCGACCGAGCTCCATCAGGGCGCGGGCCTCCAGTGCACGACGCTCGGCCGCCACCGCATTGGGAAGCAGGGTCGAGCGCGAGCTCCACAGCGCTTGCAGTGCCGGTTCCGGCTGGCGGTTCATCAGATAGACCGCCGCCAGATTGGCCGAGACCTGCGCACGGGCTACGCCATCAAGGCGGTTCTCGGCCTGATATTTCAGCAGCTCCGCGGCCTGATCGAGCAGGTCAACGTCGATCAGGCGACGGGCCAGACGGCGGACCATCTCGTCGCCGTCTGCACCAACCGGCGTCAGGTCGCGGAAATCGAAGAACAGCGCCAGCGCCTGTACAGGCTGAAGCCCGTCCGCGGCACCCTCAAGGAACATGGCGCGGAAGGCGCGATCCAACTGCTCCTGCAGTTTGTCACCACCGGGCAGGCTGGTAATCCGTCCGCCTGCGCCCTTGAGCGCCGTCAGCGCCTCGCGATAGCGGCCTTGCGACAGGTAGAGCTCGCCCAGCGATTGGATCACCGCCAGTTCGATACCGTCCCCGCGCCAGCGCCATTTGAGCAGCTCCAGCTCCTTGGCCGCCTTGTCCGGCGTCATCGAGCCATTGGCCAGCGACAGACGCACGACGCCCAGCTTGGCCGTGGTGCGGATGTTGTCCATCCCCGCGCGGGAGGCGGCAGTATAGATGGCCAGAGCGCGCTTGCCCTGTCCCGCGGCTTCCAACAGCCTGGCCTGAACCAGACGCGCGGCCAGACGGTCCGCAGATGGCACAGCCGGTTGCCCGAACACATAGTTCAACAACTCGCGGGCCCCGCCCTTGTCGCCGGTTTCCAGCGCCGCCATCGCATGCGCCGTACCAAAGCGCGCGCGCCAGTCGGTCGAGAAGGCATCAACCGCACTGGCCCCTGCCGAGAACATACGGCGCGCGGTAGCCCAGTCCCCTTGCTGGGACGCGATATAGCCCTGCCAGACGCGGCTGGCCGGATCATTGGCCAGGGCACCGGAGGTGAAATCGGTTTCGGCTTCTTCCAGTCGCCCGATGCTGGCCCGCGCCGCGCCGCGCAGACCACGCACTTCCGGCACGCCCAGCATACCCGGCGTCTGTTCGATCAAGGCATTCAGAATGCCGATGGCTTCATAGTGCAGGCCCGAGCCTACGAGGAACCGCGCATAGGCCAGACGTGCCTCGACCGGAGCACGCGGATCATCTGCCGCGCGCGCCATTTCCGTCTGCGCCGCCAACTGCAGGTCACGGTGACGAACAGAGAAGCCGACCGTTCCGGTGTTGGCCCACCCTGTCTGGATCAGCGCAGGGAAACGCGCGGCTTTAGGCGCATCGATCGCGGGTGCTCCGGCCGCTTCGAGCGCCGCCGTCGGCGAGGAAAGCTTCAGGCCGCCCTTACGGCTGATGATAACCCGATCAGTGGCCGTATCGACGCTCAGGTCATCGGCAAAGGCTTCGACGGCCAGTCCTTGCGCCGTGCGCAAAATCTGCGCGTCGACAGATCGGCGGGCGACGTTCACCCCCTTCACAGGTCCTAGCGCCGGCACGGTAGCGATACGCTCGCCGGACATCGGATCGGTAATCCAGATGGTACGGCGTACGCCCGAGACCTGCGCCGACAGACTGGCTTTCACCTCGTCATCGCGGACAATGTGTATTCCGTCATTTGCCGAACTTTCGCCCAGCGACACAATCCAGTTCGCGCCGTCAGCTTGCGCGGACAAAGGTTGAGCCGACGGGGCCTCGATGCGCACGACCGTATAGTCAGGACCGGCGGCCCAGCGGATGCCGTCACCTTCACCCGATTTGATCTGGATGGCGGCCTTGGTGTCGAATACGGCCCAGACGGCATTTCCGCGCTTGAATACAGCCGCCGCTACGGGCGATTTGAAAGCAAACTGAAGTCTTGCCCGACCGTTCTCGCGCACGACCGTAACAGGCACCACGGCGGTGGCCGACTTGGCCGTGGGGTCAATGCTTGCGGGCGCACCTTCGGGACGGATGTTGACCCACACCGCGCCATCGGCACTTCCGGCTCCTGCCTCTGCCCCGTCAGCCAGCGTCAGAACCAGTTCGGTCCCGCCCGTAACCGCGCGGGTCTCGACCTTGGAGACACCCTTGGGCGGATCAACCTTCAGACGGCTGACGTCGGGAGCGGCGGTCGATCCCAACCGCACAATGACCTGACGACCGTCCTGACGCACGCGGGCGCGGCGACCGATGACACCGGCGAACTCGACGCGGGTAAAGGCCTCGTTGGCCCCGACGCGGATTTCGATAGGGTCGCCTGTCTGTGCCACCGCCAGCGGCATTTCCATGGGCGCAAGCACCATTACCCCCGCAGCGGCAGCCGCTGCAGAGGTCTTCAACACACGCTTGGTCACACGGGCCCCGGACATATCCCCCCATTGTCACCCCAAGGGGCTTTCCTCGTCGTTAACGACGGTTAAGCTTGGTTGGACAAAACGACCGCTTGAACTGATAGCGATAAAATCCGAAACCTGTCGGACATGCGGCGATGCCTATCGCCCGCCAGAATGTGGATTGTCACACCGTGTCAGAAGAACAGTACCCGCCGCTCAACCCCGTTGTTACGGGTATCCGCTGCCGCTGCCCGCGCTGTGGTGAGGGACCGCTGTTCAAAGGCTTCCTGACCATCACCGACAAATGCTCGAAGTGCGGTCTGGACTACAGCTTTGCCGACACCGCAGATGGTCCGGCCTTCTTCGTCATGTCCATCATGGGCACGCTGGGCATGGTCGGCTTCATGATCTTCGAGTTCACCGTCCACCCGCCGATCTGGGTACACATGGTGTTCACCTTCCCGCTGATCGGCTTCTTGTGCCTTGGCCTGCTGCGCCCGTTCAAAGGCTGGATGGCCTGCGCCCAATACAAGCACAAGGCCACCGAAGCGCGGTTCTAAGGCCTTAGCGCGCTAACCTGAGGGTCACGCCCACCGTGCGCGGCTCGCCCAGGAATGCGCCCAGTGTTCCGGTCTGGAAGGGTGCGCCGAAGGCGACCTGACGATAGGTTTCGTCGAACAGGTTGCGGCCCCATACCTCGACACGCCACGCGTCGTCTCGGGTCAGAGCGATGCGGCCATCCACGCGCCAGTGGGCGGGTTGGACCTTGATCGGATCAAGATCGGAGCCGGTGTTGTAGGCCGAGCTATACTTCGCGCCCAGCGTCACCCGCCCCGTCAGATCGCCCCAGACATTGCGCTCATAAGTGCCAGACAACGCCCCCGACCACAGCGGCGCAAAGCTCATACGCTTGCCCGCAAGCAATGGCAGGCCCGCAATCGGATCATCGCCGTATTCGGTCTGGGCATAGGTAACGCCGCCCTGCACCGACAGCCCCTCAATGGGGCGCCAGATCGCATCGACCTCTGCCCCCTTGGCCCGCACTTCGGGGATCGAGCGCACAAGGAAGGTGGTGCCCAGGAAGGTGTTGAGCTGGAAATCCTCATAGGTCTGGCGGAAGGCTGCGACCGACAGCAACAGGGTGTCGTCGAGCAAGACCGCCTTTGAGCCGACCTCGAACGCATCCACCCGTTCTGACGGGAAAGCGCGCGAGGCATCCGGCACCAGATTGGTCTGGCCGCGATCCAGATTGAAACCACCATTCTTGCGACCACGCGACCAGCCGCCGTACAGGCGTACCTGATCGCTTACCTGCCACTCGGCGCGGACCATGCCGGTTACGCCTTCGTCGGTCAGACTTTCGGACTGCCTCAGAGTGTTGAACGCGGGGTTCGACCACGGCAGACACAGCATGGCGTTGCTGACACCTCGCGCGAGCGCCGCCCCGCAGGCCGCCCCACCGTCCATGTTGAGATAGTCGGCGGTCATGGTCTTCTTCTCATGCGCCGCTCGCACGCCCGCGCTGAGCGTCACCGCATCGGTCAGGCGATAGTCGATCTGGCCGAACAGGGCCGCCGACTTGGCGCGCTGGGCATAGGCGTCCCACTGACCCTCGCCCTCGATGAAGTTGGTGCCGAACGGCAGGCCCGTCAGTTGCGACACGCCATCGGCCTGCCCCAGCGGATTACCCGCACTACGGGTCAGCAGACGCCCGACATATTCCTCATAGTCGCGCCCATAAAGGATGCTGTCGCGGCGGCTGAGCTTCTCGTCGGCGAGGAACAGGCCTGCGTTCCAGTCAAAGCGCGCCGTCTCCCCCGACAGACGGAACTCCTGCGACAGTGTGCGGAAACGGTTGGACCAGCTTCCGTCATCCGGACGATAGGCGATGTCCGCAGAGCTGAAGTCCCAGTCCTGCGAGATCACTCCGCGCCAGTCGCGGTACGCCGTCACCGAAGCCAGACGCGCCCAGCCCAGATCGGCATCCACATGCAGCGACACGCCACGGTCGCGGATGCGGGTGTTGGTGTCGCGGTTGGAATAGGCGATGCGGGCGTCCGGATCATGCGTCGCCATCACCCCGCCGTCCGGCGACAATACCGCCAAAATCGGGGCCGTCGGGCCGGTAAGCACCTGAACACCGACGCAGCAGCGCTCGTCCCGCGCCGTATAGTCGGCGCTCAAACGCGCGCTGACGGTATCGCGCGGGGTCCACAGCAGTTGGCCGCGGATGGTGTCGTAGTTTTCGTTCTGGTCATCGGTCGCCGTGCGCGGACCCTCGCCCGTGCGTACAGAGTACAGCCCGTCGCGCTGTCGGGTGGCGACGTAGAGGCGCCCCGCCAATTGGTCTTCGATCAAGGGACCGTTCAGACCGATGCTGCCGCCCTCTGTGCCATACTCGCCAAACGTGGCTTCGAGGTTCAGCGACGGCTCAAACGACGGGACCGCCGTCACCACATTGATGATGCCCGCCGAAGCATTCTTGCCAAAAAGGGTCGGCTGCGGGCCTTTCAGGACCTCGATCCGCTCCACCTCGCCCAGATCGCCCAGAGCCACGCCATTGCGCGGGCGATAGACGCCATCGACCATAACGCCGACAGCACTCTCGACGCCCGGGTTGTCGCCTACCGTGCCAACACCGCGAATACGGGCCGTGGTAAAAGTCTGATTGGACGAAGACGCCGTCAGCAGACCCGGCGTCGTCAATTGCAAATCCTTGATGTCGCGGACGCCAAGGTCGCGGAGCAACGCCCCGTCGGTCACCGTCAACGACAACGGCACCCTCGCCAGCACATCCCGTCCCCGCTCGGCTGTCACCACAATGTCCGAGACCGACGTGGGTGCTTGTTCTACTTCTTCCGCAGCGAAGGAGGGGCCGGCGGCCAACAGCAGTACCCATGGCGCACTGGCCATGACGAGACGCAATGATTTCACAGGGAGGTTCGCGCAAGAGCGTCGCCACGGCGACCAAAGAAACGCCGCTCTAGCAGAACACCACCACGCGAACCAATACCTTACGTTACGTAAGGATCGCTTTTAAGTTGATTTTACGCCCGCCCGCCGACGGGGCCATAGGCACGCGGTGCAAAGCTGTGGCCGACACGGGAGGTTGCGGCCCCGTCCCGACGATGCTCGCCTGCGGCTCTCATCAGCACGTCCAGACCCTCGGTCCTTCCGGCGTGATAGGCTTCCAACACAACCAGTACCCGTTCGGCCTCTTCCAGCGTTTGCGGCTCTTGTGCCAACAACCAGGCTTCGACGCCATCAAACTGCACCGTCAGACCGCTCTTTTGAGTCGCCTCGTCGACGCGTTGCGTGGCCCATTCGCGCAGAACACTGCGCGCCGCTTCCAATCCCCAGGTCTCAGCCATTTTGCTGCCCTCCCTGCACTCGCCCTTAGGCGGTTGGCCATCTTGAACAGGACGCTAACGTGAGATTGCCGCAATTCGATCCAACATTTTCGTGAATAACGCTGTAATATTAGCCAGGTAACCAAAGAACGACGCTGTCCAGAATGTGGCAAAAATACGGAAACTCCTGATCGCGTTCACGTTTCACCATTCAGATGATCACGGTTATTCGAAGCTTTACCAGAAGAAAACTCTGCGTTTTCGTAGAACCCTAAGTTTAGAAGTATTCGATTGAATACAAACTTTAAGGCCTAAGACGAACCGCCTCAGCGCAGCGCGAGTTCACCCCAGCGCCAACTGGGAGCCACAAAGGCCAGTCGCGGTGAGCCCGCATCGTCCCCCAGGGACACCACGACGGTGCCGTTGACCCGCTCCATCCTGCACTCGCGCGGGGCGAAGGCGACCTCCACCGCGATCGCCTGACGTACTCCGGCCAAGCCGCGTCCGTCCTGATCCAGAGCATGGACCCAGTCGCCGTCCCAGATAACGATAGCCCGACGCCCTGACTGCATTTGCGCCTGAGCCGCGCGCACTGTCGCCTGAACCCGCGCATCGCGCCGGACCAACGCTTGAAGGCGTCGGGCCATATTGCATCCCGTGCCAGTCCCGGACCCGCCACTTCCGCCACCGCCCGAGCCCCCTTCGCCCGATCCACCTCCCGCACCGGCTCCGGCGACCAGTGCGCCCGCCAGTTCCCCATCGCCCAGCAGACGCATGTTAGGGGCTGGCGGCGCGGAGGATACGGCCACCACCTCGGTTGGCACCCGCGGGGGTGGCGGCCGGTGGATGGGCGGCGGCGGTGCGGTCTGGGGCTTGGGCGTAACCGTAGGGGCCTTTGCGGCTTCCTTGGTCTGTGCCGCTTGGGAAGGTGTGGGCACTTCTGCGGGTGGTCCGGTCGGAGCGGGATCCGGTTCGGGCTCCGGCGGCGGTGGAGGTTCGGGCGGGTCAATCAGCTCCACCATCACCACCGGTAAAGGCTCTGGCCCGGCGGGTGACTGTGCGCGCATCCCCCAAATAATGCTCACGACCGCGGCATGTACGGTCAAGCTTAAGAGTATGGCCAAGCTTGTATTGCGGTTGCGTCGGGTCGTGATCTTGGAGTTTCGGCGCACAATGACTCCACGGCAGCAAGCTCTCTACATTTTACATAGTCAGACACCAGCAAATGCCAACTTCATGGCAAACGATGGTTTTTGAGGAAATATATTCCCGATGGTGCGTTCAGTTACGGCCAAGGTGACAAATTCCTGCCTTTTCGGGGTCATGACGCGGCCCAGACTGTCAAACTTAGTTCACCTTGCATGTCTGGCGGAGAGCCCTCCGTCGTTAACAGAGAGCAACTTGATGTCGATCATGACCCGCAAAGCCTTTGCCATCGGCACCGTTCTGGCGCTTGGCGTCGCAGCGAGCGGTTGCGCCAGTCACCGCTTCGTGCGGGACAACATCGCCGTCGTCGACGAGCGCGTGAGCGCCGTAGACAGCCGCGTTACCGGCGTTGAAAGCACCGCCAACCAAGCCCTCTCGCGTGCAAACGCGGCCCACAAACTGGCCGAAGGCAAATTCCTATACGAAGTCGTACTGTCGGACGACTCGGTGAAGTTCCCGAACAACGCGACCGCCCTGTCGCCGGAAGCCGAACAGCGCCTGTCCGAGCTAGCCCAGCGCCTGAAGGCCGAGAACCGCAACGTTTATCTGGAAATCCAGGGCCACACCGATTCGTCGGGTAGCGCCGCGACCAACGAACGCGTTGGCCAAAGCCGTGCAGAGGCCGTTCGCCGCTACCTCAGCACCCAGGGCATTCCGCTCAACCGCATGTCGACCATTTCGTACGGCGCATCCAATCCGGTAGCTACGAACAACAACCGTGAAGGCCGCGCCCAGAACCGCCGCGTTGCCATCGTCGTCCTGTCCTGATCCCGATCGGTACGAGACAATAAAAAAGGCCCGGACATCGCTGTCCGGGCCTTTTGTATATCTGGCAGAGCCGATTAAGCGGCTTCGGCCTCGTCTTCTGCTTCGGCAGCAGCGGCAGCCGCCGATGCGATCGGCTTCTTGGCCGCCAGCGACTTGCTCAGCAGGGCAATGGCAGCGTCCTTGTCGATGCCGTTGGCAGCAGCGACTTCGCGGGCCATGCGATCCAGAGCCGATTCATAGAGCTGACGCTCCGAATAGGATTGTTCAGGCTGGGTGTCGGCACGGAATAGATCGCGGACAACCTCGGCAATCGAAATCAGGTCGCCCGAGTTGATCTTGGCTTCATATTCCTGCGCACGGCGCGACCACATGGTGCGCTTGATGCGTGCACGGCCCTTGAGGGTGGTCAGGGCCTTGGTGACGGTGTCGTCGGCAGCCAGCGTACGCAGACCAGCCGTTGCGGCCTTCTTGGTCGGTACGCGCAGGGTCATTTTTTCATGATCGAAGGTCACGACGTAGACCTCGAGCGACATGCCCGCGACTTCCTGAGTTTCGATCGCGGCAACCTTGCCAACACCGTGGGCCGGATAGACCACAGCGTCGCCAACCTTGAATTCCAGACCGGACTTGCTCGTCATGACATTCCTTTCCCGGCACAAACGCCGGTGACTTGAGCAACATTCCGATAGAGCAAAAGCATTCCCGCCGCCGGATTTGATTCCGTCGGGAGAATGTCAAAGCCACACATCAGATGCTGTACAGGATCACCGAACCTCTGGCCGACCCCGTTAAATGCGGGGTTCTGTCGCAAACTCGGATAGCGTGCAGAGTTGCGGCACTACCCGTTTCGAATGGGAGGAACCTACCACAAAATTGCTAAATCTCAAAACATACACAGCGCCAAAGCTGTGCTATGCCCAATTGTGTTCAGAAAATGGCGCTGAACTCAGGAGCCTTTACCGGGCTTCGGGCTGAAGTATTTTTCGTATTTGCCGGTCTCGCGCTCGAACTGTTCGCGGTCTGCAGGCGGGGTGCCTTTGACCGTAATGTTCGGCCAGACCTTGGCGTATTCGGCGTTGATCTGCAGCCACTTGCCGTCGGGCTCGTCCTCGGTATCCGGCACAATGGCATCCACCGGGCATTCCGGCTCGCACACGCCGCAGTCGATGCATTCATCAGGCGCGATAACGAGGAAGTTCTCGCCTTCATAGAAGCAGTCCACCGGACACACTTCCACGCAGTCCATGAACTTACATTTCACGCAGGCGTCGGTGACGATGTAGGTCATTGCGGCAGTCGGGCCCGTCTGAACTGGTTGAGGTCGAGGGCGGGCAAATGCCCCCTCCCTCCCCTGCCTGTCAACCGATGACGCCATCAACCTTGGTCAAAGACGCAAAAAATCCGGTTTGGGACACCGCGACGTGAACTGGATATCGGCCCTGTGCGTATTTACCGTGCCCCCGGTGTGCTATTGCCGACCTCATCAGGGTGGACTGTCAGCTTTTCGAGCAAGTCAGGCGACAAGCCTTTACCCACCCTCTTCGCGTTTCAGACCTTCCGGAGAACGCCTATGCAAAATAAAGCCCGTTTAACTCTGATCGTCGCCTCGGCTGTTGCACTGCTGGGGACCGGCGGTGTCGTGGCCCAGAACGCCTTGACCAAGAACCCGGCGCAGGTCGAGGCAGGCGATTACGCCCTCGATTCCTCGCATGGCCGCATCACCTGGAAGATCGATCACCTCGGCTTTTCCGACTACATCGGCCAGTTCGTGAATGTGAAGGCGCAGCTGAAGCTGGACCCCGCCAATCCGGCCAGCGGTTCGCTCACTGCTGAAATTCCGATCGCAGACATCGCCCCCAACGACGAAGCGCTCAAGCGCCACCTGCTGACCGCGGACTTCTTTGACGTCGAGAAACACCCGACGGCCACCTTCCGCTCGACCCGTATCGTGGTGGACAGTGACGACGCCAACGAGGCCGACGTCTATGGTGACCTGACCATCAAGGGCATCACCAAAGAGGTGAAACTGGAAGTCGAGTTCAATCAGGCCGGTGCTATGCGCGGTAAATACCGCGCCGGTTTTGACGCCGAGGCCAAGATCAAACGCTCGGACTTCGGCATCACCTACGGCCTGCCGGCATTGGGTGACGAGGTCGAACTTCACATCGAGGGCGAGTTCGTCAAATAGGCGACCCTTCGCCATTTGAGGCGGTTAAGAAAGGGCGCAGGCTTTCGGATCTGCGCCCTTAAATATGTCCGCGACCACCGCGATCACCATCCCATTTGGCGACCGGCTGCGGCTGATCCTTGGGCGAGTGATCCTCGTAAAGCGTCCTCGCCTCGGTGGCTGGCCCACGGCGCTCGCCGATGGCCAGCACCTTAACCTGTGTGATCCGACCACCGAGGCTGAACATAATCTCGTCGCCGACGTGGACCGTGCGGCTGGGCTTATCCAGACGCACCTGCCGACCCTGATGGGTCAGGTGTACCTTCTTCTTCGACACCATTTCGGCCGCTAGCGCCCGCGTCTTGAAGAAGCGGGCGTAGAAGAGCCACAGATCAATCCGGATGGATTGGGGAGCGGCGCTGTCATCCATAGCGGCACCCAGGCATGGGTTCAGCCCTCGCCCGAAGGTTCAGGCGCAAGCGGTGATGCCTGTTGGTCCGACGGTGCTTCATCCGCGGGGGCAGAAGCCACCTCCGAACTTTCACCAGCTTCAGCAGCCGACTTCGGCTTACGCGAGCGACGACGGCGCTTCTTCTTCACATCGCCCTCGGCAGGAGCATCGCCAGCTTCGGAAGAAGCAGCAGCTTCACCCGCACCTTCAACGGCGTCAGGCGAGGCGCCATCGGCACCGGCTTCAGCCACCGGCTTCTTGCCACGACGACGGCGACGCTTCTTCTTCGGAGCGGCCTCACCGTCAGCCGTTGGCGTGGCAGCAGCAGCATCCGCTTCGCCTTCGCTGGCTTCGGTAGCTTCACCCTCAGCCGCCACGCGCTCGCCCTTGGGCTTGCGGCGACGACGGCGCTTTTTCTTGGGCGCTGCATCACCTTCGGCGGCCACAGAGTTTTCGCCCTCTGCGCCTTCGACACCGGCGCTTTCGCTCGCTTCCGCGCCCTCGGCCACGGCAGCCTCGCCCTTGCCCTTGCCGCGACGGCGGCGGCGCTTCTTCTTGGGTGCCTCTTCGCCTTCAGTGGTTTCCGCAGGCGTCTCGCCCTCGGCCACAGGCTTTGCAGCCTTCTTCGGCTTCTTCTCGCGGCGGGGTTTGGCGGGCCTGGCTTCCGGCTCTGCCGCCTTCAGCGCCATCAGGGCAGCGAACGGGTTGTTCTCGTCCACCACGGCGGGGGCAGCAGCCGTTGTCGCCTCGTCACGACGCGGACCACGCAGGGCCGAGCGGACGGCGCGTACCTGACCGATGTTCCAGCCCAGGGTATCCAGCGCCTCTTGCGGCAGCTCGTTCCGACCCGCCTTGCGGCTCAGATCGGCATAGGTCTCCAGCATCTCGACCGGAACCGTAAAGCGCCCCACGGCCTGACGCCCGAAGGCCGCCAGCGCCTTCGCCGACGGCTTGTCCCCGCGCAGTTCGCGCAGGCCCTCGCCTTCCAGCGCCTTGCCACCGTCACGCGCCGCAAACGCCTGCGCAAAGGTCATGGCCCGCGGCTTCAGCATTGACGGCAGCCAAACGCCATAGGTGCCGATGCGGATGGCGAACTTGCCCAGCGACTTGCGATCTTCCGGCGACAGAGCCGCCAGATCATCACGCACCTCGGCACGCGGCAGGATGCCGCCCGCCTCGACAATCTGCCATGCAATTCCGCGCACCAGACCGGTCAACACCCCATCATCCACCGCACGCTTCAGACGCTTCAGATCACGCAGCGCGCGGCCCGCCTCCTCGGCCAGCCAGGTCTCGATGCGCTTTTGCGCCGCCTCGCGCGCCGCCGCATCGCCCAGATCGCCGATCAGGTGCACACGCGGGTGGAAGACATCATCGTTGACGACCTTGGCCGCCACAGCCCCCTGCCAACGGACAGAACCGTCCGCATCCAGCGTGAAACCCGCGTCTTGTTCGTTGGCCAAAACCTTTAGTCTCCGTCCAATCTCCGGGGCGACGGCGCGGGTGGCTGCCTGACGCAGCGCCCGATCCGCAAGTGCCGAACCACCGGCATCAGGCGTGAATTTCACCCCCTCCAGCCGGCCAACGACCTCGCCCTCAATAGTGACCTCGCCATCCTCTGCCACGCCGGCAGAGACTTCGGCGCTGTCGTTCAAAACCCGCATGAGCGCTGAAGTGCGACGGTCCACAAACCGCGCCGTCAGCTTTTCGTGCAGCACATCACTCAGACGCTCTTCAAGCGCCTTGGTCTTTTCAGCCCATTCCTTGGCATTATGCAGCCAGTCAGGGCGGTTGGCGATGTAGGCCAGCGTGCGAACGCCCGCCAACCGCGCCGAAACCTGATCGATCTGGCCGTCATCTCGGTCCAGATCAGCAAAAAGCGGGGCAATCCAGTCGTTCTGCAAACGCCCGTGACCCGTCGTCAGGGCGCTGAATATCTCCTTGGCCAGCCGCGAATGCTCGTCCGTCGTCGTCTTCTGAAAATCCGGAAGTTGGCAGGCTTCCCAGAGGCGCATCAGTGTACCGCGCGATCGGGCGGCCTTCTTGACCTCCTCGTCCTGCGACAGACGGCGCAGCATCACTTCGTCCAATGACGGCAAAGTCAGGCGCAAGCCCGCCCGATCCGGCGTCTTCTCAAGCGAACGCAACAGATCTGGCAAGGTATCGAAATCCAGTCGCGCATTACGCCACTCGGCCGCTTCGACCGGATCAAAGCGATGCTCGGCGATCTGTTCGACCAGATCCTCGTCCAGTTCCTCGGCCTCGGCGGTCACGCCATAGGTGCCGTTGCGCATGTGGCGACCGGCGCGGCCCGCGATCTGGGCCATCTCATTGGCATACAGGTATCGAGTGCGGCGACCGTCGAACTTCTTCAGTCCTGCGAACGCTACGTGGTCCACATCCATGTTCAGACCCATGCCGATGGCATCGGTGGCGACAAGGAAATCGACTTCGCCCGACTGGAACAGTTCGACCTGCGCGTTACGGGTGCGGGGCGACAGGCTACCCATCACCACCGCGGCCCCACCCCGTTGGCGACGCAGCAGTTCGGCGATGGCGTAAACCCGCTCGGTCGAGAAGGCGACCACGGCGCTGCGGTGTGGCAGGCGGGTGATCTTCTTCGACCCCGCATAGGACAGCACTGACAGACGATCTCTGGTGACGATCTCGGCGTCCGGCACCAGACGCCGCATCAGCGGCTCCATCGTGCCTGCGCCCAGGAACATGGTCTCGAACCGCCCGCGCGCATGCAGCAGGCGCTGGGTGAACACATGCCCGCGCTCGGGGTCGGCGACCAGTTGGATTTCATCGACCGCGAGGAAATCCACCTGCCGCTCCAGCGGCATGGCCTCGACCGTACAAACGAAATAGGCGGGGCGCGGCGGGACGATCTTTTCCTCGCCGGTGATCAGGGCCACCGAGGCCGCGCCACGTTGTTTGACGATGCGCTCGTAAACTTCGCGCGCCAGCAAACGCAGCGGCAGGCCAATCATGCCCGACGCATGGCCCAGCATCCGCTCGACCGTCAGGTGGGTCTTGCCGGTATTGGTCGGGCCGAGGATGGCCGTGATGCGCGAGGGCGCAAGGCCAGTGGAACGATCACTCATGACCCGCCTGCCCTAGCACATGCAGACCCCAAGGCCAGAACGAAGTCTGCCCACAACCGCCCGAAATACGACTTTTAGAGAGAGAATGAACGACCCGTTACCAAGCGTCGAAACACGGCGCGAACGAATCATGACCGAATCAGAGACACCGAATGATTCGGGGTTTGTTCTATACCATATCTAGTAGGTTAATGCACCTTAACCACAAAGGTTAACTACAAAATCGTATGGACAGAACGGGTCGCTCCTGTTCGGAATTTCACAGAAAATCCGCCCACTCCGGCGCGAGGGGCTTCCATCCCGCGCCGAGGTCCACTACTCACCCCAACAGTGGCCCCGTAGCTCAGCTGCATAGAGCAAGGCTTTCCTAAAGCCGAGGTCGGAGGTTGGAGTCCTCCCGGGGTCGCCATTTTGTTGTCGGGACCACTTAGAACTGGCTCAAAACCAGTTAAGAGTGGCTCTAGATAAGAATCGTTCGCACCTAGAACTTGTGTGCTCTCGACGACTAAGCTCGTTAGCACCGGAATCCAACTTCTGCTTTTGACTGAGGCCGTGTAAAAACGTTCTGGGCTGGTTTGACGCGCATCGGGCATTGAGGCGC
>NZ_JAJKBG010000007.1 GCF_022750635.1 Brevundimonas pishanensis | reverse complement strand
CCGCCATAGCCCTCGCCGCTACAGTGCTCTTTTGGCTATGAGTCCTGAGCCTAGGGCGGAACTTGAATACGAATGTAAACATTTAGTCGCCATGGCTCGCAACGAAGATATTCATGAGAATCTCGGTACGTATCCGTTGTGGACTTTAAAAATTGGAGCCTCTCCTCTGATAGGAACGGCTATCCATGACGGACATGCCATCGGACCTCATCTTGTTAAGCTGATGGCTCTCGATGAGGCAGGTCGCTTGCGTGAGGAAGACCCGTTTACCGCGCATTTTATCGCGGACCTGCCTACCCAGATTGTGGTTCACCGGTCGCGCTTTGAAGTCGATCTTAATCGCTCCCCAGAAAGCGCGGTCTATCTAGATCCGGAACAGGCGTGGGGGCTCAAAGTTTGGAATGAAAAGCCCGATCAGAATGCACTAGCAGGCCTTCTGCACCAGCATGCCAGTTACTATAGGTTGCTACACTACGTTCTTGCCCAGGCAGAGGCACAGTTCGGCAAATTTATCGTTCTGGATGTCCATAGTTACAACCATCGGCGCGATGGTGTTGACTCTCCCCCCACAGAACAGCGCGACGCTCCGGACATAAATATCGGAACGTATTCGATGAATAGGGAACGCTGGGCACACGTCATCGAACCCTTCATGGCAAGCTTACGAACTGCGCGTGTCCGGGGGCGTCCTATCGATGTGCGCGAGAATGTAGCCTTTCAAGGCAAGGGCGAACAAACCCGGTTCATCCACGAACACTTCCCTTCCTCCGGCTGCGCTATAGCCGTTGAGCTCAAAAAGATTTTTATGGACGAGTGGAGCGGCAAACCTGACCACGCTGCCATTGAAGATCTGCGCGCTGCCATAACAGGCAGTCTTCCGTTCCTTAAAGCTGCGCTCGAGCGATCGCCATGAGCGCCTCAACATCGAATGTCGATACGGCTGCGATAAAGGCCTGCCTAGAAAAAGACGACCCCATACGGCTCGATCTTAATGGTAGAGGCCGACTGTTTATGGATCGGCCTATGCCGTTCATTGCAGTGCAAGTTGGTCACCGAGCGCCAGTGGCACGCGACGTGGTGATGGCAAATGCATCCTATCTTCGTGTTGCCAACCTCTCAGACGCCGTGAAGGTAATACGGCTGGTTGGGGCCGCGATGACCGAGCGCTTCGGTGCTTTTATGGTCATCGATATTGGGGAACTGGCTAAAGACGGCCTCGCCAAAGATGCCCCCTACCTGTCTCCCTTTACCGTTACAGCGTCGGCACCTGCGGACAAGGCCACTCAGCAAGCTTTGTCTGCTCTTATCAGCGGCATTCAGACTGCCGACGCACGCTATCGCACGCCCCTTATTAATCGCTTGAAACTAGCGGATGACACCCAGGCTAGCCTTGCCCGCAAGCTTCCGGCCTTTCCGGTCATCACTCTTCGGTTCGCACCGATCTATAAGGTCCCACAGTCGAATGAGGTCTATCCTGAGTTACGCGATAGGCTGGTGTCGAATATTGTCGACGCCGTTCTCCAATCCGCAGCAGAATTTACGCGCAAAGAAACGTGTCTAGAGCCTGCCAGCCATAGAGCTCTGGGGCGCCGCGTCTTCGTCGATGCGGTCCAGCGTGCTGACCGGGCCATCGACGAAATCGCGAGCCGGTTCGACTTTCTGTTGTCCGTTACGCCTATTAATTCAGAAGATGCTTGGGCCGACTTCAAAGCTCTAAACTTTGAGCGGGCTCCTCATTTTCTTTATCGTCCGCTCGCTTTCAATATCGTGGAGAGCAAAAAAGCTCTCTTTTCGATCAATCTGGAAAGGTTTGAGGACCCCGTTCTCACGACGCTTTACCGTGAGAAACAAACTGAACTCGATCTACAACTCTCTATGCTAGCGGCGCGTGGCGCACGTCAGTTTGTGGATTTGGGAAGCGCTCTCTATCGCTCCATTGAACCTCGCCTTAGTCAGGTAGCGCACGACATATTGCAAGCAACCGCCGGTGCTAAACCGGACGACGATGCCGACACTGTCGATTACCGGTTTCTTGAACGGCGCGCTCAAACGATGATTGATCGTTATTCAGCGCAGGCCAAAGGCTTTGCGGCGTCGGTTTGCGTGCGGGACGACCTCCCTGCTGGCATGATGGTGAGTAACGGCGAGCTGCTCATCTCACGACACACCTCCATGTCTAAGGCGCGGGTGGAAGCCTTGCTAAGCCACGAAGTGGGCGTCCATTTGCTGACCTACTTCAACGGCTCAGGTCACGGGTTGAAAATATTCCGCAGCGGGTTGGCAGGCTATGAAGGCGCGCAAGAAGGATTGGCTGTGTTGGCGGAATACCTCGCGGGGGGAATGACCGTCTCACGCCTTCGCCTTCTCGCGGCCCGAGTATGCGCCGTCGACGGAATGCTTAACGGCGCAAGCTTCGTTGACACCTTTTCGATGCTCCATAGGGGACACGGCTTCTCCGACAGAAATGCCTTCAACATTGCCCTTCGTGTCCATCGCGGCGGTGGCCTTGCCAAGGATGCCATCTATCTGCGCGGACTGCTGGAACTTCTGGATCACCTCTCGAGGGGCGGTGCGCTCGATTCATTTTGGATGGGCAAGATCGCGTCTTCGCATCTGTCGGTAATGCAGGAGTTAAGCTTACGAGGCCTGCTCAAACGTCCGCAAATCATGCCGCAGTTTCTTGACCTGCCGGGAGCGGATCAAAGACTGGCCCGTCTGAAGACCGGGCTTTCACCTCTAGACCTTATTGCTGCCTAGGAGGCCTCATGCGCATCGCATTCTTCGTCAACTCTATCGAGGGCGAAACGCCCCGTTTCACCACGACTATTCTGGCGTTGGCAGCAATGAATCGTGGGCATGAAATCTGTTACGTTACCCCTTCGGATTTCGTCCTTTCTCCCGATGACAGCCTTGCGCTCAACGGCCTGGAGCTACCATCTGGCAGCTATAAGAAACCCGAAACTTTTCACCGGGCGCTTATAAGCAGTGACGCTACAAAACGCCTATTTGATATGAGTGAAATCGATGTTCTCTTCCTGCGTAACGATCCCTCGCTCGATGCGATTGATCGACCTTGGGCGGCAAATGTTGGGATTATATTTGGGCGAATGGCGGCCCAGCGCGGCGTCCTTGTAGTCAACGATCCCGACGGGCTCGCTCACGCACAGAACAAACTCTATTTTCAGGATTTTCCGGCTTCGGTCCGGCCTCCAACGCTTATTTCGAAGAACATCGATGAAATTAAAGCTTTCATTCAGGGCCAGAAAAAGGGCGTCATCGTCAAACCCCTGCAAGGATCAGGCGGAAAGAACGTCTTCAAGATTTCCTCGCCTAAAGACCAGAATCTGAACCAGATATTCGAGGCTGTGAGCGAAGAAGGCTACCTGATTGCTCAGGCCTTCATTCCCGAAGCTGGAGAAGGCGATGTCAGGTTCTTCCTGATGAACGGCCGCCCGCTCATCCGCGACAGGAAATACGCTGCGTTCCGCCGCGTGCCAGCTAAAGGGGATATTCGATCCAACATTCATGTTGGCGGCGGTCCCGCACCGGTAGATGTCAGCGGGACCATGCTGGATATCGCTGAAACGGTCCGACCCAAACTTATTCAGGATGGCATGTTCCTCGTCGGGCTCGACATTGTTGGAGACAAGTTGCTCGAAATAAATGTCTTCACACCGGGGGGCATTAACAACCTATCCCAGCTTTACGACACAAATTTTGCTGACAGTATTATTGAAGCCTTGGAAAACAAGAAGGCAATCAGCACAGCCTATGGCCGGCACATCGGTAACCGAGAACTAGCTACGCTCTAAAGATACACCAAGTGAGGAGTTTGGTTGTCGCATGACGTGACCCCCGTTTCTCATCCAGCCATAACGAGAGTCCGAGGTTGATTTGAGTAGAGATTGGTTGGGTTGGCAATAGGGCGGCCTGCGCAGCCCTCAACTAGCGCAGCAGGCCGCCCGGCGTTTCCAGTAAGGGCTTGTGCGTAGGCCCTGCGGCGTCAGCCAGCCGAGCTTCGAGTGCGGTCGCCGCTCGTTGTAGTCATGCCGCCAGGCCTCCAGCACCTCGCGGGGTGCTGTCAGGGTAACTGAGCGCAGCCGAAAGCCCCCGACCCTGCTCATTCTCAGGCGGTAGCGGCCGCCCATGCGGTATCCGCATCGACGCGAAAACGACGAAGTGTGGATCTGCTGATCAGATGGCGCTGGATGTTGAAGGTGTTGTAGATCGCTGCGTGGGTAGTGAGAAATCTTTGTGCTGAGGCTTGGGATTTGAACCTCTGCTGCTGCCTCTCCCGTCGCCGGATCGGCAGGTGCGAGTTCTCGACACGGTTGTTATCTCGAAGCCGACCGGGACGATGAAGGTGCCGTAGTTCCAGCTGATCGAGCGCCGCACCGTACGATGCCAGTCGGTCCGTTGTTATGCTTTCAGGCTCGACAGGCTGGTTGCGAAGAAGTCGTTTGAGCAGCTTCAAAGCCGCCCCTATATCCCGTCGACGCTGGACGATGACATCTAAAACCTCGCCTTCGTCGTCGACCGCACGCCACAGATACATGCGTCGGCCGCCGATCTTGCAAACCATCTCATCGAGATGCCAACGGCCTGTCGGTGGCACTCTCCGCTTCTTTAGCCGCCGTGCAATCAGAGGCCCAAACTTGATCGTCCAGCACCGGATCGTTTCGTAGCTGACGTCAATTCCGCGTTGCGCCATCATTTCCTCGACGTCGCGGAAGCTAAGATTAAAGCGAAAGTACAACCACACGGCATGACGGATCACCGCCGCCGGAAACCGATGACGCTTAAACGATAGTGGCTTCATAAAACGCCTGCTCCACCAATGGCTTGTAGCCATCAAAGTGGAGCACCTTTAGCGTTAGATTGACAGCACCTATAATAGGCCCCCGTCGCGTGCATGGCATGGTTACAGCTGCCCGAGACGTGGATCATGGCTGGCACGTCCAGCTCGACCATCTTTTCGTACAGCGGGTACCAATAGGGATCGGTCAGCGGCGGGTGTTTGAAGTGACCACCACCGGGATCCGGATTGAGGTTGCAACCCACAAAGCCCAGCTCGGTCACGCAACGCTCCAGCTCGGCAATCGAACCCGCCAGATCAGCCATCGGCGACTGGGGCAGCATGCAGACACCGACAAAGGTTTCCGGATACAGGCCGACAACCCGTGCGATCAGGTCGTTGCAACGACGCGACCACTCCATGCTGACCGCCTCGTCGCCGACATGGTGCGCCATGGTCGAAGCCCGCGGCGAGAAGATCGTCAGATCGGCACCGCGCTCGCGCAGCAGTCGAAGCTGGTTCTTCTCGATTGTCTCGCGGATATCGTCATCCGAGATATCGGGATATTCAGGCGCAGGCTCCCCCGCCTTGAACGCCGCAATCTGTGCCTCACGCCAAGCCGTGTGGGCCTCGGGCGCGGTCGTATAGTGACCGTGGCAGTCGATAATCAAACTCACTTGTTTCGCTCCCCTCTGAGCAACACCGAGGCGATCTTCTCTTCGAGGCTCTCAGGGGGCTGTTTCAGCCCCAGCGCCCCGACCTCGGCCTGTCGTTTGACGGTGCCGGAGCTCATCGCCGCTCCGGTTCCCAAATCCTCAAGTGTCCGGACGACCTCCGCCATCTCGGCGGCTCGTCGGCTGCCGTGGATCATCATCCGGTCAAGGTTGTAGTGGGCGCGCTCTGCCCAGCTGGCTTCGCTCCAGCTGGCGTCCAGCGAGCTAAGAACTTCATCGAGGACACCGGCCTTGGATGCCGCCAGCACGCACTCTGCCGTCAGGGCCTCGAGACCCTTCACCATGACAGAGCGGATCATCTTGATCGACGAGGCGCGGCCGATTGGCCCCTCGACAATCCGCACATTGGAAAAGCCAAGATCCGACAGACGCTCTGCCGCCTGCGCAGCCTTTGTCCCGCTCAGCAGAAGTGGGACACGCAGGGCGGCGGGCTGGACCGGCGACATCACCGCCACGTCCACATAGTGTCCACCCGCCGCGTCGATTGCGGCGGCCCCCGTCTGCTTGGTCGAGGGTGCGACACTGTTGAAATCGAGATAGAGGCTACCCCGCGCGATCACGTCTGCCGTCGCCTGCGCGACGCCGAGCGCCTGATCGGCCGTGACCAGCGAGATAACGGTTTCAGCGCCCTCGACGGCTTGTGACAGAGCGGCGCAGCCGGACACATGGCAAGCCACATATTCGGCCTGTTTCGCAGCAGCCGTTTCGGGCATGTCGGTCAGGCGGTCATAGACAGCGGCGCGCTGTTCCCAGCCACCGGCAGAGGCAAAAGTGCGCCCCGCTTCGCCAAATCCGATAACCGCTATGCCCGATAACTTTGCCATACAACATAGTTATGGCAAATCATCGTTTTTGGACCAATCGGAATGTCCAAGGCACCATTAGATATTGCTAATTATACTCCAGAAGCAATTTCCAAAGCCTGCGCTTGCAGCACGTCTAGAAACTGTTTCTGCAAAGGCGTCGGACGCCAGTCCGCTCGGGTGGTGAACCCTATTGTCCGCGCCACATCCCCCGGCGCATCGGCTATCTTGGCCAGCCATTCAGCCTCCAGTTCCACTGCCACCTGATCCGGCGACAACAGAGTCAGAAAATCGCTCTCGCGCAAGATTTGCCGGATCATGATCACAGCACCGCATTCGATCGGCACGTCCGGCGCAGGAACTCCGACGGCCTCGAACATTGCCTCCCACTGCGCACGTAAGGGCGTCCCCCTCCCCGCAGTGATCCACGGATAAGCCGCCATGGCCTGCGGCGTTAGTACCGCCCTTGCGAGAGGATGACCCGCCCGACCGATAACCACCGGACGATCCTCGAACAGCGGATAACTGATCAGTCCATCATCACCGCGCGCCGTTCGCAGAGCGCCCACGATCACATCGATTTCGCCGTCCCTGAGCGGACCAACCAGCTCAGTGTGCGAGCCTTCGACAACTGCAATCGCCGTTCCCGGATAGCGCCGGTGAAACTCCGCAACCGCCGATGGCAAAAGGCGTGCGCGCGAAAGTGGCATCGCTCCAACCACGATTTTCCCGACCTCGCGCCCCTGCAGCATGGCCAGTTCCGCAAGGGCCGATCTCAGCTCCGCTTCAGCCAGTCGAAATCCCCGCGCGACCTGAATGCCGCGCGAGGTCAACACAATGCCCTTGCCCCTGCGCTCGACAAGGCTCTGCCCGATCACCAGCGACAAGTCCCCGACGGCCCGATGCAATGACGGCTCCGACAATCCCGTTGCCACAGCGGCGGCAGCATATCCGCCGCTCCGCGCAACCGCGAGGAAGGCGCTGATCTGCGCCGCTGTCGCATGCGGGGCATCCATCAACCGCAGAGCGGCCTCGATACGGGGCACCAGCATCAGTGCCGCCTCGGTCGGCTCCATTCCTGCGGGCCTGCGCTCGAACAACGGAACACCCAGTTGGCGCTCGATCTTGGCAATCCCCTGTGTGATGGCCGGCTGGGTCAGATTCACCACGCGGCTGGCCGAGGTGATGCTGCCCGAGCGGGCAATGGCCGCCACTGCGCGAAGATGACGAATATTCAGATCAAGCGGATTCATCGGCATGACTTAGTAGAAATGAATACCTATCCCACCATTTCCATTGGCGTTCGTCGAACAAAAAAATCCATCATGTGAAAAACCGCTACGCTTGAGGGAACCATGGCCGGTATCGTCGTCCAGAATATTCAACGCCCCGCACTCGAGGTGATCGATGGCCTTGCCCAATGCGGCGTCGCGACGGTTCACGAAGCGCAGGGCCGCACCGGCCTGTTGGCACCGCATATGCGGCCGATCTATCCCGGTGCCCGTATCGCAGGCTCGGCCGTGACCATTTCGGCTCCTCCGGGTGACAACTGGATGATCCACGTCGCCATCGAGCAACTTCGTGAAGGCGATGTCTTGGTGCTGGCTCCGACCAGCCAGTGCTCGGACGGCTATTTCGGAGACCTGCTGGCCACCTCGGCGCAGGCTCGCGGTTGCCGTGGCCTCATCATTGATGCCGGCGTGCGGGACCTGCGCGATCTGAAGCAGATGGACTTTCCGGTGTGGTCCAAGGCCGTCCACGCCCAAGGCACCATCAAGGCGACCCTGGGCTCAGTAAACGTCCCAATCGTGTGCGCCGGTGCCCACGTCAACCCCGGCGACGTGGTCATCGCCGATGACGACGGCGTCTGCGTCGTCCCCTGCGCCTCCGCTGCTGACGTTCTCGAAAAAGCTCACGCACGCGAAGCTCTTGAAGAGAGCAAGCGCAAACGGCTGGCCGCTGGCGAACTGGGCCTCGACATCTATTCCATGCGTGAAAAGCTCGCCGAGATGGGCCTGAAGTATGTCTGAAGCCCGTGTGATGTGGATGCGCGGTGGCACATCCAAGGGGGCCTATTTCCTGCGCGAGGACCTGCCCTTCAACGCCGAGGAACGCGATGCCTTTCTGCTGCGGATCATGGGCTCGCCCGACAAGCGCCAGATTGACGGCATGGGCGGCGCTGATCCTCTGACGTCCAAGGTGGCGGTGATTTCACCCTCCACAAAGGAAGGCGTCGATGTCGACTATCTCTTCCTTCAGGTCTTCGTGGATCAACCGATCGTCTCGGATCAGCAAAACTGCGGCAACATCCTTGCCGGCGTCGGGCCCTTTGCCATCGAGCGGGGACTGAAGGCGGCGGACGGCGACGAGACGCGTGTCAGCATTCACATGGTCAACACAGGCCAGATTGCGGTGGCGACGGTCCAGACGCCGGACGGTCAGGTCCGCTATGATGGCGAAGCGCGCATAGACGGCGTTCCGGGATCGGCAGCGCCTGTCCCGCTCCAATTTCTGGACACTGCCGGATCGACGTGTGGAGCGCTTTTGCCCTCGGGCCGAGCCGTGGACGAGATCGAGGGCGTGCGCGTCACCCTGATCGACAACGGCATGCCGTGCATCGTGTTCAAGGCGGCGGATGTCGGTGCCTCGGGATACGAGACCCGCGAGGAACTGGATACCAACGAGGCCCTAAAGGCCCGCATCGAGGCCATCCGCTTGAAAGCGGGACCTATGATGAACCTCGACGACGTCACGGATAAATCCGTGCCCAAGATGATGTTGGTCGCCCCCCCGCGAGACGGCGGCGCAGTCACCGTCCGCAGCTTTATTCCCAAGCGCGCGCACGCCTCTATCGGCGTGCTTGGCGCTGTCAGCGTAGCGACCGCCTGCCTGATCAAGGGGACGCCCGCATCGGAGGTGGCAGACATCCCCGACGGCCTGCGAAAGACCTTGTCGATCGAACACCCGACGGGCGAGACCACCTGCGTCATGGAACTGGACGATAGCGGTGCCGTGCTAAGTGCCGCCATGCTGCGCACAGCGCGCAAACTGATGGATGGAGTGATTTACTCGTGAGCGATACCACCGCAGCCCGCATTGTCAGCTGGCATCAATCGCCGTCCAAGCCGCGCTACCAACCACCGGCCGGCGCAGTGGACGCGCACTGCCACGTCTTTGGCCCGATGGACCGCTTCCCCTTCAGCGCCAAGGCGAAATACATGCCGGAAGATGCTGGCCCCGAAGACCTGTTCGCTCTTCGCGACCTTCTCGGCTTCTCGCGTAATGTGATCGTGCAGGCCAGCTGCCATGGCACCGACAATGCCGCGACCTTGAACGCCATCACTGCTTCTGACGGAAAGGCGCGGGGCGTCGCCGTGGTTGATCCGGACATCAGCTTCGCCGAATTGGAAGCCCTGCATGAGGCCGGTATTCGCGGTGTGCGCTTCAACTTCCTGAAGCGGCTGGTCGATGACGCGCCGAAAGACAAATTCCTCCAACTGGCGGAGCGTATCGTGCCGCTGGGCTGGCATGTCGTGGTCTATTTCGAGGCCGACATTCTGGACGAGATGCTGCCTTTTCTGGCTGCAATCCCGACCCCCATCGTTATCGACCACATGGGCCGCCCTTCGATGAGCCAGGGTCCCGATGGGGCTGAAATCACCGCCTTCAAACATCTGATGGATAGCCGCGCAGATATCTGGACCAAGGTCACCTGCCCCGACCGGCTGTCGTCTCAAGCCGCGCCGTGGGACGATTTCGTCGAGGTCGTGCGCCCCTTGGTCGAACAATATCCTGACAGGGTGCTGTGGGGCACAGACTGGCCGCATCCGAACATGCAGGACAATATCCCCGATGACGGGCATCTGGTGGATGTGATCCCGCGCATTGCCGTCACGCCCGAGCTGCAGCGCAAGTTACTGGTCGACAACCCGATGCGGCTGTACTGGCCCGAGGAAATGGGCTGAGTACGCGGCGATCTCACCACCTTCCCTACACAGGGATGCTCACGATCAGGGGCGCACATGGAACGGTGCGCCTCTTTTCAATTCGGGCGAACTTCGCTCATCAAAACTGCCCTTATTTTTAGAAAATCTAACTTAGATAACTTCGCAATACGTGCCTTAAACGCGCCTCATTATCTATTATTGCGGTGCATCAAAAATGACGCGTGCGACCCATGCAGCCTTGGCAGTCCTTATCATGGCCAGCACGCCATGCCTTGCCTTTGCGGCTTCAGACACCCCGACCTCGCCCTCTCCAGAGGACATCCAACAAGAGCCGACCAGCGTCTCGGACGTGGTTGTGACGGGCTCGAATATCCGCAGTGCGAACACTGAGGGATTTAATCCGGTTCAGGTCCTGGGCCGCGAAGAAATCCAATCATCTGGCAAATCGACGACCTCGGATCTGCTGCGCTCCATCTCGGCCAACACGGGCAACGGCTCGAATGAAACCCAGAACAGCGGCTGGTCATCGGGCGCGGCGGGTATTGGCCTTCGAGGCCTGTCGCAGAAGAACACGCTGGTCCTGCTCAACGGCCGCCGCGTTGCAAACTATGGCTTCCCCGGCGGCGGACTGTCGGACACCTTCGTCAACCTGAACGCACTGCCGATGGTGGCCGTACAACGTTTAGAAGTCCTCAAGGACGGTGCCTCGGCAGTCTATGGCTCTGACGCCGTCGCTGGCGTGACCAACATCATCACCCGTCAGAATTTCGAGGGTCTGGAGTTCGGGGCCAGCTATGGCGTCGCCGACCAAGGCGGGCTGGAAACCAGCACCGCAAAACTGGTCGCCGGTTACGGCAATCTGGAGGACGACGGCTTCAACATGCTCGTCTCGCTGGAAGGCTATACCCGCGAGCGTCTGGACCAAAACGAACGCGATCTGACGGCATCGGGCATCTATACCGACCTGCCCGGCGGGCGCTGGAACGGCTGGTCGGCCAAGGGCGCGCGCTTCCTCGTCGATGGCAGGTCGGTGCCCTTCCTGAACCCGAACGGCCAATGCCCGGAGGGTATGGTGCTGACGTCCAGCACCCCGATTGACGGTCTGCAAGGCGACACCTGCGCGATCAATCTTGCCGAGCACACCACCCTTATTCCGTCGACCGACCGCTATCAGGGCTATGTCTATGGCACCGCCCGCCTGACCCCGAACATCGAGGCCTTCGGCGAGGTGCTGTATTCCTATGTCGAAGGCGCGTCCCTGTTTGGCTCAAGCCCCTTCTTCACGCTGGAAGGCGGCCGATTTGCCCTGAACGCCACCACGGGTCTGGCCGAGCCGGTGTCGAACCTATTGCCCGCCACGAACCCGTACAACCCGTACGGCGTCGCCACGCCGATCGAATACACATTCTTCGATCTGGGCCGCACGCTGAAGACCAACAAGTCGACCAGCTATCGCGCTCTGGCGGGTCTGCGCGGCACGAACGAGCATTTCGACTGGGAGTTTGCCGCCTTTGCCTCGGCCAGCCGCGAGCGTGAAACTGTGTCGGGTGGCTTTGCCAACCGCTGGACACTGGCCGACGCCCTCGCGGACGGGTCGCTGAACCTGCACAATCCGTCGGCCACGTCGCAGGCGGTTCTGGACAGCATCCGGTTGGCCACGCTTCGCCCTGCCGACTCCAAGCTCTACGGTGCCGACTTCAAGATTACGGGCGAGTTGTTCAACCTCCCCGCTGGTCCGGTCGGCTATGCCGCGGGCGTCGAGTTCCGCCACGAAAGCCTCGTTTCGCGCAATCCAAAGGAGATCGATGCGGGGCTTCAGGTCCGTCCCGCGATTGCAGCCGTCGATGGTGAACGCGACGTCCTCGCGGCCTATGCCGAGTTCAACATTCCGGTGACCTCGACCTTCGACGTCCAGATCGCAGGCCGCGCCGACGAATACAGCGATTTCGGCTCTGCCTTCTCGCCCAAGGTCGGCCTGCGCTGGAAGCCGTTCGAGAAGTTCCTGTTCCGCGCCTCGGCCTCGAAGGGCTTCCGCGCGCCTTCGCTGTCCGAGAACTCCGCCTCGACGATGATCTCCTACGGCACGGTGCTGGATCCCTATGATCCAGACCTGCCGAACTCGCGCCAAAGCCCGACCTTCTTCACGGTCGGCAATACCGATCTGGAGCCGGAAGAAACCAAGTCCATCAATCTGGGCCTCGTCTTCACCCCGGCGCGCAACACCGCGCTCAGCTTTGACTGGTACAACATCAAGCTGGATAATCTGGTCGGCACCAACAACATCGCCACCGTCGTTCAAGCCAACGATCCCGCCGACGTCATCCGCGACGGCCGTGGCAAGCTACAGGCGGTCTACAACCGCTATCAGAACCTGACCTCGCTGGAGACGTCGGGCATCGATATCGACTTCAACCATCGCTGGGATGCGGGCGACGCGGGCTTCTTCGTGTTCAGCAGCGCCTACACCCATGTGCTGAAGTATGAGCGTCCGAACACGGTCGGCGGCCCGATCCTGAACTATGCAGGAACCAATCGCGGGGCCACCCTGCCCGCGCACAAGGCCACCAGCCGTGTCGCGTGGAGCCGCAAGGCCTTCGATGCCAACCTTACCTGGTACTACACCAGCGGCTATGACCAGGCGACGGTGGTGGCCGGTCAGGCCCACGTCGACAGCTATCACCAGTTCGACGCCTATCTCGGCTGGGCCGCGACGCAAAGTGTCCGCCTGTACGCCAAAGTCGAGAACCTGCTAGACGAGGCACCGCCGCATGACGCCTCCTTCCCCGGTGTTCGCGCGCCCTATGACTTTGGACAGTACGACCTGCGTGGTCGCTATTTCCGCGTCGGTTTCGACGTCGCCTTCTAATCCAGCCCTGCATCCGAGAAACGAGAAACAAGCGTGAAAAACGCCACGAAAACCGCCAGACGTGCCGCCGCTGCGGTGCTGTTCGGAGCCGCCGTGATCGCGGCTCCGGCTCCCGTCCTCGCCCAGTCGCTGGACTATTATTTCCCGCAGGCTGCGGTAGCAGATTTTGATCCGGCCATCCCGACACCCGAAGCCTTCCTCGGCTATCCGGTCGGCACTCACTTCACGCGCCACGATCAGATCATCGCCTATCTGCGCGAACTGGCTCGCCTTTCCGATCGCGTATCGTTCGAGGAAATTGGCCGCAGCTACGAGAACCGTACCCTGTCGTCGGTGGTCATCAGCTCGGCGGCCAATCAGGCTCGCATCGACCAAATCCAGCGAGCCCACGCCGAAGTCGCCAATCCCAACGGTGGTGCCCTCAGCCCTGATCAGCCCGTCGTCGTGGGCCTATTCTACAGCGTCCACGGCAACGAAACCTCCAGCGGTGAAGCGGCGCTCCTGACCGCCTATTATCTGGCCGCCAGCCGCTCGCCAGAGGTTCTGGACTGGCTGGATAAGGCGGTCATCGTCATCGACCCGTCCCAGAACCCCGATGGCCGCGACCGCGCCACCAACTGGCACAACGCATGGCACAGCAATCCGCCATCGTCTGATCCGCAGGACAAGGAACACGTGGAGGCTTGGCCCGCTGGTCGGACCAACCACTATTTCACCGACCTGAACCGCGACTGGCTGGCCGTCACCCAACGCGAGACCCGCGCCAAGCTGGAAGCCTTCCACCGCTGGAAGCCGAACTTCCAGATCGACTTTCACGAAATGGGCGCAGGCAGCACCTACTATTTCAAACCCTCGCCCAGCAGCATGGAAAGCCCCCTGCTGCCCAAGGCGGCGTATGAGTGGAATGTGACGCTGGCCAAATATCACGCACAGGCGCTGGATGGCATCGGCTCGCTCTATTACACGCGCGAGGTCTTCGATAACTTCTCGCCCGTCTATGGCTCCACCTATCCCGACTTCCACGGCGGCATTGGTGTAACGGTCGAACAGGCCTCGTCTCGCGGTCTGGTTCAGGACACAGCCAATGGTCCGCTGACCTTCCCCTTCACCGTGCGCAACCAAGCCAATGTGGGTCTTGCCACCGTGCGCGGTGCCGTGGCCGAGCGTGCGGGCCTGCTTCAGTTCCAGCGCGACTTCTTCCGCTCGGCGATCGAGCAAGGTCGCCGCAATGCGTCACAGGCCTATGTCTTCGGCGACGCGGCCAATGCGGGCCTGACAGGCCAGACGCTGGACCTGCTGCTGGCCCACCGCATTCAGGTCTACCCCCTGAACGAGCGCATCACGCAGGATGGCCGTACCTATGAGCCGGGCACGGCCTATGTCGTCCCGTCGGCCCAACCCCAGTTCCGCCTGATCCATTCGATCTTCGACAAGACCCCGCCGACTAATGGTGGCGTGTACGGCAGCACCTCCTATTCGGTGGCGCTGGCCTATAATCTGGGCTCGTCAGGCCTTCGCCGTGTGCCCGCTTATGGTGGCGCGGTTACGGCCCTGCCCGCCGCCCGTGGCGGCATCAGCGGGCCTGACAACGCCTATGCCTATGCCATCGACTGGCGCGACCTGAATGCGCCGCAGGTTCTGTCGTCACTGCTACAACAAGGCGTGCGCGTCCGCAGTGCGTTCGAGCCTTTCACCAGCCGTACCCAAGGCGGCCAGACCGAGTTCCAGCGCGGCTCTCTGGTCATCACCGCCAACGGTCAGTCCCTCGATGCCGCCGCATTGCGTCAGGCCGTCGACAAAGCTTCCCGCGATGCCGGCGTCGTCGCCCACGCTCTGTCGACCGGACAAAGCGTGTCGGGCGTCGATCTGGGCAGCGACAATGTGAAGATCGTTCGCGCACCACGCATCGCCCTGGTGGCGGGCGAGGGTGTCAATGCGACCGAGATCGGCTCGACGTGGTTTGCCCTCAGTGAGCGGCTCAAATACCCCGCAACCCGCCTTGACCCACAACAGTTGGGTCGCGTCTCGCTCGACAACTATGACAGCATCGTCCTGTCGGGGGGGCGCTACGAAAACCTCGGCCAGCCAGCCATCGATGCCTTGAAGGCATGGGTCCGCCGTGGAGGTTCGCTTGTGGCGTTTGGTACCGCCGCCCGCTGGGCGCAGGCCAATGGTCTTGCACCACAAGCCGAGCGTGAGGAACGCGAACGCTCCGCGCCCGACCGCCGTGACTATGCCGACCGCCAGTCGGTTCAGGGTGAGCAGCGCACCTCGGGCAATGCCCTGTCTGCTGATGCGGACATCAGTCACCCGCTGGCCTTCGGTCTGACGCGCCGCGACTTGTTCGTGAACAAGGAGACTGACGTCACCCTCACTCCGGTTGCCGACCCCTTCGCCAACGTCATCCATATCGACGCCAATCCGCAGGTGAACGGCTATCTGCCCGAGAGCCTGCGCAAAGCGGCATCCGGCACGGTCTGGGCTCAGGTCAATCCGGTTGGCTCCGGCAACGTCGTGCTTTTCGCGGATGACCCGGCGCACCGCAAATACTGGCTGGGGACCGAGCGACTGCTCATCAACAGCCTGTTCCTCGGCAATCACCTGTCAACGAGCGGTCGCCGCTAAATCAAAAGGCCGGACGCATTAAACGTCCGGCCTTTTTCTTAGGGGTTAGGCACTTCGGGTCGGTAATCCGTATCGAAGCGACAGTAGGGTTTGCGATAGCGCGGAGAAGCAAGCTCACAGCTCGCTGCGATACTTTCCGGCGTGGGTTTGGCCCCACCGTCCAGCCATGCGCTCAAGGCCTGAAACACCGCCACATACTGCGGCGCGCTCAACAGGCTATGGGCGCTTTCGTCGGTGTAGGTCTGCACCAACAGATCACCACGTCCCGCAGCCTCGACGCGATCACGATAGGCCGCCTGATGCCAGACGAAGGCCGTCGGATCGTATTTGCCGTGGATGGTCACGGTCGGTGCCACGATCATCCCCGACAGGTCCGCGTCATAGGCCAGACGCGCAACCGCCGCAGGGTCTGCCGAGAACCTCTGAACGCCTGCGTTCAAAGCCTGATCGTCGTCAGAGCCCGCATACACAGTCTGGCTGTTGTCAAACGGGTTCAAGCCGTCCAGACGGCGCTGCACCAGATCGCGGAACAGGAAGGTCCCCCACGCGAGGTGGCCCACCAACTGGTTCTCGCTGATACCCACCACGTTCAGGATATTGGCAAGTTTGCTCTTTTGCTCGGCCGTGCGCCGGGCCTCGGGCAAGCCAACGCCGGTGCAGGTCTTTACCCGATCTTCCAACTGGGCGCGGGTCAGTCGATTGTCCTCGCCCAGCCCCTGCCACAGCGGATATTGAGGCTCGTTCGCCGCCGGATGGTTCTGGCAATAGTACTGATACACCGCTCGCAAATCGGCGCGGAAAGTGTAGGCTTTCGTACCGCCTGCCAGCACGCCGCTGCTCAGCACGACGCCGTCCCAGACAACTTGCCCCTCGGCATCGCGAGCATACAGTTCCGCCGCCTTGGCCGCGACGTTTCCGCCCCAGCTTTGTCCATGCAGGATGGTGCGCTTGGGGCGCCCGAAGGCGTCCCAGAACACCTGACGCACGTCATTGGTGTCCTCGGCGGCCATGCGCACGCCATAGCCGCCGCGGCGATAGGTCGATCCCGTCCATGCATAGCCTTCGCGCACCGTCATGGAGAACCGCTCAAGGTCCTCCAGCGGATCGTCGGCTTGAGGCGTGGCGGTGCGCGGCCCACCGTGGGCATGAACCACCAGCGAGCCGTTCCAGTCCGCAGGAATAGCGGTCCAGTAATAGCCGCCCTTAGGCCCCTGCCCTTTGAAGCATCGCGTTCCGCTCGGCAGATAGTCCGGGCAGGTTGCGGCGGCGGGGGTGCTGTCCCCCGCCTGCTGGGCGATAGCCGGAGCCGCCGCCAGCATCATGATGCCCGAAAGTGCAGTTGCGCAAAGGCGGTTCATACTGCTTCCTCTCTGATCGATCAGAACGACTTGGTCGCGCTGACGTACCAGTAACGACCCCACGGGCTGTGAACAGCACCGCGATAGCCACCATCGGCCAGCGGCGGGCCTTGATCGGTCAGATCACGCACGCCCAACCGGACGCGGGTCTCGGCGGGGAATTCGTAGTCGACATAGGCGTTGACGGTCTGGCGGCTGTCGACTTCCCATGGATTGGTCGAGGAGCCCAGCAGATCGGGCTGAACGAAGCCGTCGACGAACTGACTGGAGACACCCGCACGCCACGGACCCTTGCGCCACGTCAGGCTGGCGTTCACGCGCCATTCCGGGCGGCCATTCTGGCCGATAAGTTGCGCCGAGTCCGGCAGGGTCGTTCCCGCATTGATGGTACCCGCCTCGCGCGCGGCAAACAGTGCATTGACGATTTCGCCCGGATCACGCGTGAACTCGTCCAGCTTGCTGGCATTCACGTTGACAATGAAGGTGCCGTACTTGGTCCGGCGCAGAGACCAGTTCATGCCCAGATCCAGGCCGCTGACGGTTTGCGGCTGAAGGTTGATGAAGCGGTCGTTGATCGAAACGACTTCACCCACGGGCGTCAGGCCGGTGCCTTCGAACAGCAAGATGTCTTCCGGCGTTGCGGCGCGGCGGTTCACCAGTTCGTTTGAGCCGCCGTTCACACGGTTCAAATAGTCGAGCGCCAGCGCGGTTTGTGCGCCCAGCAGTCCGACGATCTTCTCTTGCTCGATCTTCCACTTGTCGATGGTGAAGGTGAACTGGCCGAACTGTTCCGGAATGAAGCTCGGTTGCAGGACTAGACCATAGGAGCTGTTGGTGCTCTCTTCCGGCTCCAGATCGGGGTTACCAGCGACCAGCAAGGACGCCCCCGAGGTGTTCTGCGAACAGGCCGCGAAGTTGGCGATACGGCCGGCACGTAGATCGGCCTCACAGCGCACATAGTCCACGCCGCTGGCCAGACGCGCATACTGGGTGGCGTTGGTCTGTTCGAGGTTCGGCGCGCGGAAACCTTCGGAATAGGACCCGCGAACGCGCACGCCGGGGATCACATCCCAAGCCGCCGCGATCTTGGGCTTGGCGACCGAGCCGAAGTCCGAATAGTGCTCGTAACGACCCGCCAACTGCACATCCAGCTGATAGACCAGCGGGATATTCATCTCTGGCGAGACGACTGGAACGGCGAACTCCACATAGGTGGAGAAGACCTCGCGGCTGCCCTTGGTGTCTGGGTTGGGGCTGACGGCGGAAACGTTGGACAGGTTGGTTTCGCCCGTCACCATGTCGGTGAAGGTGAAGGTGCCGTCGAGGTTTTCATCACGGTCGTCGGCTTGCGTCTCGCGGCGGGCTTCGAGGCCAAAGGCCATACCCACCGGACCTGCAGGCAGGTTGTAAATGTCACCGCGCGATAGCTTGAAGTCGGCCATGGTCAGAGTGGTGCGCGAGACACGGCGCATGTCGAACACGATGGCGTCGATGGCGGCCTGCGAACTGGGCGTGCAATCACCGAAGCTGGTGGTTGCCACGCAACCGCCGTTGAACGGGTTGTAGGCGTCCGGCGTCGACAGGGCCAACTGGCGCTGCAAAGCCGTCATGTTGATGTTGGGCGAGATGTCCTCGGCCTCGGCCTCGGAATAGACCAGCGCCGTTTCCCAGTCGAAGCCGCGCCATTCACCGCGCAGGCCACCCAGCAGTCGGGCCTGATAGTTATCGACTTTTACCACCTGCATGCCGGTGTCGACAAAGCGGTAGTTGGTCATCAGCACCGGAAGACCCGCCGCCGGAACATTGGTCAGACCCGGCAAGCGGTTCGGGTTCAGCGTGCCATCGGCAAAGCGCGTCGGGCCGAACGGGTTGAAATAGTTGCTGGCCGGAATCCAGATCTGGTTCAGGTTGACGACCGGTGGCTGGACCGCGCGGCTGTGCGCGCCATAGAAGCCGACTTCACCGAAGGCCTCAACGCCGTTCTCGAACTCATAGCGGCCCGTAGCGAAGACGTTGTAACGCTCGACCGAGGGACGCACCGTCGTCTCGTGACGCGTGTCGTAGCGCATCTCGCGGTTGGTGGTGTTGAAGTTGTGGTTGCCGCTGGAGATACACACGTCTCCGCCCACGTTCAGACCACAGCCAAAGCTGGTCGGCTGATAGCGGAAGGCACCCGCCGAGTTGGTCAGCGCCACACCGTTCGAGCGAATAACTGCACGGCTACCCACCGACAGACGTGCCCACGGGGTATGCGACGAACGCCCGTCAAGCGCCTGAACGCCAGCGAAGTCCGGATAGTCGGTAAACATACCGCGCAGGTCGTCGGTGTTGGTGAAGTCCTGATCCGAGGCCCACAGCGCTGTGCGCGAGGCATAGTTGGCAAACAGCGAGATGTTGCCGCGATCGTAGGTCTTGCCCGCGAAAACATTGGCTTCGAGGTCGCGCATCTGCGTGCCCTCGGCACCGCCGTAACGGGTGCTGACGGTCACGCCGTCGATATCGCTGCGCAGGACCGTATTGACCACGCCTGCCACCGCATCGGCACCATAGATTGCCGCCGCGCCGTCCAGCAGGACTTCCATCCGCTCCAGCCCCGAGACCGGAAGCGCGTTGGAGTTATAGCTGAGCACCGGAACCGTGCCGGTGTCCGACGTGCCCTGACTGGTTGGGTGCTGGACCAGACGACGGCCGTTCAGCAGCACTAGAGTGTTACCGACGCCCAGGGAGCGCAGGTTCACCGAGTTCACATCGCCGCGCGCCGAGTTCGAGGTCTGCGGGTTGTTGGCGCTGTCAAACAGCACATCGCCCATCTGCGGAATGGTACGCAGCAGCTCGTCGCCCGTCGTCGCGCCCGTCGCCTCGATCTGCTCGCGGTCAGCCACCACCACTGGCAAGGCTGCTGTCGTGCGGGCACCGCGGATGTTGGTGCCCACAACAACGATGTCTTCCACCTTGGTTGGCTCGGCTTCCTGCGCGTGGCTGGCTCCGGCCATCAGAACAGCCGACGCCGTGGTCAGCAGCAGCATCTTCGATTGAATCTTCATTTTCCTCTCCCATGCCGCCCTTTTCGGGCGGTCCATTGTTCTGTGTTGTGGGCGCGATCAGTCGTCCGTCAGCGCCAGATCATCCCCCGGGCCAGCCGACGGATCGGGCTGGGCGGCCAAAGGTTGCGGTTGTCCGTTGAGCGCGGCGGTCAGTGCGTCCTGATCCAGGCGCTTTTCCCAGCGGGCGACGACGATGGTCGCGACCGCATTGCCGATGAAGTTGGTCAGTGCGCGGCACTCGCTCATGAAGCGGTCGATGCCGAGGATCAGCGCCATGCCGGCCACCGGTACACTGGGCACAACCGACAAGGTCGCGGCCAGAGTAATGAAGCCTGCACCCGTAATGCCCGCTGCCCCCTTGGACGACAGCATCGCCACCAGCAGAAGCGCGATCTGGTCACCGAGGCTGAGGTCGATGTTCAACGCCTGAGCGATGAACAGGGCCGCCATGGTCATGTAGATATTGGTGCCGTCCAGATTGAATGAATAGCCCGTCGGGACGACCAGACCGACCACCGACTTTTCGGCACCGGCGCGTTCCATCTTCTGCATCAAGCTGGGCAAGGCCGCTTCCGACGACGACGTGCCAAGAACCAGAAGAAGTTCTTCCTTTAGGTAACGGATCAGCTTGAAGATATTGAATCCATTGACCAAACCGACCAGACCTAGGATCACCACCACGAACAGGATGGATGTCAGGTAGAAGGTCCCGATCAGGGCCGCGAGATTGGCGACCGACCTGATGCCGTAGGCCCCGATGGTGAAGGCAAAGGCACCAAACGCACCGATCGGCGCGGCCTTCATGAGAATGGCAACCAGTTTGAAAACGGCGACGCTGATGTTCTCGAACAGGCTGAGGACCGGTTTGCCGTGCTCACCCGATACAGCCAGTGCAATGCCGAACAGGATCGACACGAACAACACCTGAAGGATGTCGCCCTTCACAAAGCCGCTGATCAGGGTGTCTGGGATGATGTTGATCAGGAAGCCGGTGATCGTGCTGTCGTGCGCGGCTTGCGCATATTGGGCCACCGCCCCCGCATTCAGGGTAGCCGGATCAATGTTCAGGCCGCGTCCCGGCTGGATCACATTGGCCGTAATCAGGCCAATGATGAGCGCGAGTGTCGAGAAGACGAGGAAGTAGCCAAACGCCTTGGCGGCCACGCGGCCCACACTGCCCAGATCCCGCATGCCCGCGATGCCGGTCACGATGGTCAGGAAGATCACTGGAGCGATGACCATCTTCACCAATTTGATGAAGGCATCGCCCAGTGGCTTCAGGCTCTCGCCGAAGTTCGGCCAGAAGTGACCGATCAGGGCACCGGCCGCGATGGCCAGAAGCACCTGAAAATACAGGTGGCGGTAAAACGGCCGACGAACGGCGACGTGATCTGACGCGACGGGGATCAAGCGGGTAGCCTCCTGGTGCGATGACTCGCGAACTTTCCTCGGCGTGGTCTGCGCCGCGCTCGTCCACGATTATGAGCGGCCTCTATACGGCCACAAAACGTATTAAGCAGAGACTTAAGTCTCTAATAAAAAACAATAAAAACTCAGGTCAGCACTCAAATCACCGATATTTGTGCGGATTTTCGCACATCTAAATGGCGTCGTTGTGCGAATTCTCGCATAGTTCGTCCATGACCCTTATGCGCACTGCCCTGCCCATCTTGCTGTCCCGCCACATCTGGGTAGCGATGATTCTAGCGTGGCTGCTGGTGGCTGTGGCCGCAGGCTGGCTGTGGGGGGAGCAGGCGCGGAGGGCCGCCTATTCCGAACTGGCTCGGCAAGCCGACGCATCGGCGGCTCTGCACGCCTCGGTTCTGCGCAGCGAGATGGAAAAGTACCGCGCTTTAGCACCGGCCATGGCCACCGACCCCGACGTGATCGCCATGCTCAAGACGCGATCCGGAGACCGCGCCACCGCGCTCAACCAGCGCCTTGAGGCACTCTCTAACCAAACCCGCACCTCGGCCATCTATACGGTTGCGGCAGATGGCGTGACCTTGGCCGCTAGCAATTGGAACACGCCCGTCAGCTTCGTCGGTGCGGACTACAGCTTCCGGCCGTACTTTATCCAAGCCTTGAAATCCGGCTATGCGGAGTTTTTTGCTCTAGGCACCGTCTCGCGCAAACCCGGCCTGTTTCTCGCTCATCGCGTCGTCGACACCCAAGGAGTCGTTCTGGGCGTCACAGTCGTGAAGGTCGAGTTCGACGCTCTCGAGGCCGAATGGAAAAAGGCGGGGGAACCGGCATTCGTCGTCGATCCTGGCGGCGTGGTTCTGATCACCAGCGAGCCACAGTGGCGGTTCCATACACTTCGCCCGATGGACGCCCGCATGCGGCAGCTAACTCTGGCCGACCAGACGTTGGGGAAGGACGCCCTGACGCCCCTGCCCTTCACCACACCCGACAGCCCCCGAACCCGCAAAGTCTCGGCCCAGGTTGATGGTACGGCGCAAAACTGGGTCCATGCCAGCGCTCCCACGACGTCGCCCGGTTGGACCGTCCATCTGTTGATGCCCCAGCGCGGTCAGGTCGAGGCCGGCGTAACCAATGCCCGCGTGATGGCGGCACTTCTAGCCACGCTGGTCTTCGGCATAGCGGCCGCCGCGCTTCGTCGACGTCAGCGCTTGGTGGCCCAGCAGCGCGCAGCCGAGCAAAACCGGATTGAGCTTGAACACCGGATCGAAGAGCGCACCCGCGACCTCAGCACAGCCAATCAGGCCCTGAATGCGGAAATAGAGGAGCGCATCCGCGCCGAAGCCAGCCGTGAAGCTCTGCGACACGAACTGGTTCAGGCCAGCAAACTGGCCGCCCTTGGTCAGATCGCCGCTGGCGTCGCGCACGAGATCAACCAGCCGGTCGCCGCCATTCGTACGCAAGCGGAAACCGCCACCGCCTATGTGGATCAAGGGCTTCCCGCCAAGGCTGTCACGGCGCTGGACCGAATATCGGGCCTGACCTCGCGTATCGGGGCCATCACGCATGAGCTGTTGGCGTTCTCACGCAAGTCAGAGCCGCAACTGCGCGCGATTGACCTCAATGAAGCCATCGACGGGGCGCTGCTACTGCTGGTTGGTGCGCTGAGGCAGTCCGGCGTACATCTGAACCGCGACACGGCGGAGGCATTCATGGTTGTCGGCGACCGGTTCCGGCTGGAACAGGTCATCGTCAACCTGATCCAGAATGCGCTCGAAGCTTTGGGCCAGGCGGTCGATCCGGCCATCTCGCTTTGCGCGACTTCAACGCCCGATAAAGTAGTCCTGACGATCACCGATAATGGCGCGGGCCTTGATCCCGCCGTCGCCAGCCAGTTGTTCACCCCGTTCGTCACCAGCAAGGAAAACGGACTGGGGCTGGGCCTCGTCATCTGTCGCGACATCGTGGCGGGCTTTGGCGGAGAGTTGAACCACGTCCCGACCCCGAACGGGGCCCGCTTCTCGATCACGCTCAAACGCGCCACAAAAGCATGAACACTACGCCGACAGGTTTCACCCGATTGGAGCACGTCACCCTCATCGAGGACGACGACGATTTTCGTACCGCGCTGGCCGAGCGGATGGAGGTCGCTGGTCTGAAGGTCGCCGCCCACGCGCGCGCCGAGACCGCTCTTGCGGAGATAGGCGTGGACTATGCCGGTGTGGTGGTCAGCGATCTGCGGATGCCTGTTTTGGACGGTCGTCAGGTGCTAACGCGGCTACAAACGCTTGATCCGGCGCTGCCCGTAATCCTGATCACCGGACACGGAGATGTCGCGGACGCCGTCGCCGCTATGCGTGAAGGTGCCTATGACTTTGTCACCAAGCCCTTCGCGTTCGAGCGGCTCTTCGAGAGCCTGAACCGCGCCCTCGAAAAACGCGCGCTTGTGCTAGACAACCGCCGCCTGACGGCTCTTGCGGCCGCTGCCGACGTGGAACTCCCGCTGCTGGGCGAGAGTGCGGCGATCCGAAACTTGCGGGCCACCATCGCCCAGATCGCAGACGCCCGAATGGACGTACTGATCGAGGGCGAGACAGGCACCGGCAAGGAAGCGGTCGCGCGCGCCCTGCACAGCGGCGGTCGGCGACGCCCGCATCCCTTCGTAGCGGTAAACTGTGGCGCCTTGCCCGAAGGCCTGATCGAAAGCGAGTTGTTCGGCCACGAAATGGGAGCCTTTGCAGGGGCAACCCGCCACCGCATCGGCCATGTCGAGCGGGCGCACAACGGCTCGCTCTTCCTTGATGCGGTCGAGACCATGCCCATGCCCGCTCAGGTGAAGCTTTTGCGGGTGCTGGAAGAGCGGGAGATCCACCCCATCGGGGCCCACCAACCGCGCCATGTGGATTTGCGCGTTCTGGCGTCGGCCAGTGGCGATCTGCAACAGGCCGTCGCGGAGGGACGCGTCCGTGAGGACCTCTATTACCGCCTGAATGTCGTCCGGCTGCGGGTTCCACCGTTGCGGGAGCGGCGAGAGGATATCCCGCTGATTTTCGCCAGTCTGCTGGCCCGCGTGCCCAGCCGCCCGCAGGGAGACTTGCCCCAGATCACCGATGCCGTCCGCGCACACCTGATGGAACATGACTGGCCGGGCAACATCCGCGAACTATCACACTACGCCCAGCGTTTCGCGCTGGGACTCGAGCAACAGACCTCAACTGCGCAAACGGATACAGGCGGTCTGGTCGAGCGGGTTGCGCGGTTTGAAGCCAGCATCCTCAGCGATACGCTGGACGCCACCGGCGGCAGCATCACCGAAACCATGGCCCGGCTACAGATCCCTCGCAAAACCCTCTACGACAAACTCAAGAAGTACGCGATCCAGCCCGCACGCTATCGCACCTGATCAGGCGCGATTCAGAGCCATCTGGATCACATCCGTCCGGCGCGACCGGAAGCCGGCTTCGCAATAGGCCAGATAGAACAGCCACAGCCGGCGGAACCGGCTGTCAAATCCGGTACCGTCACGACCGATCAAGGCCCACGCCGCATCAAAACGCTTGGCCCATTCGGACAGCGTGCGGGCGTAATCAAGCCCGAACCGCTCGACACCGGCAGTGTTCAGCCCTGCCGCTGTGATGACCGGAGCCAAGACCCCTTCGGACGGTAGCGATCCGCCGGGGAAGACGTACTTCTGGATGAAGTCGGTGCGCGCGTCATATTCCTCAAACAGTTCATCCTGAATGGTGATGATCTGCAGTCCGGCGCGCCCTTCAGGTTTCAGGACATCATGGACCTTGTTGAAGTACGTCGGCCAGTATTCGCGCCCGACAGCCTCGAACATCTCGATGGAGGCCACGCTATCGAACTGGCCACGGACATCGCGATAGTCGCAAAGTTGGATATCAACGCGCTCGGCAAGGCCCGCCTCGAAGATGCGCTGTCGGGCGTAGTCATACTGTTCACGCGAAATGGTAACGCCGGTGACCTTGGCCTGCACTTCGCGCGCCGCAAACTCAGCAAAGCCGCCCCAGCCACAGCCGATCTCAAGCACCGACTGCCCCTGTCGCAGGTCCATCATCCGCACCAAGGAGGCGTATTTCACCGACTGCGCCGCCTCCAGATCTTGGGAAGGACTGTCGAACCGAGCCGATGAATAGGTCATCGAACCGTCCAGCCATGCCGAATAGAAGGCGTTGCCGAGGTCATAATGGGCATGGATGTTGCGCCGCGACCCACGGCGGCTGTTGCGGTTCAGGCGGTGCCCGATCCGGTTGATGACATTCATCAGCGGATTGCCATCGAACAGGCGGCGGATGTGGTCATAGTTGTTGACCAACGTCTCGAGCAGGACCGGCAGGTCGGGGCTGTCCCACTCGCCCGCCACATAGGCCTCGGCAAAACCGATGTCCCCGCTCTTCAGCACGCGCATGGCGCAGCGATAGTTGCGGATATGCAGAACCGCCGAATGCCCTGCAGTCGACCCGTTCAGCACGTGGCTCTCGCCGTCCGGACGGATCAGCGTCAACTGCCCCCACGTCCAATTTGCCGACAGCAGTCGTAGGAACAGATTGAAGACCGAAAACCCTCCGGTCGTTGGCATCACACCGGAATCAAGTGTCGTGGTCATGGCATTGATCCTCAATGAAGGCGCGTGTTGCGAGGGGCGTTCTGGGCGGTAACAGGGTCTGCTGCGGGGGGCGGCTGCTGGGTGAGCGGTATGCGCTTCACCCATAGTTTCAGCGCCTCCCAATGGATGGCCGCTACGACCTTGAGCGTCAGGAATGGAATAGCCAGCACCGCTCGCAGGATGGAACCGTCGGTCAGGGTACTGCGATCGGCAGACATGGCGGCGTTGATCAGCACGCCTTCGGCATCAATCCCGTCGATGATCATGTCCAAACGTTCTGCGGGGACGTGCCCGCGGAAGACGTAGTCCATCTCCATCCCCATGAAGGGCGAGACATAGAGAGCCTTGGCGGCACCCTGGCGGATCACGCCTAGAGCCTGATCTTCATGAGGAACCGGAATGACATAGGCATGGCGAACACCGAAGGTGCTGGTCACCTCATAGGCCATCGCCATCAAGCGTCCGTCGGCGTGATGGCAATAATAAAGGCTGATCGGATTGAACACGAAGCCTAGCACCCGGGGCATCGTCAAAAGCCGGATATCTCCACCCTCGAGATCAATCGCGGCGCGTGACAGCCAGTTGTCCAGCTGCTCCCTGATCTCACCCCTGCCCTTTATGGCGTAGTCCTGGTCATGGAAGGACAGGAGGTTGAACCGGTTGCGCGAAAACAGGAGAAGTTGACGGTCAAGCTCGTCCAGTTCCGACAAATCCAGCAGCAGCCAAAACACGCGATAGGCCAGCCTGTGTTCGCGGGGTCGCAACCGTCTATGGGTCACGCCACCGATGTACAGCGCCGACTTCACGCCGCGTTTTCCATAGAGGGCACGGGCCGCACGTGGATACGGCCGCTTTCGTTCTCGACGGCCCACGGTCGACGCACGCCGCCCAGTTGTTCTGCAACAGCCAGTCCCGACTGGATGCCGTCTTCGTGGAAACCTGCGCCGAAATGCGCACCGCAGAACCAGACGCCCCCCTGCCCTTGCAAGCTCCAGAGTTGCTTCTGGGCACTGATGGCGGCGGGATTGAATACCGGATGCTCGTAAACCTCGCTCCGCAGCAAGGTATCCGGGCGCGGGGGACGCGGAGGGTTGAGCGTGACGAACAGGTTCTGGCCTTCCAGTCCCTGAAGTTTGTTCATCCAATAGGTGACGCATAGACCACCGTCGGCACCGATATAGTTCCAGCTTGCCCACGCTCTTTTGCGGTGAGGCATCAGGGTTTCGTCAGTATGCAGCACCGTAAGGTTGCGGCTGTAACTGAAGGCTCCCAGCAGGTCGCGCTCCTCAGCGGTCGGCTCGGTCAGCATCGCGAGCGCCTGATCCGCATGACTGCCGATCACCACGTGATCGAACCAGTCCATGCCGCCCTGGCTATCGCGAACCACGACGCCGCCGTCTACACGACGCACGGATGTCACCCCGCAGTTCAGACGCACATCCGACAGCGAACGGGCCATGTGCTCGACATAGGTGCGGCTGCCGCCTTGCACCGTGCGCCACAGCGGGCGCCCGACCAGCTTCAACAGGCCGTGGTTTTCGCAGAACCTGATGAAGGATTTCGCCGGATAGTCCATCAGCGTATGCGCTGGTGACGACCAGATCGCCGCTGCCATCGGCAACAGGTGGTCATCACGGAAGGCTTCGCTGAACCCGCGATCCTTCAGGTACTGGCCCAGCGTCAGATCGGGATCGGACAGGCCAGCAAGATCAACGGGTGCCTGACGATAAAAGCGCATGATCTCGGTCAGCATCTTCCAGAAACGCGGGCGCATGACGTTGCGTTTCTGGGCGAACAAACCGGGCGCAGCATATTCAAACCGGCCCTCGTTCAACGACACTGCGAAGGACATGTCTGTTTCGCGCGCCTCCACCCCAAGATGCTCAAACAGGGCAATCAGGTTGGGATAGGTCGCGTCGTTGAAGCAGATGAAGCCTGTATCGACCGGCACGGTTCCTTGCGGCGTCGAGGCCATCACCGTGTTGGTGTGCCCGCCAAGACGCTCTGCCTTTTCGTAGATCGTGACCTGATGCCGCGACGCCAAAAGCCACCCCGCCGACAAAGCGGCAATGCCGGAACCCACGACCGCAATCTTCAACGGGGCCGGGGTGGTCGGGGCTGGAAGGGATGTCATGCAGTCTCCAGTGGTACGCGGTAGTCAATGAGGCAGTCCCGACATCTACGCCTTGGCCGTAATCTTGGATCATCGGTGATCCAGAGTTTTGTAGGAAACGTACTAGGCTGTATGCATGACCAGCTATCCGCCATCACGCCTTCAAAAAAGAGCTCCGGGATGAAGTCCGACGCCTCGGATCCCCTCTTGTACGACCGCCTGATCGAAGCTGTGGCGCTGCGCCGTGATCGCGAGGCCTTTGCCAGCCTGTTCCAGTATTTCGCGCCCCGCCTGAAGGCTTGGCTGATGAAGTCGGGTGCGACCGCCGCCGCTGCCGAAGACTTCGCACAGGACACCCTGCTAACGGTTTGGCGAAAGGCTGATCTGTTCGACGCGCGGAAGGCCCGCGCCTCGACATGGATTTTCACCATCGCCCGCAATCGCAGGCTGGACATGATGCGCCGCGACGGGCGTGCAGCACAGTTGCCTGAAATCACCTTCGTCGACGAGGACGTCGAGCGTCCGGACGATATTCTGGTCGCCTCTGATGAAGCACGCCGCGTGCGTCAGGCGCTGGCCCAGCTAAAACCCGATCAGGTGGAAATTCTGAAACTGGCCTATTTCGCCGACCATCCCCATTCCGCCATCGCGCAGCAGCTCGACCTGCCGCTCGGTACCGTCAAATCCCGTATAAGAAACGCTGTAATCAAATTACGCGCCCTTCTGGAAATCCAGAAGGAGGCATCGCAATGAACCTCGCACATAATCCCTCCGAAGAGCGCCTTCTAGCCTATGCAGCCGGAAGTCTCTCGGCCCCCGAGGCCGTGGTCGTCGCCGCGCACCTGGCCCTTCGCCCTGCCAATGATGAATGGGTGCACACCCTAATGTCGGTCGGCGGAAGCCTGCTGGAAGACAGTGAGCCCTCTCCCCTGTCGAATGGCGCACTCGCAGACGCCATGGCCCGCATCGAGACCGATACAGGTGTGTGCGACGTTCGCCCTGCCCTCAACGACATGCCCGAGCTGCCGGAACCCTTGCGCCGTTACGCGCTCGGGCCGTGGCGATGGCTCGGTCCCGGCGTTCGTGCCCGCGAAGTCCACGCTCCGCGTGATGGCAACTGTCGAGTGATCCTGCTCAAGATCGATCCGGGTCGTTCGACGCCGCGTCACACCCACTGTGGTGTTGAACTGACCTGCGTGTTGCAAGGGGCATACGCCACCGAGACTGCAACCTTTGGCGTAGGCGATCTTGAAGAGGCGGACGAAGATACCCTGCACCAGCCTCGCGTGGTGTCTGACATTCCGTGTCTGTGCGTCGTGGCGCTGGATGGCGAAATCCAGCTGGACGGCTGGTTGGGCCGTCTGATGCAGCCGTTTGTGAAGCTGTGACCGGCCTGCTGCTTCTTTGGGGGGCAGCGGCTGCTGTGTTGGCCGTCGTTATGACGGCTGCATTCGTAACCCAGCAACGCACGGGACAAGGCGGCTGGGCCGATGCCTTCTGGTCTTTCGGTCTGGGCGCGGCGGGCGTGCTCGTCGCCCTTTATCCATTGGGGGGCGGAAATCCGTCGCCCCGACAGTGGCTTGTCGCCGCGCTCATTGCGGCATGGGGTATCCGTCTGGGCTCCCATATTGCGCAACGCGCCGCAAGTGAGGGCGAAGATGCTCGCTACGCCCGCCTGCGCGAGGAATGGGCAGATAGCTTCGGCCCGAAAATGTTCGGCTTTTTGATGCTGCAAGCCGGCGCAGCGTCCGTTCTGGTCCTGGGAATACTAGCCGCAGCTCGCAATCCAGCTCCCGGATTAGGCGTACAGGATGTCGCCGCAACGTTGGTGTTCGTCCTCGCAATCGTTGGAGAGAGCACAGCTGATCGACAGCTTTCGCGGTTCAAATCCAACCCCGCAAACAAGGGCAAGATTTGCGATGCCGGACTGTGGGCATGGTCACGGCATCCGAACTACTTCTTTGAATGGCTAGGATGGTGTGCCTGGCCGATCTTCGCGATCAATATGGGCGGAGACTGGCACTGGGGTTGGCTCGCGCTAATCCCGCCCGTGTACATCTATTGGCTGCTGAATTCGGTGTCGGGAGTACCGCTGGTCGAAGCCCATATGCAGCGCACGCGGCCCGAGGCGTTTGCCCGATATGCTGCGCGTACCAGTCGCTTTTTCCCCCGCCCGCCTGCCTCCTAGAATAATCGCAGCAAGCGGCCGGCGAGTGCGCAGGCGATAGCGGACGAGCCGGCACTGACGGTCATGCCCCACGCCATGTCGATGACCGCCAGCTTCACGCTCCACGTCTTCAGCGTCGCCAGATTGGTGAGGTCATAGGTGCCATAGGCAAACAGACCGAACAGGCCGCCCCAGATCAACGCCTTCTTCCAGCCGCCTTCGGCCAGACCCGGCGCGACCGCAAACAGCGTCAGGCCTGCGGCGTACAGGGCGTAGAAGACGATTGCCGGGACCAACCGGAAATTGTCCGCCAGCATCGAACCGATCAGCGGCCTGTACAGGCGATCTCCCATAATGCCGAGCCAGGTGGTGTCGATCACGGCAAAAACGGCCAGCGTTGTGACGAAGGCGACGACATAGTTCATTGATCTGCTCCCTAAATGTCCCAGCCATTACGTCCGGCCCGTAAGCATGGATCACCGTAGCGGCAAACCCGACCGAACGCTGCGACACTGGAACGGATGGCACACTGTGGCGTAACAGTGGGCTCAACCTTAGCCAATCCAAACCCGGGAACGCAGCGCATGGCCATCGCCCACGCCAAAATCGGCAACACACCCTACCGTACGGAAATACGGTCCGGTGCAGAGTTGGAACATGTCCTGATTGCAGACGAACCATCGCGTCTGGGCGGAGCCAATGATGGTCCGGCACCATTCGACCTGCTGATATCGGCACTGGGGGCGTGCACGGCGATCACGCTCAAGATGTATGCGGAAAAGAAGGGCTGGCCCCTGCAATCGCTCGATGTGAAACTTGAATACAAGGGGTCGGACGGCTCCCCGCGCATCGACCGTATTCTGGTTCCGCAGGGCGATCTGGACGAAACGCAGTTGGCGCGTCTGGCGGATGTGGCCGAGCGCACGCCTGTGACGCTGGCCATCAAGAACGGCGTGCCTGTCCACACGACATTGCAGTCTGAGGGACAATAGACCCGCGCACCGGGTACAAAAATCGGTTACTGCAAAGCCGGATCGAGTATCGACGGTTTGCTGCGCCGATATCAGCTATTCCAGCGTAACCGTAGGTGTTTCCAGTGCCCCGATTAGAGTTGATGACTTGGGACGTATCAGCCCAGGACCTGCCCGACGCCTTCGAGCGCTACGTGCTGGGGATGGCCGATATCTATGACGTCAGCGGTGTAAGCGACGAAGATCGCGCTAACTTCTTCAACACGTCCATCAGTGTGATGAGCCCATTTGGCGCGATTGGCGAAGGTCGCTCGGTGCGACAAACGCTGTCGCGGGATAAAGCCCTGTTGCGTCGGTCAGGCGTCGACGGCTTGAACCTGCTGATCAATGCCGCCGCGCTCGTCGGTGATGCCGATGGTCGGACCGTGAGGGCCGAACCCCATGCCCTCCAGATCCGTGACATGGGCAGACCCGCTGCGTCGCGTCTGGACTCGCTTGACGTGCTCAGCCTCAAAATCCCGCGCAATCTGGCTCCACCCGCACTTCTCACTAGGGAAATGCATGGGACGGCGATTTCACCGTCCGTCGCTGGAGCGCGCCTTGTACGGGCTCACATGCGGGCCATCGTCAATGACCTGCCTCATCTTTCGGCAGATGTGCTGGATGCCGCCATTCAGGCGTTGCTCAGCCTTACGGGCCGTGTAGTAGGCGTCGAAAGCGCTTTCGCACCGGAAGAGCAGGCATCCCTCCAGCGAACCGTGCGACAGTCCGCCGTTCAATATATCGAGCAGTGGCTCTCTAGCGGCGCAATCGACATCGAGATCGACACGATGGCCAGTGCCATCGGGATCTCGCGCGCCACGCTGTATCGGGCCTTCGACGCAGGCAGCCGCGGAGGCGTTGGCCGTTATATCCAGGATCGCCGCCTGCATTACGCGCGCGAAGCCCTTCGCCTAAGAACAGACGGAAGCCGTTCTATCGGGGAAATCGCCTCAAGCTACGGCTTTTCCTCATCCAGCCACTTCAGCCGGATTTTCCGCGATCGGTACGGCTATTCGCCCTCCGAGGTGCAGCCGCATAAACCCGATAGCCGCGTCACCATGTCGGACGGCCCGATCCGCCATGACCTGCTCAGCGCATGGCTCAGCGAGCTGAGAAGCGGGCCCGAGACATAACAAGGGGCGCAGCCGACAATCGACTGCGCCCCCTACCCTCATAGTCGTAAGGTTACAGGATCTCGAACAGACCCGCGGCACCCATGCCGCCACCGATGCACATGGTGACGACCGCATAACGTGCCTTACGTCGACGACCTTCGAACAGGACGTGGCCCACCATACGCGAGCCGGACATGCCATACGGGTGACCGATAGAGATCGCGCCACCATTGACGTTCATCTTGTCGATCGGAATGCCGAGATACTTCTGGCAGTACAGTACCTGTACCGCGAAGGCTTCGTTCAGCTCCCACAGGTCGATGTCGTCGACCGTCAGGCCATGACGCTCCAACAGACGTGGTACAGCGGCGATGGGACCGATGCCCATTTCCTCGGGGCCCACACCGGCTACAGCCATCCCGACGTAGCGACCGAGGGGCTGCAAACCGCGTCGTTCGGCTTCCTTGGCTTCCATCAGCACACAGGCCGAAGCGCCATCGGAGAGCTGGCTGGCGTTGCCTGCCGTCACGATCCCGCCCGGGATCACTTCACGCAGACCTTGAAGTCCTTCCAGTGTGGTTTCAGGGCGGAAGCCTTCGTCACGGTCAAGCGTCACATCCTTGTAGGACACTTCGCCTGTAGCCTTGTCCACGACCTTCATGCGCGAGGCCATCGGTGCCAACTCGTCGGCATAGGCACCGGCTGCATAGGCCGCAGCGGTCCGCTGCTGTGACAGGAGGCCGTACTCGTCGCACTCCTCCCGCGAGATGGCATAGCGTTGGGCGACGATCTCGGCGGTGTTCAGCATCGAGATGTAGGCGTCAGGTGCCTTCTCGAGCACTCTCGGATCGGTCTGGACGCGCATCTCTGCGGTCTGGACCAGCGAGATGGATTCCACGCCGCCACCGATGGCGATCTGCATCTGGTCGGTGATGATCTGCTTGGCGGCGGTGGCAATAGCCATGAGGCCGGACGCGCACTGACGGTCCAGCGTCATACCCGCAACCGTTACGGGGAAGCCGGCGGCCAGAACCGCATTGCGGGCAATCGTGTGCTGAACGCCCTGAGGCATGGCACAGCCCAGAAGGACGTCTTCGATCTCGCCGCCTTCCAGACCGGCACGGTTGGCCGCCTCGCGAAGCGCGTGGGCCGCCAGCGTCGGCGAAGGTGTGTCGTTGAACGCGCCACGATAGGCACGGCCAATCGGCGTGCGGGCGGTTGAAACGATGACTGCATTTCTCATGATTTATCGCACCGTGACAGGGCCGGCGGCACCCGCCGCAGCCAGTTCTTGAGCCGCCTGCTGGAATCCAAACTCCGGCACGCGCTCGCGGCTACGATCCGATGCCTTGTCCCAGTTGGCAATGAGCTTTTGTCCAGCTTGTTCATCATCGCCCAGATAGACCCCCTCGGTCAGGGTGATGTGCGCAGTGGCAAAGTTACCTGCACCGGCGCACAGGATAGCGCGCGTGGGCGCATCGTCTTGCACAAGCGCCAGCAGACCCGGGCTCACCAAGGCCGGATTCAAAGCCTTGAGCGAGTCATCCGACAGCACGCCGCTGGTCATCTGGGTGGCCGCAGTCGGTGCGAGGCTGTTGACGCGAATGCCGTATTTCTCGCCTTCGATGGCTAGCGTCTGCATCAAGCCGGCCAGCGCCATCTTGGCCGCCCCGTAGTTGGCCTGACCGAAATTGCCGTACAGACCCGAGGATGACGTCGTCATGACGATGCGGCCATAGTTCTGCGTCCGCATGATCTCCCATACTGCCTTGCAGCAGATCGCTGCGCCCATCAGGTGCACGTCCACCACCAGACGGAAATCGTCCATGGTCATCTTGGCGAAGCTCTTGTCGCGCAGGATGCCCGCATTGTTCACCAGAATGTCGATGCGCCCCCACTGCTGCATCGTTGCGTCGACCATGGCCTGAACCTGATCCACGTCCGAAACCGAGCCCGCAGCGGCCATCGCCTCGCCGCCAGCCGCAACGATTTCGTCCGCAACCGCCTGCGCGGCGGCCAGCGTCAGGTCGTTCACAACGACCTTTGCCCCCTGACTAGCCAGATAAAGCGCATGGCAACGACCCAATCCGCCGCCTGCGCCGGTTACAATGGCAATACGTCCCTGAAGCAACATGTCCCGCCCCTTTAGATATTCATTATTGTGTGAGTGAAGATGGAGAACGCTGGTACGTCGGCCTCCTAGTCCCCACGGATTAGGTCTTGGCGCGTCTCGCGCAGATATCGAGGAAGCCTGCGGCCATGAAACTGGCCATCCGCTCTTTGACGGCGATGAAATCGTCCGAGCGGCACTTGCCCCCCGAAAGCTTGTCGATACGCCCCGTCCGCGCCAGCGTCAGCATCAGCGCGCCCGTGACGAAGTGGTAGCCCCAGAAGATGTCTTCTTCCGCACAGTCCGGCAGAGCCTGTTTCAGCAGATTGATCAGGCGCAGAACCACCGGATCAAAATGCTGGTCCATCATCTCGGCCCCCCATTCGGGCGTGTTGGCCACCTGCGCACCGAGAGCGGCATAGTTGCGCCAGCCCTCCCCGCCCTCGATGTACAGATCAAGGTCGGTATCAAGGAAGGCGCGCAGAGCCCCCTCGACAGTCGGCTTGCCTGCGGCCTCCGCTTCATAGTTCGCCAGGGCCGTCATACGGCGCTCGGCTGTGACGGTGGCGCGACGGGCGAAAACCGCGTCAAACAGGCGCTTCTTGTCCTCGAAATAGTAGTTCAGCAGCGTGTGGTGCACCCCGACCTTGCCCGCGACGTCCTTGAGCGTGACACCGTAGAGGCCATGACGCGAAAACAGCTCCTCTGCCGCGTCGAGGATCTGTTCGGTCATCTCGGCGCGCTGTTCGGCTTTGGTCGGTTTTCGTCTTGTCTTGGTCGTCGTGGTCAAAGGTCACTCTTGGGGGTTGCTGATCTACTGGCGCGAGATCACGCCTTACCGAACTCTGCTCTCAGTCGAAGCTTATCTATCTTGCCGGTTGCCGCTAGTGGCATTTTTTCTAGGCGTACAACGGCATCCGGTATCCACCACGACGCGACATGGCCGCGCAGCGCCGCCAAAAGCTCGTCATCGTCAGACACCGCATCCACCGCAGTTTCGACCAGCAGGATGGGACGCTCGCCCCATTTGGGGTCGGATCGTCCGATAACCGCCGCAAGCGATACGCCCGGAAGCGCCCCGACGATGGCCTCGATTTCGGCAGGATTGATCCATTCGCCACCGGACTTGATCAAGTCTTTGGCCCGTCCGGTGATGGTGAGATTGCCATCATCGTCAATGCGCGCCAGATCGCCGGTCGCGAACCAGCCTGCATCGTTGGTCGCCTTGTCGGACTGACCGAAATAGCGTTCGACCACAGCGGCACCCCTGACCTTCAAATGTCCTTCGGCCCCGCGTTGTTGGGCCAGTGGCACGTCGTTCTCGTCAGTCAGCAACAGATCGACACCAACCGCCGGACGACCGGACAAGGCTGCGGAACGGTCCGCGATATAGGGAGGAGCCACCGTGCCGGACGGCGACAACTCGGTCATGCCCCAACTGGTCTGGATCGTGACACCTAGTCGGCTCTCGATCCGCTCCATCAAGGCGGGAGCCAGCGAAGCCCCGCCCATGATGATCCGCTCCAGCGACGGAAGTTCGATGCCGCTGGCTTCGACATATTCTAGCAACCCCAGCCAGACTGTCGGAACACCAACGCCGATGGTCACACCTTCAGCGGCAATCAGCTTGGCCAGACTTGCGCCGTCCAGATTGCGTCCGGGAAGGATCAGCCCCGCGCCGACCGCCGCCGTCGCAAACGGGAGGCCCCACGCATTGGCATGGAACATGGGCACCGCCGCAAGAACCCTGTCACGTCCAGTAATGGCCATGACCTCTGCCTGTAGAATTCTGAGCGTGTGCAGATAGCTGGAGCGGTGGGTATAGGTGACGCCTTTAGGCGCTCCGGTCGTGCCGGAGGTGAAGCACAGGCCACAAGGTGCCGTCTCCGGGAACTGCCCCCACATAACGTCGGCCCCCTGCCCCGCCAGCAAAGGCTCTAGAGCCTGGATGGTGGTCGAGCCCGTTTCCCCTTCGAACCCGACCACATCCAGCACCAGTACATCGACAAGCTGCGGCGACAGGGCCGAAATCTTGCGCGCCAATGGCACAAGATCGGGACTGACGAAGACGATGCGTGCCTCGGACTGATGCAACATCTGCGACAGCTGTTCCGCCGTCAGACGCGGGTTCAGCGTATGGCAGATGCCCCCCATGCCCATGATCGCGAACCACGCCTCGACGTGGCCTTGCGTGTTCCACGCCAGTGTCGCGACACGGGTACCCTGCTCGACCCCGAAGGATTTCAGCAAGGCAGATACTCTCAAACTACGCGTACGCAGGTCACTATAGGTCACGCGCGTAATCGAGCCGTCGTCAAGGGCGGTCACCACCTCGGACTTCGGGCACCATTTGGCGGCATGATCCAGAAACTGGTTCAGCGTCAGGGGAAAGGACTGCACATCCCCGTCAATCATTTGCATGAACCGTTTACTCCCTCCGGTGCCCAAAGCCCGACGTTCCAGTTCCAGGGAATTCCCCCCTGCTGGATACGGCGGCAGACCACCTCCTCATTCAACTCGTACATGCCGGGGGCTTGATCCCTCCCGACGCTCAACTCGTCACCGATCAGCAGATAGCTTTTGTCGGTGCCATAGGCGGGCCACTGCGGACCGTTGTTGGACGCAGGCTCCCCCGAGCGGGCAAAGCTGAGCCAGTAGTCGCCCAGAGCCTCGCTGATCCGGCCTTCTGCAACCGTCACCTTGGGGCGCGGCCACATCACCGGCGTTCGGTCAAAGGTGCCAAACACATAGGGGATTTCCGCCGCATGGAAGGCTTCCAGCCCCGCAGCGGTCGCCGATGGATAGGCGTGATCGAAATAATAGAGGAAGCCCTGCTGGCCGGTAGCGGTCTGCTTTTTCACCAGCCGGTGTGCCGTCCAGCCGTAAAGCATATCCCGCACGGAGGTCTGGACGCTTTCGGCCATGTCCGCTGACGGATTCAGGCGAAGGAACTCGTCTGCCAGATCACCATATCGCGCACGAATGGCCTTCTCGTAGTCGTCGGCGCTTTTGGGCGGCAGGGGTGCTAGGAAGCGCAAGGTGCGGATTTCGCCTTCGTTATAGCCCGCGAGAACCGGCACCTGGGCCTGTTCGCCGCGATCAAACGTATCGACCAGTTGCCGCGTCAGGATTTCACCATCGACCGCGCCCCATGGTCCGAAGGCATTGGCAATGGCCGCGAGCGTCAGCTCATTGGCATCCATTGCCCGCAGACCTGCGAGATCGCGCCCCAGTTTCTCGCCAAGCAGACGCCCGCCCTCTTCTGCGGGCAGCTCGCCGTGGGTGCTGCCGCGGAGTTCGGGGGTCGAAATCATATAGGCGCTTTGCAGAATGGCCTTGTGGAACAGGCCCCGCGCCTTCGGGGTCGCCATCAGATACATGACGCTGAGCGCACCGGCGGATTCACCGGCAATGGTCACGTTTTCCGGATCGCCGCCGAAGGCCGCGATATTGTCACGCACCCATTCCAGCGCCCGTACCTGATCCAGCAGGCCATAGTTGCCAGATATGTTCTGCGGGTTCTCGGCGCTCAGTTCCGGATGGGCCATATAACCCAGCACACCGAGGCGATAGTTGATCGTCACGACCACCGCATCCCGGCTCGCCAGCGTGTTGCCGTCATACATGGCCTCATGGCCTGCGCCGGTTACCAGACTGCCGCCGTGGATCCAGACAATCACCGGGGCCTTTTCAGCCTTTTCCGGTGCCCAGATGTTCAGGAACAGGCAGTCCTCGTCGATCTTTTCCAGCGGCGAGGCATAGATGCTGCCCGGACGGGAGATGGGCTGGATACACGCCGCGCCGAACTGGCTGGCGTCACGCACTCCGTCCCACGGCGCGATGGGCTGAGGCGCACGCCAGCGCCCATCACCCACAGGCGGTTGCGCATAGGGCAGTCCCTTGAACGAAACGACGCCCTCGCTGACCTGCCCCTCGACTGCACCAGCCGGAGCCCGCACCACGACGCCCCCATGCGCGGAAGTCGCAAGGATTGCGCTGCCCATGAGAGCCAGAAGCACGCGGTTAGACATCTTGCGATGGTCCATCATGCACGCTCCTTCTGTTCACGGCTCAGACGGCGGGCGAGGATCAGGAAGATGGCCGACGACAGCACGTAGAACGGCGTCAGCGTATAGAAGGCCATTTGCAGCGAGGTCTCGGGGTTGCTGCGTGCGAAAAAGTCGCTGGCCAGGCCCAGATAGGTCGGACCAAATCCTAGACCGATCAGGTTCATGATCAGCAGCAGGATAGCGCCCGACAGCACACGCTGGCGCGGCTTGACCTCTTCCTGAACCAACGCCACCGAAGGCGTCAGATAGAAGTAGTTGAGGCACAGAGGCAGGGCGAGGAAGGACAGCGAAACCTGCCACGTCTCGGCCCAGACAAAGCCGATGAAGCACGGGATGGCCAGCAGCAGGGCAATGCCCGGCAGATAGCCATAGGCAGCCTTGGACGTCGCCTTCAGCTTGTCCAGCAGACGGCCCGACAGATACATGCCCGCGCAGATCGAGATACCGACAACGATGGCGTAGAACACCGCCACCTGCTCCAGCGTCATGCCCTTTTCGCGCATCAGGAACAGGGTGGCGAAGTTCAGCGTGCCATAGGTGATGAACTGGTTTGCGCCGCTACCGAACGAGGCCAGCATCAGGTTCGGCTTGGTGACGAACATCTTGCAGGTCGCCCAGAACTTGCCGTCCTCGACATCCTGCGCCTCGGCCTCTGCCGAGACCGGCTTGGGATCAAGTCCGCCGCGCTCCGGCTCCTTGACGATGAGGAATACCGCAATGGCGGCCACAATGCCGACCACACCAAGGAAGATGAACGCCAGACGCCAGTCATAGGCCGCCGCAATAGAGGCACCAAACGCCACGCCCAGCGCCTGCCCGATGGGCGGACCAAGGTTGAATAGCGCCAGCGCGCGACCACGCATCGACGGCGGGAAATAGTCGGTAATGATGGCGTAGGACGGCGGAACCCCGCCGGCCTCGCCCACGCCCACTGTCATGCGGGCCAATACAAGTTGCGGATAGCTGGATGCCACGCCGCACGCCACCGTCGCCAAACTCCACAGACCACAGGCAAAGGCTAGAACCTTGACCCGGTTGGTCCGGTCGGCGAGCCAGCCGACCGGAATGGAGATGGTGCAATAGAACAGGGCGAAATACAGACCGCTGATCAAACCCAGCTGACCATCGGTAACGCCCAGTTCGTCCTGAATGGGCTTTGCAAGGATCGACAGAAGCTGCCGGTCTAGAAAGTTCAAGACATAGACAAAGCAAAGGATGCCCAGAACCAAGTAGGCCCCTTTACGCGGTGCAGGCTCAGCCCCTGCCAGCGGTGGCGTTGCGACGTAGCCCATGATCAGAACTCGTAGCCGACGCGGACGCCGAAGGTGCGCGGACGCATGGTGCCGAAGCGGCTGGCGAGGAAGGCCTCGGGGTGGACGTAGGTCACGGAGTGATCATCGAACAGGTTTTCCACGTAGAAGCCGACCGTCAGGTCGTTCTTCGCCACGGCAAAGCTGGCGTTCACATTCTGGTACTCGTCGGTGTGGCCATAGGTCGACTGAACCACGCCCGGCTGGCCCGGAACGTTCGGGAACAGGCCCGGATACGAGCCGACGTGCTGGACCACCATCGAGACATTGCCTTCCATCTCGTTCGGCAGAGCAAAGCGGTAGTCGACGTTGAACGCGCCCTGGAATTTCGGGCTCGACAGTTGCGCGCCCAGAACAGCGCCCGAAATGGCGGCCTCTTCCGGCGACAGTTCGGTCACCTTGGAGCTGCCGATCGAGCCGGTCAGACCCAGCGACAGACCTTCCAGCGGGAAGGTGCGGACTTCGAATTCCAGACCCTTGCTCTCGGCCTTGCCAATGTTGGTGGCGAACTGCACCGAGTCCGAAACGCGGTTGGCCTGCACCTGAATGTTCGACCAGTCGATATAGTAGGCAGCAAGGTTGGCGTACACCAGACCATCGAAGAAGCGGCCCTTCAGACCGATTTCGAAGTTGGTCAGATCGTCCGATTCCGCGCCGTCCGGAATGATCAGATCATCCGGATTCACCAGGCTGGGACGTCCGCCGTAAGCGTTGACGATCGGGGTACGGAAACCGGTCGAAACGGTCGCATAGGTGGTCAGGTCGGTGTGCGGCTTCCACGTTACGCTGATCTTGAACGACGGCTTGGAGCCTTCGGCCTTCAGGCCGGTCGCCTCTTCGATGGGCGTGATCGTCAGCGGGCCGGAAATGCCATACAGCGCATTGACCAGATAGTTGCTGTTATAGCCGCCAGCCTCGGTAAAGCCCTGTGCCGACACCTCGCCATAGCGCATGCCGCCGGTCAGCCAGAACTTGTCGTTGAAGCGATAGGTCAGCTCGCCGAACGCAGCCAACTCGTGCGAGTCTATGTGCGTGTACATACGCTGGTAGTATTCGTCCGGCAGACCGGTGATGCCTCGCGCAGCAAGGAACTCGGGGCTGGAGCGGTAGAAGTAGTCCACGTCCAGACGGCGCTTCAGATAGAAACCACCAACGACCCAGTCGAACTTGCCACCGGCATCCGAGGCCAGACGCATTTCCTGCACAAAAGTGCGCTGATAAGCATCGGCATCCAGAGCAAAGGCAATCGCGCCACCGAAGGTGCCGGCCAGGTCGAGGTAGAATTTCTGGTCGAACTGCGACAGCGTCGAGGAGCTGGTCAGCTTGGCCCCGTTAAACTGGTACTCGGCGGTGACGTTGCCGGTCGTCAGCACGCCCGAGAAGATGTCCGGACGGTCAGATACGCGCTTGTTGCGGCCCAGGGACGGGTCGACCAGGCTCGAATCCTTGGGTTCGGATTCCTCGTATGACAGGGTGCCGCGCAGCGAGAAGCGCTCGCTCGGCTTCCACAGCATCGAGCCGCGGATACCCGAGTTGATGAGGGTGTTGGAGTTGGTCTCGCCGGTGCCGAGGTTGTCGGTGTAACCCTCTTCGTCGCGGTGGAAGGCCACGACGCGCAGCGCAAGCTCGTCCTCGATCAGCGGCACATTGACCATGGCGTTGTAACGCTGGCGGAAGCTGTCTGCGCCGGTCATGCCGTAGTCGACCAAAACGCCGGCGCTATAGCCGTCCAGTTCCGGAGCCTTGGTCAGGATACGCAGCGCACCGGCCAGCGAACCCGAACCGAACAGCGTGCCTTGCGGGCCGCGCAGGAACTCCACGCGCTCGACGTCGAACAAGGTCGGGTCGATGACGGTCGTGTTGCCGATGGTCGAGATCGGCAGCTCATCGATATAGATGGCTACCGAGCTTTGCAGGTTGGCGTTATAGCCGTTGGTGGCGATGCCGCGTGCAGTGAAATTGTTGAAGTTGGCAGTCGGCTTGTTCAGCACGACGCCCGGCGTTTCGCGGGCCAGCCCCTCGTAGCCCACGATCCCCTTCTTGGTCAGCTCCTGCTGGGAGAAGGCCGTGATCGAAAGTGGCACATCCTGCAGACGGGTCGCGCGGCGGGTGGCCGTAACGACAACTTCGCCGACTTGTGTCGCCTCTTCGGTTTGCTGGGGTGCCGATGCGCTCTGTTGCGCAAGAGCGGGCGTCGCGGCTGCTGCAAGCGACAAGGCACCCGCACACACCGACATCATCATGTGGTTCTTCATAATCCCTCCCGTGATGCCGCTCTTATGACGGCGTTCTCGAGATAAAACCGTAGCCATAATTTCCGTAACGTCAATACTCACTCTCGTCTGTGTGAATATCTTGGCGAGATGCGCGTCGCCCGGCGCGCTAACGTGTGGAGCCACCTGAGGAATAAGGGCCAAATGGCAAAAAACCGCGGCCTGAACGGCAGCGGCTTGGACGGGCGTATCGAAATGAACGGGAGAAAAATCTGGCTGGGCCACTCACTCCCCCAAGCGAGTGGCCCAGCCACTGGATTCGGTGAATCGGGTGTCTTGCGACAACGACCGAAACTCCCCCCTCCAGCTGCCCAGCGCCTAGGCGCTATGCAGGTTTCTGAGGATATGCAGCACCAGGCTGCATACCAATATTGTTCCCGCGCCGCACACCGACAGGATTACCATCCGTGCGTTGCGATGCAGAAAATAGAGAACAGCCCCCACCATCCTCTCCTCCTCGCGAGTGTGTGGATATGAAACACAACACCGCGAGTGCCGCAACCCGTATGCCATCTTAAAAACGTTACGATACGGGAAACGGCTCACGCATTAGACGAGACGGCTCTGCACAATCGCGGCCTGCACGAAACTGGCGAACAGGGGATGCGGCTTGAAGGGGCGGCTCTTGTACTCGGGGTGGTACTGAACCCCGATAAACCAAGGGTGATCGCGACGTTCGACCGTTTCCGGCAGCACACCATCCGGAGACAGACCGGCAAAATAAAGCCCGCCCTTTTCCTCGATAGCTTCGCGATAATTGATGTTCACTTCATAGCGATGACGGTGGCGCTCACTGATGTGGGTGGTTCCATAGATGCGCGCGATCAGCGAATCATCTGCCAGCGTCGAATCATAGGCACCCAGACGCATGGTGCCGCCCAGATCGCCGCCCTGCTGACGCAGCACGCGCTGGTTACCTTGTGACCACTGGGTCATCAGGCCGACCACGGGCTCGTCCGCCGGACCGAACTCGGTCGACGTCGCCTTGGTGTAGCCTGCCAGATTGCGTGCAGCCTCGATGACCGCCATCTGCATGCCGAAGCAGATGCCGAAATACGGGATCTTGTTCTCGCGCGCATAGCGGGCCGCCTGGATTTTGCCCTCTGCGCCGCGTTCGCCAAAGCCGCCCGGGACCAGAATGGCGTGCGCGTTTTGCAGACGGTCAGCACAGGCCTGCGGATCACCTTCAAAGGTATCCGCCTCGACCCAGTCGATGTTCACCTTGACGCGGTTGGCCACGCCACCGTGCATCAGGGCTTCGATCAGCGACTTATAGGCGTCCTTGAGGACGGTATATTTGCCGACGACCGCAATGTTCACTTCGCCTTCCGGCTGAAGGCGGCGGCGGACGATTTCTTCCCAGCCTGCCAGTTCCGGTTCGGGCGCGTCGTTTACGCCGAAGTGCGCCAGCACCTGCGTGTCCAGACCCTCGCGGTGATAGTCCAGCGGCACAGCGTAGATGTCTGCCGAGTCCATCGCCTGAATGACGCTGTCCGGACGGACATTACAGAACTGGGCGATCTTGCGCTTTTCGTCGGCGGGGATTTCAGCCTCGCAGCGGCACAGCAGGATGTCCGGCTGAATACCGATGGAGCGCAGTTCCTTGACCGAGTGCTGCGTCGGCTTGGTCTTCATCTCGCCAGCGGTCTTGATGAAGGGCAGCAGCGTCAGGTGCACAAAGCACGACTGACCGCGCGGCAAGTCCTGACCCAGTTGGCGGATGGCCTCGAAGAACGGCAGGCCTTCGATATCGCCGACGGTGCCGCCGATCTCTACCAGCACGAAGTCCACGTCCTCGCCCTCATCCGTTTTGGCCGGATTGAGGACGAACTGTTTGATCTGGTCGGTGACGTGCGGAATGACCTGCACCGTCGCACCGAGGTAATCGCCCCGGCGCTCTTTCTCGATGATCGTCGAGTAGATGCGGCCGGTGGTGATGTTGTCGGACTTGGCGGCCGAAACACCGGTGAAACGTTCGTAATGGCCCAGATCGAGGTCCGTCTCTGCGCCGTCGTCGGTCACGAACACCTCACCATGCTGGTAGGGCGACATCGTACCGGGGTCGACGTTCAGATAGGGGTCGAGCTTGCGCAGTCGAACCTTGTAACCGCGCGCTTGAAGAAGCGCGCCAAGAGCGGCGGAAGCGAGGCCTTTACCAAGGGAGGAAACCACGCCGCCAGTGATGAACACATATCTAGGCATGGGCGGGAACCCTAACCCATTTCGCCGCGCGCGTCAGCCGAAAAGAGTTAGACCATCGGCTTGTTCACAACAAAAAAGAGGCGCTCCGTTGCCAGAGCGCCTCTCTTAAAGTCGAGTTTTTCCAGTTTCTTACTGGGCCGGAGCTGCCGGTGCCGGTTGGGCCGGTGCGGCGGCTGCCGGAAGGCTGGCTTCCAGATCATCCAGCGACATAGTCGACGGTCGAGCCGGTGCCGGAGCGGCAGGTTGCTCGGCCTGCGGCTGGGCCGGTTCGCCGATAGCAATCGAGCCAACAGCATCGGCATCGATAACCGAGCGCGAGCCGCGCTCCATGTTGCCGGCGATGGTCAGGGCGATAGCACAAATGAAGAAGGCCCCGCCCAGAATGGCCGTGGTGCGGGTCAGCAGGTTACCTGCGCCGCGTGCGGTCATGAAACCGGAATTGCCGCCGCCCATACCCAGGGCACCGCCCTCGGAGCGTTGCAGCAGAATCACCCCGGTCAGTGCGACCGAGATAATGAACATTACGACGAGCAGGATGGTCTGAAGCATGGTGACATTCATGTGGGCGCGTGAGTGCGCCGATCAAGAGGCGGCCTCTAACATTGATAGCGGCGGGGAGCAAACCCCGCCGCTATATTAGACGGCGCGAATGATGCCGAGGAAGTCTTCGGCCTTGAGCGAAGCGCCACCGACGAGTGCGCCGCCGACTTCCTTCACGTTCAGGATTTCCTTGGCGTTCGACGGCTTTACCGAGCCGCCGTACAGGATCGGAGCCTTCTCGCCACCGGCACCCAGACGGGCCACGATGGCGGCGCGCACGGCCACGTGTACTTCTTCGATCTGTTCAAGCGTCGGGGTCAGACCCGTACCAATGGCCCAGACAGGCTCGTAGGCCACAGCGAACGGCTTGCACGACAGCGACTGCGGCAGCGACTGCATGACTTGCTCGCTGACAACAGCAACAGCCTGACCGGCATCGCGCTGTTCCAGCGTTTCGCCCACGCAGATAATCGGCTCCAGACCAGCCGACAGGGCAGCATCGACCTTGGCGGCCACATCGGCGTCGGTTTCACCAAAACCGGCGCGGCGCTCGGAGTGGCCCAGAATGACGAGATTGGCTCCCGCATCGGCAACCATCTCGGCCGACACCGAACCGGTGAACGCACCGCTAGCAGCCGCGTGGCAGTCCTGACCGCCCACTTCGATGGCCGAGCCACCCAGTGTTGCGGCCATACGATCAATCAGAGTAGCCGGCGGGCAAAGGGCGACGCGGCAATTTGCGGCTTCGGCATCCAGAGCGACGCGCAGGGCAGCAGCCTCTTCAAGGCTCTCCCCCACACCATTCATCTTCCAGTTGCCAGCGATCAGCTTCAGAGATTCGGTCATGGCCTCTTTAAGCCACACCCCCTGCCCCGCGCCAAGCCAGTGGCGGGCTGGACAGAGCGGCTTTTTCGCGCAGCCCGTATAAATGTGCGGTTGTTCACGCCGCAGACAGAACCCCGCACCCAATTATACGGTCTGGCCGCTTGCAGCCCCCTAGCGACTAACCCTATACGGCAGTCTAGCGCCCTTCTGACGCTGGTTTCCGACAGGTTTCCCGACATCATGATTACCCTGTTCCGCAACTTCTCTAAGTCGAAATGGGCTGTGGGCCTCTTCGCCCTTATTATTCTGAGCTTCGTCGTAGTTGGCGCTCAGTCTGACATCTTTGCCAACTTGGGCCCGCGCCATGTCGTGTCCGCCGGTGAGCGCAGCGTGAATGCTGCCCGCTTCCGCGCCGACATGGAACGCGTTCGCGCCAACATCAGCGAACAATCCGGCAAGAACGCCACCTTCGAGGAACTGGCCGCCCAAGGCTATGTGAACCAGTTCCTCGAGAGCCAAACCATGCGCATGGGCTTCTCGGCCTGGGCATGGAACGCAGGCATCCGTCCGGGCAAGGACTTGATCGTCGCCGAAATCCGCAAAATTCCGGGCTTCTTCAACCAGATCACCGGCCGTTTTGATGAAGCGCAGTACCAACAGGCGCTGTCTCAACAGAACATGACGCCGGAGATGTTGGAGCAGGAACTGCGCGACCAGTACACCTTCCAGCACTTCGGTAGCGCGCTGGCTGCCGGCGTTCGTCTTCCGAAGGCCTATTCGGCACTGATGGCCGCTGCATCCACCGAGACCCGCGACGGCGCATGGTTCAACGTCACCCAAGCTATGGCTGGTACCGCCAAGGCTCCGACCGATGCTCAACTGACCGCCTTCATGAAGGAAAACGAAGCCCAGCTCCGTATGCCGGAATTCCGTCAGGTGTCGCTGGTGCTGTTCACGCCTGGTCCGAACGACGCCAAGCCTGCGATCACCGAAGCGCAACTGCGCGAACGCTTCGAGTTCCGTAAGGACACCATGGCCCAGCCGGAGAAGCGCAGCTTCGTCCTGCTGACTGTCCCGACCCTCGAAGCTGCCCGTAAGGTCGCTGGCGAGCTGCGTGCCGGTAAGCCGGCTACGGAAGTCGCCGCTGGCGTTCGCGTTCAACCGGCTCCGTACAACAACACCCCGCGCACTGCGCTAGGCGATGCCAAGATTGCCGAAGCCGTGTTCGGTCTGGCCGCTGCTGGCGTCACCGACCCGATCCAGGGCACCGTTGGCTATACGGTGGCACAGGTTTCGGCCATCCAGCCGGGCCAAGCCATCACCTTCGAGCAAGCCCGTCCGGAACTGACCCGCGAACTGCAGGTCGAAGCTGGCAAGAAGATCGCCTATGACCGCGTCAAGGCGTTCGAAGATGCCCGCACCCAGGGCAAGTCGATTGCCGACGCCGCCAAGGCATCGGGTGCCCGTATCGCCCAACTGCCGCCGTTCACCCGTCAGGGCCAACTGCCGAACGGACAGCCGTACAACCTGCCGCCGGCAATCCTCGAAACCGCCTATGCCCTGACCAAGGGTGGCGAGTCCGACGTCATCACCGCCTCCGAGGGCGAGTATTTCGCCCTGCGCGTCGATGAAGTGCGTGAATCGAAGCTGCCGGAACTAGCCGAACTGCGCCCGATGCTTGCCCAAGCCTGGACCCAGCGCGAGAACTCCCGCCTGCTGACCCAGAAAGCTGATGAACTGAGCGGCCGCCTGCGCGCCGGTGAAGACATCACCGCTGTGGCTGCATCGGTCAACGCGACCGTTCAGGTCCGTACCAATGTGGCGTCTGACCGCGCTTCGCAGGAAGCCAATGGCGTCACCGCTCTGCGTGGTCTGTTCTCGACTGCCAAGGGTCAGCCGTTCTCCAACGCCGGCGACCAAGGCTTCGTCGTCGGTAAGGTCAACGCCATCCATCCGGCCAACGCCGCCAACGCTGCCCGTCTGGTCGCTCCGATCAGCCAGCAGATGAGCGAGGCCTGGGCCAATGAAGCGGTCGAGACCGCCCTTCGCGCGGCCGCTGCCAAGATCAAGGCCAAGAGCGATCTGGGCGAAGCCTATCGCGCCCTGGGTATTGATGCACCTGCGACGCCTGCTGCTCCGGCAGCAGGTGCGGCACCTGCCCCCGCCCAGTAATGACACAGGTAGAGCGTACCGCGTTCGTAGAGGGACTGGCAGCCGGGAAGACCCAGCTGCTGGTCCGTCGCCTGATCAATGATCTGGAGACGCCCGTCTCGGCCTATCTCAAGGTCGCCCACGGTCGTCCCTACGCCAGCCTTCTGGAATCTGTAGAAGGTGGCGCGGTGAACGGTCGCTATTCGATCGTCACCCTCTCGCCGGACACGGTCTGGCGCTGCCGCGATGGTCAGGCAGAAATCGCCCGTGGCGATGCCATCCTCTCCGATACATTCACGCCCGAAGAGCTGCCCGCGCTGCAATCGCTGCGGGCGCTGATCGCGGCCAGCAAGTTTGATCTGCCCGACGATCTGCCGCCGATGGCTGCGGGTCTGTTCGGTGTGTTCGGCTATGACATGGTACGCCTGCTGGAACCGCTGGGTCCGGCCAACCCCGATCCGCTGAACCTTCCGGATGCTGTTTTGGCCCGCCCGGGTCTGATTGCTATCTTTGACTCGGTGAAGCACGAGATCGTGCTGGTCGCTGCGGCCTATGCCGACACGGCCACCGATCCCGAAGCTGCGTATGCCGCTGCCGTCTACCGCATCGAAGAGTTCGAGGATCGACTGCGCAGCCCCATGCCGATCCAGCGCGAGCCGGAGTTCATCCCCGCGCCCGAGTTCAAGTCTCCGGTTGACGGTGATGGCTATGCCGCCATGGTCGCCAAGGCCAAGGACTACATCACCGCTGGCGACATCTTTCAGGTCGTCCTCGCGCACCGCTTCTCGGCCCCGTGGAATCAAGACCCGTTCGCATTTTACCGTGCCCTGCGTCGCGGCAACCCGTCCCCTTATCTCTTCTATCTGGACTATGCGGGCTTCCAGCTTGCCGGCTCCAGCCCTGAAATCCTTGTGCGTCTGAAGGATGGTCGCGTCACCATCCGTCCCCTGGCCGGTACCCGCCCGCGCGGTGCCACGCCGGAATTGGACAAGCAGCTAGAGGCCGAACTGCTGGCCGACCCCAAGGAACTGGCCGAGCATCTGATGCTGCTGGATCTTGGCCGTAACGATGTGGGCCGTGTCTCGGCTCCCGGCACGGTCGAGGTGACGGAGAGCTTCGTCGTCGAGCGCTATTCGCAGGTCATGCACATCGTTTCCAACGTGAACGGTCAGGCTGATCCCAAGCTGGATGCGGTGGACACCCTGCTGGCCGCCCTTCCCGCCGGTACCCTGTCGGGCGCGCCCAAGGTGCGTGCGATGGAGATCATCGACGAGCTGGAAACCGAAAAGCGCGGCGTAGGCTACGGCGGCGGCGTCGGCTACATCTCGGCCAATGGCGAGGCGGACATCTGTATCGTCCTTCGTACCGCCATGTTCACCGACAACCGCATCTTCGTACAGGCCGGTGCCGGTGTTGTCGCCGACAGCGATCCGGCAGCCGAATACGCCGAGACGCAGGCGAAAGCCCGCGCCCCGATGAAGGCCGCCGAAGAGGCATGGCGATTCAACGCAACAACCCACGCGCAACCCTCGGTCACGACCAAGGGCGCGGCGGGATCTAACGACGTCGCCGCTTAAGGAGTTCTGGTGATGTCGGTTTGGTCCCTGCGATCTGGACCGGCATTCACCGTTCCGATCAGCAATAATCCCATAGCGGCTGCAAAGGCTGCAGCGACCAGCATGGGTGGTTTGGAGGGCGTGTCCATGCTCGATTCTTCGAGCAAACGACGCGCGTCGTGGATGGCTTCAATGATTTTCACAGCGGACTTCTTCCGATGGCGATGCTCGATCATCGCGCGGAATGTTTAACGACCGCTTGCTTCCACCCATTCCACGGCTAAAGCTGAACAGAACAGCGTGCGCCGACCTCCCGTATCGAAAAGCCTTCCCATGATCCTCGTCGTCGATAACTACGACAGCTTCACCTACAACCTCGTCCACTATCTGGCGCAGTTGGGTGCTCAGACGCACGTCATCCGCAACGATGACCTGACGGTGGAAGAAGCGCTGGCGCTGAAACCCGAAGCCATCCTGCTTTCGCCGGGTCCATGTGATCCGGATCAGGCAGGCATCTGCCTACCCATTCTGGCCCAAGCGCCGGAAGACATGCCGATCTTCGGCGTCTGCCTCGGCCACCAGTCAATCGGTCAGGCCTTTGGCGGTCAGGTCGTGCGTGCCAAGGCGCTGATGCACGGCAAGACCTCGCTGATCCACCACGAGGGCGGCGGCGTGTTCAAGGGCCTGCCCCAGCCGTTTACGGCCACGCGCTATCACTCGCTGGCGGTCAAGCGCGAAACCCTGCCCGACTGCCTCGAAGTCACCGCATGGACCGAGGACGGCGAGATCATGGGCCTGTCGCACAAGACGAGACCGATCCACGGTGTTCAGTTCCACCCGGAATCCATTGCGACGGAAAACGGCCACGACCTGATCGCCAACTTCCTCGACTTTGCGAACATCAAACGCACGGCGATGGTCTGAGGCCATGGACAGTTTCAAACCGCTTCTGGCCAAGCTGGTCGCCGGACAGGTGCTGTCCAGCGATGAGGCCCAAGACTTCTTCGCCGCCTGCCTGCGGGGCGAACCGACGCCCGCACAGGTCGCCGCCGCCGTTACCGCCCTGCGCCTGCGTGGCGAGACGGTCGAGGAAATCACCGCCTTCGCCCGCGCCATGCGTGCCGCCGCACTCAAGCTCGACCACCCGTATAAGGATGTGGTCGATACCTGCGGCACCGGCGGCGACGGCGCGCATACCTACAACATCTCCACCGCTGCCAGCTTCGTGCTGGCTGGCGCTGGCCTGAAGGTCGCCAAGCACGGCAACCGCGCCATGAGCAGCAAGTCCGGCTCGTCGGACGTTTTAGCCGCGCTGGGCGTGAACCTTGATGCCACGCCTGACCAACAGGCTGTGGCACTGAACGACGCAGGCATCGCATTCCTGTTTGCGCCGACCTATCACCGCGCCATGCGCCATGTCGGCCCTGTGCGTGCAGAGCTCGGCTTCCGCACGGCCTTCAACCTGCTCGGCCCGCTGTGCAATCCGGCGGGTGCCAACCGTCAGGTCATGGGCGTCTATGATCCGAACCTGCTGGAACCGCTGGTCGAGGTGCTGGGCCGTCTGGGTGCAAAGCGCGCTTGGACCGTCAACGGTCAGGGTCTGGACGAACTGACCACGACCGGCCCGACCGAGGTGGCCGAATGGAAAGACGGCCAAGTCACCCGCTTCACCGTCACGCCTGAAGACGCTGGCCTTGCCCACGCCACTTTGGCCGACATTCGCGGCGGTGACGCCGAGGAAAACGCCGCCGCCCTTCGCGCCCTGCTGGGCGGTGCCAAGGGGGCGTACCGCGACATCGTACTGCTGAACGCCGCCGCCGCCCTTGTGGTGTCGGACGTGGTGCCGGACCTGAAGGCCGGTGCCGAACTGGCCGCCGCCGTTATCGACGACGGCCGCGCACAGGCCGCGCTGGACGCCCTCGTTCGCGCCTCCAACACGCCTATCGAGATCGAAGCATGAGCGACATTCTGAACCGCATCGCGGACTACAAGCGCGAGGAAGTCGCCGCCCGCAAGGCCGCCATCACGCTCGATGCCCTCGAAGCCAATGCCAAGGCGGCATCCACCCCGCGCGGCTTCCGCAATGCGCTGGCCGCGACCGCTGCCAAAACGGGCCGCCCCGCCCTGATCGCCGAGATCAAAAAGGCCAGCCCGTCCAAGGGCCTGATCCGCCCCGCTTTCAACCCGCCGGAACTGGCACAGGCCTATGAGCGCGGCGGCGCGACCTGTCTGTCCGTTTTGACCGATGGTCCCAGCTTCCAGGGCGACGACAGCTATCTTGTGGCCGCCCGCAATGCCGTGGCACTGCCCTGCCTGCGCAAGGACTTCCTTGTCGATCCTTGGCAGGTGGCCGAGAGCCGCGCCCTTGGGGCCGACTGCATCCTGATCATCATGGACATGATCGACGACGCCCTCGCCACCGACCTGTTAGCCGAGGCCGACCGCTTCGGCATGGACGCCCTGATCGAAACCCACGACGCGGATGAAATGGCCCGCGCCAGCAAGCTGGTGGGCGACCGCGACAATGCGCTGATGGGCATCAACAACCGCTCGCTGCGTACCTTCGAGGTCGATCTGGCCAACACCGAGACACTGGCCCTGCTGGCCCCGCCCCGCGCCCTGCTGGTGGCCGAAAGCGGTATCTTCACCCCCGAAGACGTCGCCCGCGTCGCCGCCGCCAACTCCAAAGCCATCCTTGTGGGAGAAAGCCTGATGCGTCAGGCCGATGTGGAAGCGGCAACTAGGGATCTTTTGACGTGACCATCCCCTCTATCGAAAATAGGCTTTAGGCTTAGGGGGCGGTGCTGCTGATACCCACGCGGCAAAGCGTCGATCCTCTTCAGACCAACCGCAATCGTTTGGAAGCCGTGCTAGCGCCAACGCAACTATATCATCACCCTCAGACACTTCGAGTTCCATGAACTCGCTAATGCCTCCACCTTGGCGGTACAAATAACCCGTTCGAGTAACCACGAGATACCTCCTGATATTTCATACTGAAATCCTATCCTGGAATTTCAATATAACTAGAGAAGGAGGCTCTCGCAGTGATCACAAATCATCCACGATTTGCTCCGCCGCCTGCGCTTCTTCTCTTAGCCACTTCACCAACAGGCGCGCGGGCTCAGAGACGCTGCTGCGGCGGGTGAGGACGTGGTAGGCCATGTCGGTCGTTAGAGCGCCGTCGGCAAACGGCGCAACGAGGCGACCAGACGCCAGATCATCCACCACGAAGGCATAGGGGGCCAGCGCCACGCCCTGCCCGTGGATGGCGGCGTCGATGGCCAGCGCCGTCTGGTCCACGCGATTGCCCAGTGACGGGTCCACATCCTTGACCTTGTGCGTCTTCATCCACATCGCCCAGTCGGGGCGGCTTTCTTCCAGCTCGCTGGGGCGCAGGTGGATCAGCACGTGGTTCTTGAGGTCCGAAGGCTTCCTCAGCGCCTTTTCGCCTAGCAGCAACTGCGGCGCGCACACAGGGATCACATCCGCCCCGATCAGGCGCTCCGATCGCACGCCCGCATATGGCCCGCGACCATAGCGCACCGCCACATCCACGCGCCCGCCCGCCACGTCGGCCAATCGCATATCCGCCGACAGCCACAGCTCGACCTCGGGGTTGGCGGCAGCAAAGCGTGCAATGCGCTGGGTCAGCCATTTGGACGCAAACGACGGCGGCACCGACACCGACAGCGCAAAGCGGCGGTCCGGCCGATACAGCAGGTCCCCTGCCCGTTTCAAATAGTCGAACCCGTCACGCAGCAGCGGATAAAGCTCGGCCCCCAGTTCGGTCAGGGCGATCTGGCGCCCCTCGCGGTAAAACAGCGGCGCGCCCGCGTGCTGTTCCAGAATGCGGATCTGCTGGCTGATGGCACCGGGCGTAACCGACAGTTCTTCTGCGGCGCGAGTGATGTTCAACCGACGCGCTGCCGCCTCGAACGCCTTGAGGGAGTTCAGCGGCGGAATGCGGCTGTCCATCGGGCTGTCTTTGCTCATAGTCAGTTCATCCACTCAGCGATGGGCAGGTTGCGGCTACGCAGGAACGCCGGATCATACAGCTTGCTGGCATAGCGTTGGCCGGGGTCGCACAGCACCGTCACGATGGTGTGGCCCGGTCCCATTTCCTTGGCCATGCGGATGGCACCGGCGATGTTCACACCGCTGGACGCGCCGAGGCACAGGCCCTCTTCGCTCACCAGCTTGAACAGGATGGGCAGGAACTCTGCATCTTGGATTTGATAGGCGTAATCCACCGCATCCAGCCCCGTCAGGTTGCCAGTGATGCGGTTCACCCCGATGCCCTCGGCGATCGAGCTGCCCTCGCCTTTCAGCACGCCATCCTTGAAGAAGGAATACAGCGCCGCCCCCGGAACATCAGACAGGCCGATCTTCAGGTCAGGGTTCTTCTCTTTCAGATAGGTCGTAGTGCCAACCAGCGTGCCGCCCGAACCGACGGCACAGATAAAGCCGTCCACCTTGCCGCCCGTCTGTTCCCAGATTTCGGGGCCGGTGCCTTCATAGTGCGCCAGACGGTTCGACAGGTTGTCGAACTGGTCCGCATAGAATGCACCGTGCGGTTCGGTTTCATTCAGTTCTTCTGCCAGTCGGCGCGAGAAATGGACGAAGTGGTTGGGGCTGCTGAACGGAGCCGGATCGACCTCGATCAGCTTGGCACCATGCAAACGCACCGCCCGCTTCTTTTCCTCGGTCTGGGTGCGCGGCATCACGATCACGACCGGATGGCCCAGCGCCGCCCCGACCATGGCCAAGCCAATGCCGGTATTGCCCGCCGTGCCTTCCACAATCGTCCCGCCGGGCTTCAACGCCCCGCTGGCCCGCGCTTTCAGGATAATGCTGAGGGCAGCCCGATCCTTGATCGACTGCCCCGCATTCAGAAACTCGGCCTTGCCATAGATGTCACACCCCGTCGCCTCCGACGCAGCCTTAAGCCGCACCAAGGGGGTATTGCCAATCAGGCCCAGGACATCAGACGCGACACGCATATAGAATTCCGCACTGCAAAAGGAGCTTTGCTCCTTTTAGGCAGGTTTTAGGGAATCTAATAGTCCTAACCTGTCAGACGCAAGTGGCTCCTTATGCGCGCCAGCGTGCCTTTATCCATTCGGCACCAGTTGAAAATAACCGAGTCCAATATGGCTTTTGAGTTATCACAATTGACATATAGAAGTCATCGCCGTCGAGATACGGAGACAAACGATTATAAACTTGATCTTCTGTAAGCGTTGTATCCAGAAGCCAAGTTGACCTCATCGCTCTAGAAGCACCAAGTTTATTAAGTTCATTAATAAGACCATTATAGTCTTTTCCAGTTTTGTTTAGATCATAGTTGATACACAAACGCGGCATGGCCTTAGCACTCCCCTAACATTCCCTATGCGGCAATAACGCCCCCCAGAGTGCAATATTATTCATGTGGCTATCGGCATCACAATACCCTGCGCGCCGGTTCCATCACGACTTTTCCTTGAGTGATAAATTAACAACAATGTTATTTGGCGGTAAGACATCAAAAACCAGCACGATCATCGACACGACAACTCATTGTGCTTACTCCAACTCTGCACTCAATCATGGAGTCACCAATGGCGGGCCTAAAAGATAAGCGCGGGTTCATCGATAAGGACCGCATCGATCTGACCGAGCGTCAGTCGGTTGAGTACTGGATGAAGAAGTGGGGCGTGACGCGCGACCAGATCGTCACGGCGCACCGCAAGGTCGGGCGCATGACCAAGGACATTGCCGCCGAACTGGGCAAGAAGCGCTAAGCGCCCTTCTCTGCCCCTCCAGCGCGAGACAACAAAAAGGCCCCAAGTTTCCTCGGGGCCTTTTGCCGTTTTAGCGATACCGCTTGCGATCAGATGTGGATCACGCGGCCGTAGGCGTCGAGGGCGGCTTCGTGCATGGCTTCCGACATGGTCGGGTGCGGATAGACGATGCCGTGGATGTCCTCTTCGGTCGCTTCCATCGTGATGGCGGTGACGTAGCCCTGAATCATCTCGGTAACTTCGTGGCCGATCATGTGAGCACCGATCAGGGCACCCGTCTTGGCGTCGAAGATAACCTTTACGAAGCCCTCGGTTTCACCCGAAGCGATGGCCTTGCCGTTCACGCGGAACGGGAAGCGGCCTATCTTGACCTCACGCTTGGCTTCGCGGGCACCCTGCTCTGTCACGCCAACCGACGCGACCTGAGGCTGGGCATAGGTGCAGCCAGCGATGGGCGAGTTCACGTTCGGGGTTGCGAAGCCCGCGATGTGTTCTGCCGCGTGGATGCCCTCGTGCGAGGCCTTGTGGGCCAGCCACGGCGCACCGGCGCAGTCGCCGATGGCATAGAGACCCTTCACATTGGTCTGGCAGTGGCTGTCGGTCTTGATGTGACCGCGGTCCAGCTCGACGCCCAGCGCCTCCAGGCCAATGCCGTCGGTGTTGGCCGTGATGCCGACCGCCGAGATGCAGACCTCGGCCTCCAGCGTCTCGGCCTTGCCGCCGACCTCGATAGCCACCAACACGCCCTTGGCGCTCTTGGTGACCTTCGTGACCTTGGCACCGGTCTTGAACTTGATGCCGCGCTTCTCGAAGCCCTTTTGGGCGGCCTTGGACACTTCTTCGTCCTCGACCGGCATGATGCGATCAATGGCTTCCACCACGGTCACTTCAGCGCCCAGAGCGCGATAGAAGCTGGCGAACTCGATGCCGATGGCGCCCGAGCCGATGACCACGAAGGTCTTGGGCAGCGTCTTCGGTGCCAGCGCGTCGCGATAAGCCCAGATCTTGTCGCCGTCCGCTTCCAGACCGATCTGCGGCAGTGCGCGGGCGCGAGCGCCCACGGCCAGCATCACGTTCTTGGCGTTCAGAACCTTCTCGCCGCCCTTGTTCAGGGTCACGACCACCTTGGGAGCCGCACTGCCCTTTTCGAGCTTAGCGGTGCCTTCGATGACCTCGATCTTGTTCTTCTTCATCAGGAAGCCAACGCCCTGATTGAGCTGTTTGGCCACGCCGCGCGAACGCTGGATGATGGCGTCGAAGTCGAACGACGCGCCCGAGGCGGACAGGCCGTATTCCTTCAGGTGCGACAGGCTCTCGAACTTCTCGCCCGACTTCAGCAGGGCCTTGGTCGGGATACAGCCCCAGTTCAGGCAGATACCGCCGAGGTTTTCACGCTCGACGATAGCGACCTTCAGGCCCAGTTGGCTGGCGCGGATGGCCGCGACGTAACCGCCGGGGCCCGAACCGATCACTACGAGATCAAAATCACTCATGCGCTTGGTCCTTAGGCCAGCATCGACAGCGGGTTTTCAAGCAGCGGCTTGAAGGCCTGCAGGAAGCGGGCACCGACCGCACCATCAACCACGCGGTGATCGCACGTCAGGGTGACGGTCATGACCGTGGCCACAGCCAGTTGGCCGTCCTTGACGACCGGACGCTGCTCGCCTGCACCCACGCTCATAATGCAGCCCTGCGGCTCATTGATGATCGAGGTGAACTGCTTGATGCCGAACATGCCGAGGTTGGACACCGAGAAGGTGCCGCCTTGGAACTCTTCCGGCTTCAGCTTGCGCTCACGGGCGCGCTTGGCCAGATCCTTGGACTCGGTCGCGATCTGGGCCAGCCCCTTGGTCTCGGCCTTGCGGATGATCGGGGTGATCAAGCCGCCGTCGATCGCCACAGCCATCGACACGTCGGCATTGTGGTGCATGGCGATGCCTTCCGGCGTGTAGGAAGCGTTGGCTTCCGGCACGGCCTTCAGGGCCATAGCAGCGGCCTTGATGACGAAGTCGTTGACCGACACCTTGATGCCGCGCGGCTCCAGCATCTTGTTGAGCTGGGCGCGGGCTTCCATCAGGGCGTCCAGTTCGACGTCGATGAACAGCGGGAAGTGCGGGACGTTGTTGACGCTGTCGACCAGACGGCGGGCAATCGCCTTGCGCATGCCGTCCAGCGGGACGAGGTCGTAGGTGCCGTCCGGGATGCCCAGTTGGGCCAGCGAAGTCGTAGCCTTTGCGGCAGCCGGTGCAGCGGCGGCAGCGGCCGGAGCCGAAGCGGTTGCACCGCCCGAAGCTTGAGCAGCCTCGACGTCGCGCTTGACGATACGGCCATGCGGGCCGGTGCCCTTGATGGCTTTCAGGTCGAGGCCAGCCATGGCGGCCAGACGGCGTGCCAGCGGCGAAGCGAAGATGCGCTCGCCCGATGGGGCGACCGGAGCCGGAGCAGCTTTGGTTTCTGCCTTAGGAGCTTCGGCCTTAGGCGCTTCCTTGGGGGCTTCGGCAGCCGGAGCAGCCTCGGCCTTCTTCGGAGCCGGAGCGGCATCGTCGCCAGCCAGACGGGCGATAGGCGTATTCACCTTCACGCCTTCCGAACCTTCGGCGACGAGGATTTCGAGCACTTCGCCCTCGTCCACGGCCTCGACTTCCATCGTGGCCTTGTCGGTTTCGATCTCTGCAATGACATCACCGGCGGAGACAACGTCACCAACCTTGATGTGCCATTTGGCCAGAACGCCCTCCTCCATCGTCGGAGACAGGGCGGGCATCAGGATATCGGTCATCAGGCGTTACCCCCTTCCGGCGATACAGGCTCTGCCACCGTGCGGACGTTATCCGCCTTGATGACGTTGCTCAGGCCTTCGAGAATGCGGTGATAGGCCGCCGTCTCATTGTGGCCGTGACGCACAGCATAGCCATGGGCCATGTGGCGCGCGGCATAGGCCAGCAGTTCGCCGAACTTGATCGGGTCGTGGAAGGCAGGCTTCACCGACATGACGGGCTCTTCCTTCGACCACCACATACGCAGCAGTTCGATGGCGTTCTCGTCGGCGGCGACGCTGTCGGGAACGGTCAGTTCGAATTCGGCGCTCATGCCATCACCTGCTTCACAGCGGCTACAATCTTGTCGACGCCCGGCAGCGACAGGGCTTCAAGGTTTGCGGCGTACGGCAGCGGCACGTCTTCCTGGTGCACACGCAGCGGCGGAGCATCCAGATAGTCGAAGGCGTGCTCGATCACGCGGGCGACCACTTCGGCACCCACACCCATCGAACCCCAGCCCTCTTCGGCCGAGACCAGACGGTTGGTCTTCTTGACGCTCTCAACGATGGTTTCGTGATCCAGCGGACGCAGGGTACGCAGGTCGACAACCTCGGCCGAGATGCCCTCTTCAGCCAGCTTTTCAGCCGCTTGCAGAGCAAAGCCGACCATGCGGCTATGCGCCGTGATGGTAACGTCGGTGCCTTCACGACGGACCTTAGCCTTGCCGATCGGCACGACGTAATCCTCGACGTCCGGCACGTCGAACTCGAGGCCGTACATCATCTCGTGTTCGAGGAAGACGACCGGGTTCGGATCGCGGATGGCCGCCTTCATCAGACCCTTGGCATCGGCCGCGTCGTACGGCGCGATGACCTTAAGGCCCGGAATCTGGGCGTACCAAGCCGAGTAGTCTTGGCTGTGCTGTGCTGCCACCCGGCTGGCGGCACCGTTCGGGCCACGGAACACGATGGGGCAACGGATCTGGCCGCCCGACATGTAGAGGGTCTTGGCTGCCGAGTTGATGATGTGGTCGATGGCCTGCATGCCAAAGTTCCACGTCATGAACTCGACGATGGGCTTCAGACCCGCCATGGCCGCACCGACGCCCAGACCGGCAAAGCCGTGCTCGGTAATCGGGGTGTCCACCACGCGCTGCGGGCCGAACTCCTGCAACAGGTCGCGGCTGACCTTATAGGCACCCTGATACTGGGCGACTTCCTCACCCATCAGGAACACAGCCTCGTCGCGGCGCATTTCTTCGGCCATCGCGTCACGCAGAGCGTCGCGGATGGTGGTCTTGACCAGCTTCGCGTCGGCCGGAATTTCCGGATCGCGCAGATCAGCGCTCGGGCGGGCAGCTGGAGCCGCCGCAGCCTTGGCCGCGGCCGGAGCTTCGGCTTCGGTCTGCGTCATAGGCTCGGCAGGAGCCTCTTCAGCCTTCTTCGGCGCTGGCGCAGCGTCTTCGCCAGCCAGACGGGCGATCGGAGTGTTCACCTTCACGCCTTCAGAGCCTTCGGCAACGAGGATTTCGAGCACTTCGCCCTCGTCCACGGCCTCGACTTCCATCGTGGCTTTATCGGTTTCAATCTCGGCGATGACCTGGCCAGCGGAGACAACGTCACCCGCCTTGATGTGCCATTTGGTCAGCGTGCCTTCTTCCATGGTGGGCGACAGCGCCGGCATCAGAATGTCGGTCACGGATCAGGCCTCCACGTAAACGTCAGTGTAGAGTTCCGAAGCGTCAGGCTCCGGGCTCTCTTGTGCAAATTGGACGGCTTCGGCGACGATGGCTTTCACCTCGTTGTCGACAGCCTTCAGTTCTTCTTCGGTGACCTTGGCTTCAGCCAGCAGCACCTTGATGTGGTCGATCGGGTCGCGGGTCTTCTTGACCTCGTCCACCTCTTCCTTGGTGCGGTATTTGGCCGGATCGGACATCGAGTGACCGCGGTAACGGTAGGTCTTCACCTCGAGGATGTACGGGCCCTCGCCGTTGCGGGCGCGCTCGACCGCACGGGCGGTGGCGTCACGCACGGCCAGAACGTCCATGCCGTCGACCTGCTCGCCCGGAATGCCGAACGAGGCACCGCGCATGTACAGTTCGGTCGTGGACGACGAACGCTCGATGCTCGTGCCCATGGCGTACTGGTTGTTCTCAATGATGTAGATGGCCGGCAGCTTCCACAGCTGGGCCATATTGAAGCTCTCGTAGACCTGACCCTGGTTCGAAGCCCCATCACCGAAGTAGATGAAGCTGACCGAGTCATCGCCACGGTACTTGCCAGCGAAGGCCAGTCCGGTGCCCAGAGCCACCTGCGCGCCCACGATGCCGTGACCGCCATAGAAGCCGGTCGGCACGTCGAACATGTGCATCGAACCGCCCTTGCCCTTGGAAGAACCACCAGCGCGGCCGGTTAGTTCGGCCATGACAGCGTTCGGGTCCATGCCCGCAGCCAGCATGTGGCCGTGATCGCGGTAGCCCGTGATGATCTTGTCGTGGCCTTGCTTGACGCTTTCCTGCACGCCAACCGCAACGGCCTCCTGACCGATATACAGGTGGCAGAAGCCACCGATCAGTCCCATGCCGTACAGTTGACCGGCACGCTCTTCAAAGCGGCGGATCAGGACCATCTCGCGATAGTAACGCAGCAGATCTTCTTTCGAAGCCTGTGGCGTGTTCGGAATCTTGTTACCGCCCGCGTCGGGCGAAGACTTCTGAACCGTGGCTTTCGCCATCCGGCATCTCCCGGTTACGCCCCTGTTACGGGGACTCTTTTCATTACGATGAAAAGGGCTTTAGCAGCCTTGGTTCCGGGTTAGCAAAGCGCAGTTTCGTGTTGTAACACGAGTTTAGCCTGCGCGAGTCTCGTTACGGTTGTGCGCAGTAGCGGCGTCCAAACGCACCACATAGTCGCGAGGATCGGCAAATCCGATCACGGCGCGTGCGCGCTCTTCCAACAGATCACGCGACAAACTGCCGGTGCGCAGATAGCGAACGCGAACTTCGAGGTCCTGTTTTTCGTCTTCCAGATGAGCCAGTTCGGCTTGTCGCTTTTCCAGCAGTTCCGCGCGCGCCTTGCTGCTCAGCAGACCGCGCTCGCCCGTCAGACCGTGCACACCAAAGTACAGCACAGCAAACAAGATCAGAACTGACGGTAGATACGGCTTCATCTGCTCAATCACTAACGCCGCTCCTTCTGAGCGTGGGCACGAATCCAACCCGTGCCTGAAAATGGTTAGCCAACAATTAAAAACTCCGCCGCCAGCGAACCGGCGACGGAGTTTTTGAAATTCTTTGCAATTCGAAGAGGATTTCCTCTCTGCAAAGCTAGGATTGGCAAAGCTTAACGCAGCAGCATACCATCGCCGTAGTAAACCGCGTTGTCGCCCAGCATTTCTTCGAGACGAAGCAGTTGATTGTATTTGGCGACCCGGTCCGAACGGGCCAGCGAGCCGGTCTTGATCTGACCGCAGTTGGTGGCAACCGCCAGATCCGCGATGGTCGAGTCTTCGGTCTCGCCCGAGCGGTGCGACATGACGGCGGTGTAGCCGGCGCGGTGCGCCATATCCACGGCGTCCAGCGTTTCCGACAGGGTGCCGATTTGATTGACCTTGATCAGGATCGAGTTGGCCAGACCTTCGCCAATGCCAGCAGCCAGACGGGCCGGATTGGTCACGAACAGATCGTCGCCAACCAGTTGAACGCGGTCGCCCAGACGCTCGGTCAGCAGCTTCCAGCCTTCAAAGTCGTCTTCGGCGCAACCGTCTTCGATCGAGACGATCGGGAAACGCTCGACCAGATCGGCGAGGTAGGAAACCATGCCGTCGGCGTCGAACTTCTTGCCTTCGCCAGCGAGGTCGTACTTGCCAGCCTTGAAGAATTCCGTCGAAGCGACGTCGAGGGCCAGATGGAAGTCTTCGCCAGCCAGATAGCCAGCAGCCTGACCGGCCTTGGTGATGAAGCTCAGGGCTTCTTCACCCGAACCGAGGTTCGGAGCAAAGCCGCCTTCGTCGCCAACGTTGGTGTTGTGACCGGCGTCTTTCAGTTGCTTCTTCAGAGCGTGGAAGATTTCAGCGCCCATGCGCAGGCCGTCCGAGAAGGACGCAGCGCCGGTCGGCATGATCATGAACTCTTGAATGTCGATCGGGTTATCGGCGTGCGCACCGCCGTTGATGATGTTCATCATCGGGGTCGGCAGGATGCGGGCCGAAACGCCACCGATGTAGCGGTGCAGCGGCAGGTTGGTCGAGATCGCCGAAGCCTTGGCCACAGCCAACGAAACGCCGAGGATGGCGTTCGCGCCGAGGCGAGCCTTGTTCTCAGTGCCGTCCAGCTCGATCAGAGCTTCGTCGATGCGGCGCTGGTCTTCGGCGTCAAAGCCCGACAGAGCGTCAAAGATTTCGCCGTTGACGGCGTCGACAGCCTTCTGGACGCCCTTGCCCAGATAGACGTCCTTGTCACCGTCACGCAGTTCGACAGCTTCGTGAGCGCCGGTCGAGGCACCCGACGGCACAGCGGCGCGGCCGAACGAGCCGTCTTCCAGGATTACATCTACTTCGACCGTCGGATTGCCACGGCTGTCGAGAATCTGGCGGGCAACGATGTCAGCAATATCGGTCATAAGGCATCCCAGAGGCGCAGAAGAGAAACGATTGGCGCCCGTTTAGACCATGCGACCACGAATCGCCAACCATGACCGAGGATTTCACGATTCAGCGGTCAGGAGCAGCCTTCGATATACTGGATGCGGGGGGGGCCAACATGGATATAGGCAACCCTGCCCTCGTCGTCGGCCTCCACCACCGTGCCTAGAGCGCCCTGGGCATCGTAGAACTCGTCACCGCGCTTAACGCCGTCCATCCAGAATGTCAGATAACCCGCAGGCGGAGGCGCATAGGCATGGGGCTTCCAATAGGCCTTACCGCTGAAGCGGGCTTTTAGCTGCTCGATTTCATCGCCGAACTTGATGCCATCGACAGTCGTGACGTCTGGCTCACCCATAATGGTAATACGAGTGAGCATCCCGTCCTCGACCATCACCAGCAGCGATTCCGGTGCATTGGCAGGTCGATAGTAAAGACACCGCTCGATCTCGTCAGGGTACTCGTGCGGTGGTGCCGCCCCTAACGCGGCATCAACCTGCTCCTGCGTCATACCTATGCGGAGCGGTCCATACCCATCAGGCCTGGCCACCTCCTGCGCCAAGGCAGGAACCTGCCCTAACGCAAGAAATCCAAGGGCAACGATCAATAGCCGTTTGGTATGTTCGGTCATGTCCCACTCCGTACCTTGGGTCCATAACGCACGAAAACGGCACGCGATGCGATCGCGTGCCGTTCCGAAGGTCTATAATCCGGCCCGAAGACCGGATAACCCTAAGAGAAGATCTTAGTCTTCAGCTTGGGTCAGGACTTGACGACCGCGGTACATGCCGGTCTTCAGGTCGATGTGGTGCGAACGACGCAGCTCGCCGGTGTCTTTGTCCTCGGTGTACGAGTTGGTGCCCAGAGCGTCATGCGCACGGCGCATGTTACGACGGGACGGGGATACTTTGCGCTTCGGAACGGCCATGTCCGTCTCAATCTCTAAGTCGGTGCGCCGGAAGGCGCGAAAAACAATAGCGGCGGCCACGAAAACCGGACCGCCACACGAGGCCGCGCTTATGCATGATGCTTCGGACAATTTCAAGTCATCGTTTTCGCAATACAGCAGCATGTGGCTGGACAGCCGACAGAACGCTGGTACCGTATATTTACAAGCTATAAATATTATGGAGGAAAGCGATGGTGTCCCGTTGGAAACTGGCTGCGACAGCTGTGGCGACCCTGTGCATAGCACACCCGGCGCTCGCGCAAGAAACCGCCCGTAAAATCCCGCTTCCGCCTGAAATAAACTATCCCGAGGGCGTCGCCATCTCGCCAGTGGACGGACATGTCTATGTTAACTCCGCCACCACCGGCACCATGGTCAGGGTCAATCCTCAGGACGGGACCGCTCGTCTGGTCGGTACTCTGGTGGATCCCGCCCATGCCGCACTAACAGGTGTCAAAGCCCTCGGTCTGAAAGTCGACCACCATGGCCGCGCATGGGTCGCTGGCGGAGCCACAGGCTCAGCCTATGTGGTGCAGGTTGATTCGGGAGAGGTGCTGGCCCGGTTCTCTACGCCGGCCGGAAACACCCTGATCAACGACGTCGCCGTAGGCGACACAGCGGCCTATTTCACCGACACACGCCGCCCCGTGCTTTGGCGGGCCTTGGCCGACAATCCCCGCAGCGGTGCGCTCGAGCCGTGGCTCGATCTGTCTTCAAGCGTTATCCGTTATGGCGAAGGGGCCAATTTGAACGGCATTGCGGTGACTGCGGACGGCCGCTTCCTGGTCGTCACCCACATGCAGCGCGGCGAGTTGTACCGGATAGACATCGCAACCCGCGAAATCACCAGGATCGAGGTCGAAGGTGGTGCCATCGATGGCGGGGACGGCCTGATACTAGCGGGTCAGCGGCTCTACATAGTCCGCCAGCCCCATCAGGAGATTGTCGCGCTGAACCTGTCTGCGGACCTGACAACGGCTCGCGTGCACAAACGGGTGACATCGCCCGTACTGGAATGGCCCGCGACGGCCGCTTTGGGCCAGAACGCACTGATCATCGGCAACAGCCAGCTAAACAAGCGCACAACCGACACTCCGGTCCGCCCATTCTCGATCGCGGTCGTACCGCTTTCGCTGTTCGACTAGGCGCGTGTGTCTCCGACCAGTTTCGTGGCCACGGCTTCGCCGATGGCCATGGAACTGGTCAGGCCAGGGCTCTCGATCCCGAACAAGGCCATCAGCCCTTCAATGCCGTGCGCCTCCTGCCCGTTTAGCTGGAAATCAGGCTGGGCTTGGCCCGCCCCGTGCAGCTTGGGACGTATCCCCGCATAATCCGCTGAAAGAGCCTCGGCTCGCACGCCCGGCCAGAAACGCCGGATATAGTCGGCAAATTCGGCGGCCTTTGCCGGATCGACGGAATAGTCCTCGGCCTCGACGTAAACCAGATCGGGGCCGAACACGCCCTGCCCGCCCAAATCCTTGCGGTAGTGCGTCCCTAGTGCCCCCGGAATGGGTGGCGGATAGATCAGCCGATTAAACGGTGCCGGACCCGACAGGCGGAAATAGACGCCTTTGCCGAAATGCCCCTGCGGAATATCGCCGGCCGGATAGCCATCGATCGCCCCCGCCACAGCCTGAGCCGACAGACCCGCCGCCGTGACCAAAAGGCGCGAGGTCACGGTCGTTGCCCCCTCACCGCCCACGCGGATGCTGAAACCACCGCCTGCCAGAGGCTCTGCGCCTTCAAATGGTGCAGACGTCACGACCGAACCGCCCATAGCTTCAATCTCGCCTTGCAGGGCCAGCATGTAGCCGTGGCTGTCGAAGACACCGCTTTCGGGAGAAAGAATGGCCGAGACGGCGTTCAACTGAGGCTCCAGCGCCCTCGCCTGTTCGCCCGTAAGCTCTTCCAGACCTTCGACGCCATTGATGCGCCCTTGCTCCAGAATGGCCTCGATGCGCGGGATTTCGGCCTCGTCGGTTGCGACGACCAGCTTGCCGCACTTCCAGTAGTCGACCTTGTGGCTTTCGAGGAAATCATACAGCAGCCGACGCCCCTCGACGCAGACCTGCGCCTTAAGCGAGCCCGTGGGGTAATAGAGCCCCGCATGAATGACTTCGGAATTTCGTGACGAGACACCCTGCCCGATGAAGTCTTCCTTCTCGAGCACCAGAACAGTCAGACCCCGCTTCGACAACGCCCGTCCGCACGCCAGCCCAACAGCACCAGCCCCGACTACGGTCGCGTCAAAGTCGAAAGTCATTTCGTCCCGTATCTCCGCGCGGCCTCGCTCTCGAAGCATTCGATGAGCTTGCGAACCGCCAGATCGAAGTTCGCATGCAGCATCATGTCGAGCATCCTCGATTTGAACGCGAAGTCGATCATGAACTCAAGCCGGGTGCCGTCTTCGTGAGGGAAGAACTCCCAACGGTTCTTGAGGTGTTTGAACGGCCCGCGCAGGAGGCCGACCTCGACCTTGGGGGCAATCCTGTCATGGCGCACCCAGGTGGCGAACTTTTCCGTCAGGAAGGAAAAGCCCACGCCCGCCTCGGCATCACGCACCGTCACGCCCTCAGCCTCTTCACGTGTGTTCCACACGCGCATGGAGGTGATCCACGGCACGAATTGCGGATAGGTTTCGATATCCGCAACCAGTGCTGCAAGCTGATCGGGCGCATACGGCAATACGCGCGTGAGGCGATGGATAGCCATAATAGTCTTAGCGGCGCAGTTGAGCTTCGCGGGCCGCCTTCAGGCGGGCGAAGTCGTCACCCGCGTGGTGCGACGAGCGGGTCAGCGGCGACGACGACACCATCAGGAAGCCCTTGGCACGAGCAATCGCCTCATACGCCTTGAACTCTTCCGGCGTGACGAAGCGGTCGATCGCGGCGTGCTTGCGGGTCGGCTGCAGATATTGGCCGATGGTAATGAAGTCGACACCCGCCGAACGCATGTCGTCCATCACCTGCATGACCTCTTCCTTGGTCTCGCCAAGGCCGACCATGATACCCGACTTGGTGAACTGGTTCGGGTCGCGTTCCTTGACCATCTGCAACAGGCGCAGAGAGTGGAAGTAGCGGGCGCCCGGACGGATCTTCAGATAAAGGCGCGGAACGGTTTCGAGGTTGTGATTAAAGACGTCCGGCTTGGCGTCGATCATCACTTCGGCCGCACCATCCTTGCGCAGGAAGTCCGGCGTTAGAATTTCAATGGTCGTGTTCGGTGCCTGAAGGCGAATCTGGCGCACCACTTCGGCGAAGTGAGCCGCACCGCCGTCCTGAACGTCATCGCGGTCCACCGAGGTGATGACCACGTGGTTCAGACCCATCTGCTGGACAGCCAGACCGACCTTGCCCGGTTCTTCCGGATCGAGCGGTTGCGGCAGGCCCGTCTTGACGTTGCAGAAGGCGCAGGCGCGCGTGCAGGTATCACCCATGATCATCAGGGTGGCGTGTTTCTGGCTCCAGCACTCGCCGATGTTCGGGCAGGCCGCTTCCTCGCAAACCGTGACCAGTCCCTTTGACCGCACGATTTCCTTGGTCGCGTTATACTGCCCCGAACCGGGTGCTTTCACGCGCAGCCAGTCGGGTTTCTTCAGAACCACCGTCTCGGGACGATTCTGCTTTTCCGGATGCCGCAGTTGTGCCGGCGACGTCTTCAGGGTGTCGATCAGGGTGACCATGAGGGGCTATTTCGTCGTTTGTGGCTCAATAGGCAAGGCAAACCCTCCCTCACCTTGCGTTACGTTGGATCGAAAGCTCGAAAAAACGTTGCAATCCTCACGGATCATTTCAGAGTCTTTCCAAACGGGACCCGCATCTTTAATGAGGTCCGCCCTGATAGACCGAGAGAGCAAGCAGGCTCTCCAAGGAGGAACGCCTTGCGGCAATCGCTGGATCCGAAGCTGTATAACAGCTCGCTTATCGACGCCCTGATCGACGCGCGCGCTAAATATGGCGACAAGGAAATCCTCGAGGATCAGGACCGTAATCCCCTGACCTACACCGGTTTGATCCGCGCAGCCTTCGTGCTGGGCCGCAAGATTGCCGGTATGACCGACAAGGGCGAGCGCGTCGCGATCCTTCTGCCCTCGTCGATGGGTACGGTCGTGACCTTCTTTGGCCTGCATGCGCATGGCCGCGTTCCGGTGATGCTGAACTTCACTGCGGGCGAAGCCAATGTGAAGGCCGCCATCAAGGCCTCCGGCGTCAAAAAAGTCCTGACTGCCAAACGCTTCATCGAACAGGCCGCGCTCGACAAACTGATCGAGGCTATTGGTACGGTGGCAGACGTCGTCTGGCTGGACGACGTACGCAAGACCATCGGCTTCCAGGACAAGCTTTACGGCCTGTCGGCGGGTCTCGCTCCGAAACGTTTTGCCGTAAAGACCCAGCCCGATGATCCGGGCGTGGTGCTGTTCACCTCGGGCAGCTTCGGCGTTCCCAAGGGCGTTGTGCTGAGCCAGAAGAACCTGATCGCCAATGCGCGTCAGGTCGGCACCCACATCGCCCTTGATCCGTCATGGGTCATGTTCAACCCGCTGCCGACCTTCCACTGCTTCGGGCTGACGGCAGGTGCTATCCTGCCGTTGCTGGAAGGCCTGAAGGGCTTCCAATACCCCTCGCCGCTGCACGCCAAACAGATTACCGACCTGCTGCCGCAGGTGGGCGCGACCCTTCTGTTCGCGACCGACACCTTCCTGAACCAGTATGCCCGCGTGGCCGAACCGGGTGACTTCGCCACCGTGAAGTTCGCCGTTGGCGGTGCCGAAAAGGTTCGCGACGAGACCCGCGCCCTGTTCGAAGCGAAGTTCGGCAATGTCGAACTGCTCGAAGGCTATGGCGCGTCTGAAGCTGCGCCGGTCATCGCGGTGAACAAGCCGGGTGAAAACCATCCGGGCACGGTGGGCCAACTGCTGCCGGGCATCGATTACCGCCTCGAGCCGGTAGAGGGCGTGGATGCCGGCGGCCGTCTGGTCATCAAGGGTCCGAACGTCATGTCCGGTTACGTCACCAATGGCGAGCCGCTGCAGTGGGAACCGGTCGAGAACGGCTGGCTCGACACCGGCGATATCGTCGATGTTGACGCAGAGGGCTTTGTGACCATCCGTGGCCGCGCCAAACGCTTTGCCAAGATCGGCGGCGAGATGGTGTCCCTGACGGCGGTCGAGGGCATGGCGGGTGCTGTATGGCCGGATAACCGGCATGCTGTGGTGGCTATCCCCGACAACCGCAAGGGCGAGAAGCTGGTCCTGATCACCGAGCGTGACGGTGCCGAAACCTCGGAACTCAGCGCATGGGCGAAAGCCAATGGCGCGCCGGAGCTGGTGGTCCCCAAGAAGATCATCAAGGTGGATGAGATCCCGGTCCTCGGCAGCGGCAAGACCGACTATGTCTCGCTTCAAAAACTGGCTGAAGCTGCCTGATAACTCTCAAGAAAGGCCGCCCTTAACTGGCGGCCTTCGTTGATTTTGGAGCCTGTTCGAATGGCAAGAACCAATATTGACTGGCATGGTCTTTCGCTGGGTGCCCTTCGCGTGGTTTCCGGCATCCTGCTGATCCAGCACGGCCTGCAAAAGATCGTCGGCTTCCCCGCCCCCAAGCCTGCGCCGATCGATCTGAACACCCTCATCGGCTGGTCGGGTCCGATAGAACTGGTGGGCGGTCTGCTGATGATCCTCGGCCTGTTCACCCGACCGGTGGCGTTTATCCTGTCAGGGTTCATGGCCGCCGCCTACTTCATCGCCCACGCGCCAAAGGGGCTATACCCGCTATTGAACGGCGGTGAACTGGCCGCGCTTTACTGCTTCGTCTTCCTCTACCTGTCGGTCGCCGGATCGGGCAGCTTCGCACTCGACCGTCGCCGGTAAGGGCAAAATAGAAGGTGCGGACCATGCGATCCGCACCTTTTCATTTCAGCGTCGGCATCAGCCGATCCGCACGCCTGTCATCGAGATTGACCCGCCCACCACTTCATCGTTGAAGAACGACAAGCTCTCGCCCACGTCCTGCTGGGCTGCGACGTAAAGCAGCGGCAGATAGTGCTCGTCCGTCGGCACCGACAGTTGAGCGTTCTCGGCCAAATCGACCCAGTTAATCAGCGCGTCATGGTCGGCCCGCACAAAGGCCGCCTTCACCGCCTCGTTAAAGTCGCTGGCCCAATCATAGGCCTCGCCGCCCTCTCGCTTCCACGTGCGCAGATTGTGAACGAAGTCGCCCGAGCCAGCGATGATGTAGCCCTCGTCCCGCAACGGGCGCAGTTTCTTGGCAAGTTCATAATGGCCCCGCGCGTCCAGATCGCGGTTGAGCGACAACTGCACCACCGGAACATCGGCGTCAGGCCAGACGTGGGCCAGTACCGACCACGCACCGTGATCCAGACCCCAATGGTCCGTCATCACGGCACCTGTCAGTGCAGCCACACGCGCCGCCAGTTCAGGCGAACCCGGTGCCGGATACTGCATGGCGTGCAGCGCGGGCGGAAAACCACCGAAGTCGTGGATGGTCTCCGGCCGCTCCATAGCCGTGACACCCAGCCCACGTGTTTCCCAGTGCGCAGACACCATGACCACGCCCTTGGGCTTGCCGAGTGCCTCGCCCACGACCTTCCAGCCGTCGGCGAACTCTCCCCCTAGAGCGTTCATGGGCGAACCATGCCCAAAGAAAATAGCAGGCTGGGTCATCATTTTACCCGTGCAGTTTCTTCGCGATTTCCGCGATGTGCTTACCTTGATAACGCGCGCCGCCGAGATCGATCTCGCTCGGCATACGCGAGCCATCGCCCTTGGTCAGGGTCGTCGCGCCGTACGGCGAACCGCCCACGATCTCGTCCATGTTCATCTGATCCGTATAGGCATACGGCAGACCCGCCACGACCATGCCGTGGTGCAGGAAGTAGTTGTGCAGACCGGCAAAGGTGGTTTCCTGACCGCCATGCTGGGTCGCCGATGCGGTGAACGCACCACCGACCTTGCCCAGCAGAGCACCCGAAGCCCACAGGCCACCGGTTTGGTCAAGGAAAGCGCGCATCTGCGATGCTGCGGTACCGAAACGGGTGCCCGCACCGATGATGATGGCGTCATAGTTCGGCAGGTCCGAAACCTCGGCAATCGGGGCTTCCTGATCCATCTTGTAGAAGGCGGCCTTGGCGACTTCTTCCGGCACAGTTTCCGGTACGCGCTTGATGTCTACAACAGCACCCTCGACCGAAGCGGCCCCTTCGGCAACGGCCTTGGCCATGGCTTCGATGTGACCATAGGTCGAGTGGTAAAGAACAAGAATCTTGGGCAACAACCTACTCCGATACAAACCTCGCGACGCATTTAGTAACAGCGTCGGTATCGGATTTAATCTCTACGCCGGATTCTGCAACCGCCCGCGTCAAATATTCCGCTGGTTTGCGACTAAAGGACAAACCCGATCATAGAAATCGAGGTCCGCAGGTACGCGCAAGCCGCGCGACAGGCGGAAGCGATGCTCGACCACCATGGCCTGCTGTTCGATGTTCAGCCCGTCCCAATGGCAGTGGTCGCTGACCTCATAACGATAGGATTCGACGCTATCGCCCGCCTTCAGCTTGCCGAACAACAGGTTCACGCCCTGCTGGGCCTGCCAGACGTGGACCATCTCGTGGATGAAGGTCGCCTGCACCGGCATGGGCGCGACGGCCATGTCACTCTCGTAGCGTTCGGACGGCCACAGGATCCATTCGCGCCAGAACCACCGCCCCGGCACAAAAGCCCGCGTGAACGGCCATGGCGTGCGCAGTATCCGCACGGTTTCCAGCCTCAGCGCGTCACCAAACACCTCGCGGGCCAGCTCGACCTCGTTCGGTGTCAGCGATCGGACGCGCGATGGCTTCATTGAGCATACCCTTGTGGCGGGCCGACCCATTCCCAGTGCCAGGGCTCGAAGGCATAGGGCACAAAGCCAAAGCGTTCGGCATTACGCACCATCCAGCGATAGGCGGCGGTCTGGCTCATATAACGCCTGTTGTGGGTGTGGGTGGAGTCCACGCCATAACCCAGCAAATGCCCGACATAGATATCCAGCGCAGTGCCTGTCCGGTGGGCAGAGCATGCCGCGCGGCGCACCCCGTCACAGTTGCCGTCACGCGCGCAACGGGCCGCATCGGCCTCCGGCTCACGGAAGGAGGAGAAGATTTGCAGCAGTTCGGGCTGCTGGGCCAGTTCGGGCACCTCGGCACGTGCAGTGGCGACCATGGCGCGGTACGCTTCCAGCACGTCGCGACGCGCCATGCGGGTCATGCGCTCGGCGTGTTCTTCGCCCGCAGTCAGATAGGCCAGTTCGGCGATAGGCGGCGGGGACGGACATTCGCCGCGGATGCGCGCCAGAATAAACGGACGACGTTCCTGCCAAAGCCCGCGGAACACGGTGAAGGTTCCCGCGTCCATCTGGCCTGTGGCGGGCAGGTTGTGCAGCGTCTGGAACACCGCCAGCTTTTCAGCGAACCCCGGTGATGACGGGTCGCAGTGGGTGCCCAGCTCTTTCTGGATCAGCGGCGCATAGGTTTCCCAACCCATTTCCGCAGGCCCGAACGGTGCCCACTCCAAGGCGTAGAGGTTGATCCCGTTGGCCTGGGCCGCGGCAACGTAGGGGCCCGCGTCCGCATCACAGACCTCGGCCTGAGAGGTTCGCGCCGACGCAGGACTGGCCCCGACCGCTACGGCCACTCCCAGTCCCATGATCGCGCCAGCAACAGCACGCCACTTGAATCGCAAAGACATTTGACCAAAAGGCCCCATTGCGCCCGCAATCGCAACCCCGTTCAGCGAGCCAAAGTCATCTGAACCCTCGCCTTGCGATCACGATCGCGCAATGGTGGCCACTGGTGATTCAACGTTCGAGCGTATGCCATGACGACCAGCCCCCGACGTTCCAACGCCGTCCTGGCAGCCTTCTCGGGGCCGTGTCTGCCTTTGGCGGCTTTCGGGGTCGCCCTGCCCGTCACCCTGCCCGAGTTTTACGCCACCCACATCGGGCTGGAGCTTGGCGTCGTTGCGGCGGTATTCATGATCGTTCGTCTGATCGACATCGGCTTTGATCCCTTCATCGGCTGGGCCATGGACCGCACCCGCACACCCATGGGCCGATACCGTCCATGGATGCTGGCCTCGGCCCCGATCCTGATGGTCGCGGCGCTGATGATGTTTGTCATGGCCAAGCCGGGGGACGGTCCCGTCTATCTGTTCGGTTGGCTGCTGTTTCTCTATCTCGGCTTTTCCATGGGGACGCTGGGCCAGATGGGCTGGGCGGCTGTTCTGGCCCCCGAATACAACCAGCGCAGCCGTGTGTACGGCTTCTGGCAGTTCTTCAATATCATCGGCGTGATCCTGATCCTTATCCTGCCGACCATCGTGGTTCGCGGCGGATTTGGCACCTATGCCGACGGGGTAAAGTGGATGGGATGGGGCATCATCGTCGCCCTGCCCGTCACACTGGCCATCGCCTATTTCGCCGCGCCGGAACCTCCGCTGGCCACCGCAAAGCCGCATGGCGGGGTGAGGACGTGGCTGGGCCTGTTCAAGCTCAAGACCGTACGCAAGCTGCTGTTGGCCGACCTGTTCCTCGGCATCGCGCCGGGTATCACCGGATCGATGGTGTTCTTCTTCTTCGGTCAGGTGAAGGGCTATGACCACGCCAGTGCCTCCATCTTCATGCTGCTGTATTTCATGGCAGGTCTTGTGGGGGCACCGTTCTGGGCATGGCTGGCCACTCGGGTCGGGAAGCACAAGACGCTGGCCGTCTCGTCTATCGTCTTTGCGGGCTTCTATGGCGGAGCCTGCCTTGTCCCCGGTGGCAACTTCACCATCACCGCGGCGGCCATGTTCATGGCGGGTCTGCCCTATGCCGCCGCCCTCTTCCTGCTTCGGGCGATGATGGCCGATGCCGGCGACGAGGTACGGCTGGAAACGGGCGAGGATCTGACGGGCCTGATGTTCTCTATTCTCGCCGTCACTACCAAGCTGGGCCACGTCTTCGCGCTTATTCCCTATGCCATCCTACAACTGGTCGGCTTCAAGCCCACACAGACGCCCGCTGAAAACGGCAACTTCGCCATCCTGATGTTGCAAATCCTGTTTATCGCCGTGCCCGCAGTGCTAATGGCTGCAGCCGCGCTGGCCATGCGGAAATATCCGCTAACGGCCACCCGCCATGACCAGATACGCGCCGAGCTGGCGCTCAAAGATGCCGGAACTGTTTGAATGACCCATCCCGTCGACCGCCTGAAAGAGATCATGGTCCGCCTGCGCGACCCGAATGGCGGCTGCCCATGGGATGTGGAGCAGACCTTCCAGACCATCGCCCCCTACACCATCGAAGAAGCTTACGAAGTCGCCGACGCCATCGAGCGGAACGACATGGACGAGCTTCGTGTCGAACTGGGTGACTTGCTGTTCCAAGTGGTGTTCCACTCTCGCATGGCCGAAGAAGCCGGCCATTTCAAACTGGAAGACGTGGCCGAGGCCATGGCCGACAAGCTGGTCCGGCGCCACCCGCACGTATTCGGCACCGAAGAGGCCAAGCCAACGGGCGTCGCCCAAAAGGCCCGCTGGGAAGACATCAAGGCCGCGGAGCGCGTCGCCAAATCCCAGACAGGCGTCTTGGACGATGTTCCCGTCGGCCTGCCCGCCCTCACCCGCGCGGCCAAGCTGACCAAGCGTGCGGGCCGCGTCGGCTTCGACTGGCCGTCGGTTGACGAGGTCTTCGACAAGATGGCCGAAGAGGTCGAGGAACTGCGCGTCGAGCTGAAGGCTGGCGACAAGGAAAAGGCCAAGGAAGAGCTGGGTGACCTGCTGTTCGTTATGGCCAATCTCGCCCGCAAGCTGGAGATTGAACCCGAAGACGCCCTGCGCGGTGCCAATGCGAAGTTCGTGCGCCGCTTCGAGTTCATCGAGGCCGAGTTGAAGAAGGACGGCCGCACGCCGGAACAGTCCGACCTCGCCGAAATGGACGCCCTGTGGGACGCCGCCAAGGCTGTTGAAAAAGCATGAGTAAGAGACTGGCCGACCAGTTGGACCTGATCCCGCGCGATCCGACCGAACATGATCCGGGCGGCAAGGTGCGCCTGAACCTGATGGCTGGCGTAAAGGGTGACGCAGTGTTCAGCGAGGATGGCCGTCACCGCACCCTGATGCGCCGCTGGATCGGCGACACCTTCCCCGAGCGGTACATCCTATTCATCGGCATGAACCCGTCGACCGCCGACGCCATGGTCAACGACCCGACCTGCGCCCGCGAATGGACCTTTGCCCAGCGCGAAGGCTTTGACGCCATGGTGAAGGCCAATGTCGGCGACTATCGCGCCACCCACCCCAAGATGCTGCTGGAAGAAGGCGTTGTCGCGTGCTCGCCCGCCAACCTGCCCGCCATCCGCGAACAGGCCAAGGGCGCGGCCCGCGTCGTCCTGTGCCACGGCAAGCTGAACAAGGCGCTGGTCCCCGCAGGTAAGGCGCTGGTCGAAGCCCTCACTGCTGACGGCATCGACCTCTGGTGCTTTGGCACCAATGGCGACGGCAGTCCCAAGCACCCGCTCTACCTTAAAGGCGATACGCCTCTACTGCGCTGGCAGCCTAGCTAAGGCTGCCAGTTCACGGGCTGTCTCGCGGATTAGGCGAAACGGATTTCCTCAAGGTCGATCTCGCGGATCAACTTCTTGGCGGTTTCCTCGTCCAACAAGTGCGTGCGGGCCAGCTTGATCATCTCTTCGCGCTGCGCCTTGAAGCACAGGATGCGCAGGTCGCGCTCGATGGCGTCCAACTTCTTGTTACGCTCGGTCTGATCGGGCGCAGTGCCGGAATGCAGGTCGATCTGCTGGCGATAGTCCTCCATCAGGCGGGCGACCACCTCGGCATGCTCGTCGGCGCGGGCATGCACGGCGGCAACGTCCAGCGCACGCTCGGACTCTTCCAGTGCACGGATAGCCGCTGCCGCTGCCGCGCGACGGGCGCGTTCCTCGGCACTTTGGACATGCGTATCCGGGGGAAGCTCCACGCCCTTGAGCAAGATAGGCAAGGCCACACTGGCTAGAACCAGCGAGACGATGATGACGCCCGCAGCGAGGAAGATGGCGAGGTTACGTGCCGGCAGCAGTCCACCGTCGGCCACGAAGAACGGCAATGTCAGAATACCGGCCAGCGTAATCGCCCCGCGAACCCCCGACAGGGCCATAACCGCCACCAGACGCCAACGCAGACGCGGGCGCTTTCCGCCCGACAGCTTGCCACTGAACAATGTCAGTTTCAGCGTCGCCCACACCCACAGAAACCGCAGTGCGGCCAAAACGCCGACAATGGCGAACACATAGATGCCGAGCCACCAGATCTCGGTGCGCTCGGTCGTGCGGATCACCTCGGCGGCACGGGCCATGATCGAGGGCAGTTGCTCGCCCAAAATAACGAAGATCAGGCCGTTAGCCGTAAACTGAACCGTGTCCCACACCACTGCGCGACGGATGCGCGTGGCGGCCATAGCGGTACCGCGGCGCTCGGTGATGCTCATAGTGATACCAGCCGAAACGGCGGCCAGAATGCCCGACGCGTGAATGGCTTCAGCCGCGAGATAGGCCGCGAACGGGATCAGCAGGCTGATGAGGATTTGGCCGCCTACATCCTCGCCCCAGCGACGGCTGATGAAGCCTTTGGCCAGATTGATAGACAGGCTGACCACTACGCCGACCGCCAGACCGGCCAGTGCCAGCCACGCAAAGGTCCCCACGGCGCTGGTCAGGGAGAAGGCACCGGTTGTCGCCGCAATCACCGCGATGCGCATGCAGGTGAGGCCCGTAGCGTCATTCAGAAGGCTTTCGCCCTCCAGAATGTGCATCAGGCGCTTGGGCATACCGCTGCGACCGGCGATGGCCGAAACGGCAATAGGGTCAGTGGGTGACAGGATCGCCGCAAGGGCAAATGCTACTGCCAACGGCATCGCCGGTATCATCCAGTTGATAAAGAAACCGAGCCCCAGCACCGTGAACACCACTAGCCCCAAGGCCAGTTCGAGGATCACTGCCCGATCCTTGTAAAGCGCGGTCTTGGGTATCCGCCAGGCGTCCACAAACAGCAGCGGCGGCAAGAACAGCAGGAAGAAAATCTCCGGCCGCAGATCGACGCTTTCGCCCGTGATCAGCACCACGCCTGCGCCCAGCGCGATTTGAACGAGCGGGAGCGGCAGGCGGGTAATCCGCGACACCCATCCCGACAGCACAACGGCCAGCAGAAGGAACAGCGCGGTTTCGATCAGGTGCATATCAACTCAGGATGTCGGGATAGGAACGTTCAAAACGGCCAAGCGCCGCAGGGTGCAAGCGAACGGTCACGCGGATCGTGCCATCCTCCTCGGTATGACGATCGGTCACGCGGCCGTTTTCATACAGCCACGCCAGCACATCGCCACGCGACGACGGGATCAGGATGACGCTCTCGGGGTCATCGTCGATCAATCCGGCGATAACGTCGCGGAGGGTCTCGATGCCCTCGCCTGTCCATGCCGAGACGGCGACTGCCTTGCCTTCCTTGGCCAGACGTTCCGACTGACCCAAGATGGCTTCCTTGGCCTCGTCGTCCAGAAGGTCGATCTTGTTCCAGACTTCAAGAATGCGGCGGGTACGACCCTCCGGCGTCGGAATCTGGTTCAGAACCTCTTCGACGTCCTTGCGCTGGGCCTCGGTGTCCGGCGGCGCGATATCGCGCACATGCAGGATGAGGTCGGCCTCGCCCACCTCTTCCAGCGTGGCGCGGAAGCTCTCGACCAGTTCGTGGGGAAGGTCGGAGATGAAGCCCACAGTATCGGCGATGATGGCGGGGCGGCCCTGCGGCAGTTTGATCGTGCGCTGGGTTGTATCCAGCGTCGCGAACAGCAGATCCTTGGCGAACACTTCGGACCCCGTCATGCGGTTGAACAGGGTCGATTTACCCGCGTTGGTGTAGCCCACCAGCGCCACAGCTGGGAAAGGCACACGCTTGCGGGCCTTGCGATGCAGGCCACGGGTGCGGCGCACCTCTTCCAGTTCGCCCTTCAGCTTGACGATCTTGTCGGCGATCAGGCGGCGGTCGATTTCGATCTGGGTTTCCCCCGGACCGCCGGTCGAGCCGGTGCCGCCGCGCTGGCGCTCAAGGTGGGTCCACGTGCGGACCAGACGCGAGCGTTCATAGTCAAGACGCGCCAGTTCGACCTGAAGACGGCCTTCCTTGGTGCGCGCACGACGGCCAAAGATTTCAAGGATCAGGCCCGTGCGGTCGATGACCTTCACGTCCCAAGCCTTTTCAAGGTTGCGCTGCTGAACGGGCGTCAACTGGTCGTCCACCACGACAGCCTCGGCCTCGGCGGCAAGCACCAGAGCCTCAAGCTCCTCGACCTTGCCTGACCCAAACAGGGTGGCAGGCGTGATGGAGCGAACGCGCACGATTTCCTCGGCGCGTACATCAAGGTCCAGCGCACGCGCCAACCCGACCGCCTCTTCGAGACGGTCGATGGCGTGACGCGAGTTGTCGGAACCCCTGTCGGGGTGAACTACGATCGCCCGGATAAGCGGGACGGAATGGTCTACGAGTTTAGAGGACAATCACTCTTCTTCGGTTTCGGGCTCGAACATCTGCACCGGACCGGCAGGCATAATGGTCGAGATGGCATGTTTATAAACCAGTTGCGACTGGCCATCGCGACGGAGAAGCACACAGAAGTTGTCGAACCAGGTGACGATGCCCTGAAGCTTTACGCCATTGACCAGAAAGATGGTCAGCGGAGTTTTGGTCTTACGGACGCTGTTCAGGAAAGTGTCTTGAAGGTTCTGGCGTTTGTCTTGCGACATGGCAGGTTTATCCTGTTCTTGGTTATTTCTGAGCCCGCAAAGCGGACACAGGCCTTTTCAGCCCGCGTCACAGCTTAAACGCGCACGACCCAGGGTCGCAATGACTTAAATGGCGTTGCGGATCGCTTGTTCAAGGTACACGGCGCGCAGGCGCGTCGCGATTGGGCCGGGCTTGCCGTCACCGATCTTGTCGCCATCCAGTGAAACCAGTGGCATCACGAAGCTGGACGCCGCAGTCACGAACAGTTCCTTGGCTTTCTTGGCTTCCTCGACGCTAAACGGGCGTTCGTCCAGTTCGATGCCTTCTTCCTTCACCAACTTCATGATGGCGGCCCGGGTAATGCCGCGCAGGATGTTGGCCTGGGTGTCGCGGGTGCGCAGCTTGCCGTTCTCGTCCACGATCCACGCATTGGTCGAGGAGCCCTCGGTGACCATACCCATCTCGTCGAACAGGATAGCCTCATAGGCACCCTTTTCGCGGGCAGCTTGTTTGGCCAAGGCGTTCGGCAGAAGGCCGACCGTCTTGATATCGCAACGGCCCCAGCGGATGTCCGGATGAGTGATGCCCGCTGCGCCCTTGGCCGCCTTTTCCTCGCCCGCCGGAAGATTGATCGACTTGGACGTCACGATCACGCTCGGAGCCACACCCTTCGGGAAGGCATGGTCGCGCGGCGCGGTGCCGCGGGTGATCTGGAGATAGACGATACCGTTACGCACGCGGTTACGACGGATGGTCTCGCGCAGAACGACGCCCAGAGCTTGCGAGGTCATCGGAATTTCGATGCGCAGCTCCGTTAGGCTGCGGCCCAGACGTTCCATGTGGCCTTCGTAGTCGGCCAGCTTGCCGTCGAACACCGACCAGACTTCATAGACGCCATCGGCAAACTGGAAGCCACGGTCCTCGATGTGGACAACGGCTTGCGAATGCGGACGGTATGTCCCGTTTACGTAGGCGACCCTCGACATCAGGCGCCCTCTCCTTCTTGATCATCACCACCGCGAGACGGCGAAACGCCCAGCGATTTCAGTTTTCTGTGTAGTGCAGAGCGTTCCATACCGATGAAGGCCGCGGTGCGCGAGATATTGCCGCCAAAGCGCATGATTTGAGCCGCCAGGTAGTCACGCTCGAACACTTCGCGGGCTTCGCGCAGCGGCAGCGCAATGATGCGCTCATTGCCAAAGCTGCTGGAATTGTTCGACGCCACTTCCTGCGGAAGCATGTCGGCGCTGATCGGCTCGGCAGGATCACCCGTCGCAAGGATCAGCAGACGTTCGATGTTATTGCGAAGCTGACGCACATTGCCCGGCCACGGATGCACCTGAAGCACGGCAATCGCATCCTCGCCCAGTTGACGGCGCGGTAGGCCCTGCGAGGACGACAGGGTGTCCACGAAATACTCTACCAACTCGGCGATATCCTCGCGACGTTCCGACAGCGGCGGGACGCGGATAGGCACCACGTTGAGACGGTGGAACAGGTCTTCGCGGAAACGCCCCTCTGCGATCTCGACCTTCAGATCCTTGGCCGTCGAGGTGATGACCCGCACGTCGACTTGGACGTCCTGATCACCACCGACGCGGCGGAAGCGTTGATCGACCAGAACACGAAGGACGCGGCTCTGGCTCTCGCGCGGCATGTCGGCCACGTCGTCCAGATAGAGGGTGCCATTATGGGCCCGCTCGAACACGCCGATCTTGGCGGGACGGCCGTCGCTGCCTTCTTCACCGAACAGTTCCAGATCGAGGCGTTCCGGCGTCATGCCCGCAGCCGAGATGACTACAAACTCACCCTTGGCGCGGGGGCTATTGTCGTGAATTTGGCGCGCGACCAACTCCTTGCCCGACCCCGGCGGGCCGGAAATCAGAACGCGGCTATTGGCCGGAGCGACCTTGGCAATGGTGTTGCGCAGGTTCTGGGCCGCAACCGACTTCCCGATCAGGCCCGACGGGGTCATGGCCTGCGCCCGCAGACGGCGGTTCTCGCGCTTCAGCGAAGCGGCTTCAAGCGCACGATCAACGACGACGACCAGACGGTCCGACTTGAACGGCTTCTCGATAAAGTCATAGGCACCGCGCTTCAACGCGCTGACGGCAGTTTCGATGTTGCCGTGACCCGAGATCATGACAACCGGCAGGTCTTCATCAAGGCCCTTGATGACGTCCAGCAGTTCGAGGCCATCCATGCCTCCGCCCTGCATCCAGATATCCAGCACAGCCAGCGAGGGTTTACGTGCCTTGACCGCCGCCAGTGCCTCTTCGGCATTGGACGCGGTACGGACGTGGTGACCCTCGTCCTCCAGCAGACCGGAAACCAGTTCGCGGATGTCGCTCTCATCATCAACGACAAGAATGTCGGCGCCGTTATTCTTCATGGGGCCTCTCGCTCGATGTCACTTCCCTTACCACCCGAAGATGGCCGTTGGGCAGCTTTCATGTTCTGACGAAGGGGAAAAACCATGGTGACGCGAGCGCCCGAAAGGCCCTCTGCATCGCCCAGTCGCAGTTCCCCGCCGTGGTCTTCACAGATACGTTTCACAATGGCCAAGCCCAGACCCGTCCCCTTTTCACGGGTGGTCACATAGGGCTCGGTCAAACGGTCACGATCCTTCTCCGGCAAGCCGATCCCGTCATCCTCGATGATGAATCGGGCATAGCCGGAAGAAACGTCAAGACGCGCACCGATACCCGGTACCGCCGTCTCGACACCCGTCGCCTTGCGGGCCGAAACGGCCTCGCCAGCATTCTTTAGAATATTGATCAGGGCCTGACGCACCATCCGGCCATCGCAGTCCAGAATAATCTCGGGCACCGGCTCGAACAGGTCCACGCCGATATCCGCCGCCGCAACGCGCTGGGCAAACACCGCCTCGCGCAGCATTTCGTCAGCGCGTTCCTCGGTGAAGCGCGGCGCCGGCATACGAGCGAAGGACGAGAACTCGTCCACCATGCGGCCGATATCACCAACCTGACGGATGATGGTCTCGGTGCAGCGGTCGAACACCTCGACGTCGTCCTCGACCTTGGCGCGGTAGCGGCGACGCAAACGCTCTGCCGAAAGCTGGATCGGGGTCAGCGGGTTCTTGATCTCGTGCGCGATGCGGCGGGCTACGTCACGCCAAGCTGCATTACGCTGGGCCGTGACCAGACGGGTGATGTCGTCGAACGTCAGGACCATCTCGCCGCCCTGTCCGCCTTCGATGCGCACCCGCAGGCGCCGCGTCTCGCCGTCGCGGGTGACGTCGATGTCTTCTTCGATATGGGCCTCGCCCCGCTCGGACAGCTCGCTCAGTTCTGGCGAAACCTCGCCCAGACGCTGGCCCTGCACGTCATCGAGCGTGATGGCCAACAGCTCGCGCGCACTATCGTTGATGGCCGAGATGCGGCCATATCGGTCCAGACCGATCACACCCGCGCTCACGCCCGACAGCACCGTTTCGATAAAGCGCGAACGGGTTTGTGCCTCGACACTGGCCGAACGCAGGGCGACCTGCTGGCTCTGGATGTCGTGTGTCATGCGGTTGAACGCTTCGGACAGCACGACCATTTCTGCGGGCGCGTCGGACGCATCGACACGCGCCTCCAGATCCCCCCCCGAAACACGCTCGGCGGCGTCGATCAGTCGACCGATCGGGCGCGAGATCGCGTTTGCCGCAGACATAGCCAACCACACCGCACCGACCAGAATGAGCAGCGCCGTTTCCAGATAGGCCAGTGCGAATGTCGCCTGTATCTGGGCGCGGCTCTCGTCCGCCTGACGATACGCCAGAATGGATTCCTCGCCCGTCCGCATGCGCTCGATCAGGCCGGGAGCCAGAGGGCGCACCACATAAAGATAGGCGTTGCCATAGTCAGGCAGCGGATAAAGGACGCGGATCGTATCGGGATTTTCGGTGACCGCGGCCGGAACCTGCTCGCCGATAGCCAGCGTTGCAAAGGCATCCTGAGGCGGCGCGACATAGGGGGGCGCATCCGGCTGTTCACCGCTGGCCAAAACCTCGCCCTTATCGTTGAGAATATAGAGTGCGGGATAGCCGAAGAAGTCGCCGATCTGGGCCAGTGCACGGCTGAACTGAATACGGTTGTCGAACACCGAACGGACCCCGCCCAGCTCTGTCGACATCGTCTCCAGATCGCGTTCCAGGCCCGCACCGACATCGGCCACATAGGCGCGACCGATCAGGGCGCCGTTCTCGACCGAGGAACTGACGTTGTCACTAAACCACTGGTCCACGCCGCGGTTGACCAGCACGCCGAACACCAGCGCGATCAGAACCGCTGGAACCACCGACACAAACGAGAACAGCATCACAAAGCGCAGGTGCAGTCGCGCGCCCGCTTCGTGACGTTCCTTGAACAGTGCAAAGACCTGACGCCCCACGCCCGCGGCCAAAATCCCGATCAAGGCAAGGTTGGCCAGCAATGCATAAAGGATGATACGCGCCGCGGTGGCACGCCCCTCGCCCGCCGCGCCCGGAGCCACAGCCACGATCCAGATCGCCAAGGCCGTAACGATAAAGGCCACCGCGTAGCCGACACCGAAAACCGCGCGAGGACGATCCATCCAGAACCGCCCCTTGAAGGGGTGCCCTGTCGACGGAGTCTCGTCCTGTTCCACACGCGGTTGGGTCATCAGGTTCCAGCTTCGACTAACTGTGGCAAATGTTCAACAGCATAGTTGCGTTATTGTGCCAGTTAGCCGAGCCAAAGCGCGCGAAGTGCGGCTTCGACCTCCTCCAGACTGTCTAGACGGCACAGCCGGGCCTTGGCCTGACGGCGTTCTTGCGGGTCTTCCGGCCACGGTGCCTGCTCGATGTACCAACCCAGATGCTTGCGGAACATCTTGAGGCCTAGCGGGAGTTTGTAGAACTCGGCTGACGACCGCATGTGTTCGATGACGATGGCGAATCGTTCTTCGCGGTCAGGTTCGGCCAGTTGGGTGCCATCTTGAAGAGCGCGTTCAAGATGCGACGCCAGCCATGGGCGCCCATAGACACCCCGTCCCAGCATCAGGGCATCGGCACCGGATTTATCCAGAGCCTCGCGTGCCTGTTCGGCGGTGATGATGTCGCCATTGACAACCACCGGAATGGAGACGGCCTGCTTGACCTCGGCGATCGCATCCCAGTCGGCGACACCGGTGTAGAACTGCTTGCGGGTGCGACCGTGAACCGTCACGGCCTTCACGCCGATTTCCTCGGCCTTCTTGGCGAGAACAGCGGCGTTCAAACTGTTCTCGTCCCAGCCCAGTCGCATCTTCACCGTCACCGGACGGCTGACGGCATTGACCGCCGCCTCCATCAAACGACAGGCCAGATCGGGCGTGCGCATTAGGGCCGAGCCACAGGCCGCGCCCGTCACTTCCTTGGCCGGACAACCAAAGTTCAGGTCGATGATGTCGGCACCAGCCTGCTCGGCCATCTTGGCACCGTGGGCCATCTTCTCCGGATCGCCCCCCACCAGTTGGATCACCGTAAGCGGCAGACCACCACCCACGGCAGCACGACGCACCACATCGGGGCGTGCACGGGCTAGCTCTGCGGCGGCCACCATTTCGGTCGCCACATAGCTGGCACCCAAGCGCGAGGCGAGCACACGAAACGGCAGATCGGTGATCCCCGTCATCGGTGCCATCAGCACTTTTCCGGGGATTTGAACGTCCCCGATTTGCAATCCTGAACTCATGCCGCCCTTAGCGCCGAAACAATGCCCCCTCGTCAACCATGAAACTGGCGCTTAGAAGGCGATCCATGACCTTCTCTGCGATTATCGTCGCCGCCGGATCGGGTTCTCGCGCAGGCGGGGACAAGCAATGGCGCACTGTCGGCGGCAAGCCGCTCATCCGCTGGTCGGCAGAGGCCCTGCTGGATGCAGGCGCATCACCGCTGGTGATCGTGCTGGCCGACGGTGCCGAGGATCGCGCCCGCGAGGCGCTGGATGGCTTGTCCGGTTGGGTGTCGGTGACGGGCGGAGCCACGCGTGCTGATTCCGTCCAGGCAGGCCTTGCTGCGCTCGACGATGATCGCCCCGTGATGATCCACGACGCCGCCCGCCCTTTCCTGAAGGCCCACACCATTCACGCCCTGCTGGACGCCCTGTCCGACGCCGAGGGCGCATTGCCTGCCCTGCCCGTCGCCGACAGCCTTCGTCGCGGAGATGCGGACAAGCTGATGGGCGAAGTCGTGGACCGCGAGAACCTTTATCGCGCGCAGACGCCCCAAGCCTTCCGCCCCTCCACCATCCGCGCCGCCTATGCCGCATGGACCGGCCCCGACACACCAACCGATGAGTCTTCTGTCGTTGCCGCCCACGGTGGCCGCGTACGTCTGGTGGCCGGAGAGGCCGACCTATTCAAACTGACCTACCCCGAGGACTTCGCCATGGCTGAACGCCTGATCCCTGACACCTCCCGCCGCGTGACCCGCGTGGGCATGGGCTATGACGTTCACCGCTGGGTCGAGGGCGATGGCTCGGGCACATGGCTATGCGGTGTCCAAGTCCCCCACACTCACACTCTGCTGGGTCACTCGGACGCCGACGCCGGTCTGCACGCCCTGACCGACGCCATTCTGGGCGCTATCGCCGAGGGCGACATCGGCGACCACTTCCCGCCGACGGACGACCGCTGGAAAGGCGCATCGTCCGATGCCTTCCTCGCCCACGCCTATGAACTGGCCAAGGCCAAGGGCGGCGTGATCATCAACGTGGACGTGACGCTGATCGCGGAGCGCCCCAAGATCAAACCCCACCGCGCCGCCATGCGTCAGCGGATTGCCGACATTCTGGGTCTGGATCTGGGTGCCGTCAGCGTAAAGGCCACCACCACCGAAGGCCTCGGTTTTACGGGCCGAAATGAAGGTCTGGCCGCCCAAGCCGTCTGCTCTATCGAAATGCCGGCTTAAGCCGCAGCGTCCGATCGCTTGGAATCCGCAACGGCCCGTTCCAGCAGCTGGATCGGGCCTTCGCCCTCGGTAATTTCAGCCACGCCGATATCGAAATCAAAGACAAACGGCGAGCGATCTTCACCGGCCTCGAAGGCCGTGCAGGCGATCACAGCCGCGATCCGTTCTGCGGCAGCCCGCGCCGCGCGTGCAGACGTCGCCGGCATCATAATCGCGAAGCTGTCCGGCGACAGCGAGGCTGCGGTGTCCTCCACCCTCACCAAACGCGAGATCATAGCCCCCACCTGCGGCAAGGCCCGATCGACCCAACCTCCACGGTTAATGGCTGAAAGCGCATCGGACTTGGCAACACGCAATACGCATAGCGACAAGCTACGGCGGCGCTTTACGCTGGCGGCATAAACCCGGCGCAAATGCGAGGCGAACGGCTCTGCCAGAAACAGCCCCGTCACCCCGTCCGTCAGATGGGACACCCGCACACTATCCAGCGCGCGGCGGATGGAGACACGGCGGCGATAGTTGTGCGCCATCGCCATGACCCGCTCGGCCGTGTCGGCTTCGCCCACATGGGTCTCCACCACATCTGCAAAGCCACGCAGATAAAGGTCGTTCAGGTTCACATCGTCGCCGGGCTTCAGATAAAGCACCAGCGGGATATGATACAGGCGCGTGTTTCGCTTCATGCCCGAGGCGATAGACATGGCCACCGACCGGTTCTCTCCACCCCACAGCAGCGCCGCATCGAATGACCGTTCGTGCAGATAATCAAAAGCCGTATAGGGCGTGGGTGCGGCCACAACCTCGACACCCGCCGCATTAAGGCTGTTGCTTAAGGCGAGGAAACGCTCGTCGGGAGCACCGATTGCCAGGACCGTCACAGGCTGGTGGTCGTCCTCGACACGACGCAAAGTCGCATCGTGCTCGGCAAACGTCTGGCACCGCAGCAGGAACTCTTCTTCGGCAACCGCCGCGCGCATCAGGTGCTCAAGGCGAACCAGCGCCTGCGTCGGATGCGGCATCTCGCTCATTCTCAGGTCTATGCCGTGAATCTCGGCCTGCCCGACGCCCATAACTGGCAAATGGCGGTCAGGCATGACGCTGCGGATTCTGTCGATCCCTACAACAATGGCCGGATCATCCAGATCAACCACCGCGACATCGAAGGGATAGGTCTCCAGAGCCATGACGGCCTGTTCGATGTCTGCAACCCACAAGGTGTTGCAACCCGATTCGTCCAGTCCTGCCTGCAATGGAGCGAAACGCGCAAGCCGTGATGCCACCAGCATAACTCGTACAGAGATATCGGTGAGTTTAGCGGCCTGCATACGTAACGATCCAACTGCGATGGGTTTCGGCGAGTCGCTAAGCGCCAGCCCTGTCCCGTCCCGATACGCGACCTTAGACTAAAATATGGCTAAGCTGGGCTATAAAATGGAGGTCTACGGACGGCTATCTTTCCCTCACGAGCGAAAGTCTTTAAATCGGCCTGATGCTGCATAACGACATCGCGACGTCCTCCGCGCAGGTTTCCTCTCGCACCAACGGTATTGCCAAGCTGATCAGCCAGTTCTCGCTGTTCGCTATCGCAAGACTGTGCGCGCGTGCCTTTGGCCGTGCGTGGGGCCGTGACGTAATGCTCTATACAGGCGGTGTGACGTTCTTTGCCCTGCTGGCAATGTTTCCGGCTATCGCCATCCTGATCGGCTTCTACAAGGCCGTGCTGTCCATCGGGAATGTCAGCGAACAAGTGGCCGCGATGGCCGAAACGGTTCCTGCAGCCGCGCGGACGCTGTTCTTGGCAGAAGTCGAACGTCTGTCCGCCGGATCATTCCGCGCGGTTTCCACTCAAAGCGCGATTGCTCTGGCCATCGGTGGTTATGCCGCGCACCGTGGTTTCAAGGCACTGTTGGCCGGCCTTAACCTGATCCACGACGAGAAGGAGCCGCACGGCTTTTTCAAGTTCAACATGCTGGCTTTCCTCGTCGCGCTGGCCGCATTCTTCCTGTTCACGGTTGTGTCGGGCACCATCGTGACCTGGCGTCTGATCGAGCATGCCTACGCGACCGAACCGGTCAGCCGTATGATGATGCCCTTCGACAGCCTCTGGACGGCTGCCGGCCTGTGGCTGGGCCTGACGATGCTGTACCGCTATGCCATGAGCCACCGCACCCCCGTTATGTGGCCCGCAGCCATCATCGGCGGTCTGGTTGCAACGGCGATGTCCGGCCTGTTCTCGTGGCTGTGCGCCATCTATGTGGAGCAGATCGTCCATCTGGGCGCGACCTATGGCTCTGTGGGTGCCGTAGTCGTCCTGCTGATCTGGCTGTCGTGGAACGTCAACGCGATCTTCTACGGCGGTGCATTGGCCACCGAGCTGGAACTGGCATTCCGGCCTGAGCCCGAAGTAGCCGAGGCCGAGCCTGACGACGGCCGCGTGATCAATCTGGACGCCCGCCGCCAGTCTCGATCGTAAGACGAAGCACGCCTTCTTCTTCTAAAATATCGATCACCCGCCCGCCCGTTTCCTGCATCAGGAAAGGCACGTCGATACGCGCCATTGGGTCGGTCGCCAGCAGTTCCATCACCTGCCCAGCGGGCGCATGCTCCATGGCCTTGCGCAGCTTCAGGCTGGGCACGGGACATTTGTGACCCCGTGCGTCGATAACGACCGGAGCCATCAGGCGTTCAGAGCTTGTGACAGCAGTTCAAGAGCCTGAACCAAGGCCGCTTCGCGTACCTTCTCGCGGCCCAGATCGCCGAACTGGCGCTCGATGTGCAGAACACGACCGTCCGCGCGGGCAGCCGCAAAATGCACCAGCCCCACGGGCTTCTCGACCGACCCGCCGCCGGGACCCGCAATACCAGTGATCGCGACAGCCACCGAAGCGTCGGAATGCTCGACAGCACCGGAAGCCATGGCGCGGGCCGTCTCTTCGGAGACTGCTCCGTGGTCGGCCAGCGCCTGCTCGGGAACGCCCAGCATCTGCATTTTTGCGCGATTGGAATAGGTGACAAAGCCCCGGTCCACCACACTGGAAGACCCTGCGATCTCTGTCAGCGCAGCCGCCACCAGACCGCCGGTGCAGCTTTCAGCCGTGGCGACCATGACGCCTGCGTCTCCCGACTTGGTCAGAACTGCCTGCGCCAAATCCACAACCGTTTCGGAAAACATTGCTATCACCTTTTTTGAAGCATTAAACTTAGCGCCGGGATGAATGCCCCGCCGGGTATTCAAGGGGACGCACAGTGACCGACAGCAGCCTGGAATCCGGTAAGCGTAAAAGTCAGTCGATTCAGTTTTTAACACCGGCGCTTTTTGCCGTCGCCATCTTTACCTCGGCCAGTCTGGTTTTTGTCGTCCAGCCGATGGTGACCAAGATGGTCCTACCATTGCTCGGCGGCTCGCCTGCGGTCTGGAACACCGCGATGGTGTTCTTCCAGACAGCGCTGCTGGCAGGCTATCTCTACGCTCACCTTCTACAGCGCATCCCTACCTTGAGGATGCAGGCTCTTGTGCATATCGGCCTGCTTTTGGTCGCGGCACTATTCCTGCCCTTGCAGGTGCGTGGCCTGTGGGGGGATCCCGATCCATCTGCGCCGGTGCTGTGGCTGTTGGGTACGCTGGTTATTTCTATCGGTGCCCCCTTTGCCATACTGTCAGCGACGGCTCCGCTGCTGCAGGCGTGGTTCGCCAAGGTTCAGGCCGGAAAGCCGGGCGGGCAGAACCCTTATGTGCTGTATGCGGCCTCCAATCTGGGCAGCTTCCTCGCCCTTCTATCCTATCCGGTGCTGATCGAGCCGCTGGCCCCTCTGTCCAGCCAACGCATCACATGGGGCATTGGATACGGCATATTCGTCGCGCTGATCCTGCTGCTGTTGGCCCGCATGTGGGGAGCCAGAAACAGCGCAGGCGAAAGCGCGACTGTCGCTCCGCGTAGTGAATCCATCCCGTGGAGCCGCAAGCTGGTGTTGATCGCGCTGGCAGCGGCACCGTCCAGTCTGATGCTGGGCGTCACCACCCACATCACGACGGACGTGGCGTCCGCGCCGTTCCTGTGGGTCATACCGCTGGCGCTCTATCTGCTGACGTTCGTCATCGCCTTTCAGAACAGGCCGCTGATCCCCCTGCCCGTCACGCTTTTGGTGCAGGCGGCGATGATCATCGCGATTGTTATTACCCTGAAGCTGTCAGGCACAGACTGGCTGTTCCAGTTCTGCCTGCATCTGGGGGCCTTCTTCTTCACCACACTGATGTGCCACCAGCAGATGGCGGCTCGCCGTCCTGCGCCGGACCGTCTGACAGAGTTCTATCTGCTGATGTCCATCGGCGGCGTGGTCGGGGGCGCTTTCACGGCCCTGTTGGCCCCCGTCATCTTCAAGACCGTGTTGGAATATCCGATCATCTTGCTGCTGGCGTTGCTTGCCCGCAGCAACGATCCGTCACCTTATACCCGACGCGACACGGCCATGTTCTTCACCAGTCTCGTCGTGGCTGTCCTGCTGCCCATCAGCTTCCATCTGCTGCGCTTCCTGCCCGATCTGGTGACCACGCTGGGGCAGACCGGCCTTCGCCGCGCCATGGTTATCGCCCTGCTGATCTCCGGCATATGTGCGTTCCTTGTGCGCAACCGGGTGCTGCCGTTCCTTGCCCTAATGACGGTGGGCTTGATGGCCAGCTTCCTTGTCAGCGGCGGCAAGGAGTCTCTGGTTACCGACCGGAGCTTCTTCGGCATCCTTCGAGTGGCAACGTCGTTCGAGAGGGACCTCGGCGGTAACGTCCACACCATGATGCACGGCACCACCCTGCACGGTGCGCAGATCCAGCATCCCGATGGCAGATGTATTCCAACGCTTTACTATGCGCGTACAACCCCGCTGGGTCAGTCGATAACCATTAGACAGTCCGCCAAGCCTGCCCTGAACGTGGGCCTCGTCGGTCAGGGTACGGGCACCATGCTTAGCTATATGCGCCCGACCGACACCTTCACCTATTTCGAGATCGATCCCATGGTGGACCGCATCTCCCGCGACCCGCGCTACTTCTCCTATTTCAAGAACTGCGCGACGAACGACGTCAGGACGGTCTATGGCGACGCGCGACTGACGCTGAAGAAAGAGCCCGCCCATAGCTTTGACTATCTGCTGATCGACGCCTTCTCGTCCGACGCAATCCCCACACACCTCCTGACCAAGGAAGCCATCTCGGGATATGCCGACATGCTGACGCAGGACGGGGTGCTGGTGCTGCACTTGTCCAACCGCCATTTGGACATCACCCGCCCCGCCATGGCCGCTGCCGAGGCAGCTGGCATGTCCTACCTGCATCAAGGCTACAGTCGCCCTCGGGAAGGACACGACATGATCGACGCGACAACCGAAGCGCTGATCATCGCCCGCACTCCAGAGGCCCTCGACGCCTTCAAGAAGGACGGTCGCTGGTCCGAATGGACCCCAGGCGGGGTGAAGCCCTGGACCGACGACTACGTCGATCTATTCAGCGCCATGGTCCGAGACATGCGCAAAGGTTGATGGAGTGGCGCGGGCTATCGATCAGCCCGCGCTGGCTACCCGCGCCAGATCGGTAGTGATGCGCTCGGCGACCTTCAGGCGATCTTCCGCCGTCGGCCATTCGCCCTTCACAACGATCTTCTGATCGGGCCTGATCTTCCACGTCAGGTGGTTCTTCTGGATCAGTCCGACCAAGCCCATAGGGTTCGGGAAGACGTTGTTGCGCAGCGTCAAAACCGCCCCCTTGGGCCCGACATCGATCTTCTCGATGCAAGCCTGACGGCAGTTGGCCTTGATCCCCACGATACGAAGAAGTTGCTGCGCCTCTTCCGGCAACGGACCGAAGCGGTCGATCAGTTCGGCGGCCATCGCCTCACGATCTTCCATCCGCTCGGCGTCCGATAGACGACGATACAGGCTCAGACGCAAGTTCAGGTCCGGAATGTAAGTCTCTGGAATCAGGACAGAAGCACCGACGTTGATAGACGGAGACCAGCCACGGTCGGCGACCTGTTCACCCGCTTCTCGCAGTTCGGCCACGGCATCTTCCAGCATCTGCTGATACAGCTCGACACCCACTTCGCGGATGTGACCCGACTGTTCGTCGCCCAGCAGATTGCCGCCGCCCCGCTGATCCAGATCGTGGCTGGCCAACTGGAAGCCGGCTCCCAGATTGTCCAACGATTGCAGCACCTGCAGACGGCGCTCCGACGACAGGCTCAACGGCTTCTTTGGATCAGTCGTCAGATACGCAAAGGCGCGGGCTTTCGAGCGGCCGATGCGACCACGAATTTGATGCAGCTGCGCCAGACCGAACATGTCCGCACGGTGTACGACCAGAGTGTTGGCCGTCGGAATATCTATACCGCTCTCGACGATGGTGGTCGAAACCAGCACGTCATACTCCCCGTCGTAGAAGGCGCTCATCACCTCCTCCAACTGGGTCGGGCTCATCTGGCCGTGGCCAACCACGAATTTGATCTCGGGCACCTGCTCACGCAGGAATTTCTCGATGTCCGGCAGGTCCTTCAGGCGCGGCGCGACGTAATAGGCCTGACCGCCGCGATATTTCTCGCGCAGCAGGGCTTCGCGGATCAGCACAGGATCCCACGGCGTCACATAGGTTCGCACAGCAAGACGGTCGACCGGCGGGGTGGCGATGATGGACATCTCGCGGATGCCCGACAGCGCCATTTGCAGGGTGCGCGGGATCGGTGTCGCCGTCAGCGTCAGCAAGTGAACATCGGCCCGCAGGGACTTCAGCTTCTCCTTATGCTTGACGCCGAAGTGCTGCTCTTCGTCCACAATCACGAGGCCAAGGTTCTTGAACCCGACCTGCTCGGCCAGCACAGCGTGGGTACCAACCACGATCTCGACCGTGCCGTCTTTCAGGCCGGCGCGCGTTTCATTCGCCTGTTTAGCCGTGACCATGCGCGACAGATGGCGCACCGTGACGGGCCAGCCCGCAAAACGCTCGGAGAAGGTCTTGAAGTGCTGACGGGCCAAAAGGGTCGTCGGGCAAACAATCGCCACCTGCTGGCCGCTCATGGCCACAACGAAAGCCGCCCGCAACGCCACCTCGGTCTTGCCAAAGCCGACGTCGCCACAGATCAGGCGGTCCATCGGCGTACCCTTGCCGAGGTCCTCGAGCACATCGCCGATGGCGTTCAACTGGTCGTCGGTTTCCTCATAGGGGAAGCGGGCACAGAACTCGTCGAACAGGCCAGAAGGCGGGGTGATCGCATCACCCACCTTGAGCGCGCGTTTGGCCGCCAGAGCAATCAGCCCCTCGGCCATGGCCTTCAGACGCTCTTTCGCCTTCGCCTTGCGCGCCTGCCAACCGGCACCGCCAAGACGGTCCAGCTGCACGCCCTCGGCGTCGGTGCCGTAGCGGGTCAGAAGGTCAATGTTTTCAACGGGTAGATAAAGTTTGCTCTCACCCGCATACAAGAGTTCAAGACAGTCGTGCGGCGCGTCTTGAATGCTCAGGGTCCGCAGTCCCTCATAACGACCGATACCGTGATCAAGGTGAACCACCAGATCGCCCGCCGTTAGCGCGGACGCCTCGGCGAGGAAGTTGGACGCACGGCGCTTGCGCTTGGGCCGCGCCAGACGATCGCCCAGAATGTCGCTTTCGGAAACAACCGCCAGCGTGTCGGTGACAAACCCGTGCTCAATCGGCAGCACGGCCCGCAGATAGATGCCCTCGGGGGCCGCCAGCACATCGTCCCAGTCGCGCACCTGAAGCACGTGCGACAGGCCGTGGTCGCCCAGCATGGCCGCCAGACGTTCCGCCGAGCCTTCCGACCACGAGGCGAACAGAACGCGCTTGCCCTCGCCCATCATGGTTTCGGCGTGTTTGGCCACGGCCGCGAACAGGTTCACGCTGTCTTGCGCACGTTCCGCCGAGAAGCTGCGCCCCAGCCGCCCACCGGCATCCTCGCCCGATCCGGTGGACAGCGGGTTCAGGCGTCGGACCGCACGGCCCGCCAGTGCGCCATTCCACGCCTCGGCATCAAGATACAGAAGCTGCGGAGCCACCGAACGATAGGCTTGCCCGCCCTTGGACTTGGCCGCCTCGCGTCGCGCCTCATAGGCATCTTCCGTTAGATTCCAGCGCTCTACACGTGCTTCCTCTGCCAGATGATCAAGAAAAACGGGAGCGTCGTCGGGGAAGTACTCGAAAAGCGTGTCGAGGTGGTCGTAGAACAGCGGCAACCAATGCTCGACTCCCTGACGCCGCGCGCCCTCGCTGACGGCGGCATACATCGGCTCGTCGCCCGGTGCGCCGAACAGGTTCAGATAGCCTGTGCGGAAACGCGAAATGGTGTCGCGGTCGATCAGGATTTCCGACACGGGCCACAGCGAAATCGACTTCAACTGGCGCGTGGTGCGTTGGGTCTCGGGATCGAAGGCGCGGATCGACTCCAACTCGGTGCCGAACATGTCTAGACGGACCGGCTCGTCGAAACCGGGGGGAAAGACATCCACCACCCCGCCACGGATCGCATACTCGCCGCGCTCGTGAACCGTAGAAGCGCGACGGTAGCCGTTCGCCGTTACATAGGCTTCCAGCGCGCCGGTATCGAGGTCCTGCCCCACCTTGGCGTCAAAGCCGCCAACGGTCACCGCATGGCGCGGCGGCACCCGCTGCGCCGCCGCCGCGACCGTCGCCACCACCAGCAGGGGCGTCGGATCATTCGGGTCGCGGGTGGCCAGCCGCGTCAGGGTCGCCATCCGCTGGGCCGAGATCGAAGCCGTCGGGCTTAGACGGTCATAAGGCAGACAGTCCCACGAAGGATATTCAAGGACTTCAATATCTTTTGCGTAGAAGTTGAAGGCTTGAATAAAATTGCCGGACCGTTGGAAATCGCGAGCGACCATCAGGGCCGCACCACCCGCCGCCTTTATTTTCTCGGCAACGATCAGGGCATCCAGCCCCTCGGGCGCACCACCGAGGGTGGCGTCGATACGCTCCAGTCCGGCCTTCACCATTAACCGATACCCTTGAACACTTCAGCCGAAACGTGGGCGCGCATGAAGGCGCGGATCTTGTCCATCACCGGACCTTGATGCTCGGGCGGAGTTGGATCGCGTTCGATGATCCAGCCGTACAGATACTGGTCCTCGACATCGAGCAGGTCCTCGAAGATCGCCAGTTCGGCATCGTCCAGCGTCGGGGCAATCTGGTCCGCAAACGGGCCCAGCACCATGTCGGCTTCACGGAAGCCACGGCGCCATGCGCGGTAAGCGATCCGGCCCAGACGCACATTGCGGTCCGTCTCGTGCTTTTCACTCTCGGGGCGGAAGGTCAGATCAGACACGCTTTATCCTTGCCAATGACGCGAACTAAAAGGTTGGCCTGTCAGATAGCCTTCCCGAGACCGCTTCGCCAGTTCTCTTGGTCAGGCTATGGTGATTGTGATGCGGCCAGAGATTCTCTTCCCCCTGTTTGCGGACGTCACGACCCTGAAGGGCGTGGGCCCGCGTATGGCACCCCTGATCCAGAAACTGGCAGGGCCGACCGTGCGCGACCTCGCCTTCTATCCGCCCAACGGCGTGATCCAGCGCCGCCGCGCCACGGCTGCCGACGCGGTCGAGGGCGAGATCGGCATTTTCAATGTCACCATTGAAAAGCTGATCATGCCGCACCGCCACGGTGCCCCGATCAAGGTCCGTGCCTTTGATGGTACGGGCTTTGTGCATCTGATCTGGTTTGCAGGATCGCCGCGCCATATCGAGGGGCTGGCCCCCGCGGGCTCGCAGAGGATCGTCACCGGCAAGGTAGAGCGGTTCAACAACGAGGTGCAGATTTCGCACCCCGACTACATCCTGCCGCCTGAAAAGGCCGACGAAATTCCTGTCGCCGAGCCGACCTATCCGGCGACGCAAGGCCTGACCTCGCGCCAGCTTCGCAAGCTGTGCATGGCCTCGGTCGCCTTGGCCCCCGCGCTGGAGGAATGGCAGGACGAGGCGTGGATCAAACAGCGCAAATGGCCGGATTGGCAAACGGCGCTGCAAACCGTTCATGGGCCCCAGAACGAAGCCGACCTGCTGCCCGATGCCCCTGCCCGTCAGCGTCTGGCCTATGACGAACTGCTGGCGCACCAGATGGCGCTGGCGCGTCGCAAGGCCACGCGTCAGGCGACGCCTGCGCCGGTCATCCGCGCGGGCGAGGCCTCGCACCGCCTGCTGGACGCCCTGCCCTTTAAACTGACGGGCGCACAGGCCCGCGCCATCGAGGAAATCCGCCACGACCTGAAGTCCGGCGAGCAAATGGCCCGCCTGCTGCAAGGCGATGTGGGCTCGGGCAAGACCGCTGTGGCCGCCGTGGTTCTGGCCGATGCGGCCTCCAGCGGCTTCCAGTCGGCCCTGATGGCCCCGACCGAAATCCTCGCGCGCCAGCACTATGAAAAGCTCGGTCCCATGCTGGCCGAGGCGGGCATCACGTCCATCCTGCTGACCGGACGCGACACGCCTGCCGTCAAACGCAAAAAGGCCGCCGCCATTGCTGCGGGCGAGGTTCAGGTCGCCATCGGCACCCACGCCCTGTTTCAGGATGCGGTGGAGTTCGACAACCTCGCTCTGGCCGTCATCGACGAACAGCACCGCTTTGGCGTCCGCCAACGCCAGCAGCTTCAGGACAAGGGCCGCAAGGGCGTCCACCTGCTGTCCATGTCGGCCACGCCCATCCCGCGCACGCTGGAACTGACGCAGTACGGCGAACTGGACGTCAGCCGCTTGAACGAAAAGCCACCGGGCCGCACGCCCGTCACGACCGCCGTCGTGCCGCTGGCCCGCATCAAGGAAGTGGCCCAGCGGCTGAAAGCGGCTGTGGAGGCAGGCGCGCAGGCCTATTGGATCTGCCCTCTGGTGGCCGAGTCCGAGGCTATCGACCTTGCCGCCGCCGAAGACCGCGCCGAAGCCCTGCGCAAATTCCTCGGCACCGAGGTCGGTTTGGCGCACGGACAGATGAACGGTGCCGAGCGCGAGGCGGTTATGAACCGCTTCGCCGCGGGCGAACTGCCGGTTCTGGTGGCGACGACCGTGGTCGAGGTCGGCGTGGATGTACCCAATGCGTCCATCATGGTGATCGAACACGCAGACCGCTTCGGTCTGGCGCAACTACACCAGCTTCGCGGCCGCGTCGGGCGCGGGGCCAAGGCGTCTTCGTGCATCCTGCTCTACGGCGCGGGCGAGAACGGCGAACTCGGTGAGATAGCCACCAAGCGTCTGGAAATCCTGCGCAACAGCGAGGACGGCTTCCTGATCGCCGAAGAGGACTTCCGACTGCGTGGCGGTGGTGATCCGCTGGGCCTGAAGCAGAGCGGCTTCCCCGCCTATCGTTTTACCGACCCGATCAAGCACCGCCACCTGTTGTTGGCCGCCGCCGACGATGCGCGTCTGGTCCTGCACCGTGATCCCAGGCTGGAAAGCCCGCGCGGCAAGGCCATTCAGGTGCTGGAGAGCCTGTTCGACTGGCGCACGGATCGCGCCAGCATGGACTAAAGCCTCTGGGCCGCTTCCAGCTTGTCGATCATCCAGAACCGCGCCGGAGGAAGCGGCTTATTCATCGGATGAAAGACGTACTGCTCAAGGAAATGCCCCGTCAGGGTCAAACCGTCGCGCACGTCACCGTCGTCCAGTCCCGCCTGCGCCCCCAACAGGAACGGCGGCAGGGTCAATAATTTATTGGCATAGGGCTCGCCTGCCTTGCGACTGACAGCACGGCCCGTGCGCGGGCTGACCCAGACCAGATCATCAGTGTCGCCCGTTGAGGCGCAACGGCTGAGGTCCAAACCGAATCCCAGCGACTCCAGCAGCCCCATTTCATAGCGCACGAAAATTGCCGGCCAGATGTCGGCAATCCCGAAAGCCGACATCAAGGCGTCGAACGCATAGAAGGCCCCCGGAAAAGGCTCGCGCTCCGGCAAGGCTCCGCCCGCGACGGCGGCGGCGGCACTCAGTCCGGTCAGGGCCACCGGATCATCAAACAGGGAGGCAGGCCCCTCGCCCATCGGTTCCAGCCGGGCCGATCCCAACTGGTCCGACGTGCGCGACCGGAACTCGGCCAAGACCTTGGCCCCCGGTTGCAAAAACGGCTTGATCCGGCGCGACGCGCCGCCCGCCACATAGGCAGCGCGACGACCATGCTGTTCGGTCAGCAGTTCGACCACCATGCCGGTATCGCCGTGGGCGCGTGCCGACAGCACAAAGGCTTCGTCCTGAAATTCCAACTTATTTGGCTTTTATAACGGCGACGACTTCACGCGCCTTGTCATTGGGAACGATGAAGCTGAGCACATAATGCTCGATCTTCCAGCCATCCTCGCCCCGGATCAGCGTGCCTGAGCCCCGCACCAGACCATAGCTGTCGTTGCTGAGCACTTCATCAAACGTCGCCACGCATTGGCATGCCACAGGTGCCAAACGTACTTCGCGCGTCTGTGGCATATAGGTCCAGCCGCGTCCTTGAGAGAAGTAAGGCTCGGCATAGGCGCGAAACTCCTCAACGTTCCATTGCTCGCTCTCGTCGGTGCCGACAAAGCGGCCCGTCGGCGTGAACAAGCCGAAATAGGTTTCGCCATCAGCCCGCGAGGCCGCCTGATGGAAGCGATCCAGCAAAGCGTCCGCGCCAGCAATATCGGGTCCGTCGGACGGGGATTGCAAAGCCGCAGCGATCATGAGCAAGGCGAGAATGTTCATGGTTTGGACACTACACCTTCATGACCAAGACGGAAACTGGATGCTTATTTGCCGAAGGTCACCGAGCATGGCTCTGCGGTTACGACCAAAGGCGCATTGGAATCCGGCACTTGCCACCTTTAAGCCATACACAGCGCTCTGAGTTAACGGGGGCGCATCTATAGGGTCGAGTATGTCTGTCATCCGTAATCAGGCGCTGAAATCCAAGGTTATGTCCGCCGAGGACGCCGCAGCGCTTATCCCCAACGGTGCCAATGTTGGCATGAGCGGTTTCACCGGTTCGGGCTATCCCAAGGCTGTTCCCTCCGCGCTCGCTACCCGTATGACAGAACTGCGCGAAGCCGGCGATCCGATGCGCATCAGCGTCTGGACCGGCGCATCGACCGGCCCTGAACTGGACGGCGAACTGGCTGCTGCCGACGGTATCGAATTCCGCCTGCCGTATAATTCCGACCCGATTGCCCGCGAGAAGATCAACTCGGGCAAGATGGAATACCTGGACATGCACTTGTCGCAGGTGGCTCCGGTTGCATGGCAGGGTTTCCTTGGCCCCCTGGACACCGCTCTGGTCGAGGTGGCTGGCATCACCGAAGACGGCGATCTGGTCCCGTCCTCGTCGGTCGGCAACAACAAGACGTGGCTGGACCGCGCCGAAAACATCATCCTCGAGGTCAACCGCTGGCAGAACCCGGCGCTCGAAGGCATGCACGACATCTATTACGGGACGGCCCTGCCGCCAAACCGCGTGCCGATCCCGCTGGTCAAAGCCGACCAATTGATTGGTCAGCCGACCTTCAAAGTCGACCCCGCCAAGATCAAGGCCATCGTCGAGACCGACGCACCGGACCGCAACCTGCCGTTCGCCGCACCAGACGACAACGCCCGCGCCATCGCCGGCCACCTGATCGAGTTCCTGAAGAACGAAGTGAAGCAAGGCCGCCTACCCGCTTCGCTGCTGCCGTTGCAGTCGGGCGTGGGTAACGTCGCCAATGCAGTGCTGGCAGGCCTCAACGACGGCCCGTTCGAGCGTATGGCCGCCTATACCGAAGTGCTGCAAGACGGCATGCTGGACATGCTGGACTCGGGCAAGCTGACGGTTGCCTCGGCGACTGCATTCTCCCTGTCGCCGGAAGCCGCTGCGGACCTCAACAGCCGCATGGAGCAGTTCCGTGGGCGCATCATCCTGCGTCCGCAGGAAATCTCGAACCACCCTGAACTGATCCGCCGTCTGGGCTGTATTGCAATGAATGGCCTGATCGAGGCCGACATCTATGGCAACGTCAACTCGACGCAGGTTATGGGTTCGCGCATCCAGAACGGCATCGGTGGCTCGGGCGACTTTGCCCGCAACGCCTACATCTCGTGCTTCGTCACCCCGTCGACGGCCAAGGGTGGCAAGATCTCGGCCATCGTGCCCATGGCGTCCAACGTCGACCACATCACGCAGGACGTGCAGGTCATCGTGACCGAGCAGGGTCTGGCCGATCTGCGCGGACTATCGCCGAAGCAGCGCGCCAAGGTGATCATCAACAACTGCGCCCACCCAATGTATCGCGACATGTTGCAGGACTATTACGATCGCGCCCTGACGTCGTCTTACGGCCTGCAATCGCCGCACATGCTGACTGAAGCCCTGTCGTGGCACCAACGTTTCATCGAGACCGGCAGCATGCTGCCCGCCTGAGGAAGTCCCCCACCCTCACGATGATAAAAAGGCCGGATGGTTCGCCCATCCGGCCTTTGTTGTTTTAGCGGGAAAGCGCCGTCGGAAACGGCTTGCCCAGCGCTTCGGCCATCCCCTGCTGGCTGATCAACAGCACCTGATCACGCAGGTGGTAGTTGTTCGAGAGAACGACCACCGTGATCTTGCGCGTCGGCTCATAGGTGACAAGATTGCGGAAACCCGACCACGAGCCCGTGTGGTAAATCTGGGGCTCGCTGAATGAAGGCGAAACGCGCTCGCCTAGCGAGTTCATAAAGATGCCATAGCCATAGGCTCGATGCGGACGCCCGCGTTCGCTCGGCGTATCGGCGGGCGAGTGGTCGCGGATCAGATCGGCATAGGACTCAGGCTTGAGGATCAGACCGTTGTGGAGCGCGAGGTTCCACATCAACAGGTCGTCCATGGTCGAATATAGGGCCCCTGCCCCCTGAACCACACTGACGTTGGCCAGAGGTTGCGGGGTCAGGCCCTGCGGAAACAGGCCGTAGCCCATCGCCAGGTTGGGCGTGTTGGCATGGACATCAGAGCCGGTGTCCTTCATTCCCAACGGGGCAAAGAACTCGCGCTCGATATAATCCTCGAAGGACATCCCGCTGGCGCGCGAGACAATATAGGCCGCCAGGTTGAAGCCGACGTTGTTGTAGCGAACCTTCTCGCCCGGCTGGAACTGGAGCCCGTAGCGCGCGGCATTGGCCAGAAGCTGTTCGGGCGTATGCGGCGTGACCCGCACAGTTCCCCAATTGGCCTGTGCCATCAGATCGGGAATGCCCGAGGTGTGGCTGATGAGGTGGTGGATACGCACATCGGCCCAGCGGGGTGGGCACGGCTGGATCCAGTTGCACACGGGATCATTGACCGACAGCTTGCCCTCATCCTGAAGCTTCAGAATGGCAACGCCGGTGAACTGTTTCGATACAGAAGCCAGACGGAATCGCGTATCCAGTTCAAACGGTGTCTTCTGCTCGTAATTGGCCATGCCATAGGTCTGACGGAACAGTACCTTGTTGCCCTCGGCCACCAGAACCGCGCCTGTGAACTGCTTGTTCGCGGCCATACGGTCGAGCCGCTCTTTCAACTGTGGCAGTTGCTTGACGACGGCGAGTTCGGGCCGCTCCAGAAGCGGGTTGGCATCCGCCGAAACGTGCGTCGCCTCTGGGGTCTTGTCGGCGTGCAACCGGGCGAGAGTGATACCCCCGCCCAGCAGTGCCGCCGTAGCAATACCGATCAGCAACCAGGGCCGACGGCTTGCCTTTTGGGGAACTTGAAACACTGAACTCTTAAACGTCGAATTCGAGGCCGAACTGCGAGTACATGGCCTTGGTGTCCTGCCATTTCGGATCAACCTTGACCGTCACGAACAGGTGGATTTTGCGATCGAACAGCACTTCCAGTTCTTCGCGCGACTTCTGGCCGATCCATTTCAGGGTCTGGCCGCCCTTGCCCAAAACGATCGGGCGCTGGCTTTCACGTTCAACATAGATGGTCTGCTCGATGCGGGCCGAACCGTCAGGACGATCTTCAAAGCTGGTCGTCTCGACAGCTGCCGAATACGGGAGCTCTTCGTGGACGCGCAGATAGACCTTCTCGCGGGTAATTTCTGCGGCCAGAACGCGGGCAGGAACGTCCGCAGCCTGATCTTCAGGGTATAGCCACGGGCCTTGCGGCATGGCGGACGCGAGACGAGCTTTCAGGTCGTCCACGCCGTCGCCCGATTCCGCCGAGATCATGAAGACCTCCGAATAGGCACCCGTTTCGAAAAGCTTGTGCGACAGCGCCAGCAGGGTGTCGCGACGCATTCCGTCGATTTTGTTCAGCGCCAGAATAACCTTCTGGCCCATCTTGTTCAGATTCTTGATGATCGTTTCGGTGTCTTCGGCCGACTTGCGGTCTGCCGGCGTGCCGTCACGGCTTTGGGCACCAAGGTGTGCCTGAGCGTCAACAAGGTGAACCACGACATCAGCGTCTTCGGCACCGGCCCACGCCGATGCGACCATGGCGCGGTCGAGGCGGCGGCGCGGGTTGAACACGCCGGGGGTGTCGACCAGAACGATCTGGGCAGCGTCGTGCATGGCAATGCCGCGCACGGGGAAGCGCGTTGTTTGAACCTTCTGGGTAACGATCGAAACCTTGGATCCCGTCAGCCGGTTTACCAGCGTGGACTTGCCAGCATTGGGCGCGCCAATGATGGCGGCAAAGCCTGCGCGCTGCTGTTCGGTCTGGACGGGGGTGTTTTCAGTCTCGGTCAAATTACGCCTTCACGTTTCATAAGTGCGACAGCAGCGGCCTTCTCGGCTTCCTGTCTTGAATGTCCTGTCGCCAGAGCCGGTTCATAGCCCTGAACGACAACCTCGACCTTGAAGGTCGGGGCATGGTCGGAGCCACTACGCTCCTTAATGGTATAGGTTGGCAAGGGGCGACCCTGTCCTTGCGCCCATTCCTGAAGCGCCGACTTGGGGTTCACGATTGCCGGTTCCGGCGGGGAAGCCAGTTCCTTCGCCCATGCGCGTTCGAAAACGCCCCGGGCGGCATCCAGACCGCCGTCGCGATAAACAGCCGCCAGAATAGCCTCTACAGCATCGGCTATAACTCCGGCCTTTCTGCGGCCACCGGTCTTGGTTTCACCGGCGGAAAGTCGAAGAGCAGGACCGATACCCAGCGCTTCGCCGACACGGGCGCAGGCGCTCTTGTCGACCAGCGAATGCAGGCGCGCGGAAAGCTTACCCTCATCGGCCTCGGGGAAGTCGCGCACCAGCATGTCCGCGACCAGCAGACCCAGCACGCGGTCACCGAGGAACTCGAGGCGTTCGTTATCGCCCGGCCCCGAGAAGGAGCCGTCGCTGACGCTGGAATGGGTCAACGCCCGCTCCAGCAGGTCGCGGTTGGAAAACTCATAGCCCAGATTGGCCATCAGCTTTTGAATCGCGACAGCCCTCTGGTTGATGTTGGGGGCCATTAGCTCAACTTTTGGAAGAAGCGGCTCGGACGCAGCTTGGAGAACCAGCTGACCGGATTGAACAGGCTCGCACCCGGCGACCACGACACCAGAATAACCTGCGCCTTACCGACGAGGTTCTCTTCCGGAACCATGCCAACGCCCATCGACATTTCAACGCGGCTGTCGATCGAGTTGTCGCGGTTGTCACCCATCATGAAGTAGTGGCCGGTCGGGACTTCGAAGACGGGCGTATTGTCCAGTTCGAAGTTTGGACCGAAGTCCTGCGTCATGAAGGTCTTGCCGCCTGGAATGGTTTCGCGGACCTTGGCCAGCGAACGGGTGCCGAACAGGTCGTTCATCTCGGCCTGGGTGACCACGACGTCGTCAACAGGCTGGTCATTGATGAACAGCTTGCCGCCACGCATCTGCACCTTGTCACCCGGAAGGCCGATCACGCGCTTGATGTAGTCAACCTTGGTGTCACGCGGCAGCTTGAACACGGCGATGTCGCCACGCGCCGGAGCCTTGCCAAAGACACGACCCTCAAACAGCGGCGGGCTGAACGGGATCGAATGCTTGGAATAGCCGTAAGACCACTTGGACACGACGATATAGTCGCCCTCGTACAGGTTCGGCTCCATCGAGGCCGACGGAATGGTGAAGGGCTGGAACAACAGGACGCGAACGACCAGTGCAATCAACAGAGCGAAGACAATCGTCTTGATGATTTCGACGGTCTCGTTCGCCGCGGACTTTTTCTCGGTCACAGGTTTGGCCTTCTTTCGGCGCCGCGGCGCAGTTATCGGCTTTTCGCTTTCAAGGGCTTCCGGATCATCCCCCAGATCGAAAGGGGCATCTCCTTCGTCACTCCAAACGGGTTGGCGGGCTGGCGTATCGAATGCCGCGTCCGCTTCACCAAACTCAGCCTTGGTGTCGTCGCTCATGGTCTGCTCGAATCCCCGCACCGTGCGAGGTTTATATCCGCCTAATCTCTGATCAGGCGGCGGGCAAGGCTTCGATGATTACGAATGCTTGAGAATACGGGTATTCATCGGTCATCGTCAGATGGATGTGCGCCGTGTGGCCTTGGGGCGTGAGGCGCTGCAAATGCTCGGCGGCATTGCCCGTCAACTGAAGCGTCGGCTTACCGGACGGCAGGTTCACCACCCCCATGTCGCGCCAGTAAACGTCGGACCTTATGCCCGTCCCCAGCGCCTTAGCGCAGGCTTCCTTTGCGGCAAAACGCTTTGCATAGCTCCACGATGGATCAGGCTTGCGGTCCGAACGGGCGATCTCGATCGGTGTAAAGCACCGCTTCTTGAAACGGTCGCCAAACCGCTCCAGCGTCTCCTCGATCCGGCGGATGTCGCACAGATCGGAGCCGATGCCGATAATCACGCGCCGTTCCCCAGCAGAGCCGCATCCATAGCGGCACGCATGCGGCGGATCGCAGCGTCCAATCCCACAAACACCGCCTCCCCGATCAGGAAATGGCCGATGTTCAGTTCGACAATCTCGGGAATATCCAGAATGGTCGCGGCCGTCGCATAGTCCAATCCGTGGCCGGCGTGGACTTCCAGCCCCAGCCCATGGGCCTGAGTAGCAGCCGCCTTCAACCGATCAAACTCCACCGCGCGGTCCGCTCCGGACAGGTGGCAATATCGGCCGGTATGGAACTCGACCACCTGAGCACCGACGGCCGCGGCCGAAGCAACCTGTTCTTCGGACGGTTCGATAAACAGGGAAACGCGGATACCCGCATCGGCCAGCGCCTTTACGACCGGCTGGATACGCGCCTCGTGGCCCGCAACAGCAAGGCCGCCCTCGGTTGTCACTTCTTCGCGGCGTTCCGGCACCAGACAGGCCGCGTGCGGCTTGTGACGCAGAGCGATAGCCAGCATCTCGTCCGTCACGGCCATTTCGAGGTTCAACGGACGGTTGGCACGCCGGCAAAGCGCGCTCAACACATCGATGTCGGCATCGGTGATGTGGCGACGGTCTTCGCGCAGGTGCGCAGTAATTCCGTCAGCCCCCGCCGCGAGCGCCTGTTCGGCCGCTCGCGCGGGATCGGGATGTGCCCCGCCACGCGCGTTACGAACCGTGGCGACGTGGTCGATATTGACGCCAAGGCGAACGTGACGGGTCATCGGGTACTTCCTTACTTGGACAGACGACGGCTGCCCGGATCTTCAACTGGCAATGCCGCCAGTTCCGGCGGCAGCGCGTCCGCAGGATAGGCCGGAACGTCGAGCGTAGCCAAGGCAATCAACGGCACACCAACGTCTGCCTTGCCGCCCGAGCGGTCAACGACGCAGGCCGCAGCGATCACGTCGCCTCCCGCCTTCTTGATGGCTTCGATACATTCACGCGACGACAGGCCCGTCGTGACGATGTCCTCGACCATGACGACCTTCTCGCCCGGCTCTACCGAGAAGCCGCGACGCAGCTTGAACTCGCCGTCCACGCGCTCGACGTACATCGAGCGGACTTTCAAGTGTTTGGCGGTTTCATAGCCAGGAATAATGCCGCCGACCGCAGGCGAGATCGCCGCGTCAACAGGCCCAACCGTGGCAACGATCTTTTCGGCCAGTGCCTTGCACAGACGCTCGCAGCGTTCGCCGTCCATGAACACGAGGTTCTTCTGGAGGAAAACGGGGCTGTGCAGACCCGAGGAAAGAACAAAATGGCCTTCGCGCAGGGCGCCGGCTTCGCGGAACTCGTTGAGGACGTCTTCAGTGTTCATGAACGCGGTCCTTAGCCTTGCCGGCCCTGCCCCTCAAGGGCCAAGGGATCAATCTATATTCTCGCCGGGAGCCAGGCCACCTTCCAGCAGCTTGTCCCAGACTGTCTGGGCATCGTCAGCGAACGAGAATAAACCCATATCGTCAGGCTTGATCATTCCGTGCTCGGCGAGCGCCTCGAAGTTGATGATGCTGCGCCAATAACCTTCGTCAAACAGTACGATCGGTATAGGCGGTGCCTTACCCGTCTGACGAAGCGTCAGGATTTCAAACAGTTCGTCCAAAGTCCCGAACCCGCCCGGGAACACCACCAGCGCATTGGCCCGCATGGCCAGATGCATCTTGCGCATGGCGAAGTAATGGAACCGGAAGGTCAGTTCGGGCGTGCTGTAGGGGTTTGGAACCTGCTCGTGCGGCAGGGTGATGTTAAAGCCGATGGAGGGTGCGCCCGCCTCGGCCGCCCCGCGGTTGGCCGCTTCCATAATGCCGGGGCCGCCGCCCGTGGCGATGACGTTATCACGAGGCTGTCCGACTGTATTACGGATGGCACCTCCGCGCTCAGACGCCAGACGGCCAAAGGCCCGCGCGCCTTCGTACCATCGATGCGCGACAGCCACCCGCGCGCTCCCAAACACCACAATGGTCGAGCGGACGCCCCATGCCTTCAGGGCTTCCTCGGCCTTGGCGTATTCCATCTGGAAACGCACGCCGCGCATTGAATCGCCCAACAGGAAATCAGGGTCCATCGCCGCCATGCGATAGGACGGTGATGCCAGTTGGGCAGCATTGGCCGCGCGGCGCTGTTCGTCATCCATGATTTGGTCCTCTGGCCTGATCAGCCGCGAACGCGGTCAACCGTATCTACCGACGGGTTGGCTCTCAATGCAGCCAGAATCATGGTCGCGTGGCGGGCGTCCTTCACTTCTACGTCCAGCGTGACGTCGAAGAAGTCATACTGTCGGTGGGCCAGCGACAGGTTGAGGATATTGCCCCCTGCCTCGCCGATGATCGTGGCCACCTGCCCAAGAACGCCCGGTGCATTGCGCATGGTTGCCGCCAACCGGACGGCACCGATGCCTTCGCGTTCCGCTTGCGGTGTCCACTGCATGTCGCGCCATACGCTGTCGTCGTCGGCGTAGTCCGCCAGCGATTGGCAGTCGATGGTGTGGACCGTCAGGCCAACGTCGGGTTCATGGATGCCGACAATGCGGTCACCCGGAACCGGACAGCAGCACTCACCAAAGTGGATACTGACCCCCGGCGTCAGGCCCGAGCCGCGCACAAACAGACGGGCCGAGGACGCCTCGATCCTCTTGCGCTGACCATGGGACTGCAGTTGGTCCTTCAGGGCGGGGAACAGGATTTCCGCGACACGTGTCACCGGAATACGCCCGCGTCCGACGGCGTCGAACAGGTCGTCCTCGCTGGCGACCGTGAGGGTTTCTAGCGCCGACTTGAGCGTCACGTCCTTAAGCGACTTGCCCGCATGGGCCAGAGTTTGCTCCAGCGACGCTCGGCCCAGCTTGATGAACTCTTCGCGCTCGGAGGTGCGGATATGGCGACGGATGGCCGAACGGGCGCGGCCCGTCACGGTCAGGCTGCGCCAGTCGGTCGGCACCTCGGCCTTGGAGCCGCGAATGATCTCTACGACGTCCCCGTTTTGCAGGGCCGTGCGCATAGGCTTGAGTTCACCATTGATCTTCACACCGACGGCGGTATCGCCGACCTCGGTATGCACTGCATAGGCGAAGTCCAGCGCCATACCGCCGCGCGGCAGGCTGATCAGCGTACCCTTGGGCGTAAAGACGAACACCTGATCGAGATACATCTCGAGCTTGGCGTGCTCGACCCAGTCTTCGCCGCCCTCCCCGTGCTCGATCACCTGCACCAGATGGCGCAGGTTCAGCAGCGGGTCACGGCCACCATCGGCTTCCATAGCTTCACGGTCGAAGCCGTAGGATTCATTTTTATAGCGCCAGTGCGCAGCCACGCCGTCTTCGGCGACACGGTCCATCGCCTCGGTGCGGATCTGCATTTCAACCTTCAGGCCACCGGGGCCAACGACGGTCGTATGCAACGAGCGATAGTTGTTCGACTTGGGCGTCGAGATGAAGTCCTTGAAGCGGTCCGGCACCATGGGCCACGCGCGGTGGATGATCCCCAGTGCGCGATAACAGTCGTCCTCTGTCTCCACGATCACTCGGAAGCCATAGATGTCGGACAGCGACGAGAAGCCCACCGTCTTGCGCTGCAGCTTGCGCCAGATCGAATACGGGGTCTTCTCGCGACCTTTGACGAAGGCGGACAGGTCCTGCTCTTCGAGGACGCGCACAATCTCTTTCGAGACAGTCTGGATGGCGCTGCCATGCTCCAGCTTCAAAGCTTCGAGGCGACGCTCGATGGCCGTGCGGGCTGTGGAGTTCAGGTGCGTGAACGCCAGCTCTTCCAGCTCCGACGCGATCGAGTGGATACCGATCGAGCGGCCAAGCGGCGCATAGACTTCCAACGTTTCGCGGCTGATGCGCTCGCGCTTTTCAGGCTTTACGTACTGGAGCGTGCGCATGTTGTGCAGGCGGTCCGCCAGCTTGACCAGCAGCACCCGCACGTCGCGCGAAATGGCGAGGATGAATTTGCGGAGGTTCTCGGCCTGACGCGTATGCTCGGCCTGAAGCTCCAGACGCGACAGCTTGGTCACGCCCTCTACCAGCACAGCAATCTCTTCGCCGAACATGGCGGCGATGTCGTCACGCGTGGCAGAGGTGTCCTCCACCACATCATGCAGCAGCGCCGTCACGATGGTCGCCGTATCCAATTTGTAGTCGGTCAGAATACCGGCCACCTGGATCGGGTGCGCGAAATACGGATCGCCAGAGGCCCGCAACTGCGAGCCGTGCATCTTCATCGCATAAACATAGGCCTTGTTGAGCAAGGCCTCATCGGCAGTTGGATCATAGGCCTTTACGGCGTCGATCAACTCAAACTGACGCATCACAGGGGTGCGGCGGCCACCGGGACCAGATGCCGCAGACGCCAACGGCGCCGCCCCTGATGGGGACGACGCCGTTGAAACCGATTTCTCGGTAGGCTCAGCCGACGGCGTTTCCGCCGAAGGACGCGCCGGAATAATAGTGACGCCAGTGACAGGCTGTGCCGTCAGTAGCGTTCCTCCTGGCCACCGTCACGGTCGCTTTGCAGCGCACGGATCAGTTCGGCTTCAGCCATGTTCATGTGCTGCGGCTCGGCCAGCAGCGCCACGACTTCGGCTTCATCCTCGGCCTCAGTGCGTTCGTCGACGCGCTGCAGGGTGGTGATGATGTTTTCGTACAGTTCGTCCGGCTTGACGGTTTCGTCAGCCAGTTCGCGCAGGGCAACGACAGGGTTCTTGTCATTGTCGCGGTCGATGGTCAGCGCAGCACCGTTGGCGATGTTACGCGCACGGTGACCAGCCAGCAGAACCAGACCAAAGCGGTTCGGCACCTTTTCGATGCAATCTTCGACAGTGACGCGGGCCATGAAATTCCTCGGGCGACAGGGAGAACCACACAAAATATAGAAGCGAGGCCAGTTGTGCAACGGCAACCGACCCGCTTTCGGCAGGAAAACAGCGAGATATTCGCGGCTTTCGTCTTAAATCACCGGCTTTGCATCCCGCCCGACGGTCGCGCTGGCCGCAAGCGCTTGAGCCGTCTTGTGGCTGAGCGGATGCCGCCAGTGCGGGGCGATCTGCGCAAGGGGCCCCATGACAAACAGGCGCTCTTCCGCCCTGGGATGCGGCAGATACAGGCCGTCCAGGTCGTCGGTCACCCGACCATAGGCAATCAAATCCAGATCCAAAGTGCGCGGAGCGTTCCGGACCGAACGCACCCGCCCTAGTCGGTCCTCGATTCGCGAAAGGAGAGCCATCAGCGCCTTTGGGCTGTGTTCGGTTTCGATAACGATCACGCCATTGATAAAGGGCGGATCACTGGGGTTGGGCCAGGCGGCGGATTCCCACCAGTCCGAGCGGGCGATGATACGGCATCCGCTGGCTTCCAACTGCTCCAGCGCGCGCTCCAAGCCTTGCTGGCACGTGGCAAACTGCCCCTTGTCATTCGCGCCCAGTGCGACGATGACTGCATCTGCAAGATCGATTTCACCCGACAGGGGTGGATTTTGCGCACTCAAACCAAAATGCCTTTTTATCAGGATCTATATTGATGACGTCCCCCAACCGCATTGCGCTTTTTATCGACGGTGCCAACCTCTATTCGGCGGCGCGCTCGCTTAACGTTGATCTCGATTTTCGCAAGCTGTCGGAGTTCTTCGGCCGTGATGGCCGCCTGATCCGCTCTTATTACTATACTGCCATCGTGGAAGGCGAAGAGTTCTCACCGGTTCGCCCCCTTGTGGACTGGCTGGACTACAACGGCTTTACCGTCATGACCAAGCCGGTACGCCGCTTTACCGATGCACAGGGCCACACCCGCACCAAGGGCAATATGGACGTCGAGATCGCCGTCGACATGCTCGAGCTTGCCCCTCACCTCGACGAAGTTGTTCTCTTCTCGGGCGACGGTGACTTCAAACGCTTAGTTCAGGCCGTACAGGCCAAGGGCGTGCGCGTAACGGTCGTGTCCACCACCAAGAGCCAGCCGCCGCAAATCAGCGACGATCTACGCCGCCAAGCCGACGAGTTCATCGATCTGGCCGACGTCATGAACGAGTTCTCCAAGCCCAAGCCCGCCTTCAACCGCGAGCGCTAAACGGTCCGGACCGGATACGAAAAAGGCCCCCGTTCGCACGGGGGCCTTTGTTTATCTGCAAGGGCCTTAGCCCTGCCCGCCCGTTCCGGCGACGCGGACCTGAGCGGAGGGTTCACGGAAATAGCGGTCGATACCCTCGGCCACCGTGCGCATCAGACGACGACGCGAACGCTCGTCGGTAAGGACACGGCCGTCTTCCGGATTGGTGATGAAACCCATCTCCAGCAACACGGCCGGCACATCCGGAGCCAGCAGAACGGCCAATCCCGCAGCGCGGTGGCTTTGGCGCAGCATCGGGTGGCTGTCAGCTTCGAGATGGGTCAGCAGCACGCGGGCGAACTGCGCCGAACGGTTTTGGGTCGCGCGCTGGGTCATGTCGAGCAGGATACGGTCAACCGAAGCATCACGCCCTGGCAGACGCAGATTGCGCTGCCAGTCGTCGTTTGCCGTGAACTCGCGAACAGCGCGGCCAGCGCCCTGCTCCGACAAGGTATAGACCGATGCACCGCGCAAAGCCGGATCGGTTCCTGCGTCGGCGTGCAGGGAAATAAACAGGTCCGCGCCAGCATCACGCGCAATCTGCACGCGGCGGCTGTGCACGACATAGACATCGGCATCGCGGGTCAGGCGCACACGGTAGCGACCGGTGCGCTCAAGCGCTGTCTTCAACTCGCGGGCAGCCGCCAGCGTGACCGTCTTCTCCCAAACGTCGTCGCCGCGTGCACCAGGGTCGCGGCCACCGTGACCGGCATCGATTACAATGAGCGGCTTTTCGGCACGCGGCTGCGGGCGGCGCGAGGCCATCACCGGAGCCTCGGCAGCGCCCGTCGCCTTGAGGTCAATCACATAGCGATAGTTGGCAACACCATCACCCGGCGGCAGCAGGAAGCGGCGCTCGATGGTCGCTCCACGTGCCAGATCCAGATTGACGCGCGTACCGCCTGCACCATTTTCAAGCTGATAGGCGCTAACCAGTCCCGAGCCATTGCCCGACAGACCGCGACCGGGGTCGATATCTGCCAGAGCCACGCTGACACGACCGGTCGTGCCGTCCAGAAGTACGCGCCCGCGGGTTTCACGCGACAGGTCGATAACGACGCGCGTGCGTTGCGCATCGCCGCCAAAGCGAACCGACTTGATCTGTATGTCCGATCCACGCGCAAGTCCGAGGCCAGCCATCAGCACTGCCGAAAGCATGACCACGACCGCTAATGCGGTCAGTGACCACTCTCGCAGCCCCCAACGCGTAAGACCCTCACGCCACAGAACGCGCATCGCCCAGACGGACTCCTTCTTATTCTAGGGTTTCTAGCTAGCCTCTGACTGTTAAGGATTTCGTAAAGATATCCTTTCGCGCAATGTTTTTGCATTTTGTCAGAATGGCGCCTATTGTTCATGGACCGCGACCGATCGCGCCTACGCCCCTGTGCGGCGTCGGGCACGCCCTCCTCGCGGCTGCTAGTTTATTTCACCCTATTCCGACGGTGGGTTGGCAACAGCTCCCTGCCCTAGGATCAAGCGGGTTTGGACCGCAGCCTCTTTAATGTTGGCGCGACCAGACCCCGGACCGACAGAACCCATGGGCCAATACGCCTGCGTCACCGTCCGGCAATCGAATGCCGACCTCGCGATCCGCGAGGCGACGATGTGTGCGCGTGGCCCCATCCACATTTGGCGAGCCGCTCCCCTGCTGACGGGGTTCATCCATGCGAGGAACCTCGCGGGGCACGGGCTGGCGCGCCTGAGAGAGACACTACATGTCCAAGACTATGCTGATCGATGCGGCGCACGCGGAAGAAACGCGCGTCGCAATCGTGGACGGCCGTCAAGTTGAGGAATTCGATTTCGAATCCCGCGGTCGTCGTCAACTCCGCGGCAATATCTATCTAGCCAAGGTTACGCGCGTAGAGCCGAGCCTTCAGGCGGCTTTCGTTGAGTATGGTGGCAACCGTCACGGTTTCCTCGCCTTCAACGAGATTCACCCTGACTATTATCAAATCCCGGTCGCCGACCGCGAAGCCATCATGGCCGAAGCGGGCGACGAGGATGAAGACGAAGATCTGGACCGCGACGACGAAGGCGATTCCGAAGGCCGTCTGGCCGACGAGGAACGTCTGAAGCGCCGCCTGATGCGTCGCTACAAGATTCAAGACGTCATCAAGCGCCGTCAGGTCCTGCTGATCCAGGTCGTGAAAGACGAGCGCGGTGCCAAGGGTGCTGCCCTGACCACCTGGCTGTCGCTGGCCGGTCGTTACTGCGTGCTCATGCCGAACACCGGCAAGGGTGGCGGCATCAGCCGCAAAATCACCAACACCTCGGACCGTCGCCGCCTCAAAGCTGCCGCTGCCGCGCTGAAGGTGCCGGAAGGCATGGGCCTGATCATCCGCACGGCGGGCGCAAAGCGCACCCGTGCCGAGATCAAGCGCGACTATGAATATCTGTTGCGTCTGTGGTCGACCATCCGCGAGACGACGCTGAAATCGACCGCACCGGCTGTCATCTACGAAGAAGAGAACCTAGTCCGTCGCGCCGTGCGCGACATGTACGACAAGGACTTCGACGGCATTCAGGTCGAAGGCATCGAAGGCTTCCTGCAGGCGCGCGACTTCATGCGCGTGCTGATGCCATCGCAGGCCAAAAAGATTCATCTGTACCAAGGCACCCGCCCGCTGTTCGCCTCGAACGGCATCGAGGAAGTGCTGACTCAGATTCACCAGCCGGTCGTTCCGCTGAAGTCGGGCGGCTATCTGGTGATCAACCAGACCGAAGCTCTGGTGGCCATCGACGTGAACTCGGGTCGCTCGACCAAAGAGCGGAACGTCGAGCAAACCGCCGTCAAAACCAACATCGAAGCCGCCGTCGAAGCCGCCCGCCAACTGCGTCTGCGCGACTTGGCCGGTCTGGTTGTCATCGACTTCATCGACATGGATGAATCGAAGAACAACCGCGCTGTCGAAAAGGTTTTGAAGGACGCACTGGCTCAAGATCGCGCCCGCATCCAAATGGGTCGCATCTCGCCCTTCGGCTTGATGGAAATCAGCCGCCAGCGTCGCCGCCTCGGCGTCATCGAAGGCGCGACCGAGGCTTGCTCCTGCTGCCAGGGCACCGGCCGCGTGCGGTCGGCAGAGTCCGCTTCGCTGACCACCCTGCGTGCCGTAGAGATCGAAGCGGGCCGTAATGGTGCCGGTTGCATTACCCTGCGCGTCTCGACCGCTGTGGCCATCTACATCCTGAACCACAAGCGCGACTATCTGCAGCGTCTGGAACAGATGCGTGGCCTCAAGGTCATCGTTCAGATCGACGACTCGCTGGCTCAAGGTGAGCACCATATCGAGCGTACCGAGACCAACGAAGAGTTCACCGCTCCGCAGGACCAGTTCGACCTGTCGGTTCTGGATGACGGCATCGACGATCACGCCATCTTCGACGAAGAGGAAGAAGAGGACGATGACGACGTCGCCTCTGACGCTTCGGACGACGACAGCGACGAAGATGGTGAAGACGCTGAACGCGCCGAACGTGACGAGGATGGCCGTGGTGGCCGCCGCCGTCGCCGCCGCCGTGGTGGTCGCCGTGAAGAAGAAGTCGAAGCCGCTGCCCCGACCGACGACGAAGACGAAGAAGGCCGTGGCGGCCGTCGTCGCCGTGGCCGCCGAGGCGGTCGTCGTTCGCGTGAAGAAGGTGATCGCGACGTCTACACCTGGGTGCGCGGCCGCACGCCGTCGCTCAATGACCCTTACGTCTGGTTCGACCCGCTGAACCCGGAACGCCCCGAGCGTCCGGAACGCGCCCCGCGTCCGGTTGCAGAAGCGGTAGCCGTCGAAGGTGTCGAGAACGAAGTCGCCTCGCTGGACGAAGTGAAGATCGAGGGCGAAGGCCGTCGTTCGCGCCGTCGTCGTGGTCGTGGCCGTGGTCGCAACCGCGATCAGGAAGAAACGCCTTCGGACATCAAGGCCGAGGATCGCGCCAGCAACGAAGGCCTGCCGGTCGAAGGTAACCCCGATCTGCCGATCGCAACTGTGATCGAAGCGGATGATCAAGCGGAAGCTGCGGCTCCGGCAGAGACTGTCGCTGTCGAAGCTACGATCGACGAAGCACCGAAACGCCGCCGCGTCCGTCGCAAGACCCGAAGCGCCGAACCGGCTCTGGAAGACGCCGCCCCGGTCGAGGCTTCATCGGACGACCAGCCGCCGTTCGTCGCTGTCATCCCCGATGACCGGATCGTCGAGAAGGCAACCGAGCGCGCCCGTGACGCCGAAGAGGCCGTACCGGCCAAACTGGACGTGACGCCCGCTCAGGCCTTTGCTGTCGAACAGGCTATCGAGGAAGTCCGCCACGAAGAAGTGCGTCCGGAACCTGTTGCGGCTCCTGTTGCCGAGGTCGCTCCGGCTGTGGTCGAGGCCCCCGCTCCCGTCCTTGTTGACGCGGTGGAGGAGGCTCCGCTTGCAGTCGGAGACATTATCGCCAACGATCCAAACCAGATCGTCGCTCCGCCTGAAAAGCCGAAGCGCGGCTGGTGGCGCCGTTGATCGGCCATGATTTGACGTGAAGACAGTAGGGAGGCCGTTGCTCTGGAGTTCACCATGATCCGGTTTTCCACTGTTCTTCCCCGTCTGCTGGTAGCAGGGACGGCGGCGGCTGCGCTGATGGCCGCCGCCCTCCCCGCATCCGCACAAAGTCTGATCCGCGATACAGAGATCGAAGGGATCATTCACCAATGGTCCGCGCCGACGATCACGGCCATGGGGTTGGACCCTGACGAAGTCGAAATCCTGCTCGTCAACGATGACAGCCTGAATGCGTGGGCTACACGCGGGCGGGTTATGGGCCTGAACACCGGCCTTATTCTTGAAACCAAGAATCCGAACCAGCTTCTGGGCGTGATTGCGCACGAAGCCGGTCACATCAAAAATCGTCACACCCTGCGCGACGGTGCCCAGAATGCGGGCATGCAGCCGATGATCATGACCATGGCGCTGGGCGCTCTGGCTGCACTTGCTGGTGCACCCGATGCAGGCGCGGCGCTGATCGCATCAAGCCAGTATTTCGGCACACTGGGCGCGCTGCGTTACATGCAGTCGCAGGAAGGCGAAGCCGACATCACCGGTGCACGCGCACTGGAGCGTGCAGGCGAATCCGGTCGCGGTCTGGTCGAGTTCTTCGAGAACTTCCGCTCGCAGGAAGTTTTCTCCGACGCCCGCCGCTTCCCCTATTTCCGCAGCCACCCGCTGTCATCCCAGCGCATCAGTGCTTTGCGCGGTCCGGTTGAGCGCGCGTCCAACTACGATAAGCGTGACAGCGAGGAGCGTATTGCCCAGCACGCGCTGGTGATCGCCAAGATTCGCGGATTTATGCAGCACCCGAACACGACGCTGCTTGAATATCCTACCTCGGATACCTCGTTCCCTGCCCGCTATGCTCGCGCCATCGCCTGGTATCGCGACGGCCAGACCCACAAGGCCTTGGAGGCTGTAGACGCGCTGTTGGCCGAGCAGCCGGAGAACGCCTATCTGTGGGAGTTGAAGGGCCAGATCATCTTCGAAGAAGGCCGTCCGGCCGAGGCGCTTGAAGCCCATTCGCGCGCCGTACAGCTACTGCCTGAAGCGCCACTTCTCCGCATCAACCTCGCCCACGCCCTGCTTGAAAGCGGTACGCCCGAGAACACTGCCAAGGCGGAGACAGAGCTGAAGTTCGCCCTCGCCCGCGAGGACGATAACTCGATGGCTTGGCGTCTGCTCAGTCAGGCCTATGCCAATCAGGGCAAAGAGGGTGAAGCCCGTCTGGCCTCGGCAGAATACTGGTTCGCGCTACGCCAACCGCGTCAGGCCAACGAGTTCGCCCTGCGCGCCCGCGATATGCTGGACCGCAACAGCATCGAATGGCGCCGTGCGACCGACATCGTTCTGGCGTCCGGCGCGTCTGAAGACGACATTGCCGCCGCCGAGCGCCGTAACCAGCAGCGTCGCGGCCAGCAGGTCCAGCCGCCCGGCACCAACTAACACTCCCGTCCCAGACGAGTACCAGACTTTATGACCGACATGCCTCCGCCCGCAAACAACACCGCCGTGCCCGAACAGAACGGTAAACACCGCTCGTCGTCCGGTGCACCTTCTTCGCTATTGGCGGGGGCGGCTGTCGCCATTTCGGCGGCAGCTCTGGTCTTGGCCGGTCTACCTTATCTGGGCGTTGGACCGCGCGCAGATGTGCGCGGCTACCTTTTGCAGAACCCGCAGATTCTCGATGAGATGCTGGAAGCGCGACAGTCGCTGGAAGACCAGAGCGCAACCTCGTCGATTGATCAGGCCGTCGCCGCCAATCCTCGCCTGCTGGAAGCCGATACCCGCGATCCCATGTTCGGTCCGGCAGACGCCAAGGTCACGGTGATCCAGTTCTTCGACTATCGCTGCCCTGGCTGTAAGGCCGTGGCCGCACCGTACCGCGCCATGATGGACCGCCACCCCGAGGTGCGCTTCATCTTCAAGGAATGGCCGATTCTCGACAATGGCTCGACGGTCACGTCCAACTATGCCGCCCGCGCAGCGCTGGCGGCGCATGATCAAGGCAAATATCTGGCCGTCCACGATGCCCTGATGGCCGAGCGCGCTCTGGACGAAGACGCCGTGAACGACATCCTGAAACAGGCTGGCGTGGAAATGGCCAAGGCCAACCAGTTCATGACCTCGCCGGAGGCTGTTCGCCAGATCGCGGACATTCACACCATCGGCGCAACCTTGCGCCTGCGCGGCACGCCGACCTTCTTCGTCAACGGCAAGACCAGCGCCAGCATCGACCCCGCCGAGGTCGAGAAGATGATCGAAGCGGTCAAATAAGCCGATCCCAGATACAAGAAGGGCCGGAAAGCGATCTGCTCTCCGGCCCTTTTTCTTGCCTTAGATCAGGCCCGCCAGCGGCGAGGACGGATCGGCGAACATGCGCTTCTTCATCCGGCCAGCGAGGTAAGATTCGCGCCCCGCAATGACCGCGTGCTTCATGGCGCTGGCCATCAAAACCGGATCGCGGGCTTCGGCGATGGCGGTGTTCATCAGCACGCCGTCGCAGCCCAGCTCCATCGCCACCGCCGCATCCGAAGCCGTGCCCACACCAGCATCCACCAGCACCGGGACCTTGGACTGCTCCACGATCATGCGGATGTTGATGGGGTTCTGGATACCCAGCCCCGAGCCAATCGGCGCGCCCAGCGGCATGATGGCGACTGCGCCTGCATCTTCCAGCTTGCGGGCATAGACGGGGTCGTCGGTGCAATAGACCATGACCTCGAAGCCTTCGGCGGTCAGCAGCTTCAGCGCCCGCAGGGTCTCTTCCATGTCCGGATACAGGTGCTTCTGTTCCGACAGGACTTCCAGCTTCACCAACGTCCAGCCACCGGCCTCGCGGGCCAGACGCAGGGTGCGCATAGCATCTTCTGCGGTAAAGCAGCCCGCCGTGTTGGGCAGATAGGTGTATTTCTTGGGATCGATATAGTCGGTCAGGACCGGCTGGCCTGGGTCCGTCAGGTTCACGCGGCGCACGGCCACCGTCACCATTTCCGCGCCCGAGGCCACCACAGCGGCGGCGTTCTGCTCATAGTCACGGTATTTGCCCGTGCCCACGATCAGGCGGGAGTTGAAGGTGCGACCAGCGACGGTCCAGCTATCGGTGCGAGGTGCGGATTCGGTCATGAGGAACAGTTAGCCGCAACCCGTCCCGCATTAAAGCCGCGATACGGGATTTGATCTGGCTCAGCCGCCGCCGACGAACTGGACCAGCTCGATCTTGTCGCCGTCGGCCAGCTCGGTGGTGGCATGCAGCGAACGCGGTACGATCTCCAGATTGCGCTCGACCGCAACCTTGCGCGGGTCCAGCGACAGCTCTTCGATGAGGCCCAGAATGGTGGCGGCAGACGTGTCACGCCCCTGCCCGTTCACTTCGATACGCAATTCTTCGCTCCAGACGTGGCCTGAGGATCATAGGCAGGCCAGACCAAGAATATGGGGTGATGCGGTCCGCAACTCAATCGCTTCACCTGTGCCGTCACCTACCGACTGAGGCTGTGTAAAAACGGCTTCCATTCGAGCGAATTAGGTTAGTCTCCTGAGGTC
>NZ_JAJKBG010000006.1 GCF_022750635.1 Brevundimonas pishanensis | reverse complement strand
GACCCGAAAATCCAGGAACACAGAAGCTCCCGGAAAGCTAACTCCGCCCCGCGCCCCAGTCCCGAAGAACCGCTGCCGCCGAGCGAGGTGGCTCTATACGCACCACCTCCCAAGTCCACAACCGATTCTTTGCCCATCCCACAAACTTTCGACAGAACCGGAATCGGCCGACCTGAATCGCTGGAGCGAGCGATCAGAGCCGGCCGACGGTCGAAGAAGGAGGACTGTGATCGCCCTCCCCTTTGATGGGATCAGAAGCGCTTGGTCAGCGACACGCCCCACAGTCGCGGATCGAGCGTGAAGACGTTGGTGGTCAAGAGAGAGTCATCGCTGTTCGTGAAAGCATCAACGATCGGCGCATCATCAAGCAGGTTCTTCACATAGGCCTGGATCAGCAGATCCGACTGCGGGAAGGCCCACGTCACGGTCATGTTGATGTTATCCCAGCCACGGATCTCGTCGTACTCGGTATTATAGACGCGGAAGTAGCTGTCTGCCTGACGGTAGTAGTCCCCACGAAGGGTCAGCTCGGACGACGAGAAGTGCCACGTATATTGTGCGCCCACATTGGCGGTCCAACGTGGAGCGTTCGGTAGCTCGTTGCCGGAAAGGTCTGCGGCAAAGCCCCGGCCACGGTTCGGAGCGTCCTTCCAAGGGTCATATGTAATGCCCGTCAGAAGGGTGAACGGAATGATGCCCGGATAGTCTGGCGTGAACGAACCATAGCGACCGGCACTGCCGCAGAGCATAGCCAGACCCAGCGAGCCGAAGCTGGCCCCCGCAGGCGAACTCAACAGACGCTCGACCACGGCTTTGGGCGCGATACAGTTCGACGGTACTTGGACCCATGGGCGCAGGACCACCCAGTCAGGATTGTCCTGGGTACGGTTCATGATGTCGATCGATTCTTCGCCATCAGCCACGCGCGTTTTTAGCAGACCAAAGTTGCCGTCGATGCGGAAGTTTTCGGTCGGGCGCCACACGGCCTCGAACTCGAGGCCCATGGATTCGGCGTCGAAATTCTCGTTAAGCGAGATGCGGTCGACGATCTGGGAGACCTGATAGTCCTTGTAGTCATAGTAGAAGGCGGTGACGTTCAGGCCGAACGCGCCCGTCGGGCTGAGGTATTTCGCCCCGATCTCATAGGCGTCCAGATATTCCGGTTCGAACACCTCGGCCAGCGGTTGGTACTGCACCACAGCCGGGTCCATGTCCGCACGGGGCGGATTAGTACCACCGCCCTTATAGCCATGACTGAAGGAGGCGTAGGTCATCAGACCATCGAACGGCTTCCAGTCGAACACCGCGCGGCCAGTGACGGCGCTCCACGACTGTTCCACGTCCGGCAGAGCATAATAGCCACGGGCGACGCGGCCGCCGGTCGTCACACCCACGCCATCTGCATCTTTATAACCCAACAGCAGCTGGCTTGGATAAGGGGTGGTGGTCTTGTTGTCGTCGGTATAGCGCAGGCCGATGGTCAGTCGGCTCTTCTCGCCGATGTCCCAATAGCCTTCACCGAAGACAGCCCACGAACGGGTGTGAACCTTGTTGAGGCTGCGGAAATAGTTGTGGCCATCGCCCACCAGTGCATCGAGCGGGCTGTAATCGACATAGACGCACTCGTTCGCACGCGGGTCCGAACCATCAACGCAGCGACGGGTGTTGGTGTCGGTGTAGTTATCGTCCGGCCCGTAGAACCACTCGGCGAGCGCGGTGAACAGGTTGTTGAAGACGTAGTAGTCGTCCTGCGTTTTGAAGTCGAGGAAGTTGGCACCGAGGCTGAAGTTGAAGCCCCCGTCATTGCTCGATTGCAGTCGGAACTCTTGATAAAACTGCTTGTTGTCGGAGCGGCTTAGATCGGCCGACTCCATACGGCGCGAGGCCCCGAGTTGCGGGTCGGTATAATAGCCACCCGGAGCGATGCGCGACGGGGCCACGACATCGCCCTTCAGCAAGCCATCCGAACTGTTGAACAGCTCGTTCGAGACGAAGCGGTTGTAATCCTGCGTCGCGTAGAAGTCGTCCTTGGAATAGGCCGTCTGCGAATAGAAGGTCAGGTTGGGCGAGAAGTCATACTCGAGGTTCAGCTGAACCACGTCGTTCTCGGCCACATATTTCGGATTATAGGACGTCGCGATTTCGCGGAGGTTTTTGGACTGGGTCTGTCCGGCGAAGGGGTCAGCGTAGTCCAGCAGGTTGACCGTAATGCGCTGACCGTTCACGATCCGCGTGCCCATGCCGATACCCGAGGCAATGATCAGCTGCCCGAGGCCAAGGCCGTTGGGCGTGTCATAGGCGGCATCATTATAGAGCGAGCCGGGCAAACAGCCCTGGTTCATACGACCAGCCCATTCCAGATTGGTCAGTCGCACGCTGCCGTAGGTCGTCTTGGTCGGATCCTTGGTGCAGAGCGTCTTGCCGGTGCGCAGACGGTCGTCATCCTCGGAGAAATGCTCCCAGATCAGGTTTGCACGGAAGCGGTCATTAGGCTCCCAGCCCACGGAGAGGCGCGTCGACCACAGATCGCGACCGTTCACCTCGGTATCGAGGAAGGTATTGTGATCGAAGCCGTCGCGCTGGGTGAAGCTACCGGCAGCGCGCACAAAGAAAGTATCGGAGAGCGGTACGTTCACCATCGCCTGACCGCGCAGGGTTCCGTAGTTGCCGACTTCGGCCTTGGCCATCGCCTCGAAGATCGGGCTAGGCAGGTTCGGCAACATGTTCACCACGCCGGCAGTGGCGTTACGGCCATACAAGGTCCCCTGAGGTCCGCGCAGCACTTCGACGCGCTGGACGTCAAGATACTCGGACTCAAACAGGCGGTTACGCAGAAGCGGGGTATTGTTGAAGCTGACGGCCACCGCCGGATCGGACGAGGCGGAGATCGCCTTGGTGCCGACGCCGCGAATGGCGAAATTGTACATCGAGAAGTTGGACTTGGCGAAGCTCACATTGGGGATTGCGCGCAGCAATTCCGAGCCCCCCTCGATCTTCATCACATCAAGGCTCTCGGCGCTAAGGGCCGTCACTGCGATCGGCACATCGCGAATGGACTGTTCGCGTTTCTGGGCCGTGACGATGATTTCGCCGAGTTCAGTCGGTTCGGCGTCCTGGGCGGCAGCGACCTGAGCCCCGCCAGCGACCAATGCGATTACAGAAGCGGTTACAGCCCACTTGGCACCCACGCGATGAGCGAAAGCCATACGTTCAAAATCTCCCCATACAGGGTGGCGATTTGATCGGTGCCACCCTTTTATTAGCCGCCTTTCGGGGTGATGCGAACGGGCGGATCGATCGCATACCTGCGATATACCAATCCACTTGCTGACCAAACTGTCAATACTTGTTTACACCGATGTGCGTTGCCCAGCCCTTGATGTTGGAGAATTATCGCAGGCGAAAAAGTCGGCCGCCCGCGATAGTTCGGGCGGCCGCAAAGTTGGTGCGTGATAGACGCACAACAGCAGGATCGCCGTGCAGGCGAGGATGCCATTTCCCGCACGGCGAGTTCCCGTTTGCGAAAACGGAAGCAAACCCATTCTGCCATTGCTTACTTCAATGTCAATATTGACGTAACAGCATTCTCTCTGCACAGTCGATTTTCCGGCGTGCGCACGTCCTCCCCCGAACGGTCAGCGCCATAGTTTGATGAGGCGGAAACAAGCGTATGGATGCGGACGTCATTGTTGTGGGTGCCGGTTTGGCGGGACTGGTCACCGCGCACGAGCTAAGACGCAAGGGCCGCAAGGTCGCGTTGGTCGATCAGGAGAACGCCAACAATCTTGGCGGACAGGCCTTCTGGTCGTTCGGCGGTCTATTCCTGGTCGATAGCGCTCAGCAGAGACGACTGGGCATCAAGGACAGTCTCGATCTGGCGTGGCGCGACTGGTGCGGCAGCGCGGGTTGGGACCGTCTGTCCGGCCCGATGGATCAGGACTATTGGGCGCAAAAATGGGGGCGCGCCTATGTCGAGTTCGCTGCGGGTGAAAAAGGCGGCTGGCTGAAACAGAACGGAATCAGCCTTACCCCCATGGTGGGCTGGGCGGAGCGTGGGTCGGGCCGTGCCGATGGGCATGGCAATTCGGTGCCGCGTTTCCACGTTGCCTGGGGCACAGGCACCGGCGTCTCCGAACCATTTGCCGACAGCGCCCGAGAGGCCAACCGTGACGGGACCCTCACATTCTATCACCGCCATCAGGTCGAGGCTCTGGTGGTGGAAGCGGGCCGCGTCGTCGGTGTACGCGGTAAGGTGCTGGCCAACGACGATTCTCCGCGCGCCGTTTCCTCCAACCGTATCCACGCAGGCAGTTTCAATCTGAGGGCCCAGGCCGTTGTGCTGGCAACCGGCGGTATAGGCGGAAACCATGAACTGGTCCGACGCTACTGGCCCGAGCGTCTGGGCAAACCGCCCAAAGAAATGATCACCGGCGTTCCTGCCTATGTGGACGGCAAGATGCTCGACATCGCGGAGCAGGCAGGAGCCCGCCTCGTGAACCGTGACCGGATGTGGCACTACGTCGAGGGCGTGAAGAACTGGGATCCGATCTGGCCGCGCCACGCGATCCGGATTTTGCCGGGGCCGTCACCGCTATGGCTGGATGCACTGGGGCAGCGACTGCCCTTCCCGGCTCTGCCCGGTTACGACACGGTAGCGACGCTGAAATACCTCCGCACCACGCCGGACATTGCCGAACACGACCACAGCTGGTTCATCGTCAGCCGCGCCATTCTGGCCAAGGAGTTCGCTCTGTCGGGCTCTGAGCAGAACTGCGACATCACCGATCGCAAGCGGCTGGCCGTCTTTATATCGCGCCTATCGTCAAAGGCTCCCGCCGAGGTGGAAGCCTTCCGCCAGCACGGCGAAGACTTTGTCACCGCCGACGATCTGGAAACCTTGGTGGGCAAGATGAATACTCTCACCGAGCGCCCTCTGCTGGATGCGGCCTTGGTACGTCAGCAGATCGAGGACCGCGACGCGCAGGTCGACAATCCCTACTCAAAGGATGCGCAGATCCAGGGCATCCACAACAGTCGCCGCTATATCGGTGACAGACTGGCGCGCACCACAAAGCCACACCGCCTTCTGGACCCGGCGCACGGGCCGTTGATCGGTATCAAACTTCATACCCTGACGCGCAAATCCCTGGGCGGATTGCAGACCGATCTGTCCTCGCGTGTCCTGCGTCCGGACGGGTCCGTGTTCGAGGGCCTGTATGCCGCAGGCGAAGCTGCTGGCTTCGGCGGCGGTGGCGTGCATGGATATAACGCATTGGAGGGCACCTTCCTCGGCGGCTGTATCTTCTCGGGACTAACCGCAGGTCGCGCCCTGAACGAAGCCCTTTGAATAGCCGCAAAGCGGACCCTGAAATCTTCCATGTATCTGCGGGGAGGCAGACTCTATGGACGCATCCATTGTGTTGATCGGACTGCCGATTGCGCTGGGCATCATCATGTTCGGCCTAGGACTGGACCTGACGCCCGCAGACTTCGCCCGCGTCGCCAAAAGGCCCAAGGCCGCAGCCGTCGCGCTTGGCTGCCAGTTAATCGTTTTGCCGATTGTCTGTTTCGGCCTGTGTCTAGCGTTCAGGCTGCCCCCGCTGATGGCGGTGGGGATGATGCTGCTGGCGGCCTCGCCCGGCGGGACAGTCGCCAACCTCTATAGCCATCTGTTCAGGGGCGATGTCGCCTTGAACATCAGTCTGACAGCCATCAACTCTGTGATCGCCGTCTTCACTCTGCCCATCATTGTCAATCTGTCGGTGGCCTATTTCCAGCCCGGCGACATGCAGGTGGGGCTCCAGTTCAAAAAGACCGTCGAGGTCTTCATGATCGTCCTCGTGCCGGTGATGATCGGTATGGCGGTTCGGCATCTGGCACCGCGCTTTGCGAAGGCTATGGACAAGCCGGTTCGTCTGGGATCGATCCTCATCCTGACGGTTGTCATTATCGGCGCAGCCATGTCGGGCCGTGAAGCTCTGATGGCGAATCTGGCCAGTCTGGTCGGGATCGTGGTGGCTTTCTGCCTGCTCAGCCTCAGCCTTGGCTTTATCATTCCGCGACTGCTCAAGATCGAGCGCCCGCAAGCTGTTGCCAGCAGTTTCGAAGTGGGCTTGCACAATGCCACGCTAGCCATTGTCATTGCGCAGTCGGTTCTGCAGAGCGCCGAGATGACGCTTCCAGCCGCCATCTATGGCGTGTTGATGTTCCCCATCGCCGCAGCGTTCGGCTTCATACTGACCCGTAACAAATCGGCTTGAACGCAAAGAGGCGGGGCTGATCCCCCGCCTCCTTCAATCAAGCGGCCTTGGCACCGAGATAGGCGTTGCGCAGTTCTGGCGGCACCTGTTCGTAGAGTATAGGCGGCGGGATTTTCAGGACCCGACGCGCTTCATCCAGCGGCATCGCCAGTAGCACTCTATAATCCACGCCCGGCAGCCATTCGGCCTTTCGGCCATCGCGCCAAGCCTTCCACACAGCGCGGGCACAAGGATAACCGGTGCGGGCGCGCATAAACTGGATGGCTACCGCCGCCGCGATTACGCCAAAGCCGCGACTGCGGGTCTGGGGCAAGGAAAAGGCGACGACACAAGCCTCGCCCAGGGCATTGGCACCATAGCCGGTCAGCACGTGCCAGATATCGTGGACATCGCGCAGCCGGCGCGCAAACCAGGCGTGCGGGTGAGCGGCTTCGATTTCGGTTTGCGCCGCCTTGCGGCTCTCGTCAGCGAGACCGTAAGCAGAAAAATTCTGATCTTCGACAAATTTGAGGTAAGCTCGTCCGACGCTGCCCTCTGGCAGTTGTCTTAACTGGTTATGATCCTGAAGAATTTCAGCGATCTCCACACGGCGGTAAGCTTCTTCCCCTCCTACGGGTGTTTCGAGCAGGCGTCGGTAGCCCCACTCGATCGAGCGCCCGACCAAAGCGTTCATTATTTCAAAGACTTGCTTCGTGTCGTCCTTGTCCGCAATCAGCTTTCTGATAGCTTTGGCGGCACGTATCGGTTGCAGTTGTTTTCTCGTCAGAGTTGACGAAGTGCGCGATACAACGGCTTTCTCTTGTAAGATTTCCGCGACGGAAACCTGAGCGGTAAGCGTCACCACTTGAAGTTCCTTTCGTTTTCGTGCGTAAGAAACTCTACCTACACGGATGTCATTTACATCAATGTCAATTGAATCGCAAGACCGTCCTCGCCGCCGCCGTCGCTCGCCCGAAGAGGCGCGCCGCGAGGCCCTGACCGAAGCCCGCGCCCTGCTTTTGCAAGGCGGTCCGGATGCGGTCACCTTGTCGGCTGTCGCCGGACGCATTGGTGTGACCCATGCCAATCTGATCCACCACTTCGGGTCGGCGGCCGGACTGCAGTCGGCCTTGATGGAGTCGATGGTCCGCGATCTGGCGGATGCCATTCAGGATGCCGTGGTCCGGTTGCGCACCGACGAAGGCGCTCCGATGGAAGTGGTGAGTGCGGTGTTCGAAGCCTTCGGCTCGGGCGGAGCAGGCCGACTGGCGGCGTGGATCGCCATGTCCGGTGACCTGTCGCATCTGGAGCCCGTTCGCATTGCCGTGCAAGATCTGGTTCAGGCGATTGAATCCAAGATCGGCAGCGCAGAACGTCTGCCGCGCAAAGCCATCGGCTCGGCTGTTCTGTTCATCGCTTTGACGGCATTCGGCGAGGCGCTGATTGGCGAACCCCTTCGCGACATGCTGGATCAGGACCCTGACGCCAGCCGCAATGTCGTGGCGCAGCTTCTGCCCGAGTTCCTCGCAAAGAACAGCACTTCTGCGGCTTAAGCCGCAAAGAGGCGTCAATTCGTCTCACCTATTTGTTTTAGCCCGCTCTTCTTTTTCGTCATCTGGCGATTTAGTGATCAGACACGGGCGGCAAGCTTTGTTACAGCAGTAACTCTCACCGTGGCTGCACAAGCTACGCTTTCTGCTGCCTATTTTCCGGCACGTGCTCTTTGCGCATTTCGTCGGCCATAGCATCAAGACGCGCAGGGGCATGCCCTGCACCCACATCTTAAGGAGACGCGCCCGCGGATGAACCAGGCCACGCTGCTGCTGATACCCTTCGCTACCCCTTTCATTGCAGCAATTGCGGCAAGTTTCTTGCCGACCAAGGCCCGCAACGCCGCCGCAAGTCTGTCCTCGCTGACCGCCCTGATTGGCGTCTTCTCTCTGTTGTGGCTTTATCCGACCGTCGCCTCGGGCGAGGTGGTCCGCTTTGCAGCCGAATGGCTGCCCAGTCTTGATGTTGCCTTCCGCCTGCGTCTCGACGGCTTTGCATGGCTGTTTGCGCTAATCGTTCAGGCTATCGGCCTGCTGGTTGTGATCTATGCGCGATATTACATGTCGCCCGAAGATCCGGTCCCGCGCTTCTTCTCCTTCCTGATGGCCTTCATGGGGGCCATGACCGGCGTCGTTCTGGCCGGTGACATGATCCAGTTGGTCCTGTTCTGGGAACTGACCAGCTTCTTCTCGTTCCTGCTGATCGGCTACTGGAACCACAGCGAGGCCGCTCAGAACGGGGCCAAGATGGCTCTGACGGTGACGGCGCTGGGCGGCTTGTCGCTGCTGGCCGGTGTGGTTGTGCTGGGCCGCATCGTCGGCAGCTTCGACATGGACATCGTGCTCGCCTCGGGCCAGATCATCAAGGACAGCCCGCTTTATCTGCCCGCCATGGTGCTGATGATGCTGGGTGCCCTGACCAAGAGCGCGCAGTTCCCGTTCCACTTCTGGCTGCCGCGCGCCATGGCCGCCCCGACGCCGGTCAGTGCCTATCTGCACTCGGCCACGATGGTGAAGGCGGGCGTCTTCCTGATGGTCCGCTTCTGGCCCGTACTGGCGGGTACGCCCGAGTGGGGCTATCTGATCGGCGGTGCGGGCATGATCACCCTGCTGTTCGGCGCCTGGGCGGCTGTGTTCCAAAATGACCTCAAGGGTCTGCTGGCCTATTCCACTATCAGCCATCTGGGCCTGATCACCCTGCTGCTGGGTATGGGCACGCCGCTGGCCGCTGTGGCCGCCATCTTCCACATCGTCAACCACGCCACCTTCAAGGCCTCGTTGTTCATGGCGGCGGGCGTGATCGACCACGAAAGCGGCACCCGCGACCTGCGTCGCCTGTCGGGCTTGCGCAAGCTGATGCCGATCACCGCCACTCTGGCCATTGTGGCTGCGGGCGCGATGGCAGGTGTGCCGTTGCTGAACGGCTTCCTGTCGAAGGAAATGTTCCTGACCGAAGCGCTGGAAGCCACCGAAGGTCGCGATCTGTCGCTGCTGGTGCCTGTTCTGGCCACCATCGCCAGTGCGCTTTCCGTCCTCTACTCCGTGCGTTTCATCCATCAGGCCTTCTTCGGGCCCGCCCCGACCGATCTGCCCAAGACCCCGCACGAGCCGCCGCGCTGGATGCGTTTCCCGATCGAACTGCTGGTGCTCACGTGCGTACTGGTAGGCGTCATTCCCGCCCTGACCATTGCTCCGCTGCTGAAACTGGCTGTGCTTTCGGTGCTTGGCCCCGAAACGCCCTCCTACAGCGTCTCGATCTGGCATGGCTTCAATCTGCCCCTGCTGATGAGCGCTATCGCGCTGGTGGGCGGTACGCTCGCCTACGTTCTGCTGGGCAAGCACATCAACCGCGCCGAGCGCGCGTGGATCATCGGGCGTTTCAGCGGCAAACGTGCCTTTGACCGCTCCATGCGCTTCCTGACCATGACTGCGGAATGGACCGTTCGCCAACTGGGATCACGCAAACAGCAGTCGCGTATCCGGATGCTGGTGCTGTTCGCCATTCTCGCGGCAACGGTCGCAGCGGGCGCGACCGGTCTGGGCTTTGCCGAGGCAGGCATAAAGATCCAGCGCCCGGGCATCGGCTTTACCATGCTGTGGGTCATCGCCAGCGGTTGCGCCATCGCCGCCGCGTGGCAGGCCAAATACCACCGCCTTGCCGCAGTATCGCTGATGGCTGGTTGCGGCCTCGTCTCGGCCATCACCTTCGTCTGGTTCTCGGCACCCGATCTGGCGGTCACCCAGATGCTGGTGGAGATCGTGACGGGCGTCCTGCTGCTGCTGGGCCTGCGCTGGTTGCCCAAGCGTTCGGTGGAGATGGCCCCCAGCAAGACGGACTTCCGGTCGCGTCGCCGTCGCGCCGCCGACTTTGCCATTGCCATCCTCGCCGGTACCGGCATGGCCGTCATGGCGTTTGCCGTCATGACCCGTCCGGGCGAGAGCCATCTGGCCAACTTCTTCCTCGAGGAATCATATCCGCGGGGCGGTGGCCGCAACGTGGTCAATGTGTTGCTGGTGGACTTCCGCGCCTTTGACACCATGGGCGAGATCACGGTTCTGGGCATTGTGGGCCTGACCATCTGGGCCTTGCTGCGTCGCTTCCGTCCGGCCGAAGAGAGCCGTGGCATTACCGAACAGCGCCGCGTTCAGGACCGCCACGACCAACGCCACGAACAGCGCAAGTCGGGCGATACGCTGAAAGAGACCATGCTCATCCCCGCCGTGGTGATGAAGTGGACCTTCCCCTTCATCATTCTGCTGGCGCTGCACCTGTTCCTGCGCGGGCACGACCTGCCGGGCGGCGGCTTTGCCGCAGGTGTCGCGATGTCGGTGGCGTTTATCCTGCAATACATGGCCGAGGGTGCGCGCTGGGTCGAAGACCGCCTGCGTATCCGTCCGCTGTACTGGATTGGCGGTGGCCTGCTGATTTCCGCCCTCACGGGTGTGGCCTCGTGGCTGTTCAACTATCCGTTCCTGACAACCTATTTCCAGTACGGCAGCCTGCCGTGGGTGGAGAAGGTGCCGATGGCAACAGCCGTTCTGTTTGATCTGGGTGTAGCCCTGCTGGTGGTTGGCGCGACCGTGCTGATGCTGACCGCTATCGCCCACCAGTCACTTCGCAAGGCTCGCGATGTCGAGCCGGTCCAATCAGCCGAGGAGGGTTTGTAATGGAGATCGTCCTCGCAATCGGGATTGGGATATTGACCGCATCGGGCGTGTGGCTGCTGCTGCGCCCGCGGACCTTCCAGGTCATTATCGGGCTTAGCCTTCTGGGCTATGCGGTGAACCTGTTCATCTTCGCCATGGGCCGTCTCAAGGCCGGTGCGCCCCCGCTCGTCAATCCGGGCGAGGTGGACACCTCTGCCTATGCCGACCCTGTTCCGCAGGCGCTGGTCCTGACGGCTATCGTCATCTCCTTCGCCCTGACCGCCCTCTATCTTGTTGTCCTGTTGACCGCGCGCGGCATCACCGGCACCGACCACGTTGACGGACAAGAACCCGAATGACGCCGTCACTACTCGAACATCTTATTATTCTGCCGATCCTGCTGCCTCTGGTGGCGGCGGCTTTCATGCTCTTGCTCAAGGAGCAGCGCTACAAGACCAAGGCGGCGCTTAGCCTCGCGGTCTGTGCCGCCCTGCTCGGCACCGCCCTACTGCTGCTGCAGGAAGCCAGTGTCGGCGGCTCGGGGGGTGGTGACACCGCCCGCGTCTATAGCCTCGGCAACTGGGCCGCGCCGTTCGGTATCGTGCTGGTGGCCGACCGTCTTTCGACCCTGATGCTGGCGCTGATCGCCGTCGTCGGTGCGGCGGGCCTGATCTTCGCGCTGGCGCGATGGGACCGCGCGGGGCCGCGTTTCCACGCCCTTTATCTGTTGCTGATGATGGGCGTCAGCGGCGCGGTCCTGACCGGCGACCTGTTCAACTTGTTCGTCTTCTTCGAGGTCATGTTGGCGGCCTCCTATGGCCTGCTCCTGCACGGTTCCGGCGAGGCACGGGTCAAGGCGGGCCTCGGCTATGTCGCGATCAACCTTACGGCCTCGCTGTTCTTCCTGATCGGCGTGGCGCTGATCTATGGCACGGTAGGTGCGCTGAATATGGCCGACCTATCGGCGCGCATTCCCTATATTCCGGACGCAGACCGCCCGCTGTTTGAAGCCGGCTGTGCCATCCTTGGCGTAGCCTTCCTGATCAAGGCCGCTGCCTGGCCGCTGGGCCTGTGGTTACCGGGTGCCTATTCCGCAGCCAGCGCCCCCGTAGCCGCAGTCTTTACCCTGCTGTCCAAGGTCGGGGTCTATGTGCTGCTTCGCCTTTCGATGCTCATGTTCTACCCCGAGAGCGGGGCCAGCGCGGGATTTGCCCAGACCCTGCTGACGGTCATGGGTCTGGCCACCGTCCTGTTCGGGGCCGCAGGCGTCATCGCCGCCCAGCGTCTGGAGCGTGTGGTCGGTTATGCCGTAATGGCATCGTCCGGCACGGTACTGGCGCTGGTCGGCATGGGTCAGGCGGATGTACTGGGTGGTGCGCTGTTCTATATGGTGGCCTCGACGCTTGCGACCGGAGCCCTGTTCCTGATCGCCGAGATCCTGACGCGCGGCGATGACCGCGCATTCGCAGGCCAAGAGGCCTTCTTCGACGACGAATACACCGACCCGTTCGAGGCTGACGAAGTCGAAGAAGTTGGCCGTGTCATGCCGCGCTCGCTAGCCCTGCTCGGCGCGTTCTTTGCCTTTGCCGCACTGGTCGTAGCGTCGATGCCGCCGCTCGCCGGCTTCATCGGTAAGCTGGCGATCTTCATCGGACTTCTGAACGGAGAGGGTGCCCGCCAGCCGCTGAACTGGTGGATTATCGGCATCCTGTCCTTCTCCAGTTTTGCCACCCTGATCGCCCTTGTCCGCATCGGCATCGACGGCTTCTGGAAGCGTGACGAGAGCAATGCCCTGGCGGTTCGCAGCCCCGAGTTCGTGGCCATCGGCGGCCTTATCGGTTGCTGCCTCTGGCTGACGGTCGCAGGCGGTGCGGCGCTGGACTACACCTCGCACACCGGTGACTGGCTGACCCGCCCGACCGACTATGTGGCGGCTGTGCTGAAGGGGCGTCTGTGATGCGCAAGGTTGCTCAGTTCATCTTGCCCCACCCGCTCCTCAGCGTCGCCCTGTTCGTCGTCTGGCTGTTGATGTCGACGCCCTTTGGCAACGGTCACATCACCATTGCGGTGATCGTTGCCCTGCTAGTGCCGCAGGTAATGCAGGTGCTGGAGCCGGAACGGGTCAAGGTTGCAAAGCCCCTGTCGGTCGTGCGCCTGCTGTTCCGCCTTGCCGTGGACATGCTCAAGTCGAACTGGGAGACGGCCCTGATCGTCATGGGCCATCGCAAACGCGAGCGTAAATCGGGCTTCGTGCGCATCCCGCTGGAGTGCAAGAACCGCTACGCCCTGGCCTGCCTTGCCATCATCGTCACCTCAACGCCCGGTACGGCATGGGTTCAGTACGACCGCTATTCGCGCACCCTGCTGATGCATGTTCTGGACCTGCGCGATGAAGATGACTGGAAGCAGATTCTGCATGACCGCTACGAGAGCCTGTTGATGGAGATCTTCCCATGACCCCCGCCGCCATTGTCTTCTGGGGCACAGGCTTTGCGCAGGTCGTGCTGGCATTCTCCATGCTGCTGTGCGCGTGGCGCATCCTGATCGGCCCGCGGGCTCAGGATCGGGTTCTGGGTCTGGATACGCTCTATCTCAACGGCATGCTGCTGATCATGGTGCATTGCATTCGCACGGCCCTGACTGCCTATTTCGAGACGTCGCTGATCCTTGCTGTGATCGGCTTTACCTCCACCGTGGCACTGGCCAAATTCCTCATGCGTGGCGAGGTGATTGAATGATGACTATTCCTGAACACCTGCCCGCCATCCCGATGTGGGCAGCCATTGTGGTGACGGCACTGTGCGTTCTGGGGGCTCTGGTGGCCCTGCTAGGCAGTATCGGCCTGCGCCAGCTTCCCACGATGTACGACCGTATCCACGCGCCGACGCTGACATCCACAATGGGGGTGGCATGCATGGTCATCGCCATGTCGGTGTATTTTAGCTGCGTCGAAGGCTTTACGCTCAAGGCGCTTTTGATCGGCATATTCGTCCTCGTAACTACGCCGGTCACCATGGTGCTTCTCGCCCGCGCCTCGGTTTACAGGGACCGGGTCGAGGGGAGTAACAACGTCCCCAAAGACGATCTTTGACAAACCGCTCAAGACGGGCCCGAACCCAGGATCGGGCCCGTTTTCATTGACCGCCGGACAACGACCTTACAGATCATTCACTTGTCTTAGCCACTCGCCTCCATAAGGAATGCAGCCAACTGGCTTGGAGGCTAATGAATGCTCTCGATCACGAACCTGACGCACGTCTATTCCAATGGCACGCGCGCTCTGGACGATATTTCTCTGGAAATTCCGCGCGGTATGTTTGGGCTTCTGGGTCCGAACGGTGCAGGCAAGTCCACCCTGATGCGCACCATCGCTACGCTGCAATCGCCGACCTCCGGTTCGATCAAGTTCGGCGAGATCGACGTCATCAAGGAGCCGGAGCTTCTACGCCGCACGCTGGGCTATCTGCCGCAGGACTTCGGCGTTTACCCGCGCGTTTCGGCCTATGACATGCTCGACCACATGGCGATCCTCAAGGGTGTGACCGCCCGCAAGGAACGCAAGGACACGGTCGAGACCCTGCTGAACCAAGTGAATCTGTGGGGCGTCCGCAAGAAAGCCATCGCGGGTTTCTCGGGCGGTATGCGCCAGCGTTTCGGCATCGCGCAGGCCCTGATTGGCAAGCCGCAGCTGATCATCGTCGACGAGCCGACCGCTGGCCTCGACCCTGAAGAGCGCAACCGCTTCCTGAACCTGCTGGCCGAGATCGGCGAGAACGTAGTCATCATCCTGTCGACCCACATCGTCGAGGACGTGGCCGACCTTTGCCCGCGCATGGCTGTTCTGGCGGGGGGCCGCATCCAGCTCGAAGGCGCGCCGCTGGAACTGATCCACAGCCTCGATGGCCGCGTCTGGCGCAAGGTCATCGACAAGGATGCCCTCGAAGACCACCGCGCCGCTTTCGAAGTCATTTCCACCCGCCTGTTCGCGGGCCGCACCATCATCCACGTCCTGGCCGACACTAAGCCGGGCGAAGGGTTCGAACCGGTCAGCGGCAACCTCGAAGACGTTTACTTCTCGACGCTCAGCGCCTCGCGCCGCGTCGCAGCCGCCGCCTGATCGGGAGCGTCTAGATGCTCGCCAAAATCGCGGCTTTCGAGTTCCGCTATCAAATCAAACAGCCCGCCTTCTGGGTGGTGTCGATCCTGTTCTTCCTGCTGAGTTTCGGCTTGGTGGCAGCCAGCGACAACATCCAGATCGGCGGCACCGGCGGCAATGTGTTCGTCAACGCCGCCTCGACCATCATCTTCACCCATATGGTGCTGAGCCTGTTCTTCCTGTTGGGAACCGTGGCTCTTGTCGCCAACTCGGTGGCGCGTGACAGCACGACGGGCTTCGGCCCGCTGATCAATGCGACGCCGATCAACCGCTTCGACTATGTGCTGGGCCGCTTCTTTGGCTCGTTCGGCGCGGCGGCACTGGCCTATACCAGCATCAGTGTCGGCCTGATCTTCGGCACCTTCATGCCGTGGATCGATCCGGAGACGCTGCAAGCGCTGCGCCTCGGCGACTATGCCTATGCCTATCTGTTCTTCGGCCTTCCCGCGGTGTTCTTTACTTCGGCGGTCGTGTTCACGCTGGCTACGCTGACCCGCTCCATGATGGCCAGCTATGTTGGCGCAGTCGGTCTCATCATTCTGTATTTCGTAGTCAACGGCACACTGCTGTCGAAGCCCGAGATGCGCGAACTGGGTGCATGGCTGGAGCCGCTCGGCATCGGTGCCTTCAGCGAACTGACCCGCTATTGGACCGCTGACGAGAAGAACACACGCCTGCCGGAAATGGCCGGCATCCTGCTGGGCAACCGCCTGTTATGGACCGGTGTGGGTGTGGCCTTCCTTGCTGCCGCCGTGGTCTTCTTCAATCGCAGTCCGCGCGGCTCGTCCGAAAAGAAGCTGGCCAAGCTGCAAAAGACCTCGGCCAAGGCCGCCAAGAGCGCGCCTGCGGCCAAACCGCTGGCCTCCGGCAAATACGGCTTTGCCCAGTCACTGGCCCAACTGGCCGCCCGTACCCGCTTCGAAATGGGTCTGATCTTCAAGAGCCCGGCCTACATCGTCCTGATGATGTTCGGCTTCCTGATGGCCATGTCGTCCCTGCTGTTCGGCGGCGAGATGTATGGCGTGAAGACCTATCCGGCGACCCGCGACGTCATCGAGATGCTGCAGGGGTCGTTCAGCCTCGTCGGCCTGATTGTGGCTGTCTATTATTCGGGTGAACTGGTCTGGCGCGATCAGGATCGCAAGATCCACGAGATCGTGGATTCCAGCCCTGCTCCCGACTGGACCTTCATGGTGCCCAAGGCACTGGGTTTGGCGCTCGTGCTGATCTCAACCCTGCTGGTGTCGATCCTTGCCGGTGTCGTGTCACAGGCCATCCGCGGGTGGTTCAACTTCGAGATCGAGAAATACCTGCTGTGGTACGTCCTGCCGGGCAGCATCTCGATGATCATGCTCGCCATCCTGTCGATCTTCGTACAGGCCCTGTCCCCGAACCGCTTCGTCGGTTGGGCCATCATGGTGATTTACATCATCTCGACGCTCGTGATGGGCGGCCTTGGCTTCAACCACTACCTCTACAGCTTCGGTGACGGCCCTTCCGTGCCGACATCGGACCTGAACGGCATGGCGGGCCTTGGCCTGATCACCCTGCCGACGACCCTGTACTGGAGCGCCTTCTGCGTCATCCTTCTGGTCTTGACCTTCGCGCTTTGGCGTCGTGGGGCCGAGACCCGCTACAAGCCCCGCTTTGCCCGCGCGCCTCATCGCCTGAAAGGCACCGCCGGTATCATCGGTGTAGTGGCGGCTTTGGCCTTCGTTGGCCTCGGTGCACTGGTTTACGTCAACACCAACGTCTGGAACGTCTATGAACGCAAGCAGACGGTCGAGGCCCGCATGGCGGACCGCGAGAAGCAACTGCTGGCCTTCGAGAACCTGTCCCAGCCGCAGGTAACCGACGTCAAGATGAACATCGACCTGCGCCCTCACGAGCGCCGGATGCTGACCACCGGCAGCTATGTCATCCAGAACCTGACCGACAAGCCGCAGGAAACCGTCCACCTGAACTGGCCACGCGATACCAAGATGAAGATCGAGGTCGAAGGTGCCAAGCTGGACAAGGAATGGACCAAGCACCAGTACCAGATCTACCGCTTCGCCACCCCGCTTCAGCCGGGCGAGAAGCGCACGATCAAGTTCGAGAGCGAATACGGCCAGAAGGGCTTTGGCGTCGGCAACCTGATGACGGACATCGTCACCAACGGCAGCTTCGTCAACGACAAGGCCTTTAGCCCATCCATCGGCATGGACCGTGGGGGTCTGCTGACCGACCGCGCCAAGCGTCGCAAGTTCGGCCTTCCGGCAGAACTGCGCATGCGCGACCTGAACGATGCCTTCGGCCAACAGTCGAACTACATCGGCGCGTCGTGGGTGAACTCCGACATCACCCTGACCACCGATGGCGACCAGACGCCGATCGCACCGGGCTATAAGGTTTCGGACGAGACGAAGAACGGTCGCCGCACCGCACGCTTCGTGTCCGAAGCGCCGATCCTGCACTTCTTCTCGGTGCAATCGGCCAGCTATGAAGTCGCGCAGAAGACCCACAACGGCATCTCGCTGGAGGTCTATCACCACCCGACGCACGGCGTGCATGCCCAGCGCATGCTGACCGCTCTGGAAAAGGGTCTGGACTACTTCCAGTCCGCCTTCGGCCCCTACCAGTTCCGTCAGGCCCGTATCATCGAGTTCCCGGGTTACAACTCGTTCGCCCAAGCCTTTGCGAACACCATGCCGTACTCGGAAAGCATCGGCTTCAACGCCGATCTGCGTAAACCCGATGCCATCGACTATGTGACCTTCGTCACCGCCCACGAACTGGCTCACCAATGGTGGGCGCACCAGATCGTCGGTGCGAATGTTCAGGGTGCCACCACCCTGTCCGAGACGCTGGCCGAATACTCGGCCTTGATGGTCATGGAGAAGATGTACGGCGAAGAGCAGATCCGTCGCTTCCTGAAATACGACCTCGACAACTATCTGGGCGCGCGTGGTTCGGAACGTCTGGGCGAGTTCCCGCTGGAACGCGTTGAGGCCGGTCAGGGGTACATCCACTACCGTAAGGGTGGCCACGTCCTGTACCTGCTGCGTGACCAGCTGGGCGAGGAGGTCGTCAACCGAGCCCTGTCCAAGTTGCTGGCCGCCCACAAGTTCGGTCGTGCGCCTTATCCGCGCTCGGTCGACCTGATCGCCGCCATCCGTGCCGAGGCTCCTGCCGACAAACAGGGCCTGATCACCGACCTGCTCCAGAAGATCACCCTTTATGATCTGAAGGTGGCATCGGCGGGCGCGAGCAAGCGTCCTGACGGTCGCTGGGACGTGGTGCTCAAGATTGAGGCGCGTAAGCTCTATGCCGACGCCAAGGGCACAGAGACGGCAGCTCCGCTGGAAGAAGAGATGGAAATCGGCCTGTTCAACGCAGAGCCGGGCCTGGGCCAGTTCGATCGCAAGGATGTGGTCCTGCTGGAACGCCACACCATCCGCAGCGGACCGCAGACCATCCGTCTGATCTCGCCGACCAAGCCCAAGTTCGCCGGCATCGATCCCTACACCCGCTGGATCGACCGCGATGCGGACAACAACATCAAGGCGATCGAATAGGTCTTTGACCTGACGATCGGAACTTACGGGGCGCTCTCTCGCAGAGCGCCCCTTTCTTTTGCCGCGCGACGAAAAAAGCCGGACCTGTTCACACAGGTTCCGGCCACAGTTCTTACGCCGCAAGGCGAGGGAGAAGATGCCTTCTCGCGTTAATCGGAATGCAGGGCATTGATGTAGATCATAAGGTTACGTTGCCGCTTTCATTCGAAGACACCCATGGCCCCGCCCCTTCTTGCAATCCTGCTTGCTGTCGTCGGCCTATGGGTTGGCATGGGGCTGGCGTGGATCAGCCGCTGGCTGCCCCAGAAACGGTTCGTGTTGCAGAGCCGCCGCACGCTTGCCTTCGCCCTGGCCAGTGCTCTCGTCGGTGCGCTCTCCTGCATATGGGCGATGGTAACTGGCCAGTCGGCATCGGCAGCTGTGCTGACAGCAGTATTGGGCTGGCAACTATTGCTGATCGCCGTCGTGGACGCCGAAAACTTCTGGCTTCCGGATATCCTGACGGTGCCCTTGGGCCTGACCGGACTGCTGGCCAGCGTGCTTCTTCCCTATCCGCTGGGAATGGGCTGGGCGTTCGCGCTGATTTCCGGCCTCGCAGGGTTTTCGATCCTGTGGCTGGTCAGCCTCTTTTATCGCAAGATGCGCGGGCACAGCGGACTGGGCGGAGGTGACCCCATCCTGTTCGGCATGGGGGCTGTCTGGGTCGGAGCGTTTGATCTTCTAGCCGTCACCTTGATCGCAGCCGCAACCGCCTTGCTGATGGCACTGGTGCTCAAACTGTTCGGGCGCAAAATCGGTCTGAAGAGCAGACTGCCGTTCGGGACCTATCTGGCCATCGGCTTCGCCGTCTGCTGGCTGATGATCTAGATCGTTCCGAGACTGAGGAAGGCCTGCGCCGCCGCCAGATCGCCGGCCTCGAAGGGAACCCGGGCGATAGAATCGTCAAGGAACAGATATTCGATCCAGAACGGCTCGCGCGGGTCCAGTCGCGACAGGCGCTGCAGGGTATCGGCAGGGAAGCTCCACGCCTCGCCCTGACGCGAGCCTTCGGGCAATAGAGCGCGATCCGCAGCCGTCTGGCGCGTGGCAAAGATGGTGCGGCGCACCGACTGCGGCGGCATCTGCGCATGCCCGTTCTGCAGATTATGGGGTCGCGCCAGCAAGGCCTCGTCCCGCATCACCAGACGCGCAGCATAGGGGCGCGAGCGCCCTTTGAACGAGACAACAGCCACCGGTTCGACCTGTCCGGGCGAACGCCCCACCAGCCCGAACCTTACCGGCGCGGCTCCGGTCCGGCTTTCCTGCATCAGACGCCAGTTCGCCGCCGTGCCTCCGAAACGGTCCACCCGCCACGACAGGTCATGGCCGCGAAACTCCAGTCGGGCGGCCCGCCCCCAGCGGTCAAAGGCGTGCTCCACGCGCGAGGCAACCGTCTTCAAGCCATCGTCATCGCAGGGTGTGCGGTTTGCCAGCAAGCGGGCTTGGGCAGCCGTCGCATTAACCTGCGCCATCTCCAACCCCGAACGCAGCAAGACGCCGCGAGTCTGCAATGCCGCCGCGCCCAGAGCCGTCTGCACCGCCGGATTGAACAGGCCACAGCGGCTATCGGCGGCGATGATGAAGGTCCGCTCCCGATAGGTCCGCGCCAGCGCGTCATCGGCCTGCACCGGCCCAGCCGCAGACACCACCGCGCCCAGCGTCAGTCCCGCCACCAGACGTGAGACACGATACGCGAGCGAAGATTTAAGGCTGAGTCTGTTAGCTGGACGGGTAGGCGCTATGATCATGGCTTGTCCCTACCCCATCCGGCTTGACCGGAGGTTTGCAATCAAGGTTAGCAATTGCTTCTTTCAACAGATGTCTGGGTCTCTGGCCTTATCCGACGGGCCGAGTTGGAAGGAGCCTTCGCCACCGTAGTGCGCAAGGGCGACGCCCGCGCAGGCGACGTGGTGGTGAAGGCCTATAACACCTCCACCCGCACCGCCCGCCTGTTCAGCCAGTCCGTCGATATGCAGGGGCAGCCCCTGTGGATCCAGCCTGTTGTCAGCGAGAGCGAAGCCGATCTTGACGCCTATCTGGAGCGGCGGCGCGGCTATGACCCCGACTTATGGGTTGTTGAAATCGAAGACCGCCACGGGCGGCATTTCCTGCAGGAAAAGGTCGAGGGCGAAACCAGCGCGGACTAAACATCGCGCCGAACAGGTCCGGATTTGGTGAACGCCGCATTCACCGCGTTCGTGAACCCTCGGGCAAGTCGGGAGCGGTAAGAACGCTCAAGCTCTGAAAGGGCGACCGGAGGCAAAACGCCATGCTGTTCCTGCTTAATGATGTTGTGTTCCAACTCGAGCCGCCGTCGCCCGCTCCGCTGAAGGACGAGCGACGCTTCACGCCGCTGGGCCTCGATTCCATTGTGGAACTGGCGTGCGAACTCTTTGCCGAACAGCCTGAACTGCAACGCACCCATCCCGAACGGGCCAGTCGTCTGGCGTGGTTGCTGTCGCGCAAGTCCGAAGGTTTGAACGCCGCCCTGTTCACCGCGCCCGAGCAAGGCTGTGCACCCGAACTGGTAGAGCCGCATTTCTGCATCCTGCCTCTGCCCACGATGGAGCAGTTGCACCGCCGCGCCCAGCAGGGCGAGGCGCTGGCTGCCACCACCGAGCGCGATATCTGGGGATTAGTCGCGGCCTGAATACACGTAGATTAGGCTACGCTTGCTCACATTTCAGTGACATGCGAACGATTTCCTTAGACTTAAGGGCTCGTTCTACATGGCTGTTCAAAAAACGTTTTCGCCTAAGCTTGGCAAACTGCTCAAGGGTGCGGCTCTTGCCGCACTAATGACTACGGTGGCATCGCCAGCCCTTGCCGACTGGAAGCGGTACGAAAGCCCTCGCTTCATCATCTACAGTTCCGGACGGGATACCGAAGCCCGCGAAATGCTGGAAGAACTGGAAAAGTTCGACCGCATCATGCGCATGTTCATGGGCTCGGACATTGATGGCGTGCCCTATCGCAAACTGCCCATCTATCTGGTGTCCGGCTCGGGCCTGCGGACGATCATGCCCGACGGCAATGAAAACGTCGCGGGCTTCTACCTGCCGACGGACGAAGACATCTTTGCCGTAGCAACGCGCGGCACCGACAACCACACCCTGAAGCACGAATACGCCCACCACTTCATGATGTCGGATTTCTCCTTTCCATATCCGGGGTGGTTCGTTGAAGGGTTCGCCGAATACTACGCGCCCACCCTGTTCAAGCGGAACGAGACCCAGGTCGGTGTTCCCAATCCAAACCGCGCCATGGCGCTCAGCTATCTGAACTGGATGTCCATGAGCGAGCTTCTGGCCAACCGGCCGCGCCAGACCGCTCGAAACAGGGACAGCTACTATCCGCTGGCATGGCTCCTGACCCACTGGTTCATGGGCGACGAGACGCGTCGGGCCCAGTTGCATACCTATTTGAGCGACGTCGGTTCGGGCGCTGATCCGGTGACCGCCATGGAACGCGCGACCGGACTGTCCCCCGTCGAGCTGCGGCGTACCCTGCGGCGGTATATGAACGGGCGCGTCCCCTATATGGGCGTTCGCACCCAGTTCCCCGAGATCGAGATTTCCGTCCAAGGCCTGCCACCGGCGGCTGACGACCTGCTGCTGTTGGGACAGCAGCTCAAGGTCGCCACCAGCGAAGAAAAGCGCGCCGAGACCCTGAACACCATCCGCCAACGCGCCGCCCGCTATCCTAACGAGCCGCTGGCACTGCTAATCCACGCCCACGCCGAACTGCACAACGGCCGCGATCCGGCCAAGGCGGCGAGTCTGCTGGAGCATTTGCTGACCATTGACGCAAACCACGTCGAGGCTATGCAATATCTGGCGCGGGCCAAGCTCGATCTGGCCGACAAGGCCGCGGAGGAAGACGACCACGACGGGTCACAGCGTCTGCGCCGCGAGGCTCAGACCCTGCTGGGTCGGGCCTACCAACTGGATGATGCCAACTACATCACCATGCTTTTGATGGCGGAAAACCGTCGGGGCGAGCCCAGCTACCCGACGGACAACGACATGCAGATCCTCGACATTGCCTACACACTGGCACCTCAACTGGGATCGAACCGCTATAACTATGCCGCAGCCCTGCTCTCGCGCGGGCGCAATGAAGAAGCGATCAACGTCATCTCTCCGCTGGTCAACAATCCCCACGGCGAGAGCCCTGCGGCCAAAGAACTGCTGTTGCGCGCACAGGGCCGCACCGAGGCCGACGAGGCCGCAGCAGAGGAAGCTCTGCGCCGCAAGGCTGCCGAGGAAGGCGAAGACGAAGGCACCGACGGCAACTCAGGCGAAGGCGACGGAACTTGAGAAGTCTGCGCTTTGCCGCCACCACGGCCCTTCTGCTGAGCGTCGCCACTCCAGCGCTGGCCGAGTGGCACCGGATCGAAGGATCACGCTTTGTCGTGATCGGCGATGACAGCGAGCGGAACACCCGCGCGGCCATTCGCGAACTCGAACGCTTCGATCTGGTGCTACGTCGCTACTTCGGTCTGCCCAGCGAGGGCACAGCGGCCCGCAAGCTGCCGATCTATATGCTGTCGGTCAAAGACCTGCAGGATGTCTATGGCGGGGATGCTCGCGTAGGCGGCTTTTATGTGCGATCGACTGACGACATCTTCGCCACCGCCCCGCGCCGCGGCGAACTGTCGGTAATCAAACACGAATACGCCCACCACTTCCTCGCCAGCGAGCACCGGGGTGCGTTTCCCGTGTGGTTCCACGAAGGATTTGCCCAATATTTCTCGACCGTCGAGTTCGTCGGCAACCAGGTCAATATCGGCAAGCCCCCGTGGTGGACCGCTAACGGGCTGGGGAGCGGGTGGATACCGCTGGAACGGCTCCTAACCGAACGTCCGGTTCATGAAAACGGAACTGTCCCGAGCACCTATTACCCGCTGGCCTGGCTGCTGACGCACTGGTTCCTCAAGGACAATGAAGGGCGCGCCAAGCTGGACACCTATCTGACTTTGGTGGCTGCGGGCACACCTTCGGTGGAGACCATGGAACAGGCGACGGGCCTCAGCCTCGGCGAGCTGCGCACCACTCTGGGCCATTATTCGGAGTCCGCCCTCGGCTTCCGTACGGCCACACTGACGCTCGAACCCGAGTTCAACGCCGCCCAACGCCTGCCCGCCAGTACTGACGCACTGATGGTCGAATACCTTAGTCTGCGCACGAATGTCCGGTCCGCCGACCGCGCGCGCAAACTGAACCGGATCCGCAATCTTGCCGCGCCATTTGGCAATGACCCGTTTGCCCAGCTTGTCCTTGGCTATGCAGAGTTTCGTCTGGCGGAGAACTTTGGTCAGGCTGAAAGCCATTTCGAAGCCGTGCTGGCTCGGGAACCGGCCAATGTCGATGCTTTGATCTGGCTGGGCCGCATCTACATGCATCGGGCCGATGCAGCGAGGGCTGACGAAGACATCGCGGACCTGCGGGCTAAGGCCCAGCGCCGGTTTGCCGCTGCCTATGCCGCCGATCCCGCAAATCCGTTCGTGTTGGTCAATCTGGGTCGCAACCGACGATTCTCGCCGTCCTATCCAAACCAGAACGATCTAGCGACGCTGCAAATGGCCTATGAGATTGCGCCCCAGCATCCCTACACAGGGATCAATCTCGCTGAGGCGCTGATAAAGTTGAATCGTCTGAGCGAGGCTGAGCAGTATCTGATCCCGCTCATCAACGACCCGCACAGGTCCGATGCGCAGGCCGAGGAGCTGCTGCGCCGCATCAGGGCCGCTAGGACGGCCGATTAGGCGCGGGCGTGGTCCAATAGGGCTTTCAGGCCCGAAAGCAGCGATGCGCTTTGCGGCGTTGTCTCGCATCCGGCGTTCAGGATCATGCGCAGGGCGCGAACGTGAACACGGACCGAGTCGCCGTTCCACTGGCCCGAGGTCTGCATCACGTCCAGCAGTTCGCACAGGCTATAGCCCGCATCGTACAGCGGGCCGGTATCGAAGAAGCCCGCCACGTCCAGCATCTTGCTGGCCGTCAGGTAGAAGGCTTCGTCGGGATGATCCGCCCCCACCCCGACGCGCTGTTCCAGTTCGGCAACGGCCGCCTCGACCGAGCGCATGGCATCGGCCTTATGGCTCAACAGTCGTTCCTTGGAGCGGCGCTCGATATCGGCCACGGTCAGACCGCCCGGCTCTGCCATTTTTTTGGAGAGGCTGGAGACGACTTTGACGGCTGTAGCGCCTTCGCCCTCGCCCACGGCCGAACCCGCCGAAATGGTTGTGGTTACGGGCTTGGTCATAGCTGGACCTTCTGCGGTTTGAGCAGGGCGTCGATGTCGGCCTGTTCCATGTTGGCTTCTTTAGCGATGCCGATGTGGGCCGAGAGGTCGCCGGCACGGCGGCCCTTCTCGCCCATGGGCGGGCCGAAGTTACGGACGCGGCGGTCCGGTCCGACATAGGTCGGGCACTCGATAAACTCGCGGCCGTCCATGGCCAGCCACACCACACGCTTTAACAGCACATTGGGTGTGATGGGTTTGACGACCACAAAGCTGACGCCGCAGTCGCGGCCCTCGCGGACCTTGGACTGCGAGGCGTGACCGGTGACCATGATCACCGGCGTATATTTCATGGGTGCAGGGGTCTCGCGACGCAGCCAGCGCGTAAAGGCGTAGGAGTCCATCTCCGGATCGGCGCAGTCGATGATGATCAAATCGACCGAACGCTCCCGAAGCAGTTTCACGGCTGCCGTCGCCGACGTCAGCTTGATCTGCTCGCGTACGCCAAAGCCCTGAACCACCGAGCCGAGCATATCCAGCGCCTGCTGGTTGTCGTCGATCAGCAGGACCGACGAGTGCTCTAAATTGACCCGATCGTCTTTATTCATCAATCAAACAGCTGCAGCACGCCCGCGTCCGGTGTGTCCGGAGCCGGTGCGCTCGTTGGTGTTTTTCCGCGATGGGCAGCTTCCTGCAGGCGTTCGGCCATTTCCGCCAGAGGCAGGGCTGCCAGGGCCGTGTCCATTTCCTGATCGCGACCCAGCGCCGAGGACAGACCCGACAGTGCCTCAAGACGCTGTACCAGCACATCGAAGGCCTGGACGCGCGCCATATAGGACAGGCGTTGCTGCGGCGGCAGATGGGACATGACTTCGCCCATCAGGTCGCCTGCGGTCTGGACGCCCGAGGCAATGTCCGAGAGCTCTGCCGAGACAGCCAGAAGAAGTCCGCGAGTATCGTGCGCCATATCAAAACAACTCCAAATCGCCTGCGACGACCGGCGGCTGGGTGACCTTGGGCGGCGGCACGGCCGCCACGTCCATCACCGCCCGCTGGCGCGCGCGTCCACTGACCGGCCAATAATGCAGCCTGCGGCCACCAAAACCACCCAAACTGCCGCCGACAACCGGAATTCCTTCGTCGATCAGAAAGCGCTCGGCAAAGGCCGCATTGGCGGCACCGACGTCGCTGAGGCTGTCGAACATACGGCCACCGCCAAAAAGCTTGGCCTCCAGACGGTCGCGACGGCCACCGGCCTTGAGGACATCGTTGATCAGCACTTCCATCGCATAGGCACCATAGCGGCGGCTGGCTCCGGTGCCGTCCTGATTGCCCTCGGGCAGCAGGAAGTGGTTCATCCCTCCGACACCGGCGACCGGATCGTGCAGGCACAGCGCGACGCAGCTACCCAGCACGGTGGTCAGCACAACGTTCGGGTCGGACGTCACAAAGTGATCGCCCTGCCCGACGTGAACGCGCTTTTCATTCGCCGAATTGTCAGGGCTTGCTGTCACTGAAGAGGACCGAACACCGCTTCCAGCTTTTCTTTGAGCTGTTGGGTGGTGAAGGGTTTAACCAGATAGTTGTTCACGCCGTACTGAACCGCGCGCTGGACCAGTTCGCGGTCGGCACGGCCCGTCAGCATGATGAAAGCGGTCTTGGCGATCGGCGGGTGGGCGCGGATGCCGCGCAGCAGCCCCAGACCGTCAAGGTTGGGCATGTTGAAGTCCGAGATCACCAGATGGACCGGTTTGGTGATGATCGAGCGCAGAGCGGCCTCGCCATCGGGGGCTTCCTCGATTTCGCGCACGCCGATTTGTTGCAGGCTGGTGCGGATCAGGGCGCGCATCGTCAGCTGGTCGTCGACGATGAGAGTGCGGATAGCAGAAGCTGCGGGCATGGGGGGGAATAGTCCTTACGCGACAGTCATTTTAGCGCCGTGGGCGGCGCAGGATTCAAGAATAGCGGGGGCCATGCGATTGAGCGGTAGCTGGCGCTCGACTCCACCCAGATCAAACGCTGCTTTGGGCATGCCATAGACGACGCAAGATGCTTCGTCCTGACCAAAAGTGCGCGCGCCGGCGTTTCGCATCGACAGTAGCCCGCGTGCACCATCGCGACCCATTCCGGTCAGGATGACACCCGTCATTGGACGGCTCAGGCGAGCGACCGATTCAAACAGTACATCCACCGACGGGCGGTGACCGTTTACCGGATCGGACTCGATCAGGCGGCAGCGTCCGGCGGTGACCGTCAGGTGATAGGCACCACCGGGTGCCACATAGACGTGGCCCGGTTTGAGGATGGCACCATCCACCGCCTCGGAGACATTGGCCGCCGACATCTTGTCCAGCCGCGCCGAGAAGCTGCGGGTGAAGGTGGCGGGCATATGCTGGGTGATAACGGTCGCGGGACAGTTCTCGGGGAAGGCCGAGATGATGGTCAGGAGCGCCTCGACCCCACCGGTCGAAGAACCAATGGCCAGAATATGGTTGGGATCGACCTGATAGCCGCCCTGATGGGCATGGACAGCGCGCGGCTCCAGCGGGCGAACGCGGGCACGCGCCGCCGACTTCACCTTATCGGCCAGATCGGCGAAGGCTTCGCTGGCGGGCATGCCGACGGCGGGCTTGGCCACAGCATCGACCGCACCGATCTCCAGCGCTGCCAGCGTCACATCCGTACCTGCCTGCGTCAGGGTCGAGACCATGACGACCGGCATCGGTCGCAACCGCATGATTTTCTCGAGGAACTCCAGCCCGTTCATATTGGGCATTTCGACGTCCAGCGTAATGACGTCGGGGTTCAGTTCCTTGATCTTGCTGCGCGCATCCAGCGGGTCTTCGGCCGTGCCTACGACATCGATCTCCGGATCGCGGCGCAGGACAGCCGAAATCAGGCTGCGCATGGTTGCGCTATCGTCTACGACGAGAACCCGGACGCGGCTCATGCTGCCCCCCGAAGATAGGTCGTCAGGCCACAGGTCTGGAACAGCGGTGCTGCCGGACCCGAAACGCGTTCGGAGTGGCCGATGTAGAGCGCGCCGCCTGGTTTCAGGATCGGAGCGAAACGGCTCCAGATCATTTCCTGCGTCGCGTCGTCGAAATAGATCACCACATTACGGCAGAAGATCACGTCGAAGGTGCCCTTCATCGGCCAGTTGCCGATGAGGTTCAGCTCCTTGAACACCACCAACCGGCGCAGAGTATCGTCGGCTTGCGAATAGCCGGGGCGGTCCGCCAGCGGATGGAAGTGGCGGCGTCCCGATGCCGGAACCGGCGTCAGGAGTTCGTCAGAATAGATACCGGCGCGACCGTCCCCGACCATGTTCGGGTCGATGTCGGTGGCAAGGATACGTACATCCAGATCCAGCGCTTCCGGCAGCTTTTCCAGCACCGTCAGGGCCATGGAATAGGGCTCCTGACCGTTGGAGCAAGCCGCCGACCACAAGCGCACACGGCCACCGGCGCGGGCGCGTGCGGCCAGTTCCGGCATCACGACATCACGCAGGTGATCGAAGTGGTGCGGTTCGCGATAGAAACGGGTGACGTTGGTCGTGAGCGCCGCCGTCATCGCCTGACGTTCCTCGGCCCCTTCGGCGGACTCAACCAGAGCCACATATTCCCCGAAGTTGCGCAGACCCAGCAAACGCAAACGCTTGGCCAGACGCGAATAGACGAGCGCCGCCTTGCCCTCGTGCAGGGCAATACCGGCGTGCGCATGAAGAGCGCTGGCAATGTGACGGAAGTCCTTCTGGGTGAAGGGGAACTCCCCCTCAACCAGCGTCTCCCGTCCGGCGGTCATGGTCATGCGGCTTCGGCCTCGGCCTCTGCCGGCAGGACGTGCTCGAGGTCGATCAGGCTGATCATACGGCCACCTTCGACGGCGAAGATGCCCTTCACGAAGGCCTTCACGCTTTCCGAAGCGACATCCGGCGTGGGTTGGATCGAGGCGTCGGTCAGCTGGACGATGTCCGATACGGCATCGACCAGCAGGCCAACGAGGCGCGAGCCGACGTGGGCCACCATGATGACGTGACGTTCGGTCGGCTCACCCGTTTGCAGGCCAAAGCGGGCACCGAGATCGATGATTGGGAGCACGGTGCCTCGCAGATTGATGACGCCCTTCATATAGGCAGGCGAGCGTGGCAGCGGCGTAGCCGGAGTCCAGCCGCGGATTTCGCGGACGCTCATGATGTCGACGCAAAACTCTTGCTCGCCGATGCGGAAGGCAATCAGCTCGCGATCGGTACCGGCGACGTTAGGGGTGACTTGGGTCATGGGTTAGCTCGCCATTTTGAGATCGGATCGGGTGGAGTTACGTCGACGGCCGGTCGTCACCAGAGCGTCGATATCAAGGATCAGGGCTACGCGGCCGTCGCCCAGAATGGTTGCAGCCGCCACGCCTTCGACGTGGCGATAGTTGGTCTCAAGTGACTTGATAACGACCTGACGTTGGCCATGGATGGCATCGACCAGAAGGCCCGCACGCTGGCCCGCTTCGGTCTCGACAATCATGACCACGCCGCCGCGCAGTTCGGTCGGCACATCGCGGAAGCCCATGGAACGGGCCACGTCGATCAGGGGCACGAACTCGTCGCGGAACATCAGCACCGGATCGACACCGCCGACCAAGTGGATATCCTCGGGCTTGGGCGTCAGGCTTTCGACAATGGCCGCCAGCGGCGCGACCAGCGTCTGGTCTGCGGCACCGACCACCATGCCGTCCAGAACGGCCAGCGTCAGCGGCAAGGACATGGAGAAGGTCGACCCCTTGCCCGGATTGGACGAGATCGAGATGCGACCGCCCAGCGACTGGATGGAGCGGCGAACCACATCCATGCCCACGCCTCGCCCCGAGACGTCCGTGATCTCCTTGGCCGTCGAGAAGCCCGGCAGGAAAATCAGGTTATCGACCTCATCGTCGGTCAGCACCTGTTCCGGCGTGATCAGGCCACGCTCTTCGGCGATGGCGCGGACGCGCTGGCGGTTGATACCTTTACCGTCGTCGGAGATTTCAATGACGATGCGGCCCGAACGGTGCAGCGCGGCCAGTTTGACCGTGCCCTCGGCGGGCTTGCCAGCCGCTTCGCGCTCTTGCGGCGTTTCAAGACCGTGGTCGATGGCATTGCGCAGCATGTGGGTGATCGGCTCGGCCAGACGTTCCACCACGGTCTTGTCGACCTCGGTATCCTCACCGGCGGTGATCAGCTTGACGCGCTTGCCCGTCATGTCGGCGACTTCGCGGACCAGACGCGGCATGCGCTGGAACACCGACTTCACCGGCTGGGCACGGATAGCCATCACGCTGTCCTGAATCTCGCGCGTCAGCAGCTCGAGGTCTTCGAGGCCAAGCGAGATATCGGAGGAGCGCGCCAAACCGCTTTCATAGACGCGCTGCGCCAGCATGGCCTGCTGGATCACCAGTTCGCCGACAGCATTGATGAGGCGGTCAACACGCTCCAGATCGACGCGGATGGTCACAGGAGCCTGCGTTGCCGCGCCCTGACTAGCGGCCGCTGCCGGAGGCGTGCGGGCGGCTACCGGCGCGGCCTGGGGCTGGGGGGCGGGGCTGACGACCTCGAGCGGAGGGGCCTCACCGTTCAGGCGGGCAGCCGTATCGGCCTGAGCCAGCGCCACCAGAGCGGCGATGTCGACCTCGCCCGCCGAAGCATCGGCAGCAGGCAGCTCCAGCGGATCAGCAAGGTCCGACACGCCAAGTTCGGGCAGACCAATATCAGGTAGGCCGAGATCCGGAAGGACTTCTGCCGCGCCCGACATGATCGGGGTGATGTTGAGGTCGCAATCGGTCTCGACGAAATCGAAGACGTCGCGCACGTCGATCTCGGGCACGGCGGCATCCAGCGTCATGGTCCACACCAGATGCGAGTCGTTCGGCTCCAGCGCATCCAGTAGAGGCACGCCGCTGTCGTCCATCTCGACCGTCACGGGACCAAGACGGCCCAGTTCGCGGATCAGCAGACCGGTCTCATTGGCATTGGCGTAAAGACGCGGGTGCGGCCGGAATACGATCTTCCAGCCCGTCTGCTCCTGGTTGGCCGGCGCATAAGGTGCAATGAAAGCCAGCGGCGGCAGATCCAGAGGCGGCAGCTCGCCCCCGCCTAGATCGTCCAGAGCCAGTGTCAGCGGGGTAAAGCCGAAGTCATCCTCGCCTGCCGAAGCCGTACCTGCGCCCGGTGCTGCCGATACCGGCGCGCCGTGGGTCAGGGTTTCCAGTTCGGCGATCAGGGCCTGCGAACGCTCTGCGTCGACAGCCGGTCCTGCACCGCGCGCGGCGCTGACGTGATCGTTCAGTACGTCCGAGGCGCGCAGCAAGGTGCGCACGGTGATGTCGTCAACCGGCTTACGACCGGAGCGCAGCTCGTCCATCAAGGTCTCGAATACGTGCGCGAAACGCACGAGGTCTTCCAGACCGAAGGCCCCTGCTCCGCCCTTTACCGAGTGAACGGCACGGAAGCAGGCGTTGATCGTCTCAATGTCGGTGTCACCCGATTCCAACGCCAGCAGGTTGGTTTCAAGGTCGCCAAGCAGTTCTTCGCATTCCTGGAAGAAGGTAACTTTGATGGCTTCGAACGGATCGTCACTCATGACTGGGGGGTGCCTTTGGATCTGCTCGGTTAAGCGGCAACGCGGCGGACGGCGTCCACCAGACGTACGGGGTCGAAGGGCTTGACGATCCAGCCGGTCGCGCCGGCGTCGCGCGCGCGCTGTTTCTTCGCCGCATCGCTTTCGGTGGTCAGCACCAGAACCGGCACGCAGCTGTAGTCGGGGTTGGATCGCATGCCTTCGATGAAGCCGAAGCCGTCCATACGGGGCATGTTGATGTCCGTGATGACGATGTCCGGGCGTTCCTGATGCAGGACCTCAAGACCATGGACGCCGTCCACGGCTTGAACCACGCGATAGCCTGCGTCCTGCAAAGCCAACAGCAGCATGTCGCGCATGGTGCGCGAGTCATCCACGGTCAGAACGGTTTTAGTCATTAGGCGGCGTCCTGCGCTAGCTCGAGGGGGGAAGAGCCAAAGCTGAGCCATTGCTCGTTCATGGCGTTGGAAACATTGATGAAGGTCAAAGACTTGCCGTCAGCTTGCCAGGTTTTGATGGCCGACAGCAGCAGTTGCACTCCCAAGCCGCCGACGCGCTCGACCGACGAGGCGTCAAGCGCAACGGGATGGCCCCGTTGCGCCATCAGATCGGCCTTCAGTTGCTCAACTGTCCGCAGGTCTATGACTGCGGGCAGGCTAACGATTGCGCTATCGCCGGGGGTCGGGCTCATTAGAATTCCTCCCAGCCGTCATCGGTCGGCTGTGATTTCAAGGCGGCACCACCGATGCCCGTTGTGCGCAGGGCAGCAACGGTTTCAGCGACGGTGCGGGTAGGCTTTGCCTCTGCGGCTGGCTCGTTGGCTGCACGCAGGGGGCGTGCAGGCTTGGCAACAGGTGCCGGTGCAGGGGCGGCGGGCTTGGCGGCAACCGGTGCCGGTTGCGGGGCCGTTTGGGGGGCCGGCTTCGGAGCGGGACGGACCCCGGCCGCAGGGGCGAGTGGCGCGATGTTGGCTTTGGCAGCGGCCGGAGCCGGACGCGGTGCTACAGGGGCCGCAGGACGCACGGCCGGCTGAACCACATGGGCTTGAGCCGGTGCCTTGGCACGCGTCGCCAGTTTCTGGGACACGACGAAGCGCGAAACCGACTTGGCCAGTTCTTCGGCTTCGGTGGCCAGCGCGTGGCAGGCGGCAGTCGATTCCTCGACCATGGCTGCGTTTTGCTGGGTGACCTGATCCATCTGGTTCACAGCGGTGTTGACCTGAGCCAGACCGGTCGATTGTTCCTGTGCGGAAGCGGCGATTTCGTTCACGAGAGCGTCGATCTGGGCCACGCGCTGGACGATACGACCCAGTGCGTCGCCGGTTTGACCGACCAAATCCACGCCCTTGCTGACCTGCTGGCCCGAAGCCGAGATCAGGGTTTTGATCTCCTTGGCCGCAGCGGCCGAGCGTTGTGCGAGCGCGCGAACTTCCGAGGCGACCACGGCGAACCCGCGGCCGGCATCACCCGCGCGGGCAGCTTCCACGCCGGCATTCAGCGCCAGAAGGTTGGTCTGGAAGGCGATTTCATCGATCACGCCGATGATGGCACTGATCTGGTTGGACGAAGACTCGATCGCCGTCATGGCCTGAACGGCATTGTTCATGACCACGCCGCTGTGTTCGGCATCGCTGCGGGCACCCAGCACCACACTGGCAGCTTCCTTGGCACCGTCGGCGGTACGGCTGACGGTGACCGTGATCTGGTCCAGAGCGGCGGCGGTCTCTTCCAGCGTCGCGGCCTGTTGTTCGGTACGGTGCGACAGGTCGTTGGAGGCGGCGCTGATTTCCTCGGCACCCATGTGGATGACCGAGACGTTGGCGTTCACTAGCGAAACCGCCTGTTCCAGACTTTCGATGGCGGCGTTGAAATCGGTCTTGAGCGTCACGGCCGACTGGGGGAAGTCCGCCGTAATGCGCCACGTCAGATCACCGCGCGCCATGGCCTCGAGGCCTTCGGCCAGAGCGGTAACGACCAACTCGTCGTTCTTGCGGCTCTGTTCCATTTCCGCTTCGCGGCGCAGGCGGGCCTCTTCGGCTTCGCGCTGCATCGCTTCGTTGCGGGCTTTGAGCGCTTGTTGTTCGATCGAAGCCTGTTTGAAGTGCGCAACGGCAGAGGCCATCTGGCCCACTTCATCCGTTCGGCCCAGAGCCGGAATATCCACCTGGGTGTCGCCGTTAACGAGCTTGCGGGTGGCGATAGCGACCGCGCGCAGGGGCTTGGACACACCGTTGGTCAGCCAAACGCCGCAGGCCACAGCCATGCCCAGTGCCAGCACCGAGCCGATGGCCATGACGATACGCATCATATTGGCCAGCGCCTGTTGGCGCTCGGCCAGAGCCTTGGCTTCGGCCAGACGCTCGTCGACCAGCTTCTGGAGAATGGCATCGACCGGAGCCAGCAGTCCGCTGCTGTCGTAATCGGCAAGGTTCTCCAGACCCACACCGCGCACAGCCACAGCTTCGAACCAGGTTTCCACGCCTGCGCGGGCCTGTTCGACCTGACCCTGCGAGGCCGGATCAAGGGTCTTGTACTCGTCCAGAGCCCTGTTGAAGAGCGAGCGGTGGTCGCTCACGGCATCAATCGCCGAGGGAATGCGCGACATCACATAGGCCCGTAGAGCCGCATCCTGACGCGACATATGCAGTTGGGCCTGAACGGCGGCCTGCTCGGCGGCGTTAACACGCTCGACCTCGCGGCGGTTCTTCTCGACGCCGCTGACGCCGAAATAGATGCCAAGACCCATGAGCAGAATGGCAGCGATGATGCCACCGAACGCGAAGGTCAGCTTCTGCTGAATCTTCAGATTATTGAGCGCGCCCAACATTCAGTCTCTTCCCCCGATATCTGCCGCGATGCCGTGGGTTAACGACCCGTTTTCATCACGGCTTGCCAGAAGACGCGCAGCCCCTTGCGCGATGCGAACTGCATCTGCGCGGTAAAATGCAATCTGCGGTTCGTTCTGAAGCGCACAGGGCATCGGGGGGGCCATTCACATCCTCGGCAATGATTTTTGACCATGTGCCTGTACAAACGTAGGTTTCGGTAAACCGCCGAGTACGGGCAATCCCCTATATGGCTAAGGTAGATGTCTTACCGAACTGTAGTTGCGCGGGATTTTATTGCCACGTTTGGTGATTTTTGTGATAACCACGATATCCGAGAATGCGTTAATTGGCCGCTTTGCAGGGGTTGTTGACGCGCTTTATTCCCATCACAAGGGAACAAAGATATTTCCTGCCGTCCTACAGGGTGTGAGACCATTCCGTCGCCAGCGCCAGATTCCCCCCAAACCCCCGCGCCCGACGCGCCCCCCTCGCGACACCCCGCCCGCCCCAGCACAGGGGCCGTCTCACCGGTCGTGATTGGCAAGGTCGTATTGGCGCTAGCCGGTGTGGTCGCCTCGCTGTTGGCGATCTACAACAACCCGCCGTATGGCCTGCATCTGCTGCTTCCGATTCTGGCCATGACCCTGTCGTCCATGTTGACGGGATGGCGCTGTACCTTGGCCGCGCAGGTATTGCTGTGGCTTGGATTGATCCTGCTCTGTGCGACCCACCATATTCCGCTGGCCGAGATGATCGTGGTAGCGATCGTGACGGCAGTGGTCGCCTTCGCGGTCCAGCGCGACAATAACCCGCTTCTGGGTGCCTTCGGCCTGCACCAGACGACCGAGAACGAAGTCCTCCGCTCGCTCTTGTCAGCGGTACCGGTTGTCCTTCTGGACAAGCAAGGCCGGATCTCCCGCGCCAGCAAGGCCTGCGCCGACATCTTCGGCATCCCCCAATCGGCTACTGTGGGTCAAAGCTTTGGCGATCTGGTTCCGGGGTTTGACTATTCGAAGCAGGCCGCGCCCTCGGTCCCGTCGGGGCAGGTCGAATCCGGACGCGCCAACTGGCACGCCATGCGCCCCGATCAATCCTCGCCCATCCCCGTGGATCTCTGGCTGGACCACACGCCGCAAGGGCCGCTGATCCGTCTTGTCGACCTGACGCCGCGCCATGCCGCCGATGCCCAGGCGCGCGAGCTTCACTCACAGCTTAACAAGGTGTGGCGTCTGAACTCGCTGGGCGAGATGGCGGCCACTCTGGCGCATGAACTGAACCAACCGCTGGGAGCCGCCGCCGCCTATCTGCACGCCGCGCAGGAAGATATGAAGGCGGCGGGCCCTCTGGGCGAAAGCGCTCTTCGCACCACCGATCTGGCCAAGGCGCAGATGCTGCGCGGCGGCCAGATCATCCGCCGCATGCGCGAGCTTCTGACGATGGAGATGCGGGCGTTGGAGAAAGAACGCGTCAGCCGGATCGTCGATGACGTATTGCCGATCCTGACCCTGACTGGGCAAGACCGGAACATCGTAATTTCCACCGAGATCGAGATGCCCGATGTCGTCCGCATGGACCGGATTCAGGTCCAGCAGGCGCTCGTCAATCTGGTGCGCAACGCCGTCGAAGCCAGCCCGAACAACTCCAGCGTCGTGATCACCGGTAAGGTTATTTCCGACCGATCCTACGAGATTGGCGTCGAAGACAGCGGTCCCGGTATTGCCCCCGATCAGGTAGACAGCGTATTCCAGCCCATGACCTCGACAAAATCGGGCGGCATGGGCTTGGGGCTGTCGGTGACCCGAACCATTGTTGAAAGTCATGGTGGTACCCTCCGCGTCGGCGTGTCGCGTTGGGGCGGTGCACGTTTTTCGTTCAACCTCACAACTGCAAAACAGGAAGCCGAAGAATGACGCCATCAGTCTTCATCATTGATGATGATGCAGGGATGCGCGACTCCCTAGTCACCCTGTTGCGAAGCCAGGGCATCCGATGCCGCGCCTTCGCCGGTGGCGCTGACTTTCTGCGCGCCATGCCGCAAGACGAGACAGCCTGCGTCGTAACCGATCTGCGCATGCCCGAGGTGGACGGCTCCGAAGTGGTCCGCCGTGTGAGTGAAGAACATGGCGCGGCATGGCCGATCCTTGTCATCACCGCCCACGCCGATGTGCCCTTGGCCGTTAGCCTGATGAAACAGGGCGTTGTGGACTTTATCGAGAAGCCGTTCGATCCCGCCCGCCTTATCGAGAGCGTGCGCGGCTGCCTGTCGCGATTGACGCAGGTCGGCGAGCAACAGCGCATTTCGGCCGCCGCGCGCGAAAAGTTCGAGCGTCTGACCCCGCGTGAAATGCAGGTGTTCGATGCGCTGATCGAAGGGCTGTCGAACAAGGCTATCGCCATGACGCTGGATATCAGTCCGCGTACCGTCGAGGTCTTCCGCGCCAAGGTGATGCAGAAGATGCAGGCCGACAGCCTGTCGGACCTGATCAAGACCGGACTGCTCTTACGCACCGAAGACGCCTAAGCCTCTTGAACAGAGAGTGGCGATATCCCTAATTCACTCCACAACGATAGGGAGTGAGTCATGAGTGCGAATCGCCTTTTACGACAACAGGCCTTCATTGACGGCCAGTGGGTCGACGCCGACGGGGGCGAGACGATCACCGTCACCAACCCTGCGACCGGAGATGTGTTGGGTACTGTTCCCAACATGGGTGCTGCCGAGACGCGCCGCGCCATCGAAGCCGCCGACAAGGCAATGAAGGACTGGGCCAAGCGCACCGCTGCGGACCGCGCCAAGGTCCTGCGCAAATGGTTTAACCTGATGCTCGAAAATCAGGAAGAGCTGGCCCGCCTGCTGACCGCCGAACAGGGCAAGAGCATCACCGAAGCGCGCGGTGAAATCGCCTATGCCGCCTCCTTCATCGAATGGTTCGCCGAAGAGGGTAAGCGCGCCTATGGCGAGGTGATCCCCACCCATGACAATGGCAAGCGCATCGTCACCCTGCGCCAACCGGTCGGCGTGGTGGGCGCGATCACGCCTTGGAACTTCCCGTCGGCCATGATCACCCGCAAGGTCGGCCCTGCGCTGGCTGCCGGTTGTGCTGTCGTTCTCAAGCCCGCCGCCCAGACGCCTTACAGCGCCTTTGCGCTTGCGGTACTGGCCGAAGAAGCCGGCCTTCCGGCTGGCCTGTTCAACGTTCTGACCGGCTCGGCCAGCGCCATCGGCGGCGAGCTGACCAGAAACGAGACCGTACGCAAGATCAGCTTCACCGGCTCGACCGAGGTCGGCCGCAAGCTGATGGAACAGTCGGCCCAGTCCATCAAGAAGATGTCGCTGGAACTGGGCGGTAACGCGCCTTTCCTCGTCTTCGACGACGCCGACATCGATGCCGCCGTACAAGGTGCGGTCATCTCCAAATACCGCAACGCGGGCCAAACCTGCGTCTGCACCAACCGCTTCTATGTGCAGGCGGGCGTCTATGCCGAGTTCGTCGCCAAGCTGACCGCCGAGGTTGAAAAACTGAAGGTCGGTAACGGCATGGAAGACGGCGTTCAGGTCGGCCCGCTGATCGACGACAAGGCCATCCAGAAGGTTCAGCAACACCTCGACGATGCCATGTCCAAGGGAGCCAAGCTGCTGACGGGCGGAAAGCCGCATGAACTGGGCGGCACCTTCTTCCAGCCCACAGTCGTCTCTGAGGTAACGCAGGACATGCTGATTTGCCGCGAGGAGACCTTTGGTCCTCTGGCGGGCGTGGTGCGCTTTGAAACCGAGGAGGAAGGCGTGGCCCTCGCCAACGACACCATCTTCGGTCTGGCGGGCTATTTCTACAGCCGTGATATCAGCCGCGTCTGGCGTGTGGCCGAGGCGCTGGAGACCGGTATGGTCGGTATCAACACCGGGATCCTGTCGACCGAAATCGCCCCCTTCGGCGGTATCAAACAGTCGGGTCTGGGGCGTGAAGGCAGCAGCCACGGTCTCGAAGACTATCTGGAAATCAAATACCTATGCATGGGCGTGTAAGCCCGGCGTAGCAGTTTAGACCAACGTCGATCTCTGCAAATCGTCGTTCTTCCTGTCAGTCTCCCTTGTGACGCTCCGCGAATAGACGGCGCGCGCAAGGGAAACATGGCCGCCTGAGGGGGTGGCCTTACAGGAAGGGATAAACACCCATGACCGACCGCACCCTTCACGGGGCGGACGGCGGGGATCACTCGGTCGCGAAAAACGACCGGCTGGTGATTGCTGCCTCGTCTGTCGGCACCGTCATCGAATGGTATGACTTCTACCTCTACGGCTCTCTCGCCGCGATTATTTCGGCCCAATTCTTCTCGGGCGTGAACGAGACCACCGGCTTTATCTTCGCCCTTATGGCCTTTGCCGCCGGTTTCGCCGTGCGTCCCTTCGGGGCCATCGTCTTCGGACGCCTTGGCGACCTGTGGGGCCGCAAGAATACCTTCCTCGTCACCATGCTGCTGATGGGCCTGTCGACCTTTGTGGTCGGCCTGTTGCCGCCCTATGCAGTGCTGGGCGTCGCGGCTCCGATCATCCTCGTGCTGATGCGCCTGATCCAGGGGCTGGCGCTGGGCGGTGAGTACGGCGGGGCCGCAACCTATGTGGCCGAGCATGCGCCGCACGGTAAGCGCGGCTTCTACACCTCCTTCATCCAGATCACCGCGACGGTCGGCCTGCTGCTGAGCCTGATGGTTATCCTCGGCACCCGAATGGCCATCGGCGAGGAAGCTTTCCTCAGCTGGGGCTGGCGTATTCCGTTCCTCGTTTCGATCCTGCTGCTGGGCGTGTCGCTGTGGATCCGTCTGAAGCTGGCCGAAAGCCCTGCGTTCAAGCGCATGAAGGCCGAGGGCAAGGGCTCCAAGACCCCGCTGAAAGACAGCTTCCTGAAGTGGCCCAACCTGAAACTGGTGCTGATCGCCCTGTTCGGTCTGGCCGCAGGTCAGGCTGTGGTCTGGTACACGGGTCAGTTCTACGCCCTGTTCTTCCTTGAGAAGACGCTGCGGGTTGATCCGGCTCTGTCCAACATCCTGATCGCCTCGGCCTTGGCTTTGGCCACGCCGTTCTTCGTCTTCTTCGGCTGGCTGTCGGACAAGATAGGACGCAAGCCGATCATTCTGGCCGGTTGCCTGATTGCAGCACTGACTTATTTCCCGCTGTTCCAGGGGCTGACCAAGGCCGCCAACCCGCGCCTAGCAGCCGCCGTCGCATCCTCGCCGCTGACCATTGTCGCTGATCCGGCGGACTGTCACCTGCAGTTCGATCCCATCGGCAAGACCGTGTTCAACTCGTCCTGCGACGTGGCCAAATCCTATCTGGCCAAGGCAGGCATCAACTATGACAACGTCGCCGCGCCTGCCGGAACTGTCGCCTCGATCAAGATCGGCGAGACGGTGATCGAAAGCTTCCACGGCGAAGGTCTGGCCAAGCCCGAGTTCGACGCCGCCAAGAAAGAGTTCGACACCAAACTGGTCGCCGCCCTCACGGCTGCGGGCTATCCGGACAAGGCCGACAGCGCACTTGTGAACAAGCCAATGGTTATCGGCATACTGTTCCTGTTGGTTCTGTACGTGACCATGGTCTACGGCCCGATTGCAGCGGCTCTGGTCGAAATGTTCCCGACCAACATCCGCTACACCTCCATGTCCCTGCCCTATCACATCGGTAATGGCTGGTTCGGAGGCTTCCTGCCGACGACCGCCTTCGCCATGGTCGCTGCCACCGGCAATATCTACTACGGCCTGTGGTACCCGATCGTGATTGCGGTCCTGACCGTCATCATCGGCGTGATCTTCGTGAAAGAAGGCAAGGACGTCGACATCCACAATTGACCAAGTCGACAACCTTACCAGTACTGAAGGGGCGGATCGCATTGTCGGTCCGCCCGTTTTGTGTGTGCCGATGCAACTTTAGGGCACCCGCCCCCTTGTGGTGCCACCCGTCCGGGGGACAGATGCCGTGATGTTCAGCTTCATCACACTGGTCATGACGGCGGCCTATATGGCCACCCTGTTTGCCATCGCATGGTGGTACGAGCGACCGCACATCAAGGCCAAGGGCTCGGGGCTGCTGGGTCCCAGCCTGTATTCGCTGTCGCTGGCCATCTACTGCACCTCGTGGACCTATTACGGGGCAGTGGGTACGGCGGCGCGCAGCGGCTGGGAATACCTGCCTATCTATATCGGTCCGGCGCTGGGGCTGACCCTGCTGTTCCCGCTGTGGCGCAGGATCGCGTCTGCAGCCAAGCGGGCCAACGCAGGCTCGCTGGCCGATTTTCTCTCCTCGCGATATGGCAAGAGCCCTGTGCTGGGCGCATCGGTAACCATCGTCGCCATTCTGGGATCGCTTCCCTACATCGCCCTGCAACTGCGCTCGCTGACCATGGCCGGCGAGATGATCAATGTGGACAGTGGTATCCACGGCTCCGAGAGCCTTGCTGTTCTGATCCTCGCGGGCGTTCTGGCGGGGTTTGCCATTCTGTTCGGCGCACGCCGTCCGGACCTGACGGAACATAACCGCGGTCTGATCCAGGCGATTGGCGTGGAGTCCATCGTGAAGATGGGGGCCCTGCTGGCCGCTGCAGCCTTTGCTGTCATCCTCTTGCTGAACGCTGACCACAGCCCAGCCTTGCTGCGCGAAGGTCTGGGGGACTTGAGTGAATGGCCCGAAGGCAATGCCCGCTTCTGGGCGATTACCCTTGTGGCGACGCTGGCGATCTTTTGCCTTCCGCGCCAGTTCCACGTCGGCTTTGTCGAAGGGGGCGAGCCGGGCGAAGTACGCAGAGCCCAATGGCTGTTCCCGCTTTATCTGCTGCTTACCTCGCTGGCCGTTCTGCCGCTCGTGGCTGCAGGACGGTTGGCGTTTCCGGACGCAAACCCTGACCTGCTGGTGCTGGCCCTGCCGCTTCAGAGCCATCAGCCGCTATTGACCTCTATCGTCTTTGTCGGCGGCTTCTCGGCCGCGACGGCCATGGTCATCATCGAAGCGGTCGCCTTGTCGGCCATGGTCTCCAACAATCTGGTCTTGCCGCTGATCGGTGCTCTTCGCACAGGTTCGGGTACGCCGGTGGCCAAGATGGTGCTGAACATCCGTCGTGCAGCCATCATCGGCATCCTGTTTCTGGCGTGGCTCTACTATCAGGCTATGGACCAGTCGCGCGGGCTGGCGGCCATGGGTCTGGTGTCGTTTGCGGCGCTGGCCCAATTGGCCCCTTCCCTCTTCGGTGCCGTGCTTTGGCGCAACGGTCATGCCCGTGGCGCCATGGCGGGTCTGTGGGTCGGTATGACGGTGTGGCTGTTCATGCTGGCGCTGCCGCAACTGGCACCGCAGATGCTGCTCGACGTCCCCGAGTTGATGGGTCTTGAGGACCCGTTTGCCGCTGGCGTCTTCCTGTCTCTGGGGCTGAATCTTCTCACCTATGTGGTGGTTTCCCGCGCCAGCATCCCCGGCCTGATCGACCGCGTACAGGCCCGCGCTTTTGTAGACCACATGGGGTCGGAGTGGCTGGAGGCCCGGGGGCATCTTTCAGGCGCATCGGTCGAAGACCTGCGCGTTCTCGTCGCCCGCTTCATCGGCGAGGACCGCGCCCACAACGCGTTCCAGGTCTGGGCCGAGGAAGCCGGTGTAAGACTGCGCCCCCATGATCCTGCCGACGCCAGCCTTGCGCGCGCGGCCGAACGTATGTTGGCCGGCGCTCTGGGGGCTGTGGCTGCACGCCGTGTTATCGGGGCCGCCCTGTCCGGCGGTGGCCGCGCACCCGAGGACGTGGTGCGCATGCTGGACGAAGCCTCGCAGGCGGTTCAGTTCAACCGCCAACTGCTGCTGACGACACTGGACAACATCGATCAGGGCGTGGCCGTGGTGGATGAAGAGCTGCGCGTCGTGGCGTGGAACCGCCCCTACGTGGAGATGTTCGGCCTGCCTCACGACTTCCTCCACGTCGGCATGCCCATCGCCCATGTCTATCGATACAACGCCGAACATGGCGAGGTCGAACACGGCTCTGAATCGACCGAGTCATGGGTCTCGCGGCGCGTTGAAGCCTTGTCCCGTCGCCAACGTCACTTCCATGAGCGGGTCGGCAGCGATGGCCGGGTTCTGCGGGTGGTGGGCGAGCCTCTGCCGGGCGGTGCCTATGTCACCTCCTACACCGACATCACGGACCTGCGCCGCGCCGCCCGCCAGTTGGAAGAGGCCAACGAACAACTGGAAGCGCGCGTCACCGAGCGCACGACGCAGCTCAAGGCTGCCGTCGAAATGGCCGAGCGCGCGACCGCCTCCAAGACCCGCTTCCTCGCCGCGGCCAGCCACGACCTGTTGCAACCCCTGCATGCGGCGCGCCTTTTCATCGGAGCCCTGCGCGAAGATCCCGAGGTCGAACAGAGCGAAAGCCACACACTGGCCGTCAATGCCGACCGCTCGATTGAAAGCGCTCACCGGCTGCTCACCGCCTTGCTGAACCTGTCCAAGCTGGAGGCGGGCGGTATCGACCCCACTGTGGGACCATTGGCCCTGAACCAGTTGTTCAGTGACATCGCGCGCGAGTTCACCCCTATTGCCGAGGCCAAGGGCCTGAAGTTGCGGGTCCATCCGACGCGGGTCTGGATATCCACCGACCGCGATTTGCTCCGCTCCATGGTCCAGAACCTTGTCGCCAACGCCATACGCTATACCGACAAGGGGGCCGTTGTTGTCGGGGCGCGCCGTAAGGGCGGGCGGGTCGATATCTGCGTCGTCGACACCGGACGCGGTATTCCGGACGAAGCGCGAGCCAAGATCTTTGGCGAGTTTGTGCGACTGCCCGGTGCACCAGTCGATGAGCCCGCCGCCGGTCTGGGTCTGGCCATTGCCCAGCGTCTGGCCGACCTTCTGGGGCATCCCCTGTCGGTGCAATCCCGCATGGGACACGGTTCGCAATTCCGCATTTCCACGCCACGCACCCAGGCTGTGATGGCCCCTGTCGATACGGTGGCGACCTCGCGCACCCCGCTCTACGGCAAACGCGTGCTGTGTGTGGACAATGAACAGCCGATCACGGCCGCACTCGAGGCCCTATTGAAACGTTGGGGAGCGGTGCCGACCATCGCCAACTCTGCGCAAGAGGCGCTTGCACTGCCTGGACCGTTCGACGCCGCACTGGTCGATCTTCATCTGGGAGAAACGGGACCGGATGGGCTCGAGCTTATCAAGATGCTCAAGGCCCGGAACATCCGCCGTATCGCACTGGTTACCGCAGCCACGCAGGACCGCTTGAGCGCACAGGCAGCCGAAGTCGGTGCTGTCCTGTTGCCCAAGCCGGTAAAACCTGCGGCGCTGAAAGCCTTCCTGAACGGCTAGAAGCCGGTCAGCCCAGATCGATCTGCTGGGAAAGAATCACCGCTTGCGTGCGGTTCTGCACGCCCAGCTTGCGGAACACGCTGGTCAGGTGGGCCTTGATCGTGGCCTCGGTCACACCGAGGTCATAGGCAATCTGCTTGTTCAGACGGCCGGCCTTGAGGCCTTCCAGAATACGCATCTGGGACGGGGTCAGGCTGGCGATGCGGCTTTGCAGATCAGCCTCTTCGCCCTCGGCCTCGCCGACGTCCGGTGCCCAGGTCTCGCCATCCAGCACCTGCGAGATGGCTTCGACCATGGTGTCCAGCGAGGCGGACTTGGGGATGAACCCCGATGCGCCCACGGCCAGTGTGCGGCGAACCGTGTGAGGCTCCTCGCTGGCCGAGACCACCACAACCGGCACGGCCGGATGGTTGGCGCGAACGAGATTGAGCCCCGTCATACCCTCGACGTCCGAGAGTTTGAGGTCCAGCAGCAACAGATCCACCGGCTCCTTTGCCAAGGCCGCGTCAGCCTCCGCAAAGCTGGAGCATTCCACCACCCCTGCCTCGGGACGTGCTTTACGCACGGCCGAAACAAGCGCTTCACGGAACAGGGGGTGATCGTCAGCGACGACGATACGGTCCATGAACGTCCTTCCATCCAAATGTCGAAGACACCTGCCCGACTGTCATGGCGACAGAATGACAGGTCTCTACTTTGGTCGAGATTAGACCATTAGCTAATGTCAGAAACCAGTGTGACGCGGAAAAGTGCCTTCGGGACCTGCAAAAAAAGACAGGACCGGGAGGAAAATCATGGCTTACCACCGCCTTTGGGGCGGCGTGGCGTTTGCTGCGCTCCTCACTGCTACGTCTGCGTCGGCTCAGGATAACTCGGCCGCGCTCGAAGCCCGCATTGCCCAGCTTGAGGCCGAACTGGGGGAGTTGAAGGCCGCTATCCGTGAAAATCAGGCCAGCCAGCAGGTCCGCACGCAAGCATTGGCCGATGATATCATCCGCATCCAGCAAGCCCCGCCGCCTGCTCCGGTCGCCCGTCCTGCCGCCGCACCCGCCAAGGGATTTCAGGTCGGTGATCTGACCCTGAACTTCGGCGGTTTCATCAAAGCCGACGCCAAGATCAGCGACTATTCGGACGGGTCGCCCCCGGTTGGCGATACCCTGCACGACTTCTACCTCCCCGGATCCATCCCTGTCGGCGGCCAATCCGAAGGGGCCGAGAGCGAGTTTAGCGCCCGCCAGTCGCGTTTCTGGCTGACGGCTGATGGCAACGTCTCAGGCCACAAGGTCGGCGCCCGCTTGGAAATGGATTTCCAGGCCCTGCCCGGTACCGGCGACCAGCGCACGACCAACCCCTCCACGCCCGCCCTGCGACGGGCCTTTGTCACGGTGGATAACTGGCTGATCGGTCAGGAGTGGACGACCTTCGTCAACCTGAACACCATGCCAGAAACCGCCGACTATGTCGGTCCGGTCGAAGGTTCACTGATCGTCCGCCAGCCGCAAGTGCGCTATACGCGCGGCCCGTTCGCCATCGCCGTCGAGAACCCCGAGACCACCGTTACCCCGTTCGGCGGCGGCACGCGCATCGTGTCCGACGACAATCTGATGCCCGATATCGTCGCGCGCTATCTGGTCGCCCGTCCGTGGGGCGAGTTCCAGATGTCGGGACTTGTCCGCCAACTGCGTCACGAAAATCCGGCGGCCAATATCGACAGCTCGGTCCTCGGCTGGGGTCTGTCGGCGACGGGCAAGATCAAGGTCGGCTCACAGGACGACATCCGTTTTGTCCTGACCGGCGGCGAAGGCATCGGGCGCTATCTGGGCTTGAACCTGTCCAACGACGCCGTGCTGGACGCCAACGGCGATCTGGAAGCCATCGGCGTGATCGGCGGCTACGTCGGCTATCGTCACATCTGGTCGCCGGGCTGGCGCTCGTCGCTGATGCTGGCCCACCAGTCCATCGACAATCCGACATCCCTGACCGGACTTGGCGTCACCAAGTCTGCCAGCAGCGTTCGCGGGAACTTGATCTACACCCCGCTTGCGGGTCTGGATGTCGGGGCCGAACTTATGTTCGGTGAACGCAAGCTCGAGAACAATCTATCAGGCGATATGACCCGCCTGACCTTGTTCGCAAAATACGGCTTTTAAGTCCTGAACGGCCTCGGAAAAACCAGAGGCCGACAGGATATCATCGGAGGAATTATCGCGTGCCTGATCCGCTCATCTATCCAGTATTCAGTGACCTCGCTGCCCGTTCGTACATGGACGCCGCAGCCTATGAAGCAGCGCGGAAGGAGGCACGCGACAATCCCGTCGCCTATTGGTCCAAGGTCGCAAAACGCCTGGACTGGATGACCTTCCCGACCAAGATAAAGGACGTATCGTTCAACAAGGACGACTTCCGCATCAAATGGTTCGAGGACGGTGTGCTGAACGTCTCGGCCAACTGCATCGACCGCCACCTGCCCGCCCGCAAGGACGAGGTCGCCATCATCTGGGAAGGCGACGAGCCCACCGACAGCCGCAAGATCACCTATGGCGAACTGCATGAGCAGGTCTGCCGCCTCGCCGATGTGCTGAAGGCCGAGGGCGTGAAGAAGGGCGACCGCGTCACCCTGTACATGCCGATGGTGCCCGAAGCGGCCTATGCCATGCTGGCCTGCGCGCGCATCGGCGCGGTGCACTCGGTCATCTTCGGCGGCTTCTCACCCGATAGTATCGCGGGCCGGATCGAGGACTGCGAAAGCACCTTTGTCATCACCGCCAACGAAGGCTGCCGCGGCGGCCGCAAGGTCCCGCTGAAGGCCAATGTCGACAAGGCGCTGGAGAAGGTGTCGGTCAAAAAGGTCCTCGTCCTGCGCCACACCGACGCCGACGTTCCGATGGTTGATGGCCGCGACATCGACTGGAAAACGGCCGTCGATGCTGCCAGCCCCGACTGCCCGCCCGAGCCGATGAACGCCGAGGACCCGCTGTTCATCCTCTATACCTCGGGTTCGACGGGTAAGCCCAAGGGCGTGCTGCACACCACCGGCGGCTATCTGGTCTGGGCGTCGTGGACGCACCAGCATGTGTTCGATTACCGCCCAGGCGAGGTCTATTGGTGCACCGCCGATGTGGGCTGGGTGACAGGTCACTCCTACGGCGTCTACGGCCCGCTCTCGAATGCGGCCACCACGCTGCTGTTCGAAGGCGTGCCGAACTATCCGAGCGTGTCGCGCTGCTGGGAAGTCATCGACAAACACAATGTCAACGTCTTCTACACCGCCCCCACCGCCCTTCGCGCCCTGATGAAGGAAGGCGACGAGCCTGTGAAGTCATCCAGCCGCGCGTCCTTGCGCCTGCTCGGCACCGTGGGCGAGCCGATCAACCCCGAGGCTTGGCGCTGGTATTACGAAGTCGTCGGTAACTCCAAACTGCCCATCGTCGACACATGGTGGCAGACCGAGACGGGCGGCATCCTGATCTCGCCGCTACCGGGGGCGACGGACCTCAAGCCCGGCTCCGCCACCAAGCCGCTACCGGGTGTGGAGCTTCAGATCGTCGATGCCGAGGGTCAGGTTCTGGAAGGCGTGACCGAGGGCAACCTATGCATCACCGACAGTTGGCCCGGCCAGATGCGCACCGTGTATGGCGACCACCAGCGCTTCTTCGAAACCTATTTCTCGACCTATGCGGGCAAGTATTTCACCGGTGACGGCTGCCGCCGTGACGAGGACGGCGATTACTGGATCACCGGCCGCGTCGATGACGTGATCAATGTGTCGGGCCACCGCATGGGCACCGCCGAGGTCGAAAGCGCCCTCGTTCTGCACGACGATGTGGCCGAGGCCGCCGTCGTCGGCTTCCCGCACGACATCAAGGGTCAGGGCATCTATGCCTATGTGACGCTGAATGCTGGTGTCGAGCCGACCGAGGACCTGCGCAAGGCCCTCGTTGCCCACGTGCGCAACGAGATCGGCCCGATTGCCGCGCCCGATGTAATCCAGTGGGCCCCCGGCCTGCCCAAGACCCGTTCGGGCAAGATTATGCGCCGCATCCTGCGCAAGATCGCCGAGAACGAGGTCGGCGCTCTGGGCGATACCTCAACCCTCGCCGATCCGTCCGTGGTGGACGATCTGGTCAAGAACCGCGCAGCCGCCTGATCCGTCCCCCGCTCAGGCCCTGAACGGCAAAAGCCCCGAACGGTTCGCCAGCCGTTCGGGGCTTTTCATTTCTAGCGCTCGACTTCCATCCATTCGCCGGGGGCAAGGCCGTCCAGCGTCCAGCGGCCCACGCTCCAGCGCACGAGGCGAAGGCACGGCAGGTTCACCGCCGCGCACATACGCCGCACCTGACGGTTACGGCCCTCGGCAATCGTCACCTTGATCCAGCTATCCGGCACGCTCTTGCGCACGCGGATCGGCGGGATGCGCTCCCACAGGTTGGGGTCGTCGATCAGTTCGGCCTCGGCAGGACGGGTCATGCCGTCCTTCAGCATCACACCACGGCGCAGCTGTTCCATCTGCTCTTCGGTGGCGATGCCCTCGACGTGGGCCAGATAGGTTTTCTTGGTCTTGTATTTCGGATCCGAAATCCGCGCCTGCAGCCGCCCGTCGTCGGTCAGCAGCATCAGCCCCTCACTGTCCCGATCCAGACGCCCCGCCGGATAGACGTTCGGCACGTCGATGAAATCGGACAACGTCCGACGCTCCGAGCCTTCCGTCGCCTTGTCGGTGAACTGGCTCAACACATCAAACGGCTTGTTAAAAACGATAAGGGTCATGCCGCCTTGTAGCGCCAAGGCGGGGCGACGTCCTCAGCAAATGTAGTCCCTCAGATACGCAAAACCCCGAGCTTTCTGAAGGCTCGGGGTTTCGTTGTTGTCGATTTACAGGGCTTTAGGCTGGCTGCCCCGCAGCATCTCCAGCATCGCTGAGAAGTCGCGGTGGCCGTTGCCGAGGTTGTTGAAGAGGGCGTAGAGGGCCTCGGCTTGGGCGGCGAGCGGTGTGGAGGCTCCGGCTTTGGCGGCGGTATCTTGGGCCAGCTTCAGGTCCTTGAGCATCATGGCGGTGGCAAAGCCGCCTTCATAGTTGCGGTTGGACGGGGCGGTCGGCACGGGGCCGGGCCACGGATAGTAGCTGGTCACGCTCCAGCACTGGCCGGACGACTTGGACGCGATCTCGAAGAAACGCTCGGGGTCGAGGCCCAGCTTTTCTGCAAGGGCGATGGCCTCGCAGGTGCCGATCATCGAAATGCCCAGCAGCATGTTGTTGCAGATCTTGGCCGCCTGACCCGCACCATGGTCGCCCGCGCGGATAGTGATGCGGCTCATCGGCTCCAGCGCCGCCTCGACCTTTGCAAAGACCCCCTCGTCACAGCCGACCATGAAGGCCAGAGTTCCGGCCTCAGCCGCCGCCGTGCCGCCCGAAACGGGGGCGTCGGCGAAGGTGTAGCCAGCCTCGGTCGCGAGCGCAGCCACCTTGCGAGCGGTTTCCACGTCGATAGTCGAGCAGTCCAGCAGAAGCGCCGATTTCGGGGCCACGCCCAGAACCTGTTCGGAATAGACCTTCAACACATGCGGGCCCGCGGGCAGCATGGTGATGACCACCTCGGCGTCCTTTACGGCATCGGCAACCGAGTTCACAGGCTCGCAGCCTGCCGCCTCGGCGCGCTTCAACGCATCGGCCGACAGGTCAAAGGCGAAGACCTCGTGGCCCGCCTTGGCCTGATTGGCAGCCATGCCGCCGCCCATATTGCCGAGGCCGATAAATGCGATCTTGGTCATGGTCGTTACTCCCTAGAGTTGGCGTCGCTTGATTAAGCCAGCGGCGTCCAAGATTGGTCTTGCGGCAGAGGGGCAAACAGCGCCTCGATCATGTCGTCACTGACGCCCGCGATGTCTGCGGGTTGCCAGTTAGGGGCGTTGTCCTTGTCGATGATGACGGCGCGGACGCCCTCCTGGAAATCGTGCGTGGAGACGACGCGGCCACCCAGCGCATATTCCATCGCCATGTTGTCGGCGAAGGTCTCCATCTTCGCGCCCTCGCGGATTTGGCGAAGCGAAACCTTCAGCGATTGCGGCGACTTGGTCTTCAGCGTCGCCAGCTGTTTCAGTGCCCATTCGGAGCCATCGGCTTCCAGCGCCGCGAAGATTTCCTCAATCGTGTCGAAAGCAAAGAGGCGGTCGATGGCCTCACGATGCGCAGCCAGCGGTGCCTCGCCCGCATCGCCCGATACGCGATCAGCCACGGCCTTGGGATCGGACGGATTGGCCAGCAGGTCGGCCTTCAGCGCCTCGACGACATCCGACGCCACATAGTGGGTGTGGATGCCCAGAGCGACCGTATCGGCGGCCTTCAGACGCGCGCCCGTCAGCGCCAGCCACACGCCCGCCTGGCCCGGAAGGCGGGGCAGGAACCAGCCGCCGCCCACATCGGGGAACAGGCCGATGCCCGTTTCCGGCATGGCATAGGTGGTGCGCTCGGTGGCGATGCGCACAGCGGCAGGCTCGGAAATGCCCACGCCGCCGCCCATGACGATACCGTCCACGATGGCCGTGATCGGCTTGGGGTATTCGAACATCAGATTGTTCAGCTGATATTCGGTATGGAAAAAGGCCTCGGCTTCCGAGGCATCGCCTGCGCCGCTTTCGGCGATCATGCGGATGTCGCCGCCCGCACAGAAGCCGCGCTCGCCCGCGTGGTCGATAAGGACCGAGGCGACCCTGTCATCCGACTTCCACGCGACCAGGGCGTCAATCATCGCCTCGCACATGGCGCGGTTCAGGGCGTGGATCGCCTTGGGCCGGTTCAGCGTGATGCGGCCAACGCCGGACTCGATACGGGTGAGGACTTCGGATTCGGACACTATGTGCTCCCGCAAAACTTACGACGGATTGACCGTTGCGAACGACAGATTGCCGCGCTCGATCAAAATCGGCTCAATGAGCGCCTCGATCTGACGGGCGCGCCAGTTGTTGGAATAATAGACCGTCAGCGAGGCCAGCATCGTGAAGAAGAAAATCACAAAGCCGACACCGCCGAGCCTGAGGACTTCCTTCACATAGGCCGGTGAAATCTGCAGGCCCGCCAGAAACAAGGACAACGGAGCCGACACATAGATCAAGGCAGCCATCTTCCAGATGGAGTCGTTGCGGCGGGCATTGAGATCGGCCAACGCCTTTAGGCGCAGAAGTTCGCCGTCGCTGTGGCTTGCCAATATCTGTTGGCCTTCGATCGCCATCGGCATGTGTTTCAGCGTGGACACCACATCGACCGTGTAAATCCCCCAACCCGATTTGGATCGCGTCAGGTGACTGACCATCCGCCTGAAGGTGAAAATCTGGGCCAAGGCTCGCCACGTCTCCCACAGCTGCGCATTGGGATCGATAACGGCTTTTTCAAAGGGCGAGACAGGCTGTGCGCTCATGGATACCTCCCTCGTGGCAATGTCCGGTCCGGACGACACAACCCTATCTGGAGCCAGAAAACCAGAAGTGCCGTACCGGACCGTCATTACTTAGGCCTTGGTCAGTTCCCGAGCGATGATCACGCGCATGATCTCGTTCGTGCCTTCAAGAATGCGGTGGACGCGCAGATCGCGCACGATGCGCTCCAGCGGATAGTCCTTCAGATAGCCATAGCCGCCGTGCAGTTGGAGAGCTTCATCGGCGATCGAAAAGCCTGCATCGGTGGCAAAACGCTTGGCCATGGCACACCATTTGGTCTTTTCGGGATGGCCCGTGTCGATGGCCCATGCGCCGCGACGCACCATCAGGCGTGCGGCATCCAGATCGGTCGCCATGTCGGCCAGTTTGAACTGGGTGTTTTGGAAACTGCCGATCAGCTTGCCGAACTGTTTGCGGCTCTCGACGTATTCCTGCGCGGTTTCCAAAGCGAGGCGCGCCCCGCCCAGCGAGCAAGCCGCGATGTTCAGACGACCTCCGTCCAGACCCGCCATCGCATATTTGAAACCGTCGCCCTCGGTACCGATCAGGTTGGCGACCGGCACGCGGCAGTTGTCGAAAACGACCTCTGCTGTCGGCTGGGCATTCCAGCCCATCTTCTTTTCATTGGCCCCGAAGGACAGGCCTTCCGTGCCGTTTTCAACAACAATGGCCGAGATGCCCTTTGCACCCTCTTCGCCGGTACGGACCATGACGACGTAGATGTGGGAGGCACCCGCGCCCGAGATGAAGGCCTTGGAGCCGTTCAGGACATAGTGGTCGCCGTCACGCACAGCAGTCGTGCGCAGCGCCGCTGCGTCCGAGCCAGAGCCCGGCTCGGTCAGGCAGTAGCTGGCGATTTTATCCATCGACACCAGCGACGGGATGAAGCGTTCGCGCAGTTCAGCAGAGCCGAACTTGTCGATCATCCACGAGGCCATGTTGTGGATCGAGATGAAGGCCGCCGTGGCCACATCACCGCGCGACAGCTCTTCAAAGATCACCGCCGCCTCGACACGGCCAAGCCCCATGCCGCCGTGTTCCTCGCCGACATAGATGCCGGCAAAGCCCATGTCGGCGGCCTGTTTCAGCACGTCGCGGGGGAAGTGTTTGTCTTCGTCCCACTTGGCCGAGTTCGGCAGCAGTTCCGCCTCGGCAAAGGTGCGGGCCGCCTCTTCGATGGCACGCTGGTCTTCGGTCAGTTGGAAGTCCAATCTGATCTCCTTTGATCGAGAATGACCGCAAACCTATCGCTCAACACAGCGACCCATCGGGCATCTGCAGAGCCAAGTTCCTCTTTCACTACCTCAGTAGCCAAACGGGCAGCGGTCATCTCTGGCAACACACGAATACGTTCGATAGCGTCAGGCGACAGGCAGAAGCCGAGTTCTCGACAGGCATCATCAAGCAAGATGTCTATCTGATCCGGCTTCATTGTCAGGCCTTACTTCATGGTCGGGATGACGAAGGACGAGTCCGTGTGCTCCAGCTCGCTGTCAGGGAAGCGGGCGGTCACGGTCTTGGTCTTGGTCCAGAAGCGGACGCCTTCCATGCCGTGCTGGTTGATGTCGCCAAAGGCCGAGCGCTTCCAGCCGCCGAAGGTGTGATAGGCGACCGGCACAGGGATCGGCACATTGATGCCGACCATGCCCACGTTCACGCGGGCGGCAAAGTCACGCGCCGCGCGACCGTTCTGTGTGAAGATGGCGACGCCGTTGCCGTACTGGTGGTTCGACGGCAGGGCCAGCGCTTCCTCAAAACTGGCGGCACGCACGATCTGAAGCACAGGACCAAAGATCTCTTCCTGATAGGCCGTCATTTCCGGCTTTACATGGTCGAACAGCGACGGGCCGATGAAGAAGCCCTTCTCGTGGCCCTGCAGAGAGAACTCGCGACCGTCGACGACCAGTTCCGCACCTTCCTCGACGCCCTTGTTGATCCAGCCAACCACGCGGTCCTTGTGGGTCTGGGTGACCACCGGACCATAGTGCGCGTCCTTATCGGTCGAGACACCGACGCGCAGGGTCGGGATTTCCGAGACCAGACGCTCGCGCAGTTCGTCGGCAGTACGCTGGCCAACCGGAACGACCACCGGCAGCGCCATGCAGCGCTCGCCAGCCGAACCGAAGGCTGCGCCAGTCAGGTCCTTGATCACCTGATCCATGTCGGCGTCAGGAAGCACGATGCCGTGGTTCTTGGCGCCGCCCATGGCCTGAACGCGCTTATGGTTCTGCGCGCCCTTTTGATAGACGTAGTGGGCGATGTCCGAGGAGCCGACGAAGCTGACCGCGTGAACCAGCGGGTGCTCGAGGATGGCATCGACGGCCACCTTGTCACCGTGGATCACGTTGAGCACGCCTTCGGGGGCCCCTGCCTCCATCATCAGTTCGGCCAGACGGATCGGCAGCGACGGATCGCGTTCCGACGGCTTCAGAACAAAGGTGTTACCGACGGCGATGGCGACGCCGAACATCCACATCGGGATCATGCCGGGGAAGTTGAACGGGGTGATACCGGCCACGACGCCCAGCGGCATACGCATGGAATAGACGTCGATGCCCGGACCGGCACCAAAGGTGTACTCACCCTTCTGGGCGTGCGGGATGCCGCAGGCGAACTCGATGACTTCCAGACCGCGCTGGATGTCGCCCTTGGAGTCAGCGATGACCTTACCGTGCTCCGACGACAGTAGCGCCGCCAGTTCGTCGATATTGGCCTCGACCAGACGCTTGAACTCGAACATCACGCGGGCGCGGCGTTGCGGGTTGGTCGTGGACCAGCTCTCGAACGCGTTCTGGGCGGCCTGCACAGCGCGGTCCACTTCGGACACGGTGGCCAGTTGCACGCGGGCCTGAACCTCGCCGGTATTGGGGTCGAACACATCGCCATAACGGCCAGAGGCCCCGACAAACGATTGGCCGCTGATGAAGTGGTTGATGTCGCGCATAGCGTCTCGCCCTTCCTGATGTTTCCTGAGGTGACCGGATCGAGCCGGTTCGTTGGAGACAGTCCTATCAATCAAGCGGCGCTTGGGATAATGCAAAAACGCAATGCCGATGATGCAATTTTGCGGGATAGCCGATGTTTGACTGGGATGACGCTCGCGTTTTTGCCGAGGCTGCGCGTTCCGGCGCGCTGGGTCGTGCCAGTACCCGACTGGGCATGGATGCCGCCACCGTAGGCCGCCGCATCGCGCGGTTGGAGACGGCGCTTAAGGCCACATTGGTGGTGCGCGACCGTTCGGGCCTTCGACTGACCGCTGCGGGATCACAGTTTCTGAAGTCTATCGAGCTGGCTGAACGCGCTTTGTCAGATGGCGAACAGGCCGTGCGCCCCGATACCGTGGGCGGCACGGTGCGCATTTCAGCCTCCGAAGGGTTCGGTACAGCCATCCTCGCCCCTGCCCTGCCCGATCTGCTGCGCGAGGGACGCGGTTTGCGGATCGAGCTTGCGGCCAACTCCGGCTTTCTGTCGCCGACGAGGCGCGAGGTCGATCTGGCCATTACGCTGAGCCAGCCCGACGCCAGCCGCCTCGTGTCCGAGCCGCTGACTGACTATCAACTGGCGCTCTATGCTGCACCAAAATACATCGCTGCACATGGCGAACCGCAGTCGATTGCGGCCCTGAGCCAGCACACCATGACCGGCTATGTCGAAGACCTCATCTATGCGCCCGAGCTGAACTATCTGGACGAGATCACCACCGGACTTCACGCCCAACTGGCCTCGTCCTCGATCCGCGCCCAGCAGGAGATTATCGCGTCGGGCGGAGCTATCGGCGTCCTGCCATGCTTTATGGCAGACGGGCTGACACGCATCCTGCCCGATGTGATCCTGCAACGCCGCTTCTGGCTCAGCATCACCGCTGACCTCGCAGACACCGCCCGCATCCGCACCGTCACCCGCTGGATCCGGACGCTGTGCGAAGAACAGAACGACAGGCTCAATCCATTGTCGTGATCTTGCGGTCCCATCGCAGCAGGAGGCCCGCGTACAGCCCGTTCACCCCGATGCCGGTCACGAGAAAGAACAGACCTAGCCCACCAGCAATGTCTACGTCTGTGCCCTTCATCATCAGCGGACCAAAGATCGGAAGCACCGCAAGAAAACCTATGCCTGCGAGGACCGCGCATGTCAGAAGGGCCCATCGACGCGGCAGCGACCATGTCGGCTTCAGCGCCCCATTCCACTGCATGGGAAGACGCTTATGCGCTTTGAAACGCGCATCGCCCCAGACCACAAATGCGATCGCGGCGATCAGATAGGCGAGCGTGCATAGCCGAAAGAGCATGACCCGATAGAACCATGCTCTCCCATCGGCTTCAATGTCTGACGAGTGAAGGGCGAACCTCGGACGGATTAGCGCCTGTACCCCACCTTACCGAGCGGGATGGGCGTCGGGTTCAGCGCCACCCAGTCCACAGCCAGCTGGAACAGGATCGCCGTATCCCCGCCCTTGCGCTTGACCTGTGCAATGACGTCGCGGGCCGAGGCCTTCTTGTCCTCCGGCAAGGGCGTACCCGCTGCGAAATAGTCCAACAGGGCATCGGCCATCTTTTTGAAATCGGCATCCCAGTTGATGCCGCCATTGCTATCCAGTTCGCGGGCGATTTTGCCGCTTAGACGAATGACCTCGCCCTGTACGGTCGATGCCGCGCCACTACCCGGCACCAGCAGCGCCCATAGTTCTTCATGCGCATCGGCCCAGTTGTCTGCCTTGGTGACGATGGGCGAGCGGCCATCATAGACCTGCCTACGCGGAACAGGCGGCACCCCGAACAGGTCATAGAGGCGATCCAGTCCCGCCGAGGCGTCGTCTACGGTCTCAGGGTTGAAGTCCGCACGATAGAATTCGAACCGTTCGCCAATGCGCGTGACGTGGGTCTTGGCCTCGTCCGGCACTGCGCCGTTCAGATGCGGGACCAACACTTCTGCGACTGCGGCAAGCGTGTCCAACGACGCATTGGTGCTTTCTGCCAGCGCCTTCATTAGGGGCGTCAGCCCCGCGTGGTTCGTCGTGTCGGGGTTCGCCCCACGTTCGAGCAATAGAGTGACATTACCCGCATGGCCGACGTTTGCGGCCTTGTGGAGAGGCGTATCACCCTTGTTGTCCGGCAGAAGGGGGTCAGCACCGTTATCCAGCAGAACTTCAAGGCACCCTTGAAAATGCCCTGCTCGTGAATGGAGCGGGGTCAGGCCATAGCCATCCGGAGCCCCGATATCCGCTCCGCGCTCTATCAACCAAAGCGCGACCTCGTCAGGCAGTTGATTGAAGGCCAAGGCGGTCTGCTTCGTGTAGCCGCCCCGAGCGTCTGGATGACACGCCGCGAGCGCGACCTTCACCGCTTCGACGCCCCCCTCGCCCAACAGATCGTTAAATGCACGCGGGAGGGTCATCTTGAGCTTGGGCATACGACTCGCTTTTTACAGGACGCTACGGCAGGCACGCGGCAGTCCCATGCTAACGTCCGGCGTTGACCGAGGTTTCCCTAGCGGCGCTTTACAGCCATGCCTTGATGCCCACGACGAAACGCGTTTCGGACGCGTCACTGCCGGATGCCTCGCGCCAGTCGCGGGTCTGGCCAAAAGCGCGGCTCCAGTCGACGCCGACATAGGGCGCAAACTCTTTGCGGATTTCATACCGCAGACGAAGGCCCGCCTCGATCGACGACACCCCCGATCCGATCTGGCGTTCGGGAATGTCTTGCGCCGACAGCGACACACCGATGACGGGTTGCAGGATCAGCTTCTGGGTAATGCGCTGGTCGTACTCGGCTTCCAGTTCCGCCGTCACATCCCCCTTGGTGGACATATAGACGCTGGCCGAGGTTTCCCACCAATAGGGTGCCAGCCCCTGCACCGCCAACACCAGTGACGTAGGGTCGGAGCTGTCCCGGGAATAGTCCTGACGCAGACCGGCCTGCACATCCCAGAACGGCGCGACCGCACGGCTGTAGAGCAGTTCCACGCCCGCAGCCTCGACGCCGTCGTTCAGGTCGAACTCGCCGTCGGTCTTGAGCCACAGGCGGTTGATGTCGCCTCCGGTCCAGCCTTGCACTTTCCACGCGCCGTGGTCGGGTCCGTCGCCTGCGGAATATTCCAGCTTGTCGATGAACAGCGCCGTCGTGGGCATGGCCCCGTTCTCATGGGCGATGACCGCTCGGGACTTGGCCATGTCCGCGGGATCGAAATAGCGATCCGCAGCGTGGGCAGGGCCTGACAGCGCCGCTGCTGACGGTCCGACGACAGGCGGGTCCACGCGTGGGGTCGGCGTGACGTGGCCTGCATGCGGATCAGCGGCTGGCGCTGGCATGGTGTGCCCCGCGTGAGGATCAGCCGTCGGTGGTGGCATGGTGTGCCCCGCATGGGGATCAGCCGTCGGCGCTGGCATGGTGTGTCCCGCATGGGGGTCCGCCGCCGGCGCTGGCATTATGTGCCCCGCATGCGGATCAGCCGTCGGCGCTGGCATTGTGTGCCCCGCGTGGGGGTCAGCCACCTTGGCGGGCGGTTGCTGCGGCTGGGGGTGATGATGGGCGTGGCTGTCCTGAGCCGAGGCCACACCGGCGACCAGTAGCATGGGCGTAGCGATCAATGCGGCGCGGATCATGCGACCTCTCCGTCCAGCGGGCGCACGGTCACGACGTTGAACATGCCGCTGTGCATGTGCATGAGCAGGTGACAGTGGAACGCCCAGTCCCCCGGCGCATCGGCGGTCAGGTCAAAGCTAGCGGTACCGCCCGGCATGACGCTGACGGTGTGTTTCAACGGCTGATGGCCTTGCGGTGCGCCGTTCACCAGTTCGAAGAAATGGCCGTGCAGGTGGATGGGGTGGACCATCATGGTGTCGTTCACCAGCTTGACCCGCACGCGCTCGTCTCGCTCGAATCGGATCGGCTCGACCAGTTCGCTGAATTTACGCCCGTCGAAGCCCCACATGAACCGTTCCATATTTCCGGTCAGGTGGACTTCCAGCGTCCGCGCGGGCGGCCTTGGGTCCTTGTTCGGGCGCAAGGATACGAGATCAGTGTAGAGCAGCACGCGGTGATCCACGTCCTGCAGCCCCAGCGGACGGTCGCCCATGCGGTTTACCGGATTGGGCGAGATCATATCGACGCCGACACCCACCGCCATACCGTCGGGCGCGTTGGCCGGATCGCGCATGGCCCCAGCGGAATGATCCATCGGTGCAGCGGCTGACCCCATGTCGTGGCCCATGGCGGCGTGGTCCATGCCGGAATGGTCCATGCCGCCCATGCCCATATCGCGCATGGTCAGGGTCGGCACTTTGCGAAGGGGCGGTATCTCTGCGGCCATACCAATACGCGGGGCCAGCGTGGCGCGGGCCATACCCGAGCGGTCCATCGCCTCGGCCACCACCGTATAGGCGCGGTCACCTGTCGGGCGGACGATGACGTCATAGGTTTCGGCCACCGAAATCTGGAACTCGTCCACCTCGACGGGTCGGACGTTTTCGCCATCAGCCTGAACCACCGTCATCGCCAGACCGGGGATGCGGACGTTGAAGATCGACATGGCCGAGGCGTTGATGATGCGCAGCCGCACCCGCTCGCCCGCTTGGAAAAGTCCGGTCCAGTTCTCGTCCGGCCCGTGGCCGTTCACCAGATAAGTATAGGTGGTGCCGTTGACGTCGAGGATGTCGCGCGGGTCCATCCGCATCGCGCCCCACATCCGGCGCTCCGATGCCGACACACCGTCCTCGCCCGAGATCAGGCCCGCCAGCGTCGTCTTCTGTTGGTTGAAATAGCCGGGGCTCTTCTTCAGCTTTTGCAGGATTTCGTGCGGATGCAGGAAGCTCCAGTCCGACAGGACCAGCACGTGCTCGCGGTCATAGCCGACCGGATCAGTGCCCGCCGGATCAATCACGATCGGCCCGAACATGCCCATGGCTTCCTGCATGTTCGAGTGGCTGTGGTACCAATAGGTGCCCGACTGGATCACCGGAAACTCGAACACAAACGTTTCGTTCGGGCGGATGCCGGGGAAACTGATGCCCGGAACGCCGTCCATCTGGAATGGCAGCAACAGGCCGTGCCAGTGGATGGAGGTATCTTCGTCCAGAGTGTTGGTGACCGAAATCCGCGCCCTTTGCCCTTCGCGCAAACGGATCAGCGGCGCGGGCATGGTGCCGTTGATCGTCACCGCATGGCCCGTGCGACCACCGACATTCACGCCCGCATGGCCGACCGTCAGCTTGATGTCATCGCCGCCTAGCGTCGGCATCTGCGGCACGGTGCCAGCCGTCCCGCTCTGTGCCCACGCTGGAAACGCCGACGACGCAGCAGCCAAGCCCGCTCCTGCGGTCATGCCTTGCAGCAGGCGTCGGCGATCAAAGGGACGAGAACTCATCGGGTACAATCCAGACGCGAGCGTGGGACGGTGAACTCGCCTTGCGTTCCTAGCGGGATATCGGGGTCATCCGTCAAGCGGGACATAGTGCAAAACGGGCACCGGATCGCTCCGGTGCCCGAAATCACACGTCGCGTCAGACCCTATGTCGCAGGCCTAGATCGGTGCGCCCGGTGGCACGGCCTGATCCACCTTCAACACTGACCACCCCGCCACTTCACCCGTCAGAATATCTGCCAGATAACGGGCATGTGCTGTTTCAAGCCTATCCCCGCGCGTGCGCTTCAACGCCTCGCCAAAGGCCTTGCCCGCATCCAGCACAGCAGCCTTGGCGGTCGGGGTCAGGGCGTGACCGTCCGACAGCTTGGCCAGATAGGACGCATAGCGACTGCGCACGACGCGGCGCAGTTCGGCCTGACGCGGGCTGAGCGAGGCACTGCCTGTCAGTTCGGATTGCAGTCGGTCCAGCATTTCGGTCAGCGACAGCTGCGACGGATCACGACGGTTCTGCTCGACCAACTGGTTCAGACGTTCAGGAGCCAACAAGGTTTCAAACACCGTCTCGGCCACGGCGCTTGCGGCATTGGTCGGATCGAACGCGCCGCCGACGCGGCCCTCGAACAGCTCGATACCGAACTGGCGGTCGCCCGAACCCGACTGGGCCGATGACAGCAGGTCGAGCAGGTCGTCGCGCAGATCGAGTTGGGCCGGAGCCAGTACGCCCATCAGCGAGGAGAGCGCCGCACGCTGGACATCCGCAGGTACGGATTTGGCGCTCTCGAAACCGTCGCCTTTGACCGCATAGCTGTAATCAAGTCCCGCAATCTGTCGGGCCACCGCCGTCGTCTGATAGCGGTGATAGAGGTAGATCGGGACGATCACGCGGCGAAGGTCCGCAGCGGGCGCACCGTCAGGCAGGTTGTTCAAACCGAACCGCGACAGGGCGATGCGGCGCACCTCCATCACATTGGCCAGTTCCGCCACAGGGTCTTCGCCATTGTCCCACATGGCCCCATAGGGTTGCAGCGAACCCAGCGGGCGGGTGTCGCTGTCATTGACGAAGCGATAGCCCTTGGCCTGCGCCTCGGCGGCCAGCGCAGCGCGGCGGGCAACGGGATCAACGCCTGCGCGGTCGCCGTAGAGCCAGTTGACCGTATAGTCGTCCCACGCGCCAACGCCCGTCGAATAGGCATTGGAGACGTCCAGTTCGCCATTACGGGCAATCACCCACGGCGCGGGGTAGTCCAGCACCGAGGCGCGGCCTTCATATCGCGAGGCGGCAAAGTTGTGCGACAGGCCCAACGCATGACCGATCTCGTGCGCCGACAGGTGACGCAGGCGGTGATAGGCCAGTTGGTCCGGATCATCGAAACGGCCCGTGCCCGACTTGTCCGCACCCAGCAGGCCTTCAAAGATCATCTTGTCCTGACGGTCGCGCAGCGAGCCTAGCTGCACCACGCCGCGCACGATCTCGCCCGTGCGGGGATCGTTGACACTCGTGCCGGTGGACCAGCCGCGGGTCTCGCGGTGAACCCAGGCGATGATGTTGTAGCGGGCATCCATCGGATGCGCCCCTTCGGGCAGGACCTCGACACGGAAGGCATCGATATAGCCTGCCTTGTCGAAGGCCGATTTCCACCAGTTGCCGCCCTCGATCAGAGCCTCGCGGATCGGCACCGGGGCGGCGCGGTCTACATAGAAGACGATGGGCTTTTTGACGGTCGAGCGTTCCGCCGTCGGATCGGTCTTTTCCAGACGGAAGCGACGGGCCAGTCGGCGCACCACCGGCTCTTCCAGATCGGCAGCAAAGTCTACTAACAGGGTCTGGGCGGATGTCCCCGAGCGCGGGTCGTGCGGCACCGTTTCAAAGCCGTCGTCAGGGAGGCGGATGAAGCTGTGACGGATCGCCAACGACAGCGAGCGGCCATCGGGCGCTACGCGATTGATCGAATTGGCCGGCTCGTCAGAGGTGAAGGTCTGGACCGTCTGGAACTCGATGTTGTCGGGGAAGACCAGCGTCTCGCCCGCTTCGAGATAGGACAGGTTCGGAGCCAGCTTATAGCTGCCCTGACGGGTATTCTTCAGACGTGCCGCAACGTTGACGGCATCACGCTCGAGGAAGCCCGACAGGTCGGCGCTGATGCTGCCGTCAGCGTGGCGCTCGGCCACTTCACCGGACCAGACGATGGAAGTCGCAAAGCTGGCCGCGACGGCGTTTTGTTCGTCGGCACTGGCCCCGACTGCGCGGTAGGTGTTGTTCTCGAAACGGGCATAGACGCGGTTGCCGACGATGCTGAACGCCACCACCTGCGCCTCGCCAAGTGCCGAGCGATCAAGGCCCGTGCCATCCATGCCGATGCCCGCGGAGATGCCGGGTTGATAGAGATAACGGCCGATAATGCCGCGCTCGTCGGGCGCTCCAAAGCGGGCCGTGACCTTGCCGCGCTGGGCATCGAGACGCACGCCGAACAGACCGTCCTGCCACGCCGCCGTAGTCACCGCCACAGGTGTCGTCTGGGCAAACGCCGCCGGAGCGAAAGCCGTCGCCAGAACCAGAGCAGCCGCGCCGCCCATCAAAACCTTGCGCAAAACCATATTCCCCATCCTCGACAGCGCCCCCTCAGACGCCGCCCCTGACCTGTCGTCCAATAAGAAAAGGCCCGGCGCAAGGGCCGGGCCTGATCGTGACCTTTATTTAACGCACGCCGGCTGCCGAAGCATCCGGCCTGCGGGTATCGGCAGCCCCGTAGAAGGTGTCGCCCTCGATCATGATCGACTGGGTCGATCCCATAGTCATCGACGGGCGGGTCTGGTGACCGCGCTGTTGCAACAGGCGCTCGACGTCCGGCGAGAAGCCGCCTTCCAACTCAAGCGGAGCGCCACCCCAGCCTTGGTTGATGCGCGGCCGCATGGCCGCCTCGGCGACGTTCAGCTTGTGGTCGATGACGTTGGAGACCAGTTGAACCATGGTGGCGATGATATAGCCGCCACCCGGCGTTCCGGTGACCAGCCACGGCTTGTCATCCTTGAACACGATCATCGGCGTGATGGTCGAGCCCAGACGCTTGCCCGGTGCCGGAGAGTTCGGCATCCCGTCGGTGCCCCATGAGAAGTTGTCGACGTGGTTGTTCAGCAAGATGCCCGTCCCCACCGGAGCGACGTGCGCGCCGTAGGAGTTGGACAGGGTATAGGTGACCGATGCGGCGTTACCGAACTTGTCCGCCACCGAATAGTGGGTCGTGTCCTGGCTCTCGTACGGATACGGGTTGCCGTCCGGCAGGTTCGAGCCGTCCAGCGTCGTCTCCAGAGACACCAACTTCACGCGCTCTTCGGCAAAGCCCTTACTGGCCAGACCATTGGCAGGGGTCGCCCATTGCGGATCGCCACCGACCAGACGGCGGTCGTGATTGACCACCTTCATGACCTCGGAAATCAGGTGCAGGCTGTCGACACTGCCCCAGCCCATCTTGGCCAGATCATAGTGCTCCAGCATGTTCAGCGCCTGAGCGACGCTGACGCCCGAGGCCGTGGGCGGCATGTAGGCGATGCGGTTGCCGCGATACGAACCCCAGATCGGCTCCGAGACGATGGCGCGATAGTTGGCCATGTCTTCCATGGTGATCAGCCCGCCACCGGCCTGAATACCGTCCACAATCTGACGGGCCAGCGCGCCCTTGTAGAACTCGTCCGCGCCACCCGCAGCGACCTTGCGCAGGCTCTCGGCCAGCAGGGGCTGACGGAAGACTTCGCCCACCTGATAGGGCGTGCCATCAGCCTTCAGATAGGCTTCGGCGGCACCCTGATCGCGGGCCAGAACGCGGGCGCGACCTGCCGTGGCATCGGCCTCGCCGTCGGTCAGGACATAGCCTTCCTCGGCCAGTTTGATCGCAGGCTGGATCAGGTCCGACCACGACATGGAGCCAAAGCGTTTGTGCGCTTCCCAGAAGCCCATGACCGTGCCCGGAACAGCGACATTGCGCATGCCCGAGGGCGTGGTGCGATCCTGTTTGCCATCCGGCCCCAGCAGGGTCTGCGACGTCAGGGCCGACGGGGCCGTGCCGTAATAGTTGATGGCGATGTCGGCGGCCGGACGATCCGGCGTTGCGGCCATATGGATGACCATATAGCCCGAGCCACCGATGTTGCCTGCGCGCGGCAGGGTCACGGCTTCGGCAAAGCCGACGGCCAGCGCGGCGTCCACCGCATTGCCGCCCTTGGCCAGAATCTCGACACCGACGCGCGTCGCCAGATCGCTTTGGCTGACCACCATACCATCACGACCGATGACCGGATTGTGGATCTGGCCATAGTTGACGATATCGCCGCCACTGCCCGCGCCCGGATGGACCGTCGCCTGCTGGGCCAGTGCCGGAGTGCAGCCGATCAAGGCCGCAATTGAGGCCGCAGCCCAAAGATTCATACGTCGACGCAACATGCTCGCTCCCCCCAAGTCCGCAAAAATTCACGGTCAAGGCCACAATTTAAACACCTGGACGCATAGAAAGCGTCACTAATGCGCAACGGAATGACACAATTCCAAACCGCTTCAGAGCGATAGCATTCCAAAAAACCCCGATTAACAAGCGTTTTTTAGATAACGGCGTCATAGAGTGGCGTTATCTCGGCAAAATCACGCCGCTATACGGTTGCCTAGACGTCTAAGGACTGCGACAACTTGCCTGAAGCACTTTGCCTGCCCGTTCCGGTCGCAATCCGGTCCGGTTTGCAAGGGTGCCGTTCGCGAGGAGGGAATGAGGACCAGCCCCGCGAATGAACTGTCATCAGAGGGGAACACTCGACTATGTCTCATCGCACCGGACGCCGGACTATGCGCACGGCAATGCTGGCTTCTACGGCCTTGCTCGGCGCTGCGTTTGCCACCACCGCTTTCGCCCAGGACGCATCGGAAGAACCGACCAGCGTTGACGAAATCGTTGTCGTTGGCTCGCAAATTCGTGGGGCCAAGGTCACGGCTGCACTGCCGGTCACCGTCATCAGCGAAGACGACATCATCGCTGCCGCTCCGGCGTCGGGCGATGACTTGTTCCGCGCGATCCCGCAAATGGGCGACGTGACCTTCAACTCGTCCTACCTTCCGGCCACCTCGAACTCGGCCCGTGGCGACACCGGTTCGGTCAACCTGCGCAGCCTCGGCATCGGCAACACGCTGGTGCTGCTGAACGGCCGCCGCGTCGTGGGTCACCCGACTTCGCAAGCCAACGAGCACCTCGTTCCGGTTCTGACCTACAACACCAACGCCATTCCGGTGTCGGGCCTGAAGCGCATGGAAGTGCTGCGCGACGGTGCCGCCGCTATCTACGGCGCGGACGCTGTGGCGGGTGTGGTCAACACCGTTCTGCGCGACGACATGACCGACTGGACCGTGTCGGCCCAGTACGGCGGTGCCGAGGGTACCGGCATGCGCGAACTGAACTTCTCGCTGTACGGCGGCACGGACATTCAGGAAGGCCGCGGCAACGTCTCGCTGTTCTTCAACTACGATCACCGCGACGAGCTGAAGACCACCGACCAGGACTACACCGCGTCGAACGACCTGCGCGGTCTGTTCGCTGGCACCGGCTTCGAAAACAGCTCGGGCCTGAACGGTACGTCGAACCTGTCGCCGTGGGGCCGCTTCACCGTTCGTGGCACCGGCACTGTCGGTGGCCGCAACTACAGCGCCTTCACAGTGGTTCCGTCGACGACCGCAGGCTGCCTGACCCAACTGGCTGACGGTATCTGCCTGCGTAATACCGCCACCCTGCCGGGCGAGCTGAACGCCGACACTCCGGCCATGGGCCTGACGGTTATGCCGGAAGTCGACCGCTTCAACCTGTTCGTGACCGGGCGCTACCAGATCAACGATGCCGTCGAGGCCTTCGGCGAACTGGGCGGTTACCGCGCCAAGTCGCAAGCCTATCAGGAGCCGATCGGCACCGCTTCGGGCGTCAGCTTCATCATCCCGGGCAGCAACTACTACAACCCGTTCACCAACGATCCGCAGATCACCCTGACCGGCTACCGCTTCTCGGACATGGGCCCGATCAGCGTAGCTGTGACCAACACGCAGTTCCGCATCCTCGGTGGTCTGCGCGGCGAGTGGAACGGCTGGAACTGGGAATCGGCCCTGATGTGGTCGGAAGCTTCGGCCAAGGACGTGTCGGACAATATCTCGGCGACCAAGCTGCAGGAATGGTCGGCCAAGAATACTCCGGACGCCTATAACTTCTTCAACGGTGGCACGCTGGGCAACGTCCGCGTCGGCGACGGCACCCCGTCGAACCAGGCCGCTCTTGATGCCATCCGCGTCGACATGGTGCGTCGTACCAAGACCGAACTGGGCCTGTGGGACTTCAAGATCTCGCGTCCGGACATCTATCAGCTGCCGGCCGGTCCGGTCGGTATCGCTGCCGGTATCGAGCTGCGCACCGAATCCCAGCTGGACGACCGCGATGACCGCATCGACGGCACCATCCGCTACACCAACCTTGCCGGTGTCGTTTCGTCCGACCTGATCAACCAGTCGGAAAACCCGGACACCTACGGCGAGCGTGACGTCTTCTCGGCCTACCTCGAGGTCGCTGCTCCGCTGGTTTCGCCGGACATGGGCGTGCCGCTGGTGCACAACCTCGAAGTTCAGGTCGCTGGCCGCTTTGAAGAGTATTCGGACTTCGGTTCGGTCGCCAAACCCAAGTTCGCAGCGGCGTGGGACGTCGTCGACGGCTTCCGCATCCGCGGTTCGTGGGCCCAGGGCTTCCGCGCTCCGAACCTGGAACAGATCAACGCAACCCTGATCACCCGTTCGAACTCCTCGAACGACTACATCTATTGCGAAGCCCTGATCCGTCGCGGCGCACTGAGCAACATGAACCAGTGCGGTGCCAGCGCTCCGGTCCCGACCGGTTTTGCTGACTACGCCAGCTTCAACCAGAACCACGTCCGCAAGCTGACGGCAGAGCGCCGCTCGGGTAACCCGGACTTGGAGCCGGAAGAGTCGGAAACCCTGTCGATCGGTCTGGTCATCCAGCCGCGCTTCATTCCGGCCGAAATGGGCGACTTCACCATCACCGCTGACTGGTGGCAGGTCGAGCAAACCGGCATGGTCGGTCTGTTCCGCGGCCAGAATGCCCTGATCCTCGACTACCTGCTGCGCAAGAACGGTTCGTCGAACCCGAACGTGGTTCGTGCCGACGTGACCGCAGCCGATCAGGCGATCTTCGCCGGCACCGGTCTCGAGGCTGCCGGTGAAGTGCTCTACATCACCGACGCCTATACCAACCAGCAGCCGCAAACGGTTGAGGGTCTGGACCTGGGTGTGATGTGGAAGCTGCGCACCGACCGCTTCGGTGACTTCAGCGCCAACCTGAACGTCTCGCACCTGATCAAGTACTACCTCGACATGTCGCCGGGCACGCAAATGCTGGCCGACGGCAAGGCTTCGGGCGAGATCGCTCCGTCTATCGCCATCTCGGGTTCGATGGGCGACATGATCGCCGACTTCGGTCGTCCGGAGTGGAAGTGGTCGCTGTCGACCACGTGGCGCAAGGATGCGTGGACCGTGGGTGCCTTCACCCAGTACATCTCGGACCTGTATGACGACAGCCTGACCAACTCGGCTGGCGACTACTGGACCGTAGACTCCACCATCACCGCCAACCTGTACACCGAGTACGCCTTCGGCGAGTCGGAACTGGGCGGTGCCCTCTCGAACTCTTCGGTTCGCGTTGGCGTCCGCAACATCACTGACGAAGCTCCGCCGCTGGCCAGCGGTGGTTATGTCGGCACCGTGTATCAGCCTTACGGCCGCTACTGGTACGCCAGCTTCCGCAAGACCTTCTAAGCGGTCTTGAGACGATCCGGGCGGGGAGCGATCATCGCTTCCCGCCCTTTCTCTTTCGAGTATCCCTTTTCAGAGTTATGGAGCCGATTATGAGCCACGCCACGCGTCGCCAGACCTCGCTCAAGGCCATTGCCGTTGCCGCCTTCGGCATGGCCTCGATTGCCCTTGGAACTTCTGCTGTAGCCGGCCCTCTGTCGCCGGAAGCCCACGCCAGCATCCTCGCCTCCGTCGAAGGCAACACCGCCGCTATCGACGAAACCGCCCTGCAAATCTGGCAGTTCGCGGAGCTGGGCTATCAAGAGCACCAAAGCTCGGCCCTGCTGGCCCAGCGTCTGCGCGACGCAGGCTTTGCGGTCGAAACCGGCATTGCCAACGAGCCGACCTCCTTCCTCGCGACCTTCAAGAACGGCGAGGGTCCGGTCATTGCGGTGCTGGCCGAATATGACGCCCTGCCCGGCCTGTCCCAGACCCACAATCCGGTTCAGGAAAGCGCCGGTGGCAATGCGGGCCATGGCTGCGGTCACAACCTGTTCGGCACGGCTTCGGTCTATTCCGCCATCGCCGTGAAGGAATGGATGGTCGCCAACAACATCAAGGGCGAGCTGCGCGTCTATGGCACGCCCGCCGAAGAAGGCGGCTCGGGCAAGGTCTATATGGTCCGTGACGGCCTGTTCGACGACGTGGACGTCAGCGTCCACTGGCACCCCGGCAATGTGAACTCGGCCAGCCAGGGTAACTCCATGGCCAATGTGTCGGGCAAGTTCCGCTTCTATGGCACTGCGGCCCACGCGGCTGCGGCTCCGGACAAGGGCCGCTCGGCTCTGGACGGCATCGAGGCAATGAACGCCATGGTCAACCTCATGCGCGAGCATGTGCCGGACCGCACCCGCATCCACTATGCGATCACTGACGGCGGCAAGGCTCCTAACGTGGTTCCTGCCTATGCCGAGGCTTATTACTACGTGCGCCACAACAATCCGGAGATCGTCCGTGACGTTCTGGAGCGCGTGAAGAAAGCCGCGGAGGGCGCTGCGATCGGCACGGGCACCCGCGTCGAGTTCGAAGCCATCGGCGGCGTCTACTCCATGCTGCACAACGAGACGCTGATGCATGTCATGGACCGCAACCTGCGCAGCGTCGGCGGTATCGAATGGACCGCCGAGGAAACTGCGCTGGCCCGCGAAATCCAGAAGACCCTGACCACCCAGGAAGACCTGACCAGCGTCTCGCGCATTCAGGAAGCATCGACGGGCGGCGACTTCGGCGGCTCGACGGACGTGTCCGATGTGTCGTGGGTCACGCCGACGGTGGGTCTGTCGACAGCCACCTTCGTGCCGGGCTCGGCGGGTCATAGCTGGCAAAATGTTGTGGCGGCAGGCTCGACCATCGGCCTAAAGGGCGCGCGCCTGGCGACCAAGACGCTGGCGCTCACGACCGCAGAACTGTTCCAGTCTCCGGACGTCATTGCCGAGGCAACGGCCGAATTCGAACGCCGTCGCGGGCCGAACTTCGAGTACCGCGCACTCCTCGGTGATCGTGCTCCGGCGCTAAACTATCGCGACTGATAGATCGGCCTGACGGTCAAAAAGAAGGGGCGGCACCTATTGCAGGTGCCGCCCCTTTTCATTTGTCGCCTGCCAGACCTTAAGCGGTCGGGCGGGGTTCTGGATCCGAGACCGGAACGCCCGTCAGATCGGCGATCTCGGCGGCCACTTCCTCTTCAGGTGTCAGCGGCACCGACGACGACGGACCGGCGATCGGCTCGCCCACATCCTCGCGGTTCGGCGGGGTGCCGTCCTTGAGCAGTCGGTTAATCTCTTCGCCCGACAAGGTCTCGTACTCGAGCAGAGCCTGAGCCAGAGCCTCGTGGTCGGCCGCCTTGGTCGTCAGGATGTTGCGTGCTTCATCCCAGCCCGAGTTGACCAGACGACGCACTTCCTCGTCGATGATCTGGGCGGTCTGCTCCGAGATGTTCTGGGTGCGCGACACCGAGTGACCGAGGAAGACTTCTTCCTGGTTCTCGCCATAAGCCACCGTGCCCAGCTTGTCCGAGAAGCCCCAGCGGGTGACCATGGCGCGAGCCAGCTTGGTCGCCTGCTCGATATCCGAAGACGCGCCAGACGTGATGCTGTCCTTGCCGAAGATCAGCTCCTCGGCAACGCGACCACCGGCCAGAATGGCGATCCGGTCGATCATCTGCTGGTACTTCATCGAGTAGCGGTCGCCTTCCGGCAACTGCATCACCATGCCCAGCGCGCGACCGCGCGGGACGATGGTCGCCTTGTGCACCGGATCGGTCATCTTGACGTTGAGGGCGACGATGGCGTGACCGGCTTCGTGATAGGCCGTCAGGCGCTTCTCTTCCTCGTTCATGGCCATGGACTTGCGCTCGGAGCCCATCATGACCTTGTCTTTTGCGTCCTCGAAGTCGCGGTGGGTGACCATCTTGCGGTCCTTGCGGGCCGCGGTCAAAGCCGCTTCGTTGACGAGGTTGGCAAGGTCGGCACCCGAGAAGCCCGGCGTACCGCGCGCAATCGTCTTGACGTTCACGTCGGCGGCCAGCGGCACGTCCTTCATGTGGACGCGCAGGATGTGTTCACGACCCGACACGTCGGGGTTCGGCACAGTGACTTGACGGTCGAAACGACCGGGACGCAGCAGGGCCGGATCCAGAACGTCCGGACGGTTGGTCGCGGCGATCAGGATGATGTTTTCCGAGGCTTCAAAGCCGTCCATTTCAACCAGCAACTGGTTGAGGGTCTGTTCGCGCTCGTCGTTACCACCGCCAAGGCCTGCGCCACGGTGACGGCCCACGGCGTCGATTTCGTCGATGAAGATGATGCAAGGGGCATTCTTCTTGGCCTGTTCGAACATGTCGCGGACGCGCGAGGCACCCACACCCACGAACATTTCCACGAAGTCCGAACCCGAAATAGAGAAGAAGGGCACACCCGCTTCACCGGCCACCGCGCGGGCCAGCAGGGTCTTACCGGTACCCGGAGGGCCCACCAGCAGAGCGCCCTTGGGGATCTTGCCGCCCAGACGCTGGAACTTCGACGGGTCCTTCAGGAAGTCCACGACCTCTTGGAGTTCTTCCTTGGCTTCATCGACACCTGCAACGTCGGCAAAGGTTTTGCGACCCTTGTGTTCGGTCAGCAGCTTGGCCTTGGACTTGCCAAAGCCCATCGCGCCCTTCGAGCCACCCTGCATGCGGTTCATGATGAACAGCCAGAAGCCGATGATCAGGATGACCGGCAGCATCAGGCCCAGCAGGCCCGACCACCACGGTTGCTTGGTCGTCTTGACGTCCACAGCGATACCCGCCGCGTTCATCTTCTCGACCAGATTTTCGTTCGGTACAGGAACGGTCGTCGTGAATTTGGTATCGTTCTTGTAGACGCCGTTTACGGCATCGCCCCGCACGGTGACCGACTTGATCTCCTGCCCGTTGATGGCGGTGACCAGTTGGGAATAGTTGATCTCGGCCGGACGTCCGGCAGCAGCAGGCGAGACGGCCTTGTTGGCCAGTCCACCGCCAGTGGTCATGGTGGTGTAGGCCACAGCCATGAGCAGTAGGATGCCGGCGCCGATGGCAATATTTCGCAGGTTCATGCGGTCCTCGGTTTCCCGACACAGCCACAGAGCTGCACCGGACAGAAGTCATTCAAGATGAAAATAGGGCAGTCGGACCGGTTTCGCCATGCCACAGGTCAAACAGGTTGGCTTCCTGCGTCGTTTCGTCCGCCAGACAAAGAGCCGCGGCACGATATCGCCGACCGCACAGCGCCTGAATGCGAACCTTGGATGATCGCAAAAGGTGCCGGCCGGTCAATGCATTACGCAGGATCGGAAAGCTCAGACGCGCTGCGGAAGGCAGGGCCGCCAAGCGCGACCGGTCGTGATCTGTCAGTCGCGACAGATTTCCGTGAGCCGACAATACCTGCCAACCTTCTTCACGGGCCATAAGTTCAAAGCGTCCGTCCCAAATGGCGGTTTCGCCCGCACTCAGGGACAGGGGGAAAAGGCCGTTGCGACGCTGCTCACCGGCTTCGCGGAATATGCAGACACGATCGGCCTCGATTTCCACACGCGCGCCGGCCAGCACCGTAACCTGCGGCTCTCCCGCAGTGATGTGGCCCATCAGGGCGGACAGACGCTCTCCACGCGGCGGCACCGAAGTTCCTGCAGCGCATAGAAGGGCGGTCGCGAGACTGCGACCACTCCGTGCCAACGCTTCCCGTGAGAATTCGAAGACGCCCTCGTCCGCTAATGGGCCCGGATCAAGAAGGATGGAAGTTTCAGCCCGCGCAGCGTCCGGCGCAGTCTCGGCCATAGCTTTTCTAGCTCGCACCCGAGCATAGCGCGGATCGTCATTGGCCGGGTCATCCAGCCAATTCAGACCCCGCGCGCGCAGCCAGTCCCGCAACCGTTCACGCCGCTCGGACAGAAGGGGCCGCAATACGGTCACGCCCCGCCCTTGCGGCCAAACCGGCGATGGCGAGATTTCCCTGATTGTCCCAACGGGCGTCCCCGCCTCGCGCATCCAGCGGTTTTCCGCCGCGTCATCGGCGGTGTGTCCCAGCAGCAGGATCGACGCGCCTGCGTCCCGCGCAGCGTTCGCCAACAGGGCATGGCGCGCTAGACGGGCGCGCTCCTGAACAGCAGAGCCGCCCGAGGCTTCGGTCCATGACAACCCACGCCAGTCAGCGCCCATTTGCTGCGCAATCTCGCCTGCGGCTTGGGTCCAGTTTGCACTTTGGGGGTTGAGACGGTGATCCACCGTCAGGGCCATGACGCGACGACCCGAATATTGCGCCCACTCACAGGTCAGCGCGAGGAGAGCGAGACTGTCACCGCCCCCCGATAGGCCCACCGCAACCGGATGGGCCCCGGGTCCGTCCAATCGGGCCGAGAGCCGCGCAAAGACGCGTTCCCTCAGCCCGCCTAGAGCATCGTCAGGGATCAACTGCACTCCGCGCGGGTGCGGAGCTGGGTCGCGCGGGTCTTTTGCTGGGCGGTCGCCGCTTCGGCATAGCGACGGGTGAACTCCGTCAGCGCACCGCAGGCCTGGGTTTTGCGATCGGTCGCCCGCAAAGCCTCGGCCAGTTTCAGCACCGTTTCAGCAGCCCAAGGCGTGCGTGGCCATCCGGTCAGGGCCTGAGCATAGGCGCTGACGGCAGAGGCATTGTCACGACCCGCGACGTGCATATCGCCCAGACGGCTATAGGCTTCCTTGGCTTGGGGGGTATCGGGCCAGGTTACAGTCACCGTCTCCAGCGCACGCATGCCACGGCGGCTGTCCTCGCCACTCAGACGCATGGCGGCCTGCAGGTCACCGGCAGCATTGCCGGTCGGCGAGTTGGCGCTGACGGGCGCGTTCAACTCTGCTTCTTCCTGCATTTCCTTCAGGCGCTCTTCGAGAGTGTCGAGGCGGCGGGTCAGGGCAGCGTTATTTCGCGTGGCTTCGTCCAGATCGAAGGTCATACGCTCGTTGTCGGCGTTCACGCGGCGGAAGGTGGCCTCCAGATCGGCCAGACGGCGCTCCATTACGGACACCTGACCTTGAAGGGCCACGACCTCGGGATCGGGCTCGACGATGACAGGCTGACCCGCAGCATTTCGTTGGGTCAGGGCACGCTCGAGACGGCGGACGTTACGGTCCAGCGTGTCCAGACGGCGTTTGTCCCATTCAACGGCCGGAATAACCGGTTGGGCGACAGGTGCCCCACGGTTCTGGGCGACGGCAACGCCTCCACCGATGCTGCACAGGACCAGAGCCGCCGTCGCGACCGACATCTTCAAGCGAAAAGACTGTTTCATCATGATCTTATCCGTTCCACCGTTCCCGATGGTTCGCAAGCCTTTCAGGCGTTCTAGTGGCCAAGGCCAAGATAAACGATAGCGGTCAGGAAGAGCGAGACCACGATGGTGCAGAACACCATAAGGAAGCCCGTCCGCCACAGCGCCGAGAAGACGGACAGGCCATAGGCCCCCTTGAGCTGGGCAAACATGTGCACCGGCACAATGGTCATGACCAGCCAGACGAGCACCGACCCCAAGGCCGGAGCCAGCCCCCCGAGCAGAGCCGCAACCACCGTCAGCATCGCCATAAAAGTCAGCGAGTACAGAACGAAAACCCCGTGGTCATACAGGGTGAACCCCCGACGCCACAGGAACAGCAACCACATGAACGGGATCGACAGCGGCACCAGCAGGAAGGCGAATTTATAGGCCGTCTGCTGAAGCTTATAGAGCATCAGGTCGGGGTTTTTCAGCTTCTTGCCGATCTTGGCCATCGCGCCATGGCCATCGCTTTGCCAGTTTAGGTCTGCCACCTGAGCCTGCCAGCTGCCGGGCTCCAGCCCGTCAGAGCGAGCCTTGCCGGGCACAGGAAGCTTGCCCTCGGCCTTGGCGGTTTCATAGGCAGTGACACGGGCTTTCAGGGCGGCGTGAGTACCGGCCAGCGCCCCCTTCTGGGTACCCAATGCGATCTTGTCGGCCCCCTTGGCCTGCGCAAATGCGACGTCGAGGGCAGCGACCTCTTTGTCCATTTCCGCAAGTTCGGCCTTCAGAGCATCCACATCGGTCTGGGACATGCTGGCCACATCGATGTTGCTGCCCATGTTCACCTTGGGCGGCGAGGCCATGCTGAGGCCGAAGAAGATGATGAAGAGGGTGAACAGGAAGATCGCCAGCGGCGACACATACCGGCTGCGTTTGCCCTGACACCATTCGCGCGTCAGCTTGCCCGGATTGACCAGGAGCAGCGGCAGGGTCCGCCAGATACGCCCGTCAAAGTGCATGACCCCGTGCAGCAGTTCATGCCCCAGATGCACCAGCGTGCGATGCACGTGTGCGGGCTGTCCGCACTCCGAACAATACCGGCCCGTTAGCGGCGTTCCGCAGTCGGCACAGTTGTGCGAATGCTGTCCGGCATGCCCTTTTTCGGGGTCGATAGCGTGAGCAGCCATCCCCCCGGCCAATGCGCCCTCGGCGGCGCCAATCGCGTCGATTTCCAAGTTATTCCCCTCTTGGACAACCAGCCGACAGTGCCGCCTCGTCCCTCAAATTGAAAGAGGCACCGGCTGTCGAGCCGGTGCCTCCTGATCGTTTAACCCAGAGGGTCAGACCTTAGCGCGCGCCCGAGGCAATCGCGGTGCGGGCGTTACGGTTCTGGGCCCAGGCCGACTCGTTCGAACCTTCAGCGATCGGGCGTTCCTTGCCGAACGAGATGGTGTCGATGCGGTTGGCCGGAATACCACGCGAGATCAGGTAGTTGCGGACTGATTCAGCGCGGCGGGCACCCAGTGCGAGGTTGTATTCGCGGGTGCCGCGTTCGTCGGCGTTGCCTTCGATGCGGATGGTGATTTGCGGGTAACGCTGCAGCCAGGCGGCCTGAGCAGCCAGACGCATACCGGCTTCGGCGTTCACTTCGTAAGAATCCAGACCGAAGTAGATGCGGTCGCCAACGTTGATGACGAAGTCCTGCTCCGAACCCGGAACAGCGGCACCCATACCCGAACCGTCAACCGGACCGGTCGGCGAGGTCGGATAGGCCGGACCCGTCGGTTGGGTTTGCACCGGACCGGTCGGGGTGGCGGTGTCAACCTTCGGCTTCGGCGTACAGGCGACGACCGAAATAGCAAGGGCGCTGACAGCGATCAGTTTGGACAGCGAGGCTTTGTTCATGCTCGACTCCTGAATTGAGGGACCGCTGATGGCGATCCAAGCTTAGCTTTAATAGAGGCAGTAGCTACACCGGCTCCCCTTTGCGTTCCAGCAACGCTATGTGCTGATAACGCAGGAGTGAAGCCATTGATCCGGACTGCGAAACTTACGACGCAGCGCAGGAATCGGGACCCTGATTGATACCGAGGTTGGCAGGCGGTGCATCCAGAAGGCCCGACCATGCCGGCGAGGAGCCACGCTCTTGGTAACCGGCTTGCGCAACGACACGGCCCGACAGGTCCACGGTCCACAGACGGGTGTCACCGCCCGGGGACTGACGCGCGAACATCACATACCGACCGTTCGGAGCCCACGACGGGCCTTCTTCCAGATAGGACGACGACAGGCTGCGCTCGCCCGTACCGTCAGGCTTCATCACGCCCGTGTGGAAGCGGCCGCCAGCCTGTTTGGTGAAGGCGATCAAATCGCCGCGCGGCGACCATGCAGGCGCGGTATAGATGCCGCCGCCACGGCTGATCGGACGCTGACCCGAGCCGTCGGCGCGCATGGTGTAGAGACGTGCCGAGCCCGAGCGGTCGGAGGTAAAGACGATCTGCGAGCCGTCAGGGCTGAACGACGGCGAGGTATCGATGCCCGGATCGCTGGTCAGACGCGACAGCTGGCGGGTGCGCAGGTTCATCACATAGATGTCGGTGTTGCCGTTGCGAATGATGGAGAAGGCCATCTTCGAGCCGTCATTCGAGAAGCGCGGAGCCAGCACCTGACCTTCGAACTCGCCCATGCTTTCGCGGCGGCCGGTCGCAAGGTTATACAGGTAGATACGGCTGTAATCCTTGCCGAGCGCCACATAGGTGACTTCGTCCGGATTATGCATCGAGAAGCGGGGCGACATGATCACCTCGTCGCCCTGCGTCAGGAAGACGGGGTTGTAGCCGTCCTGATCGACGATGGTCAGGCGGCTGCGGCGGTTGGTCTGGCTCCCGCTTTCAGCAACGAACAGGACGCGGCTGTCGAAGAAGCCCGGCTCGCCGGTCAGGCGCTGATAGACAACGTCCGAGATCTTGTGCGCAATACGGCGCCATTGCTCGGCGGTTGCCGTGAACTGATAGCTCACCAGTTGGCACTGGCGGTACGGGTCATACAGGCGGAAGCCCACATCCACGCGGCCATCGGCCCGCTGGGTCACACCGCCGTAAAGCACCGCCTGTGCCCCAATCGACGTCCACTGCGGGAAGTTCGGCGCATTGGCCAGCGTCAGACCCGTCTCAACAAAGCTGGCCGGATTGAGCGGATCAAAGAAACCCGAACGCTTCAGATTGCCGCTGATGACCTGCGAAATCTGCGAGCCGTTGGCTCCGGTAAACGGAACAACCGCGATCTGTAGGGGGCGCAGCACGCCCTGATCGATCTCGACCTCGATGGGGCCATTCGTCGGAGCCTGCTGCTGGGCGGCGGCGGGCATAGCCATCACCAGCGCGGCCGTCGTGGCTAGAACGAGCTTCAATCGCATGATGGAACTCCCTTTATCGATTCGTCAGTCTAAGAATGGGCCTTTGCGGTAACGCGCGGTCAAGCCGGAAGGCTGCCCTAGCGGTTGGCACAAGCCCTTTCGGGGTTGAACGTCGGGCGGAACAGCCCCCCGTCGAAATTGGACGGCACGTCGAACGGCGCGGCCTGACGCAGTGCCCGCAGGGCACCGTCGGCGGTCGCGCGATAGACGTTGGAATTCTGCGGGTTCACGAGCGTCGGTCCACGCGTGATGCGCCCGTCAGCCGACAAGGTGAGCTCGACCTGAATCCGAAGGGCGGTCGCACCGGGGATGTCGCACGGCAGGTTCCAGTGCGGATAGACCTGATTGAAGATCGCCGCGACTTGAGGTCCAGTGGCTTGCGACGCGCTGCCCTGCCCCTGCTGGCCCGTGGCCGGACGACCGCGATTGCCCGTCGGGCGCTGGGGACCGGCGAGATCGGCAAGGTCCAGACCGGGAGCCTCGCGCTGGGCGGGCGGACGAACAGGCGTGCTGTCACGCGGCGGCGTGGGGTTGGTGCGCGGCGGTGTCGGATTAGGACGCGGTGGCGTGGGATTAGGGCGCGGAGGCGTAGGCGTCGGCGTCGGGCGCGGCGGCGTTGGTTCCGGCTTCTTGGGCGGCGTCGGGGTCGGCGTAGGACGCGGAGGAGTCGGCGTCGGGCGCGGCGGTGTTGGCGTTGGACGCGGGGGTGTCGGCGTCGGACGCGGCGGGGTCGGCGTCGGGGGCTCCGGTGGCGGCGGGGTCGGCTCCGGAGCCTGCGGTAGGTCCTGCGGCGAGGCCGAGCCGTCTTCAAGGCTCGGTTCCGGCTGCGGGTTATCGGCCGGCGTAGCCTCGATCACCATTTCGGAGACGATGCTGACTGGAACCGAGTTGACCAGAGGTTTCGGCGGCTCTGCCTTGCGGTTGGTGAGCGTCAGCAAGCTGAGCGCAATAACGCCAGCGTGCAACGCGACCGAGCCCAGCAGTGCGGGGGATGGCTTGCGCATCCGGCCTTACGCTCCTGCCGCCTCGGCGGTGTCGGTGATCAGGTTCAGCTTGGTGAAGCCCGTCGCCGACAGGCGCGCCATCACGCGGGCCACGGCCTGATAGGGCGCACGACCGTCGGCGCGGATGAAGATTTGCTTCTCGCGTGCGTTCTCGCCTGCTTCCTCGCCGACACGCGCCGGAAGCTGCTCCCAGGTGACTTCGGCTTCGCCCACATAGATGGAGCCGTCATCCTTGATGGAGACCGACACAGGCTTTTCATTCACCTCGACGGCGCTAGCCTCGGTCTTGGGAAGTTCGACCGGCACACCGACGGTGATCAGCGGGGCCGACACCATGAAGATAATCAGCAGAACCAGCATCACGTCCACCAGTGGCGTGACGTTGATCTCGCTCAGCGGGCGTTTGCGGGCGCGGCGGCGGCCACGACCGCCTCCTCCGCCCGATCCTCCTGCAGCCATACCCATGGCTTAGCTGCCCCGACGGATGTTCAGGTCCGAAGACGGCGGCGGCGGCGGCGGAGGCGGCGTTGCCGGACCGGCCAGACGACGCGCCAGTGCGGCGGCCAGATCGTCGGCGAAGGATTCCAGACGACCCGTAAACTTGCCCGCCGTCACCGAGAAGGCGTTGAAGGCCATATAGGCCGGAATAGCCGCAGCCAGACCGATAGCCGTGGCGAACAACGCCTCGGCAATGGCCGGAGCCACGGTCGTCAAGTTGGTATTGCCAGCGGCAGCAATGCGATCGAACGCATTCATGATGCCCCAGACGGTACCGAACAGGCCGATGAACGGCGACGCCGTTGCGACCACCGACAGAACGCCCAGACCGTTTTCGATCTTCTGGCTTTCGCGGGCGATCACCGAATCCATCGCACGATCAATGCGGTTAAGCAGGGCCTGCCCTTGAGCGTCGGTCAGAGGACCGCGTTGACGGGCTTCTTTCCAGTCCTGCAAGGTGATTTGCAGCATGCGCGGAAGCGGATCGACGGGCTGAGGACCAGCGGCAGCAGCAGCCTCTTCCAGCGAGCGGGTTTCGATCAGTTGTTCAAACTCGTTAGCGCGCTTGAACATGGCGCTAAAGCGGAATGCCTTGTCCAGAATGACAGCCCACGACCACAGCGAGGCAATCGCCAAGCCGATCATCACCACCTTCACCACCCAGTCGGCGGACATAAACAGTTCGACGGGGTTCAACAGCGATGCGTCGACAGGGGGTGCCATTCAGTGATCCTTGGTCGCTTGCACTAAAGTCTTATGTCCTTGAGACCGCCATCCCGTGGCGAATTCAAGGCACGCACGGCGATCTAGCGGTCCTTATGGACTCCGTCACCCCATGATCGTCTGACATAAGCGTTATCAGCGGGTTTTGAGGCCGGCTTCAGCCTTCGCTCGAACCGGACAACCACGGTTCGACCTTTTGCATCAGCAGTTTGCTGGGGCGACGCGGGCGACCATCCATGTGGATACAGGCGGCGACCACATCAGCGCGGCAGAGCACCTCACCGTCACGCTCGATCGTCTGTTTGATCAACATGCGCACGCCCTTCACCACCTCGTAGCGGGTGCGCACGATCAGGGCGTCGTCGATCTTAGCCGGACGAACATATTTGATGTTCAGTTCACTGACGACAAAGGCCAGCGGGTCATCGCTCTCGAGCAGATCGGTATGGCCAATCCCCGCCGCCCGCAGAAAGTCCGACCGCCCCCGCTCGAAATAGCGGACGTAGTTGGCGTGATAGACCACCCCCGTGAAGTCGGTGTCCTCGTAATAGACACGAACAGGCAGCAGGTGATCCTTGCCGTCAAAACGGCCAGCGGTGGGAGTGTCGCTCATGATTAAGGCTTAGCGCTCTGGGGGGAGAGTTTGAAGCATCTAACCCTACTTCCCGAACATATCCGGCGTAGAACTAGGCGGAGGCGGCGGCGCGCTTAGTCCCAGATGCTCATACGCCCGCGCGCAGGCCATGCGACCACGCGGGGTGCGCATGATGAAGCCTTGTTGCAGCAGATAGGGTTCGATCACGTCCTCAACGGCATCGCGGGCTTCGGCGATGGCGGCGGCGAGCGTGTCCATGCCGACGGGACCACCGCCGTAGTTTTCGATCAAAGCCTTAAGGAAGCGGCGGTCATTGCTATCCAGCCCCGCCTCATCGACTTCCAAACGGGCCAGCGACTGGGCGGCCACCAATTTGGTGATGACCGGAGCGCCCGCCGCATCGGCAAAGTCGCGCACGCGGCGCAGCAGGCGCCCCGCAATACGCGGTGTGCCACGCGAGCGCGAGGCGACCTCGTAGGCACCCTCGGCGTCGATTTCCGCACCCATTTTACGGGCCGTGCCGCGCACCACCGTCGTCAGTTCTTCGGGCGTGTAGAACTCCAGCCGCAGCGGGATACCGAAACGGTCTCGCAGGGGCGTAGCCAGGAGGCCCGCACGGGTCGTCGCCCCCACCAGAGTGAACGGGGCCAGATCAATCCGCACCGAGCGCGCCGACGGGCCTTCGCCGATGATCAGGTCCAGCACATGGTCTTCCATAGCCGGATAGAGGACTTCCTCGACCTGCGGGGACATGCGGTGGATTTCGTCGATGAACAGCACATCGCGCGGTTCGAGATTGGTCAGGATGGCCGCAAGGTCGCCCGGCTTGCCCAGAATGGGGCCGGAGGTGGCGCGGAAACCCACACCCAGTTCGCGCGCCACGATTTGCGCCAGCGTCGTCTTGCCCAGCCCCGGAGGGCCAAACAGCAGGACGTGATCCAGCGCTTCCTGACGTTTGCGGGCGGCCTCGATAAAGACCGAAAGATTATCTTTGACCTTGGGCTGGCCCACGAACTCGGCAAAGTTCTGGGGACGCAGGGCACGGTCGAAGGCCTCGCCCTCCATGGCCTCGCCGCTCAGGATACGCTCGCTCATTTACCCAATTCCTGAAGCGCGGCGCGGATAATGGCGGACAGACCCGCTTCCTCGCCCTTGGCTTCCAACGCGACCTCGACGGCGCGGCGGGCGTTGAGCTCGGCGATGCCCAGACCCAGCAGGGCCGCGACAGCCTCGCCGGTGATCGACGGCACAGGGGCGGCTGCCACTTCCGAGTGAACGCCCCCAGCGGTCGGGGTGAAGGTGGTGTCGCCCAGCGGCTTGCCCTTCAGCTCGGTCACGATGCGCAGCGCCAGCTTCGGCCCCACGCCATTGGCGCGCGCCACAGCAGCCTTGTCTTCACGCGCAACGGCATTGGCGAGTTCCGACGGTGGCAGCACATCCAGCACCGCCAGCGCCGCCTTCGGACCTACGCCCTGAATGGCCAGCAGAGTCGTAAAGGCCTTGCGCTCGTCACGACTGAAGAAGCCATACAGACGTGGGCCTTGGTCTTCGGACCACTGAGAATGGATATAGACGGTCGCCTCGGCATTGGGAGCCAGACGCGACAGGGTGCGCGAGCCGCAGGTTGCCACATAGCCCACACCACCGCAGTCGATGATGCAGTGGTCCAGATCGACCTCGGCTACGATACCTTTCAGACGACCAATCACGCGGCACCTTTGACTAGAGATTCAAGCAGCGCACGCTTGCGAAGCTGTGCGTGGGTAATGGCGACCGCCAAGGCGTCGGCGGCGTCGGCCTTGGCACCCTTTGAGGTCGGCAGCAGGCGCGCGACCATATAGGCAATCTGCGACTTGTCGGCGTGCCCGGCACCGACCACCACCTTTTTGATCAGGTTGGCGGGGTATTCCCCGACCGACAGACCATAGGTGGCCGCACCCAGAATCACGGCACCGCGCGCCTGTCCCAGTTTAAGGGTCGAGGCGGGATTAACGTTGACGAACACTTCTTCGACCGCCGCTTCATCGACCTGATAGTCATGGCAGACAGCGTGGATGCCGTTCATCAGCGCCAGCAACCGCTCCGAGAACGGCAGGGTATCGTCAGGGGCGATTACGCCATGCGCGATCCAGCGCAAACGCGAGCCTTCGGCTGCGATCACACCCCAGCCGGTCTTGCGTAGGCCGGGGTCGATCCCGACGATTCTGATGGTTTCGTTCGTCATCTGTTCCCGTCATGCCCCAAAGATAGTTAGCAGACAATGACCAGAGGGGGCTTTTCCCCACGGCGTAGGCCGTCACCTTCGCCAACCCGAGATTGCGGAACGCGTGGATGGGTGTAGTGAGTTCAACGTTTCAGTATCGCGACAGACGGTCGCAGAAGGGTGTCGCATGACCACCTCCCCCGCTCCGGCATTGTCGCGGCAAGCCTGGATCATGATCGCCGCCAGCGCGGCCATCGTGACGCTGGCCATGGGGGTACGGCAGTCGTTCGGTCTTTATCTGAGCCCCATGGTCATGGATCTGGGTATTAGTCGCCAGACCTTCGGCTTTGTTCTGGCCCTACAGAACCTGTTGTTTGGCGCGGTCCAGCCTTTCGTCGGGGCCTATGCAGACAAACACGGTGCCGGGCGTGTGCTGCTGATCGGAACGGCCATGTACGCCGCAGGCATGGTGGTCACCGCCTATGCGACGAATGCTCTGGGTATCGGCATAGGCTTTGGTGCACTGGTCGGCATGGCTATGTCGGGCGTGACCTTTGTGGTCACCATGGGGGCCGTCGGCAAAATCGTGCCGCCGCATAAACGCACCCTTGCTTTTGGCATCATCACGGCGGGCGGATCGCTGGGCCAGTTCTTCGTTGTGCCACTGGCGCAGGCGCTGATTGAGGGCATCGGCTGGCAGAACAGCCTAACCGCGCTGGCGATCATGCTGCTGCTGATTGCACCGCTGGCATTCGGGCTGATGTCCCGGCGCGGTGCCCCCGTCACGCCTCGCCCCGAAGGCCTTCCGCTCGGGGCCGCGTTGAAACAAGCGTGCGCGGACCGCAGTTGGTGGCTGCTGTTCGGTGGCTATTTCGTCTGTGGTTTCCACGTGGCCTTCGTGGGTATCCACTTCCCCGCCTACATTACCGATCAGGGACTGCCCGCGACCGTCGGTGCGACGGGTCTGGCATTGATCGGGCTGTTCAACATTGCCGGCTCGTGGCTGTGGGGCGCATGGGGCGGCAAATACTCCAAGAAGCATCTACTGGCCGTGCTCTACAGCCTGCGCGGCGTCGCCATCATCGTCTTCCTTCTGGCCCCGCTGACGTCGGTGAGCGCGCTGGTGTTCGCAGCCAGCTTCGGCTTCCTGTGGCTAGGGACCGTGCCTTTGACCAACGGGCTGGTGGCGCAAATCTATGGTCTGCGGAACCTGTCGGCGCTGACGGGTCTGGTCTTTTTCGGACACCAGATCGGGGCGTTTCTGGGGGCCTGGACCGGCGGCCTGATCTTTGATGCGACCGGCTCGTACCAACTGGTGTGGTATATCTCCATCGCGCTGGCCTTTACGGCCGGCCTCGCCAACCTGCCTATCCGCCAGACCCCGCCAACCGCCCTTCCCGCACGCGCATGACCACCGAACCGCAAAAGCCCGAACGGTTGATCCCCGCCTTGCTGGGCGGGACGGCGATCCTGCTGGCGCTGGCAGGTATCGCCCTTTGGCAGCGGCAAGGTCTGGGCATCTGGGTCGAGCGCGCCATTTCCTTTTGCACGTGAAGGCCGGATCGAAACCTAGTCGTCGTGGGGCGATATCTCGTAGCAGGTGACCCCCGCCTCCGAGGCCAGGGCTGCGGAAATCTGATCCAGCTTCTGGCGGTTATTGATGCGGAAACGCCAACAACGCACCTCTTGCGTGCCGTCTGCTGACAGCCCCGTCTTGCCGGATCGCAACCCGCCCTTGGGGACCGCCAGAATGCTCTGGACCCTTTGCGCAGTATCCTGATCTCCGCGTTTCCAGTGGACGCGGATTTCGGCGGTGACACGGCTGGGCACCATCCCGCTGATGAGCTTGAGGCCGACAAGGATAACGCCTGTCACCACCGTTCCGGTCGTCGCCAGCCCGAACAGGCCCGCGCCGTACAACAGGCCGATAGCCGACGTCATCCAGAGCGAGGCGGCCGTGGTCAGGCCGTGGATGGAAAAGCCCTGACGCACAATGACACCGGCGCACAAAAAGCCGATGCCGGTCAGAACCCCGTGCGCCATACGCGTCGGATCGGTCATGATATTGCGACGGGGCAGGTCGTCAAAGGCCCAGTGCGTCTGGTGCAGGGCGGCCAGCATCAGCAAGCACGCCGAGAGGCTCACCAGAATATGGGTTCTAAACCCTGCGGGCCGCCCCCGCCATTCGCGCTCCAGCCCGATCAGGCCGCCCGCAAAAATCGAACCGAGCAGTGGCCAGATGATCTCGTTCCAAGGCAACATTAGGTGACGTTCTCCCGTGGCAGCACCCAGGCGTAACAAGACAACCTATAGCGCTATATGGATTGAGAACGTCTGTACGCTGACCTTGAGTTCCTTAAGCCTGTCACAGCGCGCATTCGGGCATAAGAAAAGGGCGTCGCCCTAAAGCGCCGCCCTTTTCCCAGCCCCAACTCGAAAGTTAGCCCGCGTACTTGGCCGCGTCTTCTTCCGAGATGTCTTCGTTTGAATACACTTGCTGGACATCGTCCTCGGCGTCCAGTGCGTCGAGCAGCTTAAACAGCGTTCCGACGGCTTCACCGGTCAGTTCGACTTCCGACTGTGGCTTCCAGACAATAGCGGTCGACTTCGGATCGCCCAGAACCTTGGACATGGCTTCGGCCACGTCGTTCAGGTCTTCGAAGGCGGTCCAGATGGTGTGACCCGGTGCGTCTTCGTAGATATCCGGCTTCACCAGATCGCTTTCGACGTCCATGGCACCCGCTTCGATAGCGGCTTCCATCACCGCATCTTCGGTACCGGCTTCGGCAGGATAGGTGATCTTGCCGACGCGATCCCACATAAAGGTCACCGAGCCGGATTCACCCAGCGCGCCGCCGTTCTTGGCAAAGGCCGAACGAACGTTCGAGCCAGCGCGGTTGCGGTTGTCGGTCAGGACGTCGACGACGATCTGGACACCGCCGGGGCCACGGCCCTCGTAGCGGATTTCTTCCATCGCATCGACTTCGCCGCCCGAAGCTTTTTTGATGGCGCGTTCGATGTTTTCCTTCGGCATCGACTCGGCCTTGGCGTTGTTCACTGCCAGACGGAGGCGCGGGTTCATTGCCGGATCGGGCATGCCCGACTTGGCTGCAACCGTGATTTCACGCGACAAACGCGAGAAAAGCTTGGAGCGCAGCTTATCGGCGCGTCCCTTGCGGTGCATGATATTTTTGAATTTTGAGTGGCCGGCCATGGTGTCGCTCGCCAAATGTCGAATATGCTAAGGCGCGCCCTTTACCGGATGCGGCTTTCTCTGTCACCACAAGGAACCGCCTCGAACTCACTTTGGTTTTGAGCGCACAACAGTTTGGAGGACGATCATGGTCGCAGTTGACGACACCTATCTGGACGACGCCTACGATGAAGGCCTGCGCGATCCGAATGCTACCGAGATCGTCGAGCGTTATGCCCGCCGTCCGGTGACGGTATCGACGGCCGCTGCAACCGGTTCGGTTGTCGGTGCTTTCGCGCTGGGTGCACTGACGGCAGTGGGCATCATGGCCCTGCTGCGCAACGCCCGCGACTAGGACACTTCCGGAGCGCTGGACCGGGGCTGTCCACGGTTCAGCGATTCCTAGGCCAGCGTCTGCAAGAACGTTTTCAGAGGCGCGGCCATGGCTTGTGGCCGTCGGTCGTCGCGACCGACCATGACATGGACGAAGAAGCCTTCGGCCAAGGCCTCGCTCTCGTCATTTTTGAACAATCCCACTTCATAGCGCACGCTGCTGTTGCCCAAATGGCCAACGCGCACGCCTGCGTGCATCACATCCGGATAGTGGGCCGAGGCGTGATAGCGACAGCCGGATTCGACCACGACACCGATCTGTGCCGAGGCGTTGACGTCCAACAGCCCCCGCTCGATCAGCAACTGGTTCACCGCCGTGTCGATAAAGCCGTAATAGGCGACATTATTGATGTGGCCGTAAACGTCATTGTCCGCCCACCGCGTCGTCAGGGTAACAAACTGGCGATAGTCGTCGCGGGTGGCAGGCTTTTCGCGTGACATAACCCCGATCTCCCTCTTGGCGGTCCCCGATAGTCGGCCTAGCGTGGCTTAGAGCTGTCGCTTTGACCATGGGGGAATTTCATCATGCCAGTTATCGCCCGCGCCGCCGTGCTGGACCGTATGGATCACGCCACCCCTTACGCGGACAGCCAGCCGCTGAAGATCCGCAACGTCACGCTGGATGATCCGAAGGCTGGCGAGGTGCTGGTGCGGATACGGGCCGCGGGGCTTTGTCACTCGGACCTGTCGGTCATCAACGGAGATCGCCCGCGCCCCATGCCCATGGCGCTCGGCCACGAGGCGGCTGGTGTAGTGGAGGCGCTGGGTCCCGATGTGAGCGATCTGGAAGTCGGCGACCATGTGGTCATGGTGTTCATGCCATCATGCGGGCATTGCACGCCCTGTGCGGAGGGCCGCCCTGCCCTTTGTGAACCCGGAGCCGTTTCAAACGGCGAGGGGCGGCTGCTCTCGGGTCGACGGGCCTTCATCTGCGAAGACGGCGAGGTCCTGAACCATCACCTTGGCTGCTCGGCCTTCGCAACCCATGCCGTCGTATCGCGCCGCTCGCTGGTCAAGATCGATAAGGAACTGCCGTTCGAGCACGCCGCCCTGTTCGGGTGCGCTGTCCTGACGGGCGTGGGGGCGGTGGTGAACACGGCCCAGATCAAGGCCGGACAGTCAGCGGTTGTGATCGGGCTGGGCGGCGTGGGCCTAGCCGCCGTTCTGGGCGCGCTGGCTTCCGGTGTCAGCCCGGTGGTGGCGGTTGATCTCAACCCCGACAAACTGGCGCTGGCGCAGAGCTTTGGCGTTCACACCGTCAATGCCAGCGATGCCGATGCTGTCGAACAGGTCCGAGCCCTGACGAACGGCGGTGCAGACTTCGCGTTTGAAATGGCCGGATCGGCGCGGGCGCTGGATGCGGCCTGGCGCATGACGCGGCGTGGCGGGACCACTGTCACCGCCGGCCTGCCGCCCCCGCACGCCACACTGGATGTGAATATCGTGTCTCTGGTCGCCGAGGAGCGCACGCTCAAGGGCTCCTATATCGGAGCCTGCGTGCCCAGCCGCGACATTCCCCGCTACATCCGGTTGTTCAGGGACGGGCGGTTGCCGGTGGATCGACTGCTGTCCGGGACGTTGACGCTGGATCAAATCAATCCAGCGTTCGATGCGCTGGCAGACGGTATGGCCGTCCGCCAGGTCATCAAACTTTAGGCGTCCAGCAAGGCCTCGACCTCTTCGCGCGAGGCCAGCGACGACTGGGCACCTGCACGGGTGCAGGCGACAGCGCCTGCAGCACAGGCAAAGTCCAGCGCGTCTTGCGGTGCCATACCTTCCAGCAGCGCTACGGTAATCGCGCCGACAAAGGCATCACCCGCGCCCACCGCGTCCACAGCCTTGACCTGAGGTGGTGTGGACCACGCCATCTCGACGCCGCGCTGGTACATGGCGGCACCGCGCGCGCCCTTGGTAATGACCACGCGGCCACCACCGTGGTGCAGGGCATCGCCATAGAAAGCGGCTTCATTCTCGTTGACGACGATCAGGTCGGCACGGCGCAGCAGGGCATCCGACACCGGAGCCGCAGGCGCAAGGTTGGCGCAGACAAACTCGGTCGCACGCCCCACAGCCGCCTCTACCGTGTCGATCGGCAGTTCAAGCTGCACGATCAGAGGCGTTTCGATACGGGCCGGAAGATGTTCCGGAAAGACGTTGTGGTTGGCTCCGGCGGCGACGGTGATCTGGTTCTCGCCCTCGGCATCGACCGAGATAAGTGCCACGCCGGTCGGCTCGTCCTGATCGGTGACCACGCCGTTCAGGTCCACGCCGTGCGCGTCCAGCAAGGCCGTGGCGGGCAGTGCCATTTCGTCATCGCCCACGCGACCGATCATGCACACCTCGGCCCCCAGCTTGCGGGCGGCCAATGCCTGATTGGCACCCTTGCCACCCGGATGGCGGGCCAGGGTCGCGCCCGTCACCGTCTCGCCAGCTTTGGGTAAAGCGGCGCAGGTGGCGACATAATCAAGGTTTATCGAACCGACGACGGTGATCCTCATTTCGCCCCTCCGGCGCGGGCCAGGGTCTGGCCGATCAGGTAAAAGACCTCGCGGTCACGTACGCCCTTGCCCCACAGGTGACGGGCATCTTCGCGCTTCACGCGGAACTCGACGGCGGTGTGGCCACGCGTCAGGTCGCTGTCGCACTCCACGCGGATATCAGCCGGCACGACGTCGAAAAGTTCAGGAGCCATCACATAGGCGACCGTGCACGGGTCGTGCAGCGGTGCCGAGTGCCAGCCGACGATCTCGCGCTCGATACGTTGGGAGAAGCGAAGCATGCTGGCCACGGTACGCGCAGGCGCGTTGTCGATAGCCTCGATGGCTACGATGCGATCTTCACTGACGCGAACCTGATGGGTGGCGTCCAGCCCCAGCATCACAACCTTGGCGGGGCTGCTGAGGACTTCGTGCGCGGCGTCCGGGTCCGCCCAGATGTTGAACTCGGCGCTGGCGGTGATGTTGCCGCCTTCGGCGCGGGCTCCGCCCATGGCGACCACTTCTTTCAGGTGTGTCGCCAGAGCGGGCTCCTTGCGCAGAGCCAGAGCCAGATTGGTCATCGGCCCCATGGTGATCAGCGTCACCGCGCCTGCGGGTCTGTCCATTACCAGCCGTATCAGAGCATCGACGGCATGTTCGTCCTCGACACCTTTAGCGGTTTCGAAAGGCACCATGTCGCCGAGGCCTTCCTCGCCGTGGAACTCTCCGGCACCGGCAGGGTCGCGGCGCAGCGGGCGGTCCGCACCGGCGAAAACCGGCACGTCCTCGCGTCCGGCGATCTGTCGCAGGATGCAGGCGTTACGGGCCGTCGCGGAGGCAGGCACATTGCCGCCCACTGTCGTCACAGCCAGCAGTTCGAACTGCTCCGCTGCAAAGGCCATCTGTAGTCCGGTGGCGTCATCCACCCCCGGGTCGCAGTCAATGATAAGGGTCGTCTTCACTCCCTTTCACTGACCCGTCGCCGCCGCCAACGCAACCCGTAGTCATCAGGCTTTTTGAGACCCGTGATGTGCCGCTGGCAAAAACTCACATTTCCATATGCCATCGCAAGGAACCTTCCTTTGCGGTGTCAGTTCTGATGAGTGAACCGCACGGGTTTTCCCCACCCCCCCAATCCGTCCGGTTCCGGCGGCCCGGTCAACACGCCCCCCGACTGAGAAACCGGGCCGCCCCCCATTTCCTCTCTTTCACGTCGATTGCGAGACCCGGTGAACTCGGTTACGCAAACTGTAACGGGCGGATTTTGGATACCGCACGGGGTGAGGATCTTCGATGAAATTAGCAATCAGCGTCATGGCTGTTGGCGCGGTCGTGCTTTGCGGCTGTGCGACAGCAGAGGCACCAACCTAGGTCGCCGATCTGGGCAAGCGCTACAATCCCGTGAAAGCGGACATGCCGCCCGGCCAGCGCGAATATCTGTCGGGACTGCGCTGCGCCGACGGCAAAGCCCCCGCGTTCAACCGTCAAGGCAGCGTGGGCATAGCTCATGACGGCCACGTTGTCGACGCCTATGCGGTGACATGCGCCAGCGGGAAAAGCGTCGTGATCCACATGGACATGTACCACGCGGGCTATCGGGAAAACCGTCCGGTAGAAGGCTTTACGCTCGTCTCGGGCGATTAATGACGGCAGGGGTTGCAGACGAAGGTCAAGCCTCCATATGGAATGCAACACCATCTGTTCCAGAAGGCATGCGCCATGGCCGAGACTGCACCCCTGAAGATCGATTTCGTTTCCGACGTGATGTGCCCGTGGTGCGTCATCGGTCTGAGCGGACTAAACAAGGCGCTTGAAGAACTGAAGCCTGAGGGCATTCAGGCCAATGTCACCTGCCAGCCGTTCGAGCTGAACCCCGAGATGGCGCCAGAAGGCGAGAACATCGTCGAGCACATCGGTCGCAAATATGGCTCCACGCCCGAGCAGTCCGCCGCCAACCGCGAGATGATCCGCCAGCGCGCCGAGGCCGTCGGCTTTGACATGCGCATGACCGAAAACTCGCGCATCTGGAACACTTTCGACGCCCACCGCCTGCTGCACTGGGCTCACGAGGTCGCGCCCGAGCGTCAGGAAGCCCTGAAAAAGCAACTTTTCTCGGACCACTTTACCCATGGCCGCAACGTCTCCGACGCCGGTGTCCTGACACAGGCCGCCGAAGCCGTCGGCTTTGACCGCGCCGAAGCGGGCGAGGTTCTGGCGTCGGGCCGCTATGCCCGCGAGGTGCGTCAGGCCGAACAGCTGTGGCAATCGCGCGGGATCAGCTCGGTGCCTGCGGTTGTGGTCAACGACCAGTACCTGATCTCTGGGGGGCAGCCGCCGGAAGTGTTCGCTTCGGCCCTACGCCAGATCGCTGCCGAGGTAGGCAAAACCGCTCCTTCCGCCCCTGCGGCTTAAGGGGACGCGCCAGAAGTTAAGGTTGTCCCACGGGTAATCGGGGTTAAAGACAGGGCATGACGACTGCCCCTCTGCCCGATGCGACCTCTGACAACTGGGTCGACCGCCACGCTCCACAAAAGCTCAAGCCATGGCTGAAGCTCGGACGGTTCGATCGCCCCATCGGCACCTGGCTTCTTCTGCTGCCGGGCTGGCAGGGCATTGTGCTGGCCCTGCTCGAGAGCGAGCGCAGCTTTGGCTGGTATGAGGTGTGGCTGCTGGTCGGCTTTGCGCTGGGTTCGGCCCTCATGCGTGGAGCGGGCTGTGCGGTGAACGATATCGTCGACCGCGATTTTGACGCGCAGGTCGCCCGCACGGCTTCGCGTCCCATACCGTCAGGGCAGATCAGCGCCAAACAGGCGGCGGCCTTCGTCGTCGGTATCTCGCTGGTCAGCCTGTGCATCCTGCTGACCATGAATCTGCTGGCCGTGCTTCTGGGCTTCCTCAGCCTGTTCCTGGTAGCCGCCTATCCGTTCATGAAGCGCATCACCTGGTGGCCGCAGGCGTGGCTGGGCCTCACGTTCAACTGGGGCGCGCTATTGGGGTTTGCCGCCGCAAGCTATGGCGTCGCTCTGGGTTATGGCGGCTATCTCGGCCTGTCCGCAGCCCTTCTGTACGCCGGAGGCCTGTTCTGGACGTTGGGCTATGACACCATCTATGCGCTGCAAGACATCGAAGACGATGCCATGGCCGGCGTTAAATCGTCGGCCCGACGCCTTGGCAGCAAGGTGCGCGAAGGCGTCAGTATCTTCTATGTTCTGGCTGTCGTTCTTGCCGGTGCCGCAGGCTGGGTGGCCGGTGCCGGTCCGTTGTTCTGGGCAGGCCTTGCGCTCTACGCCGCGCATTTCATCTGGCAGGTCATCCGGTTGCAGCCCGAAAACTCCGCCTTGGCCCTGAAACTCTTCAAGTCCAACCGTGAGGCGGGATTGATCCTTCTGGCGGCGATAGCGTTTAGTCAGATCAGTTTTTGATCCTCAAGATCACGGATGTTCGTATGAAAACCGCGCGTACCCTTCGTTTGGCCCTGCTGGGCACTGCTGTCGCTCTAAGCCTTTCGGCGTGTAACCGCGACGCCAAGCCCGCGGAGGCTGAAAAGCCCGCCGCCAAGGCTGCTGTTGAAGGCCCGCTGACGTACGAGTCCACCACCCCCTACGCCAAGGTGAAGCTGGTCCTTCCCGAAGCTGTGAAAGCCTTCCCGGCCCTCTACCAAAAGCTCTATGCCGATGAAGTCGGGGCTTTGAAGGACTATTCCGAAGGCGCGCAATCCGACCGCAGTGAGTTTGGTAGCGCCGACCTGCCGCCGTACGAAAAGCAGATCCTTTACGGCACCCCCGTCGAGACGGACCGTCTGTTCAGCATGATCCGTACCGACTTCGACTATTCGGGCGGTGCCCATCCGAACACCACCGCCAAGGGTGTTTTGTGGGACAAGACCGGCAACAAATTTCTATCGGCTGCCGACCTGTTCGCCAGCGACGCCGATAAGGCCGCTATGTCGCGCACGCTCTGCGGTGCTGTGAACCAAGCCAAGAAATCGCGTCCCGGCTCGATCGCACTGGGCGCCCCGGGCACCACGTGGTCGTGTCCCGAACTGTCCAAGGTCGCCGTCGCGCTGGCCGGAGGCGATCAACCGGGCAAGGCCTCGGGCATAACCTTCCTGCTGGATGCCTATGCGGTCGGCCCCTATGTCGAAGGGCCCTATTACCTGACGGTGCCGTTTGCAGCGCTGGGCAAGGGTCTGAACCCTGTCTATGCCGCCGACTTTGCAGGCACCGGCAAGCAGGGCGACGTCACCAACGACCTTCGCCCTGCCTGATTACCTTAAGGGTTGAGGAACGCATCGATCAGGGCGTTCAGTCGTTCCGGTTGGTCGAACATGATGAAGTGGCGGCTGTCCTGTACAGCCTCCACTCTCACGTTCGGCAAAGCTTTATACTCGCGGGTCCACACCTCGGCGGACTTAGCACCGTAAGGGCTGGAGTTATCGAGCGCATATACCGCCCAGAACGGTGTCGTCATCGACGGCAACCCTTCGCGCAGATCGGTCACCACAAGCTCTGAAATGGCGGTGGCTAGGGCCTGGCGGTCCGAGGCTATCGACGCATCGACAATCTCTGCGCGGCGCTCCTCTTTCAGCGTCATAGCGACGGCTGTCATTCCTTGCTGGTTACGGAACATCTCGTCCGACGCGCCAAGGATAGCCGTTCGCATTTGTTCGGCAGCCGGGCGAACGCTTTCGCTGGTCGCGGTCGAACTAAACAGACTGCCGTAGAAGGGCAGACTGTCGACGCTCATCACCTTTGTGAGCAGACCCGGGTGATCCTGCGCCAGCTTCAGTCCCATCAGCCCCCCCATCGAATGCCCGATATAGGCCGGACGATCCAGGGTACCGGCATAGATCGCCAGTTCGTCGATGGCCGGTTGAAGGAAGGGGCCATCGCCATGCGTCCATGGCACATCGCCAAACCCTGCCAACTGAACCAGATGAACCCGATAACGGGCGGACAGATTGTTGGCCGTTTCTCTCCAGACCTCGCGTGTCGAGGCATAGCCCGGCACCAGGATCACGTCCGGTCCCTGCCCGACAACCTCTACCGAAATCCGGTCGCCATTGTCGGCGCGGGCCTCGGGCACCGCCCCGACCGACGCCGCAAACAGGGCTGTAATCGCTACAAACGCACGCACCAAGACTGAGCCAACCGGAGTTGAAATCGCCATCACAGGTCGTCCTTTGTTTAGCTTTGAATATGCGGGTTTTCGAAAACGTCTTCTACGGATTTTCCGAACAGGGCCGATATCCGGTAGGCCAGATCCAGTGACGGGTTGTGCTTGCCGTTTTCCAGCGCGATGACGGCCTGACGCGAGACGCCCAACTGTTCGCCCAGTTGTTCCTGCGTCCAGCCGCGCTCGACCCGCAGGAGTTTGAGACGGTTGTTCATTGGGTGAACCTTTCGACGCAGGAAATCACGCCAAACAGGCCCCACATGATGCAGTAGGCGGCCCAAGCGGCCGGTCCTTCGACGCCTGCGAAGGTTTCAAGGAAACCCCAGACCGTGAAGATCGCCAATGTCCCCATGCTGGCAATGATGAGGCGCCGCGCCGTCATCGCCTTCAGAAACTCGTCGGCCTTGTGCAGATAGTTCAGCGTCACACCGATCTGCCCCAGGATGGCGATACCGGGCACCAGAGCCAGCGCAACCAGCGCCGCGCCATGCACATTGCCGCTACGTACCGCCAGCGAGGCGGCCAGAATGCCCAGCACATAAAGCCCCATGGTGAGCATGGTGCCCCGCGCATAGCTGCGGCCATTGGCCGTCGCGTCTCGTCCGTTCATTGGTCTTCTCCTTCAATGTAAGGTCAACCTGACATCGGATAAATGTAATGTCAACCTGACATTTTGTAAGGCCAGCATTACGCCTTGCCTTTCGCTGGCTTCGCGCCCAGTTTGCCGCCGTTTTCCGTTTCGCCATTCCGGTCGCAAGCCCTTGTCGCGCATCAAAAACCCCACCGATTTCATCCTCGGCAACACCCGCCTTCAGGCCGTGTCCCACACGCCGGAAATCCAGCTGTGGCTGGCTGACGAGATCACGCCCATCTGGCGTTTGACCGAGGAAGAACTGGACGAGATGGGCGTGCCGCCGCCCTTCTGGGCGTTCGCATGGGCAGGCGGTCAGGCTCTGGCCCGTTGGCTGCTGGACCGCCCCCAAGAGTGCGCAGGCAAGACGGTTGTCGATCTGGCCACCGGATCGGGCCTCGTTGCGGTTGCGGCGATGAAAACGGGCGCGACCTCCGTGCTGGCCGCCGACATCGACCCGTTCTGCGAGGCCGCTGTAGCGCTCAACGCCAAGGCCAATGATGTCGAGATTGCCTTTACCGACGCCAACCTGCTGAAAAGCCCGCCGCCACAGGTCGATCTGATCTGCGCGGGCGATGTTTTCTATGAAAAGCCCATGGCCGAAGCGGTGCTGGAATGGCTGTTGGCGGCCCGAAAAAATGGCACGCGCGTTCTCGTTGGCGATCCGGGACGAAACTATTTCCCTAAATCGGGCCTTACCTTCCTGAGTGAATACACTGTGCCCACCACGCGCGAGCTCGAAGACCAGGAGGTCAAACGTTCGCGGGTATGGTCGCTGGATTAACCGATACAAAGCTTTGCTTGGCGAACGGCGTTTCTCTGCCATAGGCTAAGGCAAAGGTTCGAACAGAGGACTGGGCCAATGAAGTGGGAAGGTGGACGCCGCGGTGGCGGTATCGAGGATCGTCGCGGCATGCGCGGCGGTGCAGTCGCGGGTGGCGGCATCGGGGCAGCGATCATCGGCCTTGTGCTGTATTTCGTCTTCGATATCGACCCGCGAACGACCCAACAGGTCGCCAGCCAACTGGGCGGACTGGGTCAGGCCGGATCCCAAGAAGGCCAAGTCGGCTCGCCCGAAGACGATGCGGGCAGATTTGTCGAGGTGATCGGCACCAACATCAACGACGTCTGGGCCCAGAAGCTGGAAGGCTATCGCCCGCCGGTCACGGTCCTGTACGAGCAGGGCACCCAGACGGGCTGCGGATACGGTCAGGCTGCCATGGGGCCGTTCTACTGCCCCGCGGACCAGAAGGTCTATCTGGACCTCGGCTTCTGGCAGGACCTGCAACGCCTCGGCGGCTCGGGTGCCGACTTCGCCAAGGCCTATGTCATCGCCCACGAATACGGTCACCACGTCCAGCGTCTGATCGGAGCGACCGAACAGGTCCAGCGCGCCCAGCAAAACGCCCGTTCGCAAGCGGAGGGCAACCGCTATTCGGTGGCGCTAGAGCTTCAGGCCGATTGCTTTGCAGGGATGTGGGCGCGTAACGCGGGACTGGTCTCCAATGGCGAGGTGACCGTCACCGATAGCGATCTGGCCGAGGGCATGAAGACCGCTGCCGCCATCGGCGACGATGCGCTGCAGGGTCGCGGTGGTGGACGCGTTTCGCCAGAGAGCTTCACCCACGGTTCCTCGCAAGAACGTATGCAGTGGCTGCAGCGCGGCTATCAGACGGGCGATCCGGGCTCCTGCGACACCTTCGCCAACCTGTAGGCCCTTAGCCGATCGTCAGATCGAGCGGGCGGCTGAGATAAAGCTGGTTCTGACCTAGGTTCAGGGCCAGCTTTTTATCTTTGAACGCCGCCATACCCAAGAGTGCGTCCGGATAACCGGGCAGGTTCGACGCGGGGAAGACGGCAACACGCGCGTCGCGCCACTGCTCTTCGCCAAGCGCCACAGAGGCCACCCGCACCCAGCGCGCCTGCGTCACCCCGCCCAGCACGAGACTGGTCCCCGCCTCGGCTGCACGTCCGTCGTTCAAGCCCAGCGCTTGGGCGGAAGGTTCAGTCATCGAGAGCAAGGAAGACGCCCCCGTATCGACCACAGCCTTCAAGGGCCGTCCCTCGACCGAAACTATGGCGGCCATGGCATCGCCGGACAACTCGACGGGCACTGCCCAAAGCTCTGGTACAGGACGCCAAGCCGAAGGATCGGAGAACCGCACGCGCTTACGCTCCCAATCCAGTTCGATCACCGCCTCTCGCATAAGATCGCGACCGATAATCAAGCCAACGGCCAGCGCCGCATCCCGCGCAAGCGGACCAAGGTCCAGCAAGGCCGTCTTGAGCTTGGTAACGCGCACGCCCGGCAAGGCGACGTCGATGGTCATGCCCCGCCCGACCTGAGGCTGCCCCCCGACACCATAGGCGACGACGGGCATGTTGAACGGCGTACGCGATAGCCGCTGTCCCAAGGCCTGATCCAGCACCGAATATTGCGCACCGGAATCGATCAGCGCCCGCACGGGCCGTCCGTCGATCTGCACATCGATCACGGGCACATCGGCGATGGTCTGAACCAGCGGATGCCAGACCTCGGCCCCCTCAAACGTCAGCTTGGGCCGCCCCCAGACAAACTGGTCCTTTAGCCAGAAGCCCGCGCCAACGGCACTGGCCGCAAACGCTCCACGCAACAGAAAGGACCGACGGTTCATCCCCCACACTTGGCCCGAATGTGCTGCGAAATCTACCACCGATGTCTGCGAGGCAACTTCTTGCGTCAAATCGCGATTTCGGGCCTTCGCAGCGCAACATAATCCATGACGCGCGCCTTCTATCAGTCTAGACATGCAGGGTGATGACCCAATCGCCTGACCAATATCTGTCGACGCGCGGCCACGCCGCAAACGAAACCTTTGCCGATGCGCTGCTGCGCGGGATCGCCCCGGATGGCGGTCTGTACATGCCGACCGCGTGGCCGACCCTTTCGAGCCTGAAACAGACAAAGGACGCCGACTATTCGGTCATTGCCCGCGAGGTTCTGACGCCATTCGTGGGCGACAGCCTCCCGGAAGGCGCGGTAGAACGTGCCGTGGCCCATCTGGTCAAAGGCTTTGACCACCCACTGGTCACACCGCTGGTTGAACTGGAATCCGGCCTGTTCGTGCTGGAGCTGTTCCGCGGCCCGACCGCCGCGTTCAAGGACCTGGCCATGCAACTGGTCGCCAGCCTGTCGGACGAGGCATTGGAAGCCTCGGGCGAGACGCTGACCTTGCTGACCGCCACCAGCGGCGACACCGGAGCCGCCGCCGTGCGTGCCTTTGCAGGCAAGAAACGCATCAAACTGATTGTCCTGCATCCGCTGGACCGCGTCTCGCCCATCCAGCGCAAGCAGATGACGACGGTCGAGGCCGACAATGTCCTGAACCTCGCCGTGCGCGGGGACTTCGACGACTGCCAGCGACTTGTGAAACAGCTTCTGGCCGACGAGACCTTGCGCGAACGCGGCCGTCTGTCCTCGGTCAACTCCATCAACTGGGGCCGACTTGCGGGTCAGATTCCGTATTATGTGTCAGCGACCCTGCAGCTGGGTCAGGCCGCGCATTTCGTGGTGCCGACCGGAAACTTCGGCGATGCCTTTGCCGGTATTGCGGCCCGCAAGATGGGCCTGCCCGTTGCGGGCATGACCGCCGCCGTCAACCAGAACGACGCTCTCGCTCGGGCCATTAATGAAGGCGTCTATGACCGCCGCCCTGCCGTCGAGAGCGCCAGCGTCTCCATGGATGTACAGGCACCGTCGAACTTCGAGCGTCTGGTGTTCGAGGCCTCAGGTCGCGACGCAGCCCAGACCCGCAAGCTGTTCGAAGACTTTGCCGCCAACGGCACCGTCACCTTGCCGGACGACCTTTGCCAAGCCCTGACCGCAGAGACCCGCGCCGTGTCGGTTGATGAAGCCACCACTGCCGCCGAGATCGGTCACGCCTATCAGGCTTGGGGTCGCGTCGTCTGCCCGCACACGGCGGTTGCCCTGCATGCCGCCCGCAAGATGGATCGCAACGGTGCGCCGGTTGTGGCCCTGTCCACGGCCCACCCGTCTAAATTCGGTGGCTATGTCGAAAGCGTGTTGGGCATTGCGCCTGAACCGGCTCCGGTCATTGCCGCCCTTGGTGACAAGCCCGAGCGCCTGTCGGTCATCGACAGCGACTATGCCTCGGCCCGCGACGCCGTCGGCAGCTTCTAAAGCTTAACCTGCGGCCTTGGCCTGAAACAGCGCCAGGGCCGACAGGGTAAAGCCGTCCTCAATCATCCCGCTCGACAGGGCCGCGTTCAGTTGCGTGAGGGGTAAAAGCCTGCGTCCCGCAGCTTCCTGATCCGGCTCGGCATGCGGGGTATCAGGCGCAATACGCGCCACAAACAGCGCGATACGCGACGACATAATCCCCGTATTGGGCCGCACATGACCCAGGGGGCTAAAGGCCTCTAGCGGCAGGTCGTAACCGGTTTCTTCCTTCAGCTCGCGTTGTGCGCAGGTGAGGGCAACCTCGCCCGCCTCGCCAAAACCGCGCGGGATTTCGAGGGTCAGTTCACGCCCCTGCGAAGGGCGCTTCATCTCCAGAAGCAGGATGTCGTCGCCGACGAGCGGGAGCACCGCTGCCCCCTCGCCTCCCGTGTTTTCCTCAACGATGTGGAACAGCCCGTCCTTTACGACGCGGAACCACGGGTTTTCATAGACGATCATCGTATCTCTATCCCCATGGACTGGGTCAGGCGCGGATACAGGCCGAACCAGTTCCGGCGTGTCGCCCAGTTAAACGATGTATCCTGAAGTTTGTTCTCGACAAAGCTGGCGGCTTCCTCGGTCAGGAACTCCACCAACTGACCTGCGCCGAAGGCGGTAATCAGGTCAAAACCCTTGAGGGCATAGTCGAACAGCTTCTTCTGCTCGCTGAACGCCACCGCCCCGACGCCGAGGTTCAGCAAGGCGGGCGGCAACCGGTCCAGAACCGCGATCCGATCCATCACAAAAGCCTCGCCCGACGCCACGAACAGGCCGTTATAGCAGGCGTCGATCACCTCCAGCTTGAACTGGCCCGCGTCGGCACCCAATAGATCCTCGCTGGCCTGATACCAGAGCGAGCGCGAGCCCAGTTCCGGTGCCCGGTCCATCAGGCTTTGAAGTGGCTCTTCCAGCTCCACCCGCTGGGTCCGCCACTGTTCCAGCGAGGGCGAGGCCGCAACGGCATCCGACAAGGCCGCGCTGTTCAGGCTGACCGGCGAATAGGTCGGTCTGATGCGTCGTAGATTGCGATCCAGCGTATGCAGTTCAGCCTTGAAATGCGCCAGATCCAGCCCTGCCAGGTCCTGCTTGCGGCACTGGAAGCGCGTCAGATAGTGGTGCGGCGGCAGGTTGTCGAAATAGTCCTCGATAGATTCCGGTGCCGCATTGCCCGGCACACGCACGACCAGACCGCCGCGCCCTTCCTTGCTGCCCGACCACCGCTGGACCAGCGGATTGTCTAGCAGCCGTCCCATGCCCGCATTATCCAGAAGCAGGTTCGGCGTTAGGATCGCCCCCTTGGACAGGGCAATCGACATCAAGAACCGCTTTTCCAGCTCCAGAAGCGACAACCGGCGAACCGGATCGCAATTGGCCAGAAACATCTTTTCTTTGAACAGCATACTTCACCCACCTGCCCCTGTTCTAGGGACGGGCAAGGCGATGGTCCAGCCTCAGGCGGGGGCGGTTTCGAAGGCTTCCAGGATCGGACAGCACTGGCCCGCGCCGCTTTCGCAGCGGTTGGCCAGTTCACCCAGCGCGGCCTTAACGGCCTTGAGTTCGCGAAGACGTTGGTCGATTTCGGCCAGTCGTTCGCGGGCCAAATGCAGGACTTCGTTACGGTCCCGCTCGGGATCGAGCGCCGTCAGTTCAGTGATCTGGGCGAGGGTAAATCCTGCCCGCTGGGCCGAGCGGATGAAGTTCAGCCGCTTCAGGTCCTCATCGCCATAAAGCCGATAGCCCTCGCCGCGCGGGGGCGTCGGCATCAGTCCGCGCCGCTGGTAAAACCGCACGGTTTCCACGCCGACATCGGCAGCGTTTGCCAGTTGGCCAATCGTCATATCGGGCATGGTTGACTCCGTACCATGGTACGGGGCGTACATAGGTCGCCGTTAAACACGTTCAAGACAGGAGCACCGCGCATGGCTGCACCCCAAAAGACCGCCGTCCTGTATCGGATGGCCATCGGCAAGAGCATGTGTCCGTGGGGACTTCGTGCCAAGTCCCTCTTGAAATCGAAAGGTTACAAGGTCGAGGACCATCTGCTGCTGACGCGCGAGGAAACCGACGCGTTCAAGGCGCAGCATGATGTTAAATCCACGCCGCAGGTGTTCATCGACGGCACCCGCATCGGCGGCTTTGATGATACGCGCCGCCATCTCGGCGTGAAAGTCGCCGATCCGAAATCGACGACCTATACGCCGGTGCTGATGGTGTTTTTGGTCACCGCGCTGATGGCGATGGCAGTCAGCTATGCGGCCTATCAGACGCCCTTTACCGTGCACGCCGCCGAGTGGTTCATCAGCCTCAGCATGTGTGCGCTGGCGATGTTGAAACTGCAGAACCTCGACGGCTTTGCCACCGGCTTTTTGAACTATGACCTGCTGGCCCGCGGCTGGGTGCCCTATGCGTGGATCTACCCGTTTGCGGAACTGGGGGCAGGCGTTCTGATGACGGCCCATGTGCTGACGTGGATTTCCGCCCCCGTCGCCCTATTCATCGCCACCATCGGCGCATGGTCGGTGTTCAAGGCCGTCTATCTGGACAAGCGCGAACTGAAATGCGCCTGCGTGGGTTCGGACAGCCGCGTGCCGCTGGGTGCCCTGTCGCTGACGGAAAACATCATGATGATCGGCATGGCCATCTGGATGCTGGCCCGCCTGTGAGGCGCTCCCCCGTCAGGCTTTGACGGGGGACTTCCACCACTGCATCCGGTTCCAGAACGGAGCCGGATCCTTTGGCGTCACAAAGTGCACCGGATCGTGGAACAGGCGATCGTGCAGACGCGTAAGCGTAAAGCGCACCACCGAGGCCTGACCCAAGAGTGGCAATAGTTCCGCCTCTAGTGCCGACAGCGGGCGAACCGATTCATAGCCCGCCCGGAAGGCCGCCAGTGCGGCCTCGTCCGGAGTGCCCTCGGCGTCAAAGCCCCATGCGCTGAGCGCAATCGCCAGATCATAGGCCAGAGCGCCGGTGCAGCCGAAGTAGAAGTCGATCACCCCACCGATATCGTCGCCATCAAACAAGACATTGTCGGGGAAGTAGTCGGCGTGGATCGCCCCTTGCGGCAGCAGGGAAGGATCGAACAGATTTTCCAACTCGGGCATCAGCCGCTCAATCTGGTCGAGCATGGCGGCATCCGCGCCCGAAGCCCGTTCGGCGCTGCGGTCGGCCAGTTCGCGCCAGCGACGCGGACCGACAGGATTATCGCGCGTCTGACCAAAGCCGCGGGCCTTCAGATGAAGGTCCGCCAGCGTCGCACCCGCCAGATGGATGTCGGCCACTTCGGGACGGCGTCTCCATGCGCCCAAGGCCCATTCCACCAGAGCGGCGGGTCGGCCTTTCAGCTCGCCCTGCAAACGCCCGTCCAGATCGGCGACCGGCGACGGCGTGGCAAAACCCGCCGCCCCCAGATGCTGCATCAGCCCGAGGCAGTACGGCAAACCGGCCTGCTCCTCACGCCCTTCGAACAGGGTCAGGACATAGGCGCTGTCGCGGGTCCGGACGCGATAGTTCGTGTTCTGGACACCCTCGGCAATCGGCGTGAATTCAATCACTTCCGATATAGGCCAAGCCTTGAGAAAGGCCTGGGCCTCGGCTTCCGGAACAGGCGTGAAAACTGCCATAGGGTTTAGACCAACTCTGCCGCTGCGCGTCGTGCGCGGACGATATCGGCCACATCGGCCAGAACGCTTTCCGTCGTCGCCCAGCGACCAGCCCCGCGTCCTTTGCACAGCCAAACACGACCGTCCGCGCCGTGAACCTTGAGCGCATTACGCTCGCCGTTCAAGGACTGGAACAGGGCATCTTCGAGGTTGTCGTTAAGGCGTACGCTGGCATCCAGTTGGCCATCCTTGGCGAAGCAGGCACCGATCTGGCGCACCGGTGCATGACCGACCGGGGTTGCCGCCGACAGCACATCACTGGGCACGTTTTCCGGCACGCGGCCAAAGGCTTCGTAGGACAGCAGTTTGACCTTGGCGGCGGCGTCCCGGCCCTCGAGGTCCGACGACGGATCTTCCTCGGCAAAGCCTGCGGCCCGGGCATCGGCCAGAGCGTCGGCAAAGGCAGCACCCGCGCCCAGACGCTCCAGCATAAAGTTGACCGTGCCGTTCAGAACGGCCTCGAAACCGGCGACCTCACCCGCCGCACGGGCGGCACGCAGCGTCTCGATCATGGGCGAGCCACCGCCGACCGAGGCCGACCAAGCCACGCGGGCCCTATTGGCATCGGCCAGTTTTTCCAGGCCTTCCGGATCAAGCGCAACAGCCTGTTTATTGGCGCTGACCACGTCGCAGCCCTGTTCCAGAGCACGGCGGATCAGGTCGTGTCCGGCCTGACCTTCGGATAGGGCCTCGACCACCAGATCGGGCTTCTTGGCCAACAGGGCATCGACGTCATTGCTGAAGAGTTCCTGCGGACAGTCCACATCGCGGCGCTTGAACGGATCGCGCACCAGGACGCCGACCACCTCGAAGCCGTTGTCCCATAGCAGGCGGTTCAGCAGACCACCGCCGACCACGCCGCAACCCGCGACCACCACTTTCAGCGGCTTTTCAACCGACACCGGACCCGGAGGAGCGTTGCGGTGACCCACCACCGTACCCTCGGCCCGGCCAAGCGCAGCGACTTCGATTTCCACATTGCGCTTTTCGCCAAGGTCGATGGCGTCGTGCTGGACCAGCGCGCCACCAAGTTGGCGGGCCGTCTCCCACGAGGCACGGCGGTAACGCTGTGGCGTGCCCGACGAACAGGCCGGATCGCGGTCGTACAGGCCGTCCACGTCCTTGACCAAACGCACCTTGTCCAGACCCAGTTCTGCCGCAAGAACCACCGCCGTCAGGTCCGAACCGCCACGCCCCAGCAAGGCCACACGGCCACATTCACGCACCGCGCCAAAGCCCGGAACCACCACCACTTCGTGCTGAGCCAATGCCTCGTGCAGGCTGTTGTTCTTCAAGGCCACCGGACGGGCGTGCTGCGAAGGACCTTCTGCCGAAATGCCCAGTTGCTGTACCGACAGGCCCACTGCGTCCAGACCCACACGGTCGCAGGCGATAGCCACCAAAGCTGCTGCACGCTCCTCGCCCAGAACCACATAGGCCGGCAGGAGTTCGTTGTCGTGATCCAAACCCAGAGCGCGGGCCTCTCCCAGCAGCTTGTCCGTCTCGCCCGCCAGTGCCGACACCACCGCGACGACCTTACGGCCGCGACGGACATGGCCATAGATTTCGCTGGCGACGGCGGGGGCGTCGGCCGGGCTTTTGAGGACCGATGAGCCAAATTTCAGCACCACCACATCGGCATCAGGCGCGAGCTGCGGTTTCTGGTTTTCGGCGACGAGGGCGAGGTTGGCGGACATGGGCGTTTTCCTGGGGTCGGTATTCGGTTCGGGAAGGAAGGGGGTGGGTTCGGGGCAATAAAAAACCCGCCTCGGGTGCTCCGGGCGGGGTTCGGGTTTCTTGCTTTTCGCCTGCTTGGCGCGCGTCAACCTGTTCCCGCCCGGATGGGCATGGTGGTGGTACCGATAGTGGTGGTGCCGGTCATGACGGACATGGCGATGCCCTTCGCCGAAGCGATCAGGGTCAGGCCAATCATGTCGATGAGGTTCACCACGTCAGGCGTCCAAGGTTGCGTTTAACTTGATCCTAGGTTGAGCGACGATGCTGCATTGCGTCAACCCCCTTTCAGCAAATTTTTTCAAAATCCGCCTGCCGGAGATAAGTTTGAGCGCCAGTTGGCCGCTAAGATTGCGAATGGGGTGAAATTTTTCACTTGACCGGCGGTCGCTCAGTCAGCAGTTTGACGTCACTCATCAAGACCGACCGAGGGATTAGGCCCTTTGACGTCGGGGCAACCATCGGGTTCCGCCCGAAACGGTGCCAACTCCTGCGGGGTCCTTTCCAAGGGCCGCGAGAGATGGGTGGAGCGTCGAAAAGGCGGCGCGCCACGGGTCTGTCACTGCAAGTGTTTCGGGATGAGCCGAGACTGAAACGCAGAGCAAAAGACCCCGGCAATGACCTTGGCCCTGATCCCGAATGAGACGACCAAAACCGACCCTTCCTGTCGGCAAAAACCAGCGCGTCGTCCCTCCGAGCTGCTCAGCCGTGACGGGGCCCATGACGTGTTCGTTCCGATCCCCGAGGACTTCGAACTCGATTTCGGCGGCACGCTGACCCAGAAGCAGGTTGTCGGTCGCCTGCACGGCAAGGCCAACGCCCCGCTGGTCGTCGTCGCAGGCGGCATATCGGCAGACCGCTATGTGCACCGCACCGAGACCAAGGGCCTTGGCTGGTGGTCGGGTGCCGTCGGCGTTCGCGCCCCGATCGACCTGACCCGCTATCGCGTTCTTGCTTTTGATTTTGCTCCTGAATTCGGCACTAATGTCACCGAGCCCAAGCAGCCGCTGACCATCACCACCCAGGATCAGGCCCGCCTGCTGGCGCTGTTGCTGGACCATCTGGGTGTCGAAAAGGTCGCCGCCTTCATCGGCTGTTCCTACGGCGGCATGATCGCGCTGGCCTTTGGTGAGCTTTTCCCCGACTGGGCCAACCAACTTGTGGTCGTCTCTGCTGCCCACCGCCCTCACCCGCTGGCCACCGCATGGCGCGGCATCCAGCGCCGGATCCTTGAGCTGGGCGTGGAGACGGGCCGCGTCGATCAAGCCATCGGTCTAGCTCGCGAACTGGCCATGACCACCTATCGCACCCCTGACGAGTTCGGTCAGCGGTTCGACAGCGAAGCCCCCAGCCATGCGGGTCAGGCGTATCCCGTCTGCGACTATCTGAAGTCGCGCGGCAGGGCGTACCGCGACCGTACCACGCCGTCGCGCTGGCTGACGCTATCGGACTCGATCGACCGTCACCGCGTCGAGCCGGAAGCCATCACCGCCCCCGTCACCCTGATCGGTTTCAACAGCGACCGCCTGTGCCCGATCGAGGACATGGAAGAGCTGGCCAACCGCCTTCCCAACCTGTTCCGCTTTGTGAAAGCGGACTCCATTTACGGCCACGACGCCTTCCTGAAGGAAGACAAGTTCGTGGGCGAAATCCTGACCTCAGTACTGAAGGACGTAGACCAATGACCCGCGCCCGTACCGCCGATCCCCGCACCATCGCTGCCCGCACGGGCGTCGATACCGATACGGCCCACGGCTCGGTCATGCCGCCGCTCTATCTGTCGTCCAACTATTCGTTCGCAGGCTTCGACCAGAAGCGCCAGTACGACTATTCGCGCTCGGGCAACCCGACCCGAGACGTTTTGGCCGAGACGCTCGCCGAACTGGAAGGCGGCGCGGGCGCTGTAATCACCGCAACCGGCATGGCTGCTGTCGACCTGCCGCTCAGCCTGTTGTCGCCCGATGATCTGCTGATCGCTCCACACGACTGTTACGGCGGCACGCACCGCCTGCTGTGCGCCCGCGCCCGCAAAGGCCACTTCCGTGTCGCGTTCGTGAACCAGAACGATGGCGCAGCTTTGGATGCGGCACTGGCCGATGGTGCCAAGCTGGTGCTGGTGGAGACGCCCTCCAACCCGCTGCTGCGTGTGACCGACATCGCCGATGTCGCGCGCCGCGCCCATGCTGCGGGTGCCAAGGTTGTGGCGGACAACACCTTCCTGTCTCCGGCGCTGCAGAACCCGCTTTCGCTGGGCGCGGACATCGTCGTCCACTCAACCACCAAATACATCAACGGCCACTCCGATGTTGTCGGCGGTGCCGTCATCAGTGCCGATCCGGAAGTGCATCAGGAACTGGCATGGTGGGCCAACTGTCTGGGCATTACCGGCTCGCCATTCGATGCCTACCAGACCCTGCGCGGCCTGCGCACCCTGTTCACCCGCATCGAACGCCAACAGGCGACCGCGACCAAGCTGGCGAAGGTGCTCGAAGCCCACCCCGCCGTGGCCGCCGTCCACTATCCGGGCCTGAAATCGCATAGCGGCCACGAACTGGCCGCCCGCCAGCAGCGCGGCTTTGGCGCAATGCTCAGCTTTGAACTGCTGGGCGGTCAGGCGTCGGTTTGCTCCGTGATCGACGCGCTGGATATCTTCACGTTGGCCGAGTCGCTGGGCGGCGTCGAAAGCCTGATCGCCCACCCCGCCACCATGACCCACGCCGCCATGACGCCTGAAGCCCGTGTCACCGCTGGCATCACCGAAGGACTGGTGCGTGTCTCGGTGGGTCTGGAGCATGAAGACGACATCATCGCCGATCTGGTCGCGGCGCTCGATTCCGTGGTGGTAAGTCAGGCGGCCTGATCCCCTTACCTGACCCGACCACGCAAAAGCCCCCTCGGATCATCACCGAGGGGGCTTTCTTATTTGCCGGTATCAATAAAGGATCAGGCGGCCAGTTGTTGCAGACGGGCGCGGTTGATCTCGAACTGCTGCATCAGACGATCCAACTCGGCAGCGTCCTGCGCCAGCGAACGGCTGGCTGCCGTCGATTCCTCGACCATGGCTGCGTTCTGCTGGGTGACCTGATCCATTTGCGACACCGCCACATTGACCTCGGCCAGACCGGTCGATTGTTCGCGCGAGGAACTTTCGATCTCGACCGCGATGCGGGTTAGATTGCCGATCTGGTCAGCAATCTTCTGCAGGGCCAAACCGGTCTCATTGACCAGATTGACGCCCTGCCCAACCTGCTGGGTAGACGCCTGGATCAAGCTCTTGATCTCCTTGGCAGCCTCGGCCGAGCGCTGCGCCAGAGCCCGCACTTCCGATGCCACGACGGCAAAACCGCGACCCGCATCGCCTGCGCGCGCAGCTTCGACACCGGCGTTCAGGGCCAGAAGGTTGGTTTGGAAGGCGATCTCGTCGATCACGCCGATGATGGCGCCGATCTGGTTCGACGACTGCTCGATCTGGTCCATAGCGGCGACAGCGCGGTTGACGACCACTTGACCGTCGTTGGCATAGGTTTGCGAGGCGCGCACCATATTACCGGCCTCGGCAGCACCCTCCGCCGATCGGGCGACGGTCGATGTGATCTGTTCGACGGCAGCGGCGGTTTCTTCCAACGAAGCAGCCTGCTGCTCGGTACGGCGCGAGAGGTCTTCGGCCGCTTCGCTGATCTGGTGCGCGGCGGCACCGATGGCCGACGAACGGTCGATGATGATGGCGACGGCGGTTTCCAGCTTTTCAGCGGCCGCGTTGAAGTCAGCCTTCAGCGGAGCGGCGTTGCCGGTGATGTTGGTGTGGATACGGTGGGACAGGTCGCCCTTGGCCAACGCTGCCAGACCATCGGCCAGAGCCTCGACTGCCACACGGGATTCTTCAGCGGCCTTGGCGCGTTCCGACTCGACACGGGCGCGTTCTTCGTCACGCGCCGCACGGGCCTGTTCGGTTTCCGCCGCCAGTTTGCGGTTCTCGATGGCCTGCTCCTTGAAGGTCAGGACAGCCGAGGCCATCTGGCCGATCTCGTCCTTGCGGCCCGTCGCCGGAATGGCGACTTCAAGGTCGCCGTGAGCCAGACGGTCCATAGCGCGGGTCATGGCCACAACCGGCTTGGACAGTGCGCCGGTCAGCCAGAAAGCCGAAAGTATGGCGATGGCGAAGGCGATCGCACCGCCGACGACGAAGGCTGTATAGGCCTGCGCATAAGCGACCTTGGTGCGATCGGCATTCTCCGCGTCGATCTCGATCAGGGCGTTCAGAACCGCACGACCGTTGCGCTTTACCTCGACGATGTCGCCGGTGCCATCGACGGTCAGTTCGTCGAGAATGACCGCACGCTGCTCAGGATCAGCAGACAAGGCCATGCGGTTGCGCGCATCGGCGATGAAGGCTTCACCATCCTTGGACAGTACAGCCTGTTGTTCCCTGAACATGCCGTCAACGTCGGCAGCGGCCAGATTGGCAACGCCGGTATTATAGGCCTGAACGTACTCGTCGAAGGCTTTGCTGAATTCGGGTTTTTGGGTCGCGATGTAGGTACGCTGGGTCAGCTGCTCGTTAAGGAGCGCAACTTGCACCTCGGTGATCGCGGCCGTGATGTCCTTGGCGCGACGCACTTGGTCTTGGGCGTGTTGGATCGCCAGCACGGCCCAAAGCACGACGAGCGTGGCTGCGCCACAAGCGGCAATAACCGCCGCAAAAGAGAGCACCAATTTCTTTGGCACTGACAAATTTTGAATGAACATCGATCGGTTACTTGTACAACAAAGTTACGATCGGCGTTCCTAGAACGGATGTCTATTTCAAAGCTTATCAGTAATATACGTGTATTTACATAGTCGTTTGAATAGTGCGGTTATCGAAATATCTCGATAACCGCACTATTTCATTTGCGCGTACCAGCCAGTTTGCTGCCGTTAGGCCGCTGCAGCAGCGCGTTGATGGCGGGAAATCTGGAACTGACCCATCAGTCGATCCAGATCGGATGCGTCTTGAGCCAACGAACGGCTTGCGGCAGTCGCTTCTTCAACCATAGCGGCGTTTTGCTGGGTGACCTGATCCATCTGGCTGACGGCCACGTTAACCTCTGCCAGTCCGGTCGCCTGCTCCTTCGAGGACGACTCGATCTCGACGGCGATGGTGGTTAGATTGGTAATCTGGACAGCGATACGTTCCAGCGCCTTGCCGGTCTCGTTGACCAGATCCACGCCTTGCCCGACTTGTTGGCCCGACGCCTGGATGAGCGTTTTAATTTCTTTCGCAGCTTCCGCAGAACGCTGGGCCAGAGCGCGGACTTCCGATGCGACGACCGCGAAGCCACGCCCGGCATCACCGGCACGCGCCGCTTCGACACCGGCGTTCAGTGCCAGCAGGTTGGTCTGGAAGGCGATTTCATCGATCACGCCGATGATCGCGCCGATCCGGTTGGACGATTCCTCGATCTGGCCCATCGCCGAGACGGCGCGGTTCACGACGGTCTGACCCTCGGTGGCGTATTGCTGCGATGAGCGCACCATCGAACCGGCTTCCAGAGCGCCTTCGGCAGAGCGGGCGACGGTTGAAGTGATCTGTTCGACAGCGGCAGCCGTTTCCTCCAGCGAGGCGGCCTGCTGTTCGGTACGGCGCGACAAGTCGTCGGCGGCTTCGCTGATTTGATGCGCAGCAGCACCGATGGCAGACGCCCGGTCGATGATGATGGAGACAGCGGTTTCCAGTTTCTCGGCCGAAGCGTTGAAGTCGGCCTTCAGGACAGCGGCATTACCGGTGATGTTGGCGGTAATGCGGTGGGTCAGATCGCCCCGCGCCAGCGCCGCCAGACCTTCGGCCATGGCTTCGACGGCCACGCGGGCCTCTTCGGCCGCCTTGGCGCGCTCGGTCTCGACCTTGGTGCGTTCTTCTTCGCGGGCGGCCCGGGCCTGCTCGGTTTCCGCAGCCAGACGACGGTTTTCCTGTGCCTGTTCCTTGAAGGTCAAAACTGCATCGGCCATCTGGCCAATCTCGTCCTTGCGACCCACCGCTGGAATGGCGACTTCCAGATCCCCATGCGACAGACGATCCATAGCGCGGGTCATGGAGACGACCGGCTTGGACAGGGCCGAAATCAGCCAAAGAGCCGAAGCCACGGCAATCGCCAGCGCCAGAGTACCCCCGGCAACGAAGGTCACAAACGCCTGACGGAAGGCTGCATCGCGAGCCTTTTCCGCCTTGGTGTCGATCTCCTCGACGCCGCGCAGGACCGCAGCGCCCGGTGCGCGCACGGCCGTGATACGGCCCTTGGCCGCAAGGCTGGCCACGCTCGCTGCGTGCTGTTCAGGGTCGCTCGCTTGAGCCATCATCTGGCGGGCTTCGTCCGTGAAGGCCTTGCCAGCTTCGGCCAGCGCCTTCTGCTCTTCGACAAACTGGCCGTTGACGTCGGCGACCGCAAAATCGGCCAGCGCCGCCGTAAAGGCGGTGGTGTGCTCTTCAAACCCTTCTTTGAAGTCTTCGTTCGGGACCGCCACATAGCCGCGGAGGTTCAACTGCTGGTTCAGCAGCGCGACCTGCACCTGCTGGATGCGGTCCGAAATCTCGCGAGCCTCGGACTGACGCTGGTCCGCATTTTGGATGGCAAGGAGGGCGAAGAACACAAGCGAGGTCGCAAGCCCGCAGGCCGCTATGACGGCGGCGAACGAGAGAACCAATTTCTTGGGTACTGAGAGGTTTTGTAGCACGGGGGAGTGACTCGGAAACGCAAATCTGACTGCGCTCCCGATACCGCTATCCGTCTGTTCTAAAGCTTAGCAATAGGGCTGGGTAATCTACTTACGACTTTAGGCTAATGCTTTGAATACAACTAAAAAAGCCGTGCCTGCCAGATAAAGCGCAAAGGCGCGTCGAAGTTTCTTACGGTCCAGCCTGTGCGCCAGTCGCGCACCGTAGGGCGCTGTCCATCCGGTCAGCAAACCCATGATGATTGCCGCCGGAATATTGACGTATCCCAGCGTCAGCGGCGGAACTCCGCTGGCACCCCAACCGAACACCAGATAGCCGAAGGATGCTGCCGCACCGATAGCCAGACCAAATCCCGACGAGGTCGCCACCGCTTGATGGATCGGCCTGCCGCACAGGGTCATGGTCAGGCCACCGAAGCTGCCCCCGCCAATCCCCATCATGGCGCTAAGCGTGCCGATGACACTGGCAACAACTCGGCGTCCCCACACTGTGGGCAGGTCCTTGCGCACGGTGATGTGTTCTGGAAGCAGTCCCATCTGCACCGCAATGGCGATCAGACATACGCCATAAACAATCGCCAGTGCCGACATCGGCGAACCACCGGCGATGAAGGCACCCACCAGACCGCCAAACGCCACCCAAGGGGTCCAGGTCTTGAGCACTACCTCGTCGACTGCACCGTGTTTGCGGTGCGTGGCCAATGATCTCACGGACGTGGCGACAATGGTCAAAAGGCTGGTGCCGATGGCGACGTGCAGATTGTGCTCACCGCCGACGCCCAGAACGCTGAAGGCATAGAAGAGCGCAGGCACCAGAACCGTGCCGCCACCCACGCCGAACAGCCCCCCGATGACACCGGCAATGGCTCCTGCCCCGACAAGGGCAGCCAGCATCATCACCAGTTCCATCGCGGAGACGTCGATCACGCGGCTTCGTCGTCCTGAGCGCGGCGGGCTTCGGCTTCGCGGACGGCGTCGATGGCGCGATCCAGCACGTCGAGGCCTGCGCCCGACTTAACACCTTCAACCGTCAGGATACGGCGGAAGGCCCGCGCGCCCGGGCGACCATGCATGGAGCCCAGCATGTGGCGGGTCATCGACACGAGGCTGGCACCCTTGGCCAGTTGCTCGGCCATGTATGATTTATAGTTTTCCAGCGCGTCGAAAATGTCGGTGTCGGCAACGTCCTCGCCATAGATCAGGCGGTCAGCCTGACCCAGCAGCGAAGGCTCGTGATAGGCGGCACGGCCGATCATCACGCCGTCCAGTTGCACACCGTCATAGGGTTGCAGCAGTTGCAGCGCCTGTTCCAGCGTGGCGATGCCGCCATTGATGCCGATGGTCAGGTGCGGGCGCTCCTTCTTGAGGCGCTTCACCAGATCATAATCGAGCGGAGGAATGTCGCGGTTTTCTTTGGGCGACAGGCCCTTCAACCACGCCTTGCGGGCGTGGACGGTAAAGTCGGTGATGCCGACCTTGGCACATTCATCGACGGTGGCGAACAGGCTCTCGTTCGGATCTTGCTCATCGACGCCGATGCGGCATTTGACCGTGGCAGGCACCGAGACGGCAGCCTTGATGGCGGCCATGCTCTCGGCCACCAGTTCCGGCTCCTTCATCAGGCAGGCGCCGAACCGGCCCGACTGTACGCGGTCCGACGGGCAGCCGACGTTCAAGTTGATCTCGTCATAGCCATAGTCCTCGCCAATCTTGGCGGCCTCGGCCAACTGTTTGGGATCAGACCCGCCCAGTTGCAGCGAGATCGGATGTTCAACATCCGAGAACCCCAGCAGATAGTCGCGGTCGCCGTGGATGACGGCGGGCGCGGTGACCATCTCGGTATAGAGCAGCGTCCGTTTCGACAGCGCACGGTGAAACGTCCGGCAATGCCGGTCGGTCCAGTCCATCATCGGGGCGACGGACAATCTGTGCGCGGGATAGGTCATAAACTTGGATGTACGCTGGGGAAGTTACGGCGACCCTATACGCGAGCGGGCCGCCGTAACCAAGCCAGCGGTTAGGCTAGCCCCTTAGGCGGGCTCGCGCACAGTCACGTACAGGTCGCCGCCGTCGCGGTATTTGGCGGACATCTCGGCCATGCCTTCTTCGGCCTTGGCAGCGTCGCGGATGTCGTGGCTGATCTTCATGGAGCAGAATTTCGGCCCGCACATGGAGCAGAAATGCGCCACCTTGTGCGCCTCTTTCGGCAGGGTCTGGTCGTGGAAGGACCGCGCCGTGTCGGGGTCCAGCGACAGGTTGAACTGATCCTCCCAGCGGAACTCGAAGCGCGCGCGGGACAGGGCATCGTCGCGCAGCTTGGCCGCCGGATGGCCCTTGGCGAGATCGGCCGCGTGGGCGGCGATCTTATAGGTGATGACCCCGACCTTCACATCGTCGCGGTCTGGCAAACCAAGGTGCTCCTTAGGGGTGACGTAGCAAAGCATCGCCGTGCCGAACCAGCCGATCATGGCCGCACCTATCCCTGAGGTGATGTGGTCATAGCCCGGCGCAATGTCGGTCGTCAGTGGGCCAAGCGTATAGAAGGGAGCTTCTCCGCAGACCTGAAGTTGCTTGTCCATGTTCTCCTTGATCTTGTGCATTGGCACATGGCCCGGCCCCTCGATCATGACCTGACAGTCGTGCTTCCACGCGATTTGCGTCAACTCGCCCAGCGTCTCAAGCTCGGCAAACTGGGCGGCGTCATTGGCATCGGCAATCGAGCCGGGGCGAAGGCCATCGCCAAGCGAGAAGGACACGTCATAGGCGCGCATAATCTCGCAGATTTCCTCGAAATGCTCATAGAGGAAGCTCTCGCGGTGATGGTGCAGGCACCACTTGGCCATGATCGAGCCGCCGCGCGAGACGATGCCGGTCACGCGAGTGGCAGTCAGGTGGATATGCTTCAGACGCACGCCCGCGTGGATGGTGAAATAGTCCACGCCCTGCTCGGCCTGTTCGATCAGGGTGTCGCGGAACACCTCCCACGTCAGGTCCTCGGCAATGCCGTTCACCTTCTCCAGAGCCTGATACAGCGGCACCGTGCCGATGGGCACAGGGGCGTTGCGGATGATCCATTCGCGGATGTTGTGGATGTTGCGGCCCGTCGAAAGGTCCATCACCGTGTCCGCGCCCCAGCGGATGGACCAAACCATCTTGTCGACCTCTTCGGCCATAGACGAGGTCACAGCCGAGTTGCCGATATTGGCGTTTATCTTCACGAGGAAGTTTCGGCCAATCGCCATCGGCTCCAATTCGGGGTGGTTGATGTTGGCAGGAATGATGGCGCGGCCCTGGGCGATCTCGTCACGCACGAACTCCGGCGTGACGAAGTCGGGGATGGCGGCACCGAAGCTCTCGCCGTCGCGGTCCATCTGCTCGCGTACCTGCTGGCGGTCGAGGTTTTCGCGGATGGCGACGAACTCCATCTCGGGCGTGATGATGCCTGCGCGCGCATAGGCCAGTTGCGTCACCGCCTTACCCGCCTTGGCTCGGCGCGGCGCGTTCTTCAGCGGAAACTCCGGCGTCATCTTCTCGGGCGAGACAAAGCCGTTGTCGGCGGGCTGGATGGTTCGGCCCTCGTAGAGTTCGGTGTCGCCCCGCGCCTCGATCCAGCTTTCGCGCAGACGTTTCAGACCGCGTTCGATGCTGATGCGCTCAGCAGGATCGGTATAGGGGCCGGACGCGTCATAAACCGTCACGGGCGGCTCGTTGGCGGTGGGGTGGACGGAAATCTCGCGCAAGGGCACGCGGATGTCGGGGTGCAGCACGCCGGCCTTGAACACCTTGGTGGAGGCGGGCAGCGGTCCGGTCGTTACGGTCAGTTGGGTTTGGGTCGTCATGTCAGGCTCCTTGCCCGAAGGCGTTGGAGACCCAGCACGAACTGGAAGGGGGAATGGGCGTATCGGGACGCAACTGTCGCCGGAATCGCGCCGGACCTGTCGCGCCAAAAGGCACCCGCACCGTCCCTACGCCAGTGTGAACTGGATCAGGTTCATAGGGTCCCTGCGCTGCCGGTTGGCGTAGCAGTATCTCAGCCCCTTGCGGGACACCCCTGGTGAGGCCTGATGTGTGGGATGGATTGCCCGCCCTGTCAACGCGGGTATGCGAGCGCCGTTCGCTTAGGTGACGCGGCGCTTTTCCAGTTTGCGCGCCAGAGTGCGGCGGTGCATGCCCAGACGCCGCGCCGCCTCGGAAATGTTGAAGTCGGTTTCCACCAGCGTCTCGTGGATACGTTCCCACTCCAGCGTCTTGATCGACGTCGGGCGGGCCGTCAGCGGGGCCGAGGCATCACCGCTTTCCTTGGTGAAGGCGGCCTCGATCTCGTCGGTACCGGCGGGCTTGGCCAGATAGTGACGCGCGCCCAGTTTGATCGCCTCGACCGCCGTGGCGATGCTGGCAAAGCCGGTCAGGACGACGATGACCATTTCCGGATCAAAGGCGTGCAGTTCCTGAACACAGGTCAGCCCCGAGGAGGTGCCGAGCTTGAGATCGACCACGGCATACTGCGGGCTCTGGTTGGCCAGAACGAGCCGCATGTCCTCGGGATTGCGGGCCGACAGCACCTGATAGCCCCGCCGCTCGAACGAACGACGCAGGGTGCGCGCGAAGGACTCGTCATCCTCGACAATCAGCAGGCTGCGGGTCTCGGGGGTCATGGTTGTCATTTCGGGGCCAGTGCCTCGGTCGGCAAGCGGAGTTGAACACTAGCACCGCCCTCGCGACGGTTCGAGGCGACAACTTCGCCTCCCAGAGTGCGCATGGTGTTGACCAGCAGGAACAGACCAAGGCCCGCCCCCGCCCTTCCCTTGGTGCTCTGATAGGGTTGGCCCAGCTTGGACAGGATATCCTGCGGTATGCCAGGACCATCATCGAGGAAGCTGAGAATGATCTGTTCGCTATCGGCCACAGCGTTCAAAGACAGGCTACCCGCATCGGCCTCGGAGGCATTGTCTATTAGCGCGCTCAGAACCTGACGGAAGGCCTCGTCGGCGATGATGTGCGGATCGTGCGGACTGGGACCCAGCACTTGGACCTTCATCTGGCCCTGACCGCGCTCGCGCCATTCCTGCACCACTTCGGCAAGGAACTGGGAAAGTCGCATGACGCGGGGAGCCTGCCCCCGCGCCGCGCCTGCGGCCATCAGGATGTTGGTGACGATGGATTTACAGCGATCCACCTCGGCCTGCATCTGGATCACGTCCGTGGCCAGATCATCGTCTTCGGCAATGGCGGGGATATGTCTCCAGTCCCCGAGAATCACGCTCAGGGATGCCAGAGGCGTCCCCAGTTCGTGCGCCGCGCCGGAAGCCAGAAGGCCCATGCGAACGATGTGTTCCTGCTCGGCAGCCTGTTGTTTGCTCTCGGCCATCCACGCGTCGCGGGCACGTACGTTGCGGATGGTGCGGCTGACGAAAGCGGCCAACAGCACGGCGATCAGCATAAAGTTGATCAGCGAGCCCTGAACCAACAGTCCAAGACGTTCATCGGCACCGTCGGGGAGCAACAGCGGCTGATGGAACAGCGTCAGGGCGGCCAGAATGGCACTGGTGCCCAGTACGAACGCCCATACATAGCGACGGCGCAAGAGCACCGCGGCCAGCACGATCTGCATCACGAACAGCGCCGAGAACGGGTTCGTCGCCCCGCCGCTGAAATAGAGCAGCCACGTCAGGGCACCGGCGTCGATACACAGGGCCGTAAAGATCTCGCCGTCGGTGATGGCCTTGCGGCGCTTCACCAAGGGCAGGCTGACCAGATTGAGCACCACCAGCGCCGCCGGAGCCAGCAACAGCCAGCCCAGCGGCAGGGTAATGCCATAGCCCCAGTGCACGATGGCAATTGTCAGAGCCTGACCAAACACCGCCAGCCAGCGCAGCTGGATCAGCAACAGCATGTTGCGACGGCCCGCAGCACCCGGAGCCATCGGCGTGTCGTCTGTCTGTCCTGTCAGGAGGTCAAACAGTGACCCCATATCAAACCTCGGTCCGTTGTTTGCGGCGACGCTCGCGCAGCACAAGGACCATGCCGACCAGAGAGCCCACTGCCAAGCCGAACCACGTCAGGGCATAGACAAGGTGGCTGTTGGCGAACTTTACCACCGTCATACCCGCGCGCGGGAAATCGGCGGGTTGCTGTGGTCGGGCGGGTTGGGCATCGATGAAATAGGGCGCAAGCGGCGCGGTTAGCGCCTTGGCTTCGCCGATGGCCGCGACATCGCGCGAGAACCACTGACCGCCCGCCGCATCATTTTCACGCAGGAAGCCCCTCTTGGGTTCGGTGAGGCGCAGAAGGCCGACCACCTCGCCCGTGTCCGGGCCAGCCGGAGGGTTGTCCTTCATCTCGGGCGGGACGAAGCCACGGTTCACCAGCACGGTGAAGCCGCGCGAGGTTTCCAGCGGGGTCAGCACCCACCAGCCACCGCCCAGTTCGGTCACAGCCTTTACGGTGACTTCCTGATCATAGCGGAAGCGGCCCGATGCTTTGACCCGCAGGTATTCATGGTCGTCTCGCGTGATGGTCACATCCGGTGCGGGAGCATCGACGGGCGCGGCGTGGATGCGCGTCTCGACCCTTTCGATCAGGGCCAGCTTCCAGCCCAGTCGCTGCACCTGCCAGATACCCAGCGCCATAAACCCTGCAAACAGCAGCAGGAAAACCGTGACCACCATAACGCGCCAAAGGCGGCCACCTTCACGGTGACCGCCTTCGTTATGCGCAGAATGGGAAAACTTCCCGTCTGTCATGCTGAACCTCAGCCCATGCCCGTCATGTTGTGAACAGGCATCATATTGGTGTTCAGGTGCCACATGACCCAGACCGAGCCGGCCACTGCGATCACCACCACAACGATGGTGAAGATGAAGGCCAGCATGTTCCAGCCCCCTTCCGACTTCGGATGCAGGTGCAGGAAGTAGATCATGTGGACGACCATCTGAACCATGGCGAAGGCCACGATCAGGATGGCCGTGGTCTGGACGGGCAGGACGCCGGTCATGACCAGCGCGAACGGTATAGCCGTCAGGATCACCGAGGCGATGAAGCCGATCAGGTAATCACGGTACGAGCCGTGATAGCCGACCTCGTCGTGGTGATCGTCGTGGTGGTTGTGGGTGTCGTGTCCGCTCATCGCAGCATCCCCATCAGATAGACAAAGGTGAAGACGCCGATCCAGATAACGTCGAGGAAGTGCCAGAACATCGACAGGCACATCAGGCGACGTTTGTTAGCCGGGATCAGACCCTTCATTTTGACCTGCACCATTAGCGTCACCAGCCAGATGATACCGAAGGTAACGTGCAGGCCGTGGGTGCCGACCAGCAGGAAGAAGGCCGACAGGAAGCCGCTGCGTTGCGGCGTCGCGCCCAGATGGATCAGGTGGTTGAACTCGTAGAGTTCGATACCGAGAAAGGCCAGACCGAACAGGCCGGTCACACCCAGCCACACCAGCGTCTGGGTGATCTTGCCCTTCATCATCGCCAGCATGGCGAAGCCGTAGGTGATCGACGAGAACAGCAGCATGGCTGTGTTCACGGCAATCAGGTTCAGGTCGAACAGGTGGTGCGGGCCAACCGCACCGGCATAGTTGCCACCGATTACGGCATAGACGGCGAACAGCATCGCAAAGATGAGGCAGTCGCTCATCAGATACATCCAGAATCCCAGCATGGTGCTGGAGCCTTCGGGATGATGCGGCTCGCTGACCGGATGCCAGAGGGGTTTGCCCTCGGCATCCACGTAGTCGGGGTTGATGGGAGCTTGAACAGCGCTCATCGGATCAGCCCTTCGCTTGCAGTTGGGCCAGGGCGACAGTCCGAGCTTCCTCGGTCGCCTCAACCTCTTCCACCGGGATGTAGTAATCGCGGCGGTAGTTAAACGTATGTGCGATCGCTACGACGATGATCGCCAGGAAGCTCGCGGCAGCCAGCCACCAGATGTACCAGATCAGTGCCAGACCGCAGACCATGCTGAGGGCCGACAGGATCACGCCGGTGCCGGTGTTCGAAGGCATGTGAATGGCGTCGAAACCCTTGGTCGGACGCACATAGCCGCGCGACTTCATGTCGGCCCAGCTATCGGAGTCGTGGATGACCGGGGTCTTGGCGAAGTTGTAGGCCGGCGGCGGCGACGAGGTCGCCCACTCCAGCGTACGACCGTTCCACGGGTCACCCGAAACGTCGCGCAGCTTGTCGCGGTTGATGATCGATATGGCGAACTGAACCAGCATGGCGAAGATACCGCAGGCGATGATGGCCACGCCGATGGCGGCGATGATGAACCAGATCTGGTACGACGGATCATCGAAGACGCGCATACGACGGGTCACGCCCATGAAGCCCAGCACATAGAGCGGGGCAAAGGCGACCCAGAAGCCGACCACCCAGCACCAGAAGCTGACGAGGCCCCACTTCTTGTCCAGCTTGAAGCCGAAGGCCTTGGGCCACCAGTAGTTGATGGCAGCGAACAGGCCGAACAGCACACCGCCGATGATGACGTTGTGGAAGTGGGCGATCAGGAACAGCGAGTTGTGCAGCACGAAGTCTGCCGGCGGGACGGCCAGCATGACGCCGGTCATACCGCCGATGACGAAGGTCAGCATGAAGGCGATCAGCCACATCATCGGCAGTTCGAATTTGATGCGGCCACGATACATCGTGAACAGCCAGTTGAAGATCTTCGCCCCTGTCGGGATCGAGATGATCATCGTGGTGATGCCGAAGAACGAGTTCACCGACGCACCCGAGCCCATGGTGAAGAAGTGGTGCAGCCACACCAGATACGACAGGATGGTGATGCAGACGGTCGCGTAAACCATCGAGGTGTAGCCAAACAGGCGCTTGCCCGAGAAGGTCGAGGCGACCTCCGAGAAGACGCCGAACAGCGGCAGGATCAGGATGTAAACTTCCGGGTGACCCCAGATCCAGATCAGGTTCACGTACATCATCGGGTTGCCACCGAAGTCGTTCGTGAAGAAGTTGGTGCCCACGTAGCGGTCAGCCGACAAAAGAACCAGCGTCGCGGTCAGGATCGGGAAGGACGCGACGATCAGGACGTTGGCGCACAGCGAGGTCCAGGTGAACACCGGCATCTTCATCATGCCCATGCCCGGAGCGCGCATCTTCACGATGGTCGCGATCAGGTTGATACCGGACAGGGTTGTCCCCACGCCCGCCACCTGTAGCGCCCAGATGTAATAGTCGACGCCGACGCCGGGGCTGTAGGCAATGCCCGACAGCGGCGGATAGGCCAGCCAGCCGGTGCGTGCGAACTCACCCACAAACAGCGATGCCATGACCATGATGGCACCGCCGGTCGTCATCCAGAACGAGAAGTTGTTCAGGAAGGGGAACGACACGTCGCGCGCGCCAATCTGGAGCGGGACCAGATAGTTCATCAGGCCCGTGATCATCGGCATAGCCACGAAGAAGATCATGATCACGCCGTGGGCAGTGAAGATCTGGTCGTAGTGATGCGCGTTCAGATAGCCCTCGGACCCGCCGAAAGCCATCGCCTGCTGGATACGCATCATGACCGCATCGGCAAAGCCGCGCAGGAACATGACCAGACCCAGGATCATGTACATGATCCCGATCTTCTTATGGTCGACTGTGGTGAACCACTCTTTCCAGAGATAGCCCCACAGCTTGTATTTGGTCAGCAGGGCCAGCATGCCCAGCCCCCCCACAACGACCACCGCGAAGGTGACGTGGACGATGGGGTCCGCAGGGATTGCCGCCCAGCTCAAGCGCCCCAGAAGGGGCGAAGTTTCTACAATGGTTTCAGAAGCCATGACGGCACTCAGGATTGCGAGACGGACGCACGCGCCGCCCCGACAGTAAGAGGTTGGAAGCCGACCTGCTCGGCCTTGACGGTCGAACCTTGCGGAACACCGGAGCGGGTGCCAGGGGCAGCCAGAGCGGCTCCGGTCAGACGGTTGAACGGATTGGCGCGGTCCAGCACCTCGGCATTGGCCTGACGGCGCATGCTGGCTTCGACAGCAGCGCGCTCCGCTTCAAGCGGGGTGCAGACCTGCATGACGTAGCTCTCGCCCGATCCGAAGACCGCGATGCCGCGACGGTGATACTTGTCATAGACAAGCGGCAAGGTGTTGCGGATCGCATCCACACCAAGGCCACCCTTGCGGTCGATGTCCATCATCTCGCCCATGCACATCTTGCCAGGCTGGACGCACATGTTGACCACAGCGTCGAACAGTTGGGGTTCAATGCCGCTGTAGTAGATGACGGGCACCTTCTCGCTGGGACGTTCCAGCTCCAGATAGGCGTCGCGGTCCAGCGCCGAACCACCGGCACGCACCTTGGCGACCCACTGGTTAAAGGCTTCGTCGTCCATACCGTAGAAGGCGAAGCGCATGTTCGAGAAGCCGTCGCCCGAATAGTTGGCCGAGAAGCCGGTGTATTCGCCCGGACGGTTGATCACGGCGTGCAGCTTGGTCTCCATGCCGGGCATGGCGTAGATCTGGCCAGCCAGCGCAGGGACATAGAAGCTGTTCATCACGCCCGAAGAGGTGATGTGGAAGCGGATCGGGCGATCAACCGGTGCCGCCAGTTCATTGACGGTGGCAATGCCGTATTCCGGATAGATAAACAGCCATTTCCAATCGAGGGCGACCACTTCGACCTGAAGCGGCTTGTGAGCCTCAGAGACGGCTTCACCATCCTTGATGCGATCCAGCGGACGGTACGGGTCCAGCAGGTGGGTACCTGTCCAGGTCACGGCACCAAGGCAGATGATGATCAGCAGCGGAACGGCCCAGATCACCAGCTCCAGATGGGTCGAGTGATCCCAGTCGGGCGAGTATTCTTCTTCGGTCTGCTTGTTCGAGGCGCGGTACTTCCATGCGAAATAGACCGTCAGCGCCATGACAGGCACGATGACGAGCAGCATCAGAAGCACCGAGAACACCAGAAGGTCGCGCTGCTGAATGGCGATATCGCCGGCCGGAGCCAGGACAATCGCCTCACAGCCCGACAAGGCGGCCATCAATGGCGCAAGGGCGAGCGGCCGCAGCAGACGCGATCTTAGCGCGCGGCGGACCGGATTGGCGGGGGTTGCGGGCAAGGTTTCGGTCATTGCCATGGCCCCGTATGCCTAAAGACAAACAACGGACATTGGACAATCCGTCCTATCCCGCGCACGGGCTGCGCGGAGCAAAGGAGCGGCTCATTCATTCTATCAATATGGGCGCTTTGACGCCCGGTCGCAGAGAACGGCATCTGTCATGAACGCTTCAGGCGCGCCTTCTTCCGAGTCCCTCGAACGGGACGCCAGCCAGATCAACGCGCGACATGGCAAAATCGACGCGGGTGAAATTGCTGTTGGCGTAATTATTGGCCGTACGTCGGAGTTTTTTGACTTCTTCGTCTATGCCATCGCCTCGGTCGTGGTGTTTCCGCAATTGGTCTTTCCGTATGCAGGACCTCTGGGCGGTACCCTCCTTTCCTTCGCTGTTTTCGCGCTGGCCTTTATTGCCCGCCCGATCGGCTCCTCCCTGTTTATTGCTATCGACCGCAAGTTCGGCCGCGGCACCAAGCTGACCATCGCCCTGTTCCTGCTGGGCATTTCGACGGTCTGCCTCGGCTTCCTGCCCAGCTACGAGACGGCGGGCCATTGGGCCGCTGTCATGCTGATCGTGCTGCGTCTGGGTCAGGGCATCGCTCTGGGCGGTACGTGGGACGGTCTGGCTTCGCTGCTGGCCGTATCCGCACCGGCGAATAAAAAGGGCTGGTACGCCATGGTGCCGCAACTGGGTGCCCCGTTCGGCCTGATCGTGGCCAGCGCCCTGTTCGCCTATTTCACCGCCAAGCTGACGCCGGCAGACTTCTTTGCCTGGGGCTGGCGCTATCCGTTCTTCGTGGCCTTTGCCATCAACGTGGTCGCCCTGTTCGCCCGTCTGCGCATCGTTGTGACTCCGACCTTCCAGTCGGCCTTCCACTCCTCGGAACTGAAGCCAACCTCGATTGGCTCGACCCTTAAGGAAGAAGGCACCCGCATCCTGATCGGCACCTTCGCACCACTGGCCGCCTTCGCCATGTTCCACATGGTGACTGTGTATCCGCTGTCGTGGGTCTATCTGTTCACGGACGAAACCCCGACCCGCTTCCTCGTCGTCGAGATGATCGGTGCCTGCTTTGGGGCCGTGGCTATCGCGCTGTCGGGCTGGCTGGCTGACAGGTTCGGACGCCGCAAACTTCTGGGCGGTACGGCAGCGGCTATCGCCGTCTTCTCGGGCTTTGCGCCGCAACTGCTGGATGGCGGTTTCGCAGGCGAGCTGACCTATATGATCCTCGGCTTCATCCTGCTGGGTCTTGCCTTCGGTCAGGCCTCGGGCGTCATCGCCTCGGCCTATACTCCGCGTAACCGCTATACGGCTTCGGCACTCACGTCGGATCTGGCGTGGCTGTTCGGTGCCGGCTTCGCACCGATGGCGGCCCTCTGGCTGGCATCGAAGTTCGGTGCACCGGCTGGCGGTCTGTATCTGCTGTCGGGTGCGCTGATCACCCTTTTGGCCCTGTGGCTGAACCGCAGCATGGGTCTGGCCCGCGACTAACGGGTCCGAGATCCCAAAAGTGAAGGGCGCGGTCAGCGATGGCCGCGCCCTTTTTGCCGCCCGATACCGTTGAACAGATCAGTCTTTGTGCTGGGAAGTAAACTCTACGAAGCTCTCGACCCAACCGCGCAGGAACTTTTCGGTATCGGCGTTGGTGACCTTGCCCTGCTCGTCCAGCAGGTCCGACTTGAACTGGATATAGGCCTCGGGCTGGTTCATCTGGGCGACGTTCAGGAAGCCTAGCACCGGACGAAGCGCCGCTTGGGCGACTGCCGTTCCGATTGCTCCGGGGGAAGTTCCGATCACGGCCAGAGGTTTGCCATTAAAGCTGTTCTGCCCCCAAGGGCGGCTGGCCCAGTCTAGAGCGTTCTTCAAACCACCGGGGATGGAGCGATTATATTCTGGCGTCACGATGATGATGCCGTCTGCGCCCTCGATGGCTGCCTTCAGGTCCTTGCCCGCCTGCGGATAATCGGCGTCGTAGTCATAGGAATAGAGCGGCAGGTCGATACTGATGTCGAAGAACTCGACACCCTCGGGGGCAAGCCCTGTCAGAGCCTGCGCCAATTTACGGTTGATAGAGGCCTTGGCCAGACTGCCGACAATGACGCCGATCTTGAGTGCGGACATGGGATACAGGCTCCGTTCGCGGTGAAAGTCACCTTCATCAATGCCTGCTGGCTGTCCGGTGTTCCGGTGACGGCCTAAACGCGCACCTCGCGCTGGTCGCGACCGACCTCGCCGAATACGCGCTGGTAGCGGACGACCTCATCGGCATCGCCGGTCGCCTTGGCACGGTTGTCGGACAGTTTGACAGCGGGACGACCTGCCGCCTCCGTCACCTTGCACACCAGCGAGATGGGCGTCAGTTCGGGCGCGTCGATGGGTGCGCAGTCACTGAAGTCATTGGTCAGATTGGTGCCCCAGCCAAAGCTGGTACGGACGCGGCCTTTGAAATGGGCGTGGGCCTGTTCGATGGTGTCCACGTCCAGCCCGTCAGCCAGGACCAGCAGACGATCGCGCGGATCAACGCCCTTGGACTTCCACCAGTCCATGATGATCTCGCCGCCCTCGATGGGCGGGGCGCTGTCGGGGCGGAAGCCCTTCCAGTCGGCAAGCCAGTCCGGCGCATCGTCAAGAAACGCCTTGGTACCGAACGCGTCCGGCAGAACAATCAGCAGATTGCCGTGATAGGTCTGGCGCCACTCCTCCAGCACCCGATAGGGCGCATTGCGCAGGGCATTGTCGTCTTCGCCCGCCATGGCCGCCACCACCATCGGCAGTTCGTGCCCGTTGGTGCCGATGGCTTCCATGTCGTTGTTCATAGCCAACAGGACGTTGGACGTGCCGATGAAGGACTGGCCCAGCCCCGCCTTCATGGCCGCCACGCACCAGTCCTGCCACAGGAAGCCGTGGCGGCGGCGGGTACCGAAGTCCGAAATCACCAGACCGTCCAGCTTGCGCAAGCGCTCGATCTTCTCCCACAGCTTGGTCTTGGCGCGCGAATAGAGGATATCCAGCTCGAACCGGCCCATGCGGCGTAGCGCCTTGCGGGCCCGTAGTTCGTTGATGATCGAAAGCGCCGGGATTTCCCACAGCGTGACATCCGCCCACGTACCGCTGAAGGTCAGTGAAAACTGACCGTCTTTGGTCTTGGACAGGTCATATTCGGGCAGTTGATAGGTCGCCAGCCACGCCAGAAAGTCCGGCGTGAAAATCTGCTTCACACCGTAGAAAGTGTTACCACCCAGCCAGATCAGTTCCTTGTTGCTGAACCGCAGGGTGCGCACGTGATCCAGTTGCGCGCGCAGTTCCGCCTCGTCGATCTCGTCGGCAAGACGCACCGTCTTGGTACGGTTGATGACCGTGAACGTCACCGGCACGTCGCGGAAACGACGCCAGATCAGTTGCAGCATCAACAGCTTGTAGAAGTCGGTATCCAGCAGACTGCGCACAATGGGGTCCAGCCGCCAGCTATGATCATAGGCGCGCTTGGCGATATCGACGTTGACCATAGGCGGTTAGCTTCCCGAAGCGTCAGACGAGGCAGGATCGACAGTGATAACCTGCCCTTCCCGTACCGGCTTGATATAGGGCGAGGGCTGGGGCGTTGTCATGTTCCCGCGCATCAAAACGCGTCCGGCCTCGAGGCCTCCGGCCAGTTCCAGATCAACGCGCTGGGCGTCGCGGTTCCGGACGTCCTCAAGCGTTTCCTCGATCTCGACATCGGGCGTACCGAGTTCGCGCAAGACTTCGCCGCCAAAGACGAGGGCCGACTCGAAGGTTTCGCGGATTTGATAATCGACGCCCGCCTTGAGCAGTCGCAGGGTCGCGCCGCGGTCATAGGCGCGGGCGAAGACCTTGGTGCCGGGGAATTCGTGGATGACCAGTTCGACAATCCGGTCGGTGGCTTCCTGATCGTCGACACAGATCAGAACGGCCTCGGCCTTTTCGACGCCCGACGCACGCAAGGTGTCCAGCCTTGTGCCGTCGCCGTAATAGACCTTGAAGCCGAAATTGGCGGCCGCCTGAATCATCTCCACATCCTTTTCGATGATGGAAACATCCACGCCCTGCGCCAACAGAGGTTGCGAGGCGACCTGGGCGAAGCGGCCAAAGCCGATGATCAGAACGCGCCCGACAAGGTCCTTGGCGGATTCAACATCGTCGGCATCCTCCACCCGCAAACCTTGCTCCTTGGGTAACAGGCGGCTGGTCGCCAAAGTCGTCAGCGGAGTAAGGGCCATAGAGAGGATGACAATGGCAGACAAGGTAGCGCTGGCGTTGCCGTCGATCACACCCGCCGCCACGGCCGCGCTGTAAAGGACGAAGGCGAACTCGCCGCCTTGCGCGAACAAGGTAGCCCGCTCCATCGCCTCGCGGTGGTTATGGCGGAACAGGCGTCCGACTGCATAGATGACCACGGCCTTGGCAACCATGAAGGCCGCCAGACCGGCCAGCACCAACTGCCACTGATCGGCCACCACCGACAGGTCCAGCGCCATACCGACCGACAGGAAAAACAGCCCCAGCAGGATGGCCCTGAAGGGCTCTACATCGGCTTCAAGCTGGTGACGGAAGGTGGAATCCGACAGCAGTACACCGGCGAGGAAGGCCCCCATCGCCATCGACAAGCCCACAGCATCCAACAGCCACGCCGTGCCTGCCACCACCAGAAGGGCCGCCGCCGTCATGACTTCGCGCCCGCCATTTCGGGCAAGGAAGCCGAATACCGGATTGACCAGATAGCGGCCTGCCACCAGCACGCCGACAACCGCCAACACAGCCAGACCTGCCGTCATCCACAGCGGTGAGCCGGTTTCGTGCACCGGCGCAACCCGCGCACCTATCAGGGCCACAATGGCCAAAAGCGGCACGATGGCGAGGTCTTCAAACAACAGGATCGAGACGGCACGGCGGCCTCCGGCGCTGGCCATCTGCCCGCGCTCTTCCAGCATCTGCATGATGACGGCTGTCGACGACATGACAAAGCCCATGGCCCCGACAAACGCCACCGCCAGCGGCACTCCCGACGCATAGGCGATCAGGGTCAGAACCAGACCGCTCAACAGGACCTGCGCGGTGCCAAGACCGAATATCTCGCCCTTCATGGCCCAAAGCCGCGTCGGCCTCATCTCCAGACCTATGATGAACAGGAAGATCACCACGCCGAACTCGGCGACGTGCAGAATGACCTGCGGCTCCTTGACCACCGCCAGTCCAAACGGCCCCAGAGCAACGCCGGCCAGCAGATAGCCCAGCACCGAGCCGAGGCCGATCTTGCGTGCCACCGACACCGCTACCACGCCCGCAGCCAACAGGGCGGTGACGTGGCCCAATCCCAATGCAGCAGTTTCAGAGGCCATCGGCACCATCCTGATCTCGGTTCACAACTAAGGAGATAGCGACGTTTCCCCGAACCTCCTAGCGTTGCACTAAGGAACAGTTTCCCCTGCCCCCGTCTTTATTCTGGGAGGCCGCTCGGCCGATCCGCTTCAGGAGCAGGAAATGAAGATCAAAGACCTGATGAGCCGCGACGTCGAAGTCGCGCGCCCGGAAGATACCCTCCAACACATCGCCAGCCGGATGGCGCAGGGCGATTTCGGCTTTATGCCGGTGGTCGAGGAAGACCGCGTGATCGGCACTATCACCGACCGGGACCTGACTGTGCGCGCGCTTGCCAAGGGTGCCAGTGCCGGAGATGCGGTGGGTCAATACCTGTCGCGCGACGCCATCACCGCGCTGGATACGGACGAGTTGAAAACCGCTCTGGACCTCATGAGCCGTGCGCGTATCCGTCGTCTGCCCGTCACGGACAAACATGGTCGATTGGTCGGCGTGGTCTCGCTGGGCGACCTGTCTGTAAAGGTTAAGGAACGCTATGCAGGCGAGGCTCTGGAAAGCATATCGCAGCCATAAGTGGTTGTTTGGCCTAATTAGTAATGGTCACGGTTAAGGGTCTCCGGTAACCATCTCTCCCAAGGTGTCGCTAACGGCTTATAGCTATGGTTAGCGACGACGAGTGGTACGGGGCTTATGCAATGGCGCGCGCGCAGTTTCAAAAAGGTCAGAAGGTCTGGGTCGAAAGCGTTGGACTTTGGGCTGACGTCGAACGGGTAATTCCTGTTTGGGCCAAGGGCTTCGACGAACCTGTGCGCGTGACCTATGACGTAGGTCTGGGACGCGAGTTTCAAGGCAGCGAACTGCAACTGCCTGAAAGCGAGGGCCTCAAGAACCTTGGAAACTGGCGCGTGCTGCGTGCCCGTAACAAATGGCAGGACCAGAACGACTGCGCCCACCACCCCTTCCCCGGAAGTTATCCGGTGGTTGTCACCGACGAGGCGGACTGGGGTGGATGGCGCGTGCCGGGTGCCGAATATGACCGGCTTCCCGAGGTGATCGAGCAGCAGGCCCGCATCATTGCCGCCGCGCCCGACATGCTCAGCATCCTGAACCAGATCATCGAGGCGGTGGACGAAAGCCCCATGGATGCCCCGCCCGAAGCCCGCCGACTGGCCGAGGCCAGCAAGGCCATCCTGCGCCGGATTCATAGCCTGCCGATGCCCGCATCACGCCCGGCTCTGACCGACCGCACGGACACGCCGACAAATATGGGCGATGAAGCGGCCTGAAACCCGCGCCCCATAGCCAAGCTCTCGACACAGACTGACAAAACAGCCTAGTTTAGCCCTTCACGAACGCAGGGAGGGGCCTCTTCGTGCGCGGGATCGAGCGACGCAGCGAAGGACGGGGACGCCGCGCCACAGACCATCCCGGTCTATGGGGACGGCCCTATGAACGCGCCCTGTTTCTGGCGGCGCTGCTGATCCTGTCCATGGCTTTGCTGCTGGTTGCCCGCGACCAGTCCCGCCCCGAGCGCGAAGTCGATGCTCTGATGCGCGAAACCCTGTCGCTCGACGCACAGGTCTTTGCCCAGACAGTGACTGCCCAGCTGGGCGATATGGATCGCCTGCTGACCTCAGCCGAAGCCGGATTTGCCGCCCAACCCGAGCGTGCGTTGTCGGCAATGGAACTGGCCGCCCGCAATCTGTCCGGCAGCGCCCTTTTGCTGACGACCGCGCAGGGGACACCCCTAGTCGCGGTCGGCAAGAATACACGCGCCGTCGAAGGCATTAGCTACGAGGAAGGCCGTCTTCATCTTGCGCGCAAGACGCGTGACGGGAAGCTTCTGGCCGTCAGCGCGCCCGCACCTGCACCCACGCCAACTGTTGCAGACACGCGTTTGGAACTGCACCCCAAATCCCAACTGCCCCCAGCCCTGTTCGGCGACGGCGCTATCCTGCCGGACCCACAAGGTAAGGGCCGCATGACCAAGGCAAGGCTTGTCGGAGACAGCGGTTTAGCGGTGGTGGCGGATCGCCCTGCCCCGACCGTCTTCGAACGCTGGCGTGACGATGCCCGATTGCTGGTCATCCCGCTCGCTGCCGGGGTAGCCCTGTTGTTGTTCCTTGCGCTGCAGATCTTCCGGCAGGATCGTCGTCGTCGCGAGTGGGGCGAAACCGAGCGCCGCTTCCGTATCGCCGTAGAGGCCGCGCAGTGCGGGGTCTGGGACTGGGATATGGAGAAGGGGCATATCACCTTTTCCGACTATATGACGGCCCTTTTCGAGGTGCCGACAGGCTCCGTTCTCACCCATACCGAGATCATCGACCGCATCCATCCGCACTATCGTGACGGCTTCGTCGCGGCCATGGCCGAGGCGAGGCTGACCGGTCATTTCGATCTCGCATTCCCTCTGCCACTGGCCGATGGGGGCGTGCGCTGGATCGACGTGCGCGGCCGTGCGCGTCTCAATCCGCGTCGGGGCGAGTTCAGCCATCTCATGGGTATCGCGCTGGACGTCACCGAAGCGCGCCGCATCAAGGCCAAGGCACAGGCGGCGGAGAACCGGCTCATCGACGGCATCCAGAGCGTCTCGGATGCCTTTGTCCTGTTTGACCGTCAGGGTCATCTGGTGATGTGGAACCAAGCATTCCAGGACGCTTTCGACTTCCCCAAGGGCGCGCTCTATCGCGGGGCTTTAAAGAACGACCTGAACCGGATCGCCGCACAAGCCATTCGATCGGAGCAAAAATCCGAGCAGCGCCGCGCAGGCGTGCGCGAAGTCGAACTCAAGGACGGCCGCTGGCTGCAGATGACCGAGCGGTTTACCGGCGATGGCGGCACGGTGGTGATCGCCGCCGATGTGACCCTCATCCGCCAGCAGGAAAACGAGCGTCGCCGGGCGGCAGAGGAACTCCAGCGCACTGTAAATGCCTTGGAGCGCAGCCGCGCCAATCTGGCGACACTGGCCAAGGAGTATGAGGCCGCAATGACGCGGGCCGAGGCTGCCAGCCAGTCCAAGTCGGAGTTTCTGGCCAATATGAGCCATGAACTGCGCACGCCGCTGAATGCCATCAACGGCTTCTCCGAGATCATGGCGCAGGAGATGTTCGGCCCGTTGGGGGATCGTCGCTACAAGGGCTATGCCGTCGACATCCACACCTCGGGCAAGCACCTGCTGAGCCTGATCAACGACATCCTCGACATGGCCAAGATCGAGGCCGGCAAGCTGAACCTCTATTACGAGCGCACGGACATGGCTGCGCTTGGTCGGGAAGTAGTGCATCTGATGAGGGGCCGCGCCGAAGAAGCGGGTCTGGCCCTGACGCTGGATGCACCGGATGTGGTCGAGGCCGAAGTCGATTTGCGTGGCATGAAACAGGTGCTGCTGAACCTTGTGTCCAACGCCATCAAATTCACGCCCCGCGCCGGTCGCGTCATGCTGGAATTGGCCCCGTTGATCGAGCGTCCGGGTGTGGTGCGTGTGGCCATTCGCGATACCGGTATCGGCATTGCCGCCGAGGATATCAAGCGACTGGCCCAGCCGTTTGTGCAGGTCGAGAACCAACACGCCAAGACGACACAGGGCACCGGGCTTGGCCTAGCCCTGACCAAGTCGCTGATCGAGATGCACGGCTCGGAAATGACGATCGAAAGCGAACTGGGCACCGGAACGACCGTGTGGTTCGACATACCCGTAAAGTCGGTCAAGACCGCGCAGGGGCTTCACCCTGCCCCGCGCCTGCATACCGCCGCTTAAAGCGGTTTATTTCTCTGCCGGTTTCTCGGCCTTGGCCTTGCTGGTGCGGTGACGGGCGAGAACGCGGGCCAGTGCCTTGCGATCATCAGGCTGCTGCTCCGCGAGCACGCGAACGGCACCCGTTTCCAGAACCGCACGCCCTCGTGCCTCGGCGGCACGCGAGGTTGCCAGCAAGGCGTCGACTTTCTCGGCGTCGAAATCATCCGAGGCAGTGATGTTGATGGCCTCGCGGCGGGCGGCACGCGCCTGCTCGAAATCGGGACGAGCCATCAGCGCAATCGCCCGCAGCTTTTCTTTCAGCGGTTCTGCGACAGCGGGGGAGCGGGCGTTCACCAGTTCCATCACCGTTTCAGTGCGGCTGGAGCGGCTGGACTGCTCTGCACGGGCGGCGTCGCGGGTCTTGACCCAGACCGCGGCACCGCCTGCCACCAGAAACACGTTCAGGGCGACCGATACCGCCAGCGCGGTTTTAAGAGTGCGCGAGGTCATCAGCGTTTCACGTCCAGAGATGCCATTTCGACGCCCAGCAAGTCGGTATCGTCTGCGCCCTGAAGGCTGGCCTGATAAAAGACAGTGTCTGCGCGCATCGGGGCCGACAACTGGTGGGCGATAATGATGCCGAGCGCAGCGCCCGCTACGGCCGTAGCTGCGACGCCTGCACCCGACCAGACAGCCAGCAAGGCGCGACGAATGCGGCGCGCGCGCAGACCGGCCTTGGTGGCCGATGCAATGATTTGATCGCGCAATGCGGCGGAGGGCACCAGATTGGGCAACCGGATCATATCGTCCAGTGCAACGGCTTTAGCCCACGCAACCTGAAGCTGCGGATCACTGTGCAGTGCCGCGCGACCAGCGTCACGCGCATCGGCGGGCCAGCGCGCAAAGTCTGCACCATAGGCATCAAGGAGGTACTCAAACCGGTCTTTGGTCATCATGATCTCAATTCCCCCTCCGATTGGTACGCGGCCGGGTGGCCAGATCTTCCAGTGACGCACGCAAGGTGCGGCGGGCGCGAGACAGAAGGCTTTCCAAGGCCTCGACGCTGATCCCCATCAGCTGCGCGGCTTCGATATTGCCCAGTTCCTGATAGTGGCACAGCACGATCGCCTCGCGCTGTCTTTGCGGCAGACGCATAAGCACCTGCTGTACCCGCGCGCCCGTCTCGGCAGCCAACAAGCCCCGATCCGGTGCCGGACCGTCGTCCACCATTTCGGGGAAGGTCTCGACCGGCGTCTCGCGACGACGGCGCAGACGATCGTAGCAAAGGTTCAGACCCACACGATAAATCCAGGTGTCGAACTTGGCCTGCCCCGGCTTCCACTTGGCGGACTGTTTCCAGACGCGCAGCATGGTCTCCTGCGCCACATCCTCGGCTTCGATCGGATCGCCAAGAAGGCGCGCGGCAAGGTTCAGGATGCGCGGAAGTTTGCGCGCGACCATGGCCTGGATTGCAGCAGGGTCCCCCTTCGCCACACGGCCAAGCAGCTCTTCGTCTGGATCGTCGATCCGTGCCAAGGTCGTTTCGTGCCTGTGTGGAGACGTGTCGCGCCCCCCCAAGGGACGCAAGCACAGCTGGGTCATCCCCTTTGCCGCACATTCGGCCCAGCGCCAAGGGGCGGCCCGGCGCAAGTCGCCGTAATCTTCCCTTTGTCGCCAGCATGATCTGTTCCGAAACGCCTTTTACACTGTGTGAACCCTTAGGGTTACACGCGCGGCATCGGAAGTTCCGTCGATAGTGCTGTTCGCCTAATGGCTTTCCGGTTCTTTGACCTCGGGCAGGACCTGATCGAACGCAACGCGGGCCGATTGGCGCAGTCGCACCAGGGCGGCCTTCAAGGCCTCGAAGTCTTCTTCGCCCGCCGACTTTGCCAGCGCCTGCTGGAAACCGGCCGGCTCCTGATCAGGGTCTCCGCGCCCATCGAAGGCACAGGCCATGATCTGCGCTAGATGCTGGTGGTAGCGCCAGGATTCCGCCAGCAGCGGATCGTCCGTCAGCGCCTCTAGGGTCGATACTGTCAGCGCTCCGCGATTGGCGGCATGCATCAGCTGGCGGTACTGGCCGACGAACTCTGCGTCCACCTGCGCGCCCGGGGTCAGCTTCATGTCCCAGAAGCCCTTGGGCCTGCGCTCGCGGTCCATCAGGTCGCGCATCTTGCGGACATCAGCCCCCACATCGACACCCGGTCTCGGACGCCGCAAGACGGCCTCGAGCGTATCGGCGACCTGTTTGGCGAAACGGTCGCTGGTCGCCCACACGACGCGGGCGCGCGTCAGGGCCATGAACTCCCATGTGTCGGCTTCCTGCGCGTAGTATTCTACGAAGCTGTTCAGCCGCACCGACACCGGTCCCTTCGACCCCGTGGGGCGCAGGCGCATGTCGACCTCGTAAAGCCCGCCCTCGGCGGTATGGGCCGACAGGGCCGCGATCAACCGCTGGGTAAAGCGTCCGAAAAAGGTCTCCGCCCCCCAACCCTTGGCATCTGTGACCGCATCGGCGGGTGCGTTGTAAATAGTCATCAGGTCCAGATCGGACCCTGCCGTCATCTCACGCGAGCCGGCCTTGCCCAGCGCCACGACGGCCACTTCGCCGCCCGCAAGCTTGCCGCCCATGCGCTCGGCCTCGGCCAGTGCAGCAGGCGACAGGGCTTTCATACAGCCGTCGGCCAGGGAGGTATTGGTCAGCCCCGCCTGAACCGCCGACGCCCGTCCGGTAATCACGTTCATGCCGATGCGGAACGCCTGCTCGCGTTGCAGGCGGCGCACCACATTCATCGCGTTTTCAAAATCGCCCGCCTCTGCGGCCTCGGCGATCAACTGGTCCACCACGCCCGTGTCCTCGCCCAGTGGGATGAGGAAGCGGGCATCCAGCACGCCATCCAGCGCTTGCGGCTGGCGGCCCAGAATACGCGCCAGACGCGGCGCAAAGGCCATGACGCCCACGACCATCTCGAACAATCGCGGCTGGTTCAGGAACAACGCCTGCACCTGCACGCCTGCCTTCAGTCCAGAGAAGAAGGTGGCAAAGCGACGGAAGGCGGCATCGGGCGCACCGGTTGCGGCCACCGCTTCGAGCAGCCTTGGAGCCAGTCGGGTAAACAGTTCGCGCCCACGCGCCGAGCGGGTGGCGTTGATGTGGCCATGATGCCAGTTTCGGATAGTCTCCGACACGCTGGCGGCCTCGGTAAAGCCCATGCGGGCGAGGGTTTCCAGCGTGCCCGGATCGTTTTCCACGCCGGTGAAAACCAGACTGCCGAAGTCGGACGAAAGCTGCTCGCCTTCACTGAACAGTTCGCCATAGATGCCGTTGACGCTGACCAGCAGTTCTTCGATCCGGCGATCAAACTCGGCTAGATCATCTTCGCCATAAAGGGCGGCCACCTTGGCGCGGGTCTCCGGATCGGCTGGCAGGGCGTGCGTCTGCTCGTCCTGGAGCATTTGCACGCGGTGTTCGAGATCGCGCAGGACCCGATAGGCCGCCTTCAACTGGTCGCAGGTTTGGGGCGTGATGTGACCCGCCTCGGTCAGGGCCTCCAAAGCATCCAGTGTACGGGGCGAGCGCAGTTGAGGATTACGACCGCCGAGGATCAACTGCTGTGTCTGAACGAAGAACTCGATCTCGCGGATGCCGCCGCGCCCAAGCTTGAGGTTCGCCCCTGCAGCTTCAAGGCCTTCGCCGGTCTTATAGGTATGGATCTGTTTCTTGATCGACTGGATATCCAGCACCGCCTGATAATCCAGACTGCGGCGCCAGATGAAGGGCTTGAGCGCCTTGAGGAACTCGGCGCCTTCGGCCTGGTCGCCTGCACAGACCCGCGCCTTGATAAAGGCCGCACGCTCCCAGTTCTGGCCGACGCCTTCGTAGTAGGTCAGGGCCATCGGTGCCGCGACCACCGGCGGCGTTGAGGACGGATCCGGACGCAGGCGCAGGTCCACGCGGAAGACATAGCCATCGGCCGTCCGTTCCGTCAGCAGGGTCGCCAGACCTTGAGCCAAACGGTTGCAGAAATTCTGCGGCTCGACGCTGTCGTCCAGCACACTGGCGACGACTTCGGGATCGTAGAACAGGCTGAGGTCGATGTCGGACGAATAGTTCAACTCGAACGCCCCGCCCTTGCCCATGGCCAGGACAAACAGGCCGGGCACAGGTCCGCGCGGATCATCGGCCGCCGACGTTAGTTTCCCACGGCGACGCCAGCCGGAGGCTGCAGACGCAAGGGCCGCCTGCGCGGCTGCATCAGCAAAGCGGGCAATCGCGCCTGTGACCTGGTCCAACGACCATGCACCGCCCAGATCGGACAGGGCGGTCATCAAATGCAGTTCGGCCTTCAGAAGGCGCAGAGCCGATTTGGTCTCGTCGGGCGGCCCGTCCAGAGCTTCGGTTTCAGCCAGAAGCGCCGCAAGCCTCTCATCCGGCGGGGTCGTCAGCACGCGATGCAAAATAGCGGGCCAGCGACGGGCAATCCCGCCCAAATACTGCGAGGCCGCAAATACCGGAGCCAGTGAGGGCCACGCCGCCTCCAAATCGTCACGCCAGCCAGCCTCGTCGGCCGCTTCCGACAATCTCTCATAGAGGCGCTGGGCGGCGTCCTGATCGGTGACCGGCCCGCAAGGGCTGATGAGATCTATCAGGCGGGAGGCTGTTTCAGTCATTCGGCTTCGGCAGTGTCTTCGGGCGGAGATGCGGGAGGCAGGACCAACGCAACACGAAGTCCCGGCCCGCGTCCATCAAATGCGCCGGGCCCCTCGTCCAGTTCGATCCGGCCACCGTGCGCCTCGGCGACCGCGGTCACCAGCGACAGGCCCAGGCCCGAGCCCGCTTCCGTGCGGCTGCTGTCCAGGCGCACGAACCGTTGCAGCACCCGCTCGCGGTCTTCCTCGGGGATGCCCGGTCCATTGTCGGTGACCGAATATTCGATGGCCCCATCGGAGCGTCGGCGCGCGCGGAACATTACGGCCCCGCCTGCAGGGGTGTATTTGATAGCGTTGTCGATGAGGTTGGCCAGTGCCTGCGCGAGGAAGGGCTGGTTGCCTTCCACGAACAGGTCGCACTCGATCTCGGACTCGAACTCGATGTCCTTCTCTTCGCCCGAATATTCGTAAAGCTCGGCCATGTCGCGCGCCAGAATGGCGGCGTCAAACACCTTGGGATCAGGTGCCCCGCCGGCTTGCAAACGGGCAATCGCCAGAACGGTGTTGAAGGTTTTGAGCAGGCTGTCAGCCTCGCCAAGCGCCAGTTCAAGGGCATCGACGCCGTTGATGCGCCCCGCCTCGGCGTCGATCAGCGCAACTTCCATCTTGGCGCGCATGCGCGTGAGCGGCGAGCGAAGGTCGTGGGCAATGGCATCACCGGCATGGCGGATGGAGGCCATCGAGCCTTCCAGCCGGTCGAGCATGGTGTTCAAGCCTTGGGACAGTTCGTCCAGTTCGTCACCGGAGTTGCGTACAGGAACACGGACCTTCAGGTCGCCCTCCTGCACCGCCGAGACCACGCGGTTCAGGCGGCCCATCGCTCTTTCAACGCGGCGGCTAACGATCAGGCCGCCGCCGATGCCCAAGACCAGCACAAGGATCATGGCCATCCACAGCGCCTGCGTGAGGCGCTCCAGATAGGCTTCAATGTCGCCGATGTCTTCGCCGACAAACAGGTGTTCGCCGCCCGATAGAGGGGTGTCGATGCCGATAGACTGGCGGCGCTGGACGCGCCCCTCGTCATCGGTGACGGTGAGGCGGAAGGTTTCCCACTCGCCGCTGTCCACTCCCGAGGGGATGTCCGAGATATTGGCGGTTACGACCTGGCCCGTCTCGTCGCGCAAACGGTAGAGATATTTGTCACCGCGCAGCGTGCGGTCGATCAGCGTCTGGTTCAGCGCCGTCCGGCCCCGTGTCCGGTAGATACCGATCAGGGTCTCGACCTCGGCGCGGACGCTGGCCTCGGCGCGAGAGCGGGCTTCGGCTGCCGAAGCCATATAGACATAGCTCATCACTGCGCTGGCCGTTGCCACGAACAGGGCAAGGAACAACAGCGTCAGACGGAAGGGCGTTCGCCTGAAGAGTGAGGGCAGCCGCATGGGAGGCGCTTACGCCTCTAGCCGGTACCCCGCGCCGCGCACGGTTTGAAGCATGGCCCGATCAAAGCCCTTGTCGATCTTCGAGCGCAGGCGGCTGATGTGCACATCGATGACGTTGGTCTGAGGGTCGAAGTGGTATTCCCAGACCTTCTCCAGCAGCATGGTGCGGGTCACCGACTGGCCTGCGTGGCGCATCAGGAACTCCAGCAGCTGGAACTCGCGCGGTTGCAGGTCGATGTCCTGACCTTCGCGGCTCACAGTGCGGGCGATCAGGTTCATTTCAAGCTCGCCGACCTTGAGCACGGTCTGCACGCCGCCCGTCTCGCGACGGCGCGACAGGGCTTCAACGCGCGCGATCAGTTCGGCAAAGGCGTAGGGCTTGACCAGATAGTCATCGGCACCGGCCTTGAGGCCGACCACACGGTCTTCGACTTCGCCAAGGGCCGAGAGGAACAGGACGGGGGTCTGGTCCCCACCCTTGCGCAGGGTCTCGACCATGCCGATGCCATCGAGGCGCGGCATCATGCGGTCCACGACATAGACGTCGTACCCACCCTTTTGGGCTTCGAGCAGGCCAAAGGCACCGTCTACGGCGTGGGTGACTTCGTGACCAGCCTCGGACAGCCCGCGTACCATTGCGGTCGCAGCCTCGGCGTCGTCCTCGACAACCAAAATTCGCATGAACCCCTCCAGATTGATATTCGGCGGCAACCTTAACAGATTGCCGCCGAAACCGTGAGTTAAGCCTTCGTCAGGTTTGCACCCAGATTAGGGCACTTTTCACCGTCACTGGTTCTTGGCCAAGGGCAGGACAAGCGAACGGTTCACGCCCTGATAGCGGACCATCAGCAGTACGCTGGGGCGACCCGAACTACGGGCGGCATCGACTGCTGCCCGGAACGATGCAGCATCTGTCACCACGCGGTTATTGGCCCGCAGGATCACCAGACCCGGCGGCATGCCCAGCTTGCCTGCCTCGGAACCGGCCTCGACTGCCGTGACAACCACGCCGCTGACGTCGGCCGGAATGTCATAGCGTTGACGCAGGGCCGAGGTGATACCGGTCACCGTCACGCCCTCGACCACCGTACCCGAGACCGCAGGCGGCGGGGCATCGGGGGATTCCGTACCGTCCATCTGCTGGTTCAGTTCTTCCTCGGACGGGCGACGACCCGCGCGCACATCGACCGTCTGGCGGCGGCCCTCGCGCAGGACTTCGAGACGCAGGCGGTCACCCGGCTTGGCGGCAGCCACGCGGCGGGTCAGGCTGGACGAGCCGTCGACGGCCTCCCCGTTGATCGAGGTCACAATATCTTCTTCCTTGAGGCCTGCCTCGGCGGCAGGCGATCCCGGCGTGATCTGGGCCACAAAGGCACCCTTGGTGTCCGCGCCAAGGCCCAGAGCCTCCTTCACGTCCGGCTGGAGATCGGAGATCTGAACGCCCAGATAGCCGCGCTCGATCTTTTCGCCGCGGATCAGACGGTCGGTGATTTCCTTGGCGGTCTTGGCCGGAATGGCAAAGCCGATGCCAACCGAGCCACCCGACGGCGAGAAGATCGCCGTGTTCACACCGATCACGCGACCATAGATGTCAAACGTCGGACCACCGGAGTTGCCACGGTTGATCGCCGCATCGATCTGCAGGAAGTCGTTGGCGACGCCGCCACCGATTTCACGCGACTTGGCCGAAACGATACCGGCTGTGGCCGTGCCGCCCAGACCGAACGGGTTGCCGACCGCGATAACCCAGTCGCCGACGCGCGGCTCCGAGGATTGCTCGAAGCTGACGAACGGGAAGGCGTCGCCGTCCACCTTGATCACAGCCAGATCGGAGGCTTCGTCACGGCCCACAAGCCGCGCCTTGAAGGTGCGGCCGTCGCTGAGTTTAACGGTGATTTCCTCGGCGTTTGCGACCACGTGGTTATTGGTAACGATGGTGCCGTCAGCCGAGATAAAGAAGCCCGACCCGCTGCCTGGAGCCAGTTGGGTGTCTTCTTCGGACCGCTCCGCGCCGCCACGCTCAGGTGCTGCGAACGGGAAGGGGAAGCCCGGAATCTGGATGGTGCGCGGACGCTGGACCCGCGTCTTGACGTCGATCTGCACCACAGCCGGTGCGACCTGTTCGAAAATATCAGCGAAGCTGAGCGGCGCGCCCTGCGGCGGCGCGAATGCCAGACCCGCCGCACCTGCGGAAGGTGCCAACCGCGTCGCGGATGCGGGCGCTGCCTCGGCAGCTGGCCACTGGATGACGCCACCTGCCGTCGCCGCTGCGGCGAAGGTCAGGCCAACGGCGGCCCCCAGAATGAACTCCTTGCGTTTCAGCATCGTCGTCCTTGCAGTCTACGTTTTGGAATCCGGTGAATTCCACAAACAAGGGATATAGGTGCCCTTGGCTAAAGCCAATGCCTACAATGCAAGAATGGTTCGATACTGACCGAGGTTTTGCCATGTCCCAACTGGGGCAAAACCGCGTCCGCAGATGTCGAGTTTGTTAAGCTTGGCCGCTTTCGTCGTCGGCCTTGATCCATGCGTCGAGTTCGGCCTCCTCGCGCTCGTCCAGCGCGGCCTCTTCCGGCTTGCGTCTTCGTGCGCGCATGAACAAGGCGGTGCCCGCCCCGATAGCCAGCAGGAATGGACCAAGCCACAGCACCAGCGTCCCCCACCGGAAGGGCGGGGTGAACAGCACATAGTCCCCATAGCGACGCACCAGATCGCGACGGATCGCTTCGTCGGACTGGCCCTCGGCGATTTGCTCGCGGACCAGCGCACGCATGTCTGCGGCAATCGCTGCGGGACTGTCGGCAATGGCTTCATGCTGGCAGACGACACAGCGGATATCGGTGAAAAGCTCGCGCGCCCTCGCCTCTTGTGCCGCATCGGCCAGCGGACGATCCGGCCCCACAGCCGGTTCAGCCAAGGCCGTCGTGGCAACCAGCGCCGCAAGCAGACCCAGTGTCAGCATCCGTCTCAAGCCCCGACCTCCTTGCGGCGACGAGCACCCGGCCCTGCCCCCACGCGCAGACGGCGATCCAGAAGCGAGACCAGCCCGCCCAAGGCCATCATCAGCGGCCCAAGGAAGATCAGGCGCGCCCACGGGTTCCAGTAAAGGCGGACGACCCAAGACTGTTCGCCCGCTTCGGTCTGGCCGCGCTCGCCCATCACGACATAGACGTCATCGAGGCCGCGGAAATCCAGACCAACCTCGGTCGTGGTCTGACCACCGGCAGGGAAGAAGCGGCGCTCGGCGGTGACGGTCTTCTCACGGCCCCGTCCGTCAGCGCGAGCCACAGTGAGCTTGCCCTGTTCGGCCAGATAGTTCGGGCCTTCCACGATATTGACTTCGTCCAAGCGGACCTTCCACGGACCGGCGGCAACCTCGCCCTTGAGCGGGAGGGCGCGGGCGGCCTCGACCTTGAAACCGGTTTCCACCACCGCACCCAGAATGAATACGCCAAGGCCGGCATGAGCCAGTGCCATCCCCCACGCGCCCAGCGGCAGGTTGCGCCCACGGCGCAGGGTTTCGGCCAAGGGAGCACGCATGGCGCGCGTGCGTTCTGCGACCTCGAAGATGGCCCCAAGGATCAGCCATAGGCCGAGGCCGATACCCGCCGCTGCGAGGGCCTTCTTTGGATCGAACAACACGAAGGCCAGACCGGCACCCGCCACAGCCAGCAGGGCTGCGAAGCGCAGGCGCTGGAGCGCGCCTTTCAAATCCCCCCGCTTCCACGCAAGGAAGGGACCGGCGGGCAGGATCACACAGGCCACGGCCATCAGCGGCGCAAAGACAGCGTTGAAATAGGGGGGACCGACAGAGATGGTCGCGCCGGTCGTCGCTTCCAGCAGCAACGGATAAAGGGTGCCGAGAAGGACAGTCACTGCCGCCGTGGTCAAGAACAGGTTGTTTAGAACCAGCATACCTTCACGGCTGACCGGAGCGAATGTTGCCATCGAACGGATGGCCGGAGCACGCAGGGCAAACAGGACAAAGGCAGCGCCCGAGGCAATGCCCAAAATGGCCAGCAGCATCATGCCGCGCTCTGGATCAACGGCGAAGGCGTGAACCGAGGTCAGCACCCCCGAACGCACGAGGAAGGCCCCGAGCATCGAGAAGGTGAAGGCCAGAATAGAGAGAAAGACCGTCCATCCCGCCAGCGCGCCGCGACGCTCGGTCACAATGGCACTGTGCAGCAGGGCCGCGCCCGCCAGCCACGGAAGGAAGGACGCGTTCTCGACCGGATCCCAGAACCACCAGCCGCCCCAGCCCAGTTCGTAATAGGCCCAGAAACTGCCCAGACCGATGCCCACAGTCAGCAGCGCCCACGACGCCAGCGCCCATGGACGCACCCAGCGGCCCCATGCCGGATCGACACGCTTTTCAATCAGGGCCGCAACAGCCAGCGAGAAGCAGACCGAGAACCCGACATAGCCCATGTAAAGAAGCGGCGGATGGATGGCCAAGGCCGGATCCTGAAGCAGCGGGTTAAGCGATCGCCCCTGTACCGGGGCTTCCAGCAGTCGGTTGAACGGGTTGGACGTAAAGGCTGCGAACGAGAGGAACATGGTCGACAGCACGGCCTGAACCGCGACCGCCGAGGTCTTCAGGCCAAACGGCAGGCCACGCGACAGACCCAGCACCGCGCCAAACGCGGTCAGCACCAGACACCACAAAAGCAGCGAGCCCTCGTGGTTCCCCCACGCGCCCGCAATCTTGTAGAACATGGGCTTGTCGGTGTGGCTGTTGGCCGCGACGTTCGCGACCGAGAAGTCGGACGTCACATAGGCGAACACCAGCGCCGCAAAAGCCACGACAATAGCCAGTGCAGACGCCAGCATCGCAGCCGAAGCAGCTCCCGCGATGACCGGACGACGCTGAATACGGCCCCACGTCGCCATGACAGCGCCCAGAACGCTGAGCACCAGCGACAGAATAAGAGCAAAACTACCGAGTTCGACGATCACGCGATCAGTTCCCCGTCACAGCGGCATCGCCCGCTTCCGGTCGCCATTCGCCCTTTTCCTTCAGGCGGTCGGAAACTTCGCGCGGCATGTAGGTTTCGTCGTGCTTGGCCAGAACTTGCGTCGCTTCAAAGGTGCGGTCCGGATTGAACCGGCCTTGAGCGACAATCCCCTGCCCCTCGCGGAACAGGTCCGGCAGATCCCCTTTGAAATGAACGATGGCCGAGGCGGCGTTGTCGGTCACACTGAAGCGCACCGAGCCGTCGTCGCTTTTGACCACACTGCCCGTTTCGACCAGCCCGCCCAGACGGATCATCTGCCCGGTCGGCACCTTCTCAACCGTCACTTCGGACGGCGAGAAGAAGAAGGTCACATTGTCCTTCATCGCCCACAGCGACAGGCCGACCGCCAGCGCCAGCACGGGCGCAGCGGCAATCACCACCCACAGGCGGCGACGGGCTTTAGGGGATTTGGGAAGCCAGCTCATAGGACGCACACGGCACTGTCAGATTTAAAACGCAAGGCGGTCACGACTTGTCCCCCTTGGCGCGCGCTTCGGCCAGAAGCTGCTCAAGTTCGGGGCGACGCGGATCGTTCGGCTCCAGCACACGCAGGATAGGCCCCCACATGCGCTCGCCCTCGGCCACATCTCCGCGAGCCAGCGCAGCCTCTCCAAGGAAGTAGCGGGCGCCCAACTGATTTGCGTCACGCTTCACCGCCTCGCGGAAGGCGGCCTCGGCGTCGGCACCGATGCGGCCCTCGCTGGTCCGCACCAGGCTTTCACCCAGACGCGCCCAGTTCTGGGCATTGTCGGGGGCGATGGCGAGGGCGCGGCGGAAAGCCGAGGCAGCCCCGACTGCGTCACCGGCCTCGAAGCGGGCCGCCCCCAGCATGGAAAGCGCCATAACATCGTCGGGCTTTTCACGAACCACTGCATTCATGACCGCAGCCACCTGAGCCGGTTCAAGGGCCTCTGGCTTTGCGGCCCATTCGGCCACGCGCTTTTGATAGGGTTGATCCAGCATGCCGGGGCGGCCGATGCCGAAATAAAGCGCCAAGGCTACTGCCGCTGTCGCGCCGACACCGACGAGAACCCAAAGTCCGTCGCGGGCACCGACGCTCAGCGCGCCTTCCGCACGGCGGGCGGCCAGAATGCGCCGCCCCGCCTCTGCACGTGCCGATTTCCATCCGGCTTCGTCCAACAGACCACGGGCCTTCATCCGGTCCAGTTCCGCCAGTTCGCGGGCACCGGACAGGCGGTCAGTTTCGGTCTCGCTCATGCCGGAGATGTGGCCCGCGCCACGGCGCGCACCCGTCAGAACCAGCAGGGCGGCCAAGGCCGTCAGGGCGGCGGTCAGGATCCAAAAGATCGTCATGCCCGTCGCTGTAGCGGATCACGCCTGACGAAGCGAGACACCCGGTGCCGCACCCAGACTGGCAAGACGTCGTCTGACGGTACGTGCGGCGTCTTTCGCGCCCGCCAGTTGCAGCAGATCGACCATCACCTGAAGGCGGCGGCGGGCGATACGGCCCCCGTCTGCGGCGTCGGCACGGTGCAGGCGATCCAGCGCTTCGCCGGACCAGTTCGATATGCGGCCTGTCAGACCCTCGACCGTCTGGCGACGTTCGGACTCGCACCCCATCACGGCGGCGGGACCGCGCGCGGTTGATAGCAGGCCCACCAAAAGCCTCGCCCTTTCGACCTGCGCATCGTCCAGAACCGCAACCAGATGCGGCACGGCACGGGTCATCCGGCCCACCAGGGTCGTTTTTTCCTGAGGCAACAGGGCATCGACCGCCTTGTCCGCCATCTGGAAACGTTCGGTCAGGGCGACCGACACGCGCATTTTCTGGTGGCGCAGTGTGCGGGCCCAGACACTGTCCGGTCGCGGCGATACGACAACCTCGAACTCGTTCAGCGCCGAGGCCAGCCAGTGCAGCCGGTCACGGAAGGCCAGAACGCCTTGTGCCCCTTCGGCCAGATCAAATGCGGCCACAGCATCTGCGCGGTCGACGATGCCCTTGATGACCCGCTCGACGAACGGCGCGAACGTCCCGTGCGCCAAGGTCGTTGACGGCGTCCCCAGCGCCGCTGCGTGCGACGCCAGTCTCAGCACCTGCAAGCCCTCGCGCAGATGGGCGAAATAGACCTCCATCAGGCAATCCAGCCCGTCATCGCCGATGGCGGCGGCCTGACGGAAGGCCAACTTCATCTCTGCGGCCTGTTCGGAGCCAATACGGCCCTGCCAATCAGGCAGTCGTCGCACAGTTGTCCGCGCAATACCGGCGACGTCCATAATACGGGCCAATGTCATTCGGGCCTGTGGCGTACCACCGGGCCAGATCTTCAACCCGTGGTCGCGTATAGCGGCCGCTGCCGTGTTGCACAGGCGGTCGGCAATCATGCGGGACAGGTCGTCGTCGCGGTCCAATTGCGGCAACAGTTCCGGCTCGTTGCGCTTGGCCGCCCGCCACAGGTCGCCCAGCAATCGCGGCGGGAGAGTAAAAGCTTCCAGCCCGTCCTGACGCGCACGGAACAGGGGCAGAATTGGCTGAAAGACCAGATCGCGGCGCTGACGGTCCTGAAGCTCCTCGGCCATCATTTGGCGCACGGCTTCGGCGCGCGGGCCCGACATCGCCGCCACAGCCAGTTCAAGCTGGGACAGGATGGTGTCGGGACAACGCGCGATTACCTCGGTCAGGGCAGCCCTGTGTGCGGAGGTCAGTTCCGCCATGAAGAGGTTCCGGTCGGCTCCTTCGGGTCGGGAAGTATCCACCTAACCATGCACTGTTGTCCGTTAACGTGGTGTTCCCGGAAAGGAAATCAGGCGTCGGCGGCGGGTAGGTCCAGCATGACTTTCAGCCCCCCCATTTCGCTGGAACCCAGCGTCAGGCGGCCGCCATACGCGCGCACCAGTTCATCCACGATGGACAGACCAAGGCCCGTGCCGGGGGTGTCTTCGTCCATGCGGGTGCCGCGTTTCAGGGCGGCGTCACGCTGCTCTTCGGGGATGCCCGGACCATCGTCCTCGACCACCACGACCATCTGGCCGGGGATGGAGGGACCGGCGAGCACGCGCACGCGTCGCTTGCTCCACTTGCCCGCGTTCTCGATCAGGTTGCCGAAGATTTCCTGCAGGTCCTGACGCTCGCCACGGAAAGCCAGATCGTCCGGCGCGCGCCAGTCGATCTCCAGACCTTTCTCATCGAACACACGCTCGATCATCACGGCAAGTTCGTCGATCACATCACCGACCGGCGTGCTTTCGCCCAGACCATGGGCAGCGCGTGCAGCAGCGCGGGCGCGGCGCAGGTGATGCTCGACCTGATCGCGCATGATGCGGGCCTGACGGCGCACAATATCGGGTAGAGCGCCTTGTTGATTGCCCGCCTCGGCCAGCATGACGGCCAGTGGCGTCTTCAAGGCATGCGCCAGATTGCCGACATGGGTGCGCTGACGTTCGACCGTTTCCTGCGAATGCTCCAGCAGCAGGTTGACCTGATCGGCCAGCGGCTGGATTTCGCGCGGATAGGTGCCCTGCACACGGTTCGAGCGGCCTTTGTGGACGTCGGCAATGGAGTGATCGAGATCATACAGCGGGCGCAGACCAATGCGGACCTGAACGAACACAGCCAGCACCAGCCCCAAGCCCAGCAGCACCAGTGCCAGCCACGTCACCGTAGCAAACTGGCGAGTATCGGCATCGACATCGGTGCGATCCACGCCGGCAAAGAAGACCACCGGCTGGTCGCGTCCGGGCAAGGTCTTGATGCTGGCGGCGATGCGCAGGGGCTCGCCCTTGGGGCCATAGTCGGCGCTATAGCTGACGGTCTGGCCAAAAGCCCCTTTCAGCCGCTCGACGAGACCAGGCTCGTATTCCAGCACCGAGCCGCCGAGGGAGTCCGAGCCTGCCACGACAGACAGTTCGCCGCTCGCGTCCGGCTCTGCCACCATCCAGTATTTACCGGACAGCAGACGCTCGGTGCGGGCATCACGGATTTCGCCGATGAAAATCTGCCCTTCAGGGGTGATGCTGGATGCAACGACGACTTCGTCGATTGTCTCGTTCAGCGTGCTGCCCAAACGGCGGAAAGCCGATTCCTGAAACACCGATGTAAGGACAATCCCCGTCACGATCAGCGCCAACCCAATCCATCCGGCAGCCAGCCAGATCAGCCGCCGCGTCAGCGAACGGCTGGGGCGCAGTTCCCAGCGCATAGGCCTGGTATTGTCGTTGGACGGTTCAGGAACCGCGATGTCGTCCACGGACGCTCACTCAGCCCTGATCGCTCTCGCCGGCCAGCGGCGACAGGCGGTAGCCCAGACCGCGTACGGTCTCGATGCGGTCCGGGCCGATTTTCTTGCGCAGACGGCCGACAAAGACCTCGATGGTATTGGAATCGCGGTCGAAGTCCTGATCGTAAAGATGCTCGACCAGTTCGGTACGGCTGATCACACGGCCCTGATGCATCATCAGGTAGTGCAGCAGGCGGTATTCCAGCGACGTCAGGCGCAGCGGCTCACCGTTCACAGTCGCACGGGCTGCGCGCGGATCAAGGCGCAGACCACCGCACGACAGCGTCGAGGTGGCATGACCTGCCGAACGGCGCAGAAGCGCGCGCAGACGGGCGAGCAGTTCCTCGGTGTGGAAAGGCTTGGTCAGATAGTCGTCGGCACCGGCATCAAAGCCCGACACCTTGTCCGACCAAGCCGCGCGGGCCGTCAGAATCAGAACAGGCGTGGTCTTGCCCTCGCGGCGCCAGCGCTCCAGCACGGACACGCCGTCGATCTTGGGCAGGCCAAGGTCCAGCACCACAACGTCGTAAGGCTCGGTGTCTCCGAGGAACCATGCCTCTTCGCCATCCGGCGCATGGTCCACAGCGTAGCCAGCGTCGGACAGCGCAGCCTTCAGCTGACGCGACAGATCAACATCGTCCTCGACCAGCAGTACACGCATGGGTCATTTCACCTTGGAAGTGTAGAAAATCAGTCGCCGCGAGGACGACCCGAACGGCCGTCTACCTCAATGTCCGAGACGCGGCCACCGGGGTATTCCCAGCGCACGGTATAGTCGTCACCGCGCTCGCGCATACCCAGCATGCGGCCCGGTCGGCCATTCTGGACCTGACGGGCAACGTCGCCGGGGTTGGCGCGGCGGTCATTGGAAGGGCGGCGGTCGTCACCGCGGGACGGGCCACGGCGATCATCCGGACGATCATGGCGACGGTTGTCGCGTTGTTCATAGCGATCCCGATCGCGGTCGCGCGACTGGGCAGCCGCATCCGTTACCGGAACTACGGCGATCAGGGCAGCCATCAGAAGGGCACGAGAGAACATCATGGGCATCTGTTTAAAGCCGCGCCTCTGAACAGGGGCTGAACACAAAGTTTAAGCAACTTTGGCCCAGATCGCCTGCGCAGACGTCAGCGCCTAGCCCGACATTAGACTGAAACACCGGCCAGCGCCAACCGCCACTATCCCAGACCGGTAAGGTGACGCGACAGAGTCACATTAACAGCGCGATCTCCTGTCGGCCCTTCATTACAGCGGCCAAGGTAAAGATGAACCGCGCCTGACCCGCACTGTTCAGCTTCGGCTCAGCCTGACCCTGCTTTTATGGCCATACCGCGAAGAAGGCCGGTGCCAACCGAGCGGGTGCTTTTGAAAGGAGTTCCACATGAGCAAGTTCAAAACGATCCTGATCCCGGTCATGGCTGTTGCTGCATTCGCCACCGCCATGCCTGCTGCCGCTTCGGCCCAGGCTTATGGCCGTGCCCCGCATGCTGCGCCGACGGTCGCCCTGAACAGCCTGGTCAACCGCAAGGCCACGCTTGAAGTCCGTGTGGACCGCGCCATGGCCCAGCGCCGTCTGGACGTCCGCGACGGTCGTGACCTGAAGCGCGAGCTGGCTTCGATCGAGCGCCAAATCCGCATCGATATGCGTGGCGGCCTGCAACGCGCCGAGCGTAACCAGCTGGAGCGTCGCCTCGACCAGATCGAGCGCAAGCTGGAGCGCGAACTGCGTCAGGACCACCGCGGTCCGGGCCGTCGCTGAATCTAGAGACTTGATGTCGGGATAAACTTCCCGCCAGTGTCCCGACGTCAAACAAAGGGCGCGGTTTCCCCCGGAACCGCGCCCTTTTCGTATTCTATCGATCTTGAACCGTCAGTTCCGGCCATCGCGTCTTCAGCTTGGCGATGATTGCATCCCAGCCCTTGGCCTTGCCGCGCTTCGGTGTGGGGCGGATGACCATGTCAAAGACATCGGACAGGCCATAGGATGCGAGCACACTGATGCTGTCGTCAGCCTCCAGACGCACACCCACCGCGAAGGCGGGCGCGACGAAGCGTGCGGGGGCGTCATCGGTGCAGGACAGCGGCGCAAAATCCTCGCCGAACTTTTGCGGGGCCCAGAGATGCACGCGGGCCTGATTGCGCACCTCGACCTGCGATCTGAGCGGCTCCTCAAAGGAATCGGCCACGCGCTTGATCCAGACGTCTTCGGCATCCCAAGAGGTGTCAGGGTCAAAGTAGCCGATGTCATAATCCTTGACGCCGAAGCCGACAGGGCGGCCCGTCAGGTCATTCCACACGCCCTGATAAACGGCCCCTGAAAACAGACGCCAGTCCGGAAGGTCCAGATCGCGGACCGTGCGCAGGACCTGCATCAGGTTGGGGTCGCGGCGCACGATTTCGACGAGGCGTGCCTCGCGCTCGGCTTCGGTCATCGCCGCGCTCATTTGCGAACAGGCCAGCCGTGATCCAGCGGGCCGTGACCACCGCCCAGACCCGGAGCCCGACGGATCGCCTCGGCGACATAGGCCCAGGCCTCGGCCACCGCGACATGGACGGGCAGCCCCTTTGCCAGACCGGCCGAGCAGGCACTGGCCAAGGTGCAGCCTGTGCCGTGGGTATGACGGGTATCGACGCGTTCACTTTCGAGGACCGTCTCGCCGTGCTCGGTCATCAGCAGGTCGATGACTGTGTCGCCCTCGACGTGGCCGCCCTTCATCAGAACGGCCTTGGCCCCCATACGCAAAAGCGCCTCGCCGCCCCGACGCTGTCCGTCGAGGTCGCGAATTTCCAGACCCGTCAGCGCTTCGGCCTCCGGCGCATTGGGGGTCAGCAAAGTCGCACGCGGGACCATAAGCCGCTTCACCGCATCCACCGCCAGATCGGGCAGCAGCGGGTGACCGCCCTTGGCGATCATCACCGGATCAACCACCGTCGGGGCCTGCGCCTCATCCAGCAGGAGGGCGACGGTTTCGACCACATCCACAGTGCCCAGCATGCCGGTTTTTACCGCGTCGGTCCCGATGTCTTCGAGTACGCAGCGAGCCTGTGCCGCGATGACGCCCAGCGGCACGGGATAGACGCCGTGAACGCCCAGTGTGTTTTGCACCGTGATCGCCGTTACTGCCGTCGCGGCATAGCCGCCCAGCATGGTGATCGCCTTGATGTCGGCCTGAATGCCTGCGCCACCACCGGAATCCGATCCGGCGATCACCAGCACGCGGCCTTTGGCCCCGCCATGGAATTCCATGCTCACGCCGCCGCTCCGGAGAAGAGTTTCAAGCCGACAATGCCGCACACGATTAACAGAATGCACACGGCGCGCACTGCGGTTGCCGGCTCCTGATAGATCGCTACGCCCACAATGGCAGCGCCGACCGCGCCAATGCCGGTCCATACGGCATAGGCGGTGCCAACCGGCAGCTTTTGCGTTGCGGCCCAAAGACCGACCATCGAGGCGGCCAACGCCAGCGCCACGCCCAGAGAAATCAGCGGACGCTGCACGCCCACATATTTCACGCCGGACGCCCAAAGGACTTCGAACATACCCGCCACGATAAGGACGAGCCACGGATTGAGAGAGAGCAACCAGGACATAGGCGGGTGATGCTCTATCCGGACGACGAGAGCAAGGTTCGGCGCAGGCCCTGCCCTAGCTGCCCAGAGGACCGCGAAAGATGAACCATGCCCCCAGAGCGATGAATCCAAAGCCGACCAGATGGTTGATTGTCAGCTTTTCACCGAGATAAAGCACCGAGAAGCCGGCGAAGATCGCGAGGGTTATCACCTCCTGCATCGTCTTCAGTTCAGCCGCCGAATAGACCGTGTGGCCGATGCGGTTGGCCGGGACCGCCAGCCAGTATTCGAAAAAGGCTATACCCCAGCTCACAATGACCGCAATCCACAAGGGTTTGGGCTCGCCCTTCAGGTGGCCGTACCACGCAAAGGTCATGAACAGGTTCGAGACGGCCAACAAAAGGATCGGCGCGATATAGGGAGAGACGCCGAACATCAGCGAGCCTCCTCGCACGAGCGGATCGCGGCCCGAACCTTCAAAGCCTGAACCGTTTCGCGCACGTCGTGCACCCGCACCATCATGGCACCGCGATTGACCGCCTCCAGATGCAGCGCGAGCGAACCGCCCAGCCGATCATTTGCGGACGCAGCGGCAGGGTCTATTTCCGCAATCATGCGCTTGCGGCTAGCGGCATAGAGGACCGGATATCCAAGATCGCAAATCTGGCCGAGGTCGGCGGTCAGTTGAAGATTGTGCGCCGTCGTCTTGGCAAAGCCGATGCCCGGATCCAGCCAGATACTGTCGGGCGAAACACCCGCCTCGATGGCGATCTCGGCACAGGCCGTCAGGTGAGCCATGACCTCGGCAGTAACATCCTCATAGGACGGAGCGGCCTGCATCGTCTTGGGGTCGCCCAGCATATGCATCAAGATGATCTCTACCCCCAGTTCGGCGGCGACGGCGGGGCTGTCGGCACTGAAACCCAGGGCGGTCACATCGTTCCACACCGTGGCACCGGCGGCGACTGCAGCGCGCGCCACTTCGGGCTTCATGGTGTCGATGCTGATGACGCCATCCCATTCTTTGCGAAGGGCGCTGATGACCGGCACTACGCGGGCGATTTCCTGCTCGACGCTCACGGCATCGGCCCCGGGGCGTGTGCTCTCACCTCCGATGTCCAGCACATCGGCACCGTCAGAAATCAGTTGTCGGGCGTGCGACAGCGCCGCTTCGGGCCCGTCGTACTGGCCACCATCGGAAAAGCTGTCCGGCGTTACATTGACGATTCCCATGACCAGCGGGTGCCGACGGGTTTGCAGGCAGTGTTTCAACAGGCCGTTCAGGCTCATCAAGGGTCGGCTCCATCAACGGGCGGCGTCAGGATTTGACTTTTACACCGCCGAGCATCAGCCTCTAGCCGTTATGAAACGGTTCGTCAGCCAAGCTCGACGCCTCACACACGCGGGTCGCCGCGTCGAAGGCCTCTAACCCGTAGCGGTTCACCGCGCTGATGTATCAGCGGGGCCCCGCTGCGGGGTTCGTCGCTGTACGTTCCTGACTTTTCCGACAATCAAATCTCTGGGGCGCTGAAGCTGCGTCCACTGCCAGTGCGCGGGTTTGGTCAGGGCGTCTTCCCATTTCTCTCCAAAACGGAGCCGTGTCATGCCCGTCGCCGATGATGCGAAATGCGCCCGATGTGGCCGCTCGCACCCGGACATCCAAAAATGTGTCGAGCCTGTCCAGTTGCCGATGGCCGAGGTCATCCCGTTCAGGGCGCGCAACGCCACGCCAGCCCCCCGCCTTACCCCCGACGATCCTGACGGCCCCAGTGCCGCCTGAGCATTCCAAACCCAAGAGTAAAACCATGACCAAACCCCGTACCAACCCCCAACCGCCGCCTTCGATCTTCATCAGCGCTTCCGATTTTGACGCGCTGGAGCGTCTTGTCGGCGACCTGCCCGGATCGGGACCGGCTGGCCTGCTTCAGGCGGAGCTTGATCGCGCCGAGGTGGTGGATGAGGACGACATGCCCAAGGGCGTCGTGGGTCTGGACCGCTGGGTCCATTTTACGGACGGCGCAGCGCAGGACGTGCGGCGCGTTTGTCTGGTGCTGCCGAAATCGGCGGACATCGACGCGGGCCGGATTTCGGTCCTGTCATTCGTCGGCGCAGGCCTGTTGGGGCTGCGCGAAGGAGAAACAATCGCCTGGCCGACCCCCTCAGGCGAAATGCGCAACCTGTCCGTCATTATGGTTGAAGACCGCGATCTGGTAGCGGAACTGCAGCCCTAATGCTTGCATAAAAAGACTGACTGTGAGAACCCCATCCCTTGAGGGTGCTTTGGCGCACTATTCGATGGACGACCCCCTTTGATCGAATAGTGTTAGCCGGGCGATTAAACACAAGGGATGGGGCATGAGTGTTTTCGAAGGCGCAGGGGATGTACGCCCCGGTTACGAGCTTCCTGTAGAGGTCCTCGCATCATGGCTCGAAGACAACGCCCAGGGTTTTAAGGGACCCATTAAACTCAGCCAGTTCAAGGGTGGACAGTCCAATCCCACCTACCGGATGGATACGCCCTCGGGGGCTTATGTCCTGCGCCGCAAGCCGTCAGGGGCAATCCTGAAAGGGGCCCATGCGGTCGAGCGCGAGTTCCGGGTTATCTCGGGTCTGGCCAAGGCAGGTTTTCCCGTCGCCCGTGCCGTCGCCCTGTGCGAGCACGAAGCTGTCATCGGCAGCGTTTTTTACGTGATGGAGTTGGTCGAGGGCCGGATCTTCTGGAACCCTACCCTTCCCGACCTGACGCCCGAGCAGCGCGCTGCCCATTTCGATGCGCTAAACGCCACCATCGCCAAGCTTCACAGCATTGATCCCGATACTATTGGCCTCGGCGACTATGGCCGTCCCGGCAATTTCTTCGCGCGCCAGATCGAGCGCTGGTCCAAGCAATATCTGGCCGACGAGTTGGCCGGACGGGATCCGAACATGGACCGCCTCATCGAATGGCTACCGGCCAATATGCCGGCAGACGATGGAGCCTCCTCGATCATCCACGGCGACTACCGTGCCGATAACCTGATCTTTGCCGCGGACGGTCCGACGGTGCGCGCTGTGCTAGACTGGGAGCTGTCCACTCTCGGGCATCCGATGGGCGATTTCACCTACCATATGATGATGTACCGCCTGCCGCCGCACATGATCGGCGGCTTCGCGGGCGCAGACCTTGAGGCCCTCGGCATCCCGACCGAGGTCGACTACCTCAAGGCCTATTGCGACCGGACCGGACGCGCAGTCCCGACTGAGGAGGAACTGCGTTTCTACTTCGCCTTCAACATGTTCCGCTTCGCCGCCATCTTCCACGGCATCAAGGGCCGGCTGCTGCGCGGCAGCGCCGCGTCCGAGCACGCCCAGACCATGGCCGACAACTTCCCCGACCTCGCCGCCCTCGCATGGGCACAAACCGGAGTAGCCGCATGAACGCCAAAGAAGCAAAGTGCGATCTGGAGCGTGGCCGCGAAATCGCCGCCCGCGTCGAAACCTTCGTGCGCGAAACCATCATCCCGTATGAAAAAGACCTTCGCGCAGAGGCCCACGGCCCGACCGACGAACTGGTCAATGAAATGCGCCAAAAGGCCCGCGCCGCAGGTGTCTTGACCCCGCATATACCGGGTGGGACGGAACACGTCTCGCACCGCTCGACCTCACTGATCCTGCAGGCTGCGGGCCTGTCCCCGCTCGGGCCTGTGGCACTCAACGTCATGGCCCCTGACGAGGGCAACATGTACATGCTGGGACAGGTCGCCAGCGACGCCCAAAAGGATCACTTCCTCAAGCCAATGATCGCGGGCACGGTTCGCTCGGCCTTCTTCATGACCGAGCCTGCTGTCGACGGTGGGGCCGGTGCCGACCCGTCGATGATCCAGACCACGGCTGTGAGCGAGGGCGACCATTGGGTCATCAATGGCCGCAAAGCTTTTATCACCGGCGCGGTGGGAGCCTCAGTCGGCATCATCATGGCCAGAACCGATGCCGGTGATGGCAAGCTGGCCGCGACCATGTTCCTGATCGACCTGCCCGATCCCGCCATCACGGTCGAGCGCGTGCTGGAGACGATCGACAGCTCCATGCCGGGCGGTCATTCCATCCTCAAGATCGACAACCTGCGGGTCGACGATAGCGCCATCCTGGGCGAGCCGCATCAAGGCTTCAAATACGCACAAGTGCGCCTCGCCCCGGCGCGTCTGACCCACTGCATGCGCTGGCTGGGTGCCTGCAAACGGGCCCACGAAATCGCCTCGGCCTATGCCGTGAAGCGCCACGCCTTCGGCAAGCCGCTGATCGACCACGAAGGCGTCGGCTTCATGCTGGCCGAAAACATGATCGAGTTGAAGCAGGCCGAGTTGATGATCGACTGGTGTGCCGGCATCCTCGACACCGGAATGCTGGGCACGACCGAAAGCTCGATGGCCAAGGTCGCGGTCTCGGAGGCTCTGTTCCGTATCGTCGACCGCTGCGTGCAGGTCATGGGCGGCACCGGCGTATCGGGTGACACCCCCGTCGAGCAGATTTTCCGCGAGATTCGGGCCTTCCGCATCTACGATGGCCCCACCGAGGTCCACAAATGGAGCCTCGCCAAGAAGATCAAACGCGAAGTGCTGGCGGGGCAATAGCCTCGCCGCCGCGTAGATATCGCGCCTTAACCGACTGATTGACAATGCGTCATGCGCCACCCCTAATCCCGATGTGGTCGGGAGGGGTTATTCAGCATGTCCGAGGCGTTCGCACAGGTGACACCGTCATGAGCGGGCCGCTGGATGGAATAAGGGTGATCGAGGTCGCGGGGCTTGGCCCCGGTCCGTTCTGCGCCATGATGCTGGCCGACCACGGGGCCGAGGTGATCCGGATCGAGCGGCCGGATGCACCCTTTGACGCCACCGACCCGCTTCTGCGCTCGCGCACCGTATTGGGCATGGACCTCAAGAAGGACGAGGACCGCGAGCGTTTTCGCATCCTCTGCCAACACGCGGATGCCCTGATCGAAGGGTTTCGGCCCGGGGTAATGGAACGGCTGGGGCTGGGTCCGGAGGTATTGCTCGCGGACAATCCCAAGCTGATCTACGGGCGTATGACCGGATGGGGCCAAAGCGGACCGCTGGCCCAGAAGGCGGGACACGATATCAACTATATCGCTCTCTCCGGTGCCCTGGGCATGTGCGGTCGCAGCGATGGAAAGCCGACGCCGCCCGCCAATCTGGTTGGTGATTTTGGCGGGGGCGGCATGATGCTGGCCTTCGGCATCGTCTCGGCCTTGTTGGCGGTCAAAAACGGGGCCACAGGACAGGTGATCGATGCCGCCATGACAGATGGCTCGGCCCTGTTGACGTCAATGATGTGGGGCTTCCTCGCCAAGGGGTTCTGGGCGGACAAGCGCGGCGTGAACATCCTCGATTCCGGCGCGCCCTTCTACGACACCTATGAGACTGCTGACGCGGGATATATTTCGCTCGGCTCCATCGAGCCGCAGTTCTACGGTCGGTTGCTCCAGTGCGCCGGTCTGGCCGACGATCCGCTGTTCGCCAACCAGATGAACCCGTCGGACTGGGCCGCCCAAAAAGTCCGGCTAGCCAGCGTGTTTGCCAGCAAGACCCGCGCCGAATGGGAGGAAGTATTCGCCTCCGCGGACGCCTGTTTTGCACCGGTCATGTCCATGGCGGAGGCCTTGATCCATCCGCACAATCAGGCGCGGAAGACCTTCATCGAGGTGGGCGGCGTCGCTCAGCCTGCGCCCGCCCCGCGCTACTCTTCGACCATTTGCGACGATCCGCTCCCGCCCTCTCCCCAACGACCTGATACTGCGGAGTTTATCGCCTCGCTGATCAGGCAGTCCGACCGCGTACAGGGTTAGACGACGCCGCCATGAAATCCGACGGGGCCAAGATATCCTCGCGTACAAGGCTTCTTCAGGCCGCCGCCGCCCTGATGACAGAGCGCGGCTCGATTGAAATTTCACTGAGCGAGATTGCCCAGAAGTCGCAACTGAACGGCGCTGGTGAAATACTATTTCGGCAGCAAAAACGGGCTTTTGCTTGAGCTTGTGACGGACATTCTGGGCCGCGCCATCGTTCAGATGGAAGAACTGGCCGAGATGGACCTAGATCCTGTCGAGAAGCTGAAACTGCATATCAAAGGGATCATCACGGTCTATTTCCGCTATCCCTTTGTGAACCGGCTCATCCACTCCATGTTCCAGACGCAGGAGACGGCCAAGGCGGTCGCCGAGGCGATTTCCATCCCGCTGGCGGCGACGCAAAAACGCCTGCTGGACGAAGCGATGGCCAAGGGGCTGATCCGGGAAATCGACCCGATGCTCTTTTACTTCATCGTCCTTGGTGCCTGCGACCATCTGTTCTTCGCGCAGCCCATATTGCACCACTGCTTTGGCGTCGAGCGGATCGATGACGATCTACGCCGACGCTATGCCGACACTGTGCTGAACATGGTCCTGTCAGGCCTTCTCATCGATAAAGACGGAGCAAGAGCGAGTGTCGTGATAAGGTTGGGTGCCTCTCGACCCGCTTAGCCAACCCGTCAGCGGCTTGCGCTCGATACGCATCCCAGACATAGTCCGGTTATAAAAGTTACTCAGCCAGAGCCGATCAAACGGCCCGTGCTGCAGCCGGGGAAGCTATTGAGTATGACCGCCTATATCGTTGACGCCGTTCGCACTCCGCGTGGTAAAGCGCGCCCCGAGGGCGGACTGGCTGCGCTCAAGCCCCAAGAGCTGATCAGTGCCCTCGTCGATGCCATGGAGGCTCGCGGCCATGCCCCGCGCGCCGCCGAAGGGCTCATTTTGGGCAGTGTCGGGCAGGTGGGCGCACAAGGCGGACACATCGCACTTGTGTCCAAACTTTTTGCAGGGCTCGACGATGCCGCCTTTGCCTTCAGTTTGAACAACTACTGCACCTCCGGCCTGACAGCCGTGTCGCAGGCAGCCGCAATGATCGCGTCCGGCCAAGCCTCTACGGTTCTGGCGGGTGGCGTCGAGATGATGTCCCGCGTGCCCTTCATGGCCGACAAGGCTGACTATTACACCGACAACACTCTCGAGCCGCGTGCCCGCTTCATCCCGGTGGCCGTTGCCGCAGATCGTCTTGCTGAGGATATCGATATGGAACGCGAGGCGCTTGATGCGGTCACCTTGCGATCCCAACGACTTTGCGCAGCCGCCGAGGGCACGCTGCTGGTCGCTTCGCGCATTGCGGTCAATGGCCTTGATAAAGAAGAGGCCGCGCGCGCCAAGACCACGGCCGAGTTCCTCGCCAGCTTGCCCGCCGCCTTTGCCCCCTTGGCAGAGCCCTACGCCGAGGCGCTGGAAAACCGGAAAATCGATTTCCGCCATACCATCGGCCACGCTCCCCCGATGACTGATGGTGCGGGGCTTGTGCTGGTGTCAGACAAGGCGGCGGGCGCTCGCGCTCGCATCGTGGGGTCTGTCGACCTCGGCGGCGATCCCAAGGCCTCGTTGACCGCAGGGTTCGACGCCATGGAGCGCGTACTTGCCAAGGCTGGTCTCGCTTTGGGCGACATGGACCGGATCGAATTCATGGAGGCCTTCTCTGTCGTGATCGCTAAATTCCTGCGTGATTACGAAGTCGACGCGGACCGCGTGAACGTCGGAGGCGGCCATTTGGCCAAGGGGCATCCGATGGGGGCAACCGGCGCAATCCTGCTTTCTGCCCTGCTGGACGCGCTGGATGCATGCGATGGACGCTATGGGTTGGTGGTCGCGACCGGTGCCCAGGGTGTCGGCTCCGCCATGATCGTCGAGCGCCTGCCTGCATAACGATTTCAGCGCCTACCGTCCCCGTTCTCAGGATTCGATAGCTTGCCCGCATCCCTACCGTTTAAAATGCGCCTGCCGGTGATCGCCGCTCCAATGTTCCTGATTTCGGGTCCGGAACTGGTGATTGCGGCGTGCAAAGCCGGGATCGGCGGTGCCTTTCCCACGCCCAATTGCCGAACTGCTGCAGAACTCGATGCGTGGATGGGTCAGATCACTGACGCGCTGGCGCCGTCCGATGGTCCATGGGCGGCCAATCTGATCACTCACTCGACCAATAAGGGACTGGCCGACGATCTGGCCTTGATCGCCCAATACAGGCCTCCGGTCGTGATCACCGCCCTTGGGTCCCCTAAACCCGTCATGGAAACCGTAAAGGCCTATGGCGGGCTGGTCTTTGCCGATGTCACAAGCCTCGGCCTCGCCCGCAAGGCGGCGGATGCAGGCGTCGATGGGATGGCCTGTATCAGCGCGGGCGCAGGCGGGCATACAGGACATCTAAGTCCCTTCGCCTTCATCTCGGCAGTCCGGCAGTTTTTTGATGGCTACATTGCTGTCGGGGGTGGGATAGCAGACGGCGCAGGTGTGGCCGGCGCAGTCGCTGCTGGTGCGGACTTTGTCTATATGGGAACCCGGTTCCTTGCAGCCTCCGAGAGCCGCGCACAGGACGCCTATAAAGACATGGTGGTCTCTAGTGGCCCTGATGACTTGATCGTCTCCAACGCCATCACCGGCACGAATGCATCGTGGCTAAAGCCCAGCCTCATCGCGGCCGGACTGGATCCCGACGCGCTCACAGCGCCAACGGCGCGTGACTATAATAGCGGCAGCGCACAGAAGCGTTGGAAGGACCTATGGGCCGCGGGCCAGGGCCTCCAAACCATCGACAGAGTCATGCCGACTTCCCAGATCGTAGCCCGCCTGGAAGCCGAATACCGAGATGCCGCAGGACGGTTTACCGCTCTCACAGCCCGAGCGTGAGACAGCAAAAAGCCCCGCTGTTTGGCGGGGCTTTTTTGGGTGC
>NZ_JAJKBG010000005.1 GCF_022750635.1 Brevundimonas pishanensis | reverse complement strand
GACCTCAGGAGACTAACCTAATTCGCTCGAATGGAAGCCGTTTTTACACAGCCTCGACTCATAGCGGCGGTCGGGACTGTCCGCTTTCGTGCAATATGTTTCTCAGGTTGCCGTAATGTTCGGGACTGCCTCATTGCAGTAGCCCTTGCAGCATTTCAGGGGCGGAAGAGGCGGTAGCTGTCGTCCGGAACGCGTTTGCGGGATTCCCAATCAGGAAACGTCAAGTCACCTGACTTGCGCAAGTCGGCGGCCAAGGCGTTTACTTGGGTGCGAGTGACTATAGTTCGTGCCAATACCTGGGGCCACACTTCAGCCCAGCGGACGACGTTGGGAGCTGTCGGGACCATGTTCAGAAGAACCTCACCCGCGACGCGATGCTCCCCTTGCAGGAAGTCAGAAGTTGGATCAGGGGTCATGTCGCTGAGTGAGCCGAATAGTTCGTATTGACGGCTGGAGGCGGCAGCGGCTTTAAGCTTGGCGATGCCACGCACTTGACTTTGCTCGCGCAGCGCTTTGATCTGGCAGTCTCGAAATACCTCCAAGCCTTTTACGCTTCGGGTGCCGTAGATTAGGCTGTAGAGCGGTCGGTCTTGGGTCGGCCTGAGGACAGTGGTTTCAGCCACATGGGTATACCCGCCTAGTCTGCGCAGCGCTGCAGAAAATGCATCGACAAGCACTGACTTGCGGTAATCGGCTTGGTTCTGGCCCTCCTTAGGCAAGGCGGCCAGTTTATCCCGCCATCCCGGCTCTACAAGCAGCCGATCTAGGCTGTTGGCGATTTGGGGCTTCTGGAGTTCAGCAAATCTGTTAACGAAATCGAACATGAAGTTGAACACGACTTCGCTGTTCGGCCGTTTCAGCAGAGGAGCGATCCTTTGCATGTCAATTGCCCACCCCTTGGGATCGATAAAGAGGAAGGCGAAGGCTTGAGGCGGGATATCCTTTAGCAAGTCGGGCGTCCGGTCGATGAAGGAGCCCGAATAGGTCTTGATCTCGACTTCGGGAAATAGCGCCTTGACGCCCTGTAGGGCGGCATATGAGTTCGGATTTTTTTCGACGAGATAGGCAGAAACTTTAAGGTCCTGTCCCAACCCTTTCCAGGTGGCTTTCGCGCGTGTCAGGGCGGCCAAGGCTATACCGAAGGAGGTGTCTTCGAAGGTCTCGTCAGTATTTTTCCATGGGCCAGCGAAGCCATCGACATAAGCTATCTCAGGATAGGCGCTGCCGATCTTGTGCGCGAAGATTTCAAGATATCTACTGAGCAAGAAATGTTTAACGTAAGCCTGCTCTCTTCCGGAGTATAGGCCCAAATTCCCGATCATTATGGCCTCTGCGTAGTCAAACCGCACCAGTGATTCTCCTGAGCATTGCAAAGCTTGTGAAGAACGTCGATATTCGATTTCAAAGGAACATGCCGTTGGGGGTCCAGACGGCAGCGATCCGGGGTGATCCGGCGACGCGGGGCAAAAGGCCTGCTAGGGGTCCAACCTCTTTGCTTGGTGCAGCGCTGCAGTGACGCATCAGGCGTGAACCGATGATGAGAAGGCTTATGGCTGAGACCCAGATCGAATGGACTGATGCCACCTGGAACCCAGTCGCAGGATGTTCCATTGTTACAGCAGGCTGCTCCAACTGCTACGCGATGCAAATGGCTCGCCGCTTAGAATCGATGGGCGTCGCGAAGTACGAGGGGCTTACGCGTAAGAGCGGCAAGCGGGCCATCTGGAATGGTATCGTGCGCGAAGACCACGCGGCCCTTGCCATTCCGTACAGTTGGAAAAAACCGCGCAAAATCTTCGTCAACTCGATGAGCGACCTTTTCCACGATGCCGTCAGTGAGGAATTCATACTCGACGTCTGGCAGGTTATGCGTGATACACCGCGGCACAACTACCAGATCCTGACAAAGCGACCGGAACGGATGGCCGAACTCGTGGCCCGTATGCCGGATGTCCTACCTAATGTATGGCTAGGCACGAGTGTGGAGAGCGCCGAGGTGGTTGGGCGCATCGACTATCTGCGCGCTGTTCCGGCGCATATTCGCTTCATTTCGTTCGAGCCGCTCATCGGTACCGTTGGCGTAGTGGATTTGTCCAATATCGACTGGGCAATCGTTGGTGGTGAGAGTGGTCTCAACGCCAGACCAATCCGCGAGGAGTGGATCGACGAGATTTATAACCAGTGCGAAACCTACGGGACTGCATTCTTCTTCAAGCAGTGGGGGACTTGGGGCAAAGACAACAAGAAGCGCTCCAAGAAGGCCAATGGTCGTGAGTACCGTGGCCAGATCTGGAACGAGATGCCGGCGGCGTTGGCAATGTAGGGCCAGCCCTCGAGACCCGGAGCAAGAATGAAAACGGACGGCTATTCATGGTCCAATGGGGCCGAACTTGACGATCACAGCCGGCGCAAGCACAAAATTTTGCGCGAGTATTTTCATCAATATCTAAATGTACGATGCCAACTACCGCAGCAGTCGAAATTTCGGTTAGCCATCGTAGACGGCTTCTCAGGTGGCGGGCGATACCAATGCGGATCAGCAGGATCGCCGATCATTTTTATCGAAGAGCTTGATCGTACGCTTGAAGTGATCAACTTGCGTCGTTCGCTACAGGGCATGGGCGCGATCGAAATCGAGTGCCTGATTGTCCTCAACGACGCTCAGCCTAGCGTCACTGCGATGCTAGCTTCCTACTGCAACCCTCTAGTCGCAGCAATCAAACATAAGTCGCCGAACCTTCATCTAGATGTCTGCTACTACTCCGAACCGTTTGAGGCAGCCTATCCGGCGATACGAGATTTGATAGCAAAGGGCCGTTACCGCAACGTACTTTACAACCTCGACCAGTACGGCCACGCCGAGGTCGACATAACGACGTTGAAAAATATCATGCGGGCGTCACCTTCTACTGAGGTGTTCTATACCTTTGCCATTCAGACGCTCCTGACATACCTCAGCGGCCGCAATCCCAGCCTCTTGCTAAGGCAGCTCGGACATTTGGGCATCCATCCGACAAATCTGGGTGCGCTCGACGGTTTGATGACCAAAACAGAGTGGCTTGGCGCAGCTGAGCGACTAGTATTTGAGACCTTGCGGACCTGTGCACCTTATGTGAGCCCATTTTCGATCCGCAACCCGGGTGGCTGGCGCTACTGGATGATACATTTCGCTAACAACTGCCGCGCGCGCCAAGTTTACAACGATGTTCTGCACGACAACGGACAACTCGACCATTTTGGCCGTTCTGGGCTCAATATGCTTGCTTATGATCCGGAGCGCGAAGGACGCCTCTATCTGTTTGAGGCCGAGGATCGGGCAAGTGCCCGCGCTAATCTACTTCACGATATTCCGAAGCTAGTTTCGGAATCCGGTGACGCCATGCGGGTTAAAGAATTCTATGAGGCTGCTTATAGCGCCACACCATCGCACAAAGACGATATTCACGCTGCGATGCTGGAAAGCGAGGATCTGGAAGTGGTTACCCAAAATGGCGGCCTTCGTCGCAAGGGGAACACTATCTCGATCGGGGATACGCTACGATTGAAGTCTCAGAAATCGTTCTTTCCGATGTTAATGCCCTTCCCACAGCGACTTGGTATCGGTGATTAGACGTAGCGATTGTTGAGTGTGGCTTCTGGTAGGAGTCTGTCTCTGGCATCGTCATAGAAGTCGTAGATGTCTACGTCGACGACGTCGAACCAACGTCGCGTTGGGAAGTTGGCACCTGTTACTTCTAGCTTTACGAGCAAACTCGCTACTGGCGTAATACGCACCTCAGGCCGACGTTTTGTAGAAGAGGTGACGCTTGGCCATTCGTCTCGACCATCGTCTATTTCCGGCAGTGGGGCGGCAACATGGCTGCGGAACTAAAGTTGAACGCATAGCGTGTTTGGGCAGAGGATGTGTGGGGCAAGACCGCTTGGCACGGCAAATCCAACCTAGAAGAAGGTCGTTTTTCTGCCCGGCCGCCAATGGCAGCAAATGGCGCATCAGAGACGTTGTGGTGTGGCCACGCCTTTGTCAGGGACTCAGTTGGTAAGTGAGCTCGACAGCTGCCAACGAAGACAAACTTAGCCTACGCAAAACGATCTGTAGATTATCGTAGGCAAATCCTGGGCGACCGAATATGCCCAGCGGCTTCAAAGATAGGTTGTGGAGTGAGATGCTCACCCACTGCACACTTACCGAATCGACGCATAAAGTCAGGCCATGTTTGATATCACTGGCGCAGACATCGCGAGCCTCAACGATACGGACTTGCGTACACTCGTGGCGCGGCTGGCGCAGGCTGAACTGTCGGCACGTCGCGCGCCTCTGGCGAGCGTGACCGCGGGCGGGGCGCAGGACGCGGCCGACGGCGGCATCGACGTAAGGGTCGACCAAGCTACGCTCCATGCCGATCCAGACTTCGTGCCGCGAGCGAAGACGGGTTTTCAGGTCAAGAAGCCAGACCTAGCGGCTCAGGCGATCAAGGATGAAATGCGTCCCGATGGCGTACTACGCCCGTCCATCGTCGCTCTTGCTGAGGCGGGTGGTGCCTACATCATCGCCAGTTCAGGGGCATCGCTCACGGACATAACCTTGGAGCGGCGACGCGTCGCCATGCGGGACGCCATCGCGGACCATCCCAATAGCGAGAGCCTGTTCGTGGATGTTTATGATCGTGATCGGCTCGCAACCTGGGTCAACCAAAATCCGGGTGTCGCTGCCTGGGTGCGTCGACTCTGCGGCCGCCCGCTATCGGGCTGGCGTTCAATCGGCACCTGGCGAGATCTGGGCGTTACCGGTGACAACGATTACCTCATAGACGACACCCTTTCTCTGATTGACGAACGGGATGGGGCTAGGACCGTGCCGATCGCTGATGGAATGGGCCTGCTTAGGAAGGCCTTGCACACACACCGGGAATGCGTCCGGCTGATCGGCCTGTCCGGGGTCGGCAAAACACGGTTGGTCGAAGCGCTCTTCGAAGCAGATGTTGGCAACGGGACGCCCTTGGATCCGGGCGTGTCTGTCTATGCTGACTACGCCGAGGAGACGACGCCCACCGCGCGCGAGATGGCGTCGCGACTGGTCGAAGACGGCCTGCGGGCCATCTTGGTCGTCGATAACTGCAATCCGAAAACGCACGCTCAGCTGGCGGATGTGTGCAGCCGGCCGGGAAGTCAGGTCAGTCTGCTGACGGTGGAGTATGACATACGGGACGACGAGCCTGAGCATACTCAAGTGTTCCGGCTTGCAGCGGCATCGGACACCTTGATCGAGGCTTGGCTAGAACGCGATTTCCCGCACGTTATGCAAAGCGACCGGAACCGCATTGCCCAGTTCAGTGGCGGCAATTTCAGGGTCGCGCGCGCATTGGCGAACACCGTGGGACACGGGGAAACCCTCGGCCGGTTGCGCGACCAGGATCTGTTCGAGCGCATTTTTATCCAGCGCAACGATCCGGACAAAAGCCTGCTCCACGACGCCCAGACATTGGCTCTGTTCTACTCGTTCGATATTTCAGAGGGAGCAGGCGGAGAACTCGACTTGATCGCGACTTTCGCCGGTAGGACCGCCGTGGAGCTTTTCGGATCCGTCGCGGAGCTCCAGGCCCGAGGCGTTTTGCAGGCGCGAGGCCGTTGGCGAGCGGTCTTACCTCATGCCATCGCGAATCCCTTGGCCGCTGGAGCGCTGAAGCGATTTCCGTCCCTGGCCTTCGACGACTTCTGTCAGGCCCTGCCAGAACGGATGCGCCGCTCTATGTCCCGACGCCTTGGCTTCCTGCATGACGTGCGCGAGGCACAGTCCGTTGTAGCGCGATGGCTGAAGCCGACGGGGCCGGCGGGAGATCTGCTGGCCGAGACGGATCTGGCGATCCTGTCCAATATTGCTCCGGTCGACCCGGCGGCCGTCCTAACGCTGCTCCAGGAGGCCGCAGCGGCCGACGCGCTGGAAGGTCTCTCGGGGCGAAGCAGTGGGCGAGGCGCATGGATCCATCTACTCAAGGCGTTGGCCTATGACGCCGACCTCTTTTCCAAGGCGGCAACGCTCTTGGCCCGTCTTGTCGCCGCAGAGCCACCCGATGAAAATTATGACAGTGCGCGTAGAGCGCTCGGCGAGCTGTTCCAACTCTATCTTTCCGGCACCCAGGCAACGCCAGAACAGCGCCGGGCTTTGGTCGCTGAATGGCTGGACAGTCCCGACCCCGGTATCAAACGTGCGGGGCGAGTGGCACTAGATAGCATACTTATCGCAGGTCATTTCAGCGCCACTTCGATTATAGACTTTGGGGCAAGACCGCGTGGGTATGGCTGGCAGCCATCGACAAATGCTTCGATCGCAGATTGGTATGAGTCAGGTATTGATCTAGTCCTAAGCGGTAGGCTCGATCCGGCCGACACCCGCAAGATACTCGCTGACACGATCCGCGACCTTTGGAGGTATAGCGGTTGCCGTGCGCGGCTAATCGCCGCCGCCGACGCCTTCTCCGCCGACGGAGGGTGGCTGGAAGGCTGGACCGCACTGAGGGTCATGATGCAGTTCGACGGACATCAAATGCCGGAGGACATTCGCGCTGAGACACTCACGATAATTCGACGGCTAGCACCGAAAGACCTGATTGCTGAAGCTCGCGCCTATGTACTATCCGTTAGACTGGGGGCCTGGGATGTGGCCGATGGGGATGAAGACTACGAGGTAGATCCGTCGGCCAGCTGGCGTAGGGCCGAGGAGAAGGCCCGTGAGATTGGCCGCGTCATGGTCAACCGCCCGGAGGACCTTATTGCCTTCCTGCCTAAAATTCTCATCTCCAACGGCGGCGGCGTACGCAGCGCACCGTTCGGCGTCGGTTTGGGGGAAGGCACTGAAGACCCGCAGGCGACCTGGACCACCCTGTGCCATGTCTTCGCCCTGACCGATCAGTCGGTCCGTAACCCAACTGTGCTCGGCAACTTCCTGAAGGCGACGCATCTGCGCGATGCGACCTTCGTATCCGCCTGTCTGGATGCGGCGGTTTCAGACCCGGACCTCGGACGTCATTTCTGCTTCTTGCAGGTCGCCACGGGCCTCGACAGCACGGGCATTGACCGTGTCATCGGAGCGTTGGATCAAACTGGGTCGATCGAGGCCTTCCGGCACCTTTCCAATATCGATGTGGACACGCTCCCGGCGTCGGAGGTGGCTCGGCTCGTTGATGTCGTAGTCGGCCTGCCGCACGGGCCCGGGCTCGCCATCGATATGTTGTGGCGATATTTCTACCGCAGTCAGAAAGAATCGGAGAAAGTTTACGACTCCGTGCTTGTCGATCGCGCCCGCCGCGTCCTGACACTCATCGATCTGGACGACTTCAACGACTTGCGGGACTCGTCAATTCGATCCCTAGCGTCGGCCGTTCTCGCGGGAGAGGAAGGCCGCGAGACCGCTCTGGTGGTCAGTCATCGTGTCTATGACGGCGTCACGGCCAAAGGGGGATGGCGTCGGGAGGCTCATGGTCTGGTCGATAAACTCTTCAAGACGCAGCCTGAGGTCGCTCTCGACGTCTTCGTTGATGGCGCCAAAGGACCTCCGGAACGACTGTTCAAGGGAAGGGTGGCGCGCGGGTCTCCGCTCGACGGGGTTGATACAGACGTATTGATCGCCTGGGCCGACCGCGCGCCAGAGCGGCGGTACGCGCGACTGGGCGAGGTGCTGTCGCTGTTCCGCAAAGACCAAATGGACAATGTGCTCGGCATCAATCCCGCCTTCACCGCGCTCTTGGAACACGCCCCAGACAAGGCAGCCTTTCTCGGCGAGGCCTATACTCATGTCCATCCCAGCGGATGGAGCGGTTCTCTCGCCGAAATCCTGACGTTCAGGAAAGGGCTTCTCGACGATTTGCCGGACCATCCAGACATCGCGGCTTGGCGCGCGCGGGAATATCCGCGCATCGATCGATGGATCGCCGCCGAACGCGAGCGGGAGGCCGAACAGGAAGAGAGTTTTGAATAGCCGCGAACAGCCGATCGCTTTCAGCGGTGCTTGCTGTGTGTCAAGGGATGACGGGAGCCGTGGGCCGCGCGCGCTGTCCGCGAGCGTTAACTGCTACGTATTGGAGTCGCGGAAGTCGAAGTTTGCGATACCGAACTCCCCGACTTAATCCACCTGACTGGCGGATTTGGTCGGACCATCTGGCGTAGCTTCGGTGTTCGTGCCTGTGAAGGGCGCTACAGCGGGGTCTGGCCGACCAAAGTGCACGACCAACCAGTCATCGTCGCTATCCTGACTAGCCTTTATTTCGATGGACTTGATGAGTTGCCCGCGCGACTTGGCCATAGCAAAAGGATTTCGCGCGCCGCGGGGGGCGTCAGGGTGCCACCCGTACGCTGCTTGGAAGTCGTTCTGGCTGAGCGTGCCCGCCAGCAGATCCATAACCGCACGCGATGAAATCTCGAACATGTCGCCTTCCCATTGATAACCGCCGATCATGTTCGGCCCCTCGGCTTCCAGCACCCGGTGCGCCACGTTCATGGCGTCGTTCACCAGCGGCGGCAAGCGCTTGAACATCTCCCTGAACACGCCTTCGATCCGCACCGCTATCCCGTCGGCCAGCCGCCCCTCCCTTATGGCCCGCTTCGAGCCAACGAAATCGATGTGCCAATGAAATGTGGAGCTCCCCCGGAGCATCTTCTGTTCGGCAACAACGGAGACCATCAGCACAAAATCGATTGCAGTGGTTGCCTCAAGGGCGGCGAGGGCGATGTCGCGACGCGAGTAGTCTCGGCTGTTGAGGTTGTTTTTGTGGCGCATCAGGTCAGAGCCGGCGTCGCAAATGATGAGGCCGCGCGGCAGATCGGCGGGTGCCCCGCGAAGCTGGCCAGCTTTAACCTTGATCCGCTTAGCTAGGGGATTATTCTTGAGCGAGTCCGGCACCGTATATGCCGTGTGAATCTGCGTAGCGTATTGCTGCCCGGGATTATAGGAGAGGGTGAATTGGACTTCGGGTTCATCAACGACGAGGGATACAACCTCTTGCGTTTCGCGGTGCGCCCGCAAGAACGGTTCGACATGAGTTTTTATCACCCTAGCCCGATCCTTCGGTTTAGGAAGATGAACTGCTACGACTGTGTCGCCGTACGCTCCGACGCGGGTTGATTCCACTTCAAGTGATAGGCCGTTGCCTCTGAGGCCGTATTTGTGTCCGATCCGAAGGATGTCTGACCAGAACTGCTCGACGCCGGCCTGATCCTCAAGCCCGCTGTCGCTTAGCGCGGTGACGTCGGCGATGAACCCGAGATCATCTAGTTCGTATCGCAGATCCGGGCGACGGCTGTTGTCGAGTTCGGCTTCGTGATCCACGCGGCCGACGCGGCTCAGTCCCCACAGAAAAACTAGCTCCCACATTGCCGCCATCCGGTCCTTGTGGCGCTTGTTTAGCCGGTCCGCCAGTTTTTGCCGATCGACACTGGGTAGGAAGGTTAGGTCGTCCAGCATTTCTTGCATGAGCCGACGTCGAAAAATGAACATGCCGGGCAAGGAATGACCTCGTGGTGGTACGGAGCGCGTGCAAGCCCCTTCAGCACTCTGGCGACAATCGTCGTTCTCTTGTCCGGTTGCTCGGCCACACTGAAAGGTGCAATCAGACGTAAGAGGACTTCACCAACTCAGCAATACAGACGTTACATTATTGATGTTTGGCGACTTGCCCTATGGGTCAAAAAGCGGTTAGCGCCTAGGTCCAAATTGCGCTCGCGAGCCAACGGCTGCTGTTGGCGCAGACCTGACATGCCTTGAGCAGCCTGTCTCCCCGAACCTGCTGAGAGAGAACCGGTAAGTCCGAAGCTTACAGCTGTCGGGCAGTGCGCATGTAGCGCTGCCTCAGCAACTGGACCGCAGCCTCCAAATCGTCGACACGAGAACGGCCAATATCCACGTCCTGAACAGCTACCGAATATTTGAGATTCAACTTCACCGTTCGCAGCATCCACACACGACATCAATACTTAAAAAATACAATACACACACAAACAATCCAATCTATAGCCTATCAGCTATATTGTAATAATATTGCTTAAGCTAAAAATATAAAAATAATTACTGAGACTCAGAACGCGTGATTTGAGAAAATACCTGAGCAGCAGGTGAGTCCTTACAGACCAGCCTCGACCAATTGCGGCACAAATTGCTCGCAGCAACTCAGGAGACGATCTCGTGCGGCCACCTTAAATAATTATATTTTTCTGTGACTTGTCACAGAAACAATGCGAGCCCCAGGCTGCCACCCGAGGCTCTACATTGCAGGAACTGGCGTTCCAATCGTTACCGTACGACGAACTGATGATCCCCTGCACCGGCCAAGAAGTCAAACGCGTTTTTATGAAACGGGTTGCCGGGAAGCTCGCGCCTCAAACAAAGATCTGAACAAACGAGGATTAAGCATGGACATCGTTCATGATGGCTTCTGCTCGCCCGCATTCAAGATGCCGACCGAGCTAGACAAAGCTTTACTGAGCCTAGCAGCGACGCACGATCGCCTTTCCTGGGAAAGCTTAACGGCAAACGCTACAATAGTTCTTCCCGCATTCGGCAGTTCGATCCGTACTATCGTGACGGGCAGGCGCATAATTCCAACCGGCGTTTACGCCAGCCGAAAATGTGGGCGTGGCCACCCCTATGAGAGCATGAATGAGCGCTCGTTCTTTATGCACTCCGAGGTCGACACCGACATCGTCGAGTACCGGGCGCAGCCCTTTCGATTAGAGGCAGTAATCGACGGCATAAAACGCGCCTATATCGCCGATGTTATGAGACTTCACTCAAACGGCACATTGGAAGTGGTCGAAATCAAGAGTGACCAGCGCCAGCTAAGAGACCCCGATTATTATCTCAAACTGCAGGCTGTACGTGCAATATGTGACCATCAAGGCTGGCAGTTCAAAGTTCTATTTAAACGCGATCTTTGCGAGCCAATCCTGCGCTTCCAGAATGTCGAGGATGTTCAATCCTGGTCCTTCACGGACTACGGATCTAGCGACGTATTTATAGCCGTGCAGTATCTAAGCATCCATAAGAGCGTCGCTCTAGGCGATCTTGCTCATCGTCTCGGGAGTCGACCGGTCGGAATAGCCAAGCTAAAAGCTATGATGGTAGGCCGCATCGTTCGATTGGATCTCGATTCAAAGCTCGACGAAGACAGTCTCGTGACTTTGGTGTCCGACGTATCGGAGCTCAGCCAATGATCGGGATCAGATTATCTGCCGGCGAGACATGGGTGATTGGAAACGAGCGGTACGTTCTCGATCAAGTCATGGGTGATGATTTACTCCACCTGCGCTCGGAACGGACAGGATCCCCTCTCCAAGTCCTAGATAAAATGGGAAATCTGATTTCCCCATCCAGAGTGTGGCTCACAGAACAGTTCGCACTCGGGGTCATCCAGAAAATTGATCCTGGCTTCGACAGTTCGCGCTCATCCCGTCACTCCTCTGCTGCTTTTGGTGACTATGAGATGATGGCAGCGAAAGATCCTAAAGCCCTGCACCGTCAAGCGGTGCTCAAGGCATTGGACCGCCAAGGATCGTATACACGGAGCGACAAAGGTATAAAACAAGCCCTTGCGTCTATTCGGCGCGACAAGCCTGAGATATTCGGGAAATATCCCACTCCTTCTCCCACCACAGTTCGGCGATGGCTGAAACATAGAGGAGAAGCAGGTGAGCGAACCCTGAAGACAATGATCAGCCGCTCTGGCCGTACTTGCCGTAAGAAAAGGCTTCCCTCGTCAGTTCAAAGACGCCTTCATGATTATGCTCTGTCGTATTGGTCAAACCTTCGGCAGTCCATCGGCGACGCATATGATGATCTAAAATTCAGCCTTACACGGGTGAACGTTTGGATCGAGCAGCGTTCCTCCTACTGGAGAACGGTTCCGATCCCGTCAAAAGAAACCTTCCGCAAGCAAATCCGTGCCTTGGAATGTTATGAGACGGTAGCAGAACGATATGGGAAAAAGGCTGCAGATCAACGCTTCAAAGCAACTGGCCAAGGGTTGAGAGCACGCCGTCCGCTGTTGCTAGGCGCAATGGACCACACACAAGTGGACTACCATGTCGCCGTCAACTTCAAGGGTTGGCGTCTGCTCGGGCGCCCATGGCTCACCTCGCTCATAGATGTGCATTCCAGATGCATCGTGGGATGGGTTCTAAGTTTCGAACCACCATCGCTTTACTCGGTCACAGAGTGCATCAAGCGCGCCAATCGGCCCAAGTTAAGAATGGCGGATCGCTTTCCCGATTGCCCCGAGCTGGTCGAAATCCATGGCAAATTCGACGAGATCATTGTCGACAATGGTTGGGAATATACTGGGACCTCTTTTGAGTCCGCAATGGTCGACATGGGAGTCAGCGTTCGCTGGGCTCCAGTACGATCCCCTACCTACAAAGCAGTTATCGAGCGGTATTTCGGAACCCTGAACACGAAGCTTCATCGAAAGCTTCCTGGAGGCACCTTTCCTATCGAGCAGCTCAGAGCCTGGGATCTTGATCCCCGAATAGATCCTGTCCTCACACTTGAGCAGGCTGAAGACCTGCTCATCTCCGCTATCGGCACATATCATCAGGAACTCCATTCAACGCTAATGGAAGCACCTGTAGCCGTTTGGTCTAGGGAGACGCGCAGGCAGGGTGGAATACAGGTTATCTAACGCGTTCGGGCATCACCCTCTTTAATCTTCAGTTCCATGACCCTGAAATCACAGGGCCAATGCTGGAAGATCTGGCACGCACTGAGCCCATCAGGGGACGACGCAAGGGTTCAGCTACGGCACGCGTAGAAGTAAAATATAATCCCGCAGACTTAGACCACATAAACGTCTGGCACCCGAGGCTCGGACAGTTCATCGAACTACCCTGCACAGACCCTGAGTATGCTTCAGGTCTATGCAAGTGGCGTCATGACTTGCTTCAAACATGGGTGCGTGAAGAGCAACACGAAGATGCCGACGAGCGATGCAGGAGACGTGTTGAGCTTCGCAAGGAAATCGAGGCCATAACACCCGATAGGATCCTCACACGAAGCAAGCGCGCGCAAGCTCGACTACTTTCATCACCCAAGATCGAAGCCATGTCTAGCAACGCCATAAGGGTTGAGTACGCCCCCGCGCGCCATGACGGTATGGCTCCAATCATCCAGACCAAACCCATGGCATCCGAGCGCACTGACAACCACGAGAAGCCTGTGCGGCCGCCTAGAGGAAAACCCAAAACTCAGAAGCGTCCAACGAAGACGAGGCCTCAAGCACAGGTTCCTGAAACGGCTTGGGTCGATGCCGTCCAAAACGCGCAAAAATGGGAGGACTTCCAATGACTCGTTCAATTGCGATGCTGAATGCGGAAGTCGCCGAGAGGTTAGCCCGCTTCAAAACGGTGTTTATCCCTTACCCAGCCCACGTGGCTTTGCATGCTGAGTTTCACTACCTTCGTGAACTTGCACGCCAAATGCCAGGCAAGCCCCAAATGGGCGTTCGCGTTCTTGCACCTTCAGGATCGGGTAAAACCTCGTCTGCACAAGCTTATATAGACCTTGTGAGCAAGCAAACGCCGAACACCGACGACTATATACCCATCATAAAAATCGACCTCGAAAGGCATACAACTTCCAAGAAGTTGATGGTCCTGATCCTCCAAGCGTTTGGGGACCCTCATCCAGAACACGGCAATGAGCTAACGCTCAAAAAGAGGCTAATCGCCTGCTTCAAACGGTTCAAAACCGAGTTGCTCATCGTCGACGAGGTGCAACATTTGAACTACCGAAACGGGGTCAAAAATGATGTCACCGACACGCTAAAAGGCCTTCTTGATGCCGGTGTCGTGTCGATTGCGTTTTTGGGGACCGACGAGGCCGAAAAGATGTTCGGTCGTAATCTGCAACTCAACGGTCGCCTTAGACCACCTTGTGATCTCAAACCGCTAGACGCACTTAAGGTCAAAGATCAACAGGCCTTCGCAGGTTTTGTGTCCCGGATTGACCAATCACTCGTTGATGTCGCGGGTTTCACATCCCCTTCCGAGCTGACAGAACCAACAACACTTTCAGCGTTGTTTGAAGTGTCGAAAGGGATCGTTGGCCGTGTCATGCGACTGATACATGTCGCGATGGAAGCGGCCATCAGGCGGGGAGCAAATCGCATCACGCTCGAAGACCTCTCATGGGCAGTGGACGCGTGGGCGATTGAGCAAGCCTTTACCAACAAGAACCCCTTCAAGGAGCATCGTGTTGGCTGACGGTAATGCCTCAAGTCTTAATTCGGCCGAGGCATTTCAGGGGAAGAGCTTGCTCTTCCCCGTTCAGCCCGCGCCAGGAGAGACTGCCCTCGGATTTATAGCCCGAGCAGTCGACGCCAATCATCTCGGCTCGATCAGAAGCTTTTTGGCCTTAGGCGGCATCAATTTCAGCATTAAAGGCGATTATCTCACCAGACTGTCACGATCGCTTCCCGAGCTTAGTGAACTCCTCGGAATGCCCCCTCATGAACTAAAAGGTTTATGGGGCATCCGTCCTTTAACTGATGACGGCAAACGCAAGCTTGGAGGGGTTTATTTACGCCCCCATCAAATCTGCCATCATGTCCGCCGGATTCCTCGCTCAAAGTACCCTCCAAAGGTTCACCAAGCCACATGGATGGTTGAGCATCTGAATTTCTGCCCTGTCACATGGACTAGATTGGTGGACAGTTGCCCTGTTTGCCAAGGCAAGTTGACTTGGCCTCAAGCGCAAAATGTTCACTCGTGCGCAAGGTGCGGAGGGTCGCTGGAGTTCAGAGGGACAAAAACTATAGCGCTGAAGCATCGTGAGATTTTAGGCTGGGTGCTGCAGCTATTTAGTGACGACGAAGAACAGGTAACGGAAGCCATCAATCGTGTTCCGCCCTTTTTTGAAATCGACTCCGCAACCGACGTTTACGAGCTGGTGCTGGCATTTGGCCAGTCAGCTTATGGTGCCCATTACGAAGGCATCAACAACAAAGGCTCATGGACGCCTGAGCACTTAGCCTTCGGTGCCAGGATGCTCTTGGATTACCCAAAATCAATTTGGGATTTGTACCGAGAGCAGGGAGATCAATCCCAACCAGCAATATTTCGGACGGCTCTCAGAGTTGCACGTGACCACTCTCAACCCGTGGTCACCCGAAATATCGAGCGTCTGATGTCGCATCATTGGGGCTGTTATCCGAAACGGTCTCCACGATCGTCACATGACCGGTACGACATCGTGTGCCACTCTAAGGCCGCAGATATTTTGTCGGTCAGCACAAGTTGTATCGGCGAACTTGTTGCTAATGGTCATCTAAAACGGGCTGAGTTCCGGAGCGATACGTTCCCTTCGTTGATCTTGCGTAGTTCGGTTGTCGAGCTTCGCGGTCGCGCCCAGAAGTGGTTCGACGGTTCTCTATTCAAAAGGGTGTTCGATCTGCCTCGTATCGCGATGGAGCAACTCTTAGCGGCAAACTGGTTAGCTGAAGAGCCCGATCCTGCCATTCGCATTCTGCGAGGGGACCAGTCCTTAGCTGGCACCTCAGCAAATCATTTGTTTGAGCTGTTGAAAGCCCTGAACGAAGTGCGGCCAAATGCGGGCTACATCTCGCTAGACGTCGCTTTCACAGGGGTAGGCGGACGCGAGAAACCATGGCTGCCAGTACTGCGAGGCGGACTCAACGGTAAGCTGCCCGGAGGCCTTGCTCTCCTGAAAGGACCTAAATCTTATAAAATTGCTGTCCATGAGGCTGGGGCACGCGCCTTAATCATGGGAGGCTCCGACACCTCCACGCCCTACATTTTTGATCGCCAACATTACGGCATCTACGATCGAAGTTGGATGTCTCTCTGCGAAGTAGAGCGCTACCTAAACTGCACGGCACAAGACGTCAGCTGGCTTCGTCGGCGCGGCCACATCACCAAATTCACAGAGGAGAAGTCGCGCTATTGTCGCGCCTCCGTGAGAGAAACGGGCCTCAAATTCATGTCAACGCGAGAAGCTGCTGCTCGTTTAGCTGTTAGCCCGAAGGATATCTGGATGCTTCTTGATGCCCATCCAGAGGTCCCTTCAATCGGCCAAGGCTTTCATGATCGCGAAGCTCTAGAAATCGTACTTAAAGCAGAAGCGCCGAAATCGAGCTGGTGGAGTTAATCCACCAGCACTTTTCGCCTAAGCGGCATTCTGTGCATTTGCTTGGGGCAGTTTTTGACAATTTGGGATCGCATGAATTCTGGTTACACATCGCGTTTTTCAGGGTGGCGATATTTTTCTACATCCTGGATGCGGTAGAGGTCTGATTTCACCGAACCGGATCGACCGATCTCCTGTTTGCCAGAAGGGCGCAGGTATCCTGACTTTGTTAAGCTAAGACGCTCTGTGTTGGAAATGCCCAACAGCGTGCAAACTTCTGGCGCTGTCAGGCTGCGGTTATTGATCTTAGCCAAGCCTTTGGCAGCCCTGTAACCGACAAAAACTACGTCATCCATTGTCACCGGGATCTGCTGATCCGAAACAATTAAGGACAGTCCCGACTTTCGGTTCAGCCGTAGGCACAGCGACAAAACCTCCTGTTTACGCAGCTGTAGTATCCTACTGCTTTCGACAGCGTTTGAGACACAAAGAGCCCAGCCAGTTCCGTTTGCGACTAAGCGTATAAGAGCTGTGAACTCTTCGATTTCTATGTAGCGTAGCTTTGGGTTTGAACCGTCAATTTCCATGATTAAAACTCCACGCCAGCTTGCGCTTTTACGCCAGATCGGAATGGGTGCTTGACTAGGCTCATCTCGGTCACGAGGTCAGCTACCGCGATCAGTTCTTCCCTGGCATTTCGCCCCGTAATCACGACATGGGTGTCCTCGGGTTTGTTGGCCAAGACCTCTAGAACCTCTTCGAGAGGCAGATAGTCGTAGCGCAGGGCGATGTTCAGTTCATCGCAGATCACCATCTTCCATTCGGGGTCCATGATCCTTGATTTGCATACCTCCCAGGCGGCGCGGACATTGGCTATGTCTGCAGCTCGATCCTGTGTGTCCCAGGTAAAGCCTTCGCCCATGGGCCGCATTTCAACGAGGTCCGGAAAGACGTTGAAAACCGCCTGTTCGCCGGTGTCCATTGCCCCCTTGATGAACTGGATAATCGATACCTTCATGCCGTGACCGATCATCCGGATAGCCATGCCAAGGGCCGCAGTTGTCTTACCTTTACCGGCTCCCGTATGGACAATCACCAAGCCCTTTTCGACCGTCTTTCCGGCCAAAATTTTAGCCTTAACGATCTGAATTTTCTTCATTTTTTCTTTATGCTTCAGATCGATATTGGCATTTTCGAGGGGCATGTGACTATCCTGAGCAGGTTCCGATACAGAATCGGAAACGGGGAAAATGGAGCCGTCTAACTTCGTCCCCATGCCTCAGGATCATGTGTAATGTCGATATTGCGGCCGTCTGAAAACGGCACCTCTCTGGTGGTTTGTTCAACCTGCAAATTCAAATCGGACGAACCCAATCTGCCCTCGGGAGAGCGAGGCGGAAGTGCCTTGGCGGGCCATATCCAACAGGTCCTGAAAACCTCGGATGAGAGCCGGATTAGCGTCGAGCCTATGGCCTGTCTGTTTGCCTGTTCGCAGCACTGTACCGTCCATCTTAGGGCAGCAGGCAAGATCGGTTATGTCATGGGCAGTTTCGAGCCGACCCAAGAGGCGGCTGAAGCTCTGGTCGAGTTTGCGAAACACTATGACGATAGCCCACAAGGCGTCGTCCCCTACAAGTTTTGGCCCGAGGGGGTTAAGGGGCATTTCCTTGTCCGCGTGCCACCCCAGGGCATGATTACACTCGACTAAACCCGCGCTAAATCCAGCTTCATCCCGGCGACGACCAGGACGGCCTGTTCAGAGGCTTCGGCCAGTTTCTGGTTCAGGCGTCCTGCCTCGTCTCTGAAGCGGCGAGCGAGCGCATTATCGGGCACAATGCCCCAGCCCACCTCATTGCTGACGATCCAGATCATGGCGGGGCTAGCCTTGAGGGAAGCCAGCAATCGGTCGATTTCAACGGCAAAATCTGCTTCTGCCAAGAGAATGTTCGTGAGCCACAATGTCATACAGTCGATGACCGCGACATCGCCCGATTTCAGGCCGTTGATTGCCCCGCACAGGTCAAGCGGAGCTTCCACGGTTTCCCATGCATCCCCACGGTCATGCTTGTGCAGGGCCACGCGCTGGGCCATCTCTTCATCATAGACTTGGGCGGTGACGATGGCGATGGGGCGGGTGCAGCAATCCTGTGCCGCCGCCTCTGCCATGGTCTGCGCATAGCGGCTTTTGCCCGAACGTGCTCCGCCCAGAACCAGCGTAAAGCCCATCAAAAATCTCCGATTGACCTGTGCGGCTGTCGGGCTTACTGCCGACCTTGCGTCAGGTTCCCGTTAACGGGGATTAAAAGGGAACGGAGTTTCAAGCTCCGGCTGTTCCCGCAACTGTAAGCGGCTAGCCCGCACGTCATATGCCACTGGAGACGGACTTGGCTACGGCCAGATGTCACTGGGAAGGCGACGTGCACCGGCGTTGATCCGTGAGCCAGGAGACCTACCTGCCGCCGTCGTTCTCCACGCGGCCGGGAAGAGCCAAGTGGTCGAGGTAACTCGTGTGACGACATCGTTTTCAACCGCGTTCAGCGGGCGATTGCGTATGTCTTAAGTGTCATACGCGGTCTGCCTTGCTGCGCGCCTCCATTTGGGGATGTCACAGTGAACAGGCTTCTTCTTTCGGCCGCTGGCCTTGCTCTTTTTGCCGCTAATCCGGCCCTTGCCGAAACCGTCGACCAACACGCGGCTGCACCTTCGGTTGCGGACCGCACCGCCGCCACTGCGCTCAGCGACATCGTGGTCACGGCCAACCGCTCGGCACAAGCGATCGACCGCGTCGGTGCCTCGGTCACTGTTCTGACGAAGACGGCTCTTGAAGCCAGTCAGGCCACCGCCCTGTCCGATACTCTGGCCCGCACGCCTGGTGTCAGCTTCACCCGCAATGGCGGTGTGGGCACCTCGACAACCGTCAACATCCGTGGTGCCGAAGGCCACCACACTGTCGTGCTGATCGACGGCGTGAAAATGAATGACCCGTCCTCGACGCAGGGCGGTGCCAACTTCACCAACCTTCTGGTTGGTGACATTGGCCGGATCGAAATCCTGCGCGGTGCCCAATCCACCCTGTGGGGCAGCCAAGCCATCGGCGGCGTCGTCAACATCATCACCGCAGAGCCAACGGAAAGCTTCCAAGGCGGCTTCAGTGCCGAGGCCGGTTCGTTCGGCACAACCTATTTCCGCGGCTCCATTGGTGGGGTGAATGACCGTTTGAGCTGGCGTCTGGCGGCCAACCGTTATGACACGGATGGCTTCTCGGCCTATGCCACGGGCACCGAAGATGACGGCTATGAAAACACCAGCCTGTCTGGTCGCCTGAACTACAAGCTGTCGGATGCCGCATCGATCGATTTGCGTGCAGTCTATTCGGACGGCACCAATGACTTCGATGCTTATAACGGCGACAGCCGTGAATACGGCAACACCGAAGAACTGGTCACCTATGCCGGTGTGAACTTCGACCTTCTGGGCGGACGCCTGCGTAACCGCGTGGGCTATGCCTATACCGACACCCAGCGCAACAACGCCAATCCGGCACGCACTATCGAGACCTCGACCTTCGAGGCTCAAGGCGAAAACACGCGCTTTGACTATCAGGGTGTCTTTGCTTTCACGTCGGACCTTAGCGCGACCTTTGGTCTTGAAAGCGAACGCGCTGAAATGCGCACCCGCTCGCCATACGACAGTGCTATCAAGCCGGACTTCGCTACCGGCCGTGCCGATCAGGACAGCGCTTACGTGCAGTTCCAGTGGGCGGCGCTTGCGAGCCTGAACTTCACGGCAGGTCTGCGTTATGACGACCACGCCCAATATGGCGACAAGACCTTGGGTCAGGTCGCAGCTGCTTGGTCGCTCAACGATGGCGACACGGTCATCCGTGCCAGCTGGGGCCAAGGCTTCCGCGCGCCGGGCCTGTATGAGCTCTATAGCGAATACGGCAACCTGACCCTTCAGCCGGAAGAGTTCGACGCTTGGGAAGTCGGTGTACAGCAGGCCTTTGGCGATAAGGCCAGCATCGGTGTCACCTATTTCAACCGCGTGGCCGATAATGAAATCCGTTACTTCGGTTGTACCGGTGCTCCCGATCCTCTGTGCAGCGTTAACGGCGTCGCACGCTGGGGCTATTACACCAACGTCCAGAAGACCGAGGCCCAAGGCATCGAGGTCAGCGGCAAGATCGCTATCACGCCCGCCTTCCAGATCGCGGCCAACTACACCTGGACTGAAGCTCTCAACGCTTCGGGTGCCAACAAGGGTAAACACCTGACCCGTCGTCCCGAGCACATGGCCAACCTCTCGGCCGACTATGCCTTCTCCAGCGGTCTGAAGACGGGTGTTGCGGTGCGCTATGCAGGTGAGGCCTTCACCAATGACGGCAACACTGCCGCTCTGGAGGAATACACCCTGGTGGACCTGCGAGTGTCCTATCCGGTCAACGACAATCTCGAAGTCTATGCCCGCGTCGAGAACCTGTTCGACGAGGAATATCAGATCGTTCCGAACTACGGCACGGCTGAGAGCGGCGTCTACGGCGGCGTCCGCGTCAAATTCTGATCCATGATGCGCCACTTCACACCCCATGAAGCGGCAGTCAGGCACGGCGGCGGCCTTCGGGCCGCCGCCTATGCCTATCCGGACGCGCCAAGGCCGTGGCTGGACCTGTCGACCGGCGTCAATCCTGTGCCTTGGACGGGTGTTCGCGCGCCTGACGAAAGCCTCAATGCCCTGCCTGATCCGGTAGACATACTGGAACTGGAGCGTCTTGCCGGAGGCACATTTGGCGTCGGGCCAGAGCGCGTCTGTGCGGTATCGGGTGCAGAGACTGCCATCCGCATGATGCCCCTTATTCTGGGACCTTCGACGGTTGATATCGTCGAGCCCACCTATGGTGCCCACAAGGAATCCTGGCGGGTGTCGTCCATGGCCCCCCATTCCATTTCCAAGTATCAGGCCCTGAATTCGGGGGCTGGCGTTCTAGTGATCGTCAATCCCAACAATCCCGACGGACATCTGTTTGATCGCGACACCCTGATCAAGCTGGCACGAAAGCGCGACCGTCAGGGTCAGTGGCTGATTGTCGATGAATCCTTCATCGGCTGCGCGCTTCACGCCTCCATTGCCGACCAAGACATCGAGCATCTGATCGTCCTGCGCTCGTTCGGAAAGTTCTTCGGACTGGCCGGATTGCGACTGGGCTTTATGGTCGCCGATCCAAGGCTTAAGGCCAAAATGCGGGGCCTGACCGGTGACTGGCCCATCAGCACCGAAGCCATGGTCATCGGACGGGCAGCCTATTCCGACAAGGCTTGGCAAACCCAGACCGCCCTTCGCCTAAAGCAGGACAGTCAGGCCCTCGACCAAGCCCTGATAACTGCCGGGTTCGAAATCATTGGCGGGACCACGCTCTTTAGGCTCGTGCGCTCAGATAACGCCCACGTCTGGTTCGAGCATCTTTGCCAGCACGGCATCCTGACCCGTCCCTTCGACTACGCGCCAGAGACCTTACGCTTCGGCGTCCCCACCTCGGAGACTCTGCCGCGTCTGGTCAATGCTCTAGAGGCTGGTCCATGTCGCTGAACCGCAGAGCGGCCATAGGGGGATTGGTGCTGGCAGGGGGGCTTCCCCTCTCGGCTCATGCCCGCTCGCGGCCCCAGCGAATCGTGTCGCTGAACCCGTGTCTGGACGCCATACTCGTCGAGGTCGCCGACCGCCAGCAGATCAAGGCCCTGAGCCATTATTCGCGCATTCGCCAGCAGTCGAACCTCTACGATCTGGCTCTGACGTTTCCCCAGACCCACGGCACAGCTGAAGAGATCATCAGCCTGCGCCCCGATCTGGTTTTGGGTAGTCTTCATGGAGATCGGGCGACCCGCAACGCCCTCAATCGAATGGGTATTACCCCGTCTATTTTCGGCGTTCCGGCCAGTATTTCAGAAAATCAGCAACAGGTTCGGGACATTGCTCGTCTGGTCGGACACCCAGCACGGGGCGAGTCCCTGATTAAACGGATCAATGCTGCCCTGTCTGCCTCGCGCCCGCACCATCCGCGTCGCCTGCGCGCCCTCATCTACCAGCCCAATGGCTTTGCCGCCGGCCAAGGCACTTTGATGAGCGAGATGATGGAAATCGCAGGCTTCGAAAATGTTGCTGGTGAATATGGCGTCGGCAAATGGGGCAATGTTTCCCTCGAGAGCCTGCTGGCCAATCCGCCTGAAGTCCTGCTTAGCAGCACAGCCCAAAACCAAGCCCGAAGCTGGGCCGAGCGGATCATGCACCATCAGGCTCTGGCCTCGCTGAGAGACCGAATGGTTCAGGCTCCCTTTGACGAACGCCTGCTTTATTGCGGAGGCCCAGTCCTTGTCCGCACGGCACAGGCCCTAAGTCGCGCCCGCGATCTGGCGCTGGAACAGTTGTCATGAGCACTATCAGACGGTCCCTTATTTATGTGGGCCTGATGGCCCTTATCGCCGTTCTAGCCGTGGCCAGCCTCAGCGCGGGCAAGGTGTGGATTCCTTGGTCAGGATGGTTGGCCAACAAGGGTGATCCCGCATGGGCCATCCTGTTCGAACTGCGCCTGCCACGGACCCTTCTGGCCCTGATGGTGGGGGCTGTGCTGGGTCTCACGGGTGCGGCCTTACAGGGCTATACCCGCAACCCGCTGGCCGACCCGGGAATGCTGGGCGTCTCCAGCATGGCGGCCTTGGGGGCCGTGCTCACCTTCTATATGGGCACGGTCGCCGCCGGGATCTGGGTCCTGCCTGCCGCTGCCATGGTGGGGGCAGCCTTTGGTGTCTTACTCCTTCTGCTGATGGCCGGAGCCACCTCCAGCGTTGTGACCTTTATTCTGGCCGGTGTGGTGATCCAGACTATTTCCGGTGCAGGTGTCGCCCTTGCCCTCAATCTCGCGCCCAACCCTTGGGCCGTGAACGAGATTGTCACCTGGCTGATGGGCTCTCTCAGCGATCGCAGCTTTGACGAGATCAAGATTGCTGCACCCGGAATGGCCTTGGGCTGTCTTCTTCTTCTCACACAGGGGCGCACCCTTGATGCCCTAACGCTGGGCGAAAACGGGGCCAAGACATTGGGGGTCAATCTGGGACGTGGCCGCCTGATGCTAGCGATCGGCAGCGCTCTGGCGGTGGGTTCGGCGGTCGCGGTCACGGGCGTCATCGGCTTTGTCGGCCTGGTCACGCCCCACATTTTGCGCCCCCTTGTGGGGGCACGTCCCTCGGCGCTTTTACTGCCCTCTGCATTGGGCGGAGCCGTCATCACCTTGGCAGCCGACATAGTGGTGCGCTTGATGCCCGCAGCCTCCGAGATCAAGCTCGGCGTCGCCATGGCGATTATCGGCGGCCCCTTCTTCCTCGCCCTTCTGATCTCTATGCGGCGCAAACTGGCATGACCGATTTTGAAGCCCGCGACATCGCGGTCCGTATCGCCAATCGCGGCATCCTCAAGGGCGTGTCCGCCCGTTTCAAACGCGGCAAGGTCACCGCCATTGTCGGCCCCAATGGCGCGGGCAAGTCAACCTTCCTCGACTGCCTTGCCCAGCTTCGTAGCCCTCAATCAGGGACCGTTACCCTTGGCTGCAAGGACCTTGGCCGGATGCCCAGCCGACAGCGCGCCCGCCAGATCGGCTATCTGCCCCAGAATGCCGAGATCGCGTGGGCCGTAGATGGCAAAACCTTCGTCGGCTTGGGCCGCACCGCCTATCAGAGCGCGTGGGGACTGAGCCACGACGACCGCGCCCATGTCGAAGCCGCCATGGCCCTGACGGGCACAACCGATTTCAGGCATCGTGTTGTCTCAAGCCTGTCAGGCGGCGAGCGTGCCCGTGTCCTGATCGCCCGCGCCTTAGCCGGACAGCCGGACTGGCTGCTGGCAGATGAGCCTCTGGCGGGCCTTGACCCCGGTCATGTTCTGGATGTGGGCGACCTGTTCCAAGAACTGGCCCACCAGCAGGGCTATGGCATCATCCTTACCCTGCATGATTTAGCCGCCGCCATTCGCATAGCCGACCGTGTGATGGTTCTGGCCGATGGGCAGATCATAGCGGATGGCCTGCCGCTGGAGGCACTGTCGCCAGAAGTTTTGCGACGGGCCTATGGGGTTGAAAGCCGACTGCTGGACGGAGCCTCAGGTCCAGTCCTGGAGATTATCGGTCGTGACCGCTGAGGCGTGGTGGATCGTGGCCGCCGCTCTAGTCGTCGAAGCCTTGATCCGCTGGCCCCAAGGACTGCCGCACCCCGTCGTCTGGATTGGACGGCTGATCGCGGCCTTGGAACGGGATTGGAATAAGGCTGAGCGCAGCCAAGGCTGGAAACGAGCCATGGGTGTTCTCAGCGTCCTGATCCTGTTGTTCGTGACAATTGGTATTGGCTTATTGATCACAAGCCTTAGTCAGATATTGCCGAAGCCGTGGTCCTTCGTCGTGATGGTGGCCTGCGGGACCTGTGGTTTGGCGGCGGGTAGTCTGTGGCACCACATCAAGGCCATCGAAGCCCCGCTTTATAGGTGGGATACGGCCTCGGCCCGCACGGCGGTCGGCATGGTTGTCGGGCGCGATACCCACGACATGGATGAGCGCGACATCGCAACGGCCGCTATCGAAAGTCTGGCCGAAAGCTTTAATGACGGGGTGGTGGCACCGGTCTTCTGGTTCCTGCTTGCCGGTTTGCCGGGACTGTTCGCATATAAGGCCATCAATACGGCGGACAGTATGATCGGCCATATGGAACCGCGCTGGCGGGCCTTTGGCTGGGCGGCGGCAAAGACCGACGATTTGATGAACTGGATACCGGCCCGCATCGCGGGGGTCCTGATTGCACTTGCGGGAATGATCGCTGGGAGGGGACTTAAGGGCTGGCAGGTGATGGGACGCGATGCCCGTAAACACGCATCCCCGAATGCCGGTTGGACCGAGGCTGCCATGGCTGGAGCCTTAGGCGTCAGACTGGGGGGCGAGATCCGCTATGATGGCCAAGACGCTATGCGGCCTGTGCTGGGAGAAGGGGAAGCCCCCAAGGCACACCATCTAAAACAGGCTCTGCGCCTCTATCTTCTAGCCTGTGGCGGCTTGCTGACCCTCATACTGATCGGAGGCTTTGCATGGCTGCGATAATGATTCAGGGCTGCGGCTCGGACGTGGGCAAGTCGGTTCTAGTGGCAGGGCTCTGCCGATTGTTCACACGCCACGGGTTAAGGGTTCGCCCGTTTAAGCCACAGAACATGTCCAATAATGCTGCGGTTACTGCCCCCGATAGCCAAGGTCGCACGGGCGAGATCGGCCGTGCACAAGCACTGCAAGCCATGGCTTGCCGCACGCCGCCCACGGTCGATATGAACCCTGTCCTTCTGAAACCTCAGAGCGACACAGGCACCCAGCTTGTCGTGCGTGGACAGGTCCAAGGCTCATGGAAGGCCAGCGGTTATCAGGCCCATAAGACGGCCCTGCTAGATGTGGTGCTTGAGAGCTTTAAAGTCTTAAAAGCTGAATCCGATCTGGTCATAGTCGAGGGAGCGGGCAGTCCTGCCGAGATCAATCTAAGGGCCAGCGACATTGCCAATATGGGCTTTGCTCTTGCGGCCGATGTGCCGGTCATACTTGTCGGTGACATCGACCGTGGCCATGTTATCGCGGCTCTGGCAGGGGCGCACACGGTTCTGGACGCGGCCGATCGCGGGGCCATCAAGGGCTTCATCATCAATAAGTTTCGTGGTGATCCCGCCCTCTTCGACGAAGGACGCCAGCAGATCCAAAATCTGACAGGATGGCCCGACATGGGCATGATCCCATGGCTAAAGGACGCCGCCTTCCTGCCTGCTGAAGACGCTGTGGTTCTGCAAACTCCCTTGCCGTCGAGTGAAGGCAAGCGGTTGAAGATTGCCGTGCCCATGCTGTCGCGCATTGCCAATTTCGACGATTTTGATCCTCTGCGTCTGGAGCCTCAGATTGATCTATCTTTCGTGCCTCCCGGTCAGGTGATCGGGGCCGATACAGACGTCATCATCATCCCCGGCACAAAATCCACCATTTCGGACCTTGCCTTTCTGCGGGCGCAGGGATGGGACATCGACATACTATCCCATGTCCGGCGCGGCGGTCGGGTCATCGGCATCTGCGGGGGTTATCAGATACTGGGTAGCACTGTGCATGACCCTGCGGGCATTGAAGGGCCAATCGGTTCGTCCGAGGGTCTCGGCTTACTGGATGTCGATACCCGTTTAGAAGGCCCAAAAACCCTGAAGAAAGTCCAAGGCGTTTTGGCCGGTAGCCAAGCTCCTTTTACAGGTTATGAAATCCACATCGGCGCAACGACAGGTCCAGATACCGCACAACCCGTCGCCTTCATTGATGGCCGACCACAAGGGGCTATCAGCCCTGATGGCAAGGTCATGGGTCTCTACGTCCATGGCCTGTTCGATCAGACTGAAGTGCGCGCCGCCCTGCTGCCGGAACTGTCAGGTCAGATCACTCCGACCAATCACAGCCAGCGCATCCATGAGGCCCTGGACCGGATCGCCGACATCCTCGAAGCCCACCTCGATATTCCCACCCTCAGTAAGATTGCCGGCCTGTGATGCAGACGCTCAACGACCTCATCTCCATTCCCGCGCTTGACCGCTCCCAGCAGTCGTTGTTCCAAGCCGTGGTGGATGGCAAGGCCAAGCCGCCGCAGGCCTTGGGCCGCATCGAGGAACTGGCGGTGCAACTGGCCCTGATCCAGAAAAACGCCACGCCACAGATTACCCAGCCCGAGCTTCTGGTCTTTGCTGGCGATCACGGCCTGACCCGCTCGGGCGTCGCAGCCTTTCCGGCAGCGGTCACGGTCTCGATGGTGGACACCCTGCTAGCGGGCAAGGCCAGCGCCAATGCCTTTGCCGGTGTCGTCGGGGCCATGGTCAGTGTGGTGGATGCCGGTGTGGCCGCAGACCTGTCCGACCGCCAAGATCTGATCCATGCCAAGATCGCCATGGGCACCGAAGATGCCTCTGTGGCTCCTGCCATGACGCGTGAACAGGCGGTTGAAGCCCTGCTCGCCGGGGCGCGCATTACCGCAGACGCCATCCGTAAAGGTGCCGACCTCATCTGCCTAGGCGAAATGGGCATAGGCAACAGCTCACCTGCGGCCCTGATCATTTCGCGCCTGGCTCCCGCCCCGCTCGAAACTTGCGTCGGTCCGGGTGCGGGTCATTCCCCCGAAGGCTTGGCCCACAAGAAGGCCGTCCTTGCCAAAGCCGCTGCTCGCAGTGACGCGACTGATCCTCTGGAGGTTCTGTCCCAGTTCGGCGGCTATGAGATCGCCATGATCGCCGGCGCAGTACTAGCCTGTGCTAAGGCTGGTGTGGCCGTCATCATCGACGGTGTGATCTGTTCGGCAGCGGCGTTGATTGCCCTGCGCCTCGTTCCTCAAGCACAGGACTACTGCGTCTTTGCTCACGCCTCGGTCGAACCGGGTCATCGCGTAATCATGCAAGCGCTCGACGCCAAGCCTCTACTAGATTTGGATCTTCGTCTTGGCGAAGGCACTGGTGCACTTTTGGCCGTTCCTCTCATCAAGGCGGGCTGTGCGATCATCAGCGAGGTTGCCAGTCTTCAAGACGTGCTGGACGCTGCCCAATGATCCGTCGCGAGATCAATCTTGTGATTTGCGCGGTCCAGTTCCTGACGCGCATCCCGACACCGCAACTCAAGGCCTTTGATCCCGCATGGATCCAAGCTAGCGCCCGCTATTATCCCCTCGTCGGGATGATGGTCGGAGGTGCTTCGGCTGCGGTCCTCTATGGCGCAGCCCAGATCACCGCGCCCTTGGTGGCGGCCATTCTGGCCGTTGCGGCCAGCATGGCCCTGACCGGCTGTTTCCACGAAGACGGCCTTGCCGATACGGCCGATGGCATCGGCGGCGGAACCACGCGTGAGCGCCGCTTGGAAATCATGAAGGACAGTCGCCTTGGCACCTATGGGGCCTCGGTACTGTTCCTCAATCTCACGCTCCGGATCGCCTGCCTTGCTGCCCTGATAGAGGTATCGCCATGGCTGGCCGCCGTGGCCATGATCTGCGCCCAAACACTTGGTCGCTCAGCCGCTGTCACCGCCATGGCTATCATGCCCTATGGCGGCAATCCCGGCATGGCCAAAGAAGGTAATCCGGATCGGACCAGCATATATAATGTGCTGATAGCCTTAGGCTTCGGCCTTATCCCCTTTGCCCTGCTGTCACCATTGATGGCCGGTGCAGGCATGGGGCTGGGCCTGATCGCGGCGACCATCCCCGCATGGCTGGCGTGGAAACATTTGGGCGGTCGCACAGGTGATGTTCTGGGGGCCGTCGAACAGGCGTTCGAGATCGGCTGCCTCTTGGCGCTCAGTATCGTCGTTGCGCTATGAGCGCCATCATCGTCTGCCCATTACACGACGTAGAAGCCATCGCACTTGCACGTCGTCCTTCGCACATCCTCAGCCTGATCTCACCCAGCGCCGAGCTCACCCGTTTTGCCCAAATCGCGCCCCATCATCTGGAATTGCGTTTCAATGATATCGCCGATGCGCGCGACGGCCTTATTGCCCCATCACAGGACCTAGTCAGGGACATCCTCGCCTTTGGGCAGGCTGCCCAATCGGCGGGACCGCTGTTGATCCACTGCTGGGCAGGCGTCAGCCGCTCCCCCGCCGCCGCCTTTATCATTGCTTGCCAAATGATCGGTCCCGGCCTTGAGCAAGCCCTAGCGCATAGTCTTAGAAAACGCGCACCCTACGCCACCCCAAACCCGCTCATGATCGAACTGGCGGATCAGTTCCTGGACCGCTCAGGCTCCATGACACGCGCCGTCAACGGTATTGGCAGAGGTCACGACACAGCCTGGGGCTCATCGTTCAGTTTGAGAGTGTGAGTACGGAATGGGGCAAGATAATTAGAGCATCATCTTGGCGAGGAGGCGTGCAGGATCGTCCGGGCTATTTCTACGCGGCTTTCGAGCAGCTCTTAGCTGGTTTGCCCTCATTTTGAGCAGCTCTTAAGTGGTCTGCTAAAATGGTCGGATTCCAAAAGCTCAATGCTAACGGGCCTGAAGTGAGCAGCTCTTAACTGGTCCCGACATTATTGTCGTTACCAGTTAGAACCTGCTCAATACCCGCTTAGGGCCGCAGCGATCAGTTGCCCGTTAGTTGGCTGATACGTGCCTGATAGAGGTAGGATATCGTGTCGAGGTCGGCAGGTTGGCTATTGCGCAGGGCGATCCACTCCTGCTGCGTGCGCTGAAGCGCAATGCGATCCCTGCTGAACGCCATCGCCTTGGTGTAGGCCTGCGCGAGTTGGTGATCGAGCATCCGCAGGTAGGGCGTATCGCAGACCAGTCCCAGCACCTCGCCGAGATTGCCCGTGCAATCAAATGACGGCTTACCGTTCCATTGCTTGCCGGAAACATAGGCTTGGGAGGCGTACTCCCGCTCGCCCAGGAAGTACTGAAGCGCCTCGGGATAGGTTTCAAACGCGACCTCCATCGAGGCCGGACAGGCGTCATTTGTCGGAATGAGACAGGCGGTCGGCAATATCCAATCAGTGTTCGTATAGCTTTGGAGCATAACGGCCCATGCGGGAGACATGGATCCGGCGCGCGCTGCGGATGCGACATAGGCCGCGCACGCGCCGTTCTGGCCATTGCGACAGGACGGCTCCAACTGGGCCATGCGGTTTACGTGCTCCTGCCGATAGGCGCGATCGGTGGACACATCCACCATCTGGCCTCCACGCAGCTTCAGGATTTGCACCGGTGCCGCGCTTTCGGCGTAGGAAGCGAATGCGTAAAGGAAGCTGTTGTCATAGGCGCGGAACTCCGGCGCAGCATCCCCGCCCAGATTGGTCGGGAAGCCATCAAGACCTGCACCATCCCACATCCCGAAATCGACATTGCGCCACTGGCCATTATGTTTGGTGGCGACGCTGATCGCGTAACAGCAGTGAGCCCCGCCCGAAAAACTGGTGAAGATCAGGTCATCGGCTCTGCCCCCACCATCCAGATCACCCACTCCAAACTCTGCGTGCTCGAACTGGCCATCACCCGTCAAAGCGAAGACCTGCCCCTCGGGATCAGTGAGCTTGAGAACCGGAGACTCGTACCCATCGGTGTAGGCCGAAGATAGTTCCACCAGCAGGTCACCGACCTGAAACACCCGGCCCGCTTCGGGAGTCTGCGGGAAACTGTACATCCTTCCGGTTTCAAGAACCGGATAGGCGGGCTCAGCCTCTGCCACTGCAGCCGGCTCGGACTGCACGGCCTCATAGGGTTCATAGCTTCTGTTGTTGTCCACCATCCAGAAGACGAAAACGACGATACCGACAAACGCCCCGAGCAGAGCCAACACCGGTCCGGTCGAAGATTTCCCGGTGCTGGCGCGAGCCACGGGCGCGACGTTCAGTTGCGGTTCCGCAGGTTGCGGAGTTTGTCCCGCAGCGGCGCTGACAGGCGGCTGGACAGGCTCTTCGGCGGGGCTTTTATCTTCGGAGGCAACCGGAGCGGGCGCAGGAGCGACCACCTCAGGCTGTTCTTCGACAACTTCGGCTTCAGTTACGACCGGCGCGGGGAAAACTTCCTCGAAGCGCGCTTTCAGCCAACCAAAATCCTCGGCAGGTCCGACAAAGACCTCCCTGTCGTCATCTTCCACGAATACGCGGGTGTCGCGTCTTAGATCGCCGCGCAACATGGCGTGACGGACACTGTCGTCGCTGGACAGAACTACCGTCTGGCCATCAATCCTGAACCCCATCTTGTACATTCGCGCCCCGCTACCTTCCCCAAGGCGACGGACTTACAGTCCGCCAGCCGCTGCCAACAACAGATACGCCAGAACGAAAAAGCCTATGATGCCCACTGCCCGCAAGAACCCAATCTTGCCATAGGTGACCTGATTTCCTGCACCAAGATCCCAGGCACTACGACCCGCTTCGAGCATGCGGGTACGCGCCCCCAGCATCACCACAATGCTGATGATCGGTATCCAGGCTCCAGCGCCGACGATATGCGACTGGAGACTGCGGCCTATTCCCGCAAAGAACCCAATATGGCGGCCGTTTTTGCGGACCTGGATATTGAGCAGTCCCTTACCCAAGGTAGCTCCAAAAACCCGCATGATCAGAGCCTCGATAACAAAGATCATCCCAATCGAGATGATGACAATCGCGGCGGGCTGGTCCGGCCAGAAGCCTCCGCCGAGCAACGCTCCGGCTAGGGTGGCTGCAAATACGAGAAAAGGAAGGTCAATCAGCTTGGCCACCCAGTGTCGCCAAGGACGGGGTTTGGCCCCAGAGGACATCGCGACTTGCTGTGCTTGCTCGCGATCCATCTGTTCGTGCAACAGGCGAGCAGCCTCTAATCGACGCTGCAAACTCTCTTCGGTTGTCGCGTCCGACGCCCTGACGATTGGCGCGTCCTGCACGCGGGTGACCCGAGCCGGCTTAGCCTCAACCGGGGCCGAGGATGACTGTGCCTTCGCGCGATCCATCCGTTCATGAAACCGGCGAGCAGCCTCCAAGCGACGCTCGAAAGCCTCTTGGTCCGCATCTGCCGAATTGACGACGGGTGTCTCGTGCACGCGGGTGACACGAACCGGTTCTGCCTCCACGGGCTGCTCTTCAAGGAGAGCAGGCACAGCTGCTAGCGCATTCTCTGGAGCCGCCGCCGCATCTTGCGAAACAGGAGTAATCTTCTTTGTGCCGGGCACGGCCGGAAGCATCTCTGGCGGAAACAGCGCCCGCAGCTGCGGATCGTCCATCGCAGCGCCGACGAAAACCTCCTCGTCATGTTCCCAGATGACAACGCGGGTCGCCGGCTTCAGGTCGCCGACGACAATCGCGCGGGTCACATTTTCGTCTGTTGTCAGCTTGATCCGCTGACCGTCCACTAACAGCTCGATGATACTCATAACCCACCCCCACCGCCCTCGATATGACACCCGCGATCACCGATCAACGATCAGTACAAATTTAAATAACGCCGAGATAAATGAATCGACACCGGTTCCGCCATGGCGCTAAACCGTAGTTATATAAAAACTTCCGGCAAAAATGGGGGATGTCGGTGCTCAAAGCTAAGGCCGGTTTGGCCTTTACTGCGTGTTTGACGGCGCTGTTCCTCAACGCATGCAATAACGGCAAGGCAACGCAGATTTGCGCGCCTGAACAATCTCCAGCGGCCTTGCGCCCTGCGGCGACAGAAAAGACCGGCCCGATCACCGCCTACTGGGACGGTTCCGAGAGCATTGCGGGCTATATCGACGGTGCCAATGCCAATCTGCATCCGCTGGCTGACATTCAGCGACTGATTAACGATCACGCTCGCGACGGCAGTACCGAGATTGTCTGGAAGCGGTTCGGCGAGAAGATCGCCGCCATGCCCGCCCGCGCAGACCCGGCTGCGGCCGCCTTCTATCGCTGCGGCAAACAGGCCGATTGCGATAATCAGGAAAGCCGTCTGGACGATGTGCTCGCCCAGATTGCCGACGACCGCTCACCCGGCCTGCGGATCATTGTCAGCGACCTGTGGCTCTCGACTTCGGCCTTCAAGGGCAGCACCGAAGTCGCTATTGGCGGCCCGCTTCGACGTATTCTTTCAGGTCAGAACGGCAAGGACCAACGCTCGATCGGCGTCATCGGCATCCGCGCTCCCTATAGCGGGCCAGTCTATGAGGTGCCCAATGTCGGCACCCATCGCGGTGCCCGCGAGCGCCCTCTGTTCGTGGTCTTGGTAGGCACGCGCAAAGAGATCCTCACCGCCTATCGATCCCTGACCCGTGCCGGCAGCCCCGCCTTCGCCGAGAACCGGATCAATTTCACCTGGTTCGGCCCTGAACCGTCGGCCGACTGGATGGGTGACCTGCCCGATGCCCGTCTGACCGGCTCTGCTATTCCAGCTCCTGTTTTCAGCACCCCAGAGACGCCGGTCCGTCAGGTGGAAGTCAGCGTAAAGGACCTTCAGGCCGGAAAGGCGGGCCTTACGGTTGCCGTTGATCCCAAGGCGCGCGTCCTGCCCGGTGCTGTATGGGAAGGCGAGCCCAACGGCTTCGCTCGCGTGTGGCGCCGCGCATCCAAAGGCTGCGGCCCCGGCGCGTGGGAGGCCATGCCGAACCTGAGCGGTACATGGCGCGTGAACACCGATGACACCGGAAAGACGACGGCCACCTTCGTCCTTGATGCTCGCGCCGCTGCAGATCTTCTGCCCGGCCACACCTATCTCATCGGTGCAAGCTACACGACACGCACGGTCAAACCTAACTCCGACGCGACGCGCTGGATGCGGGACTGGAGTGTTTCGCCCGATCAGGCCAGTGCGATCAGCGCCCGCAATCCAGCCTTCTTCCCCGCGCTAAATCTTGCCGAGCTGGCCTCCATTCTGGAGCGAAGCACGCAGGACCAGCAGCCCGAGGGAGGCCGCCCGCTGGCCACGCTCGCGCTCGTCGTCAAAACCAAATCCTAAAATCCAGAGGTTGCCGTCTTGGCCAAGTCGATATTCGCTTCGCTTCTCAAGGTCCTCGTGATCTTTGCCATTCTGGCAGGGATCGGTTGGGGTGCCATTGCCGCCACGACCAGATCGCCGGACTTCCTTGACCGCGCCCATCTGCCCACTGCGCCGACGACGGCGGCCGCGCCCGTCGCGGCCGAAGACAATCTGGGCACCATTTTGGGAGACGCCACGTCGGCCAACTCCGCTGCCCAACAACAGGCCCAGATCGACCAGTTGCGGCGTGATACCGTGAAGGGCCTCGAGACCGGTCTGTTCCGCAGCATCCTCGCGGGCTTTGTCATCGCCAGCCTTTGGGCCATCTACGCCTGCCTGCGCGCGCCTCATGTGGGCGGCGTCAATGGGATGCGTTCGGCCTCGGGCATGTGGGTGCTGGGCCTGTTCGCTACCCTGATCCTGTCGGTTCTGTTCGCTTGGCTGTGCCTGCGCACCGGCGGTGCCGCACAGGCTGTCTCGCCCTCGCGCGTCTATCCCTATGGCATCGGCGGCGTGGTCCTGACGGCACTGGCCTACCATCTGGCAACCGGCTTCGCCGCCCCGACCAAGATGCGCACGTCGGTCCCCCTCGCCACCCTGTTTGTCCCGTTGCGGAGGGCTTCGCGTTGACCATCAATATCGTCATCGGCATCGGCGGGACCGGAGCCAAGGTCGTCGAGAGCACCCTGCACCTGACCTCTGCGGGCCTCATGCCAGAACAGATGTATGTCGGTCTGGTCGATCAGGACCGCAGCAACGGTAACGTCAACCGCACGGAGCGCCTGATCCAGACCCTGATCGACGCCCGCCGTTCCTGGCGCGAGGGCAGCGGCAACCACACCTTGGGTACCAGCCCCCTTCTACGCACAGAAATTCGCAAGATTTCCGAGGTCGAGAACGTCTGGACACCGCACCCGAACGCCAACGTCACGCTGGCCCAGATCTTCGACCGCGAGTCGATGAGCGAGACCGAGCAGCGCCTGTTCGACAGCCTGTTCGCGGTCGGTAAGGGTGCCGGCGATACCGAACAGAAGATGCCACTGGATCAGGGTTATCGCGGGCGCCCCCACATCGGGGCCGCAGCCATGACCTCGCGCATCGAAACCGACGTGGATTTCTGGAAACAGCTGGTCGAGCACGTCAACTCGGCCCGCGGTTCGCGCGATGTGAACATCCTGCTGGTCGGCTCGGTCTTTGGCGGCACGGGCGCGGCGGGCTTCCCCACATTGGCCAAGCTCATCCGGCGCAAGGTTCCCGCAGGGGCCGACAATGTCCGTATCGGCGGCGTTCTGATGCTGCCCTATTTCGACTTTGCCGCCCCGCCTTCGGACGAGGTTGAGTCCGCTGACGCCAACGTTGCCCGGGCCGAGGAACTGGCCCAGCAGTCGCAAAACGCGCTCAAGTATTATGCAGATATGCTGGCCCGCGAGCCGGTATTCGACCAGATGTACATGGTCGGCTGGGATCGCCCCTTCTCGGTCGGTGACCACCACGCCGGTGCACAGGCACAGGAAAATCCGGCACTGCTGCCCGAGGTTTACGGTGCCCTTGCTGCCGCCCGCTTCTTCGAGACAGAGAACGAGCGCAGCGAAGAGAGCGAAGTCTATACGGTCGCCCGCTCGCACGCGGATACTGTGACGTGGACCGACCTGCCCTCACCGCAGGGCGACAACCACCTGCCTCTCAAGGCTCTGGGCCAGTTGTTGCGCTTTGGCGCGTCGTGGAAATATTGGGCCCCCATCGTCTCGCGCCCTCGGTCGGGCCTTAGCCGCATGATCAGCCGCGACCCGTGGTACCGCATGCAGCAGTTGAACCAGATCGACTTCCGGGCGGCTGCGCCCGAGAACGAAGTGGCTTCCTTGAACCACTATGTCGACGACCTTTTGCGCTGGGCCGCCGCTATCGAAATCCATGCCAATGCGGCCAAACTGGATTTCCGCCTGTGGAAGCTGGAGGAGATCACCCAGCGTGACGGTGACGGAAGCAATCGCTTCTCCTTGCCAGCGACGCTGCACGAGAACCAGCACGACGCTCTACTGAACCGCTTGATCATACCGGGCGAGTCCACCGGCAACCTGCCGACTTCGGCGGACCTGCTGCATCGCCTCAGCACCGAGGCCGAACCCGACAAGGGACAGCGCGGACTGGGCATTTTCGTGTCTGCCCTGCACGCCTTCTCCGACCTTCAACCCGAGTCCGCGAGCTACTGATATGGGACAACGTCAACTCACCTATGTCCTGCCCGCACTCGACATCAACGGCCCGATGGACGCCCCGAAGGCGGCGGGCAGTTGGCTGAAGATCGAGCGTCTCGATGCTCTGGCAGAGTCGCTCAAGGTCGGCGTCAAATCGGCCGACCGCGAAGGCATCAAGAGCATTCCCGACCCATGGGCCCAGCCTCTGCTGTTCGAGCGCAGCCTTCTCGACACCCGCCACCCGCTGCACGACCACACGCGTCAGCAATGGCGCGGCATCCTGACCACGCTGGCTCTGCAGGTCGAGTTCAAGAACTACTACACGCTCTCGATCGAAACCCTACCGATCGACGCAGGCTCGCGCTTCCGCCGCGTTCTGAAGGAACTTCAGCCTGCCGGCAGCCTGCACCCGCAATTACGTTGGGACGAGCAGAGCCTTATCGTCTTGCGTGAACAAGCGGGCGGCAACGCCTTTGCTTTCGATCAGGGTCGCACCATCGGCATGCTCAGCCCGTCTGTGATCGTCAGCGGCGTTCAAGGCGGACAAGATGTACGCAGCGCCTCGGTGCCGTGGATGGTCAATGGCCTGACCTGCCCCACCCGCGCATCGCTTTCTGCACGACATTTCCGCATCGTTGCCAACTATGTGAACCGTCTCGCCGCGGGTTTGCAGGGGGCGGGCGAGCTGGACAATCGCATCCGCTCAAAGCTCTTCATCGAGCTGAAGACGTTCTACGAAGACTGCGTCGCGCGCGCCAATGACGGCAGCGACCTGCGCGATCAGCCGCTGGCGCTCGACTGGCCTACCCAGTTGCATCAGGCCCTGCTGGGCACCACCAGCGCCTATGAAGCCCGCAATGTTGCCCCCGAACAGGGCGACGCCGTGCTGAGAACGACCACCAACCTGACCAAGGTGGCGCGCGGGGCTATCCTAGTCGACGAACAACTGTCGGACTCTCTGCGTCTTCCGCCCGAAGACATCCGCATCTGGGGCCAATACAGCCTCGCCGAAGCCCTCAAGCCGCACATCCTCAAGACCATCCGCGTCGAGGCCGAGGAAGCGGGCTGGCTGGTTATCACGCCCGACGATATCTTCTCCCAGGCGTTGGTTGGTTTCGATGCTTCCACCCGTATCGAGGCCCATTACGGTGACTTCACCTCGGTACTGCTGCCGCTGACGCCGCTGGCGCTTTTGTTGGTTGATCCGGCAGATTTGCCCAAGGTCGCCCAACTCCAGAAAGGTCCAAAGGAAGCCACAGCCGTTCTGCAACTCAAGCTGTCGAACGGCCAGACGCACACCGTCCGCAAGACGCTGGAAGTCCTCTCCTCGGAAACCCCGGGAGACTTGTCGTTCTGGCCGAACTTCAAGGCTCCGGGCTGGCAATGGACCTATTTCCACTTCTCGGGCAGCCCGACCTATCAAGTGCGTCCGCGCTTTGCGGTCACCGGTAATTTCATCGCCGAAGAAGTGAATGGCGAGGCGAACACCCAGGCCGATCGCGTGCGCCGTCTACGTCGCTGGTTCGAACCGGGCATTGGCCCGATCGATGCCATGTTCGGCTTTGCGCCCGATGCGCCGCGCTTCTCGGAAATCCGCACGCCGCAGCGTCGTCTGATGCAACGCGTGGGCTATTATGCGACCGAGCAATCCATCGGCGAGATGCACCATCTGACCGACGGTGCCGATGCCATCTTCTTCGCCCGCCAAAAGCCGGACGGCGAATACGACACCGTCGGCATGGCGCTGGTCCGTTTCCAGGAACCGTCGTCCGCCAGCGTGGGTGACACCACCATGGCTGTCGACTTCGGCACCACCAACACGGTCATCTACCGCCGTCGCGGCAGCACCATCGACCGGGTCGATTTCGAGGACCGCGTCCTGTTCCCCTTCGGCGTCCGCGAAAAGGAAGAAAAGCGCCGTCAGGAACTGATCGAGCTTTACACCACCTTCTTCCCACTCAAGGCGCACCAGTCGCCCTTCCCGACTGTCGTCAAACTGCGCGAGTTCAGGCCGGCCCTCCCGCCTCAACTCCAGCAAGAGGTTGATGCCGGAAAGATCGAGTCCCATGGTCTGACCGATGCGGTCTTCTTCGTGCCGAACTTCGACGGCTTCCTGAAGTGGCACTCCAAGCTGACGCCGGGCGAGAACCCGTATCTGGATTGGACCGAGCGCGGCATCCTGAAATTCCGCCTCAAATGGGGTGACACCGCCCCGATGCGCGCCATGGCCGCCCGCTTCCTGCGTCAGGTCATGATGATGACCGCCGCCGAGACTGTGGCCACCGGCGGCTCGGTCGGAGCCATCGACTGGCGCTTCTCCTATCCGCAGGCCTTCAAACCGCGTGAGCGCGCCCAGTTGGAAAAGGAAATCGCCGCCGGTTGGCGCGAACTGTTCGGGGACACGGCTCCGCCCGTTACCCGTCCATTCCTGCACAAGGCCGAGGGTCTGGCCGCCGGTCACTACTACCTGCGCCAGAACGAACGGACGCCCGACCGCCTCATGGTCATCCTCGACATTGGCGGCGGCACCACCGACATCGCCATCTGGAAGGATGACAATCCGATCTGGCGCAACTCGGTGAAGGTGGCCGGTGGCCACTTCTTCACCTCCTATCTGGCCAACAATATCGACCTGCTGCGCGACATCGATCTAAGCGATGTGGCCGAGGGCCTCTCCAAGGCATCGAAACTCGACGAAGACGGTCGCCGCGACTTCGTCGAACTGTTCGTCAACAAGCCGAACTTCAACGACAAGTTCGCCTCCGGCTTCCGACGCCTCTCGGCTGCCCCCTTGGGAGAAGGCCTGCGTCAGGTTGCTTTCGTCGCGCTAGGCGGCATGATGTACTACGTCGGCCTTGTCCTGAAACGTCTGGTCGAAAGTCCGGATGCCCCGATCAGTGCCGATGACCTGTCACGCATGACGGTCGGTTTCGCCGGCCGCGGCTCGTCCCTCTACCAGCAGCTTTCGGCCGGTGTGCCGGATGACGAACTGGAACAGGTGCTCAAAATCGCGGTGCGTGTGGCCACCGGGAAGTCGATCAAGGGAAGCGTGTCCGCCCGCTTCCCTGGCGCGACCGAAGCCAAGCATGAAGTCGCAAAGGGCCTTCTGGTCGACGTTCCGGCTTCCAGCACCGATACCGAGCAACGCTTCGCCATCCTAGGCGAGAAAATTACCAGCCGTGGCGAGACCCATGCCGATACGGACGAACTGTTCGGCATCAAGGACCTGTCCGACTTCGACGATATCGGGCTGGAAAACCTTCAAGACCTGTTGGCCCAGTTGCGCGAAGCCATCGGCCTGTCGGTCGACATCAAGTCGCGCGGTGCATTGGACGAGCTGCGCAAACGCGCCCGCTCGCACCTTCGGACCAGCCTCGCCCTGTTGGAAGAGGATGCCTTCGAAGACCGCGATGCCCAGCCCTTCGAGCCGCCCTTCATTCTGGCCCTGCGTGAACTCATCCGGTTCATGACGCAGGAGATCGACCGTCGTGATGAAATCCTGCTGATCAAGGATGTGCGCTAATGCGAAACCGTGTCTTTAAGCCTGCCGGTCTGGCGCTGACCTTCGCTATCCTCGCGACGAGTGGCCTTGCCCACGCCGCGCCGACGACGACCGCCGCGAGCCTGCCCGATGCACCGGTCGCAACGGAGCAAGCTCAAACCGCTGCGCCTATGTCGGTAGAACAGGCACCGGCACAGATTCCGGACGAAACGGCCACTGAAGTTCAACAGCCGGACGCACTGGAACAGCCGTTGAAAATCTTGCCATGGGCGACTTTAGGTGTCGCTCTTCTGGCTCTGTTGGCCGCCATCGTCCTGGGGATCAACGCCTTCCTGACCGAGCGCAATCACAACAGGATGTTCGACGCCTATGACGAGGCATTCGACGCCAGCGCCAAACGCATCAGGGATCTCGAGGAGCGGATAAACTCGCTCGATCGATCCGTCGACTCTCACCGCAACTCGCTAAAACAGTTTCTGGAGCAGATGGAAGGGCGCACGGCCCTCCGAGATCGGGACATCTTTGCCCAACGTACACAGCCAGCACCCGCAATGGCTCCGCAACCCTCCGGTGCCAGCCCCGAAGAGGTCGAGAGCCTATTGGTCGCCTATCGGGAAATCCTGCAAGCCCGTGACCCCGAGCCGCTGAACCGCTTCATCGAAGCCTACAAGCCGCGCAATGTCAGCGTATCCAACGAGAGCATCACGCTGTCGCAGGATGGGGACGGTTCGGTATGGCTCATTGCGCGCCCCCATTGGGGCGGCGAAGGCCTGGTGCTTCCGGGTGATTACGCCATCCGCAACTGGGCAACCACCTTCCAGCCCTCAGGCGGGTTGAGGGCCGAGAAATTGTTCGGCTCACTCTACTGGGTCGAAAAGGGCAACCTGCTGGAGATCAAGTCTCCCTGCCGCATCCACGTGTCGGAACATGGCCCGATCCGGATCGTGCAAAAGGGCACCCTACTAGGGGCATAGGCTCCACCCTATTCAGGCAGAAATACAAAAGGGCTGAACCGGATTGCGGTTCAGCCCTTTTTCTTGGTGTTCAGCGGCGCTTAGAACTTAGCGGTGAGCCATGCGCCGACGTAGGATTGATCGTCCGCCGTGCCGGTCTCCTTAAGGAAGTCACCGGCAGTCGTGTGGTTGACCACGCCGGTTACGCTCAGGTGCGGGTTAAGCACGCGGGTGACAAAGGCGGCGTTGCGCCAGCCGACATAGGACGAAGTGCCTTCAACGCCCGAACGGATCGGCATGCCCGATAGCGCATAAACGCCGTCCTCATTGCTCTGACGCCAGAGACCCGCCGTGAACAGGCCAACGGTCGTTTTCGGGTTCGGCTTGAAGGTCAGTTGCGGCTGAATGGTCACCAGGTTACTGACGCCAAAATCGGTACGCATCGAGATCGGCGGCTGGTTCAGCTGGTTATAGGTGTTCAGCTTGCCATCGGCGCGATCCTTGTCGCCCGAGGCGGCATCGATACGCACACCCAGACGCGGGGACCAAGCGTGGTTGAAGCTGTATCCGGCATTAGCCGAGACGTACCACGCCTCGATATCCAGACCGCGGAAGTCACCACGCTGGATCACGCCTTCGACGTCATAGTCCCAAGCTTGGTGACGACCATCCAGACGAACAGAGACGGTATGGCGATCATCGCGACCGGCCAGACCGGTATCGAACGCCATGCCCATGCGGTCGGTGTTGACGTACAGCAGTTCCAGCTTGGGCGCGGTAGCCCCCTCGCCCAGCTTGCGACCCGCATGGGCACCAATCAGGCGGTAGTCATGGTTGGTGCGGTTATCGAACGAGGTCTTGGCCTCGCGGATACCGTAACCGGCGAAGGCACCGCCAGACCAACCGTTGGGGTTGTCATAGATCACGCGCGCTATATCCAGCGCCACGCGCGCATTGCCGCCTTCGCGCGGTTCGAACAGGCGCATCGAGCCGATGCCGAACTCCTGTCGGCCCACGCGCAGGCGGGTCCGGCCACCGGCAAACTTGCCCTCGGTTTCAATGAAGGCCTGATGGAAGTCGGTGCGGTTTTCCTCGGTGATGGTCTCGCCGCTGTCCAGACCGTGCGAGCGGCCATCCTGCAGTTCGACAAAGACTCGCACATTGTTGTTGACGTGCAGGTCCCCCCACAGGCGCAGTCGCTGTTGCAGGTCGCCGTCGTCGTCCTGCGCGCCCCGGCCGAAACGCTCGTTGCCACGGTACTCGGCGCGCCAGCGGGCCTCGCCGCCGAGGCTCAGCCACGCATCACCGGCCACCGGGATATATTTCAGTTTCGACCACGGGGTCGTGCGGGTGGCCGGATCGGCAAAGCGGCTCCAGTCGTCCTCGACATTGAGCGGCTTGAACGCAACCGGCGCAAGCGGGGGTGCCGGGGTTTGGACCGTAACGGCAGCGGTGGCAGCCGCCGGAGTTGCGGACAGCAGCAAGGCTGCAGCCGCCGTAGTGGAAAGCAGCATGGTTTCCTCCTGAGCCCGTTGGATCGGGCTTGATGTCTTGAAGAAAAAAGGCCGCCCCCGACGGATCGGGAGCGGCAGTTGTCTCGGGGAGTTAGACTTGAGACTGAACCAAACGGGCCTCGGCGCGACGCGAGCCCCAAATGTGTGCGCCGATGATAACGGCAGCGATTACCGCCGGGATGGCCAGCGACGCCAGAATGGTGGCGAAGCTCCAGCCCAGTTGCAGCAGGGTGCCGCCGACCAGAGCGCCGGCGATGCCGCCAAAGCGACCGATGCCCAGCGTCCACGCCACGCCCGAGGCACGGCCTTCGGTCGGGTAGAATTTGGCAGCGATTGCCGGAACGGTGGCCTGTGCGCCCGACAGCAGGAAGCCCAGCACCAGAATACCCGTCGCCAGCAGGCCGATGTTGCCCAGCCAGTGCGAGAAGATGAAGATCATCACGCCAGCGATCAGATAGGTGATCGACACCACGCCGTCGTGACGCAGGCGGTCAACCAGCCATGCCACACCGAACGCACCGACAGTGCCACCGATGTCGAACAGAGCGGCCAGGAAGCCGGCGCGCTGGATGGATTCACCCGACAGGGTCACCAGCGTCGGCAGCCAGCTGCGCAGCAGGAAGATGACCAGCAGGCCGAAGAAATAGGTCGCCCACAGCGCCATGGTGCCCGCGATCAGATCGCGGCGGAACAGCATGCGGGTACCGCCCTTTGACGACGGAGCCTCGGCGGCCGAGTTGATGAAGACAGCGTTGGTCGGGATCGGGCCACGACGCTCGATGCGCGACAGCACCTTGCGGATGGTTTCGGTCGCTTGGGTCTTCTTGACGGTCAGGTACTTCAGCGATTCCGGCAGGAAGAACACCATGGCCAGAGCCAGTGCCAGAGGCGCAAGGCCGCCGGTGATGAAGGCGCTCTGCCAACCAAAGGCCGGAACCATAAAGCCGCCCAGCAGGCCACCGCCCGCCGAACCCAGCGTAAAGCCCGAGAACAGCACGGCCACCATCACCGAACGGCGACGGTTCGGCGCATATTCAGCCATCAGGGTGGCCGCGTTCGACATCGCTGCGCCCAGACCGAGGCCCGTCACGAGACGCAGCCAGGTCAGCATCGGGATCGAGGTTGCCATGGCCGAAACCAACGTAAAGACGCCGAACACCAGCACCGAGGCGATCAGAACCCAGCGGCGGCCGAAACGGTCGGCCAGCGGGCCCGCGGCCAGCGCACCAAAGGCCACGCCGAACAGCACCGAAGCCAGCACGGGCTTCATGGCGGCGGGCTCAAAGCCCCATTCCTTGGACAGAACAGGTGCGACGAAGGCGGCGACTGCGGTGTCGTAGCCATCGAGGAACATGATCAGGAAACAGATGGCCAGAACGACCCACTGAACGGGCGCGATCTTGTTATTGTCGAGGACGTCCTGGACGTCGACTTTTGGCAATGTCGTCACGACACTGACCTCCCTTTTTATATTACTTTGAAGCGACTGCTCTTTTCGGCAGTCGTCATTGTCCCCATCGGTCGGCAGCACAGGCCGCCGACCGCCCGAAAGGCGCGTCCCTATTGCGCCTCAGCCTCCGGATCACCGGCGGTCAGAAACTCCCACATGCGTTCGAAAATCCGTCCGGCGTCGGTGGCACGCTTAGCGCAGTCCTCGGCCGAGATGACGGGGCCTTCGCCACCGCACGCACGCACAGCCAGCTCCACGCGGGCCGCATCCTCGAGATACCAGGTCAGGCCCACGGCCTTTTCCAGCGTCTCGGCGGCGACCACGGCGCCGTTGCCGCGCATGACAATGGCCGCAGCCTTGCCCATCTGCGCGACCATCTGGCGGGCCTGTTCGTCCGAGCGCAGCAGCTGGATATCGTCCCACAGCGGCGGCTGCGGCGCGAAATAGGTGCCAAAACCGTGACGCGGCAGCGGCGTCGCCCCCAGCGTCGCCAGCGCCATCACCGACGGCGGCATGGTGCGGCACACGCCGCCGATTTCCGGGCGCGTGGCATAGATCTGCTGGTGGATGCGGACTTCGCCCAGAACGCCTTCGGGCAGTTCACCGCGAACCGGAACGACCGTGCCCGCCTCGCCCACGCGGACCAGTCCCATCGGACGGGCCGCACAGACGAGGAAGTGATCCTCGTCCAGACGGGTGCTGCAGTGGCCATAGGCGTGGGCCAGATTGGCCCGGCCAATGGCACGCGCCGCCATGCGCACGAGGACCTGCGTCTGTTCAGAAACCAGCATCACTTGAACTCGGCGATGTCCGGTTTCGCGCCCCACATGCAGAAGCCTTCCGGCACGGCGGGGAACTGGCGCGGACGATGGTTTTCTTCGTCCGTGATGTGCGAAACGCCGGTCGAGTATTCATAGACCATGCCGTCCGGTCCCTCGAAATAGAGGAACATGGCACCCGAGGTCGGGTGACGGCCCGGACCGAACTGGATGCGGACCTGACGGTCCTGCAGGAAGTACCAGGAGCGCATGATGTCATCGATGCTGGCAACCTGGTGGTTGATGTGCTGCACGCCCTTACGCTGGGTCGGGAACAGCGCGATCTTGTGGTGCACCTCGTCGATACGGAGCAGCGGCGAGTTGCCGATGTAGTCGCTGACGCGGGCGTTGAAGATGTTAGTCCAGAAGACTTCGTCGCGGGCCGGATTGCTGCTGCACAGACCGACGTGGCTGAAGCCAGTGATCCCAGCATCGCGCGACGGGAAGTAGCGCCAGCCGCTCACTTCGGGACGCACGACCAGTTCGACCTTGTTGCCGTTCGGATCGTACAGCGACGCCAGACCTTTAACGCGGCGGCGTTCCATGTCATCGGCCGAGCCGACGGTCACAATGTGGCCGGCCTCTTCGAGAGCGGCACAAGCCTTGTCGAGGGCCGACTGGGTGGCGACTTCGAATGCGACAGTGTGGTCGGTCGGATCGCCTTCAAAATAGCACAGGGTATGTTCGCGGTTGTCCGAGCGGAAATAGACCGCGCCCGCTTCGCGTCGACCGACCTGAAGGCCGAGGATTTCGGTAGCGTAACGCTCGGCTTCCGCCAGATCACGCGTGCCTAGACGGACATAGGTGATGTCTTCGAGATCGATCATAGTCCTGTTTACTCCCCACTAGAACGCCGACTGTTTTCAGTCTTGCGCCGGTTGTCCCTTCGGCACGCCACCCACGGACCAGTGGAAGGCAGGAACCTCGTTGATGATGACGCGCACGGACTCGAGCGGCGCATCCAGTGTGCGCGACAGGGCCTCGGCCACTTCACGCATCGCAGCCGCCCGCTTTTCAGCGGGACGGCCTTCGATGATGGTGATTTGGGCGACGGGCACCGATCAGTCCTTCACGAACACGTCGACGCGGCCCAGCCCTTGCGTGTCGAGGCGCACATGGCGCTTGCCCGCCAGAGCCACAGCGGCGGTTGCGCCACCGGCCAGAACGATGTCACCGGCCTGCAGCGGCTCGCCTGCGTCGGCAGCGACGCGGGCAGCGGCGACCAGCGAACGCCACGGATTGCCGAGGATCGCTGCGGTCGAGCCGATTTCAGCCGGTTGGCCGTCCACAGTCATGACCATGCCGAGGTTCGACACGTCGGTGTCCGGCGAAGCCCAGTCGCCGATGACAAAGCCCGACGAGGAAGAATTGTCGGCGACCACATCGGTCAGGGAGAACTTGAAGTTCTCGTAGCGGCTGTCGATGATCTCGATGGCCGGAGCCAGCGCTTCCACAGCAGCACGCGCTTCCATCAGCGAAACATTGCGCGGCAGCGGCCTGTTCAGCAGGAAAGCGATTTCCGGCTCGACGCGGGCGTGGACGTATTTGGCGCGGCTGACCTCGCCATTTTCTTCCACACGCATGGCGTCGGTCAGGCGACCCCAGATCATGTCGTGGACGCCCATCTGCACCATCTTGGCGCGGCTGGTGAAGCCCATCTTGATACCGACGCGCTTCTCGCCGCGCTGATAGCGCAGGCCTAGCGACATCTTCTGGACGATATAGGCATCTTCCAGCGACAGCGGCTCGGTCAGCTGCGGCGTCGCGGCCGCGGTGCGGGCCGCATTGTCCAGACGGGTGGCGATAGCACCGAGGTCGATCAGGTTCTCTTCAGTCACTTCTGGGCTCCCGAGTTGAAGGAAGCGCGGACGGTGCCGACGCCGTTGATGCGGGCTTCATAGGTGTGGCCCGGCTTGACGTTGACCATCGGGCCAAGCGCGCCCGACAGGACCACGTCACCGGCGCGCAGCGGCTGGCCCAGTTCGACCATGCGGCGGGCGAGCCAGCGCAGGGCGTTCAGCGGGTGGCCCATGCAGGCCGCACCGGCACCGAACGACACCGGATCGCCATTGGCTTCCATCACCATACCGGAAAGCGTCAGGTCGGTTTCACCCAGCAGGCGCGGGGTGGCACCCAGCACGAACAGACCGGCCGAGGCGTTGTCGGCGATGGTGTCGACGATGCTGATCTTCCAGTCGGCCACGCGGCTGTCGGCGACTTCCAGCGCCGGAACCATGTAGTCGATCGAGGAGATGACCTCGTGCAGCGCGGGCTGCTCATAGGTCAGGTCCATGCCCAGAACGAAGGCCACTTCGGCCTCGATCTTGGGAGCGACCAGGGTTTCGAGGGCGATCAGTTCGCCCTCGTCACGGTTCATGTCGGCGAACAGCACGCCATAGTCCGGTTCGGACACACCCAGCTGGGTCTGAACGGCACGCGAGGTCAGGCCGATCTTGCGGCCGACGATGCGGCGGCCATCGGCCAGATCCATGGCGGTGACGGCGTCCTGAACGGCATAGGCCGAGGCGATATCGCCCAGACGGTCTTTCACCGGACCGATCGACGTGGCGTCGATGCGGGCTTGGCGAAGTTCTTCAGCGCAGGCCTTGATCACGGCTTCAGAGCTTGATGCAGACATTACGCAGCTCCGTGTAGAATTCGAGAGAGTGGGTGCCGCCTTCGCGGCCGATGCCCGAGCGCTTCGAGCCACCGAACGGAGCGCGCAGATCGCGCAGGAACCAGGCGTTGACCCAGTTGGTGCCCGCTTCCAGTTGTGAGGCCACGCGGTGGGCGCGCGACACGTCGTTGGTCCAGGTCATCGAGGCCAGGCCGTACGGCGAGTTGTTGGCCAGCGCGACGGCCTCTTCCTCGTCGTCGAACGGACGGATGTGGGCGCACGGGCCAAAGATCTCTTCGGTCACGCATTTGGCGTCGTCGGCCAGACCGGTCCACAGGGTCGGCTGGATCCACGAACCGCCTGCCAGAGCCTCTTCCATGTCCGGAATGCCGCCGCCGGTGACGGTTTCAGCACCCTGCTGACGAGCGGCTTCATAGTAGGACAGCACCTTGTTGCGGTGTTCCTGGCTGATAAGCGGGCCAAGCGTGGTCGACTTGTCCCACGGATCGCCAACCTTCAGGGCCTCGGCCTTGGCCTTCAGACCGGCAACGAACTGGTCGAAGATCGGGCGCTGGACATACAGGCGCTCGGTCTGCAGGCAGACCTGACCGGCGTTGGCAAAGACCGAGCGGGCGGTCGTCTCGATCGCCGCTTCGATGTTGCAGTCGGCGAAGATCAGGCCAGCGTTCTTGCCGCCCAGTTCGAACGACACCGGACGCACGCCGCGAGCCGCAGCACGCATGATGGCCTCGCCCGTGCCGGTTTCGCCAGTGAAGGTCACGCCATCGACGTCGGGGTGGTTGGTCAGGAACTCGCCGGTCGATGCGCCGCCGAAGCCGTTGACGACGTTATAAACGCCATCCGGTACGCCTGCATCGCGCATAACCTCGCCCAGCAGCAGGGCGGTGCTCGGGGTTTCTTCCGACGGCTTCACGACGACGGTGTTGCCGCAGGCCAGAGCCGGCGCGACCTTCCACGTCATCAGCAGCAGCGGAAGGTTCCACGGGCAGACCACTGCGATGACGCCCAGCGGAGCGCGGATCGAATAGTTGATCGCCCTGCCACCATCGGGGGTGGTCATGGTGGTGCTTTCGTTGGCGTGCTTCATCACGTCGGCAAAGACGCGGAAGTTGGCCGCACCACGCGGAATATCGAGGTGCGAGGCCAGCGAGACCGGCTTGCCGGTGTCGCGCATTTCAGCAGCGAGGAAGTCGTCGAAACGGGCTTCGATACCGGCGGCGACGCGGCGCATGATCTCTGCGCGCTGGTCGTCGGACATCAGACGCCATTGGCCGCGGCCAGCCTTGCGGGCGGCCTGAACGGCACGATCGACCATCACCTCGTCGGCAACTTCGATCTGGGCGATGACCTCGCCTGTGGCGGGGTTGATGTTGTCATAGACAGCCGCGTCGGTGGCTTCGACATACTGGCCGTCGATGAAGGCGATGCCGCGAGAATACGCCGCGCCAGCGCCGAAGGGGGAAAGCTTACTGGTCATAGTTACTGGCTCACGTTCTGGGATTGGAGCTTCGCCTTGGCAAGATCGAGCGCGACATCGACGATCATATCTTCTTGACCACCGACCATGCGGCGGCGGCCCAGTTCGATCAGGATGGCGCGGGTATCGAGGCCGTACTCTTCGGCAGCACGCTCGGCGTGACGCAGGAAGGACGAATAGACACCGGCATAGCCGAGGCTGAGGGTTTCGCGGTCAACGCGGACCGGACGATCCTGAAGCGGACGCACCAGTTCTTCGGCGGCGTCCATCAGGGCGAACAGATCGCAGCCGTGGTCCCAACCATACCGGTCGGCAGCCGCGATGAAGACTTCGAGCGGCGCGTTACCGGCCCCTGCCCCCATGCCCGTCAGGCTGGCGTCAACGCGGGTCGCACCATGCTGGACAGCAGCGATGGAGTTGGCGACGCCCAGCGACAGGTTGTGGTGGGCGTGAACGCCGCGCTCGGTTTCCGGCTTCAGCACGCGGTCATAGGCGTCCAGACGGGCGGCGATGTCGTCCATGGTCATGGCACCACCGGAGTCGGTGACATAGACGCAATTCGCGCCATAGGACTCCATCAGCAGAGCCTGCTGGGCCAGACCTTCCGGCGAGTTCATGTGGCTCATCATCAGGAAGCCCGACACATCCATGCCCAGCTCGCGGGCATATTCGATGTGCTGCTTGGAGACGTCGGCCTCGGTGCAGTGGGTGGCCACACGCACCGAACGCACGCCCAGATCATAGGCCTGCTTCAGGTCGTGGATGGTGCCGATGCCCGGCAGCAGCAGGGTCGTCAGAACCGACTTGGTCATGACCTCGCCAGCGGCCTCGATCCATTCCCAGTCGGTATGCGCCCCAAAGCCATAGTTGAACGACGAGCCCGACAGGCCGTCGCCGTGGGCGACTTCGATGGCGTGAACACCGGCGGCGTCCAGCGCCTTGGCGATCTTTTGGACGTGGTCCAGACCATACTGGTGACGGATGGCGTGCATGCCGTCGCGCAGGGTCACGTCCTGAATATAGAGTTTCTTGGTCATGTCCGGGCTCAGGCTGCGGCCTTGGCGGCGCGCGTTTCGACGATGCGCTCGGCGGTGCGCAGCGCAGCGGAGGTCATGATGTCGAGGTTGCCGGCATAGGACGGCAGGTAGTGGGCTGCACCCTCGACTTCGAGGAAGACGGTGACCTTCAGGCCCGAGGCCATCTCGTCACTGTTCGGCACGCGGATCGGCGCATCGGCCGGAATGGTGTCGAACTGCACCTTTTGCTTCAGGCGATAGCCCGGAACATAGGACTGCACTTCCTTCACCATCTCCTCGATCGAGGCTTCGATGGCGGCGGTGTCTGCCGGGTCAGCAAGGCAATAGACCGTGTCGCGCATGATCAGCGGCGGCTCGGCGGGGTTCAGGACGATAATCGCCTTGCCCTGCTCGGCACCACCGACCTGCACGATGGCGGCGCTGGTCGTCTCGGTGAACTCGTCGATATTTGCGCGGGTGCCCGGACCTGCCGAGCGCGACGAGATCGAAGCGACGATCTCGGCATAGCGAACGCGGGTGATACGGCTGACAGCGGCCACCATCGGAATGGTCGCCTGACCACCGCAGGTCACCATGTTCAGGTTCTGCTGGTCGAGGTTGGCCTCGCCATTCACCGGCGGCACCACATAGGGGCCGATGGCGGCGGGGGTCAGGTCGATCACGGTCTTGCCGTGCGACTTGAGGATGTCGTTGTGGCGCTTGTGTGCGCCGGCCGAGGTCGCATCGAAAACGATTTCGATGTCCTTGAAGCCTTCCATGGCCACGAGGCCGTCGATACCGCCAGCGGTGATCGGAACGCCCATGCGCTCGGCGCGCTTCAGGCCGTCCGATTCAGGATCGATGCCGACGAAGGCCCCCATTTCCAGAGTCTTGGACAGGCGCAGGATCTTGATCATCAGATCCGTGCCGATATTGCCCGAGCCGATGATGGCTACGCGGGTACGAGGTGAACTCACGCCCTCTTCCTCCCAAGAGTATTGACGTTTTGGCCAAAGCCCGCTTGGACAGGAGCACAAATCGTCTGCGGTTTCTTATTTTGTCGATAAAACTGTAAATCCTCGATTTTAACTGTCAACCCCGATAAGAAAGACGTTCATCGATGAGCGCCTCGCAAACCGTAGAGCTGACCGACACCGAGAGAGCGTTCACCGCTCTCAAAAGGGCCATCCTGCACGGCGACCACGCACCCGGTGAAAAGCTGAAGATGGAAGACCTCAAGGGCCGCTACGGCCTTGGTGCCAGCCCTTTGCGAGAAGCTCTGGCGCGCCTGACCAGCGAGCGTCTGGTGGCCTTCAACGGCGGTCGTGGTTTCCGCGTGACCGGCGTTTCTGTGGAGGATTTGCAGGAGATCGCAGCCGTTCGGAAATTGCTCGAAGGGGCCGCGCTGCGCGACTCGATCACCAAGGGTGGTGACGAATGGGAGGCGGGAATCGTTGCGGCCTTCCACCGTCTCGGCATGGCCGAAAAGCGCGTCCTCGAAGACCGCAGCGCCATGGACGAATGCGAGGCACGCAACCGCGAATTCCATCAGGCCTTGATGGGTGCTGCCGGGTCCGAGCGGCTAATCCAACTGGCCGAAGACATGTACGACCAGCATGAGCGTTATCGTCGCCTGTCGCGTCTCGAACGCAGTCCCAGCCGCAATGTGCACGATGAGCACAGGGCGATTATGGACGCCGCGTTAGAGCGCAATGCCGAACTCGCCGCCTCGCTGAACGACGAGCATATCGACAAGACCACCGAGCGGGTCAGCCTGATGATCGCCCAGATGGGCTGAGAGGAAAAACCGCAGCGCCGGACACGCTATGGCTTTGCATGTTTGAGGCCGCATAGTGGTCGAGGCGCTCATTCCAGTGGAGAAGATGACCCGACCCGACTGAGCCTCTCAGGGATAAGAAAGCCCGCCTGACGATCGATCAGGCGGGCTTTTCGGCTTTAGAAGCTGATGCTCAGGCGGGCATTGAAGCCATGGTCCTGAGCATTGCCGGACAGTTGGCCACTGTAGGACAGATCAAAGCGGGTGCGGTCGCTGAACTGTACGTCCATGCCCGCTTCGATAAGGGCGCTGTCCTCGGCGATTGCACCACCGGCAATGGTGAAGGCGTCGCCCTTGGAGAAGGCCTGACGGTTCAGGGGCGCGAGATCGCCCGAGGCATGACGCCACGCCGCCGAAGCCCGCAGCGAGGATGCGGAGCCCCCCAGAACCACCTGCTGGACACCGCGCAGACCCAGACCGGTGAAGGTCACCGCCGTCTGTGCCTCATCGATCACCAGCGCTGTCGCATTGCCGTTCTCCGTCACCTCATCGGTATCGGTGCGGACGTGCGCGACGTTAGCAAAGGCCTGTAGCTGGGCCTTCTGCCCAGACACCAACGCATAGTCGGCCTCGGCGAATGCCTGTCGGGTCTCGGCGCTGTATTCGGCGCGGTTGTAGTCCGTCAGACCGCTGATGATCACCGAGCGGCGAGTGTCCACATCGTGCCAGGACTGAGCCAAGGCCGCGCGAACGCCCAACTTGCCCCACGCTGTCCCGGCATAGAGGCCCAGCGTCTGGGTGCTGGTCGTTGCCTTTTGACGCTCCACCTGCATTTCGGCATCGCCAAACCCGCCCATAGCGCCAACGCGCCATTGGCCAAGTGCAACATCACCGCCGACCATCATGCCGGCCTGCTGACGGTCCAGTTGACCGGTCGCGCCGTGGTTGTCGAACGAACCCCAGGAGCCAAACGCCTGCGTCCAGAATGCCAGACCGGAATGGTCCGCATCCACAGCAAGCTGCTCGCCACCGGCTCCATAGGCCACAGTCGTTGTGGGGCCACCACGGCCGGAGGCGGAGCGGAGACGGCTGTTGGCCGCGTCGCGCACCACACGGCTGTCTTCGATCAGAGCCGTGCGGGTCGAGGCATGCATCTCGCCGGTCAGTTCATCGAAGCTGGCGCGGATATCATCCGGCGCGTCGGCCATCTGGACGATGGCGTCAAACACAGCATGCCCGGCATCGAAGCCGATGCTTTCAATGGCGTTGGCCAGCGAGGTCTGGTTGCCGGTGCGTGCCAGAGCCGCGAAATCGCGGTCGTTACGCAACAGTTCCATCGCCACCGTCCCCGCGCTGTAGTCATAGATCAGCTTGGGATTGAGGAAGGCGAAGTCCGACGTTACCGAGCCAAACTCGCCCGTCAGCGTCCCTGCGTTCAGGATGGTGTAGGTCGAGCGCAGGCTAGTTCCCCGTCGCGCCGATGTGCGCCACGGTGCCGCCGTTCAGGACAGCCTTGCCCGAAACCGCCACGCGATCGGCACCCACGCCCAGCGGATCCACTTCAACCTCGAAGCGGGCACCGTTCTCGAAGACCAGATCGCCAGCGATGCTCAGCGTTCCAATAGAGTTGCCCGGAGCCAGAACGGCACCCGATGCAATCGTCACGCGTGAACCCACGCCCCAGCCGATCCGGCCCGAACCACCGAGGGTCGCGCCATTGCCGACGTTAATCGAGCCGCCCAGCAAGCCACCCGTCGCATTACCGACCAGCAGCGTGCCGCCGTTGACGCTGATGGTGCCAGCGAAGGCTGCACTGTTGCCGGTCAGCAGGCGCGTGCCGTCGCCCTCGAACATCACCTGCCCCGTGCCACTCAGCACACTGGCATAGGTGACATTGCCGCTGTCGGTCAGGTTCAGAACCGTGTCCGCACCCCTGAGCGCCACATTGCCACCCAACGAAGCGCGCGAGCCATTCACACGCCCCGCTTCGATGATGGTGCCTGCATAGGCATTCGTTCCCGTAAGCGAGAGCGTGCCCGCACCGCGCTTATACAGAGCGCCCGTACCGGTGAGTGACGACGACACCGTCAGGGTATGGTCGGCATCAGCGATATCAATCGTGCCGCCATTTTCGCCCAACAGCACATCACGGGTCAGGGTGCCAAAGGCGGTGCCGGTGAACTGTAGCCCGCCACCGTTCAGCGAAATGCCTATTCCGGCCTTACCCAGATTGGCGTCGCGCGATACCGAAACGAGACCGCCCTGGACCGAGGTCCCGCCCTCGGAGGTGTTGTCACCCGCCAGATAGAGGGTGCCACCTTGGGTCTTGTTGAGAGCCCCGTGCCACTGATGGCCGTGTCGATGCGGGCGCTATTGGCCAACACGCGGATTTCAAAACCTTCAGCATCGGTGACCAGCGAACCGGTTCCCGTCAGGCGATAGCCCTCGTCCACAAACTGGATACCGGTAAAGGCCTGTGCGCCCTCGACCGTCACAACACCGCCGCTGAACTGGCCGGGCAGGTTGCGGAAGATGGCCACTTCGCCGTTCCAGTTATCAGCCAGCGCGCCGTCCGCGTTCAACCATTGCTTGTTCGAAGCGTTCCATATGAGCGCCCTGTGCCGACAAGGCCAAGGCTGCTGATGCTGCCAACCCTGCCGCCGTAAACCGCGATTTAGAAGCACCCGCCTTAACCAAGGCCGTCGAACCGGACAGCACCACACGCAACTGAGACATACGCACCCCACGACAAAGACCCCTGGCACAGCCAGGGGCTTAAGCGTGAAAAATAACTGGCTGCGCCGATTCCCTGGCGCGTTTCCCCACCCCGTAACGGTAAAGCTTACCCGATACTTTTTCGTAAATTCCCGAATAAAGCGGGCAAGATCTCGGGTTAGTTAGCTCAGTATATTCAGTTATTTATACCATAGCGAGTAAGTCGGCGATTGCCTTACACCCATCGATGTCAGTTCTCTTGCCCGCTCGGTCGATGCGCTCAGCGATGGGGCGGTGACACTGTCTGAAACGGTTCATTCGGGAACAACAATACCTCCGGGACAGCTTCGTCAGTGCCTCACCCCCATCAAGGAGGGCACCATGCCTTCGCACTCCCCGCACGAGGACAAGCCTCCCGTTTTGAAAAGGCGAGGGTCCCTCATGCGCTTCCTGCTAATCCTGATCTCGCTATTTCTCCTGCTGTACGTCGCGGTCGCGGCAACGGGCTTCTTCAGGAACCAGTCGGAAGACGTTCAGAACTCCCCCGCCGCCCAAGGGCAAACACAGAAAGGTATGCCATGACCGATCAAACCAAAGGCCGCACCGAAAACGGCGCTGTACCCGTCACCAAATCCACGCCTGACGCCCCCGATAAGGGAGCGCAAAAGGCCCACGAAAAATCCCGCGAGCGCGCCGGACCCGACGGCCCTGACGCCACGGAAATCGGCGACACTTTCAAGAAGAAGTAACAAAAAAGGGGCGCTGTGATCGATCACAGCGCCCCTTGTTGTTAGCGGTTAATCAGTTGGACGATTGCACGTTCGCCAGCAGTTCGCGTGCGGTCTTCAAGTGAGCTTCGATCTTGGGGATCACAGTGCGCGCATGCTCGCGCAGTTCAGGCGCATCGGTGTTCTCGGTGAAGCCGCGATGCAGGGTCAGTGCTTCTTCGTGGGCTGCCACCTGCTGTTCAAGATAGGCCTTGTCGAAACCGGCCTTATCGGCACCGGCTAGATTGTCCAGCATGCCCTTTCGGCGCTCGTCCAGTTCATTGGCCGTGGCCACCCTCACACCGGCGCTTCCGACAGCGGTTTTAAGCTGCTCGGACGCGGCCGTGTGATCAGCCTTGATCATGCGAGCCAGCTCTTTGACCTTATCATTGGACGAATGCTGCAGGGCCAGATCGGCCGAGCGGATCTCGTACATATCGCCCATCGAGGCGCTCATGGCATAGGTTTCGGGATTGTTGGAACCCCAGGCGCTGGCGGAGACCTGGCCTACGCCTTCAGCCACCTTGTCCTGAGTTTGATCCACTGCATTGCGACCGTCATCGTTCGAGCAAGCCACCAGTAGTGCACTAGACGCGACGAGACCGGTCAGAATTAAAAGTTTGCGCATTTGAAAATCCTCCGTGCTTCCACAGAGAAACAGGATTTCACACGACGTCGTTGCCGTAAGTCGCCATCCGAACACAGATGATGTCGATCAAAGACCGATGTTGGACATGAGGAACAGCGCCGGACAAATCACCATTTTCAGCACACCCGTCCATCCTCTTCAGGAGAGCTGTTATGGCTGACAAAACGCTGAACGATCTGTTCTATGATACCCTGCGCGATATCTATTATGCCGAGCGCAAAATCCTGAAATCGCTTCCTAAAATGGCTCGCGCTGCACAGTCTCCCGAGCTCAAGGCTGCTTTTGAAAAGCACGAGACGCAAACCGAAGGCCAGATCGAGCGACTGCAGCAGGTATTCGAGATCATCGGCAAGGCAGCCCGCGGCAAGACCTGCGACGCCATCGAAGGCATCATCGCCGAGGGCGAAGAGATCATGGAGACCTACAAGGATACCTCCGCTCTGGATGCAGGTCTGATCGCTTCGGCCCAGGCCGTCGAGCACTACGAGATCACCCGCTATGGCACCCTCAAACGCTGGGCACAGGTTCTGGGTATGGACGATGCAGCCAAGCTTCTGGACGAAACGCTTCAGGAAGAAAGCCAGACCGATACCGATCTGACCGGACTGGCCGACGCACAGGCCAATCAGGAAGCCGCCTGATAAAAAAACGACGGGCCCCGTCAGGGACCCGTCCTCTTTTTTTACCGCCGTGACGGGATCAGAACTGCCAGCGAACGCTGACAGATCCGGTGTGGACATTGGCCTTGTCGCCCAGCTGGCCGTCGTAGCCCGCCTGGAAGGAGACGCCGGCGTCGGTGACAACCTTGGCCTCAAAGCCCAGCTTCCAAGCGCTGCGGTCCAGCGGCGTCGTGATCAGAGCCGGATCAGACGCCGTCTTGGAGCCGATAAGCTGGATCGGCAGGTAGATGCCATCCTCGGAGCGATGCACGCGACCTGCCGTAATCGCGAGATCGGCACGCACGCCGCTGGCCGGATCGAAGGTCCAGCCCGAGGTGATCTTGGGCTCGATGGCACCGATCCACTGGGTATCGGACACCACGCGTGCGCCCAGACCATCCCAGCCTTCTTCCTTATATGCGCCGGTGTGCAGGGCCGTGGCCTGTGCATTCAGCGCCGGACGGAAGAAGAAGTCGCCCGCACGGATGGTGTGACCCAGTTCGGCACCCAGTTGGGCATAGCCGTTCTGGCCTTCCGACTTGGCAGTCATGACATCGAACACATAGCCGTAGCGCTGGCTTTCCAGCCATTGCCAGCCCGCCGAGGCGTTGAGCTGCAGCTCGGTGCCCTTGGCCCAGCGACGCGCCGCGCCGATGCCGACGTCAAAGCCGTCGCCTTGAGTGCTCATTCGGCCATTGCTGATCTGCTGGCGTGCGAGGCTGTTATAGCCGCCCGCCAGTGCCACAGCCCAGTCGCTGTTCAACTGTTGCTGCATACCAAAGCGTGCGTTGAAAACATGGCTGGTCGCGCCCCAGTACTCGCCCGTGGCCTCCTGATCGAAGGCCGTGGTGGAACCCTTGCCCCAGACGCAGCGCTCGTTCGCCGACGCAGCAACATCGCAACCGAACAGCTGGTTGGCGAAGCTGGTTGCCCCGTAATACTGGGTCTGCATGGAGGCGACGTGGCCCTCGGGGTTCAGCTCGGCGAAGATGGACTGGTACAGGTCTTCCTGACCGGCCACCATATTGCCCAGAGCCGACATCAGACGACCGATACCGGTAGCGCCGCCGGTCTCCAGAGCCGAATCCATGTGACCGCCAAGGCGGACCTCGTTCGGACGCAGGAAGGACTGGCCAAAGTCGCTGTCCACCAACAACTGGATACCCTCGTCGCTGGCCTTGAGCGCGAAGTTGAGCGCCAGCGTGCGTTGCGGGTTTGCGGCGTTCACAAAGCTCTCGCCCGCCACGTCGAACAAGGTGATCGGCTTCAGGTCTTCCAGCCAGACAAGGTTGATATCCACCGTGCCGTTGACCACCGCATCACCGGAAACCTTGACCTGGTCCGAGGCATAGCTGCCAAAGGCCACGTCAAACAGGGTACGACCCGTCGCCGTCTGGACGAAGTTTCCGTCCAGTTCGACCGTCGTGATCGCACGCGCCCCGAGATACAGGTTCTCGACCGCCGGCAGCAGGTCGTCGTAGTCGCCGAAGGTTTCACCCGCAGCCAGATCAACCGGCCAAGACGAGGCTTCCAGACCCAGTCGCAACACGCCCTCGTTCGTGAAGGTCGCTGCGCCGGCCGGTACCGCCACCGCCGAAGGCGACATCGAGCGGGCCGACAGGGTCGAGATGCCGCTGTCACGCAGGCGGATGGTGTTGAAGGCGAGGAAGCTGCCATCGACGCCGTTCAGGAAGCGGTTGTCACCGCCGCCCAGATCGATGTTACCGGCTACCATACCGTTGTTGACGACGGTATCGTTGCCACCGCTTGCGCGGATCGCCCAGCCGGAAATGGCCGAGAGGCTGGTCGCAGTGACGATCTGGTTGTTCAGACCACCTTCCAGTTGGATACCGGCACCATTGCCCGAACCGCCGCGCACTGCGCCGTCCAGGTTTATGCTGATATTGCCTGCGCCATCCGAACCTGCGCTCTGGGCGAAGACCGCGACACTGTTCTGGCCCACCGCATAGACGGCGTTGCCGAACGCCAGGTCGATCTGTCCACCCGCACCGGCACCATTGGCCGAGCCAGCGAACAGTCCATCGACCCAACCGCCGCCGCCGCCCAGAGACTGGGCAATCGCGCCATAGGCATTGTCGCCCGAGGTCACCACGACATCGTTCTGGCGCAGGAAGATCGACTGACCGTTGCCGCCGTTATCGGCCGACAGATCGAGCATACCGCCCGCCAGATCACCGAAGACGGCACCACCGCCACCACCGATGGATTGCAGCACCAGACCGTGGGCAAAGATGCCCGAAGTATAAACGCCGCCGCCATGCGTCAGCGAGACACCACCCGCATCGCCGTACGTGCCCGAGTGCCCGCCCAGCACGACATCAGCCGCAGACTGGCCCTGAACGCGGACAGTACCGCCGCCGCCGCCAATCGACTGCAGCACCAGACCGACAGCGTGGTTGCCGAAGGTCTGCGTGCCGCCGTTGAATAGGCCGGTGACGTCGTTGCCGCTCGCTCCCGTTGCGTTCGTCGCACCCAGCAGGATTGCGCTGCCAGTATTCGCACCATCGAACGAAGCGGTCAGCGAGCCGCCGCCACCGCCGATGGATTGCAGCAGGGTGCCGATACCGAAAGCTCCGCCCGTAAGGACATCGCCGGTCTGGGTGCGGCTGATTGCGCCGCCCCGCTCGTTCAGCGACAGGGACGCACCCAGTTGCATCTGCGATTGGCCGATAAGGCCGCCTGCATCCGCCGAAAGGTTGACGCGCGCTACGCCGCCGCCGCCGCCGATGGCCTGGGTCAGAATGGCCGTGGCCATGTCACCCGTTGCCGTCAGGTTGCCGCTGTGCGCGGTCAGGATGTCACCCGCAGAGTTGGACGAACCATTCTGGCCACCGAGAGCCACGGTGAACTCGACCGGTACCGCGCCCGCCTGCAGAGCAGCCGATGCGACGCGGGCCTTGAGGTCGACCGTACCGCCGCCACCGGCAATCGATTGGGTCAGGTCGCCAATGGCACCCGCACCCGCCATCTGGAAGCTGCCCGTGGTGGTCACATCTACGCGGTTGGCGTTCATGCCCGACGCGCCGTCCGCGCCCATCTGAACCAGCGCCGCCGGATCCAGCGGTGCCGGAGCCAGAGGATCGTTCCCGAGCTTCTCGTCGATAAAGCCGACAATGCCGTCCAGATCCAGCGCCAGCGTGCCGCCGCCGCCGTTGATACTCTCGGCCTTGATGGCCACCGAGTTCTCGCCCAGCACCGTGATGTCGCCGGTGTGGTTCACGATGACGTTGCCGCCCGCACCACCGACCCCGCCACCTGTCAGGCCCAGCGCGAACGCCAGCGTATTGTTGATCGCCATGGCGTCGAGGTCGGTGCCTGCCGAAATGCCGAAGTTGGCATTACCGCCGCCGCCGCCAATCGACTGGGCCACGATGCCGTGAGCCCGCGCGCCTTCGGTGATGATCGAGCCGCTGTTGTCGACACGAACCACGCCGCCGTCGCCGCCATCGGCACCCATGCCGCCAATGTTGATCATCGGTGCAGTGGTGTTGGGGTTCAGTTGCGCATTGACCAGCAGCGACAGGCCGCCGTTACCGCCGCCGCCGCCAATCGACTGGGCCACGATACCGTGCGCGCCATCGCCACGCGTTCCGATCAGGCCCGAGTTGTCGACAGTGACGCTGCCGGCATAGCCGCCTTCACCACCACGACCGCCAAGGCTGAGACCTGCGCCGAAGCTGCCGTTACCGCTCAGACCGGCCTGGATATTGACCACAGTGGCACCGTTACCGCCGCCGCCGCCGATCGATTGGGCGAGGATGCCGTATGCGCGTGCGCCTTCGGTCAGGATGGTCCCGCTGAACTCCTCGCCCGACACAGCGCGGTTAGTCACGGTGACATCACCGCCCACGCCGCCTTCACCGCCCGAGCCGCCGATGTTGGCGACCACGCGGTTGTTGCTGTTACCCGGCGCAAAGGTGGCCGCAATCGACACGACCGACCCTGCGTCACCGCCGCCGCCGCCAATGGCGTTGGCGCTAACGCCGATGGCGTCTGCGCCGCGGGTGTAGATCAGACCCGTGTTGGTCACATCCACATCGCCCGAAGCGGCACCGACGCCGCCCGAACCGCCGACGTTCAGCTCGATGGACTGGCTGTCAGCCATACCCTGCAAGGTATAGTTGAGGACATTGCCCGCGACACCGCCGCCGCCGCCGATCGACTGGGCGCGCACGCCATAGGCATTGGCCCCCGAGGTCAGGATACGGCCTGCGTTATCGACCAGAACGTCACCGCCCAGCGCGCCATCGCCGCCGTTGCCGCCAACGGCCAGAGATGCCGTTGCCAGGCTGGCGTTCGCGGGCGGCTTGATGGCTTTGTTGGAGATCTGGACGCTGCTGCCAGCGCCGCCACCGCCGCCGATAGCCTGTGCGAGGATACCGTCGGAATAGGCACCCGCCGTCTGGATGACCCCCGTGTTGAAAGCGCTCACGTCGCCGGACAGTGCGCCCTGACCGCCGGTTGCACCGATAGCCACAGCTACCGACGTACCCGACAGGCCGGTGGACAGTTCACCCGCCGCGCCGCCGCCGCCGCCGATCGACTGGGCAAAGATACCGCGGGCTTCACGACCCGTGGTGACCAGTTCACCGGCAAAGCGGACGCTGACGTCGTCCGCGGTTGCGCCCAGACCACCTTCGATACCGACTGCCAGCGAGCCGCCGTAGGACTGCTCGTCCTCGGTTTCATAGCCGAAGCCGATTTCGTGGTTGCTGGACGCGCCACCGCCGCCGCCAATCGACTGGACCAGAATGCCGTCGGCATTGTCGCCCAGCGTGTAAATACGGCCTTCGGCGTCAACGTCGACAGTACCGCCCTCACCACCGGAACCACCCTTGCGGCCGATGCTGATGTCGACAGAAGCCGAGGCACCTTCGGCCATCGAGATGTCGTTGCCGGTGCTGCCACCGCCACCGCCGATGGACTGGGCCAGAATACCGGTGGCACCGCGCCCCTGGGTGATGATGTCGCCGATGTGCTCGACGCTGACAGCCTCGCCGCGACCGGCAGCCCCCGTGCCACCGCCCAGCGCAACCGTCATGGAAGCACGTGCATCACGGAACAGGCCTGCCGCGACGTTATAGGTGGCGTTACCGCCGCCGCCGCCAATCGACTGGGCGACAATGCCCTTGGCCAGATTGCCTTGGGTGACGATGTTGCCGTTGTGACGGACGTCCACGACGTCGCCCGAGCCTGCGCCTGCACCCGAGCCACCAATGGCCATAAGGATGCCGACTTCGCTGCCCTGCTGGCCGGAGCCGGTAGGCTTGAGGCCGAGCGCAAGGTTATAGGCTGCGTCACCGCCGCCACCGCCAATCGACTGGGCGACCAGACCGCTGGTGCCTTCGCCGAAGGTACGGATAAGGCCCGGGGCAGCGGTTTGCACACCGCCTGCATCGGTCCAGCCGCGGGTGACCGTGACGGAACCGGCGTTGCCGCCCGAACCGCCCGAACCGCCCATGCCCAGCGCGATGGGCGAGCCTGCACGCGAGATCGCACCGGCGACATTGATGCCGCCGCTACCGCCGCCGCCGCCAATTGACTGAACGAGCACGCCTGCGCCACCGCCGGTGAAGTCGGTGCTGGCAAACTCGGTGCCGCCATCGGTGGTGGAGACCACCTTGGAGTTGACGAGGATGTTGCCGACGCTGGTGAAGTTCACGTCACCGGCGTCATCGCCCGTGCCGCCCATGCCACCGATGCCGGCAGACACTGCAAACGAGTTCTTGTCGCCGATAGAGGCCGCCGCCGAGACGTTCAGGCCGCCCGAGCCGCCACCGCCCGCGATGGACTGGACCAGAGCGCCGACCGTGTCCTTGCCCTCGACCACGATGTTACCCGCATGGAGAACCGTGACATCGTCCGAGCGACCGCCCGCACCGCCAAAACCACCAATGCCGAAGACCACTGACGGCTCGGAGGTATATTGGTCGGCCTGGAAGCCCCCGGCCACATTGATGGCACCGGCACCGCCGCCACCGCCAATCGATTGGGCCAGCAGACCGCGGGCCAGACTTCCGGCTGCGAACAGGTTGGCATCCACGGCCAGATCGACCGTCGAGCCGATGCCGCCGTCGCCGCCAAAGCCGCCCATACCCAGCGTGAGTTGTCCGTCTAGGGTGATACCGCCAGCGACGTTAATGCCGCCGTTACCGCCGCCGCCACCGATGGACTGGGCCATAACAGCCGAACGGTTGTCACCATTGGCCTGAACCTGAATCCGCTCCGCATTCGTCGCCGAACCGACCGTCAGATCGACACGGCCTGCGTCACCGCCGGCACCACCAAAGCCCCCCAGACCGAGGGTCGCGGTGCGCGTATCTGCCGATTGCGGAGGCGCAAAGGCGATGCCCCCCGAAACATTGAGGCCGCCATTGCCGCCGCCACCGCCGATGGACTGGGCGACGACGCCGTTTGAACCGTTGTCGCGACGACGCAGCTGTGTGGTCTCGCCCTCTTCATTGACAAAGGTTTCGACGAAATCTGTTGCGGCACCCGAGGCCCAGACATTGCCCTGAACATTGCCCGTGACATCGCCTGCGTTACCGCCGCCGCCGCCGAAGCCGCCGACGCCGATGGTGATGGCCGTGGCCGTGCTGCCGTTGGTGAACGACATGCCTCCGGTGACATTGATGGCTCCTGCACCGCCGGAACCACCGACCGATTGCATCAGCACGCCGTCGGCATTTTCGCCCATGGTCTGGGTGTCACCCAAGCGGGTGAAGTCCACGTCCGATGCCGAGCCGCCTGCGCCGCCAAAGCCGCCCAGACCCATGCCGACCGAGACGCTGTTGCCCTGGCTGAAGGACAATGCACCGGTGACATTGATACCGCCTGCACCGCCACCGCCGCCGATGGACTGTGCCACCGCACCGAAGGCGTCCTTGCCCTTGGTGTAATAGGTTCCGGTGACCGTGCCCTCGACGCGACCCGCATCGCCGCCGCCGCCGCCGAAGCCGCCGACGCCCAGACCGATGGATGCGCCGGTCGAGCCTGCCGTCAGAGCGACGGAGCCGGTGACATTCAGGCCACCCGAGCCACCCGAACCGCCGACCGACTGCAACATGGTGCCCCATGCGCCATCGCCCATCGTCGTGACATTGCCGGTTAACGTGCCCAGCACGTCACCTGCGTTACCGCCAGTTCCACCGAAGCCGCCCAGACCGAAGCCCAGCGCGCCTGCGGTCTGTTGCGAACCGGCGATAACGCCCGAGACGTTCATGCCGCCCGAACCGCCGCCGCCGCCAATCGACTGGACCAATGCCGCGTAGGAGCCGCGACCCTGCGTGTAGATATCGCCTGCGTAATCAACCGATGCATTGCCCGCATCGCCGCCTGCGCCGCCAAAGCCGCCGACGCCGACCGAGATGGCCCCCGCGCCTTGCAGACCCGCTGCGATGCTGCCCGAGACGTTCATACCGCCCGAGCCGCCACCGCCCCCGATGGACTGATAGGTCAGGCCTGCGCTGTTGGCCATCTGGGTACCGATATCACCGCGCACCAGGCCGCTGACGTCCGAGGCATCACCGCCGTCGCCGCCAAATCCGCCGACGCCGACGGTTACGGTCCCGCCGCTCTGCGAGGACGCCGCGATACCGCCGCTGACATTCAGGCCGCCAGAACCGCCGCCACCGCCAATCGACTGGACGACAATAGCGTTGGCACCAGCCATGCGGGTGACGACGTCACCTTCGAGGTTGGCCGTCACCGTACCGGCGTCACCGCCGCCGCCGCCCATGCCGCCCACACCGACGCCGATGTTACCCGCACCTTGAGTGGCTGCCGTGATGTTGCCCGTGACGTTAAAGCCGCCCGAGCCGCCGCCGCCGCCGACCGACTGGGCCAGCAGGCCTGTCGCATCTTCGCCCGAGGTGTCGATGCTGCCGATGATGTCGGCCAGAACTGCACCGGCATTGCCGCCGTCGCCGCCCGTGCCGCCAAGGCCGACCGAGATGTTGCCCGCTCCGGTGCCCGCCGCGGAAATACCGCCCGCGACGTTAAAGCCGCCAGCGCCGCCACCCCCGCCAACCGACTGGGCCGTGATCGCCACAGCGCCCTTACCGGCAGTGATGGCTGCGTACTGACCGGACGTAATCTGCGCGCCTGTGACCGACAAGTTCACCGCGCCCGCATTACCGCCAGCCCCGCCGCTGCCGCCCAGACCAAAGTTGATCGAGCCCGAGCCCGTGCCCGCACCCGTCACGCTACCGGCCACGTTGAAGCCGCCGGCACCACCGCCACCGCCCAGCGACTGGGCGATGATAGCGCGGGATTCAGTGCCCGCCGTACGTGTCAGACCTTCCAGGGTGACATTGACGTCACCGGCATTACCGCCCGACCCGGCCGAGCCGCCCAGACCAATCGAAATCGTGCCCGAACCGGTGCCCGCACCTGCTATGCCGCCCGATACGTTGAATCCACCGGCACCGCCGCCGCCGCCCACCGACTGGGCGACCACAGCATTGGCATAGCTGCCACGCGTTTCCACATTGCCGGTGATATCCAGTTCGACCAGGGCCGCGTGACCGCCACCTGCGCCTGAACCGCCCATGCCAAAGGCCAGACCGCCCGCACCGATGCCCGCGCCGCTGGCGTCGAAGGCCACGTTGAAGGCACCGTTACCGCCGCCGCCGCCAATCGACTGCGCCACCACGGCTTCGGAATAGTTGCCCAGCGTCAGCACATTGCCGATGACCTCGGCATCAACCGTGCTGCCGTCGCCGCCGCCCGCGCCCGAGCCGCCGAGGCCGACGCTGATCGAGCCTGCGCCCATGCCAGAACCCGAGATTGCACCGGAGACATTCATGCCGCCCGCGCCGCCGGAACCACCGACAGACTGCGCGAGGAAGGCCGTCGCGCTGTCGCCGCTGGTCTGGATGGACTTGGCCTTGGCGATAACCGCAGCGGCATTACCGCCGCCGCCGCCCGAGCCGCCCAGACCCACGCTAATCGAGCCCGAGCCGAACGCTGCGCCGCCGATACCGCCCGACACGTTGAAGGCACCGGCACCGCCGCCGCCGCCGATCGACTGCGCGATCATACCGAACGAGCCGCGCCCTTCGGTGATGATGGTGTCGTTGGCCGTCGCGGTCACAGTGCCGCCGTTACCGGCCCCACCGCCGCCGCCGCCGAGACCGACCGAAATGCTGCCCGAACCCAGACCGCCCGCAATCGAGCCGGACACATTGAAGCCGCCCGCGCCGCCACCGCCGCCGATGGACTGGGCCACATAGGCGTTCGAGTAATCGCCCTTGGTGCCGATCTGGCCGTCAGCGGTCGCAACCACTGCGCCCGCATCGCCAGCCGAGCCGCCCGAACCACCCAGACCAACCGAGATCGATCCCGCACCCAGACCGCCCGCGATGGAACCGGAGACATTGAAGCCGCCGTTACCGCCGCCGCCGCCGATCGACTGTGCGACCAGACCGTCGGACATCATGCCTTCGGTCAGAATATCGTCACCGACATAGGCCGTGACTGCACCGGCGTCGCCGCCGCTGCCGCCAGCACCGCCCAGGCCGACGGTGATTGCGCCACTGCCCAGACCGCCTGCAACGGCACCCGAGATGTTGTAGCCGCCGCTGCCGCCGCCGCCGCCAATCGACTGCGCGATGAAGGCCGTCGACAGCATGCCTTGGGTGTAGATTTGTCCCAGAACGCTTGCGTCCACCATGCCACCGGCACCGCCGCCACCGCCGGTGCCGCCAATGCCCACGGCAATGCCCAGACCGCCGATGCCACCCGAAACCGAGCCGGAAACGTTATAGCCGCCGCTGCCGCCACCGCCGCCGATGGACTGGGCTACGAAGCCATTGGACAGAATGCCATAGGTGGAGATGTTGCCGTCGATCACACCGATGACACTATTACCGGCCTGTCCCTGACCACCGCTGCCGCCCAGACCGACCGTGATGGCCGGTGCCGCTATGCCGCCAACGCCGGTAGCAATGCTGAAGCCACCGTTGCCGCCACCGCCCGAGATAGACTGGAGGAGGACACCCGTCGCGCCCATCCCCAAGGTGGAGATGTTGCCGGTGTAGTTGATATCCACAACGCCGCCACGGCCGCCATTGGCACCGTCGCCGCCGATGGTCGCCGTCACGGCCGCGCCGAGACCACCCAGCACGCTTGTGCCGATGCTAAAGCCGCCGTTACCTCCGCCGCCGCCAATCGATTGGGCGACCAGACCCGAGGCGAAATCGCCGCGCGTCGTGATCGAGCCACCTGCATCGCGCATGGTGATGTTGCCGCCGTCGCCGCCGGCGTCACCCGAGCCGCCGATGGCGACCGAGACCGCAGCGCCGACAAGGCCCGTGACACTATTGGCGATGGTGAAGCCGCCGTTCCCGCCGCCTCCGCCGATGGACTGCAGCAGCAGACCGGTCGAGTTGGAGCCGCCGCGCGTCTCGCCGTCAAAAGTGCCGGTGTTGATGCGGGCAAAGCCGGTATAGTTCACGGCATCGCCATTGCCGCCGCCAGCGCCGTCGCCGCCGATGGAAACCGCTACGCCTGCACCCGCACCGATAGCCGTCGAAATGGCATAACCGCCGTTACCGCCGCCCCCGCCGATCGACTGCGCCAGCACGCCATAGGAGCGATCACCGTTCGTGGTGATGACGCTGGCAGCATCGGGATTGTTGCTTTGGTTGATGGTGACAACACCGCCCTTGCCGCCGCCAGCGCCGTCGCCGCCGATGGAAACCGAGGTCAGGATCGCCGCCGAGACGGTCGAGCCGCCGTTACCGCCGCCCCCGCCAATCGACTGAGCGAGAATGCCGTGCGAGTCATCGCCCGTCGTAATCAGGCTGCCGCTGTTGGTCACGGTTACAGCGCCGGCAGCGCCGCCCTTGGCACCGTTACCGCCGATAGCCATGAAGAAGCCGCCGGCATTCGCGCCGTCACCGCCGCCGCCGCCAATCGACTGCGCTTGAATGGCGGTCGACATCTTGCCGCTGGTGACGATGCTACCGGAGTTGGTGGCAGCGACTGCAGCACCGCTGGACTCAGCGGAGCTGGTCGCGCCGATGCGGGCTACGCTGCTACCGCCGACGCCGCCAGTACCGCCTGATGCGAACACGCCGCCTGCGGCACCGGCCGCACCGCCACCGCCGCCGATCGATTGTACCAGCATACCGCGCGACAGGTCGCCGGACGTCCTGATGGTCCCAGTATTGGTGACCGAAGCCGTGCTTGCGTTACCACCGGCCGAACCCTTGCCGCCCAGAGCGACAAAGCCACCGGTTGCCCCGCCGCGGCCACCGCCACCGCCGATGGACTGGGCGATGATCGCATCTGCGCCGGCCCCGCCCGTGATGATTTCGCCCTGATTGGTGACAGTGACCTGATTGGCATGGCCTGCGCTGCCACCGCCGCCGCCCAGCGACACGAAACCGCCGCTGCTGCTGCCGTCACCGCCGCCACCGCCAATCGACTGGGCCACAATACCTGCCGAGGTCAGGCCGGAAGTGTGGATGGTGCCGCTGGCACCGACATTGACCGTGACGCTCGAAGCGCTACCGCCGATATTGCCGCCGACGCCTAGAGCCACAGCCCCCGCCGTCGTACCTGCGGTACCGCCGCCGCCACCGATCGACTGCGCAAGAATGCCGTAGGCACCAGCGCCATGCGTCTCGAGGTCTGCGTTATGATAGACTTGGACCGAGCCGCCGTTACCGCCCACACCACCGCGTGAGCCCACGGCCACGAGGCCGCCGGACGTACCGCCCGTACCGCCACCGCCGCCGATCGACTGGGCCACGATACCGTGCGAGCCGCTGCCGCCCGTATAGATATAGGAGCCCTCGAGCGTGGTAACGCTGACCGCGCCGCCGTTACCGCCCGAACCGGCGTGACCACCCAGCGCGGCCAGACCACCGACGTTACCGCTATCGCCGCCCTGACCGCCAATGGACTGGGCCAGAATGCCGAAGGAGCCTTGCCCCCACGTTGCGATGTTGCCGCCGTTGGTCACACTGACCGAACCGCCGTGACCGCCCCAGCCCGCGTCGCCGCCCGCGCCGAACAGGCCATAGGACGAGCCGCTGTCACCAGCACCGCCGCCCAGCGACTGTACCAGCATGCCGTGGGAACGCGTCCCCGTGGTCGTCACGTCCAGACGGTTGTTGACGGTGACCGAACCGCCCGAGTTTGACGAGCCGCCATTGCCTGCACTGCCGGTCGTCGCCCAGCTGTCACCGCCGTTACCACCACGGCCTGCACGGCTCTGGATGACGATGCCATGCGCATTGCTGCCGCTGGTGGTGACGCTACCGTTACCATTGAGCGTGACATTGACGGTGCCGCCCGAGCCGCCTTGCCCGCCCGACTTACCGCCGCCAGCCAGGTTGACGTAGGAGCCGCCACCATGGCCGCCGTTACCGCCGATGCTGGCGTAGGTGATCCCTGCACCCCCGTTTGCAGTGATGGCGTTATCGACCTGCTGCGTCACATTGACCGCAGGACCGGTCTTACCGGCGCTGCCCGACGATGCAGGGATAAAGAAGACGCCCGTACGGCCGTTACTGCCGTTCGACCCGCGCTGGATGACCGTAATTCGGCCCGAACCGCTGCCCGACACGGCGGTGTCTTCAGGTCGTACGGCGTCGATCCCGCCATCCGCCAGGCTCGTCACAGTTTGAAGCGAACCGCTGGCAACAGGAGGGGTATAGCCCGGGCTTCCGACCGTCCCGCTGGCAGGCGTGCCGTAGACGATCTCGTAGATCGGCACATCGGGCTGGCCCGCCTCGCGATAGACCGGAACGCCGCTGGCGTTGAGGACATAGGTGTCAACCGAGGTGCCATCCATCAGCTTGTAGCCGATGACGGTTGTCGTGCCGGTGGGATTGCCGTCAGCGTCCGGAACCGAGTTCGGGTCGGCTATCGAAGTGCCCACCGTCGGGACGTTAAAGATGAAGTATTCTGTGCCCGTCGCATCGATAGCGACGACACCCATGGCCACAACTTCGGTGATGGTCAGTTGGGCGTTGGAAATCGGGTGTACAATGGCACCGCCCACATCGGCCGCCGCAGCCAGCCCCGGCAGCGCCAGAAGCGCGCCACCCGTCAGCGCCGCAAAGGCCCGCGCCAGAGACTTGAGCGAGAAGAGAACGTCGCGGCCGCGCGGGCGCTCGGCCTCGACTGCCGCAGGCATTTCCATCAAGGCGACCAGGCGATCAAGGCTGGCGCGCAGCCGCTCCGCACCCTTGGTCGAAGCCTCGCCCAGTGTCGCGCGAACGGCCTCAGCCTCGCTGCGGACGATGCGGCGCAGCTCCATGTCTGCGGCATGGATATCCAGCTCACCGACGACCTTGTCGACGATGGCTGCAATGCGGTTCATCTCGCGCGACGTGATTTTCATCTCTTCCCCCAAAGTGCAGTCTGCGACGCTCACCGTTTCCCGGAGTAGTCGACGCGACGCTGCCACCCGGACACAGGGGCGGCACAGTTTCATGCGATGCTGCTAGAGTCGCAGCGGGGACACGGTCAACGCCCCTCGCTTTATAGTTTCATATTAATTTCAAAGACTTTGCCGAACGTCTCATAGACTGTTCCGCACGTCTCAGGCTCTCGCCCGTTAACCTTCCGGCGGTCACCTCATCGCGGCCAACCATCGACTCCAGTCGCTTTCGGATCCGGCGCCGCTTGATCGTCGGGCCCTCCCCTTTGCAATGTTGCGGAAATCGCGAGGCGACATGTCGAACAAGGCCTTGAAGGCGCTGCTGAATGCCGACGGATTGCTGAACCCCCACAGCGCGGCAATATCGGCAATCGTCCGGTGGCTCTGGCCGGGATCGACTAGATCATCACGGCAGCGATGCAATCGCCTCAGGCGCAGATAGTTCACGAACCCGCCGCGCGGCTCCATCATCCGGTAAATCGTGGCGCGGGATATGCCAAAGGCCATCGCCACCTGTTCTGCCGTCAAATAGAGGTCGGACAAGTGCTGCTCGATGTATTTGCGTACCGGCAGCCACGCCGCTGCCCGAACCGAGGAAGCATATTCAGGCGAGATCGTGCCGTTCAGGGCCGCAGCGGCCAGTGCCAGAGTCGCGCCCTGCACTGAAAAAGCCTGCGCCTCGGTCATATGCGGAGCCGCCTCGTACAGCGCCATCAGGTGCTTGCGGAAAAGGGCCGTCAGGGGGTCTGCCGCCACCAGCCGCTGTCCCGCATGGGCGTCGGAGTCCAGCAAAAGCGGCTCCAGCACACGGCGCGGCATCACTAGGTCCACCGAGCGATAGGCAGTCGAGTCCGTCTCGATCTGCTGGCTCATGTCGACCATGAGCATGTCGCCGTTCGACAGCACCTGCTCCGACCGTCGGGTGCGCGCCACGCGCTGGCCATCGACGTAGAACTGCATCAGGAAGTAGTCGAGACCGTCAGAGGCGATCAGAGCTGCGTTACGCTGGGTCTTTTGTGCGCAGCTGGTCACGCTGCCGAACATCAGGTCGCCGGCGTGATAGGCATCAACCTTGGCGTAAAACGTCGCGTCGGTGATGGCAGAGATTTCCCATACCGAAGCGGCTGTCTCCTGCCACACTCCGATGCGCGATTTTTCCGGTAGCAACGTGGTGTCGAGGACGGAACGCGCGATGCGCGCGTCGCCATCTATACCCTCGCGGTCACGTACACCGACTGCCATCCACCAACCCACAACACCGAGGCACGCCGCAAGGGCATGTTCAATCGATCACAAAATCTAAAGATAAATACAAATGGGTCGACGAGATCATCAGACCCCGAGAACCGATACGAGGCGATTTATTAACGAGGCATTAATAGTCAAGCTTACCCGACCACCCGGCGACACAGGGCTGCACCGTTGTCACCTGTGTCTCAACTGTTTGAGACTCATGTTATAGTAAAGGTTGCGCAACCAAAACGGACTAAAATCCCGAACACGTATGCCGCTCGCCATTCTTTAGAAAAGCTACATTCCTTACAACCAGAACGATCCCCGAATTTTACTTCGAATGAAGCGCTTGGGACCTAGCCATCGACGACCGGACAATGCGATAGCAGAATCCATGACGACCTCGACCCAGCGCGCCCGCGTAAAGCCCACCAAAGCTCCATTGACGATGGAACTGGAAAACCGGCTGTCGGCAATTTGCGGGGGTCCGGTGTGCGGTATCGACGAGGCAGGCCGCGGTCCCTGGGCCGGTCCGGTCACCGCCGCGGCGGTCATCCTCAACCCGCTGGACATCCCGCACGGATTGAACGACTCCAAAGCCCTCACAGAAAAGCGTCGCGAAGCCCTGATGCCTGTCATCAAGGAAAAGGCCATCGCTTGGGGGATCGGTCACGCCAGCGTCGAAGAAATCGACCGCATCAATATTCTGCGCGCCACCGAACTGGCGATGCAGCGTGCGGTCGCCGCTCTGGCTGTCACGCCTGCGGGTGCTCTGATTGATGGTAACTACAAGTTCAAACTGCCGTGTCAGGTCGATACTGCAGTCGAGGGCGACGGGCTTTCGCTCTCTATCGCCGCAGCGTCCATTCTAGCCAAAACCACCCGCGATCACCTGATGATCGCTCTGGATGCCGAAAACGCTGGCTATGGCTTTGCCAGCCATAAGGGGTACGGGTCACCCCAACACCGCGAGGCATTGAGATTGTATGGTCCTTGCGCCGTACACCGCAGGTCCTATGCGCCGATCAAAGTCTTGTTGACGGCTTTAGAGGATGAACAGCCCGCCGAGTAGGAGGCAGGCGCTGCCGACCGCTATTGCACCCATAAAATAGGCAGAGCGGATTTCCTGATCGGCGGTTTCAAAGTCATCCAATGGTTCGAATTCGGCGTCTTCCACGTCGTCTTTGCGATCAAGCAGATCGGCAAAGCCATAGAAATCTCTGCGAGCCTGATCGGCTTTGCAGAGCCTGCGCCATTCGGTTGCCTGTCTGTGGGGCCGTCCTAAACGCTCGGCCGCACGATACGCCTCGGCAGCGCGCTGTGCGCGAGCCTCGGATACTGCAGTATAGTTTGAAACGGGTACGGACATATGCGGGTAACGACCGCAAAACCATGATGTTCCAAACGGCAAAGCTGCCTTATTTTGGCTCTATCTGTGGCAAAACCATTAACCAGACGTCGTTATGTGACTTAAGTCTATAGGCTTTGCCGTAGATATGAACAGCCGCTCAACATTCCGAAGTCTTCCAACTTCGCCGACGCGTTCGCCTTTTAGATTGTGAATACCTATACGCGCACCGACATATCGAGGTCGCGGTATCTCAATCACTTGTACATTACCGCGACGCCCCAATAGAGCCTCCATATCTTCGCGCGACAGATAACCCTCGTCGTTAAAACTTATGACGAGATTGGGGGCGTGGAGATTGTCGATCACCGAAGCCAGTGCGGCTTTGATGCGGGGCTTGGAGTTGAAGTCGCTCTTGCGGCTACGCACATCCACACGCTTGCGGGCAACGCCGTAAGTCTCCGGCTTGTCCCACAGCACGAGGCTTTCCCAGCAGTGATAATTCGCAAGGTAGGAGTGCTGGTTATACGGCGGGTCCAGATAAACCAGACCGGCTTCGATTTGGGACGCAATGGCGACGGCGTCGGCGTGGGTCGCTACACAAGGTCCCGAAGGTACTGCGGGCAGGATATCGGGCAATCGCAACTGCAGAGGCTTTAGCGCGCGCGGAGCCCACTGCTTCATATAGGCCATCTGCAGGCCGGCCGTGGAATCCACACGGTCCGCCGCTTCCATCAGGGCAACCAGCACGACAGCCTTCAGTTCCGGCTCCAGATCCATACGCTCGATGCGTTCGCGCATGGCGTCGATGCGCGCCCCGTTCTCTGGATGGAAAAAGCGGGCCTCCTCGCAGAAGTTGCGCGTGAACCATCCAGCTTCGGGCGTAACCTGTCGAAGTTCCTCCAGAACAGTCCCTGTCTTTTCCAGCCAGCGCTCTCGGTCGGCCTGAACATATGCGGTAGCCAGCGTATGGGCGTAGGCGTTGTGGTCGTTCGACCAGACCTGATAGCCCATCTTCTTGAGGTGATGCCCGACGCGGGCAGAGCCGGAAAACAGGTCACAAACCCGACCGCCATCCGGCAAAATGGCCTGAATAGCCATACCCACCTGCCCCAGAAGGGCACGTTTGGAGCCGATATATTTGATCATGCGGCACACCGACTCATAGCCGCTATCGTAGCCTGTCCTACCCCCTAACGGTCAATTGGGCGCAGCCAACTAAAGCGATACCCTTCGCATTGCGGCCGTTCGCCTGTTCAGCATCCGACTTCAGTGCGTTTCTTAAACGCCGGAAGGTCCCGATGGCGCGCGGGCGAGACGTAGCAGGTTCGCCGCACCCGGTGCCCCGAACGGCGTGCCGGCAAGGATCAGGATACGGTCGCCTGCCTTCGCCAGCCCGTATTCAACGGCGGCGGTGACCGCATCGTCCGTCAGGCCTTCCAGCGATTCAGGCTGACGCCCCAAACGCGGCTCCAATCCCCACACCAGCGCTAGACGACGCGCCGTGTCCGGATTGGGCGTCAACGCCAGAACCGGCTGTAACGGCCGCTCCCGGGACATACGCCGTGCGGTACTGCCCGTGGTGGTGAAGGTGACGATACAGCTCGACGAAGCCGCTTCTGACGCCTTGCGCGCAGCCGCGACGAGGGCATCGACGTCCCCGATCTCCATGCCCGCGTGTTCGGCATCCATCAGGCCGGGCCACAGCGGATCGCGTTCGACCCGCTCAGCGATGCGGTTCATGATGCCCACCGCTTCGAGGGGATACATGCCCGCCGCCGTCTCGGCAGACAGCATCAGGGCATCAGCCCCTTCATAAACGGCGTTGGCCACATCGGACGCCTCGGCCCGCGTCGGTGCCGGTGCCGAGGTCATGCTCTCCAGCATCTGCGTGGCCACGATAGCGGGAACGCCACGCTGGCGCGCCGCACGCAGAATCTGCTTCTGCGCCACCGGAACGTCCTCGGGATGCATCTCCACCCCCAGATCGCCGCGCGCCACCATCACACCGTCGCAATAGTCCAGAATGGCATCGAGCGATTGCAGGGCCTGAGGCTTTTCGATCTTGGCCAGACAGGCGGCGCGTCCGCCCACGATGCGGCGCAGCTCCGCCATGTCCTCGGCCTTCTGCACAAAACTGAGAGCTACCCAGTCCACGCCGATCCGCAGCGCGAAGTTCAGGTCGTCCCGGTCCTTCGGCGTAAGGGCGGACACCGGTACGATCGCATCGGGCACAGCCACGCCCTTGCGGTTGGAGAGGCCCGAGCCACTCTCGACCTCCACATCGGCCCACTGCGGCGTGGCCTCCAAAACACGAAGGCGCACACGGCCATCATCGATCAGCAGCGCCATTCCGGCGCGCAAAGCCGCAAAAATTTCCGGATGCGGCATCTGCACGCGCGTCGCATCACCGGGCGTCGGATCAAGGTCGAACCGCATCCGGTGCCCCCGCTCCACCGCAATGGTACCCTCGGTGAAGGTTCCAAGCCGCAGTTTAGGGCCCTGTAGATCGGCAAGCACACCCAACGGTCGCTGCACCGCCATTTCGGCCCCCCGCACCGCCTTCAGCGCCGCAGCATGGTCCTGATAACTGCCATGGCTGAAGTTCAAACGGAAGACGTCGACCCCTGCCTCGGCCAGGGCTCTGACCATCGAGGGCGAGTTACTGGCAGGCCCCAAGGTGGCGACGATACGGCTGCGACGGGCGCGGTTCATTCAATCTGTTTCCTCATCCGGCCCGGGGGCCTTGGCCGATCTGACGCGGCCTTTGCCCCTTTGTGCCAATGAAAAGCCGGGGACGTAAGACGCCCCCGGCTTCAAGAAACACGAGTTTATGTCGATTTCGCTTATTCGACCGGACAGACCGGGCTTTCACCCAGATTGAGATCGATGCAGCGACCATCAAGCTTCGGCGTTTCCACCTCGATGATGTTGGCCAGCGTCGGGGCGATATCGATGGTGCGGATCGGCATGAAACGTTCCTGACCGGCAGCGTGCGGGGTCCAGAAGATAATCGGCACCTTGCGGTCATAGTTCCACGGCTGTCCGTGGGCCGACATATTGCCACCCAGTCGACCGCCCGTCGCGACACCCGGCTTGAGCGCCGTCATCAGATCGGCCGAGACGCCATCCACGGCCGACAGACGCATGCGCTCGCGCACGGTCAGTTCTTCCGGCTGAATGGTCTCCATGATGGGATCTTGCAGCAGCTCGTCGCGGAAGACGACCATGGCAAAGTCCCCCTTGCTGTCCAGCATCGGAACAGCCGCGCGGGCAATCTGGCTCCGCAGCGGTTCAGCCAGAGCACGTTTCTGCGTATCTACGATGCGCAGGCCCGACGAACCCCGTTGCAGCGGGTCGAAGTCAAGATTGAACTGCTGGCGCAGGGCGGCGTTGGCCTCCTCCACCACAGCAAAGCTGGCGCGGTGGGCATAGGGGAAGCCGCGGGCGTGGGTGCGTTCAATAATGTCGGCACCGCCATGGTCTGCGGTGAGGGCCAGAACGACCCCGCCCTCGACCTTGTCCAGCTCGCTCAGGAAGTCGCCCAGCGCCGCATCCAGACGCATCAGTTGCTCGCACATCTCGGGCCCTTGCGTGCCGTAGGTGTGGCCGATCTTGTCGGTAGCCGACAGGGACACGCCCAGCATGTCGACGGCCTTGCCCTGACCCAGACGTTGCGATTGCAGCAGATAGGTTGCCGCCTTCAGGGTTTCTTCGTCCTGGGTCGGAGAACCGTCAAAGCCGATGTTCTGCGGCGGAACGACCGACTTGAACGTGCCGTCCACGACCTCGATGTCCTCGGCCAGCGACTGGCAGTAGGCGTTGTTCGCCTTCCAGTTCTGGCCCTGTTCAGCGGCGGGGAAGCGGGTGTTGTACTGTGCCACCGGAGCCAGACGCTCTTCGGCGCTTTCGCCTGGACGCACAAAGGTGGTCAGGCCAAAGCCTTTGGTGAACCAGAAGGCGCGACCATTGTGGCCCGCAAGGTTCATGGCACCGCGATCCTTGCCCGACACGGCGAACACTCGGCTGTCCGGACGTTGCACCTGCAGCCAGTCGCCCAGCGTGTCGACCTTCAGAAGCTCGGTGCCGACATTGCCGTTGTCGGTGATTTGACCGTGCGCCAGCGTATTCACTTCGGATGCGAGGCAATAGCGGCCTTCGCCCGTGGCGTCATCGGCGCTGAAGTTCACGCCGATGCCGGTGTGGGTGGGGTGCATACCCGTCAGAACGGTCGAGTGACCGGGGCAGGTCTCGGTCACGCCGTGCGTCTGGAAGCCGTTGGCGTGGACCAGACCTTCATCGATCAGGCGCTTGAAGCCGCCCGTGAAGCGGCTGCGGTACTGGTTGAACAGGTTGGCGCTCAACTGGTCGACGACGACGGTGACGACCAGACGCGGCCCCGCATACGCTTCTGCTTCGTCGCTTGCGCCTTGCGCAACCACAGCACCAACCGGAGCCGCCGTAGCGGCCATGGGAGCCAGCGCCACAGTGGCGGAGACAGCGGACAGAAGAAGTCGTTTAAACAGCATTCACTCAACCTTAGCCGTAATCGGCACAATCGCAGTCCGGTCGGCATAAACCCTGACGGTGAAGGATGCACGACAAAGCCGCACCGTGAGAACGATGCGGCTGTAATTTCCGGTCGTAGTGACGCTTCAATGCATCGTGGTGCGAGCGGCGGGGGTCGAACCCGCAAGACCGAAGTCGGCAGATTTTAAGTCTGCTGCGTCTACCAGTTTCGCCACGCTCGCGACGATGATTGCCTCCGCGATTCACTCTTCGCGGGCAGAACCCGTCTGTGCCGCAGCAATGGCCCGGAAGTCTACATCTGAATCTGCAATCAGCTTCACAAGAGCCGTCCACGCCGCAACATTCTGGCGAAGTTGGGCGGGATCGATCTTATCCAGGGTATCATTGGCCGTATGGTGCAGGTCGAAATAGCGGGTCGCATCCTGCTTCAGACCAAAGACCGGAACGCCACCGCGCGCCAACGGTCCGACATCGGCACCGCCAAACCGCTCCTCGCCGCCCTCTTCGATATTCAGAGGGGCAAGCACCCGATAGGCGATCTTTGCAAAGTCGCTGTTCAAAGTGCCGACAGGCAGACCCACGGCATAGACATTGTCCGCGCCAAGATCGCTCTCGCCCGCCACAATGTGCTTCTCGATAGCCTCGCCGATGCCGCGCACATAGGCCCCGCCGCCATTGCCGTGCGAGACGGGCTGGTTCACCTCTTCCGAGCCGTACAGGATCACACGAATGGTGCGCGCCGGACGGCCAGCCTCGGCAATAATTTTGGCCGCTGCAATCGTGATGCCACCGCCCGCCGCATCATCGAACGCGCCGGTGCCGATGTCCCAGCTGTCGAGGTGCGAGCCCAGCACGATGACCTCGTCGGGGCGGGTCGCGCCGGTAATGTCGCCGATGACGTTCTGGCTGTGGGTTTCATAGGTCCGCGCCGTCGATGACAGCTTGAGACGCACAGGCTGGCCCATCTCGATCAGACGGTTCAACTGGTCGGCATCCGGTGCCGCCAGCGAGAAGGACGGCAGCGGCACCTTGCCGTCATGATATCCTGTGGTGCCCGTGTGCGGCATGCGGTCGTGATCTGACCCCACCGAGCGGATCACAAACGCCGCGGCGCCCTGATCGGCAGCGGCCTTGGGCCCCTGCGTGCGGATGCGCGAGCGCGGTCCATAACCCGATCCTTGGCGGTCGGCGACCATCTGGCCCGGATCGACGTAAACGATCTTGCCGCTGAGCGAACCCGCCGGCGCGGCCTGAATGTCTTCAATGCTCTCGACACGCACCACCTCGGCCTCGATGCCGTCAGCGGGCGTAGCGATAGAATGGCCCAGCGCGCCCCCGACGAGCTTTTGTGCGTGGGCACCGACAATCTCGATGCTCTCCTCACCCCGTTCCCAGCCCACCAGCGGGAAGGATTCAATCCGCACATTCTGGAAGCCATTGGCGCGCATCCAGTCCGCCGCCCACGCGGCTGCATCCTGCTCGGACTTGGAGCCTGCCGGGCGCGGGCCAAAGCGCGTCGTGATCTCGCGCGTGAAGTCGAATGCGATGTTGTCGGAAAGAGCCTTGTCTCGCAGGGCCTCTGCGGCGGCGACGGTCGCCGCGTCCTGTGCCGATGCCGTGGTGGAAAGAAGACCGGCAGCAAATACGCCTGCCAGCAAACACGATTTCAGCGACATGGACGTCCCCTCAGACAAAATGACATGAGAGGAAACTAGCGGGCGGAGGCTGCGACCGAAAGTCACAATTCCTCCACCCGCCAGCAGAATTACTCGCCCTTCAGGAAGGGTTCGACTTCGCCCTGAAGCTTGATGGTCAGGGCCTTGCCGCGACGGTCAACGCGGTTGCCTACGGCCAGACGGACCCAGCCTTCCGAAACGCAGTATTCTTCGACGTTGGTTTTTTCTTCGCCCTTGAAGCGAATGCCGATGCCTTTCATCAGCAGTTCGGCGTTGTGGTACGGGCTGTCAGGGTCAACCGACAGGCGGTCGGGCAGAGCGTCAGACATGACGGGCATCCTTGGAAAAATCGATGGGGCTGCATAGCGGCAACTGCCGCCCGTGCCAACCAATCAGCGTATAAGGCCCGATCAGTTCGCCGCCGCCGGAGCCGCAGGGGCGGCAGCAGGAGCAGCCGCAGGCTTGGACGCCACTGGCTCTCCGGCGGCCGCAGAGGCGCGGTCCAGCAGAGGCTTGGACTCGTATTTCTTAGCCAGCTTTTCCGTCAGCTCGCGCGCGGCAGCAGGCTGCATCTGGGCCATGATGGCGGCCAGTGTGCGCGGACGCATGCCCTGCGCTACGGGAAGACGCACATCGTCCTTCAGGGTCGCGAACACCGCCGCAGCCTCACGCGGGCGCATGGCGGAATAGACGGCGACCAGACGGTTGGTCTCTTCCTGCTCCTTGGCCTCGACCTGACCGACCAGCGAACTGATCTCGCCCTTAAGGTCTTCGAGCGCCTTAAGCTTGGCATCCAGCTTTTGCTCGGCGGCAACCATTAGTGGCAGGGTGGTGGCGAAGTCGGCGTCACGGGCGTCCAGCTGCTCGCGGCGCTTCGACAGCGACTGGATGATGCGCAGTTCTGCGGGCGAAATGCCGGCCTGTTGGGCCAGTTGTTCCGGCGTCAGGGCGCAAACCGCAGGCGGAGCCGCCGTCGTCGCAGCCGCTCCCTTGGCTGCATCCTCTGCCGCCGGAGCGCCTTCCTGCGCCCACGCTACCGCGCCGGTGAACAGTTCCGGTGCCACGCCCGCCGCTCGCACGGCAACGACGCCGCCAATGGCGACAGCGATCAGGGGCAGAAGGCGGGGCAGCTTGCTCATGGCAACAACCGGAAAAAGTGAAGGGGCACCGGACCTTTAAAAGCGTTGCCTTTAAAGGTCACGGCTTCATTCAGGCAGCGAACAGATCTTCGTCGAGACTACGGCGGGCACGGTTTAGGCTTTGTTGCGCAGCTTGGTTAGCGGCCAGTGCCTGAAGCATGCCGGTCAGACCGCCATTCTCGGCTTCCTTGACCGGTTTGGCAGCCTGCGCAGGCATAGCGGCGCTGGCTTGCTCGATGCGCTGCATCAGGCTGGCCATGCGACGCGCGCGCTCTGACTCTTCGGTCACCAAGGCCATGGTCGACACCAACTCCAGCGGCTCTTCTTCCTTGACCGGAGCGGGCGCACGCGCAGCAGCAGTCGCAGCGGCGGCTGCCTGTTTCGGCGCACGCGAAATCAGGACTTCGAGTTCCTGCTTCACCTGACGCGCCTTGATGATGCGGTCGTGCAGCAGGTCGGTTTCCGCACCCGAAGCGCGCAGGGTCGCAAGCGCCTGTTCAGCACGGCCCGCCGCATTGTTCAGTTCCTTAACCGCGCCCGCAAAGGCCAGTTGGCCCTCGCGCAGACCCTTGAGCTTGCGCTCCAGCTTCACGCCGTAACCGATGGCTGCCACCAGCAGCATCATCAGGATGCTATCGAGGATGATACCCGTCACCAGCCCTCTCTCCCGGCCACACGCATGGCCGCTTCTGTTGAAATCGGGGCCTCGACGCGCACAGCCACGTGCTGGCCGCGTCGTCCCATTTTACCGACGGTCAGATTGACCGCCCCAGCCTTGACCGTGACATCGCTGTCAGGCGTCGCGTTCAGCATCAGGGTGTCGCCGACTTTCAGGTCCAGTACCTTGGACAGGGGCATCTGCTGTTCATCCAGAACGCAGCGCACCTCGGTGTCCGTGGTCCAAAGCTCGGTGGCCAAGTGGCCTTCCCAGATGTTGTCGCGACCGAACTTCTCGCCCATGAACTGCTGCAGCAGCATTTTGCGGATCGGCTCGAGCGTCGAATACGGCAGCAGCAGCTCGACGCGGCCCCCACGGTCTTCCATGTCGATGCGCAGCTTGACCAGAATGGCGGCGTTGGCCGGACGCGCAATCGCGGCAAAGCGCGGATTGGTTTCCAGTCGGTCCAGATTGAAATGCACCGGCGTCAGCGGCTCAAACGCGGCGCGGGCATCGTTCAGGATCACCTCGACCATCCGCTGCACCAGTGCGCGCTCGATGGTGGTGTAGGGACGGCCCTCGATCCGCAGCGCCGCCGTGCCGCGACGGCCACCCAACAGCACGTCCACGATCGAATAGATCAGGTTACTGTCGACCGTCAGCAGGCCGTAGTTGTCCAGCTCCTCGGCGCGGAACACCGCCAGAATGGCCGGAAGCGGGATCGAGTTCAGATAGTCGCCGAAACGGATCGAGGAGATGGTGTCCAGCGACACCTCGACGTTGTCGGAGGTGAAGTTACGAAGGCTGGTCGTCATCAAGCGCACTAAGCGGTCGAAGACGATTTCGAGCATCGGCAGACGCTCATAGGACACCAGCGCCGAGTTGATGATGGCGCGGATGCCGCTGCGCTCATCGCCCGAGCCGTCGTCCATTTCAAAGCCGAGCAGGCTGTCGATCTCGTCCTGGTTCAGGACGCGTTCGGACATACCGCTATCGGCTTCAGGAGCGCCGAAGGGATTTTCATCCAGACCACTGCCGAGGGTGTCGGTCATCGATTATTGCACCAGCATTTCTTCGATAAGGACCGCATCCACCTTGCCCGGTGCGGCCACCAGATTCACGCGACGCAACAGTTCAGCCCGAAGCTGGTAGGTGCCAGCCGAACCTGCCAGATCATCCGGACGCAGTTCGCGCAGGAAGCTCTGCATCATATCGTTCAAACGCGGCGCCTGTGCCTGAAGCTGGGTGGCCACCGCCGCATCCTTCATCTCTAGCGTCAGCTTGAGCTTGAGATAGCTGGTGCGGCCCTCTGCCGACTGAACATTCACGATAAGATCCGGCAGGGTGTAGAAGGTTACGCCGTCCGGTCCGGCCGCAATCGTGCCTGTGGCTTCACCGGCAGCAGCGGCATCCCCGCCCCCGCCGTGACCGTCGTCCTTCTTCTTCTCGTCCTTGGGCTTTGCATGCGCGTCGGCTTCGCCCTCGGCAGCCGGAGCCTTGGGCTTCATCAGCATGAAGGCCGCAGCGCCCCCGCCACCGGCCACCAGCACAGCCGCGCCAATGATGATCAGCAGCAGCGGCGGCTTCTTCTTGCCGGAGCCTTCGCCCTCGACGTCCTGCGCGGTCTCGCCCTCGACCACAGCCGGAACAGCGTCAGCACTTTTCTTTTTGCCAAGGTTAAATTTGAGCATGCGGACCGACCCCAACCGTACAGTAGAGCTAAGTGGGGCCTGTTTGGTTAACAGGGCGTTAACCATGCGGCAAAGTCTGCCGGGCGTATAAAGCTGCCGCAAACCTAAACCATTGAAATCGCTCGTAACGAGCAGTTGGCACGACTGTTGCGAAAAGCAGAGGCGAAGGAGCCCTGCTTTGGAAAACGCCGCCTACATCGGATTGTCCCGTCAGATGACGCTGCGCCGCGAACTGGATATCGTGGCCAACAACATCGCCAATGCGGACACCACCGGCTTTAAAGTCGAGCAGATGCTGGTCGGTACCGAACTCGGTGCGCGCGCCCGCAACCACGCCATTCGCCCTTCCGCCAGCTTCGTACTGGACAAGGGTGTAGGCCGTGATTTCGGTCAGGGCGCTCTGCAACAGACCAGCCGCGATCTCGATTTTGGCATCGAGGGCGAAGGCGTTTTCTTCACCGTCCAGACGGCGACCGGACCGGCCTATACCCGTGACGGCGCCTTCACCATAGACGACACAGGCCGCCTGACCACGCAGAAAGGCCACCCCGTTGTCACCGATGCGGGCGAGCTGATCGTCAATCCGGAACTGGGCCCGATTACCGTCGGTCAGGACGGCACCATCACACAGGACGGCCAGATCGTCGGCCGTCTCAACGTCGTCCGCTTCGACACCCTGTCGGTGTTGGAAAAGAGCGGCGACAACCTCTACCGCAACACCTCCAACGCCCAGCCGGTCGAAGCGACCGACGCGCGCATCCGTCAGGGGATGCTGGAGGGCTCTAACGTCAACACCCTGATCGAAATCACCAATCTGGTCGAAATCAACCGCGCCTACGAGAGCGTGACGCGGATGATCGAAAACACCAATGACCTCAGCCGTCGCGCCGTCGAGCGCCTCGGCAAGGTCGCGTAAGAGGAAGCCTGAGCTATGCGCGCACTTCGTACCGCCGCCTCCGGCATGGCTGCCCAGCAGCTGAACGTCGAGGTCATCTCGAACAACATCGCCAACATGAACACCGTTGGCTACAAGCGCCAACGCGCCGAGTTTCAGGACCTGCTGTACCAGAACGTCGAGCGCATGGGCGCACAGTCCTCGACGCAGGGCACCGTCGTTCCGACCGGTATTCAGGTGGGCATGGGTGTGAAGGCCGGCTCGGTCTACCGCATCACGGCCCAAGGCACGCCGAGCCAGTCCGGCAACACCTATGACATCGCCATTCAGGGCAAGGGCTATTTCCAGGTCACCCTGCCCTCGGGCGAGACGTCCTACACCCGCGCGGGCAATTTCTCGGTCAACGCCGAAGGCCAGCTTGTCACCAAGGACGGCTATCTGATCGAGCCCGCCATCACCATCCCGCAAAACGCTGTGGATGTGGCCGTATCACGTGCCGGTCAGGTGCAGGTGGTTCTGGACGGCGAGACCGAACCTCAGGTCGTAGGCCAGCTGGAAATTGCGACCTTCATGAATGAAGCGGGCCTTGAAGCCATCGGCGACAACCTGCTGTTGGAGACCGCAGCCTCGGGTGCCCCCAATGTCGGCGTGCCGGACGAGGTCGGCTTTGGTCACCTGCTGCAAGGCTATACCGAAAGCTCGAACGTGGACTCGGTGTCGGAAATCACCGCCCTGATCGTGGCCCAGCGCGCGTATGAGATGAACTCCAAGGTCATCACCACCGCCGACGAAATGCTGTCGGTCTCGGCCCAGCTGAAGAACTAAGGCGGGAACTGAACGATGAAGCGCCTCCTGCAAACCGCCACCGTCTTGTTGGGTGCCGCCGCCCTCGCCGCGTCGGCCTATGCCTCGAGCGCGCATGCCGCTTCGGTCGTGCTTCGTGCGGCGCCGGTGGATGCCGACGGCCGGATCACACTTGGCGAACTGTTCGAGGGGGCAGGATCTGCCGCCCACGTCGTGGTGGGTCAGCGCGCGGGCAGCAGCGCCGTACTGGACGCCGGTCAGGTGCAAGTGATTGCTCGCCGCGCCGGTCTGGAATGGAACAACCCCACCGGATTGCGCCGCATCGTCGTTCGCGAAGGCACCACCGCCGCTAGTACCGCCAATACCCAGTCGGCAGCCGCCCGCCCCGGTGCGATGGTCGAAGCCCTCACCTTCACCCGAAGCCTTGCCGCGAACGAACCGGTACAGCCCGAGGATGTGGCGTGGACGCAGGTTCAGGCCCACCTTGCCCCCGCCAACGGCCCGCAGGACGCCGCCGATGTTATCGGCCTGTCCCCCCGCCGCGCCATGCGCGCCGGACAGGTGGTCAACACGCGCGACCTGACGTCGCCGGTCGTCATTGCCCGTAATGACATGGTCGAGGTCCAGTATCAGGACAGCGGTATCGAACTGACCATCACTGGCCGCGCCCAGCGTCAGGCCGCCGTGGGCGATGCCGTCACCATCCTGAATACTCAATCCAACCGCACCATCGAGGCGGTCGCTGTATCGCCAGGCCGCGCCATTGCCGGTCCCGCCGCACAAGCCATGCGCAGCACCCCTGCCCGTTCACTCCAGTTCGCCGCTCGTTGAGCCAGAAAGACCGTACCATGCGCAAGTTTCTGATCCTCGCCGCCGCCTGCATTCCCCTCGCTGCCTGCACCACCGCCACTGAAGCCCTGCGCGGGCCGGAACTGGCTCCGGTCGGCTATCCCTCGCAACTGGCCCCGATGGATCAGGCCTATTTGCCTGAAGCCACCCCTGCCAGCGCCAACAGCCTGTGGCGTACCGGTGCCCGCAGCTTCTTTGGTGACCAGCGCGCCCGCCGCGTGGGCGACATCCTGACGGTCAACATCGACATCAACGACCGCGCCCAGACCCAGAACACCACCAATCGCAGCCGCAGCAACAACGTCTCCGGCGGCGTCAGCAATCTGTTCGGTCTGGAAAGCAGCATCGGCAAAGTCCTGCCGGGTGCCTTTGATCCATCCAACATGGTCGGTGCCGAGGGCGAGATCAGCCACAACGGTACGGGCAGCGTAAACCGCTCCGAACGCGTCAACCTGACGGTGGCCGCGATCATCACCGGCGTGATGCCTAACGGCAATCTGGTCATCCAAGGTCGGCAAGAAGTGCGCACCAACCGCGAAGTGCGCGAACTGACCGTCGCTGGCATCGTTCGCCCGGAAGATATTTCCAGCGCCAACACCATCGCCCACACCCAAATCGCCGAGGCCCGCATCTCTTACGGCGGTCGTGGCGACATCAGCCGCATGCAAGCCGCCCCTGCGGGCCAGAACCTGATGGAGCGTTTCAGCCCGTTCTAAACGGCTGAAAATACCGGACTTATCCGTTTTCACGCATCGAACCCCGCTCGTACACGTTAACGAGCGGGGTCGTATCTATGTGCGATTACGGTTGCGCTTGCCGACCAAGGCTATCTAATCAGACGACCACAGACGAAGGACACGCCTATGCGCGACCTGCGCCAAAGAACATCAAGCCGGTTCGCCTGCCTTCTGACAGGGACGGTAGCGGCCATGCTGACTATCGCTGTGACGCCGTCCGCATATGCCCAGAACGCGGGCTGGACTTGGACATTGTATGCCGACAGCACCCCTGTCGTCCTGGCGCAAGAAATCCCTGACACCCCACGCCTGAAGACCACCCTGCAATGCGCGCCCGGCACCCGGCAGGTCCAGATATCCCTCTATGACGCAGATGCCGTAGCTGCAGGGCCCGTCATCTTGAAATCCGGCCGCCAGAGCAGCGAGGGCGAGCTTCGCGCCGCGTCCAATCGTTTGGCCGTCTCGCTTCCGGTCGACCATCCGGTCTTCCTTGCGTTTCAGGCAAGCGGGCGACTGGAACTAAAGAGCGGCGAGCGTGTCCTGCCAATCATCATCGAAGCCGCGCATCTGCCCAAACTCGCCCGCTTCGCTGAAGCCTGCGCCTCCTGACACCAAGTCGCTTCCAATGAGCTCCCCCATGTCGATTGCGTGCCGTAACAACACCCGCCTGCCCTTGCTGGGCGCTCTGTCAGCCCTGCTGTTCACCGCAGCCTGCGCCACGCAGCCCGGTGCAGTAGGCAGCAGCGCCACCCTGACCGCACTCACCGAGCCGCCCGCACGCCACCAGGGCTACAACTGGTTTTTCGATCAGGATGAAGGCGAGTTCCAACTGTTCTACGGCATGGCGGAATCGGACGACATACCGCTGGGAATGACCTGCTCGAGCGGCTCTGGTCACATCACGATCTCAACGCCCAGCGAGGATAATCACGCCCGCAGCCTGACCCTGACCTCGGGTGGCCAGATGGCGACCTATCCGGCGCGCGCCACCGAGGCACAGGTCTTCGACGGATACAACATCGTCAGCCAGACCACGCCTGCCGATCCGGTTATGCAGACCTTTGGCCAGAACGGCTGGATGGCCGTGGCAGGCAAGGACGGCTGGATGAGCCTTGTCGGCGATGGATCTGCCCGCGAACTCGCCCGACGTTTTATGGCGGGCTGCAAACGCTAAACAAAAGGGGCGGCCAAACATCGGCCGCCCCTTATTTGTTTCTACAGACCCAGTTCCTGTCGCAGCTTTCGCGTTAGGCCCTTGGTCACAAGCTGGTGCGAGTGATCGATCAGATCGGATAGCTCCCCATCGTCCCAATCCTCGACGGCTGCCACCTTCAGCCAACCCCCGCGCGGCAGATAGGGTGCCCGCTCGGCCCTCCCCTGTTCCCTCAGCAGTTCATAGGCAATCTCGGAGGCCTTGAAGCACAGACCCCCGTCGTCGCCCAGCATGGCGAAAATCTTGCCACCAACCTTGAAGGTCTGAAAGTTCGGGCCAAAGGGGCGCTCGACCGTGGCCGCTGTGCGCGACAGACAAAATGTCTCGACCTCAGCCGGCTTCATCGCACGCCCCTTTAATCACTCAGGCATTCACGCCAAGGCCGATCGGGCAGACAACCCCCGTGCCGCCGATGCCGCAATAACCGGCCGGGTTCTTGGCCAGATAGCCTTGGTGATAGTCCTCGGCGTAATAGAACTCGCCCGCCGGCAGGATTTCGGTGGTGATCTCGCCACGCCCCGCCGCGCGCAGCGCTTGCTGATAGGCCGCCTTGGACGCCAGCGCCGCGTCGCGCTGGGCTTCGTCGTTATAATAGATCGCCGAGCGGTACTGGGTGCCGATGTCATTGCCCTGACGCATGCCCTGCGTCGGGTCATGGTTCTCCCAGAACACCTTCAGCAGCTCTTCGTACGGCAGCTTGGCCGGATCAAACACGACCTGCACCACCTCGGAGTGACCGGTCTTGCCCGAGCAGACCTCTTCATAGGTCGGGTTCGGCGTAATCCCGCCCGCATAACCGGCCGCCGACGAGTAAATGCCTTCCTGCTGCCAGAACACGCGCTCAACGCCCCAGAAACAGCCCATACCGAAGACAGCGACTTCCAGACCTTGCGGCCACGGCCCCTTCAACGGCGTGCCCAGCACGAAATGGGTCGTATCGGTTGCCAACGGTTCGGCGCGCCCCGGCAGCGCCTCATCAGCGGTCGGCAAGGTATCGGCTTTTTTCAATAACATGGGCGGACTCCAGATTCTTTTGCAGAATATCATATGGGAACTGCAACGGCGCTTGCCCATCCGTCACGTTTGATTTAATCAGCGCCCTCTCGCCGGACCGCTCCCGGCGAATCTGCTCCGGACGCATCCGGACACACAGTGGATTAGGACAGGTGGCCGAGTGGTTGAAGGCGCACGCCTGGAACGCGTGTATAGGGGCAACTCTATCGAGGGTTCGAATCCCTCTCTGTCCGCCACCACCATTTTAAAACCCTTACAATTCAGTCGTTTCGGGAGACTATTGTCTAACAAGTCTATGCCGTTAGACAATAGCGAGTTGGTATTCGTCTTAGATTTTGCCATCGCCGCTTCAGCCAGCACCCGCTGATCCCGCGCCTTGGTATAGCGTTCGACCTCCTTTGCGGTGACGTGGCCAGTGATGGCCTTGATCTGAGCCTCACTACAACCCGCATCCGCCAATCGCGTCGCTGCTGATTTGCGCAGGCCGTGCGCCGATCGATCTTTGATCCCAGCTTCCTGCACAGCCCCACGGAACCAGTTACCAAACCCCGCTGCCGTATAGGCCTGGCCATGCTGGGTAGCGATGAAGGTCGGATAGTCTATCTGCGCGAGATCGAGCGACGCCTTAAGTCGCGGATGGATTGGCAAAGCCAGCTTGGCGCTCGTCTTCTCCTGACAAACCAAGATCCTGCCGTCCTTAACGTCTATCCAGCCCATGTTGCGCACATCACCCGAGAGCTGTGCCATATATAGCAGCAGGTCGAACGCTAAGCGCTCTTTAGTCCCCACGGCCCAATAAGCCTCAAAAGCCGCAATCTCTGCTTCTGACCATGCAGGAAAGCCATCAGAGTCTGTATGTAGCGCTCGGATGCCCTTAGCCGGATTGTCCTTGCGCCAGCCACGTGGAGGCGTCCGATTGCGGCACGACGATCCGCGTACGGACGGCAGCCATCTGGTACTGATCCGCATGGCGGACGCAGTCGCAGAGGCTCACCCCGTCACAGGGATGAGCTTTCATCGCTCATGGCGGGTCGCCAAGGACAAAGTTCTCTCAACCAAAGCTAATGGACGCAATCTGGCGCTTCAGCTGCAAGGTGACATCTGGGTCACCGTCGCGCGTTCGCGAGTGGCGGAGGTCAGGCGCTGGCTGTCCAGCACCTGACCTCGTTAGCTCTTAGGTCCGCACCAGGTCGCGTTCGTCCATACGCTTGTGCGTTGCGACCACACGGGGTTTCTCCTCCGCCTTGGGAGCCGGCGCGTGGTGGTGCCCGTCACAGCCGCAGGCAATCGCCGCCAGCGCGTCAATGTCCAACACCTGCAACCGTCCGCGCAGGATACGCAGAGCGCCGCGATCCTGAAGCGCGCCACAGGCGGCATTCACGCTTGTACGCTGGAAGCCGGTGATCTCGGCCATATCGCTCTGGGTGATTTTGACATTGCCGCCAGCACCCGCGCGCCAAAGGCGTGAAATCCATTTCGCGGTGCGTTGCAGGCAGGTGTGCATGGCATTGCACGCTGCCTCTGACGCCAAGCGTTTTGCACGCAAGGTGCCATTGGCGTTCATCAAGCGGGACAACCAAAGGTCATCCATACGCTGCTTCAGTTCCCCAGCCGGGACGAGGAAGCCCTCGCACGCCGTCAGCGCCTTGGCCTCGAACGGGTTGCGTCCGATGGCGTAGTCCCAGCCCCAGACACTGCCGGGCAGGACAGTATCAATGCAGATCGGACTGTCCTGAATGAAGACCCCCAGCGCGCCGAACGTTGAGAAGAAAACCTGGTCACGAGGCGGAGCCTCGTCGGGTTCCAGTGTAATGATTTGCCCGCGCTCGATGCAGAAGTTCTTAGCTGCGTCAGGAAGCAGGCTCACCACCGGGTGCCAAAGTGGCGACGGTGCCGCTTGTAGCGATTGTGAACTGACAGCGTAGTTTTGTGTCGCAAACCCCATACAGGCGCTCCCAATACAGAATGAGTGAGTGCCATGAGAATGGCGAAATATCGGCGGATTGGTGATGTGTAAATCAATGCAAAGCTGAACCGTTCCCACACCGAGAATCATTTTTCGGCAAGGTCATTCATTCACCAAAACAAGGACCTGCCTTAGGAGGAAAAAAATACGCCTCCGAGCAGTAGACGCTGGAACCTTCACTATTTTCATTGAAGAATTTGGCGGCCGACCCGCGCTTTAACGACGAAATGTCTGCGACAAGCAGTGGGTGTCGTGCGAAAACAGCAATGTCCAATTTTGGACTAGGTTAACCGTGCAGCTTTCAGCGGGCTGAGGTTGGCTCCGGGTGCATGGTTTCTGCACATCTCCTGCGCTGCATCTCCTCGCCGCAGTCATCCGGCCTCGATAGCGCGGGTCCAGAACGGGTTCCTCACTCGCAGGAACACCTCCGTGACACTCAATCCGCCCAAGCTGTCATTCTGGTCAAAGGCCTGTGCTGCACTGGCGCTGACCGTGGCCGCCGATGTCATCCTGTTCGACTACGCTCCCGGCTCGACGCTGGGTGTGTTGTGCCTTTGCTGGCTTGCGGTCCTGGCCATCGTCCGTCGGGTCTGGCAGGGCGACAGGCGGGCGCAGGTCGCGGCAGGGAGCGCCGCCATTCTGACACTCATCCTGATCGACCGTCCCAGCTTCCTCGGGTGGGTGTTGTTCGGCATCGCCATCATGATCGCCATGCAATCCAGCCGTGTTCGTCGCGCCGAGGATGCATTCCGATGGGGCCAGCGGCTGTTCTTCAATGTCGTCGCTGCGGTCGCAGGCCCCGCGCTAGACCTAGCCCGCCTCGGCCGGCTCAAGGCGCGTGGCGGGAAAACTACGCCTGTGCGCGCCGTGCTGCGGATTCTGATCCTGCCCCTTATCGGTGCGGTGGTGTTCGGCGGTCTGTTCCTGATGGCCAATCCCTTGCTGGCGGACCTGGCCGCACGCCTTCGGATGCCGGCGCTGGGCGAAAACCAGTTTGCCCGCCTCGTTTTCTGGGTTCTGGTTCTGATCGGAGTCTATGGCACCTTGCGTCCGCGCTGGACGCGCAAGACCTTCGCCCTCCCGGAACGCAGCGGCCATTCCAGCGTCGTTCCAGCCGCCTCCGTCGTGCTGTCTCTGGTTGTGTTCAACCTGATCTTTGCCATCCAGAACGGCATGGACATCGCCTTCCTCTGGAGCGGTGCAGCACTACCCGAAGGCTTTACCCTCGCCCAATACGCACACCGCGGTGCCTATCCGCTGATATTCACCGCGCTATTAGCCGGTCTGTTTGTGCTCGTCTGCCTGCGCCCTACCTCGCCAACCGCCCAACAGCCGTGGGTGCGCAGACTGGTCTTGCTTTGGGTCGGACAGAACCTGTTCCTGGTCGCTTCCAGTATCCTTCGCACCGTCAACTATATCGACGTCTATTCCCTTACCCGCCTGCGGATCGCGGCTCTGGTGTGGATGGTGCTGGTTGGCATTGGTCTGGTGCTGATCTGCTGGCGTCTTTTCAAGAACCGCTCGGGAAGCTGGCTGGTGAATGCCAATGCGCTGACCGCAGGGGTCGTTCTGGTCGCCATCAGTGCCACTGATCTGGGTGCCGTCGCCGCCAGTTGGAACGTTCGCCACGCCCGCGAAATGGGTGGTCGCGGGACCTCGCTGGACCTTTGCTATCTCGCCGGTCTGCACGGTGCCTCCGCGGTGTCTCTAGCCCGACTGGAAAAAGCCGCGACAGACCCCGTGTTCAAAGAGCGCATCGCCGGTGCCCTCGCCTATCAGACGGCAGCTCTAAAGACCCAGCAATCTGACTGGCACAGCTGGCGCTGGCGTGATGCCCGCCGTCTGGACCGGGTGTTGACGATCAATCCCGCTGCCGGTGCCAAGCGTCCCCTGCCCTTCTCCCCCGACTGTGATGCTGAATGGATCGACTGATGAACATGCACACCCACACCGCATTTCCCGTCCTGCCCACGCGCCCCGTTGACCTTTTGGAGCGGAGACTCAACATGGGCATCATGCAGCGCACAGTCCTGATTGTTGATGACGACCCGCACATCCGCGACCTTCTGGCCTTTGCGCTGGCCAAGGCGGGTTTGGCCACGTGCGAAGCGGGCGACGGCGAAGCCGCCCTTGCCGCCATCGACACCTATGAGCCGCATCTGGTCATCCTCGACATCAACATGCCGCGCATGGACGGGCTTGAGGTCTGCCGCCGCATCCGTGCGCAGAGCGACCTGCCCGTGCTGTTCCTGTCCTCACGCGATGACGAGATCGACCGCATCCTCGGCATCGAACTGGGTGCCGACGATTACGTCGTCAAACCCTTCAGCCCTCGCGAGGTCGTGGCCCGCGTCGCCGCCATCCTGCGCCGCACCGTCCTGTCGCCGCCGCCTGTTCCAACGGGCGGGGTCAAGATCGGACGCCTGTCGTTGGACACCGACGGCTGGGCCGCCCGCTGGGACAATCAGGACGTATCTCTGACCGCGACCGAGTTCAGCATCCTGAAGACCCTAGCGGCCAAGCCACAGATGGTCTTTACCCGCGACGCCATCATCGACCGGATCCATGGCCCCGGCTTTGCCCTGACCGACCGCACCATCGACAGCCACGTCCGTAATCTTCGGGCCAAGTTCGCGGCCCTGGGCGCATCAGACGTCATCAATACCCGTGCGGGCGTAGGCTATCAGATGGGTCCCTGTATCGGCGCACAGGCGTGATCAAAAGGGCGGTCGAACAGCTTCGGGAGTTTGTGCGGTCACACTGGCCGGCCATGCGCCTGCGGACCATCCTGCTGTCGGTTCTGCTGTTCGCCGCCCTTCTTCCGGGTCTGAGCGCCATCTTCCTTCGCGTGTACGAGAACACCCTCGTGCGCCAGACCGAAGCCGAGCTGATCACCCAGACCGCCGCCATCTCTGCCACCGCCGAGGCCATGTGGCCGGGCGCGGTTCCCATGGTGGTCACCACCGAAATGCGCCGCCAGCCCGGCTACTATGCGCCCCAGCCCGCCACCATAGACCTACGCTCCGATTCGGTCCTGCCCCCTCGCCCCAAGGCGGGAACCTCGCAGACACCGCCCGCTGCGGATGCGCTTGAGGTTATCGAGCGACTTGATCCCATCATCGAGGAAACCTCGCGCACGACACTGGCCTCGATCGTCATGCTGGATCGCAATGGAATTGTGGTACGCGGCGTCGAGCGCGGCGGAAGCTGGCATGACCTGCCAGAGGTGCAGACCGCGTTGAAGGGCCGCCCCGCGACCGTGCTTCGTCGCAATGCAGGCTATCACCCGCGCTATTCGTTCGAATGGCTTAGCCGTGCGTCCGCGCTTCGCATCCACCATGCCCGTCCAATCATCGTGTACGGCAAGGTCGAGGGCGTGATCCTGACTTCGCGGTCCCCGCGCGCCTTGTTCAAGGGCATCTATCAGGATCGGGGCAAGATCGCCTTTGGCATCGTGGCCGTGCTGGGCCTGCTGACGGTTCTGGGTGTGGTGATTTCGCGCGGCATCGCCCGCCCCATTGAACGCCTCCGCCACGCCGCACGCGATGTCAGTTATGGCGGCGGCACGGTGCCTCCGCCCCCGCCGACCGCCGCGGTGGAAATCCGTGACCTATACGAAGACTTCGGACGCATGGCCGAGGCGGTGGACCGCCGCTCGCGCTATCTGCGCGACTTCGCTGCCGCCGTGAGCCACGAGTTCAAGACACCGCTGGCAGGCATCCGAGGCGCGGTCGAACTTCTTCGGGACCACGCCGACGATATGGACCCGCAGCAACGCAACCGCTTCCTCGCCAACATCGGCGATGACGCGCGGCGACTGTCCGATCTGGTGTCGCGCCTGATGGAACTGGCCCGCGCCGACATGGCCCGTCCCGAAGCCGGTGTGGCCACTGCTATCCCCGATGTCACGAGCCGCATCGCCGACGGCTTGGGCGTATCGCTGGATATCCGTACCGACCTGCCCTCGCCGCTGCCCATGGTCGCAGTGCCCGAAGCCACGCTGGAAATGGTGCTGACCATTCTGCTGGAAAACAGCCGTCAGGTCGGGGCCAAGATCGTCACTCTCGGGGCCCGCACCGAACACGACCACGTCGTCCTCACGGTACAGGATGACGGTCCGGGCGTGGCCGAGGGCGATGCGCTTCGCCTGTTCGAGCCCTTCTTCACCACACGTCGTAGCGAAGGCGGCGCAGGCCTCGGCCTGTCCATCGCCCGCTCTCTACTCAGGGCCAATCACGCCGATCTGGATCTGGTGGACAGCACGAACGGCGCGCGCTTCGCCATCACTCTCCCGTTGTCAGATCCTGCCCGCGCCTAGGTCAGCGCCATCTGGATCACGTCCGTCCGTTTGGACCGGAACCCCGCCTCGCAATAGGCCAGATAGAACAGCCACAACTGGTGGAAACGGTCGTCAAACTTGGCATCCATACGCTGGATTTCAGGCCAGGCTGCGCTGAACCTTCGGGCCCAGGCCGCCAAAGTATCGGCATAGCTGATGCCGAACCGCTCAACCGCTCGTGTGGTCAGGCCTGCCTCGCTGATCACCGGCGCAAGGCTTTCCTCCGATGGCAATACCCCACCGGGGAAGATGTATTTCTGTATGAAGTCGGTGCGCTTGTTATAGCCGCCAAACAGGTCATTTCGAATGGTGATGATCTGTAGTCCGGCCCGTCCCCCGGGCTTCAGGCATTCGCGAACTTTGCCGAAATAGGCTGGCCAGTATTCCTGTCCGACGGCCTCGAACATTTCGATAGAGGCCACACGGTCGAACTGTCCGGTCACATCACGATAGTCGGTCAGCTTGATCTCGACCTGTTCGTTCAGGCCCTGCCGCGCGATCCGTACGCGGGCAAAGTCATACTGTTCCTTGGAGATTGTGATGCCGGTTACCTTGGCCCCGACGGACTTGGCCGCGAACTCGGCAAACCCGCCCCAACCGCAACCGATCTCCAGCACGCTCTCGCCCGCCCGCAGATCCATCATGCGCGTCAGTGCAAGATATTTCGCCGCCTGCGCCTGTTCCAGCGCTCTGGCCGTCCCGCCAAAACGACCCGACGAATAGGTCATGCTGCGGTCCAGCCATTTGGAATAGAAGCTGTTGCCCAGATCATAGTGGGCGTGGATGTTCCGGCGCGAACCCTCGCGACTGTTCCGGTTCAGCCGATGGGCAAACCAGTTGACGATCCGCACCATGCGGTTGCCGTCGAACAGCCTGCGTATCCCGTCATAGTTATTGGCCAGCGTCTCGAGCAAGACCGCCAGCTGCGGCGTATCGAACTCGCGCTCCATATAGGCCTCGGCAAAGCCGATATCGCCGCTCTTGAGCACGCGCCCCGCCATTCTGTAGCTTTTGATCTGGAGCACCGCCCGATGACCCGGGTCGCGCCCAACCAGTTCGTGCCGCGCCCCGTTAGGCAGTTCGATATCCAGCTGTCCCCACGTCCAGTTCGACGACAGCAGCTTGAGAAACAGCCCGAACACTCTCGGCGTGCCCACAGGCTTGGCAACTACAGTCTCGGCAACGGTCATGGCGCTCGCCTCCGATTTTCTCCCTGCGAGGAACGTCCGGTCTCCCCGAAACGATCCGCCCCGCGCCTGTCTTCCCCGCCGTCGAATACGCGTACTCAGGAGGGATACAGGTACAGGTTGTAACTACATTGAACCCATCAACGCTGATCGTTCAAGGAAAAGGGTTTTTCGGATTACGCCGTATTAACTTGGCGGCAGATCGCGCACGCCCCCAGTCTGCGCGCAGATTTCACTGCGCTAGACCCCGCCATGAGCACACCCGACCGCCGTCAGTTTCTGATTGCCGCAGCCGCCTCTGTGGGGGCCAGCCTCGTCATGACCGGTCCAGCCGGTGCCGCCACCAATGTGCGCGGCATTGCTCGAGACCGCTTTCCTGAGGGCGTCGCCTCTGCCGACCCTCAACCGGACAATGTACTGCTCTGGACGCGCTGCCCGCCGCGCACAGGTCGCGCCGCCGACCTTCAGGTCGAGGTGTCCGAATACGACGACTTCCGCACCGTCATCGCCCGCGATCAGGTCACGCCTCTGACCGAGGCCGACTGGACATGGCGCGTGCTGGTCGGCGGATTGAAACCTTCGACAACCTACTGGTACCGCTTCATAGACGCTGACGGATACGCCAGCCGCACAGGCCGCACCTTCACTGCACCTAACGAGCGCGACACCGCCCCCGTCCGCTTCGCCTTCGTCAGTTGCCAGAACATCAACATCGGGCACGCCACGCCTCTGCGTCGCATGCTGGTCGAGGACATGGCACGCCCCGAGGCCGAGCAACTCCAGTTCGTCCTACATCTGGGCGATTTCATCTACGAGATGATCTGGTCCCCCGCCGATCAGCCACAGGTGCAGGGCCGCACGGTTAACGAAATCGGACCACTACCAACAGGCCGCCGTGTCGGCACTATCCAGGTCCCCACCACAATCGAAGACTATCGCCACGTCTATCGCGCCTATCTGGCCGACCGCGATATTCAGGACGCCCGCGCGCGCTGGCCCTTCATCTGCATCTGGGACAATCACGAGTTCTCGAACCGCTGCTTCCAGAGCCAGATCAATTATGACGACCCAGTCCCCGCGCAGTCGCTAAAGGTCGCGGCCAATCAGGCGTGGTTCGAGTACATCCCCGCGCGCGTCACCGGAACGACAGACGGCCTTCGCCGCTTCCTGCCGCCAGAGGTCAGCGACACGCCATTGGTGGATATCGACGACCACGGCCTCTCGCACGAGCCGAACAATCTGGCCGCCATCAACAGTCTGAGCGTCTATCGCGCCCTACGCTGGGGCGCGAACGTCGAACTGATCCTGACCGACAACCGCTCGTTCAAGTCTCAATCCGTCGCCGAGCAGGACATCGCCGCGCCATTCATGCCGCGCGGCTTCCCATGGTATGCGCCGCAGGATGTGATCGAGGTGCTGGACGCAGGCCGCGACTATCCGGGCGGTGCGCCCGACACCCTGACCTATAACGGCGAAGCGGTCCCCAATCCGGCCCGCGACAAGCCCGCCGGAAGCATTCTGGGTCAGCGTCAGAAACAGTGGTTCAAGGAACGCCTTGCCGGATCAACGGCCCGCTGGAAGCTGTGGGGCAACTCGTTCGGCATGCTGCACCGCCGCACCGACTTCCGGAACCTGCCCGACGGTTTCGAGCCGAAATGGCCATCGGCAGGCTATGCCCTTTCCGGAACCGACGACTGGTGCGGCTATCCCGCAGAGCGGCGCGAGCTGCTAAACTTTGCCAAGGATCAGGGCGTGACCAATCTGGTGTCGCTGGTAGGTGACCGCCACGCCTTCTTCGCGGGTTATCTGTCGCCGGACCTTCCGCCACAGGACTATGCGCCCGTCGCCGTGGAGTTCGTGGTCGGCTCCATTTCCACGCCATCCGTGTTTCAGGCGGCGGAGGCGGCCCTGCCGCTGGATCGCCCGCTCTCGCCCTTCTATCTGGCGCGCAAGAACGGCGAAGGCCCAGTCCTGCCCGCCATGAACATGGCGGTGCGTTATGGCGTCGAGTCCTGTCGGGAATATGCCCGCTCCGGCGACATCGAAGCAGCCAAGTCCGTGCGTAATCCGGACGTCGCCCCACATCTCGCGTTTGCGGATCAGGGCGGCCACGGCTTTGCAATCCTGACCGCCACGCCCGATGACCTACGCGTCGAGTTCATTGGAACAGTTCGCCCTGACCACCCCGCCACCACACCCGATGGTATCGAGGTATCCTATCGAATTGCCCACCGCGTCGCGCTGTGGGCCAAGGGCAAACAGCCGCGTCTGGAACACCTCGGCACCGAGGGTCACGCCGATCTGGTCACCGACCTTTAGGTCCCGCTACAACCCTTGTCTGATTGCCACCGAATAGTCTGCGCCATCCGGCAGGGCGCGAGCTTTTTCGGTCACGTGCGCCTTGGCCTTGATCTCGTCCAGCGGACGGTCGTGGGCGATGACACCGAGGTCGTACAGATAGTCCTGCGTATAGCCCGACAACAGAATGCGCCAGTCCATCGGCAAGCCCGGAGCCACCGCCCGCGCCAGCTTCCAGATCACGGTCGTGCAGTTGGTGGTTATGGTCTGGTACCAACGCGGCTGAGCCGCCAGATCGTTGCCCAAGCCCACATAGGACAGGAACAGACTGCGACGCTGTTCCGGCGTCATAGTCAGGCGATAGATGGACACATCCTCGTTGCGCGCATGGGTGCGCAGTTTGACGATGTCCTCCTCGGTCGCGCCGATCAGCACCAGTTCAAACTTCTTGAAGAAGCCGCCTAGTTCGGAAAACTTCTCATGCTTCTCGCGGCGGATTTCCGCCGAAAACACCACATACTGCCCATCGCTAAAACCAAAGCTGATCATGGTGTGGGCTATGGCTTCACTGGCCCAAGTGGTTCGGATGAAATCCACATGCTCCAACTTGTCCAGATCAACGGTCTTGGTGATCCAGCGAGCCTTGCCATCATCACGCGTACGCCAGCGGAAGTCGCGCACATTCTTCAACTGCACGACCGAGCCGTCTATGTTCGCCTGCACACCGCGCGACAGCTCCGGTGCCCAGTCACGGTTTTGTAGCGGATGCACCTGCGCCCACCCGACCGCGACCATAACCACCATAATCCCGAGCACCGCCCACGCCCGCTTGGCACCCATGGTGGAGGCCCACAGCACCATCCCCGCAATCAGCACCGGAAGCGCATAGACCCACCATCCCAACGCCCCAAGTTGGAAGTGAACGGCCAAAAACGTCCAAGCCAGAAACGGCACGCTGACAAACAGGCTTCCCCACGCCCAGCGGCGCTTCGCAGAATTCGATTTCAACCAGGCACCCATGCGCAAACGAAAGCGGACCCATGCCTAGCACACAGGTCCGCTACGTCACTCTCAAGTGTTGAACATCCCGAAAGGATGCACTGATCAGGCCGCCAGCGTCTGTTCCTGACGGATGGATGCGGTGTTGGCTGCGCTGATGACCGCACGGGCCGAGGCGGTGGCCACGTCGGAATCCATGCCGAAGCCGAATACCGTCTGGCCATTCTCCATTCTGCACTGGACATAGGCGGCGGCCTTGGCGTCCGAGCCCGCGCCGATGGCGTGTTCCTGATAGTCGACGATCTCGAACGCCGGACCGCCCGCTTCGCGCATACCGTCCAACAGGGCAGAGATCAGGCCGTTACCGCGCCCCGTGATCTGTTGCACCTTGTGGCCGATTTTCACATCGCCGGTGAAGACACGCTGGCCGTCGCTCTTGGCAATGCCGTGCTCGGCAAAGGTCATCAGCTCGAACTGCTGCGGACCTTCGGTGCGATAGGTCTTCTGGAAGGCATCCCAGATGTCGGCACTAGTCAGTTCGCGGCTGGTCTGATCGGCCAGTTTTTGGACCGCGCGGCTGAAATCGGCCTGCATGGCCTTGGGCAGTTTCAAGCCCTTGTCCTGTTGCAGCACCCACGCCATGCCGCCCTTACCGGACTGCGAGTTGACTCGAATGACCGCCTCATAGCTGGCACCGATATCGGCAGGATCGATCGGCAGATAGGGCACGTTCCAGATCTGGTCGTTGCGCTTCTCTTGAGCGTCAAAGCCCTTCTTGATCGCATCCTGGTGCGAGCCCGAGAAGGCTGTGAACACCAACTCGCCCGCGTAGGGATGGCGCGGATGCACGTCGATCTGGTTGCAGTATTCCACCGTCTGGACGATCTCCTCCATGTTGGAGAAGTCCAGCTCCGGCGAGACGCCTTGGGTGTACATATTCAGCGCCAGCGTCACCAAGTCGACGTTGCCGGTACGCTCGCCGTTACCGAAGATGCAGCCCTCGATACGGTCTGCACCGGCCATCAGGCCCAGTTCCGCCGCCGCTACGCCCGTGCCACGGTCGTTATGCGGGTGCAGCGAAACGATCACCGCCTCGCGGCGCGTCAGGTTGCGGATCATCCATTCGATCTGGTCGGCATAGATGTTCGGCGTCGAGCATTCGACCGTCGCCGGCAGGTTCAGGATCATCGGCTTTTCGACCGTCGGCTCCAGAATGTCCTGAACGGCCTCGGCCACTTCCAGACTGAAATCCAGTTCGGCAGTGGAGAATGTCTCGGGGCTATATTCAAAGCGCCAGTCGGTATCGGGACGTTTCTCGGCCTCTTCGCGCAGCATCTTTGCGCCTTCGATGGCCAGCGCCTTCACACCCGCGCGGTCCATGTTGAACACCACTTCGCGCCAAGCGGGCGAGACGGCATTATACAGGTGGACGGTCGCGGTACGCGCGCCTTCCAGCGACTCAAAAGTCTTCTGGATCAGGTCACGGCGCGACTGGGTCAGCACCTGCACCATCACATCCTCGGGGATGCGGTCTTCGCGCACCAGACCCGAGATGAAGTCGAACTCGGTCGCGCCCGCCGACGGGAAGCCAACCTCGATCTCTTTCACGCCGATCTTCAGCAGCATCTCGTAGAAGCGGGTCTTCTTTTCCGCATTCATCGGGTCGATCAGCGACTGGTTCCCGTCACGCAGATCGGTGGACAGCCAGCGCGGAGCCTTGGTGATCGTCTTGGACGGCCACTGACGGTTCGGCAGGTCGATTTGCGGGAAGGGACGGTATTTGACCGAGGGGTCGCGCAGCATGGGATGCGCCTCTCTTGGATGTGCAGATTTTTATCGGGAGATGTGCGGCGAACAGCGCGTCGCCACCGAGGCAGCCGTTAACCCCGGCGGCCGCGCATAAGTCGCCCAAGGGCGAGTCCGAGTTGGAACTTCATCTCAACCATGGGGGCGGTCACTAATATACCGCACCGCAAAAATCCACCCCCAAAGCGGGATTTAGCAATCCATCTTGGAAATCAAATCCCGCAAGGAGCGTTGGGTGCAAGTTTTATCCTTAGAAGGATTTACTCTCGCTCCACAGATCGAGGTCCGTTTCCTGTCCGATCATAGCCAGACCCGAGGCAATAGATTCGAACTCGCTACCACTTTCGATCTTTTCCGCCCCGAAGCGCTGCAGGAAGATATCGCGAACCGCAGGCACAAAAGATGTGCCGCCCGTGAGGAAGACGCGGTCCACACCGTCCGCTGCAATAGCCGCTTCGTCCAAGGCACGATCGACGGCATTTTCCATTGCTTCCAGATCGGCTGCGATCCAGCCCTCGAAATCGGCGCGGGTCACATGGGCGCGAATATCGATATCGCCGACAGCGAAAACGAACTCGGCTGATTCCTGCGATGAGAGCGCGACCTTCAGGTCCGACACGGCGCGGTAAAGGGCATAGCCGTGGTTGTCATCCAGCACCTCGACTAGACGCTCGACCTTTTCCGGCTCCTCGGCATCGCGCACCAGCAAGCGGATATCCTTCATATCGCGCGACGCTCTCAGCAGGGCCAGCTGCTCCCATTTGGCGAAGGCGGTGTAATAGCGCTGCGGGATCGGCAGGACCTTGCCCAAGCTGGTGTATTCCGTGCCCTTGCCCAGCTCCGGCGACACCAGTTGGTCGATGATACGGTAGTCGAAGGCATCGCCTGCAATGCCCACACCCGCCCGTCCCAGCGGGGTCGAGCGCAGCCCTTCCGGCGTCGGCTCGAAACGGATGATGGAAAAGTCCGACGTACCGCCGCCAAAGTCGGCCACTAACACGGTCGCCGCCTGCGTCAGATTGCGTGCGAAATAGAACGCGGCACCAACCGGCTCATAGGCATAGCGAATGTCTTCGAAGCCCAGCTGCTCGAACGCTGCCTGATAGCGTTCCAGCGCCAGACCTTCCTTCGGATTGCCCCCTGCAAACGTCACCGGACGACCCACGATCACGCGCGGCGGCAGGTTCTGCATCGCCTCGCCGCCATACTGCTTCACCTGTTTCAGGAAGGCGGCCAACAGGTCCTCGAACTTGTATCGTTTGCTGTCGATCACCGTCTCGGTGAAGGCGCTGCTGGCAGCGAAATTCTTGAACGACTGGATAAAGCGGGTCTCGATCGGGTCTTCCAGGTAAGCCTCGATGGCCCACGGACCTGCGGTGATCACGCGCTCGGCCACGCCGCCCGCATTGTGCACCAGCTGGAACCCCAGCGCCGAGCGCCAGCCCTTCTCCGGCCCCTCAGGTCCTTCCAGCGTCATGACATGGGTGTCGCCCCCCGGCTGGCTGATGGCCACCACCGTATTGGTAGTTCCAAAGTCGATACCGATGGTGGGATGCGTCACAGGCTTGATCCGGCAGGCAGAAACAGGGGGCGCTCCCCCTACAGCAAATCGGGGGCGATTGCGCCCCCGCCAAAAGGAAAAGGCCGCCCTCCTTTCGGAGGACGGCCCCTGCCCCAAGCCTGTTAGGGCTTACTTGTTCTTGTAGACGTTACCGGCACGCATGACGAAGTCGACGTCCATCAGGGTCGTGACGTCTTCCAGCGGGTTGCCGTCAACAGCGATGATGTCGGCGCTATAGCCTGCGGTGATACGGCCGATCTCGTTACCGAGACGGAAGTGGTCAGCCGCATTGATGGTCGCCGCCTGAATGGCTTGCAGCGGGGTCAGGCCAGCCTCGACAAGCAGTTGGAACTCGCGGGCATTGGTGCCGTGCGGTGCCACACCGTTGTCGGTGCCAAAGGCGATCTTCACACCGGCGCGGTGGGCGCGGCGGGCCATGTCCAGCATCAGCGGACCGGCTTCCAGCGACTTCTGACGCTGGAACGGGGTGAACTGGTTGCCCGGACGCACAGCTTCGCGGGCGACAAAGTCACCGGCCAGCAGGGTCGGTACCAGATAGCGGCCGTTTTGCTTCAGCAGACGGATGCCTTCTTCGTCGATGAAGGTACCGTGCTCGATGGAGTCACCACCGGCGCGCAGGAAGCTGGCGATACCGTCGGTTCCGTGGGCGTGGGCGGTGACCTGACGGCCCATGAAGTGGGCAGTCTCGACGATGGCCTTCAGTTCGTCATCCGAAAACTGCTGGTTCAGGCCGGCACCGGTGTCGGACAGAACGCCGCCGGTGGCCGAGATCTTGATGATGTCCGCGCCGTTACGAACGCGCTCGCGCACTGCACGACGGCAGTCATCCGGCCCCGAACAGACCGCGGTCGAGCGCAGGATCGGCACGAACTGTTCGGCCACGCCGTTGGCATCGCCGTGACCGCCGTGCGGGGTCACCATGCCGGTGGCAGCCAGAATGCGCGGGCCTGCGGTGCGGCCTTGCTGGATGCTGCGGCGCAGGGCCACAGCCGACTCGCCCGGCCCGCCCAGATCGGCGACGGTGGTGAAACCGGCTTCCAGCGTGATGCGGGCATAATAGGCCGCATTCAGAGCCGCGTCGGCCGAGGTGTTGGTGTATCGCGAAGCGCGGTCACCGTCGCCTTGCTGGCTGCTCAGGTGGACGTGGCTGTCGATAAAGCCCGGCAGAACGAACTTGCTGGACAAGTCAACAACATTGCCCTCGCCAACAAAACCGTCGCGGATTTCCTTGACCTTGCCGTCCTCGATCACCAGCGTCTGGCGCTCGGCGACACGGCCCGTTGCCGGATCGGCCAGCACGCGACCGGCGTGGACGTACGACACTTCGCCCGCAAAGGCTGCGCCAGCCGAGGCCAGCAGGGCAGCGACCACACCGGCGGCTAGACCCTTCTTCAACGATACTTTCATGCTTTCCTCCTCCGCAGCGCCGAAGGCACTGCCCCATGAGCTTTCACTGTCGCCTTGCCGGTGAAGCTTCGTCCACCGGAAAAGCGTGAAGGGAGCCTCCTTTGAAGGAGGCCCCCGATTGGCATCAGAACTTCTTGGTGACGGCGACCGAATAGTAGCGACCCAGAACGTCGTAGTTCTGCGGGTCATAGGTGCCGCGCACGTCGCCCACCTGCGGGGGTTCCTCATTGAACAGGTTGGTGACGGTGAACCGCACCGAGGTCTCCCACGGCAGGTCCACACGGGCGTTCAGGTCGAACACGTCGTAGGCGTCCACACCGCGCGTGGTGCTGTTCGGCGAGGTCACGCGTGCCGAGTTGATCATCTCGGAGGTGTGCCTCCAGCGCAGGCCGACATTCCACTTGTCGCGCGAATAGCCGATGCTGCTGACAGCCTTCCATTCGGGGTGGGCCTGACCGGCGTTGGCCTCGATGGCCGTGCCCCAGGTGCCGGCATAGTCATAAACCGGCGCGCCCGGCAGCGCTTGGATCTCGAAGCTCTGCAGATAGGAGATGGCCGAGCCCAGCGTGATCGTACCGCTGTCGCCAAAGCCCAGATCGGCCAGATGCAGACGCCAGTCGAACTGCACGTCCACGCCCGTCACATTGAACGCGCCGAGGTTCAACAGCGGCTGCAGCGGATTGACCATATTGCCGTCGACCGTGCTGCGGTCCTGAAGCTGGCAATAGTAGTTGTTCGGATCGTAGGTCGGGTTGTTGCCGCCGTCATTGAAGCAGTAGCGGATGGCATTGCCCACACCCAGAGTACCAACCGCGTCTGCCACCTTGATCTGGTACCAGTCCAGCGAGGCCGAGATATTGCTCAGCCACGGCGACTGGAACTGCGACTGGATCACGCCGCCGATCGAATAGGTGTCGGCCGTTTCTTCTTCAAGATCAGGGTTACCGCCGGTCAGCGCGAACACTTGAGCGGCACCGAACTGGTAGGTGTCGATGATGCTGGACGGCACGCCCAGCGCAACACACAGATCGGCGACCCGCTGGCCATTTGCGCCCTGACGGAAAGACGAGCGGGTATCGCACGGATCGCCGTCGGTATTGGCCGCGGTGGCCGTGCCGACGTTGACCGTCGCGGTGGAGACCGGAGCATAAAGCTCGCCCACGCTCGGCGCACGAACGGCGCGGTTATAGCCGCCGCGCAGACGCAGCAGATCGTTCACTTCCCAGTTCACATCGGCCTTGTAGGCCTGAACGCCACCGACCGAGCTATAGTTGGAGTAGCGATAGCCCAGATCGACTTCCAGCGTCTTGATAAACGGCAGGTCCTTCAGCAGAGGAACAAGTAACTCGGCGAAGATCTCGGTCGAGTCGACATCGCCCGACGACGGACGCAGTTCCGAATAGCCCAGAATGTCGCTGGTGCCGTCCGGCTGCGCCAGAAGCGAGTCCGGCTCGAAAACGAAGTCGTTGTAGCGATAGCCGACACCCGCCGCGAACCGCACCTCGCCCGCAGGCAGGTTGAACAGGCCGCCGGTTACGCTGGCCTCGGCCATACGCTGGCTCAGTTCATTGGTATTCTTGGTACGACGTGTGACGTAGTTCACGCATTCCGGCGAGGGCGCGTGGGCACCGAACGGGTTGAAGCCGCCCGCGCACAGGTCGCTGCCGCCCGTCGGGCTGTACAGAAGCTTGCTGATGGCCGTGCGGGATACGCCGCCGGCCTGAACGTTCTCGAAGTCCGAACGCGACACACTGGCATAGGCTTCCCACGTCCAGTCCTTGTAGCCAACCTGCCCCGAGAAGCCTCCGATGAACTGATAGACGTCATAGGCATATTTCTGCAGACGGGTGCCCGCGAAATCCAGATCCTTCCAGAACGAGAAATCGGCCGTCGGATCGGGACGCGAGGCCAGCAGGCTGGCGAAATCCGCGCCGATATAAGGGTTGGTGACCGGCACGCTCAGCGCATAGGCCAGACCCGCCAGCGTCGGGTTGTAGATACCCTCGGACTCATAGCTGGTCAGCGTTCCCTGCAGGAAGAAATCCACCTTGGGGGTCAGCTGATAGTCGACGCGCGTGAACAGCGAATAGCGCTCGTTGTCGTTCTGGATGCTGTTGTGCGCCCAGCCCCACAGCATGTTGGTGCCGGAAGCGTTCAGGAACGCGCCATCGGTCTCGGGGTCCTTGAGGTTCGAAACCGGCGAAGAGGTACCCAGATTGAACAGGGTCTGGTCGCCAGTATTGAAACCGATCTGGCCATTATAGAAACCGCCCGCACCTACAATCGGTGCTGTTCCATACTGACCCACGAACAGGTCGTTTACCGCCGCGATGCTCGGACGGTTGGTGCCGAACCATGCCGTGCCCTGCGCGATGATAGCCGTGCTCGATTGGCGGTTACGGCGGTAGTAGTAGTCACGCTCGGCCTGAAGCGCGACATCGCGCATCGAATAGTCCAGCGAGATCACCGCCCGCCCGCGATCATCGGCAAAACGGTCGCCCGCGGTCACCGAAATGCGGAAGCTCTCGCCGTCGCCATAGTCGGAAATGCCGTATTGCGATGCGACAGTCACGCCCTGCACATCACGCTTCAGGCGGAAGTTGACCACGCCAGCGGTCGCGTCGGAGCCATAGGCGGTCGAGGCACCGCCGGTGATCACCTCGACATTGCCGATCAGCGCTTCGGGGATGATGTTCAAATCTACCGAACCGTCCGGGTTCGACGGTTGCAGACGCTTGCCGTCCAGCAGCAGCAGCGTGCGCTTGGAGCCGAGACCACGAAGGCTGGCATAGGCTTGACCACCGTTCAGGGAGGTCGAGGACGAGCCCGAAGTGCTCTGCCCCATGGCCCCTGCGAACTGCGGCATCTGCGTCAGGGCTTTTTCGACGGTGACCTGACCGGTGTTTTCAATCGCCTCGGCGGTCACAGACGTCAGCGGGCTGTTGGAGGCATAGTCGCGCCGCGCGATGCGCGAGCCGGTGACGACGATTTCGCTCACCTGCGCGACTGTCTCTTCGCCGCCCTCCGGCGCTTCTTGCGCAAGCGCCGCTCCTGCCGAAAGCGCGGCATAGGCACAAGCCCCCGCCAGCAAGGTGCGGTGAGCCAAACGGCCCGTCGAAAAACGTCCACCGAGGCGCATTCGCGTCTCCCCCATCACATACAACTCTGACAAACAGCATTGCACTCGCGGCAAACCCCTCGCCTGCCGCATGGGAAAAATGGTCGTTCAGCGAACAGATAAATTCAAGCCAGTAGAGCAAAAAGGTTTCTATTTTCGCCAATCGAAAAGAATATAATGCTTAATATTCTCTCCAAGGCCGACATATGGGAGAAATATTCCAGCAATGTCGCGCACGAGTTGTGCGTAAGCAAAACTCAACCGCAAGTGCACCACGGCTTTCGATATTGGAAAGTTCTTGCTCAATCCGACCGCTACTAGAGGTTGCGCATCACAGACAAGCGCACGGTCGTTGACCCTAGGCAAACTAAGCGCTTTTGCTTGCACCTGTGCCCGCCAAGGCTGATGATATGGCCCTCCCCTGATAGACGCATCACCGGACATCATGACCGAACTGCCCTCTCCCAAAGATCCCTCCTCTCCTTCCGCGCCAGCGCGTGTTGACGGTTTGGTCGATCTACTGACGGTCGAGACGCTGGATACCGATCTTTACCGCGGCATCCCGCTGCCGGGCGGCAAGGGACGGGTCTATGGCGGGCAGGTTGTGGCACAGGCCCTCCAAGCGGCGCAGCAAACCGTCGAGGGCGGGACCTGCCACTCGCTGCATTGCTACTTCATGCGCCCCGGTCAGGAAGGCCGCCCGATCATCTTCCGCGTCGCCCGCGACCATGACGGGCGCAGTTTCTCCACCCGCCGCGTCATCGCCTCGCAGGGCGGCGAGCCTATCCTGAACATGTTGCTGTCGTTCCAGGTGCCCGAAACCGGCCTCGAGCATCAGGACACCATGCCCAGCGTGCCACCGCCCGAGGCGTTGATCCCCGAGATCGACCTGTGGCGCGCCGTCGTCGATCACCTGCCCGAAGCCTTGCGCGACTATGCTCTTCGTCCTCGCTCGATCGAGTTCCGACACGTCTATGTCCGCAACCCGATTGCGCCGACACCGGAGGAACCCCGCCACGCTTCGTGGTTCCGCACCTCAAGCCCCCTGGGTGACGATCCGGCCATGCATCGCGCTGTGCTGGCCTATGCGTCGGACATGACCCTGCTCAGCACCTGCGGGTTGCCACACGCGATCGGCTTCTTTGATCCGAACTTCCAGATCGCCAGCCTCGACCACGCCATCTGGTTCCACAACGACTTCCGCGCCGACGACTGGCTGCTGTACGTGACGGACAGCCCTTCTGCCTCGGGCGGACGCGGCTTCAACCGCGGCCAAATCTTCACCCGCGACGGCAAACTTGTCGCCAGCGTCGCGCAGGAAGGCCTCATCCGCAAACGCGCGCCCAGATAAGGGTTTTCCCCTATTTTCCGCCCCGCCGCTCTGCTAATCGAATTATGGCAGAATATCGACAAAGGGCGTGTGCGTGAAGAAACTGGCATTGGCGACGGCAGCATGGCTGCTGAGCACCTCAGCGATGGCGGGAGAGGTCATCCTTCGCGCCCCCGCGCCCGAATGGCTTCCGGCCGATGCACCGCACCTGTCGAACCGCCCCGATGTCCCCTCGCAGCACGTTAGGTATGAAAGGATCGAAAGCCATACGCGGGCTTTTGGCACCCATACCGAGACCTATCTGCGGGCGAGGGTAAAGATCCTGTCGCCGCTGGGACTCCAGTCAGGGTCACAACTCGCGCTCAACTGGAATCCCGCTTTACAAAGCCCCACCGTTCACTCCGCCAAGCTGATCCGCAACGGCGAGACGCTGGACATCCTCGACAAGGGCGACTTCACCATCCTGAGGCGCGAGGCTGGGCTGGAACAGTCGCGACAGATCAATGGCATCCTGACCGGCGTCCTCATTGTCCCGGACGTTCGCATCGGCGACACCATCGACTTTGCCTATTCGGTCCGCACCCAGTTCGATGTGTTCGGCAATCCAATTGAGTCCCTATCCGTGCCGGTGTTGCCCGCGCCGATTGATCTGGCGCTCTCGACGATAAGCTGGCCGTCCTCAATGAGGGTGCAAACCCGTGCGGGCCGTTATAGCACCGTGCCGCCGACCACCGAGCAGGGCGGGTTCAAGATCATCACCGAACGGCTTGTCGACGCCGAGGCCGAAAGCTATCCGGAAAGGTTCGCCGCCCGCTCTATCCCCGACTACGCCTGGCAGATCAGCAGCATTCCACAATGGAGCGTCATTACCGACTATATCCGCCCGGCCTATCAGCAGGCGGCGACCCTGCCGGACGCCGCCGATCTGGCAGCCCATATTGCGCGGATCAGAGCCGAGCACACCACGCCACAAGCGCGCGCTGTGGCCGCCCTGCGACTGGTTCAGGACGAGGTCCGCTATCTGGCTGTAACGCTGGGCGAGGGCGGCTGGCTGCCAAGCTCCGCCAGCGAGGTTTGGGCCAGCCGACAGGGTGACTGCAAGGGCAAGACGGTGCTGCTCGTCGCCATCCTGAAGGAACTGGGCATCGACGCCGTGCCCGCCCTTGTTAGTTCGGAAAACCTGCCGCTCGACAAATACCTGCCGATGGTCAGTGCCTTTGACCACGTCATCGTCAAAGCCAGGATCAACGGCGAAACCCACCTGTTGGACGGCACCCGCATCGGAGACCGCAGCCTGAGGCCGGACGTTCCGCTGGCGCACGAATACATTCTACCGGTGGTGGAACGTGCCCAGCTCGAACATATCCCCCTTCAGCTTCCGCCGCGCCCGATGAGCTTGATGCAAATGGAGATCGACCTGTCGGACGGGATCTATAGCCCTGCCCGATTGACGCTGACGGATACCGATCGCGGGGACAGGGCCACCGAGATGCAGGCGGCAACCGGCATGGCCTCGGCAGCCGAGATGACCCGCTGGTACGACGACCGCTGGACCGAATTCCTCAAGGAATACGGCACGATTTCGGACCTCAAGAGCCAGTGGAAGTACCGTGAGGACACCCACGAGTTCGTCGCTACAGCCACGGCCCGCATCACATTTGACTGGACCAACGGCCCCGTCAGCATCCCGCTGGCCCACGTCACATGGAAGGGGATCGAGCCGCACGCAAATCCGCGGTTCAAAGATGCCGATTACGCCGTCTCCTTCCCCAGTTCATCTTCCTTCCGCACAAGCTTGATCCTGCCCGAAGACCACGATGTGCTGGACGTTTCCGTTGAGCCGTATGAAGTGGACGCCGGTGCCACCCGGTTCTTCCGCACCGTCGAGCGCAACGGCAACCGTCTCGAAACCGACCGCGGCTCCATCAATTTGCGTCCGTTTGCGACCCCCGCTGAAAGGGCAAGCGAACAAGCCAATATGGACACCTTCAAGGAGATGAGGGCCACCATGCGGCTGCGGTCGGGCTACAGCCTCACCGCCTCGGACCGCGAGACGCTGAACACGGCCGACGGCAACAATCCGGAAGCAACCCTGCGACGCGGCTACGCCCTCTTTAATGCGGCCGATTATACTGGTGCCATCGGCCAGTTCGACGCCGCTATCGCGGGCTTCTCTGCGCCCCACGCCAATGCACTGGCCAACCGCGCCCTGGCCTATCTTGCGCTCGAAGAGTTCGACAAGGCGCGCGCAGATATCGCCGCCGCCGAAGCTGCCGATCCCACCGACACGATCTTGTTCCATGCCAAGGGACGGCTGGCCGAAATCGAGAAGGACGATCTGGAGGCTGTTCTGGCCTTTACCGGCGCGCTCAACAAATGGCCGCAGAACACGCATGCCCTCTATCGTCGGTCGGCAGCCTATGAGCGGATGGGCCAGCACGCGCGCGCCCTTGCCGATCTGGAGCGGATCGCCACGATCAAGCCGGATGAGAGTGGCCTCAAATCTGAGTTGGCCGGCCTGCTCCTGCGCATAGGGCGACCACAAGAGGCGATGGCACAAACCGCCGCCTTTGCCGAAGCCGTTGGCTATCCGGATGCCACGACATCCTTCTTCGTCGCCATGGCCAGAACTTCCGCTGCCGAGCTCAAAACAGCAGAGCCTGCCAAGGCAGAAGCTATACTGACCGATGCTTTGAGCGTGGAATCGGACTTCCCGTCCCTTCTGATAGACCGGGCGAGCATTCGCGAACTGCGCGGCAACACACGCGGCGCGGCCGCAGACCGCGCCCGCTTCGAGGAATTGACCCGCATCGATCTGGATAACCTGTCCGCAGCCTGCGTCTCCAAAGCCTTGATGGCCCAAAGTCGCGAGGCGGCTCTTGAGGTCTGCGACAAGGCCGTCGCCCAAAAGCCGAACGACGCCGGTCTGCATGTCCGCAGGGCCTACCTCCTCTACATCCTAAACCGCGAGGAAGAGGCCATGGGCGTCTATCGCAAAGCCATCGAACTAGCCCCGGATAACCAGATAGCCCGATACGGTTTGGGTAAGATGTTTAAAGACACCGGGCAGGAGGCCGAGGGCGAAGCCATGATGGCTGCTGCCCTTGAAGCCGACCCGAACGCCGACGAAAGCTTTGCATCCGAGCCTTTGATAATGGTCCGCACGGATTAAGGCGCAACAAAAAGGGCCACCCCACCGGGCGGCCCTTTTCTCTTGTCCGGTCACTCTCAGCCGACGCTGTAGAAGGTCGGAGCCCCCGGTCCCACCGGCAGACCCAGACCAAACACCCAGACGAAGAACAGTATCGTCCAGGCGATGGTGAAGAAGATCGAATACGGCAGCATCATCGCGATCATTGTGCCGATCCCGACCTTCTTATCGTATCGAACCGCCCACGCGAGGATCAGGCCGAAATAGCTCATCATCGGTGTGATGATGTTGGTAGTGGAATCGCCGATCCGGTAAGCAGCTTGGATCAGCTCAGGCGAATAACCCAGCAACATCAGCATCGGCACGAAGATCGGGGCCGTCATCGCCCACTGCGCCGAAGCCGAGCCGATCATCAGGTTCACAAGACAGCAAATCAGGATGAAACCGATGAAGATCACGGGACCGGTCAGCCCCATGGCCTGAAGCGTCTGCGCCCCCTTCACCGCCGTGATCGAGCCGATGTTGGACCAGTTGAAGAAGGCCACGAACTGGGCGGCAAAGAAGATAATCACCAGATACAGGCCCAGCGAGCTCATGGCCTTGGCCATACCGTCGATGACGTCGCGGTCGTTCTTCACCGTTCCAACGACCTTGCCATAGGCCCAGCCCATGGCGAGGAAGAAGAGGAAAATCCAGACGGCAAACCCGCTGAAGAACGGCGAACGCATCGCGTCCCCCGTCTCGGGATCACGAAGGACACCCCACGACGGCACCACCGTCAAAAGCATCACCGCCAGCACGCCCATCAGTACCAGCCCAGTAACCTTCAGGCCCTTCTTCTCGACCGGCGTGAGGGGATCGGCAGTCGCACCGGCCAGCGCGGTCGGGTCTGCGTCTTCGACATTATAGGCCCCGAGTTTCGGCTCGACGATATAGGTGCTGACCGCCCAGCCCACGACCGTCACCATCACGGTCGACACCACCATAAAGTACCAGTTCGCAGTCGCCGTGACCGAATAGGTCGGATCGATCAGCCGTGCCGCCTCTTCGGTGATACCGGCCAGCAGCGGATCGATGGTCCCGATCAGCAGGTTCGCGGAATAGCCACCCGAAACACCGGCAAACGCCGCCGCCATACCCGCCAATGGGTGACGCCCGAGCGAATAATAGACCACGCCCGCCAGCGGGATCAGGACCACATAGCCCAACTCCGATGCCGTGTTGGACATCACGCCCGCAAACACGATGACGACGGTGACCATATTCTTGGACGCCCCCAGCACCATGCCTCGCACCGCTGCGGACAGCACACCGGATTTTTCCGCTACCCCGATCCCCAGCATGGCCGTCAGCACCACACCCAGCGGCGCGAAGCTGGTGAAGTTGGTGACCAGACCGCTGAAGATTCGGCGAACGCCATCGGCGCTTAGCAGCGAGACCGCACGGATCATGCCGTCATCGGCACGCCCCGAAGCCCCCGCAGGGCGAGGGTCTTCAACTGCCACTCCCAGATATCCAAACAGGCCGGAAAGCAGGACCATGCCCGCCGCCAACAAGAAGAACAGCGTCACAGGATGAGGCAACAGATTGCCCAGCCATTCCACCGTATCCAAAAAGCGTGTGAAGGCATTGCGCTTGGCAACGGCCTGTTCGGGCGCGGGCTGAGGGTCCGTCATACGAAGTCCTTATCGGGTTGAACTTAAGGCCCGCCCTCCCCTGCAAGGTACGGATACAACAGATATTCAACCGCAGGGTTTTGTCTGGCAACGACGCGCAGGTGCACATGATGTCGCGCCCCCGCGCCATTCCCGCTTGGGTCACAGCCATCAACGGCACTAGACTGCGGCGACATCCAACGTGCCCTCGCGTGCGTATCCCTGCCGGAGAACAAGTTCATGAACGTCAAAGCCTATGGCGCAACTGCCGCCAACCGTCCGGTCGAAGCCATCGAAATCCCGCGCCGCGACGTCGGTGCCCACGATGTCCAGATCGAGATCGAATACTGCGGCATCTGCCACTCGGACCTGCACACCGTACGCGGCGAATGGGGTGCGGTGAAATTCCCCTGCGTGCCGGGCCACGAAATCGTTGGCCGTGTGTCTGCTGTCGGTGCCTCGGTCAGCCGCTTTAAAGAAGGCGACGTTGTCGGCGTCGGCTGCATGGTCGACAGCTGCAAGCATTGCCATTCGTGCGACGACGGCTTGGAGCAGTATTGCGAAAACGGCATGGTCGGCACCTACGATTCCAAGACCGCCGATGCCCCGGGCCACACCTTGGGGGGCTATTCGCAACGGATCGTCGTGAAGGACGACTTCGTCCTGAAAATCACCCACCCGACCGAGCAACTGGCCGCCGTAGCCCCGCTGCTGTGCGCCGGCGTGACCACGTGGTCGCCGCTGCGCCACTGGAAGGTCGGTCCGGGTCAAAAGGTCGGCGTGGTCGGTATCGGGGGCCTTGGCCACATGGGCGTCAAACTGGCCCACGCACTGGGCGCACACGTTGTTGCCTTCACCACCTCCGAATCCAAGGTTCAGGCCGCGCTCGATCTGGGGGCTGACGAAGTAGTCGTGTCCAAGGACAAGGACCAGATGAAGGCCCACAGCCGCAGCTTCGACTTCATCCTGAACACTGTCGCCGCCAGCCATGATCTGGATGCCTTCACCAAGCTGCTGAAGGTCAATGGCACCATGTGTCTCGTGGGTGTGCCGGAACATGCCCACCCGTCGCCCAGCGTCGGCGTCCTGATCGGCGGTCGCCGCTCGATCGCCGGTTCGCTGATCGGCGGCATCAAGGAAACGCAGGAGATGCTCGATTTCTGTGCCGAAAAAGGCATCACCTCCGAAATCGAACTGATCCGCGCCGAGCAGATCGAAGAAGCCTATGAGCGTATGCTGAAGTCGGACGTCAAATACCGCTTCGTCATCGACAACAGCACAATGTGATCTGACGCAAACGTCGAAAAGCAAAAGGCCCGCCGGAGCGATCCGGCGGGCCTTTCTTTATGTCGCTCTGATCGGTGGATCAGAAATACTCGGCGTTGGCGGGGCACTGTGCCGACAGGCGGCGGGCCGTGATGGTAGCCGGAATATAGGGGGTACCGCGCGTCAGCTGGGCTCCGCCGTTAAAGCGGAACGATTCCGGCTGATAGGTGCCGCTCAGGCGCACATTCACGCGGCGGTTCTTGCGGTCGGTGCAGACGCCCTGGAAGCGCGCATTACCGCCAGACGCCTCGCGCACCGAATAGGTGCACTGCCATTTGCGCGTCGACATGCCGCCGAAGAAGCGGTTGATCTCGGAAGGTCGCACACACTTCTGTTCGGTATCGCGCACACCAAGCACGCTAGTGGTGTATTCCCAATAGCCGGGAAGCACCTGGCTCTGCGAGCCCTGAGCCTGCGGCGACGAAGCCGGTGCCGCCAACAGAACAGCACCCGCAACAAGCGGCAGCGTCACGGCAGCCAGGCGAAATCCCTTGGCCGGAGCAATGGAAGCGGTTTTGATTTTTGAACGGCTCATCATAGGCTCCGATATAGTGATACGGGTTTGAACGGCGGGTGAACGGGTTCGATCCCTCATATTTATCGCCAGATTCTGCTTTCAAGTCCGACTCCGGCCCAGACTCGGGTTGACGGGAAGTGAGTCCTTCCTCTATACGGCCCCCTCTCGCGTGGGCCTCCAAGCCTGACGCGCAACCTGTTTTCATGCGTCCGCAATGTTTGCGCGGATGTGACCTTGAGGATCTTAAGATGTCGCGTCGTTGCGAACTCACGGGTATCGGCCCGATGGTCGGCCACAATGTGAGCCACTCGAACATCAAGACCAAGCGTCGTTTCCTGCCGTCCCTGAAGACGGTCAAGGTGACCTCGGACGCTCTGGGCCAAACCTTCTCCCTGCGTATCTCGAACGCTGCCCTGCGCACGCTCGACTACAAGGGTGGTCTGGACGCTTTCATCGTGAAGGCTCGCGATGAAAAGCTGTCGGCTGATGCCCTGCGCATCAAGCGTCAGGTCAAGGCCAAGCTGGCTGAACAAGCCGCTGCCTAATCGGCCCTGCTGATTTGAAGTTCTGGAAGAGGCCGGTGGAAACACCGGCCTTTTTCTTTTGCCCATACGCCCGTAAAGCTCGTCGTTATCCAGCCTCCAGTGGACTTAGACGATGACCCTGCGCCGCCTCACCTCCTCCTGCTGTGCCGTTATGGCGACGGCGTTGACCCTATCGGCGGCAAGCGCGTGGGCCCAGAGCGCCACGACAACCGATTTCACCCTGTCCAGCGGCACACCGCGCACACCTGAACAGGAAGCCGTCCGGTTCGACGCTGCCAATCTGGCATTCGATATCAAGCCCGACACCAAGACCGTTCAGGCCCACGCCCGCCTCGATTTCACGGCCACCGCGCCTGTCGCGTCCATCGTGCTCGAACTGGACACCCGATTCTCCATCGACGGCATCCAGGTCGGCGACCAGAGCATCGATAACTGGACCAACCCCGAGGGCCGCCTGACCATCCCGCTTCCAGAATCGCTGGACGCTGGAGAATCGGTCATCGTCAACATTGCCTATGGCGGCTCGCCACACCCTGCAAAACGCGCCCCGTGGGACGGCGGCTGGGTCTGGAGCGAGTCAGGTGGCAAGCCGTGGATCGCCACCGCCGTTCAGGGCGAAGGCTGTGACCTGATTTGGCCCTGCATCGACCACCCGATGGGCGAGCCTGCCCGCGTGGATATGCACATCACCGTGCCCAAGGGCCTGTCCGCGCCCGCCAATGGCCGCCTGATTAACAAGACCGAACACGGCGACGGCTCAACGACGTGGCACTGGTCCACGCGCGATCCCGACACCTATGCCATCACGCTGAACGTCGGCCCCTATCAGGAACTGTCGGGCCAGTATCAAAGCCGTTACGGCAACAATATCCCGTTGAACTTCTGGGCACTCAACACCGTCCCGCCCGAAAAGGCCCAAGGGTTGTTCGACCAACTCCCGTCCATGCTCGCCTTCTTCGAGGAATGGGTCGGCCCCTACCCCTTCGCCGACGAGAAACTGGGCGTCGTCGAGACCCCCCATCTGGGCATGGAGCACCAGACCATCAACGCCTATGGCAATGGCTATAAGCTGGACGGCAAGGGCTATGACTGGCTGCTGCAACACGAACTGGCGCACGAATGGTTCGGCAACCAGCTGACCAATGTGTCGTGGGACGACATGTGGCTGCACGAAGGTTTCGGCACCTATATGCAGCCGCTCTACGCCTATTGGCTGAACGGCGAGCGCGCCATGCAGGCGGAGCTGGAAACCATGCGCCGCACACTGGCCAACCAACACCCAATGGTGTCAGGCGAACCTCAGGCCGCGGGCACAGTCTATAAGGCCGCCACCGGCCCCGCGTTGGACCTGTATTACAAGGGCGCGCTGATCGCCCACACCCTGCGCCTCTACATCGGCGACGAGGCTTTCAAACAGTCCTTGCGCCGTCTGGTCTATGATCGCGCCGCTCCTCAGCCCGGCAATTTCAAGCCCGTTTACCGCACCACCGCCGACTACATCGCCATCGTCAACGACATCACCGGCAAGGACATGGGATGGTTCTTCGAAGCCTATCTGTATCACGCCGCCCTGCCCGATCTGGTCATGACGCGTCTTGGCGATCAGGTCCGCCTGACGTGGCAGACAGGCTCCGATCAGCCCTTCAACATGCCCGTGGACGTCGAGATCGACGGCGTCACCCGCACGCTGGAAATGCAGGACGGCACCGTCGTCTTCGGTGCCGCTGAGAACGCGCACATCATCCTTGATCCTAAATCCAAGGTTCTGCGCCGCCTGCCCTATATCGAGGAGTGGAAGGCCACCGCCCGCTAACGAAAAAAGCTCCGCAGCCAAACTGCGGAGCCAAGGTTTCGGGAGAAAGCGGAAGGGGTCGCTTTTCCTAGTATTTCACCGTCAGTTGCAGCCCCACGGTGCGCGGCATGTTGAAGTTGCCATAGTCACCGAAGGTCGGACGGTTGGACGGGTCTCGGCGGTACACAAACGTCTTGTCCAGCAGGTTGCGCGACCACAGGGCCACTTCCATGCTCGGACCACCCGGCTTGGTGGGAATATCGGCGATAGCGACACGGCCATTCACGATGAAGGAGCTGTCGTTCTGCACGTCGAACTGCTCGAAGCTGTAGCTGGCGTCTGCATAGTTGGCGTCGAGGTGGGCCTTTAGCGTCGCCCCCATGAACGGCGATTCCCAGTCGGCGGCGAAGTTGGCAGCATTCTCGGGCGTATAGGCGATGAACACCTTCTGCATATTGCCCGTGAACGGGTTGGCAGTGTCCGGCACCTGAGCATCCGTATAGGTATAGGATGCCGACAGACGCAGGTTATCCGTGGCCTGGAACAGGCCTTCCAGTTCAAGCCCGCGGATCTTGGTGGTGCCCGGCGCATTGACCGTTTCCAGCGTGTTGCGGGTGCCAGTGATCAGGCTGAAGTCCAACTGGCTGTCGGTGCGGTCCATCGCATAGAGGGCCGCATTCAGGCGCACACGGTTGTCGAACAGATCGCTCTTTACGCCCACCTCATAGGCCTCGACCTCTTCCGGATCGAAGGAACGATAGGTCAACGAGCGCGACGATGCACCACCGGCACGATAGCCGGTCGAGTATTTGGCATAGACGCTGACGTTCTCGCTCGCCTCATAGGCCACCGTCACCAGCGGATCGAAGCGCTCGACCGAGGAGGCAAAGTGCAGTTCGCCTGCGACGCCGTTCACAACCGGCAGCGCATTGTTGACGATCTCCAGCGTGCCGTCCTTGTCATCCCAGGTGAAACGACCACCGACCGTCAGGTGCAGGGCGTCATTGAGGATGTTCGGCGTCCACGTCGCTTGACCATAGATGGCCTTGGATTCCGAATGGGCGGTCGAGGCGCGGTCGATAAAGCGCGAACCTCGCAGCGTCGGCGTGGGGTCCAGAATGGTGTAGCCCGTACCGTCCGCGTTCCAGCGGTTGGTCGTCGGGGTCGCGGCATCGTCCGACACGGTTTCCTTGAAGTAGTACAGGCCCGCGACGTACTCGATGCGGTCACCGATGTTACCGACGGCCTGCAACTCCTGACTGAACTGATGCTGCCAGAAACCGGCCAGAGAATAGCGGCTGAAGTTCGCATTCGGGCCGACGACCGGAGGACGGTGCGCCCCGCCGATATTGTCCCACTGGTCCACATCCAGATCGCGGTAGGCGGTGATGGATCGGATTTCCAGATTGTCGCTCGGACGCCACGACAGGTGCAGGTCGATGCCACGCGTGTCGTTGATGTTCCACTGCTGCGGCACACCGATGTCGGCCACACGCATACGCTCCTCGCCCTCAACCTCGACCAGCGGTGACAGGTCACGGATGCTGCCCGACGGGATCGAGGCGGAGGTGAACGGCACCACCGGCAGGTTGAAATAGTTCCAGTTCAGCAACTGGCTATAGAAGGGGGTGTTCTTGTCCTTGCTGATGTCCGCCGCCAGCGTAGCGGTGAAGGTATCGCTCGGCGTCCAGCGCACCTGACCACGCAGGCCGCGACGGTCATATTCACCAAAGCCCTGCTCGCCCGACAGACGGTTTTTGGTCACCGGACCCTGTACCGAGATCACGCCATCCAGCTTGACGGCGAAGTCGCCGAACGCCGGAAAATCGACGTGAACTTCGGAGTTATAGGAATCCAGATTGCCGACACCGGCCACGGCCCGCAGACCAAACTCGCCCGTTGGCTTCTTGGTGATCAGCGACAGGGCACCGCCTTCGGTATTACGCCCAAACAGCGTGCCTTGCGGACCCTTCAGCACTTCCACGCGGTCGATGTCCAGTAGCGCCGCGGCCAGACCGTGCTGACGTGCCAGATAGACGCCGTCGATATAGACACCGACGCCCTGTTCACGGGCGGGCTGGTTCGCATCGTTCGGCACGATGCCGCGAATGCCGACCGTCAAAGCCGACTGGCGCGCTTCAAAGGTCGTGATGCGCAGACCCGGCACGCTGCCATCCGACAGGTCCATCAGGCTTTGCACATTGCGGTTGGTCAGGTCTTCGGACGAGGCCACCGAGATCGAGATCGGCGTGTCTTGTAGGTTGGTCGCGCGCTTGGTGGCGGTCACCACAATATCGGACAGCCGCGACGGACCCTCGCTATCGGCCGGCGAGACCGGTACCGGCTCTTCATTGTTGTCCGCAGCCAGAACCGGCGCCGCCATAGCCAAAGAAAGGGCCGTCACCGAGACAGCCGCCATCAAACGTTTCATCGCATATCCCTTGTCTCGCGCATCAGGCGTCGAGCGAGAGGCGGTCTAACGAGGGTTTGCGAATGAGAGACGACCGATCGGCGGCACCAAAAATACAGTTTGGATTCAGGCTCGCGACGATCCTTCCGCAACCGGATCAATCGTCATAAAGCGGCGATGTTACAGCCTAGACGCCGCTCGTAACGCGCTTCACTGTGACGTTGCCACTATCTTTCCGAGGGGGATTACATGCGACACTTGTCCGGCCTGATCGGCACGGCGGCTCTGGCCTTCTCCGTGGCCCTGCCCGCATCGGCACAAACCGCTCTGCCCACTCTGGAAAAGCCGTCGCAGGTTCTGTTCTGGTCTCAAGAGGCCCGCGAGGCCGGCTTTCGCGCCATGGACCGCATCGTGCCCCATCGGGTGATCAAGGCCGGTCCCCATGCCCGTGAACTGCCGCAGGGCACACCACTGTCTCTCGACGTCGACGCCTATATGCAGGCCGAGCACACGGCGGGGATATTGGTGCTGCAAGATGGCCGCGTGCGGTTTGAACGCTATGGCCTCGACTTTGGACCGGAAGGCCGCTGGACCTCCTTCTCGGTCGCCAAATCCCTGACTTCGACCCTCGTTGGTGCCGCCATCGCCGACGGCTATATCGAAAGCCTCGAAACCCCGATCATGCGCTATCTGCCCGAACTGGAGGGCAGCGCATATGACGGCGTCACCGTGCGCCAGTTGCTGACCATGACCTCGGGGGCTGACTGGAATGAAGACTACACCGACCCCAATGCCGACGTAGCCCGCTTCTTCGAGCCGCACGAGACGGACGGCATGGACCCGACGCTCCATTACATGCGCCAACTGAAACGCGCCGCAGAGCCGGGCTCGCGCTGGCACTATTCCACGGGCGAAACCAATCTGGTCGGCGTCCTGCTTACCCGCGCCACGGGCAAGCCGCTGGCCGACTATCTGTCCGAAAAGCTTTGGGGTCCCTACGGCATGGAGCAGGACGCGGGCTGGATGATCGACGCCGTAGGCCAAGAAGCCAGCGGCTGCTGCGTGATGGCCTCCCTTCGCGACTGGGGCCGCGTGGGCCAGTTCATCCTCGACGGCGGAAAGATCGGCGACAGCGACGTCTTGCCCGAAGGCTGGCTGGAACAAGCCACCACCAAACAGGCCGACATCGGTGAACCCGTCGAAGGCTACGGCTTCCAATGGTGGACGCACGATAACGGCCGCTTCGGCGCCTACGGCATCTTCGGCCAATCGATCACCATCGACCCTAACCGCCGCACCGTCGTCGTCATCCTGTCCGCATGGCCCACCGCGACCGGACGCTCGCCCCAGCGTAGCCGCCTGCTCCAGCAGGTCGCCGCCGCCGTGGACGCATCACCTCAAGCCTCCAGCGCCACATCCCAATAGAGGTAGTCGAGCCAGCTCTTATGCAGGGTGTGGGGCGGGAACTTCCGTCCGGCCTGCTGAAGCTGCCATGCGGTCGGGCGTTCGACTTTGCGGCGTAGCGGCATGTGCGCCTGAAGCGGGGTGCGACCGCCCTTCTTCAGATTACACGGCCCGCAGGCGGTGACGATATTCTTCCACGATGTCACCCCGCCCTGCGACCTCGGCAGAACGTGGTCAAAGGTCAGGTCCTGTGACGTGCCCGGCTGTCCGCAATACTGACAGCTAAAACCGTCGCGCAGGAACAGATTGAACCGCGTAAACGCAGGACTACGGTCCTGATCAATATAGGATTTGAGGCAGACCACACTGGGCAGCTGCATTTCCATGGAGGGGCTTCGCACCACCTTGTCATAGGTAGCCACCACCTCGACCCTGTCCTGCCACACGGCTTTGATGACCTCTTCCCACGACCATAGCGACAGCGGGAAATAGGAAAGAGGCCGGAAGTCGGCATTCAACACGAGGGCCGGAAACCCCGAGGGCGCACCAGTCAGCACCTGCATCGCGCAGGCCCTCCGACACAGCAAACTATCGACGCAAGAGGACTGAAGACACTTCTCCTTCCCTTGTCAGGACGAAGAAAGTTAAACCTGATTCCCTGCAATCACCACGACTGAAAGATCATGGTTCTTTTACAGCAAAGCTTCAGAAGCGTTGCGGTGCACTCGGAAACGCCGGAAGGCTCCAGCCCTTGAGGATCGCACCGGCCCGCAAGGCCAGACCCGCGGCAATGGCCAAAAGCACCGCCACCAATGTCGGGAGATTGATAGCCTTAAGCGCCACAAACAGCGTCGCCGAGAGTAAGGCCGCAGTGATGTAAAGCTCGCGGCGCAGCAGGATCGACGGCTGGTGGGCCAACACATCACGCACAATACCGCCGAACGAGGCCGTCAGCGCGCCCATGACAATGCAGATCAGCGGAGCCGCGCCATAGGACGCTGCCTTGGCCGCACCCAGCACGCCATAAGCCGCCAGCCCGATCGCATCCAGCCAAAGCAGGGCCCGAAAGCGCCACGTACGCGCACCGATCACCCATACGCCCAGCGCCGCGCCCAGACAGATGGCGATGTACCACCAGTCCTTGACCCAGAAGACCGGCGCACCGATCAACAGATCGCGCACCGTCCCCCCGCCCACGCCCGTAAGGGCGGCGAAGAAGGCGAAGGTCACCAGATCATGCTTCTGACGTGCAGCGGCCAGCGCACCGGTCGCGGCAAACACAGCCACACCCGCGAAATCCAGCAGGGGCAGTACATTTTCCGGTCGCGCCAGTTCGGCCGTCGCAGTCAGCGGTGTCACATCGATCCTCCGGCGCGGGCCACATCTGCGCCAACCCCATCCATAACACGACCTTTGCGTTTGTCCTGCCTCGCCAAAGGTTTGCTATGGTTCGAGCGTGATCTCGCCGCGCTTCACCGCACCATACCAGTGCCACAGCATCTGAGCGGCTACGGACCGATACGGCTGCCACCCCTCCGACACCTTATAGAAGTCGCGCTCTTTCAACCGCGCCTCCTGCCGGTCGGCCCAGCGCCACGCCTCCTGCAATGCCACATCGCCTGCCGGAAACACGTCCATACGGCCCTCGCAGAACATCAGGAACGTTTCCGCCGTCCACCGCCCGACACCCTTGATCGCCGTCAGTGCAGCCACAGCTTGCGCATCATCCAGACGCTCCAGATGGTCGAAATCGATCCGTCCGTCGCTATGCGCCCGCGCAATCTCGTGGGCATAGCGCGCCTTTTGTCCGGAAAGCCCAAAGCTCCGCAGCACCTCGACGTCCAGCGCCAGCACCCGCTCGGGCGAGATTGCCCCCAGCCCCTCGCCTACCCGACGCCAGATCGAGGCCGCCGCCGCCACCGACACCTGTTGCTCCACGATCATCCGGAACAGCCCCTCGAACCCACCGGTCCGCAGCCGCCACGCCATCGGCGGCGTCTGGCTATGGATCACAGCCAAGCGGGCATCCATGCCCGCCAAAGCCTCGCGCGCCGACGCCATGTGCACGGTCAGGGCTCCGGCCTTTTGCAAATCCGGTTCGCTCATTGGCACACCATGGTTCACTGCGTGCGCGATGCACAGACCCAAACTCGACACCCACCCCGCGCAAGACTAGCTTGCCCAGCGTGTTTGCCACCCGATTTGCCCCCTCTCCGACCGGCCGCCTTCATAAAGGCCATGCCTTTTCCGCGCTGACCGCCCGCCAAGCCGCTTCCGAAGCGGGCGGGCGATTTGTGCTGCGGATCGAGGATATCGACCCCACCCGCTGCAAGCCTGCATTCGAAGACGGCATCTATGAAGACCTGCAATGGCTGGGTCTGGACTGGGAGCACTCGGTCCGGCGGCAGTCCGATCATCTGGACGACTACGCAGGGGCGGTCGAGGACCTGCGACAACGCGGACTGGTCTATCGCTGCTTCCGGACCCGTAAAGAGTTTCTGGACACCATCGGCCACGCCCCGCATGGCGCTGCCGAAGCCGTCCGCCCCGGCCCGCACCCACAAGATGAAGAGGCCGAACTGTTAAGGGCCGGAAGGCCGTTCGCATGGCGACTGTCTCTGGATGCCGCGCGTGACACACTGGGCGGCGCAGCGTGGGACAGCCTTTCCTTCTTCGAGGAAGGCCAAGGGCCGCAGGGCGAGAATGGTCGCATCAAGGCCCGCCCCGAGACGGCCGGCGACGTCGTTCTGGCGCGAAAGGATGCCGGAGCCGCCTATCATCTGGCCGCCGTTCACGATGATGCCCTGCAGGGGATGACCCACATTATACGCGGGGTCGATCTGTTCGAAGCCACCCACATCCAGCGGCTGATCCAGAGCCTGTTCGGCTGGCCGGAACCAATTTACCGCCACCACCGGCTGCTGACGGGTCCGGACGGCAGACGCTATGCCAAACGGGATGGCTCGGTCACCCTGCAAGCCTTGCGCGAAGACGGCATGACCGCCAGGGACCTGCGCGCCGAGATCGGTTTCTAGCGGGCACAAAAAAACGCGGAGGACCAAAAGGTCTTCCGCGTTTTCCTGAACCTTTAGGTCCGGGAGCCGGGGTTCTTAGAGAACCTTCAGTTCCACAGCAGCGGTTTTGCCGCGCTGGTTTTCGAGTTCGTACTCGACCTTGGTGTTGTCATCCAGGCCCGCAAGGCCGGCCTTTTGGACAGCAGTGATGTGGACGAAAACGTCCGAACCACCATCATCAGGTTGGATGAAGCCATAACCCTTGGTCGGGTTGAACCACTTGACCGTGCCGGTCGCCATGTTGCGTCTCCATTGAACGCGTTTTCCAGTCGAATTCCCCGAAGAGAACCCGTCAGTCCATCTGGACAACCTCGTTCGACTAAGGAGCGAGACGCGAGTTTGGACCTCACGCGATATCCGGACTGCGCAAACGTTGTCCCTTGCTATTCGCAAACGGTCAACTGAAATGATTCCGTTATTTCAACTCGCCGCGGCCGCAGAGATCATTTCGCTCATAAGCGCAGAGCAGGCTTCTCCGCCGTGTTCGGCATCGTTCGCCACAGACACAAAGGCGAGTTTTTTCGCCGGAGCCATAACAACGGTCGCAAACCACATCGTATTGGAACCGTTATGTAATACAGCCGGACCGCCCGCCCAGGCCCTTGATCCGGGTGCCATCCAGCCCAAGGCATACTGCTCGCCATCCAGCGGAGTGAGCAGCCGCGACAAACTGTCCTGCGACAGCCAGCCCGCCGTCATCATGGCGTTCAGGAACCGTCCATAGTCGGCCAATCCCATATGGATGGTTCCCGCCGGACCCATCACCGCAGGATTGTCTGAACCCGCACTTTCAGGGTTCACCGGTTTGAGCTGTGCACCATGCCCCCACGGCTGTTCTCCCTGCGGCGCGCCACAGCCCGCCGTCACCATGCCGAGCGGGGCGAAAACCTCGCTGCGCATCAGCTCTTCCCACGGTTGTCCGCTCAGCCCCTCCATGAGCGCGCCCACCAATATGTAGTTGGCGTTTCCATAGGTATAGGTTCCCCGAGGACCGTTCGGAGGTGCCGCAAGAACCGCCTGCACCAACTCGCGCCGCTGAACCGGAAGGGGCTGTGGCTTCATCCGCGAAGCCATCAACCAGAGCGGCGTGATGTAGGTGTCGTCATAAAGCCCTGCGCGGTGACGCATGAAATCGTCGACACTGCGATCCGACCACCCCGCATGAATGGCCATCCCCGGATAGGCAGCCTCCACAGCGCGGGGCAGCGGCATGTCCCACGCGGCCTTGCCCTGCTCCACCAGTCGCGCCCATAGCGCCGCCGTCATGGCCTTACCGTTGGAGCCGAGATGCCAGCGGTCGTCTTGGGTCACGGCAGCCTCACCATCGGCGCGCCGCAAGCCTTTGGCCCCTTGCCAAAGCGTCTGCCCGTCCTTCCAGACCCGTCCCGCCAGCGCCACAGGCTTGGCTGCTTCGAACGCCCGTTCGAGCCCTGCCTCAAATGGTGACGCAGCCGCCTGCGCCCGCGCAAATGCAGGCATCACCCCCGTCATGGAAGCCGAAGCCCCCGCGACAAGAAACACGCGGCGATCTGGGCCAACAGAGGCAGCAACGGTTCGGGCTTGGTCGGTGTTTTGCATATCGCCATGCTTGACCCTCGTCGCAGATAAGCAAAGTTACGAGCGTGTAATGCGGCAAATCACAGCGGTTTTGGCCCTGTCCCCAATGCGAGAAGCGAGACGCCATGTCCAAAGACTATGAAGCCCAGTTGGAAGCCCTTCAGGTCCAAATCGTCGAGATCCAAGCGGCAGGCATCGAACAGGGCCGCAAGACGCTGATCATCTTTGAAGGTCGCGATGCGGCGGGCAAGGACGGCGCGATCAAACGCCTGACCGAGAATATGGCCCCGCGCTTGACCCGCGTGGTCGCCCTGCCCAAGCCCACAGAGCGTGAAAGCAGCCAGTGGTACTTCCAACGTTACGTCCCGCACCTGCCGGCGGCGGGCGAGACAGTCATCTTCAACCGCTCATGGTACAACCGCGCCGGCGTCGAACCCGTAATGGGCTTCTGCACGCCGCAACAGCACGCCGACTTCCTGCGCGACGTCGAGGACTTCGAGCGCCTGCTGGCCAACTCGGGTATCACCATCATCAAGCTGTGGTTGGACATCAGCCGCGAGGAACAGGCCAAACGCCTGTCCGAACGAGAAAGCGACCCGATCAAACGCTTTAAAGTCTCGCCCATGGACAAGGAGGCTCAAGCGCGCTGGGACCTCTATTCCAAGGCCCGCGACGAAATGCTGACCAAGACCAGCTTCGACTTCGCCCCTTGGACAGCGATTAAAACCGACAAGAAAAAGACGGCGCGTCTCAACATCATCCGCCACATCCTGCATGCCGCCGCCCAGTCCCCCATAAAGGTGGACAAGCCGGACAGCGATGTCGTCCTGTCGGCAAAGTCAGCCAAGGGCAAGCTGAACCCCTGACCGCCATTGTAATCATCAGTCTTCGTCGCGGCCTTCGATCTCGGTGACGGCGGGGGCCGTCGTCTTGCTGGGCTGGCCGGTCAGACCGCCCAGCAGGCTGCTGATCTGGTCGGTCGGACCAGTACCCAGTGCTGCACTGGCTTCCAGCTTGGACGCCCGCTCCCGCAGGGCTGCCATCATCTCTAGGCGCGGATCATCTGCGGGCAGGTGATCGGCGTGAACCTTGCCGCGCTTCAACTCTTCGAGCAGCTCAGCGAAACGCTCCTGATTAAGCGACTCGCCCTGTTCGAACAGGTTGATGGCTTCCTCCAGCGCTTCCTCCCACGAGCGTTCGTCGTTCGCATTCGCCGGGGTCTGGGGCGTAGTCAGAGTATCAGCCATTTCAGCGTCTCCATCGTAGCATCGTCCCCGACACGCTGGCGGGAACTCTCCTATTCGAAATGGGCGCAGCCGCTGTCCGGTTCCGTCCTCAACGCGGAGTTAACCCCTATGGCCCAGCTTGGTTTGCACAACCCTGTTTGCCCCAGCACAGTGAAAGGTCGCCGATGTCCACCATCCTGACCCAGAACTACCGCCGCCCGCGCGATCACTTCCAGCCGGAAGACATGGACCCGCAGGACCAGCGTCGGCTACGCGGCTTGCTGGAACAGATCGACTACACCGCCTGGCTGGCAAACCGCGAGGTCATCGGCCAGATGCTGGGCGAGGCCGATCCCGTCCATTTCGAAAAGCTGGCCGTCATGACGGCACAGGCCCGCGCGCGCTGGGCGGCTGAAGCTCTGCGCCTCAGCCAGTCGGGCTCGCCAGCTACACCCGATCAGGTGGCGCGACTGTCCTCGGCCCGCCTTGCCTATGAAGAACTGGCCGAGGCCTATGAAGCCCTTCGCCGGATGGTCGAGCGGGGCTATGTGCCACTCAAGCCAGCCCCGCCGCCGCCGGTTTAATCCAGTCTCGCCGGTCGCGTGACGACAGGCGCGTTAGGATCGGTTTCCGGCGGACGCGCTGCGGTGGGCGGCGCCCCCTGAACAACGGGCAGCGTAACCGCCTCCACAGGCGGCGTGACCACCACGACCGGAGCGGTGCTCTGGGGTGCCGGACGCGTCTGGGCCACATGCGCTGTCGTGCGTGCAGGCTCTGCAGGTACAGGCAGGGGCCTTGCAGCGGCTTCACGCGCGGGAGCAGTCGTAGCGCGAGCCGGTGCGACCGGTGCAGGACGCGCAGCAACGGGCGGGGTCGAGGTCGCAGCAACATCCGCTTCCGCAGGCGCATCGCCAGGCGCTTCGACGGGCGCTCCGGCAGGCAGTTCCACCGGCGCGGTTGCCGTCTCTTCTGCTGCCGTCACCGGCGGAGCGGGCGTTTCAGTCACAGTGGCCGGTTCGCGATTGAGCCACACCAGCGCTGCCGCGCCTGCGGCAAGGGCAATCGCGCCCACAGCCACCCAAGTCCCGATCCCGCGATTGCCTTTAACTGGCGATGGAGCCGCAGCAATCACCGGCTCGGGGGACGACACAACCGGTGCGTTCAGGACATCGCCTCCTTCCGGCACAGCAGTCGCCACGGGTGCAGCGACCACAGGAGACGCCGCTGCGGGCGCAGTCGTCACAGGTTCGGACGCCTTCGGCTTGGTGGGCGGCGGCGGAACCAGAGTATTGCCAAATATGCCGGAGTCGTTGGCCTGCGGAACCGCACCCTTGCTCTCGCTCACCGAAGGCTTGGGCGACGGGACATTGGAGAAACCACCCATGCCTGCACCGGCAGCCGCAGAACCCGTCACGCGTGGCGTGGCGGACTGGGCGCGCGGGGGCTGCGGATGGGGCGGCATGGCCATCAGACGCGCCAGCCCCTCATCTCTCGGCAGAGGTCCGGCCCGGAACGTGACCTGGGGAGGACGTCCCCATACGACACGGCCCTTCTGGAATGTCCCTTCGCCGACGGCAGGAATACGCGCCGGCGGCGGCACAGACTGGCCCTCGCGCGGGGTGTTTTCGGCGGGTGGGGTTGACGCTTTGGACGACATACGAACTCCAGCATCCTAGATCGAACAATCAGGACATCAGCATATGGGGACAAATCTATGGCCTGACGATGCATGTTTCACATCACCTGCGCAGGCCCTGCGCCTATCCGATAAAATCACGGTTGGGCGACCAGTCCAACAAGTCTGATTCACTACACAACCGGCGCAATCCAATATCGGTGCGGTGCTATTGTTGACGTAAGGTCGCCTATTAACTTTACCCAGCGTCATACAAATCGACCCGAGACTGTGCAGTTTTCGGGAACAATGGACCAATGCGGCCTTTCGAGCAGTTGACCCGCGCCCCCATGCCGTTCATCAACAAAGAAAATATTCAATGGGGAAAGGCTGCGCACTCATGGGTATGGTGGCGAACATCAAGAGCGAAATCCGCTTTCTGGGAGGGCTTATACGCCTCCTGAAGCGCATCAAGCCGATCGCTCTGGATAGTGATGTTCTGATCTGCGACGACATCGAAGAAGCCGTCGACAAATACCCGGACAACATCTGCGTAGAAGACGAGACCCGTCGCCTGACCTACCGCGAGTTCGAAGCGCTCGCGAACCGTTACGCCAACTGGGCCGCCAGCCGTAACCTCAAGCGTGGCGACACCATCGCCCTGCTGATGCACAACCGTGTTGAATACGTGGCGGCATGGTTCGGCTTCTCCAAGGTCGGCGTGGCAACGGCCCTGATCAACAACAACCTCAACGGTTCGGCTCTGGCCCACTGCCTGAACATTTCGGGCGCGTTCAACGTCGTCACCGACGAAGACTGCTGGCAGGCCGCCGAGGACAGCCGCGGTCTGATCGACCGCGACATCATGCTGTGGGTTCTGGGTCTGGGCGAAGAGAACGAGACCAACACCCGCCGCGACTTCGACAATGCCGTCCGCAGCGCCTCGTCGGTCCGTCCGGATCGCGGCCTGCGCAAGGGCCTGACCAACCGCGATACCGCGCTCTACATCTACACCTCGGGCACCACCGGCCTGCCAAAGGCCGCGCGCATCCCGCACTCGCGTGCCCGCACCTATATGCGCGCCTTCGCAGGCGGCACCGGCGCGACCCAGAAGGACACCCTGTTCAACGTCCTGCCGCTGTACCACTCGACCGGCGGCCTTGTGGGCGTCGGCTCGGTGCTGCTGAACGGTGGCCGTATGGTCACCCGACGCCGCTTCTCGGCCTCGACCTTCTGGCCGGACGTAAAGTCGTCGGGCGCGACCATGTTCGTCTATATCGGCGAGCTGTGCCGCTATCTGGTGAACTCGCCGGAGAATGCCGACGAACGCTCGCACAAGCTGCGCCTCGCCTTCGGCAACGGCCTGCGCCCCGACGTCTGGGAAGAGTTCCAGTCGCGCTTCAAAGTGCCGGTCATTCTCGAATTCTACGGCTCGACCGAAGGCAACGTCTCGCTGTTCAACTTTGGCGGCAAGCCGGGCGCGATCGGTCGCGTGCCTTCCTATCTGAAGTCGCAGCTGAACATCCGCATCATCGAACTGGATCCGGAGACCGGCGAGCCGGTGCGTGGCCCCAACGGCCTGTGCAAGCTGGTCCGTACCGGCGAGACGGGTGAAGCCATCGGCGTGATCGGCAACACCATACGTCAGGACTTCACCGGCTATGCCGACAAGGCCGCGACGCAGAAGAAAATCCTGACCGACGTCTTCAAAAAGGGCGACCGCTGGTTCCGCACCGGCGACCTGATGCGTCAGGACAAGGAAGGCTACATCTACTTCATGGATCGTCTGGGCGACACCTTCCGCTGGAAGGGTGAAAACGTCTCGACCGCCGAAGTCGAACAGCATCTGTCCGAAGCGCCGGGCGTTCAGGAAGTCATCGCCTACGGCGTTGAAATCCCGGGTCAGGAAGGCCGCGCCGGTATGGTCGGTCTGGTGCTGGAAGGTCCGTTCGACGGCAAGGCCTTTGCCGCCCACGCAGACGCCAACCTACCGCCGTATGCGCGTCCGTGCTTCGTACGCGTACTGGAATCGGCCTCGACCACGGGCACCTTCAAATACCGCAAGGTCGATCTCGTCAGCGACGGCTTCGATCCGGAAAAGGTGAAGGGCCAGCTCTATGTCCGCGGTGGCGAGGACGGCTATCAGCCTCTCACCGAAGAAATCCGTCAGGCCATCCTGACCGGCTCGATCCGCCTGTAAGCGGCGACATCGAGGTAAAAATCAGACGGCGGGGCCAAACCCCGCCGTCTTTTTTATACGCCTTACTTGGTGGTGTAGCCGCCGTTGACCAGAATAGTCTGGCCCGTCATCCACCAGCCCTCGGTGACGAGGAAGCGGATCCACGGGGCAATGTCCTCGATGTCGGTGAGCCCCGTCTTGCTGATCGGCGACAGCGCCGCAGCAGACTTGTGATAGGCCTGCGCCTCGGCGGATTCCTGACCGTAGAAGAAGGGCGTATCCATCGGCCCCGGCCCGATTGCCGTCACCGAGATTCCCCGATCACCGAACTCCTTGGACGCCGCGCGGGTAAAATGCTCGACGGGAGCCTTGGTCCCCGCATAGCTGGAATAGAAGGGCGTATAGGCCCCCAACAGGGACGTCACCAAGGTGCAGATGGCACCATTGTCGTTCACCGACTTGCCTGCCTCTTTCAGGAAGAAGAAGGCCGTTTTGGCGTTCACGTCGCTCATGGTGTCGTATTCGGCCTCGCTGATGTCCAGCATTGGCTTCTTCAAGACCTTGCCGACAGTGTTCAGCGCGATATCGGGGCGACCAAACGCGGCTTCGGTTTCGCGAAACAGACGCTCTACCTCGCTGACCACCGTCAAATCGGCCTGAACCGTCAGTGCCTTTGCCCCCGTCGCCTCGATCGCCGCCACAGTATCGGCGGCGTCCTTGGCCGTTTCGGCGCTGTGGTGATGGACCACGATCGCCTTGGCTCCCCGAGCGGCAAAGTCACGAGCCACCAGACCTCCGAGGTTCTTGGCACCGCCTGCAATCACGACGATCTTGTCCTTAATAGTCCGCTCCATGCGGTCACTCCCTATGTGTTCGGTTACACATATCGGAGTAATGTTTGCCTAAAGGCCAATAAAGCGCCATTTAACGACATCATTTGTCAGATCGGTCGATCAATGGACAGGCTTAACCTGTACCGCATATTTACACATGTGGCAGAAACACGAAGCTTTACCAAAAGCGCGGATCGACTTCACATTCCAAGATCAAGCGTATCGGCTGCAATATCCGATCTGGAGCGCCGCTTGGGTGTGCGATTGCTTAACCGTACCACGCGTAACGTCTCGCTTACTTATGAAGGCGAAGCTTTACTAGAACGCTGCCTCGACCTGCTCGCCTCGTCCGAGGATATCGACAGCATGTTTCGCGACGACCACGAACTGGCCGGACGGATCAAGGTCGACGCTCCCAGCCGGATCGGCCGTCAGATCATCGCCCCCGCCCTTCCCGACTTCTTTGCATCGTGGCCTAATCTGCAAATCGAACTGGGCTTTAGCGACCGACCCGTCGACCTTATCCAGGAACAGGTCGATATCGCCCTGAGAGCTGGCCCCCTCGTCGATTCCGGTCTGAAAGCCCGCAGGGTCGGCAAGGTCCGCCAGATCAATGTTGCCAGCCCGTCGTATCTGGCGCGCCACGGCACGCCCGCCACACCCGACGATCTGGATCACCATCTGCAGGTTGCCTACACCTCGCCTTCCACTCGCCGCGTGCTGGACTGGGAATGGTTCGACGGCGAAAAGACCCACCACCGTCCCGTGCGCTGGCAGGTCAGCGCCAATAATGCCGAGGCCTATATTGCCTGCGCCCTCGCCGGCCTCGGCCTGATCCAGATACCTGCCTACGATGTGGCCCGCCACATTGCGGCCGGGGAACTGGTTCCCGTCATGGATGACCACCGTCCCGAAGACATGGTTTTCAGCCTCGTCTATCCCGGTCGCTCCGGTTCCAACCGCCGCATCCGCATTTTCAGTGACTGGCTGGCAGACCAGATCGCCCGCGCAACTGCACAGGTCGAAACTTCACCTTAAGCATTAACCGTCACAAGAAGGGCGAAGCTTTCCATCTCGCGGACCCCTCGGCCTATGTTCCAGATTATCGGCATCATCATGCTATTCGCCATGGTGTTCGGCAGTTTCCTGCTGCACGGCGGCAAGATGGCGACCATCCTGTACTCGCTGCCTTACGAGCTGATGGCGATTTTCGGGGCGGGCATCGCCGCCTTCCTGATCTCCAACTCCATGCCGGTCATCAAGGGCACGCTGGGCGGTCTGGGCAAATGCTTTGCCGGCCCGAAATGGAAGAAGCAGGACTATAAGGACCTGCTCAGCCTGCTGTTCCAGCTTTCCAAGACCATGAAGTCCAAGGGCGTCATCGCTCTGGAAAGCCACATCGAAAAGCCCGCCGAGAGCCCCATCTTCCAGAAGTACCCCAAGGTGCTGAAGGACCATTTCGCTGTCGATTTCATCTGCGACACCCTGCGTATGATGACCATGAACCTCGAAGATCCGCACCAGATCGAGGACGCCATGGAAAAACAGCTGGAAAAACACCACCACGAAGCAGGCGAGCCTGCACACGCGCTGCAAAACCTTGCTGACGGCCTTCCGGCTCTGGGCATCGTGGCCGCCGTTCTGGGCATCATCAAAACCATGGGCTCCATCACCGAGCCGCCGGAGGTTCTGGGCGGTATGATCGGCGGCGCTCTGGTCGGTACCTTCCTCGGCGTGTTCCTTGCCTACGGTCTAGTCGGCCCCTTCGCGGCCCGCCTCAAAGCCATCGTGGACGAGGAAGCGGCCTATTACAAAATCATCCAGTCCGTGCTGGTCGCCCACCTTCACGGTAACGCAGCCCAGATCTCGGTCGAGATCGGTCGCGGCGATATTCCCTCGACCATTCAGCCCAGCTTCGCTGAAATGGAAGAGGCACTGGCGGCAGCCCCGACAGACTAAACAATACACCGGCCGATATCATAGCGGGGCTCGAAACAGCGGGCCCCGCGAGTCGTTTCCGGGCTATTTTACAAAGCTCGTGATTGCCTTTGAAACAAAAAATGTGATCGGGAAATCAAACGCTACAGCGGAAATTCGACCAGAAATTTAGGCTAAGACCAAGGTTTTATGAAGAATTTTTCCCATACTTTTCAATCCCCACAGCCATTTCAACAGCCCCCTGTGCACGACTTCACGAAGGCGTGAGAATTTCGCTTGCGATTCCGCTCACGATCCCGTTATCTGTCGGTCAGCGAGGCTTTCGGCCCCGCCTCAACCTTCTCAAGGAAGACTAACATGCGCATCACTGCCCTGATCGCCGCTTCGGCCGCTGCTCTGGCCCTGGCTGCTTGCCAACCGGCTGCTGAAACCACCGAAGCTCCGGCTGCTGAAGCTGCTGCTGCTGAAGCCACCGACGCTGCTGCTGAAGCAACCGACGCTGCTGCTGCTGCAACCGACGCTGCTGCTGAAGCCACCGACGCAGCTGCTGCTGCTCCGGCTGCTCCGGCTGCTGACGCTGCTGCTGCTCCGGCTGCTGAAGCTCCGGCTGCTGCTCACTAAGATTTATATCTTAGGCTCGCGGGGCTTCGGCCTCGCTGGCGAGAAAGGGGTCACCTCAGGGTGGCCCCTTTTTTCGTGCCCGTTTCGGGTCTAGACACACCCGTCTGATGACCCACGACGCTCCCGACGCGAACCCCTCTTCTCCGCAACTGCTCTGGGCCGAGGATGGCTCCCCGCGATCCGGCCGGTTCGGTGACGTCTATTTCTCGAAAGATGACGGCCTGTCCGAAACCCGCGCCGTGTTTCTGGGCGGCTGCAACATGCCCGAGGTGTGGCAGGGCCGGACCCGTTTCACTGTCGGCGAACTGGGCTTCGGCACCGGTCTGAACATCATCACCCTGATCGACCTGTGGCGACGGCATCGCCCCGGCGACGGACTGCTCCACGTCTTTTCCGTAGAGGGCTACCCCCTCACCCGCGCCGAGGCCGAGCGCGCTCTGGCCGCGTGGCCCGATGTAGCCGACACCGCCTCCGCCCTGCTCGAGCAATGGCCCAGCCAGTGCCCCGGCTTTCATCGTCTGGACCTGCCCCAATGGGGCGTCACCATTGATCTGGCCATCGGCGAGGTGGAGTGGGCACTGGCGCAATGGCAGGGCAAGGCCGATGCGTGGTTCCTTGACGGGTTCAGCCCCGCACTGAACCCCGGCATGTGGTCCGAAGACATCATGGCCGCTGTGGCCGAGCACTCGGCAGACGGGTGCCATCTGGCGACCTTCACTGTCGCCGGTGCGGTACGTCGCGCACTGGCGGCCAACGGCTTTAGCGTCGCCAAATGCCCCGGTCATGGCCGCAAGCGCGAACGGCTCGAAGCACGCAAGGAAGGCGTGCGTCCCACCGCTGCCCCGCCCAGTATCGCCATCATCGGCGCAGGCATCGCCGGTAGCGCCCTCGCCCGCGCCGCCCGCGCCCAGGGACTGTCACCCGTCGTGATAGAGGCCCGCCATCCCGGTGCCGAAGCCAGCGGCTTTCCCGCCGCACTGGTTACTCCGCGACTGGACGCCGGCGATGCCTTTATCAGCGGCCTCTATGCACAGGCCCTCGAGCGCGCAAACCAGCTTTACCGGCGCATTCCCAGTGCCATCCTCGCTCAAGGCGTCCTGCAACTGGAACATGTCGAACGCGATGCCAACCGCTACGACAAGATCGCCGCCCAACCGCTCTGGCCCGAGGGAGCGATGATCCGCCTCTCCGCGTCTGACGCCTCCGCACATCTCAATGAGAAGATGCCCATGGGCGGCCTGATGATGGCCGATGCCTTTGCCCTTTCTCCGGCCAAAGCTCTCGAAGCGTGGCTGTCGGATACGCCCTTGGTCATGGCCCGGGTCGAGGCGCTGACCCGCAGCGAAGACGGCTGGACGCTCACCGACGACGAGGGTCAGTCTCTGGGCACATTCGACCATGTGGTTTTGGCCGCCGGTTGGGGAACTGCACACCTCAGACCAGGCCTGTCGCTCGCGCCGGTCGCAGGACAGGCCGACTGGACAACCGACGACAAGGCGACGCCCGAGCCAGCCGTGGCATGGGGCGGCTATAGCGTCCCGACAGGCAACGGCCTGTTGTTCGGCGCGACCCACGATCGCGGTGTCGATGCGCCCGAACCCTCGCAAGAGGCATCGGAGCGTAACCGCGCCACCTTGTCCGAAGTTCTTCCCGTTCGGTGGAGCCGCCATGCGGACGCGCCGTTGAACCGCCGTACAGCGGTTCGCGCCACCACCCCTGACCGGCTTCCGATCTGCGGCACCGTCGAAGACGGCCTGCATGTGCTGACAGGGTTGGGCTCGCGCGGGTTTTGCGCCGCTCCACTGCTGGCCGAGCACCTGATCAGCCACATCGTCGATGCGCCGTCCCCCCTGCCTGCGACATGGGGTCGCCGCCTTCAGCCCCGTTGATACGGCACCCGCCGTTTCGATTAAGTAACACAGCTTACCGTCTGTTCATTTGACGTATTGAACAGTCTGTATATCCCTGCGTTCTGTCAGAACGTCCGGCTTCATCGCCGCGCGGAGAGTCCGTGTGTTGTCCGCAATCCCCCCGTCCCATTTTTCTTTTCCAAAGCACCTCCCGATGAATGTACTGCGATCCTACGCAATCCTTCTGACCTGCCTTTCTGCCGTTTCACTGGCAGCGTGTGGCGAGAAGGAGGTGAAAGAAAAGCCTGACAGCAGCATCACCGTCAGCGTCGCTGATGCCTCGACCGCCACCCTGCCTTTCAAGGTCGTCGCCTCCGGCAACGTCAGCGCCTGGGAAGAAGTGCCCGTCGGTGCCGAGACGGGTGGCCTGACAGCGGTCTCCATCTTCGTGGACGAAGGCAGTTACGTGCGTCAGGGCCAACCGCTGGTCCAGATGAATGACGCCCTGCTCCAAGCCCAGTTGCGCCAGCAGCAGGCTGCCGTCCAAACCGCAGAGGCGAATGCTGCACGCGACAACGCGGCGTTGGCCCGCGCCCAAGAACTGAAGGAACGCGGCTTCCTCTCGCAAGCCTCGCTGGATACAGCACTGGCCAACCAGCGTGCTTCCGAAGCCAATCTGGCTTCCGCCCGCGCAGGCCTTGCCGAGACCCGCACCCGCCTGTCCCAAGCCACCATCCGCGCTCCAGTAAGTGGCCAGATCATCAGCCGCAGCGTGACCAAGGGCCAGATCATTGCCGCGGGAACCGAGCTATTCCGCATGGTCCGTGACGGTCGCCTCGAACTGGACGCACAGGTCCCCGAGACGCAGCTTGGCGCATTGCGCGCCGGTCAGACCGCCGCCATCACTTCGTCACAGGCGGCTCCGACCACGGGCACCGTCCGCATCGTTACCCCCGAAGTGGATGCCCAGACCCGTCTCGGCGTCGCCCGCATCAGCCTTGCCTCCGGTAGCGGCCTCAAGCCGGGCATGTTCGCCCGTGCCGAAATCGACGCTGGCACACGTGAAGCCACCGTCGTTCCTACCCCTGCCATCCTCTATCGCGACAACAAGGCCGGTGTGTTTGTGGTCGGCACCGGTAACAAGGTCTCCTTCGTTCCGGTCCGCGTGATCCAGCGCAACGACACCCAGTCGTCGGTTGAGGGCCTGAACGCCGGTGCGCGCGTCGTCGTCGAAGGTGCCGGCTTCCTGAACACCGGAGACACGGTCAAGATCGCCGCGGGTACCAATGCCCGTCCGGCGGCGGCACCTGCGCCCGCTGCCGCCCCCGCCGTACGCCCTCAGGCCACGAACTAAGGCATCACACCGATGAACCAGATTTCGTCCTGGGCGATTAAAAACCCGATCCCCATCATCCTGCTGTTCACCCTGCTGACCCTCGCAGGGATCGTCGGCTTCTCGTCGATGCGGATCAACAACAACCCCGACATCGACTTCCCGCTGGTGAACGTCGTGGCCGCCCGTCCGGGTGCCGCGCCGTCCGAAATGGAGGTCCAGGTCACCCGCGTCATCGAGGACTCGCTGGCCGGTCTATCGGGCGTGAAGAACATCTATTCCAACGTCTCCGACGGCGTCTCGACCACCATGATCGAGTTCGAGTTGGGCACCGACACCGAGCGCGCGACCAATGACGTGCGCAACGCCATGAGCACGGTTCGCGGCACCCTGCCTCAAGACATGCAGGAGCCGACGGTCACCCGCGTGGACATCACCGGTGACGCCTTGATCACCTATGTGGTGCGCTCCAACACCATGTCGCCCGAGCAGATTAGCTGGTTCATCGATAACGATGTCTCCAAGCGCCTGCTGGGTCTGGGCGGCGTCGGCGAAGTGAACCGCTCGGGCGGTGTGGACCGCGAAATCCGCGTGGAACTGGACCCGCAACGTCTGGCAGCCTACGGCGTCACCGCCGCGCAGGTCAGTCAGGCACTGGTCAACGTAAACAACAACCTGCCCGGGGGCCGTGTGACCGTCGCAGGCTCCGAGCGTTCTGTCCGTACCATCGGTTCGGCCACCTCGCTGGAGCAACTGGCCGGCACGCTTGTCCCGCTCGGCAATGGCCGTAGCGTGCGTCTCGAAGACCTTGGTCAGGTTGTCGACAAGTGGGGCGAGCCGCGCCGTCTGGCCCGCTACAACGGACAAGAAGCGGTCACCTTCGGCTTCCTGCGCTCGCGCACCGCCTCCGAGGTCAAGGTCTCGGAAAAAGTCCGTCAGGAAATCGAGAAGCTCAACGAAGAGCATAAAGGCCAGCTGACCATCGAAGAGGTCACCTCCTCGGTCAAATATATCGAAGAATCCTATATGGCCTCCCTGGAGGCACTGGCACTGGGTGCGGCTCTGGCTGTGCTGGTGGTGTTCATCTTCCTGCGTGACTGGCGTGCGACGCTCATCGCCGCCACGGCCATGCCGCTGTCGCTGATCCCCACATTCGCCTTCCTCGCCCCGATGGACCAGTCACTGAACGTGGTCACGCTGCTGGCGCTGTCCCTGACCATCGGCATTCTCGTCGATGACGCCATCGTGGAAATCGAGAACATCGTACGGCACATGCGCGATGGCAAACCGCCTTATGACGCGGCCTTCGAGGCCGCTGACGAAATCGGTCTGGCCGTTGTCGCGACCACCGGCACCATCATCGCCGTGTTCGCGCCTGTCGGTTTCATGCCCGGCATCATCGGACAGTTCTTCAAGGCGTTCGCTCTGGCAGCCTGTATCTCGGTTTTCTTCTCGCTGGTGGTCGCCCGTACCCTGACCCCGCTGATGGCCGCCTATCTGCTCAAGCACACCAAGCACGAGGACAAGGATCCCAAGTGGATGCCGGGTTATCTGCGCGCACTGGAATGGTGCCTGAAGTTCCGCTGGGCCGTGTTTGGGTTCGGGGCGCTGTTCCTCGTCGGCTCGTTCGCTACGGCCATCGTGACCAAGATGTCGTTCGAGTTCATGTCGCCGGCCGACGAAGGCCGCGCGGCGTTCCAGATCGAACTGCCACCCGGCTCGACCCTGCGCCAGACAGACGCCATCGTTCAGAACGTCAGCCGCCAGTTGAACGCCCGCCCGGAGGTCGTCTCGGTCTACGCCGCCATCGGCGGTCAGGAAGTGACGCAGGCCAATGTCTTCGCCGACATGGTGCCCAAGGGCGACCGCGAACTCAGCCAGCAGGAGTTCCAGCGCGTCATGGTCGACGAGCTGAAGAAGATTCCGGGCGCTCGTGTACGCGCGGGCATCGCCCAGCAGGGCGGCGGTCCGGGTGACGGGACCAGCTACGAGTTCGCGCTTCTCGGTGACGATCCTGCCGTATTGGATCAGGTCGCCCGCAAAGTCGAGGACGATATGAAACGCGTTCCCGGCCTGGCCAATGTGGTCAACACCTCGGCAATTGCGCGTCCTGAAATCGTTGTCACACCGAGACCTGACGAAGCCGCCTTGCTGGGTGTGTCCGCAGGTTCGATCTCGCAGGCGGTGCGTGTTGCCACCATCGGCGACGTCGACCAGAACTTGCCCAAGTTCAACCTTGGCGACCGCCAGATCCCGATCCGCCTGCAACTGACCGAACAGGCACGCGAAGACCTGTCGGTGATCCAGAATCTGCGTGTTCCGACCGCCTCCGGTGCTACCGTGCCACTGAGCGCCGTGGCCGATGTCGAGTTCGGTGCCGGTCCCGCCAGTGTGGCGCGTCGCGACCGCTCTCGCGTCGTCTCTATCAAGGCCGAGTTGAACGGTATCACAACCGGTGCAGCAGCCCAGGCCGTGCAGCGTTTGGAGTCCGTCAGGAACCTGCCCGATGGCGTCCGCCAGATTCCCGCAGGCGATCAGGAGTTCATCCAGGAGATGCTGATCGGCTTCGGCATCGCCTTCCTCAGCGGTATTTTGCTGATGTATGCGGTGCTGACCCTGTTGTTCAAATCCTTCGCCTATCCGATCACCATTATGGCGGCGCTGCCTCTCGCCATCGGTGGTGCGATCCTCGGCCTTGTAATGATGGACAAGAGCTTCTCCATGTCGGCACTGATCGGCGTGCTGATGCTGATGGGTATTGCCGCCAAGAACTCGATCCTGTTGGTGGACTACATCATCATGGCCGAACGCGACGGCTTGACCCGATATGAAGCCATTATGGACGCCGCCCACAAACGGGCGCGTCCCATCCTGATGACCACCTTCGCCATGGGCGCGGGTATGGTGCCCATCGCCATCGGCATCGGTGCCGACGTCGAGTTCCGCTCGCCCATGGCCGTGGCGGTGCTCTTTGGCCTGATCTCCTCGACCTTCCTGTCACTGCTCTACATTCCGGCAGTGTTTACAATCGTGGATGACATCGCCCACTTCTTCCGCCGCCTGCTGAACCGCGCGTTCGCAAGCCAGAAACAGGGCGCTGACGGACAATCGATCAGCAAATACTGACCCTGACCTAACTCCGAAAGCCCCCGCCCAGCTGGTCGGGGGCTTTCTTTTTACCGAGGCCGTGAGGCATGACACCTTCTGCCAGACAGATGTGGGGCCGGTATCGGGCCTGCCATCCCTATGCGCCCGAAGCGCCCTATGAGTGCTTCCACTTCTGCGACAACCGCGAGGACGCCGACATGTGCGCCGATCTGGTGGTTTCCGGGATCAAGCGCGCCACCGCAGCATCGGTCGCGGAACTGGAGTTGTCCGGTATGCGCCAGCCCGTCGTCGGCGACGTCTCGATCGTGACGCGATGGGATGGCAAGGCCGTCGCCGTTATTCGCACCACACACGTCGAAATCCGGCGACTGGACGATGTGGATGAGGCCTTTGCAATGCGCGAGGGCGAAGGCGACAAGACGCTCGCATGGTGGCGTCAGGCCCATGAGGCCTATTACCGCCGTGCATTGGCCGGCAGCGGTATCACGGTCGACGGCGATCTGCTGATCGTTTGCGAGCAGTTCGAACTCGCGCTCTAGGCAAAGAAAAAAGCGGCCGGATCGCTCCGGCCGCCAGTTGCTCGATAGTTTAACGGGATCAGTAACGCAGGCGCAGCGTCAGGCCATAGGTACGCGGTTGCCCAAGGAAGGAAGCGTACGTCTGGGTGTCCCGTGCCGGATCATAGTAGGAGCCGTTCGACTGAAGGCTGGTCTGGAAGGCCGAACCCATCAGCGGTTGGTTGATCGACACCTGCTTGTACTCGGTGTCGGTGATGTTTTGGCCCCACAGCTCCAGCGCCCACTTGTCATCCTCGGAGCCAATGGTGATGCGACCGTTCACGACACCGAACGCATCCTGCATCTTCCACGGCAGCAGGTCCGAACCGGTGTTGAACTCGGTCATGTACTTGCCGGTCAGGTTGAAGCCTGCGCGCAGACCGTTGCCGATGGCGCGGTCAAAGGCGATCGAGCCCGTGAGCGACCATTCCGGAGCGAACGATGCCGTTGCCCCCGGCAGCAGCGACAGTTGCGGGAAGTTGCCCGGTACCGTCATATCGGCAGCAGTGAAGTCGCCGTACTTGGTTTCGGCGTAGGTCACACCACCGGCCAGGACCAGACCTTCGACCGGAGTGAACCAAGCGAAGTCGGCGTCAACGCCGCGCGAGGTCAGTTCCGGGATCGATTCCACCACAAAGGCGGTGCCGAGGAAGGTGTTCAGCTGGAAGTCTTCGAACGTCTGGTCGAAGTAGGTGACGTTCAGCAGGACCTTACGGTTGAACAGGGTGTTCTTCAGACCGACTTCGAAGGAGTCGACCGTTTCCGACGGGAACAGCAGCGACGCGTTCGGCGTGATACCGGTCTGCACGCGGTCCATGTTGTAGCCGAAGGACTTATAGCCCTTGGCGTACGAACCGTAGAGCATGACGCTGTCGTTGAACTTGTAGCTGGCCTTGAAGGTGCCGCTCAGTTCGCCGTCGTCGAACTTCTCCGAGATCGTGCGGTTGTTATACAGCGGGTTCGCCCACGGAAGGCACAGGTTGCCCACCAGAGTGCTCGCCGCAGCGCCCACGACGCCGGCCAGAGCGCCTGCGTTACCGATGGCGCTGGCGCAGGCCAGACCATTGGTGCCGATGTTACGCTGCAGGCCGTTCAGGTTCTTTTCGTCCAGCGTGTAACGCAGACCCAGCGTCAGATCGAACTGCTCGGTCACGCGCCAGGTGTTGTTGGTGAACAGCGCGAACGACTGGGTGGTCTGGGTGTACAGGTCCTGCACGCCGTGACCCGGTGCGAAGACCGGACCGGTCGGAGCCGTCGGACCCGCAGGTGCCATGCCGCCCGTCAGCATGCAGCCGCCCAGCGTCGTAGCGGTCTGGCCCGGACGGGTCAGGCAGCCGATGATGTTCGGGCTGATCGGCACGGCCGGATTGGCTGCATTCAGCGACGACGTCAGCAGCAGCGACAGGAACGGCGTGTAGGTCGCGCCATAGTAGTACGAGTCATCACGGCGGATTTGCTCGCGGGTAGCGAACGCACCGACCAGCCAGTCCAGCTTGTCGGTCGAACCGGCCAGACGGATTTCCTGCGTGATGTTGTCCAGCGAATAGCCGTAACCGCCGTTGTTCTCGCGGTACATGTTATCCAGCGTGGAGTAATCGAGGTCCATGCCGTTGGTACCTTCCCACGCGCGCCACGAGGTGAGCGAGGTGAAGGTTGCGTTCCACGACGGGATGTCGATGTTCACTTCTGCCGACAGGCCCATGTCTTCCATGGTCTGGTCGGTGCCGCGGTTGGAATAGGCGGTGCGGGTGAAGGGCGTTTCGCCGAAGCCTGCGACCGGAGCGGCAATCTGACCGCCCAGAGCTTGCACGAGGGCATAGGTCGGGCCGACGCGGTTTTGAACGGCCACGCAGCAGTATTCGTCACGCTTGGTATAGTCCGCGATCAGTCGGATCGACACATCGTCCGACGGCAGGATCAGCAGTTGACCACGTGCGGTCCAGAAATCCTGGTTCTGGTCGTCGGTAGCTTCGCGCGGGCCATTGCCGGTGACCACGTCGTAGTAACCGTCACGCTTGCGGGTACCCAGATATAGGCGACCGGCGATGTTGTCGGTGATCGGACCGGTGACCGATCCGGTCACGCCCCATGCGCCAAAGTTACCGGCGGTGGCTTCCAGATTGAACTCCGGCACGAACGACGGAGCGGCCGTGATGATGTTGATCACGCCTGCCGAGGTGTTCTTGCCGAACAGGGTACCTTGCGGACCCTTCAGAACTTCGATGCGGTTCAGCTCGCCCAGGTCGCCGAAGCCGACCGAGTTACGCGAACGATAGACACCGTCGATCACGACGCCGACCGAGCTTTCCAGGCCCGGGTTGTCACCCACCGTACCCACGCCGCGGATACGGGCGGTGGTCGAGGCTTCCGACTGGGTCGAGGTCACCGTCATACCCGGCGTCAGGATCTGAAGGTCCTTGATGTCCTTCACGCCCGCGCCTTGCAGGGTTTCCTGCGACAGGGTCGTGACCACGATCGGCACTTCCTGCAGGCTCTGCTCGCGCTTCTGGGCGGTGACGATGATGTCATCGACCGAGGTCGGTGCATCTTGCGCGGATGCGGCACCTGCGACCCCGACCGCCGCGCCGAAGGCAACGATCGATGCAGTGCAACGCAGTCTGGTGGAAAATTTCATAGTACGGCTCCCGGCTTCTCAGCCCGGCCGCGTCGATGGCGACCGCGCTCGTTTCCTGTCCCAAATTCGACCCCCACTCATTTAATCGGTGCGGGTTCAGTTGAATTGGGTAGTGCAAGCCTCATAGAGCGACAAGCTACAGTGTTAGCTGAACGATGTTTTTTCTAATCACTTGGCGGACTGTGGCCTCAATGAGACACAATTACCTGACGTAGCGTAACTTTTTCTTAGGTTTCACGGGTCTTTAGCGGACCCGCGCCACCTATGCGTGTTCAGATTTTGGCCGTCTGCGGGCCGCCAGATGAAGGAAGATCGCGCCCACACAGGCCGACAACAGGGAGCCACCCAGTACGCCCAGTTTCACTTCGATCTGCTGGGGCGAATCCACGGCTCCGGGCACTGCCAGCGCGCCGATAAACAGGCTCATTGTGAAACCGATGCCGCAAAGCATGCTCACGCCATAAAGCTGCATCCACGATGCCCCCGTCGGCTTGTCCGCCAACCGCAGACGCGTGGCCAGCCAGGCCGCACCGAACACACCGATCTGCTTACCCAAAAACAGACCCAGCGCGATGCCAATGACCAGAGGCGCGAATGCCTGATCCAAAGACAGCCCGCTGAAGCTGACCCCTGCCTTGGCAAAGGCGAAGATCGGCAAGACCAGGAACGCAACATAGGGATGCAGGTCATGCATAGCGTCGCGCAGAGGACTGGCTCCCGTCTCGCGGCGCGGATTGACCGGTACCACCGCGGCAAACGCCACAGCCGCCAGCGATGTCGAAAGGCCCGATTTCACTGTCAGCCACCACATCGCGGCAAAACCGATGCACCAGAAGGCCGCCGCCAGTCGCCAGCGTCCCAGCACCGCCATCACGGCTAGCACGCCCACAGCCCCGAGCAGCGGCACCAACTGAACGCCCTGACTGAACAGCACGGCAATCAGGGCAATGGCTCCCAGATCATCGACAATCGCAAGGGTCAGCAAGAACACCCGCAAGGACGATGGCAAACCGCGCCCGACCAGGCCGAAAACAGCCAGCGCAAAGGCAATGTCGGTTGCCACCGGAATAGGCCAGCCCTCATGCGGCCCACCCAACAGATTGCTGACCAGCAAATAGATCCCGATCGGTGCGACCATACCCCCCAGCGCGCCGATGATCGGCATGGCCAGTTTCTTCGGGTTGCTCAGTTCGCCCTTTAATATCTCGTATTTGATCTCCAGACCCACCACGAGGAAGAAGACCGCCATCAGGCCTTCCTTGATCCAGTTGGCGACCGTCTCCTCCAGCCTCAGCGGCCCGATCTGCAGGACCTGCACGCTTTTCAGCCATGCGAAATAGTCCGCCGACAGGGGCGAGTTGGCGACGATCAAAGCCGCTAACGCGGCCAGCCCGAGGGCGGCACCGGAGGCGGCTTCCGTCTTGAGGAAGTCGAGTGTGAGTTTCTTGGCCACGTCAGAGATCCGATAATCGGTTAAACTTGGGTGGCGTCAGGTTATCGACGGACGCCGGACCGGATTCGCCGCACATAAGCACAAGCGCCAGCCTGGCCCACAATCCGGACAGCCCCAAAGGCGTCACAGGACCGGAGCCTGATCTCTACCGCTATAAATACCCCACTACCGCAGGGGTTCAACCCTTATCGACATTGCGAAACGCCATGGGATAGGCCATCTGCCCCTCATGTCCGTTTCCCCGACCTACCGCCCCGATCCCCGCTTTGCCCAACTGGGTACCGAGTTTGGCGAGACGGTTGCCGCCGCCGAGTTTCCCAAGACCGAACTTCGCCTGCGCCACAACCGTGCCGCCTCAGAGGTCGGGCTGGATACTCTGACGGACGAGGAATGGATTTCCCACTTCGGTCGCTTTGCGCCCCTGCCCGGCCAGCCCGAGCCGATCGCCATGGCTTATCACGGCCACCAGTTCCGCGTTTACAACCCGCAGATCGGCGATGGCCGCGGCTTCCTCGCCGCGCAGATGCGCGACACCGATGGCCGCCTGATGGATCTCGGAACCAAGGGCTCGGGCATCACCCCGTTCTCCCGCCACGCTGATGGCCGACTGACCCTCAAGGGCGGCATGCGCGAAGCCCTGGCCGCCGCCATGCTGGAAAGCCTTGGCGTGCCGACCTGCCGCATCCTGTCCTTGGTCGAGACGGGCGAGGAACTGGAGCGCGGTGACGAGCCGTCCCCCACCCGCTCAGCTGTGATGGTGCGCCTGTCGCACAGCCACATCCGCTTCGGCACCTTCCAGCGCGCGGCCTATTACAGCCGTCGCGACGAGCTGACCGAACTGGTGGAACACGCCCGCGCCAACTATTATCCACATCTGATCGAAGGCGATGCCGCGGGCTTCTTGCATGAAGTCGTACAGGCGCAAGCCAAACTCTGCGCCCGCTGGGTCGCCGCAGGTTTCGTCCACGGCGTGCTGAACACCGACAATCTGAATGTGACTGGCGAAAGCTTCGACTACGGCCCGTGGCGCTTCCTGCCGCACTACGAGCCGGGCTTTACCGCGGCCTATTTCGACCACGACGGCCTCTACGCCTTCGCGCGCCAGCCAGAAGCCGTGTTCTGGAACCTGACGCAACTGGCAGGCTGCCTGAAGCTTATCGCCGACTCCGAAGGTCTGGTGGCATCGCTCAACGGCTTTGGTCCCGCCTATATCCGCGAGCTGCGGGCCGCCTTCGTGATGCGCCTTGGTGTGAAGTCTGTCGGGGAAGCCGCTGACCAACGCCTCATGGACTGCACGCTGGCGCTACTGCGCGAAAAGGGCGAGGAACTGCGCTGGGAGCCGCTCTTCTTCGACTGGTTTGGCGGCTTCTCGTCGTCGGCACGCGCATTGGGCGGCCCGCGCGGCAAGTGCTATCAGGGCGAGGCCTTCGACGCCTTCCGCTATGCCCTGATGGAGCACGAGCCGGACAACCCCGAGCGTCTGGAGCACCCGATGTTCCGCAAGGCCGAGCCTGAAGAGATGCTTATCGACGAGGTCGAAGCCATCTGGGACGCCATCGCCGAGCGCGACGACTGGCAACCTCTGAACGACAAACTGGCCCGACTGGAAGCGGCCCGTCAGGCGTGGGGCTTCTAACCCTTAAGCCTTAGGTGGCCGCTCTGGCGCGACGGATCTTGCTGGTCTTGCGCGCCAGCGACCGCTTAATGACCTTTAGCGGAGAGGCCATAATCGCGTCCTGCTCCCTGAGCCTGCGTTCCAACACATCGATGCGCGCCCGCGACGCCGTCAAGGCGTTGCGCGCGTCGTTATACTGACCCAGCACGAAGGCGTGCACCGTGGCATCGGCTTGGGACTGGCGTTCGGCAGCCGCCGCGAGTTCCGCAGCAAGCGCCTCGCTGGCCTGCGTCTGCTTTTTCAACTCGTCTTCCAGCGCTGCGACACGTTGTTGGTACTGCACTTCCAGCGCTGCGATACGTTCTTGATGCTGCGCGTGCTCAGCCGTCTTAACTGCGTCGTAGTTCGCCAATTCGCTGAGTTTGTTCGACAACTGCGTGGTCAGGTCTTCAATCTGCGCTTTGAGGCCTGCGATCTCTTCCAGAGCTTCCTCGTGCAGCTTCGCACGCTCGAAGGACTGGTCGATCAGCGGACGGATGGGATCGAACTTGGGATGGTTGTCACCAAAACCACTGTTCAGTGTACGGATGAAGTCCAACGCGAACAGCGAATGTGACTCGGCAATGAAGTGGGTAGGGGTCGGTCCGCCATATGGCACGCCGGTTGCCCCGGTGATGGCGCGCTCTTTGGGAACACCAATCCATTCAAAGTCAAAGTTGTCTCGGATCCACGCATACATGTGGCCCAGCCGCTCGTTCATCTCGGCGACATTGAGCGCGTAGAAGGTCGCCACCGTGTCGTAGCGTTCGAGCGTCGGATAGATTTCGGCGATGAGAATACGCTCGTATTGACCGTCGATCGTCTTGGCAAACTTCTTGAATGCCGCCTTCCAGACAGGGAACCAGTCATCCCAGTTCCGGACAGCAGATACGCGCCGCACGCTGTCGCGGCATAGTTCTTCGAGGATGTCAGTCGACATCGTCTCGTGCGTCAGCCCGTCCACCATGCTGATCGCATCGACAGGGTCCATGACCCAGACGTCGGGCTCCAGCTCCACCACGCCGGTGAACACGTCGCGGGTTACGTCAAAGACGAACAGACGTTCTTCGTCGTTAGAGCGACAGTTCAGCTCGGGCTGGTGCATGCCACCGGCGTCATTCACCCAATAGTTGGCGAACTCGGGCGGCAGTTTGGTGAAATCGAAGCGGAAGCGCGAGACGGGGTCGCTCATCATCGCAATGGTAGGGCGGCGCCATAGGTGACGGCGGTGCAGGATCACATGGCCATTTAGCGTCGTCGCCAAATGCCCCACGACACAACCACCAAGCGTCACCATACCCGGCAAGTCGGGATTAGGTTCGCTTCGTATGGTTTGATCTTGATCCGGCACAGCCCCTCCGATCGTACAAATATACTCAAAAATCGAAGACTATTATTCCCCGACCCGGCACACATCGCCGGAATACCAACATTTCGGAATGACAAAAAGGTACGAAACGTTATCCAAACGTCGCAAATGGTAAGCGCACTTACTCAAAGAGATTACTCAGAGAAATCTCAAGTTCAGATTCCTGCGTTACGAGAATATCGCACAATATTGGACCAGCTTTGCTACCCATGCTCGGATTCACCGCCTGAAGTGAATTTCACTCACAATGATTTTACCGCCTTGCATAGCTTGGCCGCAGCCACCACCTACGTTCTGAAACACACGTGGTTGCAATTATGTCCCTCTGCCCCGCCTCCCCTTCACACCGCCCTGCGCACTTACGTCTCCTGCCCCGTCGGCTCGATAGGGACGTCACCCGCTGCTCCACTATTCAAAGAGCAGACAGGCCCAAATCCGAACGAGAACTCAGGGTGCGCGCCATCTGGACCAATGCGCTGGCGTGGACTTTTCAAGGCTGGCTGGCGATGTTTTTCGCAGGTGCCGCCTATGCCAAACTCACCGCACCGGCCGATCATCTGGCCATATTGCTCGGCTGGTCCGAACAGGTCCCGCTCGGCCTGGTTCGTGGCCTTGGCGCGTTAGAGGCCACCCTTGCCCTGTCGATGCTGCTTCCTTTACTGGCAAGGAAATCCGGCCACATCGGCGTGGTTGCCGCCGCATCGTTCCTGATCGGTCTCGAGAGCGTATTTCTAGTGGTTCATCTGACCCGCTTCGAGCCCGCTCTGGCCTTTGTGAACGCTATACTTCTTGGCCTTACGATACCGGTGTGGTTCATTCGAAAGAGGGCGCTAAGCTAAGCAATACCGGCTCCCTGAGGGCTGATCACAAAAAGCTTACGTTTACGCGCGCGTAAACCCCTTGCACTTTACGCGGACGTAAAGTTATCTAGCGGCATGGCGACCGCTGACGATCACCGCACATATTCCATCCGGCAGTTGTGCCGCGAGTTTGGCGCGACGGCCCGCGCTCTTCGTTTCTACGAAGACAAGGGCCTGCTCACTCCGGCACGCAAGGGACAAACGCGCGTCTATACAGCGCGTGACCGGGCACGTTTGAAGCTCATCATGCGCGGACGTCGCATCGGCTTCACCTTGCAAGAGATCCAGGAAATGATGGATCTCTATGACAAGAAAGAACACAACGTCCATCAGATGGCGATTGCCCTGCCGCGTCACCGTGCGCGCGTAGAGGCGCTGAAACAGCAGCTAGAAGATATCCAGGGCGCAATCGAAACCGCCGAAGAAGCGTGTGCCTGGATGGAGCAGACTCTGGCCGAACACCGGCCGGACCTACTGCCCGGTGCGGATGCCTATGCCAATTTGTTGAGCGAACGCCTCAACAACCCCGACAACCAATACCAGCCCTTCAAAGCGAGAGCCTGACCATGGCCTATAAGTCGCCCGTCCGCGACCTTTCGTTCGTGCTGCACGATGTGCTGCAAGTCGAAAACTACGTCGAACACTTCACCAACCCTGACGTCTCGCGCGACCTGATTGACCAGATCCTCGAGGAAGGCGGCAAGTTCGCTGACGGCGTTATCGCCCCGATCAACAAGACCGGCGACATCGAGCACTGCAAACTCGACAACGGCGTCGTCACCACCCCGACCGGCTGGAAAGAAGCCTATCACCAGATGGTCGAAGCCGGCTGGACCAGCCTGGCCTTCAATCCGGAATACGGTGGTCAGGGCCTGCCGGCCATCATCTCGATGGCCATCGGTCAGTTCACCGCTGCGGCCTCGGCTGCCTTCTCGATGTATCCGGGCCTGACCGCAGGCGCGATCCACGGCATCGAAGCCAACGGTTCGGATGAACTGAAGACCAAGTGGCTGCCGAAGATGGTCTCCGGCGAGTGGACCGGCACCATGAACCTGACGGAGCCGCAATGCGGTACCGATCTGGGTCTGGTCCGCACCAAGGCTGTGCCGAACGGCGACGGCTCCTACGCCATCACCGGCCAGAAGATCTGGATTTCGGCAGGCGAGCACGACTTCGCCGACAACATCGTCCACACCGTGCTGGCACGAGTTGAAGGCGCTGTTCCGGGCATCAAGGGCCTGTCGCTGTTCCTCGTTCCGAAGTTCCACGCGGACGACCAAGGCAACATCACCGACCGTAACTCGCTGGCCTGCGTGGGCCTCGAGCACAAGATGGGCATCCACGGCAACGCCACGGCTGTCATGCAGTACGACGGTGCCAAGGGCTGGCTGATCGGCGAAGAAGGCCGCGGCATGAACAACATGTTCGTTGTCATGAACGAAGCCCGCCTTGGCACCGGCCTGCAAGGTCTGGCCATCGGTGACGCTGCCTACCAGCACGCCGTTGAGTTCGCCAACGACCGCCTGCAATCGCGCTCGCTGACCGGTCCGAAGAACCCGGACGGCCCGGCAGACCCGATCATCGTCCATCCGGACGTGCGTCGCATGCTGCTGGAATCCAAGGCCTACGTCGAAGGCGGTCGCGCCTTCATCCTGTGGACCGCGCTACAAGCCGACCTGCAACACTCCAAGGACGAAGCCGTGGCCCAAAAGGCCAACGACTACATGGGTCTGATCACCCCGGTCCTGAAGGCCTTCCTGACCGACCGTGGCTTCCACGTCGCGTCGCTGGGCATGCAGGTTCACGGCGGTTCGGGCTACACCGAGCACTTCCAGGCCTCGCAGTACCTGCGTGATGCCCGCATCACCATGATCTACGAAGGCACCAACGGCATTCAGGCTCTGGACCTCGTTGGCCGCAAGCTGCCGGCCAAGGGTGGTCGCGCCATCATGTCGTGGTTCGGCGACATCGACGCCTTCGTCTCGGAAAACTCGGGCAACGAAGCCATCAAGTCGTATGTCGACGGTCTGGCCGACGCTAAGGCCAAGCTGCAAGAAGGCACGATGTGGCTGATGCAGAACGGCATGGCCAACCCGGACAACGCCGGTGCCGCCTCGACCGACTACCTGCACCTGTTCGGCCTGACCGCCTACGCCTACATCTGGGCGCAGATGGCCAAGGCTGCCCAAGCCAAGATCGACGCCGGTGAAAGCGATCCGTTCTACGCCAACAAGCTGAAGACGGGCCGTTACTTCGTCGAGCGCATCCTGCCGGATGCCGCGGCTCACCTGACCAAGCTGAAGACCGGCGCAGACGTCCTGATGGATATGGACGCCTCGGCCTTCTAAGCCTCGTCGAAACTGATAAGGGCCTTTCCCAGCGGAAAGGCCCTTTTTCTATCTCCAACACCGCTAGCCCGCCGTCAGAACAAGAGCGGGCAGCACCCCAGAGGAATGCCACATGAAAGCGCTGAACCTTCCGACCCCGTCCTTCATGCAGGACGAAGACCTGATCCTGTTCAACGACAGCGTCACCAAATGGGTGGCCGAGCACGCCCCGCCTGAAAAAGTAAGTCAGTGGATCGCCGACAGCTCGGTCCCGCGCCAACTCTGGAATGACGCCGGAGATTCGGGCCTGCTGGGCCTGTCCATGCCGGAAGAAGATGGCGGTTTCGGCGGCGACTATCGCCACGAAGTCGTGCTGATGAACCAGCTCGGCTGGCAGGGTGCGGACCACTTCGGCATCTCGCTGCACAACGCCATCGTCATGCCCTACATCTGGCACTACGGCACGGCCGAGCAAAAAGCCCGCTGGCTCCCGCGCCTGCAAACAGGCGAACTGGTCGGTGCCATCGCCATGACAGAACCGGGCGCAGGTTCGGACCTGCAAGGCGTGAAAACCACCGCCATCAAGAATGGCGACCACTACGTCCTGAACGGCTCCAAGACCTTCATCACCAACGGTCAGTTGGCAAACTTCATCATCGTCGTGGCCAAGACCGACCCGTCAGAAGGCAGCAAGGGCATCACCCTGATCGGCCTTGAGACAGATGGTGCCGACGGCTTCGAGCGCGGTCGCAACCTGCACAAGATCGGCATGGAGGCGAACGACACCTCCGAGCTGTTCTTCAACGATGTGAAGGTGCCGCTCGAAAACGCTATCGGCGGCTCCGAAGGCCAAGGCTTCATCCAACTGATGCAGCAACTGCCGCAAGAGCGCCTGAACATCGCCGTTCAAGGCTGCGCCGCCGCCGAGCGCGGGCTTGAGGCCACCCTCGCCTACGTCAAGGAGCGCAAAGCCTTCGGCAAGCGCGTGATCGACTTCCAGAACACCCAGTTCAAACTGGCCGAGGTCAAAACCAAGCTTACCGTCGCCCGCGTCTTCGTCGACCACTGCATCGAGCGCCACCTAAAGGGCGAATTGGATGCGGCCACCGCCTCCATGGCTAAATACTGGGTGTCCGACATCCAGGGCGAGACCATCGACGAGATGCTCCAGCTGTTCGGCGGCTATGGCTATATGAACGAGTACCCGATCGCCCAGCTGTACAAGGACGCCCGCGTGCAGCGCATTTACGGCGGCACCAACGAGATCATGAAGCTGCTGATCGCCCGCACCCTCTGATCCAGACATCCTCTCCGCCTACGTCGCCCCGCCGGACCGGCGGGGCGTTTCTGTCTGGCTGTTTTTGGACACTAGGAACCCGCCCCCAAAGGGGCAGCTTTCTTTTCTTAGGAAATCAGGAGGTTCCAATGACCACAGAGCGCCGCGTAGAACACACCGACGGTACGGTCGAACACGTCACCACCAGTGAGTCCCCCACTGTGGTTGAACGTCGCGGCGGCAGCGGCACGGGTGCCATTGGCATCATCGTCGCGCTTATTGCCGTCGCCGTGATCGGTTATTTCCTGCTGAACATGAACCGCAGCGAGCAGGTTAAAGACAACGCTATCGCCGGTGCCGCCCAAAGTATCGGCAACGCCGCAGACAACGTCGGCGAGGCCGCCCAGCGCGCCGTCCCGCCTGCACAATAATCGTAAGAACGACCACCGCAGCAACGATCACGGCCCCGGCGCGAAAAGGCGCTGAGGGCCTGATCGGATTGCCGCGCGAGCGCTCTTCGGCCCGCGCAGCGCAGTGTGCAAAACACAGGTTTTGAACGTGAACGCGCGCTGTCGCGTTCTTCAAGCTGTTGCGCTCTTTAACCTCGGCCCTGCAATGGCATTGATCGAACCCAGCCCCTTCGAGAAGTTCAAACTCTGGCTCAAGGGCCTGTTGGCCGACCTGAGCACCCCCGCCCCGTTTCCGGGTTCGCGTCTTCCTAAGTCCCGCCAAAATATATGGACCAAGGCGCTCGACAGGGACCGCCGCGTCGAAGTCATCGCACGCGACGACCAAATGTTTTGGTTTCGGGAGATGAAGCGGGTCACCAATGAGGACGGAACCTTCGACGTCACTCTTTATGAGTCGGGCCTGTATAACGACATAAAGGAAATCACCCTCGCGGTGTCCGACTATATCCTCCGCGAAAAAGCGGCATCGTGACGAAACGCCCATCCGGCGCTAAACCGCTCGCATGATCCGTCTGCACGTTACCGCCCCGCTGGCCGAAGGCCATGCCGTTGCCCCTACCCTCGACCAGTCCCGCTATCTGACGCAGGTCATGCGCCTGAAACAGGGCGACGACCTGTTGCTGTTCAACGGCGAAGACGGAGAGTGGCGTGCCGAGGTGCTGGAAGTCCTGAAGAAGGGCGTCATCCTGCGCTGTGTCGAACAGACCCGCCCGCAAACCTATGGCCCCGACCTCGAACTCATCCTCGCCGGCATCAAGAAGGCCCGCGTCGAAACCGTGGTGGAAAAGGCCGCCGAACTGGGTGCCAAGTCGGTGCAACTAACGATCACCCAACGCACCAATGCCGAGCGCATCCGCCTCGACCGCCTCGACGCCATCGTCGAAGAGGCCGCCGAGCAGACAGGCCGCCTCGACGTGCCGAGCGTGCATGAATCCAAAAAGCTGGCCGACATCATCGCCAACTGGCCCGAGGGCCGTAAGCTGATGTTCTGCGACGAAACCGGCGGCGAGCCTGCCATTGACGCCCTGCACAAAGCAGGCAGCGGCGCATGGTCCATCCTGATCGGCCCCGAGGGTGGTTTCTCGCCCGAAGAGCGCGAGATGTTACGCGCCCTGCCCTTCACCACCGCCGTCTCGCTTGGCCCACGCATCCTTCGCGCAGATACCGCCGCTATATCCGCCATGACCCTGTGGCAGTACGCAGTTGGGGATTGGGAACGATAAGTTTCCAAAGGGGCTTGTGAAGCGGGCAACGGTTGCGCATCTAGCCTGCAACAACAGAGGTTACACATGGCTGATTACGCGCCGCTCACCAAAGAACAGCTGATCGAAACCATCAGCCGCGGGGCCAAGCCCGCCGACCAGTGGCGCGTCGGTGCCGAACACGAGAAGTTCGGCTTTGACCGTTCGACCCTGCGCCGTCCGGCCTATGAGGGTGCGAACGGCATCAAGGCCATGCTGGACGGCCTTACCCGCTTTGGCTGGGCTCCGGTCTATGAGGCTGGTCACGTCATCGCTCTGGAACGCAAGAATGCCGAAGGCTTCACGGCCTCCATCAGCCTCGAACCGGGTGGCCAGTTCGAGCTATCGGGCGCACCGCTGCTGACGATGCACGACATCTGCAACGAGACCGGCCAACACCTGATGGAAGTCAAACAGGTGGCCGACCAGATCGGTCTCGGCTTCCTCGGCGTCGGCTTCGATCCGATGTGGAAGCGTGAAGACGTGCCTGTCATGCCCAAGGGCCGTTACAACATCATGCGCGCCTACATGCCCAAGAAGGGCAAGCTGGGCCTCGACATGATGCTGCGCACCTCGACCATTCAGGCCAACCTCGACTTCTCCGACGAAGCCGACATGGTGATGAAGTTCCGCACCTCGCTGGCGCTGCAACCGATCGCCACGGCCCTGTTCGCCAACAGCCCCTTCATCGAGGGCAAGCCCAGCGGCTTCCTGTCGAGCCGCGCCAATGTCTGGACCGACACCGATCCCGACCGCACGGGCATGCTCGGCTTCGTGTTCGAAGACGGCTTTGGCTATGAGCGCTACGTCGACTACGCCCTCGACACGCCGATGTATTTCGCCAAGCGCGGCGACACCTATCACGACCTTTCGGGCCAATCGTTCCGCACCTTCATGAGTGACGGTCTGGACGCTCTTCCGGGCGAGCGCGCCAACATCAAGGACTGGGCAGATCACCTGACCACCCTCTTCCCCGAAGTGCGCCTGAAACAATACCTCGAAATGCGCGGTGCCGATGGTGGTCCTTGGAGCCGTATCTGCGCCCTGCCCGCCCTGTGGACCGGCATTTTCTATGACGCGCCGTCGCTGACGGCGGCATGGGACCTGTGTAAGGACTGGGCCATCGAGGACCACGAGCGCCTGCGTTCGGACGTCACACGTTTGGGCCTGAAGGCGCAGGTCAATGGCCGCAGCGTCCGCGACGTGGCAATCGATATGGTCGCCATCGCCAAGGAAGGTTTGAAGAACCGCAACCGCCTGTCCGCCGGCATGGTCGACGAGCGCGGCTACCTTGGCGAGCTGGAAGAGATCGCAGACAGCGGCATTACCCCCGCCGAACGCCTGCTCGACCTCTATAACGGCGAATGGAAGGGCGACCTTTCGCGCCTTTACCGCGACTTCGCCTACTGACTTCCTGCAGGCGGGCTAAGCGTCGGATATTGTGGCGCTTCTGCCCGCTTGAGCGCTCAGCGGCTCATCACGTCATCTTCATCAGAGCCGTGACGATCTGTGGCGTTCCGCCGCTTCCCCAACCCGCGTTCTCACGCTAAGTCTTTACCCGTGGGAGCCAGCACGAAGCTGGACGGGACACTGGGAGGCAGATCATGGCGCGCACCGCACTGGTAACCGGAGGCACCCGAGGCATCGGCAAGGCCATCGTCCAACGCCTTAAGGAAGACGGCTTCAACGTCGCCGCCGGCTATTCCGGCAATGACGAAGCTGCACGCCAAACCGCCAGCGAACTGGGCGTGATGGTGGTCAAAGGCAATGTCGGCTCCTTCGAGGACTGCGCCCGCGCCGTTCAGGAGGTCGAGTCCGAACTGGGCCCCATCGACGTTTTGATCAACAACGCCGGCATCACCCGCGACGGCTTCTTCCACAAGATGCAGCCCGAGCAGTGGTCCGAGGTCATCCGCGTGAACATGGATTCCGTGTTCAACATGACCCGTCAGGTCATCAACGGCATGCGCGACCGCAACTGGGGCCGCATCGTCAACATCTCCTCGATCAACGGCCAGAAGGGCCAGATCGGCCAAGCCAACTACTCCGCCGCCAAGGCCGGCATGATCGGCTTTACCAAGGCGCTGGCACTGGAAAACGCCCGTAAAGGCGTGACCGTCAACTGTATTGCCCCGGGCTATATCGACACCGACATGGTCGATGCGATGGACCCCAAGGTTCTCGAGGGCATCATCGCCCAGATTCCGGTCGGTCGCCTCGGCAAGGGCGAAGAGATCGCCGACATGGTGGCCTGGCTGTCCGGTGAGCGTGCCGGATATGTCACAGGGTGCACTCTGTCGCTCAATGGCGGCCAATACCTCGTAGGGTGACCACGACTCTGCCTAAAATCCGCCGCGCCTTGAGAACACGAGTACAGGCATGAACAGCGTGGCCCTGCCGATGGCGGAGAATCCGCCGGTAAGTGTGCCCGTAGCCCGAACGGCTACGGACGTAGATATTGCGCGTCTACGGGTCGCCCAGCTTTCTGCGATCTGCCTTTGCGCAGCCGCTGTCGCGCTGGCCCCTGCCCCTTCCGCCCAGGCTCAGGTTCTCACCGGTCAAGAGCGCAACAACGCCCAGACCGACTACAGCCGCCAGATCCGTCGCCAGTCCGTCTCCCGCACCACCCCCGCCGCCGGTCGCTATCAAGCCGCCACGGGCCAGGGTTTTGTGGTCGACAATGCCGGATCGCAACTGCTGCTGCGCTTTGACCGCTCGAACGAGACGTGGGTTCTGCGTCCGTCGTCGGCTCCGCGCGGCGACACCATCTACCGTAACGATGCGGGCGAGCAGGTACTGCGCGTCACCTCGGGCGGCGGCATGACATTGTATTCGCCGCGCAGCCCCGGCGGATCGCCTGTGTCGATGGCGTCGGGGACGGTTCCGAACCTCCAACCGCAGTCGCTGGGCCCGATCCAGTTGTTCAACCTGATGACCCGCCGCTCAGGCCTCATCAGTGATGCGGTGGGCCGTCTGGTCCAGATCAATGTTTACGGCGATGAATCAGAGGCCCTTTGCGTCGAGGCCCTGATTGTTTCGACCGACACCGTCATTCGCATCGCCCGCTCGCCCAGCGCCAAACCGTTCCTGGAGCGTCTGCGGGTGATTACTGTCGTTGAAGGCAACCGCTCGGCGGTGACCTATTCACGCGGCGAGCTTCGGATCGTGGTTGACCCGTCGCGCGGAGTCGCGGGCCGCCCGTCCTCGGCCCGCATCATCCGCGCCATCATCCCTCAGGACTGATCCCTAGCCGCTAAAGCCGTCCTTGGCAGCGCGCCGGTCGGCAAAGGTCTCGACGTCCGGCGTCAGGAACGGATTGAACCGCTTCTCCAAGCCCACTGTCGTCGGCACCGTTGCCTCGCCCCGCTCGCGTTTGGCAAAGATAGCCTCGCAGTGCGCCACCAGTTCCGGCTCTTGCGACAGGCTCAGCGCGAACCTCGCATTCGACGCCGTATATTCGTGGGCGCAGTACAGCACTGTGTCGTCCTTCCACGAAGCAATGTGCTGCAGGCTCTCCCACATCTGGTCGGGTGTGCCTTCAAACAGGCGGCCGCAGCCCAGGGCGAAGATCACATCGCCCACGAAAGCCACCCGCTCCTGAACGGCATGAAACACCACATGGCCCAGCGTATGCCCCGGCGCTTCGGCCACCTTGAACACCGTCTCGCCCAGCCTGACCTCGCTGCCATCGTGCACCACGCGATCCAGCGGCGCAGCCCGCTTCACCTCTTCGGGTCCATAAATCACACAGCCCGTCTCGGCCTTCAGCCGTTCGTTGCCCTCGGTGTGATCGGGGTGCCAATGGGTGTTCAGGATCAGATCCAGACGGCCCCAGCCCGATTCCGCCAGATCATCCAGAATGGCTTGCGCATCGGGCGTATCGACCGCCGCAACCTGTCCGGTCGCGTCGTCGCGTACGAGAAAGCCGTAGTTGTCGCTGCGGCACGGAAACTGTCGAATGCTCAGGGTCATAGACGCATCCTAGCCGATCCCCCCCGCCTCGTCCTATAGTGCTGTCATGCGGCGCAGTATCGACGAGCTTCGGACCTTCTACGGCGACCCCAAGGGTGCGCTGGTACGGCGCATTCTGGCGGGACGGCTGGCCGATGCATGGGGCACAGCGGATAGCTGCGATGTGCTGGGCCTTGGCTATGCCACGCCGTGGCTGGGTCAGTTCAACGGTGCCCGACGCCTCATCGCTGCCATGCCCGGTGGTCAGGGAGCCGAACAATGGGTGGCCGCCGCCCGCAACCGCACGACCCTGGTTGATGATCGCGCCCTTCCATTCGCTTCGGGAACGTTCGACCGTGTCTTGCTGGTCCACGCCATCGAAGAAGCGGACGACCCGCAGGCGCTGCTGAACGAAGTCAGCCGCGTCCTTTCACCCTCAGGCCGTATCATCATCGTCACCGCCGCCCGCGGTGGCCTGTGGGCCCGCACCGAGGCCACACCTTTCGGTCATGGCCGCCCCTTCTCGCGCAAACAGCTTGAACGCCTCGTGCGCCATTGCGGCCTTGAGCCGCGCGCGTGGTCACAGGCGCTCTATGTGCCGCCGTGGCGACCCATGCTGCCCTTCTCGGACGGCATCGAACAGTTCGGCCGCCTTGTCGCACCGGGTACGGCGGGTCTCATCCTGCTGGAAGCCGGACGTCTGACCTATGCCCGCCCCAAGGCGCGCGGCACTCTCAAGGTTCTCGCTCCTGCGCCCAATCTCAAGCCAGTGCCCAGCCTCAAGCCGGCCTCTCGTCTGGTGGGTGCGACCACATCCGATCTGGCCCAAAGCGGCAAACCCCTCTATGGGGGCGATCCATGCACCGACTGATCCTGATGCGTCACGCCGAGGCCGAGGGCCGTCCCCCGCAAGGTGGAGGCGATATCGACCGCCCTTTGTCGCCTCAAGGCCTCTCCGATGCCGCCCGCATGGGCGAGGCGCTGGCCCAGCGCGGTTTCCGCCCTGATATGGCGCTGGTATCGGTTGCCACCCGCACACGCCAAACGTGGGAACAGGTGCAGGAGGCCTTTGGCGACGTGGAGGTCCAGTTCCTCGATCACCTCTATGACGCCAACGCCCGCACCCTGCGCGACGAGGTCGAGATCAACGAGGACAGTGAGGGCTGTATTCTGGTGCTCGCCCACAATCCGGGTATCCACCAACTGGCCGTTGAGTATCTGATCGAAAACGCAGCATCCCCCGCAGTGCTCGATCGCTTCTCCGGCGGCTTCCCCACCGGTGGCTGCGCTGTATTTACGGTCGATGTCGCCGGACGTCCGTTCTACGAAGGCTGGCTGACCCCCGCCTCCCTGTAAACCCCAGTTCAAAGGCCGGCCCCATGCTCCCGACCAAGGCATTCAAAATCCTGTCCGTCGCCGACTGGCAACTGACTGTGGCCGAGGGCCGGTATGACGGCTCGGCTGTCGACAAGGCCGATGGCTATATCCACCTGTCCACGCTGGACCAGTTGGAAGACACCGCCTCCAAACATTATGCGGGCCAGTCGGACCTGATGCTCGTCGAAGTCGATCTCGAAGCGCTGGGCGACACTCTGGTGTGGGAACCCTCGCGCGGCGGAGCACTCTTCCCGCACATCTATGGTGCGCTTCCGGTATCGGCCACCAACAACCCCCAGCCGCTGTCGGTCACCGACGACGGCGAGATGATCCTTCCCGAACAAGGCTGAGCCCGTATGTCCCTGACCGATCTGGGCACGCGCCTGTTCCGCCAACTGGACCCTGAAGTTGCCCACCGCGCCGCTGTTCAGGCCGCCCGACTTGTACCCCTGCCCACGCCTGCCGCCGACGATCCGGCTCTGGCCGTCACGATTGCTGGCCTGACCTTCCCCAATCCGGTCGGTCTGGCCGCCGGTCTGGACAAGAATGGCGAGGCTCTGCATGGGCTGGCCCGCATGGGCTTCGGCGCGGTCGAATGTGGGTCTGTCACGCCCAAGGCCCAGTCTGGCAATCCCAAGCCGCGCCTGTTCCGCCTGACCGAAGACCAGGCCGTGATCAACCGCATGGGTTTCAACAATGACGGGCTGGAGCCATTTGCCGCCCGCCTGAAAGACCGCCCACGCAGCGTGCCGATCGGTGCCAATCTGGGGGCCAACAAAGACACCGAGGACAAGGCCGCCGACTATGTCGCGGGCCTGAAACGCCTCGCCGGTCTGGCCGACTATTTCACCATCAACATCTCCTCGCCCAACACACCGGGCCTACGCGCGCTTCAGGGCCGCGAAGCGCTGGACGACCTGCTGGGCCGCATCAACGAGGCCCGCCCGAGCGACGGCGCTCCGGTCTTCCTCAAGATCGCACCGGACCTGATCGGCGAAGAGATCGGCATGATCGTAGAGGCCTCGCTGGCCCACAGGATCGACGCGCTGATCGTCTCCAACACCACGCTGGAGCGCCCTGCCCACCTGAAATCGTCATTCAAGGGCGAGGCAGGTGGCCTGTCCGGCGCACCCATCAAACCCTTCGCCCGTCGCGCGCTGCAAGCCGCCGCCGAAGCCTCGCAAGGTCGCCTGCCGCTGATTGCCGTCGGCGGTATCGACAGCGGGCAAGAGGCCTATGACCGCATCAAGATGGGCGCTTCGGCAGTTCAGCTCTATTCCGCCCTCGTCTATCGCGGCCCGCGTCTGGTCCACGAGATCAAACGCGACCTGCTGGCCCATCTGCGCGCTGACGGTTTCGTCACTTTAAGTGACGCCATACCCACGTTACGTTGACGGTCCATTAGCTCTCTTCCTGTACTGGCATTCCGGTCCGCTTTTTCCGGGGGGAAAACAGCCGGGCAGGACAAAGGCGGGGACATGGTCGAACCTGTTCAATCGGTGCAGTCGAACGCGGGTGGCTGGGCACAGTCTATGACCACGCGCCATAATACTATGGTGCACCGGATTGCCGCCGCCGCCGCCGCGGCTGTGGTCATGTCTCCCATCATCGGCATCGTCCCGATCCTTGGATGGCTGGCCGTCTATCTGCTGATTATCGGCATCGAGCGCATCGTGGTGTCGCCCGATCTGGGTAGCGACTCCTATGGTCCGCGCGGTGCCAAGGGCATGCTGTGCGATGCCGTTCTGGTCATGTCGGCCACCACATTTGCATGGGTGGTCGTCCCGTTGTGGTTTGTCGCGGGCATCTACGGCGGGCTTTGCGCGACGCTGTATCTGGCCGCAGGCATGCTGCAGTCGATCATCAACGGCGCGGGCTCGCTCCGCATTACCCTCCTCACCTGCATGCCCAGCGCGCTGGCGCTCATCGCCACGCCATGGCTGCTCAGCCGCATGGGTGCCGACACCAACTCCGTGGTCGCTGTAGCCACCGCCGTTGCCGTCTTCCTCGGTATCTGCGGCTCTGCGGCGCGCCGCCTCTACCAGTCCGACCGCAACCAGCGCCGCGCCTTCGAGCTGGCCGAGCGCAAGCGCGTCGAGGCCGAGGCCGCCGTCGCTGCACGCACCAGCTTCCTGTCCACTATCGCCCACGACCTGCGCACTCCGATAACCGCCATCATGACCGGTGCCGAAACCCTACGCGGGGAGACCCCGGCCCACGCTCGCCATCAGTTGGAGATGATCGGCGAGGCGGGCCGGATGATGAACTCGCTGCTCAACGACCTGCTGGATCAGGCGCGCATCGATGCCGGTCGTCTGAACATCTGCGAGCAGGCGTTCGACCTGCGCCGCATGGTCGCCCAGACCGTCCGCATGTGGCAGGGCCCCATCCGCGCAAAGGGTCTGCGCTTTAGTCTGGATACTGGCGGAAACCTGCCCGGCACCGTCCTCGGCGATGAAGTCCGCTTGCGTCAGGTGCTGAACAACCTGCTGTCCAACGCGCTCAAATTCACCGAGCAGGGCACCATCACCCTGCGCTGCCGCACATGGCTGGACGATGCGGGTAACCACTCGCTGATGATCGAGGTCGAAGACACCGGCTCGGGCATGACCGAGGCGCAACTGGCCCGCCTGTTCACGCCCTTTGATCAGATGTCGAACGACATCACCGCACGCCACGGCGGATCGGGGCTGGGCCTGTCGATTTGCCGCGATCTAATGCGCCTGATGGAAGGTCGCCTGACCGCCCGCAGCCGCCCTGGCAAGGGCACGATATTCAACGCGGCGGTCACTCTGCCGCCCGCAGACAACATCCCTGTCGTCGCCAGCCCCCCTGCTGCGATGCCCTTCATACCCTCGCTGATCGCTATCCCCGCCCCGGCCCTCGCCGAAGCGTACGCGCCCGCCGAAACAACGCCCAAGCCCGCCTCTGAGCCTGCGCCCGAACCGGAAGCGGCCGCCGCTCCGCAGAACCAACCGGACGAAGCACCCCTGCGTGTGCTGGTCGTGGACGATCACGAGATCAACCGCCGCGCCATCCAGCTGATCCTTCAGCCGTTCGATTGCGATATCAGCATGGCCGCCGATGGTTGCACCGCACTGGAACTGGCCTCCCAGAACCAGTTCGATGTGATCTTCATGGATGTCCGCATGCCGGAACTGGATGGACGCGAGACCACCCGCCGGCTGCGTCTGGGTGGCGGGCTGAACGCCACCACGCCAGTGATCGCCGTCACCGCCGACAATGCGCCCGAGGACCAGATGGCCTGCTCCGCTGCCGGCATGACCGCCTATCTGGCCAAGCCTCTAACGCCCGCTTCGCTGATCGCCACGTTACAGGCCACACTGGAAAGCGCCGCGCAAACCCAAGCTTCTTCGGCCTCGGCTGCCGCATAACAAAAGGGGCACCCGACCGGATGCCCCTTTCAAAACTCGGCCTGTGTAAGGCTTAGAGTTCTGCGATCAGGTGTTCTGCCGACGAGACTTTGAACTCGCCGCCCTGCTCGACATTCAGCTTCTCGACCACACCGTCTTTCACCAGCATGGAATAGCGCTGCGAACGCTTGCCCATGCCAAAGCCCGTTGCGTCCAAAGCCAGACCCACCGCTTCGGCAAACTCGCCGTTGCCGTCGGCCAGCATGACGATGTCGTCATTGCCGTTGAGGCCGTTGGCCTCGGCCCATGCGCCCATGACGAACGGGTCGTTGACCGATACGCAAGCCACAACGTCCACACCCTTGTCCGACAGGGTCGGCAGATTGTCCTTGTAACCCGGCAGGTGACGCGCCGAGCAGGTCGGGGTGAAAGCCCCCGGAACAGCGAACAGCGCGACAGTCTTGCCGCCGAAGAAGTCGGCGACTTGAACAGGTTGCGGGCCGTCAGCCGTCATGCGCGACAGCTTGACGTCGGGAAGGCGCTCGCCGGTTTTGATGGTCATATGTGTTTCCTCCGGACACCGCACCCCGGCTCACCCGGAAAACGGTTCGGCTTGAACATAATGCGACCCGACCTGACGCCAACCCCTGCCGCCCGCCTAATGACCATCCAGCGGACGATTTCTGCGTCTGCCGCCCGCAAAGCCCTGTCTCGGAGGTGTGGCGGAGCCATATGCGACCTAAAGGCCCTTGCGCGTGAAGGTCCCAAACCCAACAATAAAGCTATGAGTGCTGTTTTACCCCCCGATGACCAGACCCCGCCATCGTCGCTGGAGTGGCCCTCGTTGGCCGGTCGCCTGTTGGTGGCCATGCCGGGTATCGATGACGAGCGTTTCGAGCACGCGGTCATTCTGGTCTGCACCCATGATGACGACCACGCTATGGGTCTGCGACTGGACCTTCCCGCTCCTGGTGTGGATCTGGCCTTCGTACTTGAAAAGCTGAACGCCCCGACCCACGGTGCGGTCGGCCGCCCTGTCCTCATCGGCGGCCCCGTCGAGCAGGAGCGCGGCTTCGTGCTTCATACCGACGACTGGTTCAGCGAGGAGACCAGCCTTCGGGTCACTGGCGGCATGGCCGTCACCGGCACACGCGAAGCTCTGGCGGCCATGGGCGAGATTACCGGTCCCGCCCGCTCGACGCTGGTTCTCGGTTACGCCGGATGGGACGAAGGCCAGCTCGAGGAAGAGTTGAGCGAGAACGTCTGGCTGACCATGGATGCCGACCCGTCGCTGATCTTCGACGAAGCCTATGACACCAAATGGCAACGCGCACTGGCTCTGCTGGGCATCGATGCGGGCCGCTTGTCATCGCAAGGCGGCACCGCCTGACGCACTAGCTGCGCGCCTTGATCGGTGCCGCGCCGTCCACCAGCGACTCGTTCAGATAGACCTCTGCCTCCTGCGCAGGCAGCGCGGGCGCATAGCCGAAGCCCTGACCATAGTGGCAGCCGTCCTGCACCAGCAGATAGGCCAGGCTGGCGTTCTCCACGCCCTCGGCCACCACTTCCAGCGACAGGTCGCGCCCGAGGTTCACAACCGAACGCACGATCTTGGCCGAGCCCTCGTCCTTGTCCATCGTCAGAACGAAATAGCGGTCGATCTTGAGCGTATCGAACGGCAGTCGCGCCAGATAGGACAGCGACGAGAAGCCGGTGCCGAAATCATCGAGCGCCAGCGATGCCCCGACCTCGCGCAGCGAGGCCAGCACTTCGGCGGCCTTGTTCGGATCGCGCATAATGTCGCTTTCCGTCACTTCCAGCTTCAGGGCGCCCTTGGGCAGACCGGTCGTGGCGATAATGTCGGCAACATCCTGAACCAGATGCGGACGCTCGATCTCGCCGACCGACAGGTTCACGCTGCAGAACAGATCGCCCGCCGCCGGATGGCGCGACAGCCACTCGGCCAGTTGACGCGCCGCCTGACGCATCATCACCAAACCCAGCTCCGCCATCAGACCCATCTCTTCGGTCAGTGACAGGAACTCGTCGGGCGGCACCAGTCCGCGTTGCGGGTGACGCCAGCGCGCCAGCGCCTCAAAGCCGGCCACAGCCCCCGTCGAAAGATTCACGATGGGCTGATAGAAGGGTTCGATCTCGCCGCGGCTGAAGGCGTTGCGAAGTTCGCTTTCCAGCGCCAGCCGCGACAGGCTGTCATTCTCAAGCGCACGACCATAGGCCGCCGCACCGCCGCGCCCGCCCGTCTTGGCCCGCTCCAGCGCCAGGGAAGCCCGACGCAGCAACTCGCCTGCGGCAGGCGCATCGGCACCGCCCTCGGCGCTTGCCGCACCGATCGACACGCTGGGATAGATGTCATAGCCGGCCACCGACATCGGCAGTTCCAGCGCCCCGCGCATCCGTTCGGCGGTGGATGCCGTCCCGGCCCCCGACTGACGGTCCCGTCGCACGAAAACAGCAAACTCGTCCTCGCCGATACGTGCGGGAGCGGCTTCATTGGGGAAGGCTGCCGACAGACGCGAGCCCAGCGTCGACAGGACAAGGTCCGCCCGCTCCGGCCCAAGCGCCTCGTTCAGCCGCTTTAGGCGGTCCAGATCGGCGATAACCATCTCGAACTCGCCGGGCTGGACCAGACCTTCGCTCACACGGCCAAGGAAGGAGCGGCGATCCAGCAGATGCGTCAGGTCGCATCGCCCCGTTCCGATCATCCGGTGTTCCAGCGTGACAATGCCCGCCGCGCGCAAACCGTCCTCAAGCCAGACCCCGCGCCACAGGCAGGTTTCGGACCCGCGCATTCTCAGGCGCACGGAAATCTCGGCACCTTCTGCGCGGGGCTTCAGCAGCCGCTCCGCAAGGGCGCGGTCCTGCGGCAGGGCCATGGCCACAAAGGTCGCCGCCGTGCACTCAGGTGCCAACGGGCCTAGTCCGATTGAAGGAGTCGCACCGCTAAAGCTGATGCTGTCCTGCGACGGGGTCCAGACCCACAACGCAGAATCTGCGGCCGCCAAGGCCTCGAGGGCCATGGTCGGGTCCCACGCATGCGCTCTGGAACGTTGGGTCAATATTGCCTCATTGGTCACGTTCTGGCTGCTTCCGCCCCCCGAGGTCGGCCTCCAAAACGCCAAACAGCAGATGATCTGCCCACACGCCGTTAATTTTCAAATAAGCCTTCGCCATTCCCTCGTGTCGGAAGCCCGACTTCTCCAGTACGCGGCGCGACGCATGATTGGATGGCACGCATGCCGCTTCCACGCGGTGCAGCGCCAAGCCTCCGAATGCAAAGTCCAGAACCGCCCCGACGGCCGCCGTAGCACGTCCCTCGCCCGCATATGGACGCCCGATCCAGTAACCAAGCGTTCCCGTTTCCGCGACACCGCGGCGAATGTTCGACAGGGTGATCGCTCCGACCAGTCCGCCTGTCTGCTGGTCCAGCACAAAGAACGGATAGGCGGTGCCCAGTTCCATCTCGCGCGCATAGACTGCCAAGCGGCGCTTATAGGCCCCGCGGGTCAGGTCATCCTCGGCCCATGCCGGCTCCCACGGTTGCAGATAGTCCCGCGAGGCTTCGCGGATCTCGGCCCACTCGCGATAGTCCGACGGACGCGGCGGTCGCAACATGACCCCGGCCCCGTAAAGAACCGGGCCCTCGTTTTCCGATTTCCAGTCAAACAAGGCCATGCGCCTGTTCTAAACGCTTCAAGCCTGCGAGCGATAGCCCGTGCGGGCGGCATCAACTGTGGATGCAAAGGCTTTTCCGGCCTTGATGGCCGCCTTGGGACCCAAAACCGCCGTTGCGGTGAGACCGTCGGACAACAGCCCCTCGCCAAAGGCGCGCATCCCCTCGGTCGTAACCGCCTCAAGCGAATCAGCCAGATCGTCCGACGAAACCAGATGCCCATAGACCAGTGCTTGTGTGGCATGGCGTGCCGAGCGGCTGGCGGCGCTTTCGTCCGACATCCACAGACCGGCCTTCATCACCGCCTTGGCGCGCTGCATCTCGGCCTCGGTCGGCCCGTCCAGCGCCAGTTGCACCACCTGCTGGGCGCAGACCTCGGCCAGCTCCTGCGAGCGTTCGGCAGCCGCACCCGCATAGATGCCGAGCAGGCCGACATCGGCATAGGGCTCCATATAGGCGTCGATCGCATAGGCCAGCCCGCGTTCTTCGCGCGCCGACTGGAACAGGCGCGAGGCCATGCCTCCGCCCAGAATCTCGGTGAACAGACGCGCGGTCGGCAGGTCTTCCGACGTCGCCGACGGAGCCACCATCTGGAATACCAGATTGGCCTGTTCAATCTTGCGGGCCATGCGGGCCTCGCCGCCGATGAACTGCGCCTCGGCAATGACCGGTGCGGGTCCGGCCACTTCGGAACCGAACCATGTCTCGGCCAGCTTCAACAGTTCGGCCTCGTCCACCCCGCCCGACACGGACACGACCATCCGGTCCGGGGAATAGAGCGCCGCACGCCATGCTGAAATCTGTTCGCGCGTGACCGGCTTCAGGCTTTCGACGGAGCCAAGGATCGGACGCCCCAGCGACTGGTCAAAGAAAGCCGTCGCCTGCGCCATTTCGAAAACATGGTCATCGGGGGTGTCGAACGCCTCAGCGATCTCCTGCGCCACGACGTCCTTCTCGCGCTCGATCTCGACGGGATCCAGCGCCGGTCGGAATACAAGGTCCGACAGCACCTGCATCGACAGCTCCAGCGAGCCGTCCACGCCACGGATATCAAAGCTGGTGCGCTCATAGCCGGTGGCTGCATTGATGGTGCCGCCCGTGGCCTCCACCCGCTCGACGATATCGCGTGCGCCCATCTCCCCCGCGCCCTTGAACACCAGATGCTCCAGGAAGTGCGACCAGCCCGACTGGGCCTCGCTTTCCATACGCGCGCCGCCTGCGACGGCAACATTCAGGGCAAAGGTGCGACGACCGGGCAGCGGATCGCAAATCAGTCTTACGCCGTTGGACAGCGTGTGCAGGCGGACAGTCAGGGGGTATTTCCTTGCAGGTCGGCCGTTCGCATCAGGCGACGGCGCAGCAGCCCTATATAGACGCCGATCAGGACAACAGCGAGGCCGAACCATGTCGCGGCATATCCGGCGTGGTTATTGCTGAAGGCCGCAGGCGGCACCGAGGGGTGCAGCCCCTCGATCTCCGGATTGATCGGCGTGGCGGCATAGATGATCCACGGCGAAACCTGCGTCTTCACACCCAGCACCTCGGCCATGGCCGCGGGGTCGCGCCCGAAGAAGACATTGCCCTCGGGCGGCGGCGTCATACCCGACGGTTTGACCGGCTTACGCACCACCCCCGTGAACGAGACGGGCATGGCGGCGTTGTTCCCGACGACCGGACGCGCCGTGACATCCTGACCGACAAAGCCGCGATCGATCAGGATCGACTGCCCGTTCGCCAGCGGACAGGCCGAAATCAAACGAAAGCCCGGCTGCCCCTCTTCGATCGAGCGCAACTCGACAAACGGGGCAGTGTTCAGCCCGCGACACAGAACCAAAACCTTGCGGAACTCCGGCGCGGCCGAAGCCAGCACCTCGTCCACCGGTGCGGGCGGCTGGGCCTCTGCCTCGGCACTGGCCGCGATCAGGCCTTCCTTCCACTGCAGACGCTCGACCTGCCAGACCCCCAGGCTGATCAGGGCCACAAGCGAGACCGCCGTCAGCGCCGTCAAAACAACGGGAAAGCGCGGCTTGGATTTGGAGCGGGTATCAGACATCAGCCGTCCTTGCGGGTACGCAGCATATTCAGGGCTGTCATCAACCCCTTTCCGGGTCGCATCAAGCCCCCCGAGACAAGAACCACCAACGGCAGCCAGATCACCAGATTGAGCCAGAGCGGGGGCTGGACCGCCAGATTGAACGCCACGGCGGCCATGCCCACGGTCGCGCCTGTAATCTGCATGATGAAGGTGGCTGCCCCGTCACCGGTCTCGATATCCTTCAGTGCAAAGCCGCACGCCTCGCAGCGCGGCTGCACCTTCAGCCAGCCCGCGAACAGACGCCCCTGCCCGCAGTTCGGGCAGCGCCCGCGCACTCCGGCCCAAACGGCGGCGCGCCCCTGCAATCGTTGATGGCTGCTGCTCATGGTCATCCAAAAGAAAACGGCGCTGAACCGAAGCTCCGCGCCGTCCTGATTATCAGACTTGGTGTCCGCCTATCAGCCGTAAACGACGTACAGGAAGGCGAACAGGAACAGCCAGACCACGTCCACGAAGTGCCAGTACCAGGCGGCAGCTTCGAAGCCGAAGTGCTTCTGCGGGGTCATTTGACCCAGATACAGACGCAGCAGGCAGACCGCCAGGAAGATGGTGCCGACCAGAACGTGGAAGCCGTGGAAGCCGGTGGCCAGGAAGAACAGCGAGCCATACAGCTTCGAGTTCAGGGCTTCTTCGTTGAAGAACAGGTGGCCGTGGATGATGTGGTAGTACTCATAGGCCTGAACAGCCGAGAAGATGACACCCAGACCAACGGTCAGCCACAGACCCATTTTGGCGGCCTGACGGTCGTTCTTCAGAATGGCGTGGTGAGCCCAGGTCACGGTCGTGCCCGACAGCAGCAGGATCACGGTGTTGAGCAGCGGCAGGCTCCAAGGATCCAGGACCTCGACACCCTTCGGCGGCCAGGTCGACCAGGCCGCAGCCGTGTCCGTCCAGTTGCCGTATTCAGGGATCAGGGTGCGGGCTTCGTTGAAGATCGCCATGTCGAAGAACATCCAGAAGATGCTGGCAAACAGCATGACTTCCGATGCGATGAACATGATCATGCCATAGCGAAGACCCAGTTGGACGACCGGCGTGTGGTCACCTTTCTGGCCTTCTTTGATGACATCACGCCACCAGCCGAACATGGAGTACAGAACACCGGCCAGACCGATGAAGAACACCCACTTGGTGCCCTCCGGCAGGCCGAACATGCCCTTCATCCAGATAACGGCGCCGGTCAGCATGACCACAACGGTCATCGAGGTGACGAGCGGCCAGGGGCTGGGGTCAACCAGGTGGTAGTCGTGTTGTGGTTTCGCGTGGGCCATTCCAGGGTCTCTGAATTAAGGCAAGAGTCGAGTTATGCAGGGCTATAGCGTTGCCAGTCGGGCTTTGCCAATGCCTATTGAGGCTTAAACCGCAGGATCGAAACCTTTGGTTGGGTAAAACGTGTAGCTAAGCGTGATTTCCTTGATCCCGCGGCCTTCACGGTCGGTCGCCATCTCGGGCGCCACGAAGTACTGGACAGGGAACACAACCTCGGCTCCGGGGGCAATCTCCTGCCCTTCGAAACAGAAGCACTGCAGCTTTTGGAAGTACGGACCGGCCTTGTCAGGCACGACGTTGTAAGCAGCCGTAGCGTGGATAGGTTCGTTCGAAGTGTTCTTGACCTTGAAATAGGCCATGCCCGTCTCGCCGATACGCACGCGCTGGGTGGTCTGCTCGGGCACAAAGGTCATCGGCAGGTTGCGGACGTTGGTGTCGAAGTGGATCGTCACCATCTGGTCCAGCACCTCCTTGGGCGCTTCGACCGCTTGTGACACTGTGCCGCCAAAGCCGGTCACCTGACAGAACAGACGGTACAGCGGTACAGCGGCAAACGCTGCGCCCGTCATCGCCATCACACCGAATACACAGGCGATGGCGATCCAGTTCTTGCGGGCCGCCTTTTTAGCGTTCACGTCACCCGACATTACGGACGCTCCGCCGGGGTGACCTCGACGGCTGGGGCTTCAACAGCCGGTGCCCTGGAAGGCACTGCGCCCACCGCTGCATTCTCGGCAGCCTCGGCCGCCTTGCGGGCCTCGTTGTTGGCATGCATCCGCGACACGGTGATCGAATAGACCGTGGCGATGAACAGCAGCAGGCCGCAGGCGATGGCAATGTTGCGGCGCTTGCGGGCGCGCACCTGTTCGTCGGTCAGCTTGATGAACTGCGGCGTAGAATCGTTCTGGGTCATCGCACTCAGGCTCCGATGAGCGGCAGTTGCTCGACCAGAAGGGCCGAGAACAGCGCCATCAAATACAGGATGGAAAAGGCAAACAGGTTGCGGGCAGGCTTGGCCTCGGCGCGCACGTCGTACAATGCGGCTTCTCGCCCCACGGCCTCGGCCTTGTCGGGCTGATCGCCTGCGCGCGAGCGCCACAGACGCAGCGCCAGATAAAGGAAGAAAAGACCGCCCGTGATCGACACGACGCCATAGATCACGCCTCCGAGACCCACAAAGGTCGGGGCAATCGCTACGGGCACGAAGACCAGGGTATAGATCAGGATCTGCAGACGGGTGGACTTGGCACCGCGTGCCACCGGCATCATCGGGATACCGGCCTTGGCATAGTCACCGGCCGAATACAGCGCCAGCGCCCATGAATGCGGCGGGGTCCACAGGAAGATAATCAGGAACAGCAACCACGCCTGCCACGGTGCATCACCCGTCGCCGCCGCCCAGCCGATCACCGGCGGGAAGGCCCCGGCGGCACCGCCGATGACGATGTTCTGGGGCGTGCGACGCTTGAGCATCAGCGTATAGAAGACGGCGTAGTAGACGATCGTCAGGGCCAACAGGCCACCGGCGATCCAGTTGGTGGTCATGCCCAGCAGCATGACCGAAAAAATCGACAGGATGACGCCGAAGGCCATGGCGTCGTTCTTGCGCACGCGGCCTGCCGCGACGGGGCGGCCACGCGTGCGACGCATCAGGGCGTCTGTCTCGCCCTCCAGCGCCATATTCAGCGCCCCTGCAGCCCCTGCCCCCACGGCGATGCAGATCACCGCCACGACAGCGTTCAGCAAAGCCAGATGGCCCTGCGCCGCGATCAGACCGGTGACAGCCGTAAACACGACCAGCGACATGACGCGCGGCTTCAGAAGCTGGAAGAAGTCTTCCGGCTGGGCGGTCGAAATGAGGGGGGCTTGGTGCTGGGTCATACTCATATAAGGCGAAGGCCGCCCTTCCGGTTCTCGAAAGGGCGGCCTCTCCATTTGTTATCCCGGGAGAGGGATTAGTGGTGGTCGTCCGCCTTCACCACCGGCAGTTCGTTGAACTGGTGGTGCGGAGGCGGCGAGGACAGGGTCCATTCCAGCGTGGTGGCACCCTCGCCCCACGGGTTGGCTTCACCCGGACGACGACGGATGGCGGCTTCCAGAAGCATGATCAGGAAGATGCCGACACCGACGATGGTGATCAGATAGCCGTAGGACGAGACCTGGTTCCACAGGGTGTAGGCTTCCGGATAGTCGATGTAACGACGCGGCATGCCTTGCAGACCCAGGAAGTGCTGCGGGAAGAAGATGACGTTAACGCCAACGAACATGACCCAGAAGTGCAGCTGTCCCAGGAACTCGTTGTACTTCACGCCGAACATCTTCTCGAACCAGTAGTAGAAACCGGCGAAGATCGAGAAGACGGCACCCAGCGACAGCACATAGTGGAAGTGGGCGACGACGTAGTAGGTGTCGTGCAGCGAGTAGTCCATGCCGGCGTTCGACAGCACCACACCGGTCACACCACCGACGGTGAACAGGAAGATGAAGCCGATAGCCCAAAGCATCGGGGTCTTGAAGGTCAGCGAGCCGCCCCACATGGTGGCGATCCACGAGAAGATCTTAACGCCGGTCGGAACCGCGATGATCATCGTCGCAGCTACGAAGTAGGTGCGCAGCTCGATCGACATACCGACCGTGTACATGTGGTGAGCCCACACGATGAAGCCGATGAAGCCGATGGCGACCATGGCGTAAGCCATCGCGAGGTAGCCGAAGATCGGCTTCTTCGAGAAGGTCGAGACGATGTGCGAGATCATGCCGAAGCCCGGCAGGATCATGATGTACACTTCCGGGTGACCGAAGAACCAGAACAGATGCTGGTACATGACCGGGTCACCGCCGCCGGCCGGATCGAAGAACGACGTGCCGAAGTTACGGTCGGTCAGCAGCATGGTGATGGCACCAGCCAGAACCGGCAGCGACAGCAGCAGCAGGAAAGCGGTGATCAGAACGCCCCACGCAAACAGCGGCATGCGGTGCAGGGTCATACCCGGTGCGCGCATGTTGAAGATGGTGGTGATGAAGTTGATCGAGCCGAGGATCGACGAGATACCGGCGATGTGCAGGGCAAAGATGGCCATGTCGAACGACGGACCGGTGTGGCCCATGGTCGACAGCGGCGGATAAGCCGTCCAGCCACCACCGAAGCCGCGGCCCGGACCACCGTCCACGAACAGCGACATCGACAGCATGATGAAGGCGGCAACCAGCATCCAGAACGAGATGTTATTCAGACGCGGGAAGGCCATATCCGGCGCACCGATCATGATCGGCGTGAAGTAGTTGGCGAAACCGCCCATGGTCGCAGGCATGACCACGAAGAACACCATGATCAGGGCGTGGGCCGTGACCGTGACGTTAAAGCCGTGTTTGGACGCTTCGACGATGCCCAGTTGCTGGACGATGCCGCCTTCACGGAACAGCTGGATACCCGGCTCGGCCAGTTCCCAACGGATCAGGCCCGACAGGGCACCACCCACCAGACCGGTGAAGATGGCGAAGATGAGATAGAGGACGCCGATGTCTTTGTGGTTCGTCGAGAAGAACCAGCGGGTGAAGAACCCCGGCATGTGATTGTCTGTTGCGCTAGCGCTAGCCATGATGAGTGTGCTCTCGCAAATCTTTATTGGGCAGCCGGTGCGGCAGCAGCAGGTGCTGCAGCCGCTTCGGTCTGGGCTGGGGTCGGGGCTGCCGCAGCAGCATCAGCGGCCGGAGCAGCAGGGGCCGGAGCTGCAACCGGAGCAGCAACTTCGGTACCCGGCATGGAACCGCCCTTCGAGGCGACCCAAGCTTCGAACTCTTCCTGGGTCACAACATTGACCTGGATCGGCATGAAGGCGTGGTCGACACCGCACAGTTCCGAGCATTGGCCGTAATAGGTGCCGACCTTCTCGGCCTTGAACCAGGTGTGGTTGGTCTTGCCCGGAATGGCGTCGATCTTCACGCCAAAGGCCGGAACAGCCACAGCGTGGATCACGTCAGCAGCGGTGATCAGCAGTTCGACCGTTGCGCCAACCGGCACAACCATCGGCTGGTCAGCGGCCAGACGGTAAAGCTGCTTACCGGCTTTGTCTTCCGGCAGCATGTTCGAGATGTATTCCGGAACCTTGTGGTCCGGATACTCGTAGGCCCAGTTCCACTGGTTGCCGGTGACCTTCACGCGGACGTCCGGCTCCGGCATGTTCTCATAGGCGAACAGCAGGCGGAACGAGAACAGCGCGATGACCATCAGGATCAGGATCGGCACAACCGTCCAGATCACTTCGATGACCGTGTTGTGTGCCCATTTTGCCGGAGTGGGGTTGGCGCGCTTGTTATAGCGCACGCAAATCCACAGCAGCAGTGCCAGCACCAGAACGCTGATGCCGATGCACATCGGCAGCAACACATACTGGTGGAAGTCGTGCACCTGGTGCTTCAGCGGCGATGCCGCCGGCTGAAGACCGATTGCACCCGGGGTCGGCTGCCCCACAAGTTCTTGCGCCCATGTCGGCGCAGCAACGAATGCGCCAAGCGCAGCCGTGGCGATACCCGCCCCCAACCGCGCTATAGCTCGCGTGCCCATCCCCATTCGAGAAGTCCTCATAAACCGTTCTGCCGCAGACGCCTGCGAAGCAATCGCAAACGCGCTGAGGCCCGTTCGAACCGCAGCGTTTGGGCGGTCGTTATCGGACAAAATGGCGTCGGGCAAGGTGTCTGACACATTCCGCAGCACAAGGTTGTTAGAAAGCCGCTCATTAAAAGGTGTTCATGTTTTGAAAGGTACCTTGCGTCACAAGATACCTTGTCATAACCATTGGACATCAACCGAGGGAACGAAATGCCCGAAACAATCGATATCCAACTGAAGAAAGGGGTCCTTGGACTGTGCGTCCTTGCCCTGCTCGCCCGTAGCGACAGCTACGCCTATGAGATCGCTTCTCGCCTGTCGGATGCAATCGGAATGGGTGAAGGCACGATCTACCCGCTGATGCGCCGCATGCAGACGGACGGACAGGTCGAAACCTATCTGGTCGAATCGTCCAGCGGTCCCTCGCGCAAATATTACCGTCTGACCGCCAAGGGTCACGAAGCCCTCGCCGCCCAGAGCACCGAGTGGAAGGCCTTCGCCAACGCCGTCGGCGACCTTCTGAGCGCCGCCACCTCGGCGGACACCATCAACGCGGGCGCACCAAAGCCCGTACCGGCCCTCACGGCCGCTGTATCCGACAAGGGAGCTGAATAATGAACCGCAACGAGTTCCTCGCCCGTCTCCGTCGCGGTCTGGTGGGTCTGACCAAGTCCGCTGCCGACGACATCGTGGCCGACTATGAAGCCCACTTCGACGACGCCGTCGCTGCTGGCCGCTCCGAAGCCGATGTCTCTGCCGCCCTTGGCGATCCGGACCGTCTGGCCCGCGAACTGAAGGCCGAAGCCGGTGCGCAGGCCTGGGCCCAGCAGCCGACCGCCTCCAACGCCCTGGGTGCCGTTCTGGGTATTCTGGGTCTGGGTGCCATCGACATCCTGATCCTGCTGCCGCTGGTTCTGCCGGTGTTCGGTACGGTTCTCGCCTTCCTCGTCGCCGGTGTCGGCATCTTCATCGCCGGTGGCGGTGTGATGGTCGTCGGTCCGTTCGCCGGACTGCCGGGCGGCATCCTCGCCGCCTTCCTTCTGGGTATCGGCCTGATGGGTCTGGGCGTCTTCATGATCGCCGCCATGGCCATCCTGATCAAATGGCTGATCGACGCGACCATCTGGTACGCCCGCCTGCACTACCGCGTCGCCAAACCCGCCCTCGAACCGGCTAACGCCTGATCTGCGCCCCTTACAGGAATAGGACACTGACATGATCCGCAATCTGTTCATCATCGGGGCCTCGGGTCTGGCCCTGGCTATTGTCGGCATCGGCGGCGCAGCAGCCGTCGGCGGCTCCGATCTGGCTAAGCACAGCTGGACCTGGGTGTTTGACGACAATGAAAACGACGGCGTCCGCGTCGTCCGCGAGCAACTGCCCGCCCCGATCACCCGCACCATAGAGTGGGCGGGCGGCGATAGCCTCGCCATCGACATCCCCGGCAAGGTCGTCTTCATTCAGGACGCCAGCGCCTCGGGCATCACCATCGAGGGTCAAAAGGAACTGGCCGAAAAGGTCACCCTGTCCGACGGTCGCCTGCGCCTCGACACCCCGGACCGTCGCGGCTCCGATCGCAGCTATGTGACGTGGGACGCCTCGGGCATCCGCGGCTGGAATGAGCGCGAACGCCTGACCATCACGATCCGCGCGCCTTCGGTGAAGTCGTTCGAGCTGTTTGGTCACACCAACCTTCTGGTGCGTGACTACAACCAGCCTGACCTGAAGCTGGCCCTGACGGGCAGCGCGGACGCCGAAGTCATCGGACGCACCCAGTCGATCACGGTCGACGCCTCGGGACATGCCTCGGCCGAACTGGACGAACTGCTGACGGAAAACGCCACCATTCGCACCAGCGGCAACGCCGACGTCGAAACCTCGGCCAATGGCAAGGTTGACGTGGTCGCTACCGGCAACAGCTCGATCAGCTTCAGCCGCCGACCGGCCGAACTGCGTCAGGAACTGTCGCAAGAAGCGACGGTCGATCAGGACTAAGCTCAACCAAAGGGCGCTGCACCTTCTCTCCCCCGCCTCGCAGCGTCCACTTCGCAAAGCCCTCGCTCGTCAGGCGGGGGCTTTTTCTTTGCGCCCGCCCGCGCCCGCGCCTATCTAGCGACTATGAGCTCTTCCACTTCTGTCTCTTCGCCCTCGCCCATTCTCGACGCCGCTGGTGTCGATGCGTCCGATGCCCTGTCCATCCTGCAAACCGCGCTGGAGGGTGCCGACGACGGCGAACTGTTCCTCGAAAAGACCGAGAGCGAATCCCTCCTGTTCGACGATGGCCGCCTGAAGAGCGCCAACTACGACGCCACCGAAGGCTTCGGCCTGCGTGTGGTCGCAGGCGAGACCGCAGGCTTCGCCCACGCCAATGAAATCTCCGCCGCCGCTATCGCGCGCGCAGGCGACAGCGCAGCCCTTGCCAAGCGCGGCTACTCCGGCACCGCCGCCGAAGCCCCCCTGGCCACCAATCAGCGCCTCTATGCGCCGGTCGATCCGCTGCTAGCCCCGTCCTTCTCGGACAAGATCGCCCTGCTGGCCGAGATCGACGCCTTTGCCCGCGTCCGCGACCCGCATGTGGTTCAGGTGTCGGCCTCCATCGTCGGCGAGCGCCGCACCATCGACATCCTGCGCGGCGACGGCCAGATCCTCAGCGACATCCGCCCGCTGGTACGCCTGAACGTCTCGGTGACGGTCGAGAAGAACGGCAAGCGGGAAACCGCATCCTCCGGTGCCGGCGGCCGCGCCGCCTTCGAGGAATGGATCAAGCCGGAAAGCTGGCAGGGTCAGGTCGACAAGGCTCTGCGTCAGGCCATGATCAACCTCGAAGCCATCGACTGCCCCGCAGGCGAGATGGACGTCGTTCTGGGCGCCGGCTGGCCGGGCGTGCTGCTGCACGAAGCCATCGGTCACGGCTTCGAGGGCGACTTCCACCGCAAGGGTTCGTCGGTGTTCACCGGAATGATGGGCAAGCGCGTCGCCGCCCCCGGCGTCACGGTCGTCGATGACGGCTCGATTGCCGACCGTCGCGGCTCGCTGTCGTTCGACGACGAAGGCACGCCGACCTCGCGCACCGTTCTTATCGAGGACGGCATCATGGTCGGCCTGATGCACGACCGCCTGTCGGCCCGCCAACTGAACGCCCGCGCCACGGGCAATGGCCGTCGCCAGTCTTTCGCCCACCAGCCGATGCCACGCATGACCAACACCTTCATGGAAGGCGGCAATGACAAGTTCGAGGACATGATCGCCTCGACCAAGCGCGGCCTCTACGCCGCCAACTTCGGCGGCGGTCAGGTCGACATCACAAACGGCAAATTCGTGTTCCAGTGCACCGAGGCTTACCTCATCGAGGACGGCAAGATCACCACGCCGGTTCGCGGCGCGACCCTGATCGGTGACGGTGCCACGGCGCTTACCAAGATCGAGATGATCGGCGACGACTTCGCCTTCGACCCCGGCGTCGGCACCTGCGGCAAGGCCGGACAAGGCGTCCCCGTCGGCATCGGCCAACCCAGCCTCAAAATGGGCGGCCTCACCGTCGGCGGCACCGCCGTCTAACACTTCAAAGGCCACCCGCCACGGGTGGCCTTTTTCGTTGAGGCTAGACCGACCTTGTCATCGTTCGAGGTTTGATGGACTTTGTCTATATGACTTCAACAGGTCACCCCCTTGTGTCGCTTCTGCTCGCCGGAGACGGTGACGATTGTGAACTTCTAACGTCTCTTGAGGAGGCGTTTGGCGTCCGCTTTGATGATCACGAGACTTTAAACTGGCACACTGTCGGCGATCTATACGATGGCCTAATCGAAAGATTCCCTGTTGAAACAGCGTCTGGAAAATGCCCGACAGCCATGGCGTTCTACGCGGTCCGGCGATACCTAAGACATCTTGGGGCCAAAAATCATATTGCTCCCACGACGAAACTGTCTCAGCTCACACGCAAATCCCGTTCGCAGTTTCTGGCAAATATGGCCCAGTACACAGGCACGCGCCCATTGCCCGGCGCTTATGATGAACTGACCTTGGGTATAGGCTTGGTTGCGATCGCCTGCGCCGCACTCTCAGTTGCGCCCTCCACAATCTTGGCACTGGGGTTGATCATCACCGTATATGCCGGAGCGGCCATTGCTCGTGCGCGCTTGGCAGGTTTCAGCGATACCACGGTGGGCGAACTCTCCCTTGAACTCGCCTCTCATAACTTCAGACACTTCGCCGATCTCGGAGCGGATCGACGAGAACCCACAGTTTGGACCGTATTCAAGCGACTGCTGGCAGATTTCCAAGCTGTTGACCCCGACCGGATCGAAAAGACGACGAGACTACTGGCATAGTAACGGGCTGCCTAACCATCGGCGGCACCGCCGTCTAAAACATCAAAGGCCACCCACTACGGGTGGCCTTTTTCGTAAGCCCTTCTAAGGTCGAACGGCGTTCTTGTCTCTTATTTGGGCTCTGCACATGTTCCGACTTCGCTTGCTCCTGACTGCGGCCTGCGCAACGGGTTTGCTGATCGGCAACCCGGCTTCCGCGCAGCATCAGGTCGCGGATGAGGATTGGGACTATGCCGAGGACGTCGCTAAAAAACCTATATTGCGACGGTGACTTTTGCCTCCGGCTAAGAACTCCGAGTCCAGTGCTATTTTGATCGATTCGTCGTCTCCCTCTGGGGATTGCCCGACCGGGCAAACGCCCTACACGGCGACCGTGCAAGTCGGCTCTACGCCCGTCACTCAAGTGTGGAGACAGAATGGGGTGTGGCTGAGCACCGAACCGGCACGCGATGCACGCGGACTGCGCAATGGCGGAATCCTACCTCTATCATCTCCCGCGACTCGCCGACGTCCGGCCATCTCTTCCCCTCTCGAACTGCCTTCCCGACATGCCAATCTGGATAAGGTCCTTACGGCATGTGGTTACGCGCTTGAGGTTGATCGTGACCATCTGCCAGATGTAGACGCGAACATGCGGCTCCAAGGCGTGCGACGACAGCCTACTCTCGACCACCAAAACAATAGGGACGTAGAAATCAGCTGACTCGTCGCCAACGGCCAATTGGAAGCCTGCCGCCCGCATCGAACCCCTCAGGGCGTCCGGCTTGCTGACGTTGAGCAAGAAGCCCGTCAATGGAACGGCAAACCCGTTCACCCGAGACACGCCCAAGCGAACGAAGGCCGCGTAGCACACATCAGCCTCCCGATAGAGCAGGTCGTAGCAGCGCGCTGACCCTCGCGATCAATCCAAGGCAAGATGCTGGCATGAGCAGAAAACGCGCAATCCTTACGGTCGGACTAGTGGCGATGCTTTGCGCCTGCCAATCTCCGCCCCACCTGCGCGTAGATGACCTTGCGGTCCTCCCTGAAGGGGCAATGGCCAAGTCCGACTATGCTCGCTTCTACGCCCTGATCGAACTTAAGTCCGAACTAGACCTGCCCTTCACAACCTCACACACCTTCACATTGGCCGCGCCTAGAAAAGTTTGGGTCAGCGTATTTACCGAGGATGTGGGATTAGCCGCCAACATACCCAGCGTCCCCTGGCCGCCCTCCGGCGCGACACGGATTGAAGCCATGGAAGACTTTCCACAAATCTTCCATGGCGGCTGCAGGGTTGTAAATCTGGTCGCGGATTTCGAGACAGGCGAAACCTTGGCGAGCTGGTGCAATGTCGACGACAGACCGTCAGCTTTACCTTCCAAGGTTCCCTATTATTACGCCGAAAACTCGCCCCTTCGCGAAAACTAGCCCTTACGCGCAGCCATCGCCTGCTGCCATTTGGACGGCGGCTTGTCCGTTCGGTGAACACATCCGGGCCAGCAGCAGGGGCGGCGCTTGCCCTCGTGCATTTCCTCAAGAGTGCGCCTGATCCGCTTTTCGCGGGTCGGTGCCTGTTTGGCATCCTCGACCCAGCAGATGAACTCGTTGCGCCCCAGCGGTGTCAGCCCCTGCCAAAGCGCAAACGCCGCCACGTCCGCACGGATAGCCGCCTCCAGATCAGATGCCACCTCGTGCACAACACCTTGGGCAATAGGTTCGGACGTCGCACTCATCGCTTCATCTCCGACGCTCTACTTCCAGTCAGGCCCGTCGATCTCGTATCCGGCGGCCACCAACTGATCCAGCACCCCGTCAGCTTCCCCCAGCGTCCGGATCGGCGCAACCGCCAGCGTCACGCCGTCATCGGCAATCGCAGTCGAGATGGCATTGACCCATTCAGCCCGCATCCGCCCCCGCACCGACGGATCACCCCACGGCCAGCATTCGTCCATCACCGCATCAAACGGCGATGCCAATACGGCCTTCACATCCAGCTTGCGCCAAGCCTCGGCACGGTCCGCCATGGCACCGGCCCCGTACTCTGCCGCACCCATCGCCGCCCTCAAACACGACAGTTGCGTCTCCGGCGGCGAAGAAATCAGCGAATCGACCAGTTCACTGCCCCGTACAACACCGATGCTATGCGTCTTGATATCGGCGCGACGCGCGGCCCGTTCGGCGACCCGCTCGACCCTCGGGTCACGCGAGCCATCCTCTCCGGCACGCTCCCGCACCAGACCCATCGCCACCATCAGCGGTCGCGTCCGGACCCAGCCATGATTCCGTTCATAGGCCTGTAACGGCACCAGACGCAGAAAATCCTCGGCAGGGATCACCTCGTTCAGCGTCTGTTGGTCCGGCAACAACACAATGGTCCGTGCCCGCCAAAGTATCCGCAAGATATCCGCAGGCGAAGCCCGCATGTCCTGCGCGAACAGGACACGATCCACCCGCCCCACGGCACCCTCCAGCGCCTCGGCCCGCCATTCAAAGCCTTTGGGCACTTCGCGGATCATACCGACAAGGATCAGCACCCCGTCATCGCCCCTGCGCACGGTCCACATCGGCAAGCCCGCACGGCGCGCCGTCACAATAACTTCGTCGACTTGCACTGCGTCCGAACCGGAAACTTGCGCACCGACATCTAAACCTTGTGCCCAAGACGGCAACGAAACCGCAGAAGCAGCAACGAAAGAACAGACAAATACTAAATGTTTTATTCTATTCATCTCTTCACCATCATTCGTTGCGCGTTCTTAACGTACATTACATCTCGGTAATCGTGGACGATGTTTAATCCACCTGTACAGCTTGTAACTGGTTACTACCGTAAACTGGCCGCAAAACGTCCTCAACATTTTTGAGGAAGGGGCCACCCATGGTTGCCAAGCGCATTTTACTCACCAGCACGATTCTCTGCCTCGGCATGGCCGCCCCGCTTGCCGCCCAGGCCATGGAAGCGTCGCCTCCGGCCGCGCACGCTCCTCAAGCCAATGATCAGGGCTCCCTGATCTTCCAGCCCGACTTCTTCGCAGCCTACAGCCCGAACACCGCATTGGACATGGTCAACCGCGTCCCCGGCTTCAGCGTCAATGACGGCGACGGCGCCCGCGGCTTCGAAGGCACTGTGGGCAATGTGCTGATCAACGGCAGCCGACCGGCCTCGAAGAACGACACCGGCTCTTCCATCCTTGGCCGCACCCTCGCATCGCGTGTCGAGCGCATCGAGCTGATCCGCGGCGGCGCGCCCGGCATCGAGATGCAGGGCTATGCCATTGTGGTCAACGTCATCCTCAAGACCTCGGCCAGCACCGAGCAGATCGCCAGCTTCAACACCTTCATCTTCGACGGCGGCGGTCAGGACCTTTACGGCGGCAGCTATCAGATCACCCACCGCAAGGGTGACTACACCTACGGCCTGTTCCTGTCCGACAGCATCTCTACCAGCGATTCCAACGGCGAGGGTCCGTTCACCCGCACCACCCCCGACGGCACGGTCCTGCGCAACGAGAACTACTGGAACGACGGCTATGGCGGCGGCCGCAGCATCCGCGGCACCGTCAAAGGTCCGCTGCTGGGCGGCACCGTCGATGTGACGGCCCGCTATGGCGTCAACGACTGGCACGGCGAAAACTACTACACCAGCGCCACTTCCAACCGCGAGGCGGTGGGCGTCAACGACAGCAAGTCGGGCGAACTGGGCATCGTCTACACTCGCCCCGTCACCGGCAAGCTGACCTCCGAAACCCGCATGATCCACGAGTTTGAAAACGTGGATGCGCTGGATCGCAGCAACGTCACGGTCGACGGCGTCGTCTCGCCGGAGCAGCTCTTCACCGCCTCGGGCGAAAGCTCAGAGACCATCCTGCGTAGCCTCCTGCGCTACCAGCACTCCGACAAGCTCCAGTTCGAAGCCGGCGGCGAAGTGGCCTACAACATGCTCGAAGTCGAGCAGGCCTATTCTGTCGGCGGCACCAACGTTCCCCTGCCCTCCGCCTCCATCAAGGTCGAGGAACTGCGCGGCGAACTGTTCGGCAAGGGCACGTGGCGTATCAATCCCAAATGGACGATGGAAGCGGGACTGCGCCTCGAGAACTCCACCATCAGCCAGTCGGGCGATGCCGATCACGAACAGACCTTCTTCTTCGCCAAGCCCCGCGTCCAGCTGACGTGGAACCCGCGCGAGAACACCCAGCTGCGCATGCGCTTCGAGCGCACAGTGGGCCAGCTGGACTTCAACGACTTCGCCGCCTCCGCCGAGTTCAGCAACGAGAACGTCATGGGCGGCAACATCAACCTGTCCCCCGAACAGCGCTGGATCAGCGAGATTTCCTTCGAGCAGCGCTTCCTCAAGGAAGGCATCTTCAGCATCGCCTACCGCCACGATGCCATCAGCGACGTAATCGACGTGATCCCGCTGGATGGCGGTCTGGCCGCCGTCGGCAATATCGGCGACGGCACGCTGGACCAGCTGCGCGTCAAGCTGAGCCTGCCCACCGACAAGATCGGCATTCCGGGCGGCAAGTTCGATTTTGGGAACAGCTGGAACAAGACCGAAGTCACAGACCCCACCACGGGTCGCACCCGCCCGATCTCCAACCTGCGCCCCAGCCAGGCCGAGATCTCCTTCGAGCAGAACATCCCGTCGTGGAAGCTCTCGTGGGGCGTCGACTATCTGCCCAAGATCACCGAGACCTCCTATCAGCCCGACTACGTCTCCGGCTGGATGGGCCGCGACTACGGTCAGATCTGGGCCGAGTACAAGCCGGTGTCGTCCCTCTCGATCCGCGCCCAGTTCAATGTCTGGGACAGCTTCCGCCTCGAGCGCGAGACCTATGCCGACCGCACCTCCCGCGCCGTTGCCTACACCGACGTTCGCGACGTCTCCCCGCGCTCCTTCTTCCAGCTGCGCGTACGCAAAACCTTCTAAGGTTCTCCCCCGCTGTCATCCGTGACGGCCAGTAAAAAGGCGGCACCTCCTCCCGGAAGTGCCGCCTTTCTTATGCGTGTCGCTGAAGGGAGACTTAGCGGATACCCGCCATGCCCTTCTTCAGCAGCGGCGACAGCACCAGCAGTGCCACACCCACGATCACACCGGTCCAGCCGATGGTGCCGAAGATGTCGGCATAGGTCTTCAGAGCGGCTTCCGGATTGGTCACCACACCGGCCACCGTGTCCGAAGAAGTCGCCTGAGCGATCAGGCCGGCAGCCACGTGTGCAACCGACGACGACAGGAACCACACGCCCATCATCATGCCCACCACGCGGTCAACCGACAGCTTGGTGATCATCGACAGACCCACCGGCGACAGGCACAGCTCGCCGAGCGTGTGCAGCAGGTAGGTCAGGAACAGGAAGACCAGCGGAACGCGGAAGTCGACGTTCGCGAAGTTGTTCGAGGCAAAGGTCAGCAGCAGGAAGCCTGCACCCACCAGAGCCAGCGCCCACGAGAACTTGACCGGAGTCGAAGGCTCGAGGTTACGCTTGCCCAGCCAGACCCAAAGCGCGGCGATGATCGGACCGCCGACTACGATGATGCCCGGGTTGAACATCTGGGTCATCGGGGCATTGAACCACGACGGCATCTCGGTCGACTGGTCAGCAAACAGGGTCAGCGAAGAACCGGCTTGTTCGAACAGCGCCCAGAACAGCGTCGAGAAGAAGATCAGGGTCAGCGCCACCAGCATGCGGGTGCGCTCAGCGCCACGCAGCTTGATCAGCACATACCCAACCACCGAAGCAAAGATCACACCGGCCAGCCAAGGCAGGGCGGTGATGATGATTTCGCTGCGGATCATCAACAGCCAGGTCGGGAATACAGCGACCAGGCCACCGATCCAGAAGATGGCTTCGAACGGCAGGCCCAGAACCTTGCGGGTCTTGAGCATTTCCGGATTCGGCGGGCTACCGCGACCCTCGAGCCAGCTTTGGCCGAAGATGAAGGTAACCAGACCGATCAGCATGCCGATACCGGCCAGACCGAAGCCATAGGCCCAGCCGTACTTGATACCCAGATACGAGCAGGCCGCAGTGGCCAGCAGCGAACCGAGGTTGATACCGACGTAGAAGATGGTGAAGCCACCATCGCGACGCGGGTCGTTCTGTTCGTACAGGTGACCGACAACCGTCGAGATATTGGCCTTCAGGAAGCCCACACCGACGATGATCAGCGACAGGGCGAAGAACAGGATCGGCTCACCGAAACCGGTGTCGCGGATCGTCTCCAGCTTATAGCTGTCGGCCGGGGTCAGGGCAGGCAGACCCGCTACCGGAGCCGCGGCAACACCTTCGGCCGTCGCAGCCGCAGCCGGTGCCTCGAGGTTGACGATGCCTTCCGGCGTGACCTTGATCAGGGTGCGCTCTTCGCCGTTTACAGCGTAGATCTTGCGGTCCTGGTCGCGGCCTTCGACCTGCAGTTCATAGGTGGTCTCGGCAACCGTCAGGCGCTCTTTGCCGCCGGTGCCTTCGAAAGCCATCATGAAGTGGCCGAACACCAGAAGCACAGCGCCGATGATAACGGCCTTGCGCGATCCCAGATATTTATCAGCGATCATGCCGCCGACGACCGGCATCAGGTAAACCAGCGCGGCATAGGCCGCATAGATACCCTGAGCCTCTTTAGGACCGAACAGGAAGTGCTGGGTCAGATACAGGACCAGCAGGGCCCGCATACCGTAGTACGAGAAGCGCTCCCACATTTCGGTGAAGAAGAGAACGACCAGCCCTCGGGGATGTCCGAGGAAGGTCTTGCGGGGCTCGGCCGTAAGGCTGCCCCCAGTTTCCGTCGCTGACACGCGGAACTCCATATCTGCCGCCCCCGTCGGGCGCTGAAACATTGAGAAACAGCACGACACGCCAGTTGTCACAAGATGTTAACGACGTTTTTCGTCTCGAGACCGGCCCAAACTTGCCACATATTCACATAGCTGATGCATTTGACGCCCAGTTCATTCTCCTCGGCAAAAGGATAGAGGCGTGCGCTCGACATACGGCCAAGCTTCTGACACCATCGGTATTGGAAATCCGCCCGCTCCTCGAAGACCCCCTTGGCCATCAGACCTTTCACACTTGCCGATGCAGAAGGCGTCAACGCCTTGCACGCGGATATCCATTGGCCTGTTCCAAGTCTCGACCAGTGGCATTGGCTGGCCCGCAACCCCTGTCATTCCGCCTCTGCGCCCTTGGGCTGGGTCATCGACAATGACGGCAGCATCGACGGATTTCTCGGCAACTACCGGCGCTTCGCCTATCGTCAGCGCAAACGCCACGTCATCGCCTCGGCCTATTCGGTCATCGTCTCGCCGCGCGCAAAAGGCGGCAGTCAGGCCCTGATCCAGACCTTCCTGGCCCAGGAGGGCGTGTTGTTCACGACCATTCTCAACGCCAACGAGGTCGGCAGCCCGATTTACCGCAAACTGGGGATGGAGCCTCTGCCCCACCCCGCGCACGATGTGCGGCTGTCATGGGCACTGGCACCCAGCCTCGCCGCCCTCGCTCGCGGCCTACGGTCCTGCGTAGAGCGCTGGCCAAGGCTGAACGACAAACTGGGCGAGTGTTTTGCCCCGCGCGCGGCCAATCTGTTCGACCCCAGACGCGTCAAATGGCCACGCAACATCCACGTCATCGAGGACCTGTCCGAACACTCCGCCTTTGGCCAGTTGTGGGAAAAGCTGCGCGACGAGGACCAACTCGTCAGCGACCGCAGTCCGGCAACCCTGCGCTGGTATTGCGCGGGCCCCGACCGCTACATGCCGCCGCTTGTGCTCGGCTACCACGACGAGAGCGGACTGGTCGCCTATGCCTTCGCACAGCTGTCCAAGACCCGATCCATCGACGTGCCGGTGCTCGAAATCCTTGATATCGCCTGGCTGTCCGGGGCTCCCGCAACGGCGGTTCCGTCTCTGGTCCGCGCCATCGAACAGGCCGGGTACAAGATGGGGGCCGTAAAGGTACGCCTCCCCGTCGTCTCCGCGCCGCTGTTCGAGGCACTGGGCGCAAAGCGGCGCAGCGCCCACACCGAGGGCGGCTGGGGCCACGCCTTCGTCAGCGCGGGTGCGTCGGATCACTGCGACGACTGGCTCCCCACCGCCTTTGACGGCAGCGACGGCTTTACCCTGCGCCAGCCACCGCGAAGGTCACGTAAAGCCTAAAACTTGCGCTTGCCGCTGACGGTTTCGAAGAACAGGCGGAAATCCCCCATCAGGCTCCAGAGGGGATATTTGAAGGTCGCCGGACGGTTCTTCTCGAAGAAGAAGTGGCCTACCCATGCAAAGCCATACCCCACCAGCGGCATGGCCAGCAGCCACCACGCATTGCGCGTCACCAGAAACGCGACAAAGGCCGCGATCACCAATCCCGTGCCGATCACATGGATACGGCGGCAGACCCGATTGGAGTGCTCGTGGATGTAATAGGGATAGAAGGCCTCGAACGATGCGTAACGCTCGCCGTTTGCAGGTTGGGTCATAAAGAAAATGCCTCCGGAAGCGATCCGGAGGCACCTTCATATATCAACGGTTAAGCGTCAATCAGTCGAAACGCTTGGCCTTGCGTGGAGCGGCCTTGCCGGCGAACGCAGGCTTGCCTGCACCGCCCTTGTAGCCACCGCCAGCCGGCTTACCGGCGAAACCGCCCGGAGCCTTGGGACGGAACGGCTTAGCACCGCGGTCCGGACGATCACCGCCTTCGCGCGGCTTGAACTCGCCACGTTCCTGACGCGGACCACGGTCCGAACGCTCGCCACGGTCGTTGTCACCGAACGGCTTGCGCTTGAACGGCGGACGACCACCATCGCGGGCACCGCCACGATCACCGAAGTTACGGTCGCGGCTACCCTTGAACATGCCCGCATGCGGCGCATCCGAAGGCGTGATGTTCGCCTCTTCGGTGTTCATCTGGGCCAGCTTCTTGAAGGCTTCCACGTGCGTGTTGGCGATCTCGAAACGGGTCTCTTCCGGGAAGGTCTTGATCGAACCGATCTGCTGCTTGGTGATGCCACCGATGCGGCAGATCATCGGGATCAGCCATTTCGGATCGGCATTACGGTTGCGACCGATGTCCATGCGGAACCAGCTGCACTCGTCCGACGACAGACGGTCAAATGCGAAAGACGGCTCGAAAGCTTCACCTTCACGGCGCGGCTTGCGTTGCGGGCCTTCACCCGGATCGCTCAGGTTCGCAGGGGTCGGCAGGTTCTTGCGCAGCATGTTGACGACAGCCGCTGCCAGTTGGTCCGGCGTACGCTCGGAAACCATTTGCGCAATCAGTTCTGCATCGCTAGCAGCCGGTTCTTGCGTGAAGATCGGCGCAGCCAGCAGGCGCTGTTCGTCCTTGACCAGGATTTCTTCTGCAGTCGGAGCGCCCGACCATACAGCTTCAACGCCGGCCGAGTTCAGCAGCATTTCAGCCTTACGACGACGCGAGTGCGGAACCAGCAGAACCGAGACACCCTTCTTACCCGCACGGCCGGTACGGCCCGAACGGTGAAGCATAGTGGCCTTGTTGATCGGCAGTTCGGCGTGAACGACCAGACCCAGATCCGGCAGGTCCAGACCGCGAGCAGCAACGTCGGTGGCGACGCAGACGCGGGCACGGCCGTCACGCAGCGCTTGCAGCGCTTCGTTACGCTCGCGCTGGCCCATTTCACCCGACAGGGCGACCGAGGCGAAACCACGCTCAAGCAGGGCAGCTTGCAGGTTATTCACGCTAGCGCGGGTCGAGCAGAAGACCAGAACGCTCGGCGCTTCGAAGTAACGCAGAACGTTAACAACAGCGCTTTCGATCTGCTGCGGGATAATGCGCATGGCGCGGTATTCGATATCGTTGTGCGGCTGGCTGCGGTCGACGGTGTCGATACGCACAGCGTCTTTCTGATAGCGCTTGGCCAGAACAGCGATGTCGCGGGCGATGGTCGCCGAGAACAGCAGGGTACGACGGTTTTCCGGAGCCTGCTCGAGGATGTACTCGAGGTCTTCACGGAAGCCCATGTCGAGCATTTCATCGGCTTCGTCGAGGACGATGACGCGAGCGGCCGACAGGTCCAGAGCACCACGGTCGATGTGGTCCTTCAGACGACCCGGCGTACCGACCACGATGTGCGTGCCGAAGCTGAGGGCGCGGGCTTCCTTGCGGGAATCCATGCCACCGACGCAGGTGGTGATCTTGGCACCGGCTTCACCGTAGAGCCAGGTCAGCTCTGCGGCGACCTGCAGGGCCAGTTCGCGGGTTGGAGCAATAGCAAGCATCAGCGGAGCGCCGGCTTGACCGAGGTTCTCTTCGCCGTCGAAGAGAGTAGAGGCAGCGGCCAGACCAAAGGCTACGGTTTTACCCGAACCCGTCTGAGCCGATACCAGCAGATCTGCATCCCCATGCCCGACTTCCAACACGGCAGCCTGAACCGAAGTCGGTTCAGCGTACCCTTTCTTGGAGAGAGCGCGGTCTAACGCAGGATGAACGGCTGGAAATGGCATGGATATACGATCTAAATAGAACTTGGTGCGGCCTAGAACGACCGCGCCCGGCCAAGGACGAGTTCCTCAAGCCGGGCGAACGGGCGTCTCTATACACGAAACAAGGCTACGGTGGGGCGAAATCGGTGTTCGCCATCTTCCTTCATTCCCCATTGGCCCAAAGCGTGGCAATCTAGCCCCAGTCGCCCACCCCCATGGCCGCAGTCGGGAACAGTTCGATGCTGCAATCTCTGCCCACGACCACCGTCGCGCCTCAGGCCGCCGTCGACCGCTTTGAAGCCATCGCCCGCAAGACCGTGGTGGCCCCGCTGCAGAGTGCCCAGACCGGATCGGTCGAAGCCGCCGCCGCCCGCACCCAGCTTGCCGCCAGCCTCTCCGTCACCCGCACGGCGGACGCCATGATGGGCACTCTGCTCGACACCAAGGCCTGAGCCTGTTCGCGCCAGACGCGTAACGAAGTCTTGCGTCGCCACCGCACCAGGCAAGTGATAACGTCGTTTTCCTATCCGGCCCGCCGAACGAGGCCGGACGAATGGGAGATACGACGTGCCCAAGATGATTTTCGTCAATCTGCCGGTCACGGATTTGGCGCGCTCGACGACCTTTTACGAGGCTGTAGGCGCGACCAGAAACCCGATGTTCTCGGACGACACAGCCTCCGGCATGGTGTTCTCCGACACCATCCACGCCATGCTGCTCACCCACGACAAGTGGCGAACCTTCACTGACCGCACCATCCCTGACGCCCATGCCTCCGCGCAGGTTTTGATCTGCCTATCCGAAGACAGCCGCGAAGGCGTGGACCGTGTGGTCGATACCGCAGGCCGCTCCGGTGGTACCGCCGACCCCAACCCCAAGGTCGAATACCCCTTCATGTACAGCCGCAGCTTTGCGGACCCCGATGGCCACATCTGGGAGATTATGTGGATGGACCCTGCCGCCGCGCCGCCCGCGCCCGATCAAGCTTGAGGTCACATCATGTCGCTCGATCTATCCGTCACCCGTTTCATCAAGGCGACCCCCGAACAGGTCTGGGATGCCTATGTGAACCACGCGCCCGAATGGTTCACTCCGCGTCCATGGATCACCCCCATCGTCGATTACCAGCTTCATCCGGGTGGCCGCGCCAATGTCGTGATGCAATCGCCTGAGGGCGAACAGCACGCCTATAACGGCGTCGTTCTGGAGGTCGAACCGGCCCGCAAGCTGGTGACCACCGGCGCTATAACCGAGGGATGGCATCCGCAGTCCGGATCGATGAATTTCATCCGCATCGACACCTTCGAGCCGGAAGACCAAGGCACCCGATTTACCGCCTTCGCTCGCCATTGGGAGCAATCCGCCGCCGATCAGCATAAAGCGATGGGATTCCACGAGGGCTGGGGCACGGTGGCCGATCAACTGGCCGAGGTTGCAGAGCGCCTCGCCACAGAAGGATAGAGCCAATGCCGGAGAAGCTCATCACCTGCATTTGGTACGACATTGGTCAGGCCAAGGCCGCCGCCGAATTCTACATGTCGCTCGGCTTGCCCGACAGCCGGATCGAACAAGTTCTGAACAGCCCCACGGACAACCCGTCCGTCAAAGCGGGCGAGGAACTGCTGGTCACCTTCACCCTGTGCGGTCGCCCCTTCGCAGGATTGAACGGCGGCCCCGCCTTCCCCCAGACCGAGGCGGTCTCCATCATGGCCGTGACCGAAGATCAGGCCGAGACCGACCGCCTGTGGAATGCCATCGTCGGAAACGGCGGCACCGAGAGCGCCTGCGGATGGTGCAAGGATCGCTGGGGCGTGAACTGGCAGATCACCCCGCGCTTCTTGCTGGACGCCCTGTCCGATACCAACGCAGCCCGCGCAAAGGCCGTGGTCGAAGCCATGAACACCATGGGCCGGATCGATATCGCGGCTCTGAAGACCGCTGCATCCGCCGTATGAAAGGAACCGAAATGCCCTACCTCAGCATCATGGCCGCGCCCGTCAAAACATCTGACAAGGACGCCTATCTCGAACACGCCCGCACGACGTGGCCCGCATTCCAGCGCCACGGTGCCACGGCCATGAGCGAGAACTGGGGCGTGGACATTCCCGATGGCAAGCTGACCAGCTTCCCCATGTCGGTGAAACTCGAGGCAGACGAGGCCATCGTCGTGTCGTGGATCGTATGGCCGGACAAAGCCACATGCGACGCGGCATGGCAGAACCTCGAAAAGGAACCCGAGATGGCCATGATGGAAATGCCGTTCGATGGTCGCCGCATGATCTTCGGCGGGTTCGAGACCATTCTCGAAGGCTAAAGAAAAAGGCGGCCCATAAGAGCCGCCCTTCAAAATCTATTGCCCCAGCAGAATGCGGCGCATGTCCGCCACATCCTTAAACAAATAGGCCGGATTATGCTTGGCCAGCGCTTCGGGGAGCGTATAGCCCCACGACACGGCACCGGCTCTCATGCCAATCGGCTTGGCCGCATCGATGTCGCGGATTTCGTCGCCGACGCTGACCGCGTCCTTGGCATCTACGCCCATGGCCTTGAGCACTTTTTTGAACTTGGCCGTCTTGCCGTGGATCGACGCGCCGCAGTTCAGCATATCGACCTCGATACCCTCGCGCTGGAGCACCTGACGCACGGACTCGGTCGTGTCCGAACTGACGATGACCACCTTGATACCGGCAGCGCGCAGATCACGCAGCAGGTCTGGAATGCCATCGAACAACTGGGTCGTCGCCGCCGCCTTCAGCTTTTCGCGGCGCGTATGGCGCACGATAGCCGGAAGCTTCCACGGACGGACCTTCATCCTGGTCATCACCTGACGGGCCGACAGGCCGCGCATGGCTTCAACTTCGTCGGGTCCCGGCTTGTACAGGCGGAACCGCGCGATGGCGTCGTCCAGAATCGACAGGAACCACCCATAGGTGTCTGCCAGCGTTCCGTCGAAATCAAAGATGACCAGTTTAGGCGTCGTCATGCGCGTCCTTGATCAGGCGAAGATACAAAGGGCGGTGTTCCCCACACCGCCCTTGCCGTGATCCGGCTTAGCTGTCGAGGAAGGAACGCAGCTTACGCGACCGCGACGGGTGCTTCAGCTTGCGAAGAGCCTTCGCTTCGATCTGACGGATACGCTCACGGGTAACCGAGAACTGCTGGCCGACTTCTTCCAGCGTGTGGTCGGTGTTCATGCCGATGCCGAAACGCATACGCAGAACACGCTCTTCACGCGGGGTCAGCGAGGCCAGAACGCGCGTGGTGGTTTCACGCAGGTTCGACTGGATGGCCGCATCGATCGGCAGGACAGCGTTCTTGTCCTCGATGAAATCGCCGAGGTGCGAGTCTTCTTCGTCACCGATAGGCGTTTCCAGCGAGATCGGCTCCTTGGCGATCTTCAGGACCTTGCGGACCTTCTCCAGCGGCATGGCCAGACGTTCGGCCAGCTCTTCCGGCGTCGCTTCACGACCGATTTCATGCAGCATCTGGCGCTGGGTACGGACGATCTTGTTGATCGTCTCGATCATGTGCACCGGAATACGGATGGTACGCGCCTGGTCGGCGATCGAGCGGGTGATCGCCTGACGGATCCACCACGTCGCATAGGTCGAGAACTTGTAACCGCGACGGTATTCGAACTTGTCGACGGCCTTCATCAGACCGATGTTGCCTTCCTGGATCAGGTCCAGGAACTGCAGGCCACGGTTGGTGTATTTCTTGGCGATCGAGATAACCAGACGCAGGTTGGCCTCGACCATTTCCTTCTTGGCCTGACGGGCTTCGCGCTCGCCCTTCTGGACCATCTGGACGATACGGCGATAGTCGTCGATCGGCAGACCGGCTTCCGAAGCGATGGTCGCCACGTCGCCACGGATTTTGGCAATCTGGTTGGCTTCGTTCTCGCTGAACTTGGTCCAGCGCACGCCCATTTCCTTGATCTTCTCGGACCAGTTCGGATCAAGCTCCGAACCGAAGTAGGCCTTGAGGAACTCGGGGCGCGAAATGCCATAGGTGTCGGCCAGACGCAGCAGGCGACCTTCCAGACCGATCAGACGCTTGTTGATGGCATAGAGCTGCTCGACCAGCGACTCGATACGCGCATTGTTCAGCTTCATGGTCTTCAGGCGGTCAGAGATCGCCGTGGTCAGCGTCTCGTAAGCCTTCTGGTCCTTGGCAGCCAGTTCCTCGCCCTTCAGGCGGGCTTCAACCAGCTTGTCCTGCAGCTTGCGGAAGCCACCGAAATCGGCCGCAATCGCGTCCAGCACTTCCATGACACCGTCACGCAGTTCGGCTTCCAGAGCCGAGATCGACATGCCTGCGCCGTCGTCGAAATCGTCGTCGTCCTCGTCGCCCTCGCCTTCCGGCTTCTCTTCGGGCTCTTGCGACGGATCCGGCTGGTTGTGCGGCAGCGACGACGGGTTCAGCACGCCATAGGTGGCATCCAGATCGATCACATCGCGCAGCAGAATACGGTTGTTCGCCAGCTCTTCGCGCCACACCATGATGGCTTCAAAGGTCAGGGCGCTTTCGCACAGACCCGAGATCATGGCGTCGCGGCCAGCTTCGATACGCTTGGCGATGGCGATTTCGCCCTCGCGGCTCAGCAGTTCGACCGAGCCCATTTCGCGCAGATACATACGCACCGGGTCATCGGTACGGTCGTACTGCGACTTGGCAGGTGTCTCGGCGACAGCAGTTTCAGCAGCATTGGCCACTTCGGTGCCTTGCGCTTCGGCGGCGTCTTCTTCGGCTTCAACGACGTTGACGCCCATTTCCGACAGCATGGCCAGCGTGTCCTCAATGGCATCGCCACTGACTTCTTCGGACGGGAGGACCTTGTTCAGTTCCTCCATCGTGACATAGCCACGCGCCTTGGCCTGCTTGATGAACTTCTTGACGCCGGCATCGGTCAGGTCAAGCAGCGGACCATCCGACTGGGCCTCGTTGTCCTGCGTCTCGTTCTGCGCGCTCATTCAATTTCTCTCCACCACCGTCAAGGGGCTGCTGCGGCCCACCTGCGGCGAAAATGCAACTCATCGACTTTTCTTCACTAGGAAGACGCCGACGGGGTCCAAATCGTTCCAGTCTTGATGGCTCGGCGCAGTGCGTCACGCTCGGCCTTCACCAGTGCGAAAGCCGAGGCATCGAAAGCCTTGTGAGCCTCCGACTTTGCTGACGCCAGCGCCTCGTCCAGAGCCGCTGCGCGGATCAGGACGTCAAACGCCTGCGACCAAAGGGCCCTCATCTCGCCGAGGGGCTTGTCTGCAGCCAGGAATGGCGCGCCGGACTTTGCCGCCGCCTTCTCGACCTCGTGCATCAAGACGTCATGACCCGATGATGCCAGATGGCGGCGCAAAGCCGCAGAGTCAAGGCTCCGCCCCGAGAAACGTAGCCGCACAAGCTCTTTTGCCAGATCCATCAGCGCAGGATCGCCAAATCCATAGCGGGCAATGGCCTCCATATGGTCATCCAGACGCTCGGGATCATCGATCACACCGTGCACCAGCGCCGCCGCCACAGGCTCGATGGAGCGCGACAGCGCATGCATGGCCCGCTGTCCTTCAGCGGTCTGGCCCTGAAGAACCTCGCGCCCCCATTTCTTGCGCTCGCCAAAGCCCCCGCTCTGCCCTTGCGGCCGTTGGTTCTGTTGGCGCGGGAAGAGGGCATCGAAGCGATCAAACAGGTCGCGGCGATATTGTTCGGCAAGGTCCTTGTCCTGCACCGCACCGGCCGCCGCCCGCAGTCGCCCCTTCAGGCCCGCCTTGCGCTCCGGCGTATCCAGAGGCTCAGCCTCGACCTCGCGCTGGAACAAAACTTCAGAGAAGGTCTTGGTCTGAGCCACCATCTGACGCAACGCCGGTGCCCCCTTGTCGCGCAGCACATCGTCGGGGTCCTGCCCGCCTTCGAGCAAGGCAAACCGGAACGAGCGCCCCGGCTTCAGCAGCGGCAATGCCCGCTCGATAGCCCGATACGCCGCCCTCAGACCCGCATTGTCACCATCGAAGCAAAGCACAGGCTCAGACGACACGCGCCACAGCCGCTCCATCTGCTCTTCCGTCAGCGCCGTGCCCATCGGTGCAACAGCCGGAAGGCCCGCACGCTGACAGGCGATCACATCCATATAGCCTTCAACGACGATGATCCCCTGCTCGCCGCGCTTCTCCGCACCAAGGATGCGCCGCGCTTCCGGCAGGCCATAAAGCGTCGCGCCCTTATGGAAGAGCGGGCTTTCCGGACCATTCAGATACTTGGCGCGGTCATCGGGGTTCATCGCCCGACCGCCGAAGGAGACGATCCGCCCGCGCGCGTCCAGAATGGGGAACATCAAGCGGTCACGGAAACGGTCATAGGGCTGACCGCCGCCTTCGGGCGCAATCAGCAGCCCCGCTTCGACCAACTCACCCGGCTTCGCCCCGCGCTGTACCAGCGCGTTCTTCAGCCCCTCGCGGTCATTGGGCGCATAGCCCAGACCGAACCGCTCCCACTGGTCTTCCGGCAGGCCACGCTTTTCCAGATATTCGCGAGTGGCGGTCCCGACCTGCCGACGCAGATTGGCCGCGAACCATTTCTGCGCCCAGTCCATCCAGTCGGACAGACCTGCACGCTTTTGCTCGCGCTCGGCCGATTGCGGGTCCTCGGCGGGCATCTGCATCCCCGCCTCTGCCGCCAGACGCGACACCGCCTCGACAAAGCTCAGACGCTCGGTTTCCTGAAGAAAGCTGATGATGTCGCCGTGCTTGCCCGAGGAGAAATCGTGGAAGAAGCCCTTGTCGTCATTCACGAAAAAGCTGGGCGACTTTTCCTTGGCGAACGGGCTGAGGCCCACAAACTCGCGCCCCTGCCGCTTAAGCTTCACCGAGCGGCCGATCACATCGGACGGGCGCAGCCGTGCCTTCAGTTCTTCGATAAATCGTTCGTCAAACCGCACATCAGGCCCCGGAAACTCAAGCCCCTACACTAGGCGTAAAGCCCTCGATTTGCGACCATAAATCCAGCCTATCGCCTGTGCATATCTGTTAAGATTTTAGTAAGCCTTGCGGCAGCTTTGCGGTAGCAACTGCCGGAATCTGAACGAGATTCTTCGGTACACAGGCTTATCCACAGCCGTTGTGGAAAGTTATCGAGTGCAGAATATGCCTTTCACCATCGCCTCTCCCGCGGTGGTTCCGGTCGGCCCCGACGCCGTTGCCGTCCCCGGTTCCCCCGCTGTCGCCAACCCGACGCCGCGCGCGCTTCATGCGCGTCTGCTGGCCAATGCGGCGCTCCGCCGCCAGCGTGGTCTGCAACGTCGCGAGGAACGCCGTACCGAAGACGCTGCCTATTGGATTAACGCGGCCTTCGCTGCCGTGACCAAAGCCGCAGAGACGCGCCGCACCGCCAGCGTCCTTCCCTAACCGAACGCCCCGGATCACCGCACAGCCCCGCTGGCGGTGATCTTTTTTATGACCGACCCAAGGTCAGCGCAGTTCCAGCGTGCGCCGCTTGACCGACTGGACCACCTTGTCGATGCGGTCGCCCAGCGTCTTTGGCCGACACCGCTCGCGCTTCTCCACATCGGCGGCCCACCGCGACCACATGGCGGTCATCAACAGGGGATGCCGGTCATACTGATGGACAATGGGGCTGACCGATCCGTCAGGATTATGGATCATGCCCTCCTTCAGCGTCAGCTTGGAGGTCGGCACCATGCCCAGCGTCGCCACGCGGCTGTGGTTAGGCATCACCTGCCCCTCCAGCAACCCCAGATGTACCGCCAGATTACAGGTCGCCTGATCGGCCCCGAACGCTCCGCCAATCTCCGAACGCGGAATGGCCCCCAGCATCAGGATCAGACGGCAGAACCGCATCAACTGCTCGCGCGGGCCGATCACCGTACCCACACAGATGCAGGCCTGATCTGCCACGGCCTCGGCCAACTTCTCGCCGCCGACAGCGCGGATGTATTTCATGTTGAAGTCATGAAGGCTGAGCGGCGTCTCGCATTCGGCAAAGAACTCCAGCCCCTCGGGCGCAGGCTCCAGCGGCGATGCCTGAAACACCACATCACGCACATCGGTCAGCAGCGCGTTTCGCACCCAGGGCCGCGACCGCAGCAGGGCATCAAAGCCCGCAAATCGGGACACCACCGGATGCGGTGTCCAGTCGCCACCCTCGAGCGCCAGATCAGGCGCATCGAGGGTTTCGACATTATAGCTCTTCAGAAAATCCCGAAGCTCGGGATCGGGGTCCACAACCAGCGCGATGGCTCCGCTGTAGTGTGAACGCAATGATCGGACGAAGATGGCGACGTCGGCTGAATCGTAGCCGGTAGCATATCCCAAAACGAGATCTTGCTCGTCGCCCGCGATAGCTGAGGTAGCCCCCCTCACCTTCGCGATCGCGGTTGCAAGCCAGCCTAGATAGGCCGAGCGCACCGCATGTGCCGCCATTTATCCTCGCATAGAATCCGCAAAACGCTGGAACAGGTACAGGCTGTCCGTCGGTCCCGGCGATGCTTCCGGGTGGTGCTGAACCGAGAACACCGGCTTGCCAGTTAATGCAATACCGCAGTTGGTACCGTCGAACAGGCTGACGTGGGTCTCTTCCACGCCATCCGGCAGGCTGGCTTGGTCAACCGCGAAGCCGTGGTTCATGGACACGATCTCGACCTTGCCGGTCGTCAGGTCCTTCACCGGGTGGTTCGCGCCGTGGTGGCCCTGAACCATCTTGATGGTCTTGGCACCGACAGCGATGGCCAGCATCTGGTGACCCAGGCAGATGCCCATGATCGGCTTGCTCGAAGCGATCAGCTTCTTGATTTCCGGCACGGCGTATTCGCCGGTCGCTGCCGGATCGCCCGGACCGTTCGACAGGACGATACCGTCCGGATTGCGGGCCAGAATGTCTTCAGCCTTGGTATCGGCCGGAACCACAGTGATCTTGCAGCCCGTCGATGCCAGTGCACGCAGGATGTTGCGCTTCACGCCATAGTCGATGACCACGACGTTCTTGTCGGCGGCATCCACGCGCGGATAGCCAGCCGGCCATTCCCAAACGCCTTGGTCCCACTCGAACGCTTGCAGGGTGGTGGCTTCCTTGGCGAGGTCCAGACCAACCAGACCGGTCCAGGCCTTGGCCTTGGCGACCAGAGCGTCCAGATCGAAATTGCCTTCCGGATCGTGGGCGATCACCGCGTGCGGTGCGCCCTTGTCACGGATCAGTTGGGTCAGCGCGCGGGTGTCCACACCGGCCAGCGCGACCACATTGCGGCTCTTGAGCCAGTTGTCGAAATCACCGCCCGAGCGCCAATTGGCCGGATCGGTCGGAACATCGCGGAACACTGCACCGACGGCAGCCTTACCGGCCACTTCGGTCACCTGTTCCACGTCTTCCACGTTCACACCGACGTTGCCGACGTGCGGGAAGGTGAAGGCCAGAATCTGGCTCATATAGGACGGGTCGGTCAGGATTTCCTGATAGCCGGTCATGGCCGTGTTGAACACGACCTCACCCAAGGCCGAACCGGTCGCACCGGCACCGACGCCCGAAAGCACCGTGCCATCGGCCAGAACGAGAACACCCGTTGCACCGGACAAAATCTTGGACGTCATGGCGCGGGCTCCTAAAGCGGCAAAACAGTAGTTAAACGGCGGGGTCACTAAGAACTATGCAGGTCGCGGTCAACCCGCCATCTGTCTTATCCCTCAATGATATCCTGTTTCGTGTCATTGCTGCGGCCAACCCAACACCAGGCGACCGAAGTTAGGGCAAAGAAGCCCAAGCTTGGCAGGACATAATCTCCCGCTGCCGCCACCACGGCAAAGAACGAGAAGATCAGGCCGCAAACCCCGACCAATCGCCACCCCCAGCTATTGGAAATCGTCAGCAGCGACATCGAGCACACGGCATAAAGCACCAGCGTCAAAACTGAGGTCACGCCGATCAGCATCTCGAACTGTTTGCCGAGGCTGGGCTGGACGCTGATGACCACAAGCACACTCATCAGCGCACCCATCATCAGCGGATTGGTCCACGGCGTCTTGCCCTTCACCTTGCCGCCGAACAGACGCGGCAACCAGCCGTTCTCCGCCGCTGCCCGCGCGGTCTCGCCGCCTGTCATGGTCCAGCCGACAATCGTGCCCGTTGTTTTGACCACAGCACAGGCCGCCACCAGACCGGCAACCGATGCGCCCATCACCCGCGCCACAAGATCGGCAAACGGGCTGGTCGATTCTGCCAGCACACCGGCAGGGATCACACCGAACACAGCTACACACGCCAGCACATAGATCACAAAGGCCAACAGCACACCGGCCACAGAGGCCAGACCCACATCGCGCCCCGGATTTTTGACCCGCGACGTCAGCGCCGCCGCGCTCTCCACGCCAAGGAAGGCCCAGAAGATGATGGCCAGCGACGCCGGAACCGTCTTCATCAACGGCTCGCCCGACGGGCTCCAGCTTGCGGCAAAGATTTCAGGCTTGAAGGCAATCGCACCGGCAAGGATCGCCAGCACAATCGGCACCAGACCGATAATCAGACTCAACACGCCAAACCGCGCCGCCGACTGGGTGCCGCGCGCATAAATGGCCGTGGTGATCCAGATAATAACCAGATTGGCGGCAGCCCCCCACAACGGCTCTTTCAGCACAGGGAAGAAGAAGGCGAGGTAACCCACCGCCGCCACAGCCACGGCCACGTTGCCGACCACGCACGCCGCCCAATAGAACAGGCCCGCCTGATAGCCGAGGAACCGGCCCACACCCTGCGAGGCAAAGTCGGCCAGACCGTCGGCCTTGGGCAAATGCCGCCCCAGACCGCCGAACATCAGCGCCAGCAGCACCGCACCCACACCGCAGACCACCCAGCCTACCAGACTGGAGCTGCCGGTCGGTGCCAGCGTCACAGGCAGGAGGTAAACCCCCGACCCGATCATATTACCCGCCACCACAAGGGCGGCCACGCCCCAGCTCAGGCGGCGGTTGCTATCGGTTGAAATGGCATCGATCTGGCTCATAACTTCCGCCATAAACCGAAAAAACTTTGCCGTCGCGCCCGACGTGCATCGAATAGTTTGCTTTGCCGGAGAGCCCCATGCCCATCACCACCGTCTGCCTCGATGCCGACGACACGCTCTGGCACAACGAGACCATCTTCCGTCTCAGCCAGAAGCGGTTCGTGGATCTCCTGTCGGACCACGCCGAAGAGCCGGTCATGATGGACCGACTGGCCCAGATCGAGCGTCGCAACCTGCGCCTGTATGGCTATGGCGTGAAGGGTTTCACCCTGTCGATGATCGAGACGGCTATGGAACTGTGCGATGGCGAAGCGCCTGCCCACATCGTCCGCGAAATCCTCGCCGCGGGCCGCGAAATGCTCAACCATCCGGTCGAGCCCCTGCCCGGTGTCGATGAAGCGATCAACGAATTGGCGGCACGTTACCGCCTCATTCTGATCACTAAAGGTGACCTGATCGACCAAGAACGAAAATTGGCCGCTTCTGGCCTAGGCGAACACTTTTCTGCCGTCGAGATTGTCTCGGAGAAAGATCGCAGCACCTATGCGCGCATCTTCCAGCGTCACGGCCTACGTCCCGAACAGACGGCAATGGCGGGCAATTCCATGAAGTCCGACGTCATCCCGCCTATCGAGGCCGGGGCGTGGGGCATTCATATCCCCTACCATATTACATGGGCGCACGAGCTTGCCGACGCGCCCGAAGGCCACGCCCGCTATGTGACGCTTAGCCACATCAGCGAACTGCCGGACTGGGTCCAGCATATCGTCTGATTAATTACGGCCAAGCTTGATACTTACAGTCAAGCTTGGCCCTTAAGCACCGAGGCCCCCACAGTTAATAATCGCCTCATTTTGGCCACGAACCCTTAATTTCTGTCACATGATAGCAACATTACGAAAGCATAGGACCAATTCCGACACATTTATGAAACGGCAAAGCTTGACGTGAAAGCGGCCGGAAGAGCCTTTCGAATATCTAAATTCGACGTTTGTCGGTATTTGAAAAGGCATGTCCTCCGTATGCGAATTTCCCGCCCCCGTTTGCTAGCCAGCACTATTCTCGTTGGTGCCCTTGCCGCGACCGGCGTTTCGGCACAGCAAGCCCAGCCTGTCCCCGCTCAAGACCAAGCCTCGGACCTCGGTGAAATCGTCGTCACCGGTTCGCGTATCCGCCGTAGCGCCGCGAACGCTCCGACCCCGCTGATTCAGGTCACCCAGGAAGAGATCCTTTCGACCGGCCAAACCAGCGTCATCGACTACCTCGCGACCATCCCGGCCCTGTCGAACTCGCAAGTTCCGTCGGACACCACCGGTTCCTCGCTGAACACCGGCGGCCTGTCGCTGGCCAACCTCCGCTCGCTGGGTGCCAACCGCACCCTGACCCTCGTCGACGGCCGTCGCCATGTCGGCTCGCAAGGTGGTGACCTGTCGGTCGATATCGACTCCATCCCGCGTCTGCTGATCCAGAACGTCGAAATCATCACCGGCGGTGCATCGTCGGTGTACGGTGCCGACGCTGTTTCGGGCGTTCTGAACTTCATCCTGAAGAAGGACTTCGAAGGTCTGGAGATCGACGCCAACTACGGTCAGATCAACGACAACGGCGAAGCAACCCGCCGTATCTCGGTTCTGGCCGGCAAGAACTTCTTCGATGACCGCCTGAACATCTACGGCCACGCTGAATACGAAAAGATCGACGAAGTCCAATCGCTGGACATCGACTGGATTCGCCGTGCGCCGATCCGTCTGAGCATCGACGCCGACCCGACGACCGCGCCTTATGACGGCCGTCTCGACGCCGACGTCTTCTATGGCGTGAACCGTCTGGACATCCTCCCTTGGGGTCAGACCACTCTGGCCAACCTGCAGCAGCCGTCCGATCTGACCAACCCGAACGTTGCCTACCAGAACTGCTTCTCGGGCGGTGGCTTCACCTATGCAGCGAACTGCTACGGCATCATGCCGGGCAAGACCTTCGTGTATGACGGCAACGTCGCCCGTGCGGCCAACTTCGGCCAGCGCGTCGGCAACACCGGCATCAACCGCCCGTACAACATCGGCGGCGACGGCATGCCGCTGGGCGAAGTGGCTGGCTACAGCCGCATCCCGGAATCGGAATCGCAGCGCTACCAGGTCGGCGTGAACTACAAGATCACCGACTCGATCAACCTCAATGCCTCGGCCAAGTACGTGACCGAGGATACCTACATGCGCGGTCAGCCGACCTTCTTCGACATCGACCTCGATAACTCGTCCTATGCGGCTGACGACACCAACTCGATCTGGGCCACCTCGGCCTTCGATCTGCGCTGGGACGACAACGCCTTCCTGCCGCAGAACATCAAGGATGCCATCGCGGCCAACCGCATCGACATCTACGCCCCGCCGACGGCAGGCGCTCCGGGTGCCCTGACGGGTACGCAAGCTCTTCCGATCGCCCGTCACTCGCTGTTCGGTCCGGATCGTTCGCAGACCAACACCCGTGACCTGCAGCGTTATGTCGTCAGCCTGAACGGCAGCCACGGCCAGGCCGGCTTCATGAAGTCGTTCGACTGGGACATCGGCTACACCTACGGCAAGGTCGAGATTGAAAACATCGAACGCGCCGTCGACACCCAACGCATGGCTCTCGCCGCCGACGCCGTTGTCGATACCGCAGGTGTTATGGGCCGCGCCGGTGCCATCGTCTGCCGCTCCTCCTTGCTCAATGCCCAAGGTTTGCCAGTCGAGGACAAGGTTCGCGGTGGTGACCTGAACGACACCGAGTACGGTCGTCAGTCGCTGGCCCAATGTACGCCTCTGAACGTCTTCGGTGCTGGTAACCAGACCGCCGAAGCGCTCCAGTACGTGGACGCCTTCGTCCGCGTCGAGGAAATGAACGAGCAGCATCAGGCTATCGCCTCGATGTCGACCGAACTGTGGGACCTGTGGGGTGCCGGTAACCTCGGCCTCGCCCTCGGCGGTGAATGGCGCAAGGAATCGACCTCGGCTCTCGGCCGTTCGGCCAGCGCCGGCGACCGCCTGCTGTTCCTGAACACCGGCGAAGACTTCCCGGAAGTCAGCTATGAATCGAAGGAACTGTTCGCAGAACTCTCGGTCCCGCTGTTCCGCGACAGCAAGCTGGGCGAGTTTGCCGAACTCAGCGGCTCCTACCGCTGGGCCGACTACTCGACCGTGGGCGACGTCGACGTCTATGGCGTGAACCTGGTCTATCGTCCGATCCGCGACATCACCTTCAAAACCTCGTTCAACTCGTCGGTGCGCGTCCCGAACCTGGGTGAAAACTTCTCGCCTTACGGCCAGACCTTCGCCAACGGCTTCGTAGACCCCTGCGCTACCCTGAACATCGCCGCTCTCGATGATCAGGCCGTCAAGGCCAACCGCATCAAGAACTGTACCGCTCTGGCCGCCGAACAAGGCCTGAGCTTCGACTTCGCCGGTGCCACCGCAACCAACACCGACGACTTCCGTCCGAACTACACCTCGGGCATCGCCGGCGTGTCGGGCGGTAACCCGAACCTGCAACCGGAAGAGTCGGAATCCTTCACGTTCTCGACCGTTCTGCAGCCGCGCTTCATCCCGGGCCTGACCCTGTCGCTGGATTACTATGAAATCCGCATCGACAAGGTGATCGCATCGGTCTCGGCTGACGGCATCGCCGCCAACTGCGTCAGCGGTGCAGAACTGAACCCGGATGCCTGCGGTTCGATCTTCCGCAACAACCCGGACATCCCGTTCGGCATGGGTGCCCCGTCGGGCGACCCGATCGGTGGCTTCATCGAACGTTCGTTCAACTACGCCGCTCTTGAAACCCGCGGTCTGGACTTCGGCGGCAGCTACTCGTGGGACACCGCTGACTGGGGCAAGAACTGGGGTTCGTTCGACTACCGTCTGAACGGTTCGTGGCTCATCGAGCAGAAGCAGTACCTGAACGAAGCCGACCCGTCGGACTACTCCGAACTGGCCGCTTCGGTCTTCTACCCGCGCGTTCGTCTGACCTCGTCGCTGACCTGGCGTCCGAATGACATCTGGAACGTCAACTGGACCGCTGACTGGCAGACCGCCCAGAACATCACCCGCCCGCGTGACTTCGTGAACAACGCCGATGCCCGTCTGGGTGACCAACTGGATACCGGCAACTTCACCCGTCACGACCTGACCGTCCGCTACAAGGTCCGTGATGACCTGACCCTGCGCGCCGGTGTGGTGAACGTCTTCGATGCCGAACAACGCGACATCCTGGGCACCACCATCAATGCGAACTTCGACCCGTACGGTCGTCGCTTCTTCGTCGGCCTGAACTTCAAGCCGTTCTAATCTCCGCAGCCATCCGGCTGTGATCTACGGGCGGTCCCCTCACGGGGGCCGCCCTTTCTTTTTGCCTCCACCGCGTCGCATTTTCGGGTGCGCAGAGCACACAGTTCAGCGATTGGTCGGCTTTTCCCCGTTCAGGTGCCCATTGCCCCTTGCAGTAGGGGACTACCCTCTCTAAACGGGCCGCTTAACCGACAACCTGAACGGATCGGCCGCGAGCGAAGCTCGTGTCCGTCTTTTTGCGTGCGTGGAGACCTTCGCTGAACTTCGACCTGAACCATGAGGAAAACGACGCCCGCATGCGTGCTGCTCTCGCCGAACAAGGCGACAGCGGGATCACGCCGCGCCACACGTTGTTCTATTTCTCGGGCGAGGAAGATTTTCATGGCGACCTCTGCGAAGTCGCACGCCGCGCAGGCTTCCTGACGCGGGGCCAGGGCGATATGACCGTCCTGGAAACAACCATGCCGGTCGATGAGGCGTCGTTCGCGCCTGTGTCGGCCATGATGCAATCCTGGGCCACGGCCTTCCAGCTCGACTACGAGGGCTGGGAGTGCGTGGTCGCGAAGTGAAGTAGACGCCGATGCCCAAGCGTACAGACATCCAGTCCATCCTCATCATCGGCGCTGGCCCGATCGTTATCGGTCAGGCATGCGAGTTCGACTATTCGGGCGTTCAGGCCTGTAAGGCGCTGAAGGCCGAAGGCTATCGCGTCATTCTGGTGAACTCGAACCCCGCCACCATCATGACCGACCCGGAGGTGGCCGACGCCACCTACATCGAGCCGATCACGCCGGAAATGGTCGAAAAGATCATCGCCAAGGAACGCCCCGACGCGCTCCTCCCGACCATGGGTGGCCAGACCGCGCTGAACACCGCGCTGGCTCTGGAATCCTCGGGCGCACTGGCCAAGTACGGCGTCGAGATGATCGGTGCCAAGGCCGAAGTCATCGACAAGGCCGAAGACCGCCAGAAATTCCGTGACGCCATGGACAAGCTGGGCCTCGAGAGCCCGCGTTCGCGCGCCATCCACCACATCGAAGAAGCCGACGACGCTCTGGCCTTCGTGGGTCTTCCGGCGATCATCCGCCCGTCCTTCACCCTCGCCGGCACCGGCGGCGGCATCGCCTACAACGTCGAAGAATTCCACGAGATCGTTGAACGCGGCCTCGACCTGTCGCCGACCACCGAAGTGCTGATCGAAGAGTCGGTACTGGGCTGGAAAGAGTATGAAATGGAAGTCGTCCGCGACAAGGCGGACAACTGCATCATCATCTGCTCGATCGAAAACATCGACCCGATGGGCGTCCACACGGGCGACTCGATCACCGTCGCTCCGGCTCTGACGCTGACCGACAAAGAATACCAGCTGATGCGTACCGGCTCGATCAACGTGCTGCGCGAAATCGGCGTCGAAACCGGCGGCTCGAACGTCCAGTGGGCGATCAACCCTGCCGACGGCCGCATGGTCGTCATCGAGATGAACCCGCGCGTGTCGCGCTCCTCGGCTCTGGCGTCCAAGGCCACCGGCTTCCCGATTGCCAAGATCGCCGCCAAGCTGGCCGTGGGTTACACCCTCGACGAACTGCAAAACGACATCACCAAGGTCACTCCGGCTTCGTTCGAGCCGTCGATCGACTATGTCGTCACCAAGATCCCGCGCTTCGCCTTCGAGAAGTATCCGGGCTCTGAGCCGCACCTGACCACCGCCATGAAGTCGGTCGGTGAAGTCATGGCCATTGGCCGTACCTTCCAGGAGTCGATGCAGAAAGCCCTGCGCGGTCTGGAAACCGGCCTGAACGGTTTTGACGAAGTCGAAATCGAAGGCGTCTCGGGCGATGCCGACGACGCTGCCATCAAGGCCGCCGTCATCCGCGCTCTGGGTCAGCCGACGCCGGACCGTATCCGCGTCATTGCCCAGGCTTTCCGCCACGGCCTGACCGTTGAAGAAGTCCACTCGGCCTGCTTCTACGAGCCGTGGTTCCTGCGCCAGATTGCAGACATCGTCCGCACCGAAGGCCACATCCGCGTTCAAGGCCTGCCGACCGAGGCCACCGACTTCCGCCGCCTGAAGTCCAAGGGCTTCGGCGACGCGCGTCTGGCCGCGCTGACCGGCAAGACCGAGAAGGAAGTGCGTCACGCCCGCCGTGCCCTGAACGTGCGTCCGGTCTTCAAGCGCATCGACACCTGCGCCGCCGAGTTCTCCTCGGCGACCGCCTACATGTACTCGACCTACGAGACCGGCATCCTCGGCCAGGTCCCTGCTTGCGAAGCCGACGTCTCGGACAAGAAGAAGGCCATCATCCTCGGCGGTGGCCCGAACCGTATCGGTCAGGGCATCGAGTTCGACTACTGCTGCTGCCACGCGGCCTTCGCTTTCGCCGACATCAACGTCGAAAGCATCATGGTCAACTGCAACCCCGAGACCGTGTCGACCGACTATGACACCTCGGACCGCCTGTATTTCGAACCGCTGACCACCGAAGACGTGCTGGAGCTGATCGAAGTCGAACGCTCCAAGGGCGACCTGATCGGCTGCGTCGTCCAGTTCGGCGGCCAAACCCCGCTGAAGCTGGCCCACGCCCTGCAGGAAGACGACATTCCGGTTCTCGGCACCTCGGTCGACAGCATCGACCTGGCCGAAGACCGCGAACGCTTCCAGCAGATGCTGCAAGCTATCGGCCTGCAACAGCCGCCTAACGCTCTGGCCCGCTCGGCTGAAGAAGCCGCTGCCAAGGCCGAGGAAGTCGGCTATCCGGTCGTCCTGCGCCCGTCCTACGTTCTGGGTGGTCGCGGCATGATGATCGTGCACGACCGCGAAGGTCTGGACCGCTACGTCGGCGAGGCCATGCGCGTCTCGGGCAATGATCCCGTCCTGATCGACCACTATCTGAACCGCGCCACCGAAGTGGACGTCGACGCCCTGTGCGACGATGAAACCGTCTTCGTGGCCGGCGTTCTGGAACACATCGAAGAAGCCGGCGTCCACTCAGGGGATTCCGCCTGCTCGATGCCGCCGCACTCGCTGTCGCCCGCCATCGTGGCCGAGCTGAAGCGCCAGACCACGGAGATGGCCAAGGCCCTCAAGGTGCGCGGCCTGATGAACGTCCAGTTCGCCATCGAAGAGCCGCACAGCGACAACCCGCGCATCTTCGTTCTCGAAGTGAACCCGCGCGCCTCGCGTACCGCCCCGTTCGTCGCCAAGACCATTGGTCAGCCGATTGCCGCCATCGCCGCCAAGGTCATGGCCGGTGAAAAGCTCGCCTCCTTCGGTCTGGTCGACAAGGAACTGGAGCACATCGCCGTCAAGGAAGCCGTCTTCCCGTTCGCCCGCTTCGCTGGCGTCGACACCATCCTCGGCCCGGAAATGCGCTCGACGGGTGAAGTCATGGGTCTGGACTGGAAGCGTGACGGCGAAGCCGACCTCGCTCCGGCCTTCGCCCGCGCCTTCGCCAAGGCCCAGACCGGCGGCGGCACCATCCTGCCGACCGAAGGCACCGCCTTCGTCTCGGTCAAGGACGCCGACAAGGCTTTCATTCTCGAGGCTGTAAAGACCCTGCTGGACCAAGGCATGAAGGTCGTCGCCACCGCAGGCACCCACGCCTACCTGACCGAGCAGGGTCTGGAAGTCGGTCTGGTGAAGAAGGTTCTGGAAGGCCGTCCGAACATCGTCGACGCGATGAAGAATGGCGAAATCCAGCTGGTCTTCAACACCACCGAAGGCAAGCAGGCTCTGGCCGACAGCTTCGCCATCCGCCGCACCGCGCTGATGATGAAACTGCCCTATTACACGACGGCCTACGGAGCCATCGCCGCCGCCAAGGCCATCAAGGCCATCCGCAACGGCGAAATGGATGTCCGACCCATCCAGTCTTATAACTAAGACAAAAGAACCCCCGACGGCTTCGCCATCGGGGGTTTTTCTTAGTTGAGCTTTGTTAAGTGGCCCTACGTTCGCCTCGCGGAGGCTCACCGCTTGAGGGCTTATTAAGTCGCCCTACGTTCGCCGCGCGGCGGCTCACTTCTTGAGGGCTTTTGTGCCCTACGTTCGCCGCGCGGCGGCTCACTTCTTGAGGGCTAAATTGGGTTCTCTTAGCCCACGTCGGGTTGCGGTGTACGTTCAGCCTTTGGTGCGTCCACCGTCCAACCTTCAGCGCCTGTGACCGGACCATCCAGCCGGATCATTCTCGGCCCGTCAGTGCGCGAAAGCCCTGACATGAGCTGACGCTCCGTTTTGGTCGTCAAAACCAACACATCCTCATCCCAGCGGATCGAAGCGTTCACGCCTTCCTTGTCCGGATGGGTCAGCGTGACGCCCGCGACGGCATCGACAAACGCCTTCTCGCATCCACGCCCCTTCTCGTCATAGACCATGACCAACAGATCCGACGACGTGAAATCGGAAGGCGTCTGACACACCATCAGCACAGCTTCATAGCGCCCGTCCGGCGATGCCACCCGCTCGACCACGCTTTCCGAAGCCCCTGAACACCCCGACGCCAGCAGCCCCACACCCAATGCCGCGATCAGCCTCTTACGCATGCCCGTCCCCTAGCTGTCAGCCAATGCCGCCTGAAGCTTCTTCAGCTTCGCATTCATGTCCGACACTTCTTCCATCGTCAGGCCGCTGGCCTCCAGCACCTGCTGCGGGATACAGGCGTGCGCCTGCGCGATCACATAGCGCCCCGCCTCGGACAGGCTCACACGCACCACCCGCTCATCGGCCGCATCGCGCTGCCGCGACACCATCCCCGCGGCTTCCAGACGCTTGACCAAAGGCGTCAGCGTATTGGATTCAAGCTGCAACCGCTCGCCCAGTTCGCCGACCTTCACCCCGTCCTTTTCGGCCAGCGCCGTCAGCACGAGGTACTGCGGATAGGTCAGCCCGAACGGGTCCAACAGCGGCTTATACAAACGGTTCATCGCCAGCCCCGCCCCATACAGGGTGAAGCAAACAAAGTCGTCGAGCGTAAGCGTGGGATTTTCAGCCATGCCCCAATATAAATCGCGCACGATTTAATCGCAACACGCGCACGAAAAAGCCCCCGACGTCAAACATCGGGGGCTTCAAAAACTTCAATCAAATCCGTTCAGGGCGCTTCGACAATATCGGCTTCCTCGAACTCGCCGCGCACCGCAATCAGGTCCAGCCGCCCGCTGCCCTTGGCCTCGCGGCTGATGACAGTGCGGTCGCCCTCGAAGCTAAAGACGGCGTGACCGTTGTCCCATTTCACCGAAGCCTTGGGGCCGTCATCATCGCCTTCCGGCATCGACACCCGCACACTCGCAAGCGCCTTGCTGTTCAGCCCGTCACAGTTACCGCCCTTGCCTTCGAACACCGCACCGGTGACCAGTCGCACCTTGGCATCGCCATCCATAAAGCAGGTCATCAGCACGGCTTCCATCTTGCCGTCGGGCGATGCCGCACGCTCGTGCACGGTTTCGCCGTCCACCGTGCCACAGGCCGCCAGCGTCAATGTCGCTGCTGCTGCCATCACGCCCTTGATCCAAAGCTTGGCCATTTCAGTGTCTCCTCGCCCCGTCGCCGCCCCGCGCTGCACGCAACTTCTGCTTATCGGGTATTGAACGGTACAGCCCAAGCTGTCGTCTCGCTATTGGATACCCCTTTCGCAGGAACTCCTCAACTCGGCCTCACCGGGCACCTATGAAGCCTCCGTCAGCTTGCCCGCCGCTGCCGCCGCCGCCGATTTCGGACGTCCCATCGTCCAGTTGCTGGTCATGCGCACCTTGGGATTGGGCGCGCACCAGATCTCGCCCGTCTCGTTAATCGCGGTGACCCAGATCAGGTTGTGTTCCTGACCGTAATCAATGACGCCCAGCGCAAAGCCGTCACCCTTGCCGATGACGAATACCGGAATAGTGGGGTCCAGTTGGGTGAACGACATAAGGCCTCCTTTTTCCCCTCAACGCAGCAATGGCGTTCTGCGTTGCGCACAATCGAAACCGGCGTTACGTCAGGATCACAGCCACGCTTGTTGTCGGCTCTTGTCCCATCGCCACCTCATAGCGTTACAAGAACCCATGTTCCTGCCCGTCTTTCTGCTGATTTGCGTCGCTACCAATCTGTGGGCCTTCGTCGCCTTCGGCTTCGACAAGGTCGCCGCCGTCCGGGACCAGCGCCGCCTCAGCGAAGCCAACCTTCTTGGCCTCACCCTGATCGGCGGCATCGGCTCGATGACCGCAAGCAGCCTGTTCAAACACAAGACAGGCAAACAACCCTTCCGCCGCAATGCCGAAATACTGGCTGGTTTTCACGTCGCACTAATTGCCTTCGTGGTGACCTTGCTCGTCTAAAGCCCTTGCCGAACAGCGTTGCCGCTATAGTCTGCCATCCCTCAGTATTTCCCACGGGAGGGGTTTTTTATGCGGATCCACACCGCCTTGCTGGCAGGCGTTGCCGCCGCTGGTCTGATTTTTGCCGCCACGCCATCCGCCGCCACCGATCCGGCGCTCAGCGCTGCGGTCCGTGCCGACTATGACGCCAATCTGGGCGCGCTGTTCGACCACTTCCACCGCAACCCCGAACTCTCCGGTCAGGAGGTCAAGACCGCCGCGCGCATGGCCAAGGAACTGCGTGACCTTGGCTACCGCGTCACCGAGAACGTCGGCGGCACAGGCGTCGTCGCCGTGTTCGAGAACGGCCCCGGCACCACAGTCATGGTCCGCGCCGACATGGACGGCCTGCCCCTTGAGGAGCGCTCCGGCGCACCCAACCCCTCGCGTGCCCGTCAGGTCGATCGTGACGGTGTCGAACAGTTCGTCATGCACGCTTGCGGCCACGACACCCACATCACCGGCCTGATCGGCACCGCCCGCCAGATGATGGCGCGCAAAGCCAACTGGTCCGGCACTCTGGTCCTGATCGCCCAGCCCGCCGAGGAGCGCGTCGAAGGGGCCCGCGCCATGATCGCGGACGGCCTGTTCACCCGCTTCCCCAAGCCTGAATATGTCATCGGCTACCATGTCGCCTCGTCCCTGCCGGCTGGCACAATCTGGGTCCCGCCCAGCGTCGCCTATTCCAGCGCCGACAGCGTGGACATCAAGGTACGGGGCGTCGGCGGCCACGGTGCCAGCCCCCACACCACGGTCGATCCGGTGACGGTGGCGTCCTACATCATCACCAATCTCCAGACCCTGCGCAGCCGCGAGGTTGACCCGCTTCAAGGAGCGGTGGTGACCGTTGGCTCCATCCACGGCGGCACCAAGCACAACATCATCCCCGAGGAAGTGAACCTGCAGCTCACCGTCCGCTCGGACAGCTACGAGGTCCGCGACACCCTGCTGGACGGCATTGACCGGATCGCGCGTAACACGGCGCTGGCCCTCAACGTCCCCGAGGACAAGCTGCCCGTCGTGGTCCGCTCGCCCACCGAATCCACCCCGCCTGCCGTCAACCACACCGAAACGGCCCTGCGCCTGCAATCGGTCATCGCCGGCCAACTGGGTCAGGAGCGTGTGCTCGACATCTCCCGTCAGGGCATGGGTGCAGAAGACTTCGCCTTCTATGCAGCGCCCGAGCACGGCATCAAGGCGGTGATCTTCGCCGTCGGCGGCCTGCCCGAAGACCTCAAGGACACCCCGCCCCCGCACCACTCTCCGCTGTTCCGCATTGATCCGCGCGCATCGGTGATTGCGGGCGTCGAGGCTACGGTCGCTGCTGCAGAGGACCTGTTCAAGACAGGGGCCCAGGCCCCGGCCCAATAGACAAGGCGGTTCCGGCGCGCGGGTGAACCTTACCTCGCCCCGCGCCGTTACCTCTTTCGAACCGTATGTCGAAAGGAAGCTCCATGTTGTCGCGTCTGCTGCCTGTCATCGGCACCCTGCTCCTGTCCCGCGGCACCCGCCGCGTTGCAGGCAAGAATGCCGGAAAGCTCGCCCTCGCGCTGGGGGCATGGGAGCTTTGGAGAAACTACAAGCGCTCCAAGGCCCCAACCGCATCCAATCCGTCTAACGGCTCGTATGGAGCCTACCCACCGCGCCGTGGCCGCAGAGGCGGCCTGTAAACTCAAAGGGATCGCCCATGCTCCTAGTGCACCACCTCGCCGACAGCCGCTCGCAACGTCTGCTGTGGCTGCTCGAGGAGCTTGGGCTTCCCTACGAGATCAAACGTTACGAGCGCGATCCGGCCACCATGCTGGCCCCTCCGGCGCTCAAGGCCCTGCACCCGCTGGGCAAGGCCCCTTTGCTGGATGACAGCGGCATTATCCTCGCCGAGACAGGCGCGATCTTCGAATATGTGCTGGACACCTACGACACGGGCGGCCACCTGCGCCCGCCTCCGGGTTTCCCCGCCCGCCGTGACTTCACCTACTGGCTGCATTACGCCGAGGGCTCGGCCATGCCCCCGCTTCTTCTGAAACTGGTATTTAGTCAGCTTCCCAAGCGCGCTCCGGCCCTTGCCAAGCCTCTGGTGAAGGGTATCTCGGACAAGGCCCTGCGCGGTTTTGTCGATCCCCAGCTCAAGACCCATTTCGACTTTATAGAAAAAGCCCTGACCCGAGGCGGATGGTTCGTAGGCGAGACCTTCTCGGCGGCCGACATCATGATGAGCTTTGCCCTCGAAGCGGCCGCAACCCGCGGTCTGGATCCCGCCACCTATCCGCATATCGCCCACTTTATTCAGGCGATCCACGCCCGCCCCGCCTATCAACGGGCGCTGGAACGCGGCGGAGACTATGCCTACGCCTGAGGCCACATTCAGGTCTTGAAATAACGCCGGTTCGCCACGATCACGACCCGATCCGGACATGGTTGGGCAACCGGTGATCTCCTTGAAACCTCTAGGGGTTTTGACCCGTTAACGAGGTATGCGCCTCTCTGTCCTCCCATCGATCATTCTGTTGATCGCGGCGCTGGCTTTCATGTTCGCATTCATGGCCAGCGGCGTGATTTTCCTGCCGACCTTCTTCAACCTTATCGGGGTTGCGGCACTGGTCTGGCTGGCCATTGTCTCGTTCAGCGCACTTGTGCGTCTGGGCCGCGCCCACTCGCGCGCGCGCCGGCTGCCGCCGGTTCAGAACAAAGTTATCAGGCACACCGAGCGCCGGGCCTGATCCGGCCGTAACGCACTGTCGACAGACGCCCATCTTGACTTTTCGGGGGCTTTGGCCCAGCTTCTTACCCCCGGTCATGCAACGCCCCGTGGCCGCAGGCGTACCGGACTACTGTCTTTCATCTGTCTTCGGGCGTAGCAAGAAACTCACGACACAATGGAAAAAGTGCCGATGACGGCCGAGGGCTATCGTGCTCTCGACGATCAACTGAAGCAACTCAAGCAGGTCGAACGACCTGCAGTGATCGCCGCCATTGCCGAGGCGCGCGAGCACGGCGACCTGTCGGAAAATGCCGAGTACCATGCCGCTAAAGAGCGTCAGGGCTGGGTCGAAGGCTCGATTGCAGAAATCGAAGATAAGCTTTCGCGCGCACAGGTCATCGACGTTGCCAAGCTTTCGGGTAACACCGTGAAGTTCGGTGCCACCGTCCACCTCGTGGACGAGGACACCGAAGAAGAGTCCTTCTACAAGATCGTCGGCGACGACGAGGCTGACGTGAAGGCTCGCAAGATTTCGATCTCTTCCCCGATCGCACGCGCCCTGATCTCGAAAGAGGTCGGTGACGTGGTCGAGGTGAACACCCCCGGCGGTGTGAAGGGCTACGAAATTCTCAAGGTCGAGTGGAAGTAAACTCCACACCACCAACGGATTCAGGGGCGCGTGACCATGTCACGCGCCCTCTGTCCATTTGGGTCGTCTCGGACGGCCGCGCCGGCATCGAGAACCAGTCCCTGGGCCTTGCCGAAGCCATCGACGCCGAGACACCTGCCGAGATCACCCGCTTCCACATCCGCTGGAAGCCGATGTTCGACCGCCTGCCGTCCGCGCTGAAACAGCCGTGGATGCTGGATCACGGCGACGGCCTGCTCAAGAAAACCCCGCATCCCGACATCTGGATCGCCACCGGCCGCGCCACCCTGCCGCTGTCGGTGCGTATCAAGGCCGCCTCCAAGGGTAAGACCCTCGTCGTCCAGACACAGGACCCGCGCTGGAAAAACAGCGCCTATGACCTGATCGTCGCGCCCGAGCACGACAACGTCACCGGTCCCAATGTCCTGTCGATTCTAGGCAGCCCCCACCGCATCACCCCGCAAAAGCTGGTCGACGCCGCCCCTGCCTTCGCCACACAGATCGAGGCCCTGCCCCACCCGCGCGTCGCGGTGATGATCGGCGGCACCTCCAAGGCATTCGACCTCACGCTCGACCACGCTGCCGTCCTCGCCGACCTCATCGCAGAGACGGTCGAGGAAAAGGGCGGCTCCCTCCTCGTCACCTTCTCGCGCCGAACCCCGCTCTTGGCGCAAACGGTCATGACTCAGCGGCTCAAGGCCCTCCCTGGCATGATTTGGGACGGCGCAGGCGAGAACCCGCTCTTTGCCATGCTGCATTACGCGGACCACATCCTCGTCACCGAGGACAGCGCCAATATGGCCACCGAGGCTGCCTCCACCGGCAAGCCGGTCCACGTCCTGCCCATGGTTCCGATCAGGCCGCAGACCAAGTTCAAACGTCTGCACGCTGCCCTTGAGACACACGGCGCGACCCGTCCCTTCGACGGTACCTTGCCGGATTGGACCTATGTCGCGCTTAACGAAACCCGTCGTGCGGCCAAGGCTGTAATCGCCCTTCTTCGTTGAAATACTTCCACGCCGACGGAACGCATGCCCGTCAGGCCGCGTTCATCCGAAAAGGGCTAAGTTCCTATTTGTAGTAGAGTTTTCCGAGGGTCGTTCAGTGTCGTTTTTGAGTTTTCTGTTTCCGCAAACAGATCCCCGCAAAAACAGGATCAAGGCCCCGGACGGCTTCCGGATCGCGACCCAGAAGGAACTGTGGGGATCTTGCGCCCCCCTGGTCGCGGCGGCGGCCAGCGCCCCTAAAAGTGCCGATACACTTCTCGCCTACGCCGATCAGGTCAAAGAGGCGATTGCACGTGGCGCCACCGTGCCGTGGGGCACCCGCGTGGCCGCCGTCTCGCATTACTGGCTCGGTGATTGCGGTGAACTGATCGGCACCAGCGCGGCACGGGCCTATGTCGCCCCGTTCGAAGAAGCCTACCGCCGCCGTCCAGAGCCCTATACCGCCGTGATGCTGGCCGAAGCCTGCTTCAACGTGGCCGACAGCGTGCGCGGCGAAAACTGGTCCGACGCGACGGGTGAAGCCTCTATGGACCTTGCCCACAGCTGGAACGTGCGTGGCTGCGAGGCCCTCATGGCCCAGTCCGATGCCGTCCGCGTCGAAGAGGGCAAGGACTGCGATCCCCAGCATTATCCGTGGTACGCCCAGTACTATATTTCGGCGACCCGCCTGACCCGCACCTTGGACGACCTGAACGCTGCTTTCCAACAGGTGTTCGTGCTGGACAAGACCAACCTGCAGCTCCTTCGCGAACATGGTCAGGAACTGCTTCCCCGCTGGCGTGGCGAGGATGCATCCACCCTCGACGAGTTCGCCCGCTGGGCCGTTGACCAGACGAAGGACATCTACGCCCGTGGTGCCTATGCCTACATCTACGGTAATCTGGCCAATATCGGCGAACTGGATGTCGGCGACACCCTCATCAACGTCGATCTGCTGAACGCGGGCTACCTCGATCTGATCGACCGCTTCCCCTGCGTGCGGCTCCAGAACGAGCACGCCAACGCCATGTCCTGGGCCAATGCAGAACATCAGGTTCTGGCAGCCTTCAACAAGGGACTGCGCGCGATCGACTATCGCGCATGGGGCGGCGATGACGAGCGCGAAGGCCTGCAGTACGCCCTGAACGCCTACACCTTCGCGCGCGACAACGGCTAGGCGGGCACACGCCCCCACCGGAACCCTCCGGCCCTGTCGGGGTTTTACCTGCCTTCCCGTCAGGTCCGGAGCTTGCCCATGCAATACGGAACATGGCTGCTCAGCCGCATCCGCCGCCAGCTTTGGTGGCAGGCCATCCTGTCCGTTGTTCTGGGCATCGCCACAGCCTTAATCGCGACCGTATCAGACCGCTTCTTCCCGTGGTCCTTGCCCATCGAGGTCTCGCGTGAGGCTGTCGACAGCCTGCTGAACATCATTGCCTCCAGCATGCTGGCCGTCACAACCTTCTCTCTGGGCGCGGTCACCTCGGCCTTTGGCGCCGCCACATCCAATGTCACGCCGCGCGCGACCAAGCTGCTGATGGAAGACAAGGTCACGCACAATGTGCTGTCGACCTTCATCGGCTCCTTCATCTTCAGCATCGTCGGCATCATCGTGCTGAGGACGGGCTCCTACGGCGACGAGGGCCGCGCCGTCCTGTTCGTCATCACCATCCTCGTCATCGCCCTGATCGTTGTGCAGCTCCTGCGCTGGATCAACCACCTGATCTCGCTGGGCCGTGTCGGCACCACCATTGACCGCGTAGAGGCCGCCACGTGGGAGGCCATCGAACTTCGCCTGTCTGTTCCCTATCTCGGGGCCAATCCTTGGCGCGACGATACCCTCCCGGCTGGCGCAACCCCGATCCTTTCCGGCCAGATCGGCTATCTCCAGTTCGTCGACATCAGCGCCCTGTCGCGCCTGTGCGAGACGCACGGCCTCACCGCCTACCTCCCAGTGAACGCGGGCAGCTTCTGCTACGAGAACACCGTACTGATGTACGCTGTCGGCCCCATCGATAACGAAACCCGCAGCCGCCTGCTGGACCAGTTCGTCATCGCCGCCAACCGCACCTTCGATCAGGACCCGCGTTTCGGTCTGGCCGTCATGGCCGAGGTCGCCTCGCGTGCCCTGTCGCCCGCCACCAACGATCCCGGCACGGCGCTGGACGTCATCGGCCGCCAGACCCGCCTGCTGGCCCAATGGGGCAAGGGCCGCGAGGACGCCGAGGTCGAATACCCCAACCTCTATGTCTCGCCTCTGTCCGACGCCGACCTTTTCGAGGATGCCTTCATGCTCCCCGCCCGCGACGGTGCCCACCTGATCGAGATCCAGCTGCGCCTGCAAAAGTCGCTCTTCGCGCTTCAACAGTCGGGCAGCCCCGCCTTCCGCGCCGCAGCTCGACAGCAGGGCGAGATGGCCTATCAGCGCGCCAAAATCGCCCTCACCGCCCCGTGCGACCTCCAGCGTCTGGAGAGCGAGTTCGCCGAGGACCACAAATAAGCGAAGCCAGAGATGGCGAAGCGAAGAATCACCCTCTAAATACGGGCCATGACCCAAGACATCCGCACTGTTCGCGTCGCCATCATCGGCTCCGGCCCTGCCGGTTGGACCGCCGCCATCTATGCCGCCCGCGCCTCGCTGAATCCTGTTGTGATCGCAGGCCTGCAACCGGGCGGCCAACTGACCATCACCACCGACGTGGAAAACTATCCGGGCTTCGCCGAGACCATTCAGGGTCCGTGGCTGATGCAGCAGATGCAGGAACAGGCCGAACACGTCGGCACCGAGGTCATCCACGACATCGTCACCAAGGCCGACCTATCACAGCGCCCGTTCCTCCTGACGCTGGATAGCGGCACCGAAATCCTCGCCGAGACCATCATCATCTCGACCGGCGCTCAAGCCAAATGGCTCGGTCTGGAGTCTGAGGCTGCCTACCAAGGTTTCGGCGTCTCGGCCTGCGCTACCTGCGACGGCTTCTTCTATCGCGGCAAGAAGGTCGTCGTCGTCGGCGGCGGCAACACCGCCGTCGAAGAAGCCCTCTTCCTCACCAACTTCGCCGAGAGCGTCACGCTGGTTCACCGCCGCGACACCCTGCGCTCGGAAAAAATCCTTCAGGAGCGCCTGTTCGCCCACCCGAAGGTCAACATCGTCTGGAACAGCGCCGTCGAGGAAATCGTCGGTGCCGTGGACGGCTTCGCCAAGAACGTTACCGGCGTGCGCCTGAAAGACACCGTCACGGGCGAGACCTCGCACATCGACGCTGACGGCGTCTTCATCGCCATCGGCCACGCTCCGTCGTCGGAACTGTTCGCGGGCCAGCTGGAAATGAAAGAAGGCGGCTACATTGTCGTCCAGCCGGGCACGCCGAAGACCGCCATCGAAGGCGTCTATGCCGCGGGCGACGTGACCGACGATGTCTACCGTCAGGCTGTCACCGCCGCGGGCATGGGCTGTATGGCCGCCCTCGATGCGGGCCGCTTCCTCGCCGAGGAAGACCACAAAAAGGCTCAAGCTGCCTAACGCAAAGGCCGCTCTTCGGAGCGGCCTTTTTCTTTACGGCAAAGGTGAACGATGGCCGCGCTTCTGTTCGAAATCTGGGAAACCGACGACAGCATGGAATGCAGCCTCGTCAGCGCTCAAGCCGACGTCATGCGAGAACCGGACGCCCGCTTCGTCAAAGCCTTCCACGCCTCGACTTATAACGAGATGGGCCAGACCTATAACGACCACTACGGCTGGGGCGACTACCACCCCATCGAAGGCGTCACCGACATTCCTTTCAGCGAAGACGAACGGGCCGCCCAAACCGCCTATCTATCAAATCGACAACTGCAGCCCGCCCACGCCGCGCAATTGAATAGGCCTTAACCCTCAGGCGTCGTCTCAGGAGCCGCAGCTGTCGCCGAGCGCCCTTCCTCGAACGCCTTCAGACGATCGTTAATGTCGGAGATTTCCTTGGCCGTCGGCTGACGCCGCCCGCCAAGGCTGGGTGCCCCCACAATCTTGGTCGTGCCCTCGAACTCCACAGTGCGGTTGCCGGTACCCAACAGATCGCGCACCAGTTCGGCATTCTTCTCGGCCATGCCGTCATCAGCCAGCGCCGCCGTCACCACATCGCGCGGACGGGCAAAGCGCGCCTCGTCGATAACAGGCTCACGTCCACTATAGCTCTGGCTCAGCGAAGCCACCGCTCCTGCCGCACCCGGCCAGCGATAGAAGATATGCGCCCCCGTCTGCGAGACCTTGGTCAAGCTGGGGGCCCACCACGGACGTACATAGTCGGCATGATAGTGTGTGGCCGATCCAACCTTGGCAGCGACCGCTCCGGCAAGCGCCCGCTCGGCCACCCGCTTGGCGCGCTCCCAGGCCCACGGCACAGGCGTCCGCGCCAGATTGCCGTCGCAGGTAAAGGTGAACTGACAGCCCGTATTGCGCTCGGCCCCTTGATAGACCACGCCGCAGATACTGCTGGGATAGTTAGGGTCGCGCACGCGGTTCAGGATCACCTGCGCCACACCGGCCTGCCCCTCGTCGGGCTCCAGCGCCGCCTCGTAATAGACCGCCTGTGTAAGGCACCGCAGCGCCCGCTGCCGATCCGCGTTGCTCTGCGGCCTGAAAGCAAAGGGCGGCGCAGCGGCGACCACCGCATCGCCCTGCGTCGCCGCATTGAGCCGCAAAGCCTCCAAACCGCTGATGGTCGCAAACGGATCCGGCTTACCCGCCAATCTCAGGCTCTCCCACCCCGGTGTCAGGCCGGGAATAGCCGCAATACCCATCGCCGGATCATGCCGCAGCGCCAGCGCCAGTTGCGCCCCGTCCAGCCGCGACATCACGCCCGCCAGACCATCGACGCCATAGCTACCGCCCGCAGCCTCGGCCACGGCCTCTGCGGTACGCACCATGTCCAGCTTGGGCTCCGACCACGCCGACATGCCGCTGGCCATGGCCACCACCAGCGCCGCACCCGCCGCCAGCGCGACAGGCAGCACCCGACGCAGACGCGAACCTTCCGCGTCACGCTCCTTGGGTTGTGGCAACAACGACATCAGCAAAAGGCGGGGGACCTTCAACAAAGACAAAACGCCCGAACCCTGCCGGACAGCCTGTTAAACAGGCCCAATCCGGCAGTTTTCGGACGTCTACATTAAGGTTTGATGAGGCGTCTCAGCGCCCGATGCTGGAGCGCAACATCCACGCCGCCTTCTCGTGCGCGGCCAGACGCTGGGTCATCAGGTCCACCGTCGCCTCGTCGCCGGCCTCTTCGGCCACCTTCAGCGCCGCGCGGGCCGTTTTGATAACGGTGCCATGGTCACGCACCAGCTCGCTCAACATATCCTGCGCCGACTTGTCCGGATTGCCTTCCGAAATCGACGTCAGATTGCCAAAGGCCGAACCCGATTGCGGAGCCAGAACGCCCAGAGCCCGGATACGCTCGGCGATATCATCCAGCGCGGTCCAAATCTCGGTGTACTGCTGCTGGAACAGTCCATGCAGGCTGAAGAACTCCGGCCCGCGCACATTCCAGTGATAACCATGCGTCTTTTGATAAACGGCATAGCTGTCGGCCAGCATCTTCGACAGTTCCTGCGCAATGGCCTCGCGCTGGCTGTCGCTAAATCCGGTATCGATGTGTTCGCTCATTTGACCCCTCTATGATGACTTCGGTGAAAGCTAGGCTCTGTATGTAGGTTCGCACGTTGAAAATGGAACATGCATCGGCAAATTCGCCATCGCAGCATCCATCACTCGGCTACCGCAAACGGAACGTCCTCCAACCTTTGGCGTTGCACAGTCAGCCATTATTCAACACGACCGCGCCCGCCAAAATCCTCCCGTCGACGTCTGACCGTACCGCATGCCCGAAGCCCGCCTTGATCAAGGCACCTCCTTTTTAGACCGCAACATCGGACAGCTCGCAGGCGGCCCCTTGCCGTCGTGGCCTTATCGCATCGCGATTGCCATTGCGCTGACCCTCGCCTTCTTTGGTCTTCGGATCGCCTTTGGTCCCTTCCTCGGTCATGTCGTCGGCTTCTCTCTCCTTATCCCCGCGGTTCTGCTGAGCGGCCTCGCAGGCGGCTTCGCAGCCAGTCTTTTGACCATTGCACTCTGTATTTTCGGCATGTCCTTCCTGATGGGACACGGCGCTGCACTGGGCATTCCGAACAATCCCTTCCCGCCCTCAGCCCTCAGCTTCGCCCTCATCGGCACAGTCTGCGGCGCGGTCGGTGCCTCGCTGCGTCATTCGCTAAGACGCCTGCATCTGGCCCACGGCCAGCTCTATGCAGTGATGACCGAGCACCGCACGGTCGCACGCGAACTGCGCGCCATCATCGACCAGGCCTCCGCCGGCATTGTCCGCGCCGATCTGGCCGGCGTGGTTCTCGAAGCCAACGCCCGCTTCGCCGAAATGGTCGGCCGTCCCCTCGACCAGATCGTCGGCCACAACGTCATCGAGTTCACCCATCCGGGCGACCTCGACGGCCTGCGCTACGACATCAACACTGCTGCACGGATGGAGCGCACCAGCTGGCAGCTTGAACAGCGCTACATCCGCCCCGACGGTGGCATCGTCCGCGCCCTTGTCGATGTTCGCGCCCTTCAGGACAACGACGGCCAGTCCTACGCTGTCTTGGCGATCATCCTCGACATCACCGCCACCCGCGAGGCCGAAGACGCCCTGTCCGAGACCCGCCACAGCTTCCGCACCATCGCCGATTCCGTGCCCGTCATGCTGTGGCTGACCGACAGCTCCCACAACGGACGGTTTGTGAACCGGGCCTATCTGGAGTTCACCGGCACCTCACTGGACGAAGTCACACCTGATGACTGGCAATCCTACCTCCATCCGGAGGACTTCGACCGGACCCGCAGTATCTTTATGGCCGGAATGGCCAGCGGCGAGCCCTTCACCATGCTGGCCCGCTATCGTCGCCACGACGGCCAGTGGCGCTGGCTGCGTTCGATGCACCAGCCTCGCTATGACCGCGATGGCAACCGCATCGGCCTGATCGGCACCGCCTTCGACATCACCGAGACCCACGAAGCCGCCGCCCGCATCCAAGAGTCCGAAGCCCGCTTCCGCACCATTGCCGACAGCGCCCCTGCCGTCATCTGGATGGTCGATGCACAGGGCAATACCGAGTTTGGCAACCACCGCTTCCGCCGCGTCTTCGGCGGCATGCCGCCCCATCGCCTGCTCTCGACGCTGCGCTCGATGACGCACCCCGAGGATTTGCCGAGCTTCGACCAGACCCTCGCCGATGCCACCCGCGAAGAGCGCCGCTTCTCCTTCCTCGGCCGCATCTGCCACCCGACCTATGGCGAGCGCTGGATCCGCACCGAGGCCGCCCCACGTTACGATATCAGCGGCACTCTGGTCGGCTTCACCGGCGTCAGCGTCGATGCCACCGAGAGCCAGCGCGCCGAGCGTGACCTGAAACGCATCAACGAACTGCTCGAAGAACGCGTCAGCGCCGCTCTGGCTGAAAAGGCCAAGGCCGAGGCCGATCTCGTCCGCTCCCATCGCCTCGAAGCGGTCGGTCGTCTGACCGGCGGGGTCGCCCACGATTTCAACAATCTGCTGACCGTCATCATGGGGGGTCTGGAGATCATCCGCAAAACCGAAGATCCCGCCCGCCGCCAGAAGATGGTCGAAGCGGCCCTCGCCGCCGCACGCCGTGGCGAGCGTCTCACGGGCCAGTTGCTGGCCTTCTCGCGTCGCCAGACGCTTCGCCCGTCCTCGACCGATATCAACGCCCTCATCAAAGAAGGCGAGCCCCTGCTGCATCAGGCGGTCGGCGACGGCATGACCCTGACCTTCAAGCTCAAGAGCGGCCCAGCACCCGTTCTCGTTGACTCAGCGAAGTTCGAGGCCGCGCTAATCAATCTTCTGGTCAACGCCCGCGACGCCTCGCCAGCCGATGGCCGCATCAGCGTGGAGACGGCAGACTATAGCGTACCTGCGCTGGCCGATCCCGAACTGCCGCTCGGCACGCCTGCGCCTGCGCCCAAGTCGACCAAGCCTGCCATCCACCCGTCGGACCTCCTGCCCGGTCGCTATATCCGCGTCACCGTCGCCGACAAAGGCTCGGGCATGACCGAGGACGTCCAGCGCCGCGTGTTCGAGCCCTTCTTCACCACCAAGGGCGTCGGACACGGCACGGGTCTGGGCTTGTCACAGGTCTATGGTTTCACCCGCCAAAGCGGTGGCTCCATCTCCATCCAGTCCGAGCCGGACAAGGGCACGCGCATCAATCTGTTCCTACCTTGGCTCGACCCGCGCCTAGCCCCTACGCCCGACGCAGACCTGTCCGACGAAGTCATCGTCCACCCCCAACCGGATCAGGACGCCTCCGCGGAGCCCCCGAAAAACGAGCGTCTCCTGCTCGTCGAGGACGACCATGACGTCGCCGCACTGGCCGCTGCCGTGCTGAGCGGCGAGGGCCTCCAGGTCGAACGTGTCCCCAATGCCGCCGAGGCACTGAAGCGGCTGGATAACGAGACCTTCGACATTCTGCTCAGCGACATTTTGATGCCCGGCGGGATGAGCGGCATCGAACTGGCCAACCGTGTCTCGGAAGTCTGGCCCAACATGCGCGTGGTCCTGTCCTCCGGTTTCCCGGGCGAGGCCGAAGCCCTGCGCAATACCTCCTGGGCCTTCCTGCCCAAGCCCTATACTCCCAGCCAGCTTCGCGCCGTGCTTAAACCCCGACGCGCATAAAAAAGAGCCAGACCCCGATAGAAGGTCTGGCTCAAGGTGCCGTCTTCTTCGCTCCGCCAGCCCCGATACGGGGTGCCTTCGCGAGAAGCTTTACGCCGAGAGAAGCGTCCTATTTCGGCTTTTCGGCATGACCGACAGCCGCACCTGCTGCACCACCTACAGCCGCACCGACCGGACCACCAACCACAGCGCCGGCCACCGCACCGGTCGCCGCCTTCTGCTCGATGGTGTGTCCACAGCCCGCCAGCATGGCCGCCGACAGGCCCGCGAGGGCCAGGGTAGTAATGATTTGTGAACGATAGTTCTTCATCGGACCGAACTCCTTGAATCGATTGTAATTAAAACGCGGTGATCCGGCCAAGGTTCCCCACGGTCAAGCTAATGCATTTTCAAGTATTCGTGCATTAACGAAAACGGTTTCCGGTACGGTCAAGCTCTTCACTGCACAATTGCATCAACTTACCAATACAGTATTCGCAAGATAAGCTTATAGCTCGACACAGGGCACCAAACGGGGCACTCAACCCCTACTCAAATACCCGAGACTTTTGTCCACATCTTCACAACAAACATCGAATCAATCACATTTCCGCCACAAGTAGATGGCTTAAGGCCCGGCTTCCGCTGATCGCTCTGTCCGGTGATCGCGGTTCTGGTGATTGCGTACGGACCCATCGTCCGACTGTGACTACCGGAGTTAAGGGGCGGCGTTTCTCGCCCTGCCACACAGGAATGATCATTTGTCACTCTCTTCGCCCCTGCGTGAGATCAAACACGCCATGCGCAAGCTGGACCCGCGCCCTGTCGCGGTGACCGCTGCTGTTGGCGGCCTGATCACGCTCGCGGTCGGAGGAGCCTATATGGGCGGTGTATCCGCCCAGGCTTCGACGGTGCGTACCCAGGCCGAGCGGATTTCGACCGCCGGTATGAACGGGTACAGCCAGGAAGCCATGGCCCTCGCAGCTGGCGGCCTCGATGCCAGCGCACTGGCGATTGCCAATCGCCATGACCCCTATGCGATCGACGGCGCTGCCCTGCGCGACCATCAGTCCGAAGTTCTTACTGCCCGCCTTCAGTCACTCGCCACTCCCGAGAAAGTCGGCAGCTTCCGTGTTTCGGGTGCCCGCGACCAATCGCGCGATCTCGAATGCCTGACCCAGGCCGTCTATTACGAAGCCCGCGGCGAAGGCCACAACGGCATGAAGGCCGTGGCGCAGGTGGTTCTGAACCGCGCCCGCCATCCGGCCTTCCCCAAGACCGTTTGCGGCGTCGTCTTCCAGGGCTCCAACCGCTCGACCGGCTGCCAGTTCAGCTTCACCTGTAATGGTGCGATGCGTGCTGCGGTGAACCGCGCCGCATGGAACCGCGCGCGTGATATCGCGTCGGCGGCTCTGGCTGGCGAGACCTACAATGCCGTTGGCGCGGCGACCCACTTCCACACCACGGCCGTTTCGCCCTCGTGGCGCAACCAACTGGTGCGGGTCAATCAGGTCGGCAGCCACATGTTCTATCGCTTCGGCGGTCGCAACGGCTCGGCATCCAATCTCTCGAGCGAGATTCAGGCCTCTGCCGCTGTTCCGCGCGTGATGCAGGCCTCGATCACGGCCGAGCCTCAGGGCCCTCGCCCGTACTCGGCTCCGAAGGCCGAAACCGCTCCCGCAGAAACCAAGCCTGTGGCTCAACCTGCCGCCACCGTTCAGGTGGTTCCGGTGAGCACGAACGCGGCCTCTGTCCAGACCGCGCCGCTGGCAGCAGCGACCTGACAGGAAAACAGGACGCCAGAGCGTGGGTAATTAACCCCTGCTCCGGCGTCCCGTTCCTCAAATAACCGTAAAATCTACCGGTCGTCAGACCGCATCCAGCCCGATATCCAGCTGGATCACCGAGTGGGTCAGCGCCCCCACGGAGATGACATCGACCCCCGTCGCGGCAATCCCCGCCACCGTGTCGAGATTCACCCCACCCGACGCTTCCAAAACAACCTGAACGCCGCTGGTCTTCACGCGCCGCACAGCCTCGCTCATGTCGGTCAGCGTAAAGTTGTCCAGCATGACGACGTCGGGGCCTTCAGCCAGCGCCTCGTCCAGCTGATCCAGACCGTCCACCTCGACCTCCACCTTCATCAGGTGCGGCGCAAAGGCTTTGGCTGCCCGTACAGCCTTGCCCACGCCGCCACAGACCGCGACGTGATTGTCCTTGATCAGGATGGCGTCATCCAAGCCAAAGCGGTGATTGATCCCGCCCCCGCACGCCACCGCGTGCTTCTCCAGCGCCCTCAGCCCCGGCGTCGTCTTGCGGGTATCGGCAATCCTCGCCTTTGTCCCCGCCACCGCCTGCACATAGGTCCGCGTCTGCGTCGCGATCCCGCACATACGGCCAAGGATGTTCAGCGCCGTCCGCTCTGCCGCCAACAGCCCCCGCGCCGATCCCTCGACCCCGACCAGCACATCGCCCTTGGCAATCGCGCTGCCATCGGCCACGAGGATCTCCACCCGCGCCTTGGGGTCCATCATCAGACAGGCGATCCGCACAGCCGCGCCGCCCGCCATCACGCCATCCTGACGCGCACGGAACTGGGCCTTCATCCTCGCATCCGCCGGAATACAGGCCTGCGCCGTCACATCACCACAGCGCCCCAGATCCTCGGCCAGCGCCATCCGCACAACAGGCTCGATCACCAGATCAGGCAGTTCGCGCACCATCTTCACGTCCTTCAAATCCATCACACAGCCACCGCCACCCGTGCCGTCATGCGCGTGTGCAGGGCCACCTTGTCCGTCTGCGGATAATCACTGCGGAAATGCCCGCCACGGCTCTCGCGCCGCTCCAGCGCCCCTTCAGCCACCAACTGCGCCGCCACAACCGACAGCGCCACAGGATGGCTCACCGCCATCTCGTCCAGCATCCGGCACAGAGCCTCCAGCCCCTCACCGCCACGCACCACACCGCAGTATCGCGTCATAGCTGCCCTCAGCGCCATCATCTCCGGCTCCGGCAGGTCACCCCCCACCATCACCGCCGACACTTCCCCCACAGCCACCGCGCCCTCACGCGCCGCCGCCCGTCCGGCCTGACGCCCGAATGTCGCCGCCTCTAACAAACTATTCGACGCCAACCGATTGGCACCATGCACGCCCGTCGCCGCACATTCGCCAATGGCATAAAGCCCCGCGACGCTCGTGCGCCCGTCCTCGCCCGCAGCAATCCCGCCCATGTGATAGTGAACCGCCGCCGCGACCGGAATGGGCTGCACGCGCGGATCAATCCCCGCGCCCTGACAGGCCGCAAACACCGCCGGAAACTCGTGCGGGAAGTGGTCACCCACCGCCGCCCGCGCATCCAGAAACGCCCCGCGCGCCGAGGCCCGCGCCTCATGCACGGCCCGCGCCACGATATCGCGCGCCGCCAAATCCGCATCCGGCTCCGGCCCGATCAAGAACTTCCCGTCCCGATCCACCAACCGCGCGCCCTCGCCCCTAAGCGCCTCGGTCGCCAGCGGCGCAGGGTCCAGCCCCACATCAATCGCCGTCGGATGAAACTGCACAAATTCGGGGTCCAGAATCTCCGCCCCCGCCAGATAGGCCAGCGCCATCCCTTCCCCACGCAAGGCCGCCGGATTGGTCGTCACTTCAAACAGACCGCCAATCCCGCCCGTCGCCAGCACCACCGCATGAGCATGCACATCTACCAGCACGCCCGCGCGCTCGATCACCGCCCCGCGCACACGGCCCGACGCATCCTGCAACAGACCGCGCAGCCGCCCGTCTTCCCAAATCTCGATATGACTCGCCGCCCGCGCCGCCTCGACCACGGCCGATAGAATAGCGCGTCCCGCACCATCCCCGCCCACACGCGCCACACGCGGCATCGAATGCGCCGCCTCCAGCGAGACGGCAAACCCGCCGTCCGCATCGCGATCAAACGGCGCGCCGAGCGACGCCAGCCACTCCACCGTCTCGCGCCCATGCTCGGTCAGAGCCTCGGCCACTTCCGGCACCACCAGCCCCGCACCTGCCACCTCTGTATCCTTGGCATGCAGTTCAGCACTGTCATCCTTACCGAGAGCCGCCGCCATCCCGCCCTGCGCCCACGCCGACGAACAGGCATCCAACAACGGCGCAGGCGTCACCACCAGCGCCCCTTTAGACACGCCCGCGACAGGCACCGCCTCCAGCGCCGCCGACAGTCCGGCCAGACCGCCTCCGACGATCAACGGCCCCTCATGGACGACGACGCGGCGCATCAGAACCGTACCCCCAGATATCGCCCGACCAGATCAACCGCGCCGGGCACGTCCCCACCGGTGATGCCGAACAGAGCCGCCACCGCCGCGCCGCCACAGGCCGCGGCCGTCAACAGCGTCAGCCCCAGCGACTTGCCCGCCTCGCCCCAGCTCAACGGCTGGCCATATCCCCGCAAAGGCCCGCTGCGCAGATGGCCCAGCACGGCCAGACCCAGAAACACAGCCAAGATCCAGCGACCCGTCATCACGCCCCACGCCACCACGACCACTCCGATCGCCAACAGCACCCCGCGCTCCAGCATCGGGTGCACCCGCGCCAGCACCGGACCCAGCGCCTTGGACCCGTCCAGCGGCGGCGCAGGCACCAGATTGATCAGGTTCAACATGGCCACGAAGAACGCCGCAGCGATCCATTGCACATTGCCCGTCACCAGCCACACACCGACCAGCGGTAACATGGCCAACAACCCGAACGCCGGACCCGCCAACGACACCAGCACACCGATCCACTCGCTCGCCGGCTCGCGCTTGCCCTTGGCCAGACCGCCAAGGAAGGGAATGACGTGAATGGTCGCCGGGCCCATGCCCAGACGGTTCATCGCCAGCACATGTCCGTACTCGTGCACGAACAGCGCAAACATCAGCGATCCGGCAATGATCCAGCTACCAGTCAGGAACCACAGAAACCCGATCATCAGCAGGGTGGAGACAATCAGCGTCACCCGCCCGTTGCCCGCCTTCTTCGGCTGGCTCGGCGGCTTAGGCGCACCCTTGCCTTCCGGTCGTGGCTCGTACCTTACGACATTATCCGGCTCGACTCCGTCACGGCGGCCCCATGGTCCCTGATCGGTCACTCAGATCAACTCCACAGCCACAGCATGCTTGGCCCGCACCAGATCATAGCGCGCAGGTTTTGACGGCGGCGGCAGGTCCACCATCTTCTGCACAGCCGCCCGCGCCCGTTCCTGAATCTCTTCAGGCACCGTTACCTCGAACTGCATGTGCAACAGACAGTCGCGGATATTCTCCAGAGTGATGCGCTTCATATGCGGGCACATGTTGCACGGCCCGACGAAGTCTACCTCCGGCACATCGCCCTTAATGTTCGACGCCATCGAGCACTCGGTGATCAGCACCACCTTCGCCGGACGCTTGTTCTCGACGTACGAAATCATCGCCGCCGTCGATCCTGCAAAGTCCGCCGCGTGCAAAATCTCTTCAGGGCATTCGGGGTGGGCCAGAACCTCGGCACCCGGCCACGCCTCGCGCATGTCGGCAATGTCCTGCGCCGTGAACCGCTTGTGCACCTCGCAATGACCAGCCCAGGCAATGATCCCGACGCTCGTCTGCGCCGCGACATTGCGCGCTAAATATTCGTCAGGGATCAGGATGACCTTGTCGACGCCCCATTCCTTGGCCGCCCACTCCACCACCTGCACAGCATTGGCGCTGGTGCAGCAGATGTCCGTCTCGGCCTTCACATCGGCGGTCGTGTTCACATAGGTGACCACCGGAAGCCCCGGATAGCGCTGCTTGATCAGCCGCACATCCGCGCCGGTAATCGACGACGCCAGCGAACAACCCGCCCGCAAATCAGGGATCAGAACCGTCTTGTCAGGGCTCAAGATCTTCGACGTCTCGGCCATGAAATGCACACCGGCCTGCACAATCACCTGCGCATCGACCTTGGCCGCTTCCTTGGCCAACGCCAGACTGTCGCCCACGAAATCGCCAACCCCGTGGAAGATATCCGGCGTCATATAGTTGTGCGCCAGAATGACGGCATTGCGCTCTTTCTTCAGACGGTTGATCTCGGCTATCAACTCCGCCTGGCGCGGCCATTCCATCGGCGTGGTGTGGTCCTTGACCTTCTCCCAAACCGCGGCGGTTTCCGCTTCCAGTTCCTTCGTCAGTCCGAACGCAGCGCCCATGACGGCCTCCCTACACCCTTATGCTCACTTTTAGCATAAGCTAGGCATACAATAAGCACTCCGTTCGCTGACGCAAGGTCAATCGCAAGCGGAACATTCCCCCCGCACCCTCGTTGCCCCTCGGTCACCTGAAGGGGAGCGCACTGTGTCCAACCGCAAACTCATCACTATCGGCCTGATCGCCGTGGCATGCCTCGGCCTTGCCGTGATCGGTCGCCTGCTGCTCTCGAACGGCAACGCCCGCAACAGCACCGACGCCCCCTCGGAAATGGTCGCCGCCCTCCAGACCCATTTCCCCGACGACTGGAAGGCCATGCAGCAACAGCGCCAACAGGCCAGCGGCAACGATGCCGCCATTGGTGCCGCCTTCATGAACGACAAAGTCGCAGATGTAGCCCGTGCCCCCGACAGCGCTATCCTCGCCATCATCGCCGCCGAGACCGCATTGGCCAAACAGCTCCAGCACGACGATCCGGCTGCCTGCGCCAACTATATTCTCGCCGGCCCCACAGACACCCACCGCTACAGCCAGCCGGCGCAAGTCCTGCTGGATCGCGCCGCCGCTCAAACCGTCATCGGGGCCCGTCAGGGGATCGACGCCCCCAAGCCCCGCACCGTCAACCAGCCCGCCGCCATCGACCGTCTCCAGTTTGCCATGCGCGACCAAGGCGTCCCGTCCCGCCTGATGGACCCCGATGCCGCTCGCCCCCTCACCGCCGACGAGCAATGCCAATACGGCGTCCACCTATACGAAACCCTCGGCACCCTGCCCCCCGCACAAGCCGCCGACATCTTCGTAAACCTCAAATTCGCCCAGCCCTGACACGCTCAAATGCGCGGGCGAGGAAGTTTTATCCCTCGACTTAGACATTGGGAGTTCGTAATCGATAGACCCTTCCCCGAACTGCCGACCTAAAGAATAAATCGTGCAAGAAACTGTCCGCCGCATCCTGACCGCCCGCGTTTATGACGTGGCCGAGGAAACCCCGCTCGACCCCATGCCGCGCCTGTCGGCCCGCGTGGAGCGTCCGGTCCTGCTCAAGCGCGAGGACCTGCAGCCGGTGTTCAGTTTCAAACTGCGCGGGGCCTATAACCGCATCGCCCAACTCAGCGATGAGGAGCTCTCCAAGGGTGTCATCTGCGCCTCCGCGGGCAATCACGCCCAAGGCGTCGCCCTCTCCGCCGCCAAGCGCGGGGCCAAGGCCACCATCGTCATGCCGACGACCACCCCCGCCATCAAAATCAGCGCCGTCCGCGCCCTCGGCGGCCACGTCGTCCTGCACGGCGATAGCTTCGACGACGCCAGCGCCCACGCCCGCCAGCTAGAGGCGGAAACCGGAGCCACCTTCGTCCACCCCTTCGACGACCCCTTCGTCATCGCGGGCCAAGGCACCATCGGCTTGGAAATCCTGCGCCAGCACTCCGGCCCGCTGGACGCCGTCTTCATCCCCATCGGCGGCGGCGGCTTGGCCGCTGGCGTCGCCGCCATCATCCGCTTCTTGCGTCCCGAGACGAAGATCATCGGCGTCGAGCCGGTCGAGGCCTGCTCCATGAAGGCCGCCATCACCGAGGGTGAAGTCTATACGCTCGACCAAGTCGGCCTGTTCGCTGACGGCGTGGCCGTGCGCCGGGTCGGCGACGAGACCTTCCGCCTCTGCAAAGACCTGCTAGACGACATTGTGCTGGTCGACACCGATGCCATCTGCGCCGCCGTCAAAGACATCTTCGACGACGTCCGCGCGATCGCCGAACCCTCGGGCGCCGTCGCCCTCGCAGGCCTGAAAGTCTGGGCTGCCCGCAATCCGGGCTCAGGCGCATTGGCCGCCATCAACTCGGGTGCCAACGTCAATTTCGACCGCCTGCGCCACGTGGCCGAACGCGCCCAGATCGGCCTCGGCACCGAGGCGCTTCTGGCCGTCTCCATGCCCGACGACCGCGAGGCCTACCACCGCTTCCTCAACAGCCTGCAAGGCCGCTCGATCACCGAGTTCAACTATCGCTGGAGCGGCGACACGGCCCAGATCTTCGTCGGCATCGCCCTCAAAGACGGCCAAGACGAACGCCATGCCCTCTGCGCCAGCTTGCGCGAGGCCGGATACGCCGTCGAAGACATGAGCGACAACGAAATCGCCAAACTCCACGTCCGCTACATGGTCGGCGGCCGCGCCCCCGAACTGAAAGGCGAGCGCCTATTCCGCTTCGAATTCCCCGAACGCCCGGGAGCCTTCCTGCGCTTCATGAACAGCCTCCAGCCCGCGTGGAACCTCACCCTGTTCCACTACCGCAACCACGGCGACGACGTCGGCCGCGTGCTGGCCGGCATCCACGCTCCGCAAGCCGACCAGACCGCCGTCACCACCGCGCTGGACACCCTCGGCTACCCCTACATCGAAGAGACGATGAACCCCGCCGCACGCCTGTTCTTGGCCTAGATCAGGAACGCCACAAGCGTTCGGATCATCAGATACAAGGCCGCCCCCAGAGCCATCAAAGCCGTCTGCAACGGCCCGAGCTTGGCGGGCTTAAGGCTCATTATCCCTCTCCCGATCTGGATGAGCGGGAACAAGATGATCGCAGACAGGCTCGTACCATAATGTCCAATCAACGCCCCGTATCGACGGTTCGATCCCCAAAGGTGATCCCCGAGCGCCCACCATCCCTATCCACGTTGAAAAAGGTCCGGCGCATTTCTGCACCGGACCCTTAATCACAGAAGCTGAAGGCGTTGGATTTACGCCGCTTCGATCGACCTGATGATGTCGTCCGTCGAGGCATTGGTCAGCGTCTTGGTAATCTCGCCGACAATCGCGCCCTGCACTTCCTTGTGCCAGTGCTTGCGCAGTTCGCCCATGGTCTTGGGCGCGGCGATCACCACCAGCTTGTCGAACTTGTTCTTCAGCGCCCAGTTGTTCAGCGCCTGCGCCACGCTCATGGCAAAGCCGTCCTCGGCTTGGGTGTCGTTGTCCGGATTGGCATCGCTGGAATTACGCCCCGCCGAACCGACAACCCGATCTTCCAGCTGCGGGGATTCAATCGCCTTGAGCTGGATCTCGGTAGCACTGCCGCCATTGCGGAACAGGGCCAGTTTCTCGCCGTCAACCACGGCAACCAGAGCATTGCTGGGCAGGATCATAAAACTCTCCTCGGAAACACCCCCGACCCGAACCTAACGACCCCGCGCCCTATTCGTTGCCCCGACGTCGGTTTCTGCTCATCGCCACGACCTTGACCGTGTTGCCGACTGCGCCTACCCCACGCCAGTCGAAAAGATTGTGAGGCCGGTGTGGTTATTCCGGCCCTTGCGGCAGCCCCGCAAGATCCAGTCTAGGCCCGCAACGGCCCGGAACCCGCGACGCCATTTCCTCTTCAAGGATGGCGTCGCCGAAGGTTCTCTTTCGGCCCGCCGTCCGTCATCGAAAGACGTCCATGCACGGCAAGCCCGATCCCAAGACCCTCCTGCTCGCTCAGGTCTTCATCACCTTTTTCATGGCCCTGTCCATGTCCGGCATCATGAGTGCGATCCACATGGGTGTGGGTGCCGAATGGCTGCGCGTTTGGCCGCGCGAGTTTATCGTCGCATGGCCCATCGCCTTCGTGCTGACGCAGGTCTTCAGCCGCCTCGGCTTCAAACTGGCCTTCACCCTGCGCCGACCGCAGGAGGTCTGATCCAAAGCAAAGAGACCGGGCCAGCCTGCGCTGTCCCGGTCTCTGTTTCTGACTCGTTATTCGACCCAATCAGTCCTCCGACTGCCGACGGTCCTTGCCCGTGGCCAACCGCAGCGCCGCCCCGATAAAGCGGAAGACCTCCGTCACCAGCCCGAAGACCACAATGGCCGTCAGCAAGGCCGCGATTGGCTGGGTGTGCCAGCTATCGCGCGCCAGCCTTTCGACCAAGCCCCCCATGTCCGGCACCTGAATGATCGACGCCAGTGGCGACGCCACCCAGAACCAGACCAGCACGGCAATATTGGCCACGCTGAACACCATGTCTCCGGCGGCGGTCAGACGGACGGGACTGCCCGTTAGCACCCGCATCACGTCAAACAGGATGCGCCCCGCGAAAATCCCCGCCACCGGCCAGTACAGAAGCTGATGCACCTGACGCAGCAGCGGCCCGTAATCGAGGCCATCGGCCCCCGTTACGCTCCCCAACTGCATCTGCGACAGCAGACCCAGCCACCACGCCAGCACAACCGCGGTGAAGACGGCACTGGCTGCCGCACCCGCGACCGGCGAAAACCCGTGCGAACATTTGCCCGATCCCTTGGCCTTGATCCCGCCAGTCGTACCCGCCGCGCCGGTCGAACCCGTCGCAAACATCTTCGAAACGGCTTCGCGGTTCAACGAGCCCGACCATTCGAACATGCCAAGGTCTTTGACCTTCCAGTCGCAGAGGAATTTGGGGCGCGCGGGCTGACGCTCGATCAACCACCCCGCCAGCGTCACGCAGCCAATCGCCATCAGACCGCTGGTAATGGCCTGCTGGATCGCGCGTCCGATTGCCTGCGCCGGATCGATTGTCCCGGCCAGCACCTGCACCGCCACGCCCATGACGGAAACCAGAACGACCGCTGCAATCGCCATACGCACACCGAACCACCACCACGGATACAGCTCCGGCCCGACAATCCCTTGCGGCCCTTCGGCATAGCGTCCCGCGACCACCAGCGGATGCCCCACCTCGCGCAACAGCTGCTCGAACTCGTCGTCCGACAGCCCACGTCCCAAAGCCTCTTCGCGTACCTCTGCACGCGACAGGATTTCATCCTTCAGCTCGGTCACGATGTCCTCGCGCCGGTCCTTGGGCAGTTGCGCCGCCACAGCGGCCAGATAGGCCTCCAGCATCTTTTCCATTCCCTCACCCTTGCTCACAGCATTGCCTCCACCGACGCCGACAGCGCCCGCCATTCCACGGCCAGTCGCTCCAGCATGGCCTCACCCTCCGGCGACAGCCGGTAAAACCGCTTCTTGCGCTTCTCTTCCTCGCGCCACTCGCTGACCAGCAGCCCCTGGCTCTCCAGCCGGCGCAGCAGCGGATAGAGGGTGCTTTCCTCCATCTCCACACCCGCCCCCGACAGCGCCATCCGCAGCGAATAGCCGTATTGCTCGCTACGAAGCTGGGCCAGAACGGCGAGGATCAGCGACCCGCGCCGCAGCTCCAGCCGCAAACTCTCAAACAGATCGTCCGCCATCGCGTCCATTCTTACTATTGCGCCACATAGTGTGTGGCACACAGTGTATGCCACCTCCCACACGAGAATGTCAACGCCTCGCATCACATGGTTTTTTGACTCAACCCGAACTTGCGTGGTTTCTTTTGCGCCGGGGGGACTATTTCGATGATGTTGAGGTCATATTTGCCAACGCCGCCGACCGATCCAGGCCTGTGGACGCTGCTACAAGAGCGGTCCGACCGCGCCCTTTGGCAATGGGACCGCCCCTTGCAGGGCCGCACGGGCACGACCCGCTTCGTTATCATCCACGATCCATCACGACTGGATTTCGAGGACTTCGACGAAGCCGAAAAAATGTTCGAGATGCTCGAAGACTAGCGTCCATACAAAACCGGCGCGGCCCCTTTCGGAACCGCGCCGTTTTCATGTCTGCTGCAACAGGACCTAGATCCCGGCAGCCATATCGCCGTCCGGCTCCACATCACCGCCTTGAACAATACGGGTGACCGCAAGGTCCGCCGTCACATTGCCCACGGTACGGAAGATGTCGGGAATAACCTCCACCGCCAGCAACAGCGGCAGCATCTCCAGCGGCACGCCCATGGCGATACAGATCGGCGCGATGGATGCAAAGAAGCTGACCTGACCAGGCAGCCCCACTGTCCCCACCGAGATCAGCGCCGCTGTCAGCATGGCGGCAATCAACTGCCCCATGCTCGGATGGATGCCGAACAGGTGCGCACAATAAAGCGCCACCCCGAGGTTCGCCACCGGCGAGGTAATGCGGAACACCGCCACCGCCAGCGGCAACACCAGACCCGCCGTCGACTTGCGAACGCCCAGCACGTCGACCGCCCGCTCGACCATGACCGGAAGACTGGCCAGCGACGATTGCGTCGAGAACGCCACCACCTGCGCCGGAGCCACTGCCCGCGCAAAGCGGCTCAGACTCACCCGCCCGAACACCATCGCCAGCGGATAGAACAACAAACCGATCCCGATACAGGCCAGCGAGATCACCACCACATAGTGCAACAGCACACCCGCCGCGCTCGCCCCCGCCGTCAGGCCCACGCCCAGCGACAGCGCAAACACACCCAGCGGCGCCGCCACCAGCACCCAGCGCACGATGATAATCATCGTCTCGCCCACCGCCTCGAAGAAGGTCGTCAGCGGCAACCTCAACCGGTCTGGCAAGCGCGATGCGGCAAAGCCAAAGAAGACGGCAAATACAACAATGCCCAGAATGGCATCCTCGGCCGCCGCACGGATCGGGTTCGACGGCGCAATGGTTTTGATGAACTCGCCAAACGGTGCCGCCCCGCCGACATCACCCGCAGTGGGTGCCGCCGCCAGCAACAGCTTCGCCCCCTCGGTATCCACCGGCCAGATCGACAGCAGGCCATAGGACACGAGCACCGAATAAACGACCGCGACCAGGATCATCGCCGCAAACCACCCGACGGCCTTCAGTGCCATCCGTCCCGCCCGCGCCGCATCGGCAATCGACGCCACGCCGGTCACCAACAGACTGAACACCAGCGGTATAATCGTCATCCGGAGCGCATTCAGCCAAAGCTGGCCAAGCGACTGGATCAGGTCCGCCGTCGCACTTCCACCCGGCAAACCCCACTTCTGTGCGGCCATACCCACAGCCAGCCCCAGCGTCAGCGCCAGAAGCACCTGAACGCTCAGCGAAGCCAGAAATCGTCGCGCCTTGCCCATACCCGTCATACGCCCGCAGCGTTATCAGACTGCACCACGCCGCGGCGCGGCCACTGGGCCATCACGCCCCCCGCGATCCCGCCCGCCAGCGCCAACAGCGTCAGCCAATAGCCGGACTGGATATCCACCTGGATGGCCTGCCCCATCATCTGGGCAAACTGGCGCTCCAGCTTGTCCATGTCGCTGTCGCCCTTGCCGCTCTTGTTGACCTGCTCGCTCATCTCGGACTGCATCTTGCCGACCGTCTGGGCCATACCACCCGCCAGCAGCACCAGTGCCACCGCGCTTGTTGCCGCCACCACGCGTCCGGCCATCTTGATCTTCGCGATCACAAAGCTGCCGATCAGGCCCAGCACGATCACCACCATGGCACCAATCGCCCACCAGGCCCCGTTCTGCCCCTCGGGGGCCAGTGCCACGTCGGGCAGTTCAATCGTGCCGGTCGCCAGTTGATAGCCCGAAGCTTCGATCAGGTTCTGGCCGTTACAGCTCACCACCAGCCACGGCAGAAAGAAGAACAGCAGCGCCAATACCTTGGCCACACGTCCAGCCCACATCCAGCCCGAGTTCAAATGCATCCCAGTCCCCGAAAATTCATCGCGACAGCCATTAGCCAGCCCGCGACCCTGCCACCCTTGCGGACAAAGGAAAAGGGCGGCGGACCTCTCGATCCACCGCCCTTAAGCCTTTTTACGATCACCCTTTCGGGATCACGCGCCTGATCAGAAGGTCTTGGTCAGGTTCAGGAATGCCGTACGGCCGACGTAGTCGTAAGCCGAGTACAGCGGAGCGTTACCCACGCGGCTGGTGAAGCCGGCAGAAACGGTCTGCGGATCTTCGTTCCACAGGTTGCGGATACCCGCCGTCACCGTCCAGCTATCGTTGTGATACTGAACCGAGACGTTGTGGTTCTGGTACGAACCGGTCGCCAGATCGTAGGCCGAGGTAGCACGGTCTTCTTCGTAGTAGTCGTAGCTGTCCATCGCATCGACGTATTCGATGCCATAGCGCACGCGCCATTGATCCCAGGCGTACGACACGTCGAACGAACCGGTGAACTCCGGATTCTCGACCATGCCGACGTAATCTTCCAGCGGATCGTCAGCGAACAGCTTCGAGGACACTTCGGTGTACTGGGTCAGACCCAGGTTCACCAGCAGCGAGCCCGGACCGAAGTCGTTACGGTAACGGACGGTGTAATCCAGACCCTTAACGTTGTCGGTCGCCAGGTTGATGTAGCTGTCATAGACGGTCAGGCTGTTGTCTGCCGCGTCACGTTCGACCAGACGGCAGAAGCCGACGTTGGCTGCGAAGTCTTCCGGATTGGAGTCATAGCAGCGGGTCAGGATCTGGCTTGCGCCGGTGCGCGAGACACCGTTCGAAACCTCGATCTCGTAGTAATCGACAGCGAATGCCAGATCGCCCCAGCCATTCGGCAGGGTCGGCTGCAGAACCAGACCGATGGTCATGTTGGTCGAGGTCTCGGCGGCCAGACCGGCGTCCGCACCACCCGAGGTCACAACCTGGATCGACGACTTGTTCTCGAAGTCGGCAGCCAGACCTTCAGCGGCGCAGTTTGCGACGCGGTTCGGGTTGACGTCCTTGATGCCGTACTCGTTGCAACGGTCACCGGTGCTGCTCAGGAAGCCCGTGGTCGCGCCGACGTACTGCTCGAACAGGGCCGGAGCACGGTACGAGGTACCGTAGGTGCCGCGCAGGGTCACACCGTCAACCGGCTTGTAAACCAGACCCACCTTGTAGGTGGTGTCATCGCCATACGAGTCATAGTCGGTGTAGCGGAACGAACCGTTGAAGGTCAGTTCGCGGGCGAACGGCTTGTCCATCAGGACCGGCACTTCGACTTCGCCGAAGACTTCCCACACTTGGTCCGAACCGCGGGTGATGCCCGAGGACGACATGTTGTAGGTGTTGCCCGTTTGCGAATCCAGGCCCGGGGTGTCGTCGATTTCCGACTTACGGATTTCGGCACCGAAGAAGCCCATGACCTGACCGGCCGGCAGCGAGAACAGCGGACCGTCCAGACCGATAGCGGCCACGGTTTCCTTGTACTCGGTCGTACCGATCACCGGACGATAGACAAAGTCCAGCCAGTCTTGCGGCAGCACACCGCCGACCACTTCAGCGGTCAGAGCCGGAGCGGCCACGCAACCCGGAAGAGCAGCCAGCTCGGCGCAGGCAAACTGACCCGGAGCCGTTTCGACAACGTCCAGCGACTCGGCCATCAGGTCCGTCAGGAACTGGTTGGCTTTGTAGGTCGACTTGGACTTCGAGAAGCTGACGTAAGCGTCATAGCGCCAGTCAGGGATCAGGAAGTCACCCTTGATACCGGCGACATAGCGGTTGAAGTCGACTTCCTGCTTCGACACATCGTTGCCGAAACCGATGAAGGCGCGCACGCCAACCGGCAGACCCTTGCTCAGGCCCTGGTCCGCAGCCATCGCGGTCGACATCGAAAGAGCCGACGGGATCAGCGGCGAGCCCGTGGCGTAGTCCAGCACCAGCTGGCGGTAGCCGGTCTGTTGCGAGCGACGGTTGTTGTACAGCATTTCGCCGTACAGCTCGGCATTGCCCAGAGCGTTCAGCTGATAGCCGACTTCACCGTACAGGGTGGTGATTTCAACCGGCGAGATCAGCGACTCGTTCAGCATGCGGTCTTCGAAGGTGTCGCGGACGTTGATGTCCGAACCGGTGCCACCCACGCCTTCATAGCCGACCAGACCTTCGGTCACGGCGGCATTCGGACGCCAGCGGTTGAAGCTGGTGGCCGTGGTACCGGCGGCGGCAACACCCGGCATCATATTGGTGCCGATGGTGTTGATGGTGACGCCGTTCGAGCCGGTGTCGGTGATCGGATAGCATTTCGACTTGCCGGTGGCCGGATCGATGAAGTCCGAACCGTCACGGAAGCCGTCGGTGTTGCACTGGGTGAAGCTGCGGTCGCGCAGGCTCAGACCGTCACGGGTGTAGCGTTCGGCCGAACCGGCCATACGCCAGCGGTCGCCGCGCATGCCGCCGGTAACCGAATAACGCTGCGAGCCACCGTTGCCGTCGGCGTCCATCGGGGCGTTGAACTGGGCTTCGACCGTCAGGTGGTCGACATTCTTGCGGGTCTGGATGTTGACCACACCGGCCACAGCGTCCGAACCGTAAACCGAGGATGCACCGTCGCGCAGAACTTCAACGCGGTCGATCATGGCGGTCGGCAGAACGTTCAGGTCGGCCGCACCGACCGAACCGCGCGAGCCGGCTGGCGAAACGCGACGGCCGTTCAGCAGGACCAGCGTACGGCTCGGACCCATGCCGCGCAGACCGATGGTGTTGGCACCCGGACCTCCGTTGGTGACATAGCCACCGAAGGCGTTGGTGATTTGCGACGTACCGCCGGTGATGGCGTTCGATTGCAGGGCTTCAGTGGTCGAAGCAAAACCTTGCAGCGTGGCTTCTTCGCGGGTCACGACCTGCGTCGGCGACGGGGCGTTATAGTTGTCGCGACGAATACGCGAGCCAACGACAACGATTTCTTCGACCTGCGTGGCGTCTTCACCAGCATCTTGGGCAACCGCAGCTGCCGGGACCAGCATGGCCATCGACATTGCAGCAGCACCAACTGCCATCGTCGAGCCAAGCAGATAGTCTTTACGAGTACGCATAGACACTCTGTAACCTATTCAACTTACAAACAACTGCACGGCGATCAACGAACGTCGTGCGACGCGGCGCGCCCAACTACTGCACGCTCCTGCTGACACCGGCTATTCAGCTACCAACACATTCGCAACAATATTATTTCACCAAATCGGTGTTATACGCATAACAATAATCGATACGTCACGTTGTTATGGCGAAATATTGCATCTAATAACCGCAGATTGAACTGCCACCTCGGAAATCAACCCGATCTGCACAATAATATCCCAAGGTTGCGCGCCCCCACCCAAACCCGCATAGCGTCGCTATACTGTCGCAGTCGGCCAAAATCACACACTTCTGCTCGCCCCCTAGCGCCCCGCGCCCCTGTGCATTACCTGTATGTTCATGGCCCGTTCCCCCTCGACACCTCCGAAAAAGCCCGCAAGCGCGACGTCCAAACCGGTCCACGTCTCGGACCCCGCCCGCGCGGCCGAGAACCAGCAAGCTCTGGAACAGGCCAAGGCTATAAAAAAGGGCGTCGCCGAGGCCCCCACCCCCTTCATCCACGACAGCGCCACGCCCCCGCGCAACCTGCCCATGTTCGGCGTCGGCCCGCGCATCACACCCGAAGAAGCCCCCGGCACGCCCGAAGGCTGGCAGCCCCACCGCCCCACCCGCGGCGGTAGCAAGCTCAGCAAGCCCTTCCGTCTGGAAACCAAGTACAAGCCCGCAGGCGACCAACCCACCGCCATCGCCGAACTGGTCCAGCAGGCCGAAGCCGGAGAGCGCGAACAGGTCCTCCTCGGCGTCACCGGTTCGGGCAAGACCTTCACCATGGCCAAGGTCATCGAGGAAACCCAGCGCCCCGCCCTGATCCTCGCCCACAACAAGACCCTCGCCGCCCAGCTCTATTCCGAGTTCAAGGCCTTCTTCCCCGACAACGCGGTCGAGTATTTCGTCTCCTACTACGACTACTACCAGCCCGAGGCCTACGTCCCGCGCACCGACACCTACATCGAGAAGGACAGCTCCATTAACGAGCAGATCGACCGGATGCGCCACGCCGCCACCCGCGCGATCCTCGAGCGCGACGACGTCATCGTCGTGGCCTCGGTCAGCTGCATCTACGGTATCGGCTCGGTCGAGACCTACACCGCCATGACCTTCGGCCTACAGGTCGGCGACACCATCGACGAAGCCAAACTCCGCGCCGACCTCATCGCCCTGCAATACAAGCGCAACGACCTCCACTTCGAGCGCGGCATGTTCCGCAAGCGCGGCGACACGATCGAAATCTTCCCCGTCCACTTGGAAGACCGCGCGTGGCGCATCTCCCTCTTCGGCGACGAGATCGAGGCCATCGACGAGTTCGACCCCCTCACCGGCAAGAAGACCGCCAGCCTGGACCAAGTCACCGTCTATGCCGCCAGCCACTACGTCACGCCCCGCCCGACGCTCAACCAGGCCATCACCGGCATCAAGGCCGAGCTGAAGGAAACCCTCGACTGGATGGTCGAGAACGGCAAGCTGCTGGAAGCCCAGCGCCTTGAACAACGCACCCGCTTCGATCTGGAAATGATGGAGGCCACCGGCTCCTGCGCGGGCATCGAGAACTACAGCCGCTGGCTCACCGGCCGCGCACCGGGCGAGCCCCCGCCCACCTTCTTCGAATACATCCCCGACAACGCCCTGCTGTTCGTGGACGAAAGCCACGTCACCGTCGGCCAGATCGGCGCCATGTTCCGAGGCGACTACCGCCGCAAGTCCACTCTGGCCGAGTACGGCTTCCGCCTCCCCTCCGCCATCGACAACCGCCCGCTCAAGTTCGAGGAATGGGACGCCATGCGCCCCCAGACCGTCTTCGTCTCCGCCACCCCGGGCAGCTGGGAGATGGAAAAGACCGGCGGCGTCTTCACCGAGCAAGTCATCCGCCCCACCGGCCTGATCGACCCGCCGGTAGAGATCCGCCCCGTCTCCGGCACCACCCGCAACCAGATCGACGACGTCATCGACGAGGTAAAGGCCACCGCCGCCAACGGCTACCGCTCCCTCGTCACCACCCTCACAAAGAAAATGGCCGAGGACCTGACCGAGTACATGCACGAACAGGGCGTCCGCGTCCGCTACATGCACTCCGACATTGATACCTTGGAGCGCATCGAAATCCTTCGCGACCTGCGTCTGGGCAGCTTCGACTGCCTCATCGGCATCAACCTGCTGCGCGAAGGTCTGGACATCCCCGAGTGCGGCCTCGTCGCCATCCTCGATGCCGACAAGGAAGGCTTCCTGCGCTCGGAAACCTCCCTCATCCAGACCATCGGCCGCGCCGCGCGTAACGTCGATGGCCGCGTCATCCTCTATGCCGACCGCATGACCGGCTCGATGGAACGCGCCATCACCGAGACCAACCGCCGCCGCGAAAAGCAACAGGCCTATAACGAGGCCCACGGCATCACCCCCGCCACGGTCAAGCGCGACATCAAGGAGATCATGGAGTCTCCTTACGAGTCCCGCGAGATCGACCGCTTCACCAATCCGGGCATGAAGGAAGAAACCAAGCCCTTCACCGGCTCCAACTTCCAGACCGCCCTCAAGGATCTGGAAACCCGCATGCGCGACGCCGCCGCCAACCTCGAGTTCGAGGAAGCGGCGCGCCTCCGCGACGAGATCAAGCGCATGAAGCTGCTCGATCTCGAGTTCGCCAATGAGGCGCTGACGGGTGCTGGCGAAGAGGTGGACAAGTCAGCGCCGAAGCGGTGGCGGAAGGAGGCTGCGGCTGAGAAGGCGGAGGCGTTTAGGCGGGGGCGTTAAGCTTGACTATGCAGACTAGAAGCTCACAATGAACCATATCAATGTTCTCAGACTCATATGATGCAATCAAAACATAGCTACTTAAGTTATACGGTGAGCGGCTTTCGCTCATTGAACAATTCTAAGTTCACTCTTGATAAAGGAGTAAACGTTTTCGTCGGGCCAAACGGAAGCGGCAAGACAAATATAATAACCTCTCTAGTATTTCTTTCCACTTATATAAAAAAAGGAGTTCGATCAGCTATATCTGAACTAGGCGGTATATCGCGCGTATTCAGTATAGACCAATTGAACAGCAGAAGGTCGAGGCCAAAAATTTCATTTGAAATTGAGGGCCGAATAAAAACAAGCGATAACGGAAACATCCTTAAGAATAGATCCGGAAAAGAACACGCCGAGCTATATGCTGATTTTAAGTATATTTTAGAAATATCAGTTTCTAGACCAAGCTTTGATGTCTTTATTGACAATGAGGAAATTTCTATAAGCGTAGAAGGTCGGCCAGATCTAGACGTAAACATCAAATCCGGACACCACGCTGAATGCCAATCAAATATAGAGCTCGATATATACGCTAGTGTTAGAAGCGTTCTTTCATCACACATGTTAGAACGAATAACCAGCAAAGATAATCAGATCGACAGCTTAAAAACGCTGCAGCTCTCGACCAGAAATGGTGCATCCATACTTATACATCCAAGTCTTTCATTGATGGATCGCGCAGACGATATTAAGATCGCACTTTCCTTTGAAAGATCATTTAACATCATTCCTGACAAAGTCAGGGAGCCAGAAGAACTTTACCTAGACAAGGAAATATCTAGCGACGGAGGCGGGACCGTCTCCTATTTGAATCGCATACAACCGCAAAACTCCGGAAAACGCACAAAAAAAGCTAAGCCAAATTCTAAATACAACAGAATTGTAACAAATTTCACCCAGATAAATGACCAAGTAAAGGATATTATTATCGTTCCTGACTTACGAACAGGCAAGATAAATACTACCATTTTATACACAAACGGAACCAAAGTTCCTTTTGAATACGCCAGTGACGGGACCGCAAAGTGGCTCGCTACTCTAGCAATTATCCGATCCTCATCTTTCCCAAGCTTCTGCCTAGAGGAGCCTGAGAATTTTATGCACCCTGCAGCACAACGATTGATTATCAAGATTCTAAGATCTGAGACGTCAAAGAATGATAATAGCTTTTATGTTGTGAGCACCCATAGCGAAACTATTGTCAATGAAGCAGATCCTTCGGAACTTCGGATTTGTGAGTTTACCGAGGACGGAACCAACATATTCGAAATTCGGAATCCGGATCGAGTCAAAGAAAGCATCAATTCAACAGGTTTTGGGCTAGGACACCTTTATTCCAATGACCAACTGTGAATCGAAAAAGAAGTATGCCTTCTTTGTTGAGGGCGAAACTGAAGTCCTCGGACTCAAAAAGGCATTTGGAATCAAGGCAAGGAAAATCGGTATTTATGGCCACACCAGTACTGTTGATCATATCTTCAAAAAGCTAAAGGCTGCCATCCAGCTAAACGAGTACACTCATGTATTCGTGATGTTTGATAGAGAGTCCCGTACCGAAACTTCGAAAGAATTGAAACATGAACTTGAGGCTAAATTAATTAAAGAGTTTCCAAATTTAACTGTTAACGTTGCCATCCCAGATTTCGATATTGAATCTTGGCTTTTTTCTGACACAGAGATAACTGAGAAATATTTTGGTCAGAAGATGTCTAAAAAAGCTAAATTTGAAGGTCGAAATGGCTGCAAATCTCTAAAAGAATACATGCCCAAAGCTGATTACGACAAAACTACAGATGGAGTTACTTTGTTTTCAAAAGTTAGATGGTCCAAAATCTGCAGCAACTCTCCATCAGCAAGGATATCTAACATTGAGAAATCGTTCCCCGACTGTGGATGGCTAGCTACCTAAAATATTTCTACAATAAAAAGGCTCGCACTGAAATCGCGACCGCGTGGGCCTTACCCGCCATTCCACATCATTGAACTCGCCCTACCTTCCACCCGTGCCATCCTTCCTGCGTTCCGTCGCATGGAGGGCTCGTAAGGCCTGCGGACCTGCGGTGACGGGAGTGGATGGAGCGGGGTCCGCCCCTCCGGCCGAGGCTTGGCCCCACAAGGGGACCAACCCCCGCCGGAAGGAACGGAGCCGATGGAGTTTGCGATAAAGCCTTAGTCTTGATCCGCACGGCGAGAGAACAAAGGGCCTTCGACCAAACGGCCAATGGGGTGTGTTGGATGTAGCCGCGCTATCGCGTGTGTATCCCGACAACATTCTTAGTGGCCCGCGGTCAAAAGGCTCCGCCTTTTCGACCCGACGCGGGCTGAGCCGCCTGACGGCGGCAAATCACTCACCTTCAACGGTGGGGGATGGCATCAAGGTTGGGGAATAGAACTCCGGCAAGGGTCGAGGTGGAAACTCGGACCGTACCAGCAGGACGCCGCAGGTGTCCGCTGCCCGCCACCGGCACTGGGAGTAACCGCCAACAGCGGTGCCTGCCTCAGTTTGGTTTGGCCGCGGTCAAAAGGCTCCGCCTTTTCGACCCGACGCGGCCAGAGGCTGGTGAATAACCGTCTGCGCGGGGCGCGTGCCTTTGCCGAAACGGAAACCAAACCTACGCCGGGCAAAGCCCGCGCGCCCCGCCTGCCCTCCAACCACACGCCCACGGCGATGTGGCTAAACCCAATTTCCGAAAGCGAGCTTCATGACGCGGCCTAAACCCAAGCGCATCACACCGCCCCACGCAGACCCCGCCTCGCCCGACTACATCAGCCCGCGAGAAGAACGCCGCCTGCGCCGCGAGCTCATGCGCCGCGTCGAGCGCCTCTTCGAGATCGCTGACCTCAAAGGCTACGGCCCCAAAGACGGGCAAAACGTCTGACCGGTACCTGACAGAGGCCAGAATACAACACCGTCTCGCCAAATTTGCGGCAGAGCAGTATCAAAGCGTAACCGTGAGGAACTACGCCTCTTAACAGCAGTTAACGCCTTAGCTCCCCCACAGTGCGTGCGACCGGAGTTGGAAGGGAACCTGTTATGTCAGAGCCGAGCAAAGAGACCGACCGGGCCAAGCTGCGCCTCGTCTCCTCGCCCGAGTCCGAGGTGTATGACCTCATGCGCAAGCCGGAATCCACCGCAGAGCGCGTCAAACGCCTGCAGGCCGAAGCCCGCGCACTGGCGCTCGAACAGGTTGAAGCACTCGAAATCGCGCTGCTCAAGGCTGCCGAAATGGCCCGCGAAATCGCAGAGGGCGGCGACGCCTACCCCGTCGGCGCGCGCGAAATCGCCAGTCGTCTGGTCGATGACCTGCCCGCCAAGGCCGAGACCATCAAACACATCGTGCACCGCTCCTCCACCTGAGGAGCGGCTAGCCGCTCAATATTCGACAACATCCCGATACTGCGGATGACGTGACAGCCACGCCCGCGCATATCCGCAATGGGGCGACAGCTTCAGCCCCTCGTTTCGAGCCAGCTCGGCCAGCGCCTGCATGAACTGCCCCGCCGCCCCCGTGCCCCGCAGCGCCGGATCGGCCTCTACGTGCAGCAAGACCCGCGTCTTGCCCTTCACAGCATAGTCGGCAAACACGACGCGCAGTTGACCCTCGGGGTCATAAAAGCCCTGCTCGTATCTCTGGTTTTCGGCAACGTCGCGCAGATCCATCGGCCTCTCGATTCCACTTCCCTGAGAAGTAGTTAAGCTCCCGAAACCATCCGGCGTTCCCGACTATTCACAACCAGCCGCGGGGATTCTCGATCATGCGACCATGCTGCAGCGCCCTTAGCCCCCGCATCCCGCGAACCAGCGTCCAAATCAGGCCGGCAAACAGCACAAACACGCCGACATTGACGATGATCAACAGCGCCCCACCTGCGATAGCCGCCAGGGCCACCAGCAAGGTTCGCTTTTGATACTCGCGGTGGCTCCTCGCCAAATCGTCCTGCGGAGCCTCGCCCCAAAGAACGCTCGCCAGACCCACCACGGCCCCGATACCAAAGGTCGGCACCGCCAGCAGGATCAGCGCATACGTCGCCGACAGACCAATCCGGTCCACGATGGGACCACGACGGCTGAACTCGTTAATCTCGCGTCGGATCGACATGCACAAACTCCTTGGCCCGCTTCCCGCAAGCATGCCCGTCACAGTGCCCGCAGGCAATCACCGTGCGTACGAAACCTCGCAGCCGGCAATCGCCGTACCCGCAATCGCATCGGGCTTATCGACCTTCACACGCACAGCCTGCACGCGCGTGTCCTCAAGACACTCCAGCGCGACCCGCTCCGCAAAGGTTTCCACCAGTTCGATGTGCTCGCCACCGGCCAAGGTTCGGACGATACGGGCAACCCCGTCATAATCCAGCGTATCGGCCAGTTCGCGCACCGGTGCAGGCCCCAAATCCAGCTCAACGTCGATCACAAGCGTCTGCAACCGCCCCTTCTCGTGATCATAAACGCCAATACCGGCTTGAACCTCTAGGCCGCGCACATGGACAGTCATGCCCAAGCGGCGCGGATGTGTCGCCGCTACCGGCAGAGGCGTAACCGTCATGCCCACGTCTCCGGCGGCAGAATGTCGTTGATGCTGTAGTCCGCCCGGTCGCACCAGCCAGCCAGCGGCCACGCGCGCTCGGCATCGGTCAGACCGCGCGCCAGCACCGTATTGGTCGGGGTCTCTTCAATCGCCAGTTCCGACAGACGGAACGGCAGCGCTTCGGCCGCAATGATCGCTTCCAGCTTGCGCCAAAGGGCAATGACCAGAGCCTCGGTCGTCGGATCACCATCCACCACCAGCACCTGTTTCAGGCGCTGCGGCTCGTGTTCCTTGAAATAGGTCAGTAGAGGATCGGTGCTGTTGAGCTGAAAGGCGTGGTCCAGACTGCGGTCCACAAAGCCGTGCCAGCGCGTCTTCAAACGCTCAAAGCTGGCCCCATAGTTGGAACCGCCGAAATCGATTTCCTTGAGCGGCTCTAAAACCACCGAGACGAACTCGTTATGCCCGTGCGGCACGGCGCACTTGGACGCCGCATCGGCGATCAGCCGGTGCGCCATCGAAAAGCGGCGGGTGAAACGGACAGCAGGCATGGAAGACTTCAATCAGGAGATACAACAGCCGCCATATAGGCGCTTGCGCGGGGTTGCGCATCAACACTGTGCGAAAACGTAAGTAAAGCCCGACTTTCAGGCCTTCAGCTTGGGGTCAAAGGCCACGTCGCGACCGCGAGGCTTCAGATACTCGCCGCCGTCCACGGTAATGACCTGGCCGGTGATGCCGCGTGTCCCCAGAAGGAAGCGAACCGTCGACAGCATGTCCTCAAGACTGGTGCCGCGCCCGAGTGGAGTATCGGACCACGCCTTCTGATACTCCTCGTCGGACTGGTCGCCACTGCGCAGGATCAGTCCGGGCGACACCGCATTCAATCGGATGGCCGGTGCCAGCCCCAGCGCCAGCGAGGCTGTCAGCGCGCCCAGACCGGCCTTACCCGCCGTATAGGACAGGAAGTCGGGATTGGCCGCGACAAGCTTGTGGTCCAGCACATTGACCACCGCCCCCTCGCCCCCCTGTTTGGCGACAGCGCGCGCAAAATCGCGGATCAGGAACACGGGGGCTGTCAGGTTGGCCGCCAGATGCGCGTCCCACAAGGACGGCTCCAAGTCATCCAGTGTGTCATAGGCAAACATGGATGCATTGTTGATCAGGGCATCGATGCGCCCGAACCGCTCCACCACCGCCATGATGAGGCCGCCGCGGCTCCTCTCGTCCGAGAGATCGGCAAAGAAGCTGTCAGCGCGTCCCCCCGCAGCCGCGATGTCATCTACGACCGCGCGGGCTTCATCAGCACCGCTGCGATGGTGGATCGCAGCCGTCCAGCCCTCGGCCGCCAGACCGCGCGCCAGCGCAGCGCCCACGCGGCGGGCCGCCCCGGTGATCAGGACGACCTTGCCAGTCATACTTGCGGCCTGCGGCAGAAGAGTTCGACGCCCGCGCCCGAAGCCTCGTTAAAGACCTGCGGCTTGGCGACTTGAACGCGACAGGCCTGAACCTGCGGCAGTTCGAAACAGGCCGAGATCACTTCCTCGGCCAGAGTTTCCAGAAGCTCGACATGGGGCCGTCCGGCCCAGCCGAGGATGCGGGTGCGCACGTGGTCATAGTTGATGAAGCCACCGTCCGGCAAAGGCCAGTCGGCAAACATCTCTACATTGATCACAAGGCGCGTCGGGCGCTCCGGATGACGCTCCCACGGATGCAGGCCGACACTCAGGTCAACAACCACATCCTTGAGGAATACCCGCACCTGATCCGGGGCAGTGCGCCAGTCAGCGACGCCTGCCCCCGAGCCGATATCAGTCAATGCTGCCGAACTCGTAGTAGTTCACAGCGGCGATGACGGCGATGAAGGCAAAGATGGTGGCGATGGCGACCATTGGAGTTCTCCCTGTTTCTTCCCCGAATAGAGGCACATAGACCACTGTTCAAGCCACCCCTGACGTGCCTATCGTCATTGTATGACCACTTGGCGCACCCGCATCGAGCCGTTTACCCGTCCCCTGTTCTTCATCTGGTCACGCTTGAGCCGTGGCATGACGCTGGGCGTGCGGGCGATAGCGACCGATGATCAGGGGCGCATCCTGCTGGTGAAACACACCTATTTGCACGGTTGGTGGCTGCCCGGCGGCGGTGTGGACAAGGGCGAAACAACCCACGCAGCGGTCGTGCGCGAATTGCGGGAAGAGGCCGGTGTGACGGCCAAAGGCGAGCCACGTCTCTTGTCGCTCCATTCTAACGAGCGATTCTTCCCCGGTGACCATGTGGCGGTCTTTCACATAGACCGGTTTGAAATTGGCGAGCGGACCAGCCATGGCGAAATTGCCGAGATCGGCTGGTTTTCACCGGATGATCTGCCGGACGACACGACAAAGGCTACCCGCGCGCGATTGGCCGAGTTCACCGGTCGTGCTCCTGTATCCCCCGACTGGTAAGGACGCCCGATGAATGGTCCCTTCTTTGCGATTGCCTTACTGGTTGTTGCCGGTGCCCTAACCGCTATTCAGGGACCCAGCAATGCGAGGCTCTCGAACGGACTGGGATCGGTCGTAAACGGAGCCTTCGTTTCTTTCGTCATCGGCGCTCTGGCACTGGGCATACTCGCTGCTGCGCTGCAGGTGAAACCCGAGGGTCAGGAGGTTCGCTCCATCCCGTGGTGGGGATGGCTGGGTGGCCTTTATGGATGCCTGTTTGTCACCAGCATTGCCTGGGCAGTCCCCAGACTCGGCGTCGCCACCACAATGACCCTCGTCGTCGCCGCCCAGATGGCCATCAGCGTGGTTCTGGATCATTACGGCGCATTCGGCACCACACCCCAGCCCACCAGTTTGGCCCGCATCGGCGGAATCTTGCTGATTGTTGGCGGTGTGCTTTTGGTACGCCGCGGCTGAGCCTATATCGGAAGGGATGACCGAGCCGACCGACACCCCCATCCCCCTGCAGGCCGCCGCCCTGATCGCCGATGAGGCGAGCCGTGCGCCCGATAAGCCGGGCGTCTATCGCATGTATGGCGAGGACGGATCGTGCCTGTATGTCGGCAAGGCCAAGTCGCTGAAGAAGCGCGTCGTCCAGTATGCGCAGGGCCGCTTCCACACCCAGCGTATTGGTCTGATGGTCAGCCTGACCCGATCGATGCAGTTGGTGGTCACGGCTTCCGAGACCGAGGCCCTGCTGCTGGAAGCCAGCTATATCAAAAAGCTGAAGCCGCGCTTCAACGTGCTGCTGCGCGATGACAAATCGTTTGCCGAGTTGATGATCCGCCGCGACCACCGCGCGCCGCAAGTGCGCAAACACCGCGGAGCCCACACGATTCCGGGCGACTATTTCGGGCCGTTCGCCTCGACCTGGGCGGTGAACAACACGCTCAACACGCTGCAAAAAGCCTTCCTGCTGAGAAACTGCACGGACAGTGTGTACGAGAGCCGTACCCGCCCCTGCATGCTCTATCAGATCAAGCGTTGCTCGGCCCCATGCACGGGCGAGATCAGCCTGGAGGACTATGGCTCTCTGGTCGACGAGGCCGAAGCCTTCCTGCGCGGCAAGTCGCGGGCCGTGATCAGCCGCCTGTCGCAGGAGATGCAGGCCGCCTCCGATGCTATGGAGTTCGAGCAGGCCGCCCGCGTGCGCGACCGCATTCGCGCACTTTCCACCATCGCCATGGAAACCTCGGTCAACGCCGACGGCGTGGCCGAGGCCGACGTCTTTGCCGTCCATCTGGATGGCGGACAGGCCTGTGTGCAGGTCTTCTTCTATCGCGCCAGCCAGAACTGGGGCGGGCGCGCCTATTTCCCGCGCGTGGACCGCAGCGATGATGAGGGCACCGTCCTGTCGGCCTTCCTTGCCCAGTTCTACGAGGACAAGCCGGTTCCGCGCGTGATCCTGTCCAATATCCGCCCGCTAGAGCTGGAACTGCTGGAAGAAGCCTTCGCCATGAAGGCCGGGCATAAGGTGGAGATTAGCCAGCCCCGTCGAGGCAATAAAAAGAGCCTGATTGATCATGCCCTGACCAATGCCCGCGAGGCGCTGGGTCGCAAGCTGGCCGAAAACTCGGCCCAGTCAAAAATCCTCGACGAGGTGTGCGAGGCCTTCGGTCTGGAAAGCCGCCCCGAGCGGATTGAAATCTACGACAACGCCCACATTCAGGGCACCAATGCTGTCGGCGGCATGGTGGTGGCGGGGCCGGACGGCTTCCGCAAAAACCAGTACCGCAAGTTCAACATCCGCGGCGAAGACCTCACCCCCGGCGATGACTACGGCATGATGCGCGAGGTCATGCGCCGCCGCTTTGGCCGTCTGGTGAAGGAAGAGGAAGCCGGCGAAGAGACCGAACGTCCCGACCTGCTGCTGATCGACGGTGGCGCGGGCCAACTGGCCGAGGTTTTGGCTATGCTCGACGAATATGGCCTGTCCGACATCACCGCCGTCGGTGTGGCCAAGGGGCCGGAACGCGACGCGGGCAAGGAGCATTTCTTCATGCGGGGCAAGCCGCCCTTCATGCTGCCGCTGAAATCCCCTGCCCTCTATTACATCCAGCGTTTGCGCGACGAGGCCCACCGCTTTGCCAACGGGGCCCACGCCAAGCGCCGCAGCATGGACATCAAGAAGAACCCGCTCGATGAGATCGAGGGCGTGGGGCCGGGTCGCAAGAAGGCGCTGCTGCATGCCTTTGGTTCGGCCAAGGGTGTCTCGCGAGCCTCCGTTACCGATCTCATCAAAGTGGATGGCGTCAACCAGGCCTTGGCCGAGCGTATTCACGGATTCTTTCACCGGTAACAAAACGACTATTGGCGGGTTGATGTGATGGCTTAGCTGCTGCAAGGAACCGTCCATGATTACCAAGCTCACCCAAGGTTACCGTCGCTTCCGTGAGGACCGTTGGCCCTCGAAGAAAGCTGAGTACGAAGCTCTGGCCGAGAAAGGCCAGAAGCCGCACACCCTGATCGTTGCCTGTTCCGACAGCCGCGCCGATCCTGCCCTGATCTTCGACACCGCCCCCGGCGAACTGTTCGTCGTGCGCAACGTGGCGAACCTCGTCCCGCCATACGAGCCAGACGGTAAGATGCACGGCGTCTCGGCCGCGCTCGAGTTCGGCGTCAAGGTTCTGGGCGTCAAACAGATCGTGGTCATGGGCCACGCAGGCTGCGGTGGCGTGAACGCCATGATCCACGGCACGCCCGACAGCTGCCGTGACTTCGTCCTGCCGTGGGTCGAGCAAGGTGCACCGACCGTCAAGCGCGTGTGCGAGTCCTATCCTGCCGATCAGGTCGAGCGCGTGGCCGAAGAGGCTGTGGTCAAGCTGTCGCTGGACAACCTGCGCACCTTCCCGTGGATCGCCGAACGCGAGGCTGCGGGCGAACTGAAACTGGTCGGTCTGCATTTCGGTATTGCAGACGGTGTACTGACCCAGGCGGGCGACGGCGAGCGTTTCGAGCCGCTGGCCTAAGGACGCGTAGTCGCAGAGCCGGGCTGTGAAAACGGCCCGGCCTCGCTTCTGCCCGCAAAGCGTGGCACACCAAGCGGCTCATAGACGGAATATTCCATGGCGACTGCCCACAAGCCCAACCCGATCCCCAACATCCTGACCGGCATCCGTCTGGCTGCTGGCGTGGTGATGTTCCTGCTGCTGGCTGGTGCGACCAGCGGTTGGCCGTTCATCTCGACCATGCTCAGCCCCGACGACCAGTTCGCCATGTATCGCATCGGCTTCTGGATTTTCGTGATCGCGGCATCGACCGACTGGATCGACGGTTATCTGGCCCGCAAATGGCACGCTGAAACCCGCTGGGGTGCCATCCTCGACCCGATCGCCGACAAGATTCTGGTCACGGGCGCTATTCTGGGCGTGCTGACCTCGGGTTCGGTGCAGCAGATCATCATCCCTTGCGGTCTGATCCTGTTCCGCGAGTTCGCTGTCTCGGCCCTGCGCGAGACGATGGCGGGCCGCATTACCCTGCCGGTGACGCTGGCGGCCAAATGGAAGACGACCCTGCAAATGGTCGCTCTGGGTTGCCAACTGTTCGCGCGCAACTGGGACGGCTTTGGCCTGCCATTCGACTATCTGCCGCACTTCCAGCTGTTCTCGGACGTGCTGATCTGGTTGGCCGCAATCGCCACCATCTGGACCGGCTACCAGTATTTCGCGGCAGCCAAGAAGCAGATGCAGGACCTCTAAGGCTCGAACCTCATCGCTGAAATGATTAAGGCGCTGGTTTCAAACCAGCGCCTTTTCCATGACTACAAAGTAGAGATCGTCCCGCTTGGCCTCGCCAAAGCGAGGATCGTGCAGCGGGAACGGCCGTGCCTCGCTCGTCAGCGCGTAGCCCCGTCGCTCGTAGTAGGCGATCAGTTCGGCACGCTGGGCGATGACGGTCATCTCCATCACCTCTGCCCCGAACTGCGAGCGGGCCAGATTTTCGGCGGCGGCGATAAGCTGACGACCAAGGCCGCCCGCCTGCCGCTGCGGGTCGACGGTCAGCATTCCCAGATAGGCCCGCCCGCCGTCCTTGCTCTCTACACAGACACATCCAGCCAGATCATCACCATCCAGCCCCAGCAGAATCTGGCGGCGCGGGTCGGCGACAATGTCGGTTAGCTCTTCAGCGTCGGTGCGCTGACCGTCCAGCAGGTCGGCCTCGTGGGTCCAGCCGGCCTTGGCCGAGGTGCCGCGATAGGCACTCTCGACCAGACCGTGAAGGGTTGCGATGTCGGCCTTGGTGGCCGGACGGAAACGCAACTGCGACATGTTTATTGAACGCCCAGTTCTGCCAGCAGATGGTTCAGACCGTACACGTCCCTCAGGGCAACCGTGACCGCTTGGGTCGTTACGATCACGCTGCGGTTGGTGTTGCGGTCATAGCCATAGGCGTTGCGCTGGCTGAGGACGGTGGAGTCGAAGTTAGCGCCGATGATCTCGCCCTTGGCGTTAAGTACCGGCGAGCCCGACGAACCACCGATGGTGTCGGTCGAGACGGTCATGTTCATGACCGCGTTCGGGTCGATACGATCCTTGGCGGCTTGCAGGCCCGGCGTCAGGACGAACGGCTCTGCACCCGTGGCGCGGTCCCACAGACCCTGAAAAGTAGTGAAGGCACCGAAACGCTGGCCCGGAACGTCCGAGCCTTCGATCTTGCCGTAGGTCAGGCGAAGCGTGCCCGTGGCGTCCGGATAGACGGCATCGCCATAGACAGCGAAGCGTGCCGCAGCCAGTTGCTCCGACGCCTTGTCCGTCGGGGCCTGCACGCGGTTTTCCCAGTCGCTGCGGATGGCGCGGGCGTCGGCGTCCACACGCAGGGCGTACTGGATCATCGGATCATCCGAAGCTTCGATGGCCGCAAGACCACCTTCCCACAGGGCGCGGCGCACCGCCGGATCGGCCAGTTTCGAGCCTTCGACCAAGCGGGCCGACAGAACTTCGGGGCTTTCCTTGCCCAACAGGGCGGCCATGTAGGGGCTATCGACCGTCAGCCATTCGCGCGTCTTGGACAGCCACCACTCCAGACGGATCTGCTCCAGTTCCGGATAGGTCGGACGCTCTGCGAACAGGCGCGACTGCACGCCCGACAGACGGCTGTCCGAGTATTCGGCCAGACGCTCGCCCGACGGCTTGGCGCGTTCCTGAGCCGCGCGCACGAGGGTGCGGGCATAGCTGAACAGGTTGGAGCCACCGGCCACCGAGGTGGTGCCCATGCCGGTGCCGCCTTCCAGCAGCGCCATCGGGGCATAGAGCTCGCGGGCGACCGGTTGGATGGCTTCCATGGCTTCCCACGGATTGGCCTGACCGCGCGACAGGCTGCGGTTCGATTGCCAACGGCGACGGAAGTCAGCCTCGGCATCAGCTTTGACCGCCATGAAGGACGGGTCGATCAGAGCCGCCATACGGCCACGACCGCGCTTATAGGTGTTCTCGACACCGACGATCGGGTCCATGGCGATGAAGGCCTGCTCGTCGCCCTCTTCCGAATAGCGGATTAGACGACCGCGCAGTTCGGACGCGATCAGCTGGTCCATCGGCAGAACCACGTCGCGGATGGTCATCAGTTGCGCTTGCGTCAGCAGGCGCTGGGTCGAGCCCGGATTGCCCGACAGGAAGATCGGCTCGCCTTCGACCGGCTTGTCGGCATTCCACTTGAAGTGGGTAGGCGTGGCCGCAGGCTTGCCGTCTTCATAGGCGCGGATGAAGGCTGCATCGATAGCGAAGCGCGGGAAGGAGAAGTTGTCGAGATCACCGCCAAAGGTCGCCGCGCGGTCTTCTGGAGCCCAGGCCAGACGCACGTCGTCGTATTTGCGGAACTTGTAGAGTTTGAACTGGCCGCCGCGATACAGGCTGACGACCTGACAACGGATTTTGGCGTCATCGCCGCAGGCTTCGCTTTCGATGCGGGCCGCTTCGGCTTCCTTGGCGCGGGTGAAGGCTTGGCCATCCAGACCTTGAGCAGCCTTGTTCACGCGCTCGGTGACGTCCGAGATGTCCGTCAGGATTTCAGCGGTGGCCCCCGGGCATTTCAGCTCTTCTTCGCGGCTTTGCGGCAGGAAGCCGGTTTCGGCATATTGTTTCTGCGGGGTCGACAGGTTGGCCACGCAGGTCGCGACGCAGTGGTTGTTGGTCATGATCAGGCCTTCGCCCGAGATCAGACCGGCCGAGCAGCCCCCGAACTTCACCGACGACAGACGCAGGGTGTCGATAAAGCCCTGATCGATGTTGGTGCCCAGTTGCTGGTTCGCCTTGGCGATGGGGAAGTTGTCATAGGTCCACATGCCCTCTTCAGCCGCAGCCGGAGCGGCAGAAGCGGCGAATGCGAGAACAGCAGCAGAAGCAAAAAATGCGAGATGGCGCATAAGAGGGTCCCTCGTGAATTGCGCTGAAAAGACAGAAGGGGGCTGCCAATGGCAACCCCCTCCCGCAATCGTGACGCTAAGTCCCGTGATTAACGGCGTACGCCCAGTTCGCGCAGCAGGTGCGGCTGGTTGTAGACATTACGGAGGGACTCGGTGATCGCAGCGGTCGAAACCGTGACCGTGCGGTTCAGTTCACCGTCGTAACCGAACGAGCCACCCAGCGAGTGGATGTTGCCGTCGAAGGCCGCACCGATCACTTCACCCTTGGCATTGATGACCGGAGAACCGGAGTTGCCGCCGATGATGTCGTTGGTCGACACGAAGTCATAGACGACATTCTTGTTCACACGGTCGCGGGCCGCCATGAAGCGTTCCGAGGCGTTGTAAGGCTCTGCGCCGGTCTGGCGTTCATACAGGCCGCCGATGTGGGTGAACGGGGTGATGGTCTTGTCACCTTCAGTCCAGCCCTTCACCGAACCGTACGACAGACGAAGCGAGAAGGTCGCGTCCGGATACAGGTTGGTTCCGTAAACGGCGAAGCGGGCCTGTGCGATCTTTTCGGCCGCACGGGCCGACGGGGCCGAGACTTCAGCTTCGTACTGGGCGCGGATGGCTTGGGCAGCGTCATCGTTGTCCAGAACGAACTTCAGCAGGGCATCGTCCGAAGCGGCAATCTGCTCCGGCGTCATGTTCAGGGCTTCGGCGCGGAAGGCCGGATCGGCCAGACGGGTGCCTTCGACCAGACGGGTCGCCAGCGCCTCAGGGTTCTCGGCACCGATCAGAGCCTTCACCTGAGCGTTGTCTGCCGTCAGATATTCGCGGGTCTTGGTCAGCCAGAAGCTGAGGGCGATACGTTCGACGTCGTTCGAGATCGGCACCTCGGTCGACAGACGACGGCCCATGGCAGCGATGTCGGCATCCGAATAACCGGCGCGGCGCTGGTCAGCAGCCTTGGCACGTTCCTTCGAGGCACGAACGATCGAGCGGGCATAGGAATACAGCGACGAGCGTTGGCCCGCTGCGGCTTCCAGTTGGCGGTACGGCAGGTACAGGCGGCGCTGGGTGGCGACGACGGCGTCCATATCGGCCCACGGGTTACCGATGCGCTCGGCCAGTGCCGGATCGGCGGCGACGCGTTCACGCAGTTCGGTTTCCTCGGCGACCTTCTTACCGAAGAACGACGGATCGGTCAGAGCGCCGACCTGGCCGTAGAACACCTTGAAACTGTTCTCGAGGCCGAAGATCGGGTCCACGGTGACGCGGCGGGCTTCTTCGGACGTGGTCGAATACTCGGTCAGACGACCGCGCAGTTCCGAGGACTGGATCAGGGTGATCGGCAGTTGTTGATCGCGCAGTTGCGACAGCTGGGAAACGGTCAGCAGACGCTGGGTCGTGCCCGGATTGCCCGCAACGAAGACGGCCTCGCCTTCCTTCGGAGCGTCGGCATTCCACTTCAGGTGAACCGGCGAGGCGACCGGCTTGCCGTCCTCGTAGGCGCGCAGGAAGGCGGCATCGAGGGCATAGCGCGGGAAGTTGAAGTTGTCCGGATCACCGCCGAAGAAGGCGGCCTGGAACTCCGGTGCGAACACCAGACGCACGTCGTCGTACTTCTTGAACTTGTAGAGCTTGTACTGGCCGCCGCGATAGAAGCTGATCACCTGACAGGTGCGTTTGGTGTCGTCGCCGCAGGCCTCCTTCTGGATCTTTTCGATTTCAGCCGAGCGGGCGCGGACGAACTCGCCGCCGGTCAGGCCTTCACCGGCACCCAGCACACGATCGGTGACGTCAACGATCTCGGTCAGAACCTCTGCGGTCTGGCCCGGGCATTTGCGCTCTTCTTCGCGTGTGGCGGTCATCCAGCCGTTTTTGACGTAGTCGTTCTGGGCGGTCGACAGATCCTGTACGCACGACACCACGCAGTGGTGGTTGGTCAGGATCAGGCCTTCGCCCGAGACGAACGAGGCCGAGCAGCCCTGCAGGCGCACAGCCGACTCACGTACGCGATCCAGCCATGCCTGGTCGATACGGGTGCCGTAGGTCTGGTTTACGGTCTGGGTCGGGAAGTTGTCGAAGGTCCACATACCTTCTTCGGCGCGCGCGGTACCGGCCGGAACACTGGCCATGGCCATAGCCATGCCGATAACGGCCAGCGAGGCCGAGAACGTAACATTACGGCGAAGAGACATAGGGGGCTCCCTCTGGCGACAGCGGCCGGACCCAACGTCGGGTCGCGTGTCGATTTCACTCTAGGGTGGTGATCAACCACACCTTGTAGGCGGCTCCAAGCCCCTAATCCCGAGGAATGTCACACGAAAGCGCCCCCTTACCTCGATTTAACTTGGCCTAAACCCCTCATGCGGTCAGACAGAATTCATATTACCGAGGTCTGTCACCGTATGTCCCTTGCTCTGTCGACGCTGCTATTCGAGTGGCGCAGATACATGGCTGCCGTCATGGCACTGGCCCTTTCAGGGCTGCTGGTTTTGGCCATGACCGGCGTCTTTCTGGGCATCGGCAAGGGCTTTACCGCGCAGATCGAACGCTCGAGCGCCGATCTGATTGTCATGCAACCGGGGGCCAAGAGCCTTTTCGGCGGCCCGTCGGGCGTTCCGCGCCGCTTCATCCCGCAAGTGTACAACCATCCGGAGATCGAGGAGGTCCAACCCTTCGATATGGCGGGCGGCAGCTTCCAGTCGGTCAAGGACGTGGACCCAACCATGTCGCAGGCCGATCGCGCGCGTCAGGGGGCTCCGAAAATGAACTGGGTCTCGACCCAGATCATCGACACCACCCCCGATGCGGTCACCATTCCGATCGACTATTCGCAAGAACTGATCGACGCCCTGCGTCAGCCCTTTACGGTGGCGATGGACGAGACCACCATGCCCAAGCTGGGCGTGAAACTGGGGGACAAGGCGCTTTATAACGGCAAGACCGTGACGGTTGTCGGCGTACTGCGCGGCTATCCCAGCATGATGCAGCCGACCATCGTCATGAGCCGCGACACCCTGCGCATGATGGGTCAGGCCGATACCGGCCCCAACGTCGGTCCACTCATGGTCAAGCTGAAAGACCCCACCCGCGCATCCATCGTCGCCGCCCAACTGAATGAAATGGGCAAGGGCCAGTGGAAGGTGTGGACGCGCCAGCAACTGGCTGACGCCAATGCCACCGCCCTGTTCGAGGAAGGCATCCTCGTCATCATCGTGGCCGGCTGCGCGGTGCTGGGACTCATCATCGGTGTTGCCATCACTTGGCAGACCCTGCGCGGGGCCATCATGGCCAACATCAAGGAGTTCGCCTCGCTGCGCGCCCTTGGCGTCGGCATGGGCAGTCTGCGCCGGATCGTGATCGAGCTGAGCTTCTGGGTCGGCATTGTCGGCGTGGGCGCGGCCATCTTCCTGACGTGGGGGCTCTCGGTTCTGGCGCGTATGGGAGCGGTCCTGATCGTTCTGCACCCCGTTTTGCTGATTATCGTCGGTGCCTTCCTGATCGGTATCGCCATGCTCTCCGGCATTCTGTCGATGGGCATTCTCAAGAAGAGCCAACCGGCGGACCTGTTGCGATGATTACGAACTCTCACGGAAAACACGGCGACGCCGCCATCGAAGCCAAGGGCATCGTCAAGCGCTACAAGTCCGGTCGCGGGATGATCGAAGTGCTCAAGCACGTCGACATCGACGCCAAGCATGGCGACCTGACCATGATCATGGGCCCGTCCGGCTCGGGCAAGTCGACGCTGATCGCGGCTCTTTCGGGTCTGTTGCGTCCCGACGAAGGTTCGGTCGCGGCGCTGGATCGCCCGAACCTGTGGAAGCTGTCGGGCGGCCAGATCGACAAATTCCGCCTCGACCACTGCGGCTTCATCTTCCAGGGCTTCAACCTGTTCCCGTCGCTGACGGCGCTGCAGCAGGTGACGACGGTTCTGAAGTACCAAGGCCTGTCGCCCGATGCCGCCAAGGCCCGCGCCAAGCTCGCGCTGGAAGAAGTGGGTCTGGGCCATCGCCTGAACCTGCGTCCCGCAGCCCTGTCGGGCGGCGAGAAACAGCGCGTGGCAATTGCCCGCGCCCTCGCCAAAGACCCGCAAATCCTGTTCGCGGACGAGCCAACCTCGGCGCTGGACGGCGAGAACGGCCAGATCGTTATCCGCCTGCTGCGCCGCGCCGCGACCGAGCACGGGGCCGCCGTTATCTGCGTGACGCACGACCCGCGTCTGGAAGCGTGGGCTGACCGCGTCATTCACATCGAAGACGGGGTCATCATCGACGACCAGCGTCGCACACCCAATCCCGACGCCGCCCTGGCTTCGCACTGACCTTCTTTCTGGAACGAACCATAATGCCCGCTTTTTTGAAGAATAAATGGCTCTGGATCGGCCTGATCCTTCTTGTCATCGTCGTGCTCGGCTTCGTGGTCGTCAGCGGCCAGAAGGCCAAGAAGGCTGAACAGGCCAAACAGGCCGCCGTGAAGGTCGAAAGCCCCTACGCCGCAATCGCCAACGGCAAGATCGACGTGGAAGGCGGCATCATCCAGATCGCTGCCCGTCGTGGCGGCGTGGTTCGCGAAGTCTATGTGCAGGAAGGCGACATGGTCACGACCGGCCAGATTCTGGCCCGTCAGGAAGACGACGAGCCGCGTCTGTCGCTGCAAACCGCCAACGCCGATCTGGTCAGCGCCCAGAGCCAGCTTCGCCAGCTTCAGGTCGACATCAATGCAGCCGAGCGCGAGTTCGCCCGCATGGAACAACTGGCTGCAACCAACTTTGTGGCCGCCCAGCGTCTGGATCAGGCGCGCGATACGGTTGCCACCGCCCGTGCCCGCTACGCCTCCCAACAGGCGGTGGTGGAAACCACCCGCGCCCGCCGCGATCAAGCCGCCTATAACGTCGAGCTGACGGTCATCCGTTCGCCTGCCAATGGCCGCATCGTGCGCCGCTATGCCAACCCGGGTGCCGGTGCCTCGACCCTGAACGTATCGAACATGTTCGATCTGGAACCCGAAGCCCCGCGCATCGCCCGCGCCGAAATCGTCGAGGCGGACATTCCGAACGTCACCACAGATCAACAGGTCGAAGTGACCCCGGAAACCGACCCGTCCAAGGTCTATGTCGGCAAGGTGCTTCGTCGTGCGGCTGTATTCGGTGCCCGCAAATTGGCGTCCGATGACCCGTCGCAACGTACCGACGAGCGCGTGGTCGAGGTGGTCGTCGATGTCGGCGACGCACCGCTGCTGATCGGCCAGCGCGTACTGGTCAAATTCATGAAGCCCGGCGAAACCGCCGGTGCCAAGCGCGAAGCGGCAACAGGCGTACCGGCCACCCGGTCGATGCAGCCCGCAACCCGCCGCTAGGCTACGGTGTGAAAAGCAAAAGGCCCGCCAGTCCGGCGGGCCTTTTTTATGGTCTCACTGACCCGAAAACTCGCCAGGTCGTTTCTCCAGAACGGCCGTGACGCCCTCGATGTGGTCATCGGTCAGATGGGCCAGCGCCTGCATGGCGGCGCTCATTTCCAGTACCTGATCGAAATTGGCATCGCGCCCCTGACGCAGCAGGGTCTTGCCCATGCGCAGAGCCTGCGGCGGTTGGGCCGCAATCTGGCGGGCTGTGGTCATCGCCTCATCCATCAGGGTGTCGTGCGTCACCACGCGGTTGACCAGCCCCCATTGATCAGCCGTGGCCGCGTCGATGCTGCGCGCAGTGAACAACAGTTCGGCGGCGCGGTTGTAGCCGACATTGCGCGGCAACAGCCACGAGCCGCCATCGCCCGGGATGATGCCCAACTTCATGAATGGAATGCCGAAACTGGCCCTGTCCGAAGCGATACGGATATCGCCCAGACCGGCGATGTCGCAGCCCAGCCCCATGGCCGGACCGTTCACAGCCGTGATCAACGGCACTTCCAGCCCATACAACGAGCGGACAATGCGGTGGACCACGCGGCGATAGCGCTCGCGGATTTCGGCACCGCTTCCTGCAAACAGGTCGCGGCGCTCCTTCATAGCCTTGAGATCGCCGCCCGCCGAGAACGCGCGCCCTTCGCCGGTAAGCACGACACAGCGCACAGAAGGGTCCGCATTAACCCTCTCACACAGGTTGGCGACTTCGTCTCCATCAGTCAGGTCCGGAAGGGCGTTCAGTCGCTCGGGGCGGACGAAGGTCCAGATAACGATCCCGCCTTCACGCTTTTCCTCGATAAGGGCCACGCCACAACTCTCCTGCAAAAACATCCGAAACGCGGGTTTGTGTCAGGACGCGGCCCAGAGCAAGTGCGACACAGCTCTGAAATGACAAAACCCCGGCCTGACGACCGGGGTTCAAACGTTGGATCAACGGTCTCGCGACTACGCGCGCGCCTTATTGATCCTGATGGGCACAAAATTCGACGGGTGGCTGATCACGCGATCACCGGCACCGTTGACGTGCTTGGTGTTTACAAACATGCCGCCAAACAATGCAAAAGACATCATGGCGTGTTGGAGTTTACGGTTTTTATCGTTCATTTTGAGCGCCTTCCTTTCGTTGAACGAGAAAGAAAGACACGCTTGCTTTTTGGGACTCTCACCCTGTGAAGTCAGTTCGTGTCAATGCAGCCTATATATACCCACGGTTGTGAAAGTCAACACAAATTAGTCTGGACTCGGAACATATGTCGCCACACTGTCACAAAAGCGGTTCAAAATGACCGAGGATTCGACACCATCGCGCTCGGCTCCCCCACGCGCCGTCTCGACGCCTTGTGTGATGGTGTGCGCTGTTGACGGCGCTTCCGGCCTTTGCCTGGGGTGTTACCGAACCCTCAAGGAAATCGCCGAATGGAGCCGCCTGCCGGAAGAGGAGCGGGTGCGACTGATGGCCGAACTGCCTTCCCGGGCCGAAAGGATCGATCCGGCGTTGCGCTGAGAACGGCGGTCCGGCATCAACCTTTTGTTCGCCACGTCGGTTCACAACATGGGAACCCCCAACTGTCAGGATCACCAACATGATCCGCTTCGACTCGCGTTCACTGGTTGTATTTCTGGCCGCCGCCATCACCTCGCTGGGGTGTGTCGGTGCCCTGCGCATGGCCTATAGTGCCGAGCAGGAAAACAGCCCTGTCCTCATCGTTCCGCTGTCGCAGAGTTCGGCTACGCCTATGGCTGCGCCGGCGATCCTGCGGGCCGAGGACGGTCACTACTGGGCCGACGCCTCGATCGAGGGGCGTCAGATGCGCATGTTGGTGGATACCGGTGCCAGTCTCGTGACCCTCAGCCGTCGCGATGCCCGACGTCTCGGCGTCATTCCGCACGAAAGCGAGTTCTCGCAAACCCTGACGACTGCCGCAGGTCCGGTGCGGGCCGCCCCCATCGTGCTGCGCCGTATCTCGATTGCGGGCGTGCAGATGAAGGACGTCGATGCAGTGGTTATCGACCGCGATCTCCCTGCCCCGCTGCTGGGCATGAGCTTCCTTGGCCGCCTGTCCGCCTTCGAGGCGCGGCCCGACGGGATTGTCCTGAAAGGCTGATCAGCGAGGACCGAACGGGACGACCTTGTTTTCGCGGTCGTGACCGATGTCGGCGCTTCCCAGATACTCGATCCCTGCCCGTGCGCACCAGTGGCGGGCAATCTCTTCGGCGGTCATACCGAAGTCAGGATCATTCTCGGTCACGTCCGAAACGCGGCCCATGCGGATACCGGCACATTTGCGGATCGAGGCCTGCCCCGTCAGGTGGAACATCATGCGGTCGACGCGGTACATGGCCTCGGAAACTTCTTCCAGCATGATGACATGGCCGCTCAAATCCGGCTCGACATCCGTGCCCACCAGCTGATCCAGAATGGTCAGATTAAAAGCCACAGCGGGACGGCGGTCTTCGAGCAAACTGGGCTCCAGCGAGGCCGCGTCGCCGTTACGCAGCCAGTTCACCGCACGCAGACCGGTGAGGTCATTGCGCGAGCCGTCCGCCGCCATCGGACCATGCGCAACCGTGCCTATGCCTGCCTTGTAGAGCGCAGCCAGCAAGGTGCCGACGTCGGAATAGCCAAGGTAACGTTTCTTGCGGGCGTGCTCGTTCAGATGCGGGATCACCGCCTCTGCGATACGGCACGAGCCATAGCCGCCGCGCGCAAACCAGATCGCATCCAGCGCCGGGTCATTGGCATATTCTATCAGCGCCTGCGCCCGCGTCGCGTCATCGCCACCGAAATGCCCGTGCATCTCATACAATGACGGATGCATCACCAGTTCGACCTCGCCATCCGGCCACATACGCTGTGCCCATTCGGTGATCGCCTGCCCCCGCTCGGGCGCGAGACGGGAGCTGGTGTTGACCACCCCGATACGGAAAGTTTCGCTATGCATAGGTCAGGGCTGGTCTCAGGCGACTGAAGTGCTAGTCAGGCAGGAAGACATTCCTCGTATTCGTGCATCAAAATCAAGCCGATGAACAAAGACTATTATTTCTGTGGCATCGGCGGCTCGGGCATGATGCCGCTGGCTCTCATCATTCAGTCTCAGGACAACCGCATCAGCGGCTCTGACCGCGCACTCGATCAGGGTCGTACGCCCGAGAAGTTCGACTGGCTGCGGGCGCACGGCGTGGGCCTGTTTGCGCAGGACGGCTCGGGCGTTACTTCGCCGGACCAGACCGTGATTGCATCCGGTGCTATCGAGGACACTGTACCCGATATCGCAGCCGCCAAACGCGTAGGCGCGAGCATCCTGACCCGCCCCCAGTTCCTCAGCCAGCTGTTCAACGCCAGCCCCGTTTCGATCGGCGTTGCGGGCACCAGCGGCAAATCGACGATTACCGGCATGGTCGCATGGATACTGCATCAGGCAGGCCGCAAGCCCACTGTGGTCAACGGCGCGGTGATGAAGAACTTTGTCACCGACGACCAGCCCTTCGCTTCGGCACTGGTTGGCGGTGCGGACAACTTTGTCGCAGAAGTGGACGAGTCCGACGGATCGATCGCCCGCTACAACCCGACGGTGGCGGTGGTGTCCAACATCTCGCTGGACCACAAATCCATGGAAGAGTTACGCGAACTGTTCGGTGGCTTCGTAGGCCGTGCGCAGACCGCCGTGTTGAACCTCGACAACACCGAGACTGCGGCGCTGGCCCAACAACTTCAGGCCAACGGCACCTCGCGCGTCATCACCTTTGCACTGGGCGAGGGAGACGCCGACATCGCCGCGCGCGCCATCCTGCCCCTGGCGGACGGTATCCAGTTTGAACTGATCACGCCGGAAAATACCCGCACCGTGCGCCTGAAGGTTCCCGGCGCGCACAATGTGGCCAACGCTATCGCAGCCATCGGCGCGGTTACGGCTCTGGGCGTTTCGGTGGCGGATGCGGCCACCGCGCTGGAAAGCTTTGAAGGTATTCGCCGCCGTTTGGAAACGGTCGGCACATCGGCTTCGGGCATTACAGTCATCGACGATTTCGCCCACAACCCCGACAAGATTTCCGCCACCCTCAAAACCCTGCACGCCTTTGACGGCCGCCTGTTGGTGATGTTCCAGCCGCACGGCTTTGGCCCGCTGAAGCTGATGAAGCAGGAGTTCATCGACACCTTCGCGACGCTTCTGAAGCCCGACGATATCCTGATTATGCCCGAGCCGGTCTATTACGGCGGCACGACCGACCGCTCGGTGAGCTCCCAGCACATCGCCGAGGGTATCCGCAGCGCGGGTCGCCGTGCCGAAGCCCTGCCCGACCGGGACCAGTGCGCAGATTTAATCGTACGCGAGGCCAAGGCTGGTGACCGTATTTTAGTGATGGGTGCCCGTGACGACACCTTGTCGCACTACGCCGCGGAAATCCTGTCCCGCCTGTAGTTTCGGCGATTCCTTCGTGGAGCATTTCCCACGCTGGAGAATTTACTATTGCAAATCGTTCGCAGCTTGTGGCAAGGCCAAGGGGTGAACGAGAATGCTGATATCGTAGAGCCCGCAAAGGCCCGCCCGACGGCGGCTCCCAATGCGCGTCGTGCCTTCTGGCTCAAGCAACTGCACAGCTGGCACTGGATTTCGGCTGCGGTCAGCATGGTCGGTATGCTGCTGTTCGCGATCACCGGCATCACGCTCAACCACGCGGCGCAAATCCCTGCGAAGCCCGTGGTCAAGGAGACGACGGCAGAGATGCCGGCCCCGCTGGTCGAACGCCTCGCCGCCTTTCCCGACGAAACCACTGACCCTGCTCCCGATGTGATGGTCCGCTGGGCCAAGGACGCCTTTGACGTCAACATCGCGGGCAAGCCGACAGAAACCACCGCCGAGGAAATCTATGTGGCCCTGCCCATGCCGGGTGGCGACGCATGGATGACGCTGGACCGGACCACCGGCGAAGCCGTCTATGAAAAGACGACGCGCGGTGCTGTCGCCTATCTGAACGATCTCCACAAAGGCCGTAACAGCGGCGTCGTCTGGTACTGGTTCATCGACATTTTCGCCGTGGCCTGCGTGATCTTTACGCTCACCGGTCTGGCGTTGGTCTGGCTGCATGCCCGAAGCCGACCGTCCTCGTGGCCATTGGTGGGCCTTGGCCTGCTGATCCCCGTCATCATCGCCCTGTTGTTCATTCACTGACGAGTATTCCCCATGCGCAAGCTTCCCCTCGTCCTGACCACCGCTGCAATGACTGCCGCCGCGGCACCGGCCATGGCCAATAATCTGACTGTCTCGGTCGAACTGCCGCGCATCGCCAGCGCCTCCTATCACCGCCCTTACGTCGCGGTTTGGATCGAGAATCCCGACCAGACGATGAACCGCTCGCTCGCCGTCTGGTACCAGCAGACCCGCAACGCCGAGGGTGACGGTAAGGACTGGCTGAAGGACATGCGCACCTGGTGGCGCAAGGGTGGCCGCGCCATCAGCCTGCCCGCGGACGGCGTATCGGGCCCGACCAAGGCTCCGGGCCGTCACACTGTCAGTGTTTCGGCCTCGCGTCTGCGTAATCTGCCTGCCGGCAACTACACCATCGTCGTCGAAGCCGCCCGCGAACTGGGTGGCCGCGAAGTTGTACGCGTTCCTTTCCGCTGGGGCGGCCCGACCACGGCCAATGCTTCCGGCTCTTCCGAACTGGGCGCCGTTCGCGTCGCCGTGACCCGCTAAGGATCTGATGATGAAAAAGACCCTCGCACTGCTGGCCCTGACCGCCGCACTCGCCGCCCCGATGGCGGCTCAGGCGCACCGCGCATGGATCGCCCCGACTTCGACGGTTCTGTCGGGCAATGACGCATGGGTCGGCTTCGACGCCGGCATGTCCAACGTCGTGTTCCAGCCGGACCACGCAGCCATGCGTTTCTCGGACCTGCAGATCATCGCGCCGGATGGCTCCAAGCTGGAAGCCAAGAACTCTGCGACGGGCCGCTACCGTTCGATGTTCGACATCGAGCTGAAGCAGGAAGGCACTTATCGCGTCGCCAACGTCGCGCAGGGCTTCATGGCCATGTACGAGCAAGGCGGCGAGCGTAAGCGCTTCCGCGGCAGCGAAGCGGACTTCGCAACCGCCATTCCGGCCGATGCCACCAATGTTCAGGCTTCGCGCACCTTTACCCGCACCGAAACCTTCGTGACGCTGGGCAACCCGAACGAGACCGCTCTGGCCCCGACCGGCCAAGGTCTGGAACTGGTCCCCGTATCGCACCCGAACGACGCGGCCGAAGGCGAAGCCTCGACCTTCAAACTGCTGCTGAACGGTCAGCCTGCTGCCAATGTCGACGTAACCATCGCCCGTGAAGGTCAGCGTTACCGCACGGCAACCGAAGAAGTCGCCACCAAGACCGCCGCTGACGGCACCTTCTCGGTGACGTGGGCCGCTTCGGGTCTGCACTGGATTGGTGCCTCGGTCCGCACGGACGGTGCAAACGGCCAACCGGGCACCAACGCCTCGTACAACGGCACGATCGAAGTCCTACCGTAAGCATGAAGCGCTCCAGTTCCTCCCCTGCCCCGATTGTCATCGGCGATCCGGTCGCCAACGACTTTGGTGAAAACCGCGTGCTGATCCCGGCCGTGGCAGGGGGACCGGAGCGCCCGCCCAGTGATCTGGTCTGGTCGCTGGACGGCACCAGCATGGGAACCACCTGGCAGGTGCGGTTTGTACCGCCGCCGGGTGGTGACCTGCAGACCTTCCGCACGGCCATCGAGGACGAATTGGCGCAGATCATTGCCCTGTTCAGTCCGTGGGTCGCCGACAGCGAAATCTCCCGCTTCAACCGCGCCGCAGAAGGCTTTGTGCCGCTTTCCGACGACTTCTGGGAACTGCTGATCGCGTCTCTGGAGTTGGCGGACGACGTGAACGGCGCTGTTGATCCGACGCTCGGGGCGCTGGTGGATTTGTGGGGCTTTGGCCCGCCCGGCCCGCGCCCAGCCCTACTGCCAATCCCGTCGCAAAACGACATCGAGGCAGCACGCTCGGTCTGCGGCTGGAACAGGCTGCGTCTCAACCGCGAACAACAGGCGGCGCTGCAAATCGGCGGAATGAAACTCGACTTCTCCGGCATCGCCAAAGGCCATGCCGTAGACCGCGTATCGGATCGTCTGACTGCGCTGGGTGCAACCTCGCATCTGGTCGAGATCGGCGGCGAGTTGAAAGGCGTGGGCGTAAAACCCGATGCCCAGCCTTGGTGGGTCGAGATTGAAGCGGTCGAAGGCTCTCCAGCACCGCGCACCGTGGCGGCCCTCTATAATCTGGCTGTTGCGACCTCGGGCGACTGGCGCCGCACCTTCAGTCACAACGGAACGGCCTATAGCCATACCGTCGACGGCTCGACGGGCCGCCCCGTTTCCAATCAGCTTGCGCAGGTGACGGTCTTTGACGCGCTGGCCATGCGTGCTGACGCCTTTGCCACGGCACTGACTGTCCTGGGTCCGGTCGATGGATTGGGCTTTGCCCAAGCAATGGGTCTGGCGGCCCACCTTGTAGAGCGTACCGAGCGCGGACTGGTCGAGCACTACACGCCCGCCTATGCCGCCATGATGGAGGAAGAGGCTTAAAGCCCTTCGATATCGTCCGTGACCCATAGCCCCCTGCACTGGATCTGTGCCGCTATCTGTGTCGGCCTCTGGCTGGCTCTCGTTGGCTGGACCATTGTGAAGGTCAGGCGCGAACTGGCCGCTGTAACGGCTCGTGCGGCAGCCTTGGGTCAAACGGCAACCGACACCGTTCTGATCGCCTACGCCAGCCAGACCGGCACGGCCGAGGAACTGGCATGGCAGAGCGCGCAGGCCCTCTCCGATGCCGGCACCGCGGCACGGCCGGTTCCCCTGTCAGAACTGGATGACGTTGCACTAAAGTCCGCCCGGAAGGTCTTGTTCATCGCATCCACGACCGGTGAAGGTGATGCCCCTGACAATGGCTCAGGCTTCCTGCGTCGCCAGATGACGCACAGCGCCGCCCTGCCAAACCTGCGCTTTGCTGTGCTGGCGCTGGGCGACAAATCCTATGATCGCTATTGTGCCTTTGGCCGCCAGATCGACGCATGGGCGAGCGATAGCGGTGCCAAACCCCTCTTCCCCCGCATCGAGGTTGATAACAACGACCCTGCCGCACTGACCCTTTGGCAGCAGCAACTGGCGGAAATGGCAGGGACCGAGAACCTCTACGCATGGGTACCCGCCGCCTATGATCGGTGGCAGTTGGTTCGCAAGGTGCACCTGAACCCCGGCAGTCCCGGCGGCGAGGCGTGGCATCTGGTTTTCCAGCCCGTCGGCCACTCGCCCAAATGGGAAGCCGGTGACATCGCCGAGTTCGCCCTGCCTTCAGATGCTGTAGGCGAGCGCGTGACGCGCGAATATTCCCTCGCCTCGGTCCCTGCCGATAACGGGGCCGAGTTCTGTGTGCGCCTGATGACCGCGCCGGATGGAAGCTATGGTCTGGGGTCAGGCTGGCTGATCCGCGACCTTGCTCAAGGCGATGTCGTCGACATGCGCATTCGCCCGAACCGCAGCTTCCGGCCTGCTCCGTCCGCAGCCCCGATTATCCTGATTGGTAACGGCACCGGCATCGCGGGCCTGCGCGCCCACCTGAAAGTCGAACGCAAAGGTCAGGCTTGGTTGCTGTTCGGCGAGCGCACCCGTGCCCATGACGACTTCTTCGGCGAGGAACTGAAGGCCATGCAGGCCGCAGGCATACTGGCCCGCATGGATCAGGCATGGTCACGCGACGAAGGCGATGGCCGCTATGTCCAGCACCTGATCTCAGAGAACGCCCGCGACATCGAGCGCTGGATTGATCGCGGGGCCTATATCTTTGTCTGCGGCAGCCTGGAGGGCATGTCCAAGGGCGTTCACGCCGCGCTGGAAACCGTGCTGGGCGAGGAGCGACTGCAGGGCCTAACCGACGCCGGACGCTATCGCCGCGACGTCTATTAAACCTCGGACCAGCGCCGCAACAGGTTGTGATAGACGCCGGTCAGTTCGATGACGGCCTGATCTTTCGGCCCGCGTTCAATGTTCAAGCGCTGAATGGCCACGTCCATCCGGAACAGGCTTTCGCGGTCTGCATCGTCGCGGATCAGGCTCTGTAGCCAGAAAAAGCTGGAGACCCGTGCCCCGCGCGTCACAGGCGTAACTCGGTGCAGGCTCTTGGACGGATAGAGCACCATATCGCCCGCCGGCAGTTTGACGCTCTGTTCGCCGTACATCTCCTCGATAATTAGTTCGCCACCGTCATAGTCTTCAGGCTCGGACAGGAAGAGGGTCGCCGAAAGGTCGCTGCGGATGCGCACATTGCCGCGCTGGCGGATGGCGTTGTCGACGTGGGTGCCAAAGTTTCCGCCGCCCTCATAGCGGTTGAACAGGGGCGGAAAGACCGTGTGCGGAAGCGCCGCCGACATAAACATCGGGTTGGCATAGAGGGCTTGGGTGATAATGCCCTGTACCTCGCGCGCCTCGGCGCTGTCTTCGGGAAGCTGATGGTTCTGCTTGGCTGTGGCAGACTGGTGACCCGAGGTCATATTGCCGTCCGCCCACGGACCGCGATCCAGCACAGCGCGAAGGGCCTTCACCTCGTCTTTGGAAAAGACGGCAGGGATATGCAGCAGCATGGCGAAACTCACTTCCTCAAGGCAATGACCCTGCCATCCATTGGATGACAGGGCCACTGTTCAGGTCATTGGTGGATATCAGTAGCGCAGGTTCAGCGTCAGCATGGCCGAGCGGCCCGGTGCCACGTCGGCATGGTGCACACCGTTCGTGCGCATGATGTAGCGCTCGTCGCCGACATTCTTCACATTCAGGGTCAGCGAGGCCGTGTCGTTGATGTCGTAAGTGCCCATCAGATCGACGCGGGTATATTCCGGCGCATAGACGCGATTGGTCCCGCCGCCCGCACCGTTCTGGTTACCGCCCCACGACTTCGACACATAGTAGACGCCGCCGCCAACCGTCAGCTTGGGCAGCAGGCGGTAGGTGGTGAACAGGCTGACCGAATGTTCCGGCGTGTTGGCCAGTTGCTCGCCGATGACAGTGCTGTTGTAGGCCCCCTTCACCAGTTCGGAATCCTGCCAGGTGTAGCCGCCGAAGACCTGCCACTTGTCGGTGATGTTGCCCGACGCCGATAGCTCGACGCCCTTGACCTCGACCTCGCCGGCTTGCTCGTAGATGTTCGGAGCGACGAGGATTTGCGCGTTCTCGCGCGTCAGTTGGAAGGCCGCGACACCGAGCGCAAGCCGGTCGTCGAACAGGGTGGCTTTGGCACCGATCTCGAAGCTCTCAGTATCTTCCGGCTCCAACAGCGTGCCGGCCAGATTGCCCGAGCCGACGCCCGTGGTGTTCTGGTCACCGGCAGAGATGGTCGGCGGGGTCGAAGACGTGGCCCACGACGCATAGACGCTGGAGTTCTGCGTCGGCTTATAGACGACGCCGACCTGATAGTTAGTGAAGGACCAGTCGCCACCGTTCACGGTATAAACCGGAGCTGTCAGGGTGCCCGACGCGTCCACCCCGTCGACCGAATAATCGTCATAGCGGACGCCAAGGTTCAGGATCAGCTTTTCGCCGATGTTGATGGAGTCGAACGCATAGACCGCCAGCGTATCGGTCGAATTGCGCGAGACGAGGCTGCGCTGGATCGTGCCTTGCCAGCTATCCGACGTGTTCGGTGCATAGAGCGGCGTGCAGTCGTAACCCGTCAACGGTGCCGGGCAGGCCGAGCCGCCGGTGGTGGTGATCGCGTAGGAGGCGTTGCGGTTCTTCTCTCGCGACAGCTCCACCCCTGCATTGAAGTTGTGCGTGATATTGCCGTGCTCGTACGAGCCCGTCAGGTCGGTGACGTTGGCGACGGTGCGGGTCGGGTTCCAGCGCGACTTGTTACCGCGCTTCATCCACCACACGCCACCGACATTGGCCACGCCGCCATTGGTGACATTGCCGCCATCGCCCGGATTGGTGACGACGTAGTCGTTCAGCGTTTCCGAATAGCGGGTGACATTGCGGATGCGCAGGTTGTCACTGAAATCATGCTGGAAGATGGCGGTGAAGGTATCGACCTTGTTTTCCAGATAGTCGCGGTCCTTGACCCCGTAGAAGGCATCGCGCGGGACATTCAGCACGCCGCTCTCGTCATCGCGCACGCCCGTCTTGGTGAACAGCGGCAGGCCGTAATCCGGCATCTGGTTCGAGGTCAGATGATAATAGCCGACGGTGAAGGTGGTGTCGGTCCCCAAACCCGCAGCAAAAGCGGCCGAGAGGCCCCACTTGTCGTAATCGACGCTGTCACGTCCGGCGACATCGCCCTGTGCGCCCATAATGTTCAGGCGAAGGGCGGCGTTGTCGCTGATCCTATAGTTGGTGTCGATGGTGCCGCGCAGATAGGCGTCGGTTCCGGCTCCCAGCGAAACGTGGGTGAAGTTGTTTAGACGGGGCTGTTTGGTGGCCAGATTGATGCTGCCACCGCCAGAGCCACGACCCGAGTAAACAGCGTCCGGCCCCTTAACGACTTCGACCTGTTCCAGATTGAAGACTTCGCGCTGCTGACCCCCACTGTCGCGCAGGCCGTCGACGAAGATATTGTTGCCCGACGCCTGACCGCGGATGATCGGGCGATCGGCCAGAGGCTGGCCGCCCTCGCCTGCGCCCAGCGTAATGCCCGGCGAGTTGGCAAGGACATCCTGAAGCGACATGGCTCCGGTCTGCTCGATGACCTGCTGCGGGATCACGGTCACAGCGCGCGGGGTATCCACCAGCGGCGCGACAAACTCCGGACCGGTGGGCTCGCGGCGGACCTTACGACCATGCACGTCGATGGTGCCGAGATTGGTAGCATCCTGACTGACCTCGGCAACGACAACGCCCTCGTTGGCTTCGGCCAGTACGGGGGTCGAACCCAGAATACCGGCTGCGCCTCCGGCCATAAACAAAGCCTTGATTGCGAGAGCGCGGGAGTCGGTCATCGGGGGTCGCCTTTGAGTAACAATGAGAGGCGCTCGCAATAGCACAGCGACATTCTGCCGCAAGTAAATTGATAACAGTTCTCATTAGCGCATCCATTTTTTCTTTAGTACCGCCCGACAAAGGCGGGGTTGACTGTTCCACTGTTACAGCATAGTGAAGCGCGCGACATGACAGACACCCTTGCCAATCCTCCGAAAGACGCCGCCCGCGAGGCGCTGCTGGACGCGCTTTTGTCCATGCAGTCGCGCGAGGAGATGGCCGCCTTGCTGGCCGACCTTTGCACCCCTGCGGAACTTCGCGCCTTTACCGAGCGCCTGCAGGTCGCGCGTCTGTTGGATGCGGGGGGCAAGTCATATCGCGAGATCGCTGCAGAGGCGGGGGCCAGCCCCACCACCGTGGTCCGCGTCGCCCGCTATCTGAAGGACATGCCGCATCAGGGCTATCGCATCGCCCTGGACCGCATCGCCTCCGCTGACTGAATTCTGACCCGAGAAAGTAATCCCATGAGCACCGCACAAGGTCGGCTCCGTATCGCCATTCAGAAATCCGGCCGTCTGGCCGACCGCTCGCTGGACCTGATCCGCGACGCCGGCCTGAAATGGGTGAAGGGTCATAACGAACTGCTGTATCGCGTCGAAAACTATCCCATCGATCTGATCCGCGTGCGCGACGACGACATCCCCACCTTCGTGGCCGATGGCGTTTGCGATCTCGGCATCGTCGGCGAGAACGTTCTGGAGGAAGGCCGCAACGGTGGCCCGAACGCCGAGATCGTCATGCCGCTGGGCTTTGGCCGTTGCACGCTGAAGCTGGCCACCCTGCCGGGTGACTGGAATGGCGCCAAGGATCTGGAAGGTCAGCGCGTCGCCACCTCCTATCCCAACATCCTGAAACGTTATCTGGAAGCCGAAGGCGTCAAGGCCGAGGTCGTGCTGATGCGCGGCGCAGTGGAAGTGGCCCCGCGCATGAAGCTGGCCGCCGCCATCTGCGATCTGGTTTCCACCGGCGCAACACTGGAGGCCAACGGCCTTGTCGCCCGCGACACGGTGTTTGAATCCCAGGCCGTCCTGATCAAATCGCCCAAGGCTCCGGAGCCGGAACTGGCCGACCTGTTGGACAGCGTGATGGAGCGCATGTCGGGCGTGATCGCCTCGTCAGGTGCGAAATATGTGATGATGAACGCCCCGCGCGCGGCGCTGGACGAGATCATCGCCATCCTGCCGGGTGCCGGTTCGCCGACCATCATGCCGCTGGCCGGTCGTGATGATGCGGTTGCTGTGCACGCCGTGTGTCAGGAAGCTGTATTCTGGGAGACGCTCGAGAAGCTGAAGGCCGTTGGTGCCTCGGCCATCCTCGTCCTGCCCATCGAGAAGATGATGTGATGAAGACGTTCGACTGGTCCCAACTGGACGAAGCCCAAAAGCGCGAGGCTCTGGCCCGTCCCGCCCACCGCGCGGCGGCAGACGTCACCGGCGTGGTGCGCGAGATCATGCAGGACGTGGCGCTGCGTGGCGGTGCTGCGGTCAATGACTGGTGCATCAAGCTGGACGGTGCCCCGCCGCGCCGTTTCGCGATCAATAACGAGACGCTGAACGCGGCTCGCGATCAACTGGCCCCTGCCGACACCCGCGCCATACGCATGGCCGCCGAAAATATCCGCGTCTTCCATCAGGCCACCAAGCCCGAGGACAGCGCCCTGATCGAGACAACGGCAGGTGTGCGCTCCAAGCTGGCATGGCGCGCCATTGGCGCTGCGGGCATCTATGTGCCCGGCGGCACGGCACCTCTGTTTTCGTCGCTATTGATGCAGGCTATTCCGGCGCAGGTCGCAGGCGTTAAAACCCGCGTCGTCGTCACCCCGCCGTCCAAGGATGGCTCAGTCCACCCTGCGATGATTATCGCCGCCGCCGAGGCTGGCCTTGATGCCATCTGGGCCATCGGCGGTGCTCAAGCCATCGCCGCCCTGACCTTTGGCGTCGAGTTGGAAGACGGCATCATTCCGCGCTGTGACAAGCTGTTTGGTCCGGGCAATGCCTATGTGGCCGAGGCCAAGAAACAGGCCAACGCCCTGCCCGCCGGTCCTGCCGTCGACATGCCTGCCGGTCCGTCCGAAGTGATGGTCGTGGCCGACAGCGCCGCCGATCCCGTCATCGCCGCTGCCGACCTGCTGAGCCAAGCCGAGCACGACAAGGACGCACAGGTCATCCTCGTCGCCACGACCAAAACGGCGCTCACCGCCATTCTGGAAGAGGTCGAGGAACAGGTCTCCACCCTGCCGCGCGAAGAGATCGCCCGCGCCTCGCTTTCCGAGGCCCGCGCCATCCTCGCCCGCGATCCGAATGACGTGATCGAGGTCATCAATATGTATGGCCCCGAACACCTCGCGCTGCAGACCGAGGACGCCGGTGATCTGGTCGACCGCATCGAAGCCGCCGGTGCCATCTTCGTCGGGGGCTGGGCCGCCGAGACGCTGGGCGACTATGCCGCTGGCCCCAGCCACGTCCTGCCGACCGATGGCGGAGCGCGCACGCTGGGTGGCCTGACCACCGCCAGCTTCATGACCTCGATGTCGGTGCAATACGTCAACGAAGAGGGTGCCCGCGCCCTTGGCCCGATTGCCGCCCGCCTTGCGCGACTGGAAGGCCTCGAAGGCCATGCCCGCGCCGCAGACTACAGGAGCGAGGCATGAGCCTTCCCGCCCCGTATGCCCCACTGGTCTCCGGTGCCGAAGGTCTGGACAGCTATCCGTCCAACCCGTCGGCACTGGCCGCGCGCATGGCCGAAATCTATGGCGTGGAGGCCGAGCAGGTCCTGCCCGTTCGCGGCCTGACCCACGCGCTGGAACTGGTCTACCGTCTGGCCGCTCGTGACGGTGGATCAGTCGAAGCCCCCAAGGCCGAGCCCTACACCACTCTGTCGGCTATCTATCCGGACCGTGGCGAGCCGCTGGCAGTCATCGCCCGCGCCATTGGATCGGTCGAGGCCATTGCCGAAATGGCTGCCCGCGTCGCCCCCGGCCTGCTGGTCGTGGACGAAGGCGTGATCGAGTTTTCGGATGCCACCTCGGCCACCACGGTCATTGGCGACAATCCAAACCTTGTCGTCCTGCGCAGCCTGTCGCTGGCCTATGGTCTGGCCGGAGCACGCGTGGGCGCTGCCATCGGTCAGGCCGACACGCTGGCGCGTCTGGCTTCGGTGCTGGAGCCCTATGCCCTGCCCGCCCCCCTGGTGAAGCTGGCTATGCAGGTTCTTGACCCGTCGCGCCTGCTGGAAAGCAAGGAGCGGATTGCCACCGTCCGTCGCGAACGCGAGCGCGTAGAGCGCGAACTGGCACGCGTTGTCCCCGTCGATAAGGGTGTGGGTCCGGTGCTGATCGCCCGCCCCGAGGACCTGAACGGTTCGCTGGGTCAGCTTAAAGCTTTTGGTATTGCGGCCGACATTGACGGCGACCGTCTGCGCCTGCCGATTTCGCTAAAGGCCGAGGTCAACGACCGCCTGCTGGCGGCCTTTGGTCTGAACATCGCCAAGGCCCGCGCTCCGCGCATCGGCCAGTCCGTCCGCGACACCAAGGAGACGCGCATCGTCTGCGCGGTGAACCTTGATGAAACCTGTCCGGTCAAAATCGAAACCGGCGTCGGCTTCTTTGACCACATGCTGGAACAGATCGCGGCACACGGCGGCTTTTCACTGCGCCTGAAGTGCGAGGGTGACCTGCACACCGATCCGCACCACACCATCGAAGACAGCGCCATCGCTCTGGGCCAAGCGCTGAAACAGGCTCTAGGCGAGCGTAAGGGTATCCAGCGCTACGGCTTTGTCCTGCCGATGGACGAGGCCAATGCGGTTGTTTCTATCGACCTGTCAGGCCGTCCCTTCCCTGTGTTCGAAGGCACGTTCGATACGCCCTTCCTCGGCGACTATCGCACCGACATGACCGCCCACGTCTTCCGCTCGCTGGCCGAGCACCTGGGTGCGGCGGTGCATATCAAGGTCACCGGAACCGACGATCACCACAAGACTGAGGCCTGCTACAAGGGCTTTGGCCGTGCGCTGCGTCAGGCCATCAAGGTCGAGGGCGACGCCATCCCTTCTACCAAGGGTGTTCTATGAGCAACGTCACCCTGATCGGTTACGGCTCCGGTAATATCGCCTCTGTGCGATTTGCTCTGGAGCGCTTGGGCGCACGCGTTCGCGTGACGGCAGATCCGGTCGATGTACTGGATGCCGAGCGTGTCATCCTGCCAGGCGTCGGCGCGGCGGGCTACGCCATGAAGCGTCTGGAGGCCCTCGGATTGGTCGAGGCCTTGCGGGCCTTCGAACGCCCGCTGATGGGCGTATGTCTGGGGCAGCAGCTTTTGTTCGAAGCGTCTGACGAGGACGGCGATGTGCCGATGCTGGGCCTCATCCCCGGTCGCGTTACTGCTATCGAGCCCAAACCCTCCATGCCGTCCCCCCACATGGGCTGGAGCCGCCTGACCAAGCGTCGTGACGATCCGTTGCTGGAAGGCGTCAACGATGGCGAGTGGGCCTATTTCGTCCACGGCTTTGTCTGCCCCGATGGCGAGGCGACCATTGCCGCAGCCGACTACGGCCTGCCCGTGCCCGCAGTGGTGAATCACAAGAACCGCTGGGGCTGCCAGTTCCACCCCGAGCGCTCGGCCAAGACCGGCGCGCGTATCCTTAAAAACTTCCTCGAGTTGCCCGCATGATCATCTATCCCGCCATTGACCTGAAAGACGGTGTTGCGGTGCGTCTGATGCACGGCGACTTCGACAAGGTCACCCGTTACGACGACAACCCCGCCAGCCGCCTCGCCGCCTTTGCCGCCGAAGGAGCCGAATGGGTGCACATCGTTGACCTCGACGGTGCCAAGGCCGGCGGTGCCCGTCAGTACGAACTGGTCGGGGACATGGCAAAAGCCGTGGACGTCAAAATCCAGTGCGGCGGCGGTGTTCGCTCCGAGGACGATATCAAACGCCTGCTCGGCAACGGCGTCGCCCGCGTCGTGGTCGGCTCGCTGGCCGTGACCCAGTCCGATCAGGTTCTGGCTTGGCTCGACCAGTTCGGCCCCGAAGCCATCACCTTGGCCCTGGACGTGAAATACGAAGACGGCCTTCCTGTGCCTGCACTGAAGGGTTGGACCCAGTCTGCAGGTGTGGACCTTTGGACCGTGCTGGACCGCTATCCGCCGGAGCTGCTGCGTCACGTCCTGATGACCGACGTCAGCCGCGATGGTGCCCTGACGGGCGTGAACCTTGACCTGCTCAGCGAGGCCCTGCGCCGTCGCCCCGATCTGAAGCTGCAAGCTTCTGGTGGCGTTGCGACCGTCAAGGACCTGAAGGCCGCCCGCGATATCGGTTGTGACGGTGCCATCACCGGTCGCGCCATCTACGAGGGTAAGTTCACCGTCGCCGAAGCGATCAAGGCTGTTTCATAATGACGGCTCGCCGCATTATCCCCTGTCTTGACGTGAAGGACGGTCGCGTCGTCAAAGGCGTGCGCTTCGAAGGCCACGTCGATATGGGCGATGCCGCCGAACTGGCCGCCCGCTATCGCGACGAAGGGGCGGACGAGCTGGTCTTTTATGACATCACCGCCAGCCCCGAAGGCCGCACCCTCGACTATTCGTGGGTACAGGACATCGCGCGGTTGCTGGACATTCCGTTCTGCGTCGCGGGCGGTATCCGCACGGTCGAACAGGCCGCACGCTGCCTCGACCACGGCGCGGACAAGGTGTCCATCAACTCGCCCGCTCTGGAGCGCCCCGAACTCATTGCCGAGATGGCGCAGGTTCTGGGTCGCCAGTGTGTCGTGGTCGGTGTCGACAGCGCGTTTCAGGATGGTGAGTGGAAGGTCCACAAATACACCGGCGATCCCAACGCCCGCCAAGGCGCTGGCAAGCTGACGCTCGACTGGATTCTCGAAGCCCAGAAGCTTGGTGCAGGCGAAATCGTGCTGAACTGCATCGATCAGGACGGCGTGCGCAAAGGCTATGATATTGCCCAACTCTCAGCGGTGCGCGAGCGCCTAACTATCCCGCTGGTCGCCTCTGGCGGCGCTGGCGCGATGGAGCATTTCCTGTCGGCTTTCAAAGACGCCGATGTCTCCGGCGCACTGGCGGCCAGCGTCTTCCACTCCGGCGCTATCGCCATCCCCGATCTCAAAACCTACCTCGACCAGAACGGGGTGGAGGTACGCATATGAGCGATCTGAAAAATTCCGTGGACGTGTCCGCCATCGACTTCGCCAAGGGTAACGGTCTGATCCCCGCCGTGGTGCAGGATGCGGATACCCTTCAGGTGCTGACCCTCGCCTATATGGACGAGGCAGCCCTGAAGGAAACTTTGGAAAGTGGGCAGGCCACTTTCTTCTCGCGCTCGCGTGGCGGGCGCTGGCGCAAGGGCGAGACCTCGGGCGACTTCCTGAATGTCGTCTCGGTGACGCCGGACTGTGATGCCGATGCTGTTGTGGTGAAGGTACGTCCGGTCAACGCAAACGCCTGCCATCTTGGCCGCCCGTCCTGCTTTGGTGACGAGGCAGCACCGGGCGTAGGCCAGTTGGCCAAGCTGGAACGCACCATTGCCGTTCGAGCCAAGGCTGATCCCTCCGAGAGTTGGACCGCGCGACTGGTCGAAAAGGGCGTCAAACGCATTTCACAAAAAGTCGGCGAAGAAGGCGTCGAGACCGCGCTTGCCGCCACCGCAGGTCCTGATGAGGAAGTCGCTAACGAGGCGGCCGATCTCATCTACCACCTGCTGGTCCTGCTCTACGCACGCGGCATGAAGCTGCAGGACGTACTGGACGTGTTGCACGCCCGCGAAAAGTAAAGTGACGAAGTCACCTTTCCGAAATGAACCCCGATAACATGGGAGTGTTTTGTGGGTTGGGCTCTATAAGATTACAGCTGTCCAAAATCGAACACAGTGTTCGTCTCGGAGATTGAATATGTCGCGAATGATCCGTCCTGTGCTGGGTGCCTGTCTGGTTATGGCAGCACTGGCAACTTCGGCTCAGGCTCAGGATTGGCGCGGGACGCCCGTCTACGGCACTGCCCGTCTGTCCGCAGGCTTCACGCCTGATCCCCACACCGTCGATTTGACGGCGGGCGGCCCGATTGACGCTTCGCGCGTCAATGCCAGCGACTGTGTCGGCAATATCGGTGGCAACCCCGACTATGTCGTGAACTACTCCGCTGACGACATGCCGCTGTATATCCGCGCCTCGTCGGATTCCGATGTATCTCTGGTGGTGCGTGATCCGCGCGGCAACTGGCAGTGCAACGACGATACCAATAGCTTTGACCCGGAAGTGTCCTACGGCTCGCCGCGCTCTGGCAGCTACGCCATCTGGGTTGGTGCCGTTGGCGAGAACACTGTCTCGGCAAGGCTCGAGATTTCCGAGATCAGCGGCGAGAGCGCGGGCTCTAGCGATGGCGTCGATACCAGCGCCGAGGCGACGTTCGGCGAAGTCATCCTGCGTTCGGGCTTCACCCCCGATCCGGCTGTCGTGGACATTACCGCAGGCGGCACCATCCGCGCTTCCAACCTCGATTCCTCGTGCGCTGGCGTAATCGCCTCCGCCCCCGACTATGAGGTCACCTATCGCGACGGCGGCAACTTCCCGCTGACCTTCACCTTCCGTGCGAAGGGCGACACCACTCTGGTCATCAATGCGCCGGATGGTTCGTGGTACTGCGATGATGACAGTGGCGGCGGCAACAACCCGCGTGTTGTGTTCCGCGATGCTATGGACGGTGTCTATGACATCTGGGTCGGCACCTTCGGCGATGACCCCATCCCCGGCAAGCTGTCGATCAGCGAAGTCCAATAACCAACATAAACGCCGTTTTGTCGCGTACCGCAGTTAGGCTACGTGGCAGTATTTGGGCCCGTTGGCGCCAAGTTTGGGTCGCGTGGTAAAAAACTTATCACGCGGCTGTGAACCCTTCGGCACATAACGGCGTTTATGTTTTTTGCACTTCCATCCGCAAGGAGCACCCATGCGCAAGATCGTACTCGCCGCCCTGACCGTCGCTGCTATGACTGGCCTGGCTGCCTGCCAGAACGCCGCTGAAAAAGAAGCAGATGCCAAGGCTGATGCTGTTGAAGCCAACGCCGACGTCGCCGTGACCCAGCTTGAAAATCAAGCTGACGCTGCTGCGACCGACGCTGCCAAGGACGCTCTGAACGCCCAGGCTGACGCTGTCGAAGATAATGCCGACCAGAAGGCGGACGCCATCCGTGACGGCGCTGCTGCCGCTCCGGCTGCTCCGGCTGCGACCAACTAATCGGTCAGCGACCTTAGAAATAGAGAGCCCCGTCGGCATTGTCGGCGGGGTTTTTCTTTGCCCTGACCAGCCCTTGGTTTGTGTAGGCGTGCACATACTGCCAAGGTGGCTTCGCGTAACACGACAGAGATTTGTTTCATGATCGATCTACCGCTCGAACCGGCCCTTCAACCTCAAGAGCCGACACGCGTGGCGGAAATCATAGTCAGGGCCGCACGCATACCGCCCTTGTCGGCTGAAGCCGCCTTTGCCGAAGTGCAGATCGACGCGGAGAAGGTCCGACGCAGCCAGCGCATTGATCAGGCCTTGGGCAGCGTACCCGCCGCCACTCTGTTCCGTCGCGCCGACAGCCTGGCTGCAAATCCGACCACGCAGGGGCTGTCGCTGCGCGCTATTGCTCCCACAGGGGCGGGACGCGCACTGGTGACGCTGGATGGCGTGCCGATCAATGATCCGTTTGGCGGCTGGGTCATCTGGGGCCAGATCATTCCCGAGGGCATAGGGCGACTGGACCTTGTGCGAGGCGCGGGCTCCGGCCCCTATGGCGCAGGGGCGCTGACCGGAACGGTCCGCCTTGAAGAGAGTGATCAGGAAGGCGGGCTGCTCGATTTTTCTGCGGGAAGCCGTGGCGCTTTGAGGGCCGCCGCGCTGGGCCGCGTGCAGGCTGGTCGCGCCGCCCTTACCTTGGCAGGCAGTCACGAGACCAGTGATGGCTATGTGCCCGTGCGCGGTCCTGCGGCAGGTTTGGCAGACGTGCCCATGGATTTGCTGAACCAGACCCTTTCGGGCCGTCTGGACTACGGTTTCGACAATGACGTCCAGTTGTCTATCCGTGCGGCGGGCTGGGAAGAAGACCGGGGCTCGGGACTGGGATCCAACCGCGCCAACGCCTCGGGCCACAGTGTGTCAGCAACACTGGCCCGCTCGATCGGTGCCGACGGCCTCTCGTGGAAGCTTCAGGCGTGGGAGATCCAGAGCAATCTGTTCAACAGCTCCGGTGCGGTTTCGGCGGCTCGCAACACCCTCACACCTGCGAATGTTCAGTACCGCACGCCCGCCAGAGGGCGCGGTGCCAATGCGGCCCTTCGCGGCGAGACAGGTTTGGCCTCCGGACAGATGCAGTGGGAAGTTGGCTTGGACGCCCGCTTCAATGACGGCGAGACACAGGAACTGTTCCGCTACATGCAGGGCGAGTTCACGCGGGGCCGCAGAGCGGGTGGTGAGGCCTCGGTCGTCGGCGGCTACGTCGATGCCTCGTGGCGCGCAGGCCCTTGGCTGCTGGCGGGCGGGCTTCGTTTGGACCAGTGGGAAAACAAGAGCGGCTTCCGCATCGAAGACGACCAGCTAACCGGTGCCGTCACGCTGGACGAAAGCGAAGAGCAACGCCGCGACGAGGTCATGAGCGCCCGTTTCGGTATCCGGCGTGCCATGGGCAACGGCTGGAGTGCCCGCGCGGCGGCCTATTCAGGTTTCCGGCCCGCTACCCTTAACGAGCTTCACCGGCCTTTCCGCGTGGGCAATGACTTGACCGAAGCCAATGCCGCACTGGTGCCGGAGAAACTGAAGGGTCTCGATATCGGGGTGGGCCACGAAGGGACGCGCCACGCCCTCAGCGCGTCGGTCTTTGCCAATACAATCGAGGATGTCGTTGTAAACGTCACGCTGGCACAAGGACCCGGAACATTCCCCCGCGCAGGCTTTGTGCCCGATGGGGGCGTCCTGCGACAGCGCCTGAACGCCGGCACCGTCGAGGCCGTCGGCGTCGAACTGTCCGGTGAGTATCGCATCGCGGACACCCTGATCGTACGCGGTGCCCTGGCGTGGACCGATGCCGAAATGGACGGCGGATCGGCGGCGACGCAACTGACGGGACTTCGTCCCGCACAGGCTCCTGAATGGAGCGGCAATGTCGGGGCCGACTGGCAGGCAACCCCGACCTTAATGCTCGCAGTCACCGCCCGCTACGAATCCGATCGCTATGACGACGATCTGAATCTTCGCGTCCTGAAGGCGGGCTGGACGGTCGATGCCCGCGCCGAATGGCAGGTCGTGCCCAATGCGGCGATTTGGCTGGCGGCGGATAATCTGCTGGACGAGGAAATCGAGACCTCGATGACCGCCACCGGCGTGGCCGGATACACCGCACCGCGCACCGTCCGCGCAGGCGTTCGCCTGAGCTACTGAATAAAAAAAGCCCCGCTGGATGATCCGGCGGGGCTTTTGTCATTGTTTAGTAGAAACTGATGCTGCCGACTTCGAGCCATGCGCGGCTACCGCCTTCGCGCACCATGCCCAAGCGCAAGTCAAAGATGTGGGTGGCGTCGAACGGAGCACCTTGACCACCGTCGCGCAGAGCCACGGGGGTCAGTGCATCGAACGGCACCTCGATCTCGGCCCACTCCGAAGAGGCATTGAAGCGGCCGGTCCAAGATCCCGCCAGACCGCGCAGTCGCAGATCATACGGCATGCCGTCCCCGCGAACCTTCAGCCTGATGCCGCGGTATCCGGACAGGTCCGCAGGTTCGATGCCGCCCCGTGCCATCGGAAAGATTACGCCAGCAGTCGGGCTGTACTTTTGCGACATGCGGGCCGCGATCGACAGATAGCGGGTGCCGTCTTCGCCGGTCACGATCTGGCTGATCTGGCTGGTGCGATCCTGCCCCCCGTCGAAGTCCTCGACGCGAAGCGTATCCAGATTGGTGCGGCCATCGGGGCGCGTGAAGTCATCAACCGTCGCGCCGACCTTTACGGGCGGTAAGGTAGGCTGACGGTTCGCTTGCGGCAATGCGACACCCAACCCGTGGACCACCTTGCCGTCGATCAGCACAGCGTGGGTCTTGCGAACATCCGAAATCTGTTCCCACGGTCGGCCATCGACCAGCACCAGATCAGCCCGCTTGCCGACCTCGATGGTGCCGCGGTCCGCGATCATGCCCATGGCCTGCGCGCTATTGGCGGTACCGGCCATGAGGGCCTCAGTCGGCGTCAGTCCCGCCTGAACCAGCAACTCCATCTCGTGCAGGGTCGAGGAGCCATGTGGCGTGCCCGTCATGCCAGCATCGGTGCCGAGCGCGATCAGGATGCCTGCGTCGTGCAGGCGCTTCACATTCGAAAGCGCGTAGCCAAATTTGCGAACAGACTGGCGCAAGCGCGGGCTGTCAGGATCCGACGGTGCCGCCTGTCCCGGTTTGACGGGTTCATAAACGGCCAGCGTGGGCGCATAGGCCGTGCGTGCGGCTTTCATTGCCTCGACAGTGGCGTCATCCAGTTCGCGATCTTGCAGGCTGTGGACGATGATATCGACACCGGCGCGTGCCGCGAAACTGGCGCGTTCGACTGTAACCGTGTGGGTCACGACCTTGAGGTTCGCCTTATGGGCCTCGTCGACGATGGCCTTCAGGGTCCATTCGTCCATGCTGGTGTTATCTGCCGACTGGCCATAGCGCCAACCATCGGCAAAGACCTTGATCAGGTCCGGCTGATAAGGCGTGATGGCCTGAACGCCCGCACGTCCGGCTTCGGGGGTATTGGCCCAGCGCGTCGTGTTTTGATCCGCCCAATCCGCTCCATGTCCGCCCGGCGTGGACATGCGCGCTGTGAGATTGACGTGCGGCGTTGCTAGTTGCGACAGCCAGCGACGGCGGGGTTCGAAGCTCTCGGGCGGCTGATGGAAGTCGTTCACCATGGTCACGCCCGCTTGAACGTAAGCGGTCGCCACGTCTGGCGTCATTGCGGGATCACCGCCGGGCGTCCAGTGGGTGTGAACGTCCCAGAACCCCGGAAGCAAGGCCTTGCCCTCGGCACGGATCACCCGCGCTCCACGCGGTGCCCGCACGTCGGGGCCTACAGCGGCGATTCTTCCGTCTCGGATGATCACATTGGCGGCGTGGGGCGCAGAGCCGGTCGCGTCGAAGACCGTCGCGCCAATAATGGCAATCGCCTGATTGTCGCTGGAGGGTGCAAAGCCCCCCAGTGCCGCAAAGCCGACCGCACCCAGCAGGGTACGGCGCACCACCTTCATGGAAGTACTCATACTTGAAGTTCCCTCGACGAATGCCCCTCTGCATCCGGTGATGCGGATGTAAGCCAGACCGTAGAAAGAGAACAGCAAAAGCCGCACACCGCGAGGCGTTCGGTTAGGGATTGCCGATGTATGAGAGAATGGTGGACGCGACAGGGATTGAACCTGTGACCCCTACGATGTCAACGTAGTGCTCTCCCGCTGAGCTACGCGTCCGCCTGTTCTGCGGCCCGTCCAAGTTGCCTTGGTGGGCGGGAAGGCCCGTCGTATAGCCGCGGATTTACGGAATCGGCAAGAGGTTTTTTCAACCTTTTCCGATATTTTTGAGATTACGCTGCAATCATACGATCGACCTCGTCGACCAGGTCCTTCAAATGCACAGGCTTGGCCAGAACCTTGGCTTGGGGCGAAGCCTGCGCCGCCGTAAGGGCTACGGCTGCAAATCCCGAAATGAACATGATCTTCATTCCGGGATCGCGCGCACTCGCATTGCGGGCCACTTCGATGCCGTCCGCGCCCGGCATAACAATGTCGGTTAGCAGCAGATCAAATGGATGGACTTCGAGCGCATCGATGGCGTCGTCGCCGTTCTCGCAATCGATGACGTCATGCCCGGCCCGCTCCAATGCGCGTTTCAGGAAACCGCGAAGGGAGGAATCATCTTCGGCCAGAAGAATACGCGCCATTAGAATCTCTGAGGTGATGTCGTCGTTGCAGTTCAGCTAACATCGACGTGTAAACCAGCAATGAAGGTCAGGCCACCACCGCGCGAATTACGACCATTCAGGACGCGTAAATCGAATTGCTCTAAGACAGGAAGGTATGGACGCCGCCTCCCTCACTCCGTCTGGCCTGCAAAGGGACAGTGATGCCTTCGAGGTGCGTCGTCCCGCGACGGATCGCGTGACCGGTCTAGTGTTTTGCTCTCCGCATTCGGGGTCAATCTATCCTGAAGACATGCACTCCGATCTCGACGAGACACGCTTGCGGTCGGTCGAGGACGCCGCAATGGATCGTTTGATCGCTAGCGGTATGTCGGCAGGGGCCACGCTATTGCTGGCGCGCTATGGGCGGGCCTATGTCGACCTGAATCGCGCCGAGACCGACCTTGATCCGGCGCTGATTGCCGACTGTCCCTTTGATCAACCGACCCCGAAAACCATTGCGGGCTATGGCGTGTTGCACCGGGTCAGCGGCGATGGCGAGCCGCTGTATCAACGGCGGCTCACCCTGGCGGAGGCCGAGGCGCGACTGGACAAGGTTCATCGCCCCTATCATCGACAACTGACCCGGTTGATGCACGACGCGCGCAAAGAGGCCGGTCGGGCTGTGTTGATCGACTGGCATTCCATGCCCAGGCGCGCCACAGGTCCGAACGGGCCGGACATCGTGCTCGGGGACCGTCATGGCTCAAGTTGCGATTCGGTGTGGACCCGTAGCCTGCGTGCTCTGTTCGAAGCGCAGGGGTGGCGCGTGGGTCTGAACCGCCCCTATGCCGGCGGCTATGCGACCCAGCTCTGGGGCCAGCCCGAGGATGGTTTTCACGCAGTGCAGATCGAAGTGAACCGGCGTCTGTATTGGGACGAGGGCTCACACACTCCTGCGGCAGGTTGGAAGCGCTGCGAAACCGCTTTGAGACGGGTCATCGCACAGTTCTGCGCCATGGCCGAAGCCGACACAGGCGTGCGCAGATAAAAAAAAGCCGCGCCAAACCGGCGCGGCTATAAAAGTCTATAGGGAGGAAACGCCCAGGAAGGGCGAGACGCTCAAAAGCGTCAGACCTCAACTTAGGTTGCAGCGCACAAAATATCAACCACGGATTCGCGACCTTCTTTCACGGCGTGTTTCGGAAGTTGTCACAAAATGCCGAAAACGCGGGCCTCGATGCTCGTTGCCGCATGAATCGTGCGACTAAGGTCTCAATATATCGGTGCTATTTATTTTCCAGCATACGTCTGGCGGCACGCACAGCCTGTGCGGCGGGCGAGGCGGACTGACGCCACAGTAGCAAGGCCATCACCGATACGACGCTGAGCAGCAGCCAGACCGAACCAAACAACCACGCTGCACCTGCTAAGGCGAAATAATAGCCGCGCACCCCGCGATTGAAGGACGCGAGCGCAGGATTGAGAACCTTGCCCACCGTCACGCCAAACGCATCGCGATCAACCTCGTCACCGATTTCCGGGGCGGCACCGATCAGGGCGACAGTGTAGTTGAGCTGTCGCAGGGCCCAGACGAAATCGAGCAATCCGCGCGCGAGCGTCAGAAGAACCAGCGCCAGCTTGCCTTCCAGCAAACGTACAGGTGCCGCGTCGGCACTGACGGCCATAATGCCGCGTATCGCGCTTTCTCCCCCGAACAACACGCCTGCCACTGCGGCGATAAGGATCAGGTTCGTCGAGGCAAAGAAGGATGCCGAGGACATGGTGTGGCCCATCAACTGGCTGTCCACCAGCCGGAGCTGGCGCACGGTCATGGCGCGCATCCACGCATCGCGCACCACCAGCATGTCCGAGTTTAGCGATCCCGCGTGACGGGCGATCACTTTCAGCAGGGGATCATAGCCGATCCACACCAGCAAAAAGACAATCAGTGCAATCCAGTCCAGCAACTGCATATTCTTCAAACCCGCTATGGCATCCGGACCATCGTCGACTTAATCCAAGCGACGCTTGCCGTAAGGCGTCGCAAAGCTTATCACGCCCGCCAACTTCTTTCGCATCTGCAATAGAGCACGAACATGAACATCGACGCCATTCCGGTCGGTAAGGACGCTCCGTGGGACGTCAACGCCATCATCGAAATCCCGGCCAGCGGCTCGCCGGTCAAGTACGAGATGGATAAGGAATCGGGCGCTCTGTACGTCGACCGCTTCCTGTCGACCCCGATGGTCTATCCGGCCAACTACGGCTTCATCCCGCACACCCTGTCGGACGATGGCGACCCGTGCGACGTGCTGGTGCTGAGTCCGTATCCGGTTGTCGCTGGCAGCGTTCTGCGCTCGCGTCCGATCGGCGTGCTGATCATGACCGACGAAGCTGGCCGCGACGAAAAGATCCTGTGCGTGCCGGTCGATAAGATGACCCCGTTCTACAAGGACGTCACCTCGTACGAACAACTGCCGGAAATCCAGCTGCAGCAGATCGAGCACTTCTTCACCCGCTACAAAGACCTCGAAAAAGGCAAGTTCGTGAAGATCGACCGTTGGGGCTCGGCTCAGGAAGCTGCTGACCTGATCGTTGCCGGTCAGGCTGCACACCAAGCCAAGCTGGCCGCCAAGTAAAACCGGCCTCGGGTTAAAGATTTAAGGGCGTTGCGGGTAACCGCAGCGCCCTTTTTCTTGGCCCCTACCCTCGCCCGCGTTATGGCATGCGGAGCATTCAGGAGTGTTGCCACCATGATGACCGCCATCTTCGTCTTCATCAAATGCGAGCTGGGCTTCGCCAATGATGTAGCGGCCGATCTAGTCGATAACGTTCAGCACATCAGCGAGGTTTATTCGATCTCGGGTGATCATGATCTGCTGGCCAAATTCCACCTGCCCAAGGACATGGACATCGGCACCTTCGTGACCAAACAGGTCCAGACCCGTCCTAATATCCGCGACACCTATACCGTCATCACCTTCTCGCCCTTCCTGCCCACGAAGGGGTGATCGACGGGCGCCGTCCTAGACAGTAGCCAATCGAAACGCATGTGATAACGTCGTTCCCGAAGGTGGCCCGCCAGAGGCCGCCAACAAGGGGAAACGACCACGATGAGCGATCTGGAAGCGTTCCGCGCCGAGGTGCGGAGCTGGCTGGAAGAAAACTGTCCGCCCGAAGTGCGCGGGCCGATTGAATCCGAAAACGATATGATTTGGGGTGGCCGGAAGGCCACCTTCAAGACGCCCGCCCACAAGCTCTGGATGGAGCGGATGGGATCGCGCGGCTGGACCGCGCCGGAATGGCCGGCCGAATACGGCGGTGGCGGCCTGTCGCGCGCCGAAGCCAAGGTGCTCTCCAGCGAACTGCGCCGTATCAAGGCGCAGCCTGCGCTGAACAGCTTCGGCATCTGGATGCTCGGCCCTGCGCTTCTGGCGTTCGGCACCGAAGAGCAGAAGAAGCATTTCCTGCCGCAGATTGTGCGCGGCGAAATCCGCTGGTGCCAGGGCTATTCCGAGCCGGGCTCGGGCTCCGACCTCGCCTCGCTGCAAACCCGTGCCGAGGATCCTTCTCCAGATAATGGGGGCGACCACTGGATCGTCAACGGCCAGAAGATTTGGACCTCCTACGCTGACAAGGCCGACTGGATCTTCTGCCTCGTCCGCACCGACCCGACGAACAAACATCGCGGCATCAGTTTTGTGCTGTTCGACATGGAAACGCCGGGCGTCTCCACCCGCCCCATCACCCTCATCTCCGGCAAGTCGCCTTTCTGCGAGACCTTCTTCGACAATGTGCGCGTCGAGAAAGCCAATCTCGTGGGCGAACTGAACCGTGGCTGGGACGTCGCCAAATATCTGCTGGCGCACGAGCGCACCATGATCGGCGCTATGGGCGAAGGCATGGGCCGCCCTCTGGGCGAGGTTGCCCGCGATAGCATCGGCACCGACGAGCAGGGCCATCTGGATGACCCCATGCTGCGCGCCCGCATCGCCGAATGGGAGCTGGACGGCGCGGCCTTCAGGCTGGCGATGGACAGCGCCGTGGACCGTATGAAGGCCGGACAGGCGCATCCGGCGCTGGCGTCCGTGTTGAAATACTATGGCTCGGAACTGAACAAGCGCCGTTTTGAACTGCTTATGTCAGCAGGGGGCTATGACGCGCTGGAGTGGGAGGGCGAGCGTTCACATGATGGCGACACCGCCCGCAACTGGCTGCGTACCAAGGCCAACTCCATCGAGGGCGGGACCACCGAGGTCCAGCTCAATATCATCGCCAAACACCTGCTGAACCTGCCGGGAGCTTAAGCCATGCCTTTGATCCTGACTGAAGAGCAGGTGATGCTGAAAGATGCCGTGCACGGCTTCCTGAGCGAGAACGCGCCTATCAAACACTTGCGCCAGTTGCGCGACAGCCGTGATGCCGATGGCGTCTCGCGCGATCTGTGGCGGGCCTTTGGCGAGATGGGCTTTGCCGGTGTGATCATTGGCGAGGAACATGGCGGCTCGGGCCTTGGCGCCGTCGAGGCGGGCGTGATCGCCGAAAGCCTTGGCCGCACCCTTACGCCCTCGCCCTTCCTCGGCTCGTCGGTCCTGTCGGCCACGGTGTTGAAGGAGGTGGGCAACACTGATCAGCAGTTCTGGCTATCCAAGATTGCTGCGGGCGAGGCCATCGTCTCGCTAGCCGTCGATGAGGGCCCCAAACACGCCCCGCACAAGTCCACCACCCGCTATGAGCGCAGCGGCAACGGCTTCAAGCTGGACGGGGCCAAGGCTATGGTTCTGGACGGCCATATCGCCGATTCCCTGATCGTCGCCGCCCAAGGCGATGACGGCCTCAGCCTGTTTCTGATCAACCCGAAGACGGTGGGCGTAAAGGTCGAGCGCACCGTCATGGTCGATGCCCACAACGCCGCCCGCATCACCCTGTCCAACGTCGAGGTCGATGCCGATGCCCTACTGGGCGAGGTCGGGGGCGGACAGGCAGCGCTCGACAAGGCGCTATCGCTGGGCCGCGCCGTCACGGCGGCCAGTTTGAATGGCGCAGGCGACCAAGCCTTCCACATCACCGTTGAATACCTGAAAACCCGCCAGCAGTTCGGCAAGCTGATCGGCGAGTTTCAAGCCCTGCAGCACCGCGCCGCCCACCTGTATACCGAACTGGAACTGACCAAGGCGGCGACGCTGGGGGCGCTCCAGGCCGTCGACGAAGGCAAGGGGGGTGCTGACCTCTCCACCTCCATCGCCAAGGCCAAGGCCGGCCGCGTCGCCGAACTGGCGGTGCAGGAAGGCGTACAGATGCACGGGGGCGTCGGCATGACGGACGAGTTCGACATCGGCCTGTTCATGAAACGGGTCCGCGTGCTGAACGAGACGCTTGGGGACAGCCACTATCACCTGAACCGTCTGGCCACCGCACGCGGTTATTAAGCGCACTTGCTAAGCGCGGGACGGCTGGGCAAGGCTGTCGGCATGAGTGATTTGCCGCAGCCTTCCCAGCCTGCTCGTGCGCGTCGCGGGCGTCGCCTGCCCTGCGCCCCTGTTGCCCATGCCGAGGTGAAGGGGTTCAAGGACATCCGGCTGACGGTATCGGCGGCGGAAGCCTCGCTGGCGACGGCTGCGGACAGACTTTCCCTGCCCCGCTCGGGCTGGACGTCGGGGCGGTTCGACATTCTGGCCCTGTCCGGCGGCGCGGCAGGCGGGGCCTATGGCGCAGGAGCTATGACCGGCTGGACCGAAACCGGCACACGACCGGAGTTCGCATTGGTCACCGGCGTCAGTACCGGAGCCTTGATCGCCCCACTCGCCTTTCTGGGTCCGCAATGGGATGCCAAGCTGAAGGACGCCTACACCGGCGGCCATGCACGGCAGTTGCTAAGCCCGCGTCGTCTGGCCCCGATGTTCAGCGGCGGCTTGCTGAAATCGGATGCCCTTCACAGCCTCATCGAACCCTTTGTCGATGCCGACCTGATCGCAGCCATTGCCGAACAGCATGCCCGCGGGCGACGCCTGTTGGTGGCGACCACCGACCTTGACCATCAGGCCTGCTGCATCTGGGATATGGGCGCGATTGCCAGCCATGGTGGCGACAAGGCGCTGAACCTGTTCCGTGAGGTGCTGGTGGCCTCGGCCAGCCTGCCGGGCATCTTCAGTCCGCACCGGATCACCACCGAATATGACGGCTGCACCTTTGAGGAAATGCATGTCGATGGCGGTGTCTCGGCTCCGCTCTTCATTATGCCTGACGGCCTGTTGCGCTGGAACAAGCTGGGCAGGCGGCTGAAGGGCGGGCGGGTGCATGTGATCGTCAACACCATGCTGGACCCGCAGCCACGCCCTGTCGCCCCGAACCTGCCCGCCGTGATGACGCGCAGCTTCGAGGCCATGCTGCGGTTTTCCTATCGTCAGTCGCTGATTACCGCGACCACCCTGTGCGCGGCGCAAGGCATTCCGCTCAAGACCGCATCCATCCCCAACGAGATCCGTGCCAGCAATCTGCTGAACTTTGACACAGCGGCGATGGAGGCTCTGTTCAACGAAGGCCGCAAGCGAGCCATATCGGGCGAGCTATGGTCGACCGAGGTGCCGACCACGGGGCTGGAGCGCCTCGCCGAAGCGCTCAACCTGCCCAGCTTCCGCTAGGCGTCAGCCTTCCTTCTTAGAGGCCTCGGCAACAGCCTTGGCGGCCATCTTCGCCAGTACGCGGCCACGACCCTGCGCCAGCGCATGGATCACGCCGCGGAAGGTCGCCACTTCCTGCTCGCTGAACTGGGCGCGGCCCAGCATGACGCGCAGATTCTGGCTCATGGAGCGTTTCTTCTCGGGCGGGTGGAAGAAGCCACCATTGTCGAGCTCTGCTTCCAGATGCTCGTACATACCCATCAGTAAATCGCCGGATGCAGGGCCTTCCTGTTCGCGGAAGCTGGGCGGAGGAGCATCCATCACCGTCGTGCGCCACTCATAGGCATTGATCGCTACGGCCTGAGCCAGATTAAGCGACTGGTGGCGCGGATCGATCGGAATGGTGGTGATACCCGCACACAGCGCAATGTCGCCGGTCTCCAATCCCGAACGTTCCCCACCAAACAGCAAGCCGCACTTCAGACCCGATGCCGTTTCGTCATAGAGGATGCGCGCGCTTTCACGCGGAGTGCGCACCGGCTGGCGCGTCTCGCGCGGCCGCGCCGTCGTGGCGAAGACAATGTTCAGGTCGTGGATGGCGTCCGCCACCGTATCGAACACCTTGATGCCTTCCAGCACCCAGTCTGCCCCCGATGCCGTGGCCCAGGCACGCTCCTGTGGCCAGCCGTCACGTGGACTGACAAGGCGCAGTTCCGACAGGCCGAAGTTCGCCATGACACGGGCCACCGAGCCGATGTTGTCGGCCAGCTGGGAACGGTCGAGGATGACGACGGGAGGGGTAAGTTCGCGGGGTGCAGTATCGCTCATGGCGGCCTCTTTAAACGCGAAGGCCGCCCCTGCGAAGGCGGAGCGGCCCATTGCGACCAATAGCGGTAAGTTTTTAGTCCTCGCCGACCATGGACATCCACGGATCGACCGAGCCCGCTTCGACCTCGGCCACCTTCACAGCCGGCCAGCCAACCGACGATGTGCCCGAGGCGTTCCAGGCCGCGACGGTAAAGTCGCGCAGCTGTTCGGCACCGGCCGACAGACGCTGGTTCAGGAACTCGGCACCGCGCGGATCGGCATCGCGGAACGCACCGGCCTTCTCCAGACGGTAGAAGGGGATGACCGTGCCGAGGGTGGTGTTCAGGAAGGATACCGTGCGGCTCTTCACATCAAAGCCCTCGACGTTCAGCGGAGACATAGCCGACTTGACCGTGACCGGATTCAGGGTGCGAGCCGCATAAGCCCCCTCGAAGGTGCCGTGGGTGCGGCGCGAGTTGGTGAAGCCTTCAGGATTGGTCTTACCCGCCCAACCATTGAAGTGGATGGTCGTGTGGTGCGGCTGGGATGCATCGCCCAGATAGTGGCTGAGCTGGCCGATATCGCGCAGGATAAGCTGCTCGCGGCGCAGGCGGTCCGCGCGGTACCATTCGCGCTTGGCCAGATCGGTCTCTCGTGCCTCGGCGGCATTCAGCACGCGCCAGTAGGCAAAATCACGCTCGAGGTTCTGCCATGCATCAATGATGGCGTAGTGCAGATAGCCGGCATCATCGACATCCAGGCCGGCACGGGTCAGGGCCGCGTCATATTCGGACTTCAGGCGCGGCATATCGGCCAGAAGCATGCCGCGCTCGTCCATCACACGGCCTTCATCGTCCATGTCGATGAAGTGGGCGGTGTCGCGCTCGCGATCATGCGGCTGGCCGCCACCCTTCCAGCGGTCCGGTTCGCGGGAATACTCACCGACGTCCGATGCCGCGCCCGGCGTACGCAGGAAGCCCGGCAAGGTGTCGGGCAGGGTTTGCATGCCGATCACACCGATCACGCGGTGACCCGATGCGCCCCATGCAATGACCTGAGAGGCCGGAATCGCCAGCAGCGCAAAGGCGGCGGCGGAGATCATCAGACGTTTGGCGGATCGCTTCATGGCGTTTTCCCGGTGGAAAGGGTGAAATCGTGTGCCGATCTACTCCATTCATCGCCCTACCGCCACTGCTCCGCCGTTTGACGAACGGGGAATGGCGCCATCCGCGCCGGTTAAAGAAATCTGTATGCACAGATCAATGCCGTTTACGAATGAAAATCTTGCAAATAAAGGTTTCATGAACCCGTTATCTGATTAAATCTGCGTCATAACGTTGAGTGTAAGATGAGCATATACGACGAATACTGCATTCGAACAGGTCTGGTTTGCTATCTCAACTGCAAGTGTTGCTGTCGCAATTCCGCCCTCATCCATATGCGACCGATGGCTAATCTCAACTAACACTATTTTGCCACAATTTGCCGTCAAAAGCCTCGCTGCCGACGGGGTAATGGTGTCGGTGCTGCCAAATGATGCCTCCATGTTAAATGCGGTTGCCGCTCTGGCTGCCCTTTGGGCCATGTCGTTCGCCGGTACGAGTGAACCTGTCCCATACGAAGCTGTCGTCGCCCAAGACGCCGCTATCGTTGAAGCCGCCGCAGAAGCGGGAACCGACGCCGTCGCAGTTGCACTGACCGACGAGCAAAAGACCCACATGGAAGCCGATCCCGACTGGCGCGCCTCGATCCGCCTGTATCATGCAGGTGGTGGTGGAGCGACCGGCAACGATTCTCTGGGATGCCGTCCGGTCGCCATGCGCACCGTAGCAACCGACCCGCGCGTTATCCCGCGCCGCACCCGCCTGTTTATTCGTGAAACGGTCGGCCTGCGCATGCCGGACGGCTCGGTCCATGACGGTTACTGGTACGCATCCGATACCGGTGGCGCGATCCGTGGCAACAAGATCGACCTTTACACCGGTCACGGCCGCCAATCGATGCGTCCGGCGATGCCTTTCAACATGAAGACGCTGACTGTAGTTGACGCAGGCGACTTCGACGGTTGTCCGCCCGCTTGGGAAAACGCCTCCAAATAAGCGCCCTCCCCGCTTGAGAGACGGCAGATAATGAAAAACGGCCACCGGATCCCTCCGGTGGCCGTTTTCATGTCTGAAAGGCCAGTCGCGCCTTATGGACGCCTTTTCAGCTCGTCGCGGATCTCGACCAGCAGGGCCTCCGTCGGCGTGGGCGCAGTGGCTTCCGGCTCTGCCGCCTGCTCGCGGCGCAGTTTGTTGACCATCTTCACCATCATGAAGATCACGAAGGCCACGATGAGGAACTGGATGCAGGTGTTGATGAAGGCACCGTATTCAATCACCGCCGGCTCACCGGTCGGATTCAACGGGCTTACCGGAAGGGTGTATTTGAGGTTGGCGAAATCCACGCCACCGATCAGCCAGCCAATCGGCGGCATCACAATCTGATCCACCAAGCTGGTGACGATCTTCCCGAATGCGCCGCCGATGATCACGCCGACCGCCAGGTCGACGACGTTACCGCGCGCAATAAATTCTTTGAATTCGCCACCCAGGCTCATGGGGCTCTCCTTAGGGTCAGACACGGCTATCGCCGCGCCTAAAGATAATCACCGGACTTCCTAAAGGAAATCAGGCGTCCCCAGAAGCGTTGAGGCGCAGCCTAAGTTCCTTGCCGCTCTTGAAAAAGGGCACGGCCTTGGCCGGAACTTCGACGGTTTCACCCGTGCGGGGATTGCGGCCCGATCGTGCAGGGCGGCTGCGAACCGAGAAGGCACCGAAGCCGCGAAGCTCTACACGACCACCGTCGGAGAGCGCATTCGTCATCTGGCCAAGGATTACATTAACCACCCGCTCGACCTCCGCATGTGTGAGGTGCAGGTTTTCCGCTGCAAGCTTTTCGATCAGTTCGGACTTGATCATTCAAGGCCCCCGCCCGTGCTTCTTCGGCGTTATCGCCATCATCGGAATGACACCTAAACACCTGATGCCCTTGGAAGAAAGGGGTAAAAAGCATCTCGCATAACGATTTTCGGCGATTAACCTCTGAATTACCCTTTTCCGCGGCAGGCAAAGAAAAAGGGTGACCGGATCGCTCCGGTCACCCTTCATCCCTTGTCATAGCGCCTAGGCGCTACGGCTCAGGCTGCATTTCGAAGGATTAGTCCTTCGAAGCGTTCTTCAGAGCGGCGCCCAGGATGTCGCCGAGCGAAGCGCCCGAGTCCGACGAACCGAACTGCTCGATAGCTTCTTGTTCGTCCTTCATTTCGAGTGCCTTGACCGACACCGAAACGCGGCGGGTAGCCTTGTCGACGGTGGTGATCATGGCGTCGATACGATCGCCGACGTTGAAGCGTTCCGGACGTTGCTCGTTACGGTCGCGCGACAGGTCCGACTTGCGGATGAAGGCGGTGACCAGAGCGTCTTCTTCACCGAACTTGACTTCGATGCCGCCGGTTTCGATTGCCGAAACGGTGACGGTGATTTGTTGGCCACGCTTGTAGACGTCGCCTTCCATCGGGTCAGCACCCAGTTGCTTGACGCCCAGCGAGACGCGTTCCTTCTCAACGTCAACGTCGAGGACCTTGGCCTTGATGACCTCGCCCTTACGGTAGCGTTGGATGGCTTCTTCGCCCGACACGTTCCAGTCCAGGTCCGACAGGTGGACCATGCCGTCGATGTCGTTGTCCAGGCCGATGAACAGGCCGAACTCGGTGGCGTTCTTCACTTCACCTTCAACGGTCGAGCCGATCGGGTGAGCTTCAACGAAGGCTTCCCACGGGTTGGCTTGAGCTTGCTTCAGGCCCAGCGAGATACGGCGCTTGGCGCTGTCGACGTCCAGAACGATGACGTCCACTTCTTGCGAGGTGGAGACGATCTTGCCCGGGTGGACGTTCTTCTTGGTCCAGGACATTTCCGAAACGTGGACCAGACCTTCAACACCGGCTTCCAGCTCAACGAATGCGCCGTAGTCAGTGATGTTGGTGATGCGACCGGTGTACTTGGCACCGACCGGGTACTTGGCTTCAACACCATCCCACGGATCCGACTGCAGCTGCTTCATGCCCAGCGAGATACGTTGGGTGTCCGGGTTGATCTTGACGATCTGAACCTTGACGGTGTCGCCAACAGCCAGAACTTGCGACGGGTGCGACACGCGCTTCCACGACATGTCGGTGACGTGCAGCAGGCCGTCGATACCGCCCAGGTCAACGAACGCACCGTAGTCGGTGATGTTCTTGACGACGCCTTCGCGGATTTCACCCTCGGCCAGTTGGCCGACCAGTTCGGTGCGCTGTTCAGCGCGGGCTTCTTCCAGGATCGCACGACGCGAGACAACGATGTTGCCGCGCGGACGGTCCATCTTCAGGATGGCGAACGGTTGTTCTTTGCCCATCAGCGGGGTGACGTCGCGAACCGGACGGATGTCGACTTGCGAACCCGGCAGGAAGGCCGAAGCACCGCCCAGATCAACAGTGAAACCACCCTTGACGCGGCCGACGATAGCACCGTTGACCGGCTGGCCTTCAGCGAAGACAGCTTCCAGACGGGTCCAGGCTTCTTCACGACGGGCTTTGTCGCGGCTGATGACGGCTTCACCCATCGCGTTCTCGACGCGCTCCAGGTAAACTTCGACGTTGTCGCCGACCTTCGGCAGGACAGCGCCTTCGCCTTGGCCGAATTCGCGCATGGCGATACGGCCTTCGGTCTTCAGGCCGACGTCGATGATGACGATGTCTTTTTCGATGCCGACAACGCGACCGTGAACGACTTGGCCTTCGCCAAGGTCGCGGCCTTGCAGTTGTTCGTCGAGCAGAGCGGCGAAATCATCGCGGGTGGGGTTAAAGGTTTCGGTCATATGACTCTTGGGGTTGATGGGAAGGGTCTTTGCGTCTGGCTGCACGCAGCTGAACGCGAAGGGGGTGAATTCGGTTTTCGGAAGGTTGGACGATACGGGGCGCACGCCTAGGCGGCTTGAATCAAACCCGTAACGCCCACGGCTGCCGAGGATCAGTGCGTTGAAATTACTAAGGACGATGGGTCTGATCGGGCGGGGATATCCTGGACATCCGGACCTTGATGATCAGAGACCGTGCTTGGCTCGCGCTGTCTCGACAATGCGGCGGGCCGCATCGAAGGCCGCTTCTATACCCATATCGGTCGTATCCAGCAAGATAGCGTCGTCCGCTTGGACCATCGGCGCGGAATCGCGACCGGCATCGCGGGCGTCGCGTTTGCGGATATCGGCCAGCATATCCTCGTAGGAAATTTCGATACCCCGCGCCGTCAACTGTTTCCAACGACGCTCGGCGCGCACTTCGGCAGAGGCTGTCACAAACAGTTTCGCTGGCGCATCCGGCACAATCACGGTGCCGATGTCACGACCGTCCAGCACTGCCCCGCCCGCTTGAGCGGCAAAATCGCGCTGAAGCTTCAACAGGGCCGCGCGCACCGCCGGATGGCTGGCCACGCGGCTGGCGGCCTCACCGGCTTCGCCCGTGGTCAGGCTGGCATCGTCGGACAGACCCGACGGGTCCAGCGCACCCGCCACAGCCGCAGCAACCGCCTCGTCATCCAGATCGCCACCTTGCGCCAGCACGCCCATACCCACGGCACGGTAAAGCAGTCCCGTATCGAGGTACGGCAGGCCAAAATGAGCGGCCAGACGCGAGGCGATGGTGCCCTTGCCGGAAGCAGCGGGTCCATCAACGGCAATGACGAGAGACTGGGACAGAGGTCTACTTTCTGGAGATGTTACGAACGGCGATCCACAGATAAAACACTGCCACACCGCCGACTAGGATGGTTCCGAGCCCGAAAAAGCCGCTTAAGCCCCAAAAGACAAGAGGGTTCTCGCTAACGTTGATGTCTGGACCGCGCCGCCCCTTGATGGTGCCGGTAGACAAGACCTTCCAAAGTCCATGTACAGAGGCCCACGACAGCCACGTCAAAAAGACAACCGCCAGCGCATTCTGAACATGTAACCGAAGCGCTTTTGGCCGACGGATCATTCTTCAAGGATCCGTCTCATTGCTAGAGGCGGTTGGTATCAGGTCGAGAGTGCATTCCTCTCTGAACAGCCCAGCCCAAACCCAAGACGATGAAGAAGGTCCCTAAGAAAATCGCGGGCATTACGCCTCGATAGACTACGACCATCTTGAAACCTCTCGAATTCGATAGAGCGTCTATGGGGTAAACGTACATGCCGCCGACATACCGGCCCCGCTCGTCATGCACTGAGGCATAACGAGCCTTAGTGTAGTGCCAAGTCTTGCCATCCCTAAGATCAATCCAAGACCCAACGCACCATAATAGAAGCGCCACACCGCAGAATACTGCTCCTAGCCCTAAACCCTCTCTGGATGACGGAACTCTGCGGCGTGTCTTCATACGCCGATCTTCGCGCCCAGCCCGTTCATCAGGGTGACGAAACCGGGGAAGGAAGTGGCGATCATCTCAGGGTCCAGCACTGACACCGGAGCCTCCGCAGCCAGACCCAGCACCAGATGGCTCATGGCGATGCGGTGATCGTGGGCGGTTTCAACCGTCGCCCCACCCTTTACCGGACCACCGGTGACGATGAAGCCTTCAGGCTCTTCCTCGACCTCGACGCCGCAAGCCTTAAGGCCTGCCGTCATCAGGGCGATGCGGTCGCTTTCCTTCACGCGCATCTCGCCGATGCCACGCATGACGGTCTGGCCCTCGGCAAAGGCGGCGGTGGCGGCAAGGATGGGATACTCATCGATCATGGCGGCGGCGCGCATTTCCGGCACGACGACGCCCTTGAGCTTGGAATAACGGGCCGTGATGTCGCCAATCTCTTCACCACCCGAGGTCCGGCGGTTCGAAATCGTCAGGTCCGCACCCATTTCGATCCAGGTGTCGAACAGGCCGGTTCGCAGCGGGTTGAGCATCACGCCCTCGACCGTCACTTCTGAACCTGGAACGATCAGCGCTGCCGCCAGCGGGAAGGCTGCCGATGACGGATCACCCGGCACAGACACCTTGGTGCCCCGCAACGGCTGCCCGCCTTCCAGCGAAATGATCCAGCCTTCGCCGACTTCCTGAACATCCACCTTGGCCCCGAAGGCCGTCAGCATACGCTCGGTATGGTCACGGCTCTTTTCGGGTTCTGTCACGCGCGTTGTCCCCTGCGCGTTCAATGCCGCCAGCAGGATGGCCGATTTGACCTGGGCCGATGCGACGCTCTGGGTATAGTCGATGGCAACCAGTTCACCGCCGTTGACAGCCACCGGAACGCGATCCTCGTCCGCCTTCCAATCGAATCTTGCCCCCATCTGAGCCAGCGGACCGGTCACGCGCTTCATCGGGCGTTTGCGCAGCGAGACGTCGCCATCAAAGGTCGCGGTGATGGGATAACCCGCCACTGCCCCCATCAGCAGGCGCACGCCCGTTCCGGCGTTTCCACAGTCGATCAGGTCTTGCGGGGACTGCAATCGGCCCTTGCCGATCACTTTCCATCGACCTTGGTCAAGTTTTTCGACCGTCGCGCCGAGCGAGGACATAGCCCGTCCGGTCGCCAAAATATCTTCGCCTTCCAGCAGCCCATCAATCTCTGTCACACCCTCGGCAAGACCGCCAAAGATCAGACTTCTATGGGAGATTGACTTGTCACCGGGGGCCTTGACCACACCCTGAAGAGGGCCAGATGGAGAGGCAATAAACGTCTGAGAAGTCGTCACCCGGCTACTTGGCTCCGATAATATCTGGAAAACAGGACGCAGTCGCGTCACATAAGGCTTTTGACAGTGGCCGTTTCGGGTGGCAAGGGAGCCGCCCGATTTCCCGAGTATCAACTCAACTCCCGCCGAAGGTTTATTCCGTGGCTAATCCCGAACTGGGCCAAAAGCAGCTCTGCCCGAACTGCCAGGCCAAATTCTACGACCTGAACCGTCGCCCGGCACGCTGCCCGAAGTGCGAAACCGAGTTCGACCCGATGGAAGAGGCTCTGAAGAGCCGCCGTGTCCGTCGCGGTGCCGGTTATGCCGCCGACGAAGACAACGAAGATCAAGTCGCCGACAAGTCGGTCGACGGTGATGAAGAAGAGGAAGAGGACATCGAAGCGTCCACTCCGGAAATCGATCAGGAAGGTCACGAACCGATCCTGACGCCGGACGACGACGACGATGCCGACCCGACCGGCGATGACGCTGGCCTCGGCACCACCGACGGCGATGACGACGATGTCCTCGACGATGATGACGACTCTGTGCCGTTCATCGAAGACGAAGACGACGACGGTCTGGACGACGAACTGACCAAGCCTTCGCTCGACGACGAGTAAAAACAAGGTTCTGAAAACTAAGCGGAAAAAAGTTTTCAGAACCGCTTGACCTTCCGGTCGGAACTCCCTAGTTTCCGCCACCTCAACGGGGCCACAGGCACCGTCGGGACCGACCGAAAGGTTTGGGGCTTTAGCTCAGTTGGTAGAGCGCTTGCATGGCATGCAAGAGGTCAGCGGTTCGACCCCGCTAAGCTCCACCATGAACCCCTCGTCGCTAACGCGGCGAGGGGTTTTCCATTTTATGGAAGCACCTTTTTGCCAAGGTTCCTCCATCCAGACCCTAAAGGTCCGGGGCTTTAGCTCAGTTGGTAGAGCGCTTGCATGGCATGCAAGAGGTCAGCGGTTCGACCCCGCTAAGCTCCACCATGAACCCCTCATCGTTACCGCGACGAGGGGTTTTCCATTTTTGGATCAAAGATCCTTCAATCTTTTGAAATTCGAGTCTTTTTCGAAACGGGATTCCCCGAGCGGAATCTGTAGTCTGCACGCAATTTCCTCCTGACAGACCCAGTCACTTCCCTTGCGCAGTGCTTGACTCGCCTCCCCCGTGCGGCGGTATAGGAATGAGAACATTTAGAGAACATTTCGTACCGCCCGATCATGTCGTCCTCCGTCGAAATCCAACGCCTGCGCGAGCGGCTGTCCCTGAAGGGGGCGGGTGCGGGCGTGCGGGTCCGCGGTAAGGAAAATGACGGCTTTAGGGTGGGTATGCCGTCGCTCGACGAGCGCGTAGGCCTTTTGGGGCTGGAGGCCGTGCATGAAATTTATGCCAGTGCCGGGGATGTGCTGTGTGCTGACGGCATGGCGCTAGGCATGGCGATGCGGGCCTCCAAGGGACCGTTCCTGTGGGCGTTTGAGGGGCGGCGCAATGGCGAGACGGGCCTGCCCTATGGACCGGGATTGCAGGGCTGGGGACTGGAGCCGTCACAGCTTTTGCTGATCGAAGCCTCCAGCGCCACGGCCCTTTTGGCGGTGGGTGAGGATGCGCTGCGCAGCGGGGCTTTTGGTGCCGTGATTCTGAGCAGTTGGGGCGAGCATCCGGCCTTTACCCTGACCGCCAGTCGACGGCTGAACCTTGCTGCCAGCGAGGGCGGGCGGCCTGCCTTCATTGCCCGCGCCGGTGCCCAGCCCCGTGCCAGCGCCGCGCAGAGCCGGTGGAAGGTGTCGCCCACATTGTCCTCGGCACAGCCGCTTTCGGCGGGAGCACCCGGTCTTCCTGCCTTCAAACTCGAACTTTTGCGCAAACAAAACGGCCCCGTGGCGGGCGAATGGATCATGGAGTGGGATGGTGAACGGCGGATCTTCGTCACGCCGCAGGTATCTGGCCGTCTGGTTTCCGTTCCTGCCGACCGATCGGCAATCATCCGCGCGGCCTGATGCCGATGTGCCTGATGCCGATGTACCTTTGGCCTGTGTGGCCAAGCAGTCGAATGCCCTGCGTCTGACGGCGGTGAACCGTGCCGCCATCGCGGCGGGTTTGGCCTCCGGTATGACGCTGGCCGATGCCCATGCACGGGTACCGGAACTGACCACCGTCCCCAGCGAGCCCCGCGCGGACGAGGAACTGATGGCGCGGCTGGTCGATGGCTTTGGCCGTTTCTCGCCCATGGTCGCGCGGGACAATCCGCACGGACTGATGCTGGACATCACCGGATGCGCCCACCTGTTCGGCGGCGAGGACGGGATGATGGCCGCTGTGCGCCGCCTTGCCGGACGAGCCCGCTTGCAGGTCCGGCTGGCGATTGCACTCACTCCGCACAGCGCCCGCGCTCTGGTCCGGTTTGGCTCTGAAGGAGCGGTGAGCGATGCCGACATCGTCACCACCGCCGGACGACTTCCTGTCGAGGCATTTGAGCGGCCCGCCAGCGAGATCACCGCGCTGAAACGGGCGGGGCTGAAAAGGTTGGCCGATGTCGACGCCCGCCCTCGCGCCGCCATGGCCGCCCGCTTTGGAGAGGACTTTTGCCATGTGCTGGACCGGACCATCGGGCGGATCGACATCCGCATCACGCCTGTTCGTCTGCCCGCCCCCATTGTCGCGGACCGCAGACTGGCCGAGCCGATCCTGCACCTTGATCCGGTCGAGGGGATTATCGCCGACCTGCTGGCCGATACCGAACAGCAGATGGAGCAAACTGCCCAGGGCGGGCGCGCCTTTACCCTGACAGTGTTCCGGCTGGATGGCTGGACGCGGCGAGTGACGGTGCGCACGGGCCGCGCCATGCGTCAGGTCGCGCCCCTGATGCGGCTGTTCCACGAGCGTCTGCAGGCGCTGGACACGCCGATCGATCCGGGCTTTGGCCTCGACCAGTTCCGGATGGAGGTGGACGATCTGGTCACACTGGCGGCCCAGCAGGTGCGACTGGATGAACCCGCGCGGCGGGGTGAGAGTCTTGAGGACCTGACGGATCGCCTATCTACCCGTCTGGGTGCACAGGCTGTGATGCGGGTGAAATCGACAGGCTCGCATCTGCCGGAACGGGCCTGCGTTCTGCGCCCTGCACTTCACCCTGCCCGCGCCGATGAAGGCGACGACTGGCCCGAGCTAAAGCGCGACGGGTTGGAGCGGCCCATGACCCTGTTCAATCCGCCCCAGCCGATTGAGGCCATCGCCCTCGCCCCCGACAGCCCGCCCGCCCGCTTTGTTTGGCGACGGGTCACGCGCCGCATCATCCGCGCCGAGGGACCGGAGCGGATCGAGGGCGAGTGGTGGCGACGTCCGCGTCATCGGGTGCGCGATTACTACCGCGTCGAGGACGAGACGGGGCATCGCTATTGGTTGTTCCGCGCGGGCCACTATGGCGAAGAGCCCGCCCCGCGCTGGTATGTCCACGGGCTGTTCGCATGACGGGCCCAAGGCCCATCGCCTATGCAGAAACGGTTTGCGCCAGCAACTTTTCCTTCCTGCGCGGCGCGTCGCATCCAAAGGATCTGGTGCTGTCGTCCTTGCTGTGCGGACAGGCGGGGCTGGGCCTTGCCGACCGAAACAGCGCAGCAGGCGTAGTGCGGGCGTGGAGTGCGCTGAAAACCCTGCGCAACGAAGGCTGGGTCCCGCCCGAGCGTATACGTCTGGGCAGCAGTCCGGGCGAGGTCGTCTATGTGGACAGCAAGACCGAGGAGAGTATTGCCGAGCGCATCCGCACCACCGCCGAGAACTTCAAACTGATGACCGGTGCGCGGCTGGTGTTCGCAGACGGCACGTCCGATGTGGTGGCCTATGCCGAGGATCGGGCGGGCTGGGGGCGATTGACGCGGCTGCTGACACTGGGGGCCCGACGGGCGACCAAGGGTCAGTCCATCCTGACCAAGGCGGACCTTATGGCCCATGCCGAGGGGCTATTGCTGATCGCCATGGGCGGAACGACCGACTGGCTGGGCGAACTGAATGACGCGCGTCACGGGGCGGTATGGCTGGGTACAACCATGCATCGACGCGGCCACGACCGCAGACGGCTGGCCGCTTCGCACGATATGGCAATACGTGCGGGCGTCCCGCTGCTGGCATGCAATGATGTACTGTATCACTCCAGCAGCGAGCGCGATCTTCAGGACGTGCTGACCTGTATCCGCGAGGGCGTCAGCATCGAGCGCGCAGGTCAGCACCTGCTCGCCAATGGCGAGCGGCATCTGAAAACGCCTGCCGAAATGGCTCGCCTGTTCAGCGATCACCCCGAGGCTTTGCGCGAGAGTCTGACCCTGCTGGAACGATGTCAGTTCGATCTGGGGCAACTGAAATACGAATATCCGGACGAGCCTGTGCCCGAGGGCTGGAGCGCCAATGACTGGCTGAGGGCACTGGTCGAACAACACCTTCCGGTGCGTTACCCGCTGGGCGCGCCTGCTCATGTGCGCGACCTGATCGAAAAGGAACTGGCCTTTATCGGCGAGCGCGATCTGGCCAACTATTTCCTGACCATCCACGACATCGTCCATGTGGCCCGCCAGAAAGGCATACTGTGCCAAGGACGTGGATCGGCGGCCAATTCGGCAGTCTGTTATGTGCTGGGCATGACTTCGGTCGACCCTGCCGAGCACGACGTCCTGTTCGAGCGCTTCATGTCCGCCAGCCGCGACGAGCCGCCCGATATCGACGTCGATTTCGAGCACGAGCGGCGCGAAGAGATCATACAGCACATCTATGAACGCTATGGCCGCGAGCGGGCAGGTCTGGCGGCCACGGTCATCTGCTATCGTCCGCGCAGCGCCATCCGCGAAGTCGGCAAGGCCTTAGGTCTGACCGAGGATGTCACCGCGCGCCTCGCCGGCACCCAATGGGGAAGCTGGGGCAAGGAGATCGCAGACAACCGCATCGCCGAGGCAGGGCTGGATCCGCACAATCCCATGATCCGCCGTGCCGTGGACATGGCCGAGCGGCTGATCGGCTATCCGCGCCACCTGAGCCAGCATGTCGGCGGATTTGTCCTGACCAACGGGCGGTTGGACGAGGTTGTGCCCATCGGTAATGCCGCCATGGCCGAGCGCACCTTCATCGAATGGGACAAGGACGACATCGAAGCCTTGGGCCTGATGAAGGTCGATGTGCTGGCGCTGGGGATGCTGACCTGTATCCGCAAGGCGTTCGAACTGATCCGCCAGCACGAGGGCGAGGCGCTGGAACTGGCCACGGTCCCGACAGAACAGGCCGACGTTTACGACATGCTGTGCCGTGGCGATTCCATCGGCGTGTTTCAGGTGGAAAGCCGCGCCCAGATCAACATGCTGCCGCGACTGCGCCCGCGCACCTTCTATGATCTCGTTATTCAGGTTGCCATCGTGCGCCCCGGTCCCATTCAGGGCGACATGGTCCACCCTTACCTTCGCCGCCGTCATGGCTTGGAGGCGGTGGAATACGCCAGCCCTGCCCCGCCGCATGATCCGGACGAACTGAAGAAAATCCTCGGCAAGACGCTGGGCGTGCCGCTGTTTCAGGAACAGGCGATGAAGGTCGCCATGGTCGCCGGCAATTTCAGCGAGCAGGAGGCCAATGGCCTGCGCAAGGCCATGGGCACGTTCCGCGGCGACGGCACGCTCGGCAACTACGAGACGCGCATGGTCGGGCGTATGATCGAGCGCGGCTATAACCCCGACTTCGCCCAGCGCTGCTTTGAACAGATCAAGGGCTTTGGCTCCTACGGCTTTCCCGAGAGCCATTCGGCCAGTTTCGCCAAGCTGGTCTATGTCTCCAGCTATATCAAATGCCGCCATCCCGCAGCCTTCGCCTGCGCCCTGTTGAACAGCCAGCCGATGGGTTTCTATGCTCCTGCCCAGATCGTGCGCGATGCCCGCGAACATGGGGTGGAGGTGCGCCCCATCGATGTGAACCATTCCCGCTGGGACAATACGCTGGAAGGGCCGCCCGATGCGCTGGCGCTGCGGCTGGGGATGCGCAACATCGACGGCTTCCGTCAGGACTGGGCCGAGGCCCTGACCACCGCCCGCATCGAAGCCTTTACCGGACTGGAGCCCCTTATGCGGCGGACAGGTCTGTCGGCGGCGGCAATGAGAAAGCTGGCCGATGCGGATGCCTTCGGCTCACTGGGCATGGACCGGCGCGAAGCGCTGTGGGCCGTGCGCCGCCTGCCCGACGATGATCCCCTGCCGCTGTTTGCCGCCGCCAATGCCCGCGAACTGGGCGAGGAAGCAGACGCCAATCTGCCGAAGATGGGACAGGGCGAGCATGTCGCCGCCGACTACCAGACCACGCGCCTGTCCCTAAAGGCCCACCCGATACAAATCCTACGGCCTGTCTTTGCCAAGGAAGGAATGCTGCCGTGCAAAGGCGTCGAGGCCAAACGTTCCGGCTCGCGTGTACGCACGGCGGGCGTGGTGCTGGTGAGACAGCGGCCCGGCAACGGCAAGGCCATTTTCATCACGCTGGAAGACGAGACGGGCGTGACCAACCTTGTGCTGTGGGAGCGGACGTTCGAGACCTATCGCCGCGTGGTCATGTCCGCACGCCTGTTGGAAGCCGTCGGCACGGTCGAGAAAAGCATCGAGGGCGTCACCCACCTTATGGTCACCCATCTGGTGGACCGCACACCCGAACTGAACCGCCTGTCCGAAGATCACGAACCGGTTCTGCAGCTATCAGGGGCCGACGAGTTCGTTCACCCCCAGCATCCACGCAATGTGCGCCTATTGCCCGGCTCGCGCGACTTCCACTGACCGATTGCTCCTTTTTACCGACTCGACCGACAACAGCCTATGTCCTCTCGCCGCCGCCCCCCTGCACACCACCATTACAGCCCTCCGCCTCGCGGATCGGATCGCCTGAATATCCTGCTGGGCATATTGGTCGTGGTCGTCATCATCGTTTGCGTCATCGTGATGCGCAGCGACAAAATCGCCCTGCCTGACAACGTTACCGAAGGGGCCAAAAGCGTCGCCACCAGTGTAGCCCCCGGTATCTTTCCGCCAACCGCTGAACAGGCCGCCAGCGAAGCCGACTTCAAATGCCGCGTGGTCAAGATCAACGACGGGGATACCCTGCGCTGTCAGGACGGAACGCGGGTAAGGTTGCATGCCATTTCCGCGCGCGAGCGCGACAACAGCTGCTCGCCCGGTCACCCCTGTTCGCAAACCAGCGCCGATCAGGCCACCCTTATCCTGAGCCAACTGGTGGCCGGAAAGATGCTGGACTGCATGACCACCGGCCAGAGCTACGACCGCGTCACGGCCATCTGCTGGACAGCCGCGCGCGTCGAGGTGAACTGCTACATGGTCGAAACCGGTGCCGCCGAGTTGTGGGAGCGCTTTGACAATGAAACCCGCATCTGCCGCGACAAACGCCGCATAGGCTCGCTGCGTCAGGATTGATCCTGCTCAAGGCGACTGCGGCCCTGCGCGCCTATTTAGAGCTTGCCGTTATCGTGGCTATCAACCGGCTCTGGCATGTGCGGGCATGATTTGCCCTGAAATGGCAGGGCCGCTGTATCCCGCACACCACGATCAACGGTATTGATAGACGAAAGCAGAATGCAAACCCTGCTCTATGGGCGCGCGACTGCCATTTTTTGCCGGTACACGGTAGAAAGTTTCCCAGACCCACCAACTTGAGGCATTCAAGTGACCACCATCACCGCACAGTCCGCTGAGGGCTCGAACAGCAAGGCTATCAAGCCGGTCTCCATGACCCGCTATGACGCCGACTTCCAAGGCTTCTCGGACGAGCTGGGTGCATCGTTCGCGCGTTACGGCTTTGCTGTTGTTTCGGACCACGGTCTGGACCAAGCCGTCATCGACGCCGCTATTGCCGACGCCAAGGCCTTCTTCGCCCTGGATGAAGAAACCAAGCGCCAGTACCACCAGCCGGGTACCGGCGGTGCACGCGGCTTGACCCCGTTCGGCGTCGAAACTGCCAAGGGCGCGGCCGTCCGCGACCTGAAGGAATTCTGGCACACCGGCCGCGAACTGCCGGAAGGTCACGAGTACAAAAAGTACATGCGTGACAATGTGTGGCCGACCGAAATCCCGACTTTCAAAGAGAACGTGTACGGCATGTTCTCGGCGCTGGACCAACTGGGTGCCCGCATCCTGAAGGCCATCGCCCGCTACCTGAAGCTGGAAGACAACTTCTTCGAGAACAAGGTTCAACTCGGCAACTCGATCCTGCGCCTGCTGCACTATCCGCCGATCCCGGCTGATGCCGAGGGCGTGCGTGCGGGTGCCCACGAAGACATCAACGTCATCACCCTGCTGCTGGGTGCCGAAGAGGCCGGCCTTCAACTGAAGGATGCCGACGGCGAGTGGCTGGACATCGCACCGCCTCCGGGTGCGCTGGTGATCAATATCGGTGACATGCTGCAGCGTCTGGTCAACCACGTCCTGCCGTCGACCACCCACCGCGTGGTCAACCCGGCACCGGAACGTCGGGGCTTTGCCCGCTATTCGACCCCCTTCTTCCTGCACTTCAACCCGGACTTCCCGATCGAGACCCTGCCGTCGACGATCACCCCGGAAAATCCGGACCGTTATGCCGGCAAGACCATTCTGGCCGAGGACTTCCTCACCGAGCGTCTGCGCGAGATCAAACTGATCTAATCGTCGCGAATAGCCGACAAAATGAAGGGGCCGGACGATCACTCGTCCGGCCCCTTTTTTTATCCTTGCCGTCTCGCTTAGCGGGCGATCCGCAGACGGGTAATGTCACGACCGATCTGTTTGAAGGCTTCTTTCAAATCCGTGCCGGTCGCCGCAGGGAAGAAGTTCTCCTTCGGGTCCGTGGCGCAGGCTTCCATGACCTCATAGGCAGTGTCGATGCCCGTTTTGCCCTTGCTGGTGCCAAGGTTGAAACCGATCGTATAGACAACGATGCCCTGTTTCTTCATGGCCCTGCAGACCTCCACGGACTGGGTGAACACGTCCCCGTTGGTCGAAGGGCAGTTGATTTGATAGTCGGTGCCAATCGAGCCCGAACCTGCATCCTTGGACACAACACCCTCGCAATAGGGAGTGTTGAATTCGCCGTCGGTCATCAGGATGACGGCCTTGATGGTCTCGGCGGTGTTGAACGGGTTGGGACGGCTGGCGGTCGGCAGGACCGAGCCGAAGTTCGGCGAGATGCTGTACCAAGCCATTTCGATGCCGGTCTGGCCAGCGGTCGCACCCAATGGCTGATAGCTGTCGATGACCGTATTTAGGCCATTCGTGCCCGTGAGCACATTGGTCAGCGGCAGATAGCGACCCGGCTGGCAGGTCTGGCCGCTGGGCAGGTATGAGCGGCCCAGCCAGGCGTTGGTTCCGGGAGCCTTGTCTGTAGGATCGGAACTGCCGCGCGGACGCTCGCTGATGCAGTCTGTAGCCGGCAGTTCGGTCAGAACGTTCGACTTGTTATAGAAGACGCGCTGCTGGCAACCGTCCCAGCCGCATTGGACCGTGCCGTATCGCACGTAGTCCGCCGGCGGATTGTTGCGGTCTATCGCAACTGCAAAGGTGTTGGTGTTGATGGGCGTGACAGTCTGATAGCCGTTCAACTGGGTCATGCCCTGCACACCGGACACCTTCACCAGTCCGCCATTAATCAGGCCATGTCCGGACGATGTCACCAGCATCCGGCATTGTGGATCAACGCATTTACGCAAGTAGCGGCGCGTTCCGCTTGCAGCCGAATAGGAACTGCTGAGACCCGTCAGTTTGAATGTGCTCGAGGTTGGGACCTGACTGACGGTCTGGATGGTCCGATTGATGCTCGAGGAGCTGAACCCGTAAACATACACAGCATCACCCACGGCCAGGCCATGCGAGCTGGCGGTAAAGGTGCCGTTGCTGGAATTGGAGATCTCCTTGGCGGCAGCGGCCCAGCTGGCCCCCGTAATCGAGGTTGAGCCTTTAAGCGGGCCACGGAAGGCTTCGGCATAGCTGCCCACGTTTACACCCCGCGCATAAGGCACCAGCGCCACCCGCGTCGTATAAAGCGTCTGGTCACCCTGAACGACGATGCCCACCAGCTCTTTGGCAGCAGACTTCAGGTCGTTCATATAACCGTCCATTGAGCCGGTAATATCGAGCGCCATCGCGACTTCCACGTTTCGCGAGGCCCGCAGAACGTCCGACGACGCGGTCATCGGCAGATAGTCGTCGAACAGTTTGCCGTAGGGCGGAAGGAAAACGTTGGCGATGATGGTCTTGACCTGCACGGTGGCAGTCGCCTGAACCTGATAGCGCGAGCCCAGGGTGAAGGTCGCGACGTCGCCCGGATTGTCTTTGAAATACTGCGGCATGTTCGCGCGGATCGATGCCATGCCAACGCGCTGGATATCCCCAGCCGCCGTATAGTTCGAGCGCGCTGCCGCCAGTGTCGCAGCATCGAGTGCGTCCTGAAGCTCGCTCTTCACCTTGGCCGCATGGTGCAGGTCGATCGCGCCGGCCGAGATCATGAGCAGGACCGGCAAGGCGATACCTGCAATCAAAGCCACATTGCCGCGCTGCGAGCGTGCAAACCCGCTCAATAGTCGAGCTGCGGCCCGAGTAATGCTTTTCATATCAATCCCTGACACCGGACAGTCCCCGTCGCTTTCCGATAGAATAGGGCACTTTGAATGACAAATGGGTTATTTTGGATCAACAGTCACGGTTAATGACAATTAGATACCGTCGGGCGTTCTACACGCCTATTTGCCGATTACACACTGGTTGAGCCCCTGTGCGCGTACTTGACCGGCATTGGCCTGAATACGGCCCGTGCGACGCTGGACGTAGGGCCCCGGCGAGGCAGCGTTATAGCGACGCGGGCTTGGCAAAACGGCCACCAGTCGCGCAGCTTCGGTGCGGCTGAGGGTCTTAGCGCTCTTGCCGAACCAATGCTGCGCAGCTGCCTCTGCGCCATAAACGCCCGGCGCGAACTCGGCGACGTTCAGATAGACTTCCATAATCCGCTTCTTGCCCCAGCCGTATTCGATCAACACCGAGTATCCGGCCTCAAGAGCCTTGCGGACATAGGAGCGCCCAGGCCACAGAAACACGTTTTTGGCGGTTTGCTGGGTGATGGTAGAGCCGCCACGCATTTTGCTGGATCCACGGGCTTCGGCCTTTTCATTGGCCTTCATCGCTTTCTGGATGGCTTCGAAATCGAAACCTTTATGCAAGCAGAAACGCGCGTCTTCTGCCGAGATCGCGGCTGTCACAAGATAGGGAGACAGGTCATCCAGCGAGCGCCAGCGATAGTCCAGCCCGTTCCCCTTGATCGCTTGCTCGATCATCAAAATGGTCGGCGGGGGCGGTACGAACCGGAACAGCGCTACTTGCAGGAACGGGAATGCCAGAATGAACAGGAACAGCTTTAACAGCGGCCTGCGCTTGCGTCCTTTTGCACTCGCCATTCCCCGATCCCTTGCTCGACAGCTTAAAAGGCGTGAACGCCCGCGTTACCGTCTTCGTCTGCCCATGCCATGCGCGCGGCACCACGGCTCATTGCCAGTGCGGTGATCGGCGCGCCCTTGTCCTTTTTGATGAAGTCCAGCCCGCGGCCTGCCGGATCGGCCCACCATACGCGGCCATCTTCCAGACCGGCCACCAGGCGGCCCTGCTCCGGCACCGAGGCGACCATCGAGATCAGGGTCGTCTCGTCATAGCCGATCTCGGTCGCCTCGCGCCCCATAGGGCCGTTGGAGCCGATAAACGGCCACAGCACCACACCCTGTGCGCCCGACGTCGCCATCAGCTGGCCCTTGGACAGAAAGGAGAAGGATTTGATCTTGGCCGGATAGCCCCCCATGCGCATGTTGCGCTGGTCCTTCAGACGCCAGCCGTGCAGTTGGTTGTCCTGCATCGAGGTGACGACAAAGGCACCGTCCGGTGAGAACCCTACCGACAGGTGCGAGCCCGCCCACTGAAGCTTTACGGGTTGCTGCTGCTCGATGCGCGCATACCACAACCACGCCCCGCCATAGGTCGAGGTGGCAACTCGGCGGCCCTTGGGGTCGAACGCCACGCCCGAGACAGTACGCTCGTGCTGAAAGTCGCGGCGGAAGACTGCATCTTTACTGTCGATGACCGAAAGCGTGCGCCCCGCAGAAAATGCGATCAGGCCCGATTCCGCGCTGGCAGCGATGGAGTCGATCCAGCCCTTCCCCTCGGCCAGCAGGATCGCCTCGCCCGGACGGCTCCAGACGATTTTTCCGTCATCGCCGCCGGTGACGATGCCGTCCCCCGAAGGGTGGACGCAAGCGCACAGGACAGCTCCGTCATGCACTTCGTTTCGGGCACCATCCTCGAAACGGACGGATCCGTCACCCAAGGCGAACACGGCCTGTGTTTTGTCGAACAGGGCGGCGGTGATCTGGGCGTCGAAAGAGAAGTTCATCGGTGTCTCTGGGAGGCGTAAACAGTCGTGTCCCTGCTCATAGCCGCGCCGGACGGGCGCGCCTATAGGGAAAGGGCAGAATGGGAGCAGGCTTATGGCTGTTGTGCTGATCTCGGGCTTCATGGCCGACGAAACCTTGTGGGACGATCTGATCGCTCCGCTCGAAGATTTTGGACCTGTGATCCCGCTGGCCTTGCGCGAGGGAGAAACCATCGAGGAGATGGCCACGGCGCTCCTGCCCCGACTTCCCGAGCGCTTTCATTTGGCCGGTTTTTCGATGGGCGGGTATGTCGCGCGCGAGATTGCCCGCCTTGTACCTGAAAAGGTCGAGAGCCTGATGTTGATTGCCACCTCGGCGCGGGGTGACACCGAAGAGATGATCCGTCAGCGCAGAAGTGCTCTCAAATCTCCGCCGGAGCGTTTCAAAGGGCTCAGCCGCCCTGCCATCCAGTCTTCGCTACATCCTGATTTGAAAGACGATGCGCAAATGCTGGCGCGGGTGCGGGATATGGGACTGAGACTGGGCGGGCATGTATTCCACCGACAGTCGGCTCTGGCCCGTTCGGGCGATATAGATCAGCTATCCAAAATCACGGTCCCGACGCTGATTATTTCCGCGGACGCCGACATGTTGCGATCCGAAGAAGAGCAAGACGAGCTACAGTACGGCATTCGCGGCGCTGATCGGGCCAGTGTGCAAGGTTCCGGGCATATGATCCCGTTAGAACAGCCGCGAGCGTTGTTATCGCTAATGAAATCGTGGCTGGCTAAAAACACGACAACCTAAAGCAAGATTTACATAAATTTCGGCGATTCAACCTGATAATTCAGAGCAGTTACATAAAATTCGCTGATACTTAATTGATGTAAGTAACATTTTCTAACTGTCAATTCGACAAACAAGTACACATAGTGTCCTACGTACTAAATCGGTGGTTCATTTACATAAGTATAGATAGTCAAATTCTACCAATACAGGGACGACGCACGTATGACATCGAATGCGTACCAAAGGCTCGAGCGAGATATGCCCTGTGCAATCTCCGATCCCTCGCTTCTGATCCCCAGTGTTCAAGCCACCTATCCGCTCGGTCGCGAGTACAAGGGTGTATTCCACCAATCGAAACGTTGCCCCTGCTGCGCCTATATCCGTTTTGACGATCCGCCGTCAGACGTTCTGGATCACTTCTACAACGTAGAATATCCTGAAGTTTCCAAGACTTGGTACAATGTGGAGGGTGACTACAACGCCTCTAAAACGCATGAGCGCTCACGTCGCGTTGTCGATATCCTGAACGCCTTCGGGATTGCTCCCGATGCCCATGTGCACGAGTTCGGATGCGCCTTTGGCGGCACCGTCCAAGCCCTGAAAGACCTCGGCTATAAAGCGTCCGGCACCGAGTTGAACCGAACCGCAGTAGAACAGGGCCGGGCTCGGGGCAATCTCGACATCCACGCCCGTCCCGCCCAAGAGTTTCTCGCTGAACAACCGGACGAGTGCAGCGCAGTCTACTCCTACCATGCGCTGGAGCACTTCACCGATCCGTTCGCATTCCTGCGGGAGTTGCGCCAAGTCATCAGCCCGGACGGACTGGTCATATCGTTCCTGCCGAACTCGGCTGCACTGTTCCCACTGGTTTACGGCCATTCCCACTATATCTGGTACGGCTATCCCGAACACGTGCACCTGTTCTCGCCAGGCTCGGCGCAGGCACTGGCCAGCACCTGCGGCTATGAACTTCTGTACGTCACCACCGCGCCGATTGACATCGACCAGAGCGGCCCGATTTCGCGGGCTCTCAAGCAGGACACCCTCAGCGCGCAGTACCTGAGGAACGAGCCGATGGACCGCTATGGCGAAGAGCTTGTGATCGTCATGACACCGGCTGGTAGCAAACTGCTGGAACGGCATCAGGACATGCATCTGAAGGCTTGGGAGTACTCGCGCATCCAAAGCCGCCGCGAACGTTTCCTGATGGACCAGTTGGCGACCTTTGCTCCAAATCCTTGGCTGGAATAAAGCCCGTTTCCGTTTAGCTTTGCTTTAAATTTCGCAGAAATATCCGTTTTCTATAGTATAATTTGAATTGTAAATAACGATATTCAATTATGAATTACAACGATATACATATTGCTGGATATAACGATGTAAATATCGCCATAATTTGAATTATTGAATCGAACACGTCTTCAGCTACATTCGAGTCAATTCGGAGACAATTATCCGTACGACTCCTCTACTTACCTTGTTTGAATTATCGCTATTAAATCTAGTGTAAAGATATTCAAACGGAACAATAAGAGCTTTAGATGGACCACGAGATCGCGGAATTCGTTGACTGGGAGACGCTATGCTCCTGGAACGAGCCAACCCACATGATGAAGGAATGGGGCGGCATCGTTGATCCTGTCAGGCCAATGGAACAACCGCTTCTTTTGCGTGAAGAAGATCGCAACAAAGTTCACGACGAAGACTTCTATTTTCTCGCCAAATTCCAGAATGCCAAACAGTTCGTGGATATTGGTGCCAACTGCGGGCAGTCGATTAACTCGTATCGACTGCTGAATGATCACACGCCGATCATTTCTTTTGAGCCCAATCCTGTGTGCTACCGGATTTTGACGGCCTATACGGCCAATCTGCCCAAGGTGCGCACCTATCCATTCGGGCTGTCGGACGCCAACGCCTTCCTGGATTTGTACACGCCGGTCGTGGACAGGCTGCTGATCACGCCGTTGGCAACGACGCAGCGGGATCTCTACCGTACCGGTTGGGGTGCCGATTGGTTTGCCAACAACCGCCACGGTCGCGACATCGCCATCTTCAAAGAGCGCTTGGCCTTCTTCCAAGGCGATTCCGTCGATCTTCGCCCGGACATCATCAAGATCGATGTAGAGGGTGCCGAACTACTGACGCTCAATGGTCTATTGAAGACTATTTTGACCAATCGCCCTGTTATTCTGGCCGAGAATACTCACACTCCGGAATATATCGATTTCTTCCAGATGCTGAACTACAGCCCATGGCAATGGACGGGCAACGCCCTGCACCAGTTCGACCCGAATAACATCGAACGTTGGGGCAAGAAGCCGGACAACACCATCTACATCCATAATCCCGATGTAGAGCGCCACGCCCGCGAAAACGATTTCGAGTTGCGCTACCTGTAAGCGCGCCTTCGAAGCGTATCCTTTACGGAAGCAAAAACGGCCACCGCGAGAAGCGATGGCCGTTTTTTCATCGGTTCGATCAAAAGCGCCTAGATGCGCTTGAGCTCTCGTAAACGCGCGATCAGGTGCTCGGGGGCCGAATAGGCTTCCTGCAACTCGCTATACCAATAGGTCAGCGCATCCACAGTGATCGGCTCGCCCGTCACGGCACAGCGCACATGGTCGCCCGACTTCACGACATCGAAGTCACCCGGTCGAAAGACCAGCTTGGCTTCGACACGATTGCGTTCGCCGCTCACGCGGCACAGGCCTCGAAGCCAGCCTTAAGCTCGGCTTCGTTCAGGTCGCGACCGATAAAGACTGCGCGGCTCCATCGACGCTCGTTCTCGCCCCACGGCTCCTGCAGGTCACCTTCGAGGATCATGTGCACGGCCTGGAAGACCAGACGGCGGCCTTCACCGGCGACATCGATGATGCCCTTGGCGCGCAGGATGTTCTGGCCCTGCTCGCCCAGTAGCTTATCCAGCCATGCCGTGAACTTTGCGCCGTTCAGCGGGCGGTCCAGCGAGAAGGAATAGCCCTTAATGTCGTCATGGTGGTTGTGGCCGCGGGCATGATGATCGTGGTCGCAGTGCTCGCCATGTCCGCAGTTCTCGTCGTGGACATGGTCATGATCGTGATGGTGATCATGGTCATGATGGCCACAGCGCTCGTCGTGGACGTGGCCGTCCTCGCCGTGCGGCGGATTGGCGAAGCTGGGGTTGGCTTCCAGAATACGGTTCAGGTCAAAGGCGTTCAGGCCCAGCACCTTGTCCAGCGGCACGTTCGAACGCTCGGCGCGGATGATCGGAGCCAGAGGGTTCAGACCGCGCAGGCGCTTCTCGACGGCGACCAGTTCGGCTTCCGACACCAGATCAACCTTGTTCAGGATGATGCGGTCGGCAAAGGCCACCTGCTCGCGGGCTTCTTTGGAGTCATCCAGACGCGCCATGACGTGTTTGGCGTCCACCAGCGTGGTCACGCTGTCCAGCTGGGTCTTGGCCTTGACCTCGTCATCGACGAAGAAGGTCTGGGCCACCGGCCCCGGGTCAGCAAGGCCGGTCGTTTCGACTATGATGGCGTCGAACGCAGGCTTGCCCGGACGCTGGCGCTTCATCAGTCCGTTGACCACGCGGATCAGGTCCCCGCGCACCGTGCAGCAGACGCAGCCGTTGTTCATTTCGAACACGTCTTCATCGGCACCGACCACCAGGTCGTTGTCGATACCGATCTCGCCGAACTCGTTGACGATGACGGCGTAACGCTTGCCGTGATCCTCGGTGAGGATGCGGTTCAGCAGGGTGGTTTTGCCGGCACCGAGGTAGCCGGTCAGGACGGTGACAGGGGTCTTCTGGGTCATGACCGCTAGATGGCGCGTCACAGCCCCGTTGGAAAGACCCCTCTCGACCTTTTAGCAATGGTTGCAGTCGTCCAGCGCCGTCCGCTCAAGCTGAAGCGTGGTGTGGCCGATACCGAAACGGCCCTTCGCCAACTTTTGCGCCTCGGCCAACAGGGCATCGGCGTCGGCCCGCTCATGCACAATGTGTGCGGTCAGCGCGGCATCGGTCGTCGACAGACCCCAGACGTGCAGATCGTGAATGGCGCTCACCCCTTCCAGCGCCAGCAACTGCTGGCGGATATCTGAAGGATCCAGACGTCGGGGGGCAGCATCCAGCGCGAGGTTGACCGAGTCCTTCAGCAGTCCCCACGTCGAGACCATGATCACAGCCACGATCAGCAGGCTGACGATGGCATCGACGATCGACCAGCCGGTGAACATGATAATGACGCCCGCCAGCACGACGCCCAGCGACACACCCGCATCGGCCATCATGTGCAGGTAAGCCCCTTTGACGTTCAGGTCCTTGTGCTGGTCCTTCATGAAAAGCAGGGCCGTACCCAGGTTGATCACAAAGCCGATGGCCGCCACCACAATAATGACCCCGCTTTGCAAAGGCGCGGGCTGGGTCATGCGGTGGATGGCTTCAAAGGTGATTGCACCGCAGGCAAAGATCAGCAGCAGCGCATTACCCAGCGCTGCCAGCACGGTCGCCTTGCCATATCCATAGGTACGCCGCGGCCCCGCAGCCCTGCGGGCCAGCAAAGCAGCGCCGCCCGCCATGGCCAGACCCAGCACGTCCGAAAGATTGTGCCCCGCATCGGCCATCAGCGCCGATGAACCGGCCCACCATCCTGCGCCAAACTCGACCATGACGAACAACAGATTGACGGCCAGACCCACACCATAGCGCCAGTCGCCCGTATCGGTCGGACCATGATGATGCCCACCTATGTCGTGGTGGTGATGGCCGTGGCTGTGGTCGTGACCGGAGTGGTCGGAAGGGGCATGCTCGTGAGCGTGCGCTGAATGATCGTGTGCCATGCTTTCCACTTGGAACCGTCAATACGCCACGTCAAGCCATCCAGATAACATAACTATCTGAATGTAAATGTATAACTTATCAGCTCAGGCCGGATGGAAGGCCATTACAAACCCGAGCACAATCAGAGACGCGCCCAGCACTACACCTTCATATCGGGCCCAGCGCTCCAGCCTCAGCACGGAATAGCCTGCCATCGCCAGAGAGGTGAGCACCAGCATTCCTGCCATGGTGCCAAGGGCAAATCCGGCCGTCAGAGCTAGAAATACCCCTACTCCGTGGGTCGCTGTCGTAAGATATAAAGGCAGCAGCACTTCGCCGGGAGATGCCGCCATCAGCGCCATCAATCCCCAGAAGGCCGCACGATCGGAAACCTTGGGCTCGTCATGCTCACAGCCCTTGCAGTCCGGCACCGTCGTGCGGTGCCAATAGCGGGCCAGATAGAAGGCACCAAAAAGGAAAAGTAGCGCCGCCGACAGGTGCGGCAGCACACCATGCAGCCAACGGTCGAGCGCCACGCCCGCAACCGCGACCAGTGCTCCGATCATCGCCGTCGTAAGAACGTGGGCCAGAGCGGCCAATACAGCGACAGCCGCCACACGGCGCAGGCTCCAGCTTTGCGCGCGGCCCACCAAAACGAAGGGCAGCCAGTGCGTGGGCAAGGCAGCATGCAGACTGGCCGCGACGAAACCGCCGCCGACAAGCGACATAATAACGGGCTGGGCGAAATCGGCAGTGCTCATCCCCCCCCTCTTAATCTGTTATGTTGTAACAGTCGACAGCACTCGCGCGCTATTTTCACGTGACGCATCGCGCGGGGCCACAGCCCCTCTATATAAGACCAATGGTCTAGGCACCCCGGCCCCAGCGCCACTTCCCCTTGCAGAAAGGGTGCAATCAGGCCACATCCTGCGTCTGCAAAGGGGAATTCCGGCCTTTAACGCCCGTTACGGCGTTGACTCTTTCGCTACCTTCCGTATATGTCGCCGCTCTTCGCCCGCGGGTTTGCCCGGCGGGCGCATTCATTTTTGCGTTCACGCTGAGGCTTCATATGTACGCGGTGATCAAGACCGGCGGAAAGCAGTACCGGGTCCAACCGGGCGACGTTGTTGTTGTCGAGAAACTCGATGGCGATGCTGGCGCTGCTATTTCCTTTAACGAAGTCCTCATGCTGGGCGGCGACAAGGGCGTTACTGTAGGCGCTCCTGTTGTCGAAGGCGCCACGGTGGCTGCAACCCTGATCGAAACCCGTAAGGGTGAGAAGGTAAAGATCTTCAAGAAGATCCGCCGTCAGGGTTACCGTCGTACCAACGGCCATCGTCAGATGGAATCCGTTCTGCAAATCACCGGCATCGAAGGTGCTGGCGAGACTGCGAAATGGGATGGTACGGTCAACCTGATCACCAAGGCTGAAATCAATGCTCGCGCTCGTGGCCTGGCCCCGCGCGTCGAAGCTGCCCCGGCTGAGGAAGCTCCTAAGGCTAAGAAGGCTTCGGCTAAAAAAGCCGACGCCTAATAGGCCGAGTTTCGTCGGGTCCTAATCCTTAGGGCCCAAATAGAACAAGCGACCGCCGGCGTTAGCTGGATTGTTCGCCAGTAATGACAGGTAGGCTCCATCAGGTTTTCGAACCGGAGCCCACCTCAATAGAGGAGCAGCAAGATGGCTCACAAAAAATCCGGCGGTTCGTCGCGTAACGGCCGCGACTCAGAGTCGAAACGCCTTGGCGTGAAGAAGTATGGCGGCGAGCAAGTGCTGGCCGGCAACATCATCGTGCGTCAGCGCGGCACCAAATTCCACCCGGGCACCAACGTTGGCCTGGGTCGCGACCACACCCTGTTCGCCACCGCGAACGGTTCGGTGCAGTTCACCACCAAAGCTGGTGGCCGTTGTTACGTGTCCATCGTGGCTGCCAATGACGCAGCCGTGGCGATGGCCGCCGAGTAACGCGCTCTGCACTTGTTTCAGATCGCGTTGCCCAAAAAGCAGCCGATCTGGACCTAGGGAAAATATTCCGCGGGGAGTCTGGATCACCAGGCTCCCCGTTTGCGTTTCCCCGCCTCTAAGCCGTCAGAGCCCTTCAAGGAGACGGCAGAAAGAACGAGGCAGTACTCATGTGCGTGATTGAAACTTCCCCCGTCATCGAGACGAGGCGGCTCACGCTCCGCGCTCCGCGTCCGCAGGATGCATCGCGCATCGCCCGCTTGGCGAATGACATCGACATCGCGCGCATGACGCTGCGGATGCCGCACCCCTTTACGCAGGGCCACGCCGAAGACTTCGTGCTTCAGGTCGCCAGCCAGAACCCTGCCCGCGCCAATACCTTCGTCATCGAGCACGAGGACCACGGTCCGGTGGGCGTCATCGGTATGTTCGAAGACCGAGACCCAATGCCCGAAACCGGATACTGGATCGGTCGGGAGTACTGGGGCCGCGGCTATGCCACCGAAGCGCTGGAAGGCGCTCTGGTCTGGGCGTCGCGCAAGTGGAAGCGCCGCGCGCTGGTAGCCGGTCACTTCGCCGACAATCCCGCTTCGGGCCGCGTTCTGGAGAAGGCAGGCTTTCTGTACACGGGCGAAACCCGTCGCGGATTCAGCAGTGCGCGAGGTGGCCTGACGGACACCCGCCGCATGGTCTGGCTTGCCTGATAGGTGGCTGAAAAGGCGGGACTTTCACCTATCGACGTGTTTTTTCACGAAAGTGCAAAAAGACTGTTGACCCCCGAGAAGGCTCCCCCTATACCCCACTCATCGGCGGGGCGGAAACGCTCCCTCCGGCCCAGATGGCGGAATTGGTAGACGCGCTGGCTTCAGGTGCCAGTGGCTTAACGGCCGTGGAGGTTCGAGTCCTCTTCTGGGCACCATTTTATCAAATGGCGCTGCATCACAAGATGCGGCGCCATTTGTCTATGGACCCTACACTTCTCCAAAGAACAACCTAGCGGTGGAGTGTGGTTCGTCTATGTTTGGCCCCTGTTGACCGCCGCCTCGACACAGGGTGGCTTGCGAACGAGTGACGCTCCATGACTGTTTATCTGCACGAAGGCGACCTGCCTGACGATCTGGACCTCGGTGCTGTTGTCGCCGTCGATTCGGAGACGATGGGCCTGCGCTTCCGCCGCGATGAACTGTGTGTGGTCCAGTTGTCGTCGGGTGACGGCAACGCCCACGTCGTGCGCATGCACCGACCGGGCTACGACTGTCCGAACCTGAAAAAGCTGCTGTCCAATCCGGATGTGTTGAAAATCTTCCACTTCGGCCGTTTCGACATCGGCATGTTCGAGTTGCACCTCGGCGTGGAAACCCGCCCGGTTTACTGCACCAAGATCGCCTCCAAGCTGGCCCGCACCTATACGGACCGCCACGGCCTGAAGGACGTTGTGCGCGAACTGGCTGGTGTTGATCTGTCCAAGGCCCAGCAATCGTCGGACTGGGGTGCTGCCACCCTGACGCAGGCGCAACTGGATTACGCGGCATCGGACGTTCTGCACCTGCACGTGGTGATGAACCGCCTTAACGAAATGCTGGCCCGCGAAGGGCGCACAGAGCTGGCGCAGGCCTGCTTCGACTTCCTGCCGATTCGCTCGCGTCTGGATTTGGCGGGCTGGGACGAGATCGACATCTTCGCCCACGCCTGATCCTGCTGTAAGAGACACCTATGAGCGAACCCGAGGTCACAGAGGCGCAACAGGAAGCGTTGAAGAGCGCTGACGAAGCCCGTGTGGCCAAGGCCGCCGCACAGTTTCGTAAACGCTCCCAGCGCGTTCAGCGCCTTCGCCGCGTCCTGCCTATCATCATCCTGTTGATCGCAGGCAGCGCCGTGACATGGGTGGTGTTCCGGTCCGTCATGTCCGGCGTAGAGCGCCGTGCCAACGAGAGCCGCGAACTGCGCCTCGACAACCCGATGTTCCACGGTCAGGACGCGCAGGGCCGCAGCTTCCGCATTGGTGCCGAAGGGGCGATTCGCTCTGCCGAGACCAATCAGTACAGGCTTGTTAAGCCGCTGCTGGAGTTGAACCTTGGTGGCCAGAAGATCACCAAGCTGACCGCTGACGGCGGTACCTATAACGAAGGCGAACGCAAGGTCATCATCGGCCCCAACGTCAGCATCAGCGACGGCGGTTCGGGCTTTGTCCTGAAAACCGACGAGGCTGTCATTGATACCAGCACAGGGATCGTGACGGGCAACAAGGGCGTTCACGGAACAGGCCCCCTTGGAACCATCAATGCATCGGCCTATGCCATCCACGATCAAGGCCGTAGAGTTGAGTTCAAAGGCCAGGGCGACCAAAAGATCAGCGGAACCATCAACCCCTCCGGTTCGAGCAGGTAAGATATGAAGAAGACCAGCATCCTCATCGCCAGCGCAGCGGTCATCGCACTGGGCCTGCCCGCCACGGTCGCCTTCAGCGCCCAGGACGCCACGCGTCAGCCCGTCCAGTACGGCGCTGACTCCGGTGAATACACGCCTGACGGTTTCGCACTGCGCGGTCGCGCCGAAGTCACCCAAGGCACCAACCGTATTCGCGCCGACGCTATTCGCGGTTTCACCACCAATGGTCAGCTGACCCGCGTGGAAGCCAGCGGTAACGTCTATTTCGTAACGCCTGACCAGAGCATGCGCGGGAACAATGCCGTTTATAATCTGAATGACGGCTCGGTTGTCGTGACCGGCGACGTCATCCTCACCCAAGGCCAGAACGTCCTGTCGGGCGGTCGCCTCGTCTATAACGTCCGCACCGAGACCGCCCGCATTGAAAGCGCTGGCAACCGCGTGCGCGGCGTCTTCTACCCGTCGAACTAAGGACACCTGCCCCTTGGCGCGTAAGGAACTGTCGGCCCTCAATCTTGCCCCCGAGCCGGGTGTAACTGCTGCTGGCGAAGTGGCGGCCGATACTGCACGTCACGGGCTCCGGGTCGAGCATCTGGCCCGCAGCTTCGGCCCGCGTCAGGTCGTGCGTGACGTCTCGCTGACGGTTCAGCGCGGCGAGGTTTTCGGCCTGCTGGGGCCAAACGGCGCGGGCAAGACCACCTGCTTCTATATGATTACCGGCCTGATCCCTGCCGACAGCGGCAAGATCTGGCTCGATAACGAAGACATCACCAGCCAGCCGATGTACCAGCGATCGCGCATGGGTCTGGGCTATCTGGCGCAGGAAGCGTCGATCTTCCGCGGCATGACGGTCGAACAGAACGTCGCCGCCGTGGTTGAACTGCGCCACTCCTCCGCCCGCGAGGTGAAGGAAGAGACCAACCGCCTTCTGGAAGAACTGCGCATCGACCACCTGCGCAATGCCCCGGCCACCGGCCTGTCTGGCGGCGAGCGTCGCCGCGTCGAGATTGCACGCGCTCTGGCCGGCAAGCCCAGCTTCATGCTGCTGGACGAGCCCTTTGCCGGTATCGATCCGCTGGCCATCGCCGACATCCGCTCGGTCATCCGTTATCTGTCGGGCCAAGGCATCGGCGTACTGATCACCGACCACAATGTCCGCGAAACGCTGGATATCATTGACCGCGTGGCCATCATGACCTCGGGCGCTGTGCTGTTCGAAGGCACCGCACAAGAAGCCGTCGAGAGCGAAGAGGTTCGCCGCGCTTACCTGGGCGAGATGTACGGCTAAGCGCAATACAGCTTTAAGCCGCATCGCCCGCACGGGACTCACCATACGTTAACGGCTGTCCGCCACAGTCACGCTTGAAGCAAGTTTCGGGCCACACCCGACTTGCGCAGTGTTGGCATCCATTCGGGGGAATGTGCGCGTGATCGGGCAAAGGCTTGAGGTCAGACAGGGGCAGGGGTTAGTCATAACCCCCCAGCTCCAGCAGGCCATCAAACTGCTGCAGCTATCCAATCTCGAGCTTGAGGCCTATGTCGAGGCCGAGCTGGAGCGCAATCCCTTGCTGTCGCGCGACGAGGCCGAAGCGCCAGACCAGCCTGCCGACACAACGTCCGCCAGCGAAACCGAGTTGACCTTCAGCGAGGGCACGCCCTCCCCTGATGGTGCCCTCGATGCCCCTTCGGACGCGCTCTATGACGCTGCTCCGGGTGAACGCAACGAGGTCCAGACCGACGCGCAGCCAGGCCTCAGCGACTGGTCCCGCGCCGGCAATGGCGGCGGTTTCGACCACGACGACTTCGAGCGCCCCGACGAACACGAACTGACCCTGTCCGAGCACCTGCAGGCGCAGGCCTCGCTCGCGGGGTTTACGCCCAGTGAACACGCCATCGCCCTGACGCTGATCGATAGCGTCGATGAGGCGGGATATCTGCGCGCTAACCTCGGCGAAATCGCCGAGCGCCTGAATGTGCCCATGGAGCGGATGGAACAGGTTCTGTCCCGCTGCCACGGGTTCGAGCCATCAGGCGTCATGGCCCGCTCTGTGCCCGAGTGCCTGAAGCTGCAATTGATCGACTGCAACCGCTTTGATCCGGCTATGGCCGCCTTGCTCGACAATCTGGACCTGTTGGCCCGTCGCGATCTTGCTGCCCTACGCAAGATTTGCGGCGTGGATCAGGAAGACTTGTCGGAAATGATCGCCGAGATCCAAGGCCTCACCCCGCGCCCCGGTGCGGGCTTCGGCAGTGAACCGGCCCAAACCATCATCCCTGACGTCTTCGTTCGCTCCGATCCCGCAGGCGGCTGGAAGGTCGAGCTGAACAGCGACACCCTGCCCCGCCTATTGATGGACAAGCGCTATCACGCCGAGGTCACGGCCAGCGCCCGCAGCGACGTAGACAAGGTCTTTGTCGCCGATTGCGCATCGCAGGCCAGTTGGCTGGTGAAGTCCTTGGACCAGCGCGCCCGCACCATTCTGAAGGTCGCCAGCGAGATCGTGCGCCAACAGGATGCCTTTATGGCATTCGGCGTGGAGTTCTTGCGGCCCCTTACGCTCAAGATGGTCGCCGAAGCCATTGAAATGCATGAATCGACCGTCAGCCGTGTGACATCCAACAAATACGTTTCGACCCCGCGCGGCGTGTTCGAACTGAAATTCTTCTTCACCGCAGCGCTTCAGTCGAGCGACGGCGGAGCCACCCATTCGGCCGAAGCTGTCCGGTATCGGATAAAGGGATTGATCGATGCCGAAGATGTTACAGGCGAGGTCCTGAGCGACGACCGGATCGTCGAAATCCTGCAAGAAGCGGGCATCGATATCGCCCGCCGAACGGTCGCTAAATATCGGGAAGCCTTGAAGATTCCGTCTTCGGTCGAACGCCGCCGCCAGCGCAGGGCAGCCTGACCCCCATTCACGGCAAAGGTTACTGTTTCCCACATTTCAGTGATCGCCGTTGACACCAAGTCGGAAGAGCCGCGTTCTATCGACATGGCTATGCAAGTTCAGGTCACCGGAAAACAAGTGGATGTTGGCGAAGCGCTAGGCTCGCGCATCTCGGAAGAACTTGAAAATGGAGTTGGCAAATATTTCGCCCGCGGCGCCCAGGATGCCGAAGTCGTAGTGTCGAAGGACGGTTTCGGATTCCGCGTTGATTGTTGGGTTCGCCTTGCTTCAGGCCAACCGCTTGTCACGACAGGCTTTGGCGGAGACGCCCACGCGGCCTTCTCCGATAGCCTCGACAAGCTCGAGAAGCGGGTGCGCCGCTATAAGCGCCGTCTCAAGGACCACTATGCGGGTCCCAAGGGTCTGTCTCCCGAGAAAACCGAGGATGCAGCCCGCGAAGTGGCGCAGCTCACGGTCTTTCGGAACCCCGACAAGATCGAGGACGAGAACGAGTTCGGCGATGTCGCCAACGCCAATGAGCCACCGCCTCTCGGCATGGTCATTGCCGAAACCGAATCCGAGATCCGCACCCTGACGGTGGGCCGCGCAGTGGCCGAGCTGGATATGACTGGCTACCCCGTGGTGATGTTCCGCAACGCCGCCCACGGTGGCTTGGCGGTCGTCTATCGGCGCCCTGACGGCAATGTGGGCTGGATCGATCCAGAGCGAACTGCACGCAAGGCGTAATTCCCCCTTCTAGGGAAAATTACGCGACGTCTTTTGTAATGTGGGCAAAACCTCTAAAAGGCAGCGCCCTGTTCTCTATGGGCCGTTGATCGGAACTGAGATGGATATCGCAGATTTGCTGCCGCCTGACGGCGTAGTCTTGCGCGGGGCGGTGTCTTCCAAGCGCCAGGCGTTGGGGGCTGTCGCCGATGTGGCAGCCAATGCGTTCGGCCTGGACGCATCCAAGGTTCTTGAAGCCTTGCTGGAACGCGAAGCTCTGGGTTCGACCGGGCTTGGCTACGGCGTCGCTGTGCCTCACGCCCGCGTCGAGGGCCTCGAGCGCGTATGCGGGGCCTTTGTGCGCCTTGAGGCACCAGTGGCCTATGAGTCACTGGACGACCGTCCGGTCGACTTGCTGTTTGCACTGTTTGCTCCGCCGTCGGCGGGTGCAGAGCACCTGCGGGCTCTGGCGGTTGTCTCGCGTGCCATGCGCTCGCCAGAACTGCGTGAACGCCTGCGTCAGGCGCAAACCGTGGATGGCGTGCAGGCCCTGTTCGTGCAAACGGGCAGCGCCGCGGCGGCGTAAACCCGCAGCCGATACTTTGAATATCAAACGGGGCCCTCGCGGGCCCCGTTCTGCTTTTGCGATTAGTGGACCGAAACCGGTGCCATATCGTGGGCCTGCGCGGCAGCAAATGCTGTCTCGCGGTCCAGCATGACCGCCAGTCGCTCTCCGTCAGCGCCGTGCAGGGCGTAAAGCACCTGATCCGGAGCCAGTTCGACGTCGATGTCCTCGATATCGTTGATGACATCCTTGGCCAGAATCTCGCGCACATAGACGAGATCGGGCGCACCCAGTGCGGTGAAGTCTTGGTTGGTCATCACAGGCATCATCTCGAACGCCTCCTTAAAGCTAAGGCTTGACGGATACGCGAGCCGGATGCCCGCGTACCCCGTCCCTGTGGAACGAATCCGATCACTCCGTGGAAATCGGTATCTTGCGTGTGGCTTTCTGTTGATCAGGTTGGAACAGGTCCACATGCAGCAGGCCGTGCTGCAGGCGCGAACCCTTCACTTCAAGCCCGTCAGCCAGGACAAACGTGCGGACGAAACCGCGCGAGGCGATTCCGCGATGCAAGAAGGTGCCTTCCGGCCGCGCCGCCACTTCGCGCTTGCCCGTCAGGGTCAGTTGGCGTCCTTCGACGGTCACGCTCAGCTCGTCGGGCGTAAATCCGGCAACAGCCAGAGTGATACGGACCATGTCGTCGATCTGTTCGACATTATAGGGCGGATAGGCGTCGGTCGCGGCGCGCTGGGCGCGGTCGATCAGGGCGCGGGTCTGGTCAAACCCCAACAGGAAGGGGGCATCCATCAAGGACGTGGGTCGGCTCATATATCTACTCCTTAGGCCCTGATAACAGCGACCTCGAAAGCGCATCGTGCTACACAGCCCCGACGCGCCAGTTCTCTATAGGTGGGAACGACGTTCGCCTTTTCAATAAGTCACAAATTCCTATGCATTCTGGTTAAGCCGTTCATTCGGCGTACAGGCCGCAACCCTCATTAACCGAAGCCGTTATTCAGACGTTTCGCCGTCAAAAATTCGAGAAGGGATTCTCATATGAACACCAAGATTGCCGTTATCGGCGCCAGCCTCGCAGCCCTGCTGGGTGCATCGGCCTGCACCACCATGGACCCGTACAGCTCGGCCCCGCGCCGTAACAACACCGGCACGGGCGCTATCGCAGGCGCACTGGGCGGCGCTGTTCTGGGTTATCTGACCAACACCCACAACGGTGAACAAGGCCGTAAGAATGCCCTGATCGGTGCCGGTATCGGCGCACTGGCCGGCGCAGGCGTTGGCCAGTACATGGACCGTCAGCAACGCGCTCTGGAAGCCGAACTCTCGGGCACCGGCGTGGGCGTGGCCCGTCAGGGTGACAACCTCGTTCTGCGTATGCCGTCGGACGTGACCTTTGCGACCAACCAGTCGAACATCGACTCGCGCTTCCTGCCGGTCCTGAACGACGTTGCCCGTGTTCTGGCCGAGTATGACCGCTCAGTTGTCGACATCGTCGGCCACACCGATTCGTCGGGCGGCGACGCCATCAACCAGCCGTTGTCGGAGCGTCGCGCCCTGTCGGTCGCCGATTACCTGATCAACAACGGTGTGCTGCGTGAGCGCCTCTACGTGGCTGGCAACAGCTCGCGTAACCCGATCGCGTCGAACGAGACGGTCGAAGGCAAGGCGCAGAACCGCCGCGTCGAGATCGTCATCCGCCCGTTTACCGGCTGATCGACACCCTTATGAAGAAAGGGCGGCTCTCGCGAGCCGCCCTTTTTTTGTGCCTCAGTCCTGCGTTGGTCGCCCGATCGAATGATAGGCAAAGCCACGAACCTTTAGTTCGGGAGCCGAATATACGTTGCGGAGGTCAACCATTATGGGTTGGCTCATCAGCAGTTTCACGCGGTCCAGGTCCAGCGCCCTGAACTGGTTCCACTCGGTCAGGATCAGCACGACATCCGCACCGGTGATGGCCTCATAGGGCCCCGAGCAATACTGGATATCCGGCAGGAGTTTGGCGGCCTCGTCCATGCCTTCAGGATCGAAGGCTTTGACGATCGCACCCGCCTTTTGAAGCTCCGGCACAATGTCCAGAGACGGCGCATCGCGCATATCGTCAGTGTTCGGCTTAAAGGTCAGACCCAGTACGCCGATGGTTTTACCAGCGACATTGCCGCCTAGTGCATCGGCCACGCGCGACGCCATGGCGCGTTTGCGGGCGTCATTGACCTGCACGGTCGTTTCGATCAGTCGAACGGGCGATCCGGCGTCGGTCGCGGTGCGCACAAGCGCCAGCGTATCCTTGGGGAAGCACGACCCCCCATACCCCGGCCCGGCGTGAAGGAATTTCGGACCGATCCGGTTGTCGAGGCCAATCCCGCGCGCGACTTGTTGGACGTCGGCACCAAGGGTTTCGCACAGGTCAGCCATCTCGTTGATGAAGGTGATCTTCATCGCGAGGAAGGCGTTCGCCGCATATTTGATCAGTTCCGATGTCCGGCGTCCTGTGAACAGGATCGGCGTGTCGTTCAGGTTCAGCGGGCGGTAGAGCTCGGCCATCACCAGACGCGCGCGTTCGCTGTCGGTACCGACTACGACGCGATCCGGGCGTTTGAAGTCGTCGATCGCCGCGCCTTCGCGCAGAAACTCGGGGTTTGAGACCACCGCAAAATCCGCATCCGGACGGCGAGCCTTGATGATTCGCTCAATCTCGTCGCCTGTTCCGACCGGAACAGTCGATTTGGTGACGATGACGGTAAAGCCTTCAATCAGGCCCGCGATTTCTTCTGCTGCCGCATACACATAGGACAGGTCCGCGTGACCGTCTCCGCGTCGCGAGGGCGTTCCCACCGCGATGAACACAGCATCAGCCTGACGGATGGCTTCTGCGCCATCCACCGCGAACTTTAGCCGCCCGTCCCGGACATTGCTGGCGACCAGATCATCGAGACCTGGCTCGAAGATCGGAATGACATTCTGGCGTAGGCGCTCGATCTTGCCTTCGTCCTTGTCGACGCAGGTCACGACGTGACCGAAGTCTGCGAAGCAAGCACCCGATACGAGGCCAACGTAGCCGGTGCCGATCATGGCGACGCGCATAAGCGGTTCCCTTATTCACTGCAGGCACCACTGGCATAGCGGCTGTACCCGACGGACACCAGCGCATCGCACGGTTGTGCGACAAAAAGAAAAAGGACGACTGACCGTTAGGCCAATCGTCCTCAATCTTTCGACACTTCGAACTGTCGGAGAGGAGTTACCTCCTCCCCTACAGATTAGAAGTTGATGTCGATGGTCGCGCGGCGGTTCAGCGGCTCGCGAACGCCATCGGCCGTAGCCTTGGCGAGCGAAGTTTCGCCCTTACCGTCCAGCGAGATCACGCCACCGTTGACGCCTTGAGCCACCAGGGCATCAGCGACGGTGCGCGAACGACGGTTCGACAGACCCAGGTTGTAGGCTGCGTTACCCGAGGTGTCGGTGTGACCAACGACCAGAACGCGAGTCGGAGCGCCCGACTTGGCGTAGTTGGCAGCTTGGGTGACAACCGAGCGAGCTTCTGCGGTCAGGTCCGAACGGTCGAAGTCGAAGTAGACTACAAACTGACGGGCTGCCGGCTTAGCCGGAGGCGGCGGCGGCGGAGGCGGCGGCGGCGGAGGCGGCGGCGGCGGCGGCGGCGGAGGCGGCGGCGGCGGCGGCGGTGCATCTTCAGCGCCGAAGGCGTAACGCAGACCCAGGGTCACGGTGTGCGACTGATCGTAGTCGCCCGACCATTCACCGAATGCCGGGGTAACCGAAGCCGGAACAACCGAGTTCCAGTTCGCGTCGCCGGTCAGGTAACGGTAGGTCAGGTCGATGTTGGCGCGGTCCGAAACGGCCCAAGCCAGACCAGCGATGCCTTGAGCGGCAAACTTGGTCGAGTAATCGTCAGCAGCAAAAGCGCCGCCCGGAGCCTGACGCAGACGACCGACGGTGTCGACGTTCACGCGGTTCACACCAACGCCCAGGCCGAGGAACGGACGCAGGGTCCACTCTTCGGTGCCGAAGTCATAAATGACGTTGGCCATCAGGGTGGTCGAGGTGATGTCGCCTTCCGGCGAGTGGCACGGACCGGTTGCCGGGGTCAGGTTGCACAGACCCTGTGCACCCGAAACGGCACGAACGGTGCCGATGTCGCCCGAGCGGTAACCGCCCTCGATTTCAGCACGCCAGTTCGGGTTGAAGCGGTAGCCGAGGCGAGCAAAAGCTGCCCAGCCATCGTTCACTTCCCAGTTCCAGTTTGCACCGGTGGTGGACGACTCAGCGTTGATGTCGTCGATGATGTGGTAACCAGCGTCGATGGCGCCGTACCAGCCGTTCGGCTCAGCCGAGGCTGCACCAGCCGACAGGGCCAGGGCGGCCGCCGCGCTGGAAGCCAGGATCAAACTCTTGACGCGCATATAAGCGGCCCTCCAAGAATTGTTGATGATGACGGTACAGACGTACCGCTAAACTGCAGATATCAGGCCCAACTGCTTAGGTCGAGGCCGTAAACTCGCCATTTCCCGAAGAGAACGGGGAAACGTGATATCGACGCTACAGATTCTGAATGAAGGTTTAAGGAATTCCCTCGATTCAGCGATCAAGCCGCAGATATCCTAAGCATATCTACATATACCCGCGAAATATGGTTACCCCAAAGACGCGGGATGCCCCATGGATCGCAGGGACTGTGACATCTGCGTGCAGGCCCCGACGATATGGTAAAGCGAGCTCGCCTTTGCGGGTTCATCTCTGAATGTCCCCACGCCGGTGAGTACTTCGCGCCAAACGCCATCATCGGTAAAGTATTGCGTCAGTGCCCGCACAGCCAAACCGGCGTCAGACAGATAAGCTTGTCGTTCTGCGCCCTCGGAAATCTCCGCCAGCAACAATGCTGCCTTGATCCATTCGGTTTGAGGCCACAGTCGCGCTTTTGACTCGATTCGTTCGCCTGCGACGTTGATGCCATCCACGACGACACCTGCGGATGGCCAGTAACCCTGCATACCGAAGCGGTATAGAGCCTTGGCCACATCCACGAGGTGATGCGCGTTGCGACGGCGGGCATAACGCAGCAACAACCACGCCCACTCGAACTGGTGGCCCGGCTCTACCCATTCACCGGCCTCGCCCTCGGCGGGGGTCCAGTCCGGCGCGAAATATTCGCGCAGGCAGCCCTTTTCCGCATCGATAAAGGTCGAGCAGGCCAGCTGCACCAGCTTGTCCGAAGCATCCGCCCAGGCCATGTCGCCGCCCGCCTCTTCCCAGGCGAGGCAGGCCTCGAGCAGGTGCATATGGGCGTTGGACTGATGCGGATGGCCTTCGATTTCCACCAGCGCGCCGTTGGGCTGGATCTCTCGGAACAGCCGCTCGCGGATACCATTCGCAAGATGTAGATAGCGCCCGTGGCCACTCTTGACCCGATGCGCCGCCGCCAGAGCGAACAGTCCGAATGCATGGTCATAGACCGACGCACGCGGCGTCAGGACCTGCAGCGACGGGGACAAAAGACCGTGCAGCATGCCCTCCTCGCTGATGTAGTGCTTCTCAAACGCGGCCAGTCCGCGCTCCATCAGCCACTCCCAAGGCCCGCTCCAGCCCAGGCGACCAGCCTCTGCGAAGGTGAATATCTGGCGGGCCTGAACGCGCACGCGGTGGTTCAGGACGACAGGGTCGGCACCCAGCGTTAGCGCTTCGGCAAAGATACCGTCTTCGCGAATGCCCAGCGATGCCCACACCGGAAGAGCGCGCAGCTTCATCCAGTCCACAAAGCTCTTGCCCTTAGAGACGATATCGACCGGCTCGGGCTTGGCGAAATCCAGATGCTGGGGCGAAACCTGCTTCAGCCGCTCCACAACCGCCTTCACATCCTGCGAGCGGTTGAGATCACACACCAACACGGCATCGGTTTCGACAACAACAGCGAGGTTTGACGCCCCCAGAACGGTGACGATCACGCCCTCGGGCGCACGGGCCACCGTGCCGGGCGAGTCAATCAGGATATGGCGGCCCTGATCGGGCGTGACGCTGCTGGCTACAGCATCCCAAGCACCAAGGTCCGACCATTCGAAATCGACGCGCAGCACCGAAGCCCGGCGGGTCTTTTCCATCACGGCGTAGTCGATGGAGACCTTGGGAGATTCGGCAAAGGATGCGGGCAGCAGCATGGTCGTGCCGCAAAGGCCCTCCATCGCCTTTTCAACCGCCGAACCTACTGCCGGAACATAACGGTTCACTTCCTCGAGGAAGATGTCGGAGCGGGCGATGAAAATGCCTGTGTTCCAGACTAGACCACGCTCGATAAACACCTGCGCGGTTTTGGTGTCCGGCTTTTCGACAAAACGGACCACGTCCGAGAGGCCCTCGCCGGACGGCTCGATATAGCCATAGGCGGAAGAGGGGCTGGTCGGATTGACGCCTAGCGTGACGATCCGGCCTTGGGCCGCGGCCTTGGCGGCCGCCAGCCCTGCCTGACGAAATGCTTCGCGGTCAGGCAGGTAGTGGTCGGACGATACGAAAACATTGACGCCTTCGGGATCCACGCCTCGCGTCCAGACGGCGGCGGCGGTCATCGCAGGCGCGGAGTCGCGACCTTCCGGCTCCAGAATGACCTGAGCCTTCAGCCCGATATCGGCAAGTTGTTCTTCGATGAAAGGCTGATGGACTGCACCGCCGACGATAATCAGGTGGCTATCGTCGTCCATAAGATGGGCGGCACGAAGAGCAGTTTCCTGAAACAGCGAGTGTTCGCCATGCAGGGCGATGAACTGTTTCGGTCGGGTCGGACGAGAGGCAGGCCACAGACGCGTTCCAGCGCCGCCACACATAATGACCGGATGAATCGACACAGTATTCCTTAGGAAATTCAATAGGTGATGATGGGGGCCATCGCCGCAAATCAGCCCTGGACTTCAGTCGTTAGTTGATCCGAAAACAGCATATCTAACGGTGTGCAGCAAGCCTCGGGCACCGCATCGCCCCGTTTTATTCAAAGCTTGACGATTCCCTACGGCCATCGTCGGAATCGCGCTTAAATGAGTGACTTGAAGCCGCTTAGGCGTTATGGCGCGGTCACTATGAACGAAGTCGATCGCCAATCCGAAGAGCGCAGCTGGGAAACCGCAAAAACCCTGGCTGAAGCCCTGCCCTACATCCAGGTCTATGACCGGGAGACTGTGGTCATCAAATATGGTGGCCACGCAATGGGTGAGAGCGCTGTTGCCAAGCAGTTTGCCGCCGATGTTGTGCTGCTGAAACTGATGGGTGTGAATCCCGTGGTTGTCCACGGCGGCGGCCCGCAGATCAGCGCCATGCTGGACAAGGCCGGCGTGAAGTCGAGCTTCATCGACGGCCTGCGCGTGACCGACAAGGACACGATGGCGGTTGCCGAGATGGTGCTGTCGGGTGCGGTCAACAAAGAGATCGCCCACTGGATCACGGTCGCCGGCAAGGAAGCCGACGTTCGCGGCGTGGGCCTGTCGGGCAAGGACGCCGGTCTGCTGACGGTCGAAAAGACCCGTCGCACCAAGCGCGACCCTGACAGCATGATCGAGCACGAGGTCGATCTGGGCTTCGTCGGTGAACCGACCAAGGTTGACCCGAAGCTGATCAAGGGCCTCATCGCCTCGGAAACCGAAGACTGGGTTCCGGTCATTGCCCCGATCGGCGTGGCCGAAGACGGCATGACCTATAACGTCAACGCTGACACGGTCGCTGGCGCGATCGCCGGATCGCTGAACGCCAAGCGCATGCTGCTGCTGACGGACGTTCCGGGCGTGAAGGGTGCAGACGGCGAGATTATCCGCCAGATGAATCTTGAAGGCGCACAAAAGCTGATCGACGACGGTGTTGCCACCGGCGGCATGATCCCGAAGCTGGAAACCGCTATGGCGGCCGTCCGCGCCGGTGTTGAAGCCGTTGTCATTCTGGATGGCCGTCGCCCGCACGCCATGCTGGTCGAGTTGTTCACCGAGAATGGTGCCGGCACGCTGGTGAAAGCCCAGTGAGCGAACGCATGCCGACGGAAGAGGCCCTCAACCTTCCGACCGACATTGCCGCCGACCTCAAAGGTATAAAGTCGTGGGTCTTTGACCTCGACAACACCCTTTATCCCGTCGAGAGCCAGTTCATGGGTCTCGTGGAAAAGCGCATCAACGATTACGTGGTGCGCACTTCGGGTCTTCCTGCCGACGAGGCGCTGGTCATGCAGAAATCCTTCCTGCACGACTACGGCACCTCGCTGGCTGGGCTGATGACCCGCTATCAGATCGACCCGCACCACTTCCTTGCCGAAGTGCATGATGTGCCGCTGGACGTTCTTGAGCCCGATACGGCCCTGCGCATGGGTCTGGAGCGCCTGCAGGGCAAGCGCGTCATCTTCACAAACGGCTCGACCGTTCATGCCCATCGCGTTCTGAAGAAACTGGGCATCGATGATTTGTTCGAGGGTGTGTTTGCCCTTGAAGACGCCGATCTGATCCCCAAGCCGGACCCGCGCACCTTCCAAAAGATGCTGGCGATGTTCGACATCGATCCCGTGAGTGCCTGCTTCTTTGAAGACACGCCGCAAAATCTGGCTCCGGCCAAGGATATCGGCATGAAGACGGTTCTAGTCGGCCCCAAGGCCTTCAGCGCCGAGGGCGACTTTATTGATTATCGCGCGGCCTCCCTGCCGCCCTTCCTGACCACCGCCATTCTTGACGGAGATCCCGAATGACCAACCTCACCAAGCTCGAAAGCGTCATCGAAGCCGCTTGGGAAGCCCGCGCCGACATCAATGCCCAGACCCAGGGCGATGTGCGCGAAGCCGTTGAAAAGGCACTAGCGCTGCTTGATTCCGGTGAGGCGCGCGTCGCCACCCGCGGCGAAGATGGTGTCTGGACGACCCACCAGTGGCTGAAGAAGGCTGTGCTGCTGGGCTTCCGTCTGAATGACAACATCATCATGCGCGCGGGCGACCGCAGCATGAACAGCCTGGCTCCAGCTGTTGGCCCGTTCTTCGATAAGGTCGCCAACAAGTTCGGTGACTGGACCGCCACCGATTACCAGCACGCCGGCTTCCGCTCGGTTCCGGGCGCGATCGTGCGTCACGGCGCACACATCGCCAAGTCGGTCGTGCTGATGCCGTCCTTCGTCAACATCGGCGCTTACGTCGGTGAGGGCACGATGGTCGACACCTGGGCCACCGTCGGCTCGTGCGCCCAGATCGGTAAGAACGTCCACCTTTCGGGCGGTGCCGGTATCGGCGGCGTTCTGGAACCGCTGCAAGCCAACCCGACCATCATCGAGGACGGCTGCTTTATCGGTGCCCGCGCCGAAGTCGCCGAAGGCGTGATCGTTCGCGAAGGTGCCGTTCTGGCCATGGGTGTCTATCTGTCGGCTTCGACCAAGATTGTCGACCGCGCCACGGGCGAGATCTTCCGCGGTGAAGTTCCGGCCTATTCGGTCGTGGTTCCGGGCACCCTGCCCGACCCGAACGGTGGCCCGTCGCTGTACTGCGCTGTCATCGTCAAGCGCGTGGACGCCCAGACCCGCGCCAAAACCGGCGTGAACGAGCTTCTGCGCGACTAAAAAAATACACCCAAGCTTAAAACGTTACATATGGCAAAGGTCAGCAAGCAATTGCTGACCTTTGATTGTATTGGCCGCCTTGTAAACAACCTTAAAGGCAAGGCCAATGAGTTCCGTTGTCAATGATAACGCGGTTAGGCAAGCAGCACCCAAACATAACCGCGGTATTTATACAGCAACTCATAAGCGGATATTGCTCTCGTGTGGTGCGTTTCCTCTGCTCTTACTGCCGCTGGCAGCTTGCGGTGGTGGAGGCGGCGGCAACACCCTGCCCGATGGCCCGCCGGAGCCCGTGCTGACTGCCCCTCCGCCTCCAGCAACAACTCCACCGCCGCCCCCGCCGCCTCCGGCCGTAAGCGTCGAAATCCCCGAAGCATCCTCGTGGGAATACACCCGCAGTTGGCTGAACCACGACACCAACGTCTATTCGGCATGGCAGTCCGGCACCACGGGTGAAGGCGTCACAGTTGCCGTCATCGATTCCGGCATCGACCTCGATCACCCCGACCTATCGGTCAACATTTCCCCGCTTTCGACCGACATCAATACCGAGCGCAACAATCCCGAGGGGACCTCGATGCACGGCACGCGCGTGGCCAGCATCATTGCAGCCCCCTTCAACGGGACGGGCACCGTCGGCATCGCCTTTAACGCGGAGATTCTTTCCGTTCGCACCGACACGGTCGACAACAACAACATGTTCAATAACGCCGATCTGGCAAGGGGCATCGCCTACGCCGTGGATAACGGCGCGAAGATCATCAACCTGTCGCTGGGTGGCGAAAGCAAGTTGAATGCGGCGTTCGAGGCGGCTCTCGAATACGGCATCGAACGCGGCGCAGTTTTCACAATGGCCGCCGGGAACAAGAGCAGCACCAATCCCCAATGGCCTGCGCGATATGCAACCGACCCCCGCTTTTCCGGCTCGATCATCATCGTGGGCGCTCACTCCGAAGACGGCACCATGGCCGACTTCTCCAACAAGGCCGGCGTCGGGATGGACAGCTATATCTCCGCGCCCGGCGACGATGTGGTCACCGACTGCCGCGAAGGTTCGTGCTGGAGCGTTGATGGCACCTCGTTCGCCTCCCCCGCCGTAGCCGGGGCTATGGCTCTTTTGAACGAGGCCTTCCCCAATCTGACGGGCCGCGAGATTGTCGAAATTCTGCTTCGCACAGCGGCGGATGCGGGTGACACCGGCACCGATATCGTCTGGGGCCGGGGCAAGCTGGATATTGCCGCAGCCTTCCGTCCCGTTGGCGCTACCTCCACGCCTTCGGCCACCAGTGCGACGCCCGTGGGACTGGGCACACCGCCCGGCGCCTATGTCGGCGGCCCGTTCGGCGATGCCCTTGGCCGCACCACCGGTCTGGCGA
>NZ_JAJKBG010000004.1 GCF_022750635.1 Brevundimonas pishanensis | reverse complement strand
AATCCTACTCCCGCACCCAAAAAAGCCCCGCCAAACAGCGGGGCTTTTTGCTGTCTCACGCTCGGGCAAAAGTGGATTTGCCGGTCGAGCGGTGATGAGATCACGCCCTACTGGCAGATATTTGATCCCGATACTGAACAGAACGGGCCACCCTTCGGAACGGACACATCGGGTGACGGATTGCTCCTTGGCACTTTTAGCCCTGCCGCCACGTCAAAGCGGATGGGCCCTTAGGGAAAGGACCCCGGAATGTCGTTGAACGGAAAAACCGTCGCCATCCTGTTGGCACCGCGTGGCAGTGAGGATGCGGAGTTCACTAAACCGAAGGCTGCGCTAGAGGCAGCCGGTGCCAAGGTGGTTGTTGTCGGCATGGAAGCGGGTGAAGGCGAGACTTTCGCAAACGATCTGGATCCCGTTGCCAAATACCCGATCGACGCGACGTTGGACGACGTGTCTGCCGAGGATTTCGACCTGTTGGTGGTTCCCGGTGGGACGGTGGGTGCCGACAAGTTCCGCCTCGATTCCAAAACGATTGCCTTCACCAATGCCTTTGGCGACCTGGGCAAGCCGGTCGCGGCCATTTGTCATGCCCCGTGGTTGCTGATCGAAGCCGGCTTGGCCAAGGGGCGTCGGCTGACATCCTACAAGAGCCTGCGTACCGATCTGGAGAATGCAGGTGCTATCTGGGTCGATGTAGAGGTCGCCGAGGACAATGGGGTTATTACCAGCCGCGACCCCGACGACCTGCCAGCCTTCAATAAGGCCATCATAGCGGCGCTCAGCGAGCGTATGGCCGCCTGAGTAATTGTCCGTAGTTCAGGCTTAGCAATAAATAACAATGGTTGCCGATGATGGGCCTCAGCATCCCCCACGACTGAGGTACCCAAAAATGTCGGATAGCACGGCCCTCAACGAGCGCCTGTCCTTCATCCAGTTAGACGGTGATACCCGTCAGGCTCTGGCCACGGCGAAGCCGGTTATTGAAGATGCGCTGAGCAGCAGCTTGGATGCCTTTTACGCGCAAGTGAGAGCCTATCCGGCCGTCTCGCGCTTCTTCAATACCGAGCAAATGATTTCCGGCGCGAAGTCCGGACAGTCGCGGCACTGGTCTCAGATTGCGTCCGCACGGTTTGACTCCACCTATACCGACAGTGTCCAGCGCATCGGCGGCACCCACGCCCGTATCGGGTTGGAGCCGCGCTGGTACATTGGCGGCTATGCGCTTGTGCTGGATGGGCTGGTCAAGGCTGTGGTTCGTGACCACGAGAAGAAGCGCAAGCGTTTCGCCAGAGGCGATGGCGGGGAGGCCTTGGGCAAGACCATAGGCGCAGTGGTCAAAGCCGCGCTGCTGGACATGGACTTTGTCATCTCGATCTACCTCGAGGCTGCGGAAAAGGCCCGCAAGGAGGCTGATGCACTGCGTGCCGAGGCAGAGGCCGCACAGAAACGAGTTGTCGAGGTTACGGCCACGTCGCTGGCGCGTCTGGCAGATGGCGACCTCACCACCCGTATCTATGAAGAGTTCAGCGGCGACTACGACCAACTCAAGACCGATTTCAACGCCGCGATGGAGCGGCTGGAAGCAGCCATGCAGGAGGTGTCGGAGAACGTCGGCTTGATGCGCGCCGGTGCCAATGAAATCGCAGGCGCGTCAGATGACCTGTCTAGTCGCACCGAGCGACAGGCGGCATCGCTACAGCAAACAGCAGCGGCACTCGACGAAATTACTGTCACCGTCAAACGGACCTCCGACGGTGCCCAGAAGGCCCACCAGGTCGTCACCGGTGCCAAGAACGACGCCCAGCGCAGTAGCGAGGTCGTGGCCGATGCCGTGTCCGCCATGGGCGAGATTGAGTCTTCGTCCGATCAGATCGGGCGCATTATCGGGGTGATCGACGAGATCGCGTTTCAGACCAATCTTCTGGCGTTGAACGCAGGGGTGGAGGCCGCCCGTGCAGGTGATGCGGGCCGCGGTTTCGCAGTCGTGGCGTCCGAGGTGCGGGCGCTGGCACAGCGCTCGGCGGATGCGGCCAAGGAGATCAAGACGCTGATATCCTCCAGTTCCCAGCAGGTGAAAAACGGCGTGAAGCTGGTGGGCCAGACCGGCGACGTGCTGTCCGACATCGTCACTAAGGTGAGCGAGATCGCCGAGCTGATGAACGAGATCAGCGCGTCGGCCAAGGAACAGGCGACCACCCTGACCGAGGTCAACGCCTCCGTGAACCAGATGGATCAGACGACCCAGCAAAATGCGGCCATGGTCGAGCAGTCAACGGCCGCTTGCCACCACCTGACCAGTGAGGCGGAAAAGCTGACGACACTCGTCAGCAAGTTCAAGCTGGCGGCCCGCGCCGGTGTGAACACGCGCGCGCCCGCCCTCGCAGCGGCAAAGCCGGTCACTTCTTCGCGTGGTACGGACGTAGCACGCCCCGTTGTGCCCATACCGACGCCGCACAATCCCGACGTTGAAGCGACGCTCAGCCGTCGCGCCGCCGGCGGGCGGGCCAATCTGTCTGTCGCGGCGAGTTCGGACTGGGAAGACTTCTAGACGTGAAGAAAAAGGGGGCAGAGTGATCTGCCCCCTTAGTCGTTTCAGTTGGCGGGCTGTTGGGCCAGCCTGTCAAACAAGGTCTGACTGGACGGGTTCAGGCCGAGGATATGAACCTGTGCTCCTCGTGCGGTGTAGCGGCCGACAACCTTGTCGAGGGCGGCGACGCCGGTCTGATCCCAGATGTGGGTGCCGGTCATGTCGATGCGGACGTCGCGCGGTTGGCCATGATATTCGAAGCTGGCCGCGAACAGTTCGGCCGAAGCGAAGAACAATTGCCCTTCGACGCGATAATGAAGTGCGCCGGACTCTGGTGTGTCCAGCTCAGTAACGACGATCATCTTTGCAACCTTGCGCATGAAGAAGATGGCCGAAAGCACGACGCCGACAACGACACCTTTCGATAGGTCGTGGGTCCACAATACCACGCCCGCAGTGGCCAGCATCACGATGGTCGACTGGACCGGTATAGAGCGCAGACGGCGCACTGAACTCCAGTCAAAGGTCTTGAAAGAGACCATGAACATGACGCCGACAAGAGCAGCCATTGGAATCTGCCCAACCCAGCGCGACAGGATCAGGATCAGCACCATCAGGAAGACACCCGCCCATAGGGTCGACATTCGGCCCCGACCGCCGGAGGTCACATTGATGATCGACTGGCCAATCATGGCGCAGCCCGCCATGCCGCCGAACAGAGAGGCGGCGATGTTGGCAACGCCCTGACCTCGAGTTTCGCGATCCTTGTCTGACGGGGTGTCGGTCAGATCATCCAGCACGTTGGCCGTCAGCAACGTTTCCATAAGGCCGACGAAGGCTAGCGTGAGGGAGACCGGCACGATGATGATCAATGTCTCCCACGTCAGGGGGACCATAGGCATATGGAAGGATGGCAGGGTGGTCGGCAGGTCGCCCATGTCACCAACCGTCTTGACGTCCAGCCCGATCAGGTCCGAGGCCACGCTGAGCACCACGATAGCGACGAGCGGGGAGGGGATCGTCTTGTTCAGCTTGGGGAAGCCATAGATGATCGCCAAAGAGGCCGCGACCAGCGCATAGGCGTGCCAGTTTGCTCCGGCCAGATGTGGGAGTTGGGCAAGGAAGATCAGGATGGCGAGCGCGTTCAGAAATCCGCTCATCACGCTCTTGCTGACGAAACGGATATAGCGGCCCAGCCTGAACAGGCCGACGACGATCTGGATGACGCCGCACAGAAGAGAGGCGGCAAACAGGAACTCGATGCCGTGGTCGCGGACCAGTCCGCCCATAAGCAGGGCCATGGCACCTGTCGCAGCAGAAATCATCGCCGGACGGCCGCCGACAAAGGCGATGGTGACCGCAATAATGAAGCTGGCGTACAGACCGACCGCAGGATCGACGCCCGCGATAATGGAGAAGGCGATAGCTTCGGGGATCAGGGCGAGGCCGACCACTGTCCCGGCCAATAGATCGCGACCGGGTTGCGCAAGCCATTGTTGGCGCGCCGAGGTGAAGACTGACATGGGTCTCAGACCATTCGGGCGTAGGCAATCCGCCTAACGCTCAGGTTTGCTGGCGGATAGGCGGCCAGCATAGCCACCCGCACGGCCAAGCCTGCGGGTCCAAAGTTCGTCTAGGTCATGCCTGTTGAAGGGCCATAGAGCAAGTTCGCGCTGAACAGACCGACAGGGTTTTACAGCAAAGCTTGTTAATGAATGGGCCCTAGAAGCCGTCCTCCGGTTCGGGGGGATTATTTGCGTATGAGTATCAAGAGGTTTGGTGTCGTTGGTGCCCTGTCTCTGCTGGGAGCAAGTCTCTCTTCTTGCGCAGATCGACCACAAGAGGCCTCCATTCCGTCGGACGAGCCGATAAACCTAACCGCCCAAACCGGAACCTATCAGTTTGCCAACGCCTCGTTTGCTGTCCAAAGCCGTAAAGACGGCAGCGGCGTGCTGATCATCAAGGGCAAGGACAAGCAGGTGCTGGAGCTGAATGGTGCCAGCCAGTTCTCGGTCATGCCGGTCGCACTCGAAGAGTCTGGTGCCCACCGTCATTACTTCATCGCCACGTCGTCCGTCGTGGATAACCGGACGCGCCACATCGGCTGGGTTGTAAGATCGGCCAACAGCGGCTGGATCGCCTACAAACTGCCCTTCGCCAGCGAACATCCCATCCGCCCACCGGTAGACGTCAATGGTGACGGTCGCCGAGAGTTTGTGTTGGTGGACACTTCGTTTCCCGCCGTAGCCTTTGGCGGCGAGACTTTGGGCGGGCCGGAATCCTATTTCATCGTCAAGGATGAAGGCATTCTGGAACAGACTGCGCATAGCCAATATGCGCTCCACCGCAACCAGAAGCGCGAGCTCGCGCGAACGGCCTGCGAGGATCTACAGACCATTGAGGCCTGCGGTATCTATGCGGCGTGGTCGGCCCAGGTCGGCAAGCTGGAAGAGGCCTGGTCGCTGGTACTGCAACTGGCTGACCAAAAGCCAATACAGGTATGCCGCATCGACGGGGCGATCCAGCCGTGTGCGACGGGTGCGGGAGGTGTGGATTTAACTGCGCCTGAACTGATCCAGTTCAAACTGGCGCAAAGCGGATATATCCCGCCTGTATGGTTGAACCTCCCTGGCGAGGACGACACCTCGTTCGGCTGTGCGCATGCGAGCACCGTGGCGGAACGAACGATCTGCTCGGAACCAAGCTTGCGGGCACTGGAACGCCGCGAGGCGGCCGAGGCCTCACGCAGACTGGCCTACGCCCACGACCGTTCCGAGGTCTTTGATGAACGCATGAGCTATATTGCGCGGCGTGACCGGACCATGGGCGTTCTCGCCCTGACCGAACTCTACCAAGAAAGGCTTGCCGAAAAAGTCGCGCCATAGGGGAGCGATGCGCCGACCTTTGGTCGAAGCGGATAGACATCGCAACCAATGGAACATATCATGAACATATGGCGCGTATCGATCTTAGACGTAAGCTTTCAGTCCTCGCCGATGCGGCGAAATATGACGCATCCTGTGCTTCTTCGGGCGCGAAAAAGCGCGACTCCAGAGGCGGGACGGGCGTGGGCTCGACCGAAGGCATGGGCATTTGTCACGCCTATACGCCGGACGGGCGTTGCGTCAGCCTGCTGAAGATTCTGCTGACGAACTTCTGCATCTATGACTGCGCCTACTGCATCAACCGCTCCAGTTCGAACGTCGAGCGGGCGCGCTTTAGTGTCGACGAGGTCGTGGACCTGACGCTGAGCTTCTATAAGCGCAACTATATCGAGGGCTTGTTCCTGTCGTCGGGCATTATCCGCTCCAGCGACTATACGATGGAGCAGTTGGTCGAAGTAGCCCGCAAGCTGCGCGAAGAGCATGACTTCCGGGGCTACATCCATCTGAAACTCATCCCCGAAGCGGACCAGCGCCTGATTGAACTGGCGGGCCTTTATGCAGACCGTCTGTCTGCCAATATCGAACTGCCAAGGGACGAAGCGCTGGGGCGTCTGGCCCCGGAAAAGGATGCCCGCGTCATCCGCAAGGCCATGGGGCAGGTCCGTCTGAAGATGGAAGAGGCCAAGCCGGGCAAGCGTGACCGGATCAAGCCGCCGAGCTTTGCTCCCGGTGGGCAGTCGACCCAGTTAATCGTCGGTGCCGATGGCGCGCCGGATACCGAGATACTGGACCGATCCTCGTCGCTTTACGGGGGCTATGGCCTGCGCCGCGTCTATTACTCGGCCTTCAGCCCCATTCCCGATAGTTCGGCGATTTTGCCCGTCTCGCGTCCGCCCCTGATGCGCGAGCACCGCCTTTATCAGGCGGACTGGCTGATGCGTTTCTATGGTTTCACCGCCCCCGAGATTGCCGAGGGAGCCGAAGGCGGCATGCTGGATCTGGCTATCGATCCCAAGCTGGCGTGGGCGCTTAAGAAGCGGGAAGTCTATCCCGTGGACGTGAACACGGCCCAGCGCGAAGACTTGCTGCGGGTACCTGGTCTGGGCGTGAAGGCTATCGACCGCATCATTTCGGTGCGGCGCTACCGGACGCTAAGGCTGGAAGATGTGGCGCGACTGACGCGGTCCATCGATAAGGTCAGGCCGTGGATTACGGCGCTGGATTGGTCGCCGGGCGGGCTGACAGACGCCATCGATCTTCGCGCGCGATTGGTGCCGGAAAAACAACCCCAGCAGTTGAGCCTGTTCTGATGCGGACCGTCCATCTGGCGGGGGAAACCGATTTCGACAGCTGGCGTGACGCGGCGCGCAATCTGAGACTGGAGGGTGTCGAGCCGGCCCGGGTCAGGTTCGTCGTCGGCAATGGACGGGATGGCCTGTTCGGTGACGAACCCATACCGCCGAGGTCTAGCAATCGCTCGTTCACAGTGTCGAAGGCGTTTGTCGATCTGGCGCGCGAAGTGATGCTGCATCGGGATGCAGATCGATATGACCTGCTTTACCGACTGCTGTGGCGACTTCAGGATGAGCCGAACCTGATCAAGGTCACCTCGGATCGGGACGTGGCCCGCGCCGTCGAAATGGCCAAGAATGTCAGCCGCGCCTCGCACAAGATGAAGGCCTTCGTGCGTTTTCGCCAGCAGGGCGAGGGCGACAACGAGCACTGGATCGCCTGGTTCGAGCCCGCGCACCGCGTGCTGGAAAAGACCGCGCCTTTCTTTGCGCGCCGCTACGCCAATATGCGCTGGAGCATTCTGACGCCTGACGGTGCAGCGCACTGGGATTTGAAGACCCTCACCTTTGGGCCGCCCGCCCGAAAGGAGGACGCGCCTCAGGAAGACGAGATCGAAGACTTCTGGAAAACCTATTACGCCTCGACCTTTAATCCCGCACGGCTGCGTAGCAAGGCGATGCAGGCCGAGATGCCCAAATCCTATTGGAAGAACCTGCCCGAGGCCGACCTTATCGCCGGAATGATCGCCGATGCGACCGGACGCACCGAGCAGATGGTCAATGCCCCCGCGCCAGAGCCCAATCGACGCTTCGATCAGGTCAAGGCGGCAGTCGTCGATCGTGCTGTCACCGATGATGTGGTGCCCGAAAATCTGGATGACCTGAATGCTGCGCTTGCGGGGTGCCGCCGCTGCCCGCTGTGGCGCGACGCAACGCAGCCTGTATGCGGGCGGGGGCCTAAACGTTCGCGTCTTATGATTGTGGGCGAGCAGCCCGGAGATCAGGAAGATATCGCAGGCACGCCCTTTATCGGGCCAGCAGGCAAGGTGTTGGACAAGGCAATGCTCGAAGCGGGACTGGAGCGCGACACCGTCTATCTGACCAATGCGGTCAAACATTTCAAACACACGGTGCGTGGCCGACAGAGACTGCACAAGTCGCCGTCAGCCGCAGAGATCGATCATTGTCGCTGGTGGCTGGATCACGAGCGCGCCCTGGTTCAGCCCGAGTTGATCGTCGCAATGGGGGCTAGCGCCGCGCGCGGCATTCTGGGCCATACCGTCAGCGTCAACGACCTGCGCGGACGCATCGAAGAGAGGCCTCAGGGCGCGCTGCTGTTAACCTATCACCCGGCGTATATCTTGCGGCACCCTGACCCTAACGAACGGATACGGGCGCAGAAAGCGTTCTCGACCGATCTGTCGCTGGCGGCCGCGTATTTGAAGAGTACCGGTAAGGTCCTCTCCTAGCGTACACCTTCCCACTGACAGGGAAGGGCGGCGATAACCTCCTTCACCGCTTCGTGCAGGGCAGGATAGCCGGATTGATCGGCTGTGACGCCGCTCACAGCCAGACGCCTGGCAGGGATGTAATAGGTAACCGTGCCCCAGAAGCCGGAATGCCAAAATCCCTTGTTTCGCCAGTCCGGCTGTTCCGGTGTTGCCATGATTCCCAGCCGGTATGACGCTCCGCCATCATGTGGCAGGAACCGCGTCATCTCCGACAGGGTGCGCGGGTGGTCGAAGACCTGATCCTCGAACAGTGCTGCAAAGAAGATGGCCAGATCGCGGGCGGACATAATCAGACCGCCTCCGCCGTACATGTCGAGCGAGCCGTGAAGGCGGTCGATATCGTGACCCTTCCAGAGCTGACGCGCCTTGGGTTGGCTCGTCGAGGGCGCGGTTTCGGCGACCTCCCACCACGTGCTGTTAAGGCCGAACTGTTCCAGCTTTAGCTGTTCGCGAACCGCCTGATGAAGAGGCTGGCCCGTAATCTGCTCGATGATGTCACCAAGTATGATGTAGCCGGTATCGGCATAGGCAAAGCGCGTTCCCGGCGAATGCAATGGTCCGCTGAAAGAAGCAGACAGCTCCACCTGTTCCTGACGGGTCCAGTGGTGGTCAGGATTGTCCAGCCACATCTGCTGATATCGGGTATCGGACGCATGGTCGTATAGACCGGAGGTGTGGTTCAATAGGTGGCGAACTGTGATGGCGTCCACGTCGTATCCAGCCTTCACCAGCGGAGCCATCAAACTGGCCGACGCCAGTTCGGACATTGGCGCATCCAAATCGAGCCGCTGTTGCTCCCACAGCCGCATTATCGTGGCGGCGGTGAACGTCTTGGTGATGCTGGCGGTCCGAACGGGGCTGTTCTCGTTGAGGGGAGCGGTCTGGGCCGTTGGGTGCGTTCCAGCGGCAGTGAGGGCAAGGCCTTCGGGTACGCAGCCGCCAATGACGTAAACGACGGATGGCTGGGGCAGGTAGGCGACGGCGGCATTCAACGCCGTCATATCCAGACCCGTCGTAAAGTTGCCAAAGGCCAAGGCCGTCAGGGCGAGTGGGGTACCGCTCATTTGTCGGCTCTCGAGGTGTCAGGTGTCAGTTGTTCAAAGACCAGTCGCCATCCGTTATCGGTGCGCTGGAATAGGTTTACGCCCTGGCCGCCGCCGCTGAGGGCGCGGCCGTCGGCCATTGTGCCGCGATAGGTGTAGATGAAGGTGCAGGCGGCATGTTCATCATCCGAGAACAGCCACCGCTCGTGGGTCATCGAATAGGTTTCGTCCGGCAAAACTATCCACGTCTGGCGAAAAGCCGCTCGCACCGCGTCCAGCCCGTCGTGCCGCTTGTCTGCAAAGACAAACACAGGGTGGGGGCCCATCACCGTCTCGGCCAGCAACTCGAAATCATGCCGATTGATCAGGTCGCGATAGGCTTCGAAGGCCGCCTGCGGGCTGGGCAGTGCCATGGCCGGTGACGCCGCCACAACCAGTGCTGACGGCATAATCGCCATACTACGTTTGGCGGGATCAAGCCATGGCATAGTCACGTACCCGCCGGACTTCAGTGGGGAGATTGGCGAGGCGGACCATCTCCATGCGTTGAATGCGCGGGCTGGCACCGAAGCGCTTGAACGCTTTGGCGACAGGCGAGTTGGAAGGCTCGTCGCCCAGACTGATGCGGCGGCCACGGCTGCGGGCCGCCAGAGAAGACACCAGTCCTTCGGCTGACGATGCACACTCCGCCACCGCGTCAACCAAGTGGGTCAGGCCCGAGCGGTTTTGTTCAACCGCATAGGCAGCGATACCGTTCGGACCGCGCCAACCCAGAATGGTCAGGTGATCGCGTTCAACGGCGCGCATGACGCCCGGCAGTTCCCGCTGCCACGGTGCGGCGCTGACACCCACATGAAGTCTTTGATGCAGGGCGGGCAGGTCCTCCAGCGGCACCACCTCCAGTGGGTCCGCAGAGTTGCCCACGGCTGGACTGTTGAAGCTGTGGAGGCGACGGCGATCCACATAGCCCGAGTTCGCATACAGACGGCGGGCGCGGTTGGTGGTGATCACTTCCAGTCGGCTGTTGCGGATACCGCGTTGGTCAAACTCGCGCGTTTGCGAGCGGAGCATGGCAAGTCCGATCCCGCAGCGGCGATGCAAAGACGCTATGCCAAAGCCGCCGATCCAAGCTGTATCACCGTCGCTGCCTGCCAAGGAGAGCCCCACCGGCTGGTCGTCGGCGAGCGCGATTTGGGAGAGATCGAGGCAAATGCCGGACATGCGGATGAAGCGATCCAGTTCGTCCTCGGTGAAGGGCAGCGGCACGGGATAGTTGGAATAAACATCTCGCCACAGCAGCGTCAGTTTGCTCATCAGCAACGACGAGGCAGGCTGAAAGGCAAGGATGGGGCTTCTCACGGCGGGCTCCGTTCAATCAGGGGAAATATTCGATTGAGCGCGTCGGTATACTCCGACGATCACCGTTATATCCTAGTTGCAAACGGAACTAGGAAAAGTGAATTCGCTGTAACGGCCAAGCCATAATTATATGATTACGCTTAAGTAATGTTCTGTCAGGCGAAAGAAACACCAGCATACTGAACGCCTCGCGCTACTTGTGCGCACACATTGTCGTCCCGCAACCTCCATCGCGTCAGACGTCTTCGATCAAAGCGTTCAGACGGCTGTGCAACTGATTTATCGACGGAAAATCCGGGACGCTCCTTCCTGAGCGGATCAGGCCTATCGTGCGCTCGAAGTCATATCCGACAATGCCGATCTGGCGCATTTTAGGGGTCATCAACGACAGGGGGGCGGTCGTGATGCCCAACCCGGCCTCGACCATCCCAAGGCACAGGGCGTCGTTATCGGAGCGTAGGGCAAAGCGCGGACGAACTCCGGATCGGGTGAAGAAGCGGCTGGTATCCTGAAGCCTTTCGCAAGCGCGACGGGCAATCATGACTTCACCGGCCAATGCTTCGGGATGCACCACGCTGTCGGCCAGATGGTGCCCGTGGGCGGCCAGCATCACATAGGGTTCGGTGAAAAGTGTTCGGGAGAGCTCCGTATGGTCATCTGGTTTGAGAAGAGTGATCGCAGCATCAAGGCGTCCGCCGGACAGGCCGGTCCTCAGTTCGTGACCTGATCCTTCAACCAGTTCCAGATCGCAGTCCGACCGGAGCGTTTCGACGGCAATCTTGACCATCTCGGGGGCTAGGGTACGCAGGACACCCAGCCGCATAAGGCGAGAGCCTCCGCGCGCGGGGGCGTTCAGGCTCTCGGCGGCGCGAAAGCCCTGTTCCAATTGTCGGGCGATGGGAAGCAGCCGCGCTCCCGCCTCGGTCAGTCGCACGTGTTTTCGGTCGCGGATGAACAGCTTGGCCCCGACCGTCTTTTCCATCTCTGCGATGCCGACGGACAAGGTGGGCTGGGTGATGCGAACGCGCGCGGCGGCGGCGGTAAAGCTGCCGCTGTCGACAACAGCAAGGAATTGGCGAACGTGTGAGCGCTTCAGCATAGAAAATACCTATCTGAATCTTCACGAACTTTCCATTTATCGAAAGCTGAGCGGCGTCGTACCCTTCGCGCAACGAGGAAACGCATCCCAGAACAAGGACAAAGTCCAATGCGCGCTACGCCTGATTTCGATTTCCGTCTGACTGAATCCGCCAACATGATCCGCGAAAGCGCGGCCCGCTTTGCCGACGAGCAGATCGCGCCGCTGGCGGCCAAGGTGGACGCGGAGGACTGGTTCCCGCGCGACCTGTGGCCGGCCATGGGCGAGCTGGGCCTTCACGGCATCACGGTCGAGGAAGAGTGGGGCGGTCTGGGTCTTGGCTATCTGGACCATGTGATCGCGGTCGAAGAAGTCTCCCGCGCCTCGGCATCCGTGGGTCTGTCCTATGGGGCGCACTCCAACCTGTGTGTGAACCAGATCCGCCGCTGGGGCACCCAAGAGCAAAAAGACAAATACCTCCCCAAGCTGGTGTCGGGCGAGCACGTTGGCTCGTTGGCCATGTCGGAAGTGAACGCAGGCTCTGACGTTGTCAGTATGAAGCTGCGCGCCGAGAAGGTGGACGGCGGCTATCGCCTGAACGGCACGAAGTTCTGGATCACCAACTCGGCCTATGCCGACACTCTGGTGGTCTATGCCAAGACCGACATGGACGCAGGCAGCCGCGGCATCACCGCCTTCATCATCGAGAAGGACTTCGCCGGTTTCTCCATCGGTCAGAAGATCGACAAGATGGGCATGCGCGGCTCGCCGACGGCGGAGTTGGTGTTCGAGGATTGCTTCGTGCCGGAAGAGAACATCATGGGACCGCTGAACGGCGGCGTCGGTGTTCTGATGTCGGGTTTGGACTATGAGCGTGTGGTGCTGTCGGGCATCCAACTGGGCATCATGCAGGCCTGTCTGGATACCGTGATCCCTTATGTTCGCGAGCGCCAGCAGTTCGGCAAGGCGCTGGGCACCTTCCAGCTGATGCAGGCCAAGGTGGCGGACATGTATGTCGCCCTGCAGTCGGCGCGTGCCTACTCCTATGCCGTGGCGCGGGCCTGCGATGCGGGCCAGACCACCCGTTATGATGCTGCTGGCTGTGTGCTGCTGGCGTCCGAGAATGCCTTCCGCACGGCAGCCGAGGCTGTCCAGGCGCTGGGCGGTGCCGGTTACACCAAGGACTGGCCGGTCGAGCGTTATCTGCGCGATGCCAAGCTGATGGATATCGGCGCGGGCACCAATGAAATCCGTCGCATGCTGATCGGCCGCGAGCTGATCGGCGCACGCTGAGGATAGGCTTATGACGGCTCCTGTTCTGACCTCCATGGTCAATGTCGATAGCGCCGAGGCCAAGGCGCGGGCGGCGTTCAACCGCCAGCTTGCCGAAGAGCTTCGTGCCAAGGTCGCCAAGGCGGCGCTGGGCGGTGACGAAAAGTCCCGCGAGCGCCACGTGGCCCGCGAAAAGCTGTTGCCGCGCGAGCGGGTCGAGCGCCTGCTGGACCCCGGCTCGTCCTTCCTCGAGATCGGCCAACTGGTCGCCAACGGCCTCTATAATGACGAGGTGCCGGGTGCAGGCATGATCTGCGGTATTGGCCGTGTGTCGGGCCGTCAGGTCATGATCGTGTGCAACGATGCCACCGTTAAAGGCGGCACTTACTTCCCGATGACGGTGAAGAAGCACCTGCGCGCCCAAGAGATCGCGCTCGAGAACCATCTGCCGTGCGTCTATCTGGTCGATAGCGGTGGGGCGAACCTGCCCAATCAGGCCGAGGTCTTCCCGGACCGCGACCACTTTGGCCGCATCTTCTTCAATCAGGCCCAGATGTCCGCAAAGGGCATCGCCCAGATCGCCTGTGTGATGGGCAGCTGTACGGCAGGTGGGGCCTATGTTCCGGCCATGTCGGACGAGACTGTGATCGTGCGCGGCAAGGGGACCATCTTCCTTGCCGGCCCGCCGCTGGTTCAGGCCGCAACGGGCGAGGTCATCAGCGCCGAGGATCTCGGTGGTGCCGAGGTCCACGGTCGCAAGTCCGGCGTGGTCGACCACGTCGCCGACAATGACGAACACGCCCTGACCGTCGTGCGCGACATCGTCGCCACCTTGCCGCCGCCGGTGTTCGCCAATGTGAACCTGCAAGAGCCGGTTGAGCCGAAATATGCGGCCGAGGACCTCTATGCCATCGTGCCGGAGGACGTCCGTGCGCCCTACGATGTGCATGAGGTGATCGCGCGCATCGTGGATGCCTCAGAATTCCACGAGTTCAAATCGCTTTACGGCACCACGCTGGTTTGCGGCTTCGCTCACATCCACGGGATGCCGGTCGCTATTTTGGCTAACAACGGCGTGCTGTTCAGCGAAAGCGCCCAGAAGGGTGCGCACTTCATCGAACTGGCCTGCCAGCGCAAAATTCCGCTGCTGTTCCTTCAGAACATTTCCGGCTTCATGGTCGGCGGTAAGTACGAGTCTGAGGGCATCGCCAAGCATGGTGCCAAGCTGGTGACGGCAGTGGCTACGGCCAATGTGCCCAAGATCACCGTCCTGATCGGCGGCAGCTTTGGCGCGGGCAACTATGGCATGTGTGGCCGGGCCTATTCCCCGCGCTTCCTGTTCACCTGGCCCAACAGCCGCATCAGCGTGATGGGCGGCGAACAGGCGGCCAGCGTTCTGGCGACTGTGCACCGCGACGCCGCCAAATGGACGCCGGAAGAGGCGGAAGCCTTCAAGGCTCCGGTGCGCCAGAAATACGAGGACGAGGGCAATCCCTATTACGCTACGGCCCGCCTGTGGGACGACGGGGTGATCGACCCTGTGCAGACCCGCGACGTGCTGGGTCTGGCTCTGGAGGCCGCGCTACAGGCCCCGATTGCCGATCGTCCTTCCTTTGGCGTGTTCAGGATGTAATGCGATGATGAAATCTGTTCTGATCGCCAATCGTGGCGAAATCGCCTGCCGCGTCATCCGCACCGCCCGCCGTCTGGGTATCCGCACGGTGGCCGTCTATTCGGACGCTGATGCCGATGCGCTGCACATCCGCTTGGCCGACGAGGCTGTGCACATTGGCCCTGCGCCGACGCGCGAATCCTATCTGGTCGGTGACAAGATCATCACCGCCGCCAAACAGACTGGAGCCGAGGCCATCCACCCCGGTTATGGCTTCCTGTCCGAGAACGCCGAGTTTGCTCAGGCCGTTATGGATGCGGGCCTGATCTGGGTCGGGCCGCTGCCGAAATCCATCACGGCGATGGGTCTGAAGGATGCTGCCAAGAAGCTGATGGCCGATGCCGGCGTACCCGTCACGCCGGGCTATATGGGCGAAAATCAGGAACTCGATCACCTGAAGGCGGAAGCCGACAAGATCGGCTATCCGGTGCTCATCAAGGCCGTCGCCGGTGGTGGCGGCAAGGGAATGCGTCTGGTCGAACAGGCGGCGGATTTCCTTGACGCTCTGGCCTCGTGCAAGCGCGAGGCGGCGGCTTCGTTTGGCAATGACCATGTGCTGATCGAGAAATACATCCTGTCGCCCCGCCACATCGAGGTGCAGGTGTTCGGCGACAGCCACGGCAATGTCGTCCACCTGTTCGAGCGTGATTGTTCGCTACAACGCCGCCACCAGAAGGTGGTTGAAGAGGCTCCGGCCCCCGGCATGGACGAGGCGACCCGTGCTGAGCTTTGCGCCGCCGCCGTTCGTGCCGCCAAGGCCGTAGACTATCAGGGCGCTGGCACCATCGAGTTCATCGCCGATGGCTCGGAAGGCCTGCGCGCCGACCGCATCTGGTTCATGGAAATGAACACCCGCCTGCAGGTCGAGCACCCTGTGACCGAAGAGATCACGGGCGTTGATCTGGTGGAATGGCAACTGCGTGCCGCCTCGGGCGAGCCGCTGCCCAAGCGTCAGGACGAACTGTCGATCAACGGCTGGGCCATGGAGGTTCGCCTCTATGCCGAGGACCCGACTAAGGGCTTCCTGCCGTCGATTGGTCGTCTCGATGTGTTCGACTATCCGGACCATCTGGTGCGCGTCGATACCGGTGTGGAAGAGGGCGCGGAAATCAGCCCCCACTATGACCCGATGATCGCCAAGCTGATCGTCCACGGCGATACGCGCGAAGAGGCGATTGCCGACCTGCGCTTTGCGCTGGATGAAGGGGAGTGCGGCCCGCTTATCACCAACGCGGGTTTCCTCTATCGCGTGCTGGGCGACGAACAATTTGCCGCGGGCACGGTTGATACCGGCCTGATCGGTCGCAAGCTGGAAGAACTGACCACGCGACCCGAGCCGTCGGTCGAAGGTCTGGAAATGGCTGCCGCTGCGCTTATCGGCGGTGGTCGCGGACCGTGGGCGTCGTCTGCGGGTCTTCGTCTGAACGCACCCGGAAAACGCCAGATGCGTCTGGCCGATCAGTTCGGCCGCGATTTCACCGTTGAACTGGGCGAGCCTATGGACGGCCCGCCGCGTCGCGAGATCGCTCTGAACGAAGGCGGCGAGCGCTTGGTGCTGAAGCCGTGGCGTGCGGTCGGTGGTGCAGACGGTGGTGTCGGCTCTGGCTCCATCCTCGCCCCCATGCCGGGTAAGGTGATCGCGGTTGAAGTCGCTGCGGGCGAAACCGTCACCAAGGGCCAGAAGCTGCTGACGCTCGAAGCCATGAAGATGGAACACAGCCTGACCGCACCGTTCGACGGCGTGGTTCAGGAGGTGAACTGCACCGCTGGCGATCAGGTTCAGGTCGACGCCCTGCTGGCCAAAATCGACACCGAGTAACTTCGGTCCAGTTTTTGTGAATCAGGAGCCTCTCCGAGAGATTGGAGGGGCTCCTTTTTATGTGCATTCACAACCTAAAAGGGTAATCATTGTGCGGTGCAGCGGAGCAAGTGTCAGTTTTTACGGTGAATCATACCTGTTGACTCAACTGTAGATTGTGGAATCCTTTCATCGACCTCAATCAGAGGTTGTAAGTGGGAGGAAACATTCCATGAAACGCATCATCGCTTCGTTCGCAGCTATCGCTGCCATCGCTGTTGGCGCTCCGGCCTTTGCTGGCGACCAGAACTTCCAGCCGCACGGCACCTATCAGAACCTCGTCACGAACTCGCTGACGGGCCAGCTGAATGTCCGTCAGACTGTGAACCTGAACTGCAACGCCGACTTCCAGCTCTATTTCGAGAGCGACGGTAAGAAGGCCTGGCTGACCAGCGCCAGCCTCTCGGGTGGTACTCTCGGCCTGTGCGGCCTGGTCAGCTTCCCCGGTCTGGCTCATGAAGTGCAGATCGTCACCCCGGATGCCAGCAGCTCGGGCGTTGCCACCAAGATCCGCATCATCAATCTGACGGTGAACACCCTGACCAGCACCTGCCAAGGTACGGTCGAAGCGGACTGGGACGATGTGAACAAGATCGCCCTGTTCAACAACGTCGTGCTGCCGGGCGTCGGCAGTGCAGGCGACTGCTACATCAACGGCGACCTGCAAGCCGGTTCGGCTGTCACCATCAGCCGCACCTAAGGCACTGTGCCGCCGGATCCTGCCAGATCCGGCGGCATGAGTCTGACCATGTTGCGATTATCCGACGTCACACATGGCTATGGGCCGGCCCGGTCCAGAACGATGGTTCTGGATCGGGTTAGCCTGTCTATGTCCTCGGGTGAGATGTGGGCCTTAACTGGATCGTCGGGGTCCGGAAAAAGTACGCTATTGAACCTGATCGGTCTTTTGGACCGCGCACAGGAAGGCGAGATCGAGCTGGCGGGCCAGCGGGTTTCCGGTCTGGATGCCTACGAAGCGGCCAAGGTTCGTAACCGCCTCATCGGTTTCGTCTTCCAGTCATTCCATCTGCTTCCCCGTTTAACGGCATGGGAAAACGTCGCTCTGCCCTTGGTCCACCGCGCTGTTGGACGGCGGGAGCGGCGCGATGCCGCGATGGCCCAACTCGAACGCGTGGGGCTGGCCGATCGCATTCACCACCGACCGGACGAACTCTCAGGTGGCCAGCGACAGCGCGTGGCGATCGCCCGCGCTCTGATCACCCAGCCGCGCCTTCTGCTGGCCGACGAGCCGACCGGTAATCTGGACAGCGAGAGTGGAGGCCGGGTGATGGAGTTGTTGCGCGACATAAACCTTCGCAACGGCGTCTCGATATTGATGGTGACGCACGACGAGAATTTGGCCGGTACCTGCGACCACCGTGTGGTCATGCGCGACGGGCGCATCGTTTCCAGCGTGGAGCGGTAAGCTAATGGCGCGCATAGGGGGAGGGGTTTGGATCGAGCTAACCCGCGAGGCGATTTCCAGCCTGCGCGCGCAGGGGCGGCGCTCTTTGCTGGCCCTGCTGGGTGTGATGATCGGATCGGCCTCTATCGTGGCTCTGATGAGCTTTTCACACATCGCCCGCTCCGAGGTGATGGCGCGGTTCCAGCAGGTCGGCGTCGACACCGTTCAAATCAGCCCTGAAAACGCAGCTCAGGATTGGTTGTCTTCCGAAACGCTCGACGCGGTGGTGAGGGCCGATCCGCGTGTTCTCGCCTCCGCGCCAATGGCCGTGGGCCGCTCCACCTTGCGTATCGCGGGTCAGACAATGTCAGTCTCTGTGGCTGCGGTGTCGGTCGACGCTCTGGAGATGTTGAAGCTGCACGCCGAGCGCGGTCGGGACCTGTCGTCCGTCGATGGCTGTAACGGGGCCACCGTTTTGGGCGCACGCGCCGCGAAAGAGACAAGGGCCAAGGTGGGCGATCTGGCCTTTATCGACGGATATGGCTTCAACGTCGTTGGCATTTTGCCGCCTGTATCCACTCAGGCCTTGAACCCAGTGTCTCCGGACGAGGCTGCGCTGATCGGCCTGTCATGCGCTCGCCGGGTGATGACCCGTACGGGTTTCAGCCATGCCCTGGTGAAGGTGAATGCAGATACGGATCCGTCAGACTGGGCCGTCGGCCTTCAGCGCCAGATGCTGTCACGCGGTCAGGCCATTAAGGCACTGACTCCCAAGGAAATGATCGCTGCGATGAAAAGCCAGATGAACCTGATGTCGGCCATTTTGGTCGCCATTGGTTCGGTGTCGCTGTTGGTCGGCGGGGTAGGCGTGATGAATGTCATGCTGATGTCGGTCATGGAGCGTCGTCGCGAGATCGGACTGAGGGCCGCCATAGGGGCGACGCCGTCCGAGATCGTTTTCATCTTCATCGTCGAAGCCGTGGCCCTGTCTGTGGGCGGGGGTCTCCTAGGCGCTCTGGCGGGGGTTGGGTTGACGGCGCTGGGGTGTTTGGTTCTTCCCATCAGCTTTGCGTTCGATCCGATGGTTCTGGTTTGGGGGACGGGTATCGCAGGCGCGGTGGGGCTTGTTTTCGGCATCCATCCGGCGGTTTCGGCTTCGCGAATACTTCCTGTGGAGGCGTTGCGTGCGGATTAGTGTGTTGGCGCTGTTGTTTGCGGGGGTGGCGTTGTGTTGCCCGCCTCATGTGTACGCTCAACCTGTGCCGCCCGACGTCTCGGCGCGGGCAGGGGCGACGCTGGATCTGACGCTGGAAGAGGCAGTCGCGCTGGGTCTGCGTGACAATAGGGATCTGCGTTCGTTACGGATGATGCGCGTAATCGACCGCTTCGATCTGTTCCTCGCCCACCGGTCTTACTGGCCGAGCGGCGGCGTGGCGGTCTCGGCTGTGCAGCGCAAGACAGACGGCAGACCCGTGACCGGAGAACTGAGCATCTCGCCCAGCGTTAACTGGACCAGTCCGGTCGGCACCTCCGTTTCGATGGGGTGGAGCCGGTACGAACCTCTGGACGGGAGCGGCGCGGCTAGCACGGGCTTTTCCCTGAATGCCAGACAGCCACTGTTGCGCGGTGCCGGATGGGACGTGAACACGGCCCCCTTGCGACAGGCCCACATCGGGGCCGAACTGGCCCAGCTTCAGGAAGAGACCGCCGTCGTCGATTTGATCGACCAGATCACCTATGCGTATCGCAATCTTATCCAGACGCAGGAGCGGCTTGAGCTGTCGCGAATGGCGCTGGAGCGCAGTCGCCAGCTTCTGGAGGTCAACCAGTTCCTGATCGACGCTGGAAGGATGGCGGCGGCCGACATTGTCCAGACCCAGTCCGACGTCGCCAATCAAGAGGTAAGCTTGTTGGAGACGGAGCGGGCGCTTACGGCATCGCGGGCCCAACTGCTGACCTTGTTGGCGCTTGATCCCAACACGCCGATCCGCGCCATCGATGCGGTTGAAGTCGAGGCGCTGGATATCGATCCAGATGCGGCAGTGCGTACAGCCATGGCGAACCGCCGCGATATCCGCGCGCAGCAGTTAGGTCTGGAGCAGGTCGAGATGGGCGAGCGGCTGGCCCGCAATGGACGGCTTTGGGATGTCTCGGTGGTCGCTGGGTTTGATCGCTTTACGACCGACGGTATTGCTGGCGACCTGTCATCCCACTCTGTCGGTATCCAGTTGAATGTGCCGATCGGCGACTTTTCGGGGCGACGCAACGTCATGGCTGCAAAGGCGCAGGTCCATAGCGCGCGCCTTCGCTACGAGGGGAATCTGGAGCGTATCGAGCGCTCTGTCCGCGATGCGGTAGCAGAGGTGGGGTCGCGCTGGCGTCAGTTGGAGGCGGCCTTGCGCGCCAAGGAGTTGGCCGCGCGGAGCCTTGAACTTCACAACGAGCGGCTGCAGGCCGGGCGGGCCAGCAATTTCGAGGTGCTATCCCTTCAATCCACCCTGCGCAGTGCGGATGCACAGGCTCTGTCTGCCCGCATCGCCTATGCGAACGCGATTACCGCCTTGGATCAACAGTTAGGTAGGACGCTGGAAACATGGCAAATTTCCTTGGAACACTAAGGCGTCGCCCCAAGTGGTTGTTAGCAGTCGCCGCGGCATTGTTGGTGGGCCTGATGCTGCTGGCGTTCAGCCGCTCCGACGACAAGGCGGCGGTTGACGGGCCGATGGCGACCTATCGCGTCGTCGACGAACCCTTTGTGATCCAGCAGTCCTTTTCCGGCCGGATCGCCCCAGGCGAGCAGGTCGAAGTCTTGTCGCCGACCGACGCCACCGTCTTGGAGATAGGCTTTAACTTTGGGGATCGCGTCGATGCGGGGCAGGTCTTGTTCCGGCTGAACCCCACCGATGTGTGGCGCAAGGGTGCCGAAGCGCAGATTGCCTATTTGCAGGCCCAGGACACCGCGCAGAAAATGGCGAGTTGGTCCAGCGGGCCCGAGGTTCGTCGGGCCGAGCGCGGGGTAGAGGCTGCCCGCCAACTGCTGGAAGATGCCAACAGCCGTCGTGATGAAGGGGCGCGCCTGTTTGCGCGGGGGCTCATTGCCCGCACCGAGATGGAAAGTCTGGAAAGCGCCCTCCGACAAGCGATGCAGGGCGTGACAGTGGCTGAAGAGGAACTGGACGCCACCCGCGCGCGCGGAGTGGGTGTAGAGCGGCGTGTGACCCAAATCCAGAGCGGGCTGGCGGCGACCCGACTGCAGGAGGCAACCGCCGGTGCAGGTGCGATTATCACGGCTCCCCGTTCAGGCGTGATGGTGCGCGTTCAGTCCGGTGGCATGGGGCAGGACAACGGACCCAAGGTCGGCGGCAAGCTGAACACCGGTCAGAGTTTGGGCGTGATCGCCGCGCTGGATGGTTTGGATGTCCTGTTCAAGATCGACGAAGCCGATCTGGCTTTGCTGGCGATAGGCACGCCTGCCACGGTCACGGGGCCTGGATTTACGGGCCGTACTTTGCCGGGACGTTTGATCGGCGTTGCGGGCGAGGCTGACAGCGCATCCTCGGATAAGACCCAGTTTGCGGCGCGTGTCCGCCTTGAAGGCTTGTCGCCCGAGGACGCGGCGCTGGTGCGCATCGGTATGACCGCAAGTGTCAGTCTGAAGCTTTATGAAAAGCCCAAGGCCATATCAGTGCCTGTCGCCGCCTTGGTGAACGGCGGGCCTCAGGTGCAGTTGCGCAAAGGCGATGGCAAGGTCGAGACGCGTCAAATCACATTGGGCCGTGTTGGGCCCGATCGGGCAGAAGTTCTTTCGGGATTACAGGTCGGGGACACGGTCATCTGGCCCCTTGGCGTACCGTCAGCCCGGTGATTTCCAAGTGCCCGTCGCGCTGCCGTCATAGGCGGTGGCTTCATAGACGCCGCGGGCGATGGCGCGGGCCAGCACGTCGGCGGCGATATTGCCGAGGCGACTGACAGCGATGTTGCGCTGGGCCGGATCGTCGATGGTGATCTTGCCTGTGGACAGGACAAAGACCGTATCGCCATCGAACGGCGCATGGGCGGGGCGAATGGCGCGGGACAGGCCGTCCTGCGCCATGATGGCAAGGCGTTGGCACTCCACGCGGCTGAGCGCGACGTCGGTGGCTACGCAGGCGATGGTGGTGTTCTCGCGCGGGCGCGGATTGAATTTGGCGCTACCCCAGTCCTCGTGCGCGGCGGACAGGTCGGCGGTGCCGAGGGCGCCGAACTCGCCGTCAATCTCGAAAGGCGCGGCCCAGAACTGTTTGCTGTCCGGCGCGATGACCGAGCCGACGCTGTTGACCGCGGCGATGGCCCCGACGGTCCAGCCATCAGAGGTTACAGCAGAGGCCGAGCCGATGCCGCCCTTCAGTCCACCCGCCTGTGCGCCGTAGCCTGCGCCTGCGGTGCCGAGGGCGAAAGCATCACCTGCGCCCTCCAGTGCTTCAACGGCCAATTGGCGATAGGGCGGGTCCATGCCCCACTGTTTGTCGCCGCCATTGGCGAGGTCATAGAGGCAGGCGGCGGGCACGATGGGCGAGGGTGGCACGCCCGCTCCTCCGCCCATGCCATAGCCACGACCGCGCATACCCATCCATGCGGCAATGCCGTCCGCCGAGGCAAGGCCGTAAACCGAGCCACCCGACAGGACGATGGCATCCACCTCCTGCACCAGATTTTCGGCTTTCAGTACATCTGTTTCGCGGCCCGCGGGGCCACCGCCGCGCACATCGACGGCGGCGACGGCGGGCTTTTCGCACAGGATGACGGTCACGCCGGTGCGGGCGTTCGCGTCCTGTGCCTGACCGATCTTGATGCCCGCCACATCGGTAATCAGGTTGCGCGGGCCGGTCTTGCCCTTGGGCTTCGCGGCTTTTGCGGAGGCAGTGCTGGCGGTCGCGGCAGCGGCTCCGATCAGGGCGCTGCCGAGGACAGTGCGGCGGTTCATGCGGTCGGCTCCGTAATCAGGCGCGGCGTTGCGGCGACCAGCCTTTGTGTGGCGGGATGAGCGGGATGTGCAAGAACTGTTTCGCTCGGGCCTTGCTCGACGATCTTGCCCGCCTCCATGACGACGACCCGTTCGGTCAGGCGGCGCACGACCTCCAGATCGTGGCTGACGAACAGCAGGGCGATATCGAGCCGCGCCGACAGATCGGCTAGCAGGTCGAGGATGCGGGCACGAACCGTAACGTCGAGCGCGGATACCGCTTCGTCCATGACGATCAGATCGGGCTGGGTGATGATGGCGCGGGCCAGTGCGACGCGCTGTTTCTGGCCGCCCGACATCTGGTGCGGCAGGCGGGTGGCAAAGGTGGCGGGCAGGCCGATCTGTTCCAGAGCCTCGGTAATGCGGGCGTTGGCTTCGGTCGGGCTGAGCGGTGTTTCCAGCAGGTGCAGTGGCTCGGCCAGAGAGCGGGCCACGGTCCAGCGCGGATCAAGGCTGGCCCCCGGATCTTGAAACACGGGCTGCACGCGGCGGCGCATGGCCTTCTTTTGGGCGGTGGGGGCGGTGGCCCAGTTCTGACTGTTCAGCAGAACCTGTCCGCCTTGTATTGGCTCCAGCCCGATCAGGGCGCGCAGCAGGGTGGACTTGCCACAGCCGCTTTCGCCGATCAGGCCGACGCGTTCGCCCTTCCGGATGCTCAAGGTTACGCCATCGACGGCGCGAACGGACGGGGATTTTGCGAACAGACGACGCGGGCCGTCATAGAGGCGGGTAACGTCGATGGCCTCGGCGACGACGAGCACATCGGTGGGTGTGCTTGGCCCATGATCCGGCGCATGGACGGCGTCGCGGATCAGTCCTTGGCCGTATTCGCTGGCGAAGGCACGGGGCAGGTTGTGAGCGGGGACCGTCTCGACCCACTGGCCACCACGGATCAGCACCACGCGGTCGGCGCGTTCTTGTGCCACGGCCAGATCGTGCAGGATCAGCAGCAGACCCATGCCACGCTCGCGCGCCATGCCGCACAGCAGGTCCAGCACCTTGGCCTGATTGACGGGATCGAGCGCGCTGGTGGCCTCGTCGGCGATCAGCAGGCGCGGCTTTAGCGCGGTTGCCATGGCGATGGCGACGCGCTGGCGCTGGCCACCCGATAGCTGGTGCGGATAGAGGCTGAGGCCGAAACGCGGGGCGGGTAGACCTGCCGCATCCAATGCCTTGCGGGCGGCGGCGAGGCCATCCTTGCGCGAGCAGCCGGTGTGGATGCGTACCGTCTCGGCCACCTGATTGCCGATGGTCATAACGGGGTTCAGCGCCGTCAGCGGCTCCTGGAACACCATGCCGATCTTGGCACCGCGCACCTTCTGCATGGCGGTGTCGGACAGCGGGATCAGGTCCTGGTCGTCCAGCAGGATTTGGCCGGAACGTTCGGCTCCATCAGGCTGTAACCCGAGGATACTCATGGCCGTCAGCGACTTGCCCGAGCCGCTTTCGCCAACGAGGGCGACGACCTCGCCCGCATCAACCGACAGGCTGATGTCTTGCAGCAGAGCCGTGCCATCCAGCGTCAGCGACAGGTTGCGGATATCCAGAAGCGGCATCCTCACACCTCCCGCTTCAGGCGCGGATCAAGGCGGTCGCGCAAACCGTCGCCCGTCAGGCTGAGTGCCAGTACGGTGACGAATATGGCAAGGCCGGGGAAGATGGCCAGCCACGGCGCGGTGCCGATCAGGGTCTGGCTCTCGGCCAGCATGCGGCCCCAGCTGGGAGCGGGTGGCTGTGCGGCAAGGCCGAGGTAGGAGAGGCCCGCCTCAGCGGCGACGCCGACCGAGAACTGCACGGCGGCTTGCACCGCGAGCAGGCCGAGCAGATGCGGCAGAATATGCTGGATGGAGATGGCGACGGTGCCACGTCCGGCGGCTCGCGAGGCGGTGACATAGTCGCGCTGCCATAGGCCACGGCCCGCGCCGCGCACCACGCGCATGAAGACGGGGATGTTGAACACTCCCAGCGCAAGAGCGGCGTTGAAGGCGCTTGGTCCTGTCGCGGCGGCCAGCATGACGGCGGTCAGCAGGGACGGGAAGGCAAAGATCAAGTCTCCGCCACGCATGACGACATCGTCGCGCCAGCCGGAACGGCCTGCGGCCCAGAGGCCCAGCGGCACGCCGAGGAACAGGCCCAGCGCGACGGCGCTGCCCGCGACCCACAGGCTATTGGCGGCGGCGGCCATGACGAGCGAGAGCACATCGCGACCCAATGCATCCGTGCCAAACGGATGAGCGAGGGAGGGCGCGAGCAAGCGCTGCGAAAGGTCCTGTGCCAGTGGATCGGCAGGCGTCCAGATCAGCGCCAGCAGGGTAATCGCGCAGACGGTCAGCGTCAGGCCAAGGCCGATTTTCAAAGATAAGGGACGGAGGCGAGCCATTATGAGCGGCCTCCGCTGCGTTGGCGCGGGTCGGCGACGGCATAGGCGATGTCCACGATCAGGCTGACCAGAACGACTACGGCCACCAGAACCATCACCACGCCCTGGACCACGATCAGGTCACGCTGGCTGACGGCTTGGAAGGCCAGTCGGCCAAGGCCTGGCAGGGAAAAGACGTTTTCGATCACCACGCCGCCCGCCAGAAGGAAGGGCGCTTGCAGACCCAGCACCGTCAGCACCGGAATCCACGCATTGGGCAGGGCATGGCGCATCAGGGCGGCATTGCGCGACAGGCCCTTGGCGCGGGCGGTGCGGACGTAGTCGTCGTTCATGGTGTCGAGCAGGGCCGTGCGCAGCACGCGCGCCAGAATGGCCGCTTGCGGGGCGGCCAGAGCGAGGGCGGGCAGGATGAGCGAGGTCCAGCCGCTATACCCGCCCGCCGGAAACCAGCCTAGGGTGACGGCAAAGAGCAGGATGAGCAGCAGGCCCAGCCAGAAGTTCGGGATGGCAATGCCGGTTTGCATCACCGCGATCAGCCCACCGTCCAGCAGCTTTCCGCGATGGCGGGCGGCCAGCACACCGATGGGAATGGCAACCACCACCGACAGGACCAGCGCCGCGATGGCCAGCGGAAGCGACACGGCGAGCCGCTCGGCAATCAGGTCGCTGACGGGAGTTTGATAGGTGTAGCTGGTGCCGAAATCACCGCCCAAGAGGCCGCCGATCCACGCGAAGTAACGCACGACCACGCCGCCATCGAGGCCCAGTTGCTCGCGGAGGGTGGCGATGGCTTCGGGGCTGGCGTTTAAGCCCATCATATATGCGGCAGGGTCACCGGGCAGAACTTGCAGAAGACCGAAGATGACCACCGAAGCGGCCAGCAATGTCAGGGCATGTCCGAACAATTTCTTGGCCGTCCAAGCTGCACCCAGCCGATAGGTGGAGAATGCGAGCAGGGCGATAAGCGCGGCAAAGCCTAACCAGCCCCACGGCAGGCGATTACTGGCACTCGTAGAAGCGGCCGAACTCGCACCATCCAGCCACACGCCCGTCATGTCATTGGCGGCGATGGGCGCGTTTATCCACAGGCCGTGGACGCCCGTCTTGGCGACGCTGACGCGCGAGGACTGGAACAGGAACACATTGACGGCATCGTCGGCGATCAGCCGTTGCAGATCACCCAGACGAGCACTTCGCGTGGCCTCGTCCGTTGCTGCGTTCACCTGTGCCAGTAGGGCGTCGAACGCCGCGCTGTCATAGCCGAAATAGTAGTCCTTGCGGCCATAGATGTCATAGTCCATCGGCTCGACGTGCTCGACGATGGTCAGGTCGAACTGCTTGCGGCCGAATACCTGATCGAGCCACTGCGCCCACTCAAGTGTCTCGACTTTGACGCGCACACCGACCTGCGCCAACTGGCTGACCAGAACCTCGGCGCTGCGGGTGGCATAAGGGCGCGGCGGGATACGCAGGGTCACATCCAGCCCGTTCGGATAGCCTGCATCAGTGAGCAGTTGGCGGGCTTTTTCCACATCGTGTGGATAAACGGCGGTCAGGTCGACATAGCCGTCGGCTTGTCGCGAATAATGGCTGCCGATCGGCTGGCCGAAACCGAACATGGCCCCGTCGATGATGTTTTGGTGGTCGATGGCATAGGACAGGGCGCGGCGCACGCGGATGTCGTTGAACGGCGCGCGGGCGTTGTTCATCGCCATGATGACCTTGCCCTCGGACAGCCCTTGTGTGACGCGCAGCGCCGGATTGCGCTTCAGTTCGCCCACAGTCTCTGGTGCCGGATAGTTAGGGAAGGCATCCACATCGCCTGCGCGAATGGCTGCAAACGCAGCAGCGGGATCACCGATAAAGCGAAACACCACACGGTCGGTGCGCGGGGCGCGGCCCCAGTAGTCTTCGCGGCGGGCCAGCTCCAACTCGCCCCCACGCTGCCAGCGGGCAAGGCGATAGGGGCCGGTGCCGACAGGGGCGGTGCCGTTGGTGGCTGCGCTGGCGGGTGACACCATAGCCGCATCGCCCCAAGCCAGCAGATAGGGCAGGTTGGCCATCGGTCGCGACAGGTGGATGGTGACGGTGTGGTCATCCACCACATCCACGGCGTGGATAGGCGCAAACAGGGCCTTCTGCGCATTGGTCGAACCGTCGGCCACGATGCACATAAGCGAGAAGCGCACGGTGGCGGCGTTGAAAGGGCTACCGTCGCTAAACTTCACATCGGGGTGCAGGCGGAAGGTCCATGACAGGCCGTCAGGCGACGCACTCCAGCTTTCCGCCAACGCAGGCGCAACCGTGCCATTGGGCGTCAGGCGCGTTAGCCCCTCGAACACATTGGCATAGACGATCTCGTCCACCGCCGCCGCCGCCCCCGTCGTCGGGTCCAGATGCGGCGGCTCCAGCGGCACGCCGACGACGATCCGGCTCTGGGGCGCGTCGGCTACGGCCACAGGCGCGACCATCAAGGCCAGCACCGCCACCAATGCTTTGGCCACACGCACCACGCCAGATTTTGCATTGAAAAATGCCAAGCGGACCTTACTGGACTGATTAGTCGTGTAAATTTTGGAAGTGTACGCCCTATTTAGCGCGTGTAGGATACCCTTCTTTGCATCGATTGAAAGAATGTTAATGGAAGTATAATCTTGATTGTTTATAGCAAATCGTAAATGGGCTAAGGGGGGATTGTGCATTGTTTAGAAAATTTATTGGAATATATTTAGGTATTATTGTTATTGCGCTGTCATATGCGTATGCAGGGATTCATTATTTGATTTACGGTATAGTAGACGGTTTAGGATCTATTATATTTGGTATCATATTTTTTATCGGTGCTGCCATTTTTGCTGTGAGCGCTATATATATTGTTTTTAAGTATATTCAAAACGTTGGAACTAAGGCTTCAGGTGCAGTTAAAGTGTTTGGAGAGCGTAAGCAGGCAACGCGTCCGATGTTTGCCGTACAAGCAGGCGTATCAACTGCTGATGAGTTACAAAAATGGGCCGTTCTTTTGGAGAAGGGGCTGATCAGTACCCAAGAGTACGAGAATGCTAGAAAAGAGCTTTTGCGTCCTACTGCGACAGATGCAGGTGTGCAAAAGTAAAAAAGGCGGCCCGCCAAGGCCGCCCTTTCCATTTAAAAATCCACGCTCAACCTCACGCCCACGGTGCGGCCTTGACGGGGGCTGGTGGTGGGGCGGGAGGAGGAGTTGAAGCCGTTGCGGGTTTCTTCGTAATAGGTGTCGAACAGGTTGCGCGACCACAGCGAGACGCGCCAGTTGGCGTCTGACGGGCCTGCGGTCAGGTTGGCGTTGAACAGCCAGTAGTCGTCGATGATCGAGGATGCGGTGACGGAGTAAAGCTCGTCGCGGTAGTTGTAGTTGGTCTCGGCGCGCAGGTCCCAGCCTTTGAACATCCAGTCGTAGGCGACCTGACCGCCATAGTTCAGCTTGGGAAAGCCGAGGCGTTCGCCCGAGCGGTCATTGGTGATGATGATGTCCCACGGGCCGTCCACCGGATTGGCGGCGTCGGTCGCGGTGCCGTCGATGGCGTCATACTTTTCGTATTTGCCGGACTTGTAGCCGAGGTTTTGGGTAATGCTTAGGCCATCGACCGGCACCCACGTCAGCTCGATCTCGCCGCCATAGATGCTGGATTCCGGCACATTGGTGATCTTGCCCAGACGGCCTGTCTCGCGGTCGTATTCCAGACCTTGGACCTGCTGGTCGCGGTAGTCGTAATAGAAGACCGCGCCGTTCAGGCGAAGGCGGTTGTCGAACAGGTCCGACTTGATCCCCGCTTCATAAGCGATGACGGTTTCGGGCTTGAAGGGCGTCGCCGAAGTCGCGTTATAGGTGGTGAAACCGCCCGACTTCACGCCGCGCGAAATGCTGGCGTAGAGCATGGCGCTGTCGGTCAGGTCGTATTCCAGACCGAGGCGGCCCGAGAACTCCGACAGATCGGTTTCATAGCGTGTCGGCGCAGGGGAGATAGCCGGTGCGGTCACCGTGCCGGCGCTCAGCAAGGTGCGCTCTTCGGTTTCCCAGCGCAGGCCCGCGATCAGGTTCAGACGATCCGATACCTGCCAGCTGTTGTGGGTGAACAGGCCAAACGCTTCGACGTCCTGCGCATAGGCCGTGTTGATGAGGCCCCCGATGCTACGGAAGCGGGTGTAGAAACCGCCGTCATTGCTCTCATTGGCATAGTGGGCACCCACCATCCATTGCACGGGCCCGCCGATGTTGGAGGACAGGCGCAGTTCCTGCGAGAGGACTTCGATCTCGTTGTAGAAATAGACGTCGGACTCGGCAAAGCGGGTGCCGTCCCAGTCATTGTATTCGTTGCGCTCGAAGGTCTGATAGGCGCTGATCGAGGTCAGGTCGGCAAACCCGAGGTCGGACTTGATACGCAGCGACAGGTCAAAACCATCGTTGTCGCGTTGCGGCTTGGCATCGAGGCCAAGGCCTGCGACGGCGGCCATGTCCGGCGCGATCTGCCAGGCGGTAATGCGCCATGCGGTATCCGCCGGATAGGTGATCGAGCCATCGGCCACGCGGTACGGGCCCAGCAGGCGGAAGCCGAGGCCGTCGGAGTTGTCCTGTTGCCATGTGGCGGACAGATCGACCGTGGTGTTGTCCGTCGCATCCCACGTCAGGCGGCCACGGATGGCCAGCTTATCGGCTTCGCCCAAGGCTTCGCCCGTGTCACGGTGATACTGCCATGCGCCGCCCTGTTCGGTGGTAGCGACGAGGCGACCCAGCAGCTTTTCGGTGATCGGGCCAGAGACGAAGCCCTCGACCTTATAGCGGTCATAGCTGCCGTATTCGGCGTTGAAACCGCCGGTCAGATAGTAGGTCGGGGCGTTGGTAATGACGTTCACTGCGCCGCCGGTGGTGTTGCGACCATAGAGCGTGCCTTGCGGGCCGCGCAGAACCTCCATGCGGGCCACGTCGAACAGAGCGCCCTGCGTTGTCACCGTATAGGGATGGGCGACTTCATCGACATAGACGCCGACGGTGGAGGCATTGTTGGACGAATATTCACGCGCGCCAATGCCACGGATGCGGAACTGGGGCTGGCCGCCGCCGAACTGGCTGTCGACCTCCATATTCGGCACGGCGTTTTCGAGGTCGTTGACGACGCTGATGGCACGTTCGTCCAGCGTCTGGCCGCCGATGATGCTGAGCGAGACGCCGACGTCCTGACTGGCCTGTTCGCGGCGCTGGGCGGTGACGACGATGTCCCCCACGCGGGTGGCTTGCGGATCATCCAGCGCAACCTCTTCGGCATGGGCGACCCCGCTGAAGGCGAGGGCGATCAGGCTGGCGGTCGAGGCAAGAAAGGCCTTGGTCATGGGCGTCTCGAAAAATTGCACGCAGGCACGATGGAGGTCGGGCGCGCAACGCTGCGCGCGGAGCCATCAGGGCCGAATGAAGGGATTGGATCGGCGTCTAACGGACGGGATGGACCGCGCTCGATCCATCATTGACACAAATGTCAGTATTCGCAATGCACAACCGGACATTGCGGTGCAAAACAGCCGCACGTCAATCCAAGAATTCGCTAACTTTGCTATTAGCCCAGTGCATAGGGAATGACGCCGCGCTGGTGCGGCGGAACGTGGAGCGTGCGGTCGATCGGCGGGAAGGCCCGCTGCTGGCAGTCGGTGCGTTCGCAGATGCGGCAGGAAACGCCCATCCGCGTCGGCGGGCCCTTGAGGTCAAGCCCTGCGGCATAGACGAGTTGGTCGGCGTGTTCGATTTCGCAGCCGAGGCCCAGCGCATAGCGACGGTCAGGCTCAAGGTACGATCCGCCCGGTTTGGACACGCTTTTGGCGATGCAGATGTATTTCGCGCCGTCCGGCATTTCCGACAGGTTCACCAGAATGCGGTCGGGCGAACTGAAGGCTTCATGCACGTTCCACAACGGACAGGCCCCGCCGAAACGGGCGAACTGGAAGCGGGTCGCGCTGTGGCGTTTGGTGATGTTGCCTGCCATGTCCACGCGGGCGAAATAGAAGGGCACGCCGCGCCAACCGGGGCGCTGTAGCGTGGACAGTCGCTGGCACACCTGTTCGAAGCTGGTGTGGAAGCGTTGGCGCATCAGATCGACGTCGTGACGCAGTTCGCGGGCGCTATCGAGGAAGCGACGATAGGGCATCAGGATCGCCCCCGCCGCATAGTTGGCCAATCCAACGCGGCACACATCGGTCGCAGCGGGCGTCTCGAAATTGGCGCGAACGAGTTCGTCCTCGATGGTGTCGGTAAAGACCAACAGCGCCAGTTGGTGCGCCATCTGGAAACTGCGCGTCGCGGCGGGCAGGGCAGGGTCGATATAGAGGATACGCGCCTGCGGATCATACCGCCGCATCAACCCCTCTCCATAGGCCACACGTACCCCGCACAGATCGCCAAGGGCATGTTCCAAAAGGCGTTCCGGGTGGTTGCTGGCACCGATGGCCAGCCTTTCGGCCAATTGCTCTGCGGCCTGATCCAGCGTGTCGATATAGTTGTCGCGATAGTGGAAGAAGTCGCGCACCGCCTCATAGGGGAGGACAGGAGCCGAGACCTGTTTCTCGTCGCGGCCCAGCGTCTCGTTCAGGGTTTTCAGCCGGTCATCAAGGCGACGATAGTTTTGGTGCAGGCTCAGGAACTGACGCGCCAGACGCGGCGCATTGGTCACGGCGTGTTTCAGTTCGGCTGGAGTCGGCACTTCGCCTGATCCGGCGACGTCGCTCACCGCTTCGCGCAGGTCGGCGATCAGGCGGGCATCACCCTCCAGATCGAAAATACTGGCATCCACGTCAAAGGCACGGGTCAGGGAAATCAGCACCCGCGCCGTGGCCGGTCGCTGGTTCGTCTCGATCTGCGAAAGGTAGGAAGGCGACAGCGCCAGACGCGACGCGCAATGGTCCAAAGTCCAGCCCTTGGCCTCGCGCAGTTTACGAACCTTGTTACCGAGAAACAGTTTTTCGCCCATTTTGCAACTTCGCAAAACACCCCTGAACCCTTGGCAAACTCACACAGTTCCGCACGATTTGCAAAGTTGCGATTGCCTTTTTGCAAGGATCGCTGTTTTTTCCTGAAACATTTCGTGAGGGAGTCGTATTTCCATGACCCAGGCCATCCTCGAGGAACTCGAGCGTCGCCGCGCTGCCGCCCGTCTGGGCGGGGGGGAAGCGCGTATTGCGTCGCAGCATGCCAAGGGCAAGCTGACCGCACGCGAGCGTATCGATGTGCTGCTAGATGAAGGCAGCTTCGAAGAGACCGACATGTTCGTGGAGCACCGCTCCCACGACTTCGGCATGGACAAGCAACGCATCCCGGGTGACGGCGTGGTCACCGGTCGCGGCACTATCAACGGCCGTCTGGTCTATGTCTTCTCCAAGGACTTCACCGTCTTTGGTGGTTCGCTGTCGGGCGCGCACGCGGCCAAGATCGTCAAGCTGCAGAAGATGGCACTGACGGCCGGTGCGCCGATCATCGGCCTGTTCGATGCCGGCGGTGCGCGTATTCAGGAAGGCGTTGAATCGCTGGCCGGTTACGCCGACATCTTCCTGCAGAACACGCTGGCTTCGGGCGTTATCCCGCAGATTTCGGTCATCATGGGCCCGTGCGCCGGTGGTGACGTCTATTCGCCCGCCATCACCGACTTCATCTTCATGGTGAAGGACACGTCTTACATGTACGTGACCGGTCCGGACGTGGTGAAGACCGTGACCAACGAGGTCGTAAGCCACGAGGACCTCGGCGGTGCCCGCGTTCACGCTGGCAAGTCGGGCGTTGCTGACGGTGCGTTCGAGAACGACCTTGAGGCCCTGTCCGAAGTTCGTCGCCTGATCGGCTTCCTGCCGCTGTCGAACCGTGAAAAGCCGCCGGTGCGTGAAACCTATGACGAGGCCGACCGCGAGGAATCCTCGCTAGACACCCTCGTTCCGGTGAATCCGAACCAGCCGTATGACATGAAGGAACTGATCCTGAAGGTCGTCGACGAGGCGGACTTCTTCGAGATCGGTGCCGACTTCGCCAAGAACATCATCTGCGGCTTTGGCCGTCTGGATGGCCAGACTGTCGGCATCGTCGGCAACCAGCCGCAGACCCTCGCGGGCGTTCTGGACATCGACTCCAGCCGCAAGGCCTCGCGCTTCGTGCGTTTCTGCGACGCCTTCAACATCCCGCTGGTCACCTTTGTGGACGTTCCGGGCTTCATGCCGGGCACCAAGCAGGAATACGGCGCACTGATCAAACACGGTGCCAAGCTGCTTTTCGCCTATGCCGAAGCCACCGTGCCGAAGCTGACCGTCATCACCCGCAAGGCTTACGGCGGTGCATACGACGTGATGTCGTCCAAGCACCTGCGCGGCGACGTCAACTATGCATGGCCGACCGCTGAAATCGCCGTCATGGGCGCCAAGGGTGCCGTGGAAATTATCTTCCGCAAGGAAGCGGGCGATCCTGAAGCACTGGCCGCGCGTGAAGCCGAATACAAGGAACGCTTCGCCAATCCGTTCGTGGCGGCTGGCCTCGGCTATATCGACGACGTCATCATGCCACACGGCACGCGACGCCGCCTGATCAAGGCCCTCGGCACGCTGAAGAACAAGGTCCAGGAAAACCCCTGGAAGAAGCACGACAACATTCCGCTGTAAGGCCCAGAAACATGTTCGATAAAATTCTGATCGCCAACCGCGGCGAAATCGCTGTTCGTGTCATCAAGACCTGCCGCAAGATGGGCATCAAGACGGTGGTGGTTTACTCCGACGCCGATGCCGGTTCGCTGGCGGTCGAGATGGCGGATGAAACCGTTCACATCGGTCCGTCGCCAGCCAACCAGTCCTATCTGATCCAGGACAAGATCGTGGACGCAGTGAAGCAGACGGGCGCACAGGCTGTGCATCCGGGCTTTGGCTTCCTGTCGGAAAACGCCAGCTTTGCGCGTCGTCTGAAGGAAGAGGGCATCGCCTTCATCGGTCCGAACCCAGAGGCGATCGACGCCATGGGCGACAAGATCACCTCCAAGAAGTTCGCAGCCGAAGCGGGCGTCTCTACCGTTCCGGGTCACATGGGCCTGATCGAAACGACCGACGAGGCCGTGAAGATCGCCCGCGAGATCGGCTATCCGGTCATGATCAAGGCGTCCGCTGGCGGTGGCGGCAAGGGTATCCGCGTCGCCCACTCGGACGAGGACATGGCCGAGGGCTTTGCCGCCGTTAAGGCCGAGGCTCTGAACGCCTTTGGCGACGACCGCGTCTTCCTCGAGAAGTTCATCGTCGATCCGCGCCACATCGAGATTCAGGTGCTGGGCGACAAGCATGGCAACGTCATTCACCTGTTCGAGCGCGAATGCTCGATCCAGCGCCGTAACCAGAAGGTCATCGAAGAGGCCCCGTCGCCGCTGCTGGACGAAGCGACCCGTCAGGCGATGGGCGCACAGGCCGTCGCACTGGCCAAGGCCGTGAACTATGACAGTGCTGGCACCGTCGAGTTCGTGGCCGGTCAGGACAAGTCGTTCTACTTCCTCGAGATGAACACCCGCCTTCAGGTCGAGCATCCGGTGACCGAACTGATCACCGGCGTCGACCTGGTGGAACAGATGATCCGTTCCGCATGGGGCGAGCATCTGAACCTCAAGCAGGATGAGCTGAAGATCAACGGCTGGGCCATCGAGAGCCGAATCTACGCCGAAGACCCGTACCGCGGCTTCCTGCCGTCGATCGGCCGTCTGGTCCGTTACGAGCAGCCGGAAGAGGGCGAGCAGGACGGCTATATCGTGCGTAATGATAGCGGCGTCCGCGAGGGCGACGAGATCAGCATGTTCTACGACCCGATGATCGCCAAGCTGTGCGCGTGGGGCGAAACCCGCGATGCCGCCATCCGTGGCATGGCGCGGGCCTTGGAAGACACCCACCTTGCGGGCCTTGGCCACAACGTGCCCTTCCTGGCGGCGGTTATGGATCAGGAACGTTTCCAGTCGGGCAAGCTGACCACCAACTATATCAAAGACGAGTTCCCCGACGGCTTTGACGGTCTGGCCGCAACGCCGGAACAGGTGAAGCTGATGGTCGCCTCGGCTGTGGCCATGAACGAAGTCATCGCCGAGCAGGATGGTGACCCGTCCGAGCGTTCGGAATGGACGGTTCTGGTCGACAAGGACGCCTACGAGGTCGAGGTCGGCTATGACGAGGCCGAAGACCTGAACGTCATCATCAATGACGAGGTGGTGGTGCTGTCGGAAATCGACTGGCGTCCGGGCCTGTCGCTGTTCCGCGCCGTGATGGACGACGAGGCGTTTACGCTGGAAGTGAAGCGCGCCGCCGATGGCTTCGACATTCGCTCGCGCGCCACCAAGGCCCGTGTGCGTATCGTCCGCCCGGAAGTGGCCGAGCTTTATGCCCTGCTGCCCGAGAAACAGGCCGCCGACACGTCCAAGCTGACGCTTTCGCCGATGCCGGGCCTCGTTGTCGATATTCCCGTCGTCGAAGGTCAGGAAGTTAAGACGGGCGAAACCGTCGCCATCATCGAAGCCATGAAGATGCAAAACATCCTCAAGGCCGAGCGTGACGGCAAGGTGAAGTCCGTGAAGGCCAAGGCCGGTGACCCCGTCGCCGCCGACGACGTTCTGGTGGAGTTCGAGTAATGTCGGCTGAGCTCACGCTCAGCCAGAAGCTGTTTAGCTTTAATGGCCGGATGAGACGCCGAGATTATTGGCTAACCACTATTGGTTTGCAAGTGGTGGTCTTTTTCGGCTTCGACATCGCTATGGGAGCGATTTTTGGCCCAGACTTCTCGCTTTTTACAAGCGGTGGAGCGGGGGTCAGAAATCGCCTCTCGCACACGCCATCAGTCGCTATTGAGGCTGTTCTGAACTTTTGTCTCGTGTGGCCTGCCTGCGCGCTTGCTGCGAAGCGGGCCCATGATCGGGACAAGAACGCGAAACCCATTATCGCTCTCGTGATCATGACATTTGTTCTGGCGTGGGGGCGAAGCCTATTCGGCCTCGGCTATATCGTTGGAAGTGGGGCCTTCTGGACGTTCTATCTGCTTGGGATGGCAATCTCTTTTTATCTGTTCGTGGTCGTCGGCATCCTTGACGGCACCCGCGGTCCAAACCGCTACGGGCCTTCCCCTAAGGGCCTAGAATTTGCGAAGGTCTCCGAATGAGTTCCTCGAGTTTTAAGACCCCGACCCCGCTTGAATGGCGCGATGCCGCGATCAAGGCGCTGAAAGAGCGCCCGCTGGAAAGTCTCGTCCATCTGGATGCGGACCAGTTGGCGACCCGACCGCTGTATGGCACGGCTAATGCGCAGGGCGCGGTGTTCGCACCGCGTCCCAGCGACAGCGAAGGCCGCGCGTGGGACCTGCGCACCATCAACGAGGGCGGGGATGCCGCCGCCATGAACAAGGCGGTGCTGACCGATCTGGAGAACGGGGCCGCGTCGGTCCTGTTGTCCGGTCCGGTGGTGAAGGATGCCTCCGCACTGGCAGCCGCGCTGGAAGGCGTGGCGCTGGAGCTGGCGCCGGTCGCGCTGGATGCCGGTTTTGACGGCGTAAAGGCGGGCGAGGCGCTGGACGCCGTGGCCAAGGCTTCGCCGCGTGCCAAGCTGTCTTTCCACCTCGACCCGATCTCGGCCTATGCCCGTTCGGGCGGTGCGCCGGAGGACTTTGCCAAGATCGTCAGCGAAGCGGCGCAAAAGGCCGCGGGTTGGTCGAACACCTATCCGGAAGCACGCCTGTTCCTCGCATCGGGTCAGGTCGCCCATGAGGCGGGTGCATCGATCGGTCAGGAACTGGCCTTCGCCCTGTCGTCGGCGGTGCTTTACGTCAAGACGCTGGTGACGGCTGGCGTGTCGGTTGAAAAGGCACTGGCCTCGGTGACGCTGGGCGTCGCAGTGGACCAGCAGTATTTCGACAGCCTGTCCAAAATCCGCGCCCTGCGTATCCTTTGGTCGAACGTGTCCAAGGCTTTCGGCTATGAGGTTCAGGCCCAGATCGAGGCCCGTTCGTCGCGCCGTATGCTGGCCTCGCGTGATCCGTGGCCGAACATGCTGCGCCTGACCGCTGCCGGTTTCGCAGGCAGCGTCGGCGGTGCCGATATCGTGGTGCTGGACGGCTTTACCCGCGCCGCAGGTCTGCCCGATGATTTCGCCCGCCGTCAGGCCCGCAATACCCAGCTGATCCTGATGGAAGAGAGCAATCTGGGCCGCGTCGATGATCCGGCCTCGGGTAGCTGGTATCTGGATGCCCGCACGCGCGAGCTGGCCGAGGCGGCATGGACCGAGTTCCAGGCCTATGAGGCCGAGGGCGGCATCGTCGCCTTCCTCGAGGGCGGTCTTGTGCAACAGCGCATCGCCCGCGCGCGAGAGTTTACCGAAAAAGTCTATCAGAACGGCGCGGCGCAGATCGTCGGCGTCACCAAGTTTGTGGACCCCGACGCGCGCGGCGTGATCGTCAGCCAAGCCGATGACGAGGTGCCGACCTATGGCGCGTTCGAGCCGCTGAAACCTGTCCGTATTGCCGCCGCGTTTGAGGAGGCAGGCCAATGAGCTTCCCTGATTTCTCCAAGCTGAAACTGGAACTTGGCCAAACGGGCCAAGGCCCCGCCCGCGAGGCATGGACCACGCCAGAAGGTATCACCGTCCAGCCGTCCTATGACGCCTCGGCCATCGAGGGCCTCGACTTCCTCGAGGGTCTGCCCGGTTTTGCGCCGTTCGTGCGCGGTCCGTACCCGACCATGTACGCCGGTGCGCCGTGGACCATCCGCCAGTATGCGGGCTTCTCGACCGCCGAAGAGTCGAATGCCTTTTATCGCCGCAACCTCGCGGCGGGCCAAAAGGGTCTGTCGGTCGCCTTCGACCTTGCCACCCACCGTGGCTATGACAGCGACCACCCGCGCGTGAAGGGCGATGTCGGCATGGCCGGTGTGGCCATCGACAGCATTCTCGATATGCGGACCCTGTTCGATGGCATCCCGCTGGACAAGATGTCGGTGTCGATGACCATGAACGGCGCGGTTCTGCCGATCCTCGCCCTCTATGTCGTGGCGGGCGAAGAGCAGGGCGTCGAGCACGCCCAACTGACCGGAACAATTCAGAATGACATTCTGAAGGAGTTCATGGTCCGCAACACCTACATTTATCCGCCGTCGCCCTCGATGCGGATCATCTCGGACATCTTCGAGTGGACCTCGAAGGAGACGCCGAAGTTCAACTCAATCTCCATTTCCGGCTACCACATGCAGGAAGCGGGGGCGTCTGCGGATATCGAGCTGGCCTATACGCTGTCGGACGGTATCGAATACCTGCGCGCGGGCAAGGCTGCGGGCATGGCGGTTGATACCTTCGCGCCGCGCCTGAGCTTCTTCTGGGCCATCGGCATGAACTACTTCATGGAAGTAGCCAAGATGCGCGCCGGTCGCCTTCTGTGGGCCGAGGCCGTGAAGAAGGAAGGCGGCGTTAATCCCAAATCACTGTCGCTTCGTACCCACTGCCAGACTTCGGGCTGGTCGCTGGCCGCGCAGGATGTGTTCAACAATGTGCCGCGCACCATGATCGAGTGTATGGCTGCTGCCGGTGGCCAGACCCAGTCGCTGCACACCAATGCGCTGGACGAAGCGCTGGCTCTGCCGACCGACTTCTCGGCCCGTATCGCGCGTAACACGCAGATCCTGGCCCAGTCGGAAACCGGTCTGACCAAGGTCATCGACCCGTGGGGTGGCTCGCACTATGTCGAGCGCCTGACGCAAGAACTGGCCACCAAGGCCCGCGCCCTGATGGAAGAGGTCGAGGCCTACGGCGGCATGGCCAAGGCCATTGAAGCCGGTATTCCGAAGCTGCGTATCGAAGAGTCGGCGGCCCGCACTCAGGCGCGCATCGACACCGGTCAACAGACCGTGGTCGGCGTGAACAAGTATCTGAACCCTGTCGTTGACGACATTCCGATGCTGAAGGTCGACAATGCCGAGGTTCGCGCCCGCCAGATCGAGAAGCTGCAACGTCTGAAGGCAGAGCGTAACGATGCTGATGTTCAAGCCGCGCTTAACGCCCTGACCGAAGGGGCCAAGGGCGGCGAAAACCTGATGGAACTGGCGGTTCGTGCCGCACGCGCCAAGGCTACCGTGGGTGAAATCTCGGATGCGTTGGAGGCCGCCTTCGGTCGCCACGTCGCCACCGTGAAAACCGTCTCGGGCGTCTATGCCAAGGAAGCGGGTAACGATCCGAAGGTCGCCCGCGCCCGCGATATGGTCGCCACCTTTGTCGAGAACGATGGTGGTCCGCCGCGCATCCTGATCGCCAAGCTGGGCCAGGACGGTCACGACCGTGGCCAGAAGGTTGTGGCAACCGGCTATGGCGACATCGGCTTTGATGTGACGGCTGGTGCTCTGTTCCAGACGCCTGCGGAAGCGGCCCGTGATGCCGTTGAAAAGAACGTGCACGCGGTGGGTGCATCCTCGCTGGCAGCCGGTCATCTGACGCTGGTGCCGGAACTCAAGGCCGAACTGGCCAAGCTGGGCCGTGAAGACATCATGATCGTGGTCGGCGGAGTTATCCCGCCGTCGGACGTACAGCCACTGCTGGATATGGGCGCTGCTGCTGTCTATCCGCCGGGTTCGGTGATTGCCGACACGGCGGCTGACCTGATCGAGAAACTCAACGAGCGTCTGGGCTATGCCCAGCCTAAAGCGGACAACAAGTGATGATCGGTAATCTGAACCACGTCGGCGTGGCGACGCCTTCGATCGAAGGGTCGATCAAGCTCTATCGCGACATTCTGGGCGCGACCAAGATCGGCGAACCGTTCGATCTGCCGGCCCAAGGTGTGAAGGTCTGCTTCGTCGATACCCCGACGGCACAGATCGAACTGATCGAGCCGTTTGACGAGAACAGCCCGATTTTCGGCTTCCTCGCCAAGAACCCCAAGGGCGGCCAGCACCATGTGTGCTTCGAGGTCGAGGACATCCACGCTGCGGTCGCTGAAATGCGTGCCAAGGGCGTCACCATCCTCGGCACCGGCGAGCCGCGCATCGGTGCCCACGGCACGCCTGTCGTCTTCCTTCACCCGAAGGAGATGGGCGGCGTCCTGATCGAACTGATGGAAACTCCGAAGAGTGACCACCACTAAAAGAAAAGGCCCGCAGTTCGCTGCGGGCTTTTTTCTATCCGACAAAAGAGAAGGCCCGCTGTTTCCAGCGGGCCTTTCGTTTTTAGAAGATGATCTTGCGGAAGTTGATCCGGAACGTCCGGCCCATCGGGTCCATGTAGTCTGGCTGATAGGCGGGAGGCGTGTTGCCGAGCGCGTCGCGCACTTCGATACGCTCGTCGAACAGGTTCTCGATACCGATCGAGACGCGCGAACCGGTGAGCCACGGGAACTTCTCGACCAGTTTGGTGCGCTGACCCAGATCCGCGAACATATTCAGGTTCACAGTCGTCAGGTCAGAGAAGTTCAGGTCGCCCGAGTTGCCACCCGAGACGCGCGTTCCTTCCGCCCAGTTGGCGTTCAGGAAGGCACCCATGCCGCTCTTGAACACCCCAGCCTGAAGCTGAAGCTCGTTACGCGACTGGCCACCGCGCGCGCCCGTCGCACCGCCATCCAGCAAGTCGATGACCGGAAGACCCTCGCGGATCGTCAGCTCATCGGTCATGCGATAGGTGTGATACAGGCTGACATTGAAGCGTCCCTGACCCGGTTGCATCTGACCGCCACGGCCACCGCCGCCGCCCATGCGCGGGCCACTGCCGCCGGCCCCCATACGGGGACCGCCGCCCTGACGGCCGCCTTGAGCGGCACCAGGAGGCGGGCCTTCACCGCGCGGACCACCCATAGGCGGGCGACCTTCGCCACCCTGACCGGCCTGACGCGCCATGGCCGCCGCGTTCGGCTTGCCGAACGGCGTGGAGAAGTTCAGGCCCCAGCGGATTTCTTCTTTGAGGCTGTTCTCGAAGTTCAGCGGGCGGGCATCGATCTCGATCAGATTGCCGGCCAAATCACGGGTGAAGCGCTCGGGAAGGGCAGCTTCGAGAGCAGGCGTGATGGTCGGGAAGGAGGCGATAATGCCGTCGGTTTCCGTGCGGGTGTAGTTGGCCGTGAAGCGCAGGTCTTTATCCTGCAGCGGCTTCCAGTTCACGCCTAGACGCAGGACCGACTTGTCCTCGGCCGACAGGCCGCGGTTGCCGCCTTCGACACGGTTGATGATGACGCTTTGGCCGGTTGCGAAGTCATAGACCGGAACGTTCGGCGTATTCAGCACCGGATCGTTCAACTGGGCCATCGACGGGGCCGATTGCTCGTCCGCATAGGAGGCGGTGAAGTTCAGGGCGTCGATCGGCGCATAGTTCAGACCGACGGTCCATTTGTTCAGACCACCGAAGTCCGACAGGTCTTCATACTGAAGGTTCAGGTTTGCCGATAGATTGCCCAGCTTGCCGATACCTTCCATGTCGCTGCTGAACAGCGGCATGTTGAAGTTACCGGACGCACTGAACCGGTCACGCGACAGGCTGCGCTCGGAATAGACGCCGCCGCGCAGATTTTCGGCTTCCTGCTTCTGGGTGTCGAAGCCACCCTTGAACGTAGCGTTCAACGCGCCGGCCGGAGCTTGCCACAGGGCACCATTGATAACCCCTTCGACATTGGCCGAGGTGTTGATCGACTTGGACACATCATCAGGATTGAAGGCCAGAGCCGACAGGTCGCCAAACGGGTCGATGGTACCGTCGCGGACACCGGCGCTGAATGCCGTGGTGTTCAGACCTCGCATGGTGGTGGTTTCGGTTTCGCTACGCTTCACGCCGCCGCTGACCGTCCAGCGCCATTCGCCCATATAGCCATCGGCCAGAGCGTTGATGTTGGCCGATAGGCTGTCGGCGTCGCGCGACAGCGGGCCTGCCGTGCCGAGGAAGCGCTCGACCCGCACATCTTGCGGCGACGAAGCAAACGGGCTGGAGGCGGGCAGGGTGACAGAGACACCGGGCAGGCCGAGATAAGACAGTCGGTTGTTCTGTTGAACGTTGCCGCTGACCGTCAGGCCGATACCGCTTTCCAGATCGCGCTTGTACGAACCGCTGACCTCATAGCCGCGACGGCGCGGGTTCAGCGTTTGATAGGCGACGCGCTCTTCGGGCGTTGCACCAATGCCGTTGGCTTGGCGGACGATGTCACGCTCGGTTTCGTACAGCGGGCTGTCCGCCTGATATTCGAGGTCCAGCGTCCAGCGCTGCGTGCCGCCGATACGAACGATGTTGGTTTCCAACTCGCTCTGGGTGCGGCCACCGTCGAACGGACGCTTCACCTGGCCTTGCAGGGCGACCGAGCGGAAGTTCTCCTTCAGCACGAAGTTCACCACGCGCTGGTCGGCGGTATAGCCGTACGACAGGGCGGTTTCCTCGGGTAGGATTTCAGTGCGTTCGATCGCTTCGGGTGGGATGCCGCGGATTTCCTGGAAGCCGGAGATGCGGCGACCATTGACGAGGAAGACCGGCGAGCCACCGCGCGACGAACGGGTCAGCGGCTCCAGCAAGGTCATCAGTTCTTCGATGGTACCCGCGCCATAGGCCTTGAGCTGCTCGGCATCCAGAACTGCCTCGGGCTCATAACCTCCCAGAGCGGCACCGCGACGCGACACCGCGGTCGCAGTGATGGTGCCGAGGTCATAGGTGTCTTCTTCGTCAACGGTCTGCGACGACTCCTGAACAGGAGCGTGGGCAGGGGTCGGCGTTTGCTGAACGGCAGGGTTGGCTGCAGCAGCGGAAGCAGCGGCTTCCGGTGACATCGAGGCCAAGGCAAGCAGAAGAGTTACGGGCGACATATCAGTCCTGAGGGTTACCGACCGACGGGGAGGCCAGTCGGCTTTATTGTTGTTATCGGCTTAGAACTGCAGCGGTGAACGCTGGCTGAACCGCAGTTTAAAAATCCGGCCTGACCATGAGGTCGATCGCAAGAAAATCGTTCCATGAACGTCAGGTGTTGGAAGGTTCAACGCAAAGAGGGGCGGAATCCGTCGATCCCGCCCCTCAACTTTTTGGAATGTTGGAGTGAGTGTGGCTTTAGAAGCGCACGCGCACACCGGCGGTCACACCGCGTCCACGGATCGGAGCGCGTTCGCCGAGGAACGAGGCGTGGCTCCAGGCCTTTTCGTCCAGCAGATTGGTGCCGCGTACGTAGATTTCGGCATCGGCCTTGTCGGCGATGTTGAAGCCGTAGGCAGCGGTTGCGCTCAACAGGTCATAGCCGGGGGTCTTGTCTTCATAGTCGGCGACCTTGGCCTGTTCGAAGACGTGGCTGTAATCCAGTTCACCCGACCACGGGCCATGATAGCCCGACAGGCGAGCGCCCAAGCGGCCCGCGGGGATGCGGGGCAGGTTATCGCCGCTGTCCAGCTTGGCGCGGACATAGTCGCCATAGACGGTTGCGCTCAGAGCCGGCGTGATCTTGGCGGTCACCTCGGCGTCGATGCCGGTGAATTTGGCGTCCGCCTGCTCGTAGCGGATCAGGCGGAAGTCTTCGTGCTGATCCAGAGTGTTGGCGAAAATGTAGTTGTCATAGTCATAGCTATAGACGCTGACGGTACCGGTCAGGCGACCCTCGGCCTTGCGAAGGGTCAGTTCGGCGGACTTGGCGGTCTCGAGGTTCAGCGAAGCGGTGCCCAGCTCATAGGTGTTGGTCGCCAGGTGGACGCCGCGTGCGAACATTTCCTGCGCGGTAGGTGCACGCTGCGAACGCGCCAGCGACAAGGCGACCGTCCATTGCGGATTGAAGTGCCACAGGGCGGACGCGGAGACAGACAGCGGATCGTGATCGACCGACGCACCGTTCAACACGGAGGTTTCGGTCCAATCCTTGCGCACTGCGCTTTCCAGATGCCAGCCGCCCAGTTCGTACTCTTCCATAACGAAGAGGCCGGTGGACTGGGTTTCGGTCGGGCGCAGATAGGACTCAAGACCTACCGCACCGAACTCGGTCTTGCTGATCTGAACACCACCGACGCCGCGCAGGCCGTTCCATTCGGAGTGCTGGACTTCGAGGCGACCGTCATAGCCCTTGTTGCTGAAGGTGGTCAGGACCTCGCCTTCTTCCACTTCCTTGTGCTCGTAGTCGGTGTAGCCAGCACGCAGACGGATGCGTTCGATGCCCTGCATCGGGTTGCGCAGTTCACCGCGCAGATCGACCCGTTGGCTTAGCAGGCGCACTTCCGGTGCTGCGTGGTCATGGTCGTGGTCGTGATCGTCGTCGTGATCGTCGTGGTCATCATGGCCATGGTCGTCATGACCGCCGCAGTGCAGCGAGGTGCCGTGCGGATGGCACGAGGCGAACTCGTGGCTGTGGCCCGACAGGCCGTAGGTGCTCTTCTGCTGGGTGAAGGCCGCACCCAGATAACCCTTGTCGCCGATCCAGGAGGCACCGATCGTGCCGGTGAAGGTGTTATTGTAGCTGCCGTCGAGGCGGTCTTCGTCGCTGTCGGGGATGCGATAATCATCGCTACGGCGACCCACAGCTTCGAGGCGCAGGGCAAACTGGCCCGCGCCAACCGTCAGGCCGACAACCCCGGCGTCTTCGTTATCCACGCTGCCGTGGCGGTATTCGACCACACCCTCACCACCGTTCAGCGGGATGCGGGTCGGGATCTTCTTGTCCAACAGGTTAACGGCGCCGCCTATGGCACCACCACCATAGAGAAGGGCCGACGGGCCGCGCAGGATTTCCACGCCTTCCATCAGCAGCGGTTCGCCCGAAACGGCGTGGTCGGGGGAAACCTCCGAGGCGTCGATCAGGCCAGCGCCTTCGCTGAGGATTTTGACGCGCGGGCTGGTCTGGCCACGGATGACAGGGCGGCTGGCACCGCCGCCAAAGGCGTCCGAGTTCACGCCGGGAAGGCTGCTGAGGGTGTCACCCAGCGTCGAGGTGCGGCGCTGGACGAAGGCTTCGCCGCTGAGCAGCGAAACGTGGGAGGCAACGTCGTCACCGGAGCGGCCCAGTGGCAGGGCGCGGACGACGATTTCCTCAACCTCGGTGACATGGTCGTGGGGATCGCCGCTAGCTTGCTGTGCGTGGGCCGCGCCCGCGCAAAGGGACAACAGCGAGACGGAAAGAAGCAGAGACTTGTTCGTCATAAACACCACCATAAGACCTGATGGAGCGACGTGATATGTTATATTATATCACTTCGCAACCGCTTTCCGTTCAAAGCGTCGGAGCCGCGCATGCTTTGTGGCGTTTAGGTCATATCGGCTGGCCATCGGGCGGCTCCAACAGCGGGGAAACCACCATGCGGATGATCAAACTGGGCGTGATCCTGCCCTTGCTTGCGGCCTGTCAGCAGCAGGCCACGCCTCAGGAAACGAGCGGGGGGCTAAAACTGGATCCCGCGATGGCCTCGCAGGTCGTGACGTATTCCTGCGGCGAGGGGCAGCCTTTGACGGTCAGCTATGATCAGGGGGGGCTGGCGCATATGACGCTGAACGGCAGCGAGGTCCGGATGACCGCCCGTGGTGCTCAGCGCGGCATAGAATACAGCGACGGGCGTGTGAGCTGGCGTCTGGTCAACGAGGACAACAAGGATGTCGGCACGCTGACCCAAGCTGACGGAGAGGCGCTTCAATGTACGCGCGTCGCCAATACGGCGGCTCCGGCACCGACCCTGACGGCCTGCCGTGCAGATCAGCTTGAGTTGGAAACCGGAGAGATGGACGCCGGTATGGGCCATCGCCATTTGCCGGTCACTCTAAAGGTTAAGGGCGCGACGGGCTGTCTTCTGCCGAAGTGGCCCGAACTCAGACCCGTTCAGGACCAGACCAGTGCCCTGAAAGTCCAGCGCACGACGGACAGCTACTTTGCCTCAGTCGAGGGCAAGGACCGTATCGAACTTAAGGCGGGAGACACCGCCCGGTTCTTCATCGGCTGGTCCGTCATCCCCAATGAGGCGCAGGGCGAGACAGTCTGTCCGAAGGTGAGGGGATGGTATGTCTATGCACCCGGTGGCGGCGCTCTGCCGACCATTCCGGCCGACATCGAGGCCTGCGGCGGCAAGGTCACGCTCTCGGCCTTTACGGATGCTGCGGAACGAGGGAATACTCCGCCCAAGGCCCCGTAAGAATAGGGGTTTAATCCTGCGGAAAAACGGCGTAGCGAGCAAACATGACCCAATCTGCGAATCCTGCATTCTACGAACGTGTTTCGGCTGAACTGGCTGATATCGACGCACAGGGCCTCACCAAGCCCGAGCGCGTGATCGCCTCGCGCCAAGGGCCTGTGATCTCGGTCAATGGCCGCGACGTGCTGAACTTCTGCGCCAACAACTACCTCGGCCTGGCCGGTGACGAGCGCGTCACCCAGGCCGGTATCAAGGCGCAGGAAAAGTGGGGTGCGGGTACCGCATCGGTTCGCTTCATCTGCGGCACGCTGGAAATCCACAAAGAGCTGGAACGTGCCATCGCCGACTATCTCGGCTTTGAGGACACCATCCTGTTCGCCGCCGCCTTCGACGCCAACGGTGGCATCTTCGAGCCGCTGTTCAGTGCAGAGGACGCGATTGTTTCGGACAGCCTGAACCACGCCTCCATCATCGACGGTGTGCGTCTGTGCAAGGCCAAGCGCTATCGCTTTGCCAACTCGGACATGGCCGATCTGGAAGCCCAATTGAAACAAGCCCGCGCAGACGGTGCCCGCGACATCATCATCGCCACCGACGGTGCCTTCTCGATGGACGGCTACATCGGCAAGCTGGATGAAATCCGCAAACTGGCCGACCAGTATAACGCCCTGATCATGGTCGATGACTGCCACGCCACGGGCTTCCTTGGTCCCAAGGGCCGCGGCTCGTTCGCGCATAATGGAGTGAAGGTCGATTTCGTCACCGGCACCTTCGGCAAGGCGCTGGGCGGCGCAATGGGCGGCTTTATCTGTGCCAATGGCGATGTGGTTTCGTTGCTGAAGCAGCGCGCCCGTCCGTACCTGTTCTCGAACGCGCTGGCCCCTGCGGTTTGCGGTTCGTCGCTGGAAGCTATCCGCATCGCGGCGGGCGAGGAGGGCGACAAGCTGCGCGAGCAACTGTTCGCCAACGCCCAACGCTTCCGCTCGAAAATGGCAGACGCAGGTTTCGACCTGCTGCCGGGCGAGCACCCGATCATTCCGGTCATGCTGGGCGATGCCAAGCTGGCGCAGGACATGGCGGCGCGACTGCTGGAACTGGGCGTCTATGTGATCGGATTCAGCTTCCCGGTCGTACCGCGTGGTGCAGCCCGCATCCGCACCCAGATGTCGGCGGCTCACACCTTCGAGCAGATCGACCAAGCGGTCGCCGCCTTCACCCAAGCGGGTAAGGAACTGGGCGTCATCGCCTAAGGGCGGACATAATACCGGATCATCACAGGTGTCCCGAGAAAGGCCGTGATGATCCGTTTCAGGATTTAAACTGCTCTTTTAAGGGCAGGCGAAAAACACTCAGGGAGTGAAACGATGGCCGATACTATGCAGGCGCTGGCCAAGACCCAGCCCGCTGAAGGTCTGGAACAGATCACCGCGCCGATCCCGGAATATGGTCCGGAAGACGTTCTGATCCGCGTGCGCCGCACGGCGGTTTGCGGCACCGACATCCACATCTGGAACTGGGACGAGTGGTCGCAAAAGAACGTGCCCGTTCCGATGATTACCGGTCACGAGTTCGCTGGCGATATCGTTGCCATCGGTGCCGAAGTGGACCGCCCGCTCAAGATCGGCCAGCGCGTCTCGGCGGAAGGTCACGTCATCGACCTGAACTCCGAGGCCGCCCGCGCAGGTCACTTCCACCTCGATCCGCACACGCGCGGTATCGGCGTGAACCGTCAGGGCTGCTTTGCCGAATACGTGGTGGCTCCGGCCTTCAACGTGATCGAACTTCCGGATGATGTGCCGTACGAAATCGGTGCCATCCTCGACCCGTTCGGTAATGCCGTTCACACCGCGCAGCAGTTCGACCTGCTGGGTGAGGACGTTCTGGTGACGGGCGCAGGCCCGATCGGCGTCATGGCCGCCGCCGTGGCCCGTCACGCCGGTGCGCGTACCGTGGTGCTGACCGACATCAACGACTTCCGTCTGGAGCTGGCGCAAAAGGTCGTGCCGGGCGTTCGCACCGTGAACACCACCAAGGAAGACCTGCACGACGTGATGAAGGAACTGGGCCTCAAGGTCGGTTTCGACGTGGCGCTGGAAATGTCGGGCTCGCCGATTGCCTTCAAGCAATGCGTGGACACCCTGATCATGGGCGGGGGTCTGGCGCTGCTGGGCATTCCGTCCAAGCCGACCGAGACGGACTGGGGCCAGATCATCCTTAAGGCCATCAACATCAAGGGCGTCTATGGCCGCGAGATGTTCACCACCTGGCGCAAGATGCTGGGTCTGCTGAAAGCCGGTCTAGACCTGCAGCCGCTGATCACCCACCAGCTGCACTATTCTCAGTATCGCGAAGGTTTCGAGGCGATGAAGTCCGGCCAGTCCGGCAAGGTCATCCTCAACTGGGACTAAGGTTTACCAACCCCCGTCAGAAATGACGGGGGTTTTATGCGAGGGGGAGAAAATGGTCGACTGGTTAACGAAGTACGTGTCAGTTGCTCAATTCGTTGCGTACGTATCTTTGACAGTCGGTACCTTTACCGTTTCGCTATTGTCACTGATGTTTTCATTCCGTCAGCAAATGGGGTGGAGGCCTATAGTTGTATTTAAAAGCTATGGGGTAGAATCTGGAAATATTAATTCTGATGATCCCAATATTTTGGGTTCTAATGGTAAATTGTACTGCTCAATAGAATTTGAAATATGGAATAGAAGAAAATATCCTATTGTTATCAATGTTGTTGATGTCTCATTCAGTGGACATTTTATTGATCATTCCGGTATTTTGTTGAATCAGAAAGAAAAAACTGGAGTGCAAGGGGGAGCTCAGCAGTTAGCCGAAAACGTGTGGTGGTCGGTGGTGGAGAACATCTTTCATTTAAATTGGTATCTAAGATTAAAGATGGAACGTTGTTAGATAATTTGCAAGAATCTGTTGTAGTGATATTCAGCTGCTTAGATCCGGTAAGGGCTAAATACTTTAAGGTTACCGCTGAAGAGCTATACGGGTTTTCTGAGCGACCTAAGTTAGCTGCCTACAAATCGTTTTTCTTTAAGCGTAGTCGAAGGTTCGCGATCCACTCCTGACCAGCATCACCGCCCCACAGATGCCACGCGATATAGCCCGCTGACGGCTTGGTCGGGTGGCCCCAGAACTTGCCGCGTTTGTCGACGGCGTGGCGGGCGAACCATGCGTTCATGACCTTGATGTCGCGATCACTGACCCGCTCGCCCGAGGACAGGCGACGGGCGCGTTCCAGACCCACCTCCGTGCCGCCGCGCCCGTGCTCGCGGCGAAGGGCGATGCCATAGTTGGCAGCTTCGATCACGGCGTCGGTCGGGGTGCGTTCCTCGTCGCTGATACTGGGGTGATCGATGAACATCGACGGTTTTCCTTGACCTTGGCCCCGCGTCAGGAGACGAGCGCCTTTATGAACTATCGCCACAGCTTCCACGCCGGAAATTTCGCCGATCTCGTCAAGCACGCTCTGGTGCTGTGGCTGATGCAAAAGATGCAGGCCGATGGCCCGCTGCACGTGCTGGATACCCATGCGGGTGCAGGCTTGTACGATCTGTCGGGCGATGCGGTTCGCTCCAAGGAAGCCGAGGCGGGCGTGGCGCGTCTGATGACCGCCGACAACCGTCCTGCGCTGATTGAGGCTCTGGCCGATGAAGTGGCGCAGTTCAATCCGCAAGGTGGCGTGCGTTTCTATCCCGGCTCACCTGTGCTGATTGCGCGGGCGCTGGCCAAGGGCGGCACCTATCGCGGGTTCGAGTTGAACCCTCCGGTCAAGGCGCTGCTGGACGAAGCCTTGGCAGACTATCCGAATGCACAAGGGTTCCAGGGCGATGGCTATGACCTCGCCACCAATGCTGCGCTCAAGTCTAAAGGCCCGCTGGTACTGATCGACCCGCCTTTCGAGCGCGGGGATGATTATATCCGCTCCGCCGACACGGCAGCGACCATCGTCAAGCGCGACCCCAAGGCGGTGGTGGCCATCTGGACCCCGCTCAAGGACATGGAAACCTTTGACGGCTTCATCCGTCGTCTGGATCAGGCCAAGGCTCCGAATGTGGTGGTGGCCGAGGCGCGTCTTCGCCCGCTGACCAATCCGATGAAGATGAACGGCTGCACCATGACGGTGGTCAATGCGCCCGCTGGAACCGAGGCTGCGGCCAAGGAAATCTGCGGCTGGGTTGCCTCTACGCTGGGCGACGAAAAGGCCAAGGCAGAAATCTGGACGCTGTAATCAGGGTTTAGAAACCCTGATGGCTTCATCAGCTTTCCTGAGGGTTGGAGGCATTGCCTAAAGGCATGGAGCGGGCCAGTGTGCCTGTCCCCAGTGCGTACCGGATCAAGCCTACCGATGAAGCCGATTGCCATCCTCGAGACAGGGTATCCGCCCGAAGCTCTCCGCGACTCCTTCGATGACTATCCGGCACGGTTTCGCGCGCTTCTGGGCGAAGACGCCCAGACGGTCCGCTTTGATGTGCAGCAGGGGCATCTGCCGGATGACCCTTCAGCCTACGCGGGCTGCATCGTTACCGGATCGGCGGCGGGGGTCTATGAGGACCATCACTGGATCCCGAAGCTGACAGAGTGGTTGCAGGCGGCGCGCGGTAGGACGCGTCTGTTGGGCATATGCTTTGGCCATCAGGTTATGGCCCACGCCTTTGGAGGACGGGTCGAAAAGTCCGACAAAGGCTGGGGCGTCGGCCTTCACCGCTACGACGTGTTGACCGAGGAGCCATGGATGCATCCGCGCTCTGACAGCATCGCCATCGCGGTATCGCATCAGGATCAGGTCATCGCCATTCCGGATGATGCCCGCGTTATCGCCCGCTGTGATTTCACGCCGTTTGCCGGACTGGCCTATGGCGAAAACGCAATCAGTTTCCAGTGCCACCCCGAGTTCCAGCCCGCCTATGCCGCAGCCCTGACTGAGCTTCGTCGCGGCACACGCATCGCCGATGAACTTGTGGACGCAGCGCTGGACAGTTTGAAGCGTCCCAACGACCGTGCCGTCCTGACGGCATGGGTGAGGGCGTTCCTGCTGTTGACCCCGCCGCCGGTTGAAGGCGACGGCTCGGGTATTTGATTTCTGCTAAGGCTTGGGAAACCTGAATCCGGCATAAGCCCTCGCGGATTGGCCAATGGGTGTGGCTGATCCCCTCGGGGGGCTTAAGTGTTCGACGTCTGTAATGGTCTGAAACCTGCGACGCTTCGCAGTTGGGCCGCCATGTTTGCAGCGGCTGCCATCGGGCTCACGCCGCTAGTGGCCAGTGCAGCAAGCGCTGAAGGCGCTGATAATGCGCGCACAGAACTGCTGTTGGCCCATGTCGAAAAGCGAGCCTCGGCCACCAGCTTTGCGGCGCTTGAAGATTTCGGACACGAGGCGATTGCCCGCATCGATGTGGACGGATTGCGCCGTGTCCAACACGTACTGAATATCTATCTGAATAACAGTGAACTTGAGAGGGCCCGCTTCTGGAACGGGCATCTGGCGTCCAACGCCGCGCTGATTGACAACCGCCGGTACAAGAAGCTCGCCGAGTTGAACGAGATGATGATCGCCTACCGGCAGGGTGATCGTAGTCAGGCGGCCCGTATGCGGCAGGTGATGGATAGCACCTCGGACTGGTATGTCCGCTTGAACGCCGTGCGCTATTTTGCCGTGACCCGTTTTGACGATCACCAGGTCGGTGAGGGCCTAAAGCTTCTCTCGACTGTTCAGGCCCAGATACCGGCCAGCGACCCCGAGACGTTAGCGGCCCGCGCCGGCGTGTGGGAAGTGATCGGGATCGGTCTGATGTCGCTCCACGACGTGGAAGGGGTGACCGATGCCTTCACCCAGTACGAAACCAAATTCAGTCATGATGACTGGCCGCGACCGGACTTCAGCACCCTCTATAATCTGGGCCGTATGGCGATCTTCATGGGGGATACCGAAGCGGCACAACGCTTCTTTGAGTCTCACGATCGGCTGACCCAAAGAGCGGATCTGCAGGGGCTGGCGGCCCACAATGCCCTGATGTGCGCCCGTGTGGCCCGCATTCAAGATGACATGCCACGCATCCTGACCTGCCTCAAAGACCATGAGACCCTGATGGATGACGTCTATCAGCAACAGCGGGCCTGGCCGCTGTTGGCAATGGCGCTGGCGCGACAGGGCGAGCCGGCCAAGGCCGAGGCAATTCTTGCCCGCTGGGAACAGATCAACACCAGCCGTCCAGGCAGTGCGCACAGCAATCTGGCCTTGAACGCGCGGGCCGAGATCGCCTTTGCGAAAGGGCGCTATTCCGAGGGCATGGCCCTGTTGCGCCGTTATACCCTGTTGAATGCCCGCAACGATGCGCGTGCCTATAGTGAAGGCATCAATCAGGTCACGCAGGACATGCAGCAGCAGCTGTCCCAGCGGCGTCACCAGCTGACCGTCGAACAGGCCAACGTGCGCCTGCAGGGGGCCATGATACGGGCACAGACCTGGATTGTGGGCGTGACCCTGTTCTTCCTTGTGTGCGGGACATTGTTTGCGATCTGGCTGTGGGTGCAGGCGCGCGAGCTTCGTCGGGCGCGCTTGCGGGCAGAGCAGGCCAACTCCGCCAAAACCCGCTTCCTTGCCAATATGAGTCACGAGATTCGCACGCCATTGAATGGCGTGATTGCGATGGCGGATGCCTTGGCGCAGCGGCCTCTGGCCAAGCATGACCGCGAACTGGTCCAGATCATCCGCACCTCGGGCAAGACGCTGGAGGGTCTGCTCAGCGATATTCTGGACAGCGCGCGGATCGAGTCCGGCGAACTACGTCTGGAGCAGGCACCGTTCGACCTGAAGGTCATGCTGAATGACGTCATTGAACTGTGGGGAGCGCGCGCGGAGGCCAAGGGCGTCAGCATCAATCTGGTCTGCACCGACGGTATTGATCGCAAGGTGATGGGCGACGTCGTGCGGTTACGGCAGGTGCTCAACAACCTAGTGTCGAACGCGCTGAAGTTCACCGAGGCGGGATCAGTGACCGTCGAAGCCCTGCTATCCGAGCCGGACCGTGTCTATTTCTGCGTGACCGATACCGGTGTCGGATTTGATGACAAGGTGCGCCAGCGCATCTTCGCCCGCTTCCAGCAGGCCGATGAATCCATCACGCGTCGCTATGGCGGTTCCGGTCTGGGGCTCAATATCTCGCAAGAGTTGATCGGTTTGATGGGTGGTCAGATGGACTGCGCCAGTATTCCGGGCCAGGGCGCAAAGTTCTGGTTTGAAATTCAACTGCCGCGTGTACACTCTGATCCTGTTGTTGCCGACAAGAGGGACCTGATGGCCGACCACTCGGTTGCCACCTCGACGGGACTGGGGCTGAAAGTTCTACTGGCGGACGACCATGCGGCGAACCGTAAGGTCGTGGAGGTTCTGCTCGCGCCGCTGGATGTCGAAATCGTATCGGTCATGGACGGCGAGATGGCCGTGGCCGCCTTCACGGTTGATCACTTCGATCTGGTCCTGATGGATATGCAGATGCCGGTTATGGATGGCCTGACAGCGACCCGACGTCTGCGCGAAATCGAGCGTCGCGACGGGCGCGTGCACACGCCGATTGTGATGCTGACGGCCAACGCCATGGCCGAGCACGTCGAGGCCAGTCTGGCAGCAGGGGCCGATGCCCACCTGACCAAACCGCTGACCGTGCAGTCGCTCATGAACAGCATCAACAGCGTGCTCGACGTCGCCGCCTAAACGAAAAAAGCCCGCTTCATGTCGAGGCGGGCTTTTTGTCTGCTCAGGCGCGGTGGCTTAGGGCCACTTCACCAGTGGCGGCATCGAGGACAGGATCGACTCGGTGTTACCGCCGGTCTTCAGGCCGAACATGGTGCCACGGTCGTACAGCAGGTTGAACTCGACATAGCGGCCACGGCGGATCAGCTGCTCTTCGCGCTGTTCCTCGGTCCACGGCTCGTGCATGCGGCCCGCCACGATGTCGGAATAGACCTTCAGGAAGTTCTTCCCGACGTCCTGCGTGAAGGCGAAGTCCTCCTCGAAGTCACCGGTGTTGTGGTGGTCATAGAAGATGCCGCCCGTACCGCGCGGCTCGTTGCGGTGCGGCAGGAAGAAGTACTCGTCGCACCACTTTTTGTACTCCGGATAGTATTCCGGATCGTACTTATCGCACGCGTCCTTCATCGCCGCGTGGAAGGCGATGGTGTCCGGGTGATCGTCGCGGCGGTCTGCGTTCAGCACCGGCGTCAGATCGCCGCCGCCGCCAAACCAGTTCTCGGTGGTGGCGATGAAACGGGTGTTCATGTGCACAGCCGGAACATTCGGGTTCACAGGGTGGCAAATCAGGCTGATGCCGGTCGCGAAGAAGCGCGGGTCCTCAGAAGCACCGGGGACATTCTTGGCGTAGTCAGTCGGAAACTCTCCGAACACGGTCGAGCAGTGGACGCCCACCTTTTCAAACAGGCGGCCCGACATCATGCCCATGACGCCGCCGCCGCCCGCAGCGCGGTCCCAAGGGGTGCGTACAAAACGGCCAGCGGTCTCGCCGTACAGTTCGGCAGGGGCGGCGTCTTCCAACGCCTCGAAACCGGCGTGGATCTGATCGCGCAGGCTTTCAAACCAGACGCGGGCGCGTTCGCGACGCTCGTTCATCAGCTCGGGAGTAATTTCGGTCATGAGGGCTTCAACCACGATGCAGGCTCGGTGAACAGTCCGAGGATGCGCGTCTGATGCCGCAGGTGATCAGTTTCCACCTTGATCTGGATCAGACAAGGTTTCGCACGCGGGCAGTTTCCTCGGAGGCGTGGCTGTGCCAGCGTGCGGGCCAGTGATTTTATGGAGGGGATACCCATGATGCGCAAACTGATGATGGTGGCAGCGGCCACCGCAGCGCTGTTGCCGGCGATTTCGGCCCAGGCCCAGACGGCACCTGTGCGCAGCGACGCTGCGACGGAAGCTCATGTGCGCCAGATTTTGCGCCGAACGCCGCTGATCGACGGCCACAACGACCTGCCGTGGGCCTTCCGTCAGGGCTATCAGAATGATGTGCACGGGGTAGACCTGACGAGTGATCTGTCGATGAGCACCCGTTTGCATACCGACATTCCGCGCCTTCGCGAGGGCGGTGTAGGGGGCCAGTTCTGGTCGGTCTATGTTTCGGCCAACATGAGCCAGCTCGAAGCGGCCAAGGCGACGTTCGAGCAGATCGATACGGTCAAACGCATCGTCGCGGGCTATCCGCAAACCTTCGAGATCGCCACCACGGCAGACGACATTGTGCGCATCCACCGTCAGGGCAAGATCGCCAGCCTGATTGGTATGGAAGGCGGCTATTCCATCGACGACAGCCTTGGCCTGCTGCGCGAGTTCCGCCGCGCGGGCGCGCTGTACATGACGCTGACCCATTCCAAATCGACCAATTGGGCCGACTCGGGCACGGACGCGCCGAAGTGGGGCGGGCTGAACCCGTTTGGCGAAGAAGTCGTCAAAGAGATGAACCGCATTGGCATGATGGTGGACCTAAGCCACGTCTCGGCAGAGACCATGCGCGATGCCCTGCGCGTTTCCGAAGCGCCGGTTATCTTCTCGCACTCGTCGGCGCTGGGCGTGACGGCACACCCGCGCAACGTCCCCGACGACGTTTTGGCGCAGATGAAGGACAATGGCGGCATCGTCATGGTGACCTTCGTACCCGGCTTCATCAGCGAGCAGGTCCGCGAATGGAGCTCGCGCCGTGCGGCAGAGGATGCCCGTCTCAAGAGCCTGAACCCCGGTGATCCAGATCGGGTCAAACGCGAGATGGATCAATGGATCGCGGCCAATCCGATCCCGCGCGCGACGCTTCAGGACGTTGTGGCGCACATCCAGTACGTCCGCGACAAGGCGGGTATCGACCACGTCGGTCTGGGCGGTGATTTCGACGGCGTGGACAGCCTTCCGGTGGGGGTAGAGGCGGTGGATGCCTATCCGCGTATTCTGGCCCAGCTGATCCAGAACGGCTGGACCGATGCCGACATCCGCAAGATTTCCGGCGAGAACATGCTGCGCGTCATGCGTCAGGTGGAATCGGTTGCTGCCCGTAAGCAGGGCGAGCGTCCAAACCTGTCTCGCCTGCCGCAGCAGTAAGGGCGGGGATATGGGAAACGCCGTGACCAAGCTATGCGCCATTAGCGCGCTGATTGGTGCCGCATCCGTTGTTGCGGCGTGCGCTACAATCCCTGCAAAGCAGAGGGTCGAAGGCTATGTGGACATCGAGTGCACCTTGGCTCCGGACCGAAAGCCTGTCGATTGTGTCGTGGTAGAGGAAAACCCGAAGGGTTACGGTTTCGGTGCCGAGGCCATGGCAGTCATTATGCGCGGCACTCTGAGTTCTGCTTCTGCCTCGAGCGTGGGGCAGAAGTTCCGTACGCGGATTAGAATTTCGACCGATGTCGAAAACCACGAATCGACGGGTAGGGCAGAAGGCCGATAGCGCGTCCGAGAAATCCATCGGCAAGGCTCGCCTGCCGGATAATGATTTTTTTGTTGAGCGTCCCACGATGAAAAAGGGAGCCTGATTTCAGGCTCCCTTTCTTACTTCGTGGATTGGAAATGTCCGGTCTGGCGAAGGCCTTCCCAAAGGGTGATGCCCGCGGTGACCGACAGGTTCAACGAGCGAGCATTGGCCTCCAGCGGGATGATAATCCGCTCGTCCGCAGCATCGTGGACGTAGTCGGGCGCACCCGCACTTTCCTTGCCGAACAATAGGATATCATCGTCTCTAAAGGCGAATTCGGCCATCGACGTCGCTCCCTTGGTCGTCATCAACAGCAAACGACCCGGCGGCTTGTCGCGCAGGAAATCGTCCCAACTGTCATGACGGGTCATGTGGGAGAGGGGACCGTAATCGAGCGCAGCGCGCTTCATTGCACGGTCGTCAAAAGTGAATCCGGTGGGCTCGATCACGTGCAGTTCGACGCCGAAACAGGCGCTGAGACGGATACATGCCCCCACATTCTGCGGGATATCTGGTTGAAAAAGGGCGAGACGCATTCTAAGGCCCACTCATACGCGCGGGAGAGGGCCTTGTCGTGTCTTTTGTTGCGACCGCTTCTCAAGTTGCTTTTGCGACTTGAGATTGGGGTGGTCTAAACCAAGGCAGGATGGCAAAGCTTTGTTTTCCGCTTGTGAAGGTTCATGCCGACTGGACGTCCCGCATGCGTGCGGGAGGCTGATCGGATTGCAGAGGTGATACGCGTGGCCGAATCGGTCGTGAATCCTGAGGGCCCTGAAGGCCAAAACGGTGGTGGCGAAGCTACTCGCCGCGACTTCATTCATATCGCTGCGGGCGCTGCCGCGGCGGGCGCAGGCGCGATGATCGCCTGGCCGCTTATCAACCAGATGAGCCCGGCTGCCGATACGCTGGCCTTGGCATCGATCGAATTCGATCTGTCCAAGGTTCAGGAAGGCCAGCAAGTGGTCATCAAGTGGCAAGGCAAGCCGGTGTTCGTGCGCTATCGCACCCCGGCCGAGCTGGCCAAGGTCACCTCGGAAGGTGCCGTTGGCTCGCCGCCGCAGACCGACGTGGAGCGCACCAAGGCCGGTCACGAGAAATATCTCGTGGTCGTTGGCTCGTGCACCCACTTGGGCTGCGTGCCGACCTTCAACGCCGGTGATTACGGCGGTTGGTTCTGCCCGTGCCACGGTTCGCACTACGATGCATCGGGTCGTATCCGTAAGGGTCCGGCACCGCTGAATCTGGTCGTACCGAACTACGAATACCTGTCCGATACCCGCGTTAAGATCGGCTGAGGACGTACCGAGGACCCATGAGCAATCACGAATCCACTTACGTCCCTAAAACCGCGATTGAGCGGTGGCTGGACACCCGTCTGCCGATCGTCCGTTTCGGCATGGACTACGCAAATCTTCCGACGCCACGTAACCTGAACTACTGGTGGACCTTCGGCGGCATTCTGGCGATCTGCCTGATGACGCAGATCATCTCCGGTATCGTTCTGGCGATGCACTACACCCCGCACATCGGCCTGGCTTTCGCCTCGGTCGAGCGCATCATGCGCGATGTTCCGGGTGGCTGGCTGATCCGTTACGTGCACGCCAATGGCGCGTCGATGTTCTTCATCGCCGTTTACCTGCACATGCTGCGCGGCCTCTACTACGGCTCGTACAAGGCACCGCGCGAGATGATCTGGATCATCGGTTGCGTGATCTTCTTCCTGATGATCGCCACCGCCTTCCTCGGCTACGTTCTGCCGTGGGGCCAGATGTCGTTCTGGGGGGCTGAGGTCATCACCAACCTGATCGGTGCTATCCCGGTTGTTGGTGAGCCGATCCTGATCTGGCTGCGTGGCGGTCCGGCGATCGACAATGCGACCCTGAACCGCTTCTTCTCGCTGCACTACCTGCTGCCGTTCGTTATCGCGGGTTGCGTGGTTCTGCATCTGTGGGCTCTGCATGCTGCCGGTCAAAACAACCCGGTCGGCATCCTGATCCCGAAGGACCGCGAGAAGAAGGACATGCTGCCGTTCCACCCGTACTTCACGGTCAAGGACGGTTTTGCCATCATCCTGTTCTTCATCCTGTTTGCCGTGTTCGTGTTCTACAACCCGAACGCTCTAGGCCACGCCGACAACTACATCCCGGCTAACCCGCTGCAGACGCCGGCCCACATCGTGCCGGAGTGGTACATGCTGCCGTTCTACGCGATCCTGCGCGCTGTTCCGGACAAGTTCGGCGGTGTCGTGGCTATGTTCGCAGCTATCGGCATCCTGTTCGTCCTGCCGTGGATCGACCGTTCGTCGGTACGTTCGATGCGCTACCGTCCGACCATGAAGATCTTCTTCGTGATCTTCCTGTTCGTCTGCTTCGGCCTCGGCTGGTGCGGTGCACAGCTTCCGGACGCTCCGGTCATCCCGGGCATGCCGAGCTTCACCCTACTGGATGGCAAGCTGAACTCGTACCTGTGGCTGACCCGTCTGTTCACCCTGTACTACTTCGCCTTCCTGGGTCCGATCATGTTCTTCGTTGGCCTGAAAGAGAAGCCGCTGCCGATCCCGGCATCGATCTCCGAACCGGTCCTCAAGACCGAAGCTGAGAAGGCCTGAGCCCGATGAGCAAAGAGAAAAAGATCGTGTCTTTCCGTAAGATCCTCGTCTCGGCCATTGCGGCTGCGGGTATCGTCGCTGTGGCATCTCCGGCGCTGGCCGCCGGTGGTGCCAAGCACCCGCGCGATGGTGGCTTCAGCTTCGAAGGTCCGTTCGGCACCTTCGACCAGGGCCAGCTGCAACGCGGCTACAAGGTCTATCGCGAAGTCTGCGCGTCCTGCCACGGCATGGACCACCTGCACTTCCGTAACCTTGGCGACAAACACGGCCCGTTCTGGAATCCGAAATACCCGAACCCGAACGACAACCCTGTCGTGAAGGCTCTGGCCAAGGAACTGCAGGTTGCCGATATCGATTCGGAGACCGGCGAGGCGCTGATGCGTGACGCCACGACCGCAGACAAATTCCCGAACCCATATCCGAACGCCACGGCGGCTGCGGCTGCCAACGGCGGTGCGGCTCCGCCGGACCTGTCGGTGATGGCCAAGGCCCGTCACGACGGTGCCAACTACATCTACTCGCTGCTGTCGGGTTATGTGGCTCCGCCCAAGGGTCTGAAAATGGCTCCGGGTCAGAACTACAACCCGTACATGGCCGGCGACCTGACCCCGTTCTGGGAAGGCGAAGGCCATGCACCTCCGGGCGGCTTCATTGCCATGCCGGCTCCGCTGCGCGCCGGTCAGGTGAGCTACGATGACGGCACCGAAGCGACCGTCGACCAAATGTCGAAGGACGTTGCGGCCTTCATCATGTGGGCTTCCGAGCCCAAGATGGTTGAGCGCAAGCAGGCTGGTTTCGGCGTACTGATCTTCCTGATCCTGTTCGCCGGTATCACCTACGCTTCGTACCGCAAGATCTGGAAGGGCGTGGCTCACTAGGCCACCCGCTCCGGTGAAAAGATTGGCCCCGCTGACCGTCCGGTTGGCGGGGTTTTTCTTTGCCTTTGCGCCGACTGCGCTTAACGTCCCGCCATCTTATTGTTGCGGAGGGTAGGCCCCATGCGCCTGTTTACGACGGTTGCCAGCTTGGCGTTGAGCGCGGCTTTAATGTCGGGAGGTGCGATGGCGCAGTCGGTCTTCGACACCGCCCGTATATCCGAAGACATTCGCATCCTATCGGACGACAGCTTCGAGGGCCGCGGCATCGCAACGCCCGCCGAGCAGAAGGTCATCGATTTCCTAAGCCAGCGCTTTGCCGATGCCGGTTTTGCACCAGGCGGCGAAAACGGCGGCTGGACGCAAGCTGTCACCCTGAACCGTATCGCGTCGTCGAACGTGCGCGCTGCGCTGAAGCAGGGCGGGGAGGTCACGCCGCTGACGCAGGGCCAGCAGGTCACCATCAGCTCGCGCCTGCCGGGTAGTGATGTCGAACTGAAAGACGTCCCGCTGGTGTTCGTCGGCTATGGCGTGAATGCGCCCGAGCGCGACTGGAACGACTTCAAGGTCGATGTGCGTGGCAAGATCATCGTCGTGCTGGTGAACGATCCGGATTTTGAAGAGCCGGAACTCAACACCTTCGGCGGTCGGGCCATGACCTACTATGGCCGCTGGACCTACAAATATGAGGAGGCCGCCCGCCAAGGTGCCGCCGGCGTCCTGATCGTCCATGAGGACAGGCCCGCTGCCTATGGCTGGACGACGGTCGTCAACTCCTGGACCGTGCCGCAGTTCGACATCGTGCGCGCCGATCCGGCCAAGGAACGCGTTCCGGTCGAAGCCTGGATCCAGCGCGATGCTGCTGAAAAACTGTTCGAGGCGGCAGGCGTCGATTTCGAAGAGCAGAAGAAGCTGGCCCGCAGTCCCGATTTCCAGCCCGTCGACCTCAAGGCGACGATGGACGTCAGCTTTGACGTCGCTTCCAGCCAGATCGTGACCCACAACATCGTCGCCCGTCTGGAAGGCTCCTCGCGCCCGAACGAGACGATCCTTTACGGCGGTCACTGGGACCACATCGGCATCGCAACCGATGAGGGCGTAAACGGCGACAAGATTTTCAACGGTGCCGTGGACAACGCCTCGGGTACTGCTGCGTTGATCGAACTGGCCCGCCAATATGGCGCAGGTCCGAAGCCGGAACGCTCGATCGTCATGGTCGCGTTCACGGGCGAAGAATCGGGTCTGTTGGGTTCGGAGTATTATGCGGCCAATCCGCTCTATCCGCTGGAGACGACGGTCGCAGGCTTCAACATCGACGCCGCCAACGTCTATGGCCGCAAGGACAAGCTGAACATCACGGGCTTCGGTCACTCCGATCTGGATGACCGCCTCACGCAGGTCGCAGCCGCGCAAGGGCGCGGGATTGTGCCGGATGCAGGTGCTGCGGCCGGTATCTATTTCCGTTCGGACCACTTCCCGCTGGTGCGTCGCGGTGTGCCGATGGCCTATGTGAACTCGGCCGGTGACTACGTCGACGCGCCGATCGAGCCGCGGATCGCCGCCGCTGCCGAGTACGGCCGTATCGGCTATCACCAGGTTGCCGATGAATGGAGCGCGGACTGGGATCTGCGCGGCATGGCGCAAGACATGGAAGTCGTTTACGAGGCGGGCAAAGCACTGGCGAATTCGACCGACTGGCCGCAATGGAAGCCCACGTCGGAGTTCGCCGCTGTTCGTGCCCAATCCGAGGCGCAGCGTCCCTGACCGGACGTAGAAATATCGCAGGGCAGTTCGTGGGGGACTGTCCTGCAACCGAACCGTTCGCCTTGGCGCGGTTGTGGCATTGCTAGGAGGCCAAATGCCCAAATCCTTTCTTCGTGGCGTAGCGCTTGCCGCCCTCGTGTTCGTATCGGCTCCGGCCTTCGCGCAGGACTTCGAGGCGCAGCGTCTGTCGGACAGCATCCGTTTGATCAGCGCCGATGACTTCCAAGGCCGCAAGCCCGGCACCATTGGCGAGGAAAAGACCCTCGCCTGGCTGCAGGCCCAGTATGAAGCCATGGGCATGAAGCCGGGTGGTCGTGATGGCCAGTGGCTGCAACAGATCGACCTGCTGCGCCTGACCCCGAAGGCCGACGCTGTTGTGTCCGTTTCCAGCGCAGGCGGTGCGGCGACCTCGATTGCGCCAGCTGATGGCCTGACCGTCCGTGCCATCAACACGGCGGGTCTGGCGGACGTTGCTAATGCTCCGGTTGTTTTCGCCGGCTACGGCATCACCGCTCCCGAGCGGGAGTGGGACGATTATGGCGATACGGATGTGACCGGCAAGGTCGTAGTCGTCATGAGCGGCTCGCCGTCGTTCGGTAGCGAGTATCGCCGCTTCTATGCTCAAGAAGCGTACAAGGCCGACGAGGCGTTCCGCCGTGGCGCGGTGGCGATCATTACGGTCCAATCGGACTTTGCCCGCTCGCTGTCGCGCGCAGGTCGCCAACAGACCCTTAGCCCCGGTTCGGCTGAACTGCAATTCAAGGGCCAGTTGTCGGCTGAGCTGGCCAAGAGCTGGGGCATCGGCACCGTTGCAGAGGAAGCGCTCGATGCAGGTGCATTCAAGGCCCGCGCCCTGCCGCTGACCCTCTCGGTGAAGGCCGAGGAAACCAAGGACATTCTGGTCACGCACAACCTGCTGGCGCGACTGGAAGGCACCGAGTTCCCTGACGAGACCATCGTCTTCAGCGCACACTGGGATCACGTCGGCACCAACGATCATCCGGGCGACAACGTCTTCAACGGCGCATGGGACAATGCCTCGGGCACCGTCGGCGTCGTAGAAATGGCCCGCGAGTTCGCCAAGGCCGGCCCGTCCAAGCGTTCGGTCGTGTTCCTGCACGCCACCGCCGAGGAAATGGGTTTGCTGGGTGCCTATGGCTATGCGGCAGACCCCATCTATCCGCTGGCGACTACCGTGGCCGATATCAACATCGATATGTTGCCGCTGTCTGGTCCGACCCGCGATGTGCCGATCTTCGGCAAGGGCCAGAACACGCTGGAAGACATGCTGGACGTGTTGGCCAAGGCCGAGGGGCGCTACGTCTCCGACGACGGCCAGCCGCAGCAGGGCTTCTACTACCGTTCGGACCACTTCCCGTTCGCCCGCGCGGGTGTTCCGGCTCTGATGCCTTGGCACGGTGTGGACTTCGTGGACGGTGGCATCGAGGCTGGCAAGGCGGCTTGGCAGGAGCGTTTCGCTCGCGTCTATCACAAGCCCACCGACGAATGGTCCGAGGATCTCGACTTCACATCGGCGGTCGAGAACCTGACCCTGTTGTATCGTTTGGGCCGCGAACTGGCTGATAGCCGCGTCTGGCCGACGTGGAAGCCGGAGTCGGAGTTCGGTCAGGTGCGGGCACGCACCGACGCCGAGCGCGCCGACCGCCGCTAAGGCCATCTGCAGACGAAGAAGCCCTCCGCCAGATCGGCGGAGGGCTTTTCATGAGCGGCCTAGATCAGGCTGCGCTCAGCGCCTGTTCCAGATCCGCGATCAGGTCGTCGATATGTTCGATACCGACCGACAGACGCACGGTGTCTTCGGTGACGCCGGCGCGCTTTAGCTCTTCGGGCGAGAGCTGACGGTGCGTAGTCGAGGCCGGATGGCAGACCAGCGACTTGGCATCGCCGATGTTCACCAGACGGGTGAACAGCTTCACCGCATCCTGGAAGCGGGCACCGGCCGCGCGGCCACCCTTGACGCCGAAGGTCAGCAGACCCGACGCCTTGCCGCCAAAGTATTTCTGGATCAGGCCGTGCGAGGCGTGGTCCTCAAGACCGGCGTAGTTCACCCATTCCACCTTGGGGTGGGCCTTCAGCCATTTGGCGATGGCGGTGGCGTTCTCGACGTGGCGATCCATACGCAGCGCCAGCGTCTCTAGCCCTTGCAGGATCAGGAAGCTGTTGAACGGCGAGATGGCCGCGCCGGTGTTGCGCAAGAGGACCGTGCGCACGCGACCGATGAAGGCGGCTGGCCCCAGCGCCTCGGTATAGACCACGCCGTGATAGCTGACCTCGGGTTCGTTCAAACGGCGGAAGCGCTCCTTGTGCTGCGCCCACGGGAACGTGCCGCCATCGACGATAGCCCCGCCGATAGAGGTGCCGTGGCCGCCGATATATTTGGTCAGCGAGTGGATGACGATGTCCGCGCCATGCTCGATGGGGCGGGTGAGGTAGGGCGTCGGCACGGTATTGTCGACGATCAGCGGCAGGCCCGCAGCGTGTGCCGCATCGGCCAGCGCCTTGAAGTCCACCACATTGCCCAGCGGATTGCCGATGGACTCGCAGAAGACAGCCTTGGTGCGGGCATCCGTGTTGGCGGCGACGGCGTCAAAGTCATCGGCGTCGATGAAGCGCACCTCGATGCCATACTGGGGCAGTGTGTGGGCGAACAGGTTGTAGGTGCCGCCATACAGGGTGCTGGTGGCGATGATGTTGTCGCCGGCCTCTGCGATGGTCAGGATGGCGTAGGTGATGGCCGCTTGGCCCGACGCTACCGCCAGGGCCGCAATGCCGCCCTCCAGTGCCGCAATGCGCTGTTCCAGCACATCGGACGTCGGGTTCATGATGCGGGTGTAGATATTGCCTGCCACCTTCAGGTCGAACAGGTCGGCCCCGTGCTGGGTGTCGTCAAAGGCGTAGCTGGTGGTTTGATAGATCGGCACGGCGACGGACTTGGTCGTCGGATCAGGCGTATATCCGGCGTGCAGCGCCAGAGTGTCGAACTTCAAGGACAAGAGGACCTCCCCATAAAACAGGCGGTCAAAATAACAGGGTCACCCGAAGGATGACCCTGTAGAAAACTTAGCTGTATGGGTAGAAAGTCTAAAGGTCGCCCCGCGCTCTCAAAATCTGCAGCAGGGTTTCGAATGAGAGCGCCGGTATAGGCGGCATCAGCGAGGTCTCGCCTGATGGATAACCGGACAGCAGCTTCACGACCACGGTCCCATCGGCATTGGCCCGTTCCACTTCAATCGAGATCCCGCTGGGGTGTTGGACAGTGCCTTTACCGGTTTCATCCAACGCGACGTGGATGGAATAGAGCTTGTCCATGCCCGTCGGATCGACAAGGCGCGAGTACAACAGCGAGGTGCCGCGCTGACCTGCCTGCGGGCCAATACCGGCAATTACATCAAACGATACTGCACCCTTGGTGATGTAGCCGTCAGCATTGACCGCACCGAAGATCGGGGCGTCATATCGAATGGCGACTTGCTCGACATAATCCAGTTGCCCGCCGGCGACATAGCTGGCCTGGCCCCTTGCACGCTCGACGCTTCCAAGCGTGGTCGCGATGAAACGGGAATGGCGGATAGATTCGCTCCACCCGGGGTTCTCGCGCAGTTCGTCAAAGGTGCCGTCACCGTCGGCGTCACGGTAGCAGTAGTAGTCTGTCGGCCTGTTCCACGCCGGAAAACCAGCCGTGTTGCGCCAGCACCACCATTCATTCTCGCCTTCAAGGAACTTCCATAGGGCGGCACCTGCGGGGCCGTATTTGTTGGCGTTGTTGACCGGTGTGGTGATGGTCACAAACTGGGCCGGGGAGATGTCCTGCGAGGCGATGATCTGGCCGTGATCGACTGTACGGAATACCGTGTCGGGCGTGACCGCTGTTCGAACGAGGACCAAGGGCTGCGCCACAGTGACCATGGCAGATAGTTGAGATGCGCGTCGGGCGGCTTCGGTGGCAGCCTCGCTTGCGTCGTCCTCGATCTCGTCAGGTTCGGCGATTTGGACGGCGTCCGCTGGCGGTACCTGTGTCGAGCCGATCGGTGTTTCGGGCGCGGCTTGCAGGAGCAGAGCGATGGCGATGGCGGAATAGACAGTCATGCGCGTTCTCAGCCCGGAATGAGGATAGGAGTGTAGGTGGTCGAGACACTCATGGTGGCGCGATAGATCATGCCCTCTTCAGGAGCCTTGAGGATGCGATAGCGGATATTGCCTTCCTCGTCGGTCGAGAGGATTTCGATCTCCAGCCCCATCAACTGCATCCGCGTCGGACCCTCGGGGTTCAGACGTGCCCGGGCGGTCAACCCCCTGATGGGGATGTGGCCGATGGCATCGTCCGGGCGGAATCCGGCACGTAGATAGATGATACCATTGCGGAAATCGCGTTTCCCCTGAAGCGCATAGATGGTCATGTCCATGGACGGACCGTCTTGCACATCGATCTGGGTATAGGGTGCAGGGGTCTGCAAGGCGATGCGGTTGCCCGTCTCGAACACGAACAGCGGCACCCGCATGAAGGGCGCACCCGAACGCATGACACTCTCGAAGCGACCGTCTTTGTCGGTGTCCTCGAAACAGACGAACTGATCCGTTGTCCACCAGCGGGCGTTGGATTCGGCTACCGCGCAATAGGCCCAGCCCGCCGTCGTGTGGATGCCGAACATCTTCGTGCCCGCAGGTAGCATCTTGGCCAGAGCAAAGCCCGACGGCGTGTCCGTATCCATGTCCAGCCTGGCCGCACGCATGGTGGTGGTGCGAAGGCGTATGACAGGATTGGTTCTGACACTGGCGATTTCCTCGCCAATGGCGACTTCGCCCTGTGCAGGCGGATGGATAATAAGCGGCGCGGTGTCTTGCGTGCGTGTCTGGGCTGATGCCTGAGCGGCATACGCCGCGCAGCCAGCAGCGATCACCGTCGTGATGATCCGGTTGATTGGTTTCAAGTATGCCCCCCAAAGCCGCCACCCTGTAATGGCGCAGCTTGAGAACAATGTAATCTTACTCGTCGGAGCGGGCAAAGAAAAAGCACCACCCGCGAGGGGCAGTGCCTTTTTGAACGGACTGGCTGTTCGACTTAGTTGTTGAACAGGAAGTGCATCACATCGCCATCCTTGACGATGTAGGACTTGCCTTCAGCGCGCATCTTGCCCGCTTCCTTGGCACCGGCCTCGCCCTTGAGAGCGATATAGTCGTCGTAAGCGATGGTTTCGCCGCGGATGAAGCCCTTTTCGAAGTCTGTGTGGATCACGCCCGCGGCTTGCGGGGCGGTGGCACCGACCGGGATGGTCCATGCGCGCGCTTCTTTCGGACCAACGGTGAAGTAGGTCTGCAGGCCCAGCAGCTTGTAGGCTTCGCGGATCAGGCGGTTCAGGCCCGGTTCTTCAAGGCCCAGGGTGTCGAGGAATTCAGCCGATTCCTCGTCGTCCAGTACGGCGATTTCGGATTCGATCTGGGCCGAGATAACGACCGAGTTGGCGTTGTCCTTGGCCGCGCGTGCAGCGACCAGATCAGACAGCTCGTTGCCCTTGTCGGCCGAGGCTTCTTCAACGTTCGAGACATAGAGTGCCGGCAGCGCGGTCAGCAGCTGCAGCATGTCCCATGCCTTCTTGTCTTCCTTGGAGATGTCGGCGAGGCGAGCCGGCTTGCCTTCGCGCAGCTGCTCGAGGGCGGCGTCGATCATCTTCAGGGTTAGTTGCGATTCCTTGTCGCCACCCTTGGCGCGCTTCTCGACCTGAACGCGGCGGCGCTCGAGGCTCTCGAGGTCGGCCAGCATCAGTTCGGTCTCGATGATTTCGAGGTCCGAGATCGGGTCGATGCGGTTTTCGACGTGGGTGATGTCGTCATCGACGAAGCAGCGGGCGACGAAGGCCACAGCATCGCAGTCGCGGATGTTGGCGAGGAACTGGTTGCCCAGACCTTCACCCTTCGACGCGCCACGCACCAGACCGGCCACGTCCACGAAGGTGATGCGGGCTGGAATGATTTCCTTGGAGCCGGCGATTTCGGCCAGCTTGTTCAGACGGGGTTCCGGCACGGCAACGTCGCCGGTGTTCGGCTCGATGGTGCAGAACGGATAGTTTGCAGCTTGCGCCGCTGCCGTCTTGGTCAGGGCGTTGAACAGGGTGGACTTGCCAACGTTGGGCAGACCGACGATCGCGACTTTAAGGGCCATGGTATTCCTCGTGAGCGCGTGCCTTTAGCCGTTCCAAGCCGATTTGTCAGTCCGCGCGATATGTTGGGGCCTCTATATGCGGAAAAGGGCGGCCTTTCGACCGCCCTTTAAAGGATTATTCCTCGCCGCCGACAACCGGCGGGGTCCGGATGGCAAAATCGACGGACTTGGTGCCTGCATTGGCGAAGGTCAGGTCGATCTTAACTGTCTGACCCGCCACCAGCGGCGCTTTCAGGCCCATCAACATGATGTGGTTGCCGTGAGGCTTAAGCTCGGTGCGTTGGCCTTTGGGCATGGCCAAGCCCTTGGCGAGGTGGGCCATCTTCATGACGCCGCCTTCCATCTTCATTTCGTGGACTTGCGCCATGTCGGCCTGAGCGGTCGCGACGCCCGTCAGGGTGTCATCGACGCTGGAGGTCAGGATGACGTAGCAACCGCCCGCCTTGGCTCCGTTCGGCGTCGGACGGCACCAAGCGTCCTCGATGGTGATCGTGCCCTCTACGGCGGTGGGCGTCGTCGGTGCTTCGACCGCCATGGGGGCGGCCGGAGCAGCCGGGGTGGCGGGCACTTCGGTCGGAGCTGCTTCATTTTGCTGGCCACAGGCCGCCATCGTCAGGGCAGCGGCAGTTGCGAGAACGAGTTTGAACTTCATGGAACTTGGTCCTTCGGGGGGCTTACTTAACGGGACGGTTGCGACCGAGGCGTCCGGACAGGAATGCGTCGGCCAACAGGGCGACCAGCAGGCTCGCGCCGGTCAGAGGATAGAGGATTGCTAGAGGAGTGACGATAGCCAGAACGCCGCGGTAACGGGCGTCGGGCAGGGACGGCGGGGCACCGCTGCGCAAGGGCGAGAGGCGCGGCGGCCTGCGTTTCCACCACATGACAGCGCCGCTGATGCACAGGAGCCAGATGCCAACACAACCGGCCAGCATAACGATGCGGTTGATCCAGCCATACTGCATGCCTTGGTGGACCATGATGCCCCATTCCATACCCTTGGCCATGGGGCCGAAGTCGGCATAGCGCACGTCGGCTTTCACGGCCCCGGTGGAGGGCTCGACATAGAGGATGCGGGTGTCCTCGACCCGTTGGGGCTGGGTTGAGACGGTCCATGTGTGGCTGAGGTCGCGAGGGATGGAGATGACCAGCGGGCGGGCCATCTTTTGCGCATCGATGCTTTCGATAACGTGCTTGAGCGATGGCGCACCCACGCTGGATGCATCTCTTGCAAGTCCGGTACCTTCCATCGTCCAGCCGAGGGGAGCGGAGCCATGATGGGGCGCGTTTTGCGTCCACGGTGTGGCCTCGGCAGGCGCGGGCGGGCGGCCCAATGCGGTCGTGCGCATAACGCCCATGAACTGGTCGCCCCACACCGCAGACCACGGCATGCCCGTCACGGCCAGAAAGGCGATAATGCCTGCGGTATAGAAGCCTGTGAGTGCGTGCAGGTCCCGCCAGAAGGGGCGGCGGCGGACATCGGATTCGCGCGTTAGCAAGACAGCTCCGCGACGTTTGCGCGGCCACCACAGATATATTCCTGTGGCGCAAAGGATGATTGCCCAACCTGCGACAATCTCGACGACAATGTTGAGGGCCTTGCCCAACGACCCGCCGAACACGCTGAGGGAATGAAGATCCCTGACGAGTTCGGTCGGGCCTTCGTCGGGGCTAATGCCGGTAAGGTCGGCGGTGTAGGGATTAACGAAGGCGCGCAACCGACTGCCGTCAGGGCGTTCCACGCCGATCTGGACAGCCTCGCTATCGGAAGCCGGTAGGTTCACACGGGCCGCCTTCCCACCCGCAGCCGTTTGTGCGGTGACAACCCAGTCGTCGGGTGTAGCCTGTGGCGCGCTGATGGCTACAGGCAGCATCTGGCGATGGGCCAACCGCTCTATCTCGTCTTTGAACAGATAGATGCCACCGGTCAGCGACAGCAGCATTAGAAACGGCATGACGATCACACCGGCATAGAAATGCCATCGCCACACAGTGCGATAAGAACTGTTCAGGACAGGGGCGGCCTGCGTTGGGTATTTTGAAGACATGGAAAAGCTTCCTGAAATCTCGGGCTCAGGCGCGGTTCAGCGCCACGGAACGGGATTTCAGGCGAGCGGCGGGGCCGTCGAGTGCGGGCGCGGCGGTGCACGCGAGGGCGGCGGAGGCGATGCGCGTAGTGGCGCGTAGGCGTCCGTTGTCGCCAGCTTGATCGCAAGGGCAGGTACCGGAGCCGGGGGCATCGGCAGCGACGCAACCAGCGGGAGGATACAGGCCGCGCATTTGGCTCCTAGAGCCTTGTGCGGCGGGGCGTCGGTCTCCCCGACGCGGATCGTCTGTAGCCCCTCGCTGGAGCAGATGATGATCGATTGCCCCGGCTGGACCGCCGCCATGGCGGCATAGGGCATGAGTGAACCCAGCACGATGGCGAACACCGCCGCCAAAAAGGCCAGCGAGCGATGTATCGACCAGTTGTCCGCTTTACATGAGTTCACACGGCTTACTACGGCGTCAGGCCCCTTTAGGGAACAGTGCAATCAGCCGCATCTCGACAGGGTGTGTCGGGTGTGACAGCGTTCTTGGGAACACAACGGAGTTTCCCTTATGCGCCGATTGTCTGCATCTATGGGTTTGCTGGCGACCACCGCCCTTTGCGCTGCTGTCGCCGGTTCGGCGATGGCTCAGCAGGTCGAGACAGGAGCGGGCGGGCCGGACCGTCTGGCACTGACGGTCTATAACAACGACATCGCGCTGGTTGAGGATGTGCGAAGCCTGAACATCGCCTCGGGCCGTGTCCGTCAGGAGTTTCCGGGCGTGTCGGCTTCGATCCGGCCTGAGACCGTGACGCTGTCGGGGCAGGGGCTGTCGATCGTCGAGCAAAACTTCGATTACGACCTGCTGACCCCGCGCAAGCTGATGGAAGGGGCCGTTGGCCAGCAGATCGAGGTCATCCGCACCAATCCGGGCAATGGGGCCCAGTCGCGCGAACAGGCGCGGGTATTGTCGGCCAACGAAGGTGTAGTGCTCCAGATCGGCAACCGCATCGAGGTACTGCGGGACGATGGCGCGCCGACGCGTGTCGTGTTTGACGGTGTGCCGCCCAACCTTCGTCCCCGCCCTACGCTGAGTGTCACGCTGGATGCGACGGGGACGCCGCGTCGTGATGTGACCCTGAACTATCTGACCAGCGGGCTTCAGTGGAAGGCCGACTATGTCGCGCGCTTTGACGAAAAGGCGGGCAAGCTGGACCTCAACGGATGGGTCACGCTCACCAACAGTTCCGGCTCGACGTTCAGCAACGCTGTCACGCGTGTTGTCGCGGGGCAAGTTAACGTCAGCGGCGGCAATAGCTATCGTGGCGGCGGGCGCGGCAATGGCCTCAACACCGGATCGAACGCCGAGGCAGGCGACGCGCACGTCTATCTGTTGCCGGAGCGCGTGACGGTCGCCAACAACCAGACCAAGCAGGTCGGCTTGCTGGACGTCAGCAATGTTCCCGCGACCAAGCGCTATGTCTTCCAGATGGGCGGCTTTGGCACCTTTGAACAGGCGCAGGCCGCAGATGTGGGCATCGTCTTCCGCAGCGAGCCAGCGCTGCCCGCAGGGGTGATGCGCGTCTATCTGCGCGGCGAAAACGGCGAGCCGCGCTTTATCGGCGAGGATCAGATCAGCCACTCGCCAGCGGGCTCCGATCTGGTGATCTCGACGGGCAAGGCATTCGATGTGACGGTACAGCCGCGTCTGGTGTCGTCCGAGAAGGTCTCGACCCGCCGCACGGACCGCGGCCGCACGCGATTCGTCATGGAATATCGCGTTCGTAACGCGACGGGAGAAGCCAAGACCGTAGAGGTACGCCAGCGCACCTATGGCCGCGATACCGAACTGACAGCCCAGAGCATCGAAGGCGATCTGGCCGATGCCTACACCGCTGTGTGGAAGGTGCCTGTTCCGGCCAATGGCGAGACGGTCCTGACGGCCACCATCACGACGGGCGGCTGATATGCGCCCGTTGTGCGCCGTATTGGCGTGCGCGGTCGCGTGGGGGCCTCTAATGGGGGCGACCCTGCCTGCAGTCGCGCAAGAGGTGTCGGTGCCACGCGCCGAGGCTGTGTCCGAGAAGCCCGAGAGCGTTTCTGTCGTGGTGTACCGCGACACGCCCGTCGATACGAACGAACTGCTTCGTCGCTCACGCCAAAGCTGGTCACGGCTGGATCAGGAAGGTCTGGCGCTGATCGTCGAGAAGCGGGTGGTCGACGTTCCGGCGGGCGATGGCGTTATTCGCTTCAAGGGATTGGCGACGGGGATTGTGCCACATAGCGCGACGGTTGAGGGGCTGCCTGCCGAACTGCTGGAGCAGAATGCCGACTATGACCTGATCTCGCCAGCAAATGTGCTGGAGCGGGCGATTGGCGAGACGGTGACGGTTGTTCGGGCCAACGCCTCCAGCGGCGAGGTGGTTGAACAGTCGGGCGTACTGCGTGCGGGCACCAATGGTGCCGTGGTTGAAATCGACGGTCGGTTCGAGGCGCTGGATTGTTCGGGTCTGACCGAGCGACTGGTGTTTGAGAGTGTGCCCGAGGGGCTGGGCGCGACGCCGACGCTGTCGATCAAGACGCGGGCGGAGCAGGCAGGTCGCTACGAGATCACGTTGGCCTATCTGGCGACGGGTCTTCAGTGGTCTGCGGACTATGTGGCGCGGGTGTCGCCGGACGAAAGCACGATCAATCTGGAAGGTTGGATCACGCTGGCCAATTTCGGCGGCACCAGCTTTGCCGATGCGCCTGTGGTTGTGGTGGCAGGTGATCTGGCCCGTGATGCCGACACGCGGCCTATCCAGTTACGGACGCGCTATGCCAACACCACGTGCTGGCCCCAGCAGAGGTCGCATGAGGGGTGGGAGTATGCTGAGTACCGCGCCGAATATGAAGGCCCGCCACTGCCGCCACCACCGCCTACGCCCGCTCCTGCGATGATGCGAGCGATGGCCGAGGAGATTGTAGTGACGGGTAACCGCGTGAAGGCCAAGCAGGAGGATCTGGGGGATTATAAGGCCTATGTCCTGCCACACCTTACCACTGTGGCTGCGCGGCAGACGAAGCAGGTGCTGTTCCTTGCACAGGACAATATCGCCGTAGAGCGCGTGCTGGTGGCTTCAATCCTGCCCGACGATGAGGCGGCCCCGCCAAGGCCTCTGACGGTTGAGTTGCGGGCCAAGAACGACGAAGCGTCCGGCTTGGGGCTTCCCGTGCCGGAGGGCAGCGTGGCCTTCTATATCTCCACCGCTGACCTTCAGACCGCCTATGCGGGGCGGGATAAAATCTCGGACACTGCTGTGGGGTTATCGCTCAGGTTGGACTTTCAGCCCAACGCCTTAGTCACCAGCAAGGTGTTGGAAACCGGGAGTGAACACACAGGTTTTGGCACCAGTCGTCGTCAGGTCGACAGCTATCGGCTCACATTGAATAATAGTTCCGATCGGGCGGTCGCGGTGGAGATGCCACTGGATTGGCGTTCTAACGCACGAGGCTTCCGGATCGAGCACGAGGGCCTGCGGAGCCACATCGATGCAGACACCGGACAACGGGTCTGGCGCACGCGGTTGGCGGCAGGGCAGACGCGGACGTTTGACGTCCGCTGGTCCTACGACGACCCGGAGTAGGCCTTAGCCGCCGTTCGCCGCTTGGCGCGGGCTGAACTTGGGCGCGGGGGCGAGGCGCATCACTTCGCCCTGATAGCGTTCGTCGTCGCCATTGATGGCGAAGGGCAGGGCATCGGCACAGGCTTGCAGCATGGCGTCCAGCCACGGCTGGTCGGCCTTGGCAAAGTCTCCCAGCACATGGGTGTGCACCAGCTTCGGATCGCCGGGGTGGCCTACCCCCATGCGGGCCCGGCGGAAGTCGGCGCCGAGGTGCGAGATGGCCGAGCGGATACCGTTCTGACCCGCTGCGCCGCCGCCCTTTTTCATGCGGAAGCGACCGGGGGCCAGATCGATTTCGTCGTGGAAGACGATGATCTTGTCGACTGGAACCTTGTAGAATCGCGCAGCCTCGCCAATGGCGCGGCCGCTCTCGTTCATATAGGTCTGCGGTTTCATCAGCAGGATCTTCTCGCCCTCGATCTCGCCATCCTGAATCTTGGACTGGAACTTGGCCTTCTCGGGGCCAAAGCGCCAACGGCGTGCGATCTCGTCAGCGGCCATGAAGCCGATGTTGTGGCGGTTCTTTTCGTACTTTGCGCCGGGGTTACCCAGACCTGCGATGATAATCATGGGGCTTCTCTAGCCTTGGAGACGGGGCAAAGAAAAGCCCCGCAGCGTTTCCACTGCGGGGCTTTGATCTTTAGAAGTCGAAGCGGATTAAGCTTCGGTTGCTTCTTCCGAAGCTTCTTCTTCAGCCTTCGGGCCGCCCGGCGACTTGACGGTCGCGATCATGAAGTCGCGGTCCGTGATGGTCGGGGTGGTGCCGGCCGGCAGGTTGGTGATGTCCGAGAAACGGATGTTGGTGTCGTTCTCGACCTTGGCCAGGTCAACGATGAACGATTCCGGCATTTCGTCAGCGCGGATCAGAACTTCAACTTCGTGACGAACGACTTCCATGGTGCCGCCCTGACGGACGAACGGAGCTTCGTCGCCGTTGATGAACTGGACCGGCAGCGAAATCTTGATCGGAGCCGATGCGTCAACGCGCATCAGGTCGAAGTGCATCGGACGATCCGAAACCGGATCGAAGTCGACGTTCTTGGCGATGACCGGCTGGGTCTCTTCACCGTACTTCAGGGTGACCAAGTGACCCAGCAGCTTGCCGGTGTACAGCGACTTGCGGAACTCGCGCTCGCTCACCGAAATAGCAACCGGGGCCTTGTCGCCACCGTACAGGATGCCCGGGACAGCACCAGCGCGACGAACAGCGCGGGCGTTACCGGTGCCAACGCCTTCACGGACGTCAACGTTCAGAATGATCTCGGCCATAGGGCTCGCCTTCAATACAAGTAAACGCCTGCGCTGAACCTTAGCCCGCGCGGCGGGGTCATGAACCCATCGAATTCAAGAGGGCGGTCCATTACACGGAACAAGGGGGGGACGCAACCGTCCCCGCCCAAATTGCCCGTAGAATCTCAGTTTAGCCGGTAGGTTGTGACTGAGAATCTGCGGGCTGAACCACACTTATGGTCGGCACCGACGTTGGTCGGGGGCCTGCATATTGCGAAGTGCACTGGGCCAGATCGCGGACGATGTGACGACCGGTGCAGAAGATGTCTTCATAGTTCGGACGCGAGGCAGCCAGACACTGATAGAGCATCAGCTTAGACATGCTGAGGCAGAACTCGTTGTTCGATTCTACCGTCAGTGCGTCGGTGTTGGCTTTGGCTTCGTCGCCCGCAGCGCCGAGAGCGGCGAGTGCGGCAATCGCCAGCGAGTTCACAACGGCGGGCGTGTAAGGCGCACCGCGCAGAGCGCGTTCGGAGACCAGACCGTTACCGCTGTGCGCGGCAGCGAACAGGCGTGCGCTTTCCTCAGCGGACGGCAGACGCGGTACGGAGAGGCTCTTTGCGCCTTCCAGACGGGTGGTACGGTCGGCGACGTGCTGCGTAGCCCAGCGACGACGCGGATCGTTGCGTTCCTGAATCTTGTAGGCGTCGGCCTCTACGCCGTCGGCGATATAGGTGAGGGCGTCGATGTCACGAATCAGAGTCGTTACCATCAGACCTACGGCGGCGTCGGCACCCGGCAGGGTGGCGGCATAGGCGGGATCGGCGACGATTCGGCTGATCATCTCCTGACGCTGGGCCGGATTCGAGCCGTATTGGCGCACGCCGGCGACATACTCAGGCGACTGGAGCGCGAGGATGGCACCGTAGGCGATCATGCCGCGCGACATCTGGGCCGCGTCATAGGCTGCCCCCTTGCGGATTTCAGCCTGGATTTCTTCAGCACTCTGGAAGCCACCGGCCTTGATGGTGTTCAGGTCGCGCACAAAGGCCACATAGACCGATGCCGCCTCGGCGACGCTCTGGTTCAGGGCGATGGGGGGAGGCGGGGCTGCGGGCGGCTCGACTGGCGGGGCCTCTGGTGCAGGCGTCGAACAGCTGGCCAATACGGTGGCCGCGGCCAGAGCGGCGGCTGTGAGGGTACGACCTGCAGTCCATTGACGCAGAAGGGCCGGGCGCGGCTTGAAATCGGGCATCAGCGGGCTTCCCTAGTACTTCGCTTATAAGGACGCGTCCGGAGACGCGACATTAAATGGGGATTAAGGCCGACCAATACGGTGCGAAAATGGTTAGCCGAACCTTAATCGAAGAGCTTTGAAACGGATTCTTCGTTGGCAATGCGGCGGATCGCTTCGCCGATCAGAGGGGCAACGCTGACACTACGAATCTTGTTGCACGACAAAACGGCTTCCGGCTGTTCGATGGAGTTGGTGATGACCAATTCCTTCAGCGGACCGTTGGTTACGCGCTCGACAGCAGGGCCCGAAAGGACGCCGTGGCTGATGTAGGCCGAAACCTCGGTTGCGCCTTGAGCAATCAGGGCTTCGGCGGCGTTTACGAGGGTGCCGCCAGAATCGACGATGTCGTCAAACAGGATGCAGCTGCGGCCCGAGACGTCACCGATGATGTTCATCACCTCGGATTTGCCCGGTTCCGGACGGCGCTTGTCGACGATGGCAAGGTCGCAATCCAGACGCTTGGCCAGGGTGCGGGCGCGAACCACGCCGCCGACGTCCGGCGAAACGATGATGACCGAATCGCGCGGCTTGGTTTCCTTGATGTCCTGAGCCAGTACCGGCATGGCGACCAGATTGTCGGTCGGAATGTCGAAGAAGCCTTGGATCTGGCCGGCGTGCAGGTCCATCGTGAGAACGCGGTCTGCGCCCGAACGCTCGATGATATTGGCCACCAGCTTAGCGGAGATCGGAGTGCGGCCGCCGGTTTTGCGATCCTGACGGGCGTAGCCGAAGTAGGGCATGACACAGGTAACGCGGCGGGCCGATGCGCGACGCAGGGCGTCGACCATGATCAGCATTTCCATCAGGTTGTCGTTCGCTGGGAAGCTGGTCGACTGGATGATGAAGACGTCTTCACCGCGGACGTTCTCTTCGATGACGGCGAAGACCTCGTTATCCGCAAAGCGCTTTACCTGCGCCTTAGTAAGCGGAGCATCGAGGTGGTTGGCAATCGCTTGAGCCAACGTCCGGTTCGAATTGCCTGCGAGCAGCTTCATGACCGGTCATCCTTTCGCCGTGTTCGGACTGAAAAAAACTGTGTCCAATGATGTTGCAGCGCTCTCTAGGCCGTGTAGGGAGTCGCATCAACCCGCGTTTCGCCTATTTCCGCGCATTGGCATACGGTTGTGCGCTGTTATAGAGAACGCCAAGGATATGTGATGCGAGTGTGCATCCCGTCTCCGGCAATTTAAGAGGTCGCTCTTGCCCGAACTCAAGTCTCGCTCCGGTTTGTTCCGCTCTGGCCTGTTGCTGATGGGTGTCGCTGCGGCGTCGCTCACGCTGTCTGCGTGCTCGGGCACCAAGCCCCGCCAGCGCCTTGCCTATGAAGAGCGTCCGGTCGAAGCCCTGTACAACACGGGCTATCAGCGCCTTCAGTCGCGCCGCTGGAATGATGCTATCGACTACTTCCAGGAAGTAGAGCGTCAGCACCCCTATTCGGAATGGGCTCGTCGCGCGATCCTGATGCAGGTGTACGCCTTCTATCAGAACAATAATTACAATGAGGCGATTGCTGCGGCTGACCGCTTCATCGCCCTTTTCCCTGGTAACCCCTCGGCGGCCTATGCCTTCTATATGAAGGCCGTCTGCAACTTCGAGCGCATCGTCGATGTGGGTCGTGATCAGGGCTATGCCGAAGCGGCTCTGGCTGGTCTGCGTGATGTCGAGCGTCGCTACCCCAATACGCCTTATGCCACCGACGCCCGCGTCAAGATCGACATGGTCAACGACCAGCTGGCCGGTAAGGAAATGGCTGTTGGCCGCTTCTACCAGCGTAACAGCCAGCCGATCGGTGCCCTGAACCGCTATAAGTCCGTGATCGAAAATCCGGCCTTCCAGCGCACTTCGCACACGCCTGAAGCGCTGTACCGTCTGGTCGAGCTGAACCTGCAACTGGGTCTGCGCGAAGAGGCTGTGCGTAATGCTTCGGTTCTGGGCCACAACTTCCCGGGCAGCGTCTGGTACCGCGATGCCTTTGCCCTGTTGACCGAAGAAGGCCAGCGTCCGGAAGGCATCGATGAGCCGGAAGGCCACAAGAAGTCGATCTTCAGCCGTCTGAACCCATTCGACTGATCCTGACATTTGAGCGCAGAGGCCACAAAAGCCTCTGCGTTCTCGTTACGTTTCCGGTTAGGATCATCCGGAATAACGCGAATCATATTGATCCATGCTGACCAGTCTTTCCATCCGCGACGTGGTTCTCGTCGATGCCCTTGACCTCGACGTGGAGCAGGGGTTGACGGTTCTGACCGGTGAAACCGGTGCGGGTAAGTCGATTATTCTGGACGCTCTGGGCCTTGCCCTGGGGGCGCGTGCTGATTCCGGACTGGTGCGTCGTGGGGCCAAACAGGCTGTGGCGACGGCGGTATTCGTCACCCCGAACGATCCGGACCTGATTGCAGCGATCGAAGAGCGCGGCTTTGAAGCCAAGGTGGGGGACGAGTTGATCCTGCGCCGTATCCTGTCCGCGGACGGGCGTTCCAAAGCCTATATCAATGACCAACCTGCGGGGGTAACGGCCCTCAAGGAGATCGGTTCGCGTCTTGTCGAAGTGCACGGTCAGCACGAGACGGTCGGCCTTTTGGACTGGCGCACGCACCGTGGATTGCTGGATGCCTATGGTGGCCTTCAGCCGCAGCTTCAGGCGGTGGCCGAAGCGGCGCGACTGCTGAAAGACGCCGAGCAAAAGCTGGCAGAGCTCCAGTCGGATGCCGCCAATGCTGCGGCCCGTGCCGAAGAGATTTCCCACAACCTGTCCGAACTGGACGTTCTGGATCCCAAGGAAGACGAGGAAACGGCACTGGCCGGTGACCGCGCTGTCCTTGGTGCGGCGGAAAAGGCGTTGGCCGATCTGGCCGATGCCCGCACCCAGTTGGGCGGGGACAAGCTGTCGCAAAAGTTGAGCGCGGCGTTGCGGGCGGTCGAGCATGCTCGCACGCGGGCAGGGCAGGCGGGGATCGAGGGCGATCACCCTGTCATCAAGAGCCTGTCAGATGCGGTCGAGGCCATCGACCGCACCATGGTCGAGGCGATGGAGGCGATTGCCGCCGTCGATGCCGCTGCCGATGCCTTTGATTTTGAACCGGGCCAGTTGGACAAGACCGAAGAGCGACTGTTCGCCCTTCGCGCCACGGCCCGCAAGCTGAACACCACCGTGGATGCGCTGCCGTCGCTGCGGATCAAGCTGCGCGAGCAGTTGCGCCTGATCGAGAACAGCGAAGAAGCCCTGACCAATGCCCGTCGCGAGGCGGCGCTGGCGGCTCAGGCGTATGACGCGGCCGCATCGGTGCTGTCTGAAGCGCGCGGGGATGCTGCTGAACGGTTGAAGGTCGCGGTGCTGGGCGAGCTGGGACCGCTGAAGCTGGAACGCGCCCAGTTCCGTGTCGCGCTGGAACCCATTGAGGCTCGCCGCGGACCGGAAGGCCGCGAGAACGTGCGCTTCCAGGTGGCCACCAACGTCGGTACCGATTTCGGCCCGCTGGACAGTGTGGCGTCGGGCGGTGAACTGGCTCGCTTTGCCCTTGCAATGAAGGCTGCTCTGGCCAGCCGCGAGGACATTATCCAACCGGTGATGATCTTCGACGAAGTGGATCAGGGCGTCGGTGGTGCCGTGGCCGAAGCGGTGGGGGGACGTCTGAAACGTCTGGCAAATGGCGCGCAGGTTCTGGTGGTGACGCACAGCCCGCAGGTGGCGGCATGCGGCCATACCCACTGGAAGGTGCGCAAGGCCGACAAGGACGGTATGACGACCTCGACGGTTGATCCGTTGAACGAGACTGATCGTCTGGAAGAAATCGCCCGCATGCTTTCGGGTGCGCACGTTACGGACGAGGCGCGCGGTGCGGCTCGCCGCCTGATCGGCTAGGTTTCGTCCGGCAAACCTTGGTCTGCCTTTACCCTGCCTCAGTAAGCTCCTATCTGCGCCCCCATGCCGCTTCACATGATCAAATTGGCCGTTGGTGTGCCGGACGTAGAATGGCTGGAACGCCGCGCCTCCAAAGGCGCGCCGTTGATCGTGCATACCCGCATGAGCCCCAAGCGAGCACCGGAAATGGAAGGCGGCGGTTCGCTGTACTGGGTCGTCAAAGGCTCCATTCTCGCGCGCCAGCCGATCATGGACATCAGCACCATCGGTGAGGGTAAAGCCAGCCGCTGCGAGATCACGCTGGAGCCCAAAGTCATCCGTGTGTCGCCGACGGTTCGTCGAGCATTTCAGGGCTGGCGCTATCTGGAGCCGAAAGATGCTCCAGTCGATCTGGATGTGATCGACACCGGAGAGACGCCCCCCGAACTGGCCGCCATGTTGCGCGAACTGGGAGCGTGGTAGGCCGTCATTCCGGCTTATACCTTCTCCAGATCATTCCAGTGGACGGCTTTGGTGCCGTCCTTCTTTTTTCTGACCCCTGTCCTATCGGAACGCCCTCTTGTTCAGTCCCGCTCACAAGCAAACCCTGAAAGACCTGCTGGTCCTCGCATGGCCGGTCGTGCTGGCGCGCGTGGGTATTATGACGATGGGTCTGACCGATGCGATTGTGGTGGGGCACCATTCGTCGCGCGAACTGGCATTCCATTCTCTGGCATGGGCACCGACTTCGATCATCCTGACGACGGCTGTCGGTCTGATGATGGGCGTTCAGGTGATGACCGCCCGCATGCGTGGCGAAGGCCGCTATGAAGAGGTCGGCGCGGTGCTACGTCGGGGGCTGGTGTATTCGCTGCAGCTGGGCCTGGCGGCCATGGTGCTGTTGGCGCTGGCAGGGCCCCTACTGCTTCCGCATCTGGGGTTCGAGGATGGATTAGGTGAGGGCGCAGCCTTGCCGCTGGTCGTCTTTGCCTTGTCGATGCCCTTCTATCTGATTTCGGTTGCGGCACAGTTCTTCCTCGAAGGTCTGGGCAAGCCCAAGCCGGGCATGTGGGCGATGTGGATCGCCAACATCGTCAACATCGCGCTGAATATCGTGCTGGTGCCGGATATGCTGGGCCTTGGTATTCATGGCGCGGCAGCGTCGGCGTGGGCGACTTTTGGTGCGCGTGCGGCGCTGGTGGTGTTCCTCGTGATCTACATCCTGCGCATGCCGGAAGTGAAAGCGTGGGGCCTGTTCAGCAAGCCCACGCGCGACCCCGAGACCGAACGCGAACAGGTCAAGGTCGGCCTCGGCGCTGGTGCATCCAACTTCATCGAAGTGGGGGCGTTTTCGGCCATGACCATTGCCGCGGGTCTGATTGGTGCCAACGAAACCGCAGGCTGGGCCATCGTGATCAACACCTCGGCCATCGTCTTTATGCTGCCGATGGGCCTGTCGTCGGCGACGGCTGTGCTGGTGGGCAAGGCCTATGGCGCGGGCGACCACGAGGGCGTGAAACGGGCAGGCTGGATCGGCATGGGCGTTGTGGCTGTGCTGGCCACCGTGGTTGGGCTGATTATCTGGCCGACCGCGCACCTGATTACGGGTGCCTATACCAATGACATGGCAGTGCTGGCGATTGCCGCCCCCGCGCTGGCGCTCGCGACATTCTTCTTCGTGGCCGATGCCGTTCAGGTCGTCGCCGCGCACGCCAATCGCTCGGCGGGCGATGTGTTGATGCCCAGCCTTATGCACTTTGTGTCTTATGGTGTGGTGATGATCCCGCTCGGCTTTATTCTCGCCCCGACGATGGGCGTGAACGGGTTGGTTACGTCGGTTATCGTTGCCAGCCTTATCTCGGGTGTGCTGCTGGGTGTGCGTTTCCACATCATTTCCAAGCGTGCAGCCCTCACTTCGCACCAAGCGACAGGGTGACGCGGCGCGAAAGCGTCTCTATATCCCAAGCCTTACTCTAGTTTAGTGGACGATCATGGCCCGTATCCTCATCACCTCGGCGCTGCCCTACATCAATGGCATCAAGCACCTTGGGAATCTGGCCGGGTCTATGTTGCCCGCAGACGTCTGGGCCCGTTTCAAGCGCGGCGAAGGCCATGATGTGCTGTACATCTGCGCCACCGACGAGCACGGCACGCCGGCCGAACTGGCCGCCGCCGCTGCGGGGCAGGACGTTCAGACCTATTGCGATGAACAGCACCTGATCCAGAAGAATGCAGGCGAGGCCTTTGGCCTGAGCTTTGACTGGTTCGGTCGTTCGTCGGGCCCGCAAAACCGCGCCCTGACCCAGCACTTCTGCCAGGCGCTGGAAAAGAACGGCCTAATCGAAGAGCGCGTCGATCGCATGATATATTCGATCGACGATGGCCGCTTCCTCCCGGACCGTTATGTCGAGGGTACCTGCCCGCACTGCGCCTATGAAAAGGCGCGCGGCGATCAGTGCGACAACTGTGGCCGTCTGCTGGACCCGACCGACCTGATCAATCCTTATTCGTCGGTCTCGGGCAGCCGTAATCTGGAAGTCCGCGACACCCGCCACCTGTACTTGCTGCAAACCAAGGTCGAGGATCAAATCCGCGCATGGGTGAACAGCAAGGCCGACTGGCAGCCGCTGGCCAAGTCCATCGCCAACAAACACCTTGATGAAGGTCTGATCGACCGTGGCATCACCCGCGACTTGTCGTGGGGTGTGCCGGTTGTCGGTCCCGACGGTGGTCCGCGTCCGGGCATGGAAGGCAAGGTCTTCTACGTCTGGTTTGACGCGCCGATCGAATACATCGCCGCCACCGAAGAGTGGGCCGATGCCAACGGCAAGACGTGGAAAGACTGGTGGCGTCTGGACGAAGGCGCAGAAGACGTCCGCTATGTCCAGTTCATGGGCAAGGACAACGTCGCCTTCCACACCGTCAGCTTCCCTGCGACCATCATCGGTTCGGGCGAGCCTTGGAAGACCGTCGACCAACTTAAGGCCTTCAACTGGCTGAACTGGTACGGCGGTAAGTTCTCGACCTCGATGAAGCGTGGCGTCTTTATGGATCAGGCGCTGGAGCTTCTGCCTGCCGACTACTGGCGCTGGTATCTGACCGCCTATGGTCCGGAACATTCGGATGCCGCGTTCACGTGGGAGCAGTTCCAGAGCGCGGTGAACAAAGACCTCGCCGACGTGCTGGGCAATTTCGTGAACCGTATCGTCAAGTTCACTGAATCGAAGTTCGACGGCGTCGTGCCGGAAGGTGGCACCGCTGGCGAAGTCGAAGCCAAGCTGGAAGCCGACATCCGTGCGGCTCTCGCCGAGGCGACCGAGCTCATGGAAGCCATGGAGTTCCGTAAGGCTGCGGCCTCGATCCGTGCGGCGTGGGTGCTGGGTAACGAGTACCTGCAGTTCGCCGCACCGTGGACCGCGCTCAAGACCGATCGCGATCAGGCGGCTGTGGGCGTGCGCACGGGCCTGAACCTCGTGGCTCTGTTTGCGCGTCTGGCGGCACCGATCCTGCCGTTCACCGCACCGAACATCGCGGGCACCGTCTCGTCGACCGATCTGAGCTGGCCCAAGGCGGACGAGGACTTCCTCAACGCCCTGCCGGTTGGCCAGAAGGTTCAAGCCGCCAGCGTCCTGTTCACCAAGATCGACGACACCATGGTCGCCGAATGGTCCGAACGCTTTGGCGGTGCGGAAGCCTAAGGGTCAACCGCTGACGGGGAGGATGGAATGTTTGAAATCGGTTCTGTCGATCCGCAACGTCTCGCTGCCATTCAGGTGCGCTTGGCGCAAACCGGACGGGCTCAGGTTGAAAACGTCCTCTCTCCCGCATCGGCCAAGGCTCTGTACGAGCGGGCCGTGGAGGCGCAGTTCAATGTGGTCACCCGCAAAAGCGATGGCCACATGGACATGCCGTCCGAGTGGCTGAATATGCTGACGCCCGAGCAGAAGTCGACCTTTGCGCAGGCGGTTCAAAACGCCGCCACCCACGACTTCCAGTATCTGTACGACAACTACCCCTTTTATGACGCCACTTCGGCGGGGCATGCCGACGCCTTCTGGCAGTCGGTGGTCGAGTTCCTGAACGGCGAGGCCTTCCTCGGTCTGGCTCGCACTCTCACCGGCGAAGATCGTATCGCACTGGCGGACGCGCAACTGACGCGGTTCCGGCGCGGGCATTTCCTGACCGAGCACAGCGACGAGGCGGCGGGCAAAAATCGCTTCTATGCCTATGTGCTGAACCTCACGCCCGCGTGGCGCATCGACTGGGGTGGGTTGCTGGCCTTTCACGGAGAGGACGGCAATGTCGAGGAGGCTTTCACGCCCCGCTTCAATACGCTGAACCTGCTCAAGGTGCCGACGCCGCATTCGGTCACTCAGGTCGCGCTATCCGCAGGGGGGCACCGTATCTCAATCACCGGGTGGCTGCGCGGTCGATAGGCAAAAAGAAACCCCCGCAGATCGCTCTGCGGGGGCTTTTTATTGATCGACGGGCTCAGCTTTGAATGATCGGATATCCGGCCTGTGCCCAGGCCGTGATGCCGCCTGTCAGATTGACGACCGGCTGGCCGTCCTTGGCCGTCGGGCCGACGAACTCGCAAACCCGACCGCTGCGACCGCCCGACTTGCACTGGACAATAATGGTCTTGTCCTTGGGCAGGTCCAGCGCATCCCATGCTTGCGGCATTTGCGATAACGGGGCGAGGGTGGTGCCCTCGATGCGAGCGGCGTCGTATTCGTCCTGTTCACGCACGTCGATCATGACGGCCTGACCGGAGGCCAGCAAATCGCGGGCCTCCTCTACGGTGACTTCATTCACGCTCATGTTGCGGGCTCCGGTATAGGGGCGGTGGAAGACGAAGGTGTCTCGGTTGCCGTGGTCGTGGGCACTTCAACAGCATCGGGTTCTTTACCGCTCTTCTTCAGGTGCTTGGCGGCTTCTTCATCACTGATGGCGAGGAAGGCCGGAACCTTGGCGTTGAAGCCTGCGAGGTGGCCAGTGCGTACGATCACTTCGCGACCGCCATCCCAGATCATGTGCAGGGCGACGTACAGAACGACGACCAGACCGATGTAGCCGATCCACGAATATTTATGCAGCAGCTTGGCGATGAAGCTGGCGGCGATACCCATCAGGGCAATCGACAGGACCAGACCGAACACCATGACCCACGGATGTTCGTGGGCGGCACCGGCGACGGCCAGCACATTGTCCAGCGACATGGCGACGTCGGCGATAATGATCTGGGTGAGAGCGGCACCAAAGGTTTTGCGCTTCAGGCCCAGCTCTTCGGGCGACGGACCGGTGCCGTGCTCGATACTCTGGGCCAGTTCCAGCTCTTTCTGGGCCTCGGCCTGGTCGTGCGTGGCCTGTTCGCGCAGTTCGCGCCACATCTTCCAGCAGACCCAAAGCAGCAGGAAGCCACCGGCCATCAGAAGACCGATGATGGCGAGAAGTTGAATCGTAATGAGTGCAAAGCCGATGCGCAGAACAACGGCGATGGCCAGACCCGCAAGAATGGCCTTACGGCGCTGGTCTTGTGGCAGGGCGGCGGCGGCAAGGCCCACAGCAACAGCGTTGTCGCCTGCGAGCACAAGGTCCATCAGGACTACTTGGCCGAGCGCGACCAGTTGGCTGACGAAATCAGGGGAAGATAAAAAGTCCATGCTCGTAGATTAGACCCTGCCGGAGCATGCGCCAAGTTGTCGCGCACCTCCGGCATGGGCCTTATTCGTCAGGCGGTGCGCTTTTGGGCGCGGGCAGCCTCGTAAAGGGCGATGGCCGCAGCGTTGGACACGTTCAGCGATTCAAAACCGCCGGGCATCGGGATCTTGGCGATGGCTTCGCAGTGCTCGGTGACCAAGCGACGCACGCCGTCGCCTTCGGAACCCATGACGATCACGGTCGGGCGATGGTCCAGAGCCTCTTCCAGAGTCATCTGTGCAGCGCCGTCCATGGCGATGGCGCGCCACCCGTAGTCATTCAGCTTTTCCAGCGCGCGCGACAAGTTGGTGACGCGGGCATGGGGCAGGCGTTCGGTTGCGCCAACAGATGCCTTGGCCAGTGCACCGGCGAGGGCAGGGGCGTGGCGATCCTGCACAATTATACCGCGTGCACCGAATGCGAGGGCCGAGCGGAAGATTGCGCCGACGTTCTGCGGATCGGTCAGCTGGTCGAGCATGACCAGAACGCCTTCTGCGGGGTCCGCCAAATCTTCGAGCGCAACGCCTTCCAGCGGCTGACATTTGAACGCGAAGCCCTGATGAACCGCGCCAGGAGGCAAGATTCGATTCAATTGTTGGGAATCAACGACTTCGATTCTGTGCCCGTGGGTCAGATTCTGCGACTCGATTTCCTCGGCGCGATCGGCCGTGACCATGAGTCTGCCGCTTCCGCGACGGGCTGGATTGGCCAGAGCGGCCAAAACAGGATGGCGGCCCCAAAGAAAATTGTCTGCGTTAACAGCGGCTTTGGGTGATTTTTTACCCTCAGACGGGGTTTTGGGTGCCTGTTGGTGCGAGGAATTACCTCGCGAGGCACCCTTTTCGTCGCGTCTGTGGAAAGATTGTTTTTTCACGGCTTTTTGGTCGTTGCGTTCTGAAAAAGGGGACACTATAAGACGGCCTCCGACGAGGCCACGGGCTTTCGGTGAAGGCGCTCTCCTAATACAGGCGTCGCCCGACAGCGAAGGCTTTTGTTGTTATCCGGTTTAATAATCGGCTGATGGCAAATCCAAGTCGGCACATTGCAAAGCGCGCTGGGGGAATGTCCCGAGCGGCAAAGGGGGCGGACTGTAAATCCGCTGCGTAAGCTTCGCAGGTTCGAGTCCTGCTTCCCCCACCACGCGCTTGCAATGGCCGAGTTCTTGGACCAGAACCCCCAAGGAAAATCGGGTGCGGATTCGTTGCTCTCGTTCGAGAGCGACCTGGCCGCATTCTTCGTGCGGGTATAGCACAATGGTAGTGCAGCAGCCTTCCAAGCTGAGGATGTCGGTTCGATCCCGTCTACCCGCTCCAGGTTTTATGAACTGAGCACAGCGCCCTTCCGTTCCGGACCCGGGCCACAGGAGTTTGGCCATGGCCAAGGAAAAGTTCGAACGCACTAAGCCGCACTGCAACATCGGCACCATCGGTCACGTTGACCATGGCAAGACCACGCTGACGGCTGCGATCACCATCACGCTGGCTAAGGCCGGTGGCGCGACTGCAAAGAACTACGCAGACATCGACGCTGCTCCGGAAGAAAAAGCACGCGGCATCACCATCAACACCGCGCACGTTGAGTACGAGACGGCTAACCGTCACTACGCCCACGTGGACTGCCCGGGTCACGCCGACTACGTGAAGAACATGATCACCGGTGCTGCCCAGATGGACGGCGCTATCCTGGTTTGCTCGGCCGCTGACGGCCCGATGCCGCAAACCCGCGAGCACATCCTGCTGTCGCGTCAGGTTGGCGTTCCGGCACTGGTCGTGTTCCTGAACAAGGTTGACATGGTCGACGACGAAGAGCTGCTCGAGCTCGTCGAAATGGAAGTTCGTGAACTTCTGTCCTCGTACAACTTCCCGGGTGACGACATTCCGGTGATCAAGGGTTCGGCTCTGGCCGCCGTTGAAGACCGCGATGCTGCCATCGGTCAAGACGCCGTTCTGAAGCTGATGGAAGCTGTCGACAGCTACATCCCGCAGCCGGAACGTCCGATCGACCAAGCCTTCCTGATGCCGGTTGAAGACGTATTCTCGATCTCGGGTCGTGGTACGGTTGTGACCGGTCGCGTTGAGCGCGGCATCGTCAAGGTCGGTGAAGAAGTCGAAATCGTCGGCATCCGTCCGGTTCAAAAGACGACCTGCACGGGCGTCGAAATGTTCCGCAAGCTGCTGGACCAAGGTCAAGCTGGTGACAACGTCGGCGTTCTGCTGCGCGGCACCAAGCGTGAAGACGTTGAGCGCGGCCAAGTGCTGTGCAAGCCGGGTTCGATCACCCCGCACACCAAGTTTGTTGCTGAGGCCTACATCCTCACCAAGGAAGAGGGCGGCCGTCACACCCCGTTCTTCACCAACTACCGTCCGCAGTTCTACTTCCGCACCACCGACGTGACCGGCATCGTTCACCTCAAGGAAGGCGTGGAAATGATCATGCCGGGCGACAACGCCGAGCTGGACGTCGAGCTGATCACCCCGATCGCCATGGAAGAGAAGCTGCGCTTCGCTATCCGTGAAGGCGGCCGCACCGTCGGCGCCGGCGTCGTTTCGAAGATCGTTGCCTAAGCAACAGCTTTGATCCGACCCTGACGGGCAACCGTCAGTGACGACAAACAAGACGGCCCTCCGGAGAAATCCGGGGGGCCGTCTTTGTTTGGCCAAGGGGCATTGTGTGCCCACCGGAATGGCTACGTGTCGATTAGGGCTCCTAAAACGCGGTTCCGATCTTGGTTTTTAGTCGAAGCGCCCCCAGTACGGCCCTGCCTGCACTGGTATTTTAAGGGATTGCCCCCTAATATTCCTTCTGCGGATGCCGTCTGATGCGCCGCGTTATGGGCTCTACCCCTTTCGATGTTGACCATCGCTATCGCCGTCGTACTGCTTCTGGTGGTGCTGAACGGTATGTTCGCAATGACCGAGCTCGCGGTCGTCTCTTCTCGTAAATCCAGACTTCAAGCCCGTGCCGAGCGCGGGGACCGCGGTGCGAGAGCCGCCCTGAAGCTGGCCGAAGAGCCAACACAGTTCCTTTCCGCTGTTCAGGTCGGCATCACGCTGATCGGTATTCTGGCCGGTGCATACGGTCAGGCCAGCATTGCGGGTCAGCTCAAATTGATGTTGGCCCAGACGTTTCCTGCCGTCGCGCCCTATTCGCAAGTCATTTCGACCGGCGTCGTGGTTGTGGGCATCACCTATATCTCGCTGATCGTAGGCGAGTTGGTGCCAAAGCGTCTGGCGCTGATCTTCCCTGAGACCATTGCATCGAAGATGGCCGGACCGATCTCGAAGATGGCGTTGGTTATGAAGCCGTTCGTGCTTCTGCTGACGGCTTCGACGTCGGGCATCCTCAAACTGATGGGCGTCAAGGACCGCGACGGTTCGGACGTCACCCAGGAAGAGGTCGAGAGCATGATCGCCGAGGGCACTTCGGCCGGTCTGATCGAGCCACAAGAGCAGGAAATGATCGAAGAGATCATGACACTCGGCGACAGGCCCATTCGCGTGGCCATGACGCCTCGACACGAAGTCTACTGGATCGCCCTGAATGAGGATGAAGCGACGCTGCGCAAGGAAATCCGGGAATGCGGATACTCGCGTATTGTTGTGACGCGCGACAGCGATGTCGATAGCCCCCTGGGCGTGGTCCATAAGAAGGATGTCCTGGACAGCCTGCTGGACACCGGCAAGATCAATCTTGAGCCGCTGATCAACGAACCGGCCTTTATCCCGCAGTCCACCTCGGTGCTGAAGGCTCTCGATATTCTCAAGAGCTCACGTGTGCACATGGCCTTCGTGGTCGATGAGTACGGCAGCTTTGAAGGTGTAGTGACGGCCACGGATCTTCTGGAGATGATCGCCGGCGACTTTGACGAGGATCACGACGAACAGCACGTGGCTATCCGCCTCAGAGAGGATGGAAGCTGGATCGTGGATGGGCAGGTCGATCTAGAAGAACTCGAAGAAGCGCTGGGCGAAGAGTTCGGCGAACATGAAGGCTTCCACACGGTGGCTGGCCTGGTCCTTCACAACCTCTCGCGATTGCCGGAGGAGGGCGAGGTGCTTCGTCTGGGGCGCTTCGAGGTTGAAGTAATCGATATGGATGACCGTCGGATCGACAAGTTGCTGTTCCGGACTTCATTCAAAGGCGACGATGCTGATATCAACGCCGCGAATTAGATCTTTGATATAGCTAAGCTTTCTACGGGCCTGCCGATGCAATCGGCAGGCCTTTTTTTGACAAAAATATACAATTGAAAAACCCGCGGTACTGAAGCGCTTTTGGCGACCTGTGCCTTGAGGCAACATCGTAAATATTTGCGGGGTCGTACTCCGCGTTGAACCCTTCCAGCCCTACGTAGTTTTACAAATACGCGGGACCGCGGACGGAGCCTGCTGAAAACAGCATCAGGTCCCCAGCTTGGCTGTTTTGATCTGAATATGACGATGGGACTGTGATTTAGGTTCGATATTCCCGTCACGGCCAAAAGCTCGATCTATCCACACGAGTGTTAGATCAAAAGATTTCCACTAAATATGTAAACTCGAAGCTTAAGCATTAGCTTTGCTATTGGCTGTTTACCTTATTGGGTAATTAGGCCGATCTATACATGTTTAACAAATTATAGCTTTGCTTCTAATCTTATCCCTTACGCGCGCTTAACCATTTATGTCTCCCTGCGTGCAGGAACAAACATTATTGATCTGCCGTTCCTCGAGACTAAGGTCGAATAATGTCCGCAATAGTGGGTCGATAGGGAGTCCGTTATGCTTAAGCTCGACGATATGAGTGGTTTCTCTGTACATAATGTTGGTAAGGGTGACCAAGTATCCGGGGTCTCTGGCCAACGCGATGCTTTTGTAATTCAGGCTCCTCCCGAAGATATTCTGAACTACGCCCGTGAGGGATCGGATTTGGTGATCCAGTTCCGTGATGGAACTAATATCAGGATCAACGGATACTTTGATCAGTATGACGATGGTGATCAGGTGGTCCTGGTCGACGGCGACCGTTCCTTCAGGGTCGACTTCTCCGATGCGTTGAGCTCCGAAGGCGATGGTATTGCCGAGGCGCTTGTGGCCTATGTCCCGATCGGGACCGAAAATAATGCGCTGCTGGCTCTATTGGGTGTCGCAGCTGCAGGGGCCGGGTTGGCGGCGGCTGTAAGCGGTGACGATAGCCCCAAGGTTTCTGAGCCGACGCCGCCGATCCGTATTCCGGATAAGCCTGCAAAGCCTAGCAGCTACGTCGACAATGTTGGCGACGTTCAATCCCCGTCCAGCACCGCCGCTACGACGGATGACACTACTCCAGGCATCAACATCGGGACCGGCCTGACCGATAAGCCCAAGCTTTATGTGAATGGGGTGGAGATCCCTTCCACCTATAATGCTGCGACGGGCGTGCTCACGCCAAACGCGCCCTTGGGCGAGGGTCGCAACACCATCACGATCACCCTCACCAGTCCAGAAGGCGGTGAGAGTGCGCCGAGCGAGCCGCTGGTGATTACGATCGATGCGACTGCGCCCTCAAAGCCAGCCGCTCCGACGGGTTATGAGGATAATGTGGGGGATGTGCAGTCTGCCAACAGCACTGCCGCGTCCACTGACGACACTACTCCGGGCATTAACGTAGGCGCAGGTCTTACTGATACGCCGCGGCTCTACGTCAATGGCGTGGAAGTACCTGCAACCTATGACTCCACGACTGGCACATTGACTCCGGTTAGCCCTCTTCCGGAGGGTTCAAGCACGATCACCTACACGCTGACGGATGCTGCCGGTAATCAGAGTGCGCCAAGCGATCCGCTGGTGATCACGATCGACAGTACTCCACCGGCGAAGCCCTCGCCGGCAACGGGTTATAATGACGACGCTGGCCCAATTACTGATTCAAGCAGCAACGCCCCTGTTACCGACGACCGGACCCCAGGTATTAACGTTGGCCCCGGCCTGACCGACACGCCTTCGCTGTACGTGGACAGTGTGAAGGTTCCGTCGACCTATGATCCTGCAACCGGTACCCTGACCCCGGTCGATCCACTCCCTGAAGGTCCCCATTCCATCACCTACACGGTGACGGATCCGGCCGGTAACGAGAGCCCTCCGAGCGACCCGATCGTTTTCGAGGTGGATACCACGCCGCCATCCAAGCCGGCGACGCCGACCGGCTATAACGACGACTTTGGTCCGATCACCGATGCCAACAGCACGGCTCCGACCACGGACGACAACACCCCGGGCATCAATGTGGGTCCGGGCCTGAGCCCAGAGCCGTCGCTGTATGTGGACGGTGTGAAGGTGCCGGCCACCTATGATCCGGCCACGGGTCTGCTGACCCCGACCACGCCGCTGGCCGATGGCCCGCACACCCTGAGCTATACGGTCTATGACCCTGCCGGCAACGAGAGCCCGCAGAGCGACCCGATCAGCTTCGAGGTGGATACCTCGGCTCCGGGACAACCGGGCGTACCGACCGGCTATAATGACGATGTTGCTCCCGTGACGTCGCCGAACAGCACGGCACCGGTGACCAATGATCCGCGACCTGGTCTGAACGTAGGGGCCGGATTGACCGATACTCCGGTCCTGTACGTCAACGGTACCAAGGTTGCTGCGACTTACGATCAGGCCAGCGGTACGCTGACGCCGGACGTGGCGCTGACGGACGGATCGTACGTTCTCACCTATAGCCTCATGGATGCAGCAGGGAACGAAGGGCCGCAAAGCCCGGGTCTGTCGCTGGCCATCGATACGAGTGCACCGACCCAGTCGGTCCTCATCTCAGGTGTCGACGACAACGCGGCACCGACGATCGGCAATGTTCCGAGCAACGGCTACACAAACGATGTTGCCCCGCTGGTATCGGGCACTCTGAGCGCAGGCCTGTTGGCGGGCGAGTACGTCGAGATCTTGCGTAACGGTTCGGTCGTGGGGACTGCGACTGTCACGAACTCGACCTGGACGTTTGCTGATACCGGGCTGGTGGACGGGTTGGCCTATACCTATTCGGCCCGCGTCAAGGATGCGGCAGGTAACCAGGGTGCGATCTCGAATAGCTACGTCATCAATATCGATGCGAGCGATCCGACGACCACTGTCGCTATCACGGATGTTCTGGACAATCAGGCACCGACTGTCGGTTCTGTCGCCAATGGCGGCACGACCAATGACTCGCAGCCTGAGTTGGTCGGCACCCTGACGGGCACGCTGAACGCCAACGAGCAAATCGTGATCTATCGCGGAACCGACCGCGTAGGTGTCGCGACAGTGAACGGGAGCTCCTGGACCTTTACCGATAGCGGTCTGACCAACGGTAGCTCCTATTCCTACACTGCACGCGTTGAAGACAGCGCAGGTAACGTAGGCGCGACCTCGGGTGCCTACGGCATCACCCTGCAGACTTCGGGTTCGACAACGACCGTGTTGATCGCCGATATCGAAGATAACTCGACACCGGTGACGGGCAGTGTTGGCAACAACGGCCATACCAACGACACCACCCCGCAGCTGTCGGGCACTATCAGTGCGCCGCTGGTGGCCGGGGAGCAGGTCCATATCTTCCGTAACGGTGTGGATATCGGCACTGCGACGATGTCCGGTACGGACTGGACGTTTGACGACAGTGGCCTGAACGACGGCAACGCCTATACCTACACGGCTGTCGTCATCGACAGCGCGGGTAACCAAGGCGCTGTGTCGAATGGCTACACGATCAATGTCGATACCGATGTACCAGGCCAGACCGTTGTCATCTCGCGCGCGGTCGACAATGTGGATCCTGTGTCTGGTCCGATCCCGGCCAATGGCACGACCAACGACGACACCCCGACGTTGGAAGGCACGCTGTCTGCAGGCCTGACCGGTACCGAGCAGCTGCACGTCTTCCGTAACAACGTCTTTGTGGGCGTTGCGACGGTGAGCGGTACGAACTGGACGTATCAGGACAGCGGGCTGGCAAGCCAGTCCACCTACGACTACTCGGCCCGCGTCGTTGATGCGGCGGGTAATGCGGGTACGCCTTCGAATACCCTGACCTTCACTGTAAATACCGACGGGGTCAGCCAGACCACGGCCATCATCGACATCAACGATGACTTCGGTCCGCAGACGGGCAGTGTGTTGAACAATGGCACCACCAACGACACGACCCCGACCCTGTCCGGTTCGATCGGTGCCCCGCTAACCGGTACAGAAACCGTGCAGATCCTGCGCAGCACCAATGGTGCGGCAGCGGTTGTGGTCGGGACTGCGACTGTCTCCGCAACCACCTGGACCTTCGCGGACACCGGGCTGGTTAACGGCAACACCTATACCTACACGGCTCAGGTTATTAACACGGCCGGCGACGTGGGCGGAGCAAGCAACCCGTATTCGATCACCATCGATACGGCGCCGCCGAGCGCGACTGTGGCTCTGACCGGTTATTCCGATAACCAGCCAGCCGATACGGGCGAACTTTGGCTTCGCCAAGCCTACCAATGACCTGTCGCCAGTGATCAACGGTAGCGTAACGGGCGTACTGGAGGCCGGTGAGGTCGTGGTGGTCTATCGCGGTGCTACGCGCCTCGGTGTGGCTACTGTGTCCGGCAATACCTGGACCTTCCAGGATAGCGGTCTGGCCTCGGGTTCGAGCTATAACTACACCGCCCGTGTCGAGGATGCTGCCGGCAACCAAGGAACGGCATCGGCTGTCGGTACTCTGGTCGTCGACAATGTCGCACCGGCAGCCCCGGCTGCTCCGACCACGTATAACGATAACTCGGCTCCGGTCATCGATGCCAACAGCACGGCGGCACAGACCAATGACCCGACCCCGGGTATCAATGTCGGGGCAGGGTTGACCGACACGCCGAAACTGTACGTGGACGGCGTCCTTGTGGCATCGACCTATGATCCGGTGGCGGGAACGCTTACACCCAATGCTCCAATTGCGAACGGCGCTCACACCTTTACCTACACCCTGTCTGACGGTGCAGGTAACGAGAGCGCCCAAAGCGGCGGCCTAGTCATCGGTATCGACACGCTTGCTCCGGCAACGCCGGCAACGCCGACCACCTACAACGATAACTCTGCGCCGATCCTGAATACGGCCAGCACGGCAGCGTCGTCCAACGACACCACTCCGGGCCTGAACATCCCGACGGGTCTGGTCGACACGCCTAAACTGTACGTCAACGGCGTCGCTGTAGCGTCCACCTATGACGCGGCCACTGGCACACTGACGCCGGTGACGCCGCTGGCAGATGGCAACTACTCGCTGACCTACTCGCTGGTTGATGCTGCGGGTAACGAAAGCGGCCAGAGCGGTGCTCTCCTGCTGAACGTGGATGCTTCGCCTCCACCTACGCCGGCGGCACCCACCCAGTACAACGATGACGTGGCGGGCATAATCAATCCGACCAGCAGCGCTCCGGTTACCAACGACAACCGTCCTGGTATCCTTGTGCAGGCAGGTCTGACCGAGACTGTGAAGCTGTATGTTGATGGTGTGGTGGTTGCGTCTACCTATGACGCAGCGACCGGCACCCTGACGCCCGCCGTAGCAGTCACCGACGGCGCGCACACCTTCAGCTACTCCATTACGGATGCTGCGGGTAATGAAAGCCAGCGCAGCGGTAACCTGTCGCTGACCATCGACACGGCGGCTCCGGCTACGCCGGTGGCTCCGACGCAGTATCACGACAATGCTGCGCCGGTACTCAACACGAACAGCACCGCCACATCGACCAATGACACCACGCCGGGTATCCGCATTCCTGCGGGACTGACCGAACAGCCCAAGCTGTACGTGAACGGTACTCTGGTCGCTGCTACGTATGATGCCGCGACCGGCACCCTGACGCCGACGACCCCGCTGGCGGAGGGCAACTATGCCTTCACCTACTCGCTGACGGATGCGGCCGGTAACGAGAGTGCTCAAAGTGGTGCGCTCAATGTCACCGTCGACTTCAGCGCTCCGAACCAGGCGATCTCGATCGTCAACTACACCGATGACGTGGGCTCGGCGCAGGGAACGTTCGCTAGCGGCGTCGTCACGGACGACCGTCGTCCGGTCCTGAACGGGACCGTCGGCAGTACTCTGCTGGCAGGTGAAGAAGTCCGCATCTATGAAGGCGCGACCCTGCTGGGGACTGCCACGATGTCGGGCAACTCGTGGAGCTTCCAGTTGCCGTCGCTGGGCGACAACACCACGCACACCTATACGGCTCGTATTGCCGATGCGTCGGGTAATGAAGGTCTCGCGACACCGGGCTTCGTGGTGAACGTGGACCTGGACATCATTATCAATACCCAGTCCACCCTGGACACGACCCCGTTGATTACTGGCTACACAGGCTTTGCCCTTGAGCCGGGTGAGTACATCGAGGTGACGGTGGGCGGAACGACCTACAGTTCGCAAACGGGTGCTGTGGTCATCGATCCGCTGAACAACACCTGGTACGTGCAAGTCCCCACCGCTCTGGCCACGGGAACATACAATGTCATTGCTACGCTGAAGACTGCGACCGGCACGGTTGTTCTCACTGACGCCACGAGCGGCGAGTTGATTATTGCTCCAGCTCCGGCTGCGCCGACTCTTCCGAGCGCCACGGATCCGAACTTCAAGCCGACTGCAGTCACGCTAGAAAACGGTGCCTGGCAGATCTACACCAATGGTAACCTGTTGGAGCAGACAGCTACCAACGTCACCAACTTCACCCAGTTCAGCGTCAATACGCTGCTGAACCGAAACACCCAGGTTATGGGTGCCGCCACCTTCATCGATTTCGATCGTGACGGGGATATGGACATCGTTGGTGTTGATAACGATTTCGCCGATGGTCAGCAGACGTTCGAGCGTAAGAGTTTCAACGGCACCATGTATCAGACCAAGGGCATGACGGGCCGCGACAACAAGGACTGGTACGGCTTCCAAATCGGCGGTGCAGCGGACATGCCGGACGGCCAGTACGCTGACTATAATCACGCCACTAATGACGCTTATGCGGCGGTTGTTTATACTATCAATGGTGGTATGGCGGCCTTCGACAAGGTCGGGGATGGTTATGCCGACATGGTCGTGGGTGACACGGCGTACGGCGATGGTACGGCTCGCGAAGGCCTAGACTCGTCGTTCGTTATGAACGACCGCCTCATGGGCGGTACGGCCTACTTCCACCAGGACAACGCCTATACCAGCACGGGCAACGCAGCCAATCAGCTGCAAGTAGCAGCGCTGACTGGCGTAATCAGCAACGTCAACCAAGACCAGTTGTCAGGTCACGTTGCGACGGCTGACTTGGATGGAAACGGTACCGTGGATATCGTGGGTTCGGGTGGTAACATCTTCCGCGTCCAAGGGTACCTCAACAGTGTCAATACCGGGACGAATGATCTGATTGTGATCAAGAATGCCGGTAACGGTGCCTTGAATACCAGTCAGATTGTACAGACCGTGTTCACTGATACCGGCGCTGGCTATGTTCTCTCCAGTGTCACTTTTGCCGACTTTGATGGCGATGGTGACTTGGATATGTTCAATGCCGAGCGCGGCCTGCTGCGGAACGACAATGGCTCCTTCAACGCCACAGCTGCGAATGCGCTAACTGGTATCCAGACGAGTATCCTGGCCTGGACGGGAATGAGTAATACTCACCGTGGTTCTGTGTCGGTCGACTGGAACGGCGACGGCAAGATGGACCTGATCACCACCAGTGATGTCGGCATCGCTGCCAAGCAGATGTCCTACTTCCAGAACACGTCGACAGGCGCGAACAACTTCAGCTTCGCTGCCGCTCAGGCGTGGACCAATGGAACCACCGTCTCCAAGGGTGTGTGGAGTGCTGGAGCTACCCCTGGATCGGGTCGTGGTTTCAGCGGTCTCATCGCCGCCGATATCGACTGGGATGGCGATAAGGACATCATGGCGTTCACGACGGGTGCAGGTACGTACTACGTCGAGAACAAGGACGCTAACATCAACAACGGTGCCAACACCGGGGTGCTTCACTTCCGCATCGTGGACCAAGAGGGCATCAACTCGCTGTTCGGTAACCTGGTCAAACTCTACGATCAGGCTACGGGTCAGTTGGTGGCGACCCAGATCATCAACCCGCAAGCTGGCCAACAGACCAATGACTCGTCTGCTTTGGTGAGCTTCTATGGCCTCGATCAATCCAAGACCTATACCGTCCAACTGCTTCGCAATATCGGCGGGAATGCAGCTCACGTTGGGTCTGGAGACTTCGGTGGCTATAATCTGACTGCCATCCAAGCGGCTTGGACGACTGGAGTATTCTACTCCAATTCTGCGGCTGGTAATGGTGGTCAAACGGCAACCACGGGTATTGGCGGTATCAACGCCGCGTGGGGCGGATTGCGGACCGGTAATGCCTGGGATGCGACTGTTCTGACCGCTGAAAACGGCAATGGCCAGTTCGACGCCAACCGTGGTCAAGGTGTGCTGGGTACCGGCTATAACGATACCTTCATGGCCTCGCGCGGTAACGACGTTTACAACGGTGCGGGGGGCTCGGTCATCGTGTCGGGCAGCCGTGTCTGGCTGGCTGACGGCGGTATCGATGTCGTCGACTACAAGGCGGCGGGCAATACCGCGATCACCGTGAACCTGTCGAATACCGGTATCCAGAACACCGGCTATGGCAACCATCGCTACGTCAACATCGAGGGTATCAGCGGCGCTAACGGTGCTGACACCTTCACCGACAATGCGGCGGACAACGTCTTCAACGGTCGCGGTGGCAACGACACCTTCAACCTGTTGAACGGCGGTAAGGACACGCTGATCTATGATCTGCTGACGGCCGCGGACGCTACCGGTGGCAACGGCCATGACCAGGTATTCGGCTTCAAGGTCGGTACCTTCGAAGCGACCCCGAATGCGGATCGCATCGATCTGGCTGATCTGTTGATTGGCTATACTGCGGACGCCGATGGTCCTGCCCACTACATCAATGGTGTCGCCACGATTGATGCCGGTGAGACCATCGGAGCGTACCTGTCCGTTGTCCGGTCGGGTGGCAACACCACCCTGATGCTGGACCGTGATGGTGCCGGCGGAGCCTATGCCCCGACTGCGCTCGTTACACTGAACGGTGTGGACGTGGATCTGGCCACCTTGCTGGCGAACCACCAGATCGTGATCGGCGGCTAACCCGCCCGATCCGGTCCAGAGATTGCGGCTACCATTCTTACCGAATGGTAGCCGTATTCTTTTGATGCCTATGATGATCAGGCGCGGACCATAGCGCTTTCACTGACTTCATCAGGAATGGCCGAGGAAATGCAGTTTAGCGGATAAGGAATTTTACTTATCCGCTGGAACCGAAATCGGTATCAAACGGTAACTACAGTACAGCTTTATCTGCCAAACGTCTTGTCTGGTTAGGGGAGCAAGGTGTCTGGGTGTCGTTAGTATTTATTACATGATTAATACTATACGAATGGGTGGTGGCTATGTATTCGTCAATCCTGTTTAGCGGGCGATTTACCGTATGAAAAATAAGCGCTTGCTTGCGATCTTAGCCATGTCGGTAAGCGTCGCGGCGATCTCTAATGCTGTTTTGGCGCAGGAGGTCGCAGAGCCGGTTGCCATCACGGTTTCGCCAGCGCCGTCGGAAGATCTGGTTGGTCTTAGAGAAGCGGTGGCCTCGGCCATCGGGACGCATCCGGCTTTAAGGCAGAGCGCATCTCTGATCGACCAGCGGCTGGCCGAGGAACGCATCGTTCGCTCCGATGGCCGTCCTGTCATCGAATACTCGCTTCAGCCTGGATACAATCCGCAAAGCGATAGGGATGCGATCCTCCAGCTTAATATCAGCGGGCGCGTGCCGGTTTACGACTTTGGCAAGATCAAAGCGCGCCGCAGCGCCGCCGCGAACCGCACCGTGCAGTACCGGCATCTGTTCGAGAACCAGGAAGAACTGATCGCCCTCGATCTGGTCAACGCCTATCTCCAATACGCGCTCTGGCGCGACGCGCTGGCAGCCGCCAACGAGCACATCGAGCAGCTGGGTGGCATACGCCAACGCATCGAAATGCGTATCGCCGCCGGCTTGGCGGATGTCTCGGATCTGCGACGGACAGATGTGTCTATCAGTCGGGCCAATCTTCAGCGCGATCAGGTTCGCAGCCAAATGGAGCAGGCCGAGGACCGCATCCACCTGATGTCTTCCACGGAAGGCCAGCCGGTTGGAACATTCGACGAAACCGCAGCAATGTTACGCGCGTCTCAGACACCTAGCGTCGATAGTGCAGACGACGTTCCTGTGGTTGCTGCTGCCCGGTCCGAATGGGATGCGACACGCGACGAGGTGCGGGGCGCACGGGCCAACCGCTATCCCAGTGTCAGCATTGGCGTGACCAACAGTAGCTATCTGATGGATGACCGACGCCCGGGCCAGGACAGTTCGATGTTCGACAATCGCACCCAGTTCGGCCTTTTCCTGACGGGTCGGGTGGCGCTCGGCGGAGGCGCGCGTCATCAGATCGCGGCGGCAGAGGCGGCCAGCTCAGCAGCCGCGTCGCGTTACCAGTCCGAGCTGCTCAGGCTGGATATGGCTGTGGTGGCTCTAACACGTCAGCGTGCCGAGGCGACAAATCGCCTTGGCGGATCGGGCGAAGTGGTCTCGGTGTTGGAAAACGCGCGCGATCTTTATTGGCAGGAGTACATCCTGTCCAAACGTAGACTTACCGAAGTCTTTGATATCGAACGTGAAATTTATCAATCCCGTGTCGATCAACTGCAGGCGCGCGCAGATCAACTTAGCGCCGTCGCAGAACTCCTCGGCGTACAAGGGCAATTGATCAGCACGTTGGAAATTCCCAGCAGGGGAGGCGGTGGCCGATGACTACTGAAACAGATCACAAGATCGAGGCTTTCCGTCATGCCGCCGAGGCCGGCGGGGGTAATTTCGCCACAGACGAACTGGCCTATGTTTGTGCCACCGAGCCCACCCGCTCGGCGGATGAAGTGCTTGGTCAGTTTGCACAGGGGCAGGGGTTCGAAGTGAGGGCCTTCTCGGTCGGAGGGCTCAAGCGTCCCGATGCAGCCGAGTTGCCTCTGGCTATCTTTGGCGTATCCCAAAGCTGGGCGGTGACCGCCTTTGATGGCACCAACTACCATGCTGTCGAGTTCAGCGAGGGAGGGCGTACTGTTCGCGAGATCAGTGCGGATAAGTGGTCCAGCTTTGCTTCGGGTGTTGGCAGCAACCGCGCCTTCACCCTTCTGCCTCTCGCGGCGGTTCGCGAACGTCTGGCTGCGGAACACGTCGTCACCAAACCGCGCAACTGGCTGTGGGATGTTTTCCGCGAGCACCGGCGCGTGTTCCTTGATCTGTCATTGGCTGCAGTCGTCAGCAACCTTCTGGGTATCGCTACCTCGCTATTTGCGATGCAGGTCTGGGACCGTGTTGTTCCTGCGCACTCAACCAATACTCTGTGGGTTCTGGTTATCGGCGTGACCGTTGCGATGGTGTTCGACTTCATCTTGCGCAAGGCGCGGGTCACGATCACCGATCAGGTAGGCCGCGAGGCCGATCTGGCCGTTTCGTCTCGCTTCTTCGCCCACATGTTGGCGATCAGTAACGATGCGCGCCCTCGCGCCCCGGGCACCTTGATCGCGCAGCTGCGAGATCTGGAGCAGGTGAGGGACCTTTTGACGTCGACGACGCTGGGAGCCTTGCTGGACCTGCCGTTCCTCGTCGTATTCCTGTTCATCATCTGGTTGCTGGGCGGACCGTTGGTGATCGTGCCGCTGCTGGCTATCCCGATCGTCGCGCTGCCGGGCCTTCTGTACCAGCGCAAACTGGCCGAGCTGTCCCGCAAGACGGCGATGGAATCCTCTCTGCGCAACACGATCCTGATGGAGAGTGTCCTGCGCGCCGAGGACATCAAGAACCTGCAGGCCGAAACCCAGTTCCGCCATCGCTGGAACCAGGTCAACGACGTGACTTCGCGCGTCAATGTCGAACAGCGCGGCATTGTTCACGGACTGCAAATCTGGAGCGCCTCCATCCAGCAACTCGCCTACATCGGCGTGGTTACGATGGGTGTGTACCTGCTGTTCAACCAGCAGATTTCCTTCGGTGCCATCTTGGCCTGTTCCATCCTGACCAGCCGCGCCATTGCGCCCATCTCCCAGATCGCCTTGCTCTTGGGCCGGCTGCAAAGCGCGAAGGTCAGCAAGGAAGGCTTGGACAAGCTTTTGCAACTGCCTACCGACCAGTTGGGCGATGGTCAGCTGCGCAACGTCAAGATCAAGGGTCAGTATCGGGTGGAGGGCGTACGCTTCACCTACGACCCTGAACTGCCGGTCGCCCTGACGGTAGAGCGCCTGAACATTGCACCGGGCGAGCGTGTCGGAGTGATCGGTAAGATCGGTGCGGGCAAATCCACCTTGCTGCGGTTGCTGGCCGGATCCTCCGACCCGCAGGTCGGCAAGGTGATGCTGGATGACGCGAACATACAGGCCTACGCGCCGTTCGATTTGAGGCAGGCGATCGGGCCCGTGCTTCAGGACTCGGCGTTGTTCTTTGGAACGCTGAAAGAGAACATCAAGATCGGCGTGCCCCAGGCGACGGACGAGGACATCCACAAGGCCCTGACCATGCTGGGATCGGACAAGATACTGCTGTCCCAGCCTGCAGGACTGAACCTTATCGTGCGCGAAGGCGGGCAGGGTCTGTCTTCGGGTCAGCGTCAGGCTGTACTGATGGCACGTGCGCTGTTGCGCGATCCGAAAATCCTCATTCTGGACGAACCGACCGCCGCGTTCGATGACGTGACGGAGCGCGAGTTCCTTCAGAGGCTGGATGCATGGTTGGGTGATCGCACACTCATCGTCTCGACCCACCGTGCCGCCGTTACGTCGCTGGTGAACCGACTGATCGTGATCGATCAGGGGCGCATCCTAATGGACGGCCCGAAAGACAAGGTGATTGCCGCCCTTTCAAATCAGGGCTCCACCCAAGTGAAGGAGCAAGGCCGTGGCGAATAAGCGGGTGTTTTAACTTCCTAAAGGGGTGGCGATGCGTTCACGCATGATCGTCTGGGTCATCGTGGCGGCGTTTGTTACGCTTGCCGTATGGGCATCGTTCGCCCAGATCGACGAGGTCGCTGTCGGGCAGGGCAAAGTTGTCCCGTCCACGCGCAGTATGATTATCCAGACCTTCGACCCGGGGACCCTCAAGGAGTTGAAGGTCAAGGAAGGCGATGTGGTCGAACGCGACGAACATCTGGTGACGCTGGACCCCGTTCAGGCGGAATCTCTGGTCGGTGAGGCAGACTCCCGCATCGATGCGCTTCAAGCGCGCGCTGCACGACTGGAGGCTGAGACACGCGGCGTTGGCCAGTTGGTGGTGCCCGAGGGTGTTGTTCTGTCAGCCGAAGCCCGCGAGCGCGAGCAAGCGGCTCTAACAACCAATCAGCGCGCTTTCCGCGATAATGTCGCCAGTCTGGAACGCGAACTGGCACTGGCCCGCGAGGAACTGGCGACGGTGGAGCCCTATCTGAAATCTGGCGCGGCCAATCCGCTCGAAGTCCTGAAAATCCGCCAGAAGATTGCCGAACTAACCACTCGTATCAGTGCCACACGCAGCCAGTATGCCGTGGGTATTCGCGAGGAATACAGCCAGACGATCTCCGAACTGGACCCCCTGAAAGATGTGCGTGTGAGCCGTGTGGATCAACTGCGCCGCACCATCATCCGTTCGCCGGCCCGCGGGGTGGTGAATGATTTGCGTGTGACCACGATTGGCGGCGTTGTGCCTGCCGGTGGTGCCCTCATGGAGATTGTGCCGCTGGACGACACCTTGCTGGTGGAGACGAGGATCAGCCCGCGCGACGTCGCCTTCATCCATCCGGGGCAGGCCGCCAATGTGAAGATCACCGCGTTTGATTCCTCGATCTACGGGAAGCTGCCCGCCACGGTCGAGCGTATTTCGGCGGACTCCATCACCGATGAGAACGATAAGCGTATCCAATACTATCGCGTCTATGTCCGCACCAAGAACGCGTATGTGCAAACGCGCAACGGGCGTCGCATGCCGATCATACCGGGCATGGTCGCCGAGACAGAAGTGAATACGGGTCGTCGTACCGTTATGAGCTATCTGCTCAAGCCTCTGAACAAGGCCAAGGAAGCTCTCAGAGAGCGCTAAGGCCGGAACAGAAAAAGGGCCACGCGGCAAAAGCTGCGTGGCCCTTTCCCTTGCAAGGAAGAGAAACAAAGGGGATCGGCGCGAGCCTATTCAGACTTGGTCTGATTGCTCCAGACCGAGACGACCCCCAGCACGATCATGAACAGGGTGAAGGCACCGATGATCGGGAAAACAGCGAGGGCAGCGGAAGCGGTCATGTGCAAATCTCCTTTGCCCAGACCCTATTCCCGCTCCAGGTTCGCGCCTTGAGACAGATCAAATAGCAAAGCTCTGCGTACCCGAATTTTTGTGCGCGTGGATCACCGTCAGTTTTACGCTCCCATCAGAGTTCACGCCGCTGACTTGAGCGACCTCTTCGCAGAGGGTGAGGGGGTGGGACCGGTGACTGATAAGGATCAGGCCCTGACCCGACGTCGCCAGATGGGCGCGCAGGTGTTTGATGACTTCACACTCTGTTGCCGCGTCCAGTCCCTCGGTCGGTTCGTCCAGAATGAGGAAGGGAGCAGGGCGTAAATACGCCCGCGCCAAGCCGAGGCGCCGTCTCTCGCCGCCTGATAGAGCGTTGCCGTTTTCGCCCGTGGGCATCGCCAAGCCCGATCCTGATGCCCGGATGCGAACATCCAGACAGGCGCGCTCGAGAGCGCTCCACAATTCGGCATCGGTGGCGTTCGGGGCGGCCAGTCGCAGGTTGTCCGCGACGCTGCCATTGATGAAATGGGTCTGCTGCGCAGCATAGGCGAACAAGCTCCGCGCCCGTTGTGGAGACAGGCGCGACAGGTCGTGCCCGCCCATGCGGAGATGACCTTCGGGCGCGGAGCGCAGCTTCATCAGTTGTTCGACAAGGGTGGACTTGCCCGCCCCCGAGGCACCGCAGATGCCGAGGCGGCTGCGCGGACGCAAGGGAGAGAGGCCCTTGATATCGATGTACGATTGAACGCGTTCGTCGGCGCGATAGGATTTTGCCGTAGCCATCAGGGCATCCAGACGTGCCGTGGCCATCTCGACCTCGCCCCGCTGCCCGATAGCGCCGACCAGCGTGCCGCAGGCGTCCAGCACCGCGATGGCGCTTAACAAGGCCAGCGCCATCAGAGCCGCAGATCCCGATGCGGTGGTCAGGACGACGAGGACCACCGATGCTGCCATAGCGAGGCTCTGGACGAGGGCTAGCCACGCCGTACCTCTCGCCAGCTTTTCGCGTGCCTCGACATAGGGAACGGCGTCCGCATTGACCCGATCGCACGCCCACGACGACATGCCATAGGCGCGCAGTTCAGGGGCGGCCGCAGAGAGGCTGGAGAGTGTGTCCTTCAGTTGGCCTGCGGTGGTGCGAACCTGTCGTCCTGCCTCCTGGGTCACGCGTTTGGCCAGCAGGACAGCGCAAACGATGTAGGCTAGACCAATCAGGGCGACGCCCAAAGCCACCGGCCAGCCGGCAAATGCGCAGGTGATGACGCCCGCTGCGATGCCGGCACCGGCGCCCCACGGCGCAGACAGGCGCACGAACCGGTTCTGGACCGCATCGACATCCTGCATCAGTCGTGCCGAGGCCTCGCCGCTGGACAGCGACTGTCCTTTGTCCGAGCGGGCGATGGCCGCGAACAGTTGGGGGCGCAGGGCTGCCAGTGCGTGGAGCGCCGCATTGTGGCCGGTGACGCGTTCGCCATAGCGGGCCGCGGTCCGGACAATCGCCAACAGCCGGATCATGGCGCTGGGGATCATATAGTTGAACGCCTTGGCGACCAGCGGGCCGCCCAGACCTGCGATGGCGGATGCGGTCAGGAACCACGCCGATAGTCCCAACAGGACAACGGCCGCTACCGCGACAGCGGCTGCGCAGACGCTGGCGGCCAGCAGGTGGCCGAACTGGGCCTTCTCCTGTTGCCGGATCAGGTCGTGGATAGACGGGCGGCTGGTCACAGGCGGCTTCATAGGGACACCACACGGTCGGCCAGACGGGCAATCTCGTCGCTATGGGTCGCGATCAACGTCGTTCGGCCGCGTGCCACGTCTTTGAGAACGGGCAGGAGGGCGCGTTCGGACGCAGTGTCCAGATGGGCCGTCGGCTCGTCGAGGAGCAGGATAGGGGCAGGTTTCAGGAAGGCGCGCGCCAGACCGAGGCGTCGACGCTCGCCCCCTGACAAGCCGCCACCGCGTTCATCAATGACGCGGCTGAGGTCGCCCGATAGACCGGCCTGTGCGGCGGCCTGCATCACCTGGCGCGTCGTAGCGGCAGGATAGGCGAGGCGGATATTGTCCTCGACAGTTCCGGGCACGACCATGGGGGCCTGTCCGGCATAGGCGACAAAAGGCACCAGATCGAGTTCGGCGCTCAGGGCGATGCCATCCACGCGGATGGTGCCCGCGCCGACGGGGACCAGACCCAAAAGGCTGTGCAGCAGGCTGGATTTGCCCGACCCGCTGGGGCCGACGAGGGCAATGGTCTGTCCAGCAGCGATGTCGAGGGTGAAGCCCTGCACGACAGGTGCAGCACCGTCATAGGTGATGGCGATGCTTTCAAACGCGATAGCCGGAGCCTTGGTTAGGGATATAGCCTTGCGGTCTAGTGTAGGCTTGGCGGCTTCCAGCGCTTGCAGAGCGGGTACGGCGGAATCTGCGGCCTGCCGTTCGTGATAGGCGGCTGCGAGGCGTCGCATGGGTTGATAGACCTCCGGTGCGAGGGCCAGCAGGAAGAAGGCCTTACCCAAAGTCAGGGTGTCGGGCGCAGGAAACGGTAGAATGCGCAGCAGGTTAAAGCCGCAATAGACGGCGACCAGCGCGACCGAGAGCGCCGAAAAGAACTCCAGTATCGCCGACGACAGGAAGGCTACACGCAGGACCCGGGCGGTCCGCACGGCCAAAGCGTGGGAGGCACCGGCAATTGTGCGGGTTTGGGAGCCCTCGGCCTCGAATGCCAGAATGGCTGGCAGGGCGCGTATGCGGTCCAGAAACAGACCGGATAAACGCTCCATCGCCTGAAACTGACGGCGGCTTTCGCTTGCAGCCGCCATGCCGGTCAGCGCCATGCCGATCACAAACGGGAGCAGGGTGAACAGCAGAATGCCCGCAGCGAACGGGCTTGCAATCGCGGCTGCGGCAATCAGCACCAGAGGTACTATAGCGGCTGCAAATCGCGCGGGAGCGAACTTGGCGAAATAGCCGTCCAGCGCATCGATGCCCTCGATAAAGGCCGTCATGGCTGCGCCGTCGGACAGCTTTCCGACAAACACTGCGGGGGCCAGCGATTGACGCAGTCCCGTTTTGACGGTCCCCGCAACCTTGGCCGCTTGTCCCGCTGCAAACTGGGCCAAAAGTCCTCTGGCAACCAAGCTGCCGACCGCGAGCGCGGCACCCGGTGCGACCGCAGACAGAACGGGGGTAGATCCTGCTGCCGCGTCAATCGCTCTACCCATGGCCCAGCCCAAACCAGCAGCAAAGCCGATGGCTGGCAGGGCATCCGCAAGCGTGAGCAGACCCACGACCTGCATCGGCCGTTTCCAGTCGTTAGTTGCGGACTTGAGCCAGCGTGCCGTGGCGCGACTGTCGGGCAGGGTGTCGGTCATGGATATCCTTGCGAGCCTCCGCAAAGGCCGTGCGTACGCGATGAACCCACTTCTAACCCGCGCGCGCATAAGTTGGCTTTGATCGAGATCAAGGCGGACTATTCAACCCTGAGCTAGGGCAGCTGCAATGCCGATGGACATGCATCGGCGGTCAGGAGCCTTAGTCATGATCGACCTTGCGGTCGTGGACCTATCGCGCCTTCAGTTCGCACTGACGGCGCTATACCACTTTCTATTCGTGCCCCTCACACTGGGGTTGTCCTTCATGCTGGTCATCATGGAGTCGATCTATGTGATGACCCGTCGTCCGATCTGGCGGACGATCACCCGTTTCTGGGGCACGCTGTTCGGCATCAACTTTGTGCTGGGCGTCGCCACGGGCATCACCATGGAATTCCAGTTCGGCATGAACTGGAGCTACTATTCCCACTATGTGGGCGACATCTTCGGTGCGCCGCTGGCCATCGAAGGTTTGATGGCCTTCTTCCTTGAAGCGACGTTTGTGGGACTGATGTTCTTCGGCTGGGACAAGCTGAAGCCGCACGCCCACCTGTTTGTGACCTTCATGGTGGCACTGGGCACCAACCTGTCGGCCCTGTGGATCCTGATCGCCAACGGCTGGATGCAAAATCCGGTCGGTGCCGCCTTCAACCCCGACACCATGCGTATGGAAGTCGTGGACTTCATGGCGGTGCTGTTCAATCCGGTCGCACAGGCCAAGTTCGTGCACACGGTTTCGGCGGGCTATGTGATCGCATCGGTCTTCGTGCTGGGCGTCTCGGCCATCTACATGCTTAAGGGCAAGCACAAAGGCTTTGCCAAGCGTTCGATGACGGTGGCGGCAGCCTTTGGTCTGGCCTCGTCGCTGTCGGTCGTCATTCTGGGCGACGAGTCAGGCTATGCCCTGACCGATAACCAGAAGATGAAGCTCGCGGCGCTCGAGGCCATGTGGCACACCGAGGAAGCCCCTGCCGGGCTGACGGCCATCGGCTTCCCGAGCCTGAAGGATCGCCAGACCCATTACGAGGTCAAGGTCCCCTATGTGCTGGGCCTGATCGCGACCCGCAGCGTCGATAAGCCGGTTGCCGGTATCCTCGAACTGGTCGCCATTTCCGAAGACCGTATCGAGCGTGGCGTCGTCGCTTACGACCAACTCGAAAAGATCAAGGCCGATCCGACCGACATGCTTGCACGCGGCGAGTTCGAGAAGGTCCGCAACGATCTGGGCTATGGCCTGCTGCTGAAGCGTTTTGTCGAAGATCCGCGCATGGCCACCCCCGCTCAGATCAAGGAAGCGGCTTGGTACACTGTGCCGAACGTGCCGGTGATGTTCTGGTCGTTCCGCGTGATGGCGGGCATCGGCTTCCTGATGATCGGCCTGTTCGCGACGGCCTTCGTGCTGTGCACCCTGCGCAAGCACGAGACCAAATGGTTCCTGCGTCTGGCAGTACTGGCCATGCCGCTGCCGTGGATTGCGGCCGAGTTCGGCTGGGTTCTCGCCGAGGTGGGCCGTCAACCGTGGGCCGTTGAAGGCGTTCTGCCGACTTTCCTTGGCGCATCCAGCCTGACGGTTCCGCAGCTGTGGGCCACGATTGTCGGCTTCACGGTTCTTTATGGCGCGCTGGCGGTGGTCGAAGTCGGCCTGATCGTTCGCACCATCAAGAAGGGCCCGTTCCACGAGCAGGAACAACAGGCGCTGTTCGAGGACGAAGACGCCCCGATGGTTGCTCAGGAAGGATAAGCGAAGATGGAACTGCTTCTCGATTTTGCCACGCTTCGCGTGATCTGGTGGGCGCTGGTTGGCATTCTGCTGATCGCGTTTGCCTTGACGGACGGGTTCGACCTCGGCGTCGGTGCCCTGCTGCCCTTCGTCGCCAAGACGGATGAAGAGCGCCGCATGGTGATCAACACCGTGGGCGCAACGTGGGAGGGGAACCAGGTGTGGTTCATCCTCGGCGGCGGTGCGATTTTCGCCGCATGGCCGTTTGTCTATGCCGTCAGCTTCTCCGGCTTCTATCTGGCCATGTTCCTGGTGCTGTCGGCGCTAATCCTGCGTCCGGTCAGCTTCAAGTATCGCTCCAAGCGACCGGAAGCCAAATGGCGTTCGTTTTGGGATTGGTGCCTGTTCATCGGCGGCTTTGTACCGGCGCTGGTGTTCGGTGTGGCCATGGGCAATGTGCTGGCCGGTGCGCCGTTCCGTCTGGATGACACGATGCGTGCCTTCTATGACGGCAGCCTGCTGGGCCTGTTCACGCCGTTCACTCTGGTCGCTGGCCTGCTGTCGGTCACGATGCTGGTTCTGCACGGTGCCGCATGGCTGGGCCTGAAAGCTGAAGCTGGTCCGGTACAGGAACGCGCCCGCAAGATCGCCTTTGTGGCCGGTGCGCTGGGTGTCATTCTGTTCGCGGTCGGTGGCCTGTTCATCGCATTTGGCGATATGGGCTTCCGCTATGCGGGCGAGGTGGACATCAACGGTGCTTCCAACCCGCTGCGTACGGCCATGGTCGCCGCTCCTGGGGCATGGATGGACAATTATGCCAAGTATCCGTGGATGATGCTGGCTCCGGCGCTGGGCTTCATCGGTATTGTGATCGCCCTGATCGGCATGAAGTCGCGCAAGGAAGTGCTGGCTTTCGGTGGTTCGTCGGCTTCGGCTGCCGGTATCATCGCCACGGTCGGCGCTTCGATGTTCCCCTTCATTCTGCCGTCGACGGCGGATGCCAACTCCAGCCTGACGGTGTGGAACGCCTCGTCCAGCCATCTGACCCTGTTCATCATGCTGGGCTGCACGGTAGTCTTCCTGCCGCTGATCCTGATCTACACGGCGTGGGTCTATAAGGTGATGTTCGGTCGCTCGACGACCACGGCGCTGAAGACCAACCCCGACCTGTACTAAGACTAAGGAGAGAAACTGATGTGGTATTTCGCCTGGATCCTTGGCCTTGGACTGGCCGTGGCGTTTGGCGTCCTGAACGGGCTGTGGCACGAGTTCCGCCTGTTCGACGAAGGGGATGAGGGTCGCTCCGAACCCTGACCTTCGGATCTGACCTTCTGAAAGGCCCTCCCTGACTTCGGTCGGGGAGGGCCTTTCGTTGAGCTAACGAAATAAAATCAATAGGTTGAGCCAGATCAAAGCCGACCAAGACAGTAAGGCGCATGGTCTCTTCAGACATCGAAGCCCGTCTCCATTTCCACGGGTGATGTATTGAGGAAGACGCTTATGAAAACCTCTGCTGCTCTACTGGCTGCGGCCTCGGTTCTGTGTGTTGCCGGTGGTGCCTCGGCGCAGGCTCCGGCTCCCGAACAGGTCGGCAAGGGCACGCTGATCGTGACCGCTCGCATGACCGGTGTGCTGCCGCAGGCCGATGATGCCATTACCGATGCGGCCGGTGCGGCCGCGGGCCTGAATGTCGATGTGTCCGATGACTGGATGCCGACGCTGGGCTTTACCTATTTCGTTTCGGACCACTGGGCGGTCGAAGGCATTCTTGGTGCGACCCAGCATGAGGTGAAGGCCAAGGGCGCAGGTACCGATGTCACCGTACATGAAACCTGGGTCCTGCCGCCTATCGTGACGGCTCAGTATCACCCGACCCCGAACGCCCGCATCAGCCCCTATGTCGGTGCCGGTGTCAGCTACATGGCCTTCTTCGAGGGCAAGGACAAAAACGGTTTCACCGTCGATATCGATGACGGCTTTGGTGTCGCGTTGCAGGCAGGGGCCAATGTGAACCTGTCGGGTCCGTGGACCCTGAACGTCGATGCCAAGAAGGTGTGGTTCGATACCGACGCCAGCATCAATGGCGGCGCTCTGAAATCGAACGTCAGCCTTGATCCGTGGGTGGTCTCGGTCGGCGTAGGCCGCAAGTTCTGATCATGAAAAAGGGCGCGCTCCCAAGGAAGCGCGCCCTGATCATTCAATGCGAACTCAACCTTCGCCTTCGGCCAAAGCCAGCAATCGGTCCGGATCGGTGATCTCTACGTCGTTACCGGGCAGGAGCCGGATCATTCCCGACGTCTTGAGCTGGGTCATGACGCGACTGACTGTCTCGATGGTCAGACCGAGATAGTCGGCGATATCCAGACGGGTCATCGGCAGCAGGACGTGGTTGACCGCGCCGCCCAGTTGTTGCTGTCGCTCGCCCAGACGGATGAGGAAGCTGGCCAGACGCTCTTTTGCGGTCTTACGACCCAAGAGGACGATCTGTTCCTGTGCAGCCATCAACTCGTCACCGGCCAGCGAAACCAGTCGGTGTTCCAGCGCGGGCATGGCATTCAGCAACTGGTCGAAGTCACCGCGTTTGAACCGGCAGGCCTGCAGCGGCGTAAGCGCCTCAGCGGTCACCGTGGATACGCTGCGCCCGCCAAGGCCAAGGAAGTCGCCCTGGAACAGGAAGCCGGTGATCTGGCGACGGCCATCCGGCAGGATGCGGTACAGTTTCACTGCACCCTCGACCACGTTGAACACGAAGGGATTTGGATCACCCTCGTGGACCAGCGCCTGACCGGCGCTGACATTCACGTTTTCGCTGTTGCAGGCCATGTTTTGCAGTTCATGGCCCTTCAGATCAGCGCAAACGCCCAGCGGGCGTGCGCCGCAGGTGGCGCACGGGTGCACGTCTTCTAGCGCAATATCTTTTTGCTCGGACAAAGGACTTACGGTCTTCACTAAATAATCTCCGAGCGAGCGCAGCCCCGCATAAGCCTTACTATAGCGGTCTTCGGTATCGAAGGCGAACAGTGCGCAATCCTAGGTCAGGGACTTGGCTTCACCATTGGGCCGATTGTCCGAGCTTGGCGCGTCCGGCAGGATTCTCAGCGCGGCGCGCATGGAAGACGCCAGTTGGTGCAGCTCGCACTCCAGCGCTTCGCGCACCAGCGGCCGGACCCCCATCTCCCGCACGAACAGCGGGCCTGCCCAGACGGTCTCGCCATGGTCCAGATCAGGTTGTCGCCACCAGCAGCCGAAGCCGAGGATGCCACCCCTCTGGTTACGCGCCACCAGAATGCCCCGCCCGTCAGGATCGGCGCGCCAATCGCACAGGAAGTTCTGCCAGCGCGACTCCTCAAGATCCGGCTTGGCCCATACGGCGAGGCTGTAGGCCGCGGTCGCATCGTCCGGACCCAACGGCTTGATGATCAGGCCGGACAGGGGGAGGGAAGGCGTGGGTAGGGTCGAATGCAGATCAGGCATGAGACCATGTGAAGCACACCGTGCCTTTTGGCCTTGATTTGGATCAAGGGTGCTCCGACGCTGTTATGGCAATGTTCGTTCATAGTTAGCCAACGGTGGGAGAGACGCATGGCACCTTCGAATGTCGAACCGATTCACGGTCGGGCCGCCTTGGCGATTCTCAAACTGTTGAGCCGCCAGAGCCTGATGACTTTAGCGGTCAACCGTCCGGACGGACGTCCGCATGCCGCCACACTGGGCTATATGAACGACGGGCTGAACCTTTACTTCATCACCGCCACAGACAGCGAGAAGGCTGCGAATATCCAGGCCGACCCGCGCGTGGGTATCGCTATACGCGGTGACGCAGAAGAAGGCGAAGCGGTCGGTGTATCCATTGATGGCCGAGCCGCGATCCTGACCGACATGGCCGAGATCGAACATGTGCTGGGTCTGATTCTGGAACGCGCGCCGGAAATATCGCCTTGGGCTCCGGGGCTGGGCCAGACGGTTGTGTTCAAGGTGATTCCCGAAACCATCGAGGCTGTGGCCGTCATCGACAGCCGCAGCCACGCGCAGACCTATTCTATCGGTGATACCGAGGCTGTGATGGCCGAAGTCAGCTATGAGCCCAGCGCTGTAGCGCGACTTTTCTGAAAAAATCGGGGGTTAAGCGCAACTTGTGCCGTTTGGCCCCTTGAAATGCCCGTGGGGGTCAGGCATACGGCGGCCTCTGGCGAGGGTCGCGCTTCTGGATCACATCCGCAGCGCGAAGATCTTTGTCCGGGACACTAGGAGTTTAGCTCAGCTGGTAGAGCATCGGTCTCCAAAACCGAGGGTCGTGGGTTCGAGTCCCTCAACTCCTGCCATTCCCCCTGTTGCATTCGTATGGGAGTTCCCATGTGATGCAGCAGGAACCAGAGATTGAAGAGACGTCACATGGCCAAGGCGAAGACCCCGCGCGGCCGCCGCAATACGGCGACCCAGACTGCAGCAGCCCAAGGTGCCGCTACGGTTAGCGTCGACGCTCCGTCGCCCAAGAAGAAAACCTCGATCCCGCAGTTCGCTAGCGAAGTGCGGGCCGAGGCTCGCAAGATCACGTGGCCTTCGCGCAAGGAAACCTGGATCACCTCGGTGATGGTTTTCATTATGGTGGCTATCGCATCGGCATTCTTCTGGATTGTTGACTTCGCCCTGACCTTCGCTTCGAAAATCATCCTCGGCTTCGGCGGATAATAGGAAACGCGCACATGAGCGACGCAGCGGCCAATCCCCGCCATAAATGGTACATCGTCCACGCCTACTCGAACTTCGAAAAGAAGGTTGCCGAGTACCTGCGCGATCAAGCCAAGCAACAAGGCCTTGAAGACAACTTCTCCGAAATCCTCGTTCCTACCGAGGATGTCGTCGAGATCCGTCGTGGCCGTAAGGTCAACTCCGAACGCAAATTCTTCCCGGGCTACGTTCTGGTGAAGATGGAGATGACCGACCAAGCCTATCACCTGGTCAAGAACACCCCGAAGGTCACCGGTTTCCTCGGTGCCGCTGGTGGCACCAAGCCGCTGCCGGTTTCGGAACGTGAAGTCCAGAACATCATCGGTGCAGTGGAAGAGGGCGTCGAGCGTCCGAAACCCACCATCCACTTCGACATCGGCGAGAAGATCAAGGTCACCGACGGTCCGTTCGCCAGCTTCGACGGTACGGTCGAAAGCGTCGACGAAGAAAACACCCGTCTGCGTGTTACCGTCTCGATCTTCGGTCGCGCTACTCCGGTCGATCTGGAGTACAACCAGGTGGAGAAGGTCGGCGAATAAGCCACCTGCCACAGGTTCAAGATTTCAAAGGCCGCGTCCCTCCGGATGCGGCCTTTGTTTTATATCGGTTGATGTTTCGCATTGGTCGATTTGCGTTTGTGCGGGCGCTCTGTTAAACGCGCGCCTTCGCTTCGCAGTCGTCTGACTCGCGGTGCGTCAAATCCGTGGGAGGCAGCCATGCCAGACCACGGCTCACCGATCCGGCTTTTCCTGCCGGGTTCATTGTTAGGAGAGACAAATGGCCAAGAAGATTCTCGGCTACATCAAGCTGCAAGTGCCGGCACAGTCGGCCACGCCGTCGCCGCCGATCGGCCCGGCTCTGGGTCAGCGCGGTGTGAACATCATGGGCTTCTGTAAGGAGTTCAACGCTCGCACCGAGAAGGTTGCCAAGGGCACCCCGCTGCCGACCATCATCACCGTCTACCAAGACAAGTCGTTCACCTTCGTCACCAAGACGCCGCCGGCGACCTGGTACCTGAAGGAAGCTGCCAAGATTAAGTCGGGCGCTGCTAAGACCGGCCGTGAAACTGCAGGCAAGATCACCGTGGCTCAAATGCGCGAAATCGCAGAAGCCAAGATGAAAGACCTGAACGCTAACGATCTGGACGCTGCGACCAAGATCATCGAAGGCTCGGCTCGCGCCATGGGCCTCGAAGTTGTGGAGGCCTAATCCAGATGGCTAAGCAAACCAAAGCTCAAAAAGCACGCGTCGGCGTCTCGGAAGACCTGATCGCCTACGGCGACGCAATCAAGCTGGTTAAGGACAACGCCAAGGCGAAGTTCGACGAAACCATCGAAATCGCTGTGAACCTGGGCGTTGACCCGCGTCACGCTGACCAACAGGTCCGCGGCGTGGTGAACCTGCCGTCGGGCACCGGCCGTGACGTTCGCGTCGCTGTTTTCGCCAAGGACGCCAAGGCTGACCAAGCCCGCGAAGCTGGTGCAGAACACGTCGGTGCAGAAGACCTGTACGAGAAGATCGCTGGCGGCTTCATGGAATTCGACCGCGTTATCGCGTCGCCGGACATGATGGCCCTGGTTGGTCGCCTCGGTAAGGTGCTGGGCCCGCGCGGCCTGATGCCGAACCCGAAGGTCGGCACCGTGACCCCGAACGTTGCTCAAGCTGTTAAAGACGCCAAGGGCGGCGCAGTTGAGTTCCGCGTCGAGAAGAACGGTATCGTTCACGCCGGTATCGGCAAGGCTTCGTTCACCCAGGAAGCTCTGGACCTGAACGTCAAGGCTTTCGTCGACGCTCTGTCGAAGGCCAAGCCGGCTGGTGCCAAGGGCACCTACATCAAGCGTATCACGCTGTCCTCGACCATGGGTCCGGGCATCAAGGTTGATCCGGCTTCGGCTGGCGCCTGATAGGCTTGCCGTAAGGCAATAAGTTAGCGGCCCCGCAGAGCAATCTGCGGGGCCGTTTTCTTTGGCTCAGTAGCCGACCGTGAAGCGCTGGCGGGAGTGGGGACTAGCCCAGCTGTGCAAAACCAGAGATGTCTACGGGCTACCGCCGTGACGTGACTGCGGCTAGGATTTATTGGCTCATCAAGGACCTGCTTATGAACCAGCCGCTAAAGATTGCTGTCATTGCCGGAAGTGCCCGCACGGGCTCTATCAATCGTGCTTTTGCCTTGGCTCTTTCGCGTTTGGCGAGAGATGCAATGGACTTCGATATCCTGCCGGTCGAGGGTCTGCCGCTCTATAACGGAGATCTTGAAGCGGACATGCCGCCTCTGCTTGCAGAGCTGAAATCTCGGATAAGGGCTGCGGACGGTATTCTGTTTGTCTCGCCAGAGCATAACCGCTCTGTGACGGCGCTGATGAAGAACACGCTCGATTGGCTGTCGCGTCCTAATGGCGATAATGTATGGGCCGGCAAGCGTGCGGGGATTTGCGGGGCCTCGCCGGGCGCACGCGGGGCGGACCTGTCGCAGATGCACCTTCGCCAGATCGCGGTTTGCTTGGGTCTGGAGGTCATGCCCCAACCCGAGGTCTATGTGCAGGTGAAGGACGGCACCTTCACTCAGGCGGGTGATTTCGGCCAAGAGCGCGACATCGCGTTCCAACGACGTTTCCTTGAACGCATCGCTGCCTGGATCAGGCAACCCGAAGCGTAAACGTCCGTCATCGGATTATATTGCGGCCTTGACCCCAAGTGGCGAATGGAGTGAAAGGCCGCCTCTCTGCGCCGGTGCGGGGACAGATTTCGATTGGAACTTGGGCCGCGTGTGCGGCTAAGCTAGGCGTATGAGCAAATCTTCGAACGACAAACAGATCCGTCAGATCGCGGCCCTGCCGTGGCGGCGTCGCGGCGATGTGGTCGAGATTATGCTGATCACCTCCCGCGAGACGAAGCGCTGGGTCATCGCCAAGGGTAATCTCATGGTGGATCTGTCCGATCCGCTGGCCGCGGCTCAGGAAGCCTATGAAGAGGCGGGCGTGCAGGGCGATATCGCGTCCAGGCCTGTCGGTCAGTATCCGTATGACAAGCGTCTCAAGGACGGCCGCTGCGTGCCGTGCGTCGTAGATGTCTATCCGCTGGAAGTCCTTATCCAACTGGGGAGTTGGCCGGAAGCAGAACAGCGCGAGCGTCAATGGATGAGCGCCGCTGAAGCTGCCGCTAGCGTCCACGAGCCTGTACTGGCTGATTTGATCCGTTCGTTCGCAGCATCGATTTTGTAACGATGTTCTGGCTATACTGATCGTTGGGCGCACGGCGCGACGATCAGGGATGGGAAAATGAAAAAGTTTTTCGCAGGCGCAGCAGTCGCCCTGTGCGTTGTAATGGCTTCGCCAGTATTGGCGCAGTCCAACGACGCACCGCCTTCTAGCGAGAACCTCGCTCTGGCTCGCCGCGTGGTCGCGATCACGACGCCGGATTATGACAAGATGATCCTCGCCCAAATGCAGGCAGGCCTTGCCGAGGCGCGATTGCATGAGGCTGACCCTGAAATCGGCAAGTGGATGGACAAGAATGCAGGTCTCATCCTGCTGCCCCACATGCGCACCCTGCTTGATCAGATTACGACCGTCTATGCGCAGCGCTTCACCACAGCTGAACTCGAGGCGATGCTAGCCTTTTACGAGAGTCCACTGGGACGCGTGATCGCTGGCAAGGCACTTTCGATCGGAGTTGAGGTCAATGCCTTGGTAAATCCGATCATTGAGGCCTACGCCACCGAACTGCTTACCCGCATGTGTGGAGAATTTGACTGCGGCGAGGGCAAATCGCAGCCCGCCGCACGCTCGAAGTCCCAACAGCGTTGATTTTATCTTCGGGCGGTGTATAGAAGCCGCCTTCCTGATGAGTCTTCGGACTGATCAGGTCCTGTCCGAGAACTTCGGGGCGTGGGGGTCACCCATGCCATAACTGCCAGAATAGCCTTTCTGGTGCCGTGGGGAGATGGGGATGCAAAGACCTCCGTCCAGCCGTTTCGGCGGGATGAGGCACGCTTCCTTCGGACAATCTACCGGCTTGTGGTCTGTGCGGCAACGTACGGGGCATGAACCAAATCCGTCGTCGGGAATAAGCTCGGCGACGAATTCCTACTCTGGAGACCGCAATGGACCGCGCACAAAAAGCCGAGTCGATCGAATCGCTGAAGAGCGTGTTCGCCGACGCGGGCGCCGTGGTTGTGACCCACAATCTGGGTCTGACCGTTGCGGAGATGGAAGACCTGCGTGGTCGCCTTCGTAAAGAAGGTGGCGCGTTCAAGGTGGTGAAAAACCGTCTGGCGCTGAAGGCGCTGGGCGTCGAAGCCGGCAGCGAATACCACGACCTGTTCAAGGGTCCGGTTGGTATTGCATACGCTGCTGACCCGGTCACCGCCGCCAAGGTCTCGGCTGAATTCGCCAAGGGTAACGATCGTTTCGTTATCCAGGGCGGTTTCATGGGCGACAACGTTCTGGACGCCAAGGGCATCGAAGCCCTGTCCAAGCTGCCGTCGCTGGATCAACTGCGCGGCAAGCTCATCGGCCTGCTGCAAGCCCCGGCAACCAAGGTTGCTGGCGTTCTGCAAGCTCCGGCTGGCCAGTTGGCACGCGTCTTCAATGCTTACGCTACCAAAGACGCCGCCTAAGACCCTCCTGCATCTCTGCATATCTCTCTAAATCCAATTCTACCGAAGGAAGATCAAAATGGCTGACCTCGCCAAGATCGTTGAAGAACTCTCGGCTCTGACCGTTCTGGAAGCTGCTGAACTGTCGAAGCTGCTGGAAGAAAAGTGGGGCGTTTCGGCTGCTGCTCCGGTTGCCGTTGCTGCTGTTGGCGGCGCTGCTGCTCCGGCTGAAGCTGCTGAAGAGCAAACCGAATTCACCGTCATGCTGGTTGACGGCGGCGACAAGAAGATCAACGTGATCAAGGAAGTTCGCGGCGTTCGTACCGACCTGGGCCTGAAAGAAGCCAAGGAACTGGTAGAAGCTGCTCCGGCTGCTGTCGTCGAGAACGTCTCGAAGCAAGCTGCTGAAGAACTGAAGAAGAAGCTGGAAGAAGCCGGCGCCAAGGTCGAAATCAAGTAAGATTTCTGATCTGGCCTCTGGTACTCCAGAGACTGCTTTCAGGAACGGGTCGCAGGAAACTGCGGCCCGTTTTCTTTTGTCCGATGGCGGTTGGATCTAAGCGGACGCATGGAAACGGAACACCTCGATCCCCATTTGAAATGGAGAAGAGGAGTGCCCCCAATGAAAATCCTTATGGTTCTGACGTCGCACGGCAAGCTGGGCGATACAGGCGAGAAGACCGGCTTCTGGCTGGAAGAACTGGCTGCGCCTTATTACGCGCTCAAGGATGCGGGTGCGGAGATCACGCTGGCCTCGCCCAAGGGCGGCCAACCGCCGCTGGACCCCAAGAGCGACGCCGAAGATGCCCAGACCGAGGACACCCGCCGCTTCAAAGGTGACAAGGAGGCGATGGCTGCGCTGGCCAGCACACACAAGCTGGATGAGGTTAAGGCTGATGCCTTTGATGCCGTCTTCTATCCGGGCGGTCATGGCCCCCTGTGGGATCTGACCAACGACAACCATTCGATCAGCCTGATCGAGGCCTTTACCGCAGCGGGCAAGCCCACGGGCTTTGTTTGTCACGCGCCGGGCGTTTTGAAGAATGTGAAGATGGCCAATGGCGAGCCGCTTGTGCGCGGTAAGTCTGTCACCGGCTTTACCAACAGCGAGGAAGAGGCCGTTGGTTTGACCAAGGTGGTGCCGTTCCTCGTCGAGGACATGCTGGCCGAGAACGGCGGTGAGTTCAGCAAGGGGCCGGATTGGGCCTCTTATGTACGTACCGACGGCAAGCTGGTGACGGGTCAGAACCCTGGGTCTTCCAGAGCCGCAGCCGAGGCGCTGCTGGATTTGCTGAAATAAAGAAACGGCCCGGGAGATGATCCCGGGCCGTTTTGTATTCGACCTTAGCGGCGACGCGGGCTGAGGATTTCCGTCAGTCGATCACGGGTGCCTTCGATGCGCTCGAGGCGCGGATAGCGCAGACCCCCCGTGTAATTGAACTGGACGGTGCGGAACTTGTCTCCCCGCTTCAGCAGCAGCTTGATCGGGGCCGAGCCGTCCTTATTGGCGGTTACGGCATCGCGCAGGCGGCCGGCGTTCGCGGCTTGGTCGTTGATGGCGACCAGCTCCCAGCCCGGACCGATGTCGGCCTCGAAGGCAAGGCCGCCCCAGCGGATGTTGTTGATCCGGTTTGTCCCGCTAAGGGTAAAGCCCAGCGAGTACTGGAAGTCGGTCTTCCAGCCGGTCTGGATCTTCTTCTCGGCGTCGGTGAGGGCGTCGGTGTAGGTCAGGCGATAGCCTGAGCGTGCCAGACCATCCAGCGGGGCCTTGGCATCCGGCCCTGCCGCGTCCAGACGGGTGCGCAGGAAGGTGGCCCAGTCATGCGGATGCACAGCATTCAGCGCGGCAACGACGTCCTCGAACACATAGCCGCGTGGCGCATAGGAGCCGTTGTCACCGCCGAAGAAGCCCTTGGCGAAGTCGTCCAGCGACTTGCGGTCATTGGTGGCTTCGCGGATCAGGGTGTCGGCGTCCAGCCAGATCAGCAGGGCTTCGCGATAGTAGTCGCCCGTGCCGCGCATCCACGAGGTGTACGGGTTCGAGGTGCGGTAGCCCAGCAGGTTGTGGTTGTTGGTGTCCTGAAGCGGGCGCCAGCCACGGCCCGGCTGGTTGTCATAGAAGGCTGCCACCTCTGCGAACGAGGTGATGATGTCTTCGACGGGGGCCAGACCCGAACGCGCCGTCAGAACATCGCCCCAATACTCGGTCTGGCCTTCATAGACCCAGAGCAAGGTGTTCTGGGTAGGGATGTTGTGGTTGGCGGTCAGTTCGTCGGCAGGGCGGTTGCGCTTGCCGTTCCACGTGTGGACGTACTCGTGCGGCAGCAGGCCGATGGAGCCGAGGTTCTTGCCCCAGTTGGTGAAGAAGTCGGTCGGGATGGTGTTTTCCGACGAGCGGTGATGCTCTAGGCCGATGCCGCCCATCTGGTTGGTCGCCGCGACGAGGAATTCATAGCGGTCATAGGGGCGGGCACCGAACAGGCGGTCGGCCTGTGTGATCAGGCTCTCGTAGTAACCGATCTGTTTTGCGGTCGGATTGATGTAATCGGCCTTGTCACCGACGATGTTCAGGTGAACGCCCGCGCCGTTGGGATCAATATCCACGCGGTTAAAGTGCGCGCCGCCGAACAGGGGGCTGTCGATCAGGTTGTACAGGTCAACCGGCTTGAAGGTCGCAACGCCGTTCTCGAAGCTCTCGGTGTCGAGAGAAACGCCGTAGTTCCAGCCTGCGGGAAGCTTGATCGACGGGGCGAAGGTGATGCCGGTCGAATGATAGCCTGCGGGATAGAGCAGAGCTTTTTCCCACTGCAGGTTGACCATGTCAGGCGTCATGACAACGCGCCACTGGCTGTTGTCCGGCTGGGTCAGCCATTGGAACTCGACCACGATTTCCGACACACCTTGCGGTACGTCGACATGGAAGGCGTAAGGGTCAATCGTATCGCGCAGCCACTCGATGCGTTGGCCCGCGCCGGTGACGGTCACGCCCGAGATAAGCTGGATCGGCCCTGTGTCGGCATGGTTGCCCGGCAGGAATTTCGGGTACAGCAGGACTAGGGAGCCCGACTTGACCGGAATGGTCTGGCGCAAATTGACGATCTTGCGTTCGACGTCTGTGGCATCGACCTCATAGCGGATGATCCCCGGATAGGTCGCCTCGGTCGGGGCGGGGATCGGTGGCAGGGCGCGTGACAGGGCCAGAGGGGTGTTCTGGGGCGTCGGATTGGCGGGCGCTGCCGGCCCGGTCCACTGCTGGCTTCCGTTATGGGCAAGGGCAGCCGTCGCGGTGCTGCTGAGCAACAGAGCCATTGCGGCGGCGGACAGATGTTTCTTCATGTCGTGTACTCGGGTCTAACGGAAGGTCTTAGCGGCGTGCGGTCAGGATATCGCCGAGGCGGTCCGGCGTGCCGGCGATGCGTTCGAGGTGCGGATAGCGCAGGCCATCGCGGTAGTCGAAGTTGACCGTCTTGAAGCGGTCACCCTGCTTAAGGATCAGGGTGATCGGCGATGAGCCGTCCTTGGCAGCCGTCACCGCCTTTTTCAGCGCATCCTCGCTGGCAGCTACGTTGTTGACCGCCACCAGTTCCCAACCTGCGGTCAGGCCCTGCTGGAACGCCGGGCCGTTCCACACCACCGAGGTGATGCGGTTGGACTTGTTCATCTGGAAGCCGAGAGAATAGGTGAAGTCCATGCGGCCCAGCTCCTTGTTGAGCTGGCTCATGTAGGCGTTCGGGGTGTCTTTCCAGACCAGCCGATAGCCGCCCTGTTCAAAGCCGTTGATCGGTGCCGGCGCGTCCGGCCCGACCGCATCCACCCGTTCACGCAGGAACGTGGCCCAGTCGTGCGCAACGACGCCGTTAAGTGCCGTCACGACGTCTTCAAACGTATAGGGTTTGGCTTCCCAGTTGCCGTCCTCAATGCCGAAGAAGGCTTTAGCGAAGTCATCGAGCGACTTGCGGCCATTGGTCTTCTCGCGGATCAGGGTGTCGGCATCCAGCCACACAAGCGACCCTTCGCGGTAGTAGTCTTCCGAGCGCTGGACGCTGGGCCACGGCGAGGGGCGACGCTGCTGGATGATGGGATCATTGGTGGTGTCCTGCATGGCGCGCCACGCACGGGCAGGCGTGGTGGAGTACTGGGCAGCGTTATTGGCCATAACGCCCAGCGCTTCTTCCTTGGTCATCAGACCGGCGCGCGCAGTCAGCACCAGACCCCAATACTGCGTCTGGCCTTCATAGACCCACAGCAGCGAGTTCTGCAGCGGCTCGTTAAGGTTCGCCGTCATCTGGTCAGCAGGGCGACGCCATTTGCCGTTCCAGCTGTGGGTGTATTCGTGGCCGAGCAGGTCGCGGTCGGCGATGGTGCCGGTCGGATCCGTGAAATATTTGGTGTCGACGCTGTTCTCGCTTGAGCGCTGGTGCTCCAGACCGATGCCGCCCAGCTTGTCCGTGACCGCCAGCAGGAAGTCGTAGCGGTCGTAATGGCGGGCTCCGAACAGTAGATCGGCCTGACGCACCAGATTGCGGTGCTGGGCCAGATGCTCGTCCTTGATTTTCACCATCTCGGCGCTGTCGCCAACGACGTTCAGGTAAACCGGAGAACGGCCGTTCGGGTCCAGATCATACTGGGCGAAATGCTTTCCCGCGAATACCGGGCTGTCGGCCAGATGCTCGAGGTTGATGGGCTCAAGCTGGAGATAGCCGTCGATATTGCCCTCGACCTTGAGTGCGCCGGAATATCCCCAGCCTTCCGGCAGTTTCAGGCGGGGCAGGAAGCCGATGTGGCTGCTGCGGTAACCGGCGGGATAAAGCACAGCCTTTTCCCACTGGTGGTTCAGCATTTCGGGAGTGACGACGATGCGCCCCTGCGAACTTTCAATCGGGGTCAGCCATTGGAAGGAAACGTCGACCTTGTCCGCGCCTTGGGGCACTTCGATCTGGTAGGCCCACGGCTGCAGCGTATTGCGCACCCACTCGATACGCTGGCCATTGGCCGAGAACTGGAGGTTGGCGACCTGAGACACAGGGCCGACGGGGCCGTGGTTGCCGGGGATCCATTGCGGATAGAACAGGACCATCGGTCCCGACTGGGTAACGGGAATGGTCTGGCGCACCGACATGATACGGCGGTCGATATCCGAAGCATCGACCCAGAGTTCTATTGCACCGGGGCGGACCTGATCGCTGACAGGCGGGATAGGCGCCAGGGCGACAGGCAGGGCGGGCGCTGCGGCTCCGGTCTGGGCCAGCGCAGGCGCGGCCACCAGAAGAGCGAGAGCAGAAGCACAGACGGCCAGAGAGTGGCGAGACATACGGTGTTCCCCCAAGGAAGGCCGCCAGGCGGCAAAAACATGTCGGGGGAAGGCAAGCCGCGCGCGCCGCCCTACGTCAAGCGTATTGCGGCCCGTCGGTGATTTTAATCCACGATTGCGGCCACTTGGGCTCGGTCGTGCTTACGGATTGACCTTCAAAAGTTCGACAGTGAACAGAAGGGCCGAGCCCGGCGGGATCAAGCTGCCGCCGACCCAACGCTCGCCGTAGGCCAGGTTGGCGGGGATGACGAACTCGTATTTTTCGCCTTCGCGCATCAGGCCCACGCCCTCGGTCCAGCCCTTGATAACGCGGTTCAAAGGGAAGCTGGTCGGTTCGTTGCGCGAATAGGAGCTGTCGAACTCGCGGCCGTCGATGAAGGTCCCGCGGTAATGAACGCTCACAGTGTCCGTCTCGGCGGGTTGCGGGGCATTGGGCTTAGCCTTGCCGACGCGGCGGTACTGCAGGCCGCTTTCGGTTGTCGTCCAGCCCCGCCGCGCCTTGTTCCAGTTTTGATAGGCAAGCTGTCCGGCTTCCCACGTGGCCTGCGCCGCGCGCTGTTCGGCGACGGCACGCTCATAGGCGACCATGGCGTCGGAAGGCGTTTCCTGCGCCATGGTAGAGACGGGCAGGGCCAGCAAGGTGGCGGCGATCAGGGTGGAGACAGCGCGATTCATGGGCTTAGGCATAACACGGAAACCGTAAGGTGCCAGAACCCGCTTAAAACGCCCAAAGGGTCTTTATTTTGCCGCGTCAAGCGTTATATATGGCCGCTTCGTAGATTCCATGAATCCGCGCATTAGCGCCGAGGCCCGGTTTGAAGCCCTCCAAACCGGTGCGAAGGCGTCGCTCCTTCCCAAGGGAGCGTGACATTTCAGGCATCCTGTTCTGCCCGGCAGTTCGAGGGTGGATGCCGAAAGACGTTTAACGGTCACGGACCGCCGATTGGCGTGCCGTGGCTGCTGCATTGAGAGCTGGGTCCTTCACGGGGCTCACTATTGGGAAAACAGAATGGCCAAGTCCACCGACGGTCTCGCCTTGGGCAAGATCGCAGCCGCGACCTCCTTCACTGGCAAGAAGCGCATTCGCTACAGCTTCGGGCGTATCCCGGAAGCCGTGCAGATGCCGAACCTGATCGAGGTTCAGCGCGCTTCCTACGAACAATTCCTGCAACGCGAGAGCCGTCCGGGCCTGCGTCGCGACGAAGGCATCGAAGCTGTCTTCAAGTCGGTCTTCCCGATCAAGGACTTCAACGAACGCGCTGTGCTCGAATACGTTTCGTACGAATTTGAAGAGCCGAAGTACGACGTTGAAGAATGCATCCAGCGCGACATGACCTATGCCGCGCCGTTGAAGGTCAAGCTGCGCCTCATCGTCTTCGAAACCGAAGAAGAAACCGGCGCGCGCTCGGTCAAGGACATCAAGGAACAAGATGTCTACATGGGCGACATTCCGCTCATGACCGAGAAGGGCACCTTCATCGTCAACGGCACCGAGCGCGTCATCGTTTCCCAGATGCACCGTTCGCCGGGCGTGTTCTTCGACCACGACAAGGGCAAGACCCACTCGTCGGGCAAGCTGCTGTTTGCTGCCCGCGTGATCCCTTACCGCGGTTCGTGGCTGGACTTCGAGTTCGATGCCAAGGACGTGGTTTACGTCCGTATCGACCGTCGTCGTAAGCTGCCGGCCACCACCTTCCTGTACTCGCTGGGTATGGACGGTGAGGAAATCCTCAAGACCTTCTACGAGACCGTCCCGTACGAAAAGCGCGGCGAAAACTGGGTCACCCCGTACAAGCCGGAACGCTGGCGCGGTGTGAAGCCGGAATTCGACCTGATCGACGCCGACACCGGCGAAGTGGTCGCTCCGGCTGGCCAGAAGATCTCGGCCCGTGCTGCCAAGAAGCTGCAAGACGCTGGTCTGCAGTCGCTGTCGCTGGCGGCCGATGCCCTGCTCGGCAAGTATCTGGCTGCTGACGCGGTCAACTACGAAACCGGCGAAATCTACGCCGAAGCCGGTGACGAACTGGACGCCGAGTCGATCGCTGTCCTGGAAGCTCAAGGCTTCTCGACCATCGACGTGCTGGACATCGACCACGTCACGGTCGGTGCCTACATGCGCAACACCCTGCGTATCGACAAGAACACGGGCCGCGAAGACGCTCTGTTCGACATCTATCGCGTGATGCGCCCGGGCGAGCCGCCGACGCCGGAAGCCGCCGAAGCGATGTTCAACTCGCTGTTCTTCGACGCCGAACGCTACGACCTGTCGGCCGTTGGTCGCGTCAAGATGAACATGCGTCTCGAAACGCCGGAAGTTTCGGACGAAATCCGCGTTCTTCGCAAGGATGACGTCCTGAAGGTTCTGCAGATCCTCGTGGGTCTGAAAGACGGCCGTGGCGAAATCGACGATATCGATAACCTGGGCAACCGTCGCGTTCGCTCGGTTGGCGAGCTGCTGGAAAACCAGTACCGCGTCGGCCTGCTGCGTATGGAACGCGCGATCAAGGAGCGTATGTCGTCGGTCGATATCGACACCGTCATGCCGCACGACCTGATCAACGCGAAGCCGGCCGCTGCTGCTGTTCGTGAATTCTTCGGCTCGTCGCAGCTGTCGCAGTTCATGGACCAAACCAACCCGCTATCGGAAATCACCCACAAGCGTCGCCTTTCGGCGCTTGGCCCAGGTGGTCTGACCCGCGAGCGTGCAGGCTTCGAAGTCCGCGACGTTCACCCGACGCACTATGGCCGTATCTGCCCGATTGAAACGCCGGAAGGCCCGAACATCGGTCTGATCAACTCGCTGGCCACCCACGCCCGCGTGAACAAGTACGGCTTCATCGAGTCGCCGTACCGTCGCGTGAAGGACGGCAAAGCTCAGGACGAGGTGGTCTACATCTCGGCTATGGAAGAAGCCCGCTACACGATCGCTCAGGCGAACATCGAGCTGAACAACGGCGAGATCGTCGAAGAAATCGTCCCGGGTCGTGTGAACGGTGAATCCCAGCTCCTGACCAAGGAGTCGGTGGACATGATGGACGTTTCGCCGAAACAGGTTGTTTCGGTCGCAGCGGCCCTGATCCCGTTCCTTGAAAACGATGACGCCAACCGCGCACTGATGGGCGCGAACATGCAACGTCAGGCCGTGCCGCTGGTCCAGACCGACGCCCCGCTGGTGGGTACCGGTATGGAAGCCGTTGTGGCGCGTGACTCGGGCGCTGTTGTGATCGCTCGCCGTGACGGTGTGGTCGAACAGATCGACGGTACCCGTATCGTTGTCCGTGCGACCTCGGACGTCGACGCCGGTCGTTCGGGCGTGGACATCTACCGCCTGTCGAAGTTCCAGCGTTCGAACCAGTCGACCTGCATCAACCAGCGCCCGATCGTGCGCGTGGGCGATGAAGTGAAGTCGGGCGACGTCATCGCTGACGGCCCGTCGACCGATCTGGGCGATCTGGCTCTGGGCCGTAACGTCCTCGTCGCCTACATGCCGTGGAACGGCTACAACTTCGAAGACTCCATCCTAATCTCCGAGCGCATCGTGCGCGATGACATCTTCACCTCGATCCACCTCGAGGAGTTTGAAGTCATGGCCCGCGACACCAAGCTTGGGCCAGAAGAAATCACCCGCGACATCCCGAACGTCGGCGAGGAAGCCCTGCGCAACCTCGACGAAGCCGGTATCGTTGCCATCGGTGCCGAAGTGCAACCGGGCGACATTCTGGTCGGTAAGGTGACGCCGAAGGGCGAAAGCCCGATGACCCCGGAAGAGAAGCTGCTGCGCGCCATCTTCGGCGAAAAGGCATCTGACGTCCGTGACACCTCGCTGCGTCTGCCGCCGGGCGTTGCCGGTACCATCGTTGACGTTCGCGTCTTCAACCGTCACGGCGTCGACAAGGACGAACGTGCTCAAGCTATCGAGCGCGCCGAAATCGAACGTCTGGGCAAGGACCGCGACGACGAGCTCAAGATCCTCGAGCGCAACGTCTATGGCCGTCTGAAGCCGCTGCTGCTGGGCAAGGTCGCTGTATCGGGTCCTAAGGGCATCGGTCGTGGCGAAATCACCGAAGACGCCATGAGCGAAGTCTCGAAGGGTCTGTGGTGGCAGATCGCCCTCGAAGACGAAAAGGCCATGGCTGAACTCGAAGCCATGAAGAAGCAGTTCGAGGACGCGCGTAAGCAACTGGACCGTCGTTTCGAAGACAAGGTCGAGAAGCTGCAACGCGGTGACGAACTGCCGCCGGGCGTCATGAAGATGGTCAAGGTCTTCGTTGCCGTGAAGCGCAAGCTTCAGCCGGGCGACAAAATGGCCGGCCGTCACGGCAACAAGGGCGTTATCTCCAAGATTCTGCCGATCGAGGACATGCCGCACCTTGAAGACGGTACGCACGTCGACATCGTTCTGAACCCGCTGGGCGTGCCTTCGCGCATGAACATCGGCCAGATCTTCGAAACCCACCTGGGTTGGGCATCGGCTGGCCTCGGCAAGCAGATCAAGGCCCTGCTCGAAGAGTGGATGGACGGCGGTGAACGCGAGCGTCTGACCAAGCGTCTGACCGAGATCTACGGCGAGGACACCCCTCTGCCGCAGACCGACGAGGAACTGATCGAGCTGGCTCAAAACCTCTCGAAGGGTGTTCCGTTCGCGACGCCGGTATTCGATGGTGCCCGCATTTCGGACATCGAAGACCGTCTGGAGTGGGCTGGTCTGGACCGCTCGGCGCAATCGATCCTGTACGACGGTCAAACCGGCGAGCAGTTCAAGCGTCCAGTCACCGTTGGCTATGTGTACATGCTGAAGCTGCACCACCTGGTCGACGACAAGATCCACGCCCGTTCGATTGGCCCGTACTCGCTCGTCACGCAGCAGCCGCTGGGTGGTAAGGCGCAGTTCGGCGGTCAGCGCTTCGGGGAAATGGAGGTCTGGGCTCTGGAAGCTTACGGCGCCGCCTACACCCTGCAGGAAATGCTGACGGTGAAGTCGGACGACGTGGCTGGCCGTACCAAGGTTTACGAGGCAATCGTCCGCGGCGACGACAGCTTCGAAGCCGGTATCCCGGAAAGCTTCAACGTCCTGATCAAGGAAATGCGCTCGCTGGGCCTGAACGTGGAGCTGGAGAACAGCTGATCCGAAAAGTTTCCCTCCCCGCAGCGGCGGGGAGGGGCCCTTTAAATCAGCCCCTCTGCTCTGAATGATTTTCGCGGCTCCTGCCGCAGAAGGAAAAAAGATGAACCAGGACGTCCTGAACATCTTCAACCCGGTCCCGGTCACCCCGACCTTCGACCAAATCAAAATCGCTCTGGCCTCGCCCGAGAAGATCCGTTCGTGGTCCTTCGGCGAAATCAAAAAGCCGGAAACCATTAACTACCGCACGTTCAAGCCGGAACGTGATGGCCTGTTCTGCGCCCGTATCTTTGGCCCGACCAAGGACTACGAATGCCTGTGCGGTAAGTACAAGCGCATGAAGTACAAGGGCATCATCTGCGAGAAGTGCGGCGTTGAAGTTACCCTGGCCCGCGTTCGTCGCGAGCGTATGGGTCACATCGACCTCGCTGCTCCGGTTGCCCACATCTGGTTCCTGAAGTCGCTTCCGTCGCGTATCTCGCTGATGCTCGACATGGCGCTGAAGGACGTTGAACGCGTTCTGTACTTCGAGAACTATATCGTCACCGAGCCGGGTCTGACCCCGCTGAAGCAGAACCAACTGCTGACGGAAGACGAGTTCTATCGCTATCAGGAAGAGTACGGCGACGACGGCTTCACCGCTGAAATCGGTGCCGAGGCTGTTCGCAACCTGCTGATGGCTATCGACCTGCACGCCGAGGCTGAAAAGCACCGCGCCGAGCTGGCCGACAGCCCGTCGGAAATGAAGGCCAAGAAGGCCTCCAAGCGCCTGAAGCTGCTGGAAGCCTTCATCGAGTCGGGCAACAAGCCGGAATGGATGATCCTGACGATCGTCCCGGTTATCCCGCCGGAACTGCGTCCGCTGGTTCCGCTGGACGGCGGCCGCTTTGCGACGTCGGATCTGAACGACCTCTACCGTCGTGTGATCAACCGTAACAACCGTCTGAAGCGCCTGATGGAGCTGCGCGCTCCTGATATCATCATCCGTAACGAAAAGCGGATGCTGCAGGAGTCGGTTGACGCCCTCTTCGACAACGGCCGTCGCGGCCGCGTCATCACCGGCGCTAACAAGCGTCCGCTGAAGTCGCTGGCTGACATGCTGAAGGGTAAGCAAGGTCGCTTCCGTCAGAACCTGCTCGGCAAGCGCGTCGACTACTCGGGCCGTTCGGTTATCACCGTGGGTCCGGAGCTGAAGCTGCACGAGTGCGGCCTGCCGAAGAAGATGGCTCTGGAGCTGTTCAAGCCGTTCATCTACGCACGTCTGGACGCCAAGGGCCTGTCGGGCACCGTCAAGCAGTCCAAGCGCATGGTTGAGCGCGAACAACCGGCCGTTTGGGATATCCTCGACGAGGTTATCCGCGAACACCCGGTGTTCCTGAACCGCGCACCGACGCTTCACCGACTGGGCATTCAGGCCTTCGAACCGAAGCTGATCGAAGGTAAGGCTATCCGCCTGCACCCGCTGGTCTGTACCGCGTTCAACGCTGACTTCGACGGCGACCAGATGGCCGTGCACGTTCCGCTGAGCCTCGAGGCCCAACTGGAAGCACGCGTCCTGATGATGTCGACGAACAACATCCTGTCGCCTGCCAACGGCAAGCCGATCATCGTACCGTCGCAGGATATCGTCCTGGGTCTGTACTACCTGTCGCTCGTCAAGGACGGCGAACCGGGTGAAGGCAAGCTGTTCGCCAACATGGGCGAAATCGACGCGGCTCTGGATGCTGGTGTTGTGACCCTGCACACCAAGATCAAGGCCCGTTGGACCGAGATGAATGCAGACGGCGAAGTTGTGACCAAGGTCATCGACTCCACGCCGGGCCGCATGAAGCTGGGCGCACTGCTGCCGATGAACAAGAACATCGGCTACCGTCTGGTCGACAAGAACCTGACCAAGAAGGAAATCGGTAACCTGATCGATCAGGTCTATCGTCACTGCGGTCAGAAGGCGACGGTCATCTTCGCCGACCAAATGATGGGCCTCGGCTTCAAGGAAGCTGCCAAGGCGGGTATCTCGGTCGGTAAGGACGACATCGTCATTCCGGACGCCAAGTACACCCTGGTCAACGAGACCCGCGCCCAGGTTGAAGAGTACGAGCAGCAATATGCTGACGGCCTCATCACCAAGGGCGAGAAGTACAACAAGGTCATCGACGCTTGGTCGAAGGCCTCGGACAAGATTTCGGACGCCATGATGGCCGAGATCGCCCGTCCGCGCGTACTGATCGAAGGCCAGAACCCGGACATCAACTCCGTGTACATGATGGCCAACTCGGGTGCTCGTGGTTCGCAAGCCCAGATGAAGCAGCTTGGCGGTATGCGCGGCCTGATGGCCAAGCCGTCGGGTGAGATCATCGAGACCCCGATTACCTCGAACTTCAAGGAAGGCCTGACCGTTCTGGAGTATTTCAACTCCACCCACGGTGCCCGTAAGGGTCTGGCCGATACCGCACTGAAGACCGCCAACTCGGGTTACCTGACCCGTCGTCTGGTGGACGTTGCCCAGGACTCGATCGTGACGGAGGAGGACTGCGGTTCGACCCGTGGCATCACCCTGCGCGCCGTGACCGAAGGCGGTGACGTTCTGGTTTCGCTGGGCCAACGTGTTCTGGGTCGCTATGCGGCAGAGGACATCAAGGAGCCGGGTACGGACAACGTTCTGTTCCCTGCCGACACCTACCTCGAGGAAGAACAAGTCGACGTCATCGACGAGGCTGGCGTTGCCTCGATCAAGGTCCGTTCGGCCCTGACCTGTGAAGCCGAAGCCGGTATCTGCGCCCACTGCTATGGTCGCGACCTGGCTCGCGGCACCAATGTGAACATGGGTGAAGCTGTCGGCGTTATCGCTGCACAGTCGATTGGTGAGCCGGGTACCCAGCTGACCATGCGTACCTTCCACATCGGCGGTACCGCACAGGTTTCGGAAACTTCGTTCTACGAAGCGACCAACGCCGGTGTTGCCAAGATTGCTGGCCCGACCGTTACCGCGCCTCACGGCGATCTGGTGGCGATGAGCCGCAACGTTGTCGTCTCCATCATGGTCGACGGCAAGGAACGCGAAACCCACAAGGTGCCTTACGGTGCTCGCCTGCGCGTCAAGGAAGGCGCGGAAGTGGCCAAGGGCGCTCGCGTGGCCGAGTGGGATCCGTACACCAACCCGATCATCACCGAAGTGGGCGGCAACATCCGCTTCGAGGATCTGGTCGAAGGTCTGTCCGTCAAGGAAGAGACCGACGAGGCAACCGGTATCGCACAACGCGTTGTGTCGGACTGGCGTGCAAGCCCGCGTGGTTCGGACCTGCGTCCGGCCCTGGGTCTGATCCAAGGCGAGGGCTATGCCCGTCTGGCTTCGGGCTCTGACGCCCGTTACCTGCTGCCGGTTGGCGCCATTCTGTCGGTGTCGAACGGTGACGAGGTCAAGCCGGGTGAAGTTATCGCCCGGATCCCGACCGAAGGTGCCAAGACCCGCGACATCACCGGCGGTCTGCCGCGCGTTGCCGAACTGTTCGAAGCCCGCCGTCCGAAGGATTGCGCTGTCATCGCCGAAATGGATGGCCGCGTTGAGTTCGGTCGTGACTACAAGAACAAGCGTCGTATCAAGATCACGCCGGAGCCGGATGCCGATGGCAACCAAGGCGAAGCCGTTGAATTCCTGATCCCGAAGGGCAAGCACATCTCCGTCCACGACGGCGATCTGATCCAGAAGGGCGACTACATCATCGACGGCAACCCGGATCCGCACGATCTGCTGCGCATCCAAGGCGTCGAAGCTCTGGCCGAGTACCTCGTCAACGAGGTGCAGGAAGTCTACCGTCTGCAAGGCGTGCCGATTAACGACAAGCACATCGAAGTGATCGTGCGTCAGATGCTGCAGAAGGTCGAAGTCATCGACTCCGGCGAGACCACCCTCATCAAGGGTGACACCGTCGAAGTGGCTGAGGCCGAGCTCGAGAATGCCAAGGTCGAGAAGCGCGGTGGCCGTCTGGCTGTCACGCAACCGGTCCTGCTGGGCATCACCAAGGCGTCGCTGCAAACCCGCAGCTTCATCTCGGCGGCATCGTTCCAGGAGACCACCCGCGTGCTTACCGAGGCTTCGGTCCATGGCAAGAAGGACACGCTGGAAGGCCTCAAGGAAAACGTCATCGTCGGCCGCCTTATCCCGGCCGGTACGGGTGCTTACCTGCGTGCCATGCAGAAGATCGCCAACGAGCGCGACGCCGAGCTTACCCAAGCTCGCGAAGACGCGGTCGAGCCGCTGCCGGCCGATCTGGCTCTGGAACTGGATCAAGGCTGATCCAGACTTCCGGCCTAGGCTGAAAGAAAAGAAGGGCGGTGTCGCAAGACACCGCCCTTTTTGCTTTCCGCTTAGTCGTTACCGCGAGGTGGTGGTCGCGGGCCGTTGCTGGCACCGATCTGTTGCTGAAGTTTGCTCACCCCGCGATCGGTACCTGACATGGCATCCAGTTCGGCACCGCGACCCGAGCCCGTGGTATCGAGAATGGGGTTGCCCGTTCCGCCCGATGCGGGCCGGCGGAGGGCCTCATAGTTTTCCATGCGGGCAGCGCCGACAGCACCCAGTTGAGCATCGCGGGCTCCATTGCCGCTGCCCTGAACGCGGACGCCCCGCTCAATCGCCTGACGGATGCGGCGCTGGTCCGCGCTGTCGCACGACAGGCGCTGGATGTCGCTGAGCATCTGGGGCTGGGTGCAGTCCACGGGCGTGGACCCCTGCCCATAATAGATGCGGCCCGTCTGGGTGGCCGTGTTGCCCGCCAGCCCGCCCTGACCCGCCATGGGGTCGGTGCGTTGACCGCCTTGCGAGCGCGCGGCTCCACCCGCCTCGGGGCGATAAGTCCACGCGTCGTCCAGCGCACCGCCCCGTGCAGCGGCGGCCAAGGCAGCTTCGGCTTCATCGTCGATCCGCGCCCGGCGCGGGATAGGCGTATCCGGAGAGCCCATGTCGGACTGGGACGCCTGACCTTCGCGCTCTGCGGACTGTAGGGAAGGGAGAGCAGAGCTGTCCAGGGGCGCGATCTGCGTGTTCGCCGTCGGACCATCGATGGCTTCGATAACAGGGCGGGTCACCGGCGCGGCCAGGCCGGGCAGGGTGCTATTGTTCAGGTCACTGACCTGTGCGCCCTGCGTCATTTCCAGACGTTCTGAAACCTGCGGCTTTTGCTCGACGATCTGCGGCAGGATTGCCGAAAGCTGTTCCTGGGTGATCTGCGGGTTGGCGGCGACGATCTTTTCGATCAGCTGCTCGCGAACGGGATCGACCTTGGTTTCTTCAGGGAGGGGGACGTCGGTCTCTTCGACGACGGGCGGCTGCTCACGACGCTCCTGAGGCTTGGGCGTCGGTCGCGGTGTATCGCGCGGCATGTCGATCCAAACCTCGAAGCTGTCATCGTCCTCGAACTTCGGCAGGAACACCGTATTGAGCGCGACCGGCACCAATACGGCGATGTGGATCAGCGCAGATGCCACCAGCAATGCACCGCGCTGACGGCGCGGCGAGGGCGTAATAGGCGGCGGGGGTGCCGACAGGCTGAAACTCATGGGCTACCTCTAAGGGAGGTTCTGGGGCACGCCATACGGACAACCTCACAAGAGCCGAGTCACGGCGTTACCGCCAGTGTGTCACATGAAGTTGAGAACGCTGATTTCTTGTTAATGCGGTGTCCGTTGGATCCGGTCCTCGGGAGGGCCGTCGCGTCGCTTGGTCTGAACCGGCCCATAAGCGTCCGGTTGAAGCGATGAATCGAGGTGCCGCCCTGCGGGACCGATACCAAGATTGGACCCTACACTGTCGGAGGGACGACCGTTGCCGACTTCGTCATTCGTTATGGGAAGGCGGCGGGAGTTGAAGTTACGAAGTCGCGCCGTGCCTTCGCGCTGAAGCGCGCCGTCGCGGCGAGCGTCGCCCGTTCCGGTAATACGCTGACCGCGTTCCAATTCCCGGACGGCGCGGTTGGTGGCTCGCTCATTACATATGGCCCGCTCGCTGTCGGACAACCGCTCGGGATAGTCGCACCCGATAGGGGAGGTGCGTAGGGTCCGCGCTACGGCGCTGCCTGTACTTTCAGGACGATAGGCCCATTGGCCATTGGAAGGCTGGGACGTTGGCCCGGTGTCCGCATCTGCCGAAGAGGCCACCCCTGTCGTCGCGGGCAGATTGCGGGCTTCACGAGGGACCGGCGTTGTGGGTGCTCCGCGTGAAGGGGACGTAGAATCGGAGGCGGCGGATTCGCGAGGACGCACGCGCGCGGGAACCTCGCGGGGGAGGACGACAGGTTCTATATCTACATAGATGGTGGGCCGCGAGGCGTTGTCATCCCGCCTGAGGGGCTGGGGTGCCCAGATCAGGCCCAGAGCCAATACACCGAGGTGGAATACGACGGACGCAACGACCCACACCGCCTTGCTCGGCTTGGGTTTTTCCGGGGGCAGGAAGGCAATCGGCAGGTGCACCGTCGTCAAGGAATGTCCTCCAACCCTGCACGCTTGCGAAATATTACGTTGGAAAAGTGGCGTTACATATTACCTAATTCTAAACGCGGATATCAGACGAACTTGACGGACAGCCCCCACACACGTACAAGCCGCTCACTTTCGAGACGTGGGCAGTTCGCTGTCCGCTGAACGAGTGACAACTTGACGGTCGGGCTGTGTCCCGCCGGAACGCCCAAAGCGCGCGTTCCGGTTTTTCCGTTTGGAAGACGCTCTTTCGGCTCGAATACCAACCCCGGGCGACCTTAGGGTCGTTCAAAAGAAGGCAATGAGGCGCTCCGGCCGAAAGGCACACGCCTCCACATCGAAAAAGAGACGAATTCGAATGCCCACGATCAACCAGCTGATCCGCAAGCCGCGTAAGCCGAAGCCCGTTCGTAACAAGGTTCCGGCCCTCGAGGGTTCGCCCCAGCGCCGCGGCGTTTGCACCCGCGTTTACACCACGACCCCGAAGAAGCCGAACTCGGCACTTCGTAAGGTTGCCAAGGTTCGCCTGGCAAAGAACGGCGTTGAAGCTGTTTGCTACATCCCGGGTGAAGGCCACAACCTGCAAGAGCACTCGGTTGTGCTCATCCGCGGCGGCCGCGTGAAGGACCTTCCGGGTGTCCGTTACCACATCCTGCGCGGTGTGCTGGATACCCAAGGCGTTAAGGACCGTAAGCAACGTCGTTCGCACTACGGTGCGAAGCGTCCGAAATAAGCCATTCGCGTTCCTGCGCTCTACAAGATTTAAGAGGATACTCTCATGTCCCGTCGTCACCGCGCCCAGAAGCGTGAAGTTCTGCCGGATCCCAAGTTTGGTGATCTGATCGTTACCAAGTTCATGAACTACGTCATGTACGAAGGTAAGAAGGCTGTTGCCGAAAACATCGTTTACGGTGCTTTCGACATCCTGGCTGAAAAGAAGAAAGACCAGACCGCAGTGGAAACCTTCCACCAGGCTCTGGAAAACGTCGCTCCGTCGGTCGAAGTTCGTTCGCGCCGCGTGGGTGGTGCTACCTACCAGGTTCCGGTTGAAGTTCGTCCGGACCGTCGTCGCGCCCTGGCCATCCGTTGGCTGGTAAACGCTGCTCGCAAGCGTGGTGAAAACACCATGACCGAGAAGCTGGCTGCTGAACTGTTGGACGCCTCGAACAACCGCGGCACCTCGGTCAAGAAGCGCGAAGACACCCACAAGATGGCCGAAGCCAACCGCGCCTTCAGCCACTACCGCTGGTAAGCGTCTTAAAACCGTCCTCGTACCCCGGTATGAGGACGGACGCGATCTAAGACGATCTGGCGCGGGCATTCTGATTGAATCGCCCGCGCCGTCATATCCGACACAACGGGGCGCTCGCGGCGTCCGCGAGTACTCCGGAAGGCAAGACCAATGGCCCGTACACACAAAATCGAAGACTACCGTAACTTCGGTATCATGGCTCACATCGACGCGGGTAAGACCACGACGACCGAGCGCATCCTGTTCTACACCGGTAAGAACCACAAAATGGGCGAGACGCACGATGGTGCCTCGACCATGGACTGGATGGACCAGGAACAAGAACGCGGTATCACCATCACCTCGGCTGCTACCACCGCCTTCTGGCAAGGTAAGCGCCTGAACATCATCGACACCCCAGGCCACGTTGACTTCACCATCGAAGTCGAACGTTCGCTGCGCGTGCTCGACGGTGCTGTGACCGTTCTGGACGGTAACGCCGGCGTTGAGCCGCAGACCGAAACCGTCTGGCGTCAGGCTGACAAGTACAAAGTTCCGCGTATCGTGTTCGTCAACAAGATGGACAAGATCGGTGCTGACTTCGACAAGTCGGTTGAATCGATCCGCGATCGCCTGGGCGCCAAGGCTGTGCCGATCCAACTGCCGATCGGTTCGGAATCGAACCTGAAGGGCGTTGTCGACCTGGTCGAAATGAAGGCCCTGATCTGGGAAACCGACGCTGTTGGCGCTGCTGCTGACGTCCGCGAAATCCCGGCCGACATGGCTGACGCTGTTGCTGCAGCGCGTCAGTACCTTGTCGATAACGCCGTCGAAATCGACGACGAAGCCATGGAAGCTTACCTCGGTGGCGACGAGCCGTCGGTTGAAGTGCTGAAGCGCTGCATCCGTAAGGCTGTTATCGAAGGTCACTTCTACCCGATCCTCGCTGGCTCGGCCTTCAAGAACAAGGGCGTTCAGCCGCTGCTCGACGCAGTAGTTGACTACCTGCCTTCGCCGCTCGACATCCCGGCAACCCCGGGCATCGACTTCAAGACCGAAGAGCCGGTTACCCGTAAGGCTTCGGACGAAGAGCCGCTGTCGGTTCTGGCGTTCAAGATCATGGACGACCCGTTCGTTGGTTCGATCACCTTCTGCCGCCTGTACTCGGGCACGATGGAAACCGGCCAGTCGCTGCTGAACTCGACCCGTGACAAGCGTGAGCGCGTCGGTCGTATGCTGCAGATGCACTCGAACAACCGTGAAGACATCAAGGAAGCCTATGCTGGCGACATCGTCGCTCTGGCAGGCCTCAAGGAAACCCGCACCGGCGACACCCTGTGTGATCCGCTGAAGTCGCCGGTCATCCTCGAGCGCATGGAATTCCCGGCACCGGTTATCGAAATCGCTGTTGAGCCGAAGACCAAGGCCGACCAAGAGAAGCTGGGCGTGGCTCTGGCCAAGCTGGCTTCGGAAGATCCTTCGTTCACCGTTTCGACCGACCACGAGTCGGGCCAAACGATCCTGAAGGGCATGGGCGAGCTGCACCTCGACATCAAGATCGACATCCTGAAGCGTACCTACAAGGTCGAAGCGACCATCGGTGCTCCGCAGGTTGCCTATCGTGAATCGATCGGCAAAAAGGTCGAGATCGACTACACCCACAAGAAGCAAACCGGTGGTACCGGTCAGTTTGCACGCGTCAAGCTGGTCTTCGAGCCGGGTGAACCGGGTTCGGACTTCGTGTTCGAGTCGGCCATCGTCGGCGGTGCTGTTCCGAAGGAATACATCCCTGGTGTTGAAAAGGGCCTGAAGTCGGCCAAGGAAAACGGCCTGCTGGCTGGCTTCCCGGTCATCGACGTCAAGGCAACCCTGATCGACGGCGCCTTCCACGACGTCGACTCCTCGGTCCTGGCCTTCGAAATCGCTTCGCGCGCTGCCTTCAAGGAACTGAAGGAAAAGGGTGCACCGAAGCTGCTCGAGCCGATCATGGCCGTCGAAGTTGTGACCCCGGAAGAGTACCTGGGTTCGGTCATCGGTGACCTGAACGGTCGTCGTGGTATGATCCAAGGCCAAGACATGCGCGGTAACGCGGTTGTCGTGAACGCCTTCGTGCCGCTGGCCAACATGTTCGGTTACGTGAACACCCTGCGCGGTATGTCGCAAGGTCGTGCACAGTTCACCATGCAGTACGACCACTATGAGCCGGTGCCGCAACACGTCGCCGACGAAGTGATCAAGAAGTACGCCTAATCAGCCGTCTTTTTGACGACTGAGACTTGAAATCGGGGCGGTTTGGTAACAAATCGCCCCCCATCGATATCCCCAAACTAAATGGTCCCCGGTTCGGGGATTCCAGGAGCTAGAAAATGGCCAAGGAAAAGTTCGAACGCACTAAGCCGCACTGCAACATCGGCACCATCGGTCACGTTGACCATGGCAAGACCACGCTGACGGCTGCGATCACCATCACGCTGGCTAAGGCCGGTGGCGCGACTGCAAAGAACTACGCAGACATCGACGCTGCTCCGGAAGAAAAAGCACGCGGCATCACCATCAACACCGCGCACGTTGAGTACGAGACGGCTAACCGTCACTACGCCCACGTGGACTGCCCGGGTCACGCCGACTACGTGAAGAACATGATCACCGGTGCTGCCCAGATGGACGGTGCTATCCTGGTTTGCTCGGCCGCTGACGGCCCGATGCCGCAAACCCGCGAGCACATCCTGCTGTCGCGTCAGGTTGGCGTTCCGGCACTGGTCGTGTTCCTGAACAAGGTTGACATGGTCGACGACGAAGAGCTGCTCGAGCTCGTCGAAATGGAAGTTCGTGAACTTCTGTCGTCGTACAACTTCCCGGGTGACGACATTCCGGTGATCAAGGGTTCGGCTCTGGCCGCCGTTGAAGACCGCGATGCTGCCATCGGTCAAGACGCCGTTCTGAAGCTGATGGAAGCTGTCGACAGCTACATCCCGCAGCCGGAACGTCCGATCGACCAAGCCTTCCTGATGCCGGTTGAAGACGTATTCTCGATCTCGGGTCGTGGTACGGTTGTGACCGGTCGCGTTGAGCGCGGCATCGTCAAGGTCGGTGAAGAAGTCGAAATCGTCGGCATCCGTCCGGTTCAAAAGACGACCTGCACGGGCGTCGAAATGTTCCGCAAGCTGCTGGACCAAGGTCAAGCTGGTGACAACGTCGGCGTTCTGCTGCGCGGCACCAAGCGTGAAGACGTTGAGCGCGGCCAAGTGCTGTGCAAGCCGGGTTCGATCACCCCGCACACCAAGTTCGTTGCTGAGGCCTACATCCTCACCAAGGAAGAGGGCGGCCGCCACACCCCGTTCTTCACCAACTACCGTCCGCAGTTCTACTTCCGCACCACCGACGTGACCGGCATCGTTCACCTCAAGGAAGGCGTGGAAATGATCATGCCGGGCGACAACGCCGAGCTGGACGTCGAGCTGATCACCCCGATCGCCATGGAAGAGAAGCTGCGCTTCGCTATCCGTGAAGGCGGCCGCACCGTCGGTGCCGGCGTCGTTTCGAAGATCGTTGCCTAAGCAACAGCTTTGATCCGACCCTGACGGACAACCGTCAGTGACGACAAAACAAGACGGCCCTCCGGAGAAATCCGGGGGGCCGTTTTTGTTTGGACGAGGGGCATTGTGTTTGGATTTTGGTTTCCATTTCACCTTACACTGATCGTGCAAATAGGTTGGGGGACCTTAGGGGAATGGAGATCAGCGCCGAGTGCCTGACGGTGGATGGGTTGTCTGCAGACGACCGCGCCCGCTGGTGTGCGTGGCAGGCCGCTGACGCCGCGCGCTCAAGCCCCTTCTTCCGCATCGAGTTCACGGACGCGGTGGCAGCTGTGGCCCCCGACGTATTCGTCCTGAAGATCTGGCAGGCGGGCGAGGTGGTTGGCTACTGGCCGCATCAGCGTCGCGGCGGGACACTTTATCCGGTCGGTGCGCCGCTGAATGATTACCACGGGGTCATCGGGCCGGCGGCGACTTTGGTGTCCCTTTCCTTATTGGTGACGTTGGCGAACGGTCGCCGCCTCAGTGCCAACAGTTGGGTAGGGCGGGCACCGGCCGGATTGCCGCTAGCCACCTGTCAGGCCGATCTGTCGGGCATATCCTACGATGAATGGTACGGGCAGCAGAGCTCTGCATTTGCGAAATACTATAAGGACAAGGCACGCAGCCGGCGCGGACTGGAGCAGTCTCTTGGACCTGTGTCGGTGCGCTGTGATGTTCGCGAGCCCCAGGTGCTGGATCAACTGATCGCCCTGAAACGCGAGCAGTACCGCCGCACCGGACGGCACGACATTTTCGCGGCATGCTGGACGCGTCAGCTTTTGCACCGGCTGCTGGTGCAGCAAGAGGATTTCGGGGCGTCAGTGGCGGCGCTTTACGCCGGTGACACACTGGTGGCGCTGGAACTCAGCCTTCACGCAGGGAGTGTGTGGCACTTCTGGTTCCCCGCCTATCTGCCACAGGGAGCGCGCTATTCGGCGGGGATCTGGCTCAGTCTTGAAACCATCCGCGTCAAGCGGGCCGAGGGCTTTACGGAGTTTGACTACGGGTTTGTGGGCGAGCCCTACAAAAAGTATTTCTGCAATCGCACACGCGAAGTCGCAGAGGTGACGGTTGGACAGCCTTCGTGGGTCGACCACGTGGGGAGGGTTGTCAGAAACGAGCGCGTGCTGGTGAGCGCGCGACGACGGTGGGCTGCGATTGATGCGAGCGAGACGGGCGGGCTGGGGAAGGGCCGCGGTCTCCTTCTTGCAGGCAAGAGCATGGCCAGCCGGATACGGACGGGGGAGTCCTGAGAATGCATGATTATGGCACGAAGCGTGAGCTGGGTCCGATACGCCAAAGCGCGGTTTACACCCACGGGCTGGATAGCGCGGAACTCACCGGCGATGCGGCGCTGGCGGCGTTGCTGGACCGCTATCCAGAAGAACTGATCGACATCAACGAATATCGCTTCGACGAGCGCGGACAGGTTACCTTGCGCGCGGGCACAAGAGGCGATGCCACCGGGGCGGAACTCCTGGAAGCGGTCCGCAGAGCGCGCATCTGGGTCAATCTCCGCGGCATTGAGGATCAGTGGCTGGAACTGTGGTCGCGGGCGACGGATGCTTTCGGGGACATTGCAGCGGCCTACCCATCGTTACGGGCCATCAAACGTTCGGGACAGTTGATCATCTCGTCGCCCGGAACCCGCGTGCCGTATCACTTTGATCCGGCCGGCGTAGTGCTGTTCCACATGCGCGGGATCAAACGCATGTTTGTTTACCCATCTGATGAAGCCCATCTACCGGAAGTCACGATGGAAAGAGTTGTGGCCCGTCAGACGTCCGAAGAAGTGCCCTACAGTCTCGAGTTCGAGGCAGATGCGCAGGTGTTCGAACTACACCCGGGCGAGGCGCTGGCGTGGCCATTGTACGCGCCGCACCGCGTCGAGAATGTCGATGGTCTCTGTGTGAGCCTGTCGATGGAATACCAGACCTGGGAGAGCCGCGCCCGAACGGGGGCCCTATATACCCACGCCTATATGCGCACGCGCGGACTTAATCCGCCCGCCGTGTCGACCGTAAACGGTCCAGCGCTGGCTATGAAGTGGGCGATGTCTGTGCCCCTGAGGCGCATGATGGTCCTCGGGAACCGCATTGCGGCGATCCCGCGCGAGTTTGTGGCGGATCCTACGGCCAGTGGAGGGCTGCGGATTCAGGCGCAAGATTAAAAGGGCTTAATGACAGGCTTTTAAGCGGACATCGGATCAGCCTTGGGTCAGCATGCTTCCAACAACGGCGACGTGGCCGAACAAGGAGACTGACGATGAAACAGACCCTGACCCTGCTTTTGGCCGGTGCCGCAGTTGCGACCCTTGGTGGTGGTGCAGCGAGCGCCCAGTCCGTCCGCGTCGACAACGCGATTGCCCGCGTCGTCTACATGCCGGAGGCCCGCTCCGACATTGCGGTGGAGGTCCAGCAAGGTAACAGCAACCTGCCCGCCTTGGAAGTTGTCCGCGAGGGCGGAAACGTTCGCATCGACGGCAACATATACCGCCGTGGACTGCGCACCCGCGCTTTGAGCTGCGAAGGCGGAAGGCGCGGAGATACCCCACCTTCGCGCCCCGGTGAGGGGGCCTCCGCCTCTGTGCGCGGCACGGGTCGTGTCGAGTTGTCCAACGCTCCGCTGATTATCATCCGTGGCCCCCGCGACGCGGATGTGCGAACCGACGGCGCCGTCTTTGGCGCGATCGGGCGAGGGGCGGAGAACGTTCGTCTGGCCCATTCGGGTTGCGGCAACTGGGTCATTGCCAACGTCGCCAACGACACCAAGGTGAGCATCGGGGGCTCGGGAGACGTGTGGACCGGAAGTGCTCGCAAGCTGGATGTCTCGATCGGTGGCAGCGGAGATATCCGTTCCACGGCGGTTGGCGACCTCTCGATCAATATTGCCGGTTCGGGCGATGTCGAAGTCCAGCGGGCCGAGGGCGACGCCCGCATTTCCATCGCGGGCTCAGGTGATGTTGACATCACCGACGGCCGCATCGGCCAGTTGCAGGTCAACATTATGGGCTCTGGCGATGTGCAGGTGGGCGGTGTTGTTCGCGATGTCTCGGCAAGCATCGCCGGCGCAGGCGATATCGTGATCGATCGTGTGACCGGCAATGTGAGCAAACGTGCCGTCGGTTCGGGTGACGTACGGGTGCGTCGTCGGGACTAGGGGCGATTAACGTCACCCCGCTTGCCAAATGAGTTGATCCCCGGAGTTCTATCTATAACGTTGTTAGCTAGAATCAATCCGGCTTCGGCTTAGAGTGAGGGCAGGCGTTCACATGGGGCATATGGGTAAGTTTGAGAGTGCTCTTCGCGAGATCTCCCATGGAGACCATCTTTGGGAGGAGCACCTCAAATACATCTTGAGCGGCAACGAACGTGGTGCAGAGATCGTCGATAAGATGGTCACGCACTTTACCGGCCCGTTAGCCGACAAGCGCGTACTCGACATCGGCTGTGGTTATGGCGGGGTCTGCATCGCAGCGGCCCAGCAAGGGGCCACGGTTCGCGGCATAGAGGTCGGCGAGTCCGAGCTGAAGTATTTTGCTCTCAACCTCGAGGACAATAACGCGCTCGACACCGTCGAAATCACCTACGGCGATGCCGACGACATCGACTTCATGGAAAGTCTGGGCAAGTTCGATCTGGTTGTCTGTGACAATGTGCTGGAGCACGTGCCTGACAGCCACCGGCTGATCTACAATATCGCGCAGGCCATGAACGAGCAGGCACGGTGCTATGTGACGGTGCCGAACTACCAGTCGCTGGGCCAAGTGCTGATGGAGTGCCACAACCGCGAGTTCGGACTGTCGCTGCTGAACCGCTTCGATGCCCAGAAGCTGTATGAAGCCCGCGGTCACTATGGCACCTACTCGGTCGGCGACTACTTCGACTACAACCAGTACATCGCCATGTTCGCGATCAACGGACTGGCGGCTGTGAACATCGTGCCGGTGTTCATGGAAGGCAGCCACATGGGCGAGGTTATGGACCTGCTGGCGCAGATCAAGGCCAAGCGTGCGGCAATGCCGGTAGAGATCGAGATCGAAGCTCTGACGGCTCAGCACCTCGACCACTACATTGATCGGGTAGAGCGGCGCCTCGCCGAATTGCAGCGCGCACCGACTGACTGGCGCCGCGTGGAGTTCTTCCGTGACTTCATGTCCCAGCGACTGGACTTCGTGGCCTCGCACCGGGCCTACTGAGCGTCAGGCAACAAAAAAGGCCCCGGTGGAAATCCACCGGGGCCTTTTCTGTGTGCCTTACGGCTCAACCAAGGCGAAGCTTAGTTGAAGAACGGTACGAACACGTTGTTGCTCAGGTCCATGCGAGCACCAGCGCGGTCGCGGGCTTGCAGGCCACCGCCGAAGCTGTAACGCACACCGATCTTGAAAGCGTTGTCTTCAACGGCCAAGTCGTCCGAGTCGGTGTAGGTGTAAGCACCGAAGACCGAGTACGGCGAGTTAGCGAACTGGTATTCAGCGCCAACGGTACCGGCAACGGTGTCGAAGTCAGCGCCGCCGAAGTCAACGTTCTGGAACGAAACGCCCGCGTTCAGGCGCAGGTCCGAGGTTGCGTAGAAAGCAGCGTCAGCCTTCACGGTGTAGATGTCGGCGTCGTAAACCGAGCCGTACGAAGCGACGCCCGAAACGGTTGCACGGTCGAAGTACTTCTGAGCGACAGCGCCGAAGGTGTTCAGGGTTGCACCCGGCATTTCGTTAGCGGCGTAGAAGCCACCGACGCGGTACGAACCGATGACCTTGGTCAGGGCAGCCGAACCCGACAGGGTGGTTTCGCTGGCAGCCAGGTCCGATTCAGTGTTGGCGACGTTTGCTTCTGCAGTGACAGTCCAGTCACCGAAGATCGGGGTGGCGACAGCGCCGTTCAGAGCGAAAGCGTCGGTGTCCAGGCCTTGCACGGCAGCAACGTCGGTCTCGCTGTGGGTGTAGGAGACGCTAGCCGAACCAACGGTTTGAGCCATAGCCGGAGCAGCGATCAGAGCGGCGACGGCTGCCGAAGCGAAGAAAACGGTTTTCATTGTCGTATGTCCTTAAAAGACTTTCTTGGGCTCGTTCACCAAGGAACGTGCCGGTGGAGACGACTTAGGGTCAAACGAGGCGGTTCGCTGTAACGAACTTGTCATGTTTCGGACTAGCGAGGCATGGTGTTGCCGCGATGTTACGCAATAAGGCAAACATACGTCGTTATTTGATCGTGCGGCGGAAGTTTCTTTTTTGCTGCCTTGGTCCTGCCGCATTTCGCCTCAGCCCTTAATTCAAATTAACCAAACCCCTCTGGAATCGCCCTCCATGCGGCTGGAGGGGAGGGGCGTGCGGGCCATTGTTTTGAAATCAACTTTTCCGGCTCGGCCTCTCACGGGGTCGTAGATGGCCAAATTGGGGTCTTGAAAAGTGGTGGGAGGGGCGGCTATGAGGCGACAACTCATGAGGCGCAAACACTTATGGGACTTGGGATTCAGTGCTTGACCCGAAGGGATTCGGAAGGCATAAGCACCACTCTTGTTGGACCGGCTGTGCATCTCCGGATGCAAACGCGGTTCGCAGGGACGACCTAAGTTACTGTTCTTTTTGCAGCTTCTTGGGATTTTTTGGCTCAGGCGGGAAACCGTGTGGGCCGTTCGTTTTTGCGGATTTGCGTTCCCTGGGGTTTCGACCCTGAGGCTTCGGTCTTTGAAATGGTTCACAGGGACGCGGCTCCGGCCGCATGGGAATACTAACCGATATGGATCAAAGCATCCGCATCAGGCTCAAGGCCTTCGATCATCGCGTCCTCGACTTCTCGACGCGCGAAATCGTTAACACCGCCAAGCGCACGGGCGCGACTGTTCGTGGTCCGATCCCGCTGCCGACCCTGATCGAGAAATTCACCGTGAACCGCTCGCCGCACGTCGACAAGAAGTCGCGCGAGCAGTTTGAAATCCGCACGCACAAACGCGTGCTCGATATCGTCGACCCCACCCCGCAGACTGTGGACGCGCTCATGAAGCTCGACCTGTCGGCTGGCGTGGACGTCGAGATCAAGATCTAAGAAAGAAGAGGCGGGATCCGATGCGCACGGGCGTGATCGCCAAAAAGCTGGGTATGACCCGCGTGTTCGCCGATGATGGTGCACACGTGCCGGTTACTGTACTTCAGCTCGACGGCTGCCAAGTCGTCGGCCAACGTACCAAGGAACGTGACGGTTACGTCGCGCTCCAGTTGGGCGCTGGCTCTAAGAAGGCCAAAAATACGGCCAAGCCGCAACGCGAAGCTTTCGCGAAGGCTCAAGTTGAACCCAAGGCATACGTTACCGAGTTCCGCGTGGACGAGGATGGCCTGCTGGACGTGGGTGCCGAACTGTCGGCTGACCACTTCGTAGCTGGTCAAAAGATCGACGTCCAAGGCCTGACCATCGGTAAAGGTTTTGCCGGTGCGATGAAGCGTTGGAACTTCGGCGGTCTGCGTGCCACCCACGGCGTTTCGGTCTCGCACCGTTCGCACGGTTCGACTGGTAACCGCCAAGATCCGGGTCGTACGTTCCCGGGCAAGAAAATGGCTGGTCACTACGGTCAAGAAACTGTCACCCAGCAAAACCTCACGATCGTTCGTGTTGACGCTGAGCGTGGTCTGATCCTGGTCAAGGGCGCTGTCCCGGGCCACGACGGTACCTACCTCAAGGTCACCGACGCTGTGAAAAAGGCTCGTCCGGCTGAAGCCCCGTTCCCGGGTGCTGTGAAGTCGGCTGCTACCGAAGCTGCTGCAGCTCCGGCCGTAGAAGCCAGCGAAGGCGGTGAAGCGTAATGAAACTCTCTGTCATCAAACTCGACGGCAAGGCTGCTGGCGACGTGGAACTGTCGGATGCCGTTTTCGGCCTGACCGACATCCGCGGCGACCTGCTGGCCCGTACCGTGAACTGGCAGCTGGCCAAGCGTCGCGCTGGCACGCACAAGGTTCAAACCCGCAACGAGAACTCTCGTACGGGTAAGAAGATGTACAAGCAAAAGGGCACCGGCGGCGCTCGTCACGGTTCGCGCCGTGCACCGCAGTTCGTTGGTGGTTCGCGCGCTTTCGGTCCGGTCGTTCGCGACCACGGCTTCTCGCTGCCGAAAAAAGTCCGCGCCCTGGCTCTGCGTCACGCCCTGTCCTCGAAGGTCAAGGCCGGCGACCTGGTTGTCGTAGACACCGTTTCGGTTGCTGAAGCCAAAACCTCGACCCTGCGCGCCACTTTCGGTGCTCTGGGCTGGAACAAGGCTCTGATCATTGCTGGTCCGGAAGTTGACACCAACTTCGGCCTCGCTGCTCGCAACATCCCGCACATCGACGTCCTGCCGAACGCCGGCCTGAACGTCTATGACATCCTGCGTGCTGACAAACTTGTGCTGACCAAGGCTGCTGTTGAAGCAATCGAGGCGCGCTTTGCTGAGAAGGAAGCCGCATAATGGCCGCCGCTCAACCTACCGCCAAGCACTACGACACCATCCTGAGCCCGATCATCACTGAGAAGGCCACGATCCTGTCGGAACAGAACAAAGTCGTGTTCCGCGTTGCCGGTACCTCGACCAAGGATGAAATCGCTGCTGCGGTTGAATCCCTGTTCAAAGTCAACGTCCTCAAGGTCAATACCCTGGTTCAAAAGGGCAAGACCAAGCGCTTCCGTGGCATCAATGGCCGTCGCGTGGACATCAAAAAAGCTATCGTGACGCTGGCTGAAGGCCAGTCGATCGACGTGACGACGGGGCTCTAATCAGATGGCTCTGAAGCATTACAATCCGACTTCGCCGGGCCGCCGCGCCCTGGTGCTGGTTGATCGTTCCGAGCTGCACAAAGGCCGTCCGGAAAAGTCGCTGACCGAAGGCCTGACCAAGTCGGGCGGACGTGGTCAGGGTGGTCGTATCGCTGTCCGCTTCCGTGGCGGTGGCGCTAAGACCCTCTATCGTAAGATCGACTTCAAGCGTCGCAAGTTCGACGCTATCGGCACCGTTGAGCGCCTGGAATACGATCCGAACCGTACCGCGTTCATCGCTCTGGTGACGTACGCTGACGGTGAGAAGACCTACATCATCGCTCCGCAACGCCTGAAGGCTGGTGACACCATCGTCGCTGGCGAGAAGGTTGACGTGAAGCCGGGCAACGCTATGCCGCTGCGCTCGATCCCTGTCGGCACCATCATCCACAACGTGGAAATGAAGCCGGGCAAGGGCGCTCAGCTGGCTCGTTCGGCTGGTGCTTACGCCCAGCTGGTTGGCCGCGACCAAGGTTACGCTCAAATCCGTCTGGGTTCGGGTGAACTGCGTATGGTTCTGGATGGCTGCATGGCTACCGTTGGTGCCGTGTCCAACCCGGACCACATGAACCAGAACCTCGGTAAGGCTGGTCGCAAGCGTCACATGGGCTTCCGTCCGCACGTCCGCGGCGTTGCCATGAACCCGATCGACCACCCGCACGGTGGTGGTGAAGGTCGTACCTCGGGCGGTCGTACTCCGGTTACGCCGTGGGGTAAGGACACCAAGGGTACCCGTACTCGCAAGAACAAGGCCACGGACAAGTACATTATCCGTAGCCGTCACGTGAAGAAGGCTCGCTAAGAATGGCCCGCTCCTCCTGGAAAGGCCCGTTTGTCGACGGGTATCTGCTCAAGAAGGCCGACGCCGCTCAATCGTCGGGCCGTAAAGATGTGATCAAGACCTGGTCGCGTCGCTCCACCATCCTGCCGCAGTTCGTGGGTCTGACCTTTGGCGTTTACAACGGCCAGAAGCACGTTCCTGTCGCCGTCTCGGAAGAGATGGTTGGCATGAAGTTCGGCGAGTTCGCGCCGACCCGTAACTTCCCGGGTCACGCTGCGGACAAGAAGGCCAAGAGGAAATAATCCATGGCCCAGACCAAGAACACCCGTCGTGTTGCTGCGAACGAAGCCCGCGCTAAGCTGGTTAACGTTCGTATCAGCCCGCAGAAGCTGAACCTGGTAGCTGCCTCGATCCGTGGCCTGCCGGTTCAAAAAGCTCTCAACGAGCTTGAGTTCAGCCGCAAGCGCATCGCCATCGACGTTCGTAAGGCCCTGTATTCGGCCATCTCGAACGCCGAGAACAACCACAACCTGGACATCGACAACCTCATCGTTGCCGAAGCCTTCGTGGGTAAGAACCTGGTGATGAAGCGTTTTGCGAGCCGCGCTCGTGGTCGCTCGTCGCGCATCCTGAAACCGTTCAGCGAAATCACCATCGTGGTTCGCGAAGCAGGTGAGGCCGCCTAATGGGTCAGAAAATCAATCCGATTGGTCTGCGCCTTGGCGTGAACCGCACGTGGGACAGCCGCTGGTTCGCCGGCGGTGCTGACTACGCTAAGCTGCTGCACCAGGATCTGGCGCTGCGTGCTTGGCTGAAAGATCGTCTTTCGGCCGCTGGCGTTGCCCGCGTAATCATCGAGCGTCCGCACAAGAAGTGCCGCGTGACGATCTACGCCGCCCGTCCGGGCGTCGTGATCGGCAAGAAGGGCGCTGACATCGACAAGCTGCGCAAGGACATTGCGGCTCGTACTGAAGGCGAAGTTCACCTGAACATCGTCGAAGTCCGTAAGCCGGAAACCGACGCTCAGCTGATCGCTGAAAACATCGCTCAGCAGCTGGAACGCCGTGTGGCCTTCCGCCGTGCCATGAAGCGTTCGATGCAATCGGCCATGCGTCTCGGCGCAAAGGGCGTTCGTATCAACGTTTCGGGCCGTCTCGGCGGTGCAGAAATCGCTCGTATGGAATGGTACCGTGAAGGTCGCGTTCCGCTTCACACCCTGCGTGCCGACATCGACTACGGCTTCTATGAAGCCAAGACGACCTACGGCATCATCGGCGTGAAGGTCTGGGTCTTTAAGGGTGAAGTGCTCGAGCACGACCCGATGGCTCAGGACAAGCGTTGGGCCCAAGAAGCCTCGGGTCCGTCGTCCAACGAAGGCCGTGAACGTGGCCCCCGCGGTGACCGCGGTCCGCGTCGTGGTCGTGAGGGCTGATTAGACCATGCTGCAACCTAAAAAGACCAAGTACCGTAAGGCCTTTAAGGGCCGTATCAGCGGTTCGTCGAAGGGCGGCTTCTCGCTGAACTTCGGTTCGTACGGCCTGAAGGCCATGGAGCCGGAACGCATCACTGCTCGTCAGATCGAAGCGTGCCGTCGTGCTGTTACCCGCCACATGAAGCGTCAAGGCCGCGTGTGGATCCGTATCTTCCCTGACCTGCCGGTTACCGGTAAGCCAGCCGAAGTCCGGATGGGTAAAGGTAAGGGCGCCGTGGATCACTGGGCAGCTCGCGTTGCTCCGGGCCGCATCATGTTCGAAATCGACGGCGTGCCGGACGATATCGCTCGTGAAGCTCTGCGCCTCGGCGCAGCTAAGCTGCCGATCCGTACCAAGGTGGTTACCCGCCTGGATGCCGGCATCGTAATGGAGCAAGCCGCATAATGACCAAGATCGCAGATCTCCGGTCGCAAACCGTCGACCAACTGTCCGAAGAGCTCCTGAAGCTCAAGAAGGAACAGTTCAACCTGCGCTTCCAAGCGGCTACCGGCCAAATGGAAAAAACCCACCGCGTGGGTGAAGTGCGCAAAGATATCGCTCGCATCTCCACGCTTCTGCGTGAGAAGCGCGCTTCGTAAGGAAACGAATATGCCCAAGCGAATTCTCGAAGGCGTGGTCGTGTCCGACAAGGGCGACAAGACCGTCGTGGTTAAGGTGGAGCGTACTTTGCTCCACCCGGTTCTGAAAAAGACGGTCCGTCTTTCGAAGAAGTATCACGCGCACGACGAAGCCAACGTCCTCAAGGTCGGTGACATCGCTCGTATCGTCGAGTGCGCCCCCAAGTCCAAACTGAAGCGCTGGGAAGTCCTTTCCCCGGCTTCGGCCTCGTAATCAGAAGGATCTGATCTTATGATCCAGATGCAAACTAACCTGGAAGTGGCCGATAACTCGGGCGCCCGCCGGGTCATGTGCATCAAGGTGCTCGGCGGTTCTAAACGTCGTTACGCCTCGATCGGCGACACCATTGTCGCCTCTGTGAAGGAAGCTATCCCGCGCGGTCGCGTTAAGAAGGGTGATGTCGTTCGCGCCATCGTCGTTCGCACCGCCAAGGATATCCAACGCAAAGACGGTTCGGTCATCCGCTTCGACAAGTCGGCTGCCGTCATCGTTAACAAGTCGAACGAGCCTGTTGGCACTCGTATCTTCGGCCCGGTTCCGCGTGAGCTTCGCGCCAAGAACCACATGAAGATCATCTCGCTGGCTCCGGAGGTCCTGTAACCATGGCTGCCAAGATCAAGAAGGGCGATAACGTTATCGTCCTGACCGGCAAGGATAAGGGCCGCACTGGCAAGGTGCTCAAGGTTCTTCCGACCGAAAACCGCGTCGTCGTTGAAGGTATCAACATGGTTCAGCGCCACACGCGCCCGACCCAGGCTGATCCGCAAGGCGGCATTAAAAACAAAGAAGCCTCGCTTCACCTGTCGAACGTCGCAATCGCTGACGCCAACGGCAAGGCGACCCGCGTTGGCTTCAAGGTTGAAGGTGACCAAAAGGTCCGCTTCGCCAAGTCGACCGGAGACGTCATCTGATGGCTACCGAGAAATACACCCCGCGCCTGAAGACCGAGTACGTTTCGCGTATCCGTTCGGTCATGAAGGAAAAGTTCGGTTACACGAACGAAATGCAGGTGCCCAAGCTGGACAAGATCGTCCTGAACATGGGTATCGGTGAAGCTGTTGCTGACTCCAAGAAGGCTAACGCAGCCCTCAAGGATTTGACGGCTATCGCTGGTCAGAAGGCTGTTGCCACCAAGGCCCGTAACTCGATCGCTGGCTTCAAGCTGCGTGAAGGTATGGTCATCGGCGGTAAGGTGACGCTGCGCGGCGACCAAATGTACGAGTTCCTGGACCGGTTCATCACGATCGCGCTGCCGCGCGTGAAGGATTTCCGTGGCCTCAAGGGCACCTCGTTCGACGGTCGTGGCAACTACGCCACCGGTCTGAAGGAGCACATCGTGTTCCCGGAGATCAACTATGACCAGATCGACCAGATGTGGGGCATGGACATCGTCGTTTGCACCACGGCCAAGACCGATGAGGAAGCCAAGGCTCTCCTCACCGAGTTCAAGTTCCCGTTCGTGAACTGATCGGGAAGGGAAGAGATCAATGGCTAAAAAGAGCGCCGTAAACCGCAACGAAGCCGTCAAGGCCCTGGTTGCGAAGTATGCCGCGAAGCGTGAAGCCCTCAAGGCTATCGCTAACGATGAGAGCCTGCCGCTGGAGGATCGCTTTGAAGCGCGCCTCGCACTGGCAGCCCTGCCGCGTAACTCCGCTCCGACCCGTATTCGCAACCGTTGCGAAGTGACGGGCCGTCCGCGGGCTTACTACCGCAAGCTCAAGATGAGCCGTGTTGCCCTGCGTGAGCTGGGCAACCTGGGTCAAATCCCCGGCCTGACGAAGTCGAGCTGGTAAGGGGAGCGAACAGATATGATGATCAACGATCCCCTGAGCGACATGATCGCTCGCATCAAGAACGCTGCGACCCGCAAGCGTTCTAAGGTGCTCACCCCGGCTTCCCGCCTGCGCCAGCGCGTCCTCGACGTGCTGCAGTCGGAAGGCTACATCCGCGGTTACAGCCTGGTTCAAAACCCGGGCGAGTTCCCGCAGTTCGAGATCGAGCTCAAGTACTTCGACAACCAGCCTGTGATCGCCGAGATCGCTCGCGTGTCGAAGCCGGGCCGTCGCGTCTATTCGGCAATCGGCGATCTGAAGCCGGTCAAGAATGGCCTCGGCATCTCGATCCTTTCGACTTCCAAGGGCGTCATGAGCGACGCTGCTGCCCGCGACGCTAACGTCGGCGGCGAAGTCCTGTGCAGGGTCTACTAATATGTCCCGTATTGGTAAGAAAACCATCGCAGTGCCGAAGGGCGTGACTGTCACGCTCGACGGCCAGAACGTCACTGTGAAGGGTCCTAAGGGCGAACGCTCGTGGACCGTCGCTGAAGAAATCGAAATCAAGCAGGACGGCGATGAACTGGCCCTGACCCCGGTTTCGCAATCGCAGCGCGCAATGGCTATGTGGGGTCTGTCGCGTACCCTGGTTGCCAACATGGTAACCGGTGTAACCGACGGCTTCGAGAAGACCCTTGAACTGGTCGGCGTGGGTTACCGCGCTGCCCTGAAGGGTCAATCGCTGTCGCTCCAACTCGGCTTCTCGCACGACGTGGACATCGCTCCGCCTGCTGGCATCACCTTTGCGGTGCCGAAGCAGACCGAGATCAAGATCTCGGGCAACGACAAGCAAGCCGTTGGTGAAATCGCCGCCGTCATCCGCAAACTGCGTCCGCCGGAGCCCTATAAGGGCAAGGGTGTGCGCTATCAGGGCGAAACCGTCCGACGCAAGGAAGGCAAGAAGAAGTAAGTCATGGCTCTCTCTCTTCAACAACAAGCCAAGCGTCGCGCAGAACGCAACCGTCGCCGCCTCAAGGCTGTGGCAAATGGTCGTCTGCGTCTGTCGGTTCATCGTTCGGACAAGAACATCTCGGCACAAATCATCGACGACTCGAAGGGCATCACTGTCGCTTCGGCCTCGTCGCTGGAAGGTGGCAAGGGTTCGAAGGGCTCGGACGTCGCTGCAGCTGCCAAGATTGGCAAGCTGATCGCCGAACGTGCCATCGAAAAGGGCGTCTCCGACGTCGTTTTCGACCGCGGTGGCTACATTTATCACGGCCGGGTCAAGGCGCTGGCGGAAGCCGCGCGCGAAGCCGGTCTGAACTTCTAAGGGAACGACAGACATGGCTCGTGAACCCCAACGCGGTGGCGGCGGTAACCGTCGCGATAACCGCAATGCTCCAGTCGTAGACGGTCCGGATTCGGACATCGTCGAAAAGCTGGTGCACATCAACCGCGTCGCTGCCACTGTTAAAGGTGGCCGTCGTTTCTCGTTCGCAGCCTTGATGGTTGTGGGCGACGGCAAAGGTCGCGTCGGCTTCGGTCATGGCAAGGCACGTGAAGTGCCGGAAGCTATCCGCAAGGCGACCGAAGAAGCCAAGAAGACGATGATCCGCGTTCCGCTGCGCGAAAACCGCACCCTGCACCACGACGGCAACGGCCGTTGGGGCGCTGGCAAGATCATGATGCGCGCTGCCCCTCCAGGCACCGGCGTCATCGCAGGTGGTCCGATGCGTGCCGTCCTCGAAACCCTCGGCGTTCAAGACGTCGTTGGTAAGTCGACCGGTTCCTCGAACCCCTACAACATGATCCGTGCGACCTTCGAAGCTCTGAAGGTCCAGTCTTCGCCTCGTCAAGTTGCTGCCAAGCGCGGCAAGAAGGTCGCTGACCTGATGGGCCGCCGCAATGATGGTGCTTCGGCACCGGAAACTGTGGAGGGCTAATCAATGGCCAAGAGCGAAAAGAAGACCGTGACCATCCGTCAGGTTGGCTCGCCGATCCGCCGCAAGGCTGACCAGCGCGCAACCCTGGTTGGTCTGGGCCTGAACCAAATCGGCCGTGAGGTCACCCTGGAAGATACGCCGTCGATCCGCGGCATGATCTCCAAGGTCTCCCACATGGTTGAAGTGGTCGAAGGCTAAAGCCTCTAAGACGCCCTCCCTCGGAAATGGGGGAGGGCGTTTTGCTATTCAAGGGCCCCGCATCATTCGGTGCGGGGCCTCTTGTCTATCCCTCCGCATAACGAGATTTGCGTTTGCACTTGCAGCGGAGGGGCGGGTCGCCTAGAAGCGACCCTTCGTTTTTAACGCCGAGTCAGCCGCATTGCGTCTGGCGCTTAGCACCCGAAAGGATCAGGCACATGAAACTGAATGAAATCCGCGACAACCAAGGCGCAACCAAAGCTCGTATGCGCGTCGGCCGTGGCCCGGGCTCGGGCAAGGGCAAGACCGCAGGTCGCGGCGTCAAGGGTCAGAAGTCGCGTTCGGGCGTCGCCATCGGCGGCTTCGAAGGCGGTCAAATGCCGCTGTACATGCGTATGCCGAAGCGTGGCTTCAACAATGCAAACGCACTGAAGCTGGCTGAAGTGAACCTGTGGCGCATCCAAGAAGCCATCGACGCTGGCAAGCTCGACGCCAAGGCTGAAATCAACGGTGCCGCTCTGGTCGCCGCTGGTGTCATCCGTCGTGAAAAAGACGGCGTCCGCGTTCTGGGCGAAGGCGAACTGAAGGCCAAGCTGAACCTGGTCGTCTGGTCGGCAACCTCGGGCGCCATCAAGGCTATCGAAGCTGCTGGCGGCAAGGTCGAGCAACAGCGTATCGAAGCTGAAGCCAAGGCTGCTGCCCGCGTTGCCAAGCGCGAAGCTGCCAAGGGCAAGGCTCCGGCTCCGAAGGCTCCGCAAGGCGACGCCAACAAGGTGTCGGCTCGCGCAAAGCGCACGGCTGCCAAGGCCTAATTGCTAGTTCGTCATCCCGAATTCGCTCGTAGTCGGGCGTAATTCGGGATCTTCTCGGATAGGGATGACGATTTTTCGAAAGCGGCTCTCGCATGGGGGCCGCTTTCACCTTATCTGACGACACGAATATTCGTGGGGACCAACAGATGGCTTCGGCCGCCGAACAACTCGCAGCAAATATGAACATGGGCTCGTTCGCCAAGGCGACCGAGCTGCACAAGCGCCTGCTGTTCACGCTGGGCGCTCTCCTTGTTTACCGCTTGGGCACCTATGTGCCCATCCCGGGCATCAACTCCGATGCCTTCCTCCAGTTCTTCCAGAACCCGGACGGTCAACGTGGCATCCTGGACATGTTCAACATGTTCTCGGGCGGTGCCGTTGAGCGTATGGCTGTGTTTGCACTGAACGTGATGCCGTACATCTCGGCCTCGATCATCGTGCAGCTCATGGGCGCGGTTTATCCGCCGTGGGAGAAGCTGAAGAAGGAAGGCGGCGAAAGCGGTCGCAAGCAACTGAACCAATACACCCGCTATCTGACGGTTGTGCTGGCTCTGGCTCAATCCTTCGGCATCGCTGTCGGTCTGAACGCCTCTCAGGGCCTCGTCGACAATCCGGGCCTGTTCTTCATCGCCACGACCGTGGTTACCCTGACGGGTGGCACCATGTTCCTGATGTGGCTGGGTGAGCAGGTTACGGCACGCGGCGTCGGTAACGGTATCTCCCTGATCATCTTCGCCGGTATCGTGGCTGTTCTGCCGGGCACCATCGCGCGTCTGCTGGGTCTGGCCCAGCAAGGTCAAATGTCTGCCTTCGCCCTCCTGGGTCTGGCGATCCTGGCCGTCGCGACCGTGATGTTCATTGTCTTCATGGAACGCGCCCAGCGCCGTCTTCTGATCCAGTATCCGAAGCGCCAAGAAGGTAACCGCGTTACCGGTGGCGAACGTTCGTTCCTGCCGCTGAAGGTGAACACCGCCGGTGTTATTCCGGCCATCTTCGCCTCGTCGCTGCTGATGCTGCCGACGACGGTTGCCCAGTTCACCGCTACGGCAAACCTGCCGGAGTGGATGTCGTGGCTGCCGATGGTTACGGCGCAACTGACGCACGGCAAGCCGGTGTTCATGGTGCTGTACGCAGCCCTGATCATCTTCTTCTGCTTCTTCTACACCTCGATCACCTTCAACCCTGAAGAGACGGCCGAGAACCTGCGCAAGTACGGCGGCTTCCTGCCGGGTATCCGTCCGGGCAAGCGCACGGCCGAATATCTGGACTATGTGTTGACCCGTCTGACGGTCATCGGTGCGGGCTACATCACCTTGGTGTGCTTGCTGCCGGAGTTCATGGTCGCGGGCATGGGTAACGCCATGTACTTCGGCGGTACCTCGCTGCTGATCGTGGTGTCCGTGACGATGGATACTGTTTCGCAGATCCAGTCCCACCTGCTGGCTCACCAGTATGAGGGTCTGATCAAGAAGGCGAAGCTGCGCGGCCGTGGTGGTCGTGGCGGTACGCCGGTCGTTCGTCGCTAAGATTCGGGTGCTGGGGATAATCTGACAATGAATCTGATCCTGTTCGGACCGCCGGCAGCCGGTAAGGGTACTCAGGCCAAGCGCCTCGTAGAGACCCACGGCATGGTACAGCTCTCGACCGGCGATATGCTGCGTGCAGCCATCGCATCGGGCTCGGAGCTGGGCCTCAAGGTCAAGGACGTGCTGGCGCGTGGTGACCTCGTCACCGACGAGATCGTCATCGCCCTGATCGAAGCCCGTCTTCCGGAAGCCGAAGCTGCCGGCGGTGCCATCTTTGATGGCTTCCCGCGCACGGTGGCCCAGGCCGAAGCTTTGGACGCCATGCTGGCCAAGCGTGGTAGCCAGATTGACGCCGTGGTTCGTCTCAAGGTGGACGACGCTGCCCTTACCGAACGCATCACCAAGCGTTTCGAGGAACAGGGTCGCGCCGACGACAATCCTGAAACCTTCAAGGATCGTCTGGCGGTCTACAACGCCAACACCGCTCCGCTGCTTCCTTATTACGAAGCGCAGGGCAAGCTGACGGAAGTGGACGGCATGGGTGACATTGCGACGGTAGCCGCGGCTATCGACGCAGCGCTCGCCTAAGACGTTCAGCTAGCCTTCAGGCTCGCTCATCCAGATTAAGGGTCGATGCTCCGGCATCGGCTCTTTTTCTTTGGCTCGTGCGTTGATGAAGGATGTCGCCTCTGGACCAGCCCCCTAACCGGCCGCGCTCGCGAAAACAGTGGACGCGCGTGGGTGTCATCACGCTCGTATTCTGTCTGCACGCCAGTGCCGGATTGCTGCTGGGACGCTGGACGGCGGACAGCCCGCCCATGGTCGCGTCACCTGCCATTTTGGTCGACCTCGTTCGGCCCGTCGTAACACCGCCGCCTCCGCCACCTCCGCCGCCTCAACCATCGAGCGACAGCGAAGGGGGAGGGGCTCCTGCCTCGACGTCGGCGGTAAGGGTGCCGACCCCGCGCCCCAATCCCCCGCCTCCCGAGGTAACGGCTCCGCCCGCGCCAACTCCTAATCCACCCCTCGTGATCGGCGTGGCAGACGAAGCGACGCCTACGCCGGGAATGGGACAGGGCGGAGAGGGAACCGGCACCGGACGCGGTCAGGGCAGTGGATCTGGCGACGGAGCAGGCTCGGGTCCCCGGTTCGTGCGTGGGCCGCTGCAGTCCGAGTTGCGCGCGCTTCACCCCCGCGAAGCGTTTCGCAGGCGGCAGGGCGGATCGGTCCAGCTGGATTGCCGTCTGGGCGCGGATGGCCGACTCAACCGTTGCCGTGTCGCCAGCGAGGCCCCACAGGGGATGGGATTCGGTCAGGCAGCACTTGCGGCCGCGCAATATTTCCGCTTTCGTCCAGCGGTCCGTGATGGCCGTCCCATCGACGGGGCAGAAATCCGCGTCGGGGTTGAATGGCCTTAGGAAACTTTCTGTTAATCTCTCTTTCCCGCCAGCAAGCGTTGACGGAAAAGGAATCCCATGTATAAGGGCGGTCTTCCGCGAAGGGCGCACACGTTCCAGGTTTGTTAACCGGAACGTTTTCTGCGTCTGACTAACGCGTACCTGGAGAATTTCGTGGCCCGTATCGCTGGCGTCAACATTCCGACCAACAAGCGCGTTGAAATCGCGCTTCAGTACATTCACGGCATTGGCGCGCACACCGCCAAGGAAATCACTGCAAAGGTTGGCATTGAGCCGGCTCGTCGCGTGAATCAACTTTCCGATGCCGAAGTCCTGCAAATCCGTGAAACCATCGACCGTGATTACACTGTCGAGGGCGACCTGCGTCGCGAAACCTCGATGAGCATCAAGCGTCTGATGGATCTGGCCTGCTATCGCGGCCTGCGTCACCGTAAGGGCCTGCCGGTCCGCGGTCAGCGCACGCACACGAACGCACGTACCCGCAAGGGTCCGGCCAAGCCGATCGCCGGCAAGAAGAAGTAAGAGAGAGGCCTAAGCTATGGCTAAGGAACCGGGTCGCGTTAAGCGCCGCGAACGTAAGAACATCACCTCGGGCGTTGCCCACGTGAATGCCTCTTTCAACAACACCATGATCACGATCACCGATGCCCAAGGCAACGCGATCTCGTGGTCGTCGGCTGGTCACATGGGCTTCAAGGGTTCGCGTAAGTCGACCCCGTATGCCGCCCAGATGGCTGCCGAGGATGCTGGCAAGAAGGCTGCTGAACACGGCGTCAAGACCCTCGAAGTCAACGTCTCTGGTCCGGGTTCGGGCCGTGAGTCGGCGCTGCGCGCACTGCAAGCTGTTGGCATGACCATCACGACCATCCGTGATGTGACCCCGATGCCGCACAACGGCTGCCGTCCGCCCAAGCGTCGTCGCGTTTAATCGCCGCCTGACTCTTTTCTTGCTGGCCCCTACTAGCCTGAGTGCACACAGGTGGGGTCAGCGAAACCCGTTCGAGGGACACTAATGATCGAAAGAAACTGGCAAGAGCTGATCCGTCCCGAGAAGCCCCAGGTCGAGGCCGGCTCTGACCCGCAGCGCAAAGCGCGTCTGGTCGCCGAACCCCTCGAGCGTGGCTTCGGTGTGACGCTCGGCAACGCGCTTCGCCGCGTTCTGCTGTCTTCGCTTCAAGGCGCAGCAGTCACCGCCATCCAAATCGACGGCGTTGTCCACGAGTTCTCCTCGCTGGAAGGCGTGCGTGAGGACGTTGTCGACATCGTCCTGAATATCAAGCAACTGGCTCTCCGCATGCATGCGGAAGGTCCGAAGCGTATGACCCTGCGCGCCACCGGTCCTGGTGTTGTGACGGCTGGTCAGATCGACGTCCCGGCAGACATCGAGGTCCTTAACCCGGATCACGTTATCTGCACGCTGGACGACGGTGCTTCGATCCGCATGGAACTGACCGTTCAGAACGGTAAGGGCTATGTCGCAGCCGAGTTCAACCGTCCGGAAGACGCTCCTATCGGCCTGATCGCGGTTGACGCGCTCTACTCGCCGGTCAAGCGCGTTGCCTATCGCGTTGAGCCGACCCGCCAAGGTCAGTCGCTGGACTACGATAAGCTGATCCTCGAGATCGAGACGAACGGTGCGGTTTCGCCGGTTGACGCAGCAGCTTTCGCTGCTCGAATCCTGCAAGACCAACTGCAGATCTTCATCACCTTCGAAGAGCCGACCAAGGCTGTCGAGCAGTCGGACGGTAAGCCCGACCTGCCGTTCAACCCGGCTCTGCTGAAGAAGGTGGACGAACTGGAACTGTCGGTCCGCTCGGCAAACTGCCTGAAGAACGACAACATCGTCTACATCGGCGACCTGATACAGAAGACCGAGGGCGAAATGCTTCGCACCCCGAACTTCGGCCGCAAGTCGCTGAACGAGATCAAAGAAGTGCTGGCGACCATGGGCCTCAGCCTCGGTATGGACGTACCGAACTGGCCGCCGGAAAATATCGAAGACCTGGCCAAGAAGTTCGACGACCAGATCTGATCATCAACCCTCCGCCCAGGTCCTTAAGTTGGATTGGTTGGGGCGGTTAGAATGAGAGGCCCTAGGTCCTCGCCCACACAGAGTTCGGGCAGGAAACCAGGGTTGAGTAGGAGAGACCCCGATGCGCCACGGCGCCGCCTATCGTAAGCTCGGCCGCACGGTCAGCCACCGCCAGGCCATGTTCGCCAACATGGCTGCCTCGCTGATCAAGCACGAGCAGATCACCACCACCCTGCCGAAGGCGAAGGAACTGCGTCCCTTCGTCGAGAAGCTGGTCACCCTCGCCAAGCGCGGCGACCTGCACGCTCGTCGTCAGGCCATCAGCGCCGTTCGTGATGTGCCGCAAGTCGGCAAGCTGTTCGACACCCTGGCTGCTCGATACGCAGACCGCCAAGGTGGCTACATCCGCATCATGAAGGCTGGCTTCCGTCACGGCGACAACGCCGCAATGGCAGTCATCGAGTTCGTCGACCGCGATGTCTCGGCCAAGGGCAAGGACTCCGGTCCGGTTGTCATGATCGAAGGCGACGAAGCTTAATCTTCGTTTCCTGATCCAAGTGATCGAAAAGGGCGGTTCGCTGTATGGCGGGCCGCCCTTTTGTCATTGTGCAGGTTCGGCGGCTTGCGTTGTGACCACATGCGCGGGATAGAGCGAATATGGTCGAGCTTTTGTATCGCGTTGTTCCGTATCGTCCCCAGCATGCCCAAGCGTGGCGAGCACTCAACGAGGCGTGGATCCTCGAGGGCGGTTTTATCATCGAAGCCAAAGACCAGCTGGTGCTGGGCAATCCGCAGGCAAGTATCCTCGAGCCGGGCGGCCACATCTTCATGATTGAAGGCGCTGATGGCACCTGTGTGGGATGTTGCGCTATCCAGAAAATGGACGACGGTGGCTTTGAACTGGCCAAGATGACCGTCTCGCCTGCAGCGCGCGGGGCAGGGCTATCCAAACAGCTCATGCAGGCATGCGAAGCGAAGGCGCGCGAATTGGGGGCGCATCGGCTATATCTTGAAACCAACTCGTCATTGGCTCCGGCGCTACGCCTCTATGAAAGCTGGGGCTTTGAATATCTGCCCGCGCGGGACACGCCTTATGCGCGGGCAGACATTTTCATGGAAAAGCGGCTGGCCTGAAGCCGCCTATTCCTTCGACAGGTCCTGACGCTCAAAAAGCCAGACGGCGAGGGCCGTTGGGGCAGCCAACCAGAACATAAGGCCGATAATCGCCTTCACATTGGTTGCGGCAGGGATGGGGCCACCTGCTAGCGCCGACTGAAGGACATCGTGCGCCTTAGCAGGGAACAGTAGAAGAGTGCGCCACTGGTTGGCATCCCACCCGAAGCCGGAAAGCATGCCGGCCAACAGGAAGGTGCCTGCCGAAACAGCCATAGGCACCACATAGCCACCGAAGATCGATCGGGTGGCGACACCGGCCAAAAGCGCGAGCGCTGCGACCTGTAGTGTCCGTAGCCACGCCACAACGAACATGAGCACCGTCGCACCAGCCTGTTTTGTTTCGAAGCCGATAACGATGGACCGGTTCTCCAGACTGGCGCTGATGATGCGCCCGAACGTCTCGCATACGAGATGCAGCGACAGCGGTACGAGGGCAATCACAGCAATGGCGATGCCCTTACCCAGTATGAGATTGCGCCGGCTATTGCGCGGGCGGATAAGCCGCCAGCTTTCCCAGCGATAGTCCGAGGCCGAGATCGTGGCCGCCGCAATCAGGAAGAATGCCAGCAGGTTGATGCCTGCCAGTTGTGCGGTCTGGTCGGTGATGACGTCACCGAGGTTCATCGCGGCTTTGGGAATAACCAGACTGGCCGGCGAGGATGCGGCGGCTTTCTGGAGCGACGTCATCAAAAACTGGCGGGCGAAAATGCCCACGATGGCCGAGCCTAACGGGATGACCAGCAAGGACCACAGCCACACGGTGCCGTTGCGCGAAAACCGGAAGAGTTCTGCTCGGATGGCATCAATCAACATGGGCGCTCACCTCTGCCTCGGGGACACCGAGGGTCTCGGACATGAACACAGCTTCCAGATCGCCACCCACCCAGCGCGCCTCCATCACGTCGACATCCTGTTGAACCAGATGGCGGATCAGGCCTGCGGTATCTTCGCGGCGGATGTTGACCAGGATGGCATCGCCGACGATCTCGGCGGCATCGCCGATGATCTCCTTCACCTTCGCCAGCGGGGTGGCTTCCAGATGCAGGTATTCGGTGGCTTCGGTCAGATCGCTGACCTTGCCCTCGGCGGCGAGACGACCGCGGTTTAAAATGGCGACGCGGTCGCAGATACGTTGGACTTCCAGCAACTGATGGCTGGCCAAGATAACCGTAACGCCGTCGTTTTCGGCCAGATCACGGATCAGGGAACGCATCTCGTGAATTCCGGGCGGGTCCATGCCGCTTGTGGGCTCGTCGAGAATGACCAGATCGGGCCTTGTCATAAGCGAGGCGGCTAAGCCCAAACGCTGCATCATGCCTACCGAAAAGCCGCGCACTTTCCGGTCAGCAGCGTCCTTAAGACCTACGCGTTCCAGCCAGTGGTCGACGTCGATCTGTGTCGCCTGGCCGTGGGCGGCCGCCAACCATTGGAGGCTGTCCCGCGCGGTCAGATAGGCGGGGTAGCGCGGCGTTTCGATCATCGAGCCAATGCGGCGCAGGGTCTCGGTGTGGGCGAGGGGATAACCCATGACCTGAGCGTGACCGCTTGTCGGTTGTATGAGCCCCAGAAGGATGCGGAACAGTGTCGATTTGCCAGCGCCATTCGGCCCCAGAATGCCGTAAACACCGCCTTGCGGGATTTCGAGGGACAGCCCGTCCAGCGCGCGGACGTCGCCAAAGGACTTGGTGAGTCGCTCGATTGAAATAACAGCGTTCATAACCGGACACTGACGTCACTTCGCGGTTGCGGCAAGTCGATTCATCTTCAACGCTGTCTTCAAGCTGTGACACAAACAGCTTAGCAGTGTGACCCGGTTATTTTTGAGTCGCCGGAGTGATGTGTATGGCCAACCCCCTGTCGTTGCGTAACCTGTTACTGGGGTCGGCTATCGGCCTGGGCCTGCTGATGAGCGGCTGCGCCACCACGCCGGAAATGTCGGCTCCGGTCGCCGCCGAGGCCAAGGCAGAGCTGCCGCGCACGGTTATTCTGGTGTCCATCGATGGTTTCCGCCCAGAATACCTGAACCGCGGTATTACGCCAAACCTGTCGCAACTTGCGGCAGAGGGGGCTTCAGGCGCGATGAAGCCGTCCTTCCCCACGATTACCTTCCCCAACCACTACACCTTGGTCACGGGCCTGCACCCCGATCATCACGGCATCGTCGGCAACAATATGCGCGATGCGGAGCTGGGATCGTTCTCTCTGGGCAATCGCGCTGCGGTCACGGATCGCCGCTGGTGGGATGACGGCGAGCCGATCTGGGTGACGGCGGAAAAGCAGGGCGTTGTGACCGGCACCATGTTCTGGCCGGGATCCGAAGCTGATGTCCGCGGTGTGCGTCCTACGCACTGGGCTGTGTTCGAGCAGTCGATGCCGGGCGATGTGCGCGTTGACCGCCTGCTGTCGTGGCTGGATCTGCCCGAGGGCCAGCGTCCGCGTCTGACCACCCTGTATTTCGATCTGGTCGACACCATGGGCCACCACCACGGCCCCAACTCCCAAGAAGCCGAAGACGCGGTCAAGGCAACCGACGCCAGCATTGGCCGGCTGATGCAGGGTCTGAAAGACCGCGGCATGGAGAAGGACGCGGTTGTTATCGTCGTATCCGATCACGGCATGGCGGACGTGTCGCCGGATCGTGTGTCCTATATCGATGATCTGGTACCTGCAGATGCGTTCAGCGTCGTTTATTCGGGCCCTGTTGGCTTCATCAATGCGTCCGAGGGTCGTGAGGCTGAGGTTGCCGGGGCTCTGGTGGGTAAACACCCGCATATGGAGTGCTGGCGCAAGGGCGAGATTCCCGCCCGCTTTGCGCTGGGGACCCATCGCCGCGTGACCGACTTTGTTTGTCTGGCCGAGAACAACTGGGTTGTTGCGACACGGGCCCGACCGTTGACCCGTGCGGGCGGGGCGCATGGCTATGACAATGAGTGGGCCGATATGCAGGCCGTCTTCATCGCACATGGTCATGGGGTGGTGGCTGGCCGTCAGCTCCAGAATCTGGACAGCGTCGATGTTCAGCCTCTGTTGGGTCGACTGCTGGGCATCGAAGTGCCCAAGGGCGACGGCAATCCTGCGGACACCCTGCCGGTCACAAAGCGCTAAGCTATACGAGAGTTTGAATAACGGGCGGTTCGGCGATGTCGGGCCGCCCGTTTCTGCGTCTGCGCGTCGCCTTGAAGCGGCTGACTTCGCCCTTAAATGAAATATGGCAGACCGGCGCTCCGCAGAGTGCCTTGATCCGGTCGCAGTTTCGTTGCGGAATGGCGTCCAATACCCTGACGTGCCTGAAGATTTAGGATTGATATGAAGACTTCACATCTTGCTATCACGGCAGCTTTGCTGGTTGCAGCCTGCGGCCAGTCCCAGCCGTCAAAGGCGCAGGAGGGCGTATTTGCCGAACAGCCACGCGTCGTTCCCACCGACGCAGGCGCGGTCAAATCCAGCTTTGCGCCTGTGGTGCGCAAGGCGGCACCGGCAGTCGTGAACATCTCGGCGCGTGGCGTTCAGCAGGGTCGCGATCCGTTCTGGGGCATCCCGACGGCACGCCAGACCGGCTCTATAGGTTCGGGCGTGATCGTGCGGCCTAATGGTGTGGTCATCACCAACGCCCACGTCATCAAGAACATGAGTGAAATCCGCGTTACGCTGAACGACCGTCGAGAGTTTCCGGCCCGTGTCCTGTTGGCCGACGAGCGGTCGGACATTGCGGTGCTTCAATTGGAAGGCGTTGACGGTGACCTGCCGACCATTCGCCTCGACGATCAGGAAGAGCAGCAGGTCGGGGATCTGGTGCTGGCTATCGGTAACCCGTTCGGGGTCGGCCAGACGGTGACCAACGGCATCGTTTCGGCCCTGAACCGCACGGACACCGGCATCAGCGATTCCGGCTCCTTCATCCAAACCGATGCACCGATCAACCCCGGCAACTCGGGCGGTGCACTGGTGGACATGGATGGTGATCTGATCGGCATCAACACCGCGATCTACAGCCGTTCGGGCTCGTCCTCGGGTGTAGGCTTTGCCGTGCCCGCGGCAATGGTTCGTCGTGTGCTGGAATCGGCTGTTGGCGGTGAAACGCGGGTGATCCGCCCGTGGCTAGGCGTAAAGGGCGATACCCTGTCCGGCGACATGGCCCGCAGCCTCGGCCTGTCCCGACCGCAGGGCCTGCTGGTCACAGAGATCTATTCGGGCGGTCCGGCGGATCGCGCCTCGATCGAGCAAGGCGATGTGATTACCTCTATCGATAGCGTCGAGATTAACGATCAAGGCGGCCTGAACTATCAGATCGGCACCAAGGCACCGAATGATACCGTGCGCGTGACGCTGCTGCGTGACGGGCGCGAGATCACGGTGAATGCCCGCGTGACGCCGGTTCCGGGTGACGCGACAGTGGACAAGGGCACGGCGGTATCCCAAGGCGCACTGGCGGGCATCACCGCTTTTGCGCTGAACCCTGCGCGTGCCGAAAGCCTCGGCGGTGATCCGTTCATGACGGGTGTCTTCATCACCGGTATCCAGCGTGGAAGCATCGCGCAACGGATCGGCTTGCGACCCAATGATGTGATCAAGAGCATCGATGGTCGTGCTGTGAACTCGGTCGAGGCTGTGAGCCGTGCGGCGCGCGGTTCGGAGTTGACGATCATCCGCGGCGGTCGCCAACTGAACGGTCGTATCCCTTAAGTTGCTGCCCGTAAGCAGGTGAAATCGGACGCCGGACGGCTTATGGATAGGTCATGAGTGATCTGTTCGAAGCCTCCGGCATCCATCCCCCCGACGCGCCTCTGGCCGACCGTCTGCGCCCGACGACGCTGGACGAGGTGGTGGGGCAGGAGCATCTGCTGGGCGAGGGCGGACCGATCCGCCGGATGACGGCGGCGGGCCGTCTCGGCTCGATGATCCTGTGGGGGCCCCCGGGAACGGGCAAGACCACGATTGCCCGCTTGCTCGCAAAGGCCGCGGGCTATGAATATATGCAGATCAGCGCCGTGTTTTCCGGCGTGGCCGATCTGAAAAAGGCGTTTGAACAGGCCAAGGCCATTCGGGCCTCGGGCCGTTCGGTTCTGCTGTTCGTCGACGAAATCCACCGCTTCAACCGCACCCAGCAGGACAGCTTCCTGCCGTTCGTCGAGGCGGGCGTGGTCACGCTGGTCGGCGCAACGACCGAGAACCCCAGCTTTGAACTGAACGGCGCGTTGCTGTCACGTTCGCAGGTCTATGTGCTCAAGCGCCTCGACGATGCGGCGATGGAGCTTTTGCTGCAACGCGCCGAAGCTCACATGGGCAAGCCGCTGCCGCTGCTGCACGAAGCGCGTGAAGCCCTGTTCGTCATGGCCGACGGCGATGGCCGCTATCTGCTGACCATGGTTGAGGTTCTGTTCAATCTGGCGGAAGGCGAACAGCTGGACGTGCAGGGCATGTCGGCCATCCTGCAGAAACGCGCCCCCGCCTACGACAAGAGCAGGGAAGAGCACTACAACCTGATCTCGGCCCTGCATAAGTCGGTGCGCGGATCGGACGTGGACGCGGCGCTATACTGGTTTGCGCGGATGCTGCACGGCGGGGAGGATCCGTTGTTCATTGCGCGGAGACTGGTTCGCATGGCGGTGGAGGACATCGGCGAGGCCGATCCGCTGTCCATCCTCGTCGCCAATGCGGCCAAGGATACCTATGACTTCCTCGGCTCGCCAGAGGGTGAACTGGCGCTGGCGCAATGCGTGGTGCATCTGGCGACCGCGCCCAAGTCCATCGGCGTCTATGCGGCCTATAAGGCGGCGCGTAAGGCAGCAGCCGAGACCGGCTCTCTGATACCGCCCGCCCATATCCGCAATGCGCCGACCAAATTGATGAAGGAACTGGGCTACGGCAAGGGGTACAACTATGACCCCGATACGCCAGAAGGCTTCAGCGGAGACAACTTCTTCCCCGACGGCATGCCGCGCCAGCGCTTCTACAACCCCAAGGGTGAGGGCCACGAAGAGAAGGTCAAACAGCGCATGGAGCGTTGGGCCCAGATGCGCGCGCGGATTCAGACGCAAAAGGCCGGTTCTGCCGAAGAGGACGACGACTGGGGCCGTCAGTGAGGCTTAATCAGGTCACGGTCGAAGTCTCGGACATTCCGCGCGCCAAGGCATTTTACCAGTCGTTGGGCCTGACGATGATCGTGTCCAGCGACCACTATGCGCGCTTCATCGTGGGGCCGGAGAGCGACGCCGCCTCGACCTTTTCGATCCATATTGCCGATCCTGTGAGACCCAATATGGGCGGCGTTTATTTCGAGTGCGATGATCTGGACGCCCGTGTTGCTGCTCTGAAAGCGAAGGGCATCGCTTTCGACAACGATCCTGTCGATCAGAACTGGAGCTGGCGTGAGGCGTGGCTGCGCGATCCGGATGGCAATCGGCTGTGCCTTTATTTTGCGGGGACGAACCGGCTCGATCCGCCCTGGCGCGTGGCTGGAAGCTGAACACGACCATTGCCAAGCCCAGAGCGCTGCCCTACGGCTCGCTCAGGTTTCTGGCTGGGAGTTGAACCATGAACGGCAATACAAAAGCACCTTGGCATCTGTATGCCGTAGGCCTCCTGACCCTGATTTGGAACGGCTTTGGCGCGTCCCAGTGGTATATGCAGGCGATGAAGGTCCGCAGCTATTACGCGCAGATGACCATGGAGCAGGTGCAGTTCCTGCAGGCCCAGCCGGTGTGGGTGGAAGTCCTGTTCGGCGTCGGTGTTTGGACCGGCGTGCTGGGTGCGCTGATGTTGTTGCTCCGCCGTAAGCTGGCCTTCAACGCCTTTGTCGCCAGCCTGATCGCCGTTGTCGCCAACACCATCTACATGCAGGTCATGACCAATGGCCGCGAAGTGTTCGGCGTCGGTACCCTGTATGCCGCGATTGCTGTGATCGTCGTGGCGGCAGCCTCGGCGGCCTATGCCCACTTCGCCCGTTCGCGCAGCATTATCCGCTAAGCTAATCGACCTTCGGGGGCGGGTGGGCTAAGAGCGCGCCATGAGTAAGCGCCAGCCCCTAGACCTGCCCCCCGAAGACGTCGCCTTCATGCGTTCACTGGTCCTGTTCCAGGACTCGCATGTCATGGTGGTGAACAAGCCGTCGGGCCTGTCCAGTCAGGGCGGGCGCATTCAGGCGCATACGCTTGATGACCTGCTGTGGGCGTTCAAACGCTCCAATGGCAAGCGTCCGGAACTGGTGCATCGCCTCGACCGCGACACCTCGGGCGTCATCCTGATCGCCAAGACCAAACCTGCGGCGAGCTTCCTCGGCAAGGCGATGCAGGATCGCAGATTCCAGAAGACCTATCGCGCTATCATCTCTGCAGCTCCCGAGCCAAAGCAGGGGATGATCGAGGCCGCTCTGCGTCGCGAGGAGATTGGCCGAGAAGCCTATATGCGCGTCGTCGCCGATGATGCCGAGGGCGCGCAGGCCTCGCAAAGCCGCTATCGTACGCTGACTGCGAACGATGAGGGCGCGGTGGTCGAACTTGAACCTCTGACCGGCCGTATGCACCAGCTGCGTGTCCACATGGCCCATATCGGACGGCCATTGGTCGGTGATGTCCGCTATGGCGGTGCGCTGACTTTCGCAGGGCGTGGAGCGCCACGCCTGATGCTACATGCTGCCAAGCTGACCTTCCCGCATCCGCTGGGCGAGCGCATGATGGTCGAAGCGCCCGAGCCTAAGGACTTCGCGGACTTGCGGGCAGCAGCGGGGCTGTAAGCGGTTTCATCTGGCGTTCAGCCCACATATCGGAACAATGGGACTTCATATTCGCTGAGTCCGTATGATCTGTTCGGAGTGATCGCCATAACGTCTGTCTTTTCAAAAAAGAGCCTGACCGTATCTGTGCTGGCGGCCTCGGCGCTGGCTTTGACAGCCTGTGCCAGCCTCGCGCCCTATGGGCCGCAGATGGCGGCGCGGGGGCAGGGCTATTCCGAGCAACAGATAGAGAGTAACCGCTTTCGCGTGACTTATTCGGGTGTCGGCGCGGTGGGGCCGGTGGCCGACCTTGCGCTTTATCGCGCTGCCGAACTGGCGACCCAGAACGGCTATGACTGGTTTGAGGTCACGCAGCGCTGGATTGACGGACGACCCGACAGCGCAGGCGGTGTGCGTCCCAATGTCTCCATCGGGGCAAGCAGCGGACGTTACGGCGGATGGTCGACGTCGGGTGTGGGTGTTGGTGTGGGCCTCAACCTCAACGGCCCGTCGCCCACCTCAACGACACTGGAGGTTGTGATGGGACGCGGCTCCAAGCCCGATAGCCCGGAAGCCTATTCGGCGCGTGGCGTGCTGGAAGCCATCGGACATCGCCTCTAGAGCCTAGAAGGGCCAGCGAGCCATCGCGGCAGCGAACACGAACAGGAAGCCAACGAGCACCAGTTCGACCCGAATGAAGTTCTTGGACTTCTGAAGCTCGTTCAAGGGCGGGGTGAAGGTTGTGTTGGCGGCAGACTGCTTGTGCCAGCGGACGAACATTACTGTCGGCCCGATGGACAACAATCCGATCAGCAAAAGGTCACCATCTTTGCCCAGAAGAAGGGGTTGGATTGGTAAAAGGCCAGCCTTTTTCGCCCCAGATGACACGGGACAGTCCGATCACGAGAATCAGGCCCGACCCCATGCCCACGCCCTTATCCAACTTGGATAGCGGAAGGATGGGCAGCGGAGTTTGTTCGAGCAGAACGGCTTGGCGGCCTACAATTACAATCAAGCCGAGCAGGGTCAGGTGGTGAAGGCACGCGAGGATCAGCGACAGCATGGGCTCTCCCTTCGCAAAATCCGCTAGAAGCGTTAGATCACACCATGATCCAATTCCTGATTGTGGCAATAGGGGGCGCTATGGGCGCGATGGCGCGCTATGGCACGGGCTTGGCCGCCAGCCGCTGGCTGGGCGCGACCGCGTGGCCGTGGGGCACGTTCGGCGCCAACCTGGTCGGCGGACTGCTGATCGGCCTGATTACCGGCTGGATTGCATTTAAAGGGTCCGCGAACAGCGAGAGCATTCGCCTTTTTGCCGTTGTCGGAGTATTGGGCGGGTTCACGACCTTTTCGGCGTTCTCGCTCGAACTGGTCAATTTGCTTGAGCGCCGCGAGATAGCCATGGCTTTGGGTTACGCGCTCGCTTCAGTTTTTCTTTCGACGGTCGCCGTGTTCATCGGCTTGACTGTCATGCGTAAGGTTTTCGGATGAGCCGCGAAGCACAAACCCTCTATGTTGCCGAGGACGAAGACGGCATCCGTCTGGACCGCTGGTTCAAACGCCGCTGGCCGCACCTGTCGCACATTCAGGTCCAGAAGATGGCTCGCGCAGGCAACATCCGCGTGGACGGCAGCCGCGTTAAGCCCGAGGCTCGCCTGACGGCCGGTGCTGCTGTGCGCGTGCCGCCGATCCCCGAAGCTATTGTCCGCGCACCGGGCGAGCGCGAAGTGCTGACCCAGCGCGATATCGACTACGCCAAGTCTCTGGTCATCTATGAAGACAAGATGGTCATCGCGCTGAACAAGCCGGTTGGTCTGGCTTGTCAGGGTGGCACCAAGACGACCAAGCACGTCGACCGTCTGCTGTCGGCATGGGGCGAGGGCATGGACCGTCCGCGTCTGGTGCATCGCCTCGACCGAGACACCTCGGGCGTTCTTCTACTGGGCAAGGGACCGGAAGCTGCCAAGCGTCTGGCCGGTGCCTTCGCCCGTCGTCAGGCCAAAAAGACCTATTGGGCCATCGTCATCGGCAACCCCAAGCCTAGCGAAGGCCAGATCGATATCCCGCTGAAGAAGTCAGGCATCAACGATTTCGAGATCATGCGTCCGGCCAATCCCAAGGATGCCAACGCCGAGACCGCCGAGACCGCCTTCATCACCATCAGCCGCGCTGCACACCGTGCCGCCTTCATGGCGCTGCGTCCGTTTACGGGCCGCACGCACCAGCTTCGCGCCCACATGGCAGCCATTGGCCACCCGATCCTTGGCGACCCGAAATACGGTGACGAGAAGTCCAACGCTCTGTCGGGCAATCTGAAGCTTCAGCTTCACGCCCGTCGTATCGAGCTGGATCACCCCAACGGCGGCAAGTTGATCGTCGAGGCACCGATCAGCCCCGAGATGCGCGCTGGCTTCGAGCACTTTGGCTTTACCGAGCAGGATGCCGACGAGGACATCTTCGCCAACGTCAAACGCATGCGCTAAGGACGTACCTCGGGGGAGAAGGCGTCGTGAAGCAGATTTCGGTTCAGGAGCGCGGCCAGACGGCCCAGTCGCTGGCCCGCGAGGGGCAGATCAGCGAGGCGCTGGCCTTGGTGCAGGCCGCGTCGTCGGCGGATCGCGCCGCGCTTCGTGAACTGGAAATCGGCCTGCTGCGGGCCTGTCAGGACTTTGACGGGCTGGTGACGCTGCGTCGCCAGCAGGTGGCCGAAAAGCCCGCCTCGGTGGTGGCGCATCATAATCTCGGCTCTGTTCTGGGCGATGCTGGAAAACAGGCCGATGCCGAAGCAAGCGCCCGTAAGGCCATAGCATTGGGTGGTAACTCGCCCGAGACTTGGCTGGTGCTGGCCCGCGCGCTTCAGGCCCAAGCCAAGGCCGATGAAGCCATCGACGCCTATCGTCAGGTACTGAGCCTAAAGCCCGACTACGTCGAAGCGGTCAATGAACTTGCCCAGCAGATCTGGATGACAGGCGGTGCCGTCGAGGCGGCGCGTGAGCCGTTCGAGCAGGCGCTGGAGCAGTTTCCGGCCAGTTCGCCGTTGCTGCGCGCGCTGGCGGTTTTCAACGCCTATGTCGGTGTTGATCCCAAAGCTGTTTACGACGATCTGGTTGCCAGAAGGACCAAGGCCGCACTGCGAGACGCCGCCGTCGAGGTCGCCGCATCGCACCTTGCGCTGGATTTCGATGTCGAGCGGGCCATGGCCCACGCTGTGACGGCGACGCAGATCGTTCCCAACGACCTTCCGGCCTGGACGGCTGTGGCCAAATGCCACTTGGTCAGCGGACAGGCCGAAGACGCGGTTGCCATCATGGATCAACTGGTCCGCGTGGCGGGTCACGACCAAGCCACTCTGGCCATCCACGCCACGGCGATGCGCATGGCGGGGCGTCCCAATCCCACAGGACTGGACGATGCCGATGGTTTGATCCGCGGCATGACGATCGACGCTCCACAGGGTTGGGACACGCTTTCGGACTATCTGGCGGACCTGACCAAGGCGTTGGAGGCGCAGCACAGTTTCTCGCGCCACCCCATCGGCCAAAGTTTGCGGCACGGCTCGCAAACGCCCGTGGATCTGCGCCGTGTCGACGATCCCGTCATTCAGGCCTTCTTCGAGGCCATCGACGGTCCGATCCGTCGCCATCTCGCGGCGATGGGTACAGGCAGCGATGCCGTGCGAAGCCGCAATACGGGTGATTACCGGATCGTCGGCTGCTGGTCGGTGCGGTTGCAGTCGGGTGGCTTCCACGAAGCGCATATCCACTCCAACGGTTGGCTGTCGTCGGCCTGCTACATTGATCTGCCAACGGCGGTGGATCGCGGCGGGACCGAGGGTTGGATCGGCTTTGGCGTGCCCCCATATCGGATGCAGACGCCGCTTGAACCGCTAAAGGTCGAAAAGCCGGAACCGGGCAAGCTGGTGTTGTTTCCGTCCTGTATGTGGCATGGAACCCTGCCGTTCGAAGACGAGCGGCACCGGCTGACCATCGCCTTCGATCTGATCCCTGTCTGAGTGCTTGACCGTATGACCGCTTCCGATGCCCCGCTGGCTGTATTCGATGTCGACGGGACGCTGGTCGACAGCCGTAGCTCGATCCACATCGGCGCGTGCGAGGCAGCCAAGGCTCTGGGCCTGCCCGAGCCGAGCTATGACCGCGTGCGCCAGATTGTGGGTCTGACGCTGGACAAGGCGCTGCACACGCTGGAGCCGCAACTGACCATGGCCGAACTGGCCGAGTTCGTTGCCGCCTTCCAAAAGAGCTTCCGCGACCGTTATGAAGCGGGCCACGAAGAGCCGCTGTACGATGGCGTAATGCCGACCCTGCGCCAGTTGAAGAAGGACGGCTGGAAGCTGGCCATTGCGACCGGACAAAACAGCCGTGGCGTGGCGCGCAATCTGGCCCGTCCGGAGTGGGGCGACCTGTTCTTGTCGGCGCACTGTGCGTCCGATGGTCCGGGCAAGCCTGATCCGTCGATGCTGCTGGCGGCGATGCACCGCAATGGTGCCTGCGCGGCCAGAACGGTTATGATCGGGGATACCAGCCACGACATGCTGATGGCCGTGAACGCCAAGGTGGCGGGGCAGGGCGTCGGCTGGGGCTTCCACACCGTCGAAGAGCAACTGGCGGCAGGTGCCGTTCACGTTGCCGATGATTTCCAAGATTTGCAGGCGGCGTTGAACCGCTTTGCCTCAACGGCCCTCGCGGCCTGAGAACCGAGTTAAGACCATGAGCCATATCCCACCGCTGGACCCGAACGTCGCCGCCCGTAAAGGCTTCAAGGAATCCGAAGAGCGTATCAAACGCTTCTGGAAAGAAGCGGGCGTCGTTCAAACCGAAGAGGGCTGGGCGGTGGTTCTGGATGGTCGCACGCCGAAAACCCCTGCGCACCGCAAGCTGGTCCTGCCCACCGAGGCTGCGGCGAAACTGGTGGCCGCAGAATGGGACGCGCAGGGCGAGTTCCTTGAACCGGGCACCATGCCTGCCACCCGTCTAGCCTCGACCGCGATCGATCGCGTGGTCGAGGTAATGGAGGCGGTGGCCGACGAGATCACCGCCTATGCCGGTAACGACCTGACCTGCTATCTCGCCGAAGCCCCGCAATCCCTGATCGAGCGTCAGGAGCGCGAGTGGGGCGCATGGCGTAAATGGGCCGAGGACGAGCACGGCATCCGTCTGGTCCCGGTTCAGGGCATCGTCCATCAACCACAGGATCAGGCCTCGCTGGACAAGGTGAAGTCGCTGGCTCTGTCGCTGGACCATTTCCACCTGTCGGGTCTGGCTATGGCGGTGCCGCTGCTGGGTTCAGCCGTGCTGGGTCTGGCCCTGCAACAGGGAAAGCTGACGGGCGAGGTTGCCTATGATCTGTCTCGCTTGGACGAGGCCTTCACCGAAGAGCGTTGGGGCATTGACGAAGAAGCCGCTGCCCGCGCCGCCGCCCAGCGTGCCGAGACGGTGATGCTGCAACGTTGGTTTGAAGCTCTGGCGTAAATACCCTCAACATAACTGGGTTTTGCTGTAACGTAATTTTCCACTTTGGAAAGTTACGACTTGCCAAGTTGGAAAGTCGGTGTCATTTTCCAGTATGGAAAGTGAGGAAACGCTGATGACTAACGACCATGAAAAGTTTGACGGCGCTGGCGCGATGGAGGCTCTGAACAGCATCCGCGAGACGCGCGAGCAGGCGCTCGGCAAGATGGACTATTGGCCCTGGTGGTATGACGCCGGCTATGCGGCGGCCTGTGGACTGCTGGTCGCAGGGCAGGGGCTGGGCACCACCATTGGCGTGGCCTGCACGGCAGTCGCTATCGCCATCCTCGTCCTCATCATGCGCAAATGGCAGGCCGAGACTGGCATGTGGGTTAACGGCTACGGCCCCAAGCGTGCCCGTTGGGCTGCGTTCGGACTGGCAGGCCTGCTGCTCGGGTTGATGGCCATCAGCGTCTGGTATGGCCGCGTGCAGGACATCATCTGGGTGCCGATCGTCTGCGGGATTGTTGCCGCCGTGCTGGGTCTGGTCGGCATGCGGGTGTGGATGGCCCTGTACCGCAAAGACGTGAGGGATCTGAAATGACAGCGCCCGTATTTGATCCTTTGATCCACGCGCCGGGACGGCTGCAGATTTGCGCCATCCTGTCGGCAGCAGAGGCCGAGTTCGCGGTGGTGCGCGATGCCATCAAGGTCTCGGACTCTGTCCTATCCAAACACGTGAAGGCGCTGGAAGAGGCCGGTTATGTCGCCGTGCGCAAAGCCCCCTTTGAAGGTCGACAGCGGACGTGGCTATCCATGACCCTGAGCGGCAAAAAGGCGTTCAAGGCCCATGTGGCCGAGTTGGAGCGGCTGGTAAAAATCAGCGCAGAGCTGACGATCTAGGCGACGCTGGCTTTGATCAGGGCGTCACGTTCCTCGGGGGTAATGTGACGCCATTTGCCTTCGGGCAGGGTGCCCAGATGCAGCGGGCCGATGCGGGTGCGGAACAGGTCCACGACCTCCAGGCCAACAAGTTCGCACATACGGCGGATCTGGCGCTTGCGGCCTTCTTTCAGGATGAACTTCAGGTCCTGACCCCGGATAAGCGTCACCTTGGCAGGGCGCAGGCGACGGCCATCCAGTTCCAGACCATTGCGCAACCTGTCCAGCTTGCTGGCGGTGATGTCCCCTGACACGCGGACCAGATATTCCTTGTCGAGATCTGACTCCGGCCCGATCACGGCCTTGGCGACGACGCCGTCCGACGACACCAGGAGCAGACCGCGCGAGTCCTCGTCCAGTCGCCCAATCGGCGGCAGGGATTCATCACGGCGCGGGATATAGCCTTCGTCCGCCCGGTTCTTGAACGACAGCAGACGAACAGCCGGAATCTTGCCCGGCTCGGGCTGACCCGAGACATAGCCGACCGGCTTGTGCAGCATGATGGTGACGCCCGCCTGAAGGGCTTCTTCGGCATCATTGTTCAGGACCAGCGTCTGGCCCTTTTCGATCTTGCGGCCCGCGTCGGTAACTTGTTCGCCGTCGATGGTGACATAGCCCTCGGCGATCAGGGCTTCGGCCTCGCGGCGCGAGCAGACGCCCGACTGGCCCAGCCACTTGTTGATGCGAACCGGTTCGTCGCCGTCGTAGGTGCGGGTAAAGGCCATGGGGGTCTCCTGTCAGGGCGGGCTGTTTAAGCCGTGCAGCACCGTAAAGAAAGCGTCAGAAGCGGCGGAACATCAGGCTGATGTTGTTTGCAGGCATTTCGGCCCGCAAGGTCGGGAGCAGTCCGTGCTGTTTGGCCAGTGCCGAGACGTGAGCGCGGTCACGTAGGCCCCATTCGGGGTTGCGCGATTTCAGACTGGCATCGAAGGCTGCATTGGACGGAGCCAGGGGTACCTTCTCCTCCAGATAGGGGCCGTACAAATAGAGCAAGCCCCCGCGCGGCAAAGTCCGCTCGGCCAGCTGCATCAATCCTTCGGTCGTGGCCCACGGGCTAATGTGGACCATGTTGATGCAGACGATGGCATCGTAGGAATCTTGCGGCCATCGGCTCTGGTCCAGCATGTCCAGCGCCATGGCAGGCCGCAGGTTGGGCAGTGCGCTGGCCTTAGCCCAAAGGTCGATACTCTCGCGGGCTTCTGCACTGGGATCGGAAGGCTGCCAATCAATGTCTGGCAGGGCTTTTGCGAAATGGACGGCGTGCTGGCCCGACCCGGAAGCAATCTCCAGCACACGTCCCTTGGCCGGAAGGTGGGGCCTCAGACGCTGCAGGATTGCGTCGGCGTTACGCTGTGCTGCCGGAGATGTCAGAGCGCCCTGTGGCGTCGCGACCAGATTATCCATCGTTTGCATGGGCCGAAGATAGCGGTTGTTGGCCCGCGTCTATAGTCCCGAGCGCAGCGAATCTGTGCGGTCGAACGCGGGTTTGGCCTCTGCCGACTATCGGACACTCCGCCGTGCGGAGCGTGCACTCAATCCACAGTCGCAAATAGGGAGGCGTACCTGTCGGTTGGGGCGCTAAATCTCTAAGCCCATTCGAGAAAATAAAATCCGGCACAACCTACGGAAATTGCTGCAATGCGGAATGGCGTTATGAAGGTTGACCTTGCGTCGCTGACAGGCCATTTCGCCCGTAACTATGCGTGATCCAGCACGCGATCCGTCGTCGAGTACGGACGACGGTAAGGACTCAGGAGAGCAGACGTGAGCCAATCGATCCCCGGCCTTTTCCCGGCCCCGACGCAACATCAGGGCCTTGTCGCCTGGGTGGAGCAGATCGCAACCCTGACCAAGCCGGATCGCGTTCAATGGTGCGATGGGTCTGAAGCTGAAAAGCAGCAGATCATTGCCGACCTGATCGAAAAGGGCACGCTGAAAGAGCTGGACCAGACCAAGCGTCCGGGGTGCTATTACGCTGCCTCCGATCCCAAGGACGTCGCCCGCGTCGAAAGCCGCACCTTTATCTGCTCGGAAGAAGAGGCCGACGCCGGTCCGACCAACAACTGGGCCGATCCGGTTGAAATGCGTGACCGCATGGAGAAGCTGTTCGACGGCTGCATGAAGGGCCGCACCATGTATGTGGTGCCGTTCTGCATGGGCCCGCTGGGCTCGCACATCTCGGCTCTGGGCGTTGAAATCACCGACAGCGGCTATGTGGCCCTGTCGATGGGCGTCATGACCCGCATGGGCAAGGGCGCTCTGGAGCAGCTGGGCACCGACGGCGTGTTTGTTCCGGCTGTGCACACGCTGGGCGCACCTCTGGCCGAAGGTCAGGCCGACGTCGCCTGGCCGTGCAACGACGACAAGTGGATCGTCCACTATCCTGAAACGCGCGAAATCTGGTCCTACGGCTCGGGCTATGGCGGCAACGCTCTTCTGGGCAAGAAGTGCTACGCCCTTCGTATCGCCTCGATCATGGCACGTGACGAGGGGTGGTTGGCCGAGCACATGCTCATCCTGAAGCTGACCTCGCCGGAAGGTGTCGTGAAGTACGTTGCGGCCGCATTCCCGTCGGCATGCGGCAAGACGAACCTTGCCATGCTGCAACCGGCGCTGGACGGCTGGAAGGCCGAGACGGTCGGTGATGACATCGCCTGGATGCGTTTCGGCCAAGACGGTCGTCTGTATGCCGTGAATCCGGAAGCGGGCTTCTTCGGCGTGGCACCGGGCACCAGCCGCAACACCAACAAAAATGCGCTCGAAACTCTGGTGAAAGACACCATCTTCACCAACGTCGCCCTGACCGCCGACAACGACGTGTGGTGGGAAGGTCTGACCAAGGAAGTGCCGGAAGGCATGACCAACTGGAAGGGCCAGCCGCACGACCCGGCCTCGGGCGAGCCTGCCGCCCACCCGAACGCCCGCTTTGCTGTGTGGGCCGGTCAATGCCCGTCAATCGCCCCCGAATGGGAAGATCCGGCTGGCGTGCCGATCGACGCCATTCTGTTCGGTGGTCGTCGCGCCTCGGCTGTGCCGCTCGTTACCGAAGCCTTTGACTGGGAGCACGGCGTGTTCCTCGGCTCGACTGTTGCCTCGGAAGGCACGGCTGCGGCTGAAAACAAGGTCGGCGAGCTGCGCCGCGACCCGTTCGCCATGCTGCCGTTCTGCGGCTACAACATGGGCGACTATTTCGCGCACTGGCTCAAGGTCGGCGCTTCGGCTCCGGACGCTTCGAAGCTGCCGCGCTTCTTCTTCGTCAACTGGTTCCGCAAGGACGAGAACGGCAAGTTCGTCTGGCCGGGGTTTGGCGACAACGCCCGCGTTCTGAAATGGATCGTCGAGCGTCTGGAAGGCAAGGGTGCCGCCGTGGACACCGCCGTTGGCCGCGTGCCTAGCCGCGAGGGTCTGGACCTGTCGGGTCTGGAATTGACCGAAGCCCAGCTCTCGACCCTGCTGGACGTCGACGCCGACGTCTGGACCGAGGAAGCCAGCCTGATCCCGTCCTTCTACGAGAAGTTCGGTGATCGCCTGCCCAAGGCCCTGTGGGATCAGCACGCTGCGCTGACGAAGCGTCTGGAAGAGGCCCGCGCCTCGCGCATGGCTGCGGAATAAGTCCGACTAAAAAACGGCTTGAAATCGGGGCGCGGGAGGTCGAATGACAGCCCGTGCCCCTTATCAATTCTCCCTCCGCTTCGTCTGATGTTGTCGTCCTTGGTGCAGGTGCGTTTGGCCTCGCGACGGCGGCGGAACTACGCCTTGCCGGTTATAAGGTGACTGTGGTTGCGCCCGAGGGTGGCGCGGCCTCGGCCATTGCTGCCGGCATGATTGCTCCGGCCATGGAAACGGCCATCGACGGCTTGTCACGCGAGCAGTCCGCCATTCTGAAACGCAGCCGCGTGCTATGGGCGGACTTTGCGACGCGCACGGGTATCCATCTCCAGCACATGCCCGCCGAATGGCGCGGCGAGGGTGCCGACAGACTGGCAACCTCGCTGGAGAACAACGAGTTTGAATACACCTATCTGCCCGACCACCAGTGGATCGTGACCGAAGAGGACGCCAAACTGGACCCCGAGGCGGCACTCGCCGTTCTGTCCCAAGGCGTTGAGCGGATTAATGCGACGGCGAAGGCCGTGCGTTTCGAAAACGATGTCTGGACTGTGGATTTTGGTGCAGGCTCCATCACCGCACCGCATGTGGTGGTTGCTACGGGCGCGGCGGCTGCCATTGATGGCATGCCCGAGGTGCTGACGGCGCTCATTAGCAAGATTATCCCCGTGCGCGGCCAGATCGGTATTACGCACGAGCGTCTGGCCGATCATGTCATTCGCGGACCGGGGGCCTATATCGCTCCGGTAAACGCAGGCTCCTATGAAGGCGGATCGGTGGTCGGCGCGACCATGGAAACAGGCGTTCGGGAGGTCGCGACCGATGCGCAGCTCTGCGAGCAGATGACGAACGCGGCATGGGCGCTGCTGGGTCATGAGCCTGTCGAGATCGACATGGAATGGCGAGCAGGCATTCGGGGCGCATCGCCGGATGGCATGCCCATGGCGGGTCCGGTTGCCCGGGGGCTGCACGTGGCGTTGGCACCCCGCCGTAATGGGTGGTTGCTGGCTCCGCTGGTGGCGGGGCAGGTGGTGGCCGGTCTCGAGGGACTGTCCCTTCCGGAGGCAGCCCTCGATCCCTCGCGGACCTTTTAATCCGTCACATTGAAGCGGATAGCGACAGCGACGCGGGCACCGTCAACCGGCGCTCCGTCCACTGTGCGCGGGCTCATACGAAACTGACGGGACAGGCTGAGCGCAGCACGGCCAAAGCCTTTGCGCTCGGGCGTCTCGTTGCTGACCTGACAGTCGTTGAGCGTACCATCGACCCGCACCGAGCAGTTCAGCGTCGCGCTGCCGGCCAGCCCCTGGTCGAGGGCCGCGGCGGGATAGGCCCGCATCAACTGGTCTGCCGTAGGGCGCTTGATCCAGTCGGGGTTGTTGATCACCGAGGGGGCGCGAGGCGGGCTGGGCGGCGCAACGGCGTCACCCGGCGTGGTGCTGGCGGCCGGTTCGGTGATCGTGAACACCGGCCCCGTATCCGGCGTGGTTACGGGCGACGGCGTCGCGACCAAGGGCGGGACGTCTGTCTCGATGACATTATCGGGCCAGTGCAGCGGCGGCGCTGCTGCGGGCGCAGGCGTGTCCGGCTTTACCTCGGGCTTGATGATGGGACGCTCCAGAACCACGACCGTCGGCGGTACCTCCCGTGCGGTTGGTGCCGTGGCAGCAAGTTCGAACTTCTGGTGATACAGGAACAAACCCGCCCCCAGATGGGCCGCAAGGGCCACCGAGAGCACGGCGATCCACGTCTTGCGCGACGACATGGTCGTCGGCCGTGGACCCAACAGGGCGGATAGATCGGCTCCGCCAGCGGCACGTGTCATCATCATCATGATCTGCGCCTCCAATCGCAGGCCCCCCCGGGCCCTATGGCAAAGGTGCATCTCAAATTACGTCGTTTTGTGGACAAGTGTCCGACCTTGGTCTGGATGATACTGATTCGTTAATGCACGAGGTCCTGTGTTAGGGTTCTGTTAACCTTGGTTAGCGACCGTTGACCTATGAGCGTCAGAGCGATTCCATCTTCATCAGGCGTAGAGGCGGCCATCCGGCGCGCCTCTGCCTCAACAGGGGTCGACTTCGATTTCCTGATGAAGACGGCGCGTCGTGAAAGCGGGTTCAACCCTGACGCCAAGGCCCGCACTTCGTCGGCTTCCGGCCTGTTCCAGTTCATCGAGCAGACGTGGCTTGCGACCGTCAAACAGCACGGTGCCAAGCATGGCTATGGCCAGTACGCGGACCTGATCTATCAGGGCAATGACGGCCGTTGGCAGGTGAGGGGATCGGCCCGCAATGTGGTGCTGGACCTTCGCTGTGATCCGCAGGCGGCCTCTGTCATGGCAGGCGAGCTGACAGCCTCCAATGCCGCCTATTTGCGGGGCAGGACAGGGATGACGCCGAACGGCGGTGATCTCTATGCCGCGCACTTCCTTGGTCCCGCAGGGGCTGCGAAGCTGATGGAGGCGATGCGGTCGTCCCCCAACGGCAATGCGGTCAACCTGTTCCCCGAGGCTGCTGCGTCCAACCGCTCGATCTTCTATCGTCAGGGACGCCCTGCGACGGTGGCCGAGGTGTATGCCAACCTCCAAAGCACGGCCGGTGGATCGACGCCCGTCCTGCCCGACGCAAAACCTGCCGCGCCGGCTATGGGTGCCAAGGATATGGCGTTGGCCGCGCGTATGGATCGGCTGAAACAGGACCAGGGCCTACTGTCCCTGCTGCTGAGCCAAGGCGAGGGCTCGCACTTTGGCGGCGCGTTCAGTGAAGCTGTAAAGAACTGACTGTTCCGAATCGGGACAATCGCATTACGTTTGATATCTGTATCAAATCGTAACGACCGCTTAACGTCGTTATGGCTAGGCTTGGGTTAAGACTCCCATCCTTCCGTCCGAGAGCGGTATCATGAACAGTGGCTCCCTCGCGCTCAGCGATAGTGATCTGAAGCTTCTGATACGGTCAGAGGTCGAAGAAGAACGTGCAACTGCCACCCACAAACTGTGTCGCAGCATGCTCAAGCTGGAGCTCAGCGAGGAAGAGCGCGCGGCGGCCCGGAAAATCATCACCTTCCTCTCGCGCGATGTCGCGGAACTGGTGCGGCGGGCATTGGTCATCACACTGAGGTCGTCTGACCTGATGCCCCACGACGTGGCGATGCGTTTGGTGGGGGATGTCGAAACGATTGCTATCCCGCTGATTAGCCAGTCGCCGTTATTTTCTGACGAAGACCTTATGGCCATTGTGCGGGCAGGGCGCACCCATGTGCAGGTGGCCGTCGCCTCGCGCCCGGCCCTCAGCCGCGATGTGGCGGAGGTGATTGCCTCCGAGGCGGTGGTCGAGGCTGTCCGCGCCTTATCGGCCAACGACAATGCCGACGTGTCGGAGCGTGCCATGGGCATCGCGATTGACCGCTTTGGGCATGATGCCGAGACGATCAACCTGCTGGCACATCGAAATATTTTGCCGCCGTCCATTGTCGATCGTCTGGTCGTGCTGGCAACCGAACAGGTCAAACACCACCTCGTTCAGCGCCATCAGGTGCCGTTGAATACGGCGGTCCGTCTGTCGGATTTCGCCCGCGAACGGGCCACGCTGGACCTGATAGATGAGTCGATACGGGCCGAGAACCTGCCGGAGTTTGTGCGCGGGCTTTATGCACGCAAGGCGCTGAATGCATCCTTACTGCTGCGCGCCGTTGCGCGTGGGCAGATGGCCCTGTTCGAGCACGGGCTGTCGATATTGGCACAGGTGCCCCATCACCGCGCGTGGTTGATGATCCATGACGCGGGGCCGCTGGGCTTGCGAGCGATCTATGATCGCGCGGGCTTGCCGCCGCGCCTGTTTGCGGCCTTCCGCTCGGGCGTCGATACGTGGCGCGCCATTCAGGCCGAAGGGGCAAATCTGGATGCGGAGTCGTTCCGTCAGCGCATGCTGGAACGGTTCATGACCCAGATGCACACCATTGGCCGTGCTGATCTGGATTATCTGATGGAGCGGTTGGACATGGTGCCGTCTGCGGACACCGTCGCACTCAAGGCCCGCGTGGCTTAAAGCCCCAGGGCGCGAACCTCGGCTTCTAGTGCGGTCGCCAGTTCGACACCGACAGGATGGTTTTCATCCTGAATGCCATCGCGCACGACGGCGCGAATAGCATTGGTATGGGCTTCGATCAGCGGCCAAGGCGACTTCATGCGTTGGACAGGATCATCCATCAACCGGCACAGGCTCCCAGCAATGCGGGTGACCAGTGGGTACTGATAGGTGGTGCCCAGGCCCTTGAGATCGTGCGCGCGCAGATAAAGGCCTTCAGCAGCCTTTTCGGTAAAGCCTTCATTGCGAATGACGGCTTCGGCAGCGTCCAGCTTGGTGATCTCGTCCTGCAGCCACTGGTCGAACTGTGACGACAGGGCTTTCAGGGCCTCTTCGGCGCGGGCGACCGCTGCGGCATCAATTCCGCCAAATCCGCCACCCAGCTTGGTGCGCAAGGTGTTTGGGCGTCGGATCATTTCAGGCGGTTGGGACACGGGGAGCAGTCCTTACAGTTCTATAGGCGTCGTAACCTGAACGCTTACGCTTAAGATTTTCTCTAAGCTTAACCGGCGAACTGCTCGGCCAGCACACGTTCTTCATAGGTACGGCCAGCGTCGAACATCATAACGAGACTGATGTCACGGCGTTCGCGCACTTCGACGGCCTTAACGTTGCGCACTTCGAAATTATCCGCAGTGGCGGAAACCGGACGCTTTTCGGCTTCCAGAACTTCGAAACGGACGCGTGCCGTGTGGGACAGCAGGGCACCACGCCAGCGGCGCGGGCGGAAGGCACTGATCGGGGTCAAAGCCAGACTGGGCGCATCCAGAGGGATGATCGGCCCGTGTGCGGAGAGATTGTATGCCGTAGAACCCGCCGGGGTCGCGACCAGACATCCATCGCAGGTCAGTTCTTCCAAACGCACACGGTCGTTAACTGTCACTCGCAGCTTGGCGGTCTGGCGGGTTTGGCGCAGGAGCGAAACCTCGTTGATGGCGAGGCCGCTGTGGACTTCGCCCGTCTGGGCCCATGCATCCATCTGCAGCGGGTGGATGATGGTACGATCCGCCTCGGCCACGCGCTCGGGCAGGCCTTCGATGGCATAGTCGTTCATCAGGAAGCCGACCGAGCCCCAGTTCATGCCGTAGACCGGCTTGCGAGCCCGCAGATTGGCGTGAAGGGTTTCCAGCATGAAGCCGTCACCACCCAGCGCGACAATCACGTCCGCCTGCTCCAGCGGCACGATGCCGTACCGATCCTGCAGTTCTTTGCACGCCTCGCGTGCCTCGGGGCGATCGCTGGCGACAAAGTGCAGGGAGGGTAGGGGCGTTGATTGAGTCACAAACACAGGCAAGCCGAGCTTTCACCGAGTGTCAAACGATACCCGTCACTTAGTGGAAAATGTGAGCGTGTGCGACGCTGTCCAGCAGGGCTCTGAGCTCAAGTTTGGCCTGATATCGATCCCGCTCTCCGAGGCGTAATTCGGTGTCGATGAGGGGTGGCGGGACACTCACGCCCGCGTGACGCAACCCTTCGAGCGTTTCGGGGAAGGCTGCGCGATCAATACCGGCTGCCAGACACACGAGGTAAAATTGCCGCGCGCTGGGCTGGCGGATGATTGCATCGGCTTCGTCGGTGCGGATTTCCGCCAGCAGACAAAGCCCCTGCATGAATAGACCGCGCCGACCTTCGCGCAGGAACCGCAGCAAGCTGGCCGGTGTCAGGCGACCGGTATCGTGCATTTTGAGCGCGACACGGGCGTCGGCCAGTACACGAACACTGTCATCAACCGCCAAGCGCAGTTGGTCGGCATGATGCGGGAAACGCTCACACAGGGTTTGCTGCATGATATCGCCCACCCAGAGATAAAGTCTCTCGGCCAACGTCTCGGTGAGATTAGGGTGGTCCAGCAACGGCTGTCGCAAGCTGATGATGTGCTCCGAGGCGTTGACCAGGCGCATCATGCCGTCTGCGGGCATCTGCGCACATCCATTGGACGCCAGTGCAGTCAGTAACAGTGTCTCGTCGGTATTCAGTATCGCCTCGGAAACTGCGGCACCCAGATCAGGGCGCAGGGCGATCTGCAGCCGGTGTTCGGTCGAGGCCGAAGCCAGCAGATGCAGAAGGTCGGCGTCGTTCAATAGAGGACTGGCCGAAATGACCGGACGGGCAATGGCGATTTCGTCACTGGCGAGCATCTGGACCAGTCCGTGTGGCAGCCAATCGGTAGCGCCCAGTCGCTCGGACAATCCCTGTCGCACTTGGGCTTCGACGGATCGTACCAGCTCGATGAAAATCGCGGCCAGCTTACCCAGTTGCGGCGGGGAAGCGTCATGGCGCGAGTAGAGGTCTGCGACACCCATCACCAGACGGGTCTGGTCCGCCGCAGGGCGCGACCGAACGGCAGCAATAACTTTCGCCCACTCCTCGGAACGAGAGGGGACAGAAAGGTGCAGGTCGGGTGAAGACAAACGCGCGAAACTCCGAAGGTTCAGGGATTTACGCTACGATTCGCCAGTGAAAACACCGTTAACTCTAAAGCTGCGCGAGGGTTGACGCTAGCGCTCCTACGGAACAGTGTTCAGTGTAAATAATGCGACGGGAGGAGATCATGGCAGACGGCACAGTTTCAACGATCCGCCATAGCGTGTCTGAAGCCGAGTGGCGTACCCGTGTCGAACTGGCTGCGCTTTACCGACTGGTGGCGCTGCACGGCTGGGACGATATGATTTTCACCCATATCTCCGCGCGCGTTCCAGGGCCGCAGACGCATTTCCTCATCAACCCTTATGGCCTCTATTTTGAAGAGATCACGGCGTCCTCGCTGGTGAAGGTCGATCTGGACGGGAACATCGTTCAGGAGACGGACAGCTTTATCAATCCGGCAGGCTTCACCATCCATTCGGCTGTGCATGCAGCGAAACCCGACGCCCATTTTGTCATTCACCTGCATACGGTCGCGGGGGTGGGCGTCGCGGCGCAGCAGCACGGACTTCTACCGCTGAGCCAGAACGCCTGCCTGTTACAGGCGGACGTCGCCTATCACGGCTATGAGGGGCTGGCACTGAACCATGACGAACGCGAACGCCTGGTCGCAGATATGGGCGACAAGCATATGATGTTGCTTAGAAATCATGGCACATTAGCTATTGGTGAGACTGCCGCTGCGGCCTGGGTTCGTATCTTCTTCCTCGAGCGGGCCTGCGCACAACAGGTCGCGGCGCTTTCGTCGGGCATCGAAAATGTCCTGCATGCACCCGATGCCGCGCAGGAAGAGACACGCCATCAGGGAGAGGCGATTGGCATGGTGTCCAGCCTCGCGTGGCCGGGGGCTCTTCGTCAGTTGGATCGCAAGTCGCCGGGATATGATGCCTAATGCAACATCGGGGGGTGTTGGGGGCGTTGACGCTGGGGGCGGCGGCACTGGTTGTGCCGCACAGCGCCGTTGCAGGAGCCTGGAACCAGCCCAAGGGGCAGGGGCAGGCCATTGTGAAATACGAACCGGTCTGGTCGATCCACGGGTTCGACGAGGATGGCGACAGGGTGCGGCTTCATCACGAGCGGCTGGACCATGTGGCGTCGCTTTGGGCCGAGTATGGAGTGACGGATAATCTGACTGTCCTGCTTAAAACCGACTGGCAGGACGCTGATGATAGAATGCGCTCGTTCAGGGGGATGGGACCGACCGAGTTGGGCGGCCGCTGGCAGTTCCTTTCGAAAGGACCGTCGGTCGCCTCGCTACAGGCGACCTATGTTACAGACAGCGATGGACGCAATGCCGCGTGGGGTTCCCCCGGTCAGGGTGCCGAGGAGTTCGATCTTCGCCTTCTCGCCGGCCACACCTTCGTGGGGTCGCGCTCCAAATTCGTGGAGGTTCAACTCGCCCGCAGGTGGCGCGACGAGCTGCCTACAGAAACACGTATCGAGGCGACCGCCGGTATGCATATGGCCCGCCATTACACCATAATGGCTCAGGTCTATGCCGGTCAGGGCGAGGCCGAACAGAACGAGGTCGGGGCGCGCTGGCTGACCGCCGAAATCAGTTCGATTCGCCACTGGGATAACTGGTCTGCCCAGTTCGGCTGGCGGTCCACCGTTGCAGGCCGCAAGGTGAATGCCGGCGACGGGCCTATTGTGGCATTGTGGCGACGATTTTAATCGACGGAATACTCCCTGCGCTGCGTTAAATGAGTTTCATTTGCGCCACCGCTCAAAGGCGCTATGCGAAACCGCAGACTGTCGGGGAGAGTTTCGAGCGTGTTTAAGCGCCATTTTTTCATTATTTTGGCCGGTGCCGTCGTGGCGCTGATGCTTGTCGCCGCTCTTTTGAAGATCACCCTGGGCGGTAACGACGCCCCTGGCGGGCCCGGTGGTTCCGGCGGTCGCGGTAGCCGTGGCGGGCAGGAGGTCGAAGTGACCAGCCCCGTCGCGCGCAGCTTCTCGGACGAGTTGAAGGTGCTGGGCGTGGCGCGCAGCCTGCGTTCGGTCAACATCACCTCCTCGACGTCAGAGCTGGTGACCCGCGTGCTGTTCCGTGACGGTCAGCAAGTCGCCGTCGGAACGCCTCTGGTGGAACTACAGGCGCGTGAAGAAGACGCCGCCATCATTACCGCTCGCGCCGAACTCACGCAGGCTCAACGCGAATACGACCGCTACAAGATCCTCGCCGAGCGCGGTGTCGCTCCTCGCGTTCTGGCTGAACAAGCCGAGACGGCGCTGGCCACGGCACGCGCTGCCGTTTCCGCCGCCGAGGCGCGCCGTGGCGACCGCGTTCTGCGCGCTCCGTTCGCGGGCGTTCTGGGTCTCAGCACCGTTACCGCCGGTACGCTCATCAGCCCCGGCACCGTTATCACCACGCTGGATGACATGAGCGCTGTCCGTGTGGACTTCGCTGTGCCCGAGCGCTTCTTGTCGAACCTGCGTGCCGGTACGCCGCTGACGGCAACGGCAGACGCCTTCTCCGGTGAAACCTTCTCGGGCCGCATCGCACTGATGGACGTTCGCGTTGACGAGCAAACCCGCGCGGTTACCGCTCGCGCCGAGTTCCCGAACCCCGGTGGACGCATTCGTCCGGGCATGATGATGCGCGTGGCTGTGCAACGCGGCCAACGCGAAGCGCTCTCGGTTCCGGAAGCTGCTGTGCAGTACGAAGGTGCCGGCGCGTTCGTGTACCGTCTGGCCGGTAGTGAAGATGGCACCATGGCCCAACGCGTCGAGGTTCAAACCGGCGTGGTTGAAAACGGTAATGTCGAGATCATCTCGGGTCTGAATGCCAATGACCGTATCGTTGCATCCGGCCTGAACCGTATCCAGCCCGGCGCGCCGGTGCGCGAAGCGGGCAAGGGCGGCGGCAAAGGTGCCGGTCCGGCCGGCGGTAAGGGCGCAGCACCTGCTGCGGCTGCCCGCCCATGATGCTTTCCGACCTCTCGGTCCGCCGCCCCATTTTTGCGGCGGTCGGTGCCATCGTACTTTGCGTTATCGGTGTGGCGGCGTTCTTCCTGCTGCCGGTGCGTGAACTGCCTGACGTTGATCCGCCCGTCGTGTCGGTCAGCACCAGCTATGCCGGTGCCTCCGCCGAAGTTATCGAGAGCCGGATTACTGAACCGATCGAGCAGCAGATTGCCGGTATTCAGGGCGTAGAGCGCATTACCTCGTCCAGCCGCGACGGCCGCTCGAACGTCAACATCGAGTTCTCGCTCGATCGTAATATCGACGATGCCGCCAACGACGTCCGCGACCGTATTTCGCGCGTCACGGGTCGTCTGCCCGATCAGGCCGATCCGCCGACGGTGTCCAAGGCTGACTCGGACTCTTCGCCGATCATCATCCTGTTCCTGCGTTCGACGACGCTGAACCGGCTGGAACTGACGGACTATGCGGACCGCTATCTGGTGGACCGCTTTGCGACGGTTCCGGGTGTGGCTCAGGTCAACATCTTTGGTGACCAGACCTATGCCATGCGCATCTGGCTGGACTCGCAGGCGATGGCCGCACGCGGTCTGACGGTGCAGGACGTTGAAAGCTCGCTGTCGAGCCAGAACGTCGAACTGCCGGCCGGTTCGCTGGAGGCCAGTCAGAAAGACTATACCGTTCGTGTGGCGCGTAACTACTCGCGCCCTGAAGACTTCGCCAACCTGCCTATCGGCACGCGCGGCTCCGCTTCGACCGCTGCCGGCACTCTGGCCGGACAGGCAACCTATGTGACCCGTCTGGGTGACATTGCCCGTGTTGAAGAGGGTGCGGTCGAGCATCGCCGTCTGTTCCGCGGTAACAGCGTGGACCAGATCGGTCTGGCCATTACCCGTCAGGCCCAGTCCAACGACCTGCAGATTTCGGAGGGCACCCGCGCCCTGATGGAAGAGGTGCGAGACTCGCTTCCGGCAGGCACGACGCTGGAAGTCGGCACCGACAACTCGGTCTTCACCTCTCACGCGATTGATGAAGTCTGGCTGACCATCGGCATCTCGATGGCGCTGGTGGCGCTGGTGAACTTCATCTTCCTCGGCAGCCTGCGCGCCGCGATCATTCCGTCGGTGGTGGCACCGATCTGCCTGCTGGCGACCTTTATCATTCTGGCCCCGCTGGGCTTCTCGCTGAACCTTCTGACCCTGCTTGCACTCGTGCTGGCGATCGGTCTGGTGGTGGACGACGCCATTGTGGTGGTCGAGAACATCCAGCGTCGTCTGGATCAGGGCGAGCCGCCGCTGATCGCCGCAGAGCGCGGGACCCGTCAGGTGTTCTTCGCCGTCGTGGCGACCACGATCGTGCTGCTGTCGGTGTTTGCGCCGCTTATGTTCCTGCCGGGCTATGTCGGTCGTCTGTTTGTTGAGCTGGCGGCGGCGATTGCTGCGGCTGTGGCCTTCTCGGCCTTCCTCGCGCTCAGCCTCTCGCCGATGTTGGCGTCCAAGATCCTGCGTCCGACCTCGTCGGTCGGTGCGGTCGGACGTTTCGTCGATGGTGCGATGGACCGCCTCAAGAACTCCTACGTAAACTCGTTGAACATGCTGATCGGTCGCCCTTTGGCGGTTGGCGGCGTGATCGCGGCGGTTGTTGTGATCGGTGCGGGCGCGGTGGGCATGGCCTTCCTGCTGCCAAGCGAACTGGTGCCGGATGAAGACCGCGGTCGCGTTCAGGTCCGTGTTGCGGGCCCGGAAGGGGCGAGCTTCGACTACATCCGCGGCATCATGCTCGGCCTTGAGCCGATCCTCGAGGAATACCGTGAGGCCGGCGAGGTCGATAACTACATGCTGACCGCGCCGGGCTTCGGTGGCGGATCGTATAACTCCGGCAACGTGGTGCTGAACCTCGCTGACTGGTCTGAACGTGACCGCTCGGCTGCCGAGATCGCGCAAGAGATCAACGGACGCCTGCGTGGCCAGACTGGCGCGCAGGTCAATGCCTCGACGCCGGGTGCCTTCCAGCGTGGCGGTGGTGGCGGTGGTGGCGGCAAGTCCGTCGAAATGATCGTCACAGGTGCCGAATATGGCCCGATTTACAACTGGCTTCAGCCTATTCTGGCGGCGGCGCAGGAAAACCCCGGTCTGTCGCGTCCGCGCCTGAACTATGAGCCGAACGCGCCACGCGTTCTGGTGGATGTGGACCCGCAGCAGGCGGCTGCACTGGGCGTATCGACCCAGCAAATCGGCCGCACGCTGGAAACCATGTTTGGTTCGCGCCGTGCGACCACCTACATCAAGGGCGGTCAGGAATACGATGTGATCTTGCAAACGGCCCGCGACAACCGTCGCAGCGTTGCGGATCTGGAAGGGCTGTATGTGGCATCAGGCTCCGGCCAGTTGGTGCCTCTGTCGTCGGTGGTGAAGACCAAGACCTCGGGCGACACGCCTGACCGTCGCCGTCTGGACCGCCAGCGCGCTATCACTCTGTCGGCGGACCTCGGTCCGGGCATGACCATCTCGGATGCGGTCGAGTTCCTGAACAAGGAAGTGGCCAAGCAGCCTCAAGGCGTCGTCAACATCCGCTGGGGTGGCACCGCACGCGATCAGGCCGAGGCTGGTGGTGCCGTTATGTGGGCCTTCATCCTGGCCCTGCTGCTCGTTTTCCTCGTGCTGGCCGCTCAGTTTGAAAGCTGGATCACGCCGGCGGTGATCATGCTGACCGTCCCGCTGGCCGCCGCAGGGGGTCTGTTCGGCCTGCTGATGACCGGCTCCAGCCTGAATATCTACAGCCAGATCGGCTTGATCATTCTGGTTGGTATCGCGGCCAAGAACGGCATTCTGATCGTCGAGTTCGCAAACCAGTTGCGCGATCAGGGCAGAACCATCCGCGAGGCGATCATCGAATCGTCCGCCTTGCGTCTGCGTCCGATCGTCATGACCTCGCTGGCTGCGGCTTTCGGTGCCTTGCCGCTGATGCTGTGGCAGGGCGCAGGTGCCGGTAGCCGCCAGACCATCGGCTCGGTCATCTTCTGTGGGGCTCTGTTCGCCACGCTGCTGACCCTGTTCGTGGTGCCGGTGATCTATGGCGTTCTGGCCCGCTTCACGCGTTCGCCGGAATACACCACCCGTCTCATCGAAGAGTGGGAAGCCGAAGAGCGTCGCGCGGGTCGCGAACCGGACATGACCCCCGGTCACTAACAAGAAAGGCCGCCCGTATCGGGCGGCCTTTTTTATCGAGTTGAGGACTTCGGCCGAACGCTATTTAGCGGGCGCATAACCCGTTTCGACCTTCAGGAAGGCGATGACGTCGCGGCGGTCTTGCTCGGCAGCGATGCCGACGAAGCTCATCTTATTGCCCGGCAAGAAGTCGCCCGGGCGCTCCAGCCACTGGTTCAGCTTCTCGGCGTCCCAGACGAAGTCGGCAGATTTCAGAGCTTCGGAATAGCGGAACTTCTCGTGGGTGCCGACCTCGCTACCGAAGACTCCATAGAGGTTGGGGCCCGTCATATTGGGTCCGCCATCGGTGATGGTGTGGCAGGAGCGGCAACGGGCAAAGACGCGACGGCCATTCTCCAGATCACCGGCATTGTACGGGGCGGGGAGGCTGGCCAGCAGCAGTGCCTTCTCGGCATCGGTCGGTGCGGGCTGGCCGCTCTTGGGCGCTGGTCCCGCAGCTGGCTCGGACCCGCAAGCCGAAAGGGCCAAGGCGCAAGCGATAACCGACGACAGGGTCGCAATCATCGGGGCGGGTTTAAGTTTCGCAGACATTCAGACCTCACAAGCGATGCGGTCTTTTAGTCGAAACCTTTGGTTCGCCAAACCGGACAGAATGCCCACCGTGTGGTGCGCGCTTCAAAATAGCGCAGCAATGTTACCGCCACTGTTACTGGACGCTGCGCCGTCGAAGGTGATAATCACTATCAAAACCGTCGGAGTGAGCGCCTCGCGCTGCCAGAACTGAGAAAAATGTCCAAAACCATCAGGTTGAGTGAGGCGCGGCGTGGGGACCGCGGCGTCATCGTGCAAGTGGGCACCCACTGCCATCATCAGGAACACGAGATCGAGCTGGAACGCCGCCTGCTGGAACTGGGGCTGGTTGAAGGCGCGCACGTCGAGCTTCTGCACGAGGGCCTTTTCGGACGTGATCCCATCGCCATCAAGGTCGATGACATGCGCGTCGCGCTGCGTCGCCACGAGGCGGTCAATCTGACAATCGAGATCGAGGCCGCCTGAGTATGACGGACCAAAACAGAGCCGTTCGGTTTGCCCTGATCGGCAACCCGAACAGCGGCAAGACCGCGCTGTTCAACGCGCTTACGGGTTCCCACCAAAAGGTCGCCAACTATGCCGGCGTCACGGTCGAGCGCAAGGAAGGTCGCGTGATCGGCACGGACGGTCAGGCGATGACCGTCACCGATCTGCCGGGGACCTATTCGCTGCGTGCCCGCTCGCTGGACGAAGAAGTCACCCGCGACATCGTTCTGGGTCAGCGCAAGGACACGCCGGAACAGGACGTGATGGTTCTGGTGGCCGACTCCACCAATCTGCGCCTTGTCCTGCGTCTTGCGCAGGAACTGAAGCAGGTCGGCCGCCCCATGGTCGTCGCCCTGAACATGTATGACATCGCCCAGCGTCAGGGCATCGCTATCGACATCGAAGGCCTGTCGCGTGAATTGGGCGCTCCGGTCGTCACTACGGTCGCCACGCGCAAGCGCGGTCTGCCGGAGCTGATTGCCGCCATCGAGGCCCAGGCAAAGCTCGCTGCGGCCGATACCCAGAGCCAGTGGCACGAGCCGTCGGCCGCTGAAATCCGCGTCGCGCACCGCGAGGCCGAGCGGATGATGAAGGCCTATGTGAAGCCGCCGAAACACCCCGACACCATGACCGGCAAGCTGGACAGCGTGCTGCTTCATCCGGTGGCGGGTCTGGCCATCCTGCTCGGCATTCTGTTCGTGATGTTCCAGGCCGTGTTTACGTGGGCCACACCCGCGATGGACGGCATCGAAGCCGCGTTCGGCGTGCTGGGTGAATGGATCGGCGCGACGGTGCCGAACGAGTTGCTGCGCAGCCTCTTGGTGGATGGCCTCATCGGCGGCGTGGGCAGTGTGTTGGTGTTCCTGCCGCAAATCCTGCTGATCTTCCTGTTTATCATCGTATTGGAAGATTTGGGCTATATGGCCCGTGCCGCCTTCCTGATGGACAAGATCATGGGTGGGGCAGGGCTGCATGGCCGCGCCTTCATCCCGCTGCTGTCCAGCTTTGCCTGCGCCATTCCGGGTATCATGTCGACGCGCGTTATCAACGCGAAACGCGACCGTCTGACCACGATCCTTATTGCGCCGCTGATGACCTGCTCGGCCCGTATTCCGGTCTATACGCTGATCATCGCCGCCTTCATTCCGGACACCAAGGTCTGGGGTTGGGCGAGCCTGCAAGGTCTGGTGATGTTTGGCCTTTATGCTGCGGGTATCGTCAGTGCGCTGCTGGTATCGCTGGTCATCCGTCGCGTGTTCTGGCGCGGCATGGTCGAGCCGTTCATGATGGAACTGCCAGCCTACAAAATTCCCGATGTGAAGTCGGTGCTGATGAACCTTTGGCTGCGTGCCAAGATCTTCATGGCGCGCGCAGGTAAAATCATCCTGCCCCTGATGATTATCGTGTGGGCGCTTGCGACCTTCCCCTATCCGCCGGAAGGCGCGACCGAGCCGGCGATCGATTATTCATTCGCAGGCATGATCGGCAAATTCCTCGAGCCTATCTTCGCCCCAATCGGTTTCGGCTGGCAGATGGTAGTGGCGCTGGTTCCGGGTATGGCGGCGCGTGAAGTTGCCGTGGGCGTGCTTGGCACCGTCTATTCGGTGGCCAATGCCGAGGACAACGTGGGCACGTTGGCCACCATTCTGGCCAACGACTGGTCGCTGGCGACGGGTCTGTCCTTCCTTGCATGGTACATCTTTGCGCCCCAGTGCCTGCCGACCATCGGCGTGGTTCAGCGCGAGACGGGCTCCAAGAAGTGGACGGCGATCTTCGTGGTCTATCTGTTTGCACTGGCCTATCTGGCGGCCTTCATCACCTATCACGTCGCCGTAGCGCTCGGTGCCGGGTGATCGTTCAGAGCCTGTGAAAACCAAAAGCCCCGGGTCATCCCCGGGGCTTTTTTATGCTCGGATTAGCGGGGGCCGCCTCCGGGAATATCGGGTGCAGCCTGTGGAACCTGAACTTCTTCGAGGTACCGGCTGGCCACCGCGCGTTGGGCATCGGCCTGTCGCGACGTCGAGCAGATGTTCTGGCGGCGGATTGAGCCGGTGCGGGCGCGGAACTGGCACTGGTCGGCGACCTCGCGGCGCGGACGGTTGCGCGGGGCGTTCGGCGTACTGGCCGCAGCGGGCGTGGCCTGGGCTGGATTTTGGACCGACGTTTGAACCTGAGATTGGGCAGGGACGGCGGCGGGTTGGGCGGCCTGAACCATCAGGCTCATAAGAAGGGCAATCATGACATCCTCCGGTTCTGTGAGCTGTTGGATATCATTGATACACCAATGCAGGTTGATCGACCAAAAAGATCAACGTCCGGTTGTTAGCTTCAGCACGATATGGGCGGTGGTGTCTACAATAGCCTCGGCGGTGTCGGCGCGGCGCATGAGCTTGAAGCCGGCTGCAACAGACTCAACCAGATTGGCGGTCTCGTACGAGGTCAGGCGCGGGTTCAACCCGACCGGATGCAGGCCGTTGGCGCGCGCCTGCGCAATGCGGCGCTCCAGCGCGAGGTGCAGTCGGCGAAGGCGTTTGATGCGGCTTTCGGCAAAGGCTGGCTCGCCTTTGTCGGCCAGCATGTGCTCGACCCGCAAAACCGGCCCATGCTCGTCCCACAGGGCCAGCACTTCGCGTACATAGGCGCGCACGGCTTCGAACCCGCGCTCGCCCGACCAGTCTGCATGGATATGGGCGGCCAGCCGTTGAAAATCCTCGGCCGCTTCCTCGCACAGGACAAGGACCGCTTCTTCGATGGTCTTGAAATAGGTGTAGAAGGTGGGAGCCGATACATCGGCCATCTGCGCCACATCTGCCGGACGTATTTCGCCCAAATGGTGCTGGTTCAACAGGGCGCGCATGGCATCCAGCAGGGCGCGACGGGTGCGCGCACCGCGATTGCCGATAGTGTGACCCAGCTTGTTCTTATTGGCAGTCATTGATGGCTGTCCGGCAGGCTAGGACCCGCGTAAATCCGGCCCTTCGGCGCTTGGCCGTAAACTATAGAAGGACCTTCAACAAGTGGCCGCAGCGCTTCTGCGCCACATGTCGCAGGGCATTGCTTGACCCTGACGGCGGACCCCGCCACTTAAGGGTCGAACGGGGTGCCTCGGCACCCCTCGGTTTCGTCTGGTTATCAGGAATTTACATGGCCAAGGTCGTTATCATCGGTGCAGGTCATGCGGGCGGTTCGGTCGCGGGCTTCCTGAAACAATACGGCTTTGACGGTGAGATCGTTCTGGCGGGGACCGAGAAGGTTGCCCCCTATCAGCGACCACCCCTGTCCAAGGCCTGGTTGAAGGGCGAGGCAGACGAAAGCTCTCTGCAACTGCGCTCGGAAGACTTTTACGCGGAGAACGCGATCGACTTGCGTCTTGGCGTTTCTGCCGTGTCGATTGATCGCGCTGCCCGCACCGTGACCTTCGATGACGGCGCTGCCGAAAGCTATGACCATCTGGTGATCGCGACGGGCTCTCGCGCGCGCAAACTGCCGGTTACGGGCGGCTCGGACCAGGGGCTTCTGGAACTGCGCACCACGGTGGACGCTGAGCGCCTGAAGGCGGCTTTGGGCCAGGGCAAGCGTCTGGTGGTGATCGGAGGGGGCTATGTCGGTCTGGAAGCCGCGGCCTCGGCAAAGGCGCTGGGCGGATCGGCCATCGTGCTGGAGCGCATGGACCGCGTTCTGCAGCGCGTTGCGTCCCCGACGTTGTCCGCTTTCTTCACCCGACGCCACTCCGAGGAAGGCGTTGAAATCCGCACCGGTGTGGAGGTGTCCGCCGTGTCCGCCCATACGGTGACCCTGGGAGACGGGTCGGTGTTGGACGCTGAAGCCGTGCTTGTGGGGATCGGTGCGATTGCCAATGACGATCTGGCGCGCGCCGCAGGTCTGGAATGCAATGACGGCATCGTCGTCGATCTGGATGCCCGTACCAGCGACGCCAACATCTTTGCGGTGGGCGATGTGACACGCCGTCCGCTGCCGCACTATGATGATGTGATGTTCCGGCTGGAAAGCGTGCCCAATGCGCTGGAACAGGCCAAGCAGGTCGCCAGCGCCATTACAGGGCGTCCGCAACCCGCGCACGAAGTGCCGTGGTTCTGGTCGGACCAGTATGATGCCAAGCTACAGATCGCAGGACTGCCGTTCGGTGCCGACAGTCAGGTGGTTCGCGGAGATCCCGACGTCAACAGCTTTGCCGTTTTTCACCTGAAGGGCGACCGCATCGTCTGCGTTGAAGCCATAAATGCGGCCCAGTCCTTCATGTTCGGAAAACAGGCTATCGGCAAAGCCATGGCCATCAACCCAGCAGTCCTCGCCGACGAGGCCGCGCCCATCAAGAGCGCGGCGGTCTAACCGCCTAGACCTGCGGGACAGCTACCCGCATGCCGTCCATGTCGTCTGTCAGGATGATCTGGCACGACAGGCGTGATGCTGCGGGATCGAACTCGTCCCGCCAGTCCAGCATGCCTTGTTCCTGATCGGACGCAGGTCCGACGATGGCCTGCCATTCGGGCAGGACATGCACGTGGCAAGTCGCGCACGACATGGCCCCGCCGCATTCGGCCTCGATCCCCGGTACGCCGTCACGGATCGCATAAGCCATGAGGCTGGCACCGCTGTCGGCGTCCACGACCTGTTCGGTGCCGTCGGGTTGTATGAAGGTAATGAAGGGCATAGCGCGCACATGCGCCAACGGGCGATGAGGCGCAAGTGGCCCTTGGCCAGCCTTAAGCTACGACTTTGCGAACCGAGGCGCTGATGATGTCGATGCAGGCATCGAGGCCATGGCCGGGGGCGTTGTGGAAATAAACCCAGATGTCGCAGCGTACAGTAGAACCGGCACGAAAGTTCGGGCCGAGCGCCAATGCGGGCGTGCGCAGGACACCGCTGTAACCCACGCCCTTCAACATATCACCGACACTGCTTGAGCCCGCCATGACCGAGCGGTCGTGCCCGTCATCATGAGCGGTGAGGATTGCTGCGATACAGGCAACGCCATCCAGTGGACCGTGCGCGTCCAGATCGACAATGAACTCGATTTCGTCGCCGGGTTGTAGATGGTGCTGATAGGCAATGTCGTAATCGGTTAGTCCCAGATGGGTTTGCCACCCGCCGATCACATCACCCTTCCACGCGAGGCGTTGGGCGGGAAGTCCGGTGCGCGGATATATGATCTTGCTGGCCGACATCTCCAGCTTTGAGACGTCGCCGCCGCCTTCGCTGCGGGCTATGTGCCATTTGTTGGCAACTTCAGAGCCTTGCGCAAAGCCTTCAAACACCTGTCCGCCGTTGCCAATCATCAGCGGGTTCTGATTGAGGCATCCGGTCTCGTTCAGACCAGCCTCGAAAACGTCATGGATGCAGTCGGTCTGGAGGGGACGGGCAGGGCGCAGCGTCGACAGATACTGCGCGACAGGTCGGGATATGTAGTAGCTGCCCAAACTCATCGGATGGACGCCGTCATAGGTGCAATAGGGCGCGGGCCTTCCGTCCGGCGCCAACGGATCACCAAACGCCGGATCGGCGTCGATGACCCTGAAGTTCGGGAAGACACCGGCCTGTTGATGCAGCCAGTGATTGAGTGCGTGTCGCCATTTGCGCCCGATCTCGGCGTCAATTGAGCGGGGCAGGATCGGAACGGCGATGGTCAGGATGTTGGCGTCGGTCAGGCGTTTGAAGATGGTCGCCAGATTGTCCTTGGCCGCGTCCAGCGACATGCCGATGTCATTGGTGCCCGCCAACACTACACAGGTGCCCGCGCCACTTTGCAGGACATAGTCCACGCGGGCCGCGATGCTGGCGGTGGGGTCGCCCGCGACACCGAAGTTCAGGTTCTGATGGGTCCGGAATGCCTGCCGCGTGAGCGTAGGCACCCAGAACCCCATACCCCGGGCGCTGTCGCGGATACTTTCGAGATAGTTCTCGATGCCGGACCCGGTGATGCTGTCGCCCAGAAACGCAACAAGATCATTGGCGGGAACAGTACCTTTAAAGGGCAGAGCGGGCGCAGCGCCGTAAAGATCGCCGGGATAAAGCGGCCCCGGATGGATGTGGTCGCGCTGTTTGAAGTGGTTGATGACATCGCCAGTAGGAGACGTGACGACCGCGCAAAACACCTTGCTTCTGTCGGCAAACACCGGCGGGAAATGCCCGTTCGCGTCGGCCTCAATCGGTTGGGGATGCGGATCATCCAGCGACGGAGACTGAAAGACGGGTTCCGGCTCGCGGGTACCATCCTTGTAGAAATAGAGTTCTGAGAAGCCGACGGGCGTCCCCGTCAAATCGATCGCAGGCATATAGGCTGCGATATAGATCCGTCCTGCACCCATCTTTTGTCCCTCGGCGCATAACGCGGATGCGTAGCGTGTCACAACCTTGGGTATCGAAGTTATATTTAATTCGCGCCCATATCAAAGGGCACTATGTCGGACGAAGGGGCGCTCATAGCAAAACGGGGAAACCTGCCCTGCAAGGCTGGTCTCCCCGTGGAATGCTGGTGCCGGCGGAGGGGATCGAACCCCCGACCTTCGGTTTACAAAACCGCTGCACTACCGCTGTGCTACGCCGGCGCGGCCTGCCTTATGCTGAGAGAATCTCTCGGACGCAATAGGGCGGGCGTTTGCTATCAGACCAAGACAGCGCGGATACGCTCGGCCGTGGCTTTGAGCTGCTCGGGATCGGCCATGCCCTGACCGTGACCGGCCATTGTCTTGGCTTCCCACCGCGGGATGATGTGGAAGTGCAGATGGAAGACCGTCTGACCGGCGGGGGCACCATTGAACTGGGTCACCACCATACCGTCCGGAGCCAGCGCCTTATCAATGGCGCGCGCAGTGCGTTGAACAGCGGCCGTGAGAGTCGCCAATGTGTCGGCCTCTACCTCGAGGATATTACGGGCCGTGGACGCTTTGGAAATGACCAGCGTATGGCCTTCCGACTGGGGGAAGGCGTCCATAAACACCAGCACATGATCGTCTTCCCATACGGGCACGCTGGGGATCTGGCCGCGAAGGATTTTCGCAAACACATTCTCGCTGTCGTATGTGCCGTGCAGGCTCATGAATTTCTCCCGATATCCAAGACTTAGTTAACAGAACAAAGTCCGATAACGCCAGAGGCGACGCAATAAGCCTACTGGCAAAGGTTCGTATTGCGTGCGGGTGCGCGGTGCTTCATACGGATTCGACAACATAGCGAGGAAGACCGATGAAGAAACGTTCTATCGATGATCTTTGCGCTATCGCGCGGGCGGGCGGCAGCCTGGTGCTGCACGCAGATGTGCGCCCGACCGAAGATCTGATCAAAATCGCTAGCGAACTGTCAGCCGGTGCCCAGTTGACGCTGCATGGCATGATCCTGCGTCCGACCGAGGACCTCTGCGCGATTGCACAAACTGCCCCTGGACGGGTGACTTTCCTGGCGTAAGCGGAAAAGTGACAGCCGGGGATCAACCCGGCTGTACGACCATGCAGGTGACGCGGCGAGCGGCCAGCGCTTCGCAGGCGGACTTTGCCTTGTCTTCCGTCATGCCGGTGAAGCGCGAACGGTACCAACCATTGGCGGTCTGGACGTCCTGACGCGCGCTGCCGATTTCCGAACGGAAGCGGCGGTTGACGTTGTTCAGCCAGTCGCGGGCAACCTGTTCTTCGCGGAAGGCTCCAACCTGAACGGCCCAGCGGCCTTGAGGGGCGGCTTCGCGGGTCGTGTTGCGGCTTGCGGTACGGGTCGCCGACGGGGCAGGGGTCACTTGGCGCGGAGCTTCGGCGCGAGGTGCCAGAGCCGAGACCAGGGCGACATCGTTGTCTTCGACGGTATAGGGGCGGCCTTCCGCCTGCGTCGTTGCAGAGGCATAGGCGACCGGTGCGGCGGAGATGCCATAGCCGCGTTGCTCGAAGAAGCCTTGGGTCGATGCGATGCGCTCGCCGCGGTCACGGCGCTGGGTCAGGTCGAAGCCGGTGTCCATCAACTCGGCAACGTGGGCGTTGCGGCTTGCGGTCGAGCGACCACCCATCACGATAGTGATCAGGCGCTTGTTGTTGCGAACTGCCGAAGCCGACAGGTTATAACCCGAGGCATTGGTGAAGCCGGTTTTGATGCCGTCATAGCCGTTGCCCATGGCCAGCAGGCCGTTGGTGTTCCGATAGTCGCGGCCGTTGTAATACCAGTCCTTGATACCGAGGTAGCGGTAGTACTGCGGATAGTCGCGCATCACGGCGCGGCTCAGGATGCCCAGATCATTGGCTGTGGTGGCCTGACGGGTGTCGGGCAGGCCGTTGGCGGTGGTGAAGCGGGTGTTGTGCATACCCAGCTCGCGCGCCTTGGCGGTCATACGGGCGGTAAACTCGGATTCAGATCCGCCGATCGTTTCGGCCAGAACGACAGCCATGTCGTTGGCGCTGCGAACAGCAGTGGCGCGCATCGCGTCGTCAAGGCTGATGGTCTGACCCGCAGCCAGACCCAGTTTCGACGGCGGCTGGGCCGCAGCGCGCGGGGAAACGGTCAGCTGGTCGGTCAGTTTGACGCGACCCTCTTCCAGCGCCTCGAACACGAGGTACAGGGTCATGACCTTGGTGATGGACGCCGGATAGCGACGCTCGTCGGCAAAGCGCGAGAACAGGACTTCGCCCGAGGCGGCGTCGATCACGACCGACGCATATTTGCTGTCGTTGGACTGTGCGACCGGGGGCGTTTGCCCGACCGTGGGGATCAGGGAGCTACCGACCAGAAGGGCGCTGAGCAGGAGTGGCTTGCGGAGAATAGCGGGGTTCATCAGCAGCGACTAAGCCTCTTCACTGTGGTGCGCCGGATTGGGGGCGACGCGCCGGACAAGGTTACACAATGCGGGGTAGGAGTTTCGACACAGTTAATATCGCGTCAATCTTTGATTGTAGCAAACCCCGCCGGGACGTTGATTCTATGACTAGGCCCGCGTGGGCAATCTGGCGCTACACAACCGCGCGCATCGTATCACGGCTTGGTTATTGCCCTCGGTCGACTGCTGTTTATCGGCTGATACCGGATGCAACGTCCAGAGGAATGTTGCGTCGCACAAAAACTGTTGATTTTTGATTTCGCAAGTGCGAGATAGAGATCGTTGTTCTCTAGCGCGGGCGTTCCCGTGCTTTGTGCCCCTACACATCGCCCTTGGAGACTATCCCATGACCGACGCGACCGAGACCGTGAAAAAAACCGTTGAACAGACCGCTGCCCACGCAAAGGCTCAGGCCGAAGCTGTTCAGAATGCTGGCGCGAAGGCTTTCAAGGACGGCGTTGACCGTTCACTGACCTCGCTGACCGAGCTGAACAGCCACGGCAAGAAGAACCTCGAAGCGGTCGTCGAGAGCGCCTCGGCTGCCCAAAAGGGTGCCGAAGCCCTGTCGCAACAGGTTCTCGCCTACAGCAAGAAGACCTGGGAAGATAATGTGCAAGCCGCGCAGTCGCTGACGCAGGCTCGCTCGATCCAGGAATTGCTCGAGCTGCAAACCGCATGGGCCAAGTCGTCGGCAGAGGCCTATCTGGCCCACCTGAACAAGACGACCGAAACCCTGACCGCTTCGGTCAAGGACAGCTTCCAGCCGATCAACTCGCGCGTCAGCGCCGTTGTCGAAGGTTTCCAGTCCGCTCGCTAACCTCCCATAGCGAGTGACAAAACTGAAAGCCCCGGTGCGGAAGCGTCGGGGCTTTTTCTTTGCGCAACGTTTGCCAGTCTGGCGGATTAAGCAGAGCAGTAAGCCAAATGATGCCCGCTCACATACTCGTTGACTGGACGATCCTTCAAATCAGGGCATCATCACCTATCTTTGAGTAGCAACGACTAAACAGACGGACTTCGAATGCCAATCAAGCGGTCAGGTGAACAGGGGCAGGGTGCCGGAAATGGTGCCGGAGCTGCCGTCGTCACCGAGACAAAGCCGAAAGTTCAGCGGCCCTCGCTCTATCGAGTGCTGATCCTGAACGACGACTACACGCCGATGGAATTCGTCGTCTACGTGCTCGAGCGGTTCTTCCAAAAGAGCCGTGAAGACGCGACCCGGATCATGATGCACGTCCATCAGTTCGGGGTCGGGGTGTGCGGGGTCTACACATACGAGGTGGCCGAAACCAAGGTCGCCCAGGTGACCGAGACCGCGCGTCGTCATCAACACCCGTTGCAATGCACCATGGAAAAGGACTGAGAGGAGCCCTTCATGCCGTCATTTTCCCGTCCTCTCGAAGAGACGCTTCACCGCGCAGTGACGTATGCCAACCAGCGCCGGCATGAATATGCCACGCTTGAGCATCTGCTCTGGGCCCTGATCGACGACAGCGACGCTGCCGCCGTCATGGAGGCGTGCAACGTCGACCTCACCACCCTTCGCGGTTCGCTGTCGCACTATGTCGACAACGATCTGGCCGCACTGGCCACCGCCGATGGTGATGATGCCAAGCCCACCGCGGGCTTCCAGCGCGTGATCCAGCGCGCGGTCATCCATGTCCAGTCTTCTGGCCGCGAAGAAGTGACCGGTGCCAATGTGCTCGTGGCCATCTTCTCCGAGCGTGAAAGCCACGCGGCCTACTTCCTGCAACAGCAGGACATGACCCGCTATGATGCGGTCAACTATATCGCCCACGGCATCGGCAAGAAGCCGGGCTCCAGCGAGAGCCGTCCGGCCCGTGGTGCCAGCCTCGAAGAAACCGAGGACGGTGCCGTCGTCAAACAGGGCGGCGAGGCGCTCGAAGCCTATTGCGTCAACCTGAACGAAAAGGCCCGCGAAGGCCGGATCGACCCGCTGATCGGTCGTCAGGCCGAGGTGGATCGTTCGATCCAGATCCTGTGCCGTCGTACCAAGAACAACCCGCTGCTGGTCGGTGACCCGGGCGTTGGCAAGACTGCCATCGCCGAAGGTCTGGCCCGCAAGATCGAGGCCGATGAAGTGCCGGACGTGCTGAAAGGCGCGACCATATTCTCGCTCGACATGGGCTCGCTGCTGGCGGGTACGCGCTATCGCGGGGATTTCGAGGAGCGCCTGAAACAGGTGGTCAAGGAACTCGAGACCCACGAGAACGCCATCCTGTTCATCGACGAGATCCACACCGTGATCGGCGCGGGTGCCACCAGTGGCGGTGCTATGGATGCATCCAACCTGCTCAAGCCTGCGCTGGCTTCGGGCACCCTGCGCTGCATGGGTTCGACGACCTATAAGGAATATCGCCAGCACTTCGAAAAAGACCGCGCTCTGGTCCGTCGTTTCCAAAAGATCGACGTCAACGAGCCGACCCTCGAAGACACGGTGAAAATCCTCAAGGGTCTGAAATCGACCTACGAAGAGCACCACAAGCTGCGCTTCACCGATGCGGCCATCCGTGCGGCGGTGGACCTGTCGGCCCGCTACATCACTGACCGCAAGCTGCCGGACAAGGCGATCGACGTGATCGACGAAGCCGGTGCATCGCAGATGCTGCTGCCGGAATCCAGGCGCAAGAAGACCCTTGGCACCAAGGAGATCGAGACCGTCATCGCCAAGATGGCGCGCATCCCGCCCAAGTCGGTGTCCAAGTCCGACACCGAAGCTCTGCGCGAGCTGGAAGCCGATCTTAAGCGCGTGGTCTATGGCCAGGAAGACGCTATCGACCAGGTGTCGGCGGCGATGAAGCTGGCACGTGCAGGTTTGCGCGATCCGAACAAGCCGATCGGTTCCTTCCTGTTCAGCGGCCCGACCGGCGTCGGCAAGACCGAAGTCGCCAAGCAACTCGCAGCCACGCTCGGTATCGAGATGCAGCGCTTCGACATGTCCGAATATATGGAGCGCCATACGGTCAGCCGTCTGATCGGCGCGCCTCCGGGCTATGTCGGCCACGACCAGGGCGGTCTGCTGACCGACGCTGTCGATCAACACCCGCACTCGGTCGTGCTGCTCGATGAAATCGAGAAGGCGCACCCGGACGTCTACAACATCCTGCTGCAGGTCATGGACAATGGCACGCTGACGGATGCGGTGGGCAAGAAGGTCGACTTCCGCAATGTCATCCTGATCATGACCACCAACGCTGGCGCGGCGGACAATGCCCGCAACGCCATCGGCTTCGGTCGTGCCAAAGTCGAGGGCGAGGACGAAAAGGCCATCCAGCGCCTGTTTACGCCGGAGTTCCGCAACCGTCTGGACGCCATCGTGGCCTTCAAGCCGCTGGGTGCCGAGACGATCCGCTCGGTGGTGAACAAGTTCGTTATGCAGCTGGAAGCCCAGCTTGCAGACCGCAACATTACCATCGAACTGACGGACGACGCCGCCGACTGGCTGGCCAAGAACGGCTTCGACGAACTGTACGGCGCACGCCCTCTGGGCCGCGTTATTCAAGAGAGCATCAAGAAGCCGCTGGCCAATGACATCCTGTTCGGCGACCTCAGCCGTGGCGGCCACGTCAAGGTGCAGTTGAAGGACGGCAAGATCGTCTTCGACATCACCGCTGGCGGCGGCAGCGCCCCGAAGGAAGAGGAAGAAGAGACGGCCTAAGGGTCGTTCTCTGATCCATAAAAGAAGGCCCGCCTCCGATGGAGGCGGGCCTTTTTCATTGGGTGTCTGCGGTCTTAGCGACGGCGGCCCAAGCCGCTGAGCAGGATCGCGGCACCGGCCAGAATGCCGGTGGTGAGCAGCGGCTTGTTGCGGGCGAACTCGATGCCTTTCTTGGCCGGTTCGCGCAGGTCGGCCGGGGCCCTGTCTGCCAGACCGTCCAGACCGTCGATCACGCGGCCATAGGCGGCTTTGGCACGGCCGGATGCTTCTTTGGCTGCGCCTTCAACCTTCAGCTTGGTGTCGCCGGTCAGGTTGCCAATGCCGCTTTTCACCTTGCCTTCGACTTCGTCAAAGGTGCCTTCGATGCGTTGGTCGGTCATGTTTTATGTCCTCTTCGGGGGGAGAATGGAGTCACCGAAGAAAGCGTTTGTTAAGGCTCTGGGTTCCGCCTCTGCGACCATTGTTCGCGATTAATCGGCGCGTTTGAACGGCGATAAATCCGCGGTCATCGCAATGCGCTCGGCTTCGATGGCTGGACCTTCCTGTTTGAGGTAGTGCGCCACAGGATCGGCCAGAGCCGGATCGGAAATATAATGCGCCGAAAAGACAGGCGAGGGCAGGTAGCCCCGCGCGATCTTGTGGTCTCCCTGCGCGCCCGCCTCGACGCGTGACAGGCCGTGTTTCAATGCAAAATCAATGGCCTGATAGTAGCACAGCTCGAAATGCAGGAACGGCTTGTCGATCAGTGTGCCCCACTGGCGACCATATAGAGCATCGCGTCCGATGAAGTTCAGCGCGCCTGCGACGGGCGTATCGCCATCAAAGGCCATCACCAATGCGATCTTGTCGGCCATGGTACGCCCGACGCGCGTGAAGAAGTCCCGCGTTAGATAGGGGCGGCCCCATTTGCGGTCGCCGGTGTCCATGTAGAAGGCGAAGAAGGCGTCCCAGTGGGGTTCGGTAATGTCCGTGCCCGTCAGGATGCTGATATCCAGGCCCTCCTGCGCCTCCCGCCGTTCGCGCCGGATGGTCTTGCGGCGGTTGGCCGACAGGGCGGACAGGAAGTCGTCGAACGTCGCCCATTCCTGATTGCGCCAGATGTATTGGATGTCCTGACGCTGCATCAGCTTGTGCTGGCCCATGAAGTCCCATTCGGCCTCGGTGGGGAAGTTCACGTGCAGCGACGACAGCCCCATCTGCTCGCAAGCCATGACGGCTCCCTGAACCAGTCCCTCGCGGACGGTGTCGGGATCGGCACCTTGTGCCACCAACAGACGCGGGCCTGTGGCAGGGGTGAAGGGAATGGCGCTGAGCAGTTTGGGATAGTAGCGACCGCCGGCTCGCTGATAGGCGTCGGCCCAAGCATGGTCGAAGACGTATTCGCCCTGACTATGCCCCTTGAGATACAGCGGCATGGCTCCGATCAGACGGTCTTCCTGATCGTGCAAGGTCAGGTGGCGGGGTGCCCATCCCTGTTCGGGGGCGGCACTGCCAGACGCCTCGCAGGCGTTCAGAAAATCATAGGTGACGAACGGGTCGCCGGTCGGAGCCGCGAGACTATCCCAAGCCTCGCGTCCGATACTGGCGACCCCGCCGTGAACCTGAAGCTTCAGGCTCACTTCACCTCGACGATGGCGTCCACTTCAACGGCGAAGCCGAGCGGCAGCTTGTACACGCCGACAGCCGAGCGGGCGTGTTTGCCGGCATCGCCGAACACTTCGACCATCAGGTCCGAGGTGCCGTTGATCACGCCCGGAATAGCTTCAAAGTCCGGACCAGCCTGAACGAAGCCGCCCAGTTTGACGATGCGAACCACGCGGTCCAGATCGCCATCCAGAGCCGCCTTGATCTGGGCGATCAGGTTCAGACCGCACAAGCGGGCGGCCTTCTGAGCGTCTTCCGGCGTCACGTCGACACCGACGGTGCCCTTGATGCCGCCGCTGGCATCGTTCGACAGTTGGCCCGAGATGGTCAGGGTGTTGCCCGAGCGGACATAGGAGACATAGGAGGCGACCGGCTTGGCGGGCTCCGGCAGGGTGATGCCGAGTTCGGTAAGGCGGGCTTCGATGCTCATATCAATCTCCATAAATGGGGGTTCGGCAGGATGTAGCGCGGGGCACTGTCCGTGTCTGCCCCTGCGTCACCCGAGTTGATCGAAATCGATCAGGGTTTCTTGAGGGCGCGGCCTGCCACCACGGCGTTGGAGCCGAACTTGGCCCTTAACGCGTCGATGGCGGTTTCGGTTTTGAGGGCGCGGGTCTCTTCGGTCTGAAACAGTCCGGCAGGCGCGTCGTGGGCGTCGACCACATCGGCCATACCGATGCCGATCAGCCGATAGGGGATGCCCAGCTCAGGCCTCAGCAGGTCGCGACCCGCATTGAACAACGCCCGCGCCGTCTGTACCGGATCGGGCAGGGTGATCCGGCGGGTAACGATCTTGAAGTCGGTCCGGCGCAGTTTTAGCACGATCACGCGGCTGGATACGCCGTCGCGGCGGGCCTTGCTGGCCAGCTTCTCGCATAACGGCCAAAGCTCGGCCTCCAGTGCCTCACGGTCCGAAAAGTCTTCGTTAAAGGTGGTCTCGGCGCTCATACCCCTGCGGTCATGATCGGGGTTCACGGGGCGGCTGTCGCGGGCGTGGCTGAGTTCATGTAGGCGCAGACCGCTTTCGCCATAGCGGCGGATCAGGTCTTTTACGTCGGCGTTGGCAAGATCACCGACCGTAGCAAAGCCATCAGAGCGAAGTTGCTGGCTGAAAACAGGGCCGACACCGGGGAGGATTTTCACCGGACGCGGAGCCAGCAGGGCCTTAGCCTCGGTCTTGCCGATGACCGAAAAGCCGCGCGGCTTATCCAGTTCGGACGCGATCTTGGCGAGGAAGCGGTTAGGGGCGAGGCCGATGGAAACTGTCAGGCCCACCTCTTCCTCGATCCACTTTTGCAGACGGGCCAACTGCCATGCCGCACAGCCGCCGTTCAGGCGCTCGGTGCCCGACAGGTCGATCCACGCTTCGTCCAGCGACAGGGTCTGCACCAACGGCGTCAGCTGGCCGACAGCACCGAAGATGCGGGCGCTCTCGTGTTGGTATTTTGCGAAGTCCGGTTTGATGACGACCGCTTCGGGACAAGCTTTCAGCGCCTTGAACATCGGCATGGCGCTGCCGACCCCATACAGGCGGGCGACGTAGCAGGCGGTGGACACCACCCCGCGTTTTCCGCCGCCAATGATGACGGGCTTGTCGCGCAGCTCGGGCCGATCGCGCTTTTCGACCGAGGCATAGAAGGCGTCGCAATCCAGATGCGCCATCGTCAGCTGGCCCAGTTCCGCATGATTCATCATGCGCGGCGATGCGCACAACGGACAGCGGCGCTGTTGCACCTCGCCCGTCCAGAGGCAGTCGCGGCAAAGGGACTGGATGGCCAGTTTTCGTCTCCGGAAAGTTCCGCCTTCACGTCAGCTTAAGACTGAGCGGGGCAAGGTCGATAAAGAGGGGCCCTTATAGCCGATTTGCGGCGGGCTTTCATTGAAGCGCCAAGGTGTTTGGATGTCGAAGAAAGTCCTCATCGTCGAGGATAACGAGCTGAACATGAAGCTTTTTCATGATCTGCTCGAATCTCAGGGCTACGAAACGCTGCAAACCCGCGAGGGGATGCAAGCGCTGCAACTTGCGCGCGCCCATATGCCGGATTTGATCCTCATGGACATCCAGTTGCCCGAGATTTCGGGACTGGAAGTGACAAAATGGATCAAAGAGGACGAAGAACTTAGTAATATCCCTGTAATTGCAGTCACTGCCTTTGCTATGAAGGGCGACGAAGAGCGCATCAGGCAGGGCGGCTGTGAGGCTTACATCTCCAAACCCATCTCGGTCACAACCTTCCTCGATACTGTTCGGCAGCATCTGGAAGGCTAAAGCATGAGTGCGCGGATTTTGGTTGTCGACGATGTCGACACGAACGTCCGTTTGCTCGAAGCCAAGCTGACCATCGAATATTACGACGTCCTGACCTGTCGGGATGGCGCCTCTGCGCTCGAGATTGCACGGATCGAACAGCCTGACCTCATCCTGCTGGATGTGATGATGCCGTCCATGGATGGCTTTGAAACCTGCCGCAAACTCAAGGACGATCCGGCCACGCGCCATATCCCGGTGGTTCTGGTGACGGCGCTGGATGGTCGTGAGGACCGCATGCGCGGGCTCGAGGCAGGGGCCGACGATTTCCTGAGCAAGCCTCTGGACGACGTGATTCTGATGGCGCGGGTCCGCAGCCTGACACGCCTGAAGATTGTGATCGACGAACTACGCGAGCGCGAGGAGAGTGTGCGCCGCATCGGCATTGCCGATTCGAGCGTCGAGCGACTGCGCGGCACCGGCGGACGGATTCTGCTGGTGGATGATAATGACGAGCAAGCCGAGCGCCTGCTGCACCAGTTGGCCAAGCACCACCGGCCTGTGCGCGTGACCGCGGATAATCGCGAACTCGCTACCTCAATGTGCGGCGTGGATCTGATGATCATCAACGCTGCAACCAAGGGATTTGATGGGCTACGGCTGCTGGCGCACTTAAGGGCGCGCGAGGTGACCCGCAGCCTGCCCATTCTGACCATCGTCGACATGGACGACCGCCCGCGTCTGGTTAAGGCGCTGGAACTGGGGGCGAACGATATCGTGGCCCTGCCGGTCGATCCCGATGAACTGGCGGTTCGCACGGTTACTCAGGTCAAACGCAAACGCTACACCGACTTCCTGCGCGAGCGACTGGAGCGGAATCTCGAGGCTGCGGTCACGGATGTGCTCACGGGCCTGCATAACCGTCGCTATATGACCAGCCAGCTCCAATCCATGGTCGCGCGCGCCAACCATGGCGGCGATACGATTGCGGCGCTGATTCTGGATCTGGACCACTTCAAGTCGATCAACGACAGCTTTGGCCACGATGCGGGCGACGAGGTCCTGCGCGAGTTCGCTGTGCGGCTGGCGACGAATGTTCGCGCGGTTGATCTGCCCTGCCGCCTGGGCGGTGAAGAGTTTGTCGTCATCATGCCCGGCACCTCGTTGGAGGATGCCCAGCGTATCGCAGAGCGTATCCGGCTGGATGTCAGTCGCGAGCCCTTCCGTGCCAAGGGGATGGGCGAGGGGCTGGCGGTGACAGTCTCGGTCGGCGTGGCCGCGTCTGTACCGGGTGATACGCCCGATACCCTGCTGAAACGTGCGGATCAGGGCGTGTACGAAGCCAAGTCGCTGGGCCGCGATCAGGTGGTTATCCGCGCGGCCTAAGGCTCCTGCTGCTTCTGTGAGCGGAACCGGACATGCAAAAACGCCCGACTGCAGAACAGTCGGGCGTTTTCTATAGGCTGTAAGAGCCGCCCTGCATCACGCAGGGCAGTGACTTACTTGATCTTGCCTTCTTTGAACTCGACGTGCTTGCGCACGACCGGATCGTACTTCTTCACGACCATTTTCTCGGTCATGGTACGAGCGTTCTTCTTGGTGACGTAGAAGAAGCCGGTGTCTGCGGTGGAGTTCAGACGGATCTTGATCGAAGCCGGTTTGGCCATCGGAATAAACCTCTGCGACGGCGAAAGCCGCTTGAAATGGAAGGCGCGGAACATACTCGCACACGCGCCAAAGTCAACGGGCGGAATGCCACGTTGAGCATCACATCCGGTTCGGTAGGCTCAATGCCATGGAATCGAACCGAATTGCACCCCTAATCGCCATTTCTACCGCTGTTTTCAGCATATTAGCCGCCGGATCGGCGACCGCTGATACGCAGGGCGCTAGTTCCCAGGACCAGTTTTTCGCGAATCTGGCGACGCTCTGCGGTCAGAGATTCGAGGGAAAGGTCATTAATCCGGGCCCGACAGACGGTGATTTCGCCGGAAAACGCCTGCTGATGCATGTGCGCGACTGCGAAGCGAACGAGATTCGCATCCCGTTCTGGGTGGGCGACGACCATTCGCGCACGTGGTTTATCACGCGCACCGAAAACGGCATGCGCCTGAAGCACGATCACCGCGATCCGGACGGCACCACCCACACTCTGCACTGGTACGGGGGCGAGACGACTCAGGACGGTTCGCCCAAGCGTCAGGAGTTTCCGGTGGATCAGGAATCAATCGACCTGTTCACTGCAAACAACTCCTCGGCCTCGAACACCAACATCTGGGCCGTCGAAGTCCACCCGACCCAGACCTATGTCTATGAACTGCGACGCCCGACGGGCCGCCACTTCCGCGTGGAGTTCGACCTGACCAAGCCGGTCGTCGAATAGGTCAGGCCCGACAAGAGAAAAGCCGCCAGAGATGATCTGGCGGCTTTTTTGATGTCTTTAGCCGCGGCGTTCGATGCGGTGCTGGCCGTGCAGCATTCGCACGAAGGGCAGGGGGCGGTCGGGATACTCCATCCGCTCCAGTGCCTCGCCCAGAACGAAGCGGGTGATGGAGGGTAGGTCCTGCGCCATGGCCTCTTTGATTGGCAGCCATGCGATTTCGTCCAGCTCTCCAGAGCCGACGATGTCGTCCGGATCGCGCAGCGCCTCGATGGGCGCGGTAAAGAAGCGGGCGTCAAAGCGGCGCGTACGGCCGGGCGGGGTAATGGCGCGGGCGATATAGGTCAGGCACGACAGGTCGGGCAGAGCGCCCGCCTGACGGTATTCGCGCCATGGGCCGACCACAGAGGCCACAGGAGCCCTCAGGCCAAGGATCAGGCCTGTCTCCTCGAACGTCTCGCGGATGGCCGTCAGGGCCAATGCGCGGGCCCGTCTGGCGGGCATTTCCATTTCCAGACGTCGCGCGGTGTCGGTGTTCAGATCGCCCGTATAGCCAGCCCTGAAGTCGGACGGGTCGATACGGCCACCGGGGAAGACCCATTTCGAGGCCATGAACACATGGCTGTCGGCGCGGCGGCCCATCAGGACTTCGAGGTGTTTGTCGCCGCGGGTAAGGATCAGGGTCGCCGCATCGCGGGGGCGCTGTTGGCCCCCGACGCGCGGCGCATCGGCCAGATCCTGTTTCGCGTCGAACGGTTCGATCACTTACGCTTGCCCTTGCGGACGCCCTTCAGGCCGCCGTTGGGCTTGTTTCCATTGCGCGAGCGACCGCCACCAGGGCCTTTGCCGCCAGCCCCTTTGCCGCGATGGCCGGGGCGGTTGTCGTTACGACCGCGCATACCCAGACGCGGCTGGGCCGCATTCGGATCACGCGGCGCGGCTTCGGACAGCATCTGCAGAACCAGACCACCCGTCACCGGAGTGGCCTCGACGAGCAGCACCTGAACATTCATGCCCAGCGGGAAACGCTTGCCCGAACGTTCGCCGACAAGGGCGTGGCTGCGGTCGTCATGGACAAAATATTCGTCGCCCAGCGAAGACACCGGCACCAGACCGTCCGCGCCCGTTTCGTCCAGACGGACAAACAGACCAAAGCGCGTCACGCCCGTGATGCGGCCATTGAAGGTCGCGCCCACATGGTCCTGCAGGAAGGCGGCGATATAGCGGTCCATGGCCGAACGTTCTGCCGCCATCGAGCGGCGCTCGGTGTCGGTGATGTGCTCGGCAACGCCCGATAGCTCGGCCACTTCGCGATCCGTCAAGCCATCGTTGCCGAGGTTCAGCGCCCGGATCAGGCCACGGTGCACCATAAGGTCGGCATAGCGGCGGATCGGTGAGGTGAAGTGGCCATAGCGGTCGAGGTTCAGACCAAAGTGGCCGAGGTTCTCGGTGCTATAGAAGGCCTGCATCTGGGTACGCAGGACCACTTCGTTGACCACTTCCGCGTGCTCGGTGTCCTTGATCTCGCCCAGCAGCTTGTTGAATCGCTTGGTGGTGGGGGCCTCGCCCTTGGACCAGTTCTTGCCGATGGTGTGCAGGAAGTCCGCCAGATTGAAGATCTTCTCCTGACTGGGCGTCTCGTGGACGCGGTAGATCAGGGGCGTGCGGGCCTTCTCAAGGGTCTGGGCGGCGCAGACGTTGGCCTGCACCATCATCTCTTCGATCAGACGGTGCGCTTCCAGCGACTTGCGCGGAAGAATGGCTTCAATGCCGCCATTGGGCGACATCTTCACGCGGCGCTCAAGGCTTTCGATGGCCAGCGGAGCACGACGCTCGCGGCCCTTGAGCATGCAGGCATAGGCGTTCCACAGCGGATACAGGATGGTATCCATGATGGGGCCGGTGGTGTCGTCCTGCTGGCCGTCGATGGCGGCCTGTGCCTGCTCATACGAGAGCTTGGCGTGCGAGCGCATCAGGCCACGCGTGAATTTGTGACCGATCTTGGTGCCGGATTTGTCGAACACCATCCGCACCGCCATGGTGGCGCGGTTCTCGCCTTCCTTCAGGCTGCAAAGACCGTTCGACAGCACTTCCGGGAGCATGGGCTCTACGCGGTCAGGGAAGTAGGTCGAGTTGCCTTTGGCGCGGGCCTCGCGGTCCAGCGCCGTGTTCGGGCGAACGTAAGCGGCGACGTCGGCGATGGCGACCCAGACGACCCAGCCGTCAGGGTTCTTTTCGTCCGTGTCGCGCTCGGCATAGACGGCGTCGTCGTGGTCGCGCGCGTCCTGCGGGTCGATGGTGACGAAGGGGATGTGACGCAGATCTTCGCGGCCCTTGAGGGTCGGCAGTTCCTGATCGTTCGCCTCGGCCTCGACCGCTTCGGAGAAGCCGATCGGGATATTGTTCTGGTGGATGGCGATGATGGAGGCAGCGCGGGGATCATCCTCGCGACCGATCACTTCCAAAATCTTACCGCGCTTGGGGCCATAACGACCTTCGCCGCGCTGGGACGTGGCCAGCACCAGATCGCCGTCCTTCAAGCCTTCGGCCTGAGCAGGGGCGACGGTCAGGACATCCTTGTCGCGCTTGTCGACGGGGATAATGCGCACCTCGCGATGACCCTTGCGGATCACGCCGAGAATCTTGAGGCCGTCGGCGTCCAGCTTCTTGATGAAGCGGGCGACCCACTCGTTGTCGTCCACGCGCTCGAACTTGACCAACAGGCGGTCGCCCAGACCGGGGGCGGAACCGCGACGGTCTTTGTCCGTGGCCAGAATAGCCTGAGGCGCGTCGGCATCGCCCTTGACCAGTTGCACGACCAGTTCGCCGTCGTCGGTGCGGGCCACCACATCGGCCACGCCCACGGGGGGCAGGGTGCCTGCCTCGGCAAAGCCCTTGCGGCCACGTTTGCCGAGTTTGCCCTCGGCTTCCAGTTCGCGCAGCATTTCTCGCAGCATACGCCGCTCCGCGCCCTTCAGGCCGAAGGCGCGTGCAATATCGGACTTTTCGGCCTCTCCGGCTTCACGAAGGAAGGCGAGGAGAGTGTCTTTATCGGGGAGGCCCGCTACGGGGCGCTTGGGATTTTTAGCCATTACGCCCTCAATAACGCGCTTTTGGCCGAAAAGGTGAAAACTTGCACAAGTTGACCATGAAGCCTGCACGGCTCAGCCTCGACTTTAAACGCGCTAAGTGGAGCAAAGCCTATGTCGTTGACCGACACGCCAGTCCTTTCCCGTCCGGCAAACACGCTGCTGGACCTGATCGGCAAAACGCCGATGGTTCAGGTGACCAAGATGGACACGGGCCTGTGCCGTCTTCTGATCAAGCTGGAGAGCCAGAACCCCGGCGGTTCGATCAAGGACCGTATCGCGCTGTCGATGATCGAGGCTGCTGAAAACTCGGGCCTGCTGCAACCGGGCGGCACCATTGTCGAAGCCACCGCCGGCAACACCGGTCTGGCACTGACGCTGGTCGGAAAACAAAAGGGTTACAAGGTCTTGCTGGTCATTCCGGACAAGATGTCGAAGGAAAAAATCCAGCATCTGCGCGCGATGGGGGCCGACGTACGCCTGACCCGTTCGGACGTTCCGCACGGCCATCCGGAATATTACACCGACATGGCAGAGCGTCTGGCACAGCAGATTCCGGGTGCCTATTACGTAAACCAATTCGCCAACGACGCGAACTCCGAAGCCCACTTCAAATCGACCGGTCCGGAGATCTGGGAACAGACGGGCGGCGATATCGACGCCTTCGTCGCGGGCATCGGTTCGGGCGGTACCATCACCGGTATCGCACGATATCTAAAGTCACAGGGATCCAAGGCAGAAATTCTGTTGGCTGACCCTGTCGGTTCGGCGCTGGCGGGAATCGTCAACGAAGGCAAACCGGGCCCTGACGGCTCCTATACCGTCGAAGGCATCGGGCAAAACTTTGTGCCGGACACCGCTGATATCGAACTTATCGACAAAGCTTATTCCATCCCCGATGCGGAATCGATCGCCACGGCGCGCGAGCTTCTGCTGAAGGAAGGCGTGCTGGCTGGCTCGTCGTCGGGCTGCCTGATTGCCGCGGCTCTGCGCTGGTGCAAGGAGCAGACCGAGCCGAAGACCATCGTCACCTTCGTCTGTGACACCGGCGCGAAATACCTGTCCAAGGTCTACAACGACACCTGGCTGGCCGACCAAGGCCTGACCGAGCGCGAGATCAAGGGCAACCTGTCCGACCTGATCACCCGCAAATATGAAAAGGGTGATGTGGTCGTGGTTGGTCCGGAAGACACCATCGACACCGCCTTCAAGCGTATGCGCGGCAGCGACGTGTCGCAGCTTCCGGTCATTCAGGATGGCCGCCTGATTGGCATCGTCGACGAGAGCGACATCGTGCACCTGATGAACACCGACGAAATCACCCGCAAGGAGCGTTTCGCCAAGACGGTGTCCACCGCCATGACCCGCGATCTGGACACGGTTCAGGTGACCGAAGACCTCGACGCCCTAATCCCGCTGTTCGACCGTGACCGCGTGGCCATTGTGCAGGACGGCGACAAGTTCGTGGGTCTGATCACCCGCGCCGACCTTATCAACCACCTCAGCCTGAACCGCTAAGTCCATGTCTGATAAGAAAAACCAACAAGGCTTCTCGACCCGCGCTATCCACGCAGGCCAAGAGCCCGACCCGACGACTGGCGCGGTTATGACGCCGATCTACGCCACCTCGACCTTTGCGCAGGAAAGCCCCGGCGTGAACAAGGGCTTTGAATACGCACGCGGCAAGAACCCGACCCGCATGGCCTTCGAGGCCTGCATCGCAGACCTCGAAGGCGGGGTTCAGGCGTTCGGCTTCGGCTCGGGTATGGCCGCGACCTCGACGGCGCTGGAGCTACTGGATGCCGGTTCGCACATCGTCACGGGCGATGACCTTTACGGCGGTTCATGGCGTCTGTTCGAGCGCGTGCGTCGTCGCTCGATGGGTCTGGACTTCAGCTATATCGATCTGAGCGATCTGGCGGCGGTCTCGGCGGCTATCACCGCAAAGACCAAGATGCTGTGGGTCGAAACGCCGACCAATCCGATGATGAAGCTGGCCGACATTGCCGCTTTGTCGAAGATCGCCAAGGCACACAACCTGATCCTCGTGGTCGACAACACCTTTGCCTCGCCATACTGCCAGCAGCCGCTGTCGCTGGGCGCGGACATCGTTATGCACTCGGCGACCAAATATCTGAACGGCCACTCAGACGTGGTCGGCGGTGTCCTGATCGCCAAGACGCCGGAAATGGCCGCAGAGCTGAAGTTCCTGCAGAACTCCATCGGCGGCGTCATGGGCCCGTTCGATGCCTTCCTCGTGAACCGTGGCCTCAAAACGCTGGCGCTTCGCATGAAGGCGCACTGCGAAAACGCCATGAAGCTGGCCCAGTGGCTGGAAACCCGCGAAGGCGTGAAGCAGGTCATCTATCCGGGTCTGGAAAGCCACCCGCAGCACGCACTGGCCAAGAGCCAGATGACCGGCGGCTTTGGCGGCATGGTCTCGGTGGTGATCGATGGCGATCTGGAGCGCACCAAGCGCGTTCTGGAACGTGTGCAGGTGTTCACGCTGGCCGAGTCCCTTGGCGGTGTGGAAAGCCTCGTGAACCATCCGGCCATCATGACCCACGCCAGCATCCCCAAGGATGTGCGCGAGGCCAGCGGGGTGACCGACAACCTGATCCGCCTGTCGGTGGGTGTCGAGAACATCGAGGACCTGATTGCCGATCTGGATCAGGCGCTCTCCTGATCTAGTTTCGACTAATGCGACAAGGGGCCGGGGTTCAATTGATGGACCTCGGCCCTTAGTCTTTGGGCATGCTGTCATACGACGCCTTGCGCGCCCGACTAACCGACTATCCTGCGGCAGAAATGCTGGTGGGACTTCTTCTTCTTGCTCTGTTGGCCTTTGTTGCCGACTTCATCGTTCGGCGAGGCCTGACCCGTCTGCTGCTCAGCCTCGTAGGCCGTGCGACTGAAGATCTAGAAGGACTGCTGCGTCCTGTCGTTCGTAATCTGGCGCGTGTCGTGCCATCGCTGGTTGTCCAGTTTGGCATCGGTTCGGTGCCGCACCTGTCGCCCGCCGCAGCAACCGTCATTCAGAATGTTGCGGGGGCCTTCACCATCGTTGCTGTCGTGCTGGCTATCGGCAGTGCGCTCGACATGGCCAATGCCATCTACAACCGCAGTGAGCGTGCGCATCGCCGCAGCATCAAGGGCTATCTGCAGGTCGTGAAGCTGGTCTTCTATGCGATCGGATCGATCCTTGTGATTGCGACCCTGATTGATCGTTCGCCGCTCTTGCTGCTGTCAGGCCTCGGTGCGTTGGCCGCAGTGCTGATGTTGGTCTTCAAGGATACGATCCTGTCGCTGGTCGCATCGGTTCAGTTGAACTCCAATGACATGCTGCGGGTAGGGGACTGGATCGAGATGCCCCAGTTGAACGCTGACGGTGACGTCATCGACATCGCCCTGCACACCGTAAAGGTCCAGAACTGGGACAAGACGATTACCACCATCCCGACGTGGAGGCTGATCAACGAGTCCTACAAGAACTGGCGCGGCATGCAGGAAAGCGGCGGGCGTCGCATCAAGCGTTCGCTTCTGATCGACCAGAACAGCGTGCGCTTCCTCAGCGACGAAGAGCGCAGCCATATGCGCCGCATCATGCTGATCGACGACTATCTGACTTCCAAGTCCGAAGAACTGGACCGCTGGAACGCCCAACTGGTGGAGAACGGACGCGACCCCATCAACACCCGCAGGGCGACCAATCTTGGGACGTTCCGCGCCTATGTTGAGCATTACCTGCGCAGCCATCCGCGCCTGAACCACGGCATGACGCAACTGGTTCGCCAGATGCAGCCGACGGAGACGGGCCTGCCGCTCGAGATCTACTGCTTCACCAACACGGTGGTGTGGGCGGAATATGAGGCGATCCAGTCGGACATTTTCGATCACCTGCTGGCCATCATGCACGAGTTCGGTTTGCGACTGGCGCAGCAACCGACTGGAGGGGATGTGGCCGCCGTGCTCTCGGCGCTTGCGTCCGAAAGACCGGCATTAGCGCACTAAAAAAGGGGGCCTGATCGGCCCCCTTTTCCATATCCGTCAATCAGAACGCATAGCTCAGATTGGCGACGATGCTGTCCTTGTGGGCAGCGACCGGAATATCGGCGTCAGTGCCGTGCCAGCGCACGTCCACGCCGACTTGCGGCGTGATGGCGTAGGTGACGCCCGCGTTATAGCCGGTGTAGTCGATGTTCGAGGCTTGGTCGCGGTAACCGATCTCGCCCGAAACCGACAGCTTGCGGGTCAGCGGATAGGCCGCATAGGCCGAGACCCAGACCCACTCTTCGGTCGCACCCAGGCCGTCCGGCGAATACTCGGCGCGCAGGCGGGTGCGGGTCTTGCCATAGGTGCGGGTGAGGTCAACCTTGGTTTCGAAGGTGTCGTCATCGAAAGCAGGACTGGCGTCGATCAGAGCCTTATAACTGATCTGGATATCGGCATCGAAGCCAGCAACCTGCGTACGAATACCGGTGAAGGCTGCAAGACCGAGATCGGCACCGCCCATATCTAGCGTTTCATAGGCGGCTTGGGCGTAGAAGGCCTTGCTGTTGCTGTTCCAGGTCGCGCGGCCCCACGTATAGGCGTCGCCTTCCGACTTGGACACGTCACGCTGGCGGTTGTCAGAACCTGCGCCCACGGCGAAGCTGAAGGTCCCCGATTGGGCTTGGGCAACGCTGGCAGGGGCAACCGCAGCGGCGGCAAGGGTGAGGGCGATCAGGGTGGAATGCAGGCGCATGGATACTCCGCGGTACTAAAAGGACGCGCGGGGTAGCTTTGCTGTTAGGCTATGGCAACCTGTTGAAACTACTTAGAATTGGAAACGGCCCCGAAGGGGCCGCCCGAAAGTCCTGTTGGGGACCCCCTAGAACATGTAGGCGACGGTCGCTACCAGAGCGTCCTTGTACTGTTCGCCCGGTTCGTCGGCGTCGGTGCCGTGCCAGCGAACGTCCAGTTCCAGTTCCTGGGTCAGCAGATAGGACACGCCGACATTATAGCCGGTATAGCTGACGGCGTTGGTCTGATCGCGATAGCCCAGTTCGGCGCTGGCGTTCAGCTTGTCGTTAAAGTCCCAACCTGCGCGGGCCGAGACCCAGGTCCATTGCTTGACCGAACCGGTGCCGTCCGGCGAGTGCTGTAGCCGCAGACGCGCGCTGGCAGGGCCGATCGAACGCTTCATGTCGGCAGTGAATTCCCACGCGTCGTCATCCACGCCCGGATTGGAATCCAGACGCCATTTGTGCACGGCGTTCAGGTCGAAATCGAAGCCAGCCCATTGGGGACGGATACCGCCGCCAATCTCAACCTCAATGTTCGAGCCATTGCTCTTGACCGTTTCGAACGCTGGACCCGCGTAGAAGAAGCCGTCTGCGCTGTTCCACTGCGCTTCGCCCGAGACGAAGGCTTCGCCATTCGACTTCGAGGCGTCCTTGGAGCGGTTGTCGGTACCGGCGCCGAGAGTCACATCCCACGACTGGGCGTGAGCCGCAGCGGGCAGGGCCAGAGAAGCAGCCAACAGAGCAAGAGGGAGGCGAAGGGCGTTCAGGCGCATGGGGACTCCAAAGCGTCGAAAATGGGATTGCCCCCGTTATCTACGTTTTGTGTCAAATTCCGAACCGGCAGATTTAAATTCGTCAGCCAACCGATCAATCAGTTGAGCTACGGGCACGACATCGTGGATGGCTGCAACGCCGTGTCCTGCGGACCAGACGGTCTTCCATGCCTTGGCCTCTTCGCCCATGTCCAGCTTATGCTCGGGCAGTGCGCGCGGGTCGATGCCATTCTCTATCAGAGATTTCGTCATAAAATTCGCGGGGATACCGGAGACGGCGGGCGTGTGCACGATGTCGGTCGCGCCGCTGTCGATGATCATCTGCTGATAGGCCGGGTCGGCCTGCGCCTCGGTCGTGTTGATGAAACGCGTGCCCATGTAGGCGAAGTCGGCACCCATCATCAGGGCTGCTGCGACATCGCGTCCCGTCGAGATCGCGCCCGCCAGAATGATGGTGCCGTCGAAGAAACTGCGCACCTCGTTGACCAGAGCGAACGGATTGATGATGCCTGCGTGGCCACCCGCGCCGCCCGCCACGAGGATCAGGCCGTCAACGCCGGCCTCTGCGGCTTTCTGTGCATGGCGCACGGTGGCGATGTCGTGAAAGACCTTTCCGCCATACCCCTGAACCGCCTTCACCACATCCGCAACTGCGCCGAGCGAGGTGATCACCAGAGGAACTTCTTCCTCGATGGTAACTTCCAGATCGGCCATCAATCGGCCGTTGGTGTTGTGAACGATGTGGTTCACCCCGAACGCCGCCGCGTCGGGGTTCAGGCGTGATTTGATCTCTTTCAGCCAGTCACGATAGCCCTCGGTGGTGCGCTGGTTGAGCGACGGGAAGGTGCCGATCACCCCGTTATTGCACGCCTCGACCACCAGATCCGGCCCCGAGACCAGAAACATCGGCGACGAGATGACGGGCAGCTTCAGGCCCTTTTGCAACGAGGCGGGAAAGGCCATGCGGTTCCTCCAGTGCGTTTTGTTTCGCTACGGATACCACGGTTTCGCGCCAAGGCGAGGCCGTCAGAAGGAATTGCTAAGATTGAACGGTATGCGCACCGTGAACCGGGCCCCTGGAAGCCAATCGCCTGATTTCTTCAAGCGCCCACGCTGCACTATTCGCACCGCCGCTTCCCCAAAGCCCATTCTCGCGGGCTGTTCGTCAAGTACGATACAGTTTTGGGGCACACCTTCTGCCGACGCGTTGCATTGGACTATTGCCCCGCCAGATACGCCGGCATTCAAGGCCCGCTGAGGAAAATCCGAGACACCGATACGCGGCGGTATACGCCATGATGGATTTTCCAACTGGGCTGGCGCGACGTCTTCGACGTTGAAAGGTATACGAATGCGAAATGGTCCGATTGGCTGGCCGTCGGCGGAGGGCTCAAGGATGCCGCTTTGGACGAACTGTGCCGCCGCCTGTCCGAAGCTGTAGCCTTCTGGGCTCTCGCTCTCGATTTGACAGTTATCCACGACGCCCTGTGCAGTGGCGGTGCAATTCACGGTCGCCGTTCCCGATACGCCGTCTTCAAGGGCGCGTTGCGGCATCTCGGCAGCTGAGGGCGGAGTTTTCCAGCGAACTTGCGACTGCGCCGGGACCGCCAAAATCCCGGAACCCGCGAGGATGGTTGTCAGGAGAAGGGTATTCAAAGAGGGGCGCATGGCGGTGTTCTTCAATCTGACAGCGTAAACGGGATGCGAACAGTGAACGCTGCTCCGTCCTCCCACAAGGGGGAGGGGGGGAGGCACCCGCGTTGAACGATGCGGACTGCGCTGTCACCAAAGCCGTATCCGGTTGGCGTTTCCTCTACGACCTGACAGTCGGTGACCCGACCGTCGGCACGGGCCAAGCACTGTACCGACGCCACGCCGCTCAGGCCTTCATCAAGCGCCGCTTGCGGGAAATCACTTTCTCTGGGTGCGGGCGGGATGGACCAACCGGGAGCACTGGTCGCAGTTTCGCCGCTTGGCGCGGAAGGACAGACGGGTTCACGGTCTGAAAAATTGCTAAAGCTGCCGCCTATCGTCTCCAACGAAGGGAGCGATGGCACGGCACAGGAGGCATCCTTTCGTCCCAATAGCGGACCATCAAAACCAGTGAGAAAATCATCCCGACCACGGCAATGATTTGAACCGAGAAGCTTCTCATCTTATGTGGTCCTGAACATCCCTGCGTCGCAGACTGGCCGTGTTCGCCGGATCGACGCAAGACACAAACAAATCTACGGTAATCCATGTCGCACTACACAGACGGCCTTTCCCAGCTCGGTACCCAGATCGGGGCTCCGACCAATCCTGAAGAGGCCGTGCTAGAGCGGGTACCGAACCCGCACAACGACACGATGTACGTTGCACGCTTCACCGCGCCGGAGTTCACCAGCCTGTGCCCCGTGACGGGTCAGCCGGATTTTGCGCATCTGGTGATCGACTACATTCCCGGCGATTGGCTGGTCGAGTCCAAGTCGCTGAAACTGTACCTGACGTCATTCCGTAACCACGGTGCATTCCATGAGGATTGCACCGTGTCGATCGGTCGTCGTCTGGCCGACTTGCTGCAACCGAAGTGGCTGCGCATCGGTGGTTACTGGTATCCGCGCGGTGGTATCCCGATCGACGTCTTCTGGCAGACCGGTCCGGCACCGGAAGGTGTCTGGATTCCGGAACAGGGCGTCGCGACCTATCGCGGTCGCGGTTGATGCCGTTCAGCGCAATCAACTGGAGTGTCCCGCAATGATCGATCGCTATGGTTGGTCAGAGCATTTCGCCTCGGCATTTGACAGCAAATATGCAGCATCCGGCTACATCGCCGGACGTGTCGTGCTTCAACAGCGCGGTAGCTATACGGTCATCACCGAAGATGGTCCGGTCACGGCACGTCCGACAGGGCGCCTGCTGCACGAGGCCGATGACATCGGCCAGCCGTGCGTGGGTGACTGGGTCGCGCTGTTGATGGACGAGCAGGCCGGTATCGGCACGGTTCAGGCTATTCTGCCGCGCAAATCGGCACTGGTGCGCCGCGCCATCGAAGATGCCTCGCGCGCCAGCCAGATTATCGCCGCCAATGTCGATGTGGCCTTCATCGTCACCTCGCTGAACGCCGACATGAACGTGCGCCGGATCGAGCGTTATTTGGCCGCTGTGCGCCAGAGCGGGGCGCAACCCGTCGTGGTGCTGACTAAGGCCGATCTGGTGGACGATGCCCAGCCCAAGATCGAAGAGGTCGCCGCATTGGACGCCGCCGCTCCGGTGCTGGCCGTATCGTCGCACACGGGGGCGGGGCTGGATGCGTTCCTGTCGATGGTGAAGCCGGGCCAGACCTGCGTGCTGATTGGGTCGTCGGGCGTGGGCAAGTCCACGCTGGTGAACACCTTGTTGGACGAGGACCGCATGGTCACCCGCGAGGTGCGCGAGACCGACGATCAGGGTCGCCACACCACCAGCCATCGCGAGCTGATTGTCCTGCCGTCCGGCGGAATGCTGATTGACACCCCCGGTATCCGCGAAGTCGGCCTGATCGACACGGACGAAGGCGTCAGCGAGGTGTTCGACGACATCGAGCAACTGACGACCGAGTGCCGTTTTAGTAACTGTGGTCATGGCACCGAGCCGGGTTGCGCGGTTCAGGCGGCCATTGCCAATGGCGATCTGGCCAAGGACCGCTGGGAGCACTTTGTGAAGCTGACCCTTGAGTCCGCGGGCAAAAAGGAAAAGGCCGAACGCATCGCCAAAGAGGCCGAACGTCGCCGGACGGCGTCACAGCAGAAAAACTATCGTGCGACCAAACGCGACTATAAGGGCCGCAAGGACTAAGGTCCGGCTCAGTTATCCCGCTTTTGTGATCTTCACGGGGCGTTTTCGCGCATTAGGCGAAGCCTTCACCCGCTAAACAGGCTAGGTGAGGGGCCACAGCTAAGAGAGAGTACTATGCCCGTCTATACCATCGTCACGACCACCGCGACCCAAGGCAAGGAAGAGGCAGAGATCAACTCTCTGACCGACGAGTTCATCGACGCTTCCGAAGCCATTGGCTATTCGCGCCGCATGGCCGAAGAAATGATCGAAATCGCCGCCCAGGCCGAGATCGACTTCGACTACAGCAACATTGGCGTTTTCGAAGGTGACCTGATCGACGAAGACCTGACGCCTGAACACCCGTCCTTCAAGGGCCTGTGGGTGCTGGACAGCCAAGGTCCCGAGTATGTGACCGCCGAAGAGTTCGCCGCTGAAGAAGCGGAAGAAGGCGAAGAAGCCTAAGTTATACGGGCCGGAGCCAAGCGCTCCGGCCCGTTTTCTTTTCGGTTCCGGCGCACGGTCATGGCCACAATGGCGGTGGTGGCCGTGGTTACGATGGCATCCTCGATCAACCCGCTTCGCGTTTGGCCGATTTTCGAGATGGCCTTTTTACGCGCCGCTAAGGTCACATAAGCCAGAGGAACTGCTGCCGCGACCGCGACCAGAGCCCCTTTGCGCTCCGACCCTTTCGGAGCCAGGGCAGAGCCGGCGATGGCCGCGCTCATGACCCGCGCCAACAGGCCCAGAAACACCGTGCGGTCCGGAGCCGTCTTCATCTTGTCGCCGTATAGCTCGCCAGCCCCCATAGCCAGCGCGCCCACCTTGAATAGCGGATGATCCAGCAGCCACAGCTTGCCGGGCGTGCGGGCGTTGGCCATTCGTGCCGTGGCGATGGCGGCCATCGGCGTCATGGATCGTGCACTGGCGACGGACCCGATCAGGGCCGAGGGGATAAGGCCGGAGTTTTTCATAAGGGTCGAACGTGCACATGTCCGTGCAGTTCTGCACTGTTGTCTGCACGACAATTCCACTGGCTGCCCATCTCCCTATGCGCAGAATGTTCGCATGGATTCACGCACTCTTCCGCTCGAAACCTTTGGTCGCCGTCTATTGAAGGGCGCGGGAACTTGGGCTGATCGCTCGGTCTTAAATGGTGCTGTGTTCGAGTTTGTGTGGTTCGGCCTGAAACAGGCGTGGGCCTGTTTGTATGGCGGTGCCCTACTGGGTTTGATACTGGCGACCTATCTGTTTTGGCCTGAGGATCCGGTTGTTAGCCGGTATGACTTTCTGGTGCTGGGGGCGCTGGGCATTCAGGGCTTGATGCTGGCGTTCAAACTGGAGAGCTGGGACGAGGCCAAGACCATCTTCCTGTTCCATATCGCCGGCACGGTGATGGAGTGGTTCAAGACCTATCACGGGTCATGGGTGTACCCCGAGGAAAGCCTGCTAAGGATTGGCGCAGTGCCGCTGTTCTCCGGTTTCATGTATGCAGCCGTCGGAAGCTATATCGCGCGGGTGCAGCGCGTGTTCCACATCGGGGTGAAAGGCTATCCGCCCTTGTGGCAGACATGGGTGCTGGCTGCCGCCGTGTATGTGAACTTCTTCGCGCACCACTGGATTTGGGATTTCCGGTACCTGCTGTTCGCGGCCACAGCGGCCGTGTTCTGGCGCGGCAGATTCTGGTTTCGCACTGATCGCAGGCGTCGATCCATGCCGCTATTGCTAGGGTATTTCCTCGTCGCTCTCTTCATCTGGCTGGCAGAAAATCTGGCGACTTTCGGAAGAGCGTGGACATATCCCGATCAGAGCGTCGGTTGGCACATGGTGTCCGTGGCCAAGTTCGGTAGCTGGTTTCTGCTGATGATCGTCTCGGTCGTGTTGGTGTCTCTCGTGCACAAGCCAAAGCCGGAGGAGGCGATGCGCGGCGTGGACCAATGAAAAAGCCCGCAGGGAGCGGGCTTCGTCTGTTACGGCAGGATTTCGACGCGCTCTTGCGGCGCGGGGCGCGGGCGCTCTAGCGGCGGTTCGGCCAGAGTGCCGATATGGATGAAGCCGGCAACCTTCTCGCCTTCCTTCACACCGAATAGGGCCAGTGCCTCGGCGTCGAAACTATACCAGTCCGTGATCCAGCTGGCGCTGTAACCCAGTGCGTTGGCGGCATGCTCGATGTTCATGCAAACCGCGCCCGCAGACAGTTCCTGTTCCCAGACGGGAACCTTGTGGCCATGGACCGGCGATGAGACCACCAGCACGGTCAGGGGCGGATTGGCGAGTTTCGCCAACACGGCCTTGCCCTTGACCGGATCCGGCAGGCGGCTGGTCATAGCCGATAGTTTCTCGACGATATCGGCACGCGTTTGCGGCCCCAGTACCACGAGACGCCACGGAGCCAGCTTCCCATGATCGGGCGTGCGCATCGCCAGTGACAGCAGGGTCTGCAGTTCCTCACCCGACGGAGCGGGCGTTGCCAACTGCTGGGCCGGTGCCGAGCGACGGGTGGCCAGACGGTTCAACAGTTCGTCGGAGCGAACGGGCAGGGCGAGGGCAGGCGAAGATACGTCGGTCATGACACTCAGCTAGGTAATCGGGCAGAGCGATACCATATCTACGCTCGAAGAAAGATCAGCGACATTTCGCTTCAACTGTCGTTACGCGGTCGGATGTCGGGCAAAACTGGTATCGCGAGGCGTGGCAGCGTAAGATGCAGGCTGACGAAGGACAGAGCATGGCCAAGTTGGAAATCGTTTCGCCGGTGAAGGCACAAAGCCCCAAGGACGTTTGGGCCTCGCTGCGCTGTGCTGCAGAAGATGCCGCGCGGGCCGAACCCCAATTGGCGTCGCAATTGAACTCGGTCATCCTTTCGCATGACGACCTATCCGGTGCACTAAGCTTCCAGATCGCGCGCAAGCTCGGTGATTCCGAACTGGGATCGATGACTGTGCGCGAGGTTGCGCTGTCGGCCATGGCGTCCGATCCGGCAATCGTCCGCGCGGCTGGTGCCGACCTTTTGGCCGTCGAGGAGCGCGATCCCGCGATCCGTTCGCTGCTACAGCCCTTCCTGTACTTCAAAGGCTATCAGGCGCTGCAATCGTGGCGCGTGGCGCATTGGTTGTGGGAGCAGGGCCGCGACACGCTGGCCTTCCATTTCCAAAGCCGTATTTCCGAGTTGTTTCAGGTCGATATCCACCCTGCCGCACAGATCGGCTCGGGCGTCTTTGTTGACCACGGGACCGGCATTGTAATCGGCGAGACCGCAGTCGTGGGTGACGAGGTATCGATGCTGCACGCTGTGACGCTTGGCGGTACGGGAGCAGAACGTGGCGACCGTCACCCCAAGATCGGACGCGGTGTCCTGCTGGGGGCCGGGGCCAAGATTTTGGGCAATATCCAGATCGGCGACTATGCCAAGGTGGCCTCGGGCTCGGTTGTCCTGAAGCCTGTGCCCAGTGGCTGCACCGTCGCCGGTGTGCCTGCGCGTCTGGTCAACTGCCCGACCGAAGCCTCGCCGGCTCGCACTATGGATCACACCCTCGCGGATGTGGTCTATGACTATGTGATCTAGACCAAGGTTCGCTCGGATGCCTGTGGACGGGCGCGATGCGGGCTTTTCATCAACGCGCATGACCTTTAGGTTCCGCCGCTAACATTCATACCCGAGGCCATCCCCGTGAAAGAATCCGATCTCAAGCGCGTCGAGTCCCACCTGAAGCGCACCTTCAACCACGGTGGCATCAAGGTGAAGGCACGCAAGGTTGCTGACTCCGCAGAAGTCTATGTCGATGACGAGTTCATCGGCGTGGTGTTCGAAGATGAAGACGAAGCCGGTTCCTTCATGTTCGAAATGGCCATTCTGTCGGAAGATCTGGCAGACTGATCTTCGGTTGAAGACCAATAAAAAGGGCCGGAGGCTTTTGCCTCCGGCCCTTTCTCGTTGGGGCTTAGGTGTTACTTGCGGCCGAACAAACGGGCGAAGAAGCCGGGCTTCTTGGCTGGAGCCGTGGTGCCTGTCGACTTGGGCTCGGGCGTAGGCTCGTTTTCGGTGGCGACCAGTTTGGGCGCGGGCGCAGTGGTTTCCGACGGGGTTGGCTTGCCGTCATGACCGTCGCCCGAGGTCGGGGCAGCCACCAGAGTCGCGGTCTTTTCTTCTACGGTTGCAGCCAGCTCGGTTTTCGGAGCCCGGGCTGACTTGGTGCCGGTGGTGCGGGCTTTGGCCGGTGCGGCTTTCGAGGTCGCAGGCTTAGCCGTTGCCAGCTTGGGAGCTGCGGGTTTCTTCGGTGCTGCGGCCTTGGCTGCAGCAGGCTTTGCTGCGGCCGTCTTAGGGGCGGCAGCCTTGGGCGCTGCGGAAGCCTTGGCCGTCGCCGGTTTGGGCGCAGCTGCCTTCGCGGCGGGAGTTTTCGTTGCCGCAGGCTTGGCGGTCACTGCCTTCGGAGTAGTCGCTTTAGCGATTGCCGTCTTGGTCGTGGACTTCGGCGCAGCCGCCGGCTTTGTCGTTTTTACTTCATCCACGGCCGCTTTTGCGGCAGAAGCGGTCGACTTCGTAGCCGCTTTGGGCTTGGAAGTGGTTGCTGCCGCTTTTGGCGTCGCGGACTTTGTTTCCGTCGGTGCTTTAGCCATGTAATCCCCAACCCTAGCTATCTACGTGCGGGCAATAGATAACGCCCGTATGCACTGTTGTTATCATATCGGTGATTTTTGGAAATGTCGGAATCTGCTCTTCAAGTGATTGCTCGCGGTTTGCGCGCCCCGGCCGAGGCCGCTGCGGCTGCGATTGACGCCGACGTGCTGCTGGAAGGCGCGACCTACTCGATCCTCGAAGAGGACGAGGACAAGGGCATCTGGCGCATCGACGCCTTCCCGACCACGGACGAAGAGGCCAAGGGCATCGAGGCCCACATGCGCGCCGTCGAGGGTCTGGAAGTCATCGTCGAGAAGCTCGCCGACGCAGACTGGCTGGCGATGAGCCTGTCGGGCCTGCCGCCGGTCGAGGCTGGTCGCTTCTTCGTCTATGGCGCACACGATCAGGGCAAGATTCCTGAAGGCCGCGTGACGCTGAAGATCGACGCGGGTGCCGCGTTCGGCACCGGCCACCACGGCACGACCGTGGGCTGCCTCGAGGCCTTCGACGTTCTGCTGAACAAGGGCGAAACCTTCGAGAAGGTACTGGACGTCGGTTGCGGCACCGGCGTTCTGGCCATCGCTGCGGCCAAGACCGGCACCCCGATTGCTGTCGGTACCGATATCGATGAAGCCTCGGCCCGCATCGCCAACGAAAACGCCGAGATCAACGACGCCAAATGCGAGTTCTATTTCGCCAGCGGCCTGAACGACGCCCGCGTCGCCCAGCACATGCCGTATGATCTGGTCTTCGCCAACATCCTCGCGGCTCCGCTGGTCGAGCTGGCTCCCGAGATCGGGGCCTCGCTGAAGAAGGGTGGCGTTGCCATCTTGTCGGGCCTGCTGAAGACGCAGGAAGAGCGTATTCTGGATGCCTATCGGCCGCTGGGTTTTGTGGTGGAACAGACCATCCACAACGACGCCTGGTCGGCTTTGCAACTGCGCAAGGCCTAAGAGTTTGAAAGCGGGGGCCTCGGTCCCCGTTTTTTATTGCCCGTTTGCATGTCCAGCCTCTGGAACCCGCCGTTCCTCAGGCGTACTCAGGGGGCATGAGACAGCATTTCGACGAAACCACCGATCCTTCGTTTGGCGCCAAGCACCTGCCTCTGGTCCGCGCCGAGATGGCCAAGCAGGGCCTGGATGGCCTGCTCATTCCGCACGAGGACGAGCACCAAAACGAATATCTCCCCGATGCCAACGAGCGTTTGGCGTGGGTGACCGGCTTTACCGGTTCGGCCGGTGCGGGCGTCGCGCTGTCGGACAAGGCCGCCGTGTTCGTCGACGGCCGCTATACGGTTCAGGTCAAGGCCCAGACCGACGAGGCCCTGTTCGAGCGTGTGACGCTGGCGGCTCTGAACGACTGGCTGTCTGCCAATGTGAAGTCCGGTCAGGTGATCGGCTATGATCCACGCCTGCACAGCCCCGATGCTTTGGTTGGCCTCCGCGCCGCCGTAGAAGCCGCTGGCGGTAGCCTGAAGGCTGTTGAGCTGAACCCGATCGATCTCGCATGGGCCGACCGACCGGCTCAGCCGCAGGCTCTCGTTGTCCCGCACCCTGAAAAATATGCCGGTGAGAGCGCGGCATCGAAGCGCGCCCGCATCGGCAAGTCCATCGCGGACAAAGGCGCAGACGCGGCTGTTCTGACGGCTCCATCGTCGCTGGCGTGGCTGTTCAATATTCGCGGTGGCGACGTTATCCGTTCGCCGCTGCCACTGGGTCAGGCGATTGTGCGCGCCGATGGCTCGGCCCGTATCTTCCTTGATCCGGCCAAGGTGACCGAAGGACTACCGGCATGGCTGGGCAATGAGGTGACGCTGGAAGCGCCGGAGGCTCTGCCGGAAGCTCTGGCCTCACTGTCGGGCCAAAAGGTTATGATCGATCCGTCGATTTCGTCGGCTTGGTATTTCGAGGCTCTGACCTCGGCAGGGGCCAAGATTGTTCGAGCCGCGGATCCGTGCGCCCTGCCACGCGCCTGCAAGAATGAAGTCGAGATCGAAGGCAGCCGCCGCGCCCACATCCGTGACGGTGCGGCGCTGACGCGCTTCCTGCACTGGGTGGATACGGTCGCCCAGAAGGAACTGCCGGACGAGCGCGGCGTGGTCGAGGCTCTGGAAGGCTTCCGCGAAGCCACCGGCGAGCTGAAAGACCTGTCGTTCGACACCATCGCTGGCGTCGCCGCCAACGGTGCTCTGCCGCACTACAAGCCGGTTGGGGCCAAGATCCGCAAGATGGAGCAGGGCAGCCTGCTGCTGGTTGACGGCGGCGGTCAGTATCTCGACGGCACGACCGACGTGACCCGCACCATGGCCATCGGCGAGGGTACGGACGAACAGCGCCGCATGTTCACTTTGGTCCTCAAGGGCCACATTGCTATGGCGACGATCCGCTTCCCGCAAGGCGTTTCGGGCATGCATCTGGATGCGATTGCCCGCCAGCATTTGTGGAATGCCGGTTTCGACTATGACCACGGCACGGGCCACGGCGTCGGCTCTTACCTGGGCGTTCACGAAGGCCCGCAGCGGATCGCCAACTGGGGGACCACCCAGCCGCTGCTGACCGGCATGATCCTGTCGAACGAGCCGGGCTATTACCGCGAAGGCGAATGGGGCATCCGTATCGAGACCCTGCAAGTCGTCACCGCACCGTCGGTGCCGGAGGGCGGCGAGCGCCCCATGCATGGCTTCGAACAACTGACCTTCGCCCCGCTGGATCGCAAGCTGATCGACGTGAACCTGCTGAACCCGCAAGAGCGCCAGTATGTTGACGACTATCACGCCGAGGTTCTGACCAAGGTCGGCCCGCTTCTGGCCGAGGGTGTGCAAAAGGACGAAGCCGCGCTGGCGTGGCTGAAAGAGCAGACGCGCCCACTGTAACTGATGCTCGGTGCCATAGCCCTTTTGCTGGTATGCCAGTTGGCCGGTGAGGCGATCCATCGCTTCACCGGACTGCCCTTGCCCGGTTCGGTCATTGGCATGGGGCTGTTGTTGGTCTGGCTGGCGGTCTTCCGGCGCGAGCAGACCTCGCTGACCAAGGTCACCGGCTGGCTCACGGCGCATATGCCCTTGATGTTCGTACCGCCTGCGGTCGGGCTGATCGAGGAGGGCGACGTGATCGCCCGTCACGGTCTGGGGATACTGGTTGCGCTGCTGGTGTCAACGGTCGTGACCATCGCTGTAACGGCCAGGGTCTTTTCGTGGGCGATGAACCGGTTTGCGGCCTCGGGCGAGGAGGCAGGCGATGCCTGAGCTTTTCACGACTCTGATCTGGCTGTCGGTTACGGTGGTGACCTTTTGGGCCATGGATCGAATGGTGCAGAGGGTCGGGCGACCGCCGCTGCTCCATCCGGTTCTACTTTCCACGCCGGTCATCATCGCGGCGCTGATGGCTTCTCGCACCAGCTACGAGACCTACAGCTCGGCTACCGGCATGATCACCTTCCTGTTGGGGCCAACGGTGGTGTCTATGGCGGTGCCGATCTGGGCCAACCGCCGCACGATCCGCAGGCTGGCCTTGCCGATCTCGCTGGCGTTGCTGGCAGGGGCTTTGACGGCGATCATCACCTCGGTCGGCATCGTCTGGCTGTTTGGCGCACCGCAGGAGATTTTGGCGTCGGTTGCGCCGCGGGCGACCACGACGCCAGTGGGGATGGCCATCTCCCAGACGCTGGGCGGGATACCGGCCCTGACGGCGGTGATTGTGATCTTTGCGGGCGTGTTCGGGGCCATGTTGGCGACGCCGGTGCTGAACCTTATCCGTGTCCACGACTGGCGGGCGCGGGGCTTTGCCGTCGGGGTGTCCGCCCACGGTGCAGGCGCGGCGCGGGCTTTCGAGGTATCTCCGACCGCAGGGGCTTATGCCGGTGTCGGCATGGCCTTGAATGCCGTGCTGACGGCGACGTTGCTGTCGATTCTGTCCCTGCTTCTCTAGCGCAATAAAAAGCCCCCGCAGAATGCTCTGCGAGGGCCTTTCGCGTTTTCCGGGAGGAAAGCTCTTACTGGACGCGGGTCCAGGTCTGGGTCTTGCACAGCGGTGCCACGATGCAGCCACGCAGACGCAGGGTGTTGTCATTGGTCATGGTGATGGTGCCGCGATAGGTGCCGCCATCCTCGGGGTTATAGACAGAGCCACCGCGCCATTCGGTCGGACCGCCAGTGAAGCCCGACAGCATGCGCAGGCCGCGCAGGGTACGGCTGCGCTGAGCTTCGTCCTTGTTCTTGACGTCCAGCTGGCCCGGATTGGCACGAATGGCTGCCGAGGTGACGAGGGTGCCGCAAAGGGCATTGCCGCAGCGCTCGATACGCACCTGACCGCCATTGGTCGGGGTCTGCCACAGGCCGGTCGGGTCGCCCGCAAGCGCCGGAGCGGCCAGGGCAGAGGCGGCCAGCACAGCAGCAGCGAAAATCTTGGTCTTCATGGTGTTTACTCCCAGATCGGATCACGGGGAGAGGATCCGTTACCCGCAAGGTGATCCCGGATTGCGATATAAACAAGACCTAAAATCGCGCTGTTTTATGTTTTCAAAACCGTACCTTACGTCAAGATTTGGCGGTAATCAGGTCCAAAAAGTCTGCTTCCGACAACAGCTTGAGCCCCAGATGACGCGCCCGGTCCAGTTTGGAGCCTGCACCATTACCGACAACCACCCAGTCGGTTTTGGCATTCACGGAGGCCATCACCCGCGCACCGAAACGTCCTGCGATTTCCTGCGCTTCGTGGCGCGAGAAGCGGGAGAGCTGGCCCGAGAAAACCACGCGTTTGCCGTCCATCGAGCGGGGCATACCGGGCACGGGGCGGAAGACGTCTGAATAGGGTTTGGCGGTTTCCAGCGCGGCCGGGCGTTTGGGGCGGGGGGCCGAGCATGCCGAATAGCCTGCGGCGCTCATGCGCCCGACGCCGACCTCCGTGACCTTGGCGAGGTCGTGCAGCGTAACGGTCTCGCGCAGACGCATGGCCTCCAGCGCGATCTCGGCGCAGACATAGGCGTCCTCGCCTGCATCGTGGTGTTTGAAGGCAATGCCCAGATGATCGCCGAGCGCATTCAGTCGGGCGGTCCCGAGGTCGCTCCAGACCCGCTGGGCGACCTTCACCGTGCAAAGATAGTCGAATTCCGGATATGACAGCTCGTAAGCGTCGCAACTGGCGCGCACCACGCTCATGTCAAAGCCCGCATTGTGGGCTAGCACCATGTCGCAGGTATCCAGCCGCTCACGGAGCGAGGCGAGGACATCCGGAAACTCCGGCGCGTACTCGACCATATCGGGTGTGATGCCGTGGATGCGGATGTTCACCGGTGCAAAGCGCATTTCCGGCGGACGGATCAGGTGGGTTTCGCGGTCCACCACGCGTCCGTCCTCAATCCACGCAAGCCCGATTGAACACGCGCTGGCGCGACGCTCGTTAGCGGTCTCGAAGTCGATAGCGACGGCACGCATAGCCAAAGTCCCGAATAGATCACCCGATGAGGGCGAGCCATTCGTCCTCGGTCAAAACCTGCACCCCGTGCTTTTCGGCATCCTTGAGTTTGGAGCCTGCACCGGGACCGGCGACCAAATAATCTGTTTTTTTAGAAACGGAACCCGAGACTTTCGCTCCAAGGCTTTCGGCGCGTGCTTTTGCCTCGTCGCGGGTGAAACGTTCGAGCGATCCGGTGAAGACGACGGTCTTGCCCGCGACGGGTGTGTCGGTGCGGGCCTGCTCCATTTCGGTGATGGCGACCAGTTCGGCCTCCAGCGCTTCCACGACCTCACGGTTGTGCGGTTCGCGGAAGAAGTGGGCCAACGCTGCGGCCGCCACAGGACCAACGCCCGACACGCCCGCAATGGCGTTCAGAATATCGCTGGGGCCTTCCTCGCGGGAGATCTGGGCGAGGCGCACGACGCCCGCCCAGTTGGCCGCCTTTTCCGCCACGCTGCGGCGGGCAGGCGCGGCAAGGCCTGGGAAGACCTGCTTCAGGTTCATGTCCGGCGCACCATCCGGCCACGGGGCGGAGGCGGGGACATCGGCGGCGGCCAACTGTTCAAGCACGCGCGGGGAAATGGCGTGGGTGCCAGCCAGATCGTGCCAGTCCTCGGACGGCAATCCTTGCGACGCTTGAACGGCGGCTTCCTTCAGCGCGTCCCAAGTGCCGAAGTGGCGGGCCAGCACCAGCGAGGTCTGCTCGCCGATATCGGGAATGCCGAGGCCGAACAGGAAGCGGTCGAGGCTTATGGTACGGCGCGCATCGATGCCCGCGATAAGGTTGTTGACGCTGGTCTCGCCATAACCGTCCTCGCGGCGGAGCGCCGCTAGCTTTTCTTCGTCCTTGGCCAGACGGAAGATGTCGGCAGGTTGTTTGATCCAGCCGCGCTCGTGGAAGGCGATCAACTGCTTTTCACCAAGGCCTTCAATGTCGAAGGCGCGGCGGCTGACGAAGTGCTTCAGGCGTTCGACGATCTGGGCGTCGCAGACCAGACCGCCGGTGCAGCGGCGTTTGACCTCGTCACCTTCGCGCACGGCTTCGGAACCGCAGACGGGGCAGGTAGTCGGGAAGATGTAGGGCACGGCATCGGCGCGGCGTTTGTCCATCACCACGCCGAGGATTTGCGGGATCACGTCGCCTGCGCGTTGCAGGGTCACGGTGTCGCCAATGCGCACGTCTAGACGCTCGATCTCGTCCTCGTTGTGCAGGGTGGCATTACGCACGACCACACCGCCAACAGTTACCGGATGCAGGCGGGCGACGGGCGTCAGGCTGCCGGTGCGGCCCACCTGAATGTCGATGCCCTCAAGGATGGTGGTCGCTTGCTGGGCGGGGAATTTGTGGGCGATGGCCCAGCGGGGGCTGCGCGCGATGAAACCGAGGCGTTCCTGCAGATCGAGGCGGTCAACCTTGTAGACGATGCCGTCGATGTCATAGCCCAGCGTGGCGCGGTCTTCGCCTAGCTTTGTGTAGAGGTCGATCAGGCCTTGTGCGTTCTCTACGCGGGCCGAACGGCTGTTCACCTTGAAGCCCCACTCGCGGAACTTATCCAGCGCGCCATGCTGGGTGTCGGTGAACGGCTCAGACACCTCTCCCCACGCATAGGCGAAGAAATTCAGCGGTCGTTGGGCGGTGATCTTGGGGTTCTTCTGGCGCAGCGATCCGGCGGCGAAGTTGCGCGGGTTCGCATAGGTCTTGCCGCCCAGTTGCGCGGCGTTCTTGTTGAAGGCATCGAAGGCGTCGGTCGGCGAATAAACCTCGCCACGGATTTCGATGACAGCAGGCCAGCCGCTGCCCGACAGCTTTTGAGGAATGTCGGCGATAGTTAGAAGGTTTGCGGTGACGTCTTCGCCCGTCTTGCCATCACCACGCGTCGCACCCCGTACCAGCACGCCATTTTCGTACCGGATAGAGGCCGACAAGCCGTCGATCTTGGGTTCTGCCACGAAGCCCAGCGGTTCGCTCTGCGGCAGGTTCAGGAATTTGAAGACGCGGTTCACAAAGTCGCGCACGTCCGTATCGTCAAAGGCATTGTCCAGAGACAGCATCGGTACGCCGTGGCGTACCTCGGCAAACTGCTCGGAGACAGGCGCGCCAACCTTTTGCGAAGGGGATTCCGCACTGCTCAGCGAGGGAAATTTCGTCTCTATCTCAAGAGCGCGGGCTTTGAGCGCGTCGTATTCGGCATCGCTGATGCTGGGGGCGTCATTGCGGTAATAGGCGGCGTCGTGTTCCGCCAGTTCCGCCGCCAGTTTGGCCAGCTCGTCGCGTGCCTGATCCTCGCTCATCGCAGCGACAGAAAGGGGAGCAGAGAACAGATCGGCCATAGGGGATTCGTCTGGGCTGGAACTGGAAACAATCAGGCTTTCTAACACCCACCGCACGAATGACGGAAAGGTAATCTGGCAGAACGACGGGCGGGCATTTAGGGTGCATCCAATTCATGTTCACGGAGCCGTTTATGCGCGCGCTATCCACCAGCCTTGCCGTTGCCGCCCTGTTTGCGCTGGCCGCCTGCGAAACCTCGCCCAAGACCGACAGCACCGCTGTGCTGGCGCCATCCGCGCAGGACTATTCCCAGTTGATGGCCGACCTGAATACCCTGGCCGCAGATGATATGCAGGGCCGCGATACCGGCAGCGAAGGCGGTGCCAAGGCACGTCAGTACATTGTCGAGCGTCTGGACGCTCTGGGTGTTGGGCCGTCCTCAATGGGGCGTCTGCAGCCCTGGTCAGCCCAAGGCCGCTCGCCGGATGGTCCCAAGACCTTTAACGGCACCAATATTCTGGGTCTGATTCCCGGTACGCGCGTCTCGGACAAATACATCGTCGTCACCGCCCACTACGACCATGTCGGTACCCGCGACGGCCATGTCTATAACGGTGCTGATGACAATGCCTCCGGCGTGGCGACCATGCTGGAACTGGCCAAGCGCCTGAAGGAAAACCCGCCGGAGCACAGCGTCCTGATCGTGGCGCTGGATGGCGAAGAGCGCGGTCTGCTGGGCGCAAAAGAGTTCGTCGAGGCCCCGCCGGTCCCGCTCTCCTCGATTTCGCTGAACATCAACTTCGACATGACCGCGCGCGCCAATGTGGACGGCTATATATGGGTGACCGGCACCTATCAACACCCGTATTTCCGTCCGCTGCTTGAGCCCATTCCGGCCAATGGTTCGATCCGTCTGGCTTTCGGCAAGGATTCGCCGGATGACAAAGGCTCGGACAACTGGGTCTTTGCCTCGGACCACGGGATGTTCCATCGCGCGGGCCTGCCGTTCCTCTATTTCGGCGTGAACTTCCACGAGGACTATCACAAGCCCTCTGACGATGTGGACCGTATCGATCCTGCGGTGTTCCAGTCCTCGACCGAATTGGCCATCGAAAGCTTCCGCCGCATCGACGCTTGGCTGGACAAATAATCCAGCCTTGAAACGGCCAAGATCGAGGAAGCCATATCGCAGACCTTTGATTGGGGAATGCGATGTCGGCGACTGAAGGTTTTGACCTGCAAAGGGTCCAGAAAATCCGCAAGGCAGCCTTGGGGCTCGGCCTATTGGGGGTAATAGCCTTGACGCTGGTGACGGCGTCGGTTGGTGGCGAGCCTCTGCACGAGGGCGTAGAGGCAATGGGCCTCGCGCTGATCGTCATCTGTATTGTGGGGCGGGCGTGGTGCTCGCTCTACATCGGCGGTCGCAAGAAGGCCGAGATCGTGGACCGTGGCCCATACTCGATCAGCCGTAACCCTCTGTACGTTTTCAGCTATATGGGGGCATTCGGCGTCGGGGCGCAGACAGGCAGCCTGACCATCGCCAGTCTGTTCCTGTTGGTGGCCATGGTGGTGTTCTACTTTACGGTGAGGCGTGAAGAGGCTTGGCTGTCCCAGGCTTTCGGGACGACCTATCTCGATTATTGCGCCCGCACACCGCGTTTTGGTCCGGACTTTTCCAAGTGGCGAGACGTCGAGGCGCTGGACGTACGTCCGCGCTTCTTCCTTGTGACTTTGCGCGATGGGCTGATCTTCCTCTTGGCGATACCGTTGTTCGAGGCCATTGAAGCTATGCAGCACATTGGCTGGCTGGGGACGTTGCTGAGATTGCCGTGATGCGGGGAACACTGTGGGGGATTTGCGGGGCGTTGGTGCTTGGGGCGGGCTGTAGCCCTGCGGAGAAAGCCGAGGCACCCGCCCATGCCACGCCGCCTGCCGAAAAGGTCGAAGCGCGGCGCGAATATACGGCGTCGGTGGCAGTCGCAGGGGACTATTCCGGTCCCACCGATCTGGTCATGCAGGACTGGAAGTTCAGTCACCTACGCCTGCAATCGCCTCAGGACCAGTATCCTGTGGCGTTTGTATTCCAACAGACCAAGCCCGTCGTGAATGCCCACGGCGAGCGGCAAAAGCTGATTGTCGTCGCGACCGAATATATCGTGACCGACAAAGACATCACGGTGTCGGCGGTCTCGTCATCAGGCGGTGCACTGGCGTTTGATGGTCGGTTCGAGGGCGGCCAGCTGGTCGGTACATTGACCATTGGCTCCAATCCTCCTGTAGTCGGGGCGCTGACGAAAACGCAGTGACCATAAAAAAACGGGGAGCCGCGAGGCTCCCCGTTTCCAATTCCGGCGTCGTTATCGCTTAGGCGACTGCGGTCCGGACGATCTTGCCCGGAGCGCGCGGCGGCTCGCCCTTCGGCAGAGCGTCGATCACGTCCATACCTTCGATGACATTGCCCCAGACGGTGTACTGGCGGTCAAGGAAGCGAGCGTCGTCGAAGCAGATGAAGAACTGCGAGTTTGCGCTGTTCGGATCTTGGGTGCGGGCCATCGAGCAGGTGCCGCGGACGTGCGGCTCGGCGCTGAACTCTTGCTTCAGGTTCGGCTTCTTCGAGCCCGAGGTGCCAGTGCCCGTCGGATCGCCACCTTGAGCCATGAAGCCCGCGATCACGCGGTGGAAGACGACGCCGTCGTAGAAGCCTTCCGATGCCAGATCGGTGATTTGCTTCACGTGGTTCGGGGCCAGGTCTTCACGCAGCTTGATGACAACCGGCTTTTCTTGGTTGTCGCCGGTGTCGATGAAAAAGGTCAGGGTTTCGGCCATCTGGCACTCCTATGACTCGAGGAAATATGAAGGGGTCATAGCGGTAGAACGCTCGGGCCGCTATGAGAGACGCATGAGTGATAAAGAAAACCCGACCGAAAAGCCTGTTGAACGCCGTCGAATGGTGCGTTTGCCGACGGGCGGGACCGCTGCGGGCCGCAGTGTGGGCACGAAAATCAAGACGGCGAAGGACAAGCGCCCGTCGTCGCAGGCGTGGATTAAGCGCCAACTGACCGACAAATGGTCCGAACGCGCGCGCGCCGAGGGCTGGCGCAGTCGCGCGGCCTTCAAGCTGATCGGCATCGATGACCGCTTCAACCTGATCAAGAAGGGCAGCCGGGTCATCGACCTTGGCGCAGCACCGGGCGGTTGGGTGCAGGTGGCACTTGATCGCGGCGCGACTTCGGTCGTGGGTGTTGATTTGCTGATGATTGAGCCCATCCCGGGTTCGACCCTGATCCAAGCTGACTTTACCCATCCGGGCGTGGATGAGCAGTTGATCGAACTGTTGGGCGGTCGTCCCGATCTGGTGCTGTCGGACATGGCGCACAACACAATTGGCCACCGCCAGACGGACCACTTGAAGATTATCGCCCTGATCGAGATTGCGGCTGACTTTGCCATCCGCACGCTCAAGCCGGGTGGCAATTTCGTCTCCAAGAACTTCCAGGGCGGTGACGCTGGCGGCGTGCTCGCACGCTTGCGCGAAGAGTTCGAGACGGTGAAGTATTTCAAACCGGAATCCAGCCGTAAGGACAGCGCCGAGGTCTTCCTCGTCGCCTTGAACAAGCGGTAATCTGATTAGAGGGTGATCCATGTCGGTACAGGTGGCGTTCCAATCCCAGTCGTCGATCTGTACCGCGATGGGGGCACCCTTTACCGGCCGGCTGTGCCATCTGGTGGCGGAGCGGCTGCGCGATGACAGCTCGATCGCCCATCGCATCCTGACATGGAACGGCAACCCTTCGCATGAGGGTGACGCCTTGCCGTTGCGCCTTATGGGCGGGCTGCATGCGCTTGCGCGCTCTGGCCGACAGCGTGCGTGGAGTGCGGTCTATCCGCCCGCCGTTGCGCCCGATGATGCCGATTTGTGGGCCCTGCTGAACCATATCCTTCAGGTCGAGGGAGAGTGGCTGATGCCATGGCTGGACAGTCCGCCCCAGACGAACGAGGTCGGGCGGTCGTCCGGTTTGATGGCGGGGCTGCTTGTGCTGGCGGATCGGTTCAAGCTTCCGTTTGCGCTTTATGAACTGGGTGCCAGCGCAGGGCTGAACAGCGTGCTGGATCACTATGGCTATAGGCTGGGGGAACTTGCGGCGGGCGATCCTGCGTCGGGCGTGCAATTGTCACCTCGCTGGTTAGGCAGTTCGCCACCACAGGGTCAGGTAAGCGTCGTGTCGCGACGAGCGGTTGACCAGAACCCGCTGGACGCAGCCGATGCTGCCACCCGCGAAAAGCTGGCCAGCTATGTCTGGGCCGACCAGCGCGAGCGTCTGGCCCGTCTGGAGGCGGCGTTGGCAATAGCGGCGGCAAATCCTGTAAGTGTGGACCGCGAGGACGCTGCGCCTTGGTTGGAGCGCGTGCTGGAAGCCAAGCCGCACGCGGGCGTGTGCCGAGTGGTGATGCACACCATTGCCTTCCAGTATTTCCCGCCGGAGTCCCAGCAGCGTATTCGCGACCATCTGGACCACGTGGGGAAAGGGGCGAGCCACGACGCGCCCTTGGCGTGGTTGAGGTTCGAGGCGTCCGACATTGGCGGACCCGAGCGACGTCCCGCGCTGGATCTGACGATCTGGCCGGGCGGGGAGACGCAGCGGCTGGCCGTCGGGCAGGCGCACGGGTCCGAGTTCGAATGGAAAGCTGACTGACGAAATTATATCACTTGCGATTATATCGTGTGCGATCTATCTTGTTGTTATCGACAACGGAGGTCTCGACATGAGCCATTTGTATACGACCCGCGTCACGGCAGTCGGCGGGCGCGCCGGTACGGTCAAGAGTGACGACGGCATTCTGGACCTGCAACTGGCAATGCCCACCTCGCTGGGCGGCAAGGGTGGGGCGACCAACCCCGAACAGCTGTTTGCCGCCGGCTATGCTGCCTGCTTTGAAAATGCGGTGATCCACGTCACCCGTCGCGGCGACCACAAGGTGCGCGACGAGGACATCGAAGTAACCGGTGAAGTCAGCCTGCTGCCCGGCGAGGGTGGTGGCTTCAAGCTGGCGGTCGCGCTGGATGTGGTGATTGCCGGTATCGGTCAGGCCAAGGCCGAAGAAATCGTACAGGCCGCGCACATGGTCTGCCCGTATTCAAACGCGGTACGCGGCAACATCGATGTAAAACTGAACGTCTCTGTGAAGTAACTTTGGAGGTGGCAGCTCCGGCTGCCACCCTCACTATCGTAAGGCGGTGCGCTGCTCGGTCAGAGCGGCCTTTTCGGCGGCCTTGCGATTTTCAATGCGTGTCCAGAACCGGTCATGCAGGGTGAAGAACACCGTCTGCACCAGTGGTTCGATAATCCCGATGGCCAGCGAGGCCCTGATATTGCCCGTCAGAGCGAAGGCGACGGCCACGGCAACGGTAAAGTGCATCAGACCGTAGGTTAGCGTCTTTACGGCGATCTGTTTGAAAGAGCGGGGCAGGGCATGGCTATGGCCATGATGGCCGTGAGCATGTCCGTGCTTGTGGCCGTGTACGCGCATCTGCTCGTCAGGTGACATGACCCCCAGACGCGACGAGAACGCTTCTGCGGCTTCTTCAAGACCGGTAGCCAGACGCCGCTTTTCGATGACGTGCCAGATACGGTCGTGAATGGTGTATGCGATCGTCTGGAAGAACGGCTCGACCATGCCGATTGCCAGTGCCATGCGCACATCGCGGGTGATGGCAAACGCGACCAGGATCGCCACGACCAAGTGCATCACGCCATAGCTGGCGATTTTCAGCGCGAGTTTGCGCGCGGCACTGATGAAGAGGGCGACCATGCTTCAAGAATGTCTGAATTTGGGGGACGGTTGCAAAGCATAAATTCTTATTATGATGATAGGCCCCACTTTCGACGGGCTCTATCGGCGATGGGTGCGCCTCTGCGGGGGATTTGTCGCAAAAGGTGATCGGAGATCGCGGGTTTTATTGCGCTGCACCCTTGCCGACTCTGGCCATTAGCCTCTATACGCGGCTCGCAAAACGGAGACTCCCCCATGGAGATACGCGAAGGCCTTACCTTCGACGATGTTTTGCTCGAACCCGGTCCGTCGGAGGTTATGCCTGCCGATGTGAACGTTTCGACGCGCCTCACCCGCGACATCACCCTGAACATTCCGCTGCTGTCGTCCGCTATGGACACTGTGACCGAAAGCCGACTTGCCATTGCCATGGCGCAGGCTGGCGGCATGGGTATCCTTCACCGCAACATGACCATCGAGGAGCAGGCCGAGCAGGTCCGCACCGTCAAGCGTTATGAGAGCGGCATGGTGATCAATCCGGTCACCGTCACTCCTGAAACCACCCTCGGCGAAGTGCGCGACATCGTCGCCCGCAAGAAGATCAGCGGCTTCCCTGTCGTTGATCCGGAAACGGGCCGTCTGGTCGGCATGCTGACCAACCGCGACATGCGTTTTGAGAACGACCCGTCGATCAAGGCTTCCAGCCTGATGACCACGGGCGATCTGATTACGGTCCGCGAAGGTGCCAGCCGCGAGGAAGCCCGCGAGCTTCTGCGCACCCGCAAGATCGAGCGCGTCATCGTCGTTGACGAAGACAACCGCGCCGTCGGCCTGATCACCATGAAGGACATCGAGAAGGCTCAAGCCTTCCCGAACGCCGCCAAGGACGACCACGGTCGCCTGCTGGTCGGCGCGGCCTCGACCGTCGGTGATGCAGGCTACGAGCGCGCTATGGCTCTGGCCGAAGCCGGTGCCGACCTCGTCGTCATCGACACCGCCCACGGCCACTCGGCCTCGGTTGCCGCTGTCGTCGAGCGCATCAAGCGTGAGAACAACCGCATCGCCATCGTGGCCGGTAACGTCGCCACCTATGACGCCACCCGCGCTCTGATCGACGCCGGTGCTGACGTTGTTAAGGTCGGCATCGGTCCGGGCTCGATCTGCACCACCCGTATCGTGGCTGGCGTCGGCGTGCCGCAGCTGACCGCGATCATGGACGCTGCCCGCGCTGCCGAAGGTACGGGCGCTACCGTCATCGCCGACGGTGGCATCAAGTACTCGGGCGATATGGCCAAGGCTATCGCTGCCGGCGCTTCGGCCGCCATGATGGGTTCGATGTTCGCCGGTACGGATGAATCGCCGGGCGAGGTCTTCCTGTACCAGGGCCGTTCGTACAAATCGTACCGCGGTATGGGCTCGGTTGGCGCGATGGGCGCAGGCTCTGCGGACCGTTACTTCCAAAAGGAAGTCTCGTCCGAGAAGCTGGTGCCGGAAGGCATTGAAGGCCAGACGGCCTACAAGGGCCCGATCTCGCCGGTCATCCACCAGATGGTCGGGGGTCTGCGTGCCTCGATGGGCTATGTTGGTGGTGCCACCATCGACGAGTTCCAGAAGCGCGCCCGCTTCGTCCGCATCACCGGTGCGGGCTTGCGAGAGAGCCACGTCCATGACGTCATGATCACCCGCGAGGCACCGAACTACCGCCAAGGGTAATCCACCAAGGGGCAACCAATGACGACCGAACTCACCTATCTTAGCCTGACTTTGATTTTGGCGCTGGTGCAGGTCTTCCTGCCCGCCGGAGCAAGGACGGCGGAGTTCGGTCTGAAATGGAATGCGGGCCCGCGCGACAAGACGCCGTCGTCAGAGAAACCTCTGACAGGGCGTCTGGAGCGGGCCCAGTCCAACCTCTACGAGACCCTTCCACTGTTTATCGGCGCTGTGCTGATTGCCCATCTGGCTTCGGCTAATGGCGCGCTTACAGTTTGGGGCTCGGCACTCTATTTCTGGGGACGGGTGGCCTTCATACCGCTCTATGCCTTGGGCATCCCCTTTATCCGGTCACTGGTATGGCTGGTCTCGCTTGCGGGACTGATCATGGTCCTGGCGGCCCCGTTTATCTGAACTGAAGTCCATTGACCCCAGCCGCCCGTCTCGCCGCCGCCGCATCCATTCTCGACTCCATCGCGCAGGGCCGTCAGCCCGCCGAGGTGGTGTTGAAAGCGTGGGGCACTGCCAACCGCTATGCAGGTTCCAAGGACCGCCGCGCCATCGCGGACCGCGTCTATAAGGTGCTGCGCGCCCGTGGCCGCCTGAGCTGGATCATGGGTGGCCGCGAGGATGGCCGCGCATTGGTCATCGGCAGCCTGCACGCGCTGGACAGCCTGTCGCTGGAAGAGATCGAGGCCCTGCACTCGGGCGAAGGCTATGGCCCGCGTCCGCTGTCCAAACAGGAACGCAGCCGCATCACCGCCGTCGATGGCGAGCTTCCGGGCTGGGTTGCTGCGGGCATCCCCGAGTTCGTGATGAACGATTTCCAGAAGGTCTTTGGCGACAACTGGAAGAACGAAGCCCACGACCTGATGGCCCCGCGCGCGCCGATTGATCTGCGCGTCAACAGCCTGAAGGCTACCCGCGACGAGGTCGAGGGTGAGCTGCGTGCCGCCGAGCTATCGCCGGAACTGACCCCGTGGTCGGAACTGGGCCTGCGCCTGTCCGCCGAGCCGCCGCCGAACATTCAGGCGCTGGAAGGCTTCAAGTCGGGCGCGTTCGAGATTCAGGACGAAGGCAGCCAGATCATCTGCGCTCTCGTTGATGCCAAGCCGGGCACGACAGTTGTTGACTACTGCGCTGGCGGTGGCGGCAAGACGCTGGGTCTGGCCCAATCGATGATGGGGCAGGGCCGCCTGGTCGCCTCGGACGTCGTCAACAAGCGTCTGGAAAACATTCGTCCGCGTTTGGAACGTGCGGGTGTTGAAGCCGACCTCGTCCTCATCGGCCAGAACGGCGGTGGTCTGGAAGACCTGAATGACAGCGCTGACACGGTTCTGGTTGATGCGCCTTGCTCGGGTGCGGGCACCTGGCGTCGGCACCCCGAGGACGCATGGCGTTTGACGGAAGAAGAGGTCGAGCGTCTGCACGCTCTCCAGACCCGCATCATGTCGCAGGCTGCGAAACTGGTGAAGGTCGGTGGCCGTATCGCCTACGTCACCTGCTCGATGCTGACCCGCGAGAACGAGGATACGGCAGCCGCGTTCGAAGCCGCCCATCCGAACTTCAAGCCGGTTGCGATTGAAACGACGGGGCACGCCATCGCCTCGCAGGCCAAGGGCCACCAACTGCGCCTGTCGCCGTATTCGACCAACACCGACGGCTTCTTCTTCGCTCTGTACGAGCGCGCTGAATGAGGGCTCGACTGGAGCGTATCGGAGAGGTTTCGATCCTTCCCGTGATGGCGGCTCCGGCGGAGTACGGCCAGAACCTTCAGGCGCGTATACGTCCGCTGATTACGGGCATCGGTCCGGTGGAAGGGGCTGTGTCCCTGACTGCCGAACTGGCTCGCCGCGAATCCACGGGCGACCTGCCTGATCTGGTGGTGGTGCTGGGCAGTTCCGGCTCGCCGACGCTGGAACACGCCGCCGTCTATCAGGTGACCGAGGTCGACTACCGCGACATGGACGCCAGTCCGCTAGGCTTCCCCAAGGGGATCACCCCGCTGCTGGACATGCCCGCTGTGCTGTCGCTGCCGTGCCGTCTCGAAGGCGTGCCGACGGCGCGTTTGTCGACGGGGGCCAACGTCGTCTCCGGCGCAGCCTATGACGCGCTGGACACCGACATGGTGGACATGGAGACGTTCGCCTTCCTGCGCTCGTGCCAGACCTTCTGCGTGCCGCTGATGGCGCTGCGCGGTGTGTCGGACGGCAAGACCGAGCTGAAGGTGCTGGAGGACTGGACCTCCACGCTGGATCAGGTCGACATCAATCTCGCTGATGCATGGGACAAGCTGGTGGCTGCGCTGGAAAGCGGCGGCCTTGGCGCGATCATGCCCGCAGCCCTTGAACACACAGGCCTATCCGGCCTAGACCCCGCCGCAACTCCCGTATCGGATTCGCATTCATGACCCAGCCGACCCAACACCAGAAGGTGCTCATCGTCGACTTCGGCAGTCAGGTGACGCAGCTTATCGCGCGCCGCCTGCGTGAGCTGAACGTCTACTGCGAGATCCACCCCTATACCAAGGCGACGACCGCGCTTGAGGCCATGCAGCCGCAAGCCATCATCTTCTCGGGCGGCCCGTCCTCGACGACCGAAGCGGACAGCCCACGCGTCGACCACAAGATCTTCGAATACGGCGCGCCGATCTTCGGCATCTGCTACGGCGAGCAACTGATCTGCGCCGAACTGGGCGGTAAGGTCGAAAGCGGCCACCATCGCGAATTTGGCCGCGCCGACATCAGCATCGTCAAGGACAGCCCGCTGTTCGAAGGCATCGCTGCTGCTGGCGAGCAAGAGCCGGTCTGGATGTCGCACGGCGACCGTGTGACGGCTATTCCGGAAGGTTTCGAGGTTATCGCCACCTCGGAAGGCGCGCCTTACGCCGCCATCGCCAACACCGAGAAGAAAATCTACGCCGTGCAGTTCCACCCGGAAGTGGCACACACCCCGCGTGGCGCACAACTGCTCAAGAACTTCGTCTACAACATCGCTGGTCTGACCGGTGACTGGACGATGGCCGCCTACCGCGACGAGCAGATCGCCAAGATCCGCGAACAGGTCGGCGACGCCAAGGTCATCTGCGGCCTGTCGGGCGGTGTGGACTCGTCGGTAGCGGCGGTCCTCATCCACGAAGCCATTGGTGACCAGCTGACCTGCGTGTTTGTGGATACCGGCCTGCTGCGCAAGGATGAGGCCAAGCAGGTCACGACCCTGTTCCGCGAGCACTACAACATCCCGCTGGTCCACGTTGACGCCTCGGATCGCTTCCTTGGCGAGCTGGCCGGCATCTCGGACCCGGAAACCAAGCGCAAGACGATCGGTCGCCTGTTTATCGAAGTGTTCGATGAAGAGTCTTCCAAGATCGAAGGCGCAGAGTTCCTCGCCCAAGGCACGCTCTATCCGGACGTGATCGAGAGCCTGTCTGCCTCGGGCGGTCCGTCGCAAGTCATCAAGTCGCACCACAATGTGGGCGGCCTGCCGGACTATATGAAGCTGAAACTGGTCGAGCCGCTGCGTGAGCTGTTCAAGGACGAAGTGCGCGCCCTTGGCCGCGAACTGGGTCTGACCGACGCTTTCGTGGGCCGTCACCCGTTCCCTGGACCGGGTCTGGCGATCCGTATTCCAGGCGAGATCACGCCGGACGCCGTGCAGACCCTGCAGGACGCCGACGCCATCTATCTGGACGAAATCCGCAAGGCGGGTCTCTACAACGAGATCTGGCAGGCCTTTGCTGTCCTGCTGCCGGTGAAGACCGTCGGCGTGATGGGCGATGCCCGCACCTATGAAAAGGTTCTGGCCCTGCGCGCGGTCACCTCGACCGACGGCATGACCGCCGACTTCTTCCAGTTCCCGTGGGAAGTTCTGGCCCGCACGGCCACACGCATCATCAATCAGGTGCCGGGCGTGAACCGGGTCGTTTACGACGTGACCTCGAAGCCTCCGGGCACCATCGAGTGGGAATAAGCCACCATCCGAACATGAAAGCCCGCAGCAATGCGGGCTTTTCTGTTGGCTGATGATCGGTTTGGCGCGGCCTGAGGATACTCGCGTCACTGGTGCCGACTGGAACTGGGCGAAATAAGTCCGCGTTCGAGACTGAGGAGTTGTGGGTTCTGCGGTGCCGTGGGCGGCGAGAGGGCATCCCGATGTTTGTAGTTTCGGCACTGTTCTACTGCCTTGCCCAGCACCCGTTTCTGTCATGGGGCGCGATATTTCTATTAGGCAAGCTGGTGGCCTATCGAAACCTTGAATACGCGACGGGGACGGACAACTTTAACCTCATACGGGCACGGGTTTCATACGCGTCGGCGTCGAGCGTTAGGATCAATCTGGGCGATACCGGCGGGACAGGTGTTGCCTATTACGGGCTGGATTTTTAGCGTCGGCTATGTGTTCAACAATATCCTCGATGATACGACGCCACCTGTAGTCACCGCTGGACAGGCTTTCTCTTACGTTGAAGATCAGGCGGCAAACGCGACGGTTGCCACGGTCCTTGCCATGGACAATATCGGCGTCACCAAGTTCAGATTTGCCGACACCGGGACCCAGACCAGTTCGGACGGCTCCTATGCCATCGATAATGCCGGTGTGGTGCGTCTGACCACGGTCGGGGCGGCCGCCGGTGTCGCGCAGAACGATTTCGACATTCTGCCCAACGGTTTCAACTATAGTATTCAGGCATCGGACGCGGCGGATAACTGGTCCACGGCGGCTAGTGTCACCTTCAACGTCACCGTTGCGGCCCCAAGGATAACCGGTCCCAGCGGAGGGGCGGGGGCGACTGCCTCGTCTGTGTCGGTGAACGAGAACCAGACGGCGGTCACCAGTGTGACCGCGAACCGTGCCCTAACGTGGTCTATCTCCGGTGGTGCCGACGCGAGCAAGTTCACGATCAGTGCAACGGGCGTCGTCACCTTCGTCACCGCGCCCGATTTTGAAGCACCGACGGATGCCGACAGCAACAATGTCTATGTGTTGGTCGTCACGGCCACCGATGCGGGTGGGCTAGCGTCTTCCCAGACCGTCTCAGTAACGGTGCTGGACGTGGCGGAAGTCGCACCTGTTATCACTGGTCCCGATGGAGTAGCCGGTGCGACCGAAACCGAAATGTCGGTAAACGAGAACCAGACTTCGGTGACCACGCTGACATCCAGCATACCGGCCAGCTGGTCGATTACGGGAGGCACCGATGCGGCCCGTTTCGCCATCAATCCGGCGACGGGTGTGCTGACCTTCGTTGCGGCACCAAATTTTGAGGCCCCGGGCGATACCGATACTGCCAACACCTATGAGGTTCAAGTTACCGCGACTGGCACCGATGGCCTGAAGTCCGTTCAGACCATCATGGTCAATGTGCTCAATGTGGCTGAGCCTGTGCCCGTGGTGACGGGCCCCAGCGGCGGTGCAGGCGCATCCGAGGCGTACATTACGGTCGACGAGAACCAAACGGCGGTCATGACCCTGACAGCGGACCTTGCCGTAAGGTGGTCAATCACCGCAGGCGCGGACCGGAGCAAGTTTGCGATCAACGCCTCCAGCGGCGTTCTGACTTTCGTCGCCGCGCCCGACTACGAGGCCCCGATCGCGACAATGTCTATGTGGTCGAAGTCACCGCCACCGACGGCAATAATGAAACGGCTGTTCAGACGATCCGCGTGAGCGTGCGCGACCTGTCCGAGCCCGCGCCTGTGCTGACGGGTCCGAGCGGTGGTGCCGGCGCGGCCAGTTCGGCCATCTCCGTCAACGAGAACCAGACCGCTGTGACCACCCTGGCCGCTGATAATGCTGTCACATGGGTTATCACGGGCGGGGCCGATGCGGGCGAGTTCCGGATAAATCCGGCGACGGGCGAGATAAGCTTCGTCACGGCACCTGATTTCGAAGCTCCGAGCGATGCCAACGGCGACAATGTCTATCTGGTCGAGGTGACAGCGACAGACGCCAATAATGAGACCGCCGTACAGGCGGTGGCGGTCACGGTTCTCGACATCTCGGAAGCCGCGCCTGTACTCACCGTACCGGGCACCAGCACGGGAGCGGGCGCGGCGTCGATCTCCGTCGACGAAAACCAGACCGCTGTGATGACGCTGACGGCGGACCGGACGGTCGTTTGGTGTATCACGGGCGGGAGCGATGTCGGCCAGTTCGCCATCAATCCGTCGACAGGCGTGGTCACCTTCGTTTCTGCGCCGGACTTCGAAACCCCGACGGATGCGGACACAAATAACGTGTATCTGGTCCAAGTCAGCGCGACCGACGCCAATAGAGAGACTGCGGTCGTGGTGATTTCTGTCACCGTCCGCGACGTGGCCGAGCCTTTGCCGGTTCTGACGGGGCCGAGCGGGGGCACTGGGGCTGCGGCTTCGGCGATTTCGGTCAACGAGAACCAGACCGGCGTGACAGTCATGTCTGCGGACAAGCCGGTGGTTTGGGCCATTGGGCGCGGCGTGGACGCGGCCAAGTTCGCCATTGATGCCGCGAGCGGCGCGCTGACCTTTGTGGCCGCGCCAGACTATGAGGCCCCGACGGACGCCGACACCAACAACGTCTGGCAGTCCAGACGATTGCAGTGACCGTTCTGGATGTGGTCGACACCTCGCCGGTTATTACGGGACCCGACGGCCTAACCCTGCAAGGTACGTTCCGGACGGCCGTACCGGAAGAAGAGCCAGAGATTGCGACCCTTACCTCCAGCCGTCCTGTCACATGGCAAATCACCGGCGGTCCGGATCGCGCTCTGTTCAGGATCGACGCTGATGGCAGGGTGACCTTCACCAGTCCGCCGGATTTTGAGGCACCAAGCGATGCCAACGGCGACAATGTCTATCTGGTCGAGATAACCGCCACAGACAGCAACAACCTGTCTGCCGTTCTGACGGTAGCCATCACGGTCGAAGACCTGGATGACAGCGAACCGCAAATCACCGGTCCCGATGGTGCCGTGGGCGTAACGAGCTCCCTCATCATGCTGGAGGAGGGTGCGACACTTGTCACGACCATGCAGGCCAGCGAACCCGCCATATGGTCCTTGTCGGGCGGTAGCGACCAAGACCACTTTGTTATGGATGACAGCACCGGTGAACTGAGCTTCGTGAGCGCACCGAGCTATGAGACGCCGACCGATAGCGACAAGAACAACACCTATGTCGTGGTCGTTCGAGCAACCGACGTGGCTGCCAACATCAGCGACCATACTCTGACAGTACAGATCACCGACGTGGATGAAGTGGCACCTCGCATCGCCATTATCGCCAAGGAGTTGAAGTCCGATCTACGTGGCTATGCCTTCAAGAGCCTTGGCGACATGCTGGCCTTCAACGAAGGGCTTTTTCGCGATACGGGCGACTGCATGGCAACGGCGGCGCAGGGCACCGTCACGCCGGGTATGCACTTGAACGAGTTCAGTCAGGGGACGTCGCTGGACTGGGCAAAGACCCACTGCACGGCGCGTTATCGCGTCATTGCCAACGTTGGAGCCTCAATTGACCATGCGGATGGCGACTGGACCCGTCGTGGTCTGGCGTCACTCCGCATCGAGAATGAATGGCGACAGGGCCTGACCTTCGGTCTGGGCCTCATGGGCAGCTTGCCAATAACGATCTGCCTTCGTTCGCCGACAGTTCAATCCGCGACCACTCTCTACAGATCAACGGCTATGTGAAGACGAAGCTGGCTGAAAACCTGAGAGCGGGCGCTTTCGTTGGTTTTGGCCGCGCTTGGTACGACTTCGATCTGCACCAGACGGGCTTCGACTTGTCGGGCAAGATGGTGGGCCATCGTCAGGTCTATGGCGCGATGCTGAGCGGGGACGTCGAGATCCGCAGCTTCTTGGTGACAACAGATTTGATCCTGTCCCGTGCGACAGAGGATTTGGGTCAGGCCACGTTGGTCGGCATGGTTGACGACGATGTGCGTCCGGTGATGTTCGAGGTCGGCGGCGTGGATATGACCCCTATCAGCATCCCTGTGTCTGGCGAGTTCCACATCTGGGGCAGTGATCCCAAGGGGTGGCAATCGACGCTGAGACTCAGCCCCGGCCTGTTGTGCTAGGACACCTCTGCCAACGATAGCGCGCTGACGTGTGGCTATCAGTTCGGGGGGCGTTTGATGACCAAGCGCGAGGGAGCGGGCGGCGGCTACCTCGATTATCGCGTGGAGTCCGTGGACCGTAGAACCCGGAACCTGATCGGTGTCGGCTATCAGTACACGTTCGGCCCCAATAACAATCTGGAATGGGCCTTCGACGTCATGGGCAGTGTGATGGAAGACCGACCGGATAGCCGCGCAATGGTGACCTTCCGCGCCCGCCAGTAGAGCGCCAGCAAAAAAGCCCTCCGGATAGTCCGGAGGGCTTTCCTTTTGACCTTATTGATACTGCGGCAGGCGACCGGTTTCCTGAACCGTGACCCAGCGGGTGACGGTGAAGGCGTCCACGCCCGCGTCACCCCCAAAGCGGCCATAGCCGGTGCTCTTCACGCCGCCGAACGGAGCCATCGGCTCGTCGGCAATGCCTTGATCGTTGACGTGGATGATACCAGTTTCAATGCGGTTGGCGACAGCCAGCGCCTCGGTCATGTTTTCCGAGATGACACCGCCGGTCAGGCCGTATTCGGTGTCATTGGCCAGATCGACGGCCTCGTCGACGTTGTCGACCACGTGGATCACGGTCGCAGGACCGAAAATCTCGCCATAATAGACTTCCATCTCCTTGGTGACATCGGTCAGGACGACAGGACGGATCAGGGTCTGTTCGTCGCCCTCGATCTCGCCGGTGCCGGTCAGGACGGTCGCACCCTTGTCGATGGCGTCCTTCAGCAGGGCCGAGACGCGCTGGGCGGCGCGTTTATTGACCACCGGACCAACGAAGGTCGCCGGATCGGAAGGGTCGCCCGACGGCAGGGATTTGACGGCTTCGGTGAAGGCCTTGGTGAATTTGTCGGCGACTTCGCGCACGACGATCACGCGGTCGGTCGACATGCAAATCTGGCCCGAGTTCATGAACGAGCCGAACACGGCGGTCTTCACCGCATAGTCGATGTCTGCATCCTTGAGGACGACCAGCGGGTTCTTGCCGCCCAGTTCGAGGATGGCAGGCTTAAGGTATTTGGCAGCGGTGGTGCCGATGATGCGGCCCACGTGGGTCGAGCCGGTGAAGTTCACCAGACGCACGCGCGGGTCGGCGATCAGGGTCTCGACGATTTCGCCAGCGTCCTTGATGTCATTGGTGATGACATTCAGCGCACCAGCCGGAAGGCCCGCCTCCATCAGCACATCGGCCAGCAGCAGGCCGCACGAGATCGGGGCGTCTTCCGACGGCTTCATGACGACGGTGTTGCCGACGGCCAAGGGAATAGCGATGGCGCGGATGCCGAGAATGAACGGCGCATTCCACGGCGAAATCGCCGCGATGACGCCGTACGGCACCTTCTTGGCATAGGAGCTGACGCCCGGCATCTGGGTTTGCAGCACCTGACCGCGCGGCTGGGTCACAGCAGCGGCGGCTTCGCGCAGAATCTCGATGCAAAGCTCGACGTTGAACGCAGCCCAAGGACGGGCACCGCCGACTTCGGCAGCCATGGTGGCGACGGCGTGCTCGGCCTTGGCTTCCATGATGTCGGCAGCGCGCAGGAAGATCTTGCGGCGCTCATAAGGAAGCATGGCCGCCCAAGCGGGGAAGGCCTTGGCCGCAGCATTTACGGCGGCTGTCACATCGGCGGGGGTTGCGGCCGCGACCTTGGCGAAGACCTCGCCAGTCCACGGCGACACGTCGTCCGTCGTGGCATTGTTAGAGGAGGGAACTTCCTTGCCGCCAATCAGGAGGCCGCGGGTCAGATTGCTCATTGAATACTCCGGTGGGCGCGCATGCTTTACGGACATAGGTCCGCCCCTAACTAACCCGCGGGCGTTTGGGGCGTTCCCTGACCGCTAGGCGACCTAGGTCGGGTGTTTGGCGCTGTTGCAGCGGCTGTAGGCGAAATAGATACCGACGCCGACAATGTTCCAGATCAGGAACCACAGCAGGGTTTTCTGGGGCAGGCTGACCAGTAGATAGAGGCAGCCCGCGATAGAGACCGGACCAATGACCCATGCCAGCGGCGTTTTGAAACCGCGCGGCATGTCCGGCTTTTTGACACGCCAGACCAACATGCAGACTGCGACGAAAGTGAAGGCGACCAGCGTCCCCGCATTGGCCATGGCGACGATTTCACCCAGCGGGAGGAACAGGGCGATCAGGCCCACGACCACAGCGGTGAAGATGGTAATCCGCACCGGCGCACCGCTCTTTGACACATTCGCGAGCCCGCGCGGCAACAGGCCGTCACGCGCCATGACAAAGAAGATACGGCTCTGACCATAGAAGAAGGCCAGAATGACTGTCGGCAGGGTCAGTACCGCCGTGATGGCGAGGAAGCTTGCTGCAAAGGGTTGGTCAATCAGGCGCAGAATGAGCGCGAGAGGCTCGGGACTGTTGGCAAAGGTGGTGAAAGGCGTGCTGCCCAAGGCGGCAAGTGCGATAACGATATAAATCACGGCGCACGCCAGCATGGAGCCGATGATGCCGATGGCTAGATCGCGTTTCGGGTTCTTGGCTTCTTCGGCAGCGGTGGCGATGGCGTCAAAACCATAGAAGGCCGAGAAGATGATAGCTGCAGCGGCCATGATGCCGCGCTCGATGCCATCGGGGTTCATGGTACTGCCAAACCCGTACGGGCTGAATGGCTTCAGGTTTTCGGCGTTGAAGTGGGGCAGGGCAAACCACACAAACAGTGCCAGTGCCGACAGCTTTACAGCCACCAGGATCATGTTGATGGCCGCGCTTTTACCCGTGCCGATCAGCAGCACCCCTGCGATCATCGCAATGACCACGGCCGCGGGGATGTTGACGATGCCGCCAGCCGATGGGCCCTGCATCAGGGCCATCGGCAGACCTAGCCAGTCATGCAGCAGCGGTGCGGCATAACCGGACCAACTGACGGCTACGGCGCTGACCACGAGGCTATATTCCAGAATAAGGCTCCACCCCACCATCCATGCCAGAAGCTGGCCAAGCACCACGCGGGTATAGGTGTAGGCGCTGCCGGAGGCGGTAATCGTCGAGGCCATCTCGGCGTAGCACAGAGCACCGCAGGCGCAGACGAAGCCCGCAATCAGGAACGACACGAGCACCGCAGGGCCCGCCTTGTCCGCGCCAATGCCGATCAGCGTCAGAATGCCGGTGCCGACAATCGCACCCACGCCAAGGGCGATCAGGTGCGGCCAGCCGAGGGTTCGGGCCAAAGCAGGCGTGTCGGACGAGGGGGATGGATCGGTTTGGCCCATGGGGGAGGGGCTCCGGTACTGATAAGCGACTGAAAAAAAGAGGGGTCAGGTCTCGTCGGCACTCGCCAACAGGGCGCGCAGGCCCGGCGGGTGGTCACCGGCGATGGTGAGGTGCGGCGCGAGGTCCGCTTCCTGAAGTTTGTGAAGCCGGATTTCTCCAGCGAGCGCATAATGCTGCATCACGGAAAGATAGATGCTTTCGCTCCAAAGGCCGTGCAGGACTTTAGACGTATCGTGGCTGAGCAGGGCCAGCAGTTGTTCACTCGCATCCACAACCAGCCGCGTCTCGGCCCCAGGCCAGCGCCGCATGATGTCCTCCGAGGCGCGGCTGCGGGTAACGAGATAGGGACGCGGGCGCGCGTCCGGCTCTTCGTAAATCACGCCTTCCACCGTCACACCCCGACGTACCGCCTTGGCCAGCATGGGGGCGGCAAAGGCTTCGATCTGGGGGAACATGTCGAAAAGGATGACCTCGCGGGCACTGCCGATCATCTCCTCGCACCGTGCCCAGATGTGGTCGACCGAGCGCAGTTGATAAATGCGGTCTTCCGGCGTGTGCTGTTCCAACTGTGTTAGGGCGCTACGGGCGCTTGCAGCCTGTTCTGCGAGGCGGGCTTCCAGCGATTTGATCAACTGTTCGGGCGACACGGCACGGAACAGTCGCGGTTCTCCGCCGTCGTCTATGACGGCACCCTTTTGAGCCAGTGTGGACAGGGTTTTGTACGTGTTCGCCTGTGCCTTGCCAATGCCCTGGGCGATTTTATAACCGGTGGACGGTCCTGCCCTCAGCAGTTCGCAATAGGTCAGGGCCTCGGTCTCGGTGAAGCCCAGTGGCATCAAAGTATCTTCAGGCGTCATGGCTTCCCCAATTGCACAACACGCGGTCGTTGAACACGTGCCTCCCCGACGCGTTAGGATTACACATTTCTCATTTGACTAGTAGCGGGGGCTACTAGTTTTCTTGCCTGAAGTCCGCGTTTGGAACCATGAATCAGGGCATCGCCGCGTGCGGGCCCTGTCGGGAGGAAGCAGCCGTGTCGTTGAAGTCATTGATGGTTGCGGCATCAGCCGCTTGTATTTTGGTGGCCTGCTCCGGGCCGGGCGCGATGACCACCAAGGGAACGCCCGAGTACGGAACCTTCGGGTTCGATACGGCCGGCATGGATCGTTCGGTCGCGGCCGGCGATGACTTCTTCACCTTCGCCAACGGTGCGTGGGTCAAGTCGACCAAGATTCCCGACGACAAATCCAGTTGGAACACCTTCTCGGTACTGGCCGAAAAATCCGACGCGCGGGTCAAAGACCTGATCACCCACGCGCGCGAGAACAAAGACCGCGACGCCGCGAGGGTCGCTGACTTCTACGTCGCCATCATGGACGAAGCCGCCATCGAGGCTCGTGGTCTGGCCCCGCTGAAGCCCGAGTTGGATCGCATTGCGGGGCTGTCCGACCGTGCTGCAGTGTCGTCCTATATGGGCTCGGTGATGCGCGCCGATGTCGATCCATTGAACGCGACCAACTATTATACGGATCGCCCGCTGGGTCTTTGGGTGGCTCAGGATCTGGATGATCCGGAGCGCTATATGCCGTATCTGATGCAAGGCGGTCTGGGCATGCCGGATCGCGACTACTACCTCGATCCGGCACCTCGGTTTGCGACCCTGCGGACCCAGTATCAGACGCACGTCGCCGCTATGCTGAAGCTTGCGGGCATGGACAATGCCGAAGCCCGCGCCGCCCGCGTTCTGGCTCTGGAGACCCGACTCGCCCGCTCGCACTGGTCGCAACTGGACACCGGCGATGTCATCAAGGCTAACAATACGTGGGCACGCGCCGACTTTGCGGCCAAGGCACCGGGCATGGACTGGAACGCCTATTTCCAGTCGGCAGGGTTGAACGGCGCATCGGCGGTCAAGGTTTGGCAGCCCGAAGCCATCACTGGACTGGCGGCCCTGGTCGGGTCCGAACCGATGGAGACGTGGAAAGACTATCTTGCGTTCCACGCGATCGACCGTGGTGCACCGCTACTGTCGAAAGCCTTTGTCGACCCGCACTTCAGCTTCCATGGCACGGCCTTGTCGGGCACGCCGCAACAAGCGGAACGCTGGAAGCGCGCCATTGCCATGACCAATGTGGCTTTGGGCGACGCTGTGGGACGCATGTACGTCGAGAAGTACTTCCCGCCCGAGGCCAAGGCCGAGGTCGAGCGCATGGTCGTCAACATCAAGGCGGCGCTGGCCAAGCGCATCGAAGCCCTGACGTGGATGACCCCCGCTACCAAGGCCGAGGCGCAAGAGAAGCTGAAGGCCATGCGTGTCGGCGTGGGCTATCCCGACAAGTGGCGTGACTATAGCGCGGTGTCGGTACGTGCCGATGATGCGTTCGGCAATGTCGAGCGCGCCAACATGGCCGAATACCAGCGCCAGCTGGCCAAGCTGCGCCAGCCGGTGGATCGCGGCGAATGGTTCATGGTCCCGCAAGAGGTGAACGCCTTGTTCGCGCCCAGCCAGAACTCGATCATCTTCCCTGCCGCTATTCTGGAGCCGACCTTCTTTGATCCGAATGCGGATTCTGCCGTGAACTATGGAGCCATCGGCGGCGTGATCGGGCATGAGATCACGCACGGCTTTGACAATCTGGGCTCGCAGTTCGACAGCCACGGCCGTCTGCGTGACTGGTGGACGCCCGCCGACAAGGCCCAGTTCACCCGCGCGACCGACATGCTGGCAGCCCAGTTCGATGACTATAAGCCGTTCGAGGATGCCAATGTGAACGGTCGTCTGACGCTGGGCGAAAACATTGCCGACTCGGCGGGGCTCCAAGCGGCATACGACGCGTGGAAACTGTCTTTGAACGGCAAGGAAGCCCCCGTCATCGACGGCTTTACAGGTGATCAGCGGTTCTTCCTTGGCTGGGCGCAGAACTATCGCAGCGCCTTCCGTGAGGCGGCATTGCGCAACCGCCTGCTGACGGACGTGCACGCGCCGGGTCCATACCGTGCCCAGACCGTGCGTAACCTCGACGCATGGTACGAAGCCTTTGACGTCAAGCCCGGACAGAAGCTGTATCTGGACAAGGCCCAGCGCGTTCCGGTCTGGTAAAGCCAGCGCTCCGATCTGGCGGGAAACCTGAAATTTTCAGTATTTCCCGTTAGATCGGAACCTCTACCGTTGTCGTATACGTTCATCACCTGTGACAACGGGTTAGTGGATTGCGGGGCAGCATGAAAATCAGGCGGAAACAGACAGCGTGGATCGTCGCGGGCGTGTGCGCCGCAGTGCTCGTCGGCTTTCTGGTCTGGAAGATGCAGCGCCCACCAGAAGTGACTGTCTTTGAAGTAAAACCTCAAACAATAGAGGTAGGGTTGTCGGTGGTCGGGCGCGCCCGTCCGGGGGATCTGGTGCAGGTTGCGTCTCCGAACCCCGGGCAGGTGACGCAGCTGTTTGTGGATGACGGCGATGTGGTCACCCAAGGGGCTGCGCTGGCCACCATTCGCGCGACGGTCGAACAGGCCGAGACAGAGGTAGAGGTGGCCCGCGCCGCTGCCGCCCGCGCTGAGGTCGCCGAAGCCCGCCTGAACTTCAGCCGCACCCAAACCCTGTATGAGCGCGGTTTCGCCGCCAAGGCCGCTCTGGATTCCGCCCGCGCTACGCTGCAGACCGCGGAGGCCAATCTGGCGGCAGCCAATGCCTCGGTGCGGGCGTCTTCGGAGCGCACGCGCGAATACACTATCCGGTCGCCGATGAATGGCGTCGTTCTGGTTCGTCCCATCGACAACGGGCAGGTTGTGACTGTTGGCGAGACCCTGTTCGAGTTGGGCTCCAACTCCGGAACCGAAATCCAGGCCGAAGTAGAGGAAGCCTATGCCGACACCCTGCGTCCGGGGATGCTGGCCCGCGCCGCTGCATCGGGCAGTGAGGCGATATTCACAGCGCGCGTCTCGGAGGTATCACCGCGCGTGAACTCCGCGACCGGTGCCCGTCTGATCAAGCTTATGCCGGAGGGGGGCAGCACGCTGTCTCCGGGGCGCTCTATTGACCTGACCGTCGTGGTCGACACCCGCCAAGGCGCGATTACCATCCCGCGACAGGCGGTCATCGACGCCACTGCCGCACCAAAGGTTCGCGTAGTGGACGCTGACAACACGGTGCGCGAACGACCGGTCACTATCGAGCGCTGGCCCTCGACGAACGCCATCATCACCGAAGGCTTGAAGGCCGGCGACCGGCTGGTCCTCGATCCGGCTGCGGTCGAGGTCGGCAAGACCATTCGTCCGGTCGTGGCAAGCGGACGCTGAGCCGGTGTTCGCGTTCAAGGTCGCCCGTCGATACCTGTTGTCGAACCCCAGCCAGACCCTGTTGTTGATCGCGGGGGTCGCACTGGGGGTGACGGTGTTCATCTTTATCACCGCTCTGATCGCAGGGCTGGAAGTTCGCCTGACCGAACAGGTTACGGGTGACAGTGCGCACGTCAGCATCGAAGCCCCGACGCGGGTAGCCCGCGTACTTGAAGCCGAGGTGCCGGTCGAGAGTGTGGCGCTGGTGTCCACACTTCAACGCAAGCAAATCCGCGACTGGCCCATGGTCGTGGACCTCCTGCGCAATACGGACGGCGTTTCGGCCATTAGTCCGCAAATCTCCGGTAGTGCGTTTCTGGTGAAGGGAGAGGCGGTGTCGCCCCTGTCGGTGCTGGGGGTGGAGCCGGACGGTGTGGATGCCATCTCCCAAATCACGTCCAAGATCGTCGACGGCACGGGCCAACTGCGGGCCGATGGCCTGCTGATAGGTGCCAAGATGGCCGAGGAGTTCGGCTTGCAGGCGGGGCAGGCGGTCCTACTGCGCACCGAGCGCGGCGTTGAACGTCAACTGACCATCAGCGGCATCTTCCGCACTGGTTTGCAAAGTTTGGACGAGCGGGTGGCCTTTATGTCGCTCCAGACAGCCCGCCCGTTGTTCGCCTTGCCGGAAGGCGTGACCAATATCGAGGTGAAGCTGAGCCAACCGGAAGACGCCCGCGACATGGCCAAGTTTCTGGGCGAGGCGACGGCGCTGCGTGTCACGCCGTGGCAGGAAAAGAACGAAAGCCTTGAGGACGCCCTCAAGGCGCAGGGCCAGACCGGTACCATGATCCAGGTCTTTTCCCTGATCTCCATCATCATCGGTATCGCCAGCGCCTTGGTGCTGTCGGCCTATCGCCGTCGCAGCGAGGTGGGGATTATGCGTGCCTTCGGGATTTCGGGCAGCTTTATCATCTGGGTGTTTTTGCTTCAGGGCTTGCTGATCGGTTTGGTCGGGGCGCTGGTCGGATGTGGAGCGGGCTACGGGCTGTGCGTGTATCTGGAAGGGATCACCAAGGCTGATGGCACCTCGGCTTTGCCTATAGCGCCGGAGCAGGGGGGCTATGTCGCCGCGCTGGTGCTGACGACGCTGGGTGCGGTGATCGCCTCCATCATTCCGGCGCGAAATGCCGCCAAGGTCGATCCGTTGGAGGCGATCCAGCAATGACCCATCTGCTGAAAGCCACGGGCATCAAGAAGTCGTTCCAAAACGGCGAGGAAGAGACGCTGGTGCTCAAGGGCATCGACGTCACGCTGGACAACGGAGAGTTGACCGCACTGGTGGGCCAATCGGGGTCGGGCAAATCCACCTTGCTTTCCATCGTCGGCTTGCTGCTGCGTCCGACATCGGGCGAACTGGAAATCGCGGGCGAGCGGGTGGACCAGTTATCCGAACGCAAGCGCGCCTTGTTCCGTAACGAGCGCTTGGGCTTTGTCTTCCAGTTCCACCACCTGCTGCCGGACTTTACCGCGCTTGAGAATGTCGCTTTTCCAGCGGCGGCACCTGCAGGCGGCATCAGCCGCGAGATGCGCGAGCGGGCAGAGGAACTGCTGGGGCGGGTGGGTCTGAAAGATCGGATCAACTTCCCTGCGACCCGCTTGTCCGGCGGCCAGAAACAACGCGTGGCGATTGCACGTGCGCTGATGAACAAACCGGACCTGATCATCGCCGACGAACCGACAGGCAATCTGGACCGCGAGTCAGCTGAGACGGTGTTGGAATTGATGCGCGAGGTAAATCAGGAGGACGGTGCGACCTTCCTGATCTGTACGCACGATCCTGAAATCGCACGCCAGTGCAAGCGGCGGCTGACGCTAGAAGACGGTCTGTTGAAAGCCGATGAGGTGATGGAAGGTACCGAGAAATAGTTTTGTCTGGCACGAGCTAGGGTCAGCTAAGCATTTGAAATGACGGCAGCGTATCTCGGATATATTTTAGATTTTCTGCATATCATTGTGGCCGGCAATCTCTCATAGCTGACCGGCAGTCTCTGGACGGCGTTTCTTCCCTCTGAACCTTCAGCGCGGGCGTCCCTCCCTCTATCCCTCTCGCCGCCCGCGCCGTTTTTTCTCAGTCGATGCACAGTGTCGGCTCGGCCACGCCGTTTTTGATTTCGGTCCGGCAGCCGAACCGGTCGCTGGTCGGGGCGCAGCGTCCCTGCACCTGACCCGATGCCGGAGTGTCCGAGGCTTCGGCCAGACAATCACCTTGGCACTGCGAAGCGTCGGTACAGACCTTGCCTGCATCGGTGAAGTTCAGCACGCAGCGGACGGTTTGGGCCCGCCCGACCGGTTTCATCGTGCCTCCGCGCGCGGCACATGCAGAGGCGGCGTCGTCCTGCGGGACCTGAGGGGGCGGGGTGGAGCACCCTGCCAGCACCAAGGTCGCAGAAATCAAAACGGCGCGGATCACTTCACCTGACCCTTGTCGAAGCCGGTCCAGCAGTCGTCGTAGTCGAGCTGCATCGTCGGCGATTGCTCGGCCCACGCTGTCGTACGGATCGGCATGCGGGTTTCAAACATGAAGGCGAGTGTGTTCTCGATCTTGTGCGGCTTGAGGTCGGCGTTGGTTGCGCCTTCCCACGAAGCCTGATCGGGGCCGTGGCCGCTCATGCAGTTGTGCAGCGAAGCGCCGCCGGGGGCAAAGCCGCCGGCCTTGGCGTCATAGGCTCCGGTGATCAGGCCCATGAACTCGCTCATGACGTTGCGGTGGAACCACGGCGGGCGGAAGGTGTCCTCGGCCACCATCCAGCGCGGCGGGAAGATGACGAAGTCGCAGTTGGCCGTGCCGACCGTATCCGACGGGCTGGTCAGGACGGTGAAAATCGACGGATCGGGATGGTCGAAGCTGACCGTGCCGATGGTGTTGAAGTTGGCCGTGTCATAGCGGTAGGGCGCATAGTTGCCGTGCCAGCCCACCACATCCAGCGGCGAGTGATCGAACGTCGTGGCCCACAGCTTTCCGCCGTATTTCTGGACGCACTGCGTCGGGCGATCCACGTCCTCGAACCATGCGACAGGCGTTTCAAAGTCGCGCGGATTGGCCAGCCCGTTGGCACCGATGGGGCCAAGGTCGGGCAGGCGGAACGGCGCGGCGTAGTTCTCGCAGATATAGCCGCGGATCGGGGCTTCCAACTCGATGCGGAAACGCACACCGCGCGGAATGACGACGATGTGGCCGGGGTTGGCCTCTATCACGCCCAGTTCGGTGACAAAGCGGTGCGCGCCTTCCTGCGGCACGAACAGCATCTCGCCGTCGGCACAGTAAAACACGCGGTCCACCATCGAACGGTTGGCGGCATACAGGTGAATACCGACGCCCGCGCCGCTTTCCGAACAGCCATTGCCGCCATAGGTCACCAAACCCTCGACCCAGTCGGTCGGCTGGTCGGGCATAGGCAGCGGGTCCCAGCGCATGCGGTTGGGATTGGGCGTGGTTTCGTTAAAGGGGGTAGAGCGGACCAGACCCTGATCGAACGGCTTGTACGGGCCGTGCTGCGCGGACGGGCGCAGGCGGTACAGCCACGAACGGTGGTTGTGGTCACGCGGCGCGGTAAAGGCCGTGCCGGAAAGCTGCTCGGCATAAAGCCCCATCGCCGGCTTCTGCGGCGAGTTGCGACCCTTGGGCAGGGCACCGGCCGCAGCCTCGGTCGCGAAATGGTTGGCAAAGCCCGTCTGATACGAAGGCGTATTGGAGGACATCAGCCGTTTTCCCCTCGGATAAAATAGAAAACGGGCGGAGCGTGATCGCCCCGCCCGAAAAGGTCAGCCTTTAGGCGTCGACCTTGATGACGCCGCGACGGATCTGGTCCAGTTCGATGGATTCGAACAGGGCCTGGAAGTTGCCGTTGCCGAAGCCTTCGTTGCCCTTGCGCTGGATGATCTCGAAGAAGATCGGGCCGAACAGGTTTTCGGTGAAGATCTGCAGCAGGAGGCCTTCTTCGCCGACGTTGCCGTCGATCAGGATGCGGTTCTTGCGCAGGCGCTCGAGGTCTTCACCGTGGCCCGGAACGCGCTTGTCGACCAGCTCATAGTAGGTCTCGATGGTATCTTGCAGCTTCACGCCACGGGCGCGCAGCTTTTCGACAGTCTCGTAGATATTGTCGGTGGTCATGGCGAGGTGCTGGATGCCTTCGCCGTTGTACTGACGGATGAACTCTTCGATCTGCGAGTTTTCGTCTTGGGACTCGTTCAGCGGGATACGGATCGCCTTGTCCGGCGCGATCATCGCTTGCGAGAACAGGCCGGTCGCCTTGCCCTTGATGTCGAAATACTTCTGCTCTTCGAAGCCGAAGATCTGGTTGTAGAAGGTCGACCACGTGCGCATCTGGCCGCGCTTTACGTTGTGGGTCAGGTGGTCGAGGATATCGAGGCCGACCGAGTTGGCGGCTTCGGCTTCCTGCCAGCCAGCGATCTCGGTCCAGCCATCATAGATGCTGCCTTTTTCGCCGTACTGGTCGATCAGGTACAGGTACGAGCCGCCGATGCCTTGCAGCACCTTGGCGTCATCGCCCAGAGCACCAACCGAGGCGTCAACGGCGTGCGCGCCGCGCGACAGAGCCAGATCATAGGCTTGCTGAGCGTCAGCCACACGGAAAGCCATGCCCGAGGCCGACGGACCATGGGCAGCGCGGAAGTCGGCGGCCTGACCGGTCGGCTCGTAGTTGACCAGCAGGTTGGTTTGGCCCTGCTTGTAACGGGTGATCTTCTTGGTCGGGTGGGTGTGGGTCGCCACAAAGCCCAGCTGTTCGATCAGCGCCTTCATGGCGGCCGGATCGGGGCTGGTGAACTCTACGAACTCGAAGCCGTCGAGGCCGATGGGGTTTTCAGCGGTAATGGCCATCAGAATGGTCTCCTTGCTGTCGTCACCCCGATCTTAGGGGCGAGCTAAAATCAGATGAAATCAGTTGTCCGTGACGCGGTTGGCCCAGGCTTGGGTGCCTGTGGTGTAGACGCGGTCGTTCGGCAGGATGTCGGCGGGTTCGAACTCGGCCTCGTTGGCCAGTTCGGCATAGATGGGTGCGAAGTCGGTCTCGATGGTCTGCTTAAGCAGGTCCTCGAAGCTGTCGATCACGAAATAGGTCTGCTGGAAGTCGTCGATACGATAGCGGGTCTGCATCACGCGCTTCATGTCGAAGCCGATGCGGTTGGGCGAGGCGTCGTCCAGCGCGAAGATCGACTCCGTGCGCGACGAGACGATGCCCGCGCCATACAGCTTCATGTCGTCGCCGTCTTTGATCAGGCCGAACTCGACCGTGTACCAGTACAGGCGCGACAGATTGTGGATGGCGTTGTGCTTCATGGCCTTCATGCCGCCCTGGCCATAGGCCTGCATATAGTCGGCAAAGACAGGGTGGGCGAGAAGCGGAACGTGGCCGAACACGTCGTGGAACACATCCGGTTCCTGAAGATAATCAATCTGTTCCGGCGTTCGGATAAAGTTGCCTGCCACGAAGCGGCGGTTGGCCAGATGCTCGAAGAAGACGTCGTCCGGTACAAGACCAGGCACGGCCACAACCTGCCAGCCCGTCAGTTTGTGCAGGCGCTCGGACAGGTCTTCAAAGTTCGGGATGCCGCCGTCAGACAGCTTTAGAATATCCAGACCTTCCATGAAGGCCGGCGTCACGCGCGACGGCAGAAGCTCGGTCTGGCGCGCATAAAGCTTGTCCCACAGGGCGTGTTCTTCAGGTGTATAGGCCGACCAGTTCTGCGGGATGGTCCAGTCGCTGGATGCACCTTCCGGCGGCGTCTGTAGAGCGTGGCTGCCCATGGCGGTTCCTCCCTGAAACCTGTCGGGTGTCCCTCTTATATGGGGATCGTTTCCCGAAATCCTTGTTACGACAGTTTGCCATCACATTCTGCGCGTTGCCTTTCAAAACAGGGCGTGAAATGACGATGGATGATGAATCTGGTTCATGATGGGCGCGAATATGAAACGATATGATCTCGACGAGGTGGATCGTCGACTGCTACGTTTACTCCAGACGGATTCTTCGCTGAGCCACGCGGCGCTCGCCGAACTGGCCGGATCGTCGCCCGCTTCATGCTGGCGCCGGATCAAGGCGATGGAGGAGGCAGGCGTTCTCAAGGCGCAGGTGCGGTTGGTAGATGCCGAGCGGGTGGGGCGCGGGGTCAACGTCATGTGTCAGGTGCGTATGAAGTCGCACTCGCCCAATGACCGACAAGCTTTCGAGGCGTTTCTGAACACCAAGCCCGAGGTGATGGAGGCGCACTCCATGTCCGGCGAATGGGACTATCTGCTGCGGATCGTGGCCGAGGACGTGGCAGGCTATGAGCGGTTTCTGATGCGGGAACTTCTGAACCATGCCAACGTCGCGACAGCCGCCTCCCACTTTGCCCTCAGTCAGGTGAAATATACGACGGCGCTACCTGTTTAGTCAGGCGTAGCAATGAACCCGTTGTGTCTGATCGTGCTTTGGTATGAGTTGAGTGTGCTTCGGGGAGGGGCCGGCAATGCAGTCCGAGGTTATCCGGTCGTCACGACTAGGGGCTCTTGTCGCGGGCCTGACCCCGACATTCGTGGCCTTTCTGTTTCTGAAAGCGATCATCGGAGACGGTTCACCGCCCGTGTTTATTCTGGTGCTGTCGACCGTGTTCGTCGTGGTATCGCTCGCTTCCTTGGTGGAGGTGGTAAAGCCGCGAGAGCTGGAGTTAGACCGTAGGGGGCTGATCTTTCGGCCAACGTTTGGACCCAGTCGCCACATGCCGTGGAGCGCGATCACGGCTTTCAGTACGGTAGGCAAGCAGCCAAAGCTGATCGTCAGCGAATATATCGACCCCGCCACAGGACAGCCGGCCAAGGTGAAGCTTGGAGGGAGGTGGGCTTTGCCGCAGAGCGGGCTTTGGTACGCCGACAGCGCACAGGTCGTGGCTTATCTGGCAGAGCAGCGAACATCGTCGTCATACTATCCATCATCGTCCAGCCCATCGCCGCAGACCGCGGACGCTACCCAAAAGGCGAGCCGTAAGCTGGCCTCCCAGGTCGGGTCCACAACGCGCTCCGGTGCGGTCTACGCCTCAGCGACACCGGACACTGCCAAGCCCCGCCTCGTCGGTCTCGGAGGACCGCGCAAGACGGCGAAGGGCTTGGGCTGGGCGCTGCTTATCGGTGCGGGGATCGTAGCTACCCTATCGGCTGTACCCTTTATGGCGGCTTGCAACGCGGGTCTTTGCAGTGTCGCGGTTTGGGAGCTGGGCGACGTCCGCATCTGGGGATTTGCGCTGCTTTGGACGGGCTGTTTGCTGGTCGCGCTGTTTGGCGGCCGTATCCTCATGAGCGACTAAGACGAGCCTATAGGGCCAAGACATTTCCGCGAGAGAAGGTACGAAAAATCGAACTTCGTGTTAAATGTATTTGACTCAAGGTGCGTTAAAGTATTCTTGTTGTTCGAACAAGGAGACACGGATCATGGCTTTTCGGGAAAAAATGGCGTGGCTAACGCTGCTCGGGTTCCTGCTGACCTATGCCTACTATTTCGGCGTTGCGGGCCCGGCGGTGGAGTTCGGCAAGAACGACATGCTCGATATCGTCCGCAGCTTTGGTCCGGTTGCGGCGCTGCACGGCCTGATTACGGCGGCGGGCAGTCTAGCCATCTTCCTCGCTGCCCGACGCGATGCCAGCCACAAGGCGGACGAGCGTGACCGCGCCATCGACCGCAAAGCGACATCGGTGGCCTATGCGGTGATGATGATTGGAGTGCTGATCGTGGGGGGCGTCGCGCCGTTCACCGAGCCTGCCTATAAGATCGTCAATGGCACCTTTGCCGTGGTGGTGATCAGCGAGATCGTTCGCGACGTCATGGTCATCATGGGCTACCGTCGGGGTGTCCATGGCTAAGTCGATTCATAACACCATCCGTACTTTGCGCTTTCACGCAGGCGAGATGACGCAGGCCGAACTGGGCCAGCGTGTCGGCGTTACCCGCCAAACCATCGCCGCGATCGAACAAGGCAAATACTCGCCGTCGCTGGAAACAGCCTTCAAGATCGCCGAGGTGTTCGGTGTGCCGTTAGAGCAGGCATTCAGCTGGTCGTAGTGAAATGATCAGCTTAGGGCGGCGGACATCTCGGTCAGTTTCGCAACCGTGTTCATGTTGCGCATGGTGCCCTTGTTAGCGGCGGGGATGACCAGCTTCGACCCGCCCATTCCATCCGGGTAGTGAACGTAGATTTCGCGCATGCCAAGGATGATCTCTTCCCCTTTAAGGTGCCTGGCGTCAGTGACGGCATCCTGGGGCGGTGCCTCATCCAGAAACAACGTATTCACGCGGTTTCCGGGGGCGTGAGCAAACGGGTTTGCCGCAAGCACCTGCTTCATTTCCTCGTAGGTTCGAACGCAAACCCCGACCGGCTTTCCGGCATAGGCGGCCAAGGCGTTCTCTAACGCGAGCTTGATCGGATGTTCGCTCAGGTCGCTCTGAAAGACGACATTGCCGCTGGCGATATAGGTTTTCGCATTCGTGAACCCTGCGGCCTCGCACATGGCCAGAAGTTCGCTCATGGGCAGCTTGCCAGTGCCGCCGACATTGACCGCGCGGACAAGGGCTACGTAGGCGGTCATTTCATCTCCAGATCGTTGAAGGCTGAATAACCTTTCTCCGCGACGAAGCTATGCGCGTCGGCCAGCTTCCACGACAGGCCATAGAAGGGGTGCTGTTCGCCCTGTTCCAGCAGCTCGCCCGGCTTCAGGAAGGTGTGGATCTGGGAGTAGAGGCGGATTTCCGACTGGCTGATACGGCGAACCAGATGCTGGGGGCCGAGGTCCTCCGGCTTGGCGATACCGGCGGCGGCCAGCATTTCGGCCAAAGCGTGCATGGTGCTGTTGTGATAGGTCGCGACGCGCTGGGCCTTGTCCGGCACCACGAGGGCACGCTGGCGTGACGGGTCTTGGGTGGCCACGCCCGTGGGACATTTGTTGGTGTTGCAGGTCAGGGACTGGATACAACCTAGCGCGAACATGAAGCCGCGTCCGGCATTCGTATAATCCGCCCCCATCGCAAGCAGGCTGGCAATATCAAACGCGCTGATCACCTTGCCTGCCGCGCCGATGCGGATGTGCTGGCGCAGGTTCGCACCCAGCAGCGTGTTGTGCACCAGCAGCAGACCTTCGCGCAGCGGCGCGCCGATGTGGTTGGCGAACTCCAGCGGGGCTGCGCCTGTGCCGCCCTCGGCACCGTCCACGACAATGAAGTCAGGCAGGATGCTAGTCTCCAGCATGGCCTTGACGATGCCCATGAACTCCCACGGGTGACCGATGCAGAGCTTGAACCCAACGGGCTTGCCGCCGGACAGTTCACGCAATTGCGCAATGAAATGCATCATCTCGACCGGCGTGTTGAAGGCCGTGTGATAGGGCGGAGAGATGCAATCCACGCCTACGGCTACACCGCGGATTTCGGCAATCTCTGGGGTGACCTTCGGACCGGGAAGGATGCCGCCATGGCCGGGCTTGGCCCCTTGGCTGATCTTGATCTCGATCATCTTCACCTGGGGCAAGGTGGCGTTCTGGACGAAGCGTTCAGGATCGAACTTCCCGTCCAGCGTGCGGCATCCGAAATAGCCGCTGCCGATTTCCCAGACGATGTCGCCGTCACCCTCGCGGTGATAGGGGCTGAGACCGCCTTCGCCGGTGTCGTGATAGAAACTGCCTGCCTTGGCCCCCTTGTTCAGGGCGCGGATAGCATTCGCGCTGAGTGAGCCAAAGCTCATAGCCGAGATATTGAACAGCGAGGCAGAGTAGGGCTGCTTGCACTGCGGCCCGCCGATGGTGACGCGCAAGGTGTCGAGGCTGGCCACCGGCGCGGGGCGGATCGACGGGGCGATGAACTCGTACCGGTCGTTATAAACGTCCAGCAGTGTGCCAAAGGCGCGTTCGCTGCTTTCCCCCTTAGCGCGGGCATAGACCAGCGAGCGCTGGCTGCGCGAGAAGGGTGTCGCCTCGTTGTCGGATTCAAAAAGATATTGGCGAAGTTCCGGGCGTAAGGCTTCGAAAAGCCAGCGGAAATTACCGATGATCGGATAGTTTCGGCGCACGGAATGGCGCGGCTGGGTCAGATCGTAAAGCCCCAAGGCCGCCAGTGCGCAGAATACCACAGCCAGCGGCCAGAATCCGATGTTCCAAAGCAGAGAGACCAGAAAGACCACTGCCAGCACCAGACAGATCGCCAGAACCGTAAACCGACTGATATGCATGGATGCCCCGCTGAAAACCTGTCCGACCCGACTGAACGGACCAGACCAAGTTTAGGCTCCGAAATCTACCGATGATCAGCGTTCAGCGGACGATTTCGATAATGTTGAGGCGGGATTCCTGTTTGGGGAAGGGAATGACCAGTCGCCATTGCGATGGGCCAATGCGCTCTAAAACGCCGGACTCGTCACGTTCGGGCTGTTGGCCATATGTGGGGAATCCCTGCTCGTCGCCCCACGCCTGCGTACCGACATAGACCAGTCGCGTGTTGGTGTCGGGATAGAGGAGTCCTTTGAAGCGCTGGCTGCCGCTAACCTTCTCAAGGATCAGGTCGCCGCCCGCCGTGAGCTCAACCCGGCACCGGAAATAGGGATAGGCGACATAGTCGAGCCCCACCGCCCCTCTCGAACCCAGTTTCAAGGTGCGGCACCGATAGGTCCCCGGTGGTGGCGGAAGTCGCCCTTCCAAAGCAGCGTCGGGTCGGGCCAGAGCGGATAGCGCCTTGATCGCACCGCGATTTTCGACGTCGCTGTTGGCCGATTTCAGAGCGCTCGACCATGCTTGGTTGAGACGCGCCATACGGTCCTTGTCTTCGGCGGACATGACCTTTTGCCAGTCATCGGTGCCCCCTTGCAGCCCTTGCGCAGGCTCGGCGGCGGCGAGGGGATTGGTTGTGGTTTCAGGGAGCGGGGGCGCGACCACAGGCTCTGGCGGGGCCGGCGTTGTCGTGGGCGCGGGCTCTCGCTCGCACCCGCCCATCATCAGCATAAGAGCTGCGGCGGAAAAACTCAGGGCGGGATGAAGCGTCATGGAAAGTCTCCTGTCGTTTTTATAACGACAGGTGCGGGAGAAGGTTCGTCGTATCCCCCGCTATAGTGGCCATTCCTGACCGCCACTCTCGCGCTGAAGCCGAGCTTGCGATGCCCCTCGTCAGCGGGCCTGAGGGCGGTTGGCTGTATGTCCGCGAGAGGCGCAATCGCCGTTCTGGTCTGATCCCAGACTGGCCATCAGGCGGGGTCGGTTCGAGGCCGTGGAGGAAGACATCAGCAGATAAAGCGGGCGGCCATTGAGCGTCAGACAGTGCAGCTCCTGACGGAAATTCCATTGGAGTCCCGAGAACCCACACCTGTGTCGAGCGACACTGTACTGGTGGCTCCCGCCTCGCTAAAGACGCCGAGCATTTCGGCTCGGAGGCGCTCCGGCTCGCCCCGTGTGGCCATAATGGTGCACGATCCGCCCGGGTCTTCTTTAAGGGTGACGACCGTGGAGATGGTGTATTGACCCGGAGCGGCGTTGCGACGCCCGGACGCTGCGGTGCTTACGAATTCTCCGGCTGGCCGACCGGTCATGATGTGGGGAATGCACCCCTGCTGCATGGCATAGCGGGCCGCGCCTGTCGGCGAAAAATGGATGCCCGGATTGGGACGCTGAAAGGCGTATTGCTGTGAATGGCTGGAGATCACGCCGTCGAGCGAGGAGGGGGCCTGTTCCTGAACAGAGAGACTGGCGACTAACGAAACAACGACTGAAGCAAACATGGGGGACCTTCCGTTTGGGCTACCCTGCCACCCGCATTGCGCATCCACAACGCCCGCGCACGACGTTGTTATTTAGGGCGAGTATCGGCGCTATCAGCGCCAAAAAGTGCGGTGCCTAACCTAGACTGCAACGCCAAACAGCTTGCCTACGCCTGCGGTTATGGCCATCGCCAGAATGCCCCAGAAAATGACCCTAACGACGGAGCGTGTGACGGGGGCTCCGCCGGTTTTGGCGCCCATCACACCCAGTATCGCCAATCCTGCCAAGGCCGAGCCGAATACGGCAGGGACGGTGAAAGACAAGGGCGCGAGGGCGGCTACTGCCAAGGGAATAGCTGCACCGGCAGAGAACGTCGCGGCGGATGTGATCGCCGCCTGTATCGGCTTGGCGGCAGTAATCTCAGAAATGCCCAACTCGTCTCGCGCATGGGCACCCAAGGCGTCATGCTCCATCATTTGACGCGCCACCGTCTCCGCGACATCGGGCGAGACCCCGCGCTTGATGTAGATGTTTCGCAACTCGGCAACTTCGGCTTCGGGCATGTTGGCCAGCTCATCCCGCTCGCGGGCCAAGTCGGCCTTTTCCGTGTCCGATTGCGAACTTACGGAGACATACTCACCCGCCGCCATCGACATTGCGCCAGCCACCAGACCCGCGATACCGGCAACCAGAATGCCGCTGTGCGAAGCCGACGCCGCCGCCACGCCCACCACCAGACTGGCGGTGGAGACAAGGCCGTCATTTGCGCCCAAAACGGCGGCACGAAGCCACCCAATGCGATCAAACCGGTGAGTTTCTCGATGCGCCATGAGCCAATTTCCAAACCTGTGCCAGACAAAGCAAAGCTTGGACCCAATATGGTCGGACGCAAGTCAAAACTTGGCTGGACCGAGCGGAATCGGCCCTTCAGACCAGCCTTACGCTCGCGGAAACTTGTGTGGCAGCTGCGCGGACATTCGACGACTAAGGCTTAGTCCAGCGTCCATCTTGAAACGTGAACCTGCCCCATGCCTGAAAGGGCACGTTAGGCATCTGAGCCGTCCAACCGTCTACATGCACGTCATAGGTTATGTCCGGTTGGAGCGGTTTGGCTTGAGCGTCTTGAATGAAATCCTCTGGTACGGTCCCGTATCTAAGCCTGCGCACCTCGACGCACTTGTCACCCTGGGAAGAGATACGCCACATCGTGGTAGCCCCGTGAGTAATTTTAGCCTCATTCAGGCAAGGTAGGCGTCGGCTCCAAATGCCTCCCGCGCGAGCTTGCATTTCGGGAGCTTCCAGAGGTCCGGTGATCACCGCTTCGCCCAAGTGCTGGCAACTCGCTAATGCGATCAGTCCAAGCAGCGCGACGGTAGATCGTAGTGTCGGTAAGTGCCAGACTCGTCGCATCGCCCATTTCCTCAAGACAACGAGCTATGCGGGACGAGACAGAAGGCCACAACGGGGCGGACGCGACGCTGGGTGCGAAAGTCTTGATCGGACTTTGTGCTGCTACTTAAATGTCACTTCTGAACGTAGGTCCTGAAACATTGCGTCGGGCTTGGCCGAAACAGCACGGCAACGAAAAGCGACGAGCCTGAGCATAGCATCCGTTGGCTGATCTCTGAGCTCGAACTCTCCGTCAAACGTCAGCTTAAAATCGTGATGACCGCCGGGCTGAATGACCGTTTGAGGAAGGTCAAAAAAGTCCAACATGTGGCGTTGGTAGTGTCTGCTCGAAAATCTCTTAGGGTCGTAAGATCGCGCGAGATTAATTTGCTCATGACTGGCGCGATCTTTTAGGAAAAGCGCAGCCTGTCCGGTCGTGTCATCGTAGACGCTCGGAACGCATAGAACTTCGTTGCCGGTGTTTTCGACTCTCAGGCGAACGATCACAAATCGGCAGTATGATGTGCACGGCTCAGCCTCGACCTTGAGGGATGCTGTGTAGGCTGGCTCGCTCGTTCCGACCTTTCCGCAACCCGAAATCGCACACGAGAGAACAGCCATTGCGAGCAAGATAGCGTGTTTCATGGGTACAGTTTATAGGCGGAGCTAATGTCTGCGTGCGACCAAGTAGCTACGCTTGTGGATGTGAGAGCTGAATGCTTGGGCTATTACAGAACTGATAAATGTCAGTTTTGGGTAGAAAGCCGAAGAGATATCCTAAGCTTCATAATCGATCATAGGTCGTGACCGGAGCGTCAAGCTCTGCGAGCAATCGTTTGAGTACTTCGGGTGTCAGTTCACGGATTTCTGGGCCGGTGTCGCTGACTACGTCAATGCAATGCCAGTCGGCATTGTTAAACCACTGCGTGAGAGGGCCGGGTTCATCGGTCGCGAACGTGGTGGTGGCGACGTATGTTAGAAATGCACTGTCATGACGATGCGTGCCTATGCGCCCAGACGATGAAGGTTCTCCCGGCTCTTGTTGACAGTAACTCTCATTTCTGACGACGTAGGCTACGTAATTCCGCCAAGTGAGTTCGAAGCCTCGCGATGACGCGTCTGGAACTACGGGATTTGCGGGCCCCAAGATGGTCGAGACAGCTTCGCTTTGGCGCTTGGCTTCAACCACTATAAGTTGGAGATCGTTCGTCGACGGTTCTGTGATCTTAGCAAGGATGAGCGTCGCGTTAGGGGCCAGGCCTAGGCCAAGGTCAGGCTGATGGTTTTCCATAGTGAACCATTATCCGCGTTCTAAATGTTCGCAACGGAGCGCAAGAGATAAGTCAGCAAGCGGCAAACGGACGTTAGGATGGCGCGGCCACCTCGTTTGACCCTTCCGCCGTTCAATGCGACAGCCACCTGACTAACAGTTCAGGAGCAGCACATGTCCATCACCCTCTATGGCATCAAAGCCTGTGAGCAACTTGTTACGGTTGTAGAGTTCCGTGGTTAGTCACAGGAAGTGCATAGTTAGCTTCAGAAAGCTCTGTACAGGCAGCAACAGATTTGTTGCTCAATGCATATAGGCCGCATAAATCTCCGCGACGCGATCTCTAGATATTCCGTTTCGTTGCTCTACCGCGAGCGGGTGCTCGGTCGGCTCTAGTTCGATGTAGGGGCGTTGACCGTTATCCCGCATATGGACCATTGTTTTCAGGTTTTCGGTATCGGGATAGGTCGCTATCGCAGCTGATAGCCAGCCAAAGTAAGGTCCTTGTAGAACGCGGGAATCGCATTCGAAATGGGCTTCAAATTCCGCAAGATGCTCTTTGCTCAAGGATACCCATACACCCCAGATGAAGGGCTCTTCAGTACCTGCAACGGGCAATTCGATGCAGCCCCGAACGAAGAAATCGCTCTCGTCGATGACGCACGTGTCAGAAGATAACTGGCAACGCGCTTCGCGTTCAGCTTCTGGGATGTAGTAATAATATAGAGGTGCGATAGCGCCGAAACTCGGCATGCCCTCGTGCCACTCATCACATACTACGCATTTAAAACCTGAACGGTCCGGCCATCTTAGCTCTGAATGGTTTGATGTCTTTGGGCATCACCCTAACCGAAGTCGTGGACGACGCCTAAGGGAAGACGCGGTAGTGACGTAGAGTACCGCGCCCAGACCTTGAGCGTAGACGCGATCCCTTCATTTGACCCAACTGTAGTTCAATGCGACAGCCGCCTGAGCAACAGTTCGGGAGCAGCTCATGTCCATCACCCTCTATGGCATCAAGGCCTGTGACACGATGAAGAAGGCCCGTGTCTGGCTGGACGAGAACGGCGTGACCTATGACTTTCACGACTATAAGGTGAAGGGTGCTGACAAGGCCGAGCTGGAAAAGTGGGTGGCCGAGCATGGCTGGGAGAAGGTGCTGAACAAGGCGGGCACCACTTTCCGCCAACTGCCGGACGAGGCCAAGGCCGACATTGATGCGGCCAAGGCCATCGCTCTGATGATGGAGCAACCGTCGATGATCAAACGTCCGGTGCTCGATCTGGGGAACGGCAAGACGGTTCTGGGCTTCAAACCCGAGATTTATCAGGCCGCTATCAAGGGCTGATCAGCCCTCTACGTCCGCGGTCGGCCGATCCTGGCCGTCCGCGCGCTGGGTGATCCACTTTCCATCGCTGTCTTGAAACTCGATGCAGGCGTCTTCGTCGGGCACCTTTTGCTCGCGCGCGGCACGCATCGCAGCGGCGCGGGCAGAGTCGTGGTCCGGATAGGTTTCCGAGAAGGTGTCGCCAAGACGATAGGCCCAGCCGCCGTCGTGTTCCTGAATGCGATAGGTGATTTGCGCCATCTTCGGGTGCTCCGTGTTGGGGGGTCACTTCCACAACGCGTGAGCGGCTTTGAGGCTTCGCCTTAGCCTTACAAAGATTTCATGCTTTGCCGTGCATCCGAGAGGCTAGGTGGTTGTCTCATAACACCGAGACGCCCCACGACGGGGCGGTAGAAAAAGGATTTTCGCCGTGGACGATCTGGTTGGCATTATCGCGATACTCTCGGTGTTCGGAACGATCAGCGCCATTTGCGTGCTGCCGTCCTATTTCAAGCACCGCAGCCAAAAGGAAATGCAGAAGACGGTTCGCGCCGCCATCTCAGAAGGCCAGTCGCTGCCTGCCGAGCTGATCGAGGTGATGACCCGCGATGTGAAGAAGGGTCTGCCCTCCAAGTCGCGTGACATCCGTCGCGGTGTGCTGTGGATCGCCGCTGGTATCGGTCTGGGCCTGATGGGGCAGTTCACCAACATGAGCCTGTTCGTGGACGATATGCGGACCTTGCCGAACGGCCTGCTGGGTGTGGCTTGCGTACCGTTCGTATTCGGGATTGCTTATCTGATCCTGTCACGCTTCAACAAGATCCAGGACTGAGAAGCCCCGGAACATGACCCGCAAACAGCCTTTATCGGCCCTGCATGATGTCGAGCTGGCGGCCCTCGCGGCCGCTGGCGGGCGGCACGAATTCGGAGAGCTTGTTCGCAGGCACTCCTCCTTCGTGCGCGCCCTGCTGCGCCGGATGGGGGCGCAATACTCGGTCGCAGACGACATCGCGCAGGACGCCTTTATGCGGGCCTATGAGAAGTGCGTTGATTATCGGGGGCAGGGGAGTTTCGGTTCATGGGTCGGGCGGATCGCTGCGCGCCTCTATCTGCGCCAGATCAAGTACGAGGCCCGCTATACCGATATCGAGCCTGTGTCCGACGATGTGTGGCACAGTCTGGAACTGGACCCTATTGGCCGCTTTGATCTCGACAAGGCGCTGAATGCGCTAAGCGAGCCGGAGCGGATGTGCGTCTCACTGTGCCACGGCGCGGGGCTGACGCATGAGGAAATCGGGGAATCGCTGAACCTGCCGCTGGGGACGGTGAAGTCACACGTTAAACGCGGGCTGGAAAAGCTTAGAAGCCGTCTTCGCCCGCAACCGTTTGCTGATACGAGGTTGGACCATGTCTGATCCTGAGTTCGATCCTGCTGTCGAGAGGGCCTATCGCGTGACGCCCGAGTTTGCCGATTCGGCCCTCTTCGATGCCGAAGTTGCCGTTCGACTGGAAAACCGCTGGCGCTGGCGCCGGGCGATTCTAGGCATTTTCGGCGTGATCGGGGCATTCCTGGTCATCAAACAGTTCGTGCGCGTCCAGATGTCCGGCCTGATTGGTGATGGCAGTCTGGGGCGCATCGTCGCGCGTGAAGAGCGTACGGAAGCCTTTGCTATGATCAAACAACTGTCGGCTCAATTGGGTCTGGCGGATGTGTCCGTGGGCGCTCTGAGCGGGCCCTATCTGCTGATCCTGTTTGGGATTGCTTTGACGATTGCGCTGGCTGCGATGGCTACTCAACTGTCGAAATCTCTGTAAGAGCGCCGTTTTCCAGCCTTGATCGACCTTTAATCGCGAAAAAGAAACAGTCTGTGGCACTGCCCTCGTTGCGGGCAGCGCCGGGACACTTTAGGGTCGCGACGAATTTGCCACCCGTGTTTTCAACGGCTTTTGGGGCGACTGTCTTGGTTGATGTCTTCGAACAGGTCGAAGAGGAGCTTCGCTCCGAACGTATTAAGCGCTTTGCACGTGTCTGGCTGCCGATCGGTGCCGGCGTGGGCGCTATTGCGCTAGTGGGTGCCTTGGGCTGGTGGGGCTATCAGTCCTGGCAGACCAATGAGGCCGACAAGGCTTCGGCGGCGTACCAGCGCGGTCTGGAATCGGCTGCTGCCGGTAATCTGGATCAGGCCAACGCTGCATTCGGCGAAGCGGCTGACACCGGCTCGCGTGGTTACAAGGCTCTGGCCCTGATGCAACAGGCGGCTGTAGCCGTTGAGCAAAACAAGACGCAGGGTGCCGTTCGTCTGTTCGACGAAGCCGCCAAGGTTGGCAAGGATCCGATTATTGCCGATGGCGCTGCTCTGAAGGCCGCCTATCTGCTGCTGGATACCGCATCGCTTGACGATATGAAGGCACGCCTTGAGCCGCTGACCGGTGAAAAGCGTCCTTATTCCGTACTGGCGCAGGAAGCTCTGGCCACGGTCCTGCTGATGAATGACCAGGGTGCGGATGCCCGCGCCATGTTCGTCCAGCTGCAGCTGGGCCAGAACGTGCCGGAAACGGTACGCCAGCGCGCCAATGTTGCTGTTCAACTGATCGACTCGGGCACGTCGGGCGCAGTGCGCAAGATTGTCACCGAGGCGAACAAGCTTCCGGCCGCACCTGCGGCTCCGGCAGCCGCTGCGGCTCCGGCCGCTGCTGCACCGGCACAGACTGCCCCAGCCCAGTAATCTTCACGAGAAGTCGCAGATGAATCGTTCGCTGAAAATTGCTTTGATGTGCGGATTGGCCGCGACCGTCGCCTCGTGCGGCACGGTTAAAAAGGTCATCCCGTTCGTCAACAAGGACGACGGCCCCAAGGCGGTCGCTACTCAGGGCGAGCGTATCTCCATCCTTGAGTTCGAACAGCAGCTGACTCCGTCGCCAGCACTGTCGGGCCGCGACTTCTTCATTCCCGGACCTCAGTCGGTCGCCCAATGGGCACAGCCGGGCGGGAACGCTGAGAACGATATGGGCCACGTCATCGCGGCACCGGAGTTTGCCATCGCGTGGAAGCGCAACGTGGGGGCCGACTCCGACCGCATGCGTCAGGTCATGGCACCGCCGGTAGCTGCCGACGGTCGTATTTATGTGCTGGACGGCGAAGCCCAGGTCTTGGCTGTTGATGCCGGCACCGGCGCTATTGTCTGGAAACAAAATCTGGCGGGCGACGAGCGTGACGGCGGTGGTCGCCTTCTGCGCGTCATTCCGACCGGCGGTGGCAAGACCGGCGGCGGCTTCGGCGGCGGCGTGGCCTTTGCTGACGGCAAGGTATTCGTCTCGTCGGGTTACCGTAGCGTGACGGCCCTGAACGCCGCGACCGGCGAGGTTGTGTGGAAACACTCGACCGATCTGCCCATCCACGGTGCACCCACCATCTCCGGTGGCCGTCTCTACGTCGTCGACGTCGACAACCAGCTGATCGCGCTGGATACCGCCACGGGCAACCAGACCTGGACCTATCGCGGCATTACCGAGCCGGCCCGCATCATGCGCGCCTCCAGCCCGGCCATCAGCGGCGACACAGTCATTGCTCCGTTCTCGTCGGGTCAGGTTGTGGCTCTGCGCGCTTCCAACGGTCAGCCGGTATGGGAAGAGGTGCTGTCGCGCACCAGCCGTACCAACGCCCTGTCGGAACTTCGCGATATCGCCGGTCGTCCGGTCATCAGCCGCGGCACCGTCTATGCCGTCAGCCAGTCGGGCATCATGCAAGCCCTCGACATGGTGACCGGCAATGCCAAGTGGGAACTGCCCATCGGTGGCGTGAATGCGCCTCTGCCCGTCGGTGACGTGGTCTATGTGGTGTCCAAAACGGGCGAACTGACGGTGGTCAACCGTGAGTCCGGCCAGATCTACTGGACCCGCGACCTAAACGAAGGTCGTACCCGCACCGAAGGTGGCTGGTTCTTTGGCATGGGTAAGCGTACTGTGCGTCCGACGTGGTCGGGCCCGGTGCTCGCTTCGAACCGTCTGATCCTGGTCAACTCCGAAGGTCAAATGCTGGCTTTCGATCCGAAGACCGGTGCACAGACTGCATCCATCAACCTGGGGGCTCCGGCCTATATCGCGCCTGCCGCTTATAACGGCGCGCTTTATGTAATGACCGACGACGCCCGCCTCATCAGCATCCGCTGACCTTGTTCAAAAATTGCGTTAGAAGGCCGACATGGCTCTGAAGATCGCCATCGTCGGCCGCCCGAATGTGGGCAAGTCGACACTGTTTAATCGTCTCGTAGGCAAGCGCCTCGCGCTTGTCGACGATCGCCCGGGTGTGACCCGTGACCGTCGCTATGCCGACGGCAATATCGGCGACATGGACCTGACCCTGATCGATACGGCGGGCTATGAGGACGTCACCGACGAAACCCTCGAATCCCGTATGCGCGAGCAGACCGAGCTGGCCATCGAGGATGCGGACGTCATCCTGTTCACGATGGACGCCCGCGAGGGCGTGACCGAGCTGGACCGTATCTTTGCGGACCGTCTACGCCGTATCCATAAGCCGACCATCCTGCTGGCCAACAAGTCCGAAAGCCGCGAAAGCGCGGGCGGCATTGGCGAGGCGCACAGCCTCGGCTTTGGCGAGCCGGTGGCCATCTCTGCCGAGCACGGCGAGGGCATGGCCGACCTGTACCAAGCGCTGGTCGTGGCTTCGCAGGACATCTTCATCGAAGAGATCGACGAGCCGGATAAGCCCATCCGCATCGCGGTTATCGGCCGCCCGAACGCGGGCAAGTCCACGCTGATCAACCGCCTGATCGGTGACGACCGTCTGCTGACGGGCCCTGAGGCTGGCATCACGCGCGACTCCATTTCGGTGGACTGGCAGTATGAAGGCCAGAACATCCGCCTGATCGACACTGCCGGTATGCGCCGCAAGGCCCGCGTACAGGAAAAGCTGGAAAAGCTCTCGGTCGCTGACACCATCCGCGCCATCACCTTCGCCGAAGTCGTGCTGATGGTGATGGACAAGGACGACGCCTTCGACACGCAAGACCTCCAGCTGGCCGATCTGGTCGAGCGTGAAGGTCGTTGCCTGGTCTATGTCGCGTCCAAGTGGGACCTCGAAGAGGAACCGCAAAAGCGTCTGGCCGAACTGAAGCAGATGGCTGACAACAAGCTGCCGCAGCTGAAGGGCTCGGAGTTTGTCGCGCTATCGTCGTTCAATGGCCGTGGCATTGATCGCCTGATGCCTGCGGTGCTCAAGGCCTATGAGACGTGGTCGGTGAAGGTCAAAACCAAGGATCTGAACGACTGGCTGTCTATGGCCACCCAAAGGCACCCGCCGCCCGCCGTGGACGGCAAGCGCATCAAGCCGAAGTACATCGCACAGACCAAGGCGCGTCCGCCGACGTTCGTGATGATGTCCAGCCGTGCTGCGTCCATGCCGGACCACTACAAGCGCTATCTGATCAACTCGATCCGCGAGAGCTTTGACCTCAAGGGCACGCCGATCCGTCTGAACGTCAAGACGAGCGGCGATAACCCCTATGCTCAGGGCGGTGCCAAGTCAGGTCCGGAACGCTTCAAGGGCGCTGCGAAAACGGCACCTCGCAAGATCATCAAGGCCGCCGAGCAGGAAGAGAAACTCTCGAACCTGCCGGGTAAGGCTCTGGCTCAGAAGAAGTCTGGCGTTCAGGCCAAGCCTCTGAAGGGTCTGAAGTCGGGCCACAGCAAGAAGTCCGGTACCAGTGCATTCGCCACCAAGGCGGCACGCGGCGGTGCCCGTCAGGTGTCCCGTTCGGGCCGTATCCGTACGGGCCAAAAGGGCGGTGCCAAGCGTTAAGCTTGAGCGCATGACCAGAAGAAAGCAGGGCGATCCGCATGCGGGTCGCCCTTTTCTTATGCCGAGATAATGGGAATAATCTGCTTTTAGACGAGGGGAAGGATTATGAAACTTGCGGCGATATTCATGTTTGTTGCAGGGCAACTGACGCCGGAACAGTCTGCACCAGCGTGCACTGTGCCGCAGGTCCCTGCGGTTGTTCGTGCGCAAAAGCCCGTGCGTCCTGCCCCTCCGTCATGTGTTGATGAGGCGCGAAATCGCCATACCTGCCGACCGGCTGTGATCAATGCGTTCAATCAGCAGATGGAACAATATGAGCGTGATTTCGATCGCTATGTCGGCGACTTGAACGACTACGTTGTGGCCTTGAACCGCTACATGGAGCAAGTCAGCCAATACACCGCCTGTGAGCGCGAGGCGGCAGGCATTGTGGGCGGCTTCATCAGAGGCTGAGCGAGTCCCACATTACTCGCCTTTAAACGCCACCGTTTGAATGACGATGGCGCGGAAATCGATAGGAGAAGGTGATGACGGCAGTTGCGGCTCTTTTCGGAGCGCTATTGGTAGGCTCCGCGCCGGCACAGGATGAATGGGCCGATGTGGATTGCACGAGCCCGGGCTCGACGATCGAACAGAACGTCTGCGCGGGCCGTGAAGTCGAGACGTTGGAACGAGAACTGCGCCGCTACACAGACGCGGCCTACGCGGTGTTACGTGACGAAGAAGACGGCGAGCCGGAAGCCCTGATCGCCGAGATTGCCGAGAGCGAGCGTCTATGGAAAGCGTATGCGGATTCTGCCTGCGGGGCCGTCTACACCCACTGGGTGTCGGGATCGATCCGCAATGTGATGGCCGCGAGTTGCCGGATGGAGCTGATAAAAGAGCGCACCCATTACATATGGCGCGAGTATCTGGTGTCCATGGAAGGAACCGCACAGCTGCCGGAACCGCCACGGTCTGAGTACAAGTTCACCGTTCCCGCGAGCGAATAGAAAAGGCCGCTTCCTTACGGAGGCGGCCCTTTTGCAGATCAGTTGGCCTGTTGGGCCTTCCAGTCAGCAAACTTGATGTAGAGCGGCGGCTCTTTGTCGCCACGTGCCAGATCGACCATTAGGGGGGTGATCTCTTGCGGATGGGCCAGCATCAGCGGGTCTTCGCCGGGGAAGGCTTGGGCGCGCAGGCCCGTGCGCATCCGGCCTGGATCGACGATGGCCACGCGGATCGGCATGGATTCGACTTCATCGGCCCAGCAGCGCATCAGGTTCTCCGCGCCAGCCTTGGTCGCCGCATACGGGCCCCAGAAGGCGCGCGGGGAGGCGGCAACGCTGGTGGTCAGATGGATGACGCGGGCAGCAGCCGATGCCTTCAACAGCGGTTCCAGCGAGCGGATCAGGCGATAGACGCCCGTGAAGTTGACCTTCTCGATCTTGGCAAAACCGCGCGGGTCGGCATGGCTCACAGGCGTCAAGCCTTCTGCGCCCATGGTGGCGGCGGCTTGAACCCAGATGTCCAGCTTGCCGAAGCGCTCGAATAGCGCACCGCCCAAACGGTCGATAGAACCGCCGTCCACGATGTCGAACGGGATGAGGGTGGCGTGTTTGCCGGTGGCGGCAAAGATCTCGTCGTCCAGCTCCTCAAGAGCGCCTTGGGTACGAGCGGCGGCCACGACATGGGCACCTGCTTTGGCCAGCGCCAGTGTGGTTTCGCGGCCAATGCCACGCGAAGCACCAACGACCAGAGCAATACGGTCTGCGAGCGGAAGAGAAGCGGTAACGGACATGCGCCGCTGATAGCGCGGAGCGCCGCTATAAGAAAGGGCCGCCGGATGATCCGACGGCCCTTTTGATCAGGCATTCACGGTTAGAATGGAAACCTTGTTGCCGCGAATGTCGCGACCGCCTTCTTCGGCTTCGCGATCCAGCAGGCGAGTGGGGTAGTCGCCGGTGAAATAGTGGTCGGTAAACTGCGGCTTGGCGTTGTTGCGCGGACCCACGCCGGTCGCTTCATAAAGGCCGTCAATCGACAGGAAGCCCAGCGAGTCGACTTCCAGGATGGCGCGCATCTCTTCCATCGTGTGGGTCGCGGCCATCAGTTGCGAACGCTCGGGCATGTCGATGCCGTAGAAGTCGGGGAACAGGATTTGCGGGCTGGCCGAGCGCAGGTGCACTTCCTTGGCACCGGCAGCGCGGACGGCGCGTACCAGCTTCAGCGAGGTGGTGCCACGAACGATCGAGTCGTCGATCAGGACCACGCGCTTGCCTTCCAGCACAGCCTTGTTAGGGCTGTGCTTCATACGCACGCCCTTTTGGCGCGAGGCCTGCGAGGGCTGGATGAAGGTGCGGCCCAGATAGTGGCTGCGGATGATGCCCATTTCAAACGGGATGCCAGCCTCTTGGGCATAGCCCAGCGCGGCAGGTACGCCGGAGTCAGGCACCGGAACCACGATGTCGGCTTCGATGTCGAACTCGCGGGCCAGACGACGGCCCATTTCCTTGCGGACTTCGTAAACCGAGCGGCCGTTCACGATGGAATCCGGACGGGCGAAGTAGACGTATTCGAACAGGCAGGGGCGGGCACCCTGATCGGCGAACGGCTTGATCGAAGTCAGGCCGTCTTCGTCAATCACGACAACTTCGCCGTGTTCTATGTCACGGATGAAGGTCGCGCCCATGGTGTCCAGCGCGCAGGTTTCCGAGGCCAGAACCCACGCTTCACCCAGTTTGCCCAGAACCAGCGGGCGGATGCCCAGAGGGTCGCGTGCGCCGATCATTTTGAAGCGGGTCTGGGCGACGAGGGCGTAGCCGCCTTCGATACGGCCCAGTGCGTCGATGAAGCGATCGACGATCTTGGCCTTACGGCTGCGGGCGATCAGGTGGAGGATAGCTTCGGAGTCAGAGGTCGACTGGAAGATCGCACCTTCCGACACAAGCTGTGCGTGGATGTGCTTGAAATTCGTAAGGTTACCATTGTGGGCAATGGCGATACCGCCTTGGTCCAAATCGGCGAACATCGGCTGAACGTTGCGGATGAAGCTGCCACCGGCGGTAGAGTAGCGGGTGTGGCCGACAGCGGCAGAACCCGGAAGGCGGGTGGTCAGGTCGGCATTGCCGAAGGCCTCACCCACAAGGCCCATGTGTCGTTCGGTGAAGAAACGCTCGGCGTCCAGAACGCTGGCGATGCCGCAAGCTTCCTGACCACGGTGCTGAAGCGCATGCAGGCCGAGGGCCACAATCGAGGACGCTTCATTTGCAGGAGACCCCCACACGCCACAGACGCCGCACTCGAGACGCAGCTGGTCATCGTCCGGTTCGCGCCAGTGTTCACGGTGAACGACGGGATCGGCGATATGGTGGGGCATCGTGGAACTCCGATGACCGAGGGTTAAGTCGGAATGGCCCGCACCTAGTCCTGACGGGCCTCGAGTTCAAGGCTCATTGTTCGCTTTGGTCGGAAAAGCCTTCGTGTACTGACCTTTTTACAATGGGGGTTAGGGCGTCTGCACCCTTTGCCATCATGGGTAGTACCGTCTGGATCGCAGAGGCGGAGGCCATGCTGACCGGCAGCGATTTCGCCTCGGCAAACCAGAGCGGCGGGTCTTCGGCCACGACGCTCATGAGAATCAGGTGAACAGAACCCACGAAGGCCAAGGCTCTTACGACACCAAGGGCCGCGCCCGCTGTCTGGTCGATGCCGCCCAGCGCGTTACCACGCACGCCCTTCGACAGCGCGCCCGCCGTCCAGCGGATGACGAAGTAGAAGGCGACGAACACAATCCCCACCGCGAGGATCGAACCAGCCCAGTCGGGATCGACAAGGCTGCGTCCAAATGGAGCGGTCCAGGGAAGCGTCAGAAGCGAGATGAGCCCCGCGACAAAGAAGCTGAATAGCGACGTTAGCTCTCGCAGCGCACCGCGAAACCATCCCGCCGCAGCGGAGAGCAAAACTGCCAAAATGACGAAGACGTCGAAGCCGGTCATGTCCTGTGGCTAGCACGGGAAACCGGCATGTCCGAAGCCTTAAAAGCGGTTTTGCGCAATCCGGTCCACGGCCTCGGCCAGACGTTCGACCGTGGTCAGTTTGACGTCGCTCTTCTTGCCCTTGCCCAAAGACGGGGCGAGGGCGCGTTCAAACCCCAGTTTGGCGGCTTCGCGCAGGCGAGCTTCGGCGCGGCCGACAGTTCGTACCTCGCCGGACAGCCCGATTTCGCCAAACACCACGCAGCCCTTAGGTAAAGGCTTGTCCAATGCCGAGGAAATCAGTGCCGTCGCGGCGGCCAGATCGGCGGCGGGCTCGTTGATCCGCATGCCACCAGCAACGTTCAGATAGACGTCCTTATCCCCGAATGTGATGCCGCAGCGGGCTTCCAGAACGGCCAGCAACATGGCGAGACGCCCACTGTCCCAGCCTACAACAGCGCGGCGCGGCGTGCCGTAGGCCGATGGGGCGACCAGAGCCTGAATCTCGACCAACACGGGGCGCGAGCCTTCGATGCCTGCAAACACTGCTGCACCCGGGGCACCTTCCTTGCCTTCGCCAAGGAAGAGGGCCGAAGGATTGGTGACTTCGCGCAGGCCCGTATCGCCCATTTCGAATACGCCGATCTCGTCGGTCGCGCCGAAACGGTTCTTGCCTGCGCGGAGGATACGGAAGGGATAGCCGCGCTCGCCTTCGAAGCTAAGGACGGCATCGACCATGTGCTCGACCACGCGCGGGCCTGCGATCTGGCCGTCTTTGGTCACGTGTCCGACCAGCACAATGGCGGGGCCGTTATCCTTGGCCATGCGAACCAGTTCGGCCGCGCAGGCGCGGACTTGGGTGATCGAACCGGGGCCCGCCTCGTGCACGTCCGACCACAGGGTCTGGATGGAATCGATAATGACGATATCGAACTTGTCGCGTTTCAGCGTTGTCAGGATGTCGCGCAACGACGTCGCCGAAGCCAGCGCCACCGGCGCGTCTGCCACGCCCATACGCTTGGCGCGGGCGCGGATCTGTTCGATGGCCTCCTCGCCCGAGATATAGGCGACGCGGGCTCCGCCCCGGGCGGCTTTGGCGGTCACTTCCAGCAAAAGAGTGGACTTGCCGACGCCCGGATCACCGCCAAGCAGGATGGCCGATGAAGGGACAACGCCGCCGCCGCATACGCGGTCGAACTCGGCCACGCCCGTCTTGATGCGCGGCGGATCAGGCGTGTCCGAAACCAGTGTCTCGAAGGTAATGCCACGTCCGCGGGCGGTGGCGGTCGGCTTCATCGCACCGGGAGGAGCCGCCTTGGATTCCTCCACCAGCGAATTCCATTCCTGACAGGCAGAGCACTGGCCGGACCATTTGGAATGGACGGCACCACAGGATTTGCAAACGAACAGAGACGAGTCACGAGCCATGCGAGAACCTTAGCAGAGCCGTTTCGCAGCGATAGCCAACCCTTCGCGCCCTACGTCCGCGTTTGACGGATGATCACTAACTTGTGGTTGAGAGACGAACATAATTCGTTCGCAATTTGGCAAATCGCCGTAATCATTCTGCCAAACGTATGACTGGAGACGCCAAATGAGCGCACAAAACCCGCCAGCGATTGATCCGAAGCTGGTCGATCGCGTCAAAGGAATCATCCTTCAGCCCAAGCTGGAATGGCCTGTGATTGCGGCAGAGCCGGCAACGGTGAAGGGGTTGTTCACCCGATATGCGATGATCCTCGCAGCTATCGGCCCTGTATGCGGATTTATTGGCGCGGCATTGTTCGGCTTCAATACCGGCATCGTTGGTTCGCTGGTCGTGGCAATCGTGTCCTATGTGCTGAGCCTTGTCGTGGTCTATGTGCTCGGCATTGTTATCGACGCGCTGGCCAGCAGTTTCGGTTCTGAAAAGAACATGCTCCAGTCGATGAAACTGGCGGTCTATGCCTACACACCGGCTTGGGTCGCAGGTGTGCTCGGGCTGGTGCCCATGCTGGCGGGGCTGGCCCTACTGGCGGCAATCTACGGCATCTATCTGATGTATCTCGGGTTCGGCCCGCTGAAGAAGACGCCGGAAGACAAGCTGGTCACCTATACCATCGTCACTGTGCTGGTCGCCTTCGCACTGCAAGTGGTTGTCGGCCTGTTCGCCTGGGCAGCGGCACTGCCGTTCGTTGTCGCTTCGGCCATGGTCTCCTGACGGGCGGCCTATGGGATCGGGGCTTGCGAACAGCCCCGGTCCGACTTGAGTGAGTGTTTTTTAATGTCCGTAACCAGTCCGCGTACCCCCGCCGAAATCTGGACGCGGGCCAGGAATATCGCCCTGAGCCCGACGAAAGAGTGGGGCGTCATATCCGAGGAACAGGCAACCCGACGTTCGATCTGGGTGCCCTATGTTCTGGTGCTGACCGCTCTGGGCCCACTGGCTGTCGTGATCGGGTACGCGGTGGCGGGCTTCAGGACAGTGGAAGGGCCGGTATGGCTGCTTCCAATCTCGATCCTGGTCGGCTGGGCTCTCACCCTGCTTCAGCTGTATTTGCTGGCGTTTGTCATAGAAGAAGCAGCGCAGAAGTTCGGGGGACGACCCGACAGAGTGCAGGCCCTCAAGGTCGCAGCCTATTCGTCCACGCTCGGCTACATCGGTCACGCGGTGGGCGTCATCCCCTATGTCGGCGTAATTTTTATGCTCGTCTGTTCGGTCGCCAGCCTGTACTCGCTGTTTGTCGGCAACTATCGGTTGATGAAGATCCCGCAGGCGCAGCGTGTCATCGCGACCGTCTGCATCCTCGGTGCTGCCTTCTTCCTGACGGTGCTGGTCTTCTACGTGCCGATGGTGCTGATTGGCGTGATCATCAACATTCTGACCTGACGGTCAGCCGACGTAGAGGCGCGGCACGCGCGGGGTGATCGAAGTCAGCAGCTCATAGCTGATGGTGCCAGCCGCTGTTGCGGCTTCATCGATATTGCGGTTGGTACCGAAGATTTCGACGCTGTCGCCCGCCTTCACGTCCAGACCTGTTACGTCCACGGCCAGAACGTCCATGGACACGCGTCCAATGATCGGGCGCAGGCCGCCGTTGATCCAGACCTGACCTTTGGGCGAATAGGAGCGCAGCACGCCGTCGGCGTAGCCTGCGCCGCAGGTGGCAACCGTAACGGGCGTTTCGACCTTGAAGCCTTGGGAATAGCCGACCGTTTCGCCAACGGGCACATCGCGTACCTGCATGACCTGAGCGGTCAGCGTGGCAACGGGCGCGATCTTGTCATGCGGTTTGCCCTCGGGGCCACCGCCGTAGAGGCAGATGCCCGGACGCACGACGTCAAAGCCGAAATCCTCACCGAGGAAGCAGCCGCCTGAGTTGGCAAAGCTGCGGGTGACGCCCGGATACTTCTGGCTAACCGCATCAAAGGCGTCGCGCTGTTGGCGGTTCAAAGGATTGGACGGCTCATCGGCGCAGGCGAGGTGGGTCATCACCAGTTCGAGACCCTCGAACGGTTCAGGGGCGTTCTCGACGCGATAGCCGAGGCGGTTCATGGCCGTGTCGATCTGAAGACCGCACGCGCCGCCGCCGGAAGACAGCCAGTTCTCGACCTGCACCGGCTGGTTGAGCACCGGGCGAAGGTTGGCCGCCCGGATCAGGCCGACGTTTTCCCCATGGGCACCGTCCAGCACATAGATGGTTGGCTCTGCACCCAGCGCATCACGCAGGATCACGCCCTCGGCGGCCCGTGCGACAAAGAAGGTTCGCGCGCCCTCAGCCATCAATCGCTTGGCCACCGCTATCGCGCCGAGGCCATAGCCGTCGGCCTTCACGACCGGATTCACCGGACGACCGGTCAGGGCTTCCAGCGTGTGATAGTTGCGGGCCAAAGCGCCCAGATCAACGGTTAGGGTGGCAGGCAGGGAGGACATGGGGCGAATGTTTACGCCCCCATATCCATGACTTCCAGCCCGTAAAGGGCAGGAAATGCCCTTATTCCGGAATATCGGCGAACGAGCCGCCGTAGCGGCCGTCGTGGGCAAGGTTGCCGAAGCGGGTAGTGTTCGCGTCGAACGCCAGCTTCACGATACCAATGGGGCCGTGACGCTGCTTGCCGATGACGACTTCGGCCTGATGCTGCAGGCGGTCCATGTCTTCCTGCCACTTCAGGTGTTCTTCAGTGCCTTCACGAGGCTCCGCACGGCCGAGGTAGTAGCTTTCGCGGTACACGAACATCACGCAGTCGGCGTCCTGCTCAATCGAGCCCGATTCACGAAGGTCGGACAATTGCGGGCGTTTGTCTTCGCGCTGTTCGACCTGACGAGAGAGCTGCGACAGGGCGATGATCGGAACGTTTAGTTCCTTGGCCAGTGCCTTCAGGCCGCCGGTGATTTCGGAGACTTCCTGCACGCGGTTCTTGCCGCTGCCTTCGCCGACGGTGACCAGCTGAAGGTAGTCGACCACGATGAGGTCGAGGCCATGTTCCATACGGGCAAGGCGTCTAGCGCGCGCGGCCAGTTTGGAAATGGAGATACCACCGGTGGCGTCGATGTAGAGCGGGCTTTCGCCGATTTCGATGGCGGCTTCGCGCAGCTTGCCAAAGTCGCTGGCGTCGATCTCGCCCTTACGCAGCTTGTCCGAAGACACGCCCGAGGCATCGGCCAGAATACGCATCGCCAACTGTTCGGCGCTCATTTCCAGCGAGTAGAAGGCCACGACGCCGCCATCGACGGTTTTGCGGCCACCGTCCGGGGTCGGCTCCCACTTGTAGTTACGGGCGACGTTGAAGGCGATGTTGGTCGCCAGCGCTGTTTTACCCATCGACGGACGACCTGCGAGGATCAGCAAGTCGGACGGGTGCAAGCCACCGAGCTTCTGGTCGAGGTCATCGAGGCGAGTGGCCAGACCAGCCAGCTTGCCTTCGCGTTGATAGGCTTCGCCCGCCATCTCCACTGCACCCGCGAGGGCGTGAGAGAAGGAGACGAAGCCCGACGACGGCTTGCCCGTTTCGGCCAGCGAATAGAGGGTCTGTTCGGCCTGTTCGATCTGGTCTTCGGCAGGGCGCTCGGGATCGGGGGCTTCCTTGGCGATCTGGCCACCGATGCGGATCAGTTCGCGGCGCAGGGCCAGATCATAGATGACGCGGGCATAGTCCGGCGCATTAGCCGCGGGCGGAGCACGATCCACCAGATCGGCGAGGTAGCGCAGGCCGCCGAACTCGGCGAAGGCCGGATCCTGCTTGAAACGTTCCATCAGGATGGTCGGCTCGGCCAGCAGGCCCTGACGGATGTGCTCTTCGATGGCCTTGTACAGGCGCTGGTGGAAGGGTTCGTAGAAGTGGATATCGCGCAGGCGATCGCTGAGGCGTTCGAACACCCCGTTGTCGAACATCAGCGCCCCCAGAAGCGCCTGCTCGGCTTCCAGGTTGTGAGGCATGGCGGTGACGGAAACAGAGGTGTCGGGAGCCGAAGCGAGGTAATTCATGAGGCCAGTCAAACAGAGGAAGCCGACCCATGGACAGGGCCGGCTCCTATAAACCTTGGACCGTCCACAACGGCTGTTGTCCACAGCCTGTTAAGAACGGGGATAGCGTGGAGGGGTGGCTTAGCCGCGGCAGGGGTAACGTTCAACCATCCAATCGCGGATGGCTTGGGTTACCGTCACATTTCTGCGTCCGGCAGGCATGGCTTCGAAGCGCGCCACCAGAGTTTCCGGGGTGATGCCCGTGCCGGTGGAAGGGATGCAGTGGTTGGGGCGTCGACCTGCGCGCTCGGCGGCGGCTTGCTCGGCCTTGATCTGGTTCACGGCACCGGTCGCTACACGCACCAGACGACGCGTGTCGGAGCGCAGCATCGCGGCGGCGCGATTGCGAGGGATGTCACGCCCGTCCTCGAGGAACTGGGCCACGGTCATCTGCGACTGGGCCAGCGCGGGCAGGCTGGAGCAAACAACTGCCAGAGCGGCAGAAAGGCCGAGGGCCTTCACAGCGATGCGGTGGGTCATGCGGCGGGAATGCTCCGATGAGGGTCTGGATGCAAGACGCGTATATAAGATGCTGCTTGGACTAAGGTCCACTGCCTGAACGGTTGCTGAATATGAAAAAGGGCGTCCCCGCAGGAACGCCCTTTCATTAGTTTAGCCGTTACTGTGACTTACCACTTCAGGCTCAAACGGCCGTAAACGTAGCGGCCGTTGAAGCCATAGGGCGAGAAGTTCGAGAACGGGAAAGCACCCGTCGTGTTGTTCTCGCGCAGGCTTTGACGCGGGTACTGGTCCAGAATGTTGTCAGCACCCACCGACAGGGTAACATTGTCGGTGAAGCGATAGCGGGCTTCGACGTCCGCGATCAGGGCATTGCCCAGTTCCAGATCGGTCGCCTCGGTGGCACCTGCGGCCAATACGTCACCATAGCCGGTCAGGCGGAAGGTGCCGCCCAGCTTCTGGGCTTCCCAGTCGGTCTGGAAGACGACCTTCCACGGCGGCGTACCTTCTTCAAAGCGGGCCACGGCCTGACGTCCGAACAGCGAGGTCGGGGTCGGCAGGACGCCACTCTCGGTTACCGGTGTCTTGGTGACCTTGAAGTCGTTGACGTTACCGGCCAGCGTGAAGTCGAGGCGGTTGCCCGCTGCGGTCTCGGAACGGTAGCGCGCGACAACATCCAGACCCGTGGTCTCGGTATCCACGCCGTTGATGAAGAAGCGGGCTGCGGATGCACCGTAAGGAGCCAACAGGTCGAAGATGGTGCGGGCATTGGTGCCGGGCGCTGCCGTGGCCGTGCCAGTCAGGGTTTCCGACAGGATGATGCGGTCGCTGATGTCGATACGATAGGCATCTGCCGTCAACTCGAACGGACCCGAGCGGGCGACAAAGCCCAGCGAATAGTTCACCGACTCCTCGGCCTGAAGTGGCGATCCGCCCAGCGCCTCGCCCACTTCGCTCACGGACGGATAGGTGCCCGTCTCATAGGCGATGTTGTTGATGTAGAGGATCGAGGTCTGGGTGTAATACTGCTGTTGCAGGCTGGGCGCGCGGAAGCCGGTCGAGACCGCGCCACGGATGGCGAAGTTCGGATTGAAGTCATAGCGAGCAGCCAGCTTGCCCGAGACGTTGTCGCCAAAGTCCGAATAGTTTTCGTAGCGGACTGCGCCCGACAGGGTCAGGCCCTCGGTCACTTCGCCTTCCAGATCGAGATAGACGCCGACGTTACTGCGGTCCTCGTCGACCTCGTTGCTCGGGGTAAAGCCGGTGAAACCGCGCGAGCCGAAGGTGAGGGTGTTGCCTCCTGCGACCAGTACCGGACCGCGCGCGTAGGAAGCCTCTTCGCCCGCGCCGATCTTGTAGTTCTCGCGGCGAGCCTCGAGGCCGACAGCGACGTTCAGCGGGCCGTGCCAGCCAAGGTCGTATTCGCGGCTGGCGTCCACGCCGAGGACCAGTTGGCTGTATTCCAGCGAACCGGCGTAAAACTCGGTCGGGCCGCTCAGGCCATAGGTCGGGTTCATGGTGTTCTCGGCACCGAACTCGATCTTGTTGGAGCCGTAGCCCAGATTGATGTCCAGACCCCATTCGCCCACGTTGCCGCGGATACCGCCCGCAGCCGTCCAGTCGGTCGTCTCGGTCAGGATAAGGGGCAGGTAGCCGTCCGGATATTTACGGCCGTTACCATAGTCGGGGTTTTGGGTCGCGTCGGTCGGGGTGCGGTAGAAAGCGGCTGCCGAAGCATCGCGCTTCTGATAGCCGGCCCAGCCATAGGCTTCCCAACCTTGGGACAGCGGGATGCCCGCATTAAGATAAACCGACAGATCTTCGGCCTGCGCGTCGCCCTGACCGCCGGTGATACGGCCCAGGGTTGGGTTGATGTCCGAGCGGTTGGTGCGGTCGCGGTCACGATACTCGACCGACGCGGTCAGGAAGCCCTCGTCGCCGAGAGCAAAACCTTGCCATCCCGAAACGGTCAGGGTGTCGCCATCGCGGATCTTGTCGTCGCGACCATAGAAGCCGGTGAAGTCGGTGATGTACTGGCCATAGGTGAGAGTGGCTCCACCACCTTCGCGGGCTTCGCGAAGGCGCAGGTTGAGCACGCCAGCAATCGCGTCAGACCCGTATTGGGCGGCCGCGCCGTCGCGCAGCACTTCAATGCGATCAACCGCCGAGGATGGAATGGCATTCAGGTCCACAGCGGACGAACCACGGCCAACCGAGCCGTTCAGGTTCACCAGCGCCGTCTGGTGGCGGCGCACGCCGTTGACCAGCACCAGCGTCTGGTCAGGCCCCTGACCGCGCAGGGTGGCCGGGCGGATGGAGTCGGTACCATCGGTGGCCGACGGGCGCGGGAAGTTCAGGGCCGGAACGGTCGCGGCCAGCTGGGTGGCCAGTTCGGTCGAGCCGCGTTGCTCAAGGGTCTCGGCGGTAACCACATCGACCGGTGCGACGGTGTCGAGGCGCGAGCGGTTGGCGACGCGGGTACCGGTGACGACGATATCGTCCACACTGGTGGCGTCCTGGGCCTCCTGTGCGCTGGCGGCACCGGCGATCAGCAGCACGGAGGCGGAAGCCGCAGCAAACAGGGACGAGCGATAGGCGAATTCACGGATCATCTTGAAATCAGGCTTTCTGGTGTGGCCCGTCCGGAGGAGGGACGCGCCGTCATCCGCGGCAGGCGCGGACAGGTCAGGTTTCAGCTGGGTTATGAAAAGGCGTCAGGCCGGCTTGCGGCCGAGACAACTCGGGATCCGCCACTCCGGATCGTGACCGTGTTTCGGCATCTCATATCTCCCCACGTAGTAGCCCCCGTCGGACGGAGCCTGCCTGAGAGGGAGGAAGCATGCGTCGGCGGAAAGGGCACATGGAGAAGGTGCCTTTTGGCACCGCCCCCACAGACTGAACCGCAGCACCCTGCGGCGCTTCATTTCAAAGCGATATCGAGATTATCTGAATTAACGTGAAGAGAAACTAAATTCTAATTTAGAGGATAATATGCGTCGCAAATGGACGATCTTACCGCCACGCTTGGTTTGGACTAAAGAAAAAGGGCACCACCCGAAGGTGATGCCCTGATCCTTGATCGCTTGGTCAGCGAAGGACGGTTTGGAAGCTTTAGGCTTCTTCGCCGAAGCCTTCTTGCTGGCCAGCGCCGCCTTCGATGAGCTCTTGAGCAGCTTCTTCAGCCGCTGCACGCTCGTCGTCGAACTGAGCGCGGATGACATCCTCGCCCTTCGCTTGACGCTCGGCTTCATCAGCCGAACGAGCGATGTTCATCTTGACGGTGGCCGACACTTCAGCGTGCAGGCGAACCAGCACTTCGTGAACGCCCAGGGTCTTGATGGCGGTGTTCAGAACAACCTGCGAACGGGTCACGTTGCCGCCTTCAGCCTTGATGGCTTCAGCGACGTCGCGGCCTGCAACCGAACCGTACAGTTGGCCGGTTTCGCCAGCCTGACGGATCATGATGTAGGTTTGACCGTCGATCTTGTCGGCGATGACCTGAGCGTCAGCCTTGTTCTTGTCGTTACGGGCAACGATAGCTGCACGTTCGATTTCGAAGGTCTTCAGGTTGGCTTCGGTAGCGCGGCGAGCCTTGTCGCGCGGAAGCAGGTAGTTACGAGCGAAGCCGTCCTTAACGGTGACGACGTCGCCGATGGCGCCGAGGTTCTCGACGCGTTCCAGCAGAACGACCTTCATCTTACTTCACCACGTACGGCAGCAGAGCCAGGTAGCGAGCGCGCTTGATGGCCTTGGCCAGTTCGCGTTGCTTCTTGGCGGAAACGGCGGTGATGCGCGAAGGCACGATCTTGCCGCGTTCGGAAACGTAACGCTGCAGCAGCTTCACGTCCTTGTAGTCGATCTTCGGCGCGTTGGCACCCGAGAACGGGCAGACCTTACGACGACGGTAGAACGGACGACGGGCCGGGCCGGAGCCAGCCGGAGCGCCCGGGATCGGAGCGGTGGTATCGGTCATCAATACGGTCCTTATTCCGAAGCCGCAGCGTCTTCGCTGCGGTTGCTGCTGCGATCGCGTTCGCGTTCACGGCGTGCCAGCAGCGGCGACAGCTCGAGGTCGAGCTCTTCGACGCGGATGGTCAGCCAACGCAGCACGTCTTCGTTGATCGACAGTTGGCGCTCAACTTCGGCCATAGCGGCCGGCGGTGCGTCAACGGCGAGCAGGGAATAGTGAGCCTTGCGGTTCTTCTTCACGCGGTAGGTAAGGTTGCGCAGACCCCAGTACTCGATCTTGGCGACAGAGCCGCCTTGTTCTTCGATCAGAGCCTTGATGGTGTCGTTCAGCGCTTCGGCCTGTTGCGCCGAGATATCTTGGCGCGTCATGACCGTGTGCTCGTAAAGAGCCATGCGGTATTCTCCCTTGGTGGACATCGGCGCAGGCGAACCGGGTAGTTCGTCTACGATGGCTCCTGATGTGGCGGACGGGAGTTTCCCGACACCTTGACGATCCACAGCAGGACCGAAGCCCTGGAAAGGGGCGGCCTATACGGGAAAAACGCTGAAAGGGCAAGGGACGGGGCTTTTGCGGACGGGTGTACGGTCAGTGCATCCATAATACCGAACTTGGTGTTGAGTACGAACAGCGCAAACATGGCCGCAGTTTCGGAGCGGGAGGCTCAATGTCCGACATCAATCCCAACGCTGGGTTAGTGCCCAAGAACAAATGGTCCTTGATCGGGCCAGGCATTGTTGTGGCAGCAACGGGCGTGGGTGCGGGGGACCTTGTCGCCACCCTGATCGCAGGTTCCAAGTTCGGCTATGCGCTGCTTTGGGCCGCGATCATCGGCACCATCCTGAAGATCGCGCTGGCCGAGGCGGTCGGGCGTTGGACGCTGGCGGGCGAGCGCACTATTTTTCAGGGCTGGTCCAGCCTCGGGAAGGGCTTCTTCGGTTCACCGATCAACTGGGCGGGGGCGTATTTCGGCATCTATGTCGTGATCTGGGGCTTTGTTTACGGCGCGGCGGCCATGACGTCCTCGGCTCTGCCCTTGGCCGCGCTGTTTCCTGTGCTGGATATCAAAGTCTGGGGCATCCTTAGTGGCATCGCGGGCCTGGCCTTTGTCTGGTTCGGCGGATACGGCCTGTTCGAGAAGGTGATGACCTTCTCGGTAGGGGTGATGTTCGTCACCGTAATCGGGTTGGCCATTATCGTGGCACCTGACATTCCAAACCTGCTTACCGGCCTTTGGCCGAGCCTGCCGGAAGGCTCGGTCTTCTATACGCTGGGTCTGATCGGCGGTGTGGGCGGCACGATCACTATGGCCGCCTATGGCTATTGGCTGAACGCCAAGGGCTGGAGCGGTCCGTCGTGGATGAAGGTCATGCGACTGGATAATCAGGTCGCCTATGTCGTGACCGGCGTCTTCGTCGTGGCCATGCTGATCGTCGGGGCCGAGTTGCTCTATAGTGCGGGCATTGCGCTTCAGGGTGGCGATCGTGGGTTGCTGGATCTTGGCGAAGTGCTGCGCCAGCGGTTCGGTCAGCCCGTCGCCATTGTGTTCCTGATCGGCTTCTGGGCCACCAGCTTCTCATCTTTGCTGGGTGTCTGGCAGGGGGTGAGCCTGATGTTTGCCGACTTTATCGCCCACGTGCGCGGCAAGAGCGATGATCCCCACGCTCGCGGCGACAAGTCCACCGCTTTCCGCCTGTTTGCCCTGTGGCTGACGTTCCCGCCGATCATGCTGCTGTTTATGGACAATCCGTTCGGCCTCATCGTTGCCTATGGCGTGCTGGGCAGCCTGTTCATGCCGTTCCTCGCGGGGACACTGCTGTGGCTGCTGAACTCGTCGCGGGTTCCGCCCGAGTGGCGCAGTCAATGGCTGTCGAACCTGATGCTGGCGGCAGCGACCATATTGTTCGGCGTGTTGGCTGTGCGCGAGATCATTACCCAGATCGGCAAGCTGATCGCATGATGCCTTTCTCTTGCCGCGAGGTCAGGTTTGGCCTACGCCTCGCGGCCTGAGTTTAACGAGAAAAACGGACGAAACGCTGATGAGCCTCGCGCTTCTCTTCCCCGGTCAGGGTAGCCAGTCGGTCGGTATGGGCGTGGCCCTGGCCGAAGCTTTTGCCAGCGCACGCGAAGTGTTTGCCGAAGTCGACGACGCTCTGAACCAGAAGCTGTCGGCCCTGATGAAGGATGGCCCCGAAGGCGATCTGACGCTGACGGAAAATGCCCAACCGGCCCTGATGGCTGTCTCGGTCGCCACCGCCCGCGTTCTGAAGAACGAGTTCGGCGTCGACGTTTCCAGCGCCGCCTTCGTGGCTGGTCACTCGCTGGGTGAATATTCGGCTCTGGCGGCTGCGGGTTCGATCTCGCTGGCCGACACCGCTCGTCTGCTGAAGCTGCGCGGTCAGGCCATGCAGCGCGCTGTGCCGGTGGGCAAGGGCGCGATGGCCTCGCTGATTGGTCCGAAAACCGATCTGGCTCTGGCTGAAGAAGCCGCCAAGGCAGGTTCGGCGGCGGGCGTCTGCGTCGTCGCCAACGACAACAACAAGGGCAATGTCGTCATCTCGGGCGACAAGGCTGCCGTCGATCTGGCCATCGAAAAGGCCAAGGAACTGGGCGCACGCGCGATTCCGCTGAACGTTTCGGCACCGTTCCACTGCCCGCTGATGGCTCCGGCTGCGGACGAAATGGCCGCAGCTCTGGCTGACGCCAAGATCGTGGCGCCGTCGGCTCCCGTGGTTGCCAACATCACCGCCCGTCCGGAAGTCGATCCGGAGACCATCCGCCGCCTGCTGGTCGAGCAAGTCACCGGCCGCGTCCGGTGGCGCGAGAGCATGGAGTGGATGGCCACCGAGGGCGGCGTAACCCGCTTCGTCGAAGTCGGCGCGGGCAAGGTCCTGACCGGCATGGCCAAGCGCATCGCCGCCGACGCCGAGGCTCTGGCGCTGAACACGCCGGAAGAACTGGAAGCCTTCGCCAAGTCGCTGTGAGCGCGGGCTTAAGCTGAAATGCCAGAGGGCGGGAGAGTTAATCTCCCGCCTTTTTTCTTTATCGGCTGATACCCAAATCCGCATCCAGTACGGGGCGCAGTTCGTCCAGCACATTGACCGAGCGATAGGGCAGGGCCTGCATCATCAGGACGGCGGCGAAGTTGTGGGCGGGGTCTATCCATGCCTGTGTCGAAGCATTCCCGCTCCAGCCGAACTCTCCGGCACGTTTGTGGCCCACACGCGCTACCCAGCCACCGAAGCCATGCCCGCCGCCATTGGCTGTCAGGCCTTCGGGCAGGATGTCCGAGCGCAGCAGTCGTGCTGTTTCGGGCTTCATAATCCGGCGTCGTCCGCCTGCGCCGTCGTTGAGCAGCATCGTCAGGAAATCGATATAGTCCGATGCCGTGGATAACAGGCCCGATCCGGCGAACGGTATGGGAACGGGGCGCGACAGGTCGGCAGCGGACGTGTTGGGCACCGGCTGGCGCGGCCCTGTGCCGTTGCTTCCATAGTTATAGAGCGCGGCTAAACGCTGGGCATCGCCCTCTCTCAAGCGCCAGACTGTGTCCTGCATGGCGAGGGGATCTAGGATGCGCCGCTGAACAAACGCGCCGAACGGCATGCCTGCCGCGCGCTCGATCACGACGGCCAATACGTCGATGGAAATGCCGTATTCATATTTCGTGCCCGGCTCGAACATCAGCGGGATGTCTGCCAGTCGGGTGATCAGTTCGTCATAGCTGGCGGGCAGGGGCGCGTCGCCTCGCGAACTGGTCGCCATGAATGCTCCCTGTTTCGCGTATTCCCGCTGGATGGCGTTGTTGCCTGTGTGGGCATAGGTAAAGCCAGCCGTATGGGTCAGCAGGTGACGGATCGTCATTGTATTTACAGCGGGTCGGCCTGCCAGTCCGCGCGCCGGATTGGTCGCAACCTTGAGTGAGGCGAACTCCGGTATGAGGTCAGCCACCGGCGTGTCCAGACCGAACCGGCCTTCTTCCATCAGAATGGCCGCTGCTGCCCCTGTGATGAGCTTCGTCATCGAATAGATTCGGAACAGGGTGTCCCGATCCGCTCGTGTAAAGCTGCCAAAATCGAGGGTTCCGGCCTGAACAAAGGCCTTCCCGCCCTCCGGCAATGCCACCCCGACAGCAAGACCGGGAAGGCGGCCAGCCGCGACGAACCGGTTCAAAACGTCCTGCGTCAAAGGCAGTCGATCCAGACCGAGGGGCGTGGCTTCCGCCGAAGAACCCACGCTTGCACAAGCACTAAGGCCCAGAGGAAGCGACAGCGCCCCCATGCCGAACAGAAGGGCGCGTCGGTCGAAATGGGGGCGTTCAATGATCATCGAAACTTTCCGTTGCGGCACCTTCCTCTGGCGAAGCAGCTTCGCATCGGATAGGAGCGGGTGAAAGATTTGGCGGAGCTAACCTTAATGTTCAACCTTGAAGGCAAGACCGCGCTGGTTACGGGCGCGACCGGTGGCATTGGCGGCGCTGTGGCGCGTGCCCTGCACGCACAGGGCGCACACGTTGTTCTGTCCGGTACCCGCGAGGCTGTGCTGGCAGAGCTGCAAGCCGAGCTGGGCGAGCGTTCGTCGTTTGCTGTGGCCAACCTGTCGGATCCGGATTCGGTTGACGGTCTGGTCGCGGCGGCCGAAGCGGCTGCCGGCAACCCGCTGGACATTCTTGTCGCCAACGCAGGTATCACCAAAGACGGCCTGCTGATGCGCATGAAGGACGAGGATTTCCAGTCGGTTATCCAGATTAACCTTGAGTCCTACTTCCGCCTGACCCGCGCCGCGATGAAGGGCATGATGAAGCGCCGTTCGGGCCGCATCATCGGCGTGACCTCGGTTGTCGGCGTCACCGGCAATCCGGGCCAAACCAACTATTCGGCTTCCAAGGCGGGCATGATCGGCTTCTCCAAGTCGCTCGCTCAGGAAGTGGGTTCGCGCGGTATCACCGTGAACTGCATCGCGCCGGGCTTCATCGCCTCGCCGATGACCGATGTACTGAATGACCAGCAGCGCGAAGCGATTCTCGGCCGTATTCCGGCAGGTCGCCTCGGTACGGGCGATGAAATTGCTGCTGCTGCCGTCTATCTTTCGTCGAACGAAGCCGCTTACGTGACGGGCCAAACCCTGCACGTAAATGGCGGTATGGCGATGATCTGACCCCTCGGGATGTGATCACAATCCGATCACACCCCGCAACAAACTGTTTCCTAACCCCAAGGCTGTGCTAAAGGGCGGAAACGCTCGCGGTGTTTTGAGTCCTCGGACTTGCGACATCATAGGCTGCCGTGAACCGGCGACTACATCAAACCCCGCCATCACGGCGACAACGAAACAGGCAAGAGAGACACTCATGTCCGATACCCTCGAACGCGTCCGCAAGATCGTCATCGAACAACTGGACGCCGACCCGGACAAGGTCACCGAAAAGGCTTCCTTCATCGACGATCTGGGCGCTGACTCGCTCGACACCGTCGAGCTGGTTATGGCCTTCGAAGAAGAATTCGACGTCGAAATCCCGGACGATGCTGCTGAGCACATCCAAACCGTCGGCGACGCCGTGAAGTTCATCGACGAGAAGCTGGGCGCCTAATATCGGCCCCTGCGATTTTGTCGCAGACTTCAAGCTAATGGCCGCCGTGACGGAACCCTAGCGGGACCGTCCGGCGGCCATTAGTGTTTCTGGATATGAATCAGTCATCAGACTGATTCACGACCTCGTATCCGGGCGCCCCGCGTGGCGACCGTCTGGCTTTCAAAGCCGTCGTACTGTCAAAATCTAAGGAGCGCGAACCATGCGCCGCGTTGTCATCACGGGCCTCGGCCTAGTCACTCCGTTGGGCACTGGCGTCGAGCACGTCTGGAAGAACCTGCTGGATGGCCAGTCGGGTATCCGTCCGATCACGAATTTCGACACCGAAGGCTATGGCTGCACCATCGCGGGCGAAGTGCCTGCTGTTGATGGTCGCGGTGGCGGTGCGCCGGACCAGCCTGGCGTATTCGACTTCGACAGCATCGTGACCCCCAAGGAACGCAAGCGCGTGGACGACTTCATCGTCTTCGCCATGGCGGCTGCCGACGAGGCGCTGGCCGACGCGAATTGGAAGCCGGGAACCGACGAAGACCAGGAAGCGACCGGCGTCATGGTGGGCGCCGGAATTGGCGGCCTTGGCCCCATCGCTGACACTGCAATCATTCTGAAAGAGCAGGGCCCGCGCCGCGTCAGCCCGTTCTTCATCCCATCGGCGCTGATCAATCTGGCGTCGGGCCAGATTTCGATCCGCCACGGCCTGAAAGGCCCGAACCACTCGGTCGTTACCGCCTGCGCCACCGGCGCACACGCCATCGGCGACGCTGCACGCATGATCGCTCTGGGCGATGCCGACGTCATGCTGGCCGGCGGTGCCGAAAGCTCGATTGTGCCGATCGGCATCGCGGGATTCCTCGCCTGTAAGGCGCTGTGCACCGCCTATAACGACACGCCAGAAAAGGCCTCGCGTCCTTATGACCGTGGTCACGCCGGCTTCATCATGGGCGAAGGCGCGGGCATCATGGTTCTGGAAGAATACGAACACGCCAAGGCGCGCGGCGCGAAAATCTACGCCGAAGTTGTTGGTTACGGCATGAGCGGCGACGCCTATCACATCACCGCTCCTTCGGAAGACGGCGACGGTGGTCTGCGCGCGATGAAGGCTGCGCTCAAGCGTGCTGGACTTCAGCCGCAGGACCTCGATTACATCAACACCCATGGCACCTCGACCATGGCCGACTGGATCGAACTAAAGGCCATCGAGCGTCTGGTCGGTGACCACGCCAAGAATGTTGCCGTGTCTTCGACCAAGTCGATGACGGGCCACCTTCTGGGGGCCGCAGGTGCAATTGAAAGCGTCTTCTCGGTTCTGGCTATTCGCGACCAGAAGGTCCCGCCGACGATCAACCTCGATGATCCGGAACACGAAACCGAAATCGACCTTGTCGCGCATAAGGGCAAGGATAAGGCTATCAATGTCGTTATGTCGAACTCGTTCGGCTTTGGCGGCACCAACGCAGCTGTGATCTTCAAGAAGGTCGACTGACTTGGCCAAGGCTCCGACGCGCCGCCCAGCGGCTAAAAAGACCCCGTCGCGCGGAAATGGCCCGAAGGGGTCGCGTTCGAGCCTTGGTATCGGCCTGCTGACGGCGGGCGGCACCTTGGGACTGTTCCTGATCGCCGCCCTTATCGCGCTGTGGGCTGTCTATTGGGGACCGGGGCCGAAGGCCGCGAACGGCGATTATACGATCGTTACAGTTCAGAGCGGCACCGGCGTCCCCGCCATTGCGGCCACTCTCAAACGTGAAGGCGTTATCCGCTCGACCGATCTGTTCAAGGCGGCCATGAGCCTGAGCGGGGCCGACCGCAAGGTCCGGGCTGGCGAGTATGAAGTGCCGTCTGGCGCGTCGTTGTCCAAGATCGTGCACATGCTGGCCAACGGTAAGGGCGTGCGTCACTTCGTGACCCTGCCGGAAGGCCGCTCGTCCGCTCAGGCTGTCGAAATCCTCATGCGTAATCCCGTTCTGGTGGGCGAGATTACCGAAGTCCCCGAGGAAGGCTCTCTGTGGCCGGAAACCTATGAGGTGACCCGCGGCGAGACCCGTCAGGCCGTGATCGCGCGGATGCAGCGCATGGCCAAGCAGAAGATGGATGCCCTGTGGCCCACGCGAGGGCCGAACTCGGTCGCTCGCACGCCGCACGAAGCGCTAGTGCTGGCATCAGTCGTCGAAAAAGAAACTGGCATCGCTTCGGAGCGTCCGGTCGTCGCCGCTGTATTCTCCAACCGTCTGCGTGTCGGAATGCGCCTCGAGAGCGATCCGACCATTATCTACGGCATCACCAAGGGCCGTCCGCTGGGGCGTGGTCTGAAGCTGTCGGAGATCCGCGCCAACACGCCGTGGAACACCTACGTCATCAACGGGCTTCCGCCCACGCCGATTGCCAATCCGGGCGAGGCGTCGATCAAGGCGGTTCTGAACCCGCCGAAGTCCGACTATCTGTTCTTCGTTGCCGACGGCACTGGTGGCCACGTCTTCGCCAGCACCTATCAGGAACATCTGTTGAACGTCGCCCGCTGGCGCGACGTCGAGCGTCGCCGCGCCGCTATTGAGCGGGGAGAGACCCTTGAGGATACTCTGCCGTCGTCGGTTGAGGACTCAGGTCCGCGCATTCTGACGCCGGATCAAATCCCTGTGGGCGCGCAGGTCATCCGCGTCCCTGAGGATGCCCGCTAATGCCGCTTATCTCGGGAATGACGGGTTTTGGCCGTGCTGATGGTGCGCTGAACGGCTGGGTCTGGACCGTCGAGGCTCGCTCCGTAAACGGGCGCAGCCTCGAGGTACGCTATCGGGGCCCGCACGGGTTTGAATCGCTTGAGCGCGCGGCGAAGTCGGCGGCTCAGGGCCGACTGCATCGCGGGCAGGTTTCGATTGGCCTCCAGGCGCGCCGCGATGGCGCGGGCGAGGGCACGATCAAAATCAACGAAGGGATCTTGGGCCGCTATACCGAACTGGCGCGCGGCTTGATGGATCAGGGTATGGCTCCGGCTTCGGCTGACGGCATTCTGGCCCTGCGGGGCGTTATCGAAGCCAGCGAAGAGGGCGAGGATCCGGACGCCCGCGCTGCGGTCGAAACGGCTATGGTGGAAACGATAGAGGCCGCACTTGACGCCCTGAAGGTTTCGCGCGGGCAGGAAGGGGCAGCGCTGCTCCCCGTCGTCAGCGGATTTGTCGACCACATCGAAAGCCTTGTGGCCAAGGCCGAAACCGAAGCCGATGCACAGGTCCAGGCGATCCGCGGGCGCTATACCCGCCGTATCAGCGAACTGGCGGGTGAGGTTGTCGGACTGGAGGAGCGCATCTTCCTCGAAGCAGCCGCCCTCGCAACCAAGGCCGATGTGCGCGAGGAACTGGATCGTCTGGTGGCGCATATTGCGTCTGCGCGCGCGCTTTTGGGCTCGCCACCTGCAGGTCGCAAGCTGGACTTCCTGATGCAGGAGTTCATGCGCGAGGCGAACACCCTGTGCTCCAAATCCGCGACGACCGATCTGACCGCGGTGGGTCTGGAACTGAAGGCCGTAATCGAGCAGCTGCGCGAGCAGGTCCAGAACGTCGAATAAGTCACACGACGAATGGAGAGTGCTCTAAAATGGCCTGATACCTTGCGGTACGGGTCGGGCAGTTTTATGCACCCACGCTTCCTACAGAGTCGTTGAAAGCCAGTCATGACGAACGCGCGTACCCCTCGCCGGGGTGTTCTCCTCATCGTCGCCAGCCCTTCGGGCGCGGGCAAAACCAGCCTGTGCCGCCGCTTGATGTCGGACCACAAGGGTTTGGAGCTTTCAGTTTCTATGACGACCCGTGGCATCCGTCCCGGTGAAGTCGATGGTCGCGACTATAACTTCGTCTCGCGCGAAGAGTTCGAGCGCCTGATCTCCGCCGATGCCTTCCTCGAATGGGCAGACGTTCACGGCAATCTGTACGGCACCCCGCGTGCACCGGTGGAACGCGCTTTGGCCGAAGGCCGTGACGTGCTGTTCGACATCGACTGGCAAGGTGCCCGCGACGTAGCCGAGAAATGCCCCGGTGATGCAGTGCGGGTCTTCATCCTGCCGCCGTCGCTGGAAGAACTGCGCCGCCGTCTGGTGACCCGCTCGCAGGATTCCGACGAGGTAATCGAGCGCCGCGTCGCCAATGCCAAGGGCGAGATCGAGCACTGCGACGAGTTCGACTACGTGCTGGTCAATCAGGACTTTGACCGCTCTTACGCCGAACTGGCCCACATCTATCACGCAGAACGTAGCTGCCGCACTCGCAACCTGTGGGTCGAAAACTACAAGCAAGCCCTGCTCAAAGAAGTGGTCTGACCGTCGTCAGACCACAGGTTTGATGACTTTCACCTTCGCCGGTGACCTGACTGTTGGCGGGGCATCGGCGGTGGTGAACTGAAGTGACACTTTCAGGCCGGTCTGTAGATATTCCAGATCGGCCGTGCCCTGCAGCGACCCTTCGATGCTGTTTTTGATCAGCCGTGAGCCAAACCCCTTGCGCGTGGGGACATTGGCCGGAGGGCCGCCCATTTCGCGCCATTCCAGACGTACTCGCCCGGTCTTGTCGGGCAGGGTCCAGCGCACGCGGATCGTGCCGTTGGGGCTTCTGAGCGCGCCATGCTTTGCGGCATTGGTCGTCAGCTCGTGAGCGATTAGGCCCATAGCCAGCGCACGCTTGGGATCCAGCAACAGCGAGGGGCCGTCGATTACCGCCTGCTGGGTGTAGGGGCGCAACTCCTGCAGGAATATCGCGGCAATGTCGGCGCTCTCCCAGCCCGTATTGGTCAGCAGGGTCTGGGTGTTTGACAGCGCCAGAAGTCGCGATTGGAAGGTATCGATAAAGGTCGGCAGATCGGGGCTGCGCCGCGCGGTCAGGGCGGCAATGGACTGGATGCTGGCGAAGTTGTTCTTGAGACGGTGGTTCAGCTCGTTAAGCAGCAACTTCTGACGGGCGTCGCTGACCTCCAGCGCCGTGCGGATCGAATGGGCCTCGGTGATGTCGATCAGGATGCCAGCCATTTTGATGTGGTGTTGACGACGCATCATCATCATACGCCCGCGCACCGCAACCCAGCGGTTGCCCAGCTGGATTTCCATTTCCTTGCTATGGGTGGTGTTGGCCGTACGCATCGCCTTCTTGGCCATGGCGATGGCGGCATCGACAAGGGCGGGGGAGTGGTCCTTCAGCACGGTCTTGCCGTCTTCCTCGACCGGTCGGACCAATAGGTTGCGCGCATGGGGCGACAGCCACACCTGACGACTGGGCAGGCGGACCTCCCAATAGCCGATGTCCCCTGCGTCCAGAACCGACAATAGCTTGATGCGCCTATCCAGGTGTGCCGTGACTATGGTCGCGACCAGCAGGGTGACGGTCAGCAAGGCGGTAATGAGCGCCAGCGTCAGGCCGCTGGTGCCGTGGGCTTCGCTGATGTGGGCCGCTGTGCCGGTGGTGACTTCGGTTCCGGCCATGGCGATGTGGTGCATGGCCGAGACTGCCACAGCCAGAAACACCGACCCGAGTGCTTTCTGGCGGTTCGAAAGGTCCGAGCGCACCAGCATCATGGCCCCGAACGAGGCCACTATGCCTGCGCCAAGGGCGGCAAAGATGTAAGGCGGTGCGTATTCCAGCCTTGCCGAGGTGCGGATGGCTGCCATGCCGACATAGTGCATCAGGGCAATGGCAAGACCCATCGCCGCTCCGGAGGCAGCGAGGTGTGGCACGCGCGCCTGAGGCTTGGCCGCTATCCAGAAGGCGACGCTTGTGCCCAAAAAGGCCAACAGCAGCGACAGGGCCGTAAGAGGTATGTCGTAGGTAACGGGGGTGCCGGTCGAGAAGCCCTGCATGGCGATGAAATGCATCGACCAAATGCCGCCACCCATGGCCGCAGCGGTTGCGGCCAGCCATGCCAGACGCCGGACTTCAAGATTGGCGCGGACGCGTTCAAGCAGGCTTAGCGCTGTCCACGACGCTAGAATAGCGACGGCGAAAGATAGCGCGATATAAACCGTATCGTGGCTATGGCCCAAGTTGCACTCCGCGACTGCGACTGACGTTCTGGAACAGGTCAGTCAACGCTTTGGCATACTATTGTTACATCAAGGGTTGAAAAAGGGTATGATCCTCGCAATCGCGTCTTTGACCTCATCCGTCGAGACGGCGAAACTGAAACGGATAAAGCGATGTCCGTCCACGGGATCGAAGTCCACACCCGGAGCCGTCGCCACGCCGGTCGCCCGCAACAGACGCTCGCAGAAGTCGATGCTGTTGTCGGTCAGATGGCTGATGTCGGCATAGATGTAGAAGGCACCGTCAGGCGGGGCGATGGTCGCCAGACCCAGTTGGGGCAGGGCCTCTAGCATCAGGCGACGGTTTTCGCGGTACACATCGACATAGCTTTCCAGCACATCCTCGCAGTCCATGGCGACCAGTGCGGCGCGCTGGCTGAGGGTGGCGGGGGTGAGGAACATATTCCCCATGCGGGCGCGGGTCTGATCGACCAATTCGGCGGGTAGAATAACCCAGCCCAGTCGCCAGCCCGGCATGGACCAGTATTTGGAGAAGCTGTTCACCACCACAGCGTCCGGCGCATACTCCAGCATGCAGGGCGCGCGGCCTTCGTAGATCAGCCCGTGGTAGATTTCGTCCGAGATGATCTTGATGTTCTTGCGGGCGCAGACCTCAGCGATGGCCTTAAGCTCTGCCTCGGGGATCAATGAGCCGGTCGGGTTGGCGGGGCTGGCCAGAATGACGCCCTTGGGGGCGGGCTCGATGGCATCGAGGGCCGCTGCCGTCATCTGGTAGCCGACCTCGGGGCCACAACCGATCTCGACACACTCCATGTGCATCGCCTTCAGCGTGTTGCGGTAGGCGACGTAACCGGGGCGGGCGGTAGCCACGACATCACCCGGCTGGAACAGTACCGACAGAGCAACGACCAGAGCCGGAGACGCGCCTGCCGTCAGAACGATGCACCAGGGATCAACCGTCACGCCGTAGCGGTCGGCATACAGTTTGGCGATCCGCTCGCGCAGCTTGGGGTCTTCCCAATAGCCGCCCGCCTCGGAATCCAGACGCGCGTGGGCCTCGGCAATCGCCTTGGGCGGTGCGCCCGTCGACGGCTGGCCGAATTCCATGTGGATCACCGAACGGCCCTGAGCCTTTAACTCATGGGCGATGCGGGAGATGCTGATGGCGCGGAAAGGATCAATCTGTACAGTCATTTAGAGAGCATCTGCCAAACGCAAGAAACCTGCAACGTCGATGGTTTCGGCGCGGGCTTCGGGGGAAATACCGGCGGCTTCGCAAAGCGCGGCACCGCCGAGTTGTTTAAGTGAAGAGCGCAGCATTTTACGGCGCTGGCCAAAGGCAGCCGCCGTAACGCGTTCCAGCTTCTTCAAACGTTCTGGCGAAGGGCGCACGGCGTGCGGGACCAGATGGACCACGGCAGAGGCAACTTTGGGCGGAGGGGTAAAGGCAGCAGCGGGCAAGTGCATCACAATGCGAGCCTCGCACACGGTCTGAGAGATGACGGCCAGACGGCCATAGGCGTCTTCGTCGGGCTGAGCCACCACACGCTCGGCGACTTCCTTCTGGAACATCAGCGTCAGAGCATGCGGAAGCCACGGCCCCGTCAGCCATTTGATCAGCAGCGGCGTACCGACGTTATAGGGCAGGTTCGACACCAGATGGGTCGGGCCGTCCGAGAGCTCGGCTTCCTTGACCTTGAGCGCGTCGGCCTCGTGGATCGTCAGGCGGCCCGAGCCGTCGTCGAGTTCGGACAGCAGCGGGATGAAGCGCGGGTCTTTCTCGACCAGAATAACCTTGCCCGCGTCGCTTTCGATTAGGGCGCGGGTCAGGCCACCGGGGCCGGGGCCGACCTCGATGACATTTCGGCCGTCAAACGGGCCGGCATAGCGCACGATCTTGCGGGTAACATTGAGGTCCAGCAGGAAATGCTGGCCAAAGCTCTTCTTCGCCGACAGGCCGTGGGCGTCGAGCGTTTCGCGGAGGGTGGGAAGGTGGTCGGTCACGACGCAGTTGTTAGCGCGTTGCGCGCTTGGCCGCCATGTCTGAAGCCAGTTTTACCGCCGCAATAAAGCTGTCGGCGCGAGCAATGCCGCGACCCGCGATATCGAACCCTGTGCCGTGATCGGGCGAGGTACGCACAATGGGCAGCCCCAGAGTGGCGTTGACGCCGCCCCAGAAGTCCAGCGTCTTTACCGGAATAAGAGCCTGATCGTGATAGAGGCAGATATGGGCGTCGTAACGCTTGCGTGCCTCTTCGTGGAACAAGGTGTCTGCGGGCAGGGGATCGGTGATGTCGATGCCTTCGCCGCGCAACTGTTCGGCGGCGGGGCGCAGGATGGTGACTTCCTGAAGACCGATTGATCCGCCTTCGCCTGCGTGGGGGTTCAGACCCGCCATGGCCAGACGCGGCTTGGCAATGCCGAAATCGCGCTTCATCGACTCATGGACGACGCGGGCAATGCGGGTCACACGGTCGGGGGTCACCAGTTCAGGCAACTGGTCGATGGGAACGTGGATGGTTACGAGACAAGCGCGCAGGTCTTGTGCCGTCAGCATCATCACAGGACCGCGCGTGCCGACGAAGGGCATGTCAGCGGTCAGTTCAGCGATGAACTCGGTATGGCCGGGGAAGCGGAAGCCCGCTGCATACATCGGGGCCTTGGCGATAGGCGCGGTCACCATGCCCGCAGCCTCGCCCGACAGGATCAAATCGACCGCACGCTCGATCCAGTCGGCAACCATTGGCGCATTGGCCGGATCGGGCTGGCCAGCAACGACCTTGGTGGGAACGGGCTGGTCGATGACCGGAATGGCGCGGTTGAAGACCTGAAACGCCTCGGAGGCGCTGTAAACGGCTTCGACCGGCGCGCCCTGCTTGGCCAGAATGGCGGCATCGCCGATGACAGCGAAGGGCAGGGGCGCAGGTGCAAGGATGGACTGGCGCTGTGTTTTCAGCGCCTGCCATCCCTTGGCGATGATTTCAGGGCCGACGCCAGCGGGGTCGCCCATGGTCACGACCAATGGGCGCGGTCCGGTCGGCCCTTCGATCATTGCTTGATTTCGATCAGAGCATCTTCACGCAGGTCGCGCAGATAGCGACGGCCCAGCATTGCGAAGTTCTGACCCTGCAGGCGGTTTTCAACTTGCTGGCGGGACGGCACTTCCGGACCACCGACGCGACGGTCACAGACGGCCAGCAGGTGCAGACCCAGCGGCGAGCGCACAGGATCGCTGACCGAGCCAACGGATGCCGAACGCGCCACTTGCTGGAACTGCGGCAACAGGTTGGAGATGTCAGCTTCACCCAGATCAGAGCCCAGAAGGCCCTCTTCCGAGCGGGCGCGCTCCAGGATGTTGTCGCAGGTCAGCTGACCGCGGATGCCGTTAAGGCGGGCGGTCGCCGCGGCGACTTCGGCCTCGGTGGCAGTTTCCGGCAGTTCGATCATGACCTGCTTCAGCGAGACGTGGCTGGTGGCCGCGCCTGCACGTTTGTCACGCATATAAACGATATAGACGCCGCCTTCGACGACGATCGGGTTCGAAAGCTGGCCAACTTCGAGCACGTCAAATGAGGCTTGCAGCGCCGGTTGCACGCTGCCCTGAACAACCCAGCCTGCGTCACCGCCACGGGCAGCCGAAGGTGCCGACGAGAACTGGCGAGCCACGTTCTGGAACGGCGCGCCTTGAACCATTTGTGCGATAAGTTGGCGTGCACCATTCACGGCTTCCTGCATACCGCCAACGCGTGCCGCGTCGAGGTAGATTTCGCCGATCAGATATTGGGGCTTGGTCGCCGATTCCGTGATCTGGCGCAGAGCCTGATCCACCTGGCTGCGGCTGACCTTTGCACGGTCGCGGAAACGACCCACCGTCAGATCGCTCCAACCCAGACGGGTGCGGATGCTCTCGCGGAAGGGGGTAAGCTGAATGCCGCCCTGTTGGACAAAGCGCAGATATTCCTGAACCGAGACGCCAGCTTCACGAGCCATTTGCTCGATTTCCTTGTCGACTTCTTCGTCGGAAATCTTGAGCTGCTCGAACTTGGCGATCTCCTGCGCTTGCAAGCGCTCGTCGATCAGGTCGTTCAGAGCCTGTTGTTGCAGGGCCGGCAGGGTTTCCTGCGTCGGCTGAACCTGCGACATCATGATGGTCAGCAGCATACGCTGGCGCAGGTCGAAGCCGGTGATGATGCGGTCGTTGACTGTCGCCACGACGCCGTCGGCCATCTGGAAGCGCGCTTCCGGAGCGGGACGAACCGGGGCTTCTTCCGCAGCGGGATTAAGCGTGCCAGCAGCCTGGGGTTCCTGCGTCGGCGCAACCTGCGCGACGGCGGGAGCCAAGGTGGCTGACGTCAGAAGGGCGGCAATCGCCGTACCCGTAGTGAAACGCTTGAAACCCATAGTGAGTCCTGATTCCCTTTGGCGGTCGGTCTTCTCGGTCACAGACCCAGTCCTTGGGCTGTGTATCGCATGCATGCCATCGACGCGATATCCCTACCGTAATTCAGTGTGATCATATCCGTTACCGCCAAATGTGACGAGGTTTAGGCGGATAAATACGCCTTCGCTGGGGCCGGTGGGGCGGACGCGGGTGTTATCGCGTCTCCAGCCGAACTCCAGACGGAAGCAGTCGTCGTCGTACAACAGGCCGACTTCGGAGCGGGTGATGATATCGCGTTCTAGATCGGCGATGCCGCGAACGGTAACGCCCCAGTTGCGATAGACGAACTGTTGAGCCGCCAACTGGACGAACTCGTAGTTGCGGTTGAGCGGTCCGGCCAGCGGGTTCGACGAGTCGACGATATAGCTGAGGGCACCCGAGTTGCGACGGCCCCAGTCGCCGCTGATGGTGGCTTCGGCGCGGCGCAGGGTGCCTTCGCCGTCCATCACAGCGTGGAACCAGCCGCGAACTCGGTCGGACGGATCGAACGTGCCCTGAACAACCCAGTCGGAGTTGCGACGGGCCAGACCCGACGGGTCGTAAAGTTCGGTAGGCGAATCCGGTACCGGCACGAGGAATGCGCGTTCGCTTTCATCACGGAACGAGCGACCGATAAACAGGCTAGCCGAGCGACCATCGGCCCAGTTCACGGTTGCACGACCACCGGCGGTGAAGCGCAAGCCGCCTTCCAGTAGGTCATACCCGGGGAAGCGGTCGGTGCTGAACAGGGAGATGTGGTCCAGTTCCAGCGTCTGGCTGCCCTCGATCGGAATCAGGCGGTCCATGTCCGCTTCGTTCGAGATCGACAGTTGCGCCATCGGCTCAAGCACGATGGAGCCGTTGCCAGCGAACGGGCGATAGAGCGGATAGGAAACATCAACGCCAGCGGTGGTGCGGGCGCGGGTAATGGTTTCGCTGTCCAGACCGAGGAACGGCGGCAGGTCCGACACCGAATAGATGTCGCCGCGAAGATCCACGAACGGCTCGATGCGCATACCCGGACGGGTGATGAAGACGCGGCGCCAGTCCACCTGACCGGTGATGCGGCGGCTATCGATGCCGGGCAGGTCTGCCGTCACGGTCGGCGGGACAATCTCGGGACGCAGGGTCGGATAGCCGACATACGCGTCGCGGGTCAGTGCCACAGCCGAGCCACGCAGGCGCAGACGGCCGCCCAGAATGGGGCCTTCCGGTTCCCAGCGGGCGTCGATGATTGGCGCTACCAGCGGCAGGGTGTTGTCCGACTCAAACTCGTTCAGAGCAGGCGTGAGCGGGCTGAACTCCGAGACGCGCAGGCTCTGGATGCTGAATGCCGCAACCGACAGATAGGATCGCTCGGTCTGGCGCTCGGCATAGAGCTGGCTGATCAGACGGCGGCGGTCACCGTAATACAGGCCGTTGTCCTGATAGGGGTTCTGGACGTCATAGCGGTCGAACAGGGTTTTGTCCGACACGCGCTCGGCGGTGAAGCCCCAGCGCCACGGACCCTGCAGGTCGAACTCGCCGTGAGCCAGAATGTAGGAGCGGCTGGTGCGGTCGCCAAAGTTGACGTTCGATTCGGCCTTGCCGTCGTTATCGAGGTCGAAGTCCCCGAAGTTCTTGGCATAGGTGTAGCCACCACGCGCGACAATAGTGCCGCTGTTGAAACGGCGGCGCCATTGGGCGTTGAGGAACGGCGGAACGCTGGTGTTTAGGCGCGGGCTGAGCAGCCAGTCCTCGGATTTGGACACGACGTGCAAATAGGGCACCTCGACCGAAAGGCCGCGAGCCTCGTCATAGTCAAAGCGCGGGAAGAGGAAGCCCGAGGCGCGATCCACCGTCGGATCAGGGTGCGCCAGATACGGGGTGTAGAACACCGGCACATCGCCAAAGCGGACAACGACGTTGCGATAGGTGATGGCGCGGAGGTTCTCGTCCTGAACTGCCTTCTCCGCCGTCAGACTAAGACCCGGCTTGGCCTTGGGGTCGTTTTCGCAGACGGGGCAGGGCAGGAAATAGACGCGGTTAAGTTCGGATACGTTTTCCGAACGACGCACAGCAGAGGCCGCCATCAGCGTTGCGCCCTGTGGGGTGCGGGTCGCCAGATCGGTGGCGATGCCGGTCTTCATGTCCTTGTCCAATTGGATTTCGGAAGCATGCAGGACCGTGCCATCGGGCGCGATCAGTTCGACCTGACCTGCGGCCGTGGAGATACCGGTTTTCAAATCGTACTGAACGTCTTCGGCGCGCAGGGTATAGTCCTGATAGCGCGAGAACACGCGATCATCGGCCTCGCCACCCTTGGCGGTGACGATGTCGCCCTGACGTTCTGCCTGATCGGCTTCGACATAGAGACTGCCGGGGACCAGGCCATCCTCACCGCGTTGGGGCGCGGTCGCCTGAGTGGTCGTGGTGGCTTGCGGCTGGGTTTGGCTTTGCGCCTCCGCCAGATCGGCAATCCCCCAAATGGGCAGCGCGCACAGTGCCGCGCCAGCCATCAGCTTCAGGCGCAGGGCTCCTGTTTTGGGGTGATGGCGGTCACGCATACGGTCATCCATTAGGCAGTAAAATCAGGCAGGTGCCTGATCGGTCGATTAGCCGTCTTCGGTATAGAACAGCAAGGTGAGGGCGGCGAGTGCCGTAAGTATGGCAGGCAACCATGCCGCTAGGAACGGCGGAATGACCTCTGCCGATCCCATCGCTGCCGAAAACTGGTTGATAAAGAAGAAGCCAAAGCCCAGCACCACTGCCGATACAGCCATTCTGGCCATGTCGCCGAGGCGCATCAGGCGCAGCGAAAACGCTGCCGCCAGAATGGACATGGCTGCAAACATCAGTGGCGTCGCCAGCAGTTGCTGGAACCGCAGCGTATAGGCCGTCGAGGCGAAACCAGCGCTTTCAATACGGTGGGTCTGAGCCGGAAGCGACCAGACCGACAGCGATTGCGGGCGTTCGAACTGTTGGAAGGCTTCTTCATCGGCCAGCGAGGAGGGCAGGTCCAGCGTGGCATAGCGCACTGCCTGTTGGCCGCCTTGGCCGCCCAACACGTCCGTCAGGCGCCAGCGCCCCGCTGTCAGGGTGGCGGTCTTGGCGTCAACGCGCTCGGTGAAGCGGCGCTCGCCTTCCGGCGTGATCGAGTAGATGAAGAAGGTCGCGTCCAGCAGTTGGCCGGTGTTGCGGTTCTGGCGCTCGCCGCGAATGATCATCTGGCGCGCCTCGTCGCCTTCGCGCAGCCATACAGGCACGGCCTCGTCCTCGACCGTGCCGCCGCCGCCGATGCGTTTGCGCTCGGCCTGCCAGTGGGCATCACCCATGGCGGCCAGGGGGCCGATGGCCGTGACCGTCACAATGCCCAGCACAAAGGCGCAGGCAGCGGCTGGCAACACAAATCGCCATGCCGAAACACCTGCTGCACGCATGGCAATCAGTTCGCTGCGGCGGTTTAGGCTGACGAAGGCACCCAGCGTGCCGAACAGGAAAACAAACGGCAGCAACTGCACGATCACCGCCGGAGATTTCACTCCGATCAGGCTCAGCACCTTGAAGCCCGAAAGCTCGCCGTCCGAGTTCAAACCACGCGACACTTCAACGAAGTCGATCAGCATCACCAGAGCGGCGATGATAGCCAAGGCTACGCCCAGCGCCTTTAGCTGCTGGCCCAGCACATAACGTTCAATACGGCCCAGACGCATTATGCAGCCCTCGACGTGAGGCGGCGCACAAGCCCCGCACGGCGGCGTGGCTTAAGCGCGCGGAACAGGTGGCGCACGGCCAGAAGGGTCGCGCCCAAGGGTACGACATACTGAAGAATATTGAGCCAGCCATTCCACGCAGCGGCGGCAACCAGACCGTAGCCAATCACGCGCACGACAAGGAACAGACCCGCAGCACGGGCGATGCGCCCCGTATATCCGGTGCGGCTGAAGGCTCCGCCCAGAATGGCCGACAGGGCAAAGCCCATAGCGACCAGCGCATAAAGCGGCGAGGCGATACGGCTATGCCCTTCGGCAGCCAACTCACCGCGCGAGCCCGCCATTTTGACGATGTCATCGGTCGGGTTGAACAACTGGTGCAGCCACAGGTCCGAGGCCTTGAAGCGGATCTTCTGGTCGGTCCCGCGCGAATAGGGCGTCAGGTCGATGGCATAGTTGTCAAACGACAGATGGTTCAGCACCTCGCGCGAGGAATAGCGCTGCATTGAACCGTTTTGCATCGTTAGTACCGGAATGCCGTCAATGCGGGTAAAGCGGGCCGTCTCGGCGTCCCAGCTCGTAACCGTCTTGCCGTCGTCGATATAGACGAACAGGTTCCGCATAAGACCGTTCTGCTCGATCTGCTGGACATAGACAGCTAGACCGTCGGGCCCTTGCACAAAGCGACCCTCCTCGACCAGCAGCGCGGCAAGGTCGGTGCGAATAGCGAAAGCCTCACGACGGCTCTGCTGTTGACCCCAGGGTTGCAGGACGGTTGTCGTCAGAAGTCCGACCAGTGTCACGATCAGGGCCAGCGCCATCGCTGGACGGATCAGACCCATACGACTCATCCCTGCAGCATAGGCGGCAGTCAGTTCCTGATCGCGTTGCAGGCGGGTGAGGGCAATCAGGGCACCGACAAACAGGCCAATTGGCAGAATAACTGCCAGTAGTTGCGGCAGGGCCAAAAGTGTCAGTTTTGTCATGACCCAAAGGCTCTGACCCCGCTCGACAATCACCTCGAGTTGCTCGAGGCTTTGACTTAGCAGGCCAATTCCGACGAGTGCGCCAATTGCGGCCAAAATTGGCAGGCCGATCTGGCGGAACAGATACCGTTGGATAAGGGTCATACAGTGAAATTTTTGCGCGATAGGGGTGCCTGATTGTGTTGCAGGCAAAGACGATGCGGCCCATGTAATACACGTCCGAGTGCGACGGTGGAACCGCTGGCGCGCTCTTGTTGAAATCAAACGCCACCGGGGAAGCTTTTCTCCGGCCGGAGATGTTTTATGCAAATTCAGTTCGTAGCTTCCGCCGAACAGTCACAGATTCTCGCTGTGATGGTTCAGGAAGATCGCCAACTTACGGGTCTTGGTGCGGATCTGGACGCGAAGTCGTCCGGCGCTCTTGCAAAAGCCATGGCGTCGGGCCGTTTCAAGGGCGGCGCGAACTCCACCCTGAACGTGCTGGCACCGGCAGGTGTCGACGCCAATGCCGTGCTGCTGGTCGGTGCAGGCGCTGCCGATAAGTTCGACGACCTGGCCGTAGAAACCTACGCCGGCGCGGCCTATGCCGCTGTTAAGCTGTCGGGCGCTGATACCCTGACCATCGACGCGACCCACCTGACGCCGGAGCAGGCCGCGCGCGCTGCGTTTGCCGCCCGTCTGGCTTCGTATCGTTTCGACAAATACCTGACCAAGCAAAAGCCGGAGAAGGTGCCGTCGATCAAGTCGGTCCGCATCATCACGGAAAATCCGGTTGCTGCCGAAGCTGCCTTTGGGCCGCTGTCGGCTGTGGCTGACGCGGTCTTCTTCTCGCGTGATCTGGTCTCGGAGCCGGCCAACATCCTGTACCCGGCCGAGTTCGCTCGCCGCGTGAAGGAGTTGGAGAAGCTGGGTGCCAAGGTCGAGATTCTCGGTGAAGCCGAGATGGAAAAACTCGGCATGGGTTCGCTGCTGGGCGTGGGCCAAGGTTCGGTCCGTGAAAGCCAACTGGCTGTCATTCAATGGAACGGCGGCAAGCAAGACGAGCAACCGATCGCCTTCGTCGGTAAGGGCGTCTGCTTCGACACCGGCGGCATCAGCCTGAAGCCGGCCGACGGCATGGAAGAAATGAAGTGGGACATGGGTGGCGCTGCTGCCGTGGCCGGCCTCATGCACGCTCTGGCTGGCCGTAAGGCCAAGGTGAACGCCGTCGGCGTTCTGGGCCTCGTCGAGAACATGCCTGACGGTAACGCCCAGCGTCCGGGTGACGTGGTCACCTCCATGTCGGGTCAGACCATCGAGGTTCTGAACACCGACGCCGAAGGCCGTCTCGTCCTGGCTGATGCGCTTTGGTACACCCAAGACCGCTTCAATCCGAAGTTCATGATCGATCTGGCCACCCTGACCGGCGCGATCATCATTTCGCTGGGTCTGGAATACGCTGGCGTGTTCACCAACTCGGACGAAATCGCCGAGGGTCTGGCTGCGGCTGGTCCGAAGGTTGGCGAGAAGACCTGGCGCATGCCGATTCCGGCGGAATACGACCGCCACATCGACAGCCCGATTGCCGATATGAAGAACATGGGCAATGGCCGCGCCGGTGGTTCGATCACTGCGGCTCTGTTCCTGCAACGTCACACCAACGGCGTGCCGTGGGCCCACATCGACATCGCCTCGACCGCATGGGTCAAGGGCTCGACCAACCCGACCGTGCCGGATGGTGCTGTGGGTTACGGCGTGCGCCTGCTCGACCAACTGGTCGCGGACAAGTACGAAGCCTAATCGCTTCAAAAGGGGGTAGGACCGGTGTCCGACACTAAAACGGAAATCTGGTTCTACCACCTCGAGCGCTCGACGCTCGATCAGGTGTTGCCGGGCCTGTTGGAGAAAACTCTCCAGCGGGGCTGGCGCGCTCTGGTGCGCGTTAAAGACGCCGCCGACATCGATGAAATCGATGAACTTTTGTGGACCTATCGTCCCGACAGCTTTCTGCCGCATGGCCGTGCGGATGCGGAACATGCCAACCGCCAACCTGTGTTACTCACCGAATCAGGTGAGAACCTGAACTCTGCTCAGACGCTATTCATTGTCGATGAGTCAGAGCTGGGGGACACGGAGGATTACGCGCGGTGTTTCATTATATTCGACGGACGCAACGAGAGTTCTGTTCAGCACGCCCGCAATCGCTGGCGCGACCTGAAGGGCGGCAAGGCCGAGCTTCAGTACTGGAAACAGGACGAAGAGGGGCGCTGGGCGCGTGCAGCCTGATACTGGCCCTCGGGCTGTGGAGCTGTGGCTCCAGCCCCGAACCCATGCCTACGCGAGCCGCACCACCGGCGACGGTCCCTTATGCGCGAACGCCGGCACCCGCTCTGCCGTCCACGACCGAGCGCCCGTATTATTCAAATGATCCGGCACCGTCGGGCCGTGCCTATCAGCAGTCCAACTCTACTGACACACCGCCGCCCAACGCTACACCGGGTGACCAGTGCGGTGCCCGTGACCTTCAATGGCTGGTCGGGCGGTCGCGCACGGAGATTCCGGTGCCGGTCGATGTTTCCCGCCGTCGGGTCACCTGCACCACCTGCCCGATTACCGAAGATCATGCGCCCTATCGCTTGAACATCTTCTATGACCGCCAGTCCGGTCGTGTTGAATCTGTGCGTTGCGGCTGAACAAAATCAAAAGGATAGCCGAAATGTCTAAACTGGTTTCGATAGTTTTGGGTGGGGCTGGCCTGGCCATGGCCGCCTGTGCGCCGATGCCCGCTACCCAACATGCACCCGTCGACGACCCCGTCGTTCGCGATGTGAGCGGGCCGGTTCAGTGTAATTTGCAGGACTGGCAGTCCTATGTGGGCAAACCTCGTCAGTCGCTGCCCGCCGCGCCGCAGGGCCTGCGTTTCCGCGTGCTGTGCAAGGATTGCATGGCGACGATGGATTTCCGCACCGACCGGGTGAACTTCACCTATGACAACAAGGACATCATCACCCGCGTCACCTGCGGTTGATGGCCAAGGAAAAGGCCGCTCCGGAAGGGGCGGCCTTTTTCATGCTCAGCGTTCCATGCCGTAGAGGGCGTCAGCGACATCCTCAACCTTGGCGCGGATCAGGGTTTCCGCGTCGCGAAGACCCTGATTGTAATAGAGCCGCCCCATATGCTGTTCGATAAACTCGACCAGCATTTCGCCGGGTAGCCGCCCCAGTTCCAAATCCTGTTCTGTGCTCAGCCACTCACGGATCTTGTGGGCGGCTTCGTCGCGTTGTTCAGGGGACAGGAGCGGCTTTTGTGCCATCAGCTTACCTCGGCCAGTTCTTCTTCGGCAGCGACCCATGCGGCTTCAGCGGCCTCAAGGTCGGTTTGAAGCTTGGCACGCTTGCGGCTCAGGGTTTCGAACTTTTTCGGGTCCTTGGCCGCAGCGACAGCCATTTCCTCATCGGTCTTGGCGATGTCGGCAGCGATGACATTCATCGCTTCTTCGGCCTTCTTCACAGCGTGACGGAGCGTCGAAGGGGACTTGCCCTTTTTCTTCTGTTTGCCGCTATCGCTGCCGCCACGGGCGTCCGCTACTTGAGCGGCGTCCTTTTTGGCTTCTTCCTTCTTCACCTGCGAGGGCTTCATGCCTTGCTTGGCGCGTTCAAGGACGAACTTGGTGTAGTCATCCATATCACCTTCAAACGGCTTCACCGTGCCGTCAGCGGCCAGCCACAGGCGGTCTGCCACCAACTCCATCAGCGAGCGGTCGTGGGTGATCAGGATGACGGCACCGGTATATTCGTTCAGCGCATCCAGCAGGGCGCGACGGCTGTCGATATCAAGGTGGTTGGTCGGCTCATCGAGGATCAGGATGTGCGGTGCATCCATAGCCACGAGGTTCAGCAACAGACGTGCGCGCTCGCCACCCGACAGGGCGGCAACCTTGGTGTCCTGCTTGTTGAACGGCAGACCCCATTGGGCCAGGCGCGAACGGCGGCTGTTCTCTGAAGCCTCCGGCATCTGGCGCAGGATGATCTGAAGGGGGGTGTCCTCGGGGTCCATCGCTTCGATCTGGTGCTGGTGGAACCAGCCCACGCGCATCTTGCCGTCACGGTGGAATTCGCCCGACTGTACGGTCAGAGCCTTGGCGATCAGCTTGGCAAAGGTGGACTTACCCGCACCGTTGACGCCCAGCAGGCCAATGCGGTCGTCAAGGTCCATTCGCAGGTTCAGGTTGCGCAGGATCGGCTTGCCGTCTTCGTAGCCAACGTTCGCGCCTTCCAGACGGATAAGCGGCGGCGGCAGCGGACGTTCCGGCGAGGGCAGGATGAACGGAGCGACGCGCTCTTCCGGCGGCAATTCGATTCGCTCGAGCTTTTCGAGCTTCTTGACGCGCGACTGGGCCTGAGTGGCCTTCGATGCCTTGGCTTTAAAGCGGTCGATGAACTTTTGCAGGTGGGCGCGTTCGACTTCCTGCTTGGCCTGATTGGCGGCCATCAGGCGCAGCTTTTCAGAGCGCGTCTTTTCGAAGGTGTCGTAGTTGCCGGTGTACAGGTCCAGCTTGCGGTTCGACAGGTGGAGGATGTGCGTGCACACCGAGTTCAACAGGTCGCGGTCGTGCGAAATTAGCAGGGCGGTGTGCGGATAACGCTTCAGGCGCTGCTCCAGCCAGACCACGCCTTCAAGGTCGAGATAGTTGGTCGGTTCGTCCAGCAGCAGCAGGTCGGGCTCGGCAAACAGAGCCGCCGCCAGTGCCACACGCATACGCCAACCACCCGAGAAGTGGGACATCGGGCGTTGGATGTCTTCCTGACTAAAGCCAAGACCCACAAGGATTTCCGAGGCGCGGGCAGGGGCGCTGTCGGCGTCGATCTCGATCAGGCGCATCCAGATTTCGCCCATCTCTTCGGGCTCGGCTGTTTCCAGACGGGTCAGAAGTTCGTGGCGTTCCTTGTCGGCCTCAAGGATGGTTTCCAGCACGCTGACGGGCGTGGCGGGGTGTTCCTGATCGACCGAGGCGACACGCGCGCTCTTCGGGATGGAAACCTCGTCACCGTTGGCGGCCAGACCACCCAGAATAATTTTGAACAGCGTCGACTTGCCGATGCCGTTGCGGCCGACAAGGCCGACCTTGGAACCGGGCGGCAGGCTGACTGAGGCGTCGTCAAGAAACTGGCGGCCCCAGGAGCTGAAGGTCAGATTGGTAATTTGAAGCATGTCGCTCGGAACTGTTCGTGTCGCGGGCGGCGATCCACAGGGGAGGAATGCGGCGCGAAATCGTTAAGGTTGGAAAGGTCGAAGCGGAACGCTATAAGCCCGCGACCCATTCTTTCCAAACTAAGAAGTCACCACCATGACCGAACGTACTTTCTCGATCATCAAGCCGGACGCCACCCGTCGTAACCTGACTGGTGCAATCAACGCTGTGATCGAAAACGCTGGCCTGCGCATCGTCGCTCAGCGCCGCATCAAGCTGACCGAAGCTCAAGCCAAGAAATTCTACGAAGTTCACGCAGAACGTCCGTTCTACGGCGAACTGGTTTCGCAAATGATCGCCGAGCCGGTCGTTGTCCAAGTTCTGGAAGCCGAAGGCGCTGTTGCCAAGTACCGCGAAGTGATGGGTGCAACCAACCCGAACGACGCTGCTGAAGGCACCATCCGCAAGCAGTTCGCTCTGTCGATCGGTGAAAACTCGGTCCACGGTTCGGACTCGATCGAAAACGCTGGCATCGAAATCGCCCAGTTCTTCACCGACGCCGACATCGTTGGCTAATCGCTGAAGTCCTTCGGGATTTGAAAAGGCCCCGCTGGTGAAAACCGGCGGGGCTTTTTTGTGCTTGGAGACAAAGGAAAAGGCCCGCAGCAGAGCGCTGCGGGCCTCTCTTTTGGTCTAAGTCCGCTTACCAGATGCGGACGCGGTCTTCCGGCTTCAGATATTGCTTCTGATCTGCCGTGATACCGAAGGCGTCATACCAGGCGTCGATGTTGCGCGGCGGGGTGGCGGCGCGGGCCGAACCCGGCGAGTGCGGGTCGGTGGCCAGATATTCGCGCAGCGTCTCGTCTCGGATCTTGTCACGCCACACCTGTGCCCAGCCATAGAACAGGCGCTGCTCTGCAGTGACGCCATCCAGCACGGGAGCCGGCTGGCCGTTCAGGCTGCGGTTATAGGCGGCATGTGCCAGAACCAGACCGCCCAGATCGGCGATGTTCTCGCCCATGGTCAGTTCCGGATTGATCGACACGCCTTCCAGCGGCTGCTGTGCGGCGTAGAGTGCGCCCAGCTTCTTGGCCTCCACGTCGAAGCGGGCGGCGTCTTCCGCCGTCCACCAGTCGCGCAGTTGGCCCTTGGCGTCGGTCTTGCGACCCTGATCGTCAAAGCCGTGCATGATTTCGTGACCGATGACGGCACCGATGCCACCATAGTTCACGGCCGCATCGGCATTCGGATCAAAGAACGGAGGCTGCAGGATAGCGGCAGGGAAAACGATCTCGTTACGCAGAGGGTGGTAGTATGCGTTCACTGTTTGCGGCGACATACCCCATTCTTCCGGATCAACGGCCTGACCGATCTTGCCGCGCTCATAGGCCCAGTCGAAGGCCGAGATGGCTTCGAGATTGCCGTAGAGGTCGTTGGCTTTGACCTCGAGCCCCTCATAGGAGCGCCACTTGGTCGGATAGCCGATCTTGGGACGGAAGCTGTCCAGCTTGGCCAAGGCTTCGGCCTTGGTGGCCGGCGTCATCCATTCAAGATTTTGCAGGCGGTCACGCATGGTCGCGATCAGGTTGGCGACCAATTCATCCATCTGGGCCTTGGAGGCGGCGGGGAAATGGCGGGTGACGTATTCCTGACCCAGCACTTCGGCCAGACTTCCGTCCACCAGAGCAACGCCACGGTTCCAGCGCGGGCGGATTTCCTGCTGACCACGCAGGGCCTTGTTGCGGAAGTTGAAGCGAGCGTCGACGAACTCTTTCGAGAGATACGGTGCGGCACCGTCGGCGATATTGAACGCCTGCCACGCCTTCAGGGTCTCGATGTCGGTCTCGCCAAATACCTGCGCCATGCCCGGCAATGCGGTGTTCTCGGTCATGACGACCTGGGCGACGTCTCCGACCTTGGCACCTTGCAGATAGGCAGCCCAATCAAAGCCCGGGGCATAGATTGAGAGTTCTGACGCTGCGATCGGGTTGTACAGCTTGTCCAGTTGACGGCGATCGGCGATGGGCCAGTGCTTCTGTGCCACCTTCGTTTCGAAGGCGAGAATGTCTGCGGCGGCCTTGGACGGGTTTTCCCAGCCGATCAGAGTCAGCATCTGGATGACGTAGGCGTGGTACGCCTCGCGCTGGGCCGCAAAGCTGTTGCTGAGGTAGTATTCGCGTTCCGGCAGGCCCAGCGAGCCGATGCCCAGATAAAGCGAGTTAACCGAAGAGTTCTTCATGTCTTCCATGACGGAGACATCGAAGATGCTGCTGCCGAACTTGTCTTTGCTTGCGCCCATCAGGCGGGCAATGTCGGCGTGGGTGCGCGCCGCGCGCACAGCAGCCAGATCATTGGCCATCGGGCGGGCACCCAGACGCTCAAGTGCTGCCTCGTCCATGAAGCTGGCGTACAGGGCACCGACCTTGCGGGCATTGTCGGTGGTGGGGTTAGCTGCAGATTCTTCGATGATCGCGCGCAGTTGCCCCTGCGCGGTCTCATAGAGCATGTCGAACGGACCGAACCGGGTCTTGTCGGCAGGAATCTCGATGCTGGCCAGATAGTTGCCGTTGGCGAACTGGTTGAAGTCGTCACCCGGACGGACACTCATGTCGCGGCCGGCAAGGTCGAAGCCCCACGGTTGGTAGTGGGCACCATGGCCGGTATGCGACTGGGCACTGGCCACGCAAGGCGCAGCGATACAGGCCGAGAGAGCGACGGCGCACATAAGGTGCTTTTTCATTCAGGCGATCCTTCAGGATTTCAGCATTGGGGCGGATTTGAACGCGCCTCAGGTCACGAAATCAAGCTTTGCGCTCGAACCTCCGGTTGCGGGAGTTAAATTAAGTTAACCTGCTAACTGTCGGCAGAACCGGTCCAGAACCTCGGGGTAAAGCGTGTGCTCGACGCCCTTTACGCGCTCGGCCAAAACCTCGGCACTATCGTCTGGCAAAACCGGAACACGGGCCTGTCCCAGCACAGGGCCTTCGTCCATGCCCTCGGTGACGATGTGGATCGTGCAGCCGGCCTCTGCGTCACCGGCCGCAATGGCGCGGGCGTGGGTGTCCAGCCCCGGATAGAGCGGCAGAAGGGACGGGTGGATATTGATCATCCGGCCTTCCCATTCGCGCACCAGATAGGGCGTCAGGATGCGCATATAGCCCGCCAGAGCGACAACCTCGATCTGAGCCTCGGCCAACAGCTTTTGCACGGCGCGCTCGTGCGCCTCGCGGTCTTTTCCAAAATCGCGGTGGGGAAGGGCGATGGCCTCTACGCCAAGGGCACGCGCCTTCTCAAGGCCGGCGGCGTCCTGGATATTGGAGACGACTAGCCCAACTTCGTAAGCCGCTTCGGCCCGTTGTCCCGCCTTGATCAAGGAGACCATATTGGTGCCGGAACCGGAGATCAGCACCGCGACGCGGGTCTTGGTGCGTGGAGGGTTCGAAACGGTGTCGGCAGCGGTCATCGGGCACTCGAACGAGGCTACGTAAGATGCGCGGACCCATGAAGCGCGCCGCCCCTAAACGCAATAGGGATGTGCCGTTTCATCGTCAGGTGGCGGAGGCTTCACGTTACAACATAACGACGGTGTTGATGCTGTCCTATGGCCGTGCTTAGGCTGCGTCCATTGTATTTAGGGGGAGTACCTATGCGTCATCTTATCGTCGCGGCCTGCGCCGCAACCCTGCTGGCTGCGCCATTGGCAGCGAACGCGCAGGAGGGGGGGCGTTCGGCGGCCGAGCGCAACCGCAATGCTGTCGCAGAGGACATCGAAAAGAACTGGGTGCGCCCCTCGGCCGAAGAGCGCGAAGTCACCACCAGCCACACGATGCAGGCTCACGGCAAGACCCTGCGCTACAAGGCAACTGCGGGCACGCTGACGGTCCGCACCGACGCGGGCCAACCGACGGCTAGCGTGTTTTACGTCGCCTATACGCTGGACGGCCAGCCGCTGGGTTCGCGCCCGATCACCTATATGTTCAACGGCGGTCCGGGCTCGCCAACCATGTGGTTGCACATGGGGGCCTTTGGTCCGACACGCGTCCCGACCGACAATCCGGTCTATGAGCGCCCGGCGCCGTTGCGTCTGGAAGCCAACGACATGACGCTGTTGGACAAGACCGATCTTGTCTTCATCGACATGGTAGGGGCAGGCTATTCGCGCCCGCTGGGTGATGCGGCGGGTTCGACCTTCTGGGGCGTGGATGCGGATGCGGACACCTTCGCCCGCGCGATCCTGCGCTACACCACCAAGAACAACCGCTGGGCCAGCCCGAAATACATCCTGGGCGAAAGCTACGGCACGCTGCGCGCGGGTGCGCTTTCCTATCAGTTGCACGACCGCGGCCTGCAGTTGAATGGCGTGATCCTGCTGTCGTCGATCATGAACTATGGCGTGCGCCAGCCGGGCTTCCCGCAGAACTACGTCAGCCTGCTGCCGACCTATGCCGCGACGGCTTGGTATCACAATGCCATCAACCGCAACGGCGTGACGCTGGAGCAGCATGTCCAACGCGCGCGCGAGTTCGCCGAGGGGCCGTACACGGCCGCACTGAACAAGGGTCACTCGATCTCGGACCAGGAAAAGGCCGCTATCGCCCAGCAGATGAGCGCCCTGATCGGCCTCGACCCGTCCTTTATTCAAGCCGCCGATCTTCGTGTCGAGCTTAGCCCGTTCCGCAAGGAACTGCTGCGCGACCGCCGTCAGACGGTGGGGCGTCTGGACAGCCGCTATATCGGTCTGGACGCCAGTCAGGTGACGGGTGGACCGGAGGAAGATCCGGCTTCCAGCGCGGTCACGGGGGCCTATTACGGCCTGTTCCAGGACTATATCGCCAACACACTGAACTACCGGACCGATCTGGAGTACCGTCAGTCGGCGCGTGGCCTGCCGGGCTTTGACTGGAACTGGTCGCACCGTCCGCCGGTCGGTGGTCCGCAAACCACCCCGAATACCGCGGTCGATCTGGCCACTGTCATGCGCCGCAACCCGCATATGAAGGTTCTTGCGCTGAACGGTTATTACGATGCGGCCACGCCGTTCTTCGGCACCGAGTATGATCTGAACCAGATGATGCTGGAGCCGCACCTGCGCAAAAACGTCGAGTTCACCTACTATGAAGGCGGACACATGATGTACACCAGCCGCGAGCCGCTGGTTCAACTGTATCGCGATCTGGCGAAGTACTACGACGAGACGTCCAACGGCGGCGTCCGCTGACAAAGAAAGGCCCCGCAGAGCGATCTGCGGGGCCGATTTCTATTAGCGGGCAGGGAAGCTTTAGGCTTCGACCAACTGACCGCAGATGAAGGCTTCTTCGCCAGCGTTCAGTAGGGCAGCCAGGATCGGCTCTGCGTTTTCCGGCTTGGCGATCAGGATGAAGCCCACGCCGCAGTTGAAGGTGCGGCGCATTTCGTGGGCGTCGATCTCGCCGACTTCAGCCAGCCATTGGAAGACCGGCGGCAGTTCCCATGCGTTCCAGTCGAACTCGGCTTTGAGGCCCTCGGCAATGCAGCGCGGTGGGTTTTCAATGAGGCCGCCACCCGTGATGTGGGCACCAGCGTTGACCAGACCCGACTTCATCAGCGGCAGGACCGACTTGATGTAGATACGGGTCGGCTCCATCAGAGCCTCGGCGAGGGTCTTGCCCTCTGCGAACGGCGCAGCACCGTTCCAGCCCAGACCCGACTTCTCGACGACCTTGCGTACCAGCGAATAGCCGTTCGAGTGCGGACCCGACGAGCCGATGCCGATGATGACGTCGCCACCTTTTTGCTGGTCGAGGTACGGCAACACCTGACCGCGCTCGACTGCACCGATCGAGAAACCGGCGAGGTCATAGTCCGAACCTTCGTACATGCCCGGCATTTCGGCGGTTTCACCACCGACCAGTGCCGAACCCGACTGGCGGCAGCCCTCGGCGATTCCGGCGACGACGCGCTTGGCGGCGTCTACGTCCAGTTTGCCGGTGGCATAGTAGTCGAGGAACATCAGCGGCTCTGCGCCTTGGGCCAGCAGGTCGTTGACGCACATGGCGACCAGATCGATGCCGACGCCGTCGTGCATGCCGGTTTCGATGGCGATCTTCAGCTTGGTGCCCACACCGTCAGTGGTCGAGACGATCAGCGGATCGTTGAAACCGGCGGCTTTCAGGTCGAACAGGGCACCAAAGCCACCGAGCGAAGCCTCTGCACCGGGGCGGCGCGTGGACTTTGCCAGAGGTTTGATGGCGTCGACCAGACGCTCGCCGGCGTCAATATCTACGCCAGCAGAGGCGTAAGTCAGGCCGGTTTTAGGGGCTGCGGAGGTGTCGCTCATCGGTCACGGCTCAAAAACAGGGACAAAAAAGTGCCGTAGCCTCTTGCCACGACGCTGTCGTGCGGGGCTATAGACCGGAATGACGCCAATCACCACCAATGACGCGCTGATCGCTTTCTGTGATCGCTTGGCCAAGGCCCCGTTTGTGACCGTTGATACGGAATTCATGCGGGAAACGACCTACTGGCCGAAGTTGTGCCTGATTCAGGCTGCCGCGTCCCCGACCGACGCCGCGATCATCGACCCGATGGCCGAAGGTCTGGATCTGGAGCCGTTCCTGGCCATCCTGCGCGACGAATCGATTCTCAAGGTTTTCCACGCCGCTCGTCAGGACGTTGAAATCTTCAACCGTCTCGGCGCGATGCCGCGCCCGATGTTCGACACGCAGGTCGCCGCCATGGCCGCCGGTTTCGGCGATCAGGTTTCCTATGAAGCTCTGGTCCGCCAGATGCTGCGTCAGGAACTGGACAAGGGCAGCCGCTTCACCGACTGGGCACGCCGCCCGCTGTCGGAAGCGCAACTGACCTATGCTCTAGGTGACGTGACCCACCTTGCGGCCCTGTACCCCAAGCTGCGTGACCGCCTGCAAAAGGAAGGTCGTCTGGAGTGGGTCATGGGCGAAATGGATGCCCTGATCGATCCGGCCCTGTACGACACCACGCCGGAGAATGCGTGGAAGCGCCTGAAGCCGAAGAAGTTCAACGCCAAATATCTGGCCGCTTTCGTGGCGACCGCCGTATGGCGCGAACGTACCGCTCAGGAACGCGACCAGCCGCGCGGCCGTATCCTCAAGGACGAGGGTATCGACGAAATCGCGGTCCAGGCCCCGACCGATCCGGATGCCTTCAACCGTCTGCGCTCCGTGCCCAAGGGCTTTGGCGCGTCGCGCATGGGTCTGGAGCTGGCTGCCGAACTCAAGCGCGTTCTGGCCGATCCCGAAGCCCACGCACCCAAGCTTGAACGCCCCAGTGCCCACCAGCCGGCCCCGCCGTCGGTGGTTGAACTGCTGAAGGTTCTGCTGAAGGCCAAGAGCGACAACGAAGGCGTGGCTTCCAAGCTTATCGCCACCGTATCCGATCTGGAAAAGATCGCTTTGGACGACAACGCCGACATCGAAGCCATGAAGGGCTGGCGTCGCAAGATGTTCGGCGAAGACGCGCTGAAACTGAAGCGCGGCGAGATCGCATTGGTCCTGAACGGATCGCGCGTCGAGATCGTCGAGATCGAAGACTGAGTTCACAGTCTTGCTGACAAAAAAGGGACCGCAGCCACACGCTGCGGTCCCTTTTGTTTATGGCCCGATTACGCGCCTAGGGCGTTGGCGCGCCGAGTGCGGGCGATAAGCATCATTATCAGTGCAAAAGCCGACGGCCACAGCGCGAGCTCGAATACGAAGAGTTGCTCGACCCGTTGAGGTGCCGTGACGGCAAAACTGACTGGACCGACTTCATTGATCGCCGTCTGGACGGCGATTTCCTGATAGCCATTGATCACAACGCTGAGGCCAATCAGTGCGAATACGCCCAGCCAGATTACTGGCTCGATTGGCGATGACGGGCGCTGATCCTTGGCCGACCTGCCGATAAATAATGCAATGACAGCCGCCAGACACAGCAGGCTGCCCAGCGCCAAAAGTAACAGCATTCCCAGCTTGCTGACCGGATGGGCGATCATAAACAGGCCGATGTTGCTAAGCTGTGAACCGATATAGCGGTCGATGATGATGCCTTTTGCGATCCACGTTCCGATCGCGGCAATCAGGGTTACAAGGCCAGCGATCCTTAAAGTCCACATCGTCCGCCCCTCCGGCGTGGTTTTAAAACTCCGCCAGTTCCAAATTCATCGCATCGGCCAAGGCCTTGGCGCGGCGGCGGGTCTGGCTGCCGAGCAGCATTGATCCGTAACCTTTGACGGCGGTGACGCGCAGGGTGCCCTTGCTGATGGAAATGGCGGCGTTGGACAGGAGCTGTGGCGAGCGGCCTGACAGGTCGCAGGCCAGGCGCATGGCCAGCCCCAAGGCACGGGCGCGTTTCTGGCCTGCAGAGGAGAGCAGGCGATCCACGACGGCGGGCTTGTGCACCGCATTGGTGCCGCCATAGCGGGCGTACATGGCCAGTGCGAGGAAGGCCCGCTCGGCATGGTTCTGTCCGGCGATGGGCGACCACAGCACCTGATCGAAAACCAGTTCCGGTCGGTGATCGGGGTGCAGGCGCGCACCTATGTCGGCCAATCGGCAGACCGACGACATCAACAAGGCGTCACGCGCTTCGCCGAAGACGTCGGGCAGGGCCGAGGCGATAGGCTGTAGCCATCCATCCAGCGCGCGAGGCAGGGCAGGGTCTACACCCTGACGGCCACCCCATGCCGAGCATCCGGCCAGAAGCGGATCGATGGCGCGTTCCCGGTCGTCCATCTCCGCATGCAGCAGGCCTTCGCGTACACCCCATGCCGAGAAGTGGATCGTCTCGATACCCAGACGATCAATCAGGCCCTTAAGGTTTAGCGCCGCATAGGGCAGGGTCTCGGCGCGGCGTTTGGAGACGCCGGGGTGTTTTTCCAAAGACGCGCGCGACTGGGCCGCGACGTAGTCGGCCAGTTCGTTCGCTTCGTCCGCGGTCATAGAATACTGGTGAACGATGCGTAGGGGATGGTCTTTCATCTCCATGTGCATCTGCGCCAGTGTGCGCCACGCACCGCCGACCGCATTGAAAGTCTTGCAACGATAGTCGTCGGGGATGGCGGCAAGAACCTTGGCGATGCGGTTCTGGACGCGCTTGGCCTCAAAGCTTTTGCCAGCCTCCAGAACGAACGGACCCAGTGGCAGGGTGATACCGGGGCCCTTGGCCCCGAGGCGGTTCAGCTCAAGGCTGGCCCCGCCTAGATCGCCCACGACCCCGTGAGCCGTCGGGTCGCCTGCCCGCACACCGAGAGCGGCATAGCGGGCCTCTTCCTCGCCACTCAGGACACGGATATCGAGGCCGGTCAGGTCGAACACCTGCTGACAGAAGGCGGGGCCGTCGCTGGCTTCGCGCACTGCGGCTGTGGCGGCGGTCAGCACCATGTCGGGCTGGACGCCTTCGATGACTGCTGCGAACCGACGCAGCGCCACCAGCGCCATCTCCACGCCCGGCCCGTACAGGGTTCCGGTGACCGAGATGTCGCGGCCCAGACCCGCCAAAACCTTTTCGTTGAACATGGTCCAGACGGCACGGCCTTCCAGTCGGTACAACACGAGGCGAACCGAGTTGGAACCGATGTCGATGACGGCAATCTGGCGGGACGGATATTCGATCTCTGGCATTAAAGTGCCTTTTGACCTTTCGCGCCGCCATAGGACAGCGTGCTAGGCAAGGTCTTCACCTTGCGGCCACGCCCGGACAGGCTGGGGTTGGTCATGAAGTATTTGTGCGCCGAGAACGGACGCTCGCTGCCCGCCGGAACGACGCGGCTGTAAGTACCATCGGGACGAAGGGTCCATGACTGGGTGTCATCCTTCAGGTTGGCCACCATGATCTGGTCCAGCACCTGATCGTGGACGGTGGGATTGATGATCGGAGTCATCAGCTCAACCCGTCGATTGAGGTTGCGCGGCATCCAGTCCGCCGAGGAGATGAACAGTCTGGCCTTGTTGCTGGGCAGGTCGTGACCATTCGCAAAGGCCACAATGCGGCTGTGCTCGAGGAAGCGTCCGACGATGGATTTGACGCGGATATTCTCCGACAGACCCTTTACCCCCGGACGCAGGCAGCAGATGCCGCGCACCACCAATTCGATACGCACGCCCCACTGGCTGGCTTTGTAGAGCGCATCAATGATCTCGGGGTCCACGACCGAGTTCATCTTGGCCCAGATGGCGGCGGGCTTGCCCATGGCGGCGGCCGACATTTCCTTGCCGATCATTTCCAGAAGGGTGGCCTTCATATTGATCGGGGAAACGACCAGAGCTTCCAACTCATCCGGCTCGGCATAGCCGGTGATGTAGTTGAACACGCGCGTTGCATCACGGCCCAGCTTGGCCTCGCAGGTGAACAGGCTGAGGTCGGTGTAAATCTTGGCCGTCGTCGGGTGATAGTTGCCGGTGCCAAAGTGGCAATAGGTGCGCAGGGCATCGCCTTCGCGGCGCACGACGACGCTGAGCTTGGCGTGGGTTTTGTACTCGACGAAGCCGAACACGACGTGGACGCCTGCACGTTCCATCTGGCGGGCCCAGCGCAAGTTGGCCTCTTCGTCGAAGCGTGCCTTCAGCTCGATCAGGGCGGTGACGTTCTTGCCGCTTTCGGCGGCCTCGATCAGTGCCGCGACGATGGGGCTGTCTTTGGACGTGCGGTACAGGGTCTGTTTGATGGCGATGACGTTCGGGTCACGCGCGGCCTGACGCAGGAACTGGACTACCACGTCGAAGCTTTCGAACGGGTGGTGGATCAGCATGTCCTTTTCGCGGATCGCTGCGAACACATCGCCACCGTTATCGCGCACCCGCTCGGGATAGCGCGGCTCATAGCCTTTGAACTTCAGTTCAGGATGGCCCGGCGGGATAAGCTCGGACAGTTGGGCCAAGCCCAACATCCCATCGACGATAACCACGTCCTGAGGCTGGGCATGCAGTTCGCCGACGATGAATTCTCTAAGGTCATCAGGCATTTCGGCCTGGATCTTGATGCGGACCACAGAGCCCATGCGGCGCTGCTTCAGCGCTTCTTCGAACTCCATCACAAGGTCTTCGGCCTCTTCCTCGATCTCGATATCGGAATCGCGGATCAGGCGGAAAAGACCCTTCTCCAGCACTTCACAGCCGGGGAAGAGATGGTCGATGAAGGTCAACAACAGGCCTTCCAGCGGAACGTAGCGCGTCTTGCCGAGGGTAGAGCGGCCATCGGTCGGCAGGGCCCAGAAACGGCGCACCTGTGTTGGCACAGGCACCAGTGCATAGAGCACGCGATTGTCGCTGTTGCGGCGAAGTTTGAGCGCCAGCGAGAAGCCGAGGTTGGGCAGGAAGGGGAAGGGGTGCGCCGGATCAATCGCCATCGGCGTCAGAATCGCGAACAGCCGGTTCAGAAACTCCGGCTCCAGACGTTCGCGCTCGGTCTTGGTGATTTTGGAAGGCTCGACGATTTCGATGCCCGCATGCGCCATCTCGCGCTTTAGCACACGCCACTGGCGCTGTTGCTCGGCCATCAGGCTACCGGCGGCGGCGTTGACCTTTTCCAATTGCTCTGCGGGCGTCAGGCCATCGGGCGACACCACGCGAACATGTTCGCGGACCTGACCCTTCAGGCCCGCCACGCGCGTCATAAAGAATTCGTCGAGGTTATTGGCCGAGATCGACAGGAACCGGACACGCTCCAGCAAGGGGTGCGCTTCGTTTGCCGCTTCTTCCAGAACGCGACCGTTAAACGCCAGCCAGGACAGCTCGCGGTTGATAAACCGCTCGGGCGATGTCAGCAGGCTCTGGTCAAGCTCAAGCTGGGGCGCACGCGACGAGGGAACGTCCTCGCCAGCCTTGGTCGTGGTGGGGTTGAAATCGGTCATACCGATTAGTCGCTCGCGAGTGTGACGTTCGCAAGCGCGTTTGGACTGAAAACCTTAGGAAAGTCCTGCGGTAAAATCGCCTTCAAGCACCTGACGGGCCAGAACTCGCGTCACGGGGCGATGGAACATGTCCAGACGATCGACGATGATCTCCGCCGACTGGGCCGAGCGGTCGATGCGGCGAACCAGATATTCGATGACACCTTCACCGGGCACGATGTTACGCGCCGCGAAGGCCCGTTTCAGCATGGCCGCCAGAATAACGTCGTCCGGTACCTCGACCGCAATGGTGCGGATGGCATTGAGGCGTGAGCGCAGATCGGGCAGGCGGGTCATCCATGCCGAGGGGGGATCGCGCGACACCATGAGCAAAGCGCCGCCACCGGACTGGGTCAGGTTGATGAGGTGGAAAAGAGCCTCGTCATCGGCCCCTTCTGCTTCTTCCAGCAGGACGGGGCGGCCTTCCAGTTCCAGCGGGTCGCACCATGCCGCCTCTTCGCCATGTAAGGCGATTGCACCGACCCGCTCGACCCAGGCGGCGGCCATGTGGCTTTTGCCGCTGCCGGTAGGACCATAGAGCGCCATGACCGAGCCCGGTTCAGAGGGCCAGTCTTCGAGGGCCTCTGCGGCGACGGCGTTGGAGGTAGAGACCTCCAAATCCGACGCACGGCGCGACGTCTCCTGTTTGAGCGGGAGGCGAAGCTGCATCTGGGCCATATGAGCGCGATCTGCGGACATGACCTTTTCATACCAAGGTGTGATCGGGCCGTAAGGGGGCGCCTACTGTTGGGACCGTGGACGGAAGCTCGGGAATTGTGGATCAAACCTTCCCCTGTGGGCGGTTCTGGAGACGCCCTGTGGGAAAAATCACCGCCGCTGTGGTCGGATGGGGAAGAACTGGCGTGACGGCGTTGGGTGATCGGGAGGCGCGGAATCGCCTGCCGCGCAAAAACACTGAGAATGACCTTCTATATAGGGCGCTGAAAACTTGACATTCGGGGGCAATAATGCGCCCTACGCCTTCAATTTTCCGCCGCGCGCGCGGCGCTTCCTGTCTGATCGATTCATATGCACGCCTACCGCTCCCATACCTGCGGCGCGCTCCGCGCCTCTGATGCTGGTTCTTCCGTCCGTCTGTCGGGCTGGGTTCACCGTAAGCGTGACCACGGCGGTCTGCTGTTCATCGACCTTCGCGACCACTACGGCCTGACGCAGCTCGTTCTGCACCCGGAAACGCCGGGCTTTGAAGCTGTCGAGCGCCTGCGCGCCGAAAGCGTCATCAAGATCGACGGCGAAGTCATTGCCCGCTCGGCCGAGACTACCAACGCCAATCTGCCGACCGGCGAGATCGAAGTTCGCGTCCAGTCGGTTGAAGTCCTGTCGGAAGCTGCTGAACTGCCGCTGCCGGTCTTCGGCGAGCCGGAATATCCGGAAGAAATCCGCCTGAAAAACCGCTTCCTCGACCTGCGTCGCGAGACCCTGCACAAGAACATCGTGCTGCGCTCGAAGGTGATCCATTCGATCCGCCAGCGCATGGTGGAGCAGGGCTTCCTTGAGTACCAAACCCCGATCCTGACGGCCTCGTCGCCGGAAGGCGCACGCGACTTCCTCGTGCCGTCGCGTATGCACCCGGGCAAGTTCTACGCGCTGCCGCAGGCTCCGCAGCAGTTCAAGCAGCTGCTGATGGTTTCGGGCTTCGACCGTTACTTCCAGATCGCGCCGTGCTTCCGCGACGAAGACCTTCGCGCCGATCGTTCGCTCGAGTTCTACCAACTCGACGTGGAAATGAGCTTCGTCACGCAGGAAGACGTCTTCCAAGTCATCGAACCGCTGATGAACGGCATCTTCACCGAGTTCGGTGAAGGCAAGCCGGTGTCTCCGATCGATCAGACCCACACCTTCACCAACGACTTCGGTGAGACGTTCGAGCACAAGGGCTTCGAGCGTCTGACCTACGCCCAGTCGATGAAGTGGTACGGCTCGGACAAGCCGGACCTGCGTAACCCGATCAAGATGCAGGACGTTTCGGAACACTTCCGCGACGGTGGCTTCGGTCTGTTCGCCAAGATTCTCGGCGCTGATGCCAAGAACGCTGTCTGGGCCATTCCTGCCCCGACCGGTGGCTCGCGCGCCTTCTGCGACCGTATGAACTCTTGGGCTCAAGGCGAAGGCCAACCGGGCCTCGGCTACATCTTCTGGTCCGACGACCAGCAAGCATGGGGCGGCCCGATCGCCAAGAACCTCGGTCAGGAGCCTACCGAAGCCCTGATGGCTTCGTTGGGTCTGGGCAAGGGCGACGCCGCCTTCTTCACCGCCGGTGATCCGGCTGTGTTCGCCAAGTTCGCTGGCCTGGCCCGTACCCGCGTGGGTACCGAACTGAAGCTGGTTGACGAAGAGCAGTTCAAATTCTGCTGGATCGTCGACTTCCCGATGTTCGAATGGTCGGAAGAAGAGAAGAAGGTCGACTTCTCGCACAACCCGTTCTCGATGCCGCAAGGTGGCCTTGAGGCTCTTGAGAACCAAGACCCGCTCACCATCCGCGCCTATCAGTACGACATCGTCTGCAACGGTTATGAGCTGTGCTCGGGCGCGATCCGTAACCACAAGGCCGAGATCATGCTCAAGGCCTTCGAGATCGCTGGCTACGACGCCTCGGTCGTTGAAGAGCAGTTCGGCGGCATGCTGACCGCCTTCCGTTACGGGGCACCGCCGCACGGTGGTCTGGCTCCGGGCATCGACCGCATCGTGATGCTGCTGGCTGGCGAAACCGCCATCCGCGAGGTCATTGCCTTCCCGCTGAACCAGCAAGGTCAGGACCTGCTGATGAACGCTCCGGCAGAAGCCGAAGAGCGTCAGATGAAGGAACTGTCGATCCGCACCCAACTGCCGCTTAAGTCTGCTTAAGCGGCAGGCCGGTCGGTCGCTGACAAAAAAGAAGGGGCGCTCCGGTCGGAGCGCCCCTTTTTTGGGGTCTGAAACTTGTTAGCAGGTACGCACGGTGAGGCCTCGCGGCAGGGACGTGGTACGATCCCCGCACGCCTGATTGACCTGTTCCTGCGTCAGGTTGCGTGCGCGAGACAGGTCCGCGCCACGGATGTCGGTGCGGCGCATCGAGGCATCTTTAAAGTTCGCGCCCTGGAAATTGCTGCTGCGGAGGCGCGACATGTCCAGATTGGCGTCGGAAAAATCGGCGTTGGTAAAGTCGCTGCTCGTCAGGTTCGAGGCCGTGATCTGGGCATCCCGGAAGGTCGCGCGCGAGGCGCTGACCTGGCGCATGGTGACGCCGAACATGATGCTGTCGTTGGCGTTCATACGGTCCATCATGGCCGCAGTGAAATTGGCCCCGTTGGCCTCACTATCGGACAGATTGGCGCGGGTCAGATTGGCCTTCGTAAACCCCGATCCGTTGGCGGAAGCGCCGGACAGGTTCACACGCTCCATATTGGCCTCGGTGAAGACCGAACCTGCCAATTGGGCCCCGCGCATGTCAGCGTCGCGGAAACTGGAACCCTGAAAGACCGAGCCGATCATGCTGGCACCCCGAAGATTCGCGCCGATCAGCGTAGAGTTGCGGAAGCTTGCACCGGTCATCGTCGCGCCCGAGAGGTCGCGGCCCGACAATTCGCAGCGGTTGCATGTACCGCCCAGCGAAATCACCCGCGCCACGTCCCGTTCCTGAAGCGTGACAGCGGCTGCCGGTAATGCAAATGCGCTGCACGCGCCCGCAAAAGCGAGGGCGGCGGCGACAGACTGCATTCTGATCCAAGCCTTTTCCATACTCGGAAGATGCCCCCTAATGCACTGAAACCCTACTTAAATCGCGGTAACAGTCGGGGCCTAATCAGCAAGACGCAATGGCCAAACCGTGGGGAAGTTGTGTCAAAGCGTCGCCGCAAGCGCGGTTTAGTTGTGTTTGGGTGAGACCTCTCGCTTGGGATAGGTCGGCCCCCGAGAAATTGGTGCCTTCCAGCTTTGCGCCTGTGAAATCAGAACCGCGTAGCGAAGTGCCGACAAACGATGCGTTTCCCAAGTCGGCCCCCGCAAAGCTGGCCCCCGACATGACCGCTCCAAAGGCGTTCACATCGCGCAAGTCGGCGTTGCCAAAGCGGGCACGGTTCAGAACAGAGAGTGACATATCCGCCTGGCGCAGGCGTGCGCCGGACAGGTTGATCGCCCGTACCTGAAGTCCGCCCAATTCCGCCTGAAACAGATTGCAGCGCGGGCAGGACACGCCATTGCGCACAGTCGCGATCTGGCTGTGGTTCTGGGCCATTGCGGTCGTGGGTGAGAGCGGCAGCAGGGCCAGCACCACGACTGGCAGGTGGGAAAAGCGTATTCTCATGGCACAAACCTGTCCTGTGGCCGGGCGATTGTCCGGATCACAGCAAGTCGCGTGCCTTACCCCTGCATCTGGGGCGACACGCCACAGCTATCGCAGACCCAGCCACCGCCACGGTTCTGTAGGGCAAAGTCACCACAGGCGGGGCAGGCCGTGGCATCGGGAGAAACCGCCGCCGGAGCAGGCGAGGCGGGCTTTTTGCCGAACGGCACCACGACCAGATTGTCAGGGGTGGCACCGCGCGCGAAGCCCTTAGAGATAAAGCGCGTGGCCGGCACGGTTTCAGGCTCGCCCTCGGCGCTGTCCAGGCCATCGCCTGCGGTGGGTGCGGCATTCGCCAGTTCCGTGCGGTCCAGATAGGACACGCCCAGTTCGCGAAAGATGTAGTCGAGGATCGAGGTCGCCGAACGGATGGAATCATTGCCCGTCACGCGCCCAGCGGGCTCGAAGCGGGTGAAGACGAAGGCATCGACGAACTCGTCCAGCGGCACGCCGTATTGCAGACCAATGCTGATGGCGATGGCGAAGTTGTTCATCAGACTGCGGAAGGCGGCACCTTCCTTGTGCATGTCGATGAAGATTTCACCCAGCTCGCCGTCTTCGTATTCGCCGGTATGGATATAGACCTTGTGGCCCGCCACCGCGGCCTTCTGGATATAGCCTTTGCGACGGTCCGGAAGTTTGCGGCGGGTGCGGTCGCGCTCCACCACGCGCTCGATCACACGCGGACTGGATGGAGCCTCTTCGACGACGGCCGTGCGCACAGGCGCATCGGCAACGGCGTCGAAATCAAAGGCGAGGTCAGCGGGCGGCGAGGCGCGACGAAGCGTCAAAGCGCGAACACCTTCAAGCGCGGCATGGGAAATGGCGCGCGAGCCATCCAGCAGCGTCTCGTCCCAGTCCAATTCAATGACCAGAGGGGTTGGCGTGTCGCTGGAGCCATCGATGGCGCTGACCAGTTCGTCCGTCACATCGGCGGGCGACATGGAGAGCCAATCGGCCAGTCCGGCCGGCGCGTCCCAGGTCGAAAGGTCGCCATGACCCAGAACCTGCGCCTGTGTTTCGGCAATATCGTCGGCGCTGAAGCCCAGCAGAGGCAGGATGGAGCCAGCCTCGGCATCCAGCCCGAGTACATCGTGGATGAAACCGGCATCCAGAACTGGGCTGCGGAACGCCTCATCGAGCGGGTCGATGTGGGCGAGGGACATCTCGAGGCCCTCCAGCTCCAGTTCGGTGAAGCCCAGTTCATGCAGGGCCTCGTGATTGACCGGTGTGTCGCCTGCAAGGGTGCGCGTACCGAACAGATGACGCTCGGCGCTTTCCAGATCGCCACCCTTGCGGGAAATGGCCTTGGCCAGTGCGGGACGCAGACGCGGCGCTTCCTCGCCATCCTCGGTCTGATAACGGTCGATATGGGTAAAGCTGCCTAGCCCAAGGCGCAGCGCGGGCTCCGGCTCGCTCAGGAACAGGCGAAGTCCGGCGTGATGGGTCTGGACGTCGTCTGCGTGGCCCAGATGTTTGGCCAGTGCGGTCGATGCCGAAATATAAGCGGTGCGGACGGTCTCGGCGACCTGTCGCGCGAGTTCGGACGGGTTTTCAAGCCCCAGCCGTAGAGCCGTGTCAGCCAGTCCCCCCAGTCCAAATGCCATGCGCGGCTGAGGGTGTGCTGTCAGAGCAGCCAGAATGGTCCACACGCGCGCAATGTCGGAAAGGGCCGACGTGGCCTCGGTGCCGACCAGTGCGAGCACGGCCTCGACGTCCAACTGAACGCGCGCTTCCAGATCCGTCTGGCTGAGCGCAATCGCCTCGGCGTGGTCGAAGGCAATCAGCACTTCGCCCTCCACGGAGGTTTCGGCCAGTTGTTGCGCCAGCGATCCGCCGGCGGCCAGCAGATCGCGCTGGGCCTCGACGACCAGTCTCAGCGGCTCGGCATCCGCCACCGCGCCCAAGGGCTCGCCTTCGATGGCGCTGACGATATCGGCGTGGACGGCACCGCATCGGTGGGCCTGTGCGGCTGCGCGGGCGAGGGCAGGATTGGTTTGAGGCGAGGTACAGGCTTCGCGCGGACCTTCGCAGCGAATTACGGCATCGCGCACAGCCAGCAGGGCGTCGTCGATGGCAGCTAGGGCTGTGGATGCAAGACGTGCCCCGCGCGCCCGTCGCCGGAAGTCGTCCAGTCGCACCGTCGCGTCCGGCTCGCTCAGAAACAGGATGTCGAACGGGCGCGGGGCGGTGGGCAGGGCGGGGGCAGCCAAGCCAAGCTGCAAACTGGCCAAGGCCAGTGCGGCATCCGCCTCGCTCAAAACACCCAGTTCGCGTCCTTTGGTGATCAGCGGGGCGGCCCATTCGGCCAAGGCTTCGATGATGTTGCCAGAAGTATCGAGCCGTCGCGCCGATGCGGGATCGAGACGCGGTTCCAACCAGTCAAGCCACGCTTCGATGCGGGCATCGGTCCAGTCGGCGGGTGCAAGTACGGACGCGACGGTCGAGGCTCGCTCGATGCGCCGTGATTCCAACTTCAGATCGATAACGGCATTCGCAAAATCAAACGCGCCACTCATGGATCGCCTCCACGCTGCACCAATGTGACAGCCTAAGGCGTTGTTTCACGCTCGCTCAATAGATATTGCGGCCCTTGGTGCATTTACCCCCAAGATATTGGATCAAAGGTTTTTGCACGATCGCTGGACGTAGGCGCTTCAGGTTTCTATTATCGCCGCGCCGCTGACTGTCTCCTTGCGGCATGATTTTAGAATGAGTGCGACGACGTGCTGAGCAAGATCTTTACCTGGTGGAATGGCGCTACCATTGGCACCCTGTTCACCATTGGCAAGCGTGGCAGCCTGGTCGGCACGGACGAGTTTGGTAACCGCTATTACCAATCGCGCGACAACGTTTCCTATGACGGCCGCAAGCGCCGTTGGGTTGTCTATGAAGGTTATGCCGAAGCCACCAAGGTTCCGCCGGAATGGCAGGGCTGGCTGCGCTATACCTATGACGAGGCACCGAGCGAAAAGCCGCTGCCGCGCAAGGCGTTCGAAAAAGACCATCTGCCGAACCTGACGGGCACGCCTTATGCGCGCCGTCCGCAAGGCTCGCTGGCCGCTATCGGCCAACGTCCGGCTGCGACCGGCGACTATCAGGCCTGGACGCCGGAATGAGTTTCCGCGGGGCACTGCTGGGCGGCATCGTTGCCGCAGGTGTCGGTCTGTCGGGGGCAGGGGTGACCGCTGCCCTCATGGACGTGCCTCAAGATGCAGTCCCCGCATCTCAGGACCCGGTCGGTGATGCATTGAAGGCTGCGCAAAACCCGCAGCCCCAGACGCCGCCGACCCCGCCGGTTCAGGATATCCCTGCCGGCACAACCAGCATCACGGTTGTCGACCCGAACGCGCCGCTTCCTCAGGAAGAAGTGCCGACCGAAGAGACCGCCGAAGAAACCGCCGAAGAAGCTACCGAAGAGGTGGCAGAGGTCGTCGAGCCGACGGTGCGCCGTCGCCATCGCGTGGCCCTGATCCATGCCATCGACAAGACCACGGCCGAGAGCATGCAGTTCGAGGTCGAAGTCGGCGGACGTCCGGTCCGTTTCGCCCGCAGCCTGATCTTTAAGGTCCGCGCTTGCGAGGTAACCGGTGCCAACGAACTGACCGAAGACGCTATTGCTTATGTCGAAGCCGGCATTCAGCCGCGCGCCGAAAAGGCTCTGAATGAGGCGCGTCAAATCTTCAAGGGTTGGATGTTCGCATCCTCGCCCAGCCTCAACGGCATTGAACACCCCGTTTATGATGCGTGGGTGGTGGGCTGTAAGACCCGCTAAGCGCGGCTTGCGCCAGACTGACGGCGTCGGCACCTGACAACGGCAGGGCCAGCCCTCGCGTATCCCCTGATAATCTCAAGGCTACAGCCAGCTTGCGCAGATAGGCACGCTGGGGAATTTCCTGCGCGCCAAACTGTTTCAGATGATCGGTGATGAACTGGGCATCCAGCAGTGTGAACCCCGACCGTTTTAATCGCGCCACCAGATGAACCAGCGCGACCTTGGATGCATCGGTACGGCGGCTGAACATGCTTTCGCCGAAGAAGGCGCTGCCCAGCGATACGCCATAGAGGCCGCCTACGAGCACCTCGTCCTGCCAGCACTCGATAGAGTGGGCGTGCCCGCGTGCGTGGAGCTGGGTATAGAGGTGGCGGATCGGGTCGTTGATCCACGTATCCTCGCGACCGGGGGCCGACGCCGCACAGGCGTCTACAACAGCCAGAAAGGCCGTATTCACGCGAATGTCGAAGGGGGCGTTGCGTACCGTACGCCTCAGGCGCGACGGGATGTTGAACTGGTCCAGCGGAAAGATGCCCCGCTGATCCGGTTCAACGAGAAAGACGCGGGGATCATCCCGCGCCTCTCCCATTGGAAAGACCCCGTTTGCGTAGCAGCGAAGCAGGGCGTCGGCGTCAAACACCTCGCGCTCCACTGCGCTGAAATCAGGGTCCTCTTCGATCAAGTCAGGCTTTCGCCTTTTGGGCAGCCGCCCATTTTTCCAGCCAGTGGATGTCGTAGTCGCCCGACAGGATGTCCGGCTCCTGCAACAGCTTCTGGAACAGCGGGATGGTGGTATCGATACCGCCAACGACAGTCTCGCCCAGAGCGCGCTTGAGGCGGGCCAGAGCTTCTTCACGGTCGCGACCGTGAACGATCAGCTTGCCGATCAGGCTGTCGTAGTAAGGCGGGATCGAATAGCCCGAGAAGATTGCGCTATCGAGACGCACACCCAGACCGCCCGGAGCGTGGAAGTCGGTCACAGTGCCCGGCGACGGGGTGAACGTTTCGGCGTTCTCGGCGTTGATACGCACTTCGATCGCGTGACCTTTGAACTCGATGTCTTCCTGCTTGAAGGACAGCGGTAGGCCCGCAGCGATGCGGATCTGTTCGCGGACCAAATCGACGCCGGTGACCATTTCGGTGACCGGGTGTTCGACCTGCAGACGGGTGTTCATCTCGATGAAGAAGAACTCGCCGTCTTCCCACAGGAACTCGATGGTGCCGACGCCGAGGTAACCGATGGCGGCAATGGCCTTGTTGACCACTTCACCGATCTTGGCACGGCCTTCCGGCGACAGGGCCGGAGACGGGGCTTCTTCCAGAACCTTTTGGTGGCGGCGTTGCAGCGAGCAGTCACGTTCACCAAGGTGGACAACGTTACCGTGGCTGTCGGCGATGACCTGAATTTCGATGTGGCGCGGCTTCTGGAGGTAGCGTTCCATATAGACGGCACCGTTACCGAAGGCGGCCAGCGCCTCGGACTGTGCGGTCTGGACCGCTTCGACCAGATCATCGGCGGTCATAGCGACCTTCATGCCGCGACCGCCACCGCCAGCAGCAGCCTTGACGATCAGCGGGAAGCCGATGGTCTTGGACGCTTCGATAGCTTGCTCGACGGTTTCGACTTCGCCGTCGGAGCCCGGAACGACAGGGATGCCTGCGTCCTTGACGGTCTGCTTGGCCGTGATTTTGTCGCCCATCACGCGGATGTGGTCAGGCTTGGGACCGATGAAGGTCATGCCGTGGGCTTCGATGATTTCAGCGAAGCGGGCGTTTTCCGACAGGAAGCCATAGCCCGGGTGGATCGCCTGAGCGCCGGTGATTTCGGCAGCGGCGATGATCTGCGGGATGTTCAGATACGACTTAGCAGCCGGAGCCGGACCGATGCAGACGCTCTCGTCGGCCAGGCGCACCCACATGGCACCGCGGTCGGCTTCCGAGTGGATGGCCACCGTCGAGATGCCCATTTCCTTACAGGCGCGATGCACCCGAAGGGCGATTTCGCCGCGGTTGGCGATGAGAACCTTGGTGAACATGTTCAGGCTCAGGCTTCCAGAACGACCAGAGCTTCGCCGAACTCGACCGGCTGTGCGTCGCCGACGAGGATTTCGGCGACCACGCCGTCACGCGGGGCAACGATCGGGTTCATGGTCTTCATAGCTTCGATGATCAGCAGGGTCTGGCCCTTCTTGACCTTGGCACCAGCCGAAGCGAACGGCGCAGCGCCGGGAGCCGGTTGCAGGTAGGCGGTACCAACCATCGGCGACTTCACTTCTTCACCCGAACGGGCGGCCGGAGCGGCGGCAGCAGCCGGAGCAGCAGCGGCGGCAGGTGCAGCAGCCGGAGCAGCGGCGACCGGAGCCGGAGCGTATTGAACCGGAGCAGCCGCGACGGTGACTTCGCGCTTCACCTTGATCTTCAGATCGTCTTTCTCGACTTCGATCTCGGTCAGCTCGGTTTCGTTCAGGATGTTGGCGAGGGCGCGGACCAGATCAGCGTCGATGGCGGTGTGCTTGTTGTCGGACATAGGGTGTCTCTTCTCGTGTACTTAGCCGCAGAGCCGCTTAGGCCGAACGGATGAGGTTCAAGGCCGCCTTGACGGCCATTTCATACCCCTGAACGCCCAGGCCGGCGATCACGCCAGTGGCAGCCAGGGAAACATAGGAGTGGTGCCTGAAGGCCTCGCGCGCGGCGGGGTTCGACAGGTGGCACTCGATGACGGGAATGCTCAGGGTCTTCAGCGCGTCGTACAGCGCCACAGAAGTGTGGGTGTAGGCGGCTGGATTGATGATTAGTGCGGATGCCTTGGTGCGGGCTTCCTGAATCCAGTCGACCAGCTGGCCTTCGTGATTGGACTGCAGGAACACGACCTGTGCGCCGTCCGCCGCGGCTTCGCAGCGCTTCTGGACGTCGGCAAGGGTGTCACGCCCATAGATCTCGGGCTCACGCTCTCCGAGGAGATTGAGGTTAGGACCGTTCAGGACGTAGAGGACAGGCGCTTCGGGCATTCGCTCGTATTGGTGGTGCGCGAAAGGTTGCGCGGACTCGAGGACTTTCTAGCCTGACTTAGCATCCGACGCCAAGCATTCGCGCAAATTCTTGACGTTACGTCAGGCGAGGGCGTGTTAAATCAAGCTTATGCGGGTGGCAATGCGCTTACGGCACCTGTTTGCAGGTGCTGTTTGGGCATCGACACGTGTGTGGTGTGAGTCGAGGCCGTGTAAAAACGTTCTGGGCTGGTTTGACGCGCATCGGGCATTGAGGCGC
>NZ_JAJKBG010000003.1 GCF_022750635.1 Brevundimonas pishanensis | reverse complement strand
AGCGCATCCTTGGTAAGGCTGAGGTCGGCAGTTCAATCCTGCCCGACGGCACCATCCTCTCCCCGCTTCTGTTTTCAATAACAGAAGCGGGAGAGCGGGATCTTCCCCTACATTCCGGACTTTGCGCTCGCTGCCGTTAAGGTTACGCCTTTTTCACGCTCTGGCCGCTGGTCAAACCCCTGCCAACCTCGCTAGCCTTCACCAGAGGGTTTTACAGTTACGAGGGGGCTTCCACAGATGAAGCGCGTTTGGCTCACCACCGTGGCGGCACTGGCCGTCAGCATGCCCGCGTGGGCGCAGGAGGCAGCACCGGCAGAGACGCCTGCAGCCGCCACCGCCGAGAAGCCGGCCAAATGGGATGTTCAAACCCCGCCTGGCCCCGCTCGCGCCGTCAATATCGACGTCACCTCCGGCACGTGGATGTCGCTGGACGTCAGCCCTGATGGGCAGGAAATCGTTTTCGACCTGCTGGGCGACATCTATGTGATGCCCATCGGCGGTGGCGAGGCAAAGCCGATTCTGTCGGGCGTCGCATGGGAAATGCAGCCCAAATATTCGCCGGATGGCCGCTATATCGCCTTCACGTCCGACCGTGGCGGGGGCGATAACATCTGGATCGTGAATCGCGACGGCTCGAATCCGCGTCAGGTCACCGACGAATCGTTCCGTCTGGTCACCCAGCCGGAATGGACGCCGGACAGCCAGTACATCGTCGGCCGCAAGCACTTTACCTCGGGCCGCTCGCTGGGCGCGGGCGAGATGTGGATATGGCACCGCGCAGGTGGCAGCGGCGTCCAACTGACCGAGCGCCGCACGCAAGAGAAAGACACGGGCGAACCCGCGTTCTCGCCGGATGGCCGCTATCTCTATTACAGCGATGATTCCACGCCGGGTGGCACTTTCGAATATTCCAAGGACCCGAACGGCCAGATTTATGTGATCCGCCGTCTGGACCGCGAAACGGGCGAGATCAGCCCATTCGTCACCGGTCCGGGTGGTTCGATCCGCCCTACCCCTTCGCCGGATGGCAAGACCTTGGCCTTCGTGCGCCGTGATCGTTACCAGTCGGTGCTCTACCTCAAGGATTTAGCTTCGGGTCGCGAAACGCCGCTGTACAACGCGCTCGACCGCGACATGCAGGAAACGTGGGCGATCCACGGCGTTTATCCGACCTTCAGCTGGACGCCGGACAACAAGCACCTGATCGTCTGGGCCGGCGGCAAGATTCAGCGCATCGATGCCAAATCGGGTGCGGCCACCGAAATCCCGTTCCGCGTTCGCGACACCCGTCAGGTTCAGGACGCCGTTCGCTTCAACGTCGAGGTCGCCCCTGACCAGTTCGACGTGAAGATGGTGCGCTTTGCCGAAACCTCGCCGGACGGCAGCAAGGTCGTGTTCGAGGCTCTCGGCCACCTGTACGTCCGTGACATCCGCGCCGACGGTTCCACCAGCCAGCCGCGTCGCCTGACCCGCCAGACCGATCACTTCGAGCTCTATCCGTCGTGGTCGCGCGATGGCCGCTCGATCACCTACACTACGTGGGATGACCAGAAGCTGGGTTCGGTGCGCGTGGTGCCCGCCAGCGGCGGCGAAGGCCGCACCCTGACCCAAAACCCCGGCCACTATTTCGAACCGACCTTCAGCCCCGACGGTCAGACGGTCGTCTATCGCGCTGGTACGGGTGGTTATCTGACCTCGCCGCTGTGGAGCATGAACCCCGGCGTCTACAGCGTGCCTGCACGCGGCGGCGAATCGAGCCTGATCACCGAAAGCGGTGCCGATCCGCAGTTCGGTGCCAGCAGCGACCGCCTGTTCCTGCGCGGTCGCAAGGACGGCAAGAACGCCCTCTATTCGGTCAAGCTGGATGGCACCGACGAACGCACGCACCTGCTGTCGGAATACGGCACTGATTTCACTGTGGCCCCCAACGGCCAATGGGTCGCTTGGACCGAGCGCTTCCACGCCTATGTCGCGCCGTTCACCGCAACGGGCCACCCCGTCACCCTGTCGGAAAGCGGCAAGGCCGTTCCGCAAACCCGCATGACCCGCGATGCAGGTCAGTGGCTGCACTGGTCCGCTGATTCTTCGGCCCTGCGCTGGTCGAACGGTCCGGAACTGTTCAGCCGCAAGCTGACGGACAGCTTCACCTTCGTCGATGGTGCCGCCGAAACCGTTGCAGCCACGGCGGAGCACGGCATCCCACTGGGCTTCAAGGTGGACTATGCCCAGCCGTCGGGCCTGAAGGTCCTCAGCGGCGCGCGCATCATCACGGCCAAGGGTGACGAAGTCATCGAAGACGGCGTCATCGTCATCGAAGGCAACCGCATCAAGGCCATCGGTGCACGCGGCTCGGTCGCCGTTCCTGCGGGCGCTCAGGTCGTGGACATGGCTGGCAAGACCATCATGCCGGGCATTGTCGATACCCACTGGCACGGTTCGATGGGCTCGGATGACATCATCCCGCAACAAAGCTGGATCAACTACGCCTCGCTGGCCTTCGGCGTGACCACCGTTCACGACCCGTCGAACAGCAACTCGGAAATCTTCGCCGCCAGCGAGTTGGCAAAGGCCGGTCTGGTCACCGCCCCGCGCATCTTCTCGACGGGCCGTATCCTGTACGGTGCCAACACCGGCTTCACCGCAACGGTGAACAATCTGGAAGACGCCAAGACGGCTCTGCGCCGCCTGCAAGCTGTCGGTGCCTTCTCGGTCAAGAGCTACAACCAGCCCCGCCGTGAACAGCGCCAACAGATCATCGAAGCCGCCCGCGAACTGGGCATGATGGTCGTGCCGGAAGGTGGCAGCCTGTATCAGCACAACATGTCGATGATCGCGGACGGTCACACCACGATCGAGCATTCGATCCCCGTCGCCAAAATCTATGACGACGTGATCCAGTTCTGGTCGCAGTCCTCGACCGCCTACAACCCGACGCTGGTCGTGGCCTATGGCGGTGCGTGGGGCGAGAAGCACTTCTACGACACGACCCAGGTCTGGGCCGATCCGATCCTCAGCCAGTATGTGCCGCGCCGCATGCTGGACGCAGTGTCGCGTCGCCCGACCCGTATTCCGGAAGACGAACTGAACCACATCAGCGTCGCCCACGAGGCCACTCGCCTCAGCGAGAACGGCGTCACCGTCCAGATCGGTGCCCACGGCCAGCGTGAAGGCCTCGGCTCGCACTGGGAAATGTGGATGCTGAACCAGGGCGGCATGGCCCCGATCAAGGCCATTCAGGCGGCCACCATCAATGGTGCGCGCGCTTTGGGTCTGGATCGTGATGTCGGCTCTCTAGAGGCAGGCAAGCTGGCCGATCTGATCGTGCTGAATGCCAACCCGCTGGAGAACATCCGCAACACCCACGAGATCGACGCGACCATGGTCAATGGACGACTGTTCGATAACCGCATGAACGAAGTGGGCGGCCCAGCTCGCAAGCCGTTCTGGTTCGAGGGTGATGCCTCCACCAACCCCGCGTTCTCGGCCACGGTCACAGAAGCGGCGCTAGAGACCTACACCGAGACCACCGGCCACGGTCACACCCACAACTAAGGCCAGACCAAGCCAGCAAAACAAAAGCCCCGATCCAACCGGATCGGGGCTTTTTCTGTTCCTCGTCGCCGGCAGTGGCTCAGTCGCCGGTAACGGCACCGCGCAGCATCCGGTTCTTCTTGGCGGCCCGCGCCTTCATTAGGCGCTGCACGCCCAGCACACCCGCCACCAGAACCAGAGCGACGGCAATGACCACCGTCTTGCCGTGGCCCTCGGCCAGATGGTGCAGTCCCTTGCCGACCAACCAACCGGGGATGACCATGGCCAGTACCCAGACGATTGCAGAGGTGACATTGGCGATCTGGAAGGTGCGGCGGCGCATCCGCAGCACACCCACCATGGTCGGCACAAACGCGCGCAGCGGACCAAAGAAGCGGCCGATAAAGATCGAAGCCACACCATAGCGAGCGCAGTACAAGCGGGTCCAAGCGACCTTGCGGCGGTGCGGACGCAGCCATTTGTGGCGCAAAACGCCGCTGCCCATCCGGCGGCCAATCGCGAACGAGACAGCATCACCCAGTGACGCCCCGATTACGCAGCCCAGAATAACGTTCCAAGGATCGAGTATGCCTGCCGCGATCATGGTGCCAGCGATAACCAGTAGTCCGGTCGCCGGAATGAACGCACCGATCACCACCAGAGATTCAACGAAGGTCACCAGCCCCAGAATCAATCCGGCCCACATCGCGTTGCGCGAGATGAACTCGGCAACGGAACTCAACAAACTGTCCATATTGATCCTAAAGGGGTCGAGACGCCGGACATAATGACGAAACTCGAAACGACAAATGCGGCTTAGCGCCGCCATCGCATTTCGTCACATGTCAATTAGTCTCGAATACGCAACTGCTCAGTCTTCGGTCGATATCCGGTCCCGACGCGGAATCAGCGTGCCATCGTCAACCGGGCTAAGACTGCGCCCCGAGGGCGTAACCCACTGCCCGCGTCCCAGCCCCATGGACGACCATTCACCGTACGGATCACGCGGATCCCAGAACAGACCATCGCGCCCGACCGGACGATAATAGGGAGCATTCCTGGTCTGGCTGAAGCCGAGGCTCAGGGAGCCTCGCTCGCCCAAGGGCATATCCACACGGGCCGAAACATCGCTGTAGTCGTGACTGCCGATGCCCAAGCTGACTTCGCCAGTCATCTTACGCGGCTGCTCATCGCGCCAGACAGGGGCCTCGGGCGTCGCAGGACGATTCGAGAGCCAGTTGTCGATTTGCTCGGCAGTGGAAAGGTTCTGCGTCACCGACGATACCGTCGACGAGGGCGTAGCCACCTCCGGTTTGGCGTCGGTTTCGATAATAGCACCACGGTCCGGACGCGCCGTTGCTACGACACCATCGGGGTCATTCGCCAGATCGGCTGCGCCAAAGCTCAGAGCCACAGCGATGGGAAGCAGAATGGACACGTCACTCACCTCTCGAACAGACGAACTACCTTACTCCGCGAAAGACGGCCTTATTCAGGCCGTGCCATCACCGCGCCCCAAGGGGTCCGGCAGTGGGTCACCTTCGGGGGTGAAACTCAGTGCGACAGAGTTGATGCAATAGCGCAAGCCGCTGGGGGGCGGGCCGTCGGGGAAGACGTGACCCTGATGGCTATCGCAACGACCGCACCGCGATTCGATTCGGACCATGCCGTACGACGTATCGCGCACGCCCACGACATGCTCGGGATCAACCGGTTCCCAGAAGCTGGGCCAACCCGTCCCGCTCTCGAACTTGGTCACCGACTTGAACAGCGGCAAACCACATTGTCGACAGCAGAAAGTTCCCTGACGCTTCTCGCCCAGCAAAGTCCCGCAGAAGGGCGCTTCGGTACCATGGGCCAGCAGAACCCGCTTCTCTTCAGCCGACAGATCGGCTTCCAGTACGGCGCGCTCGGCTTCAGTTGGCGGCGTCAGATCATAACCCGCGTTCGAACGATGGGCGGCGTGTGCGTCGGTCGGTGCGTTATCAGTCATGGTCTTGATATAGGTCTGGAACACCGCCTGCGATAGTGGTGCCCGCTTCCCTCGCCTATCGCTTAGGCTAAGGTACGGCCTTAACCCCTAGCGAATCCCCGCGGCACAGACCTCCCCACCTTTCGTTGATGTTCCGACTGACCGAGCTGTTCTTTCACTCCACACACCGGATCGATCGAGTGCGTTTTGCCTTCGGCGCGACGGTGCTTGCGCTGGTCTCCGGTGCGGTGGTGTGGGCGGATGCCAACGGGTTGGCAGGCTGGGCAGCGTTTCTGGCCAAGCTGCTGATCGCCTATTCGGCGATGTGCGTGATGTCCCTACGCCTGCACGATCTGGGGCGATCGGGCTGGTGGAGCTGGCTGGTGGTGGCCGCTATCGGACTGGCCGAACATCTGGACGGTTGGCCCTGCGCAGCGGCCAGTGCAGGGGTCGCCGTTGTCCTAATCCTTCTGGCTGTCCTGCCGGGCCAGCCGCACCTGAACCGGCACGGCCCGCCCGTCTAGGCAATCAGATAGGCGGCTGCGCCGGTACAACCGGACCAAAGCACTTTTGGAACGATGTCTTCAGCGCATCGTCCGCATCATCCATCGACGCCAGAATGCCAAGGTCCAGCAAGCTGGTAACGCCGTGCTCGGTGATGCCGCACGGCACGATGCCTCCGAAGTGGTCGAGGTCCGGCTCTACGTTCAGGCTGATGCCGTGGAAACTGACCCATTTGCGGACCTTCACGCCGATGGCAGCGATCTTGTCCTCGCGCGCCCAGCCTGCGCCCTTGCGCTCTACCCAGACACCGACGCGGCCTTCGCGCATGCCCGCGTGTACGTCGAACCGCTTCAGGGCACCGATGATCCAGTCTTCCATCGTATGCACGAAACCGCGCACGTCGCGTCCGCGCTGGGTCAGGTCCAGCATCACATAAGCCACGCGCTGTCCGGGGCCGTGATAGGTGAACTGCCCGCCCCGTCCGGTTTTGTAGACAGGGAAACGATCCGGCATCAGTAGGTCCTCGGCCTTGGCCGACACGCCTGCCGTGTAGAGCGGCGGATGCTCCAGCAACCACACAAGCTCGTTGGCCTCGCCCGCTGCAATGGCGGCGACGCGCGCCTCCATAGCGGCCTCGGCCTGCTCGTAATCGACATAGCCGGTCGAGACGGCCCATTCGACCGGACGACCATCGGCACGGATCAATGCGGATTCGGACATGTTTAACGGCTCATCAAGCATAGTGGGTTCAATGTGCTTCCAAGAACGGCAGCGCAAGGCCGTCTTTTAGTGGTGGGTGTTACCGGTGAGCCAAATCGAAGCTGTAGATGTCGAAATCTCGGTCGTTCTGGGCCGCTCTGTCCTGCCCATGCAGCAACTTCTGCGCATGGGCCGTGGTGCCGTGATTCCGCTGGACGCTTCGGCCAAGGACGAAGTGTGGATTCTGGCCAATAACCATCCTGTAGCGCGTGGTGAGATCGAGATTCGTGAGGATCGGATCGCCATCACCGTCACGCGTACCGCCGATGTCTATGACTATATGGCCGGCCAGGCCTGATAGCCGCGTTTTATTTAAGAGGCCAAAGCCCGCTCCGGCGGGCTTTTTGCTGGGTTATGAGAGGGTTGGGGGCAAGTTTCCTGATTTTTCCTCTTTTTCGGGCTTTCCTTTTTCAAAAGCCTAGCCTATTCAGCGGCCTCCGATGCGAGCGGTCGTGGCGGAATTGGTAGACGCGCAGCGTTGAGGTCGCTGTGGGGCAACCCGTGGAAGTTCGAGTCTTCTCGACCGCACCATTGAAGAGACAGGGCGAATCCCGCCTACTACCAAGCGGGATACGATCTTTAGGGAGGCGTAAACGTGACCAACACGGATCCTGCCGACCTGAAACCCGGTCTATCTTCGGATAATGAGACCCAAGATCCCAACGTCTTCGCTATGATTAGCGAAGACGAGGATCATGTCGCGCTGGGCGACGACTACGCCCTTACCGCCAACTTCGTTGAAAAGGTTGTCGACGCCGCCGATGACGGCGATGGCATGCGCCTGCGCGGCCTGTTGGAAGACCTGCACCCCGCCGACGTCGCCGACCTGATGGGCTTCCTGACGGCCGAACACCGCGGTGTCGTGGTCCAATGGCTGCCGCCGGAGCTACTGGCGGAAACCCTGCCGGAACTTGACGACGGTATCCGCGAGGAGGTGCTCGAACGCGTCCCCTCGGGCGTGCTGGCCGAAGCCCTGCAGGAACTGGATTCGGACGACGCCGCCGCCGTTGTCGAAGACCTCGAGGACGACCAGCGCGAAAAGGTTCTGGCCGCCATGCCGGAAACCGACCGCGCAGCCATCGAATCCTCGCTGGGCTACGACGAGGATACTGCTGGTCGTCTTATGCAGCGCGAGGTTATGGCCGCGCCGCAGTTCTGGACCGTCGGCGACACCATCGACCACGTCCGCAGCGACGGCGAAGAACTGCCGGAGCTGTTCTTCGATATTTACGTCGTCGACCCGTTCAACCGTCCGGTTGGCGGCGTCGCCATTTCGCGCCTTCTGCGCTCCAAGCGCGAAACGCCCCTGACGGAGTTGATGGAGCCGATCAACGAGATCGCCGTCGACGTCGATCAGGAAGAAGTCGCGTACATCTTTGAAAAATACCACCTGATCTCGGCTCCCGTCGTCGATGCTGCAGGCCGCCTCGTCGGTCAGCTGACCGTCGATGACGTCGTGAACATCATTCAGGAAGAAAACCGCGAGGACATCCTGCGCCTCGCCGGTGTCTCGGACGAAGACCGGTCGTCGTCCGTGTTCGAGATCGTGCGCGGCCGCGTGCCGTGGCTGGGCATCAACCTGTTCACCGCCATTCTCGGCGCAGCGGTCATCGCTGTGTTTGAAGGCACGATCCAACAGATCGTTGCTCTGGCCGTGCTGATGCCGATTGTGTCGGCCATCGGCGGCAATGCGGGCACGCAGGCTCTGACTGTTACGGTGCGCGCACTGGCAACGCGCGAACTGAACTCGTCCAACGCCCTTCGCACCTTCTGGCGCGAACTGGCCGTAGGCCTCGCGAACGGTATCGTTCTGTCGCCGTTGGTCGGTATTGCGGCGGGCTTCTGGTTCAAGGATTGGCGCATCGGCGCGGTGATCAGCACCGCCATGGTGCTGAACCTGCTGGTGGCGGCGACCGTCGGTGTGGTGACACCGCTGACCCTCAGCAAGCTCAAGTTCGACCCCGCGGTCTCTTCGGCTGTGTTCGTTACCGCAACGACGGACTTCTTCGGCTTCCTAATCTTCCTGGGGCTGGCGACCATCGTCCTGCTTTAGGGCGCGATTTCCCAAATTCCCGAAACGGCCCTCCACGCTGGAACAGGCTTTGCTGTTTCAACGGTGAAGCTCGATTCCCCGTTTCGTTTTGGATCATTACGTGCCGAAACCTGCGTCACCGCCGCATCAGAAATTGTCCCGCGAAGGGCTTTTGCTGATCAAAAGCTTCGAGGGCTTTCGTCCTCGGGCGGTGGCGCGCCGCGACGGGACACTGGTGATCGGCTATGGCCACACCCAGTCGGCTCGCGAAGGGATCGAGATTTCCGAAGCCGAAGCCGAATTGCTGCTGCTCCACGACCTTTTGCCTGTGGTCCGGTTTCTGCACACGCAGGTCCGCCGTACCCTGACGCAGAACCAGTTCGATGCTCTGGTCAGCTTCATCTACAGCATCGGCATCGAACGATTCGAGCGCACGGACATTCTTGGCCTGCTTCGTCGCGGGCGCATGCAGGACGTGGCCGAGATTCTGGGCAGTATTCCGGAACGTCAGCAACCGCCTATCGACACGCCGTATCGCCGTCGCTGCGCCGAGCGCGCCCTGTTCGAACTGGACGAACAGAAGCGCCCCACCCTTCTGCAGTTACTGCTGGCCCCGATCAGCCGACCGGGAACACAAGTTCCGCCACTGGAAGCGCCTTTAGGCACCACAGGCGTCATGCGGCACGAAGGACTGATCACCAAGCCGCAGTGGTCCACCCCCAAACGCAACGCCGCCAATGACGACAGCGATCTGGGACTGGTCGTCCTGATGGCCGCCGTCGGGGTTATGCTGGGGCTGACGGCCTATATGGCCTATCAGCATGGCTCGCGCATTCCGGTCATCGAGAGCCATGGCATGGTTCTGGGCGGCCTACTGGCGCTGCTGGGCGTGTGCATATTGGGGGGCGCAGTCTGGGTTTACGCCAGCACCTGTCGCCCTACTCGCAACGCCGCTTAAGGTCGGTGCCTGCGGCCAATCGCCGTCGTGTTTTCGCCCCGACTCTCTGAGAACAATACTTCGCGTCCGCAACGGGACGCGCTATGGCTGGTTATAGCCTTTAACAAGGCCTCTACCGACCTCCCCTTGCTTGGACCCTATGCCCACAACTCCTGTGTTGAAGACCTCCGACGAGCGCAGGACTTTCTCCGACGTCCTCGAGTCGTTGGGATATGGCAGCGATCCAAAGCTAACGATCCGCGAGATGGTCGAGGCCTTCGGAGAGCGCGGCTTCGGTGCCATGCTGCTTCTGCTGGCCTTGATGGCACTGTTCCCGTGGCCGCCAGGAGGCAAGGCAGTCTTCTCGGTACCCATCATCTTGCTGTCGATCGAGATGGCGTTCCAGAAAAGCCGTCTGTGGCTGCCCGCCGGCATTATGCGTAGCAACGTACAGCGCGAGACCTACCGTCGACTTTTGAACAGTCCGGTCGCGCTTCCGCGTTGGGCACGGTCGCGTTTGATGGCCAAGGGAAACGGCACCGTCGCCCGCTGGTGGCGACGCCGAATTGCCGTGCGCCCCAAGACCCAGTCGCCACTTAGCCTGCTGCGCGCCGCAGAGCGCCTGACACGACCGCGCTGGCCGTTCATGACGGGCGAACTGGCCGACACACTGATCGGCGTCGCCTGTATTCTTCTGGCGGTGATGATGGCTCTGCCGGTGCCGTTCGGCGACATGCTGCCCGGTCTGGCTATCGCCGTCCTCAGTCTTGGCATCGTCCAGCGCGACGGCGTGTTTATCCTGCTCGGAGCCATCGGCACGGCGGCGAGCGGTATCTATCTGATGCTGGTCTGGAAGACTGTCGCCGCCATCGGCAGCGGTATTATCGGGTGGTTCGACGGCCTGTTCTAGGCCGTCCCACCGAATACAACGCCCCTGCGGGAGCGTGCAGTATCAGGATGCCTGACCGCTAAGACCCTGCATCATCATGCGGTTCAGATCGATAAGCGTGTTGAAATCATCTTCCCCGCGCGCGACGACCGAAGTGTGTTTGGCCACAAACAGGCTCAGCGAGATGATCTGGGCCCGCAGAGCCTGCGGCAGCGCATTGTTCGGATCCGAACACGCCGTGCCCAGGGTCGACCACAGGCGGCGGTTCCAGTCCAATGCATCCATACGCTCGGCAAACTTGGACTTGTCCAAGGTCGAGGCGTGCATCAGGGCACGGGTGACCTGACCGAACAGCCTGTATTCAGCTTCGCGTGGGGATTCAGCCCGCGTCGATGCCGCTTTGTACGCCTGAAGGGACATTGCCGAGCCTTTGCTCTTCGTATTCTACAATTTTACGCGCGCCCATAAGGGCCTTGTAATACTGGCGGTTCATCACGTGACGCGAACAGTTGACGCATTCGCTCAGGATCGCAGGATTCTGGATCACGCCCATGAACTCTGACAGGCGAAGGGCGAACTCGTCGTAGTATTTCGCAGCGTCGCTCTCTTCCAGATACATCATCATGATCGGGAAATAGATGCGGCGCGCCGGGGTATTCACCTCGGCCGGCTGCATGATGTCTTTTTCGCGCAGGACACTGGCCTTGTTCTGTAGGACCAGCACACCCCGGCGGTCACCGTTTTGGACAACGGCACCGTTCAGCACGAATTTCTCGCCGGGCTTCAGCGACAGTTTCAGAGCCAAGAGTCAAAGTCTCCGTAGGAGCGCCCACCGTGACGGTTGGCGGCTGATGAAAAGTAACCCGACGTGGTTAATCAATTATTCTGACTACACCGCCACAGCCAAGTTTCCACAGCCGACTTTAGGTTGTTTTGCGCCGAATTCGCGCCTGAAACTGCTCGCTTCGTTGTTTTTGCGAGGAACAGCGTTGCCGCTAGCCCCGTTAGTCTCCTGATCGATGCGCAGGAGGCCGCCATGGCAGATATGGAACCCGATTTCGACAACGGCTTCGATCCGCAAGATTCGGCCGAAGTCTATGACGAGACCCACCTCGACGACGAAGGCGATGGCGACGCCTTGCTGGACGAGATGGAAGACGTATTCGACGCCACACGCCCGCGACCGGAGGGCATTCCTCTCCCCGCTGCAGAAGAAGACTTCAGCGAAGAGGACGACATCTCGCCGCTGGAAGCTGAGGCCGACGCGCTGTTGGCCGAGCAGCCCCGGGCTACCGACGAAATCGAGCTGGTTTACACCGGCCTCATGCGCAACCAGCGCGGGGCTCAAGCCAGCGCCGCCCATTGGGAAGCGAAGCGTCTGTCTGACGATGACGTGGAACAGCTGGGCTATGACGATAACAGGAAGGAAACGGACATGACCAAGACCCCGCCCCCTACCCCGCGCGAGGAACAGGACGTCGAAGGTCCCGCTACCCGCAAGGTCGCTCCCCATGACGGCAAGACCGATCAGCTGAGGGACAAGATCAAAGAGGCCGAGGACCGTCAGGAAGCCCTTATTGACGAAGCGGTTGAAGAAACCATGGACGCCAGCGACCCGCCTTCGCCCAAACACATCACCTGAACACTGTTCAGCCCCGTCTCTTTAAGCTACCTGCTCTTGATCGTCGTATCAGGAGCAGGTTTCGTATGAGCACCCGTTTTGAAGGCACGCAGGACTATATCGCCACCGATGATCTGAAGATCGCGGTCAATGCGGCTGTGGCGCTGGAGCGTCCGCTGCTGATCAAGGGCGAGCCCGGCACCGGCAAAACGGTTCTGGCCTATGAACTGGCCAAGGCGCTGAATGCGCCGCTGATCACCTGGCACATCAAGTCGACGACCAAGGCCCATAACGGCCTTTATGAGTACGACGCCGTCAGCCGCCTGCGCGACAGTCAGCTGGGCGACGAGCGTGTTCACGACGTCCGCAACTATTTGAAAAAGGGCAAGCTGTGGGAGGCTTTCACCTCCGACGTGCGCCCCGTCCTGCTGATCGACGAGATCGACAAGGCCGACATCGAGTTCCCGAACGACCTGCTTCAGGAACTGGACCGGATGGAGTTCTACGTTCAGGAAACGAACGAGACCATTAAAGCCGATGTGCGTCCTGTCGTTGTCATCACCTCGAACAACGAGAAGGAACTGCCGGACGCCTTCCTGCGTCGCTGCTTCTTCCATTACATCCGCTTCCCCGACGCCGAGACGATGAAGAACATCGTCGAGGTCCACTTCCCCGGCATCAAGCCGCGACTGGTGTCCGAGGCGCTGAAAACCTTCTATGAGGTACGCGAAACGCCGGGCCTGAAGAAGAAGCCCTCCACCAGCGAGCTGCTCGATTGGCTGAAACTGCTGCTGGTTGACGAGATCGATCCGGAGACCTTGCGTGAAAAGTCTCCCACCAAGCTGATCCCGCCCCTGCATGGTGCTCTGTTGAAGAACGAACAGGACATCCACCTGTTCGAACGACTGGCGTTCCTTGCACGTCGCGAAGGCGTTCGTCCGGGCGGGTGACCCCGTTTGGTTCCATTACAATCCCGAAATCGAGTTACCGCGAATTCACTGGTTTTGGCGCGGTAAGCTGCCAATTTGAGCGGGCTTAGGAGTTGGACATGTATAAGTTCGTCTTGCCAATCACCGCTGTGTTTCTGCTGGCCGCTTGCGATTCCAGCGATGGCGTCCGCGTCAGCAGAAGCGTCGAAATCAACACCGATGGCAAAGGTGACGCCGGTAAGGGTCTGAAGGTCATCAGCAGCCTTCAGTGCCCTGCGGATCAAGGGGTCCTGACGCGCATTGGCTCAGCGAGTGTGGACGGCCGCACCTGCACCTATTCCGGTCCGCGCGGTGCCGAGGTTCAACTGCATCTGGTGGAGTTGAACGGTCAAAACGTCGATGACGTTCTGAAGCGGTTCCAGAACACGCTAATCCCCGCCGATGAAGCCCGCAACGGTCCGATCGCAGTCACGGCGACAGAAACCCAAAACACCACTGTTGAGGGCGAAAATATCGAGAGCGCCGAGGTGCGCATGCCGGGACTGAGCCTCTCCTCCAAGGGTGACCGAGCAAACGTCAGTCTGCCCGGCATGCGTATCGAAGCCGATGGCAACAAGGCCAACATCCGCATTGGTGGTCTGGTCATCAATGCCGACGACAAGGGCAGCACCGTCACGGGCGACGGCCTCGACGTGCAGGCAGATGACAACGGCGCGACAGTCAAGGCCGTCACGCGCAATGCCATCCGCGCCACCATGATCCATGCCATGTCCAAACCGGACGCAAACGGTTGGCGTGTGGTCGGATATGACGCGCGCGGTCCGGGCGGCGGTCCGATTGCGCTGGCGACCTTCCGCACGCGCGACCGTGACGAAGGAGCCATTGTGGACTCGGTTCGCGAACTGGTGACGCTAAACGTCGGGGATTAATCCGAGGTTTTACCTCCGTCGCACTTGAAAGCGCCGTCTTGGTGGTTCACCTGACCAGCCCATGAGCAGGACGATCCCCTTGGCGCTTCACGACGACGACGAACTGGCCCCCCTTCCGAAAAAGCCGCGCACGCCCAAGCCGCCGCGCGCGTGGCAACGTATGCTGTCGGGACGCCGTCTGGACCTGCTGGATCCGTCGCCATTCGACATCGAGATCGAGGACATCGCCCACGGTCTGGCCCGCGTGGCTCGCTGGAATGGTCAGACCATCGGCGAGCACGCCTTCTCGGTCGCCCAGCACTCTCTGATCGTCGAGGAAATCTGCGCCCATATCCGTCCCGGCCTCGAGCCGAAATGGCGGCTGGCGGCCTTGCTGCACGACGCGTCCGAATATGTGATCGGCGACATGATCTCGCCGTTTAAATCGGCTCTGGGCTCGTCCTACAAAGACTTCGAAGCCCGCCTTGAAGCGGCCATCCACGTTCGCTTCCAACTGCCTCCCAAGACGCCGGTCAACATCAAGACCCTGATCAAAAAGGCCGACCGTGCCTGCGCTTTCTTCGAAGCCACTCAACTGGCTGGCTTCACCAAGCGCGAGTCGGTGCAGATATTCGGCGCGCCGCCCGCTGGCTATTCCATCACGCTTGAACCGATGCCTGCGTTCGAAGCCCAGAAAGCTTATGTGGACCGCTACAAGGAACTGGCCGAAGCTACAGGTCTGATCACCAAGGCCTGAATCACTTCCTGATTCCGTGCCGCCAAGAGGACGATGATGACCGACGGCGACATGACCAACACCCAGACAGCCGACGGCCCTATCGGCGTCCGCATCGGACTGTCTGCCGTCATTATCGCCATGCATAATCGTCAGGCTGCGGTTCTCACGACCCACACGCCCGATGGCGCGCCTGCGCTTCCGTTCGGGCCGTTCGATCCGGTCAAGGACCGCACTTTCGAACTGGCCCTCAGAGATTTTGTAACGGCCCAGACGGGCTTTCCTTTGGGCTTTGTCGAACAGCTCTACACCTTCGGGGACATCGGTCGCGCCTCGCCGCGTGCTGCCTCGGGTCCCGTAAGGGCCCGCGAAGTGTCGGTAGGCTACCTGACCCTCACGCGTGACAGCGCCTCCGCACCGCTGGGCCAGTCAGGACAGGATGCACGCTGGACGCCGTTGTTCGACATCTTTCCGTGGGAAGACTGGCGAAGCGGACCTCCCGCCGATCTGCATAGCCTCACGACAACCCTCAACGACTGGGCCGGATCCGACACGCGCAAACAGGCGCGCGTCCAAACACTGTTTGCAACGGGCGAAGCCACCCGCTGGAACGAGGAACGCGTCCTCGAACGCTACGAACTTCTTTACGAGGCTGACCTCGTAGAAGAATCGCGACGCGACCATCACCGCACGGATCGATCGCAGAGCCTTCTGCTCAACGACCTTCCCATGGCATCCGACCACCGCCGGATTGCTGCAACCGGACTGGGGCGGCTGCGTAGCAAGCTGAAATACCGCCCTGTCCTGTTCGATCTGATGGGCGAAGAGTTCACCCTTTCCAATCTTCAAGCCGCCGCCGAAGCCGTTTCCGGTCTTTCCCTGCATAAACAGAATTTCCGCAGGGGTGTGGAACGCACCGGACTGGTCACGCCAACGGGGCGATTTGCGACCGATACAGGAGGCCGTCCGGCGGAGCTTTTCCGCTATGTGGGCCCCGATAACATCGGTGCATCTGCGTCCGGTCTGACCCTACCTTGGCAGCGTTGAATTAGATCAGAATTTTTGTGAAGAATCAGCTTGCAAGGCAAAGGCTCCTTGGCTACATAGCCCTCCTCAACCGGGCCCCACGGGGCACCTGATGATCTCGCGGAGAGGTGGCAGAGTGGTTGAATGTACCGCACTCGAAATGCGGCGTACGTGAAAGCGTACCGGGGGTTCGAATCCCCCCCTCTCCGCCACGATCACCTTCCCTGAAAATCGATATCAGCCCCACCGGCACCCCAGTCGGGCTGTCGACGCGTCCCATTCACATAGGTGGCGTGAAGAAGCGGCGCGCCGAGCCAGTAGCTGAGTTCCGCTGGACGCCGGATATCCCAAACGGCCAGATCGGCCAGCTTGCCCTCTTCAATCGTTCCAACGTCGTCCTGCATGCCCAGCGCCCGCGCGGCGTTGCGCGTGGCTCCCGTTAGCGCCTCTTCGGGCGTCAGGCGAAACTGCACGCAGGCGAGGTTCATCGTCGCGGTCATGGAGGCCACGGGCGAGGTACCGGGGTTGCAATCGGTCGCCAATGCCATGGGCACGCCATAGCGGCGCATCAGGTCCACAGGCGGCGCTTTCGTTTCGCGCAGCATCAGGAACGCACCCGGTAACAGCACACCAACCGAACCGACCTTGGCCATCGCCGCAATGCCCGCCTCGTTCGAATATTCGATATGGTCCGCCGACAGAGCGCCATAACGGGCCGCCAGCGCCGCGCCGTCGCTGTCCGACAGCTGGTCGGCGTGGAGTTTGACCGGCAGGCGTAACGCCTTTGCCTTGTCGAACAGGCGGCTTACCTCGTCAACCGAGAAAGCAATCGGTTCGCAATAGGCATCGACCGCGTCCACCAAACCTTCGGAATGGGCCGCAGGCAGGATTTCATCCACAGCCTTATCCACATAGGCCGCGCGGTCGGCCTTATGCTCGGGCGGCAGGGCATGAAGACCCAGATAGGACGTTCGCGCCCGCACCCCGCCCTCGCGCCCGATCCGCCGAGCGACGCGCAGCATCTTCAGCTCGCTGTCGAGGTCGAGGCCATAGCCAGACTTGATTTCAACGGTCGTGACGCCCGTATCCTTCAGCCCCTGCAACCGCTTCAACGCCGAGGCAAAAAGCTGCTCCTCGGTTTCTTCACGCGTGGCGCGAACGGACGAGACGATCCCTCCGCCACTACGGGCGATCTCCTCATAGCTGACACCCTCAAGGCGCTGCTCGAACTCGCCCGAGCGGTCACCCCCGAACACCAGATGGGTGTGGCAGTCGATCAGACCGGGCGTGACCCAGCGGCCATCAAACTTATCCGTATTGGTCGCCGTGTGTGCAGGCAGATCTGCCCTCGCCCCTACCCATACAATGCGGCCACCCTTGATCAGGAGCGCACCGTCCTCGATGGCACCGTAAGCAGCGCCACCCTCTATCATGGTGGCCAGTTTGCAGTCGGTAATCAGCAGGTCCGCTTCGATCATCGCGCCGACACTCCGCTGAGGATTTCACAGAACCACCGCCCCGCCGTCAGCGAGCCGAGATCGCCCACCTCCAGCGACGGATCATATTCTGTCAGGTCCACGGCGCGAACCTTGGGATGCGCGCCGATCACCCGCGCCGCATCGAAGAAGTCATGCACCGATACGCCACCCGGCCTCGCCCCCGGGCTGGCGGGCCATTGGCTGCGGTCGATGACATCGATGTCGAAATCGACGTAGATGACCTCGCAGAGGGCGGACAGACGCTCCAACTCCTGCGCGACCACAGCCGCCAACCCCTGCTCGCGGCATTCGCGTACGGTACGGACATTGATCCCCGCCATCTTAGCCTTTTCATGAGCACGCTTGGTATTGGCAAACGGGGCCACGCCAACCTGACTGATCCGCGAGCCGTCCAGCCCGTCTTCCAACAGCGCCTGTATCGGATTGCCGTTGGTAAGGCCTTGATCGGTGTCGCGCAGGTCGAAATGCGCATCCAGCGTCAGCACACCGACGCGCTCCAGCCCCAGCGCGTGCACACCCGCGCGAGTGATCGCATTATTGCCACCGACCAAGATCGTCAGGTCGCGGTGCGTTTGCGCCTTCACCGCGTCGCGGACCGGCTCGAAGGCATCAACTGGCGACACAGCTTTCAGCGGCACATCGCCCGCATCATGCACGCGGATGTCCAGTTCCAGCCCCGTCTCGACATCATAGGTCGACAGACGCGGCAGAACGGCTCTCAGCGCCTTTGGCCCCAGATCACATCGCCCCGGTGTCAGCGACCGCTCGTTCAGCGGTGCCCCGATCATCGCCACCCGCGCCTCGGGATGGTTGCCCACCAGATCGCCTACAGAACGCCAACCCAGGGCTTCGGACTGTTCACTCATGGCGGTCATCCTTTCGTGGGAGAAAAGCGCGCGACCAGATCATAGGCCGTGCCGGGGAAAATCTGGGTAGCGCGGGTTACGCCCTGTCCGTCGCGCCACGTCCGGCGCTCTAACCTCAAACACGCCGTGCCATCGGCCAGACCCAGATGGTTGGCCGTTTCGCCATCGGCAGCAACGGCAGAAATGCGGTGCTCGGCCTCGGTCCACGGCATGTTCGCCAGCAGCCAGCCCCCGGGCGGCTGGGCGCTGAAGTCTGCGGTCTCGGCATCGGGGGCCGCGTCCAGAGAGATCACACGGCGCTCGAACACGAAAGGCATATCGTCGGACAGGTGCAGGGTCGCGAGTTCAACGACCTTTCCGCCCATCTCCTCAGCCACGTCAGCAGGGCGCACGATGCGGGCCAGCAGGCGGTGGCTGTATTTCAGCCCCCTGCCCTCGACCTCGGACTGGATGTCGGGAATGGCCACCAGTGCCGAAGAATGAACCGGCGGATGGGCCACAACCGTCCCCGCCCTGCGACGTCGCACCACCAATGACCGCGCCGCCAGATCGGTAATCGCCCGCGATACCGTCATCCGCGCACAGCCATATTCGGCCATCAGTTCAGCCTCGGTCGGGATGCGGAAACCCGGCTGCCACTCGCCCGAGGCGATGCGGCGCTCGATGTCGCTCGCGATCCGTCTGTGCAGCGGTTCCTGTTCCATGGGGTTCAGCCTGCCTCGTCCCGATTTTAATGTCTAGACATAATGGAAAGTCCGTGCAGAACTTTGCTCCAAGATCAGCGATGCCTGACGGAGGATTCGATGGCTACCCACAATTCACGCGTCATTCGCAGCCCGCGCGGGCCGGAAAAGACCGCCAAGACATGGGCCTCCGAGGCCGCCATGCGCATGCTGATGAACAACCTTGATCCCGACGTGGCCGAGCGCCCCGAGGACCTCGTTGTCTATGGGGGTATCGGCAAGGCCGCCCGCAACTGGCAGGCGTTCGATACCATCGTCGCCCAGCTTCAAAAACTGGAAGAGGACGAGACCCTGCTGGTCCAGTCGGGCAAGCCGGTTGGCGTGTTTCGCACCCATGCCGATGCCCCGCGCGTCCTGATCGCCAACTCCAACCTCGTGCCCAAATGGGCGACGTGGGATCACTTCAACGAACTCGATAAGAAGGGTCTGGCCATGTACGGCCAGATGACCGCCGGTTCGTGGATCTACATCGGCACCCAGGGCATCGTTCAGGGCACATACGAGACCTTCATGGAGGCTGGACGCCAGCACTATGGCGGCGACTGGTCGGGCAAGTGGATTCTGACGGCTGGCCTTGGCGGCATGGGCGGTGCGCAGCCGCTGGCCGCGACCATGGCGGGTGCATCCTGCATCGCCATCGAATGCCAGCGTAGTCGCATCGAGTTCCGCATCCGCACCCGCTACCTCGACGTCATGGCCGAGACGCTGGACGAGGCGATGAACCTGCTGGAACAGTCGCTGAAAGATGGCAAGCCAACCTCCATCGGCCTATTGGGCAATGCCTCCGACATCCTTCCGGAGATGGTCAAGCGCGGCATCCGCCCCGATCTGGTGACCGACCAGACCAGCGCCCACGATCCGGTCAATGGCTACCTGCCCTCGGGCTGGACCGTCGCCGAATGGGAAGAAAAGCGCGTATCGACCCCCGCCGAGGTCGAGGCCGCAGCCCGCCAGTCGATGGCCACTCATGTTCAGGCCATGCTCGACTTCCACAACTTGGGCATCCCGACTACCGACTATGGCAACAACATCCGTCAGGTCGCCTTCGATCAAGGCGTGACCGACGCCTTTGCCTTCCCCGGTTTCGTCCCCGCCTATATCCGCCCGCTGTTCTGCCGTGGCATCGGCCCGTTCCGCTGGGCCGCCCTGTCGGGTGATCCGGAGGACATCCGCAAGACGGATGAGGCGATGAAAAAGCTGTTCCCCGACAATGCGGGCCTGCACCGCTGGCTGGACATGGCGGGCGAGCGCATCGCGTTTCAGGGCCTGCCCGCCCGCATCTGCTGGATCGGGCTGGGCGACCGCCACCGCGCAGGGCTCATGTTCAATGAAATGGTCAAATCGGGCGAGCTGTCGGCCCCCATCGTCATTGGCCGCGACCATCTGGATTCCGGTTCGGTCGCCAGCCCCAACCGCGAAACCGAGGCGATGCAGGACGGCTCGGACGCTGTTTCCGACTGGCCGCTGCTGAATGCCCTGCTGAATACGGCCTCGGGCGCATCGTGGGTGTCGCTGCACCACGGCGGCGGGGTCGGCATGGGCTATTCCCAGCACTCGGGCGTGGTGATCGTGGCCGATGGCACCGATGAAGCCGCCCGCCGCCTTGAGCGCGTGCTGTGGAATGACCCGGCAACGGGCGTCATGCGCCATGCCGACGCCGGATACGACATCGCCAAGGACGCCGCGCGCGCCAATGGCCTTAACCTGCCCTCGCTGGACCTCTAAGACTATGACCTCCCACATCGAAATCGGGGCTGCGCCCCTCACGCTGTCCCAGCTTCGCGACGTCCTGAATGGTCCGGTTCAGATATCTTTAAGCGGTGCCGCATGGGCCAATGTCGAGAAAGGTGCCGCCACGGTCGAGGCCATCCTAAGGGAAGGCCGCACCGTCTATGGCATCAACACGGGGTTCGGCTTGCTGGCCAACACCTCGATTGCCCCGGACGATCTGGAAACGCTGCAAAAGAACCTCGTCCTTAGCCATGCCTGCGGTGTGGGCGAGCCTCTGAGCGAGGACGTTACCCGCCTGTTGATGGTGCTGAAGATCGCCAGCCTGTCGAAGGGCGCATCAGGCATCCGTCGCCGCACGCTGGAAACCCTGATCGGCATGGTGAATGCCGGGGTGCTGCCGCTGATCCCGTCCAAGGGGTCGGTCGGTGCGTCGGGCGATCTGGCCCCGCTGGCGCATATGTCGAGTGTCCTGATCGGTGTCGGCGAAGCCCATTATCAGGGACAGGTACTGGATGCCGAGACCGCCCTGTCCAAGGCCGGACTTGAACCGATCGTCCTGGGCCCGAAGGAAGGTCTGGCCCTGTTGAACGGCACGCAATGCTCGACCGCGTTGGCCTTGGCGGGTCTGTTTGCGACCGAGGATGTATTCGCCGCTGCAATCGCTGCGGGCGGGCTTTCGACCGATGCCCTCAAAGGCTCGGATGCGCCGTTTGATCACCGCATCCACGCTCTTCGTGGTCAGCCGGGTCAGATCGACGTGGCCCGTCGCCTGCGCGAAATCCTGTCGGGCAGCGCCATCCGCGAAAGCCACCGCCACGACTGCTCCAAGGTGCAGGACCCCTACTCCCTGCGCTGCCAGCCTCAGGTCATGGGCGCGACGCTGGATGTCCTGCGCAACGCCGCCGCCATTCTGGAGCGCGAGGCCAATGCAGTCACCGACAACCCGCTGGTGTTCATCGAGGACGGCGACGTGATCTCCGGCGGCAACTTCCACGCCGAGCCAGTCGCCTATGCCGCCGACCAGATCGCGATGGTTCTGTGCGAGATCGGCAATATCAGCGAGCGCCGCACATCCATCCTCGTCGATCCGAAGATGAGCGAACTGCCTGCCTTCCTCGTCAAGGAAAGCGGCCTGAACTCGGGCTTTATGATCGCACAGGTCACGGCGGCGGCATTGGTCGCGGAAAACCGCATGATGGCCCATCCCTGCGTCATCGACACCGTGCCGACCAGCGCCAATCAGGAGGACCATGTCTCCATGGCCACCCACGGTGCCCGCAGGCTGCTGGACATGGCCGAGAACACCGCCAATGTGGTGGGCATAGAGCTGCTGGCTGCGGCACAGGGCCTCGACTTCCACCGCCCGCTGACCTCCTCGCCCGAACTGGAACAGGCCTACGCCATCGTGCGCGAGGCCGCTGCGCCCTATACCAGCGACCACTATTTCGCCCCGGACATTGCCCGCGCCACCCAAGGCGTGCGTGCTGGTCGCTATCGTCCGTTTGCCGCAAGCCTACTGCCTTCGGCCTAAGAACCGCTCAAAGGACCGCGCAAGCTTTGCTGCAATGCAGCATTTTTTACTTGCGCGGTTCGCCATCTGACCCTCACCATCGCATGACAGCGATATCGGAGAGGGCATGGCGTTTGACGAAATGAACGGCACGGGCGGCGAAATCCGTTCGCCCTATGCCAAGGCCGCTCAATGGCTGGCGAACGCCTCGCCGGACCTGCTCAAGACCCGATCACGACAGGCCGAACTGTTCTTTCGCCGCATGGGCATCACCTTTGCCGTCTATGGCGACACGGAATCCAACGAGCGGCTCATCCCGTTCGACCTGATCCCGCGCATCGTCAGCGGGGCTGAATGGAACGGTCTGGAAGTTGGCCTGACCCAGCGGATCAACGCCATCAATGCCTTCCTGAAGGATATCTACGGCCCGCAGGAAATCCTGAAAGCGGGCATAATCCCGCCCGAACTGATCCTGACCAATCAGGCCTATCGCCCCGAAATGCAGGGCCAGCGCCCGCCCCGCGACATCTGGGTGCAGATCGCGGGCGTCGATCTGGTCCGCACCGGCGAAGACGAGTTCCACGTGCTGGAGGACAATGTCCGTACCCCGTCGGGCGTTTCCTACATGCTGGAAAACCGCGAAATGATGATGCGGTTGTTTCCGGAACTGTTCGCCGACCACTCGGTCCGTCCGGTCGAGACCTATCCCGACACTTTGCTGGCCAGTCTCAAAGCGTGTGCGCCGGAGGACGCAGGCGGCAACCCGACGATCGTTGTCCTGACCCCCGGCCCGTTCAACTCGGCCTATTACGAGCACTCGTTCCTCGCCGACAAACTGGGTGCCGAACTGGTCGAGGGCAGCGACCTGTTTGTCGATGACAATTACGTCTACATGCGCACCACCCAAGGTCGCCGCCGCGTAGACGTCATCTATCGCCGCGTGGATGACGAGTTCCTCGATCCGCTGACCTTCAGGTCGGATTCCGCGTTGGGCGTGCCCGGCCTGATGGCGGCCTATACGGCAGGCAATGTCACGCTGGCCAATGCGGTCGGCACGGGCGTGGCCGATGACAAGGCCGTCTATACCTACATCCCCGACATCATCCGCTTCTACACGGGCGAAGAGCCGATCCTGAAGAACGTGCCGACGTGGCGCTGTCGCGAGGCAGACGATCTGAAGTACGTGCTCGAACACCTCGACGAGCTGGTGGTCAAAGAGGTCGGTGGCTCCGGCGGCTATGGCATGTTGATCGGCCCCGCCGCGACCAAGGCCGAGATCGAGGCCTTCCGCGCCAAGCTGACCGCCGCGCCCGAAGAGTTCATCGCCCAGCCCACGCTGGCCCTGTCCACCGCCCCCACCCTTTCGGACGGCAAGCTGGTCCAGCGCCACATCGACCTGCGCCCCTTCGTGCTGTCCAGCCCCAATGGTTGCAGCATCGCACCGGGCGGGCTGACACGCGTGGCGTTGAAGGAAGGCTCGCTGGTAGTGAACTCGTCGCAGGGCGGCGGCACCAAAGACACCTGGGTTCTGGAGGACTGAATGCTCTCGCGCACCGCAGACAGCCTCTATTGGGCAGGCCGATACATCGAGCGGGCCGACTATCTGGCACGCATTCTGGAAGCCACCCTTCGTCTCGCCGCCATCCCGACCAAGCAAGGCACGGAAAGCTCGATTTGGGCCGCATCGCTGGCCACATCGGGTTGCCCGCTTCTCCCCAACAGCGACCTGACAGACCCCCAGGACATCCGCGACTATCTGGCGTTCTCTCCGGATAATCCCTCATCCATCCACTGTTGCCTGACTATGGCGCGCACCAATGCCCGCTCGGTCCGCACCGCGCTAACGGTAGAGCTGTGGGAGACAATCAACGGCGCATGGAACCGGCTGCAAGAACTGGACATGCCGTTACGGGGCGACGAACTTCTGGAGTTCCTCCAGTGGGTCAAGGGCGTCACCCTTGGCGTCGAGGGAGCCACGTCGCGCACCATGCTACGCAATGATGCCTACTGGTTCCTGCGGCTAGGCGCAGCGGTCGAGCGGGCCGACAACACCGCCCGCCTGCTGGATGTGAAATACCACCTGCTGCTGCCCGAGGGCGAACGCGTGGGCGGCCAGTTCGACTATTTCCAATGGACCACCCTGCTGCGCGAAGTCTCGGCCCTGACGGCCTATCGCTGGGTGTACCGCGATGACGTCAAACCGTGGCACGTGGCCGATCTGATGATCCTCAACCGCCAGATGCCGCGTTCGCTGGCAAGTTGTCAGGCTACCATTGTCCGCTATCTGGACCGTCTGGCCGCCGACTATGACAACCGTGGGCCGGCCCAGCGGCTGGCGTCTGCCCAGATGAAGCATTTCGAGGGGGCCAAGATGGATACCATCTTCCAGAGCGGCCTGCACGAATACATCCAGTCCTACCTCGCGGAAAACCGTCGCCTCGGCGAGGCGATCCACCAGCAGTATCTGAGCTAACCCATGCTGATCCGCGTCGAGCACACCACAACCTACCGCTACGCCCGCCCGCCACGGGCGATCACCCAGATCCTGCGCATGTCTCCGATGCAGACCGATGGCCAGCACATCCGGCGCTGGTCGGTTGAGCCGGACTTCGACGCCCGAATTCATCAGGGCACGGACGCCTTCGGAAACATCACCCACACCCTGTACGTCGATAATCCGCCGCACGAATTGTCGCTTCTGGTCACGGGCGAAGTTGAGACAACCGACACGGCGGGCGCGTTAGGGCAGATTCCCGAACGGCTTTCTCCGCTGGTCTATTTGCGTGACACGGCCCTGACCGCTGCCGATCCAGCCATACGCGATCTGGCCGAACAGCATGCAGCGGGTCCCGCGCTGAACCGCCTGCATGCGCTGATGGGCGACATCGCGGGCCGAATGCGTTTTCGCATCGGTGCCACTACGGTCCACAACAGCGCCGCTGAAGCGCTTTCGCTCGGCGAAGGGGTCTGTCAGGACTACGCCCACCTCTTCATCGCCACGGCCCGTTGCATGGGCTTTCCCGCCCGCTATGTCTCGGGCCACCTGTTCCGCGAGGACGGCATGAATCTGCAGGATGCTTCGCACGCATGGGCCGAGGCCTATGTCGAGGATATCGGCTGGATCGGCTTTGATGCTGCTAACGGCATTTGCCCGACCGACCGCTATATCCGCATTGCCACCGGCCTCGATTATCTGGGCGTCGCACCTGTTCGGGGCTCCAGCTTCGGCGGACAGAACGAGACGATGACCGTCCACATCGACGTCAAGGACATGCGCGCCTCGTCCCAGCAACAGCAGCAATAAGTCCAAGATGGCATAACAGCGGAATCTGCTATGTTGCGCCGCACACTTCCAGCGACGGACCACCGCCCATGACCTATTGCGTAGGATTGCTTGTCGAAGACGGTCTGGCCCTGATTGCCGACACACGCACCAACGCTGGCGTGGACAACATCTCTTCCTATCGCAAGCTGCACGTCTCGGAGGTGACAGGCGAGCGGGTGATTGCAGTTGCCACCGCAGGCAACCTCTCGGTCACCCAGACAGCCATGGCCATGGTGCGCGAAGGCATCAAGATGCCGGGTAGCGAAGAACCGGAAAGCCTGCTGACCGCCCCCACCCTGTTTCGCGCGGCACAGTTGGTCGGCCACGCAATCAAACTGGTCCGCTACGAAATCGCGCCGTCGCTGGAGGCCGAGACCGTCAACGCCGATGCCTCAGTCCTGATCGGAGGACAGATCGGCGACGGGCCCATCAGCCTTTACATGGTCTATTCGCAGGGCAACTTCATCGAGTGCCAGCCCGACACGCCCTATCTCCAGATCGGCGAGTTCAAATACGGAAAGCCCATTCTGGATCGCGCCTTGCGGCACCACACCCCGCTGCCGGAAACGGTCAAACTGGGCCTGATCTCGTTTGACTCCACGCTTCGCTCGAATGTCTCGGTAGGGCTGCCTCTGGACATGATCGTGCTGCGCAAGGGCGAGCGAAAGGGCGACGTGCGCCGCATCGAGGCAGGCGATCCCTATTTCCAAATTCTAGGCCAGCAATGGTCCAGAGCCTTGGCCGAGGCCCAGCACGCTATGCCCTCCCCGCCGTGGCTTGACGAGGGTGCCTAAGCACTACGCCCGCGTTGCTGTCGCACATAGTTGATCAACGCCCTGAGCTTGGGCGGTGCGGTACGGCGGCTGGGATAGTGCAGATAAAATCCGTCGAACGGCGGGCAGTAGGGTTCCAGCACCTTCACAAGGGCGCCGCTTTCCAGATGAGGCGCAAAGCTTGTCTCCATGCCAAAGGTGATGCCCGCCCCCGCGACGGCCAGATCAACCATGGTGCCCATCTGGTTCACTGTGATGGCGGCATCCACATCGACGCGAAACTCGTGTCCTTCCTCCGCGAACTCCCAGCGATAGGCCGCGACATCGTGACGGGGCCGCCACCCGATACAGCGATGCTCCAGAAGGTCGCGCGGATGCGAAGGTTCGCCATGCCGAGCCAGATAGCCGGGTGAGCAGACCACGACCTGCCGCTCCTGATCGGCGATGGGCACGGCAACCATGTCCTTTTCAATGAACTCGCCCAGCCGAACGCCCGCATCAAAGCCATCGCCCACTACATCAAACGGCAGGTCCGTCAGCGTCAGGTCCAGCCGAATATCCGGATAGGCGCTCAGGAAGCCCGCCAGATAGGGACCGGACAGGAAACGGTCGGCAATGGACGACACCGCCAGCTTGAGCAAACCGCTGGGCCGGTCTTGGCGATCGGTCGTGACCTCCACCGCCACAGAGATATCCTGCAGCGCTGGGGCCAACCGCTCGAACAGCGCCGTGCCCTCTTCGGTCAGCACGACACTGCGGGTCGTGCGCTGAAACAGGGCGACGCCCAGCCGCTCTTCCAGCCGACGTACCGCCTGACTGACCGCCGAACGGGTCACGCCCATCCGCTCCGACGCCTGTCTAAAGCTGCAAAGTTCAGCCACCGCATGAAACGCGGCCAGCGCGTGATAGTCCGGAACCATTGGTTAGCCTAGCTACGCAATCCGATCAGAACTAGCCGTCTAATCGAACCACGATCCGCCGTCTAGCTTCCGCCCATCGCAATCAAGCTTTGGAAGGAAAAGCTCATGATCAAGAACAAGGTCGTCCTCATCACTGGTGCCTCCAGCGGCATCGGTGCGGCCATCGCCCAAGAACTAAGCGAAGCGGGTGCCAAGGTGGTTCTCGGTGCCCGTCGTGCCGACCGTCTGGAACAACTAGCCGCCAGCCTGCCGGGTGAAGTTCTGGTGCATCCGGTCGATGTGACCGACCGCGACGCTATGCGCCGCTTTGCGAATGCCGCACGCGCCCGTTTCGGTGCAGTGGACGTGATCGTCAACAATGCAGGCCTTATGCCCCTGTCTCGCGTCGATGCGCTCAAGTTCGACGAATGGGACCGCATGATCGACGTGAACATTCGCGGGGTTCTGAACGGCGTGGCTGCCGTCCTGCCGGAAATGGTCACCGCCGGTAAGGGGCAGATCATCAACATCGCCTCGATTGCGTCGCTGCACGTATTCCCGATGGCCACCGTCTATTGCGCGACCAAGTATGCCGTTCATGCCATCTGCGAAGGCCTGCGTCAGGAGCACAGCAACCTGCGCATTTCCTGCATCTATCCCGGTGTCGTGGAGAGCGAACTGGCCGAGCACATCACCGATCCGGAAGCCATCGAGGCCATGCGCCTGTTCCGCCAGACGGCTCTGAAACCCGCCGCCATCGCGCGTGCTGTGCGCTATGCCATCGACCAACCGGATGACGTTGACGTCAACGACATCGTGGTCCGTCCGACCGCCGCGACCTGATCCCGCTGTGGCAAGTCCGTCTGTGTATCCTATGCGACGCACGGAACAGGCTTTGCCCTTCGGTCACTTTCTCCGCAGAGGAGGACCGCCATGCCCCGCGGAGAGAAATCCAAATACACCGACAAACAGGAACGCAAGGCAGACCATATCGCCGAAAGCTATGAGTCACGTGGCGTGTCCAAGAAGGAAGCCGAAGCGCGCGCCTGGGCCACCGTCAATAAAGACGATGGCGGCGGCAAGAACCCCGGCGGTTCCGGACGCGGCAAGTCCACGGGCCATCCCGCAGCGAAAAAGGGCGGGAAGAAGGGTGGGCAGGCATCAGCCTCGCGCACAAAGGCCGATCGTTCAGCTGCCGCCAAGAAGGGTTGGGAAACCCGCCGCCGCAGAGGCAACTAACGCCGCGACATATCCCTCCGCTTGACCTCCCCCCGCCTCGGTGGGCACCCTTGGGTGTAGTTTTTGGCGGGGGAGTCGCCGGACCCGATGATCAATCTGACGTGGCGATCCGGTCGCAGCATGTGGACGCGTATTGTCGTACGTCCCGGCATGGCGCTGACAGCAGACCAAACAACGGCTCTCGTCGCGGACATGCGCGCCATCGCCAGCCTGACACTCAAGGGCGAGGATCTGGAGTACGGCGTGCTCGGTGGCGATGCCGATCGGCTAAACAACTGCGTCATCACAGTCGTCTATCAGTCTGAAAAACCTAAAGGTCCTCGACGCCCCGTTGCGTTCAACGTCCTGTCGCTGCTGGACGTCGAGCTGGCCAATCGCCCGACACAGGTCATGCACCTTGGCCTCGTCATGGTGGACCCGACGGCTCGCGGGCGCGGCCTGTCGGCAACCCTATATGGCCTGACCTGCGTGCTGATGTTCCTCACCGGACAGGGCCGCCCGATGTGGATTTCCAACGTCACACAGGTGCCCGCCGTAGCAGGCATGGTGGCCGAGACTTTCTCAAACGTCTTTCCATCACCCCGCCCCGATGCGCGGCGTAGCTTCGAACATCTCTCGCTCGGCCGCCAGATCATGGCCCGCCACCGCGCCGCCTTTGGCGTGGGCGAGGATGCGGGCTTTGACGAAGGCCGCTTCGTTATCACCAACGCCTATACCGGCGGCAGTGACGCGCTGAAGAAGTCCTTTGCCGAGGCCACCCCGCACCGCCAGCAAAAGTACAACGACTTCTGCCAGCAGCAGTTGGACTATGACCGCGGCGACGACCTGATACAGATCGGCCGCATCGACATGGCCGCTGCGGGCCAATACCTGCGCAAGGTCGCCCCGCCGACGACCGCCGTGGGGCTGACGGGCCTTGTGCTGCTGATGGGCGCGCGCATGGCGCTTCTCCCCGTGATCCACTGGCTGTCGCCGAACCGCGCCTGGGGCGTGCTGCGACCTGCAAAGATGAGCCGATGACCGACTTCTATTCCGAGATGACTACCCGCAACATCGGCTTCATCACCGAGGCCGAGCAGCAGCGCTTGAAAGACGGGGCCGTTTTCGTGGCTGGCGTGGGCGGCATGGGCGGCGCGGCGGTACAGATGCTGGTGCGTGCGGGCGTAGGCAAGATAGCCATTGCGGACCTCGATACTTTCGAGATTTCAAACCTTAATCGACAACTCTTCGCCTTTACCGACACCGTCGATCGCCCCAAGGCCGAGGTCACCGCCGAGGGTCTGAAGCGCATCAACTCGAATCTGGAGCTGACCGTTCTGGGCGCGGAATGGACCGACAGGCTGGACGAGCTGTGCGCCGAATACAGCGTCATCATCAACGGCTGCGATGACATCCCCGCCACCGCCCAACTGTACCGCAAGGCCAGGCAGCACGGCGCAACCGTGATCGATGCCTATGCCTCGCCCCTGCCATCGGTCATCGTGGTGCGCCCGTCCGACCCACGTCCCGAAGAACGCCTCGGCTATCCGATCAAGGGCGTGGACTGGAAAGCCATCACCGAGGAACAGGCCGCCGACTGTTTCATGAAGGAGCTGGAATGGGTGATGACCCACTCCAGCAGCCACACCCATGTCGATCTGACCGCCGCCGCCGAAATGGCCGCAGGCAAGCGCAAGCGCATGAGCTTTGCTCCGATGGTCACCACTGCCGGCTGTTTAATGGCCGGTGAGGCGCTGGCCCTTCTGATGGGTCGCAAGACCAAGACTGACTATCGTGGCTGGTTCATGAACACCCGCGACGCCAAATGCGAGCGCCCCCTGCCCGCGCCCATCGGTGCACTGAAGGCCATCGTCGTGCGTCGCTTCATGCAGAAACTGCTGGCCGGATGATGGACCTGTCACTGGCCGATACCACGCGGATGCTGGTCGATGGCTTCGGGGCCATGGGTGCACTGGCGGTTGCGCTGGTGCTGTGGCGACGGGCGCGCCGTTCGACCGTCCAGAACGTTCTGTTGGTGGTGTTCGGCCTGTCGGGCCTGTTCTATCTGTGCCGCACCCTGTCCATGGCAACAGGGATCGGAGCTTTCGGCGCCCTGACGCTCGTTCTTGCCTGCGCCCTGCCGACCGCCGCCCTGCTGCTCTCGGAAATCCTGCTGCGCCGTCATGCCCCCCTGTGGGTGAAGATCATCATCGGCGGCGGCACCATTCTCGGCATCCTCGCCGCCCTGCTGGCCGGTAGCGGGATCGAGCCGGCCTTCAGCCTGGCCATCTATGTGCCCTGCGCACTTCTGATCGTGCTGGGGTTCATCGTTTTCCGCCGTCGCGAAAGCCTGTCGCCGATGGAGAACTCGACCCTCAACGCCTATGCTCGCGCACTGCTGGCGACGGGACTGCTGGCGCTGACGGATTTCCACATCGGCTCGCCCATCGGCCTGTCGGCGCTGGGCATGCTGGGTCTGGCCTATGCGGCGGCTGCGGGGGCCAATGCGCCCAAAGGCTGGCTGGATACGATCAAGGAACTGTCGCTCACCTTCCTGACAGCCATCCTTCTGGCCGGGGCGCTGATGCTGCTGGACCGCCCGGAAACCTGGCTGGAAGCCGGATCGGTGCTGGCCGTGACCATCGCCGCCCTGCTGGCCCTGTCGGTGCTGCTGCGCCTGCGCTCGGGCGGAAATGACCAGCAACGCCGCCTGTTCGATCAGGCCCTGGCCAATGCCGACACCACCTCCCTCTCGGGCTTCATCGCCGACGCCGCACGCGTCGCCCCGCTTGAGGGCCTGATTCTCACCGAGGGCCACGACCTGTCGGACTATGATCCCGCCCTGCTGCCTGCCGCCTTCGAGGGCAAGCCGGTTGTCCACCTGTCCAGCCTTTGGGAAGATCACCCGTTGGCCGATGCCCGCGAGCAGCTTCGCGATCTTTTGCTGCGGCACAACTCGACCCACGCCATCCTGATCGGAGATCGGCCCGTGCGGATCGGCCTTGTCGCGCTCGGCGGCTCTGCCCTGCTGGACGAGGACGAGCGGGCCATGGCCCTGTTCCAGAAAACCGCCGCCCTGCTGGCTGCACGCGAAACCGGAGACATCGCATGAGCCTTGAGTTGGTAAAGGCTGATTTCAATGCCTTTTTCCGTGTGCCGTTCGAGGTTTACCCCTCCGACAGTCCCTATGTCTCGCCCATGCGATCGGACCTGAAAAAGTACCTAGACCCCAAGAAAAATCCGATGCTCAAGTCGGGCGGGTCGCTGGAATATTACGTCGTCAAACGCGATGGCCAACCTGTCGCACGCGCGACGGCGCACCGCCATCTACAGTCGAACCAGCGGCATGGCTGGGCCCGCACATGCTTTGGCTATTTCGACGCCGCAGACGACGCCGAGGCCATAGATCTGCTATTCTCGGCCATCACCGACTTCGCCAAGCGCCATGGTGACACCGAGATCGTCGGCCCCTTCAACCTGACCGCCATGCAGATGGTCGGGATGGTCACCGAAGGGTTCGAGCACGCCCCCACCACCGACATGATGTGGAACCCGCCATGGCTGCCCAAGCACCTCGAGCGGCTTGGCTTCACCGCGCAGTTCCCGATGATGACCTGGGGCTTCCGCCCCGGCGATGTTGACGAGGAAAGACTGCTGCGCGGCGGTACCCGCGACATTCTGAACTCGCCCGACTGGAGCTTTGCCCCCATCACCCGTCGCGACTTCAAAGTGCGGATGGAGGAAGGCCGCCTGTGCCTGAACGCAGGCTTCGACAAGAACCCGATGTTCGTGCCGCTGACCGCCGAGGAATTCCAGTTTCAGGCTGGAGAAATGATGTGGGTGATGGACCCCACCCTGTCCGCCATCATTCATTATAAAGGTGAACCGGCAGGCGTAGTGATCTGTATTCCCGACTTAAATCTGTTCGTGCGCCATGCTGGTGCCCGCTATGGATTGCGCATGGTCTGGTCGTGGCTGCGGGGCCTGTTCGCGCCAAAACGCGCTGTCATCATCCTCTATTCGGTGCGCCCCGAACATCACGGCAAGGGCGTCAATGCGGCCATGCTTCACCGTGTCGTAGCCGCGCTGAAGAAGGGTCGCTACCAGTATTGCGGCGGCACATGGATTGGCGATGTGAACGGGCCCAGCCTCTCCTATGTCAACCGCATCGGGGCCGAGCGCCTGCACCGCACCCACCTGTTTTATAAGGCCGTGGCATGACGCCCGAACTATTCCGCGAGCTGGTGGCCGAGGCTGCCCTGTCGCCCAACGTCCACAACATCCAACCCACCCTTTGGCGTCTAGTGGATGCAACGACCATTGCGATGCTCACCCATCCGGAACGAACGCTTCCGTGGGGCGATCCGTCCGGCCGCGACGTCACGACAAGCCTAGGCGCGGCATTTGAGGGCATGGTGATCGCTGCGAGCAAGCACGGCATCAAACTCAGCCGCGCGGCCACCGAAACCGAAGCTGCTCGGCTAGTCGTCGACGGTCAGTGCGACCCCGACCCATTAGCGGCTGTGCTCACCAAACGTCGGACGTATCGGGGCAGGTTTGACGCCCGGCGCAAAGACGAGGCACGAGAGAAAGCCCAATCCCTGGCTTCCCGTGCCGATGTCAGACTGATTACCCGTGGCGATGATATCGCCGCCATCGCCGATCAGGCCGATACAGCGACGATGCGCTTCTATCGCGACCGCGCCTATCGCCAAGAACTGACGTCCTGGATGCGCCTGACCAAACTCGACCCGAACTATGCGAGGGACGGGCTCAACGCGCGAGCTATGGAAATGAGCGCACCGCTCGCAATCGCTGCGGGCATGGTGATGCAATATCCAACGTTCGAGATACTGGACAAGCTTCAGCTCGCGGCGTCTCTGACAGCCGAGGCAGGCGTGACCAAAACGGCCTCGGCCTTGGTCGCGTTTGTCCAGGACCGTGACGCCGACCCCTTCCAGACGGGCCGCGACTGGCACCGTCTATGGCTGGAAATGACGGCGCTTGGTCTTGCAGCCTCGCCTCTGACTATTCTGGGCGACGATGAACAGGCCGCTACCGAGATGTCGCAGCGACTGAACCTCACCCCGCACCAGCGCGTGGTCACGGTCTTGCGCGCAGGCATAGTGGACGCCCGCAAACTGCCGCCGCCTGCCCGCCTGCCGCTGGACGAGGTGATACTGGCCTAGTCGGCGCAGCGCACCTTGCGACCGGCGAGTTCCTCGGCCATGCGATCAATCGAGCTTTGCAGCCCCTTGGCGAAGCTGTCATCAGCACTTACGCCGCTGATTTTGATCAAGTTCTCGATCTCCGCCATGCTCTCGGCCAGATCTTCATCGTCCAGATCAGCATATGCGATGCGCTCTGGAAACTCGGAGAAGTCAGGCTGCTCGTCGAACTCGGGGGTCTCGGCCATGGCTTGGGTCTCAATGACGACGCTACGAGGAAATGCGCGCACCTTGTCGTCACAGACACGCCTGACGACCCGTTTTAGAGTCGCTTGAGATACTCTAACAGATCGCGCCTATCGTCGTCGGTTAGATCATCGAACATGCGGGTGTGGCCGCCATTGCCCAAGCCACGCTCACGCGTATCGACCAGCGAAGGGCGACTGTAGGGTTGATAGCCTGCGGGATAGGCCACGCCGACCTTTTCCAGATCCATCGCGTGCCCGCCGGTCTGGAAAACTGTTGGCCGTTCTTCCAGCCCCAGCAATGCCGCCAGCGAAGGTACCGAACCGTTGTGCAGATAGGGCGCGCTTTGCCAGATGCCGGTCAGCGGCGGCGGCGCGTAACGGCCTGTGCTTTCGGCGCGGATATAATGTCGGATAGGGCTGCGATTGATGCTGTCTGCTGCGGCATCATCGAGAACCTCCGCGCGAACAGGGTCCGTCCCGACCGACTTCAGCACATTGGGAAAGCTGACCAGACGGATCCCATTGGTCGTCTCCTGATATGTCCCGTGACAAGACGAGCAGCTACGCGCGAACAGGCTGGCACCACGCTCCGCCTTGCCCGTATCGATTGCGCCCGGGAACGGCTGTGGCCTCACCGTACCCACGAACGCGAAGGCCTCGCGCACAGTGGGAATAGCGGCGACGGCAGCGCGGTCACTCATGCCCATGGTGGGGACCGTGAAATAGGACGTAATCGACGCAAGGGCGTCTACGTGATCGGCAGTGATGTCGCCGGTCGTCAGGCGTAAATCTTCCCGGGCATATTGAGGCGGTGAATAGGCCCCGTCCCAAAGCAGACGGTAGCGGAAGGTGCGGTCGGCAAGATGCGGCACCGAGGTAAACCCGCGCTCGCGTTCGCTCACCCCCGACTGCCCAGCCAAGAGTCCGTGCTGAAGCTTCAGAGCTGCCACACCATTAGTCACGCCGGCATGGCCATTACTAAAGGGCAAGGGCCTGCCCCCCGATCTGGCGATATCCGCCAGACGCGCCTTGAGGCGCGGCATGACAAAGTCTCGCAGCGTCTTTTCCTCTCGCGCGGTCATTGTCGGGAAAAGGCGGCGGGTGGTGGCGATCAGACGCTCCTCATCCGCCGTGCCCGCGACGAGTGCGCTGTAGATGTCTTGCGTATAGGTCTCGAGATCGAGAGAGGGGTTGGGTGCGCCCAGCCAGATCTTGTCCGTCTGCGGCCTCCCCTGCGCGTCATAGGTCGGTGCGGCATGACAGGCCGCGCATCCGGTGCTGGCAATCTGCACTTCGATTTTGGGAATAGACCGCATGCCTGTGCCAAGGACGATGCCTATCGCCGCCTCGGGCAACGGTGCATCGCCTGCATTCGCAGGCCAGTTCGCCACCGTCCGGGGATAGAGGAAACCGTATCCCTGCATGATCCGCTTCAGCGCCTCGGGTGACACATCATCGGGTGAGCGGTGCAGCACAAGCGCCGCCGAGGTCAGCTTCCAAGGCAGGGCCACCGTTTCCATGGCATCGGAGTTGAGCCCCCCAAAGTCTCCGAAGGCAAACTGCATCGCGCCGCGCGCGACCGCGTCATCGGAAGGTTGCCAGTTCTCAAGGACGGTTGAGCGCGCCGCGATGTGTCCCCGCAGGAAATCCCACGCAGGGCTGCCGCCCCCCGCGCATCCGGTCAGAGCCATCATCGCTGTTGTCACTGCCAGTGCGCGTTTCATGGCGTCGACCTTCCGCAAACCTATGGCCCATCGATAGGATGGACCCGCCAAGCGGGCAACGGTCACGAACAAGTCAAACTTACTCGCATGTCGGTATGGCGATGAATTGCCGAAGAAAAATGTCCAGCTATGGACACTTGCGAATAACTCGCAGAATTCGCTCAGGAACCGGTCGGCGAACATGGTGTTGTTAATCCGCAACGGTCGGGCGTGTGCAACCACTCGCGCCCACCTCATTCGCGATGGAGACAGCGACTATGACACCCTCCAAGACCTCCCCTAGTCTGGATAATAGCCTGCACCACCATGCCCCCGGCGCAGGAAAGGGCGAGTTCAACACCGACACCGGCAACTCTGGCGAGACGCAGCAACACATCGCGCACGATGCCAATCATTCCGACGGCGTCGCTCACCTGACCGACAACTTCGGTCACCGTATTTCCGAAAATCAAAACAGCCTCCGCGCAGGCGCTCGCGGCCCGACGCTGCTTGAGGACTTTGTCCTGCGCGAGAAGATTTTCCATTTTGACCACGAACGCATTCCCGAACGCATCGTCCACGCTCGTGGCTCGGGCGCGCACGGCGTGTTCAAGGTCTCCAAGGCCATCCCTGAACTGACAAAGGCCGCCCTGTTCCAGAAGGCTGGCAATGAATGCCCCGTCTTCGTCCGCTTCTCGACTGTGGCCGGTGGCGCTGGCTCTATTGACACCCCGCGCGACGTGCGCGGCTTCGCGGTCAAGCTTTATACCGAAGAAGGCAACTGGGACCTCGTGGGTAACAACATCCCCGTCTTCTTCATTCAGGACGCGATGAAGTTCCCCGACCTCGTCCACTCTGTGAAAATGGAAGCCGACAAGGGCTATCCGCAGGCGGCATCAGCGCACGACACCTTCTGGGACTTCATCTCCCTGATGCCCGAAAGCATGCACATGATCATGTGGGCGATGTCGGATCGCGGCATCCCGCGCACCCTGCGCCACATCGAGGGCTTCGGCGTTCACACCTTCCGCCTCGTCAATGCCAAGGGCGAAGGCAAGTTCGTCAAGTTCCACTGGAAGCCGGTGCTGGGCATCGAGAGCACCACGTGGGATGAAGCCGTCAAAATCGCCGGTGCCGACCCCGATTTCCACCGCCGCGACCTGTATGAATCTATCGACAACGGTGATTTCCCCGAGTGGGATCTGGGCGTCCAGGTGTTTGACGAGGCCTGGGCTTCCAAACAGCCGTATGACGTGCTGGATGCGACCAAGCTGATCTCCGAGGAAGAGATTCCGGTCCAGATCATCGGCCGCATGACGCTGAACCGTAACGTCGATAACTTCTTTGCCGAGACGGAACAGGCCGCCTTCCTGCCGTCGAACCTGATCCCCGGCATCGACTTTACCAACGACCCGCTGCTGCAGGGCCGTCTGTTCTCCTATCTGGATACGCAAAAGTCGCGTCTGGGCACCACGAACTTCCACCAGATCCCTATCAATGCGCCGAAATGCCCGTTCCATAACTTCCAGCGCGACGGGCTGATGCAGACCCTGATCCCGACGGGCCGCGCCAACTATGAGCCGAACAGCCTGAACGAAGCGGGCGAGGATGCAGGCCCCCGCGCCTGCCCCGAAACCGGCTTCACCTCGTTCCGCGCCAACGACGAGCGCAACGACGGTTCCGAAAAGCTGCGCATCCGCGCCGAGACCTTCGCGGACCACTATTCGCAAGCGCGCCTCTTCTACCGCTCGCAGACCGAGAACGAGCAGGCCCACATCCGTGACGCCATCGTCTTCGAACTATCGAAGGTTAATCTCGAGCACGTCCGCGAGCGTGTGCTTTCGCGCCTGCGCAACATCGACGAGGACATGGCCAAGCGCATCGCTGACGGTCTGGCCATGGACCTGCCGGCCAAGGCTCCGGCCGCCAAGGAACCGGTCGACATGAAGCCTTCTGACGCCCTGTCGATCCAGAAGCAGGCCAAGAAGATGTTCAAGGGCCGCACCGTCGGCATCCTGTTTGCCGAAGGCTCGGACAAGGCCAGCATCGATAAGCTCAAGGGCGACATCGAAAAGGCCGGCGGCAGCGTTAAACTGGTCGCGCCTAAGGTCGGCGGTATTCCGGTCAAGGGCGGCACGCTGAAGGCTGACGAAAAGCTGGAAGGCGCACCGTCCGTCGTCTTCGACGCCGTCGCCTCCGTACTAATGCCGGACGCGGCTGAAAAGCTGACCAAGAATGCAGCGGCCATCCAGTGGTTCGCCGATGCGTATGCCCACTGCAAGACCGTCGGGCACTGCAAGGGCACGCAAATCCTGCTCGACAAGGCCAATGTCGAGAAGGACGAAGGCGTGGTGCCTTGGGAAGAACTGGTCAACGTCGGCCCCGTCCGCCACTGGGCTCGCGAGCCCAATGTCCGCGACCTGCCGTAAGGACCCGTGAGCATGGCAACCCCAACCGCAACGGCAGCCAAGACCAAGGCTGCCAAAACGGCCAAGCAGGACCCGAAAAAGGCCAAGGCAGCCGCTATTGCCGAAGCCAGATCCTTTGCGCCTGAACTGACGGTCCGCATCGGCTCCACGCCCAAGACCAAGTTCCGGGGCAATCCGGACGTGTTCGGTCGTCTGGTCGAGGATCACGACAAGCACCGTGCCCTGATCGCCATGATCGAGGAAACCACCAGCGGAAACCCAGACCAGCGCAAGATGCTGTTCGAGGAGTTCTGCAAGGAGGTGCAGTCTCACGCAGCCGCCGAGGAACAGGCCCTTTGGTCAACGGTGATGCGCGAGCCTTCGACGACGGACGATGCCCGTCATGCCGTCGCCGAGCACAAAGAGCTGGACGACCTGATGGCCGATCTTGCGGCTCGCGACTACAGCTCACCGGGCTGGCTGCGCCGCTTTGCCGCGCTGAAGGAGGAGTACCTCCATCACGTCGGCGAAGAGGAGCAGGAACAGTTCGTGGCGGCCGAAAAGACCCTGTCGGCCAGCGACTTGAAATATATGCGCAAGGTCTTCGAGCGCCGCAAAAAGGCAGAAAAGGCCGCGGCGAAGATCGAGAAGAAGATCAAACTCAAGGACTAAGGTCCGAATAAAAAAGGCCCCGCCAAACCGGCGGGGCCTTTCCTTTGTTAGTGCCCGATGTCTCAGGCCTGCGCTTCCATAGCGGCATGGCGTTTTTCCAGCGCCCGCGCTACAAGGATCAGGGCACCAATGGCGGGAAGATAGAACGGGGCGACGAACAGCATAGCCTTGGTCAAAGCCGCACCGCTTTCCATCGAGCCGCTGAAATGCTGGCTGAGGGCACCGACGAACAGCGGACCAAAGCCCATCCCCACCAGGTTGTTGACCAGCATCAAAATGGCCGAGATCGTCGCGCGCTGATTGGCCGGAGCCACGTTCTGACAGATCGCAAAGCCCGGCGCGACGAACATCATGTTCATGGCCATCGGGACAGCTAGCAAGCCCAGAGCCACCGGCCACGACGGAGCCAAAAGGCCGGCGATGAAGAAGGGCACGCCCAGACCCAATGCCCATGCGGGCAGGATTGCGTAGGCGCTAGGTTTCCTCTGCGCAAAACGATCCGCAAGGAAGCCGCTGCCAAACATGCCGATGGCCATGGCGATGCCGAAAACCAGGCTGTACCAGGTGCTGATGTCGGCCATCTCCGCACCCTTGGCGCGCAGCAGCAGAGCCGGTGCCCAAGCGGCAAAAGCGTTGAAGACAAAGCTATAGGTGCCCGCCGCCAGCAAGAGCAGCGACAGGGTCGGTGTGCGACGATAGGTGCGCAGGCACTCCATCAACGAGGCGGGCTTAGCCTTGGCCTCCAACGGCGGATCGAACCGCCCGCGCTTTGGTTCGCGCACAAACAGGATCAGCAACAGCGACAGTACTACGCCCGGTACCGCCACCGCGATAAAGGCCTGACGCCAGCCGTAATGTGCAGCCACCCACGCTCCGAACGCCACGCCTATGGTCGCGCCCAGCGGGACGCCCAGCGAGAACAGGCCGATGGCACCGCCGCGGCGATGCGGCGGGAAGTAATCAGAGATAACCGACATGGACGGAGATGCCCCGCCCGCCTCGCCGATGCCCACGCCAATGCGCGCCAGAACCAGATGCGTATAGTTCTGGGCCATGCCGCACAAGCCGCAGAAAACGCTCCACATTGTGCAGGCTACAGCGACGATACCCACGCGGTGGCTACGATCCGCCAGCCACGCAATAGGAACCCCGAACACCGTATAGAAGACCGCGAACATCAGGCCCGACACCATGCCGATCTGGGTGTCGGTCAGTCCCAAGTCGGCTTTGATGGGCTCGGCCAGAATAGCCAGTATCTGTCGGTCCAGATAGTTGAAGGTATAAACCAGCCCCAGCATCAAAACGACGACGTAAGGGTACCATCCAACGCGATCGGATGTGGCCGTGGCTGTTTGTTTCATACGCTTCCCTCTCCAGATGCGTCCCTCGGGGAGCCCGCTCTTTCGACGGCGGCTCGAACCTGAAGGACGGGTCAGTCTAACTTGCTTTACGGGACTGACTAGAGGTATTCGTATCCACACAAGGGATTTTCGCTTCCGTTAGTTTTTACAACCGTCGAAGCGAACCAACAAGGTGCTGATATCCCCGTATAAAACAAAAGGGCGAACCCGACGGTCCGCCCTCAAGTATTCAATTAGTGGGTGAAATCATCTACACCCATTTCACGCAGCAACTGGGCGCGGTCATAATAGTCACGCCATAGCTGCACCAGACCGTCATCATTGATGACCAGCACACCCATTACCGGAACGTCGCCACGCTTTCCGTTATAAATGAAGCGGTCATTGCGCTCGATATAGACGCGGCCGTCGATCACACCGATGTGCTCGAGTTCGAGTTCAATCCACGACACACCGGCACCTAAAGCCTTGATTCGAGAGGCTACTGCTTCGCGGCCTTCGATGGGGTCCAGCATCATGGAATGCAGCACACCGTCCGGCGCAAACAGGTCGCCCACCTTGTCCCAGTTCTGGTCATTCCAGGCTTGAACCATCTCGCGGACAACAGCGATCGCTTTTTGATCCTTATCGCTCATAGGTGGTATTCCTCCCCTTAAATCATTCATCTAGTTATGAAAGCGATGCAATCAGGCTCAGTTTGAAATCCGAAATCTCGCTTTCATGATTTCAACTGCATACAAGTCGATTGACAAGACCCTTCTTCCATATAGCTTGCATAAAAAGACCAACACCAGTTGGCTTCGGGAGGGAACAACAATGACCAAGCCGCTTTCCATGCGGCTGCGCCTCGGCGTAGCCACCATCGCCATCGCTGCGGGCCTGCCCGCAATGGCCTCGGCGCAAGAAGCGTCGACCGAGCAGTCGTACTCGATCGGTGAGATCACCGTGACGGCACGCCGCAAGGCCGAAGCCATGCAGGACGTGCCGCTGGCCGTCACCGCCATGGGCGCAGAAGAACTGCGCAACCAACTGATCACCGACGTTTCGCAAGTCGCGGCTCAGGTGCCCAGCTTCACTTTCCAGAGCCAGAACGCGCTGGAATCCGAGATGTTTATCCGCGGCGTCGGCTCAGTTCGCCTGAACAGCGCGACCGCTGACCCGTCGATCGGCACCTTCCTCGACGAGATCTATATCGGCCGCCGCGGTGCTGCGACTCCGCCGATCTTCGATCTGGAGCGCATCGAAGTCCTGCGCGGCCCGCAAGGCACCATCTTCGGCAAGAACGTCGTCGGCGGCGCGATCAACATGATCACCGCCAAGCCGACGCAAGAGTTCGACGCTGGCGGTTCGGTCGCCATCGGCAACTATTCCAGCATTCTGGCCGAGGGCTTCGTCTCCGGTCCGATCAGCGAGAAAGTCTCGGCCCGCGTCGCGGTAACCCGCGAACAGCATGACGGCTATGCCCACAACCCCCTGCGCAACGAAGAGTTGGAGGACGTCGAGTCCACCGCTGTCCGCGGCACACTGGCCTGGGACATCAGCGACACCATGCGTCTGACCCTGACCGCAGACGCCAGCAAGACCGATTCCGGCGGCTCGGCCCGTCACGCAGTTGATGATCCGAACGCTCCGGGCTTCGGCTTCATCACCCCGAACCTGCCGTCGCAGGACCCGCGCACCAACTTCTCGCCGTATGAGCAGTATGCGAACCGCGAGACCTCCGGCCTGACCGCCCGCTTCGAGTGGGATATCGGCTCCATGAGCCTGATCTATCTGGCCGGTCTGCGTAACGGCGAAGGCAACATCCGCTGGACCCAGGCAGGCGCAGGCTCGCCGCCGTCGATCACTGACTCCACCCTGACCCAGTACGAAGACTACAAGGGCCTGACGCAGGAACTTCGCCTGCAGTCGGATCCGGACAAGCGCCTGCGCTGGTCGACGGGCGTCTATTATCTGCGTGAGGAAGTGGCCCGTCAGTCGCGCAACACGGCCAAGTCGTTCCTGCCGGGCGGCCCGGGCTCTACCCGCGATACGCTGGATGGCGACAACCAGTACATCGCAAGCTCGGAAACCAACAGCTATGGCGTCTTCGGCGAGTTCGAGTACGACCTGACGCAGAGCCTGACGCTGGCCGTCGGCGGCCGTTACACCACCGACGAAAAGTCGCTGGATAGCCGCGCCGAAATCCTCAGCCTCGGCCTTCCGGGCGACCTGTATTCGCCCGCGCCGCTGCTGGAAGAGTACCACATCACCCCGTCGCAAGACTGGTCCGAGTTCACCCCGCGTGTGGCGCTGGAGTGGAAGCCGAATGACGATATCCTCGTCTATGGTGCCTATTCGACCGGTTATAAGGGCGGTGGCTGGCAAGGCGCTGCACCGGATGCCACCGCGGCCCGCAAGGCTTATGACCCCGAAACGGCAACCAGCTGGGAACTGGGCGTCAAGGCGGACTGGCTGAACGGTCGCCTGCGTACCAACCTCGCCCTGTTCCGCACCGACTTCGAAGACCTGCAGGTCGAACTGCTGGACGACGTGTCGATGACCCTGATCGTCGCCAACGCTGCAGACGCCCTGATCCAAGGTGCCGAGTTTGAGGTGAAGGGCCGCGTTACGCCTTGGCTGACGCTGTCGGCTTCGGGTTCGTTCATCGATGCCGAATATCAGGAATACACCGACCCGCTGCGCGGCATCAGCTATGATGGTCACCGCATCCAGCGCACGCCGGAGTTCCAGTACACCCTCGGTGCAGACGTCGATTACCCGATCAACGACAAGCTGAGCTTCATCGCCTCTGCGAACTACAGCTATCAGGACCAGATGTTCTGGGGTCCGGAAAACACCAACAGCGAAGATGCCTATGGCCAGCTTAACGGTCGTATCGGTGTAGCTTCGCCGGATGGTCGCTGGAGCCTGACCCTGTGGGGCCGCAACATCACCGACGAACTGTATCGCATCAGTGTGATCCCGTTCGCGGGTGACGAGGTTTCGCTGTTCGGTGCTCCGCGCACCTTCGGCGTGCGACTGGGTGTCCGCTACTAATACTCCCTGAAACCAACCCATAAAACTTTGGGGCGGGTCGGCGACGGCCCGCCCCTTTTCTTGACTTCGCCGCCTCTGCCTATGAGGTTCGGACTGGGCCACAGCCTGAAGGACTCCATGACCTCTGCAGATTCGACCGCCAAGACTTCAAACGAAGCGGCGGACACCCACCGCCTTATTGACGCCAGCTCCGCATCTCGGGCTCTAAATCTGATGGGCGATCGCTGGACCTTGATGATCAGCAGTCAGGCGTTTGTCGGCACCACCCGTTTCGAGGACTTCCAGTCGCGTATCGGTATCGCCCGCAGCCTGCTGACCGACCGTCTGCGCCGTCTGGAGAGCGCAGGGGTTCTGGTACGCAGCCGCTACTGCGAGCGCCCTCCCCGCGACGAGTATCTGCTCACGGAAATGGGGCGCGACCTGTTCGGTCCCAGTATGATGATCATCCGTTGGGAGAAGCGCTGGTACTACGATCCCAAGGTCCGCGCCCACAATATCAAGCATTCCTGTGGTCACGACTTCATCCCTGAATGCCGCTGCAACCACTGCCGCAAGGAACTGATCGCGCGCGAGACCAAGGGCGAACCCGGCCCCGGTGCCGGTAAGGAGCCCGCCGCCAAGGCCCGCGCCCAACGACGTTCAATCGTCGAAGGATCGCAAGGCACCGCCGCCATGCTCGAACGCTCGGTCGAGGTGCTGGGCGACCGCTGGATTACCCACGTCATCGCCTCGGCCTTTTATGGCCACAAACGCTTCAACGATTTCCAGCAGCAGTTAGGCGTGGCCACCAACATCCTGTCGGAGCGTCTGGCCCGCCTGGTCGCCTTGGGCATCCTCGAGCAGAAACTCTATCAGGAGAGCCCCAACCGGTACGAGTATCGCCTCACACCGAAGGGGCTGGATCTGTTCCCGCTGGTGCTTGAACTGGTGCGCTGGGGCGCGCGTTGGATGTCCGGCCCCGAAGGCCCGCCCGAACTCATCAGGCACCTGCCGTGCGGCAACATCGTCACCCCTCTGCTGACCTGTTCCCACTGCGGCGAAGAGCTGACCCGCGAAAGCCTGCAAGGACTTTGACAGCATCGGCGATACGTCGCTTGCTTAACAAGACGCACGATGTTACGCCTGTCCCATAAGCAAATGGGGCAATGATGAAACTCGAACGTCTTAAGCCTGTAAAAACAACCCTGCAGCCGACCAACCACCCCTATATGACGGGTGCATGGACCCCGCAGTGGGAGGAAGTCACCGCTCTTGATCTGGATGTGATCGAAGGCGTCATCCCGTCGGATATCGACGGGGTTTATCTGCGTAACACCGAGAACCCGCTGCATCAGCCGCTGGGCCGCTATCACCCGTTCGACGGTGACGGCATGCTGCACCAGATCGATATCAAGAACGGCAAGGCAGACTATCGCAACCGCTTCGTCCGCACGCGCGGCTTCGTGGCTGAACAGATCGCCGAAGGCTCGCTCTGGGGCGGCATTCAAGACGGCCCGGGCACGTCGAAACGCCCCGGTTTCGGTGCCCACGAAAGCCTCAAGGATTCATCCTCGACCGACGTGGTGATCCACAACGGCAAGGCCATCTCGACCTTCTACCAGTGCGGCGAAGCCTACATGCTGGACCCCGAAACGATGGAGCAACTGGGCGTTGCTCCCTGGGTTCCGCTGGATGGCGTTTCGGCACACCCGAAGACCGATGAAGCCACCGGCGAGATGCTGTTCTTCAACTATTCGAAGCACGCGCCTTACATGCACTACGGCGTCATCGATAAGGACGGCAAACAGGTCCACTACACCCCTGTTCCCTTGCCGGGGCCGCGCCTGCCGCACGACATGATCTTCACCACCAACTATTCGATCCTGAACGACTTCCCGTTGTTCTGGGACGAGGGCTTGCTGGAGAAGGGTTATCACGCTGCGCGCATGCACGACCTGCCGTCGCGCTTTGCCATCCTGCCGCGTTATGGCACCGAGGCAGACATCCGTTGGTTCGAAGCGGACCCGACCTATGTGCTGCACTTCCTCAATGCGTATGAGGAAGGCGACGAGATCATCATGGACGGCTACTTCCAGGAAGTGCCGATGCCGGAACCGCTCGAGGGTCATCCCAAGGGCATGGACCGCATGATGGCCTATTTGGACGAGCACAGCTTCAAGTCCAAACTGCACCGCTGGCGCTTCAACATGAAGACGGGCGAAACCACCGAGGGTCATCTGGATGACCGCGTGCTGGAGTTCGGCGTCATCAACAATCGCTATGCCGGCCGCAAGAACCGCTATTGCTACTCGACCACGACCAAGCCGGGCTGGTTCCTGTTCAACGGCTTTGTGAAGCACGATCTCGAAACCGGCGAGAGCTGGTCGGTTACGCTTCCGGAAGGCCGTTTCGCCAGCGAAAGCCCGTTCGTCCCCCGCATCAACGCCAAGGACGAAGACGATGGCTATCTGATCAGCTTCATCATCGACGAGAACGCCGGCACGTCCGAATGCGTCCTCATCGACTGCAAGAAGTTTGAAGAAGGCCCTGTGTGCCGCATTGCGCTGCCACACAAAATCTCCAGCGGCACACACGCCTGCTGGGCTGATCGGGCCTACATACGGAACGGAGTGGTGGCCGCGTAATCTGGTCACCAGTTCGGGGAGAGAAAGGGGCGGCTTCTGAGGGGATGCCGCCCCTTTCGATATTTGGCCTCAGGCTTTCAGAAGGCCTAGGACCTGCTCGCGAAGTTCGGTGCGGACGACTTTGTTCATCGAATTGCGCGGCAGGGCTTCGACCTTCACCACCGCCTGCGGCAGTTTAAACGTCGCCAGCCCCTGCGCCTTCAGCCATTCGGCCAGAGCCTTGACGTCCGGCACCGTATCGCCTGTCGGCACCAACGCCGCGCAAACCTTCTCGCCCAGAACCTCGTCAGGAATGCCGCAGACCGCCGCTTCCTTCAGATCGGGGTGGCCAGACAGCACATCGTCCAGTTCGGCCGGAGAGATGTTCACACCACCGCGCACGATGATGTCCTTGCACCGGCCAACAAAGCGGTAATAGCGCGACAAATGCCCCTCGCCCGCGATCTCGAACAGATCGCCCGTGCGGTAATAGCCCTCGGCATCAAAGGCACTGGCGGTCAGTTCCGGCGCTTCGAAATAGCCCTCGAAGGTCGCCGCGCCCCAGAAGCGCAGTTCCCCGGGAATGCCCGGTTCTGTGATGACTTCTTCGGTGGCTGGATCGACCAGCCTCGTCTTGATCATCGAGGCCGTATCGCCCGACCATTCAATGCCCTCTGCGCCCATGCGCGGGAAGTAGCGGGCACGCTCGGTGTGGTCCTTCACATGCATCGGCCCGCTGAACAGCGAAGCGCCTTCGTTCGAGCCGAAGATGTTGCACACCTCGATGCCCCACTTCTGCGCCCAGCCCTCGATCATCCACGGAGCCAGCGGTGCAGAGCCCGAGCCAATGGCGCGAAGGCTGGACAGGTCGATGTTTTCGACCATGGCGGGGGTCTTCAGTATGGCGTTCAGAATGGCCGGAGCGGCGATGGTGTAGTTCACCTTCTCCTGCTCGATCTGCTTCAGATAGATGCCCAGATCGAACGGGTGGTGCAGGACCAGCGTCCCCTTCTGCCACAGCCACGGCATGACCATCCCGAACGAGCCGATGTTTACCAGCGGGAACGGGTTCAGCAGAACCTCGCCTTCGCTGATTTCAGCGGCCTCGGTGACCATGCGCGCGTTGACGATCCAGAGATTGTGATCGCGCGGCACGCCCTTGGGACGGCTCTCGGTGCCCGAGGTCCAGAAGATGGTGAAGACCTCTTCCGGCTGGATCGGATCTGCCATCGCAGCAGCCACAGCAGTTTCCGGATCGGCCGCTTCGACAGCAGCGCGGAAATCAACCTGATCGCCCTCTGCCTGACCCAGAACCAATACCTTGGTGTCATGGCCTGCGGCGAGCGCGCTCATCATGGCTGCATGGTTGAAGCCCGCCAGCTCGCGCACAGTGACTATGGCACGCGGCTTCACCTTTTGCTGAACCCACGCGAACTCGTGCTCGCGATACATGGTCGGCACGGGGCTGATAATCAGGCCAATGCGCGAGCAAGCCAGCGCCAGAATGACGGTATCGACCACATTGGGCAGCTGGTAGCTGAGGACATCGCCCTTCTTCAGGCCTTGGCCCAGCAATGCGGAGGCGACACGGTCGACCTCCTCGCCGACCTGCGCCCACGTCAGCCGACGCGGCTCTACGCCATCCAACCCCGCACGGTGCGACGGATCGACCAGAGCCGTCCGGTCTGCCACTTCCTTGCGGTTGCGTTGAAGCAGGTCATCAACCGTCAGGTCACCCCACCAGCCACGTTTGCGGAAATCTGCGAGCCTTTCGGCACTTGTCACGATCATCGCGCTTCCCTCCCTTTGGTATTCCTTTCATAAAGAGACTAACTAAGGTCTGGAAAGGCCAAAATGCACAAGTTGGGGAGTTGTGAGTGATCAAGGTCGTACAATGGGCAACCGGTTCGATGGGGCGCACCGCCCTGCGCCGTATTATCGACGCGCGGGATCTCGAACTGGCGGGTGTCTATGTCTATTCCGACAAGAAGAACGGCATCGACGCAGGCCAGTTGTGCAAACGCCCCGATACAGGCGTGCTGGCGACCAATAACATCGAGGAAATTCTGGCGCTGGATGCCGATCTGGTCATCCATACACCGCGCATCACCCTGCCCTATGACAAGATGAATGCCGACGTGATCCGTCTGCTGGCAAGCGGCAAGAACGTCATCTCGACGGCGGGCTTCCACTATCCCATGGCCCATGACGAGAACTATTGGGCACCGCTGAAGGCTGCCTGCGAAAAGGGCAATGCCACGTTGGCGGGCTTGGGTGTGAATCCGGGCGGCTTTATCGAGCGTATCGTCTTGGCCGCGACGGGCTTTAGCGCCGAGTTGGACAGCATCACCGTCTCCGAGACCGTCGATGCCTCAGAGATGGTCTCCAAGGAGTTCGTCTTTGGCCTGATGGGCTTTGGTGCCGATCCGGCGGTCAACGACATCACCAAAGGTCCCTTGGCGGGAATGTACACTGCCCTGTTCAGCGAAATCCTGCACTTCACGGGTAAAGCGCTGAATGTCGATCTGATCGACATCACGCCAGAGCACGCCCTGACACTGGCTCCGCACGATATGGAAATCGGCGCAGGCACGATCAAACAAGGCACCGTCGCCGCCACTGAATGGCGCTGGACCGCCCGCTACACGCAGGACGTCAGCTTTACTCTGTCGATACTGTGGACCTCCGATCCCAAGCTGCACGGCAAGGATACCAACGGCCACTGGGTCGTGGACATCGAGGGCCGTCCGAACATGACGATGACCTTCGCCATTGACGAGGGTGATCCGAGCAAGCCGCAATCGCGCGCCTTGACCGACGCGACCGTTTCGGGCGCTCTACGCGGTATCCACGATGTGGTTGCAGCCCCTGCTGGCTTCTTTGCCTTCTACCCGTCGGGTCCTTGGCAAGGCCGATAACCCTTCGAAGGCACAGATCCTGACGCGCAGCGTCTTTGGTTTCGGCTGGCTTCGCACAGGCACAGTGCCAGCCGTCATCATTACCTGTCAGAGCCTGCTGCTGATGGCGGTGGCCGCGCTGCTGTTTCCAGCCATCAGGTCCTGCCGCCTAGCCTGAGACAAACAAAAGGGCGCGGGATTATCTCCCGCGCCCTTCTCTTTTTGGCTTGGCCCGAAGATCAGATCTTCTTGGGCGGCATCGGGATGAAGCCCGAGGTGCGCGCGATATAGTCGGCGTATTCCGGCTTGGTCTTGCGCATGCGGTATTCCATCGTCGGCGCGCCCGACCACTTCATCAGGGTCCAGGTCAGGAAGGCCGGACCAAAGATCGAGAACAGGCCGGTGAAGCTCTCGGCTGCGATCATATACAGGCCCCACCAGACCAGAGCCTCGCCAAAGTAGTTCGGGTGACGCGAATAGCGCCACAGGCCCGACTGCATGACCTTGCCCTTGTTCGAAGCGTCCTTCTTGAACTGGCTCAGTTGCCAGTCAGCGATGCACTCGAAAATCAGGCCAAAGATAGCAATGGCCGCACCGATCCAGCCGATGATGCCCACGGTGGCCGGAACCGCATCGATCTGGCCCAGTTGCACCGGCAGCGACACGAGGAACTGCAGCGGCATCTGGGTAATGCAGACGCTTACCGCGCAGAAGAATCCGAAGCTCCAGCCCTTCTTCTCCTTAGCCTTTTCGTACAGACGCTCATAGCGACGGTCCGGACCCTGCGTTTGCCAGCGACGGATCATGTAGCCGAACAGGCGTACGCCCCAGATGGCGCTGATGCCCAGCAGCAACCAGTTACGCATCGTCGGCTGTTCGACCTGCAGGAAGGTGGACAGCGCCAAAACGGGCATGCCTAGTCCCCAATAGGCGTCCACAATCGTGGGGTCTTTCAGCTTGGTGCCGATGGCCCAGACGATGGCGAAGCCCAAGGCCGCCACGACGACGTTTACCAGCAATATGCTCGCGATTTCCATTTACGCACTCTCCCCCTCGCGGCCTTTGCGGCCCGTTATATTTGTCAGTGGCCGGTCTTCAGGCTTTCGGCGTTCAGCATACGCGCCAGAGCCCGTTCGTGACCCTTGGGGTCACGTGCCAGTGCGGCGCGGACTTCCAGAACCATGCGATCGGTGTCGGCCTCGTCCAGCTTGCGCTTGATGGCCGACAGGCCGACGCGGGCGATGTCCTCGGGACGTTCCTTCTTGCCCTGAACCGAGGCCGCCATGCGTGTGTCGACCGAGCCGACGAACAGCGCCGTGACGGAAGTGCCCTGCGGTGCCAGTTCGGCACGGATGCAGGTCGTGGCGGCCTTGGCGGCGAACTTGGACGGGCTATAGCCGCCCATCACCGGCATGGCGCACAGACCACCGGCCGACAGCACGTTCACAATCGCTCCGCCGCCGTTGGCTTTCAGCACCGGCGCAAAGGCGCGCGACATGGACAGGACGCCGAAATAGTTGACCTCCATCTCCTCGCGCGCGGCGGCCATGGTATCGGCCCCGATCAGGCGCTGGTTCAGGAAGGCTCCGGCGTTATTGATCACAATCGATACGTCCGTGCATTGCGCTGCGGCCGCAGCAACCTGCTCTTCCTTGGTGACATCCAGAGCGATGGCGACAACCTTGTCGCCGAACTCGTCAACCAGGTGCTGGGCCGAGGCGGCGTTACGCGCACCGGCATAGACCTTGGCTGCGCCTTGCCCGATCAGGGCACGGACGAAGGCTTCGCCGATGCCGCGGTTCGCGCCCGTGACGATGGCCACGCTGTTAGCGATATCCATGGTTCAGGCTCCGACTTTGTACAGGGCGTCGTGCGGCTTCTTCGCCGCGCGAACCAGTTTGGACGGGTCCGGTGTGATCATGCCTGCACCCCAGTTTTCGGCCGATGCGCTGTCGTGGTTCCATTCCCAAACGAGCGTGCGGCGTGCGATCTTCCACGCGCCCTCACGCTTTTCGAACTGGTCGATAGCGCGGGCCAGCGTGAAGGTGTCCAGCTCTTCACCGTCCTTCTTCTTCATGCGGGCGAAGGCGAAGATGTAATGCTCGACCTTGGCCTTTTCGCCATCCAGCTCGATCAGGATATTGGTAGCCAGATGGTTCATCACGCCCGAGCGCGGAAGCATCTTGGCCATCACCGCCACATAGGCGTCGGCCGGACCATCATAGATGCCGCCGTGGTCTTCCCACGCATCAGGATGATAGCACTGGCCGATCAGTTCAGCGTCCGCGCGGTCTGCACCACGCAGGTACTGATGGATCACTTCGGTAATGGCCTGCTTGTCCAGCAGTGCCTGAATCTCGGGGTGGTGGCTCATTTTGCCGCCTCCAGAATGATGACGCCCTCGTCGGGCTGATCGGCGAACAGGCGCTCGACCAAGTCTTTGCGGTTATCCAGAACAGCGCGGCGGTTCACCGTGCCCTTGTCCGACAGTTCGTGGGCGTTCGGGTTCGGCGGCGTGGTCGGGAACAGGATGCGGCGGATACGGTTGCCGCCCGACTGGTCCGCGTTGAACGCCTTCAGGCGCTCGGCGATCTCGGCCTCGGCATTGGGGGCCTTGGTCCAGATGATGGCCGTCAGATACGGACGGTTTTCGTCACACAGCACAAGATCCAGCGCCAGCGGGTCGAGGTGTTTCAGAATCTGCTCGCGCAGGTGGCCGCCATAGACCCAGTTGCCGTTCAGCAGCTTGAACTCTTCGGCAGCGCGGCCTGCAAAGGCCAGACCCAGTTCGGGGCGCTCCGGATCATGGAAGACGCACAGGTCGCCCGAGCGATAGAAGCCTTCTTCATCGAACGCTTCGGCAGTCTTTTCCGGCTCGTCCAGATAGCCGTTCGACAGGCTCGGGCCAGCAGCGCGCAGTTCATAGCGGTCACCAACCGGAACCAGCTTCAGGATGCAGCCCGGCACCGGCAGGCCAAGTCCCACCTTGTCCGTCTCATAGTGGGTGACGGTGATGGCCGAGCCCGTTTCGGTCGAGCCATAGCCGCTGGTCAGCATGACGCGATGTCCGCACTCCGAGACTGCGCACGCTTGCAGACGGTCGAACACCGCCTGCGTCAGGCCCGCACCACCGAACAGCATCATCCGCACGCGTTCGAAAAAGGTCTTGCACAGCGCCGGGTCCGCTTCCAGCGCATCGGCCAGCATGACGTAGCCCAGCGGCACGTTGTTGTAATATCCGACGCTGACTTCGGTCAGATTGCGGATCGACTGGTCGAACAGGCCCGGCATGGGCTTGCCGTCATCGATGTAGAATGTGCCGCCTTCCAGCAGGGTCGTGCGCATGGCGAAGGCACCGGCGGCGTGGTGCCACGGCAGCCAGTCCATCATCACATCGCTCCAGCCCGCGGCCTTGCCGACGGTTTGCTGGCACTGTGCGGTGTTGGCCCCCAGCGCACCGATGGTCAGCTCCACGAGCTTGGGCAATCCGGTCGAGCCGGAGGTCAGCATATAGGCCGATACGGTATCGGGCTTCAGCCCCTCGATGCTGGCAGCCACGGCGTCGGTCGGCTCGGTCGTGATCACCGAGGCGAACGTGGTCGTGCCCTCGACATCTTCACCGCAGACGATGATGGCATTGCCCGTGTCGATCTTGGCGAAAGCCGCGGCGATGGCAGCCGTTTCGGCCACGATCACAGCCGGCTTGGCCTTGTTCACTACATGGCGCAGACGGCCCAGATCGCCGCCCAGTGCCACCATCATCGGACTAGCCGGACAGACCGGACGCCCTGACGCCCAACCACCATAGGTGACGGTCGAGAACAGCGACGAGTTGGACGACACCAACAGCACAGTGCCCTGAACCTCGAGGTCCAGCAGCCACTGGGTGAAGCCGTCGCAATCACGCTTCAGTTGGGCATAGGAAACCTTGATCCAGTCACCACCGCCCGGCGCGCGACGTGCAATCGCGGCCTTGTCACCTTGGCGCGCTGCGCCCTCGGAAAACCGGCGCGGCAGGTTGAAATCATACGGAGCCAGCGGAATGCGCGACTGCAGGTACAAGGTGCCATCGGCTTCGCGGCGAACCTCGATGTCCACGGGCAGAAGCGAGGCATCACGCAACGGCGCAGCAGCGATTTGTTCGCGGGTCAGGCCCATAAGCGGCGCAGCAGTCATGCCTTCGGACCCGTAATAGCCGGACGGTCCAGCATCACTTGCGCTTCGGGGGCGACCTCGCCGGTCTTGCCCTGCGTGGTGTGCAGATAGCCGTTGTAATATTCGCGCCAGTAGCGGATCAGCCCGCCTTCGTATTCCAGCATTCCCATGTAGGGGATGGCGATGCGCTTGCCGTCCTTGAGGATGAACTCGTCCGCGCCTTCCATCCAGAGGCGGTCGCCCTCCTCGACATAGTCGAACAAGCGCCAGCGGCTCTCGGCAATGTTAGCGGCCATGGCGTCCAGCGCTTCGCGCATGGCAGCCTTACCCTTGATCACCGGGCCAAAACCGCCCGAGTTGTTCCACTCGATATCGTCGTGAAGGAAGGTCATTACGGCGTCGAGATCCTGACGCGCCCACGCGTCGATCATCGACAGCAACCGTTCGATATTGGCCATTTCTCTATTCTCCCCGCTTGTCGCCGAACCTCTTTGATCGGGTCCGGTCGACGTTTGTTTTTAATGGTTTAGCCGCGCCACCTCAAGTGCCTACGACGAAGCTCACAGTCGTAGTGGTCGAACCGCCGATGTTCAGCGTCTGGACGTTCTTGGCACCCTCGACCTGATAGTCTCCGGCCATGCCGCTGACCTGTTTGGCGGCATCCAGCACCATGCGTACACCGGTCGCGCCAACAGGGTGGCCAAGGCCGATCAGGCCGCCCGACGGATTGAATGGCAGGGCACCACCGGCAGCAATGGTGCCGTCCTCGACAGCCTTCCATGCCTCGCCCGCAGCAGTCAGGCCCAGATGCTCGATGGCCATATATTCGGTGGTGGTGAAGCAGTCGTGGGTCTCCACCGCATCGACGTCCCAAACATCACCCAGTCCCGCACGGTGGCGCGCGTCCTCGCCTGCCTTCTTCACATGAGGGAACATCCAGCCGGCATCGTCCATCACTTCCAGTTTGGAACGCAGGCTTAAGGGCGCACCGGTATGGCCCCACCCCTTGATGCGCGGCAGTTGCTCAAGGCTGAGACCGCGCTTGCGGGCATAGTCCGCTGCGGCTCGCTCCGATGCCAGAAACACGACGGCCGAACCGTCCGTCACCTGCCCGCAATCCTGACGGCGGATATTGCCCTCGATGACAGGGTTGGCCTCGTCGTCCTGCGTGAAGCTGGCGGGCGTAAACTGCCACTTGCGGGTCTGGGCATTCGGATTGCGCTTGGCGTTGTCGAAATTGATCTCGGCAATGCGGGCCAGATGCTCGTGTTTCAGGCCGAAACGTTCCTGATAAACGTCTCCAATGTCCGAAAAGGCGCGCGGCCAGACAAACGGGGTGTCAGTGAACTCGTGGCCTGCCCAAGCCGCAGCGCCCAGATGTTCGGCTGCGACCTGACCGGGCACATTGCGCATCATTTCCAGCCCCAGCACGCAGGCCGTGTCATAACGCCCCGCTTCGATCTCGGCCATTGCGGCCATGATCGCCAGCGAGCCGGACGCGCAGGCCGCCTCATGGCGGGCTGTGGGCATGCCATCAAAGCGACGGTCCGTCTGGGCGAAGAGGCCGCCCATCATCCCTTGTCCGCAGAACAGTTCGCCGACGAAGTTGCCGACGTGTCCCACTTCAATCTCGGTCGGATCCAGTTGGGCGGCTTCCAGACCGTGGTTCAACGCCTCGGCAAAACCGTCGGCGATCTCCATCCCCTCGCGCGCCCAGTTGCGTGAAAAGTCGCTTTGCCAACCGCCAAGCACATAGACCATGACCCGTCCTCCCACTGATCCGAGAACGCAGACTGCTTTAGTCAGTCTCATAACGCAAGTGTCTAATTGAGAACCTCTGCGCATGAAAAAGGGGGGCAGCCGAAACTGCCCCCTCCATAATTCAAGCGATGGTTAAATCCGCCGGATCATTCACGTCCTGCGCTGGCCGGTCCATAGAGCAAGCCATTGAAGAACAGGCGGAAGGTGCCGTGCGGTTGGGCCCGCTGGGTCACCTCTGCGCCATAGGCAAAGACCTTGCCTTCCCCCAGATCAACATCCACCACAGCGGCGGTATCCTTCAGCCGCTCCGGATGGTGCGCCCAGCCGCTACGCAGCGGATTTTCGCTGTCGAACGTGACCACGGTCTTCGCGCCCTCACCCGTCACACGGAACGTCTGCCCATTGCTGAAGAAGACGTCGGCCTGCTCTGGCATGCCATAGGCCAGAGGATTGGTCGTCTCGACCGAAGCCGACAGGACCGATCCCGGCAGGAAGAAGTCCGTGGTCGCCAGCGGAGTGACGCGCCCGTTCTCGTTATTTACCAACGCAGGCTCGATGGGTGCGCCCAACAGATGCGCCAGCCGGTTCGAGTTGCCGATGGTCACAACAGTCCCGCCCTTGCGCGCGAACTCGGCAATGCGCGGGACGGTGGTTTCAGCTGTCACCTCGCCCAGCCAGCCACGCATCTCGTCTGGAACCGTCTCCGGTGCCGGTTGCGACCATGCCCCGCCATTACGATAGCCCGCATAGCTTAGTGTCGGCGCGGCGGTGTCGGTGAACACCAGCACGTCGAATTTGGCATTCAGGTCCTCGGTATCGAGCGCTTTGGGATAGACCACTTCAAACGGGAACTCGTACTGCTCAAGCAGCCAGCGGGTCCAACCCGACGACATCACACCGCCATAGCGATCCACTAGACCCACGCGCACGGGCCTCAGGGCCATGCCGTCGCCTGCCGGACGACGCGCCACGGCGTGGGCATCTATGCCCAGCGGGCCGACCGCTTCGCGCACGATAGCGGTCGCCTCTGCCGACGCCGGAACCCAGATCGCACCTGCGCCCAGCGTCTCGCCATTGGCGCGAACCGACTGCGAAATCCATTCCGGCTTGATGCCAGCGGCTAGCAGGCGGTTCGTGAGGATGAAGCTGTTGTTCGCCTCATGACCGATCACATAACCTGCACGGCCCGAACCGATCACGCGGCCCGCGGGAGCCGACAGCACGTCGGTTGCCTTGGTGGTCGGAGCCTCGAAACCGTCCTGAATGCGGTCGAAGTTCACACCCATCTGATAGGCCAGCGTGTAGCCCGCTACGTCATACGGCAGCTTGGGCGGGCCGCCAGGATAGTCAGTGTTGTGCGGGTGATCCTGCGGCTCGAACATGTCCAGCACGTGCGGACGATAAGCCTGCGCCGTCTTCACCACATACGAACCTGCCGGATAGCGGGTGCCGTTGACGGTGAACGGGCGCTCGGCCACCTCGACGTCCACGCCGTTCTTGATCAGCGTATTCAGGAATGCCACCGAGGCCGGCAGATCGCGCTGGGTTTCGGGGTTGATGATATAGCCGCGCGCCTCGCGGTTTTCCGACGTGCGGATGACGCTGGCCATCAGGCCCGCATCCACGGCACCGCGCTGGCCTTCACCACCCGCAGCACGCAGGCGGTCCACGTCCGAAGGCGTAATCTGCCACGTATCGGTCGAGCCGCGCTCGATACCGTTCATGCCCATACGCCACATGTTGAACAGCACGCGCTCGCGGTTGCGGGCAGCATAGTCGATGACCGCGCGGTTCATGCTCCACTGATAGTCAATGCTGTCGCGCAGATGCCATTTGCGCGGCGCGATCGGCAGCGGAAGGTCGCTGCGTGCCAGTTGGTGCTCCGGGACCAGAGCGATGTCTTCCGGCGTCGGGCCGCCGATGATCTCGGTCAGGATGCCGACGGCGTTGTGATAATAGGGCGTCGAACGCACCATGCCGTTGTGCCACGTCGAATAGCTGGCAACGGTATCGGCACCCGAGCCGCCCTTGCCTTCCGACACCAGACGGCTGTGCATGGCGGTGCCCAGCTCGTTCGTGGTCGTCATCACCAGCGAGTCGAGGTTGTAGTTGAACGGGTCGCGGAACGGCGGGATGAACACCACCATGCCGCGCGGGCCGGTCTGGTGCTGGTTATAGACGATCTGCGGGAACCACTCGCGATAGTGGATGCGATTGACGTTCTCGGTCTCGGCCTGCGTCACCATATAGGAGTCGCGGTTGTTATCGTGACCGGTGTACTTCTGGTACAGGCGCGGGATGTCGCGGAACGAACGCTCTTCGGGCTTGTCCTTGCGCATGTACCAGTCAGCGACCAGTTCCAGACCGTCCGGATTAACGTGGCCAAACAGCAGGATGGTGTCATTCAGCGTGCGCTGCGTCTCGGCATCCCGACCGGTCAGTAGACGATAAAGGACGTGGACCTGACCTTGGGTGGTCACGGTCTCCGTGGCGTGCAGGCCCGCATCGATCCACACCACGGCCTTGCCCTCGGCGGCCAGTTGGCGGGCTTCGTCTTCCGACACGCCTTCGGCCTTGGCCAGACGACGGGCGATGTCCTTATAGCGTTCCAGATTGGCGAGGTTTTCCGGCGTGGAGACAATGGCCATCCACTGGGTGCGACCCTCTTCAGTCGTACCAAAGCTCTCAAGCTTCATGCGATCCGACTGCTGGTCCAGCAGCTTCAGATAGGCTTCGTACTGGGTGTAATTCGCCAGATAATAGTCGGTGCCAGGCTCCTGCGGGAAGAAGTCCTTCGGCGCGGTCACGCCTGCAACGGCAGGTGTCAGGGGACTGGCCTCGGTCGTGGTGCCGTCGGCAGTCACTTCCGCCAAAGCGAGGCTTGGCAGAGCCAGCGGAGCCGTCAGGCAGGTTCCGGCCAGCAGCAGGGCGGCAAGGCCCGCGGGTGTCTTGATACGCTTCATATTTCCCCTCACACGCTCGACTGAGCGCATCATTGGTATTCAATCCGGACGACAATGAGAACCGCAACGCCTGAGCTTGGCGTCAAACTCTGCGTGTTCACGCGACCAACCTGTGCATTTCCGCCGATTATAAACGAGAAATCGCGCATGTTGTATTTGTTTGAATACGTGCTAGCACTACCCTAGCGGCGTTGGGCGAGATAGGTTCAGCGAACGTAGCTTGAGTGGGGGAATGATGCGTTACGCAACCAGAGCCGGAGCAATCCGCCGGCCGGTCCGGAGCCGGTGACCGTGGCTATCCGCAAACTCCTGTCCGGTTTTCGCGATTTCGCGTTCGTGCTGCTGGCGACCGTCACCGTCCTGTTCTTCCTGCTTCGCCTGACGGGCGATCCGGCCATAGTTTTGGCGGGCGAAGGCGCGACGGCTGACCAAATTCAGGCCATTCGCGTCGAGAACGGCTTCGATAAGCCGCTGGTGACGCAGTTCGTCTCCACGATTTTCCGTCTTGCACAGGGTGACTTCGGCAAGTCCTTGCTGGACGGCACCCCTGCGATGGAAAAGGTACTGGCCGCCCTGCCCGCCACGCTTATGCTGGCGGCCATGGCCATCACGCTGAACCTGATCGTCTCGTTGCCGCTGGGGGCATGGCTGGGCCAAAGCCAGACATCGAGATCCCGCAAGCCCGTGCGTGCCTTTCTCTCGGTCCTTCAGGGCTTCCCGGGCTTTGTTATCGCCCTGCTGCTGATCAACCTGTTCGCGGCCAGCCTTGAGTGGCTGCCGTCCATCGGCTTCTCGGGTCCGGCGACGTGGATTTTGCCCGTCGTCTCGGTGGTCTGCTTCCTCGCGCCCAAGCTGATCCGCGTCGTCGAAGCCAATACATGGGCCGCGCTCAACGCCAACTTTGTGCGTACCGCCCGTTCAATCGGCGCATCGGACAATGTGATCCTGTGGCGTCACGTCCTGCCCAATTCGCTGCTGGGTGCCGTGGCCCTGATCGGTGCCGAGATCGCCTTTATGCTGACGGGCCTCGTCGTAATCGAAACCATCTTTGCATGGCCCGGTATCGGCTGGTTGCTGGTGCAATCCACGCTGAACCTCGACTTCCCTGTCGTTCAGGCGGTGGTGATTGTCATGGTCATCTCGGTCTTCCTCAGCAATGCCCTGACCGAAGCCGTCCAAGTCATTCTGGATCCTCGCATCCGCGTTGGCGCGAGGGCGGACAAATGAGCCTCGCCAAGATCATCCGCTCCCCCCTTCTGCCGCTGGGCATGGTCGGTGTCGTGTGCGCCCTGACCATGGTGTTGGGTGATGCGCTGTCCGGCCACGACCACCGTGCAATCGACCTGACGGCGCGTCTGCTGCCACCGCTGTCACCGGATCACCTGCTGGGCACCGATGAGCTGGGCCGCGACCAACTTGCCCGTTTGCTGACGGGTCTGCGCTGGTCGGTCGGGGCTGCGTTCTGCGCCACGGTCATCGCATTTTGTATCGGCTCGGCCTTCGGCATTCTGGCTGCCCACAAGGGCGGCATTCTGGGCTCGGCCTTACGCCTGCTGACGACCTTTACCCAGTCCTTCCCGTCCTTCGTCATGGCCGTGACCGTCATCGCCATCTTGGGTGACAGCGGCTTTGTTGCCCTGACCCTGACGCTGGGTCTGGTGACGTGGCCAGTATTCTCGCGCGTTGTCTATGCCGAGGCCCGCAGCCTGTTCCAACGCGAATACGTCCAGGCCGCCGAGATGACCGGCATGTCCAAGATGCGCCTATATTTGCATCACGTCCTGCCGGCGCTGATCCCCACCCTGTCGGTGCTGGTGGTGTTCCACTTTGCCGAGATGATCGTGGCCGAAGGCGCTTTGTCCTTCCTCGGCATCGGCGCGCCGCTGGGTGCCGCAACTTGGGGGGCCATGCTGAGCGAAGGCCGTGGCTACATGCTCGAAGCGCCTTGGCTGACGCTGGCTCCGGCATTCGCCATGGTGATCATCATCGTATCCGCCCACCGTCTGGGCCAGTATCTGCGGAACATCACCCGATGAGCGCCGTCACCCATTCCGATATCGCGCTCGACGTCAAAGGCCTCCGTCTTGAAGCCGTCGAAGGTGGCCGCGTTCTGGTGCCATCGCTCGATCTGCAAATCCGTCGGGGCGAAATCCTCGGGCTGGTGGGCGAGTCCGGCTCGGGCAAGACCCTGACCTGCTTCGGTATCGCAGGGCTGTTGCCGACCGGCGTGCGCATGACCGCGGGCGAGATCATCCTCGACGGCCAACGGATCGACAACCGTTCCGAAAAGGAATGGCGCGCCATCCGTGGTGGCCAGATCGGCATGATCTTCCAGGACCCGCTGTCGTCGTTCAATCCTGTCAAAACCATTGGCTCGATCCTGATTGAATCGGCCCGCCGTCATCAGAACCTGTCGAAAGCTGAAGCCCGCGCGCTCGCCATCGACATTCTGAAGTCGATGCATCTGCCCGGGAGCAGCGCCTGCGTCGATGCCTATCCGCACCAACTTTCCGGCGGTCAGCGCCAGCGGGCGATGATCGGTCTGGCGCTTATCAACAATCCGGCCCTGCTGCTGGCAGACGAGCCAACCACGGCGCTGGACCCGACGGTTCAACTGCAAATTCTCGCCCTGATGCGCCGCAAGGTATCGAACAGCGCGGGCTTGATGGTCACCCACGACATCGCCGCCGCCGCCGCCATCTGCGACCGTCTGGTTGTGATGCTCGAAGGGCAGATCATCGAGGAAGGTCCGACACGTACCATCCTGTCGGCACCACAGCATGACTTTACCCGCCAGCTTCTGGCCGCTGCCCCGATTGGCACGCTTACGCACGGAGGTGGCCAATGACCCTGCTGCAGATCAAGGACGTCAGCGTCGCCTATGGTGACGGCCCATCCAGGAAGACGGTGCTGGCCGATGCCTCGCTGACGCTCGCAGCCGGACAGGTAGCCGCCATCGTGGGCGAGTCCGGCTCTGGCAAGTCCAGTCTGGTGCGCGCCGTTGCCGGTCTGGTCGACCCATCGGCGGGTGAAATCCTGCTGAACGGGCAAAAGCTGCTGCCGCTGCGCAAACGCTCCAAGGCCACGCTGCACGCCATCCAGATGGTGTTTCAGGATCCGGGTGCCAGTTTGAACCCGCGCCACACCGCCCGCCAAATTCTGGACGAGGCACTGTTGGTCAAAGGTGGCCGCACCGCCTCCCAGCGTCAGGACCGTATCAAGGAACTGCTGGCACTGGTGCATCTGGACGACCGCCTCGCCGAATTGCGCCCCGCTGCCCTTTCAGGTGGTCAAAAGCAGCGTCTGGCTATCGCCCGCGCTTTGGCTATGGAGCCGCAACTGCTGATCGCAGACGAGGCCCTGTCGGCACTCGATTTCGCCAATCAGGACAAGATTTCGGCCCTGCTCCAGTCCCTGACCAAGGAACTGGGTCTGGCCATGCTGTTCGTGTCGCACGACATGCGCAGCGTGCGCCGTATGGCCGATCAAGTCTGCGTCATCCAGACAGGCCAGATTGTCGAGCAGGGTCCGGTCGCTGAGGTGCTCTACCACCCGCGCACCGCCTACACCCAGCTTCTGCTGGCGGCAGCCCTGAACCCCACGGCAGCATTGGCCGACCCGCGCCTTTCCACCCTGCTGGAAGACGGTGCGGCGATTGATGACGGCGTTCTGGCCGGGGTGATGGACATTATTCGCGGCGATGCCCGAATGGCCCCGTCCGGCGAAGGTGTGGCGTAAGATGAAGATGACTTCGTTCAAATCCTTGCTGGCAGGCATGGCCTGCGCTGCGGCCTTGGGCGTCGCTGCCTGTGGTCCGACCGCGCCGCAGAATGATCAGGTCCTGCGTGTGGCCGCGGGCTCCCTGCCCTCCAGCCTCGGCAACCCTTTCCGTGGCAACAGCCGCCCCGGTTCGCTGATCTGGCTGGCGATCTTCGATGGCCTGACCGCTATCGATGACAATGGCGAACTGAAAGCTGGCCTTGCGACCGAATGGACGCTGGTCGAACCGACCGTCTGGCGCTTCAAAATCCGTGAGGGCGTCACCTATTCCAACGGTCGCGTCTTTGATGCCGCCGCTGCCAAGGGTGTGTTCGACTATCTGGCGTCAGAAGAAGGCAAACGCAGCCTGATCGGAGCCGAGAACCGCGGCATTGCCTCCACCCGCGTAGTCGGCCCGCTGGAACTCGAGATCGTCACCGCCCGTCCCGACCCCGTTCTGCCGCGCCGTCTGGCCGCTGTGATGATGGTCGATGCCGAGGCTGTAAAGTCCATGGGCATGGAAGCCTTCGCTCGCCAGCCTGTCGGCACGGGTGCCTTCACTATGACGGGCTGGGACCAACGGTCTCGCCAACTAACGTTGGTGCGTAACGAGAAGTCGTGGCGTCCGTCCAAGATCGAGGGCGTGGTGTTCTATGAACTGCCCAGCGCGGCGGGACGTACCCAGTCGCTGCTGTCCGGCGACATCGACTTCTCGCTGGTCGATCTGGAAGAGTTGGAGCGCCTGAACCGCAAGGGCTACCACGTCCTGTCGTCGCCCTCGGCTCAGGTCAAAGCCTATAGCTTCCGCAATGTCGGCGGCCCTGACGACAGCCCGATGAAGGACGTCCGCGTCCGTCAGGCGCTCAACTATGCCGTCGACAAGGACGCCATCGTCGCCCTGATGCCCGAAGGGGCCAGGGCCTCGGGTCAGCCCGCTGCCGAGGGCGTGTTCGGCTATGATCCGACCATCAGCCCCTATCCATACGATCCGGCCAAAGCGAAGCAGTTGCTGGCCGAGGCGGGCTATCCGAACGGGTTCGACCTGACGATGGAGGTCATGGTCGACGCCGCGCCCGGCGATGACCTTATCTCGCAGGCCGTCGCCGAATACTGGCGCAGCGTGGGTGTGAACACCAAGCTGAAGGTCATGACCATGCCGGACTTTTTGGCAAAGTATCAGGCCAATAGCTGGGCGGGCGAGGCTCTGGCCCTGTCATGGAACAGCTTCCAGTATTACGACACGACCCGCGCCATGGAGGACTTCTCCTGCGGTCGCCGCGTGCCCTTCTTCTGCGATGAGACCATTACCGCCGAACTGGAGAAGGCTCGCCAGATCATGGATACGGACCAGCGCCTGATCGCCTATCAGAAGCTGGGTCGCATGTACCACGAGGCGGCACCCTCGGTGTTCCTGCTCGAGCACCGCGACCTGTTCGCCTACAGCCCGCGCGTCGGCAATGTGAAAATCCGCCACCGCGTTCCCGTCTACGAAGAGATGACCCTGAACCGCTAAGGCCACCGCCTTCGCGTCCATCCGCCAGTGCACTCCCGAGTTACCGATGACTGACACGACCGCCTCGACCGACGTTTGGGACCTCATCGTTATTGGAGGCGGTACAGCGGGATTGTCAGCGTCCATCTTTGCGGCCCAGCGGTCCAGCAAGGTCCTGCTCCTCGATACAGCAGACGTACTGGGCGGCACGCTGTGGGTCGCCAACGGCCAGCTCAGCGCCGCGGGCACGCGCCTGCAAAAAGAGCGCGGCATCGAGGACAGCCCGCAAGCCCACTTGGACGACATCATGCGCCTCAGCCGGGGCACGGTGAACGAAGACTTGGTGCGGCTGGCGGTATGGAATGCCGCCGACACCTTCGACTGGCTAATGGATCAAGGTTTTGACGTCGATCCGGCTTGTCCGGTGGATGGTGTAGGCCACGAACCCTATAGCCGCGCTCGTTATTATTGGGGCCAGCAGGGCGGCGCATCAGTGCGCAAGGTTCTGGTCGCTGCCGTCGAACAGGCTGTCTCAGAAGGCCGCTTGGAGGTACGCCTCCAGCACCGTGCAAGCCGTCTGCTGACCGATGATGCAGGCAATGTGATCGGTGTCGAGGCGACTGATGCTGATGGCGCGGCGCATCGCTTCCACGCTACCAGCACCGTGCTGGCATGTGGAGGCTACACCGCCAATCCGGAGATGTATGCCGAGTTGAACGGGCGTCCTCTCTATACCAACCTGCCCTATCGCCACTCACAAGGCGATGGCTACACGCTGGGGCAATCTGTCGGTGGTACGCTGCGGGGGGGCGAGAACTTCTTCTGTAACTTCGGCTTCCTGCTGGACAGTGACCAGCCGAAGCCCGGCATGGTCGGACGCCTGAATACCTATCCTCAGAAGCGCCTTCCGTGGGAAATATACGTCAACGTCCATGGCCACCGTTTTGTGCGCGAGGATATGGAATCCGTGGACGCCCGCGAAAATGCCCTGTTGGAACAACCGGACCAGCGATATTGGGTCATCTTCGACCAAAGCATTCTAGAGCAGGCCCCGCCCTTCATTGCTGGTTTTGACAGCGCTGCCATTGCCGCCCTGTTCGCTGATAACCGCCCGTACTTCTATAAGGCCGACACGTTGGAAGAGCTGGCCGACCGGGCGGGAATAGCCACCGAAGGTCTGCTCAGCGCCATTCGCGGATATAATTTCGGCGTCGCCTCCGGCAATGACTTCTTCGGGCGCAAACACCTGCCCGCCCCCATTGAAATCGGCCCGTTCTACGCCATCCGCGCGCAAGGCGCGGCCGTTTCCAGCGCGGTCGGCCTTAGCGTAGACAAGTCCCTTCGCGTGGTCCGCGATGACGACCAGCCGATCCGCGGCCTGTGGGCTGCAGGCGAGATCATCGGCGCCAGCCAGACCATGGGACGCGCCGTGTGCGGAGGCATGATGGCCACGCCCGCCCTGACGTTTGGCCGTCTTCTGGGTCAGCGCCTGATCCCGTTAGGGGAAGGCCAATGACAACACCCCTTCTCTCCGGACGCCGATCCTATGTCACCGGATTGTGGGGACAGGTTCACATCAGACAATGGGGCCAAGGCCGCCCACTGGTCCTGCTACATCAGACGCCATGGAACGGTATGCAGTTCCACAAACTGGCGCCTCTTCTGGCTGCGGCAGGCTGGCAGGTCATCGCGCCGGATACGCCGGGCTATGGGCTGTCCGATGCACCGCCGTTTGCACCCACCATCGAAGACTATGCCGCCAATCTGGAGGTTACCCTCAAGGCGATGGGCATCGAGACTGCCGTCGTGGGTGGTCACCATACCGGTGCCTTAATCGCCGCCGCCTATGCCGTATTGGCTCCCTCGCGGGTGCATGCATTGGTCCTCGATAATCCGCCGCTATATTCCGCCGAGGAGCGCGCGCAGCGACAGCAGGCGCCGCACCGCGCCTTTGGCCCGCAGGAGGGTGGAGGGCATTTCGCTGACCGTTGGGCCTTTATGCGCGGGTTTGCCGATCCCGGTCTCTCGGTCGAGAGCCTGCATCTGGCCAATCTGGCTTACTATCTGAACGACATCACCCAAGATCACGGCCACAGCGCCGCCTATCGTTTCGACCTGCAGGCCGTTCTGCCGTTGATCGCCAGTCCAGCCCTGCTCCTTGCCAGTCGTCTTGACCCCGTCGGGCACCACGCCGAACGCTTTATGAAGATCCATCCCGAATGGCAGATCGCGCCGCTGGATGGAGGCTCCGCGAATATTATTGAACAGCCTGGAATCTGGTCCGGCGCGTGCGCGGCCTACCTTAAAGGGCGCGGGCTGTAGTCCACGGCTCCTAAAAGGTATGCAATTGCAGTCCTCTAAGGAAAACCACCTGAGATTACAACGGGTGTGATCCATATGCCGCACGCGAAAAATCGCTGATTTTTGGGTTTCTTCGAACGTCTTTACGTGATTGACAGACCACCGGTGGGCGTACAGTGTTCAAACGTATTATATATAATACATGTGCGCTCGATCGCATGGAGGGGAATTTAATGGCCATTCGCGCAATAAAGCTGGCGGGGACCAGCCTTGCTGCAATCATTGCCGGTGCTGCACTGCCAGCTATGGCTCAAACTGCGGGTGCAGATCAGGCAGTTCAGGTTGACGAAATCATCGTCACCGCCCGCAAGACCAGCGAGCGCCTACAAGAAGTGCCCCTCGCCATCACCGCTATGAACGCGCAGGACATGCAGCGTCGCGGCGTACGCGAAGTGGCCGACCTTTCCTCGGTTGCTCCGGGCCTGAACATCGAAAAGGATCAGGGCCGCCGTTTCGAGCGTCCGGTGATCCGCGGTCAGGCCAACGTGTTTGGCTCTCCGAACGCGGCGTCCTTTGTTGACGGTGTCTATATTCCTGACTCGCTGTTCGCGACCGAACTGGCCTTCGTGGACCAGATCGAAGTGATCAAGGGCCCGCAATCGGCCCTGTATGGCCGCCAGACCTTCTCGGGTGCCATCAGCTACACCACCCGTCGCCCCTCGAATGACCGCGAACTCCTGCTGCGCGCCACCGCAGCCCAGCACGACGAATACAATCTGCTGGCCGGTATCTCGGGTCCTATCGTGGAAGATAAGCTGTCGGCACAGGCATCGTTCAACTACTACACCTATGGCGGCGAGTACCGTAACAACGCGCCGGGCGACTCTTCCGACGGCCGTATGCTGGGTCAGGAAAAGACCGTCGGCGGTACGCTGGCGCTGAACTACACCCCGACCCCGAACCTCAGCTTCCTGCTGCGTGCGTCCTACGCCCACAATGACGACGGCCATGAGCCGATGGCCATGCAGCGCGCCTCGGCGAACAACTGCTATCTGTCGTCGCGCACCCAGTATTATTGCGGCGCGATCAACGTCACGCCCGACATGATCGGCTTCAATCTGGATGAAGTCGACGGTGGCGGTGTAGAGCGCAAGACGGGCCGTCTCAGCCTAACGACCGAATACGATCTGAACGGCTACACCCTCACGTCGATCACCGCGTACAACAAGTCGGAAGAAGACCGTAAGGCCGACCTCGACTACCAACCGACCCGCCTGCTGGGTGGTTCGCTGCACGTGAACGACCAGATCGACATCGATGGCGTCAGCCAGGAGTTCCGCGTCACCTCTCCGCAAGGCGAGCGCCTGCGCTGGATGGCCGGTGCCTACTACTTCAACAGCGATCGCTGGGACGGCCGTTACCGCTACGTGACCAATGCGCTGCAGAACAACGGCACCATTGAAACCAGCAACCTCGCTGCCTTCGGTTTGGTCGGTTACGACTTCACCGACAAGCTGTCGGGTACCGCTGAACTGCGTGTCGCCGAAGAAGAACTGACGCTGACCGGTGGCGACTCCAACTTCAACCTCGGTGCCACCTATCGCTCGACCAACCCGCGCGTGACCCTGTCGTACAAGCAGAGCGAAAACTTCATGCTGTACGGCCTCGTGGCCAAGGGTAACAAGCCGGGCGGCTTCAACACCGACGTGCGTCTGGCTCCAGCTGACCGCTCCTACGGCGAAGAAACCGCCTGGAACTACGAAGTCGGCTTCAAGAGCGACCTGTTCGACCGTCGTGTCCGCCTGAACGTCGCAGGTTACTTCATCGACTGGACCAACCAGCAGATGACCCAGGTCGCCCTGCTGTCCTCGACCGAGACGGTCTCCTTCATCCGCAACGTGGGTGAAGTCGAGGTGAAGGGTATCGAGGTCGAAGCCCAAGGCAAGATCACCGCCGACTGGCTGGTGCGCGGTACCTTCGCCTACGCTGACAGCGAATACACCAAGGCCTTCGATCCGGACCTTCCGGCCCTGACCGGCGGCAGCTCCGACATCTCGGGTAATGCCATCCCGAACGCTCCGAAGATCCAGTACTCGCTGGGCACCAACTACGCTTGGTACATGGGCGAGAACCGTTTCTTCGTGGACGGCACCTATGCGTTCCGCTCCAAGAAATACGATCAGGTCGCCAACCTCGCTTGGGTTGACGGTCGCGACACCGCCAACATCCAGCTGGGCTGGGAGCGTGGTCCGCACCGCGTGATCCTGTTCGGCCGCAACATCTTCGACAACATCGATCCAGTCGGTATCGTCCGCTACTCGGACTTCGCTGCCAGCCCGAAACGCGGCTTCGTCGGCTCCCTGCCGCGCGGTCGCCAGTTCGGCCTGACCTATGAAGCGAACTTCTAAACCTTAGACGGTGAGCAAACTAAAAAGCCCGTAGCACCCGCTGCGGGCTTCTTTTTTGGTCTCCGCTCACCGCCCAACAAAAAGGCCCCGATCCATAAGGTCGGGGCCTTTCTGCAAGGAAGGTTCGCGGGTTTTACGTCTTCTGGCCCAACACCACGTACCAGGCGCGCGGGCCGTCGCGCATTTTCACGGTCGTCTCCAGCACTTCGTCTTGGCTGAAACCGGCTTCCAGCATCACCGACGGTACATGAGCCTCGGTGAAGTCGTCCCAAAAGGGCTCGTCGTTATTCTTGGTCTGCCACGAGAAGATGAACTTCTCGAACGGGGTAAAGTCCGCGCCCTTCACCGGCACATCCTGATGGACCACGATACCACCCGGCTTCACCACGCGGCGCGCCTCGGAGAAGATGCGACCCAGAGCTTCGCGGGAAACCTCGTGCATCATGTTGTGCGAGATCACGAGGTCGAAGCTGTCGTCCTCAAAATCCAGAGCGCCCGCGTCCATCTGGCGGAAATGCGCCTTCAGACCCATAGCCTCGGCCCGCAGGTGGGCATAGCGCAGCAAACCCGGTGCCACGTCCACGCCATAGACCTCTGCCTCGGGGAAGGCTGCCGAATATCCCACCGTCGCACCGCCCGACGAACACGCCAGATCAAGAATGCGGCGCGGTTTGAAGTCGGGATAGCGCGCCTTCAGAAACTCGATAATGGCCGCCGACTTGGAGTCGCGCATGCCGATACCGGTACCCAGCGAATAGGCATTGCCGCCGCTCTCGTAGAAGGCACCCGCCACGAAATCGGTCGCGGACTCTTCACCCAGCATATAGCCGCCCGGCTGGCCGTGGATGTGCGCGGCATAGGCGTCAGCGGGGGCTTTGAAATCAGGGCTGGTCTCGCACGTACCGCCCGCCGGCGCATTGGCCAGACGCGCGGCGACCTCGGTCATGCGCGGAAGTTCACGATGGATGGTCGTGCCGACCGAGGTCCACATCACATCCTGTGCGCTACGGCTGAATGCACTCCAGATCTGGTAGAAAGGATCATCGACCATTGCCGCCGTGATGTCTTCGACCGTCTGCGGCTCGCGGCCCGTTATGACTTTGAAAGCGGGTCCCGCGCGGTTTTCCAGCGCAACGCGGTTGGCGTTTTCGAAACGACGCAGGTGGTTTTTCAATTGCACGATATACTGGGTCCGCGCCGCCTCGTCATGGGTCGGTCGTGCCAACATCTCGTGCGTGGCTGTACGGTCGATAATCATGCGCATCCCTCCAGCGTATGCACTTTCTAGCATGACGAAAGCGCTTTAGGATGTATTATATCAAATACAAGCTCTCCGAAAGCGTCGTTTAACGCTTCCGGCCTTAGGTGGCAGACATAATGAACACCGGTTGCACAGACATAGCCAGTCCCCGCCCCGATCTGGGGGCTGCGGCGGTCGTGGCCTTACTCACGCCCGCAGAGAATCCGACGTCAGAGCCGGAGATTTCGACCCTGCTGCCGCCGGACTTCAATGTCCTGACGGGCCGCATGTTTGCGCCATCACAGGATATGCACGCGCGCTTGCGGGCCTACGAGCAGCAGATCCCGCGCTGGATGGAGCCGTTTGGAGACGCGCCGCTGGATGCCGTCGCCTTTGCCTGCACGGGGTCGTCCTATCTGCTGCCAGATGAACAGCGCTGTGGTTCTACCTTCGAACGCAGTCACGACACCCTCCCCCTTATCGCCGCGGCCCGTGCGGTCGAGCGCGCGCTGAACGCACTGGGCGCAAAGCGGATCGCACTCGTCAGCCCCTACCCGCCCTCGTTGACCGATCCGGCCACCGCCTATTGGGAAGCGCAGGGGTTCCAGCCCGCATTCGTCCTACAAGCCCCCAAGTCAAAGGTTGCTGGACACCCCATCTATACCCAGACCTCGTCCGACCTGTTGGCCGTGCTGGAACAAGCTGCGTCGGTCAAACGCATCGATGCCGTGGTGGCCACCGGCACCGGTGCCCCCAGCCTGCCTGCGCTGGCAGTCGCTTCGATGAAGTCAGACACGCCAATCCTGTCCTCCAACCTGGCGACCGCTTGGGCGGTTTGCGAGGACCTTGGGCAGGGTATGGCGCTGGAGCAATGGCTGGCGCGGGACGCAGCCTGGCGTGACCGGCTCGCCGCCCGTTTCCCCACGGCGCTTGCACGCCTCACCCAAGCCTGATTTCTAATCGCCTATTGCCGTTCCGGAGTTCAAATGGCCTCTCCCAAACAACCGCGTCCGACCTTCTTCGAGGACACCGCCAACGACCGCCTCACAGCAATTATCACGGCCCTGACGGCCGAGGTTGCCACCCTGTGCGACCGCGTCGTCACGCTGGAGTCGGTGCTCGCTGCAAATGGCGTGATGGCAAAGGATGCCATCGATAGCTATCAGCCCACGCCCGAGGACATGGAAGAGCGCCGTCAACGCCATGCCGCCTTTACCCAGCGTGTCTTCTACGTCCTGCAAGAAGAGATTGACGCCTTGAGCGACAGCGCAAAACTCCAGGGCTGAACCCACAGACAAAAAAGGCCGGAGCGATCCGGCCTTTTTCCATATCTGGTTTTGGCTCCGATCAGGTGATCGAAGCCGCCTTGCGCAGGCCATCGATCATGGAGGAGCGCATGACATAGGCCTTGTGCTGGACCGGATCGGACAACATGGCCTGCATCTCGACCATCATTGCCTTGCGACGCTCGCCATCGCGTTCCTGCATCCGGCTGCGGTTTTTATCCGCTTGGGCGAGGATTTCTCTTTCGGCAATCGGACGGCGCTGGCGCGTATAGAGATCAAGCAGCCCCTCGTCGGCACCGCTCAAAACTTGATGGAGCTTATCGGTCAGATTGAAGGCATCGTGAACGCCGCCGTTCATACCCATGCCGCCCGACGGACTGTTGATATGGGCAGCATCCCCCGCGAGGATCACGCGACCCTTGCGATAGTCCGGCGCGATGCGCATGTGCACGCGATAGGGGCGGATTTCCAGAACCTTGTACGGCTCCTCACGCGCCACAATGCCCTGAAGCTTGGCTTCGATTGATGCCGGATCCAGAGCGTCGTCGATGCTCTCTTCGCCTCTCGGATACAGGCTGCAACGCCAAAAATCCTTCAGCTTCAACAGCGAGAACGTCCCGCCTTCGGTCCAGCAATAGTTGACGTTGGACAGTCCCTCGAGGTGCTCCTCGAACGGGAAGTCGGTAATCGCGAGGATGGTAGTTTCTGGATAGGTCTTACCTTCCAGCTCCCAACCCAACAGGCCCCGCACCGTGCTGCGCGCGCCGTCTGCAGCGATCACATACTTCGCCGTGATCGTGCATTCTTGCCCGTCCTGTTCATACACGACGCGGGCAGAGGTATCGTTCTGATCAACGCGGACCACCTGTGCGCCCATGCAGATCTGGACGTGGCGGGCATAAGCCAGCCGGGCCTCCAGGATGCGGCAGAGGCGGAACTGTTCGCACTGCAGCCGGAAGGGGTGGTCCGTTTCGCCTACAAGGTAGGACAGATCGAAAACAGCCTTGTCGCCGGTGTCATGGTTGCGGATTTGCCAATGATCGCAGCGCAATCCTTGCGCGATCAGTTCGTCAGCCACCCCGTACTGCGCCAACATATCGAGCGTCGGCGGATGGAATGTGGATGCGCGCAGATCTTCGGGCAGGACTTGTTCCTGTTCCAGCACAACTGCCGAAATGCCGAAGCCTTCCAAGCGCAGAGCCGCACTTAGGCCGACAGGCCCTGCCCCCACGATCACGACTTGCGTGTCGATCTGCCCCCCGACTTGGACCATAACTCACCCCGAAATCTAACTTGTATTCGATGTAATACATTATCCGATGGCACGACAACACTATTTTTGGAGCCTGCAACGCTTTCGCCGCATCCGCGCACGATATTTGCGCTTTGAACGCGATCAGGCTTTTGATAACGCCAGTCTTGGTCTTGCCCGTCACGTTTAAGACGTATTAGGTTTAAGACCACTAATCATACTGCCTGACGGCACCGTACAGGAACTGAGTAATGGCTACCGGCACGTCCAACCCGTTCGACCTCGCTCCAAAACTGGTCACCAGCTTTATCGACGGCCAGTGGGTAGGTGATCAGGGCGGACACCGTATCCCGACCTTCTATCCCGGTAACGGCCAGATCATTTCAGAGCTTCAGGAGGCCGACGCCAACGAAGTTGACCGCGCTGTCCGCTCGGCCCGACGTGCCTTCAACGATCCGAAATGGTCAGGGATGGCGATTGAAGAGCGCCAGTCCATCCTGTGCCGTATCGCCGATGCCATCGATGCCAATGCCTATGAACTGGCGACGCTGGAGACCCTGAACGCCGGCATCGTGCGCCGTGACGTGCTGGGCCGTCAGGTCGTGCGCGCCGCCTACAACTTCCGCTTCTTCGCCGAGGTCATCAGCCAGCAACCCGGGCAGGTCTGGCAACAGAACAAAGACTATCTGACCTTCGTCACCCGCCATCCGGTCGGCGTAGCCGCTCTGATTGCGCCATGGAACTCGCCGCTGGCCTTGGCCTCGATGAAGGTCGCGGCGGCCATCGCCTATGGCAACACTTGCATCCTGAAGCCGTCGGAGCAGACCCCGCTCTCGCTGGCGCGCATGGTCGAGATCATTAACGAGATCACCCCTGTGGGGGTGGTGAACCTCGTCAACGGTCGGGGCCAGACCACCGGTTCGGCACTCGTTGATCACTCAGACGTAGATCTGATCGCCTTCACGGGTGGGACCGAAACGGGCCGCACCATCATGCAGGCCGCCGGTCGTCGCTTGAAGCCTGCCGCAGTGGAATTGGGTGGCAAGTCGGCCAATATCATCTTCGCAGACGCCGATCAGGAACGCGCGCTGGACGGTGCGCTGGTTTCCATCTTCTCGAACAACGGCCAGCAATGCCTCGCAGGTTCGCGCATTCTGGTCGAGGACTCGATCTTTGACGATTTCGTCGGTCGCTTTGTCGAGCGCGCCCGTAAGATCAAGGTGGGTGATCCACTCTCGGACGAGACGGAGATCGGCCCTATCGCCTCGGCACGCCACCGCGAACACATCCTGTCCTACGTCGACATTGCCCAGTCACAGGGCGCAACCCTGCTCACCGGCGGCAAGGCGCTGGATCGCGACGGCTACTACATCGAACCGACGGCTGTGCTGGCCCCCAGCAACGGAGACCGCGTGTGTCAGGAAGAGATTTTTGGCCCCTTCGCCGCCTTCGTGAAATTCTCCGACGCCGAAGACGCCATTCGCATGGCCAATGAAAGCCAGTTCGGCCTGGTCGGCTATCTGTGGACCCAGAACGTCGACAAGGCCCTGCGCGTCAGTCAGGCCATCCGCACCGGTCTGATGTGGGTGAACACTCCGATGGTGCGCGAGCTCCGCGCCCCGTTCGGTGGCGTGAAGGATTCCGGTCTGGGCCGCGACGGTGCGACCTCCTCTATGGCGTTCTTCACCGAAGAAAAGACCACAACAATCCCCATCGCCGATGTGCCGCTGCGCAAGTTCGGGGCCTGATACAACAAAGGGGCGATCTATCGGATCGCCCCTTCTTTTTGTCTTACCGCACGCGGAAGATTAGCCGATATGGCGCCACTGCGGGCGGGCCGAGCTATTATCGCGTGTGAGCATCATGTGATACTCGTACTGGTCGGGGTTATACAGGCCGACCTGATGCTCCAGCGGGTGGCCGTCGACGCTAAACACCGTCCGGCGCATACGCAGCAAGGGCATGCTGATCCCGACATTCAGACGTGCAGCGGCCTCGTCATCGGCCGGAACAGCACTGATGGTCTGCTCCGCACGGTCAGGGCGCAGACCGCCATCTTCCAGCAGCCGGATGATCGGCCGGTCGTCGATCAGATGCTCGGGAGCCAGATGGGCGAAGTCATGCGGCACATAGACCAGAGACAGCGACAGCGGCTTGTCTTTGTAGAAGCGCAGACGCTCGATACGCAGGGTTGTGTCCCCGGGCTCAAGACGTAGGGCTTGCAAGACAACTGGTGGCGTTGGCGCATCGGGTACGTACGACAGCAATTGCGCCGTCGTTTCCAGCCCCAGCGTGATCAGGTTCTCGACCAGACCGGATACACGGTTGATCGTGCTGGTGGCCGTCTCCGGACGCGGCGCGGCAAACGTGCCCACGCCATGGCGGCGCACGATGAAGCCTTCTTTTTCCAAGGTTTCGAGGGCGCGACGAACGGTCACGCGCGAAACATCATAGGTTTGCGACAACTGCATCTCGGAAGGCATGGCCTTCCCCGACGAGAAGACACCATCCTTGATTTGCTGTCGCAAGATAGAGCTAAGCTGGTGGTAAACCGGCAGGCTGCTGCCCGTTCCTTGCGCCTTGAGACTACGACGCGAGCCACCACTCCCGGATTCAGCTGAACGCTGCAAAATTGCCACCCTTTCAAGTCGCGACCCTGGGATCTCGACGGCCAAATTATGAAAGCACGCGGCCGAGGAAATTAAGAACTGAACGCGCATTACCGCATGTCGCGGAGAATGCGCAAATACAAATAATATCGTTATTTATCATGCGACAGTGGAAACGGCTCCCTGTCGCGAGTGCGCGATGTTTAAATGGCCATGCCAAATGCGCAAGATCATCTGCAGGCGACCAAAAAGGGCGACGGTTCGACCCGCCGCCCTTAGGTACGCTACGCTTACTAAATACGCTTACTGATTACGCTTACTGATACGCGCCAAAGCGCGCCTACTGTTCGCAGTCCACAACAAGAGGTACGAACTTAGATACCTATTGTACAACTTCAGGACGCGATCGCTATCAGTGACAATACGTACGCGCCACTGACCAGGCACTGCCGATCCGCCGCTCAAACGCTACGCGAGCCTACATGCGGTCGGTTACTGATCGCTGATAATATAGACCAACCTTAGCCAAACAAAGGCAGACGAAGGTCGCTATGCGCATTAGTCGCCTATCGCCTGCCGCGACAGACTCCTGCTATCTGACGCCTATGACCTCGCAGACCCTCCGTCCGAACGGCCCGCTGCACGGCGTGCGTGTACTCGATCTGTCTCGCGTATTGGCCGGACCCTGGGCGACGCAGACCCTTGCCGATATGGGGGCCGAGGTCGTCAAGGTCGAGCGCCCCGGCATGGGCGACGATACTCGCCAGTGGGGCCCACCCTTTACAACGACTTCGGATGGCGCGCGGGGGGACGCCGCCTATTTCATGTGCGCCAACCGCGGCAAGAAGTCGGTCGAACTCGACATGGCCTCGCCCGAAGGGGCCGATGCGATTCGGAAACTGGCGACTGAATGCGATGTAGTGGTCGAAAACTTCAAAGTCGGGGGGCTGAAGAAATACGGGCTGGACTATGCCAGCCTATCGGCCATCAATCCGCGCCTTGTCTATTGCTCGATCACCGGCTTCGGACAGGACGGGCCGGACGCCCACCGTGCCGGCTATGACTATATGATACAGGCCATGGGTGGGCTGATGTCCATCACTGGCCAGCCGGATGGTGCAGCCGGTGCCGAGCCGATGAAGGTCGGCGTCGCGGTCGTGGACGTTTTCACCGGCCTCTATGCCTCCAACGCCATCCTTGCGGCCCTGTGGCACGCGCGCGCGACGGGCGATGGCCAGCATATCGACATCGCCCTGTTCGATGTCCAAGCCGCGGTTCTGGCCAATCAGGCGACCAACTATTTCGTTTCGGGCAAGGTGCCGACGCGGATGGGTAACGCTCATCCGAATCTGTCGCCCTATCAGCCCTACCCCTGCTCCGACGGCATGATCATCATCGCGGTTGGCAATGACGGCCAGTTCCGCAAACTGTGCGAGGCGTTAGGCCAAGCCCCGCTCGGCACGAACGAGCGCTTTGCCAGGAATGCCGACCGCGTCGCCAACCGCGAACTGCTGAGCCCTATTCTGAACGCTCTCACGCAGGTTCATTCAATGTCGGCATTGATGAAGCTTCTGGAGGACCATGGCGTCCCCTGCGGCCCCATTAACCGCATCGATCAGGTTTTTGACGAACCGCAGGCCCTGCATCGCGGTCTCGTCGTCGAGCAAACCCGCGAAGACCTGTCGGCGCCCGTGAAGACCGTCGCCTCACCCATCCGAATGTCGAAAACACCGGTGCATTATGATCGCCCGCCGCCGGCGCTAGGGGCCGACAATGCGGAGGTGCTGGGTAAACGGGAGACTTAGCTGGCTCTCGCCGCCCCGAATACGGTCAGGTCAGGAGCGCGCCCAGCAGATCGATCCCGATAACCACAACATAGCCAAAGGTGCCCGTAATCTGGAGGGCGCACATGAGCACGATTCCTTTGATCACGCCGGCCGCTTGCGACTGATACCAACGACCGCGGCCCATCCGGAAAAAGGCGACGACCCCCAGTATCTGGATCACGGCACCCGTCATCAATGACAGCAGGTCGTGACCATAGGCGAACCACGAGATCGGCATCATCGTCACCGTCCACGCGCACAGCCACGCGAAAATGGCGCGGAAGCCTTTTCGCCAACCCAGATCGGACTTGTCCCACCACCGCAACAGCGGCGTGGCGGCAAGGGCAAACGAGACAGACAGGACCGGCACCAGGACGAAAGTTGCCCAGTTGTCCGCATCACCGATGAAGGCGTCGTGTGACTTCCCCGACCGGGCCAGCGCTTCGCCCGCCTTATGCTTGTCGCCCATCATACGCCCTAGATACCGCCAGTCTTCCGCCGGCGATCCCTGCCTTGAGTTACTTGTCGTCCAGCTTCTTTTTCTTGGCTTTAGCGGCCGCCAAACCGCCGATGATGGCCGTGAACGCACCCATAAACGCCGCACCGATTGCGATCCAGACAGCAGGATTGGTGCCGTCATCTCCGCTGGCGGCCAGAGCTGGCGTGGCGATGACCAAGAAGGCGGCACCCAGTGCCAGTGGTGCTGATTTCATGAGTTCCCCTGACAGCCGCTCGGCTGCCTTTCAACAAAAGGGGCAGAGACCGTGTGCGGTCCCTGCCCTTGCTTCAGACGTTACTGACCGTTCGTCGGCGCGCGTGTGCCGATGGTGCGGTCGAGGAAGTCCAGATAGGTGCGCCATTGGTGCAATTGGCGATCATTGCCGCGAATGCCGTGGCGCTGCCCCGGATAGAGCATCGTCTCGAACGGCAGGCTCTTGACCTGTAGTTCGTTCAGGACGCGCGTCGTGTTCTCGAAGATCACGTTATCGTCAGCCATGCCGTGCATCAGCAGCAGACGACCGGTCATATTGTCCAGACGGCTCAGCACGTCCGAGGCGGCATACCCTTCGACATTGGCCTGCGGCGTGGACATGTAGCGCTCGGTATAGGCCGTGTCGTACAGGCTCCATTCCGTCGGCGGCGCACCGGCGAGTGCCGCTGCCAGACCCATCTTCGGCTCGGTCAGCGCCATCAGGCTCATGAAGCCGCCATACGACCAGCCCATGATGGCGATGCGATCGGCATCAACATACGGCAGGCTGCGCAGGTATTCGGCACCGAGAACCTGATCCTCGATCTCGGGCTGGCCCATCTTGAGGTAAAGCGCCTGTTTGAAGGCCGCCGAACGGTCACCCTCGCCACGGTTGTCCAGGCGGAAGACGATATAGCCCGCCTCGGTCAGAAGCTGGTTGGTGGCCGGTTGCCACGAGCGTTTGACGCCACCGGCAGAGGGGCCGCCATAGACCTGCATCACGACCGGATACTTCTTGGTCGGATCAAAGTTCGGCGGGGTCGTCATCTGCCACACCAGCGTCTCGCCGTGGCTCTCCAGCGTGCCAAAGGTCGGCTTTTGCTGGCGCTCGGCAAACGGCCAGAACGGGTGGCCCGGCTGGAGCTTGTTCTCTTCAATCCAGCGAACGCGGTTGCCGTCGATGGTGTAGAGCGCCGATTGCGACGGGGTGTTCAGGTCCGAATAGTTGCCGACATAGGCCGTACCCGTGCCGTTCACCGAGGCCGACCACCAGCCGCCGCGCGGCGTGATCTCGGTCGGCGTGACAGTGCGCTTCAGCGAGGCCTTGAACAGCTGCTGCTCGATCGGCAGTTCCTTGCCGTCACGCATGGAGGCGGTGAAGAAAACCTCGCCCGCGTCCTGATTGACGCCGTTCAGCGACTTTACTGGATACTCGCCGCGCGTGATGGCGCGCAGGCGACGACCGTCCTTGTTGTACAGGTACAGGTGCTGCCAACCGGTCTCTTCGCTGGACCAGATGAAGTTGCCGTCTTTCAGAGCCTTGAAGTTATGGGTGAGCGGCACCCAAGCGTTCGAGGTCTGGGTCGCGATCACGCGGCTTTGGCCGGTGGCCGGATCGACGCTCAGCAGATCCAACGTTTTCTGGTCACGCGACAGGCGCTGGACATAGGCGACCGAGCCGTCGGCGGCCCAATTCACGCGGCCCAGATAGATGTCTTTGTTGGCACCCAGATCAACCTGAACGCGATTGCCCGAGGCAACGTCGTGGATGAACAGTTCGACCACGGCATTCGGACGCCCCGCGCGCGGGTAGCGCTGCTCGACCACCGAAGCACCACCACCGGCGATGTCGAGACGCGGGATGATGTCCACGCCGCTCTCGTCGGTGCGTTGCAGGGCGATGTATTTTTCGTTGGGGCTCCACCAATAACCGGTGTCCCGATCAAGTTCTTCCTGCGCGATGAACTCTGCAGTCGCCCAGGTGATCAGGTCCTTGCCTTCGGTCGTGATGGCCTGCTCGGCACCCGTTTCGAGGTTCAGCACAACCAGATTCTGGTCACGCACGAAGCTGACATAGGCCCCCTTGGGCGAAACCTTGGCGTCGATTTCGTCTGCTGCCGTTTCGGTCAGGCGGCGGACCGAGCCATCGGCACGGTTAGCGAGGAAGATGTCGCCTTCCAACGGGGCGAGGATGTAGCGACCTTGCTCGTCCCAGCTATACTCGACCACGCCGCGCTGGCTGATGCGCATACGCTCGCGGCGGGCCTTTTCGGCCTCCGACAGTTCACCGGCATCCGGTACCAGTGCACGGGCGTCGATCAGCTTGAAGGCATCACCGCCCGAAACAGGCGCGGCCCACAGGTCCAGCACGTCCACGTCATCCTCGCGCGAGCGGAGGAAGGCGACCAGTTCGCCATCCGGCGACAGACTGACGCCGCGGGCGACCGGACCGGCCAATGACGGATTGGCGAACACGCGCTCTACCGTCAGGATGTTGGATGCGGGGGCCGTGACGGCAGCAGGCGCTGCGGCGTTTTGAGCCACGACCGGAGTGGCCGCTGCGGCCATCAGAATCGTCGAAGCGAGAAGAAGTGTGCGCATGGCGGCAAAGTAGTGGCGTAATTGCGCCCCGTCATCCGAAAATCACGCAACTGGATGGTACGCCCAGCCTTTCGCAATTCTTCCGAACGCCCTAGTTAGGGACTATGACCGACGCCTCCCCTGCCAAACCCAAACCCTTCCACGAACTGGAAGTGCTGTGGGTTCGCCACTGGACCGACCAGCTGTTCAGCTTTGGTGTAAAACGCCCCGAAGATTTCCGATTCCGTTCGGGTGAATTTGTAATGATCGGCCTGCCGGGTGAAGACGGCGGCAAGCCTGTCCTGCGCGCCTATTCCATCGCCAGCCCATTCTGGGCCGAAGAACTGGAGTTCTTCTCGATCAAGGTGCCGGATGGTCCGCTGACCTCGCGTCTGCAAAAGATCGTCGCGGGCGACACCGTGCTGATGGGCAAAAAGCCGACCGGCACACTGGTTCTAGACGCCCTGACCGGCGGCGAGCGCCTGTGGCTGATCGGTACAGGCACGGGTCTGGCCCCGTGGCTGTCGGTCGCGCGTGAGCCGGAAACCTATTCGCGCTTTAAGGAAGTGATCGTCTGCCACACCGTGCGCAACGTTCAGGACCTCGCCTATCGCGACTTCTTCACCAAGGGCATCCACGATGACCCGCTTATCGGCGACGAGGCCAAGGCCCAGCTGACCTATTATCCGACTGTCACACGCGAAAAGTTCGAGACGCCGGGACGGATCACCGATCGCATCAAGTCGGGTGACCTGTTTGCCGACCTGCAACTGCCCATCGGTTTCTCGCCAAACACCGACCGCGTCATGCTGTGCGGCTCGATGGCCATGATCAAGGAAACGGCAGAGCTGCTGGAATCCTATGGCATGAAGGAAGGCTCCAACGCAGAGCCGGGCGACTATGTTCTGGAGCGTGCCTTTGTCGGCTGATGTGAAATCCCCGCTGTCGGTCGCCGTCGACGAGCGGCCCGCGCCGGAAGCGTGCGAAACCATGGTGGACGTTCGCAAGGGCGTAGATGCCGTGGACCGCGCTCTGGTTACGCTGCTGGCCGAGCGCCAGCGCTACATGGACGCGGCGGCCCGCATCAAGCCGAACCGCCAGGCGGTCTATGACCAGACCCGCATCGAGGATGTGGTGTCAAAGGTGCTGGCTGCTGCCGACCAGGCCGGTCTTTCGGCCGAGATTGCCGAGCCTGTCTGGCGCCTTCTGATCGACCGCTCTATTGCCCACGAATACGGCACTTGGGACAAGACGCGGGCTTGAGCCCCTACCCAACCCCATACGAAAAAGGCGGCCCCTGCGGGCCGCCTTTCTTGTTTAGAAGCTGAGACGATAGCCGACCGTGAATGCGTTGCGGCTTTGGTCCGAACCCTTGGCCCCGTTCCAATCCAGCGAAACGGTACCGGCTTTTCCGATAGGAACCGCCAGACCCAAGCGACCCACCATAGCCTCGTCGCCCATTGGCAGGCCATTGATCGCGAACTCAGCGCTGTCGGCGAAGGCAACGGTCTGGACCGCTTCCAGATCGCCGGAATAGCTCTCCCAGCCCACGCGTGCCGAAACCGTGGCAGAGCGGCCGTTGGCCCGTACCCACGACTTATCCAAGCCCATGCCCAAACCGGCCGTGGTCAGGCTCTGAGCCTTGCTTGCGACGCTCAGAGCAGCAACACCGCCGCGTTCGTCCACGCCGTCCACGTCAAGCGCGTCATGGGCCAGCATGGCGTAAGGGGAAACCGTGGCCCAAGCCATCGGCACCGCCCAAGCCGCTTCGACAAAGACCTGTTCCGAAGTGGCATCGTAGTCGCCCTTCAGGCTTTCGGCAGTCGTCCCGAAAGCGAGGTCGCGGCGCGACGACAGAGCGTGCCAAGACGCAATAGCACCGGCCTGAATGTTCAGATTGCCCCAGTCACCGCGACCATAGAGGCCCAGATGCTGGCTATCGCGATCGATCTGGCCAAGTCTGGCCGACTTCATCTCGCCCTTCTCGAATCCGACCACGACACCCGCACGGATGGCATCGCCAAAGCCCTTGTCGACGCCGGCCATGAAACCGGTCGTGTCAGACTTCAGCGCCGCGTTCTCGCCGCGCGCATCAAGCTCGGAAGCCGATGACAGCACACGGCCCCAACCATAATATCCTTGGCCCGACGCGGCGTTGTTCGCTACCGAGCCGACCAGAGTATGACGAAGGTTGGCCGCATCCATCAGCATGGCCGAGCGAGCCGACACGTGCAGGTCACCAGCCATCTGGGTAAAGGCCAATCGGGCCTCGTCCTCGCTCAGATCCACCACCAGATCCGACAGGTTCTCGCTGGCTGTAATGTCTTCGATGGCGCTGGCCACAGCCAACTGGTTCGGCGTCTGTGCAATGTCGGTAAATCGGATGTCGTTACGATCCAGATTCATGATGACCTGGGTGTCGGTGTAATCCAGCGAAATATCGAGGAAGGCGTACTCGGTCCCAACGACTTCGAAGCGGCCCTCGACGCCGCCCGCCGCATTGATCACCACAAAGCGGGACGAACGGCGGTAGTTCGAACTACGGCCGAGGATATGGTGCAACTCTGCACCTTCCCCGATGGTAGCGCGACCCGACACATTGAAGGTGCCGGAGCGGTTAAGTTCGGGATCGACCTCGACGTTGAGGTACGACCACACACCGATATCCAGTGTGCCGATTGTGGGTGTCGTTGCCTGAGGCCTGACCACGCCTGAAAGGACCGCGCTAAGCACCACCCTTTCCACAGTGCCGGTCCCCCTTAGATTGCCGTTCCCGAGGTTCACGTTGCCGCCTAGATGGCCGTTAACCTCCAGCGTCTCGCTGTTGTAATAGGTGTATCCACCAAAATCGGAGCTATCGCCTGACAGGATGGCGTGGCCGTGCACGACGTTGACGTAGCCGGTGCCAGTGATGCTGCCGTCATACTCGAACGTGCCCGTGTGATTGAAAATTAGGCCCGATTGCAAACCCATATCGATCCGCGGGGCATTGAGCACGCCAGCAGGGGCTTGTTCGCTCCACAGGCCGCTGCCGATCCAGATGCTGGACCTGCCTCCGGCTACCGAGTTCAGGTAGATCGTGCCAGCGACATCCACTCGGCCACCGTTGCTGATGACGAGTTTCGACTCTGTGTAATCGAATGAGTGCAGCGCGACGTCGCCGCCAACGTCGATCAACGATCCCGCGCCGTCCACCGTTACAGTGCCGTAGCCTCCGATGCCGTAGCCGGCGACCAAATCCTGCGCGACATGCAACTGACCACCATTGGTGACCAACACGCTACCACCCAGTGCGTCGTTGCCGAGACCGAGATATTGGAAGTCCCCGCGGCCGTGGTCATCAATCGTCAGTTGACCGGCGTTGATGAACCGAACCTCATTTCCGTGAAGGCGCGAGCCCGCGTTCTCTACGATCACGTCGTCATAGAAATAGCCGTGACCGGCATCGACGACTTGTCCGTTCGACACCCGATCTATGACGGGAACGGCCAATGCAGACCCCGGTAGCAGCAGGCTCGCCACAAAAACGCCGGTGGTGGACAACAAGGCGGTGCGCATCTTTTGGCGCAGTGCCAGCGACTGATTCATTCTGAATTCCCCTAAAGTTGGGGCGTCGCTAAGGGCCTAAGCCTTACCATAACCTTTCGGACGGAAAGCCCGCTGAGGGCATCGGGTAAAATACAACCTTGAGGTCGAACTTTTCCTGTGTTTTCAACGAAAAAGGCCGCTCAGGCGAGCGGCCTTTCCGTTTTATGAACTCTTGGCTCTCAGCCCTTCAGGCTCTTGAGCGCCAGTTCGTGCCGATAGGCCGCCACATCCGCCAGGGCCAGATCGAGGGCATCGCGTACCCGCATCAACACGCCCTCGGCGGATGCCTCGTCGGCGGCTTCAGCTTCGGCGCAGACTTCGGCCAGCGCCTTGGCTCCGATGCCGCCCCCTGCCCCTCTCAGGGTGTGGGCAGCGTCACGCCACCCGTCCTGATCCGTCGTCAGCATGGGCGACCAGATCGAAGCCTGATGCATAAACAGGCCCAGAATCTCGTCGCTGATATCATCAATGCCAGCGGTCGCGGCCTCGAGGACCGAGAAATCCACCACCCCCGTCAGATCCCGGCGCGCCATCAGGCCTGCGTCTCCTCGCCTTTGGCCAGACGCGAGTTACGCGACGACCAGACGAAATAGACGATAAGGCCCAGCACGTTCCACGCGATGAACCACAGCTGGGTCGAAGCCTTCAGGCTGGTCATGAAGAACAGGCAACCAATAATGGTGAAGCCGCCAACCACGGGCCACAGCGGAGCCTTGAACTTGCGTTCGCGATTGGGTTCGCGAACACGCAGCACGATCAGGCTGAGTCCCACTGCGGCAAAGGCCGTCAGCGTGCCGGCGTTCGCCAGCGAGGCCAGTTCATCCAGACGCATAACGCCTGCAAGGAAGGCGACCACGATGGCCGTGAACACCGTAACGATGACCGGCACGCCACGCGGAGAGATCTTGGCGAGGCTGTGCGGCAGCAGGCCGTCACGGGCCATGCCAAGGAAGATGCGCGACTGACCGAACAGGAAGGCCAGCAGAACGGTCGGCAGGGCCACCACGGCTGCGGCTGCGATCCACTTGGCTGCCGCACCTTGCCCCAGATCGCGCAGGATCAGGGCTAGCGGTTCGGGGCTTTCGGCAAAGCGCGCAACCGGTGCAGCGCCAATCGCCGACGCGGCCACCAGAATGTACAGGATGGTGCAGATCACCATCGAACCGACGATGCCGATGGCCAGATCGCGTTCCGGCTTCTTGGTGTCCTCGGCCGCCGTGGCGATGGCGTCAAAGCCATAGAAGGCGAAGAAGATGATCGAGGCCGCAGCCATCACGCCGGTCTGCACGAACGGCGCACCAAACCCGTTAGGCATGAAGGGAGTGAAGTTGGCGGAATCGAAGTGCGGCAGCGACAGCGCGACAAACGCCACCAGCGCGGCAATCTTCACCGCCACCAGCACGGCATTCAGCGTCGCGCTCTCTTTGGTGCCCAGCAGCAGCAAACCGGCGACTACGGCAATGATACCAACCGCTGGAAGATTGATCAGGCCGCCCTCGACGTGCGGTCCGACCAAGAGCGCGGTCGGCACGCCCCATTCCTGCAGAAACGGCGCAGCATAGCCTGCCCAGCCGACGGCCACTGCCGACACCACCAGCGAATATTCGAGAATGAGCGACCAGCCGACGATCCACGCCAGCAGCTCGCCCAATGCGACATAGGAATAGCTGTAGGCGCTACCCGACGCCGGCATGATGGTCGAAAGCTCGGCGTAAGACAGCGCGGCACAGGCGCAAACCGCACCGGCCAGCGCAAAGCTGATAAGAACGGCCGGACCGGCAAGACCGGCACCCACGCCAATCAGGGTCAAAATACCGGTGCCCACAATAGCGCCGACACCCAGCGCCATCAGATGCGGCCACCCCAGCGTTTTTTTCAACGTAGGCCCGTCATGCGGTGCTAGCATCGCTTCGATTGAACGGCGACGGCTCCAAAACGCCATTGGGTTCTCCCCGATTTTTGTAATTTATCCGATAAACCTTCGGTATCACTTTATTTGCGTTGAGAAAAATGAGGTTTGAATAAATTTATCGCTTGCGTCCAAATCGGGTCGTGCGTATTAAGCCGCCCTCGCCGCAGCGCAACGCACCGCAGCGAGACGCCGGAGCCCAACCAAAGGCTCATACGACGGTACGGGTGATTAGCTCAGTTGGTAGAGCAGCTGACTCTTAATCAGCGGGTCCACGGTTCGAGCCCGTGATCACCCACCATCGTTCCTCTTGCTGGCAAGCAAGATTTCCAGACCATCGAACGCGCGCCTTGGCAGACTGCCCAAGCGCGTTTTCGCGTGCGTGCGCCCTCATTGGGTCGCCGCGAACAACCGCCCTGTTCATGGGCTAGCCGTTCAGTTGTCGATGACGGCCGTCATGATGTCGGTCTGGTTCGCAGCGTTGTGGCGAGCACGCAGTTGAATGGCGGCCTGCATCGCCTCGAGCAGTCGATCCAACACGATGGGCTTGCTGACGTGGCAATCCGCACCCGCTTCCATACCGCTCTTCAAATCTTCCGCGCTGTCCGAGGCCGAGAAGATAACGATGGCGGCCTGACGCCGGCCCGAAGAGCGTTCGCCAGCGCGAATACGCCGGATAGCCTCAAGACCATCCATAACCGGCATCTGCACATCCATCAGGATGACGTCGAAATCGACGGCCGCGGACAGATCGACAGCTTCCTGACCGTTGACGGCGTAGTGCAGCACATAGTCATCGCCGCCCAACAACATACCCAGAATGGTACGGTTGGTCGGATTGTCATCGGTAATCAGAACGCGCAGGACATCGGGCTTGGTGACAGGCTGGATCGCCACGTCCTCGACCGACGGCGGCTCGGCCTCCGGCAACGGAAGTTCGAACCAGAACTGCGATCCCGCCCCCGGCTTGCTTGAAGCGTTAAGCCGTCCGCCCATCATCTCGACAAGTTTGCTGCTGATCGAAAGTCCCAGACCCGTGCCACCGAACTTGCGGCTGATGGAGGTGTCCGCCTGACGATAGGGCTGGAACACGCGTCCGTCAGAAGCGCCTTCAAAGCCGATACCCGTATCGGTCACCACAAACAGGCAGCGCTCGTGAGGCAGACGCACGGTGCTCACCAAGATACGGCCTTGAGGCGTAAACTTCAGGGCGTTGCTGATCAGATTGTTCAGCACCTCGGAGACGCGAACGCTGTCCCCGCGGACCCAATAGCTGTCACCCGCATCCATTTGCAGCGCCAGCTTCAAACCCTTGGCCTCGGCCTTGGAGCGCCATAGCGCCTCAACGTCTTTGACCACGCGGACAAGGTCGAACACTTCGGTCTCGATCGTCAGTTGCCCGGCGTCCATCTTGGCGTTGTCCAGTACGTCAGACAGTAGACGGTTCAGCGTTTCGCTGGAGGTGGCAATCAGGCGAACCTTCTCAGCCACATCAGGCGGCAGTTGCTCTTTACGCAAGGCATCGGCCATCGCCACCACGCCGTTAAGCGGCGTGCGGATTTCATGGCTCACGTCAGCGAAGAACTGGGTGCGCCGTGCGTGCAGTTCCTTCTCGCGGTCATTGGCCAGCTTCAGCTCGCGCGAAAGACGCCGCTGACGGAACAGCAGCACCAACAAGCCGACCCCCAAAACGGCGACGGCAGCAAACATCCAGATCAGGCGCGAAATCGTCTCTTCCAGCACGATACTCTGGCTGCGTTCGTGCTCGAGCTGAGTGCTCAGGTCACCCACGATAGAGCTCATGACTTCGCTGGATGCCTGCGCTGCGCGGCGGAACTCGCTGACGTGATAGTCACGCAAGGCGGGTACGCCGCGCGCATAATCACCCGAGGCAATCATATACTCGGCCTCGGCGCGCTGGATGATGGGGGACATCTTGACCTGCCCCGTATCCAGCCCCGCACGAAGGGCATTGATGTCACGCCGTGCCAGAGCCACCTGCCCTGTCCGTGAATAGGCGATGACGCGACGGACCCGCAAAAGGTTCTGCAGCTGGCGCGGAACAGCCAGGTCAGGTCCGAAAGGCTCATAGCATTTCAGAACTCCGGCCCAGTCATCGCGCGCAGACGCGATATAGCTGCACAGCAGGCCGGACATGCTCTGCGGCATCAGCGAGCCGTCTTTGCGGGCCAGTTCATCGTAAACGCCATAAACCTGCAGCGCCGCGTCATGCCGCCCCACATAACCCAGCGCCATGGACAGGTTGAACATCGGCTCATAGTCCGGCCACGGATACCCCGTGTCCGCCATCAGGCGTTCGGATGTCTGAATGGTCTTGAGGAAGCCCGCCACATCGTCAAGCTGACTGTGGGCCAAGGCGGCCTGTCGCCAAAGCATGGCGGCAATACCCGCTTCGCCCGCCTTGGCTGTCGGAACTTCGCGCAACGCCTCGTGGAGATAGACAATCGCTGCGGCGGCCTGCCCCTCGTCAATAATGGCGCGGGTTTTCAAACCCTTGGCCAGAGCGCGGGGCAGCCAGGACTTCTGCCGTGCGACCAGAGCGTCCAGTTGCTCCAGACTGACATCGCGGTCGCGGATCAGGCGAATGGCGTAATCATTGATTTCGACGGCCGCCAGATAGTCTGCATCACCGGCGCGGGTGGCGAGATCCTTAAGGCGGGCGTTCCAGATTACCGCATGCTCGACCTCGCGTTGGCCCAGCGTAACTGCAATCACGTGTTGAAGGCGACCGAGGTTTTCGCGGGTCGGCTCGAGCGAGGCGGCCAGACCAAAACGCTCCAACTCAGCGACGCTGGTGCTCTGCATCCGGCGTTGAACGGCCAAGCTATAATCGTGGACGGCTTTGTCCGTCCCCCGAACTACGGCTGTTTGTGCAGACGGCATTCGATCACCGCTGGGAGCCGCAAAACTTTGGGGTGCCGATACCAACAGGGCAACCGCAATGGCGGCTGCGCGGGTCAGACAATCTGCGCGGGACATCACTACCTAATACTCAACTGTCCGCTAAGTGTGCGATCAGAGAGCGCAGGTCAACGTTTCGTAAAGATTTTCCGCGCGCGACCAAGCCTTCCTGCGGCTTCCAACAAGACATCGTCAGGCTTGGCAAAGCAGAGCCGTATAATCGAGCCCTGCCCGCCTCCTTGGATGAAGGCGGATACGGGAATGGCGGCCACACCATGTTCACGCACGCATAGTTCGCAGAACGCAGCGTCACCCAGACCAATCCCCGACGCCGCCAGATCGACATTGAGGAAATAGGTGCCGTCACTGTCCAGACAGCGGAAGCCCTCGGCTTCCAGACTGTGCCGCAGGAGGGCGTACCGGTTGCCCATGTCACGGCCCATGGCTTCGAACCATGAGGCGTCCCAGCCCAAACCTTCGCAGACCGCCGTCTGCAATAAGGGCGGCGTGGCGAATGTGAGGAACTGATGGGCCCGTGCGACCGGATCGATCAAATCCTGAGGGGCACAGACAAAGCCGACCTTCCAGCCGGTCAGCCCGAACATCTTGCCGGCAGAACCGATCTTGATGGTGCGCTCTGACATCCCATCCACCAGAGCTAACGGAAGATGCCGTCGATCCCCCAGACGCACGTGCTCCCAAACCTCGTCGCTGATCACCAACAAATCGTTGGCAATGCAGACGCGAGCCAGCGTCGCCAGCTCTTCGGCTGTGAACATTTTCGCTGCGGGGTTCATCGGATTGTTGAACAGGACCGCGCGTGTCCGGGGCCCGATTGCCGCGATCAGAGCCTCTTGGTGCAAGTCCCAATGTGGGGGCTTGAGGACCACCGATTTCACCACGCCCCCTGCCCGCTCAATCAAGGGGCGATAGGCGTCATAGGCTGGCTCGAATATCAGGACTTCGTCGCCGGGGTTAACCCAAGCCGCAACCGAGGCGGCAATAGCCTCGGTGGCACCGGAGGTGATGATAACCTCCTGCGCGGTCAGGGCTGTCGACTGCATGCGGTTATAGTGGTCGGCCACCGCCTGTCGCAGTTCGGGCAGACCGCGCGACGGCGCATACTGGTTCCAACCATGGATGGCGGCCTCGGCGGCCCGCTCCCTCAGTGCCAGCGGCCCTGGGTCTTCCGGGAAGCCCTGTCCCAGATTGATCGCCCCGTATTCGCGCGCCAGTCCCGACATCTTTTCGAAGATGGTCACGGGCGCATCGGCAAATACAGGCGATGGCTTCATTACAGTTTTGCCGTGAATGCGCCGCGGCGAAGCCAGTCGCTAAACAATCGGAACAGCAGCCCGCCGGGCCGTGAATGGATCACGCGGCGAGCATGGCGACCTTTACCCTTATAGACTTGGAACGGCATGGGACTTTCTCAAAGGGGGATCGAATCAACGCCCTATAATGAGGGCTGTCCCTGATCGACGAAAGGCGCACAGACGGAATATCTAACAAAGGTGTATCAAAACGATCCAGCGTACCGTGCTTCGTTAAGTCCTTGTTGACCCTGAGCTTTAAAGCCTCGCTAAGCGTGTCTGATCGCGTAGAGTTAACAGCTGTCGTCCTATGGTCGCTGTGAAGATTGCAGTGACGAGGGACGTCATTATGAGTTCTGTTCTGAATAAACGCGCCGCACTGGCCAGCTTTGCCGCTCTGTTGGGCGCTATTGCCGTGCCCGGCTTGGCAGAAGCCAAGAACACCGCATCGCAGACTTTCCGTATCACCGCACGCGTGCCAGTGGCATGCTGGGTGCGCCCGGACCGCACGGTTCAGGCGGGCGAAGGTATGACCGGAAACGTCGTCGAGGCGTGCAACAATCCGGGCGGTTATACCGTAACCGCCCAGTACCGCCCGCTGATGGAAGGCGAGTCGGCCCGTATGATTTACGGCGACCGCTCCTTGGAACTGTCGCCTACGGGCGGTCAGGAACTGCGTCGCTCGAACATGGCCACGATCCGCAGTGTCGCCTATCGCTTCGACAACGTGAGCGTTGAAACGCCGCTGACGCTGAGCCTGACGATCCAGCCTCTGTAATCCGCTCGCAATCGCATACGAAAAAGCCCCGCAGTCGCCTGCGGGGCTTTCTTGTGTCTGAGGTTACGCTCAGATGGCAGAGACCGTAAAGCTGATGATGTCGGAATAGCGCCCTGCCCGACGGCCCGACGTATCGCCGATGCTGAAGACCAGCGGATAGTCATCGGCGTGGACTTTCATCTGCGGCACTACGATCTGGTGATCGCGCGTCAGATCAATCACTTGCGAGCCCATGCGCATACCGTAGTTAATCTTCCAGCCCGGCAGGTCGTGGCGCAGTTCACCGCCATTTCGCGACGAAACCGTCATACGATACGGCCCCGAAGAGCGCACATAAACCTGAACACCCGGATCGCGCGAACTTTGGGTAAGTTCACCAAGATCAATCGTCGGGACCGAGTTTTCGCGGGTGAAACGGCCCGTCAGGCCGATAAGGATCGACGAACGCACATCGAGGATCAGCGTGACAGGCTTGGTCGCCATGACCTCGCGACCGTTGGCGCTGACGTACTCGATCATCACCTGCTGGGTATAGCGACCAGCTGCGACCGTCGTGCCGGGGTCGATCGAGAAGCGAACCGGTGCCGGGCGCGCACCATTCTTGGGTACAGCAATCGCGGCACCGTGCAGCGGATCAGCCGGATTTGGCGTGATATCGTTGCCATTGCCCACGTCCGTCAGCTGATACCGAACACGGCCCGTGCCTACGACCGGGAGCAGGTAAGGATCGGAGGCCAGCGAGGTGGCACGAAGACGCCCCGAACAACCGGAAGCACCACTGTTGGTGATCTGCAGATCGAACTGCTGCGACGTGTTCACGCCCGTGTTCGGATCAAAGCGGATGATCCATTCGTCCAGCCCGAGGATGTCGGCCTCGCAGCCGCCGCCTGTTTTCTGGGCCTGTGCCTGACCGGCAGCCGCCACCAGACCAAGGGCCATAGCAATCGACACGATCAGTTTGCGATAAGATCTCTTGAACATGATCAGGGTCTTTCCGGTTATTGTTCTGGCACAAAGAACGGCAGGGAAACGGTCTTCAGGTCGAACAGGCCTTCATTGTCCGTGGGAACAGTGAACTCGAAGCTCTGCGGCGGACTGCTGAACAGGTCCACGCGATAGGTTTTACCCGGCTTGAGTTTCTGAACTGCAAAGCGGCCCACCGAGTTGGTGAAGAAGACTTCCGGCTCGGTGCCTGGATCATCGACGGCGTTCACTCGACCCGACATCAGCGCCGCCGGCACATCACCACGGCCGACCAGTCGCCCCATCGCCGATACGAAGGCATCGCTGCCCGCGGTAATGACATAGCCGCTTCGATATGTCGGACGAACGCGCTTGATGCCATCGCCGATGTCGTAGCCCTGCGGGACATCCAGCACATCGTAAACAACCGACTGGTTCACATAGGCCGACAGGCTGTTGGCGACCGCCGGACCCAGCAGGCCACTGCGCGATTGATAGCGTCCGCCCTCGAAGCTTTCGCCGACAATCGCCTTGCGGTCGCCGAGCGTCTCGTGGGTACGCACCATCGCGAAGCTGTCGTAGATGTTGCGGCCCACGGCGAATTGGCCACCAGCATAGGCCAGCGACGATCCCAAGCGGACCGAGGTGACCTGCTGATCGGTGATATTGCTGAAGTCGCGACCAAAAGCGGTATGGATGACCGCCGCATCGAAGCGGTTGCCGATATAGTCGACCTGACCGGACAAGGTGCCCGGTCCGTCATCATAGCTCGAAGCGATCGAATAACCCCACGCACCGACACGGTTCTCTGTCGACTTGTTATAGCGCACGCTGCCCGAGTTATTGACGGAGCTATAGCGCGCCTCTGCGCGACGGTCGTAGCTCGGCGTCCATACGAGGGCGAAGGTGAAGCCTACGCCATCGCGATTGAAGGCCGTGGCATTGCCGAACTTGGTATAGTCGACCCCCACCTGCACGCCGACGCTGGGGCGGATATTGTAGGTCGTGTAGGCGCTGAGCGAATAGGAATCGCCATAGTCGGCCAAACGGCTCATGCGGTACGAACCCGCGATTGCCGCCGTCCAGGCGAAGTTGATACGGCGGGTAAATCCGCCCTGTATCACCCACTCGGTCGGGTTGACGCCGGTGACATTGCCGAGGCTGGCGTGGTCTTCGGACGTATAATCAACCGATACGGTCCACGAGTCGTAGGTGTCGCCGCGATCGACGAAATGCTCGTAGCTGGACATGGCGGCAAAGCCCTGCCCTGCGTCGCCCGTACTGACGGAGCCATCAAAGCGCAGACGCGCGCCGTTATTGAGGATGAACTGGGTCTGCCCCGATAAAGACTGCACCGCCTCGCTGGCCTGCAGGCCAAGGCCGAGTGCGGGACGATCCTCGAATGCCTTGCGCCAATAACCCGTGAAAGCCAGGTCGCCGTCCGAATAATCGGGCGAGCCGAAGAAGCCGCTGTTGGTGACACCGAAGAAGGCACCGTATTCGTAGTCGCCCGGATCCAGCTCAATGGCGTCCAGATAGGCGCTATAGCCTGTGCGCTCGACGCGACCGCTGCCGTTGGTGATCTCCAGTTCGATGTCGTTCGAGCCGGTTTCGAGCGGCAGGTTCGACAGATCGTATTGGCCCGCGTCCAGCTTGAACTCGCGTACGAACACGCCATTGCGCATCACACGGACGGTCGAGCTTTCCTGCAGAACGATCTGGCGGCCACCGGACAGCACGCTGTTGCGGAAACTTTCAAAACGCTGGCGCTGACGGGCAACGCCGACACCACCCAGTTGCATATAGCCCTGACGGCCACGGATCTCGGGATCGATATCACCGACCCACCAGCGCCGGAACTGCTCTGGCTGGTCATAGACACCGCGCACATAGCGGCGCGTGACTTCATAATCACCGCCGCCAAAGCCGGACTGTCCTTGGAAGTCAGCTTCCAGAACAAAGCGGTCAAATCGGACAGCACCATTCAGCGACACGTTCGGATCGTTGATCCGGCTGCTGCTGTGGAATTTGGCAACCGTGATGTTGGTGTTCAAATAGGCCGAGAAACGCTCCGGCGCGCTGCCGGGCTCTTCGGGCGAGCCGTTTTCAAACAGAGACTCGACCGAGCGTTTGGACGGATCAATTCGAAGGACCAGAACGGCCAACTGACCGGGGTCGTAGTCCAGACGAATGCCGCTATTCTCGATTTGGTTGGCTTCGAAGCTGTCCAACCCCGCGAGAACCGCAGCCAGCTCCTTTTGAGCTTCCTCGGTGAGTAGCGGATCGATGAGCCGCTTGAAGCCCTCGGAATAGACAATGAAACGGTCGTCGCGCGTCAGCAGGACATCCAGTTCACCGAGCACACGACGGTTGAAGTTCAACGGCACAGTCATGCCGATGTCGCGGTCGTAGGGATTAATGTCCGGACGCTGCGCCTGCGCGGGCGGGGGCACGGTCGCAGCTTCTGCAGCCACTGCGGGCACTTCCGAAGCGGGGTCGGCCTGCTGATAGGCGACTTCGGCCTTGGCCGCGCTTGCGACCAGTGTCAGCAAGGAACAGGATGTGAGGAGCCAGAACCGCGACATGACCGTCCTCAGCGCGTGAAGCGAACGTTGACGGGCTTGCTACCGTCCAGTTCGACCGGGGTCGGCAGGGTGAAGGTGCGGCGACCGTTCAACGGCGGCAGATAGCCCACGCCGACAGATGCCGAGATTTCGTCACCGGTGAACTGATGGGCAAAGACCTGACCCGAGATATCGGTGCCTTCGATGACCCAGTTCGCGCCGCTCATAAGCGCATAGCGGCGGCCCTGGTTGGAAACCGTAACGCGGATGCCGTGGGTGGGGCTGACAGCGCCCTCTTCGGCTCGGCTGTTGATGGCGGCGATCTCTTCGTCGCTCAGCTTAACGGGCTTGGCTTCGACAAGGCGGACGTCCGGCTGCGCACCGTTCGGGGCAACCACGATCAGAGCCTTCATCGTGTACAGCACCTGTACCGATGCCGATCCACCCGTGTCATTGGGCTCCGGCGTCGTAGCCACCGGCAGTTGCTTCACCCAGAGATAATAGGCTTGGGATGCCTGCAGATCAGGGCTGCCGATCCATTGCACGCGGACAACCTGACGGCCACCAACGGCCACAATGCCCTGCGGCGGGAATACGAGAAAATCTTCGTCGGCAGGCGTCTCGACCACGTTGCCGTCTGCGTCCAGCTCCATGCGGGTCAGCAGAGTTTCAAACGGCAGCGGCGCATTGCCGATGTTGCCCACTTCGATACGGGCGGTCGAGCCAGCGCCGGATGTCGACAGTTCGGCCACCATCGGAGACACGCGCATTGCCCACGCCACAGCGCCGATGCTGGCCATGCCGATGCCCAAGGCCAGACTGCCGGCCAGAAGGCGTTTCATCAGAGGCTTACGCGAAGAACGTGAGAGCATGGGTTGGTCTTTCCGTGTGGGGTATGACGCCGGGCGACTGTACAAAGACGGGACAGGACACGCCCCGCGACACTACTCACAGCAATGCTTGCGCCACTCGGGACCGGGCACTGCACAGGGAAAGCGAACGCCCGGTCCATTGGACCGGGCGCCACTTAGTCTTCAGGAACTGAAGCCTTAGAGAGCCGAGATCTCGATGGCGACCGAACCGTTATAGGTGCCGGCCAGCAGAGCCTTCGACGGAACCGGGATCGACACGGTCAGCGACAGCGGCGACTTCCAGGCACCGTGGGTGTTCTGGGCGTCCAGTTGGTTCAGGCCAGCGGTCAGGGTTTGGACCGTACCGTTGGATTGAGCGCCTTGAGCCACTGCGGTGTACGAAGCGGCAGCCGTGAACGGCAGGTTGGCGGTGAACACTGCGGTGTCGTAGCCACCGGTGTTGCCGGTGTTACGCAGGCCATCAACGTGGTTCTTGGTCAGCTTGACGGTGTTAGCCGTGTTGCAGCCAGCCAGGTTGGTGTAGATGGCGACCGAAGCCGGAGCGACCATGTCGAAGGCCAGACCCGGACCGGTGTTGTCCGAGGCGTAGATGCCCAGGGTACCGAAGTCCAGTTCGTGGCTCTGGGCCGAACCCGAGTAGAAGGCGCAGTCGGTGTCAACCTTGCCCTTAAGGGTGAAGGTCGCGCCGTCCGAACCCGAAGCCGAACCGTTGTTGCCTTCAACCGTGCCAACGTTGTGCCAAGCAGCACGACCGTTGAACTGGTAACCCGGAACCGTCAGACCCTGGGCAACTTGCAGGTTGTTTGCAGGCTGGCCCGCACCAACGTTGATGTTAGTGATCGAGTGGTTGAACTGGCCCTTGTTGAGCATGTTCTGGGCGTTAGCCGACGTTGCAACGAGAACGAGGGCGGCAACGCCAGCCGAGAGAGCGAGCTTCTTCATGGTAATCCTGCTTTATAAAATAGGGTTCGGGGCGACCGGAAAGGCCGCCCCGAGGTCGTTTCTTGTCTTGGCTTAGAGAGCCGAGATCTCGATGGCGACCGAACCGTTGTAGGTGCCGGCCAGCAGAGCCTTCGACGGAACCGGGATGGTCACGGTCAACGACAGCGGCGACTTCCAGGCACCGTGGGTGTTCTGGGCGTCCAGTTGGTTCAGGCCAGCGGTCAGGGTTTGGACCGTACCGTTGGATTGAGCGCCTTGAGCCACTGCGGTGTACGAAGCGGCAGCCGTGAACGGCAGGTTGGCGGTGAACACTGCGGTGTCGTAGCCACCGGTGTTGCCGGTGTTACGCAGGCCATCAACGTGGTTCTTGGTCAGCTTGACGGTGTTAGCCGTGTTGCACCCAGCCAGGTTGGTGTAGATGGCGACCGAAGCCGGAGCGACCATGTCGAAGGCCAGACCCGGGCCGGTGTTGTCCGAGGCGTAGATGCCCAGGGTGCCGAAGTCCAGTTCGTGGCTCTGGGCCGAACCCGAGTAGAAGGCGCAGTCGGTGTCAACCTTACCCTTCAGGGTGAAGGTCGCGCCGTCCGAACCCGAAGCCGAACCGTTGTTGCCAGCTGAGGCACCGACAGCGTGCCAAGCCGAGAAGGTCTGGCTGATGCCGCCGAGACCGCCGCCGGCATTGCCGAGGTTCCCCAAGCCAAGCAGACCGCCGCCCACATTAACGTGGTTGTTCGTGCCCGGGACCGAGAACTGACCTTGGTTGATGGTGCCAGCGTTTGCAGCCGAACCAACCAGAGCGATAGCGGCTGCACCAGCCAGGATATGCGAGATTTTCATTTTCAAGTTTCCTGTTGTTTTAAAGCAGATCAAGCAAAACTCTTGATCGGATCGGTAAAACTAAACTGTTTGATTCATACATTTACGAACCGGATACAAAAACCGAATTCACCTTTATTGATGAAACCGGAATGTATGCTCCCAATATTTACATTCTTGGAGCAATAGTCAGGACGATCGTCTCTGAATACTGACCAGCCAAAAGGCCGTGACCTTCAGATACGCCCGTCTGAAACTTGAGGAGAGCACCACCCTTGGCGATTGCATTATCGCTGCTGAGGGTGACGCCGTTGCGCAGATCCAGAGATTGATAGCGGCCCGAAACAACACGCTCGGCCGGATCAAGAACCGGAACATCAATGCTGAGACCGTAGGACAGAGCACCCGAGAATCCGCCCTGCCCGTTCGGCAGGGTCGTGTGGCTGAGCGCGCCATTGCGGGCCTTGATCGCCAGATCGAACGGCACATTGCACTCAATACCAAGCAAAGCCGTGGCTTGTTTGGGAACGCTGAGATCACCGAAGTCGATTTCGCGACCTTCGCCCAGCTGGCAGCGCGACGAGATACGACCGACGACGCTAACGTCGAAGCCGGTGTTCGACACAACATCGCCCATCGGCATGGTCGGCAAGGTGGGGTCGGGACCGATAATGACCGGACCGCGGGAGTGGGCCGACGCCGAACCGAACGCACCACAGGCGACAGCGAACGCCATCAGACCAGCTAAGCCGGTGCGCCCTTTCTCGCGGCGCGTGTTTTTAAGCGTGACGCATTCGCTCATAAGAACGTCCCCCTCCGCGACTTCATGCGGCAGGACCGATCCCCCTCGGACCGGTCACAGGCTAACCTTCCAAAACCCGTGCCATCCCGTTTTGATACGAATAAGCCCTGATTTGGGCCGAAAATCGGGAGAACGTGGTTAAGCAAAGTTAACAAACAAGCCGTTTATGGCTCGTTTGCGACTTTTGCAAGCGTTTGTATCGAAAAGAGACACCCCAAACTTATGGGGTGCCTCGAAATATAGTGTTCTAAAATGCGACGCTTAAGCTTGTTTTGCCTTACGACGGTAGGCCGTGAGCAAGTGTTCGGTGTAACCGTTGGGCTGCTCGCGTCCTTTGTAAATTAATGCAACCGATGCGTGCCAGGCATGGTCATCATAGGTTGGTGCCAAGGGGCGATAGTACGGATCGCCTGCGTTCTGGCGGTCCACCACCACCGCCATTCGTTTGAGCACGGCCATCACCTGTTCGTCATTGGTGAAGCCGTGGTGCAGCCAGTTGGCAATGTGCTGGCTGGAGATACGCAAGGTGGCACGATCTTCCATCAATCCCACGTCGTGAATGTCCGGCACCTTTGAACATCCGACGCCCTGATCGATCCATCGCACGACATAGCCCAGTATGCCCTGACAGTTGTTTTCCAGTTCGCGAACCACTTCGTCCGGTTCCGGCACCTCGGTCGCTAACGGCAGGGTCAACAGAGGCTCCAGCCCCGTCGAGGCGCGGTGGGCCAAGTCGCGCTGCACCGACCAGACATCCACCGCATGATAGTGCAGTGCGTGCAGGGTGGCAGCCGTCGGTGACGGGACCCATGCAGTCGATGCCCCTGCCTTGGGGTGTCCCGCCTTGGTGGAAAGCATATCGCCCATGCGGTCGGGAGCCGCCCACATGCCCTTACCGATCTGCCCACGGCCGGACAGTCCTGCCGTCAGCCCGATATCGACATTGCGGTCCTCATACGCCTTGATCCAAGCCGTGCCCTTCACGGCCTCCTTCCGAACGACGGGCCCCGCCTCCATCATGGAGTGGATTTCATCGCCCGTACGATCCAGGAAGCCGGTATTGATGAAGACCACACGATCGTGCGCCGCCGCGATACAGTTGCGCAGATTGACACTGGTGCGACGCTCTTCATCCATAATGCCCATTTTCAGGGTCAGTGGCGGCAGTCCCAATCCGCTCTCGACCGCGCCGAACAGGGCGCTGGCGAAGGCAACCTCTTCGGAGCCATGCATCTTGGGACGCACCACATAGACCGATCCCTCGCGGCTGTTACGCTGCGAGACAGTGCGCTCAAGGTCGTGCAGCGCGATCAGGCCAGTCACGGCAATGTCGAGGATATTCTCGGGAATCTCGCGCCCCTCGGCGTCCAGGACGGCATCCGTAGTCAGATGCAGGCCGACGTTGCGCTTCAACAGAACACTGCGCCCCTTAAGGGTGAACGACGTGCCGTCCGGTGCTGAATAGGTCCGGTCAGGGTTCATTGTCCGGTCCATGGACTGACCGTCCTTGCTGAACCGCGCCGACAGATCACCCCGCATCAGTCCCAGCCAGTTGGCGTAAACCAGCACCTTGTCCTCTGCATCCACCGCAGCGACGCTGTCTTCCGCATCGCAAATAGCCGTCAACGCCGCCTCGACGATAACATCCGCAACGCCCGCAGGGTCGCTGGCACCGATGCGATGATCACGATCTATGCTGATCTCGAAGTGCAGGCCGTTGTGGCGTAACAGGATCGCCGAAGGGGACGCGGCATCGCCGCCGAAACCCACAAAGGCGGTTTCGTCAGCCAGTTTCGTCACAGTGCCGTCAGCCAGAGCCACAACGAGTTTGCCATTTTCGACGCGATAGGCGGCGGCATCGGCGTGACTGCCCGCGCTCAGGGGCGCAGCCCTGTCCAGAAATTGGCGCGCTTTGGCGATGACCTTGCCACCACGCTCCTGATCATAGCCGCCCGCCGCGGGCAGATCGCCCAGCGCATCGGTGCCGTAAAATGCGTCGTACAGGCTGCCCCAGCGCGCGTTCGCGGCGTTGAGCAGATAGCGGGCATTGGTCAGCGGCACGACCAACTGTGGTCCCGCCATCGTCGCCAGTTCGGGATCAACACCGGTGGTCGTGACGACGCAATCGGCCACTTCAGGTTCGATATAACCAATCTCGCGCAGGAACGCCTGATACTCGCGCTGGTCCGGCTGACCCGGTCGCGCACGATGCCAACCATCCAGTCGCGACTGCAGCTGATCGCGCTTGGCCAATAGCTCGCGGTTCTTGCCCGCAAACTTGTCCACCAGACCCTGCATCACCGACCAGAAGGTCTCGGGAGCGACGCCCGTGCCCGGTGCCGCTTGTTCGCGAATGAAGGCCTCAAGCTGCGGAGCCACACTGAGCGTGCCATAGCGGATCATCGGTTGGGTCATCGGAAGGCTCCTGAATGCAATGCCCTACCCTAACCGTGCATATCTTCGCTATCCATGGCGAAGAATGACGCTTATCTTTGCATAAATTGCAAAGATGGAACGGACCCATGCTGGCTGAATATGAAATCTTCATACGTGCTATCGAGGAAGGCAGCCTTTCGGCGGCCGCGCGCAGGCTGGATTTGTCACCTGCGGTTGGCTCTCGACGGCTGGCGCGTCTGGAGGACCGGCTGGGAGTGCGCTTGATCGAGCGCACCTCGCGGCGCCTGGCTCCTACCGAAGCGGGCCGGCTTGTCTATGAGCGGGCACTACAACTGCTGGACGGGGTCGAAGATCTGGAAGCGTCTGTGTCGCGACGGACCACCCAGGCGCGTGGACTGCTGCGCGTGACCGCCCCCACTTCGTTCGGGCGCAGGCGGCTGGCTCCCTATCTGCAGCCCTTTCTGGAAGACAACCCGCGCCTGACGCTGGAGCTGAACCTCACCGATGCCTTTGTGGACCTGATGGCAGAGGACGTGGATGTGGCGGTGCGTATCGGGGCCTATGACGACGCTAATCCCGCCATGCACAAGCTGGCACCCAACCGCCGCGTTCTGTGCGCCAGCCCCGACTATATTATGCGCCACGGCGCGCCGGACACGCTGGAAGCGCTGCGCGATCACGCTCAACTGGCTGCCGAGAACCAGTCGCTTTGGAGGCTGGAAGGCCCGGATGGGCCCACCACCTTCCGCGCCCGCAGCCGCGTGAGGACCAACTCGTCCGAAGTCGCTCGTGAAATGGTCCTGTCTGGTGCCGGTATCGCGCTGCGTTCGACATGGGATGTGGGCGAGGAGCTTAAAGACAGGCGGCTGCAGATCGTTCTGCCGCAATATAGTGGCGCATCCGATGTCGCGATCTTTGCCCTGACAGCGGGGCGAGCGCGGGCGGAAACGCGGGTGCAATCGTTTATCCGCTTCGTATCGGCGCTCTACGGAGAGGTTCCGGACTGGGATCGCTGATCGACAGTGGGGAACTACGAATGAGTGCTGAGGGTTGGTTTCAGACTACAACTGAAGCCAAAGGAAGCCCCTATGCAGCCGGTAGAACCCGACCGTCACGACAAGGCCGCTGACGCCGTACACGAAGGACGTCCTGTTGATGCGGGCTATGTACGCGGTGGTGGCAAAGGCAAATCCATCGTCCCCATCCTCGTCATCTCGACGCTAGGGGCGGCGGCGGCGCTGTTCGGCCTGTTTATTCTCTATAGTGTCAACGGCGGCCATGTGGACCGTTCGGTGCCCGAAAAGGCCGCTGACAGCGCCGTATTCGAAGGCGATCAGCCGACACAGGCCCTGCCCGCCCCTGCACCCACCCCGACGCGCTAAAGAAAAAGGCGGGAAGTTCATTCCCGCCTTTCCCGTTCTTATTGTTCAGCCTGAGGCTTCATCCAGCGATCAAGCCAGCTGGCCATCTCGTGCAGGGTGTGACCAACGCTTTCGCGGGCGCGGTAGCCGTGGTCTTCCAGCGGCAGGACAACGTAACGCGCAGTCGCGCCATTGCCCTTAAGCGCCGCATAGAAGCGCTCCGACTGGATCGGGAAAGTCCCCGAGTTCGAGTCCGCCTCACCGTGGATCAACAGGATGGGCTCATTGATCTTGTTGGCATAGGTGAAGGGCGACATCGCATTATAGGTTTCGGTCGCTTCCCAATAGTTGCGCTGCTCGGCCTGGAAGCCGAACGGCGTCAGGGTGCGATTATAGGCCCCCGAACGCGCGATACCGGTCTTGAACAGATCGGTGTGCGCCAACAGGTTTGCCGTCATGAACGCGCCGTAGGAGTGACCGCCCACAGCGATACGCTCGCGGTCGGCAACGCCCAGTTCCACCACCGCACTCACCGCCGCTTCGGCGCTGTCCGACAGCTGCTGGATATAGGTGTCGTTCGGCTCGGCACCGTCCACACCGATGATCGGCATGGTCGGGTTGTCGAGGATGGCATAACCCTGCGTCAGCAGGAACAGGTGGCTGCTGCCCGACGGGCGCACGAAGCGGTTGTCGCTGTCCACGACCTGACCAGCCACGGCCGCATCGGTGAACTCTGCCGGATAGGCCCACATCAGCAGCGGCAGCGGCCCGTCACGATCCTTGTCATAGCCAGCCGGCAGATACAGCGTGCCCGAAAGTTGGACACCGTCCTTGCGGGTATAGGTGATCAGGCGGCTGGTAACGTCGGCCAGTTGCGGAGCCGGATCGGGGAAGTTGGTCAGCGGCGTGACGTTTCCATCCAGATTGCGGATACGCAGGTTGGTCGGCTGGGTCTTGGTCTGGTGGCTGGTCAGAAGGCGACGGCCGTCCTCGTCCAGAATACCGACGAGCGTTTCGTACTCGCCCTGCGCCGAACGCCACAGACGCTCGGTTGCGCCGCTGTTCAGGTCCATCACGTCAAGGAACGGATAGGCCCCTTCACGGGTCGCGCCTGCACCGGTGACGAACACCTTCTGACCGTCGGCGGTAAAGCGGATCAGGCTGCGGCCACGACCGTTGGGTTCGACGATAACGGAGCCCGGATCATTGTAGCGGTCCTGGTAGTTGCGCTGCACCAGCACACGCTGTTGCTGCGGGTTGGACGGATTGACCAGCAGACGGGTTTCCTGACGGTTCTGGAACCAGCGGCTGTTAACGATGGCCACATCGTCACGCCCCCACTGGGTGCCCGCGTAGCGCGACTTCAGATCGGCCAACACCACTGCGGCATCATTGAACGGTGCACGCAGCATGAAGACGCGGTCGCGCACTTCCGAAGCATTGCGCGGGTCGCCGCCGTCTTGGGCTTCGGCCCAGACGAGGGTCGCATCGGCATCGGCACGCCAGCTAACGGCGCGCGGACCGGTTGCGACAGCATCGAATGCGGTCGGGATGTTGTCACGCAGCGGCAGATCGGACAACTGGTGCACCGCACGACCGTTCAGGTCGGTCACAACCGTTTCGCTCGGGAACAGGCTGGTCGGCACAATATAGGAGTACGGCTTCTTCACGCGCGTCTGCAGCACGTAGCGGCCATCCGGCGACAGCGATGCGCCGATGTAGACACCCGCCTGCCCCACAGTACGCAGTCGGCCGTCCAGATTTACGAAGGCCGGTTGGGCGGTGAAATAGTAGTCGAACAGGGCTTCGTCCATCGGGTCCTTGAGCAGGTCCTGATAGGTACGGACAGGAGCCACGCGGCCGCCCGTCTCGTCCACGACCGGACCCGTCGGAGGGCGGTCGGTTACCGGTGCCGGACCGCGATTGGTCGGCACTGTCAGAACCAGCAGACCATTGCTGTCAGGCTGCCAGTCGAAACCGCTGGTGGCGGTCGCATTTACGATGCCGCGCGTAAGGCGCTTGGCCTTGGCATCGGCCACCGTGGCAACCCACAGCTCCAGACCGCTTTCAGCGTTGACGAGGAAGGCGACCTTCTGGCCGTCCGGCGACCAGGTTGCCGAAGTCAGGCGGGCGTTGGCCAGAAGTCCCGAGACAGGACGGGCTTCACCGCCCTCGACAGGCTGGAAGCTGAGGCCCTTCACCCAGCTCATCTGGGAATTGGCGCGACCGTTATTGCGCGGATTGATGCGATAACCGCCCAGACGCAGCATCGGCTCGGACAGTTCCTGAATTGACGGCAGGTTGCTGCGCTCGGTCAGCAACAGCGTCTTGCGGTCAGGGCTGACGCTCACACCCGGTGTCGGGGCCGCATCAAGGATCTGTGCAATCGGTGCAGGCGGTTGTTGGTAGGTCGGGCTGTCGGCAAAGGCCACCATCGGTGCCCCGCTGGCCAGCAACAAAGCCGCACAGGCTACCGAGAAGTTTCGCAAACGCATGAACGCCCTCCAGATGCGATGACTTAATGTGAACGTGTTTGAGAGGCGTTGCCGTTCACGTCAACCGACAGCCGGATATTGTACCGATGTGTCCGCGATCTTGCCGCACGTCGTTTCGCCCTTTATGGGAAGGTAAGACCGCGATATTCATCAGACGGTGAAAAAAGGGAGAGCCATGGGAAAGATCTTCGCTGACGTGAAGTCCGCGCTGGAGGGACTGACGTTTGACGGCATGACCGTCATGTCCGGTGGCTTCGGACTGTGCGGCATCCCCGAGAACCTGATTGCCGGTCTGCGTGACAGCGGCGTCAAAGGCCTGACAGTCATTTCCAACAATGCGGGCGTGGACGGCTTCGGCCTCGGCCAGCTTCTGGAAACCCGCCAGATCAAGAAGATGATCTCGTCCTATGTGGGCGAGAACAAAGAGTTCGAGCGCCAGTATCTGGCTGGCGAGCTGGAGCTGGAGTTCAACCCGCAAGGCACGCTGGCCGAGCGCATTCGCGCCGGCGGTGCCGGCATTCCAGCCTTCTTCACCGCAACCGGCGTCGGCACGCTGGTCGCTGAAGGCAAGGAAGAGCGCACCTTTGACGGTCGCCGCTACATCATGGAAACCGGTCTTGTCGCAGACCTCGCCATCATCAAGGCGTGGAAGGCCGACGAGCGCGGCAACCTTGTGTTCCGCAAGACCGCCCGCAACTTCAACCCGATGATGGCCACCGCCGGTAAGGTCACCGTCGTCGAGGTCGAGGAAATCGTGCCGGTCGGCTCCATTGATCCCGACCACATCCACACTCCGGGCGTCTATGTTGACCGCCTGATCCAGACCGTTTCGGAAAAGCGCATCGAACAGCGCACTGTCCGCCAGAAGGAGGCATAAGGACTATGGCTCGTACTCGCGAACAACTGGCCGAACGCGCCGCGCAAGAACTGCAGGACGGCTTCTATGTGAACCTAGGCATCGGCATCCCGACGCTGGTGGCCAACTACATCCCCGAGGGCATGGTGGTGACCCTGCAATCGGAAAACGGCATGCTGGGCATGGGCCCTTTTCCCTATGAGGGCGAAGAAGACCCCGACCTGATCAATGCTGGCAAGCAGACCATCACGGAAATCCCTGAAAGCGCCTATTTCAGCAGCGCCGACAGCTTTGCTATGATCCGTGGCGGCCACATCAACCTGTCCATCCTCGGAGCCATGGAAGTGGCCCAGAACGGCGACATCGCCAACTGGATGATCCCGGGCAAGCTGGTCAAAGGCATGGGCGGCGCGATGGACCTGGTGGCGGGCGTTAAGCGCGTCGTCGTGGTCATGGAGCACGCCAACAAGCACGGCCAGTCCAAGGTCCTCAAGGCCTGCACCCTGCCGCTCACCGGCACGGGCGTGGTCAGCCGCATCATCACCGATCTGGCGACCTTTGACGTCAAGCCGGACGGTTCGGGTCTGGAACTGATTGAATTGGCCGACGGCGTCACTCTGGACGAAGTCGCCTCCAAGACCGAGGCCGAGTACACGGTCGCCGCTGGTCTGGCCTAAGAGCCTATTCCAAAGCCGATAAAGAAAGAGCCGGAAGTCTTCACTTCCGGCTCTTAGCTTTTTATCAGTCGTCGGAAGGCGGCGCTGAGGCCACTTCGGTAACCGTCCACTCTACGATCTGACGGATGGTGTCCGCGGTTGCGGCATTATAGGCCGCCACAATAGAACCGACCCGATTGGCATCCGCTGGCTGGACGACGTCGAAACGGGCATCCTTCAGGATCGAGCGGTCGCCGCGACGCAGCAGTTGGACCGACACGCCCACCTTCACCTCGGGCACAGCGCCGGGCGCGGAATAGACCGTCTCGAAACGGCGTACATCGACCGACAGGCTCAAGCCGTCCCGCGTCAGAGGCCCGCTCGTCACCCGCAGACAAGGCGCGCCCGAAGCAAAGCCTTCCTGCAGAGCCTCCTCAAACAGGGTCGAAGCTTGTCCCACCCAGCGCGCACCACCGATATAGGCGGTCTCGTTGCCCGTCGCGGTCAGCAGTTGGTCGCCCCGCGCGGCGGTATTGAACTCCATCCGGCGCAGGTTCACCCCGGTTCGCGAGCAGTTCGGCACGCTGCCCTGATCCACCGAGCCGAAAGCGGGAACGGTCCCGAAGCGGTAGGTCTGGATTGGATCGGGCGATTTCAGGACCGCGCAGGCCGACAGGGTCAGGCCCGCAGCCACCACAGCAACAGACGACAGACGGATCATGGCTGAACCTCGACTTCCTTGGCCGGAGCACGGCCGATAAATTCACGCGGGCTGCGGCGGACATTCTCGATCAGGTCTTCGAGCGAGCGCGTGGCCTGATTCAACTGACGTACAGCGTCGTTGATCTGCGGCACTGTCGTCGTACCGAACTCGCCTAGAGGCGCCTCAAGACCCGTCGCCGAGCGGTTGATAGAGGCGATAGCCGCGCGGGCCTCATCCGAAGCCGTCTTGATGTTGGCAATGGCCTCGGCACCGTCGGTGTTGATGATCTGGCGCGTGTCGCTGGCCAGCAGGCCATATTCGGTTACCGCAGCATTCGCTTTCTGCAGCGTTTGTTCCAGCTCCATCAGGATACCCTTGCGGGCATTCAGTTCCGCCGTCATCGCCTCGACGTTGCGGACGCTGGACGAGAAGGAACGGATGTTGTCATCGGACAGCACACGGTTGATGCGGTTCAGCGCGTCCACCGTTTGCGCCAGCACCGTACCCGAACCGGTCAGCAGTTCCGCCAGCGGGCTGGCCTGTGACTGGATTACAGGCACTTCGTGCTCGTTGAACTTGGTCTTGAGCAACGGCGTGTTCGGATCGCCAGCGGTGATCTGAATGTAGTTCAGGCCGGTGATACCTTGCGGCTCCAGCTGCGCGCGGCTGGATACACGCACCGGCGTGGTACCGTTCAGACGAACGCGCGCCACCACCTGATCGCCCTTCACAGGGTTCAGGTTCAGGTCCGTCACCTCGCCGACGCGGATGCCGTTGAAGTGGACCTCACCACCTTCCGACAGACCGCGTACAGGGCCATAGAATACGATGTCATAGACGTCGTAGTCCTTGTTGAACTGCAGGCGTGCCAGCCAGATCGTGAACACGGCCAGTGCAACAAGCAGGGCCACCGTCACAATGCCAACCGCAGCGTAATGAGCGTCTCTTTCCATCTCGTTCCGGCTTTCCTTTAAGCGGCACTTCGTCCGGCGGCTCGCCCGCGAGGGCCAAGGAAGTATTCCTTGATCCACGGATGATCCGACTTTTCCAACTCTTCGACGGGAGCCTTGGCCACCACGTGCTTGTCCGCCAGAACGGCGACCTGATCGCAGATGGTGTAGAGGCTGTCGAGGTCGTGGGTAATCATAAAGACCGTAAGGCCAAGGTCCCGCGACAGTTCCAGAATGAGCTCGTCGAAAGCGGCAGCGCCGATAGGATCGAGGCCCGCCGTCGGCTCGTCGAGGAACAGAAGCTCCGGATCCAGCGCCAGTGCGCGGGCCAGAGCCACGCGCTTGATCATGCCGCCCGACAGTTCGGCAGGCTTCAGGTACAGCGCCTCGGGCTTGAGGCCCACCATGGCAACCTTCATCTCGGTCAGTTCGCGGATAACATCGCGCGAAAGCTGGGTGTGCTCCAACATCGGCGCGGAGACGTTCTCCATGACGTTCAACGCCGAAAACAGCGCCCCGCGCTGGAACAGAATGCCGGTGCGCTGCTCGACCTCGGCCGCCTCGGCCTTGGTCATGCTGCTCCGCTCGTAGCCGAACAAGCGCACTTCCCCGCCCTCGGGCTCTTTGAGGCCGATGATCGAGTTCAGCAGCACGGTCTTGCCCGTACCGGAGCCGCCGACCACGCCGACAATCTCGCCCTTGTTGACTGTCAGGTCGAGGTCCTGATGGATGACGCGATCCCCGAACTGGCTCAGGAGGCCGCGCACCTCAATGACAGGCGGCTCGTCAGTACGCGGGGCGTCTTGGGGGATAAGGTCGGTCATATGCCCAACTCGATAAAGATCAGGGCGAAGACGGCATCCAGAAGGATGATGGCGAAGATGGCCTGAACCACAGCCGCCGTCACGCGATAGCCAAGGCTCTCGACATCACCGGCCACAGCCATGCCCTGACGGCAGCCGATAGCGGCAACCACCAGCGCGAACACAGGGGCTTTCACCAGACCCACCATCATGTGCTTGGCCATATAGCCATCCTCCAGCAGGCGCTGGAAGAAGAAGGCCGGACCAAGGTTCAACTGGCTCCACGAAACCAGGATGCCGCCGAGCAGCCCGCCCATCATGGCCACAAACGTCAGCAGCGGAAGCATGATCAAAAGCGCAGCCAGTCGCGGGATCACCAGCGCCTGGAACGGATCAACGCCCATGACCTGCATGGCATCGACTTCCTGGTTCATCTTCATCGAGCCGATTTCAGCGGCAAACGAAGAGGCCGACCGGCCAGCGAGCAGCACAGCCGTGATGACCACTGCAAACTCGCGGAAGACGGCCACACCGATCAGCTGGACCGAGAACACCCCTGCCCCGAACTGGGTCAGAAGGTCCACGCCGATGAAGGCGACAACGGCACCGATGAAGAAGTTGGTGACGGCAACAATCGGGATGGCGTCCAGCCCTGCCCGTTCCATCTGCGACACCCAGGCCGCCCAGCGGATGCGCTTGGGGTGTTTCAGGGCCGACGCGGACGCGAGGATCAATCTGCCAAGGAAGGCAAAAGATCCCATCATTTCGGTGACGAAGTCATAGACGCCGCGCCCGACCTTGCTGAACCCGCGGATAACCGCAGGGGGCCGGGTCGGCGGAGGCATGGTCATGTCTTCGAGGCGGGCAACGGTGCGGTAGATGCTGCCTGCTTGCGGGTTCGCCTCCCATGCGGACGCGTCGGTCGTGACCTTTGCGGCTTGAAGCAGGGCCAGCGCACCGGCTGTATCGAACCGTTCCAGACCGCTCAGGTCCAGTCTCGACACACCGCGCCCACCCAGCTCCTCGGTCAGAGAACGCGAGACGTGACCTAGCCCCGTAGCAGACCACGGACCCAGCAGGGACAGTACGACCTGACCCTCATTATCTTCTATCCGATAGCCAGCCGTGCCCGTCGTCATAAACCATCCATTACCGGCGACACCCGTCGCCGACATTCGCAATAATCACGTCGGTTAAGCTGTGTAACGCTGGTGATGTCAACAAAGGATGACTACGCCGGACACGCTCGCCCAAAAGTAGAACGGCGGCCCCGTGGCCGCCGTTCCATGGATCAGAGATAATCCAGTAGCGAGACTTGCCTCAACTGGCTGACGACCTGGGCCGATGCCTGCAAGGCGACCTGCGCGAGTTCGAGATCGGTGATCGCCTTTGCCATGTCCGCATCGGTCTTATCGGACAGCATAATCTCCAGCGTGTCGGACTTTACCGAGTTGGAGGTGATGATGTCCTCCACACGCTTCTGATAGATGCCGTTGAGGCCCTGCTCATTGATGACGTTCTTTGCCGCGCCTTCGAAGCGCTGCATCAGCGTGGTCAGGGCGGTGTTCATCGCTCCGTCGATCGGGCCTTTGAGCGGGGTGGTGCCGTCCATCGCTTTCAGGTCGCTGAAAATCTGGAACAGTTCGCTTCCCAATTCACTGGCCAGGAAGCCGGTGTCCATCACCACATTGTCGTCCAGACGGCTGGCCTGACGCAGATAGCCATTGGCGAAGGCGTCATCGACCGTGGCCACAGCCCCCAGTTCGTCCAGATTCGCGACCGCCGAGGGCTTTGTGTTGGAAATGCCGCCAGAGAACAGGAACTGGCCCTGATGTTCGGTGTTGAGCGCGTCCGAGATGGTCTGGAATTGAATTTTCAATTCCTCCATCAGACCGTCCATCCGGCCCGAGGCAATCGCGTTGGCAATGGCTAGACGCGATGCTGTCGCGGCATCGGCGATCTGACCCATGGCGAGATCCTGAGCGCTCAGGCGGTCAGCCACGGCCTTGTTGGTGTCGATGTGCGACATCACCCGCATCTGGGTGGATTTCAGCGCATTGACCGTCGCGGCCTCGCGTCCAAAGCCAACCAGATCAGTGGCATTCTTGCCGGTGGAGAAACGGTTCTGGGCCTCACTGGTCCGCTTCTGGGCCGTCATCAGGTTCAGAAGGGCGGACTGGTTATTGCCGTAAGTCGTGACGCGGCTCATCGGACCATCCCAATCAGAGTGTCATACATTTCGGACGCAGCCTGGATCAGGCGTGCCGAGGCGTTGAAGGCTTGCTGGAATGTGGTCATGAGGACCAGTTCCTCTTCCAGATTTACGCCTTCGAAGGAGTCGCGACGGGCCGAGGCGGTCGAATACAGCGCGCTGGCACCGCTGGCGGCGCTTTCGCGGAGATTTGCTTTGGCACCGATGGAGCCAGCCATGTCGGAGGCGAAACGGCTCAGCGTCGACATTGCACCGGACACGCCACCAGCCGTACCGAACTTGGTGGTCACACTGCCTGCCTGTGACAGCAGACGTGCGCCTGAACCGTCCGCTGCGCTAATCGCAGGGGTGCCCGCCGGAACGCCGAGGTTCAACTGGCTGAGGGCCAGCTTCGTCGGATCGGACTGGATGTCAGCGCGAACCGACAACACACCGGTGCGTGCGCCGCGCGCACCGCCCAGACCGAACAGTTGGCTCATGGAAACGCCAGAAGGGCTCTGCGCGGTGCGGTCGTTAAGGACCGACAACTGCGCCGGAGGCGTCCCGCGTCCCGTAAAGATCATCTCGCCGGTCGAGCTGAGGCTGAAGGTGCCATGACGGGCCACGCCGGTGATCGGATCGTTCAACGCCGTCAGCAGGTCTGACATGGACCCACCCGCAGGCACGGTGAACTCGATGTCGCGGATTTTTACCCCGTCGGCATTGGCAAAACGGAACGTCAGTTGCTGTCCTGCCGGGAAGCCGTGCGCCGAGGCCGTGGTCATTCCGGTCTCGTAGGAGATCGGCGCCGTGCTCGACACCAGATCATTCAGACCGAAGTAGTGAGAAAAGCCCTTGCCCGTTTTATTGCTGGGTGTGGTCGAATCATCGGCAATGGCAATCCCGTTGCCGCCTGAGGCTTCCAGTTTCAGCGCCCCGCTAGCAAAGCTGGCGTTCACGCCCGGCAACTGGGCGTTCAGCACGGTCACGAACGTCGCCGGTGTCGCCGCCATACCATTGATAGAGATGGACGCGCCATTGAACACAATCGTCGCCGTGTTCTGGACGACGCCATTTGGGTTGAGCAGCGCGATATTGGTTTGGCCGGTAAATCCGTTCAGCGCCGTTTCAAGGGTCTGACCGGTGTTGCGGCCCTGCATTACCGACGGTGCGGGCACCGACGATGAGGCGTTGTGCGCACGGTTCAACTCGTCAGCCAGCTTGGACGTCAGTTCTGCCAGCTGTTCGGCGGCCTGCGGCGCATCGATATCGCGTAGCTGCACAAGTCCCTTGAGTTCGCCGCTGACCAGACCTTCGGTCAGGGAGCGCGCCGACCCACTGGGTTCGTGGACGACGATGTCGCCGAAGTTGGTTTGGGCGCTGATCGCCCCCGCGCGCTGATACTCCAGCGTCGCCGGCTCGTTGCCGACCAGCAGCAAGCCCGCGCCAGTACGAACCTCGGTCGCGCCGTTATTCTGCGGCGACAGGCGGATATCCATATAGGAGGATAGTTGGTCGATCAGTTGGGCCTGTGCGTTCTGGGCCCCCGTTGCATCGGCACCTGTCACGGTGGCGCGGGTAATCTCGCGGTTCAGCTTGCTGATCTGGTCCAGCAGGCCATTGATCGAGTCGACAGAGCTTTTGATCTTGCCGTCGGCGTCCTCGCGCACAGCCTGTATTTGGCCGGCGATATCCGCTGCTTGCTCGAACAGCGACTGCGACTTCCAGATCGCTGTCTGGCGCGCAGCGGCCGAGCTGGGCATTTCTGCCGACGCCGCAAATGCCGCAAAGACGCTGTCGATGCCGCTAAAGAAGCTGCTGTCGCCGCCCGGATCGCCGAACAACGACTGGATACGGTCGAACAGTTCGTAGCGCACAGTCTCGCGGGCCGCGTCCGCAGAGGTGCTGAGGGTCGAAGCTTGCAGGAAGCGGTCGGTCGCCAGACGCACGCGGGCAATATCGACGCCGGTCCCCATGCCCTGCGTCGTCAGCGACTGCTGGTCGGCAATCTTGCGCACATATCCAGGCGTGTTGATGTTGGTGACGTTGTCCGACACCACACGCAACTGGCTCTGGGCCGTGTTCATGCCAGAAGTCGCGATGTTCATAATCAAGCCAAGCGACATCAGCGGCCTCCTTTACCGGCAAAACCCGGCAAGCCTTGCACGCAGCCGCGCAATTCTTGCCCGGTTGTTGCGTGAGCGAAATCGCCCAAAATATTGAATTCATTAGACATTGGCATTCAGCCCCTGTTCTCTCGAGGAGCTACGGCGCAATTGACGGGCCAGTTTGATCCTAGTGTCCGCTCTCACCATTAGTGCCTGCCGACCTCGGCAAAAAAGATCAGGCACGGCAAGTTCGGTTGGGGCCACAAAGGGCCTATCCACAAGACTTCAACCTTCTGTTTTCCAGAAAAATCAGCAACTTGAGCCAAGTGGCACGATATGGCCCGCCGCTTGCGACGTTGGTCCCGAATGTTCCGGCGCAGAAGACGCCACTCCACTCCAACATCGCGCTGGGCAATGTCCGCATCTGCACTCCTGTCTGTCATGACTGGCGTCGTTCCTAACGGAGCGGCGACTTCGGCTGCGACCGACACCGGCGCATCGCTGGACGCCTCTGTAGGGGGCGAGTTCGCCTCCCTGCTCGATCAGACCGGCATGGAGATGGAAAAGGTCGAAACTGACGAAGTTTCCGATACTTCCGAGGACGTCGTGAACCCGATGGCCATGCTGCCTGTCATGGCACTTGCGCCCTCACCCAATCAGATGGTCATCGACCTGCCCCTGACCGAAGATGCAGCGAGCGCGCTCCTGGCACCCTCGACAGAGGCTGCGTCCGAGACCGTTATTGCAGAGCCTGCCGCTAAGGCCTCGGCCGCTGAGTTCGCGCCTGTCGCAACCGATACCCAGGCGGCAGAAGCTGCCGGGGACGCGCGGGTCGCTTCGGACAACGCAGCCCAGACAAATGGGTCTGCTCCAAACGCTGCGGCACCGGATGCCATCGAGAGCGCAGCGCCGGCCGAAGTACCTGTTGCAGAAGACCTGGCTCCGGCATCAGATCGCCCCGACCTGCCCTCGCAGACCGCTCAGACGGAACTGGCTCCGAAGGCCACGCGTGGCACACCCGAACCGGCACCCCGCGCCGAACTCGCGCAACTCGCCCTTCAAGACGACGGTTTGGAGACTGCTCCCGCCGAAGAGATCGCGGTCGAGACAGCTGTTGCTGCAGCAGAACGCGTTGCCGCACGCGCGGCTGCGGATGCTGCCCCTCCGGTCGCTGTTCTTCCCGCAGAGCCCGTGCGCAAATACACCGCTGGCTCACGCCTGACGGTGGATACTATCGAAGACGCGCCCATCGAGGCGGCTCCGACCGGCGAAGTCGAGCCCAAGGTTTCAGCCGAAAACGCTGATGCGCCGGCAGCCGAAGCCAAGGACGCGGGTGGCAAGCTTGCCGTGACCGCCGCCGCAGGGTTCGCCACCGCAGAGCCCGAGGTTGTCGACGCTGCCCCGCAACGGTCCGAGCAAATTGAGGCCGCGAGCCAGCAGACCGTCGAGCCCAAGGGCACCCACCTTTCGCACGCCACCATCCGCACGACGGCAGAGCTGGCCGCAGCCATGATCACCCGCCTCGGCCATCGCACGACGCGCTTTGACATGGTCCTGACGCCCGAAACGCTGGGCAATGTGGAAGTGTCCATCGAGGTCGGCAATGACGGCCAGATGTCAGCAAGGCTGGCTTTTGAAAACCCGCAAGCCGCCAACGAACTGCGCGCCCGTGCCGATGAACTGCGCCGCCAACTGGCCGACGCAGGTTTCGACGTTTCCGAGAAATCCCTCGAGTTCACCGACCGCGAGAGCGATCCGCGCGGTGGCTTCAACCAATTCATGTCCGACAGCCGTTCGGGTCGCCGCGCCTTTGTGGGTGCCGCCCGTCTGGCCGAACTGGCCGACACCCCCGTCGCGCCCGTCTGGACACCGCTTAACCACGCCCGCACGGGTGTGGACATGAAGGTCTGACCCGATGGTAGACGCCGTATCAACAGTCGCCGCCGCTGACAGCAAGATTAACGCTGGCAGCGTCAAGCTGTTCGACAATTTCGAAACCTTCCTGACCCTGTTGACCGCACAGCTGCGCAATCAGGATCCGCTGTCGCCTCTAGATTCCAACGAGTTCACCGCCCAGCTGACCCAGATGGCAGGCGTCGAGCAGCAACTGCTGACCAACGACCTGCTCAAGGGCATGATCGCGGCCCAAAACGGAAACGCCCTGTCCAACGCTGCCGCCTATATCGGCAAGGATGCTACGGCGATCTGGAACACCTCGCGCCTCGAAGACGGCAAGGCTAGCTGGTCCTACGAATTGGCCCAGAACGCCTCCAGCGTTTCGCTCGAAGTGCTCGACGCCAACGGCAAGGTCGTCTGGCGTGGCGACGGTGCCAAGACCGGCGGCGTTCATGACCTGAACTGGGACGGCAAAACCACCGGCGGCGGCCAACTGGATGACGGCGGCGTCTATTCGCTGCGGGTCACGGCCAAGGATGCTGCCGGGGTAGCCATCGGCGCCCAGACCCTGATCCGTGGGCGGGTTTCGTCCGTCGAAATGTACAACGGCGTCCCCTACGTCACCATCGGCAACTCCATCATGCCGCTGGAAAACCTGATTTCACTCGAGGAGCGGGCAGCGAGCACAGCGCCGTCGCCTGCCGATGCCGAAGAAGACGATCCGTCCCTGCTCGGCACCCTCGCCAATGCCCTCAACCCTCTTTCGTATTTGTCCTAAGGAAACCCGATCATGAGCATCAATGGCGCCATGTTGGCCGGGGTCTCCGGTCTGGCCTCGAACGCCGCGGCCTTGTCCTCGATCTCGCAGAACATCTCCAACGTGAATACCGTTGGCTACAAGCGTGTGGCCACCGAGTTCTCCACCGTCGTAAACACCCAGTCGGCTGGCGTGTCCTATTCGGCCGGTGGCGTTAAGGCGAACACCCGCCAGTTCATCAGCCAGGGCGGTCAGCTTCAGCGCACGACCTCGTCTACCGATCTCGCCATCGGCGGTGACGGCTTCTTCGTGGTGACGGAAAAGTCGGAAAACCTGACCCCGTCGGACGTGCGCCTGTTCACCCGCGCCGGTGCGTTCACCGTGGACAAGCTGGGCTATCTACAGAACACGTCGGGCTTCTACCTGCAGGGTTGGCCGATTGACGCCGAAGGCAATGCCAACATCGACCCGTCGGACATGAACCGTCTGACCTCGATCAACGTCGGCAAGGTCGGCGGTGCAGCGGAGCCCACGACCCGCGTCAGCCTGAACGCCAACCTCAAGTCGTCGACCGTTCCGCATGCGGACATCGCGACCTATGCGCCGGGTTCGATGTCCGAATATGCGCTGGATCCGACCACCGGCATCAAGCCGGACTTCGAGATCACTGTGCCGGTCTCGGATTCCAAGGGTGGTCAACGCAACATCACTGTGGCCTTCCTAAAGAGCGAAACCGCCAACACCTGGTACGCTGAAATCCGCGCCCCTGATGGCACGGCCGACGGCGGCGGTACGCCAGCAAACCTGCTGAAGTCGGGCATGGTTCTGTTCACCCAGGACGGACGTTACGACATCGACGGCATGCGTGCCCTGGGTGCGGATGCCCTGTTTGATCCGGATAACCCCGTGCTGGACCTGGCTGCCTCGGGCGGCGGCGCGCCGAAGTGGGCCGATGATCTGGGCGTTGCGGCGCAATCCATCGCATTCGACCTTAACGCCTCGGCAGGTGGGCTGACGCAGTACGATAGCACCAGCTTCGTTCAAGCGACCTACACCAACGGTACGGCCTTCGGTAACCTGACGGACATCCAGATCGACTCCAGCGGCTATGTCACCGCCGTGTTCGACAACGGTGTGATGCGCCGGATTGCACAGGTTGCACTTGCGACCTTCCCCTCGACCAACAACCTGACCGAAGTGTCGGGCAACGCCTACCGCGTGAGCCAGGCTTCGGGCACGTTCAACCTGAAAGCCCCGGGTACCGGCGGTGCAGGCTTGATCGGTGCGTCGCAGCTGGAGGCCTCCACCGTCGACCTGTCGACCGAGTTCACCAACCTGATCACCACGCAGCGCGCCTACTCGGCATCGTCGAAAATTATCACGACCGCGGACGAGATGCTGGCCGAACTCATCAACATTAAGCGGTGATTACAGCCGCGCTTAACCCGGTAACCCCGCATTAGTATTCGTAAACTCGAGGTTTCTGCGGCCGAAGCTTGGCCGCAGAATTAACCTCGATATTAGCCATTCCTTCACCACGACGCTTAAACTGGCCTTAGCGGGGGCTGGCTTAAAAGAGCGGTTCTGAGTGGTGATGGTGGTGAAAGAGGCATTAGCCCATGCTGCAAGAGCGACGCCTAAATAGTAACGGCGAACAATATGTGGTCGGCCCTACGGGGACGCCGCTGACGCTACGCGATCTGCCCCCGGCAGATACCAATCGTTGGGTCATCCGTCGCAAGGCGGAAGTGGTCGCGGCTGTGCGTGGTGGATTGATTGGTCTGGAAGACGCCCTTGCGCGCTACCGTTTGACCGCTGAAGAGTTCGCGGCCTGGCAACAGGCAATCGACAAGTGGGGTATGCAAGGCCTGCGTACGACCCGCATCCAGAGCTATCGCGACTGACCTTTCGGTCAATCCGGACAAGAGGGCCGTCTCCTTTCGGGGAGCGGCCCTTTTTCATTTCTTGCACGATGTGTCCTGCATGGCCTCGAAATCGTGCGGGTTAACGCCTACATGGCGCCCATGACCATGACCGACGACCTCACCTGCCCCATTCCCGATATCGCCCCAATGTCGCCTGCCGACATGGAAGCTGCGATCGAGAGCGTGCGACAGGCCGTCGGCCTTCCCCTTGGCGCGCGCGTGGTCGCTGCCATGTCGGGCGGTGTGGACTCCACCGTTGTCGCTGCCCTGCTGCACAAGGCAGGCTATGACGTCGTGGGCGTTACCCTCCAGCTTTACGACCACGGCGAGGCTCTGAAGAAAAAGGGAGCCTGCTGTGCCGGTCAGGATATTCACGACGCACGTCTGGCCGCCGACACTATCGGCATCCCCCATTACGTCCTCGACTACGAGAACCGTTTCAAAGATGCGGTGATCGACCAGTTTGCTGACTCCTACCTCAAGGGTCAGACGCCGGTCCCGTGCATTCGCTGCAACCAGACTGTCAAGTTCCGCGACCTGTTGGACGTGGCCAAGGATCTGGGTGCCGAAGCCATGGCCACCGGCCACTATGTGCGCCGCGCCATCGCCGGTAACCGCGCCCAGATGCGCAAGGCTATCGACCATTCGCGTGACCAGTCCTACTTCCTGTTCGCGACCACTCAGGATCAACTGGACTATCTGCGCTTCCCGCTCGCTGATCTGGAAAAGCCGCAGGTGCGCGGTGTCGCCGCCTCGCTGGGCCTGCGTATCGCCGCCAAGCCGGACAGTCAGGACATCTGCTTTGTGCCGACGGGTGACTATCGCACCCTGATCGACCGTTTGCGCCCGCAAGGCCGCGAGGCAGGCGATATCGTTCATATGGATGGCCGCGTCCTGGGCAAGCACAACGGCATCACCGACTACACCATCGGTCAGCGCCGCGGCCTGAATGTCGCCGTAGGCGAGCCGCTGTTCGTGATCAAGCTGAACCCTGAACTGCGTCAGGTCATCGTCGGCCCGCGCGAAGCCCTGCTGACGGCCAGCCTGACGCTGGAAGAAATGAACTGGCTCGGTGATCAGGCGAGCGTCGAGGAGGCCGCGCAGGATGGTGCTCCCGTCCTCGCCCGCGTCCGCTCGACCCGTCAGCCCTCGCCTGCCCGTCTGTCACTCGTGGATGGCGTGGTGAAGGTCGTATTCGACGAAGGCGAAGAAGGGGTCGCCCCCGGACAGGCTTGCGTCCTGTATGATCCCGCCGACGACGAGCGTGTGTTGGGCGGCGGTTTCATCCAAGCGACCGAAGCTGTGGCCCTGACAGAAACTGCGGCCTGATTCCTCATCGACAAATAAGAAAGGGCGGCTCCGAAATGAAGCCGCCCTTTTTTTCTATTCCGTAGTGCTCGCGAAGCCGACGACCTTGTTCCGGCCTTCATGTTTGGCCTGGTAAAGCGCTTCGTCAGCCGCCTTCAACAGCCGGTGCCCTTCACGATCCATGCCTTCGCGCCATTCGGCCACGCCAAACGACATGGTGATCCGGCCTAACGACGTGCCGCGCAGTTCGGGCTCTACGCCGCGAACAGCTTCGCGCACGTGCTCGACGCGGCGCAGGAGGTCTTCCTGTGACGTGCCCGGCGCGATGATCGTGAACTCCTCGCCGCCGTAGCGGCACACGATGTCACCGTCACGGAACTGCTCCATCAGCGCCTTAGCGACCTGCTGAAGAACAGCATCGCCCGCATCGTGGCCGTGCTCGTCGTTAAACCGCTTGAAGTGGTCAACGTCGCACATCACCACGCACAGCGGCGTGGCGGCACGGCTGGCGCGAGCGATTTCCAGCGTCAGCGCCTCTTCCATGTAGCGTCGGTTGAACAGCCCCGTCAGCGGATCGCGGATGGTCTGCTCCTTGAGGTCTTTCTGCAGGCGGCGGTTTACAATAGCCGAGGCGATATTCTCGGTCAGCATGCTAACGCGGAAGCGCTGTTCCTCATTAAGCGAGATATCCAGATAGAGCACGCCGATCACGTCACCCGACGCCAGCAGTGGCTCGCAATGATAGACCTCGTGCGCCTCCGGAACATGTTCGCAGCGAATGTCCTTGCCCGTGCCGCTGACCCAGTGGCTTTGCCCGCGACGCAGGGCCCAGCAGGTCTCGGGTGCAAAGCTGTCGACCATGTGCGACGAGCCGCCCCAATTCGAGACCGGCACCAGCGTGTTGCGCGAGTTGTTGAAGGAATAGAGTACCCCGGGAACCTCCGGCAGAACGCGGGGCACAAAAATGCTGATGACCTCGGCCAGTTCGGCATCCGAGCGGGTCGCCTGCATACGGTGCGACATCGCCGCCAACAGTTCGATGACGTCGTTCCGGTCTTTCAGTGCGGTCGATGAGGCGACCACGTCCTGGTGCATCTTCTGCAGGACTTCGTTGTTGAGCTTACGCTCGTCGGACACAGCTGCCAGCCGGTCGACCATGGTGTTATAGCCCGCCGCCAGCTTCAGGAACTCGCGCGATCCCATATCGCCCTCGATGCGGTCCCCGAAATCACCGGCCCCCAGACGGTCCATCGCTCCGCTCAGCACCCCGATGGGCTTACGGATGCGCTGGATGATCATCATCGAAATCAGTGCGGACAGCAGGGCAATCAGCGGACCGGCAATCAGTGCCAGTGTGCGAAGGCCCTCAAGGCGGCGCTCGGCGGCGGCGACGCGTTCGGCCTGAAGCGTGCGTTCGGCGGAGATGAACTTTTCGGCGGCCATTTCCAGGGCTACCATCGTGTCATAGCCACGCCCCTCAACGATGCGTGCACGCGCGCTGTCGAACTCTGACTGCCGCGCCAACTCCAGCGGTGTCCGCATCAGTTCGATACGCTCTTCCAACAACAAGCCTAATGCGCGCATGCGGTCATGCTGCTGCGAATTGTCTTTGGTCAGCTCATAAAGCTGGCCGTAGGCTCCCCGCGCTTCTTCGATTTCTCGGTCAAACGCCTGCGCGAAGCCGGGATTGTGCGTGAGAATATATCCGCGTTGCCCTGACTCAGCGCTGCGTACGGAGTCCATCAACTCGTTCGTACTGCGCAGCACCTGCGAGGAATGCATCACCCAATGGAAGCTTTCCTGCGTCTGGCGCGAGGCGTCGACCATGCCCGCGACGAGCAATAGGATCGATACCACAACCACCACGCCCAACGCGGCGATTCTGGAGGTCAAGGACTTGAACATACAGGGCGCACTTTCGGGAGAATGCCAACAACAGGTCGGCACACGATACGCACGACCGGAATAAAAATACTTAAAGGCCGCGGTGCGCGGGGAACCGGCCCGACTGTCATGCCTTGCGATTGGGGCACAACCAAGAAAAGCAGGCCATAGAATGCGCAATCTGGATTTCAGCTCGTGGGAGAGCATCGCCAGCACCATACTGGGTCTGGCGCTGATCACCCTGATCGGGATGGGCATTCGCCTGTTGATGATGTTCACCATCCAGCAGAGGCGCGAACGCCAGAACCGCCAGATCAACGAGCGTCTCAAAACCCTGATTGCGGCCTATAAGGTTCTGGGTGCCGCTTTTACTGGCGACCTGTCGGTCGATCCCCGACATTTGCGGGACATCCGGCGCTCGGCTGCGGAAGCGGGTGAGACCTTCGAAGACACTAATGAACGCGCCCGCCGGGTCCGCGACACGGTCGAAGCCGCTCTGGCCGACATCATCCTGTTAGGCACCGAGGAGCAGGTAAAGCTGGCTCAGGCGGCTGCGCTGGACATGGTGGAAGGACGCGTCGTGCACACGGCAGAACTGGTGGTCTCGCTGCGTGACTTCATTCGCAAGGCGCTGGATCTGGCACCGATCCCCGCCAGTCTGGCGATCCCGCCGCAAGGTCCGGCACGTCCCGCCGCGTCCGGAGGAAAACCCGGAGCCCGCGGAGGCGAGGCCGGTGGCGGGCGTGGTGGCGGCGGTGGTGGCGGCGGCGGCATGGGCGGAGGCATGGGCATGGGACTCGGCATGGGCGCTGGCGCGGGTGTAGGCGCAGCCGGAGCCACAGCCCTCGATAACGAGACCAGCTAACCCCTTAGCAAAGCTGCGCGTGTCTTAAGAATAACTGCGGTTATAAGGGGCGTGTGGCTTGCTACCCACCGGTACCAACCGAGGGGATGAGTATGGACCGCACCACCACCGACAGGCCTGAAAACGATAGCCAGTGGGCCGATCTGATTTCGCCCGCCCGGCGCAGTCTGTTGCTGGGAGCGGGTGCGGCGGGTGCCGCCACTCTGGCGACCGCTGCCCCCTCACAAGCCAGCGTCAAACATCTCGCTGCGGCAGGCGCTTACGATCCCCACGTTCCGCCCCCTGCTGTCGGGCAATCGCCGTGGGGAGACACCGTCAACGAAGCCACTCCGGCTCCGGCGTCGCTTCGTCCCGGCGAACAGACGCTGCCTGAAAAGCCCCAGCCTTTCACACGCATCACCAGCTACCATGCCCATATCTATTTCGACGAGGACAACCACTATAAGGCGGAGCGCCTGCGTCAGTGGGTGATCGAGCGTTTCCATGTAGAATTGGGCAATTGGAATCTGGAGCCGCGCGGCCCCCACGTGACGCCGTCTTTCTACTTCGGATTTACCAACGACCTGCTGGCCGTAATCGTGCCGTGGCTACAGTTGAACAGCCTCGGCCTCACCATCCTGCTGCATCCGAACACCGACGATCCCCGCGCCGACCATCTGGACTATGCCATGTGGATCAATCGCACCCAGCCGGTGAACGCCTATCGGATGGCGAGCCATGTGGGGCCGGAAGAGGTTGAGAAAATCCTGCCCAACACCAACCCCAGCATCGTTCCCGAGCGCGGCTGAATCGGCAACGCTAAAAAGGTGGCGCGGCTCAAGCCGCGTCGTCTTCGGCCATCATATCGCCAACCGTCGGGCGGTTCTGTGCAAACGTCAGTTCGATCTCGCGCGGGCGGACGATTTCATTGCAGCAGCCGCAGGCAATGCGGGGCTCCAGCTTATGGCCGCAGGTCTTGTGCTCCAGCAAGACGCCGGAGGGCTGGTCGTGATAGACGTGCTTTTCGCCCCACGCATGCAGCGTGATCAGGACGCCGTACAAATCCTTGCCCTTGGGCGTCAGGACGTACTCGTTGCGCGGAGGGCGCTCTGAATAGAGGCGCTGTTCCAGCACGCCGTGCTGCACCAGCATCTTCAGACGCGAAGCCAGAACGTTGCGGGCAACGCCTAGGCGTTCCTGCCACTGTTCGAACCGCGTCACGCCATTGAAGGCGTCGCGGATGACCAGCATCGTCCACGGATCACCGATGACTTCGAGCGCACCGGCGACCGAACAGCTTTGGCGAGAATAGTCGGCTGTGCGTCCCATGAGGCTAAAGTGACGTGGCGGCAGGCTTTTGACAAGGGTTGCCAACTGCAACGGACCCAGTAAGTTGTTTTTTGCAACTTTGTTAGACCTCCAGCCCTCCCCGGCCCGATGACCGATACCCAGACCCAAGCCCCCCAGCGCACCTTTGATATAGCGATGCAGATGCAGTCGGAGGGGCCAAACCGGCGCGTGACCGTGCATCACGAATTCTCCAACGCACCCAACAGCATCCCGGCCGAAAAGGGCTTCCCGTTCGGGGGATTGCTGGCGGCCATGTGCGCCAAAACCATGACCGAGGGATTGGAGATAGACGCGCCGCTGCAATCGCTGACGGTTCAGTATCTGGCCGCCGCAAAGTTCGGCGAAGAACTGGTGTTCGAACCGCGTCTGCTGCGCAAAGGCCGTCAGGTGTCCTACGCCAACCTGATCGCAGGCGAGGGCGAACGCCTGACCCATGCCGCCAGCGCAACCTATGGTGTCGACGGCGACTGCCCCACACCCGTCCATGAAAAGCACCGGGTACCGGTGGATGTGAACAGCCTCACCGAGTCAGAGCACATGCGCGGCCCGTTCACGCCCCGCTTTGCCAGCCAGATCGAATACCGCTTTCAGGACGGGCCCAACATCTTTGGCGGCAACAAAGACCGCGCCCGGCGTGAAGGAACGTGGATGCGGTTCCGCGACGGGAAGCCGCTGGATGTCTATCGCCTTTGCTATCTGATGGACGCTCTTTATCCGCCCGCATCGACCGCCTTCCAGCATCCGGTTCTGATGACCACCGTCGATCTTCGTTACGACTTCATCGCGCCGCCCACCGCGCAGAACACGCCGGATGGCTGGGCCTATGTCGAGTTCGAACTGATCGATTTCGACCGCGACTGGACTGTGGACGACGTCACCGTATGGGGTGTGGATGGCACCGTACTTGGCATCGGACGCCAGCGCCGTCGGGTTCTGAACAGAAAATAGTGTTCAGCCGCCACCTTGCATTGCGCGAACATACGCCCCTAATCAGCCACCAACGCTGAAATCCTTTCCGGATGCTGTAAAATCATGACCGCTTCTACCGATCCCGTCGTCATCTGCTCCTACGCCCGCACGCCGATGGGCGGCTTTCAGGGCGCTCTGTCGAGCGTGAAATCCACCGCTCTGGGCAGCGCCGCCGTCAAGGCTGCGGTCGAGCGCGCCGGCGTTGCTCCGGAAAAGATCGAGCAAATCTTTATGGGCTGCGTTCTCCCCGCCGGTCTGGGTCAGGCCCCTGCCCGTCAGGCGGCTCTGGGTGCCGGTCTGCCGCTGGGCGTTGAAGCCACCACCTTGAACAAGATGTGTGGCTCGGGCCTTCAGGCTGCGGTTATGGCGCACGACGCCCTGCTTGCCGGCTCGGCCAGCGTCATCGTTGCGGGCGGCATGGAGTCGATGACCCAGGCCCCGTACCTGATGAACAAGCACCGCGCAGGTGCCCGCATCGGCCACGACACGATCATCGATTCCATGATGATGGACGGTCTCGAAGATGCCTATGAAGGCAAGGCCATGGGTGTGTTCGCCGAAGGTGCCGCCGAGAAGTACGGCTTCACCCGCGAAGACATGGACGCCTACGCCATCGAAAGCCTGAACCGCGCCAAAGAAGCCATCGCTTCGGGTGCGTTCAAGAACGAGATTGTTCCGGTAGAGATCGAAACCCGCAAGGGCACCGTCACCGTCTCGGAAGATGAACAACCGGGCAAGGCCGATCCGGCCAAAATCCCGACCCTGCGTCCTGCCTTCATCAAGGATGGCCGCATCACCGCCGCCAACGCCTCGTCGATCTCTGACGGCGCTGCCGCTCTGGTGATGGCCCGCGAAAGCACTGCCAAGGCACTAGGCTTGAAGATCGTCGCCCGTGTCGTTTCGCACTCGGCCCACGCCCATGAGCCGGGCCTGTTCACCACCGCCCCGGTTCCGGCGATGCAGAAGACGCTGCAAAAGGCTGGCTGGTCGGTCGAAGACGTCGATCTGTGGGAAGTGAACGAAGCCTTCGCCGTGGTCGCCATGATCGCCCAAAAGGAACTCGGCATCGATCGCGCCAAGCTGAACGTCAACGGCGGTGCCACCGCTCTGGGTCACCCGATCGGTGCCTCGGGTGCTCGCATCATGGCCACCCTGTTGGCCGCACTGGAAGCTCGCGGTCTGAAGCGCGGCGTCGCATCGCTGTGCATCGGCGGTGGCGAAGCCGTCTCGATGGCGGTGGAACTGGCCTAACTTAACAGCGTTTAGATAGCATGGATTTACAGGATAAGGCCTTAACCATGCGAAATCTTGCCCTTGCCTCCATGGCGGCGCTGGCATTGACCGCCTGTGCGACGGCTCCCGTCGTGGCACAGGCACCTGCCACCGGTCAGGTCGCCGAAAACCCTGCCGATCAGCTCAAGGCGTTTCCGGCCGCGACCGCAAGCCAGAAGCGCCACGTCCTTATCGTTCCCCCTGTCGCGAACGAGGACGAGTTGAAGGTTGAACTGTTGATCGGCAAGACGCAGCAGGTCGACTGCAACCACCACATGCTGGCTGGAGAGATCGAAACCCGCACAGCCGAGGGCTGGGGCTATGACTATTACGTCGTGCCGCGCCTTGGCCCGGGTGCATCGACTTTGATGGGCTGCCCGGCCAACTCGACGCGCGAAGCGTTTGTCACCATCCCGCAGCAGACGCTGGTTCGCTACAACTCGCGCCTCCCCGTGGTGATCTACACGCCGGAAGACGCGGAAATACGCTACCGCATCTGGCGTGCGGGCGAGGTACGCGGACTGAACTGAGACTGAGTACCTTCGATTACCCGGAGGTTCGGACGTCCCGAAGGGCGCAGGGGTTCATCCTTTGCGCCTTTTTTCATGAGGCGGGTCAGGTGGGACATACCGATACCGAGGACAATCATCGCGACCTCCTATTGCGAATGATTTGCAAGATCATTCGGATCGCGATGATTCCTCAAGCGGCTTTTGTCACCTGCACGAAAGCGTGATCAGCGAGGATCGACCGACTGGCCGATCTGTTCGGCGAGGGCACCGTCAGCGCCATCGGTTGTAATCAGCCACACGTGGATATCTGCAGGCTGGGCATCATCGCGGCGGAAAAGGTGCTCGACGGCGCGCCTTACGCCCCCGTCGCTCAGGATGATGGAGGTACGGCCAGCAACGGTCGCCTGCTCTCCGTCATAAATCGGATAGTCGGATTGGGGGCCTGCATAGATCATCAGCAGCGGCTTTTCCGCGCGGCTGACCGAATAGATTTTGGCGCGAGGACCTGCGGGTCGCTCGACGATCTGGGCACCGCGCAGATCAATCCGGAACGGCAGGGTCGAAATGGCCTCGGCGTTCAGAGGGATCACACGCACAGGCGGCGGCGCAGCAGACACTTCAGCTGCAGGAGCTGCGGGAGCTGTGGTCGCCGGTGCCGCGACGGGAGCCGGTGTTTGCGCAGGAGCCTGAGCCGGAGTGGAAGATCGCGCCGGTGCCGGAGCAGCTTGTCCGGCGGGTGCAGGTTGCGCGGCCGGTGCGACGGCCGGTCGCGATTGCGGGCTCGTCGTGGCAGCCCCCGTCGGGCTTGCCGGACGCGAGTTTAATGAGCGTGTCAGTTCCTGTGCGCTCTGCGCTACAGCAGGCACAGCGGCCACCAAAGCAGCCAGTGCGACGCTCGCAGCGAGGGGGAGATGGTTTGCCTGTTTCATGACCTCAACATCTAACGATGTGAGGCCCCTCGGCAAGTGCCGACTTAGTACGCCTCGGGCAGCTCCACCCAGAAGGACGCGCCCTCGCCTGCCTCGGAATCCACACCCATCTGGCCGTTCTGCAATTCGACCAGTCGCTTGGAGAGCGCCAGCCCGATGCCATGGCCCTCAATGGCTGAACGCTCCAGCCCCAGACGGTTGAAGGGTTCGAACAACTGGGCCTTTTTCTCCGGCGTCAAACCAGGACCGCCGTCCTGTACAATCAGCCGCACATGGCCGTTGGCACTTCGCGCAGCGGCAAATCGCACGAACCCACCTGCCCGACCATATTTCACGGCATTGCTGCCAAGGTTGGACAGGATCTGGGCCAGTCGCTGTGAATCTGCCATGACCCTGAGGCCGGGTTCTACGTCCGCGACTTCCAGCGTGATGCCAGCGGCTTCCGGCATCAGGCTCAAGGTCTTGCTCACGTCGGCAAGGGCTCCGGCCACGTCGGTGGGACGCGCTTCGATGCGCACGGCACCGGACTCTGCCTGCGATACATCCAGAAGATCATGGGACAGTGCCTCGATCTGACGCCCCGTCCGAACCATCATTTCGGCCATGTCTTTCTGCGCAGGCGTGACTTCGCCCAGATGACCGGATGCCCACATTTCAGCGATGCCGATGATACCGCCTACGGGGCTTTTGATTTCGTGGGCGACGTTGGCCAACAGACGCGATTTGGCAGCAGACGCCATCTCGGCCTTCTGGCGACCAAGGCGCGCGCGAACCGCAAGTCCGTCCCGCTCATCCAGCAATGCAGCCACGATCAACGCAGGGGCATAACCAAACAGGATCATCACCTGAACCATGCCCAAAGCCCGGTCGACGCTGAGGTTATAGTAGGGACCATATCCCGCCATCGTCCCCTTGATGGCGATGATACTGATGATCAGTAGTCCCAAGGCCGTCCCCGCCACGCGGAACCGGACCGCGATGACAATCATGGCGGGCAGCAGCAGGAAGACCAACATCACCTGCGTCGGGCCAAAGACCAGAATGGCACCCGCAATCAGGATGCCGAAAGCCAGCACAGCCTCGATGACACGTCGCACGGGATGGGCGAACAACAGGATGGAGCGCTGGAAGGCCAGACCCGTCGCCAACACCACCAAAAGGCCTATCCCCCGACCGAGGAACCACATCCGGACCCCGCCGAAATACCCGTCCGACGCCCCGTGATTCAGAACAACTCCGCACAGGAGCGCCGAGGGCAGCACCGCGCAGAACGCAGTGACCAGGAGCTTCACCTGACCGTTCACACTGTGCACGTCCAGCTTGGGGAAAATGTGCCGCAAGATCATGAGGCAAAGCACGATCTCGAGCAGGTTCAATGCCACGAAGACGATTGCGCGATGCGGCGGATTACCGAGGATCAGCTCTCCGGCCATAAGTGCCATGAAGACCAGCGCGCCGAAGGCCAAATCATAACGCACGCCCCGACCGGCCTTCAGCCACGTCAGAACGGCGACACCACTTGTGACCCAAAGGGTCGAGATGACGCCCGGCCCCGCCGCCATGAAGCGCACGGAAATAACAACGAGCAGGCAAAGGGCACCGACCGTGCCGACCAGAGCGAACGGTCGGCGGAAGAAGGTCAGGTTGGCGGGTGCATGCCGATCATGCAGGCGGGCCAATCCCGCACCGGTCGCCAGGCGCGCGCGAGCTGCCGCTACATAGTCGGCAAGCGACGTCCGCCGAGCCTGATATTGCTCGCCCCTCAAAGCCATATTCCCCCGTCCTGCACCTAGCGGGCAGCGTATCGACTACCGACCTTAGGTAGTGGGCCTTTAACAGGGTCTGAAGCTAAGCTTTTAGAAGGCGGTCGCCAAGGATTCGCAGAACGCTTTTATTGCAACGACTTCGCCTTCCGGATGATTCCAGACCCCGCCACTGACGGCGATGAAGTCTGCACCGGCGCGAGCTACCTCCGCAGCCGTCTCGACGGTGATACCTCCAATGGCGACGCAAGGCGTTTCCATCGTCTCCTGCCAGATGGTCAGGATTTCCAGTTCAGGGCGATGCGTTGTTTCCTTGGTATCGGTCGGGAAGAAGGCACCGAAGGCCACGTAGTCAGCGCTGGCCTCCGAAGCTTCCATCGCCAGATGCCGACTGTCGTGGCAGGTCGCGCCGATCATGCCGTTTTCCCCCAGCATACGGCGGGCGTCGGCGACCGAAGCGTCCTCCTGCCCCACATGCACACCGTCGCAGCCCGTGGCGCGGGCAAGGTCGGGACGGTCGTTGAGCAGCACCGGTACCCCATGCGCATGGCATACAGGCTTCAGCTTGGCGACGGCCTCGCGGATTTGGTCATCACTCGCCGGCTTCAGACGGATCTGCACGCACGCGACCTCGCCCGCGCCCAGCGCTGCGTCCAGACGCGCGGCAAAGGCGTCCAGATCGTCAATCGAAGACGGCGTGATGAGGTAGAGCTGACAAGCAGGACGAAGCGGGACTTGAGGTTCACGGGCCATGCCAAAGGCCCTGCCCTCATGTGGCGCTTACGTCAACATATCCGGACCTTGGTCGCAGGCTATTGAGAATGATTTGCACAGTTATAAAATCATGATATGGAGAGTCATTCTCAGCAACTGACAAGGGCCCTACGCCTTGTACGTCTGTAACTGTAATGGCATCCGCGCCCGCGACGTCCACTTTGCCATCGAGGCCGGTGCCAAGCGTCCGAAGGACATTTTCGCCTCTCAGGGCTGCAAGGCCCAGTGCGCGAAATGCGTCTGCGAAATGCGCGAGATGATTCACGAATCCGAGCACGCCTACGCCATGGCGGCCGAATAACTTCCCGCATGCATATGCGAGTGACGCTCGCATTATCAATGTGGTGAAAGTAACTCGCAAATAAACATTTGCTGTGTTTTGGTGTTATTCTGCTTCTTGAACAGGCAGAGATGACACCACGGATTGAACTGTGGTCGCCGGTATCTGCATAAGACAGAAGGCATGACCATGAAGGGCGATCCCGCAATCATCCGCACTCTTAATGCGGTGCTGACCAACGAACTGACCGCGGTGAACCAGTACTTCCTGCACGCCCGCATGTTCGAAAGCTGGGGCCTGACCCACCTCGGCGACATCATCTACAAAGAATCGATCGGCGAGATGAAACACGCCGACCTGCTCATCAAGCGGGTCCTGTTCCTCGACGGTTTGCCCAACCTGCAAGACCTGCACAAACTCAAGGTCGGCGAAGAGCCGATTGAGTGCCTGCAAGCCGATCTGCAGCTCGAGATCAACAGCCGCGCCGCAACCCGCGACGCGCTGACCGAATGCGAAGCGGCCCGCGACTACGTCAGCCGCGAAATCCTGCAGCAGATCCTGACCGACACCGAGCACCACATCGACTTCCTCGAAAACCAGCTCAAGCTGGTCGAACTGATGGGTGCGCAGAACTATCTGCAGTCGGCCATGAAAGAGATCGTCGGCGAGGGTCACTGACCCTTTTTGACGCTTATGGCGAACAAGTGTTCGGGCGGCAGGGAACATCCCTGCCGCCCTTTCATTTGGGCTGGATGGAAGATTTTGAAGACCTGATCGATACCGCCCGCGACAAGGCCGACGAGTTCCTGAACCTCGGAAACCGCGATGTGAGCCACGTGCTGACAGGGGCCTTGCTGACCGCAGGGTTCGCCTTGGCTGTGACTGTACTGGCCCGCGAGATTGCGCCGGAGCAGACGACCAAATCCTTTGGCCGCCGCGTCAAAAACGAGGTGAAGGCCGGTAACTGGCTGATGCCTGCGGTGTTCTCGGCCAATTCCCTGTCGGCGATACGGGTATGGAACTCGCCCGCCAAAAAGGGCCGGACCAGTGCGCTCGGCCTCTGGGCGCTGGCACAAACGGCCAATGCCTGGTGGTTGGCGGCCAGGCCACGCGACCGCTGGACCCAGATCGGTGCCGCCATGGTTTCCGCAGGTCTGGCAGCCGCCTTTGCCTATGAGGCCCGCAAGTTGCGCGGGGTAAACGCCGAGATCGATCCGGTTTCCGCCGCCACAAACTTGGTGAAATAACGCATATCTCTAGGGGGACAGGGGCCGATCCCATTGCCCTTTCGTCCCCTTTACTCTACGGCTCGCGACGATTTGGAGCGCCCCGATCGGTTGGCGCCCGCCTGCCCATCAACGAGCCCCGAACGGTTCCTCATGAAAATCAACGCCAACACCATCAAGCCGGGTATGGTCCTGCAGCACAACGCTGGTCTGTGGGTCGTCACCAAGGTCAACCACGTCAAGCCCGGCAAGGGCGGCGCTTTCGCCAACGTGGAAGCCAAGAACCTCGAGACCGGCAACAAGCTGGCTGAACGCTTCCGCTCGGAAGACAAGGTCGAGCGCGTCACGCTGGAACAGAAGGACTTCTCCTACCTGTTCGACAACGGCGAGAGCCTGGTCTTCATGGACGACGCCACCTACGAGCAGATCGAACTGCAAAAAGACTGGGTCGGCGACGAGCGTATCCCGTACCTGCAAGAAGGTATGAAGGTGATCATCGAGATGCACGAAGAGCGTCCGATTGGTCTGGAACTGCCCGACCAAGTGGTTCTGGAAGTCGCCGAAACCGAGCCGACCGTTAAGGGCCAGACCGCTTCGTCGTCGTACAAGCCCGCCAAGGCTTCGAACGGCGTTCGCATCATGATCCCACCTTACATGGGCGTGGGTGAAAAAATCGTCGTGGACACCTCCACGGGCGAATACGTTCGCCGCGCGGACTAAAATTCGCCGATTTCTACCTGCAAAGGTGGAATATCAACTTCAGGGGTGCGGATGGTCCGCACCCCTTTTGACTTCTCCGTCCATCCGGGGGCATTGCCCTTACGTACAGGATGCACGGACCAGGAGATCGACCAATGGCTCTAGCTTCCGCACTACTTCAGGTCATGATGGACGCCGTCCGCAAGACCGCTCGCCCGATGCTTCGCGACTTCGGTGAAGTCGCCCACCTCCAAGTATCGCGCAAGGGCCCCGGCGATTTCGTCACTGCTGCCGACGTCAAGGCAGAAGACACCCTCTTCGAACTGCTGATGAAGGCCCGTCCGGGTTACAGCTTCCTCGGCGAAGAGCGCGGCCTCGTTGAAGGCACCGACAAGACCCACATGTGGATTGTCGACCCTATCGACGGCACCACCAACTTCATGCACGCCATGCCGCACTTTGCGATCACGGTCGGCCTGCAACGCACCCACCCCGATGGCACCGCAGAAATCGTTGCGGCTGTGACCTATAATCCGGTCATGAACGAGATGTTCTGGGCCGAAAAGGGCAAGGGCTGCTACCTGAACGACAGCCGCATTCGTCTGGCTGGCCGCAAGGAACTGGCTGACTCGTTGGTTTCGACCGGCCTGCCTTTCATCGGCAAGACGGGTCACGCCCAAGCCATCAAGGATATCCACGCCGTGGGCCAGCGCGTTGCCGGCATCCGCCGTCTGGGCGCTGCCTCGCTGGACTTCGCATGGGTCGCTGCCGGCCGTTACGACGCCTTCTTCGAGCGTAACCTCAAACCGTGGGACGTCGCCGCAGGTATCCTGCTGGTGACCGAAGCCGGTGGTCTGGTGACCTCCATCGAACAGGATGGCGATCCGAAGAACGGCAAGACGATTGTCGCGGGCAACCCCGACATCCACGCCAAGCTGCGCAAGGTTCTGCAAGCCGCCTAAGGTTCGCACACTAAGCAAAAATCAGGGGCGCTTCCTTTATTGGGAAGCGCCCCTTTTTCTGGCGCTTTACCGCGTAATGAAGTTTCATAGCCGCTCATGGGCATGGGCGGACGGTCAGGTTGGATAAGCACAGCTTTGCCACGATGCTTTTTTGGCCTTGTTCGATTGGAGCCACGATTTGTCCAAGGTGCCACCCGTCGTTATTGCCCACCGCGGTTGCAGCGGAGAGCGCCCCGAGCACACCCGTGCGGCTTACGAACGCGCTATCGAACAGGGTGCCGATTATATCGAACCTGATCTCGTCATGAGCCGCGACGGGTATCTTATCGTTCGCCACGAAAACGAGATCGGCGGCACTACGGACGTGGCCGACCATTCCCGCTTTGCACACCGCCGGACACGTCGCCAGATCGACGGCCAGATGGTCGAAGGCTGGTTCACCGAGGACTTTACGCTCGCCGAGTTGAAGACCCTGCGGGCCCGGGAACGTCTGACCGAACTTCGCCCGCAATCGTCTGCCTTCGACGATCAGGAGGCCATTCTGACGTTCGACGAGGTTGTCGCCATCGCCAAGGCTGCCAGTGCCCGCACGGGCCGCATCATCGGCGTTGCGCCCGAACTCAAACACCCCTCGCACTTTGCGGCACTGTCATTGGATATGGAGGGTGCCTTTATCGAGGCCGTACACCGCCTCGATCTGCAGGACGCGACCCGCTCGCTTATCGTTCAGTGTTTCGAGATCGGGCCTCTGGAGCGGCTTTCGCGCCTGATCCCCGCATCGTTACTGCAACTGATGGATGTCAGCGGTGGCCCCGAGGACCGGTCCGACCTGACCTATAAGGATATGGCGACGCCAGAGGGGCTGGCCGACATCGCCCGCTATGCCACCATGATCGGCGTGAACAGCAAGATGGTTGTCCCGTGGGACAATGCCGACAATGCCATTTCCCCTACCCGCCTGATCCCCGATGCACACGCGGCAGGGCTGGAAGTTGTAGTCTGGACGATGCGGGCGGAAAATCTGTTCCTGCCCAGACAGTATCGCCGTGGAGCCTCTGAGGGCACCCACGGCGATCTGGATAGCTATCTCCGCCAGATATACAGCCTCGGCGTCGATGCGGTGTTCAGTGATTATCCGGCAGCCGCCGTAGCGGCGCGGAGCAGTCAGTCGGCTTGAAACTGAAGGCGGGCCAGACGGGCATATAGGCCGTCCTTGGCCATCAGTTGGGCGTGGGTTCCCTCCTCGACGACATGGCCCTCGTCGATCACCACAATGCGGTCGGCCCGAAGCACCGTGGCCAGACGGTGTGCGATGACCAGAGTGGTGCGGGTTTCCATGGCCTGATCCAGAGCCGCCTGAACCAGACGTTCGTTCTCGGCATCAAGTGCACTGGTCGCTTCGTCGAGCAACAGGATCGGTGCATCTCGCACGAGAGCGCGCGAGATCGCCAGACGCTGACGCTGACCACCAGAAAGGCTCTTGGCACGCTCGCCCAGCGGAGTTTCAAAGCCCTGTGGCAAGGCTTCGATGAAGTTCAACGCCTGCGCCTCGCGGGCGGCAGCACGAGCTTCTTCCAAGGTCGCATCTTCGCGGCCAAAGCGGATGTTCTCCAGCGGTGAGCCCGAGAACAGCGGCGCTTCCTGCGACACCCATGCATAGCGGCTGCGTACTTCGACCGGATCGGCCTTGCGGACATCGACACCGTCCACGGTGACCACGCCCGACTGCGGATCATAGAAGCGCAGCAGCAGACGGAAGACCGTCGACTTGCCCGCGCCCGAAGGGCCGACAAGGGCCACCGTCTCGCCCGGACGAACCGTCAGGCTAAAGCCCTTCAGAGCCGGAAGGTCGGGGCGGCCCGGATAGGCAAAGTCGATGCCGGACATCGAAATCTCGCCACGCGGCGGCGATGGCAGAAGCGCGGGCTGGGCCGGAGCCGCAATTGACGGCTCTGCACGCATCAGCTCATCGATGCGCTCCATGGCACCCGCCGCCTTTTGTACGTCGCCCCAGCTTTCGCCCAGAGCGCCGACAGCACCCGCCGCGAACACCGACAAAAGCACGAACTGCAACAGCGAGCCCGGCGTCATATTCCCCCCGACCACGTCCTGCGCACCCAGCCACAGCACCAGCGACACACCGCCGAACATGACGGTGATGATCATGGCCGTCATGACCGCGCGGGCCCTCATACGCAGCAGGGAGGCCGCAAAGGCATCTTCGACTGCATGGGCAAAACGACTGGTCGCATTCTGCTCGCGACCGAAGGCCTGCACCGTTTCAATGGCGTCGACGCTTTCGCCTGCAAAGCCGACGGCACCGGCGAACGTATCTTGCGACTTGACGGTCAGCTTGCGCACCTGACGGCCGAAGATGAACAGCGGCACAATCAGGATGGGCACGATCAGCAAGACCAGACCGGTCAGCTTGGGGCTGACGAAGAACAGCAGGATCGTCGCGCCTATCATCGTCAGGAAGTTGCGCAGCGCGTAGCTGACCGAGGTGGTCAGCAGGGTGTCGACCAACTGGATGTCGGTCGTCAGTCGCGAAAGCACCTCGCCGGTACGGATGTGGGCGAAGAAGACAGGATCCAGCGTCAGGATACGCCCGAACAGTCCTTGACGCAGATCGGCGATCACACGCTCGCCGGTCTTGGTGACGAAGTAATAGCGCAGCGCCGTCATCAGACCCAGCACCACTGCGTTTACGGCCAGCAGGCTGAACCAGTAATCCAACTGGCTACCACCATTGTCGAAGCCGCGGTCAATCGCTCCGCGTGCCGTAGCCGTCAGCGCCAATGACGCCACGGTGGAGAACACCAAGAAGACCGCCGACAGGGCCGCATGTCCCTTGTGACGCGCCAGATAAGGCAGCAAACGCCCCAGCGAGCGTACATTCTTGCTACGGTCCCGCTTTCCGGAAGCTTCGGACATCTGTTCGACCAGTTGCGCCCCGACGCCGGGGCGGCCATGGGCCTGATGATCTTGGCGCGCGTCAGTATGAGTCATGAGCTTGCTCTTGCCCCGTAACGCCCCTCGGTGTAAACGCCCGACCTCGCTCTCACCCGCTTGCGCGGTGGGATTCTCAATTTTAAGCGCAGTGACGGTCGGAATCGTCGTCGCGCAGAGACGGATTAAACACGATGAAAGCCGACACGCACCCGGACTACCACTTCATCAAAGTCGTGATGACCGATGGTACCACCTATCAGACCCGTTCGACCTACGGCAAAGAAGGTGAAACCCTGAACCTCGACATCGACCCGACGTCGCACCCGGCATGGACCGGCGGCAACGGCCAGATGCTGGACCGCGGCGGCCGCGTTTCGCGCTTCAACGGCAAGTTCGGCGGCTTCCTCAAGAAGTAAGCTGTCCTTCCGTCGGACAAAATCGGGCGTCGTTCTTATCGAACGGCGCCCTTTTTGTTTGGCGGGAACATCACTAAACACCGGGCGTTCATTTTCTGACCCTAGTATTGGGCTACGGGGCAGTTGAGTCGTCTGAAACGGAACGGATATGAATCGTCGGGAACTGGGCTTTGGTGTTGCTTCGGCATCCTTGGCCTTGGGTGCGGGTAGTCAAGCTTTCGCACAAAGCGCGCCGACAGCGGCAGCGCTGCCAGAAGCCATACAGGCGCAAATCGCCCGCCTGCCTCAAAATATCCAAGCCGATGTCCGTGCCGTGTACGAACAAAACGGCGGTCGTCCCATCTGGAACGAGCAGCGTATGCGCGCCCTGCAGGAAATCGCAGGTCGTGCAGAGCGCCATGCTATTCCGGCCAGCGACTATTTCGATTTCGTGGCCTATGCCGCCGACCGTCAGTCCGCCGACGTGAAGGCGACGGCTGGTGCCCTCTCCTACGCCAAGGTTCTGGCTCATGGTCGCGTGCGGCCAGAGTCGGTCGAGGAACTGTGGGAGATGGAAAAGAACTCGGTCGATATTCCGGCCGGTTTCACTCAGGCGCTCAATAACAACAAGCTGTCGGAGTGGTTCGACGGCCTGCCCCCGCAGGACATCGGTTACACCAACCTCGCCGCTGGCTATATCCGCTATCGCCGTATTGCCCGCGATGGCGGATGGCCGGCGTTCCGCGTGGGTGCCCAGATCGAGCCGGGTGCCAGCGATCCGCGCGTACCGGGGTTGGTCAAACGTCTGGCTGCCGAAGGCGATATGAGTGCGGCAACCGCTGCTTCTCACGGGTCCTCGGCCGTTTACACCAGCGCCGTCCAGCAGGCGATGCGCAGCTTCCAGGCCCGTCATGGTCTGGGTGTGGATGGCCGTGTGGGTCCCGCGACCCAACGCTCCTTGTCGGCTTCCGCCGAGGACCGCGCCCGCCAGATCGCCCTGAACCTAGAGCGCCGTCGCTGGCTCAAGCGCGAACTTCAGTCCGAGCGGATCGAAGTGAACACCGCAGCGGCCATCATGGTTTACTGGAAAGACAACCAGCCGGTGCACTCGAACCGCGTGGTTGTCGGCTCGGTGGAGAACCAGACGCCCAGTCTGGAGCGCCCGTTCGCTTCGGTCGTGGCCAACCCGCCGTGGACGGTACCCATGGGCATCGCCCGCCGCGAAATCCTGCCCAAGGGGCCGGGATATCTGGCCGCCAACGACATGTATGTGAACGATCAGGGGTGGGTCGTGCAGCGCGCAGGCCCGCGTTCGTCGCTGGGGTATGTGAAGTTCGAACTGCGCGATTCCTACGCCATCTTCCTGCACGACACGCCGAACAAGGGCGCATTCAACCTGTCGATGCGCCAGCGCAGCCACGGCTGCGTCCGCGTCCACAATGCTGTCGAGTTCGCCCGCCTGCTGTTGTCGCCAGATCCGACCAAGCTGGCGTCCTTCGACGCAGCACAGGCTGACCGTTCCACCACCCGCGTGCAGACGGGCCGCCCCATCGGTGTGCGCCTGCTCTATTGGACCGCCTTCGTTGACGGTCAGGGCCGCGTAGCCTTCCGCGAAGACTCCTATCGTCGCGACACCAAGCTGGCTCAGGCCATGGGCATCGACGTGAACCTTCCGTCGGTCGTGTCCGAAGCGCCCAAGGACAAGGACGACGACTGGGTTTAATCGCCCCGCGTTCAAACCGGGAAAAGGGCGGCGGATCATTCCGTCGCCCTTTTTCAAGCCTCTATGTCTTAGAGTTCTCAGATCAGGCGAAGGCCGCCTTCAGCATTTCGAACTGGCTGAGCACCCCGTTCACCGGAGCCTCCTCCTCGACGTTCACATACATCTTCTGGTCCAGATAATAGACGCGGTCATGCAGGCGCTCAGCCTTCAGGATGGCTTCAACCAGCGCAATCGGCAGGTCCGCCGGCAGCGGCTCGGAGTTCTGCGAACGCTCTGCCAAGCGATAGCGAGGCTGGAACGCGACATCGGCGTCCAGATTGCCCTCATTGATCGCCCGTTGGACCAGCAGCCAAGAAGCGATCTGCATCAGGCGCGTGGTCAGCTTCATGCTCTCGCTGGCGTAGACGAGGCTGGCAGAGCGGGTCAGCAGGCGCGATTCAATCCGGCCATCGCCGTCCAGATAGGCCGCCGTCTCCTCGACCAGCTCGATCCCCTCGCGGAACAGGCGCTGGAAAAGCTCCGAGCCTGTGAACTTCAGAGCCTCGGCCGAACGGTCAACCGTTTGTATATGCTGATCATTGATCAGGTTCACGTTTGCCCACCCCTATGGCGAAACCGGACAAGGTCTTTAGCCTACTGCAACGCTTGGTAACAGCACTGTTATTCCAAATCGTTGACGGCACCAATGCCGCTGCGATCACTCGTCAGAATTTGAACAGGGCATCAGCGGCATTACGCTGGGAAGATTTGGCCTCGATGGCCGCTTTAACGCGCGCGATTTCGCCTTCCAGAGCTTCGATCCGTGTCTGCAAATCCGCGACCGAAAATCCATCCAGATCCTCACGGATCAGGGCATGCAGACTGTCGCCAATGGATTGACGAGGCTCAAGATCTTCAAAGGACATACGCGCCTCCAACGACCGGAATAGAACGATGGAATGTCGGCCATCGGCTGGTCGATATTCACCTGACTGCGTACAAGACCCCTGAACGTACTATTTTGCAAGCCAAGGAGGCCGCCATGCGGGTCATCGAAATTGCAGGGGGCAAGGGTCCAGCTTCAGCCCTGACCCTCGCGGAGCGCGCGCAGCCGCATGCGGCCGCAGGCGAAATTCTGATCCGCGTAAAAGCCGCAGGCGTAAACCGCCCCGACATCGTGCAGCGTGAGGGGCGCTATCCGGCCCCGCCGGGAGCCTCGGACGTGCTGGGCCTGGAGGTCGCCGGCGAAGTGGTTGCTGTCGGCGAAGGCGTCAGCCGATGGACTGTGGGCGACAGGGTCTGCGCCCTGCTCGGCGGCGGCGGCTATGCGGAATACTCGGTGGTGGATCAGGGCAGCGTCCTCCCCATCCCTGCAGGCCTTGATTTTGAACAGGCTGCGGTCCTGCCGGAGACTGCCTTTACCGTCTTCACCAATGTATTCGAGGATGGTGCTCTCAAGGCGGGCGAGACCCTTCTGATCCATGGTGCCACCAGCGGCATCGGGGTCATGGCGATCCAGATGGCCAAGGCTGCGGGTGCCCGCGTCATCGCGACAAGCCGCACCAAGGCCAAGGCCGACGCCGCCAAGGCTCTGGGGGCCGATATCAGTCTGGACGCCTCGAGCCAGGATCTGGCCGAAGAGATCAAGGCTGCGGGCGGTGCCGATGTAGTGCTCGATATGGTGGGTGCGGACTATGCCGAACTGAACCTGAAGTCGCTGAACACCTTCGGCCGCTGGGTCATCATCGCCAGCCTGACAGGCACAAAGGCCCAGATCGACCTGCAACGTGTGATGATGAAGCGCCTTGTCATCACCGGTTCCACGCTGCGCAGCCGTCCAGCCGCCGAGAAGGCCCGTCTGGCGAAAGCGGTTGAACAAACCGTCTGGCCATGGGTCGAGAGCGGCCAGATCGTACCGCGCATCCACTTACGCTTTGGACTGGCTCAGGCTGCACAAGCCCATGCTGAACTGGAAACGGGTGACCACGTCGGCAAGGTCGTGCTCATTCCCTGACCACAACAGGCGTCAGCCCTGAACAAGAAAAGGGGACAGGCGTGAGCCTATCCCCCTTCCTTTTAACGGGCGGCCGATTTTTAGCGGCGACCGGCCGGACGGATCGACGAGATCGAGTCGTTCATACGCAGACGGTTCAGGTCCGAGACATCCGAGGAGATCGTTTCGCAACGACCGCGGAAGTCGGCATCCGAACAAACAACCCAAGAGCCGCTACCGCGCGGGAGGCGGATGGAGCTGATGGCGTCGTTCATGCCCGCACTGCGCAGGTTGCTTACCGCGCCGTTGAACGACTGTGACTGACCGCGATAGTCGGCGTCGCGATAGACGGTGATACCACCGCGACCGTTGTTATAGCGGTCGTCGCGGCGGTCATCACGGCCATAGCGGTCGTCGCGATCATAGCGGTCGTCACGACGGTCGATGGTGCCGCGGGTATTGCCGCAAACCAGCATGCCGTTCGAGTTGGAGATGTCGAAGTTGCCGCAACGCGAGATATTCAGCGTGGTGCTACGCAGTTGGCCGCGCTCGTCACGGCATTGCGCCGTCAGAACGTTTTGCGACACGCGCGCGCTTTGGCACGACTGGGTGTAGCTACCGCGCGGTTGACCCTGGTAGCCGCGGCTTTGGGCATCAGCGGTGGACGGAGCCAGAGCCAGACCGCCCACCAGGACGGCCAAACCCGAAATGGCACTCAGCATGGCTTTCATGACGTTTCCTTCTCGTTCTTGTGCGCAAAGTTGCGCTCTCGATGCCGTATTGCACCGTTCTTTGTGAACAGACGCTGTACGCAACAGGCAGACTACGTTTTCTTTTGAACGAAATAAGCCTATAGTCAGTTCATCGCGCCCGGCCGAAAAGGTCGGGCGCCGTCGTATCCAACGCCCGGAAACGGGCCTGAACCACCGGGATATAAGCCCATGACCGAGATCCTGATGCCCAAGGCCACTGCGGTCTGGCTGGTGGAAAACACCTCGCTGACGTTCGAGCAGATTGCCGACTTCTGCGGCCTGCACCCGCTGGAAGTTCGTGGCATCGCCGATGGCGACGTGGCTCGCGACATTCGCGGCGCTGACCCGATCGTCAACGGCCAGCTCACCCGTGAAGAACTGGAAAAAGCCCAGAACGACACGGCTTACCGCATGAAGGCTGTGGTCAGCCGCCACGCCGAACTGCTGAAGCCTGCCAAGGCTCCGCCGAAATACACACCTGTGTCGCGCCGTCAGGACCGTCCGGACGCCATCATGTGGTTCGTTCGCAACCACCCGGAAGTGCCGGACGCCCAAATCGGCAAGCTGCTGGGCACCACCAAGGCCACCATCGAGTCGGTGCGTAACCGCACCCACTGGAACTCGGCCAACATCAAGCCGGTCGATCCGGTGACCCTCGGCCTCGTCGGCCAGCTGCAACTGGACGAAGTCGTCCGCAAGGCTGCTGACAAGAAGGCCAAAGAAGACGCCAAGAACGGCATCCTCCAACCGGTTGTCACCGAAACCGAAGAGCCGGTCGTCATCTTCGAAGAAGACGAACCGAACCGCTTTGGTGCCGGTGAACCGACCGCTGAATCGGTGTTCGGCTCGCGCGACTAATCGCGCTCGCGTGCATGAAAAAAGGCCCCGAAGTCTCGGCTTCGGGGCCTTTCTCATATTCAGTTTCGGATCAGTGCGGTCGACTTTCGAGGGAACTGATCTCTTCCTTAAGCCTCAGCTTCTGCTGTTTGAGTTCTCGCAATCGGGTGGCATCTGCGGCGGGCCGTCGAACCTCCTGCTGGATTGCGTCGTCCAGGTTCCGGTGCCGGTTACCCAACTCGCGAATACGCGCCTCAATGGTCATGGCTTGCGCCTCCATAGCTAAGGGACCACACAGTGAGCGCAGGGATTTCGCGAAGTGGGAATCACATTCCAGTGAAACGGCTTCGCTTCATCTCTGCCCCACGGCGTGAACCGTAGGAACCGAAAGGGTCAATGTTGTGAACTCTACCGTTGTTCAGTCGACGCCGCGCAGGATGATCGTCGGGATTTCCGGTGCATCTGGCGTGATTTACGGCGTGCGCGCGCTCGATGCGCTCAAGGAATTGGGCATCGAGAGCCATCTGGTAATGTCGCGCGCAGCGGTCCTGACCCTTTCACAAGAAACTGATCTGACGCTGGACGACGTCACCTCCAAGGCCAGCGTGGTTCACCGCATTGCCGACGTCGGGGCGACGATCGCCTCGGGCTCGTTCCGCACTCTGGGCATGTTGATCGCGCCCTGCTCGGTAAGGACCATGAGCGAGATCGCCACCGGCGTAACCTCGACCCTGCTGACCCGCGCCGCAGATGTCGTACTGAAAGAGCGCCGGACGCTGGCGCTCCTGGTGCGCGAGACGCCGCTGCATCTGGGTCACCTGCGTACCATGACCAGCCTGACCGAAATGGGCGCGATCATCACGCCGCCCCTGCCTGCCCACTACACCCGCCCGCAGTCCGTCGAAGAGATTGTCGATCAGTCTGTCGGCCGTGCACTAGACCTGTTCGGTCTGGACTGGTCGCCTGTGCGCCGGTGGGAAGGCCTGAAGGGAACCGGCGAACGGGGCGATGCCGGATGACACTGTGGGAGTGGGCGGTCAAAGCCTATGGCCGCGAAGGTGTTTCCGAAGCCTGCTTGCAGCTTCAGGACTATTTCGACCAGAACGTCTGTCTTCTGCTGTGGGCGGCGTGGTGCGCCGAGACGGGGCGCCGTCCAGACGATGACCAAGTCGAAGCCGCCTGCGATGTTGCCCGCGCATGGCAGGACACGACCATTGCGCCCCTTCGCGCCATACGTCGGACGCTGAAAAAGCCGATGCCCGATCTGGACAGCGCCGCCCGCGAAGCCGTGCGCGAGCAGGTCAAAGCAGTCGAGTTGGCCGCTGAGCGGCACCTGCTGGCCCAGCTAGAGAGCGAAGCCCCCGCAGTCACAGCCGCCCCCCGCCCGATCATTGATGGATTGGTTAGCGTAGCCAAACAGTGGGACAAAACTGTCCCCCGCCCTGCACTGACCACTTTGGCGGATCGGCTTTCAGCCTGACCCTCACTCGGGTATAAGCCTGCACGCGCGGGGACTGACATGAACGACCACGATCCGATCCAGACCGAACAAGAGAAAGAGCTGCTGAAAAAGCTGGCTCTGCTCCAGCAAGAGCACGCCGATCTGGATGCATCCATCGAGGCACTGGGCCAGATGCCTTCGCCCGATCAGCTGATGATCGCGCGTCTAAAACGCAAGAAGCTGGTCCTCAAGGAAGAGATCGTGAAAATCCGCGACCAGATCCTGCCCGACATTATCGCCTGATAACGCCTAGAGCGGCAGGACCGAGGTGTCCTTGACCTCTTCCATCACCGCATAAGTACGCGTTTCGCGAACGCCCGGCATGATCACCAGGGTGTCGGCCAGGAAGGCGCGGTATGCCGCCATATCCTTCATGCGCACCTTGACCAGATAGTCGAAGCCGCCCGCCACCATGTGGCACTCCAGCACCTCGGGAGAGCGACGGATACGGGCTGCGAACTGATCGAAAATGTCCGACGTGGTGCGGTCCAGCAGCACTTCGATAAAGATCAGCAGTTCACGCTCTGCGTATTTCGGGTCGATCAGGGCCGTATAGCCAAGGATCACACCCTTCTCGCGCAGTCGACGCACCCGCTCGAAGCACGACGACGCCGACATATTGCAGGCGGCAGCAAGGTCCTGATTGGTAATCCGGCCGTCCTGCTGCAACACGCGCAGGATGCGGCGATCGGCTTCATCAAGCTTGTATTCCGATGCGCTCATCCTCGGTCCCCTGTACGTCGTCACCACGACTTAGAGGGACAGCTTGCGGCTGACAACTGCGACTTAGCCGTTAGCGGGCCGCAAGGTCCGCCCCCTTGCGCAACCACATGGCGGCATCGGCCTCGGCCACCCAGGTCTCGGGATCGGGCTGATCGGACAATGGCTTCAGGCCAATAGAGCCGGACAGGCTGTAACGACGATCGCCCCAGATAAAGCCCCCTTCGTCCAGACGCTTGGCTAACTCATCAGCCTTGTGACGCGCAGCCTCCATATTGGCATCAATCAGAAGGACGCAGAATTCATCCCCGCCCATGCGCCCCACGGCATCCGATTCGCGCACACCCGCCAATAGCAGGTTGGCCACAGCGATGAGGGCGGCGTCCCCGGCCGGATGGCCATGACAGTCGTTGATCTTTTTAAAGTCGTCCAAATCCAGATAGAGCAGCGCCGCATCAAGCTTGTGACGGCGGCAATAGGCCATTACGCGCGTTAAATTATCCAGAAAACCCCGGCGGTTAAGGGTCGGCGTCAGCACATCGTGATCGGCCAGCGCTTCGGCGCGTTCAGCTCTTGCCCGCAGGTTGCTGACCTCGTTACGCAACTGCTCGATCTGCGCGATCAGGCTCGCACGATCACTGGCTAACAGTTCGACCAATTCGGGCTCCGGCCTAACAAAGCTATTCAAGAGTGTTGGGTTTTAGACCCATCACATTAACGGTCTTGGTTGCGGACGCAACGCGCCTGCTATAAGCGGCCACTTTCTGCATGGGGAGCTATTCAGCATGACCGCCTCCACCCCGCCTGTCGCCATCATCATGGGCAGCCGTTCGGACTGGCCGACAATGAAGCTGGCCGCCGACAAGCTCGATCAGCTCGGCGTTGCGTGGGAGGCTATGGTCGTCAGCGCCCACCGCACCCCCCATCGCCTGTACGACTTCGCTACCTCGGCCAAGTCCAACGGCTATAAGGTCATCATCGCCGGTGCCGGCGGTGCGGCCCACCTGCCCGGTATGGCGGCCTCCATGACCGATCTGCCGGTGCTGGGCGTTCCGGTGCAGTCCAAGGCTCTTAAGGGCATGGATAGCCTGCTTTCCATCGTCCAGATGCCGGGCGGCGTTCCGGTTGCCACCCTCGCCATCGGCGAGGCTGGTGCCACCAATGCCGGTATTTTGGCCGCGCAAATCCTCGCCCTGTCGGACGAGGACATTGCCCAGCGCCTCAGCGACTTCCGCGCCGCCCAGACCGAATCCGTACTCGAAACCGTCGAGGACTAAAGCGTATGACTGCCCCGATTGCCGTCCTGCCCCCCGGTTCCACCATTGGTATCCTTGGCGGCGGCCAATTGGGGCGCATGCTGGCCGAGGCCGCATCGACGCTGGGCTTCGACGTCGCGATTCTGGAGCCGCAGGCCGATTGCCCTGCGTCCCGCGTTGCCGCCCACCATATTCAGGCCGCATACGATGACGTGGACGGCCTGAAAAAGCTGGCCGCCCTCAGTGACGTGGTGACAACCGAGTTCGAGAACGTCCCCGCCTCCGTCGTCGCCGTGCTGGAAGCCGAGGGCGTGCGCGTGGCTCCCAACGGCCGTGCGCTGGCCACCGCTCAGGATCGCGTCACCGAAAAGACCTTCCTCAACAGCGTCGGCGCGACCACGGTCGGTTTCGCCAAGGTCGATGACCTGAACGACCTGACCGTCGCCATCGAAAAGCTCGGCCTCCCTGCCCTGCTGAAAACCCGCCGCGAAGGCTATGACGGTAAGGGTCAGGTGTGGATCAAGGACGCCGCCGAAGCCCAGGCCGCGCTGGCTGCAGTCGGTAACAAGCCGTCTATCCTTGAAGTCCGCGCATCGTTCGTGCGCGAACTGTCGGTGATTGCTGCACGCGGTACGGACGGCAGCGTTTCCGTCTATCCGCTGGGCCAGAACATCCACGAGAACGGTATCCTGCGCACCACCATCGCTCCGGTCGAAGTGGATGACGCCACACAAGCCCGCGCCGTCGAAATCGCCACCTCCATTCTGAACGGTCTAGACTATGTGGGCGTGATCGGAGTCGAGCTGTTCGATCTGGGCGGCACGCTTCTGGTCAACGAGATTGCTCCGCGCGTTCACAACACCGGCCACTGGACGCAGGACGGCTGTGGCTGTGACCAGTTCGAGCAACAGATTCGTGCCATCGCAGGCTGGCCGCTGGGGTCGACCAAAGCCCATGCCAAGATCGAGATGACCAATCTGCTGGGCCACGAAATCAACGACTGGCACGCCATGGCGTCCGATCCGGACACCCACCTGCATTTCTACGGCAAGCGCGAAGCCCGCGAGGGTCGCAAGATGGCCCACATCAACAAGGTGCTGGAACGCCTCTAATCAAAAGGGCCGCTCATTTGAGCGGCCCTTTTTCTTATCCGGCCTTGGGACCGTATCGCATACGACCAAGGAAGTCGGTGATCTTGCGCATCGGCGCGTCGAAGTCCTTGCCCGCCTTCCACTTTTCGAACTGCATCACATTCTCGATGCGACGGGCGCAGAACTTGTCTGCGGCCTCCATGCCCTCGAACAGGCGGATGGTTAGGGCCGGAGCCAGAATGCCGCTCAGGATGGTGCGTTTGGAATAATGGTTCTGGTCAGTGGCCGTATCCCCCGCCCAGCGCCACAGCTTGTCGGCGGTTTCCCACGTCAGGCTGATTCCAAGATCAGCGTTAAATGGAAGCGCGAGGAAGCCGGCGCATTTTTTCGACGCCTCGGCATCGTTGGCCGCCGCCTCCAGACGGGCCGAAAGCGTCGCCGCGATTCGTTCGCGAATCTTCAGAGTGTGCGCAGGCGTCGCCTCCAGTGCCTTCAGGGCTGCCTCATCGTGGCGACGGGACAACAAAGCGGCCAGATCGCGTGCCCCGTGGGGAATCAGAAGCTCTTGATCTCCAAGGGAAAGTCCCTCGGCTTCGCATGCCGCGCGTACAAGCTGGCTGTTCCAACCCAGACGCCCCGCGCGGGCAATTGCCGCGTCCAGAACCGCTTGTTCGGTCCGAATTGCCCAGTCCGCAGGGCCCTTGGCTGCGTGCTCTTGGCCGTTCGATGTCTCGGTGGTGTGCGAAGTATCGGTCATTCACCTACAATACCCGCAGAATGATTGGGTTTCGACCCATCACGATTGTCGGCGTTGGCTGGACAGTCCCCCAAAGATCATGTATTCCGCCGCCTTCATCCAAAGGGGCCCGTCTCTTTGGACCAGAATTTTGTTTTGTCTGCCCGTCTTCCCTTCAAAAGGACGCGGCGGGCGGCCAAAGGAGAGAGAACCCTGGTTCAGATTTTCGTTCGCGACAACAATGTCGATCAGGCCCTCAAGGCTCTGAAAAAGAAAATGCAACGTGAAGGCAGCTTCCGCGAAATGAAGCGTCACGTGCACTTTGAAAAGCCGTCGGAAAAGCGCGCCCGTCAAAAGGCAGAAGCTGTCCGTCGCGCTCGTAAGCTGGCTCGCAAGCGTGCACAACGCGAAGGCCTGCTGCCGGCACCGAAGGGTCGCGGCCGCTAATACAGCGACGCCCTTTCAATGGCTTCTAGAAAACCCGCCCCGCGATTGCGCAGGGCGGGTTTTCTTTTGCCTGCTCCCCGTCTCGGCGACAGGCATAAAAAAGGCGGGCCCGAAGCCCGCCTTTTTGCCGTCTTGGACCAATGTCCAATGCGAGCCTTACTGGCTGCGCATGGCCCCCAGGAAGGACTTCCACGACAGCTTGGCGTCGGACATAGCCCCCGCACGGAAGGCACGCCCCGACAGCCACATCATCAGGACCGCAAAAGCGAACATCACGATCAGGCTGCCGATCACCTCGATCATTGGCGGCTGGCTGGGTGCGCGGGCCGACATGATGAAGGGCGTGAAAGGCGGGATGAAGCTCAGCACCTTCAGCAGCAGTGCATCCGGCGAACGAATGGCCATCTGCATGAACAACAGCGGCACGATCAGAGCCATCATCACCGGCCCCATCAGGGTCTGTGCGTCACGCGGCGTTTCGCAGAAGGCCCCGATGGCGGCGAACAAAACCGCATACATCAGATAGCCACCCACAAGATAAAGCAGCAGGTAGAGCCACAGCCCGTTGGCCAGCATCACCGAGCCAATGTCCCGCGCCACCTCTGGAAGGGTCACAGACAGGCCAACAGTGCTGATCAGGGCCCATCCACCCATCACCGTGAGGGTCAGGACCGCCACGCCGAGAACCTTGCCTACCAGAAGCTCGGTCGCCGTTACCGACGACAGCAGGACCTCGAGGATCTTGTTCGACTTCTCCTCCATTACACCGTTCATCAGCATGGTGGCTCCCGTCAGGATCAGCGACCACATCATGAAGCCGCAGACCAGACCAATGATCATCGGCAGACGGTCGCGGAAGCTGACCTCACCGCCAGATGCCGCACGGGGAGACAGGAAGGTCACGTCCGGCCGATAGCTCTCGACCGCCTTGACCACATCGGCATCCACGCCGTTGGCTGCAAAGGTTTGCTTGCGGTTCACCTCGGCCAGAGCCGATTTGATCATACCCTCCACGTCGTTGTTGGCCGCGCGACGTGACCAGATGCGAGCCGCAGGTGCGCCGTTCTTTTCGGAGAGGATGACAACAGCCGACAGCTTGTGCTCGCCGACCGTGGCATCCCCGTCCACCCATTGGCGCGCCATGTCGTCTTTGGCCGTCCCCGCTGCGGCGGCGACCAGATCACTCGGTGCCTCGACTTCGACGACCGAACGACGGGGCTGCTTGAACGAGGCCGCGGCCCGTGGCGCGACACGCTTCAGTTCCGCCAAAGCGGCATCATAGCCGCCGGTATCGCCAGCCTTGCGCACGGCATCTCGCCCGGTAATCCCGGCCTCTGCCACAGCCGCCAAAGCCAGCGAAGACAGCGTGTTCCGCTGATAGTCCGCTTCCAGCGCCTGACGCACGCTGGCCGCCAGTGTACCGTTTCCGGCACCATCTTCGACAATGGCATACTGCTGCAGAGGCTCGGCCCGTTTCAACAGGACCGGCATGAACCCGCCCAGAACGGCAAAGAACGGCAGACTGAGCAGCGACAGCCAGAACCCGACCGTCTTTACATAGGCCAGCACTTCACGCTGGGCGATCAAAAGGGTGCGGTTCATCGGGCGGTCTCCGTCACAGCGGCATCCGTCTTGTGTCTCTGGTCATCGTCCGGATTTGCCCCCGTCAGGGCGATAAAGGCGTCGTGCAGCGATGGCTCTCGCAAGGCGAAACTGCGCACGTCCATGTTCGACATGAATGCCGTCCTCAAGGTCTGCTGCACCTCGGCATCGGGAGCCAGACGGGCCTTAATGCTAAAAACGTCGCCGTGCTGCTCGACCTGTTCAAAGCCGCTGATGCCCGGCAGGGCCGCAACCGACTTCAGGTCCAGCGCACCGTTGATTTCGAGGAAGCGCGGCGAAGTCGCCCGCGCCTGCTCAACCGTTCCCTCGAAGGCCTTTTGGCCGCGCGCCAGCAACACAACCTTGTCGCACAGACGCTCTGCATGTTGCATCACGTGGGTGGAGAACAGGACAGTCGCGCCATTTTCGGCCAGCGAGCGGATCATCGCCTCCAGCCCCTGCTGGTTCATCGGGTCCAGCCCCGAGAAGGGCTCGTCCAGAATGACAAACTCTGGCTGGTGAACCACCGAGGCGATCAATTGGACCTTCTGGGCCATGCCCTTGGACAGGTCCTTCATCTTTTTCTTCTGGGAGTCGCCCAGGCCCATCTGTTCCAGCATGTCACGGGCGCGCTTGCGGCCTTCGCTGGCAGGGAGGCCCTTGAGCGAGCCGAGATAGGCAATGGCCTCGACCGGCGTCATTTTTTTATAGAGGCCGCGTTCTTCGGGCAGGAAGCCGATCCGGTCGCGTACCTTCCGCCCGTCGTCCGCGCCCAAGATTTCGATGGAGCCGGAGGTCGCCGCCTGCAGGCCCAGAATCATGCGGATGCTGGAGGTCTTGCCTGCGCCATTCGGTCCTAGAAAACCGCAAATCTGGCCGCGCTGAACCTCGAAACCCAATGATTTTACGGCTTGAAAATTGCCGTAACTCTTACTGACGTCAGACAGTCTGAGAACAGTCGACATGCCACCTCCTCGCGCCGTTAGGCCGTTGTGATAGCAGTCACGGAAACATGCCCATTGCGCAAGCGGTTAAACTACCGGCGAGAGGTCTCCGCTACCTCTCGCCGGTAATTCAGTAGCTTAGAAGGCGTAGCTCAAACGCACGCCGCCCAGATGGCTGTTGAAGTCGCTGCCGAAACGGCCGCGATACGACACCTCGACATTGGTCTTGTCGCCAAGGCGGTGCGACAGGCCCACCGAAGCCAGTCCTTGCGAGCCAAAGGGCAGATCAACCGTTTGGGCCAGCACCTTGGCCGTGTTGCCGTAAATACCGGTGCGCGCGTCGTCGCTGTTGTCGCTCAACGTGTCGCGCCAGCCGCCTTCGACGAAGAACTGGGTCCGCTCGGTGCCGTGCTCCAGCCGCAAGGCCACCTCGCCTGTCACCGCGTCCAACTTGCGCTCGGCATAGTGATAGTCGGCGGCCGGTCCAGCCTCAAAGAACTCGTCGACCGAGGTGTCCACCCAAGCGACGGCGACGCGGGGTGAAATCCCCAGATTGCCCTGCTGGAACCACATGCCCCCTTGTGCGCGCGCACCAAATGACTTGCCCCGCGTCGAAGTCGTATGAACCAGCGGAGCCAGAGCGGTCAGGCGTTTGACGTCATTATAGTCGTCCTGTGCCGCGCCAGCAGCGAGGTTCACAAACGCCGTTTCCGAGCGCCAACCGCCGTAAACGTCGATGCTGAAATTATCGATGTCCGCGGTGACAACGCCCGCATCCAACTCTGACTGGCGGATACCGCCCGCCAGACCGAAGCGCACGGTCTCATTGCCGGTCTCGAGTGCGAGGCGGGCACCATAACCGTCCGTCTTGACCTCATCGATGACCCCGCGGGCGTCGGTCTTGGCCGTGCTAGCGAGGAGGGACATGGTCAGGCGCGTGCCCTCGCCCCACCCTTCGCGGGTGGAAAGGACGCGGGTAGCTTCGTCCAGATCGTCTTCGCGACTGCGCCATGACGTTTCGCCCAGCACTGCCATGCGCGAACCCGCCGCGCCGTAATAGATGTAGTCATCGACCAGCGCGGCGATGATGGAGTGACCCTTGGTGGTGGGATGCACGCCGTCGAAGTAGAAATACTCGCCGGGGTTGGCGCAGACAGTCACGCCGTTGAAGCAGGCAGCGGTCGCATTCTTGATACCAAAGGCAGCGGGATCAGCCGCGATGGCGTCGCCCGCCGTGAACAGGTCGACCTGAATGATATTGGTGCCGCCATTGGCCGCCGCGACGCTGGCCAGATTGTTATAGAGCGCCGTGTTGAAAGTCGTGGCCGCAAAGTCTGCCAGCGGGGCTGCTGCGGTATTGCGGAACTGTGGCGTGACGCTGAGGCGCGGAAGGTTGGTGACGACGATAGTCCCCGCCCCTGCCTGAGCAACCGATCTGACCAGACCGGCCACATCGGTCGCTGCAGAACGCGAGGTCGTGGCGATAGTCCCGGTCGGGTTGGTTGACGCCCCTGCCGCCGGAAGCCCCTGGAAGATATTGTTGGCACCGCCCAGTACGCTGACTAGATCGCCACCACCGAACTTGCCCCCACGGGCCAGATAGGTGGCGAGTTGGAGCTGCATACCCAGCGGAGCTGTTTGCGAGTCGGTGCGGGCACCGCCAAAGGCCATGTTGATGCTGCCGGTAACGGGGCCGTTGAAGTTGGCTGCGTTAAACCCGAGTTGCTCGGCGAAGGTGCGACCGTCCGAGAACCGGCCCTGCCAATATGGCGGCGAAGCCGGCTGGGTCCCGCCGGTCGCACCATAGAGGTTGCCGTTGTCTGACAGACTGTCGCCAAACACGACCAGTCGGTCATAGGTCTGGGCCGAAGCCGCCGAACCGGACATGGCGACCAAAGCCACCGCCAGTGCCGCAGAGGCGGCACCCGTCATCAAAGCCTTCATAGATCATCCTCCCGCCAGCCATCAACTTGTGGCTGTTGGAAGGAGGATGCTCCCGTTTGAAGCGATTACAATACGCTGTTCGGCCAAATCATCGCTGTTGAGACGATTTCCTGACCTGAAACGGCATTAGTGCAACATGCGGAACTTCACCGTTCCGGGGATCAGCCGGAGGCGTTTAACCGCCTCGATATCGTACTCGCGGTCCACATCGATGATGACATAACCCGTTCGCTCGTCGGTCTTTAGGTGCTGGCCCAGAATGTTAAGGCCAGCCTCGGACAAGCCACGGTTCAACTCGGCCATCACGCCCGGCTGGTTCTTGTGGATGTGCAGCAGACGGTGGGCGCGGCTGACTTCCGACAGTTGCACGTTCGGCAAGTTCACGCAGAAGGTCGTGTCGCCACGGTTCAGATAGTTCAGCAGTCGCTCTGCCGCGAACTCGGCGATGGCTTCCTGTGCCTCCTCGGTCGAGCCGCCAACGTGCGGGGTCAGGATAACCTTCTCCAGACCGATCAGCGGGCTGTCGAACGGGTCGGAGTTTGTGCGCGGCTCTTCGGGGAAGACGTCCACTGCGGCACCCGCGATACGCCCTGACTTCACGGCATCGGCCAATGCATTCACATCCACGATGTGACCGCGCGCGAGGTTCAGGAACAGCGCACCGTCCTTCATCTTGGCGAACTGGTCGCGGCCAAAGATGTTGGCGTTGTCCTTGCGGCCATCGACGTGCAGCGTGACCACATCGGCCTCGGCCAACAGGTCGTCCAGCTTGCGCACGCGACGGGCATTACCCAGCGCCAAACGCTCGTTCAGATCATAGAACAACACGCGCATGCCGAGGTTTTCGGCAAGGATCGAAAGCTGGCTGCCAATAGCGCCATAGCCAACGATGCCCAGCGTCTTGCCACGGACTTCGCGCGAGCCGGTCGCCGACTTGTTCCAGATACCTTGATGCATTTGACGCGACTTGTCGGCCACATCGCGCATCATGACGATCATCATGCCCAGCGCTAGCTCGACCACCGAGCGGGTGTTGGAATACGGCGCATTGAACACGGCCACGCCCTTGTCGGCACAGGCGTCCAGATCGATCTGGTTGGTGCCGATGCAGAAGGCCGCAACAGCCATCAGGCGGTCAGCATGGTCCAGAACTCGCTTGGTCACGGTCGTCTTGGAGCGGATGCCCAGAACGTGCACCCCCTTGATCGCCTCGATCAGGTCGTCCTCGTCCAACGCGCCTTTCATGGTCTCGACGGTATAGCCCGCCTCCTCCAGTCGCTCGACCGCCGCCGGATGGATATTCTCCAGCAGTAGCATCTTGATGCGGTTGCGCGGATAGGACCAGCGCCCCGACACACCTTCGGCAAACAGCACCTCGTCCAGAGACGCCGCAATGGCGTCGGCGACCTCGGTCACCTTGGGGCGGCTGACAACTTCGGTGAAGGCATAGAAACGGTCCGCAGCGCCGGCCAACTTGACCTCGGCGTCATTCCAGCCATCGCCGACGATAACCACCGGCCCTTCGAGATTCAGCGACTTGATAACGGTCGGCTTGCCGTTTTCGCGGGCCAATGGATTGGCTTCGTTGACGCCTGTGACGCGGCCGTCTTCGTCGTAAACCAGTTCATTGGCCAGAACGTGATCCGGGGCCAAGCCCAGACGCGCGGCCAGCGGGGCAATGATCTCGGTGAACCCGCCGGACAGAATATAGATACGTTCCGCATTGCGCTCGAAGAAGTCGACGTTGCGACGGATCGAGGTGGATGCCTCGTCCAGAATGCGGTCGGCCAGCGCTTCGACGTGCTCTTTACGCAGTCCCAGCAGGTCCAGACGGGCCTTCAGCGCCTCGCCAAACCCGATCTCGCCGCCCATGGCCCGATCAGTCAGTTCGGCGATCTTGGCCTTGCGCTCGTCCGCATCAGGAGCGGCCGCGAGCGACAGCTCGGCCAGAGCCTCCAAAGTCTCGATCCGAACCAGAGTCGAATCGAAATCGAAAACGAAAACGGGCGAAGCATTCAGAGGCGAGGTCATGCCCCGCAACTAGCCCAGCTTCGCACTTGCAGCAATAAAAAGGGGGCACAAAGCCCCCCGCGACGCATGAATTTTCCAAGACGTCGCTTTTTACCCTCACTCCCCCTTGAGCTTGCGATTCTCCAGAGCGATGGCACCGATACCGGCGGCAATCAGAGCCACGGTCAGGAGGGCTGCACCCTCGCGCTTGTGGTCGCTGGCGAAATCCAGTGCGGACTCTCCGGCATGGCGTACCGAGGCCATCCGCTTCTTGCGATTGTGGCGACGACGGCGGTCATAGCGCCAGTCGGCGAGGCGCTCGCGAGCCCCTTCGGCAAGGCCGCGTGCACGGTCCCCAAGATCGCGCGCACGGTCCCCGATGTCATGGCCGAAATCCGATGCGCGTTCACGTAGGTCATAGCCAAGGTCGGATGCGCGCTCTCGCGACGTCTCGGCAGCATCCATCGTATCCTCGCGGACGCGGCGACCAAAGGCACCCAGACGCTCGCCTAGACCGAGTTCTTCGGCCCATTGGCGCGGGCTGAGGCGTTCACGAATGACCTCGATGCGGCGCGGACCGGTGCGCTGGCGAAGGAACAGGGTGGCAAAGCCGATACCTGCGAGCACGGCCACTGCACCGCCCACAATGCCGGGATGCTTGCGAACTTCTTCGACCAGATCGTCGATCAGATTGGTTTCTTCGAACATATGCACCTTCTGCAGAGCCGTAGGGATCATTGAACATCAGCGGTTGCTGAGGACAAGAGTTCCCGATTTTTCGTGTTCTCGCGGTGCCGCTTGCCCCGTTACGGACGTGCAGTGCGGCCCATACCCCTTACAAAACGCAAGCCGCCTCCCTATGTTGCGCGGCTTCGAGACAATCAGTGTTTTAGGACCCAAAGTGACCGACGCATCCGCCCCTAACAATGCCCTGCATGACGATCTGGCTGCAGCCTTCCAGATCGATGGCTGGCCGGTGCGCGGCCGTCTTGTTCGTATGGGCAAGGCTATCGACACCATCCTGTCCTCGCATGACTACCCAACCCCCGTCGCAAACCTGCTGGGCGAGGCTGCGGCTCTGGCTGCTCTGGTCGGCTCGGCGCTGAAGTTTGACGGTCGTCTGCTGGTGCAGGCGCAAGGCGACGGTCCGGTTCGTTATGTGCTGGCCGACTATGGCACCGATGGTACCATGCGCGGCTTCTGCCGCTATGATGAAGGTGAACTGGCCGAGGCCATTGCCGCCAATCCGAACCCGGGTGCTGAAGACCTTCTGGGCAAGGGCGTGTTCATCATGACGCTGGACCGCGGTTCGGACTTCGAGCGTACGCAGGGCATGACCCCTATCGAGGGCGACAGCCTTGCCTCCTGCGCCGAGCACTATTTCGTCCAGTCCGAGCAGATCCCGACCAAGGTCAATCTGGCTGTCGGCCAGATCACGACCGACGAAGGCACCCAGTGGCGTGCCGGCGGTGCCCTTATTCAGGTCATCGCAGGCGACGAGTCGCGCGGTTCGACCGAAGAGGTCTGGGACCGCACCCGCGCACTGTTCGCCACCTTGAGCGATGACGAGCTGGTCGATCCGACCATCACACCGGAGACCCTGCTTTACCGCCTGTTCCACGAAGACGGCGTGCGTCTGGAAGGTGCCAGCGAACTGAAGGCCGTTTGCCGTTGCTCGCGCGAGCGTATCGTCACCGTGCTGCAATCCTTCCCCGAGGACGAGCGCGCCGAAATGGTTGAAGCCGACGGCAACATCCATGCGAACTGCGAATATTGCTCGACCGATTACGTGATCGATCCGGCAGAGGTCGGTGCTGCCGAGGTCGACGCCGCTGCTGTTCGCCACTAAGGCCAAGCCAGAATGAACAAAGGGCGCTGCGGCTTTGGCCACAGCGCCCTTTTTCTATTCGGCGTCGATAAGACTAGTTGTTCAGATCGAGCGAGTAACCGGCAGATCGCACGGTGCGGATCGGATTGACCGTTCCATCCACGTTCAATGCCTTGCGCAGGCGTCCGACGTGGACGTCCACGGTGCGGGCCTCGACGTAGACGTCCGAGCCCCAGACAGCGTCCAGAAGCTGTTCACGGCTGAACACGCGACCGGGGTGTTTCAGGAAGTGGTCCAGCAGGCGGAACTCCGTCGGGCCAAGATGGATTTCGCGTCCTGCGCGGCTCACGCGGTGGGCCACACGGTCCATGATGATGTCGGCGTGATTGACGCGATCATCGGCCAGCCCCGGGCGCAGACGACGCAATACTGCCCGCATGCGTGCCGTCAGTTCGGTCATCGAGAACGGCTTGGTCATGTAGTCGTCCGCACCGGTATCCAGACCACGCACGCGGTCCGTTTCCTCGCCGCGAGCAGTCAGCATGATGATCGGCAGGTTTCGCGTTTCGGCCTTGGCGCGGATGCGGCGGCACAGTTCGATGCCTGACAGCTTGGGCAGCATCCAGTCCAGCAGCACCAGATCGGGCTGGCGCTCCTCGATCATCAGCCAGCCTTCTTCCCCATCGCCCGCGACGGCTACTTCGTAGCCTTCCTTCTCCAGATTGTACTGAAGGAGCGTCGACAGCGCGTCCTCGTCTTCCATCACCAGTATATAGGGTTGCAACTTGGCACTCCGGTCTGTGAGACGTCAGTTCAACTCAAAGGGTCAGTCGTCAGCCGACGGATCGGTCGAGGCCGAAATCGTCGGAGTGGGCGAAGCATCTTCGCCCGGAGCCGGCACGGCACGCGGGCGCTCGCCCATCATGTCCTCACCGGTGATCTCGTAATAGACGGCCTCGGCGATGTTGGTCGCGTGGTCGCCTATGCGTTCAAGGTTCTTGGCCATGAACAGCAGGTGCGTGCAGGCCGTGATCGTGCGTGGGTCGCCCATCATATAGGTGAGCAGTTCGCGGAAGAGCGCGTTGTAGTGCTCGTCGACCTCGTCGTCGGTTTGCCAGACGCTCATGGCGCGCTCGACTTCCGACGCCGTATAGGCATCCAGCACGTCGCGCAGGCGGTTCGACACCAGTCGGCCCATGCGCTCGATCGAGCGGGTCAACACCTGCATCGGCTCGCCCTCGGCGAGGATCAGGGCACGCTTGCCGATATTCTTGGCGAGGTCGCCCGTACGCTCGAGGTCCTGAGCCAGTTTGATGGCACCCAGAGTGCGGCGCAGGTCGCTAGCCACCGGCTGACGAAGAGCGATCAGACGGATCGCCTTCTTCTCGATGTCGTAGTGCAGCGTGTCCAGCTTGACGTCGCGCTCGATCACCGCGCGAGCCAGTGCCACATCGCGGCGGGCCACGGATTCAATGGCGTCTGCCACCTGCGCCTCGGCCAGACCGCCCATACGGACGACCTCGGCCGTGAGCTGGTTCAGCTCGTCACCATAGGCTTTGACGGTATGCTGGTTCATGTCGCCCTTAGCCGAAACGGCCAGTGATGTAATCGAGCGTGCGACGCTCGCGGGGGTTGGTGAATATATCTTCGGTGTCGCCGGTTTCGACGATGTTACCCATGTGGAAGAAGGCCGTGCGTTGCGAAACGCGGGCAGCCTGCGCCATCGAATGGGTAACGATCACGATGCAGTAACGCTCGCGCAGTTCGTCGATCAGCTCTTCGATCTTGGCTGTCGCAATCGGGTCCAGCGCCGAGCAAGGCTCGTCCATCAGGATGACTTCCGGTTCGACCGCAATGGCGCGGGCGATAACCAGACGCTGCTGCTGACCACCCGACAGGCCGGTGCCCGGCGCGTGCAGACGGTCGGCGACCTCGTCCCACAGACCGGCACGCTTCAGCGCCGACTGGACGATGTCTTCCAGTTCCGACTTCGACGATGCGAGGCCGTGGATTTTCGGGCCATAGGCCACGTTCTCGAAGATCGACTTCGGGAAGGGGTTCGGCTTCTGGAACACCATGCCCACCTGGGCACGCAGAAGAACAGGGTCGATCTTCTTGTCGTTGATGTTCACGCCGTCCATCTCGATGCGGCCTTCAACGCGCGCACCCGGGACGGTGTCGTTCATGCGGTTGAGGGTACGCAGGAAGGTGGACTTGCCACAGCCGGACGGGCCGATCAGGGCGGTGACCGCCTTGTCCGGAATGTCGAGGCTGACGCCGTGCAGGGCCTGCTTCTCGCCGTAGAAGACCTTGACCTCTTTGGCCGCGATCTTGATCGGACCCAGCGGTGCGCGGGCGGAATCGCCCACAGCCGGAGCGGTCGACATGGAAGCGGTACCGGCCGACAGGCCTTCCGGTGCGCGGGTAATCTTGGAGTTCATAGGCATTACCACCGACGTTCGAATCGACGACGCACAACAATGGCGGCGGCGTTCATGACGATCATGAAGGCGAGAAGGACAAGGATGGCGGCTGCGGTCCGTTCGTGGAACGCGCGCTCCGAGGCATTCTCCCAGATATAGATAAGCGAAGGCAGAGCACCAGCCGGTGCGTCAATCGCTGCCGAGATACCCGGCACGAAGCTGATCATACCGATCAGCAGCAGCGGGGCGGTTTCGCCCAGTGCGTGGGCCATCGAGATGATCGAACCCGTCATCACACCCGGCATGGCCAGCGGCAGGACGTGCTGGAACACGGTCTGGGTACGGCTGGCACCCATGGCCAGAGCCGCTTCACGGATCGACGGTGGGACGGCCTTCAGCGCGGAACGGGTGGCGATGATGATGGTCGGCAGCGCCATCAGCGCCAGCACCAGACCACCGACCATCGGGCTGGCACGCGGCAAGTGCAGGAAGTTGATGAACAGCGCCAGACCCAGCAGGCCGTAAACAATCGACGGCACCGCAGCGAGGTTGTTGATGTTGACCTCAATAATAGCGGTCAGCCGGTTACGCGGCGCATACTCCTCAAGCCACACAGCGGCGAACACGCCGACCGGAATGGCAATGAAGGCAGTGACCATCAGCATCAGAGCCGAACCGATGACCGCGCCCAACAGGCCAGCCAGCTCGGGCTGGGTGGAGTCGCCGTTGGTGAACATGGCACTGTTGAAGTGCGAGCGCACCAGACCATCGGCTTTAAACTTGTCCAGCCAAGCCATCTGCTGGTCGGTCACGCGGCGGAACTCTTCGGGCGTATCGCGGGTAATCTTGCCCTTCAGATACATCTCCGCATCGTCCGAGAGCGGGGTCGAGATCGGCAGGGTCTGACCGATCAGGGCCGGCTGGGCGCGGACGCGGTCGCCAGCGATGAACTTCAGCTCCGACGACAACAGGTCACGCATGGCCTTGGTCTTGGTGCCTGCAGCATCGTCGGTCACGCCCATGCGCGCCATTTGCTGCTCGGCAACCATAAACTCGAAGTTGGTGCCCTGCGGGTAGGCGCGATCAATACGTGCCGGATCCATATAGACCGGCAGCGTCACGCTGTGCGCGTAGAAGGCCGTATAGCCCTGCATCACAATGCTGCTGAGCAGGATGACGAGGAACAGCAGCGCAGCGCCAATCGCGGCACGTCCCGCCCACTTGAAACGGTTCTCGCGGGCATAGCGCGACTTCAGGCGGGCCTGAAGCTTTTGCGTGCGGGCACTGACAGCGCCCGATGGGGTAACGGCGTCAGTCATATTGTTCACGGTAAGCTTGCACGATACGCATGGCGACCACGTTCAGGGCCAGGGTGACGACGAACAGCGTCAGGCCCAGACCGAAGGCGGCCAGCGTTTTCGGGCTGTTGAACTCTTGGTCACCCGTCAGCAGGGTGACGATCTGAACGGTGACGGTCGTGACGGTTTCGAGCGGATTGAGCGTCAGCTTGGCGGCCAGACCGGCGGCCATGGTCACAATCATGGTCTCGCCGATCGCGCGCGACACAGCCAGCAGCAGAGCGCCGGCGATACCCGGCAGAGCGGCAGGTAGAAGCACCTTCTTCACCGTCTCGGACTTGGTTGCGCCCATGGCGTAGGAGCCATCACGCAGCGACTGCGGCACCGCGTTCATGATGTCGTCCGACAGCGACGACACGAACGGGATCAGCATGATGCCCATGACCGCACCGGCCACCAGAGCCATCTGGTTCTGGACCAGCAGCAGATACTGGCCAATGCCGTCCAGCGGACCACCCGCCAGCCATCCACCGATGGTGTTGAAGAAGACCCGCAGCGCCGGACCAACCGTCAGGGCCGCGAAGAAGCCGTACACAACGGTCGGAACACCGGCCAGAACCTCCAGCAGCGGCTTGACCACGGCGCGGGTCGTCTTGGATGCGTACTCCGACAGATAGATGGCCGAGAACAGGCCGACCGGCGCGGCAACCGCCATCGCAATCAGCATGATCAGGAAAGTACCCGCGAACAGCGGCACAGCGCCGAACGCACCCGACGAGCCGACCTGATCGGCGCGAATAGCGATCTGCGGGCTCCATTTGGTGCCGAACAGGAACTCGAATGCCGACACCATGCTGAAGAAACGCAAGGAGTCGTAGACCAGCGAGAAGATGATGCCGACGGTCGTCAGAACCGCAACGGTCGCACAGGCGAACAGTACGCCCACGACCCAGCCTTCGACCGCATTACGGGCACGCAGCTCAGGGCGAATACGGAAGGCGACGAAAAGTGCGCCCAGAATGGCGGCAATCACTGCGGCGGTCATGCCACCCCAGCTCAGGGCTGCATGGATGCTATGAGCACGGCGGCCCTCGGTCGGCAGCAGTTCCGCATAGGGCGCGGCCCAGATCTGCAGCGCCTCACCACCCTGCCCCACGCGACGGGCATCGGCGATGAAGGCTTCGCGGCGGAACGGCTCAAGCTGCGAAACCGCTTCCGGCGCACCCGCAGCGATCAGTTGACGCTCAATCGGTGCAGAGAAGACGGCAGCAAGGATCATCACGGCCAACGCCGGCGCAAGCACCCCGATAGCGGCGTACAGACCATGCTGGCCCGGGCGCGAATGGGGTTTGACGCCTTGGCTACGACGCACAGCCAGCTTGCGACCGCCCCAGAAGGACAGCACCGCAAACACCGCCATGAAAATCAGAAAAATCCAGGTCATTCAGATCCGAGGGGCACACTTAACAGTCCCCCGAATGGAGGACCTTAAATTCGGGCCGAAACTGCCCGCGAAAGGCGAGCGGAATAAGACGGATGCATGACAGTTCTGTTACACGCCAAGGCCGCATAAATAGCAGGGAAAAGCATCGCAAGTTGAAGCGCGAAGCTATTGCAAACTATAGGATTTCTTCCAAAGTTTCTGCAGAGGTGAGCTGGCGTTGCGGGGCTATTGGGAAGGCCGCAGCGAATAAAGCGCCGGAACCCAGCACACTTTCCACAGAAAGTGCGCCGCGGTGACGGATGACAATGTGACGCACAATGGCCAAGCCCAGCCCCGTACCTTGGCGCTCACCGCTTTTTTGTCCCTCGATACGGTAGAATCGCTCGGTGAGCCTTGGCAGGTGTTCGCGCGCCATACCCGGACCGTGGTCCCGAACGGTCACGACGACATATCGCGCGCCCTGTTCGCGATCTGGCGTCACCAGTGACAGGCGCGTGCTTTCCTGCATGCGCGACACCATGGTCTCGTCCAGAGAGCGGTCCCGCTCGATGGTCAGTTCGATATGGCCGCCTGCCGTGGAGTACTTCAGCGCATTATCGACGAGGTTCTGGACGACCTGAACAATCTCGTCGCGCTCACCGATGACGTCCGCACCGCCAATCCCCAGATCCGCCCGAACGGTCACACCGCGCTCTCGCGATATGACGCTGACGGCGTCCAGCACGTCCGAGGTGGCTCGTGCCAGATCGACCCGACCGTGGGGTGCGATGTGCTCATTCAACTCGATACGCGACAGCGACAACAGGTCGGCGACCAGTCGACTCATGCGATCGGCTTGGGTTGCCATGATGTCGAGGAAGCGGTCACGGGCCTTGGGATCGTCCTTGGCATGCCCCCGCAGCGTTTCGATGAAGCCTGTCAGAGAGGCCAGGGGCGTGCGAAGTTCGTGGCTGGCATTGGCGAGGAAATCCACACGCATGCGCTCGATGCGGCGCAGATCGGTCTCGTCCTTGAGGGTCAAAAGCGCCAGGGGTTCCTGACGCCCTTGCCCGTCACGGGCAGGCAGCGGGTGGACCTGCGCGCGCCAGTGCCGTTCCTGAGCGCCGCCACCGATATAGTCGACGCGGCAGGCCTCGTTCAGGAATAGCGCCTCGTCGACCGCTTCCAGCACTCCCGGCTCGCGGATAACCGCAACCAGCAGCGTCCCGCTGTTGCTAATAGGGAAAAGCTCGCGTGCAGCGGCATTGGCCAACAGGATGCGGCGGCCCGCGATATCGTCGGCCTCGCCGCCCGCGATAATCATCATGGGATCGTAGCTGGCCTCGAAAACGTCAGCCATCAGGCCGGCGTCGCCCGCTGCCTCGACCTGTGCGTCCATTGCCACGGGAAGATGCGACTGCTCTGCCGGTGGCGTGCGGTTCACGATCCATGTGGTGAACGCAACGGCCAGCGCACCGAGTACCAGCCACCCTGCCAAGCTGGGCTGCATGACGGCCAGAACCAGCATTATCGTGACCGCCATCCCCCCACTGGCTCCCGCCGTCCAGAGACGGGACGAAGCAACGGGCGCAACAGGCGAATGCTGGGGATCGTAAGCCATCGAGGTCCAATACAAGAAATCAGCGCGCGAACATTAGCCCACGGTGCCGTTTTCGTCGTCTTTATCTTTGCGTTGCGAAACCAGCGCGACGTTCACCCCGGCGTACGCAAATAGACTTTGCTATTCACACCACATAGAAACGGGATACCATCGTTATCCAAGTGGTGGAGGTCGTCTGATGGAGCCGATTCTCGGTTGGCAAACAGTAATGCCTGACACCCGATATTGGGTTGCCAGTCTGTATGCCATGGTCATTTTCGTGCTGGCGATCAGCACAGTGCGACTGGCCCTGCCCCTGCCCGAAAGATGGCGCCGTATCATCGGCGTCATGGCGCTGGGCCTCGTGGCACACGGGCTTTGGTGGCTTCCCCATCTCGACTTCGTCGAGATGACGGATCGTCCTGTTGGCCCTTTTCTCTCCTGTCTGAGCCAAGCCATCGCAGTCATCAGCCTCGATCTGGCCTACCGGTTGGAGATCGCCAGCCCTCGGTCCTCGCGCCCTCGCCTCATGTCCTATCTGGCAGTTCTGTCTGGGACCCTGGGGACATCCCTGACAATCGTAGTCGGTAATCTAGCGATTACCTTCCCTGACACACTCGGTTTCAATCCGACGGTCATCGCAATGGTCATTCTGGCCCCTGGCCTGATCGCACTTATCGGCTTTCATCCGTTCGGCAAGAACTGGCCACTCAATATCGCTCTGGGAACGGTAGCCATCGGGCTGAGCGCAGGATTAGCTCAGTTCGGCTCGGATTTGGCATCGTGGGGTGGCCCGCCATATCTTTGGCACGTGTCCAGCATGACCGCATGGGAGCTGGCGGTCGGTACCACCGTCATCCTGTGCGTCGGCATTCTGGCCTATGCCATCTGGCGGTCCCAGCAGCGATTCGTTGCCAATCTCAGATGCGCCATCGAGGCCTTGCCGGTGGGCTTGGCCCTGTATGATCAGAAGCGCCGGCTGCTGGTCTGGAACGAGGCGCTACGGAGCCTGTCGAGCAATCCAAAGCCCGATTTTCGCGTGGGAATGACCTATACCGAAGCCCTCAAGGCGGGCCTGAAATCCAGCCTGTTTCCTGCAAACGCCGCCTTCGATCCGAAATGGTTGAAGAACAAGCAGGAACAGCATGTCCCCGGGGACTGGATATTGAAATCACAGGACGGCACACGCTGGGTGCGGCTACAAAACCGCGAGATTGAAGACCGCGGCCTCGTCACCCTCTCGTCCGACTTTACCGAACAGAAGAAACACGAAGCCGAACTGGCCGCCGCTCTAGAACAGGCGCGAAGTGCCAACGTCGCCAAGAGCCGATTTCTGGCCAACATGAGCCATGAAATCCGCACGCCGCTAAACGGAATGGTGGCCGTTACAGAGGCGTTGTCGCGGTCGGCGCTGACGCCCACCCAGTCCGAGATGGTTGCGCTCATCCGCTCGTCGAGCGAGACCTTGCAGATTTTGCTGAGTGACATTCTCGATTTGGCGCGGATCGAGTCCGGCCAGATGAAGATATCCAACGCGCCGTTCGATCTGGTGCGGTTGGTCGACGACACCCAGAACCTCTACGCCAACGCCGCCAGTGAAAAGGGCGTGCAGTTCACCTGCCACATCGCGCCCGAGGCCCGCACCTGGGTGATGGGCGACGCGGTGCGCACCCGCCAGATCCTCAACAACCTGCTGTCGAACGCCGTCAAATTCACCAATGAGGGGCATATCTCTCTGTCGGTCAGTCGGCGTAGCACTAACCTGCTGATCCGCGTGGACGACACCGGCATCGGATTCGAAGCGGCGAACCTGCGCCACCTGTTCGGGCGGTTTGCACAGGCCGATGACCAGATCACCCGTCGCTTCGGTGGCTCGGGCCTTGGACTGTCGATCTGCGCTGAACTGGCCGACATGATGGGTGGCTCCGTTGACGGGACCAGCCAGCCCGGTCTCGGCTCCAGCTTTACGGTGTCACTACCGCTGGAGCGCATCACGCCGCCGAACCCGTCGCCGGATCCCGCCCCCAGCGCTCAGGCATTGGCCAATCCTTCCAGTCTGGCGTCCAAGACGGGCCTGCGCATTCTTCTGGCCGATGACAACGCCACAAACCGCAGGGTCGTAGAGTTGATCCTCGACCCGCAGAACTTCACGCTATTTCAGGTCGAGAACGGCCAGTTGGCGCTGGATGCCCTTGAAAACCAGACCTTCGACCTGGTGTTGATGGATATGCAGATGCCGGTCATGGACGGCCTGACGGCCACTCGTATGATCCGGGAACGCGAGACCGAACGCGCTCTGCCGCGCACTCCGATCATCATGCTTACGGCCAATGCGATGCCCGAGCATGTGGCCGCGTCCCTTGACGCCGGTGCCGATGCCCATTTGGCCAAGCCCTTCAATGTCAGCCAAATGCTGGAACTGACCTATCAGCTCACCAACCAAAAACATCAGCCCTCCTGATTTCTCAGGCGGGCTGACTGGCGCAACAGCTAGGAGCGGCGGATCACTCGTAGCCGTGTGCAGCCTCGTTGATCACTTGGCTCGGCATGGACGAGAAATCCACGCTGAGCGTCGAGTTGGCCTTGGCCTGGAAGGTCTTGATCACATGCTCAAGCCGACGACGCGTTTCGCGTTCGGCATCACCGGAACCGCTGAGACCCAGCGGGGCGAGGCAGTAATCAATGATGGCTTGCGGACGTGTCAGGGGCTCCATGTGAACCCTCCTTTTTCTGAGGCGTGGGGGACGTATTAAGCGGCGTGGAACTGTGCCGTTTCGGTGGAGTCTTTCAGAGCCGTGGTCGAGGACTGGCCCTGCGAGATGACGGTGGCGACATCGTCGAAGTAACCGGTGCCGACTTCGCGCTGGTGACGGGTGGCTGTGTAGCCGATGGCTTCGTTGCCGAATTCGCGCTGTTGCAGCTCCGAATAGGCAGCCATTCCGCGATCACGGTAGCCCGAAGCCAGTTCGAACATGCCGTTGTTCAGGCTGTGGAAGCCGGCCAGCGTCACGAACTGGAACTTGTAGCCCATGGCACCTAATTCGCGCTGGAACTTGGCGATGGTTTCGTCGTCCAGCTTGGCCTTCCAGTTGAAGGACGGCGAGCAGTTGTAGGCCATCAGCTTGCCCGGATATTTCTTCTGGACGGCCTCGGCGAACTTCTTGGCGTCGTCCAGATCGGGGTGCGAGGTTTCCCACCACAGCAGGTCGGCGTATTTGGCATAGGACAGGCCGCGCGCGATGCAGTGATCGAGGCCGGTGCCTTCCTTCAGGCGGAAGAAGCCTTCCGGCGTGCGGTTCTCACGGTCGATGAACTGATGATCGCGCTCGTCGATGTCCGAGGTGATTAGCTGGGCCGATTCAGCGTCGGTACGGGCAACCGTCAGGGTCGGCGTGCCGCAGACGTCGGCAGCCAGACGTGCTGCGATCAGGTTGCGCTCGTGCGCTTGGGTCGGGATCAGAACCTTGCCGCCCAGGTGGCCGCACTTCTTCTCCGAAGCCAGTTGATCTTCGAAGTGGACACCAGCGGAACCGGCTTCGATGAAGGCCTTCATGATTTCAAAGCTGTTCAGCGGACCACCGAAACCAGCTTCTGCGTCGGCAACGATCGGAGCGAACCAGTCGCGCTTGGCGCCACCCTCGGCGTGCTCAATCTGGTCGGCGCGTTGCAGGGTGCGATTGATGCGGCGGCACAGTTCCGGCGCGGCGTTGGCCGGATACAGCGACTGGTCCGGATACATGGCCGATGCGGTGTTGGCGTCGGCCGCAACCTGCCAGCCCGACAGGTAGATGGCTTTCAGGCCAGCGCGAACCATCTGCATGGCCTGGTTGCCCGTGACGGCACCCAGAGCGTTGATGTACGGCTCCGAGTGCAGCAGCTCCCACAGGCGATTGGCACCGCGTTCCGCGAGGGTGTGGGTGATCGGCACGGAGCCGCGCAGACGCTGAACATCAGCGGGCGTGTACGGGCGCTCGATACCGTCGAAACGGCCAGCGGGTGCGGGAACCAGATCAGGGAAGGTCGTCATTGGCGTTCTCGTCTCTGCGATGGTGCGGTCAGCGCCGCGTCACAGTTGAAAGAACACGCATCAGTCACAAAAGACACAGCATCTGCCGCGACATTGATGTCACTTAGTCACAATATGACTTGACGTTTCTAGTCACATTGTGACCTAACTGCGGCATGGAGGAGAATACCGACCGCAAACTCTTTCTCGGAGCACGCCTGAAACGGCTGCGCCGCGATCTTGGCCTGACCCAGACGGCGATGGCAGAGGATCTGTCGGTCTCGCCATCCTATCTGAACCACATCGAGCGAAACCAGCGCCCCGTATCGGCACAACTGCTTCTAAAGCTGGCCGAGACCTATGATGTGGACCTGCGCACCCTGAACCGTGCGGGCGCTCTAGACGAAGCCCGCCTCAGTGAAATCCTCGCCGACCCCGTGTTCAAGGGCGTTGCAGCGCCGCGCCATGAGCTCATGCAGGTGGTCGAGGAAGCCCCTGCCGTAGCCGAGGCCCTGCTGCGGCTTTATCAGGCCTTCGACGACCAAAGGGCACGCGCCCGCGCCGCCGCCGAACAGGGTGAAAATCTGGAAGACGCCGCGCCCGCCGACTGGGTGCGCGAATACATTCAGTCGCGCGGCAACCACTTCCCCGATCTGGACCAGTTGGGCGAAGCGATGGCAATTGTTCTCGCCAATGAACGGCCACCCCATGCAGAGGGGTTCGAAGCCAGCGCCAGACACCGACTGGCGGTCATCCATGGCCTGACCGTGCGGACCTTACCAACGGAAGTCATGGTGGAGTGGACCCGCCGCTTTGACCTCCATCGCCGACGCCTGTTGCTGAGCGAGAGCCTCGGCCCGTCGTCGCGGGCCTTTGCCGTGGCGTATCAACTGGCCCTGTCCGAACATGGTGCCGAGTTGAACGCGCTGGCAGAAAGCGCGGGAGCGCCCGATCCCGCGACCCGTAATCTGCTGAAAGTGGCGCTGACCAATACTCTGGCGGCCTGCATCCTCATGCCCTATGGCGCATTCCATCGCGCGGCAGAAGACACCCGCTACGATCTCAATCGCTTGGCCGCGCGATTTGGTGTTTCGTATGAGCAGATTGCCCATCGCCTGACCACGCTGTCGCGTCCCACGGCGCGCGGCGTTCCCTTCTTCCTGATGCGGGTCGATCAGGCCGGCAATATCTCGAAACGGTTTGCTGCCGACGCCTTTCCGTTCTCGCGGTTTGGTGGAGCGTGCCCGCGCTGGCGGCTGCATTCCGCCTTCCGCACCCCCGGCCGCATCATCACCCAGATCATCGAGACACCCGCTCAGGACGGCAAACCGGGGGGGCGCTGGTTCACCTTCGCCCGCACCGTCGAGCGCCAAGGGCGCGACGGGTTTGGCGAGGCACAGGATTTGGCCATCGGCATGGGTTGCGAGCTGCAACACGCTCACCGTCTAATCTACGCCCAAGGACTGGACCTTCAGAATCCGGATGTGACTCCAATTGGTCCAGCCTGTCGTCTGTGCCACCGCCATCCGTGCGCCGAACGGGCCGCCGCCCCTATCGACCGCCCGCTCGCCGTCGATGACTGGGCCAAGTCACTCAGCCCCTATCCATTTGCCTCAGCGTAGGACCACGCGGTCCCCCTCCAGCGCAACGTCCCAGCCCTCGAGCAGAGCCAGCACTGCCGCCTTGGGATCGCGGGTTCCGTTGTTCACCATCTCGAGCATCAGGCTGGCCTGTTCGGGTCTGCCCCCACGGCGGGCGTACAGGCTCATCCAGTCCTGAACCGTCACTACGCCGTCACGCCGGTTCTCGCTCAGCAATAGGCGAACGAAATCGAGGAAATCCCCGCCGCTCTTTCGCCGCTCGGCTGTTTCCGCCGCCATCGCAAATACCGCTCCGCAGGCATAATAGGCTCGGTGTTCGCCCCGCTCGCCAGCGGAGCCCAAGGGGCGGGCTGCATATTTCACGCAGTCATCAATCTCGGTCTGCAGTTCGGATTTGTCGTCATAGGAGGGGTCACGCGCCTTGAGCGCCCTCACGGCCATCAGGTCTGCGCCGCCCTCCGTAATCCACGCGTCGCGGGCGTACTCATAGCGCACGGTCTGGCCCAGCCAGAAATGGGCTGCCTCGTGGGCAATAAACCACAAGGCGCGTTCGCGAATCTCGGGATTAGGCTCTTCGATGCCGCGCCCTTCGAAGCTCATGACAATCAAACCCGGAAGCACGCTGCCGCCCATGCTGGTCATGCGCTGGGTCGGGCCATTCCATGCCGCCATAAGCACCGGCTTTTCTGCTCCCGATGATGCTGCCCCGAGGCGCTGTCGGTACCAGCGCCCCGTTGCCGGTGCCGCATCCGCCAGCGTGTTGGCCATCCAATGCGGCAGCGCCAGATCGATCACGGCGGTGAGACCCTCATCGCGCGTCACATCCGCCTGACCCAACAGAACGTAGGACCGCTCATACTGCGTAATCAGTTCCGGTCGTCGCTCGCCCGCATAAAGGACCGGACCTGCCTCGTCCCGCCAACGCACCTGCGTCGGGCCCGTAGCCAGATCGACACCATTCAAATCCGAAGGAAGCGCGGCGACAGCGGCCACGCTCTCCATTGGAAAGACCGTCATCTGCCGCGTCGGCAGGGCCACAGCGCCGTTGGAGAATTTCAGCGTCGGATATTCCGCCTCCAGATCGACGGCTTTTGGGGTTATGCGAATATCGACCGTGCGCGGCACCGGCCCGCCGTCCACACTGCGCAGGATGTCGTAGAAGCCCTCCCGATCCAGCACGACCCCCGGGGTCAGCACCTGCCATTGGCGTGGGCGCCACGGTTCGCGCACCTCGCTCATCAGCGCGGAGTCAAAAAAGGCCCAGACGTCGGCGTCGCGATCCAACTGGTACTGCAGGTGCAGCGTATCGCCCTGTCGTATCACGCTGGCGCTGGCCGAGGGCGCTCCGCCGCGCTCGATGGGCGGAAGCGTGGCACACCCCGTTAACAGAGCCACCACCGAAACCATTGCCGCCAGACCTGCGCGAATATCCAAAGCCGACTCCTGAAAAACGTGGCGGCCCAACGTTGCCGTTCGCCGCCACAGTGTCAGCTTACAAATCGGCAAGGTCGCGGCGGGTTCCCGTCCCTTCCTCAGCCGATGGCTGCGCGTGCCTTTTCCAGTTCGTCGGCCATCACATCCTTCAGGCGTTGCGGCTCCAGAATTGTCGCCTCGCCGCTCCAGCTGAACAGGTGCCAAGCCAGTTCGCGCATGCCCGAGGCGCGGAAGCGTACGATGACAGCCCCATCATCCTGATCTTCGATCGCCTGCGTTGGATGCCAGCGCCAGCCGCGCGCCTCGTTGGCGGCTTCGGGCGAAATTCGGATGGCGACGTCCTCGATCTGGTCTTGATAGATACCGAATGACTGGCTGGCGAAGGCCGCCAGATTGAAGTCGGCCGGAGGGCGGGCCGTCCCCTCACCGGCCATGACGCTACTCATCCGGTCCAGTCGGAAGGTCTGGATGCGATCGTTGGCCGGATCATAGGCCACCAGATAGTTAGCCCGCCCGAACATCAAACCGCACGGGGTAACCGTACGGCTTCGCGCCTCGGCCCCCGGTCGCGAATAGATGAAGTTCAGCGGCGCTTCGGCCAGAACTGCCCCGCGAATGGTCGTCAGAACTGTTTCGTCCGCTCCGGGGCGCGGCCCCGCCTGCACTGCGATGGTTTCGGCCCGTACCAGTGCCTCCAGATCGGGTGCCATGCGGTTGAGCGTGGTCGAGCGCATCGCCGCCTTGATCTTGCGCTCCAGACTTTCCAACGCCGCCGCCCGCGCCGGATCGCCGCCTGCGTGCAGGGCGGCTGCGGCCTTGGTCAGCTCCAACATTTCGGTTGCGGTCGGAGCCTGCTCGAACGCCGACAGACCGCCACGGATGCGCCAACGCTTGGTGGGGGGATCAGAGATTTCTTCCACCTGCGGGAAAAGCATCAACACCGCGTCGCGCATGCGCTCGGCCGTGCGGCGCCCTACGCCCAGTTGGCCTGCCATATCGTTGATAGTCATGCCCTCGGCACTGGCCGCCATGCCGCGCGCCAGATCGATAACCATGGCTGCCTTGTCGTGGCGCATGAAACTTCTCCACAGAGATACGACCGAAACTGACGCAATACTGTTTCATAACGTTCTGGTCAGCAAGAGGCAGACGCCTCCCAACCGGAGTTTTCTACAGATGGCTTTCTCGTTCGCCCGCACCGCCCGCACCCAATCGGACCGCAACGCCCAGAGCCCGTATGCCGTGGCACCGACCCTGCGCCCGTTCGAGCGTAAGTCGTTTGCCGACCGCTATCTGATCGTGCCGTGCGAAACCGAGACCGATCTGGCTGTCATCTGGGACTGTCAGGAAGAACAGGTCGTTGACGTGATCTGCGCCCCGATGGGCCGCTATTCCGAAGAAGACGCCATGTGGGACGAGTTCCGCAGCGCCTCAGAGCTGGCCGCACTGGCCGCCTGATTTCCGTAAGGGCTTCAGTGGACGAGCGGATCCGGCTTTGCGATCCGCCCCGCCAGCGTCCACGGCCCTTGCGGAACAACCCGCACCCACGCCCCCGCCGGTGCACTGAGCCAGTGACCGTCGCCGGGGTTGGAGGTCTCGCGATGCACCGGACCGCCCGTCGCGATTTCCAGCGTCAGTGGCGAGCCCATATAGGTCGTCCACATCTCTTCGCTTTCCATCGGTGTCCACTGCGGGTCTTCCGCACCGATCAACAACCGGTAGGAAGCAATCTTTTCGGCGTCGGCTTCCTGATGCGGCAGGACACGGAAATAGCCACCCTCCGGATGCGGCGTCAGGCCGAGGTTCATCGCCACCTCTTCTGCCGTGAAATCGTCGTCCGTATCGCTCATCGCGCTCGCCCAAGGGGAAGTCAGAGCATGGCTATAGGGTGATCTGTCCGCCGGTGCCAATGGTCTAGAGCGCCTTGACGATCCCCTCGACCATCTTCTTGGCGTCGGCGAACAACATCATGGTGTTGTCGCGGAAGAAGAGTTCGTTCTCCACCCCCGCATAGCCCGCCGCCATCCCGCGCTTGATGAACAGCACCGTGCCTGCCTTCTCCACGTCCAGAACCGGCATCCCGTAAATGGGGCTCTGCGGGTCGGTCTTGGCCGAAGGGTTCGTGACATCGTTTGCCCCGATGACGAAAGCCACGTCGGCCGAGGCGAACTCGGAGTTGATATCCTCCAGTTCGAAAACCTCGTCGTAGGGAACGTTGGCCTCGGCCAGCAGGACGTTCATATGCCCCGGCATACGGCCCGCGACAGGGTGGATGGCGTATTTCACCTCGACGCCTTCTTCCTTCAGCTTGTCTGCCATTTCACGAAGCGCGTGCTGGGCCTGCGCCACCGCCATTCCATAGCCGGGCACGATGATGACCTTGGAGGCGTTCTTCATGATGAAGGCGGCGTCTTCGGCACTGCCCTGTTTGACGGGGCGGGTTTCCACCTTGGCACCATCGCCGCCCGCAGCGGTCTCAGCACCGAAACCGCCGAGGATCACGCTGATGAAGCTGCGGTTCATGCCTTTGCACATGATGTAACTGAGGATCGCGCCTGACGAGCCGACCAAAGCGCCCGTGATGATCAGCGCGATGTTCTCCAACGTGAAGCCCAGCGCCGCTGCGGCCCAGCCGGAATAGGAGTTCAGCATCGACACCACGACAGGCATGTCCGCGCCGCCGATGGGTATGATCAGGGTAATGCCCAGTATCAGGCTAAGGGCAAACACGGCCCAGAAAGCCCAAACAGCTGTTCCGCCCGTGCCGATCAGAATACCGATCAGAAACACCAGACCCGCCGCCAGCCCCAGATTGATCAGGTGACGCGCGGGTAGAAGGATCGGCGAGCCACTCATATTGCCGTTCAGTTTGGCAAAGGCGATGACCGAACCGGTGAAGGTAATGGCACCGATGGCCACGCCGAGGCTCAACTCTACCAGCGACAGCGCCTTGATGCCGCCCGTAACTGTCTGAATGCCAAAGGCGTCGGGCGCATACACGGCCCCCACAGCCACCAGACAGGCCGCCATACCCACCAGCGAGTGAAAGGCTGCGACCAGTTGCGGCATGGCCGTCATCGGTACGCGGTTGGCGATGATCGCACCGGCACCCCCCCCGAGCACAACACCGCCCGCAATCAAAGCAAGTGTCAGAGGATCAAGCGCGCCCGTACTGGCCAGCAGCGCGAGCGTTACGCCTACAGCCAGCGCCATGCCCGCCATGCCGAGCATATTGCCACGGCGGCTCGTTTCCGGGCTGGACAAGCCACGGAGTGAGAGAATGAACAGCACACCCGAGACCAGATAGGCCAGTGCTGCGATGGATGCTTTCATACTCTCCCCCGTTTAGCTCCGGATCAGAAAACGTTGATAATGGCGGGCGCTCCGGTTGTGCCCTTGGCCACTGGCTTGCCGTCCTTGATCACGGCGACGCCGATATTCCCCTCGCCAGTTAGGCGGGTTAGGGTGCAGCTGCCGTTGTCGGTCGGCAGGTTGCCGATTTGCGGGCCCTTGCCCTCGCGCACCATGCGGTTCTGATAGACGCCACGGATAGTCACGGGACGGAAGCGGCACTCCAGACGCCACGTTGCATTGGCATCGGCGGCCACAGCCCACGGCAATCCACCCTTCAGGTCCTGTGCCACTTCAGCCGGTTGGGCCAGGGCAACAGAGCCAGCAATCAGGGTCAGTCCGGCGGCTACGATCGAAATTGCGGTCTTCATTACTCTCACTTGACGTCAATCAGGTTTTATAAAGATTTGGGTGCGGAACAGCCGCCACAAGGCAGCGCTTATGAACACTGGTCCGAGAAACACCAGAATCCAATCCCAAATATTCCACTCGCGCTCGCGCACGGCATACAGGGCCAACGTCGAGGCAAAGACGATCACCACGCCGCAGTCCTGATAGCGCATCCGGATGACCGGCGGGCATTTGCCGACCCAGCTCCACAGCCACAGACCCACGCCGTAGAGGGTCAGCGCACCGGACAGACCAATGGTGAAATCGGCCGGAGTCATCATGAGCGCTTGCGGCCCTTCAGATACCCTCGCGTCGCCAACGCGACCATCACAACGCCGCCTACGGTATAGCCGATGGCGGATACCTGATTGGCTGCCTGATATTCAGTCCAGCTTTGGAGCGCGAAAAACACAGCAACCAAGACAGGATAGCCAACCGACAAGGCGGCCTCGATGCCGCGACGCACCTTTGGCGGAAGCTTGCCGCTGAACAGCACCAGAACCAGTATCAGCCCTACGGCAACTGCCAAAAGGACCGTGATCCAGTGCGCGGCTGAAAAGCCAGAAATCATACTCAACGCTTATCCTTCTTGCGGTACATGGCCAGCATCCTGCGCGTGACCATGAAGCCGCCGAATATATTCACACTGGCCAAGGTCACAGCAGCAATCCCTGCTCCCTTGGCAATCCACGCATTCGCGCCGCCCGCCTCGCCTCCGCTGAATGCCGCAGCAGCCATCAGGCCACCGACGATAATCACCGACGAAATGGCATTGGTCACCGCCATCAACGGCGTGTGCAACGCAGGCGTTACACTCCAAACGACGTAATAGCCGACAAAGATAGCCAGCACGAAGATGGCTAGACGAAAGACGGTAGGGTCGACGTATTCCATCAGGCTATTCCTCTGTGTTCTTCTTTATCGAGCGCGAGTTACGTGAAGCAAATCAGTGGACGGCCATCCGCGCTCGTTTGCACGCTGTGGCTCATCCCTTGATGCCTTCATGGACCACTGCGCCTTTGTGGGTGACCACGGCGGCCTTAAGGATTTCGTCTTCCAGATCGACGGAGATTTCCCCGTCCTTGACCATCAGTCCGACGAAAGACGCCAGATTGCGGGCATAAAGCGCGCTGGCGTCGGCGGCGATGCGTCCGGCCAGATTGCTCCAGCCCACGATCTTCACGCCATTGGCCGTCGTGACAATCTCGTCGGGCTTGGAGCCGTCGACATTGCCGCCAGCCTCGACCGCCAGATCGACAATCACCGAACCTGCCTTCATCGAAGCCACATGCTCCGCTGTCACCAGTTTGGGCGCGGGGCGTCCGGGGATCAGAGCCGTCGTGATGACCACATCCTGTTTGATGATGTGATTGGCTGTCAGTTCGGCCTGTTTGGCCTGATACTCAGGCGACATCTGCTTGGCATAGCCGCCCGAGGTTTCAGCGGCTTTGAACTCTTCGTCCTCTACGGCAACAAACTTGGCCCCGAGGCTCTCGACCTGCTCCTTGGCCGCAGGGCGTACGTCAGTGGCCGTAACCACCCCGCCCAATCGACGAGCGGTAGCGATGGCTTGAAGCCCTGCGACACCCGCACCCATGACGAACACCTTGGCCGCCGCGACTGTGCCTGCCGCCGTCATCATCATCGGGAAGCCGCGCCCATAGGCATAGGCCGCTTCGATCACCGCACGATAGCCCGCCAGATTGGCCTGTGACGACAGCACGTCCATGACCTGCGCACGCGTGATGCGGGGAACGAACTCCATCGCAAAGGCCGTGGCGTTGGCCCCTCTCAACGCTTCGAGCGTTGCCTTCTCGCGATGGGCGTCCAGCATGGCCACCACTATCGCACCGGTTTTCAGTGCGCTGGTTTCCGAGGCGGTCGGCCCCCGCACCTTAAGCAGGATATCGGCACCAGCCAGCACAGCCGCCAGGTCGCCCGTAACCGTAGCTCCCGCCGCCTCATATTCCGCATCCGAGAAGGACGACCCCGTCCCAGTGCCGGCTTCTACGGTCACGGCAGCGCCCAGCGCCAGAAGCTTCTTCACCGTCTCCGGAGTGACGGCACAGCGCGTCTCTCCTTCGCGACGTTCACGCGTTACGGCGATGGCAACGGCCAAATTCCTGCTCCCGAAATCCCCATATCGATCAGTGTTAGATGAGATTGCTAAGGGATCAAGACTTGGAGCAACAAAAAAGCCCGCCGGAATACGGCGGGCTTTCAAGAAGCAAGCGGAATGCCGAAAGTCTTAGTGCTCGGCGGTCTTCTTGTCGCGCAGCATGACCACGCCGACCACCGTCACAACAGCGGCCGCGATGAAGCCGGCAACGAAGCCTGCGCCCACTGCGAACCAGACGACCAGCAGAACCAGAAGTGCCGAAATCGCGAGCGAGCACCACTTGGTCATGGCGATGAACAGCTCGAACATGTGCTTTTGCGCCGAGATTTCCATCTCGCCGTGGACGTGGTCGTGGGCGGTATCAGCGTGCGAGTCGGCCATGGGACTTCCGGTAAAATGAGTCAGGATTTGGATGCGTCTTATAGCGCCCGTTCAGACGGCTCAAGACCCTCGTTCAATCTAGCGTGGCCAGAACGTCGCGGGTGAAGCCTGCAATATCAAATCCTTTGCCTGCCGGATCCTCGCCACGACGGACAATGACCACACCGCGGCTAGGGACGATGACGACGTACTGTCCCCTGTTTCCGTTGGCGGCATAGGTGTCGGACGGCACACCCTCGGATTGGTTGAAGACCCAGAAGGTCGCGCCATAGCCAAAGTTACCGGTCGGCGGTTGGGGCCCCGAGGGCGTAGAGACGAACCGGCCCCATCCCTGCGGCAGAACCCGTTCTCCTTCCCAGACTCCGTCATTCAGATAGAGCTGCCCCAGTCGCGAGAGGTCGCGCGCGGTCGTCCAGACCTGTGACGACAGAACATAATGTCCGCGCCAATCCGTCTCGGCATAGGTTCGCGTCATGCCCAAGCGGTCGAACAATGCCGCCGGAGGGTTGGCGGCAAAACCGTCTTCGATGGCCATTACCGCCAACAGGGTATCGTTATTGGCATAGCGATAGGTGGAGCCAACGGGATGGAGCAGCGGCCAGTACGGAACCTGCTCGTCCACCGCGGTCCCGCCGAAATAGAGGGCGTCCGTTCGGTTACCTGCTGTATCGCTGGTCAAGCCGGACGACATACGCATCAGGCTTTCCAGCGTAATGGCTGCTCGCGGATCACCCGGCACTTGCCAGTTAGCGATGGGAGCCGGATCGGATACATTGATCTCGCCGCGCTGAACCGCCGCGCCGATCAGAGTACCGGCAATGCTTTTGGCAACAGACCAAGTGCGCTGTGGCGTGTTCGGTCCAAAGCCGTCTGCATAATCTTCGGCAATACGCTTGCCGTTCTGCAGAACGACCACACCGGTTGTGTTGGTCCCCGCGCCGTACCCTTGGTTCAGCGCGCTGTGGATCACGGACTTCAGCTTGGCTTCGTCACCGGCCACCGCCGCCACAGGCATGTCAGGCGCATGTGCGCGGCGGGCGACGGCAGGCAAAGCCGGGCCGGAAACATAACCCATGGGTTGGATCACGCAGCCCTGCCCCTCGCGATAGGTCGCCACGCGAGGTGGAGCCGCATCGTCCCACACTACCGAGACCTGCTGATCCGAAACCTGTGCTGTGAGGTGAGCGATGATCGGCTGAAGCTCGGGATAGATGCCCACAAGCTCGTTGCGCTCAATGCTTTCCAGCGTGCGCTGGCTGCCCGCCGCCTCGGCAGTCTTGAGGGCGCTACAGACCGTTAGCGCCTTGTACCCTGCCGCCAGAGCACGATGTTGCGCGGGATGCGAAGCAACCGCCTGCGGAACCTGGGCAATGACGGATGCGGGCAAGGCAAGGGCCGCCGCGACGCATAAAGAAAACAGGGCTTTCATAGGGTCGAGGTTTTCGCCCTAATCCCACCCTGTCAACGTTTATCGAACGTCAGTTCGCGCAGAGCGCTTCGAACTGATCGACCAGACCTTCGAGGCGCTTGGTGCCGATGGTCCAGAAGGCCGGATCTCGCGGGTTCAGTCCGAACGGTTCCAGCGCCTCGACATAGGTCTTCGACCCGCCATTGGCCAACAGCTCGCGGTACAGTGGCGTAAAGGCTTCGGGGTCCTTGGCCCGCGTCTCCATTAGCGCCGCAACCAGCAGATCACCGAACGCATAGGCGTACACATAGAAGGGCGAGTGGACGAAGTGGCTGACATAGGCCCACCAGTTCTCGTAGCCTTCAAGGTCAACCGCCGGACCAAGGCTGGCCGTCAGTTCCTCGGTCCAAATCTGGTTGATGCGTTCGACGGAGACTTCGCCCTTGGCGCGTTCATCGTGGAATCGGGTCTCGAAGCGGTGGAAGGCGATCTGGCGCACCACCGTGTTCAAACCATCCTCGATACGGCCCGCCAGCAGAGCGCGGCGGTCCTCGTCCGTCGCCTCGGCCAGCAGACGGTCGAACGTCAGACCCTCGGCAAAGATCGAAGCCGTCTCGGCCAGCGTCAGCGGCGTGTCGGCCAGCAGGCCACCCTGCCCCGCCGCCAGCGTCTGGTGAACGCCATGGCCCAGTTCGTGCGCCAGCGTCAGCACATCGCGGCGCTCACCCATCCAGTTCAGGAAAACATAGGGGTGGGCGCCCGCCGTCACAGGGTGCGAATAGGCCCCTGACTGCTTGCCCGCACGCGGACGCGCATCGATCCACGGACGATCAAAGAACCAGCCCGCCCGTTCGGCAAAGTCCCCGCCCAAATCGGCAAAGCTGCTGAGCACCAGCTCCTTGCCGCCCTTCCAGTCATAGGTCTTGGCACCGGCCTGACCCAGCGGGGCGTTGCGGTCCCAGTGGTTCAGCTTGTCCTTGCCCATCAGCTTGGCTTTGAGCGCGTAATAGCGGTGGGCGATGCGCGGATAGGCCTTGGCCACAGCCTCGGCCATGGCGTCCACCGATTCACCGTGAACCTCATTGGCCAGATGGCGGCTGTCCGCGGGGCGTTTGAAGCCGCGCTTCTTGTCCTCCAGCGCCTTTTCAGCGGCGATGGTGTTCAGCACCATACCCATGGTGCGGGTGATGCCGTTGAACGCCTCCGTCATGGCCTTGCCCGCGGCGGCACGCTTGGCCTCGTCCGTATCGGTCAGGCGGTTGAGGCCTTCGGACAAGGTCAGCTTCTCGCCGTCCACATCGGCCCGCAGTGCCGCCAGGGTCTCGTCGAACAGGCGCGACCACTGGGCTTGCAGCGGGCCGCGCTCGGCGATGAAGGTTTCCAGCTCTTCGGACAGTTCGTGCGGCTTCATGGCACGCAAACGGCGCAGCCACGGTGCCCAGCGGCGGGCTGGCTCAAAAGCCTCAAGCGCTGCCTTCACGGCCTCGTCTTCGAGTTGGTTGATTTCCAGCGTCACCCACACGGTCGGCGTGGCGATGGCAGTGATCTTTTCGCGCACATCGGCTTCAAAGCTCTGGGCCTGCGCATTTTCGCGGTCGGTCGAAGCGCCGAGGAAGGCAAATGCGCCCAGCGCCCCGAGGATCTCGCTGGCCTCTTCATAGGTGCGGATCACCTCGTCCAGCGCCAGACCCAACTCGGCACCCGACAGTGCGGTCAACTTGCCTTGATAGGTATTGAGCTGGTCCACCAGTGCACGGGCGCGATCCAGATCGGTCTGGATGCGAACATCCTCACGCGAGGCGTAGAGATCAGACAGGTCCCACAGCGGGGCGTCGGCGAATTCGGTCGGCTTGACGGGCGCGTTCATATCTATGTTTGTGAGGTCTGGATGCTGCGCTGACAAGGGTTACAGGGCATCATCCCTTGTGAGGCTGGCGTTCTGTGTCATGCTCCGCGCAAATATCGACCGGGGCACCACCATGGACCACCTGTTTTCACCGAATGCCAGACCGCGACTGGGGCGGCGGCGCGACGACGACGGGACAGGGCGGCTGATCTTCCGGTTGGCGGTAGGCCTGCTTCAGGGCGCATTGCTCTTCGGCCTTTACCGCGCGACCGAGTTTCGGGACACCAACACAGGCCCCCTAGCAGCGTGGGCGCTGGTCGCCTCATTCGCTCCGCCTGTCTGGCTTGCGGCAGTCGGTCAGATGCCCGTTCGGGCGACGGTCATCTGGGGCGTCATCGCTACGGCTATACTGGGCGGTTTGGGATTGGCCAGCGGGTTGATCGATAACGCCTACAGCTTCCCTGTCATGATGGTGTGCCTGCCCGCAGCCTTGTTCTGTGCGCATCACCTGATCGTGCCGGCTGTCCAGTCGGGCCAGATCGTCGCCCCCTATGCGAACTATTACGAGACGGCCTGGAAGGCAGGCATCCAGCTTGTGTTGGCGCTGATGTTCCTCGGCGTCTTCTGGCTCATCCTCTGGCTGGGTGCGGCCCTGTTCAACGCCATTGGCATAGGCGTCGTAGAAGACATTATAGAGAACAAGGCATTCGTATTCTTTGCCTCGTCTCTGGTGTTCGCGCTGGGCGTGGAACTCACCGATGTGCGCGAAGGCCTGACGCAGGGTATCCGCACGGTCGCGCTGACCTTGCTTTCGTGGCTGCTGCCCGTCGCCGTGCTTTTGGCCAGCGCCTTTCTGATCGCACTGCCTATCGCAGGCTTTTCCAAGCTCAATACCTCGCTCAGCCCCGCAGGGCTGATGCTGGCTTCGTCTGCGGGCCTGATTATCCTGATCAACACTGTCTATCAGGACGGGACCGAACACCTGTCCGGATCTGGCATGCTGCGCATCATTATGCGCGTGGGCTGTGTGTTGCTGCTGCCGATGACCCTGTTCGCGCTATGGGCCGTTGGGGTGCGCATCGGCCAATATGGCCTGACGGTCGAGCGCGTGATCGCTATTACCGGCGCGGTGATCGGGCTGATGTACGCCTTGGGGTATGTCGCCGCACAGTTCGTGGGCGCGGGACGCAGTGAAGGCTGGCTGCCGCTATTGGAGCGCACCAATGTGGCTGTGGGAGCGGTAACTGCCGCGACCTTGCTGGCCTATTCGACGCCTTGGCTGAACCCGATGCAGCTATCGATCAACAGCCAGCTTTCGCGCTTGAAGTCGCCGACCCTTGATGCGGACGACATTCCCTATCGCTGGCTTGGCTGGCAGTCCGGCGCGCGAGGCCGTGCGGCGCTCGAGGAACTGGCCAAATCCGAGGACGCAGAAATCGCCAAACGCGCCACCGCGGCGCTAGACAATCGCTATACGCAGGTCAACCAGCCCGACCAGCCCTCTCGCATCGTGTTCTATCCCGAGGGCACCAAAGCCCCGGAAGGCTTCCCGCCACCCAATATCTGCACGGCACAAGAGTGCGCGGCGCGCCTTCTGGATGTGGACAGCGATGGCACACCGGAGGTCGTCGTGAACTATAATGGCTCAGGCTTTGGCGTGTACAAACGGGACAGCGAAGCTAACTGGAAGCGCGTTGGCATGTACCAACCCCGCGATCCATGCCGGTCGATCCCCGGAGACGGCGAAAAAATAAAATTGACCGAGCCGAAACTGTTACCGCCCTTTGGCCCCGTTCCGATGGAGCTGGACGGTAAGGTGTTTGATTTCGCGGTAGAACACGATTGCAGCGCAACCTCTCGTTAAGCTTAGCCATTAACTTAGCTAGTGTTTTTGGGAAACCCGTTCTTCATTAGTGCCGTTTAGAGACAGGAACATCAGTGACCGTTCCTCGTCAAAATAAGACGGCACTAAGTGATGTGAGGGGTGTCTACCCATGGCCAAGACCGTTCTGGTTGTCGACGATGATCCGACCCAGCGCCGCCTGATTCAGGCGGTTCTGGAGCGTGAAGGTTATGCCGTCGTCCACGCCGAAAATGGTGGCGAAGCCATCGACCGCCTGACCAAGGGCGGTGGTGCCGATGTGGTGCTGCTTGACCTTGTCATGCCCGGCGGTCCGTCGGGCCTCGAGACGCTGGCCGAACTGCGCACGGCGGGGGTGAACATCCCTGTCATCGTGCTGACGGCCAATGGCGGTATCGAAACCGTCGTCCGCGCCATGCAGGCCGGTGCGCAGGACTTCTTCATCAAGCCCGTCGGTCCCGAGCGCCTTCTGGTTGGCGTGCGCAACGCCCTGCAGATGACGCAGCTCACCGCCGAGATCGGTCGCCTGAAGAAGCGCACCACCGGCCGCACCAGCTTTGACGACATCGTCGGCGACAGCCCGCCGATGCGCATGGTCAAGGCCCTAGGATCCCGCGCCGCCAAGTCGTCCATTCCCGTTCTGATCACCGGGGAAAGCGGCGTCGGTAAGGAAGTCATCGCCCGTGCCCTGCACGGTGCTAGCCCCCGCGCGGGCAAGCCGTTCATCGCGGTCAACTGCGGTGCGCTGCCGGCGAACCTCGTTGAGTCCATCCTGTTCGGCCACGAAAAGGGTGCCTTCACCGGAGCCCATGAAAAGCACGCCGGCAAGTTCGTAGAGGCCAATGGCGGCACGTTGTTCCTCGATGAAATCGGCGAACTGCCGCTGGATATCCAGGTCAAACTGCTGCGCGCCCTACAGGAAGGCGAAGTCGATCCGGTGGGCGGCAAGCGTCCCGTGAAGGTCGACGTGCGTATCGTCTCGGCGACCAACCGCGATCCGGCCCAGCAGGTAAAGGAAGGGGCATTCCGCGAAGACCTTTTCTATCGCCTGAACGTCTTCCCGATCGAGGCCCCTGCCCTTCGCGAGCGCCGCGAGGACATTCCCGCCCTGATCGACCACTTCATCACCCGCTTCAATATCGAAGAGAGCAAGCGCATCGTCGGCTGTTCGCCGGAGACGATGGCCCTGCTGCAGGCCTATGACTGGCCGGGCAACGTGCGCCAGTTGGAGAACACCATCTATCGCGCGCTGGTGTTGGCCGATTCTCCGATGTTGCAGCCGCACGACTTCCCGGCAATCTCGGGCGTTGCGGCTCCGTTGGATGCTCCGGTCGCGGTCATGGAAGGCCCTGACGGCGAAGCCCTCTCAACCGCGACCGAAACGGCTCAAAGCTCATCTCCCGCGCCCGATAGCCCGATCCGCATTACCGACGAGCGCGGCCACGTCCGCACGCTGGAAGAGATCGAGCGCGATCTAATCCAGCATGCCATCGAAGTCTATTCCGGCCACATGTCGGAAATCGCCCGCCGTCTCGGCATTGGTCGCTCGACCCTGTACCGCAAGGTTCGCGAACAGGGCCTTGAGGACCACATTAAGGAAGCGGGCTAACCGCTAACCTCCCCGAACCTTCAAACCGGTTCCGGCCCGTAGCGGTTGGGACCGGTTTTTCCTTTGAGGGCCAGTACGATCACCAGCGCAATCAAGGACAGCTGACCCAGCATTAGAACAAGAAAGTTCAGCATGAAGGTGATCATGAATGACGGGTCGCCGGTTGCGTCGGTCAACATCGAGGCCAACATTCGCATCCAGAACACGATGCCCACGCCATAAAGCGCCAAGGGAATTAGGGCCCAGCGCCCCGACAAGCCACGGTCATGAAGCCTGCGCGTGACCGCCGCAGCCAGCAACAGCGCAACGACAACCAGCATGATGGCCAAAGGCACCAGCATCCCGCTGTAATCCATCGGCGGCATCCCTGCCGGATCATGGATGACGACATGGACGTTGGTGGCAGAACGGTAAACGCTCGCCTTGTCAGGGTTCGCTTCAGCAAAGGCCAGCGTCTGGTCGAACTGCTGGAGCATGGCCGGAACAATGGCGACAGTCGTCAGAACCATGCTGACCGCCATGATCACCCCTGCATAGGGCCAAAACTCGGATCGACGATCACGACCCTGAAAATCCCGCAGCTTTTTGAAGCCCCTGGCAATACTGTTCATCAACATTCCCCCTTCGCGACATGTGACATTGTTCTCTGATTTGGAGCAAGCAGCGAAGCATGCTGAAACCTTTGCCATTGTTGAGATGAGGAGGGGTTTTGAAACAATCAGCCTACACCGTCATGGCCGCCGCGTTGGTGCTCTGCGCCTGTGGCCAGTCACCGCAATCCGCAACCGGTGAGACCGCTGCACAGCCCGCTTTGGCTCTTCCTGCAAGTTGCGAGGGACACCCCCTTCTGCCCGCAATGCCCGACGCCGTAGCCATCGGCGGCAAGCCGGTCACGGCGATCAACTGCGAAGCCTACTCCGTGGAGATGGTGTGGGGCGAAGCCGGTAGCAGCACCTCAATCATCCTCGTCGATTCCCAAGGCCCCCTCGGAGACGTGCCCGCAGGCATGGCGCAGATGGCAGAGATGGGACGCACCCTGCCCCTTCAAGCCGCCAAGACGGCGCTACAGATGACCGCAGGTGTCGAGGAGATGGCCAAGGCTGCCCCCGCCGCGCTGGCAGAAATGGGCGGTCCCGATTTCCTGTCCTCCGTAAAGGAAGACAACGGCCTGCGTTACGCTATCGAGGTCGAAGCCAAGGACACTGGCGGCAAGGTCGGCACCCTGATCGGCACGGTCAAAGACCGCTACGCCCTGACGATGAATATTGAGCAGGACAACCTTGTGGGTCTGGCTGCGGGGGAAGCGGCCTATGCGCCGTTCCTGAACGCCATGAGCGTTGGGAAGCTGCCGTAAGACTATTCGTCGTTGATATCGCGCGAGGGGTACGGTTTGCGTGCCCCTCGTTTTCGTTGTGGCGGGCCGTTGTCCTCGCCAATAGCCTTTTTGGCAATCTCTTTAAGCTTACGCCCCTGCATCGCCGACAGAGCCTGACCGGGGCCACCCAGTTCGGGATCGCCAAAGGCTCGGCCGTGTTCTTTCACCCGCTCGCTGACCGAGGTGAGGAACTCGTCCTCCCATTCGGACAGCGAAACGCCCGCCTTCTCAGCAGAGCGGCGGGCGCGTTTCAGAGCGTTCAAGGCCGCCCGCTGGGCAGCCTTGCGCTGTAACTCATAGGGACTGGGTGGCGGCTTTCGTTTCAAGCGCGTCGCCAAGGCCCAAGGGGCTTAAACTTCGCCCAGAGCCGACAGGTACAGGTCGAGGATTGCTTCCTCTTCCTGACGCTTGGCGCGGTCCTGCTTACGGATGCGGATGACCTTGCGCAGGACCTTCACGTCATAGCCCTCGCCCTTGGCCTCGGCGAAGACCTCCTTCATGTCTTCCATGACGGCTTTCTTGTCTTCTTCGAGGCGCTCGATGCGCTCGATGATGGTGCGTAGACGGCCTTGGGCCGCGGCGGTCATGACGTCTGGGTTTTCGAAGGATGCGTCGTCCAAGGTGGACCTCCGGCGATCTCGGGAAAGGAAAGATTGGCTGGCGACTAATCACGCCCGCGCCGTCGGCTCAACCCACAGATTCGAAAAACACCGTAGCGGATTCGCTGTGACGTGATTCCACCCACGAAAAAGGCCATGGACCGGAGCCCATGGCCTTGTGGAACTGTGTGTCCACCAACTAGACATCCGCAGCTTCGTAAGAAGCGGCGGCGTCACGCGTTCCTCAGCCTTGCTTGGCTTTGAAGCGCGGATCGGTCTTGTTGATCACGTACAGAACGCCCTTGCGGCGAACGATTTTGCAGTCGCGGTGGCGACCCTTGAGCGACTTCAGCGAGCTACGGACCTTCATGGTCGGACGTCCCGTATGATTGGAGGCCCGTGAGGGCGGAAAAATAACGAAGCCGCGAGCAAACCCGCGGCGGAGCGGTGCCTATAGAGAGCTATGGCCGCGACGTCAACACCGGACGCCTTTTTACAAAGTCCCCGAAGGCGGTGAAATCACCATATCTGCGGGAATTGCGCCGGAAGTTTAACGCGCATTAAGTCTTTTCACGGAAACCCCTTTTCCTTTCGCGCACTTGTGAGTGGTCGAGAATTTTGAGGACGTTACCCTAGTGTTCATGCGTATTACCCTCCGCCTGATGTTGGTGGCATCGGTTGCAGCCTGCACACCTATGGTGCCCGTGACCGCTCCCGCCCCCACTGCCCCCCCGCAGTCCGGAACGCCCGTCGCCCCGCCGGCAGAGCCCACGAACACGACACCAGCGGCCCAAACGGACCTCAGCGGTGCTTATGACGCCGTCAGCTTTGACCAGTGGCGCAATGGCTTTCTTGATCGCCACGGTGGCAACCGTCGTTGGGAGTACGCCCGTGAATTGGAGGGTCTGACCCCCAATGCCAGCGTGATCCGACTGGATCGCAACCAACCCGAATTCTCGCGTCCGGCCGGCACCTATATCCAGAACGCCACCGCGCCCTCACGAATCGCCATGGCTCGCCAGCGCGTAGACCGCGTGCCGTGGTCTGTGCCGCAACGATTCGGCGTGCCTACCGAGATCCTGCTCGGCATCTGGGCGCAGGAAAGCGCCTTCGGTGCCGTTCAGGGCGACTTTGACGTCATTCGCTCTCTGGCCACCCTTGCCTATGATGGCCGCCGCCGCGCCTGGGCCGAGGAGCAACTGAAATACGCGCTTGATATCGTTGTGGACGGGAAGCGAGACCGCGCGGGCCTGAAAGGCAGCTGGGCCGGAGCCATGGGCCAGACCCAGTTCATGCCGGACAACTATCTGAAGCTGGGCGTCGACCAGAACGAAGACGGAAAGGTCGACATCTGGGGTTCGGACGCAGACGCTCTGGCTTCCGCAGCCAACCTGCTGGCGCAAGCGGGCTGGAAGCGTGGTCAGGGCTGGGCCTATGAAGTCATCCTGCCGTCCAACTTCGACTACACCGAAGCCGAAGGTCCCAAGCATCCGTGGTCGTATTGGCAATCGCGTGGCGTTCGTCTGGCCAACAACCAGCAACTCAACGAAGCCGAAATGGCCGAGGGCGCGACCATCCTGCTGCCACAGGGCGCACGCGGTCCGGTATTTCTGGCCCTGCCCAACCACTATGTCATCCGCCGCTATAACAACTCGGTCAGCTATGCGCTGGCCATCGGCATGATTGCCGACGGCGTGACCGGCAAGCCGGGCCTGACGGCGACTTGGCCCAACGACGGTCCCTTGACCCGCGAACAGCGTGTCGGTGCCCAGACCGCCCTGACGAAGATGGGGTACGACACCCAAGGCGTCGACGGCGTAATCGGTGCCAACACCCGCGCTGCCCTGCGCCGCTGGCAGGCCGCTAACGGCCGTGTCGCTGATGGCTATTTGACTGATACGCTGGCCGAAGAACTCATTCGCCGCGCACGCTGATCGGCATAGAGGCCCGCTCCCACCGGAGCGGGTCTTTTGTTTGCTGCGGGCATCGGATGATCGGCCTTGCTCGCCGGACTTGCCGCATCATTCCTTTTGGTGCCGTTGGCAGCAGCACAGGTCCGCGATGTAGAGGTGAGCATTCCTGCGGGTGGTGCTGTGCTGGCCGGCGCCACATGGGCCTGCTGGCAGAAGCTCTGGCGGCAAAAGTCATTGCGACGGTACGGGTGGACAACTCGGGCGTGGGCCAGTCCACCGGCGAACGCATCCAGCATTTCAAACAGCGCAACGAATAGCTGGATAATGAATTCGCCGCGCGGAAGGTGAACTACCCCATAGACAGGACGGCGTTTTTAACTGAGCTTCAGCTTATGAAAATCGCCGTTCTCACCCTCGATGGCTTCAACGAGCTGGATTCCTTTATCGCAGCCGGAATCCTCAACCGCATGCGCGCAAAGGGGTGGGAGGCACTGATTACCACCCCGACCCCGCAGGTCACCTCCATGAACGGGGTCACCATTACCGGTCAGAGGGGTCTGGAGTTTCTGCCCGAGGCCGATGCCGTGCTGGTGGGGAGCGGTATCAAGACGCGCGACTATGCGGCGGATGCCGACTTCCTTGCCTCGCTACATATGGATCCGTCGCGGCAATTCATCGGTGCGCAGTGTTCGGGCACGCTACTGCTGGCCAAGCTGGGCCTGATCGGCACCCTGCCCGCCTGCACGGACCTTACGACCAAGCCATGGGTCGTCGAGGCTGGCGTGAATGTAATTGAGGCCCCCTTTGTCGCTCACGGGCGCGTGGCAACGGCGGGCGGCTGTATGGCGTCGCAATATCTTGCGGCCTGGATGATCGCATCTATGGCAACGATGAAGGACGCCGAGGAAGCCATCTTCTATGTGGCCCCCGTGGGCGAAAAGCAGACCCATGTGGATCTGGCGATGAACGCCATCTCCCCCTTCATCCAGCCATCTTCACAGGCGGCCTGAAATAAAAAACCCCGCTGTTGCCAGCGGGGTTTTTCAAATCTGCATTCCAGCAGGCCTAAGGCCTTTCCGGAGAAGCGGGCTTAGGCCGCTTGCAGTTGACCGGCCGAGGTCTTGCCCGAGCGCTGGTCGCGCTCCAGCTCGTACGACACGGCTTGACCTTCATTCAGGCCATTCATGCCTGCACGCTCAACTGCCGAGACGTGAACGAACACGTCGCCGCCGCCTTGGTCAGGAGCGATGAAACCAAAACCTTTAGTCGGGTTGTACCACTTGACGATACCAGTAGCCATTTGAATGACCTCCGTAGAAAGAAATCGTCAGAAAACATTTCTGAGGACTGTCGGGGTCTAGGGGAACGGTAGATCTCAATGCGAACAAAGAAGATAGAGCGTTGCGCAGAGATTTTCGACAAAACCAAGATGCGCCTTTTTGATTTTTATTCAAGTGCCAAATCGAAAATAAATAAGTCGCGACAAGAAATACCTTTCGTCATTCCGCCAAAATCCCCAGCATTTCTAGGAAATCAGCCCTCAAAAACTTGAGCACAAAAAAGATAAAGCCCCGCGGTTTTCACCACGGGGCTTCAACTTTTCTTGGGGCAACAAGCTTAGCCCTTCACGCGCCACGTCGCGCCGGTGGGGCCATCCATGACCACGACGTCGAGCTCGTTGAGACGATCCCGAATGCGGTCCGCCTCGGCCCAGTTCTTTTCAGCACGGGCGGCAGCGCGTTGCTCCAGCAGGGCTTCGACCTCAACCTTCAGGGCATCGTCACCACCGGTGAACCACTGCTCGGGCGTCATGGACAACACACCGAGCAGATCAGCACCTTCGCGCAGGCTCCAGCGGGCCATGGCCAAATCATTGATGTCGGCCTCGGCATCGTTCAGCAGGTCGCGCAGTGCATTCCCCAGAGCGAACAACTGGGCAATGGCACCGGGCGTGTTCAGGTCGTCGTCCAGCGCATCGAGCAACGGATTCAACTCCTGCTCGGCCAACTCCATTTCCGGCTCTTCGAGCGTGTCGTAGTCGAAGTCGCTCAGCTTGGCGTCGGCATCGCGCAGCACGCCGTACAGACGGTCTAGGTTCTTGCGCGACTGTTCCAGCAGGTTCTGGTTCCAGTCCAGCGGTTGGCGATAGTGGGCACTCAGCAGGGCCCAACGCACAACCTCGCCCGGCATGGCCTTCACAAGGTTGTTCAGCAGCAGGACGTTGCCGATCGACTTGGACATCTTCTCGGCGTCCACCGTCAGGAAGCCGTTGTGCATCCAGTAGCGGGCGTATTCATCGTGCGCGTGGTCGGCATGTGCATGACCGTGGGCGCAGACGCCCTGCGCGATTTCGTTCTCGTGGTGCGGGAAGGCCAGATCGATACCGCCGCCGTGGATGTCGATCGGTAGGCCGAGGTTCTTCTCGATCATAGCCGAGCATTCGATGTGCCAGCCCGGACGTCCCTCGCCCCACGGAGATGCCCAAGACGGCTCGTCCTTCTTGGACGGCTTCCACAGCACGAAGTCGTGCGGGTTCTTCTTATAGGGAGCCACTTCCACGCGGGCACCGGCGATCATGTCATCCAGATTGCGGCCCGACAGAGCGCCATAGGAGGGATAGGACGACACATCAAACAGCACATGTCCCTCGGCAGCATAGGCGCAGCCGCTGTCGATGATGGCCTGAATCTGCTGGATGATCGCATCCATATGGTCGGTCACGTGCGGGGCCATGTCCGGCGGCGATACGTTCAGCAGCGCCATGTCCGACAAATAGGCTGCTTCATAGCGCGAGGTGACTTCGCCGATAGCGACGCCTTCCTTGGCGGCCTTGGCGTTGATCTTGTCGTCCACGTCGGTGACGTTGCGCGCATAGATCACCTTGTCCTCGCCATAGGTCTTGCGCAGCAGACGGACCAGCACGTCGAACACCACCGGCGGGCGCGCATTGCCGATGTGGGCATAGTCGTAAACGGTCGGACCACACACATAGAGTGTCACCCGGTTCGGATCGCGCGGCTCGAACAGGCGCTTTTCACGGCGCAGGGTGTCATAGATATGCAGGGCCATTGTATAAAAGTCTTTGTGCGAGTTTTCTTGCAGGACGTACCAAACGTCCCATATAGCGGCCTGATAAACAGTCCGCGCGTCCTGATAAACCATTAGGGGTGCGGTAGTCGCCTATATTCACGGGACGCAAACGCGTCCCCCTCGGAAACGATCTTCATGACCACGCCCGCCAAGCCCGTTCTCGCCGCCAATGAAGGCGCTATCGTGCGCCCCAGCCGCGAACAGGCGCTGGAGGCCGTGCGCACCCTGATCGCGTGGGCTGGCGACAACCCTGATCGTCCGGGCCTGATCGACACGCCAAAGCGCGTGGTTGATGCCTATGGCGAATGGTTCGACGGTTACGACGCGGACGCCTCCAAGGAACTGTCGCGCACGTTCGAGGACGTGACCGGCTATGACGACATGGTCATCCTCAAGGAGATCGAGGTCGAGAGCCACTGCGAGCACCACCTTGCCCCGTTCCTCGGCAAGGCATGGGTCGCCTATATTCCGGGCGAAAAGGTTGTCGGCATTTCCAAGCTCGCCCGCGTCGTCGAAATCTTCGCCCGCCGCCTGCAAAATCAGGAAACCCTGACCAACGACATCATCGAGGCGATCGAACAGCACCTGCAGCCCAAAGGCGTGGCAGTCATGGTCGATGCGGCCCACCAGTGCATGACCACCCGTGGCGTGCATCACCGCCACGTCACAACCGTAACGACGCGTTTCACCGGCGTATTCAAACAGGATAACGCTCTGGTCGAGCGATTCCTGAAGCTGGCTAAGGGCTGATTCAGGCTTCTATTTCGCAGACCGGCGGTTTGCGTACCGCGTTCAAGGGGATGAATTCATTCGCTGTGCGAAGTTTCACCCCCTAATTTCGCAAGCTTATTTCGTCCTGTGACGTTTTGGGCCGAAAGACGGGTTTACAAGCCGTCAATCCGACGCCAAGAACTAATCCAGACTTTCAGTGCAGCCCGCCGTATCGGTTGGGCCATGATGAGGACGAGATCGCATGGGTGCGAAGCTTGGTGGCGGTAAGGGTGGTGCTTCTCAGAACTCTGAGATCAACGTCACTCCGTTCGTAGATATTATGCTGGTTCTGCTGATCATCTTCATGGTCGCGGCACCGATGGCAACCGTTTCGATCAAGCTGGACCTGCCGCCGGCAGTGCCTTCGGCTTCGAACGAAAAGCCGAAAGAACCGGTTTACGTCTCCATCCAGAACGGTGGTGACCTATATATCGCAGACAAGAAGACGGCTCTGCCGACTCTGGCTGCTGACGTCTGCGCCGCTCAAGGCGCTGTCGCTGACTGCCGCGAAGAACGCGTCTTCGTCCGCGCTCAGGCTGACGTGACCTACAACGAGTTCATGGAAGTGATGAACACCCTGCAGGAAAACGGCATGTTCAAGGTCGGCCTGCTGAACGAAGACATCGAATAGTCTTCGGCTTCATCGCCTACGGATTTAAGGGCTGCATCTTCGGATGCGGCCCTTTTTCTTTGCCCGAACGTCAGCTTGGCCCTTGCGCCACGGTCAAGTTCATCCCCCAATGCAGGCTCAGTATCCTGAGGGGGATCATCCCATGCGTCGTCGCACCTTCCTGACCGCCCTGCCCGCCGGAGCCGCTCTGGCCGGAGCCCTGCCCGCCAATGCAAGCGCCACGCAGGCGACACCGCCCGCACCGCGCAGCCGCCCTGCCCCCACGCCGCCTGACCAGGTGGTCGGCATGGGCGACCGGATCACGGGGGCGAAGTATGTTGGACGCTCGACCGTCTGGGGCCAGCATGGCGCGGCGGCGACCGCGCACCCCATCGCCACCCTTATGGGCATAGAGACACTGAAACGCGGCGGATCGGCCATCGACGCTGCCATCGCCATCAACGCGGCACTAGGCTTCCTAGAACCCACCGGCAACGGCATCGGCGGCGATGCCTTCTGCATGCTGTGGGACCCGAAACAGGGCAAGGTCGTGGGCTTTAACGGCTCCGGCCCCTCGCCTCGCCTGCTGGGGCTGGAGACCGCTCGCAGCCGCGCCAAGGATGGCCTCTTGCCCCGTTATGGGGCGGTGACGGTCAATGTGCCCGGTACGGTCGATGCATGGTGGAGCGCCCACCAGAAATACGGAAAGCTGCCGTGGAAGGATGTGCTGCTGCCCGTCGCCGAGCTGTGCGAACAGGGCGTTCCGGTGCCGCAGGTCATCGCCTTCTATCTCGAGCGCAACATGGCTGTGTTCGAGCGCAACCGCGATGTGATCGAAGAACACGACAACCGCCGCAAGGTCTATGCCCCCAATGGCGAGACCGCCAAGACGGGCCAGATATTCGCCAACCCCGATCTGGGCCGCACCCTGCGCCTGATCGCCGAGGGCGGGCGCGACGCCTTCTATAACGGCCCCATTGCCGATGCCATCGAGGGCTATTTCCGCCGCATCGGCGGCTGGATGACCAAGGCAGACCTGAATGCCCACCAGACCGAGTGGGTCGAGCCGATCCGAACCAACTATCGCGGCGTGGATGTCTATGGCCTTGGCCCGAACACTCAGGGGCTGTCGACCAACCAACTCCTCAACATCTGCGAACAGTTCGACCTGAAAGCCATGGGCTTCCAGTCCGCTGCCTCGATCCACCATCAAGCCGAGGCCAAGCGGCTAGCGTTCGAGGATCGCGCCAAATGGTTCGCAGATAGCCGTTTCAGCGAAACGCCCGTCGCCTATCTGAACTCCAAGGCCTATGCGGCGGAGCGCGCGCGACTGATCAATCCGAACCGCGTCATGGATCGCGTCTTCCCCGGCGATGCGCCCACGCAAGGTGACACCACCTATTTCAGCGTCGCCGACAGTGACGGGATGATGGTCAGCTGGATCCAGTCCAACTATCGCGGCATGGGCTGCGGACTGGTCGCCGATGACGGACATGGGCGCACGCTGGGCTTCATGTTCCAGAACCGTGGCGAGATGTTCGCCACCACCGATGGCCACCCCAATATCTATGCCCCCGGCAAACGCCCCTTCCACACCATCATTCCGGGCTTTGCCTGCAAGGATGGCAAGCCGTGGATGGCCTATGGCGTCATGGGCGGCGGCATGCAGCCACAAGGTCAGGCCCAGATCATCATCAACATGGTCGATTACGGCCTCGACCCGCAAGAAGCGGGCGATACCCCGCGCTGGCAGCACTATGGCTCGACCGAACCGACGGGAGAAGCCGCTGCGGCGGGTTCAGGCAAGCTGCATCTGGAAAGTGGCGTCCCCGCTGTCACCAAGGCCCGCCTGACCGAAATGGGCTGGAGCCTCGGCGAGCCCGACGGCGGCTTTGGCGGCTATCAGAACGTCATGATGCAGCAAAACCCCGACGGCCGCTGGACCTACGGCGCGGCCTCGGAGATGCGCAAAGACGGGTTGGCGCTGGCATATTGACCAAAGCCCCTACACGTCCCTCAATCATTGATAGGTTGGATGTGAATATATCCAACCTATCGAGTGCTGTCGCATTTGCGCGCAAAGGCTCTGGCCGTTGGCCGGAGTGGGAAAGATATCTTGTTGTCCATGGCGAGCCAGCGTTTCTCATAGGTAACATATGCGGCACATGTGAATTCTTCTTCGAGCGCATTGAGGAAGCGTCGAACGGTGTGGATGTCGAAGAACTATCCGGCACGCTAGCTGCGGGGATTGATCATATTCACCCGGAAGTGGCGAACGCGTTGGGGAAGCTCCTCCCCTCAGGCTCGTACCACCTAGTCCTGATGCGCCTCACTCCGCACCTAATTGCTGCAGGTTCCGACGCTGATTACTTCGCGCATGAACAAGTGCAGCAAATCGGTTTTGATCCGGTGATGGAAGGTGGAACTCACCATCCCCGTATCGACTATTATCGCGTTAAGCCGACAGAAGGACTGCCAGTTATTGGTGATCAAGACCGAACCGACCTGTCGTTCGATTTCATCATCCCGCTACATCGTCAAAACCAACTCGATGAGGAGCGGATACGCTATTACATGCAGCGCCTAGAAGAGGCGGTTATGCCAACGGCCGTTGCAGTTTCAGTTCTTGATGTGAAACAGCCTGAAATAGAAAACGTCCAAGATCACCGCTGTATGGGTCACTATCTCTTGGACGGTCATCACAAACTGGCGGCCGCAGCTAGGACAGGCAAGCCGCTGACGCTTTTGAGCTTCATCGCCAATGATCAGGGCGTGTCAAACTCTGACGACCTTCAGAAATATCTGAACCTCCATAGCTAAACAAAAAAGCCGCCCATATCGGAGCGGCTTTTTCATTAGTAGTTAGGCAGCTTAACCGAGCGCCTCAATAGCCTTGGCGGCGATGTGTTTCGCGTTGAGGGCAGCCTCGTCGTACATGGCCATGGGGCTGTTGTGGTCTTGGAAGATGTCCGGCAGATGCATGGTGCGGATCTTCAGGCCGCGATCCAGAGCGCCCTTCTCGGCCAGCATTTGCAGCACGAAGGCACCGAAGCCGCCCATAGCGCCCTCTTCCACCGTGATCAGTACTTCATGCTCGCGCGCGAGGCGCAGGATCAGTTCCTCGTCCAGCGGCTTGGCGAAGCGGGCGTCGGCGATGGTGGTCGAGATACCGGCCTGTTCCAGAATGTCAGCGGCCTTCAGGCTTTCCTGCAGGCGGGTACCCAGCGACAGGATGGCGACCTTGGTGCCTTCCTTGACGATGCGGCCCTTGCCGATTTCCAGCGGCTTGGCCAGTTCGGGGATTTCCACGCCCACGCCGTCACCGCGCGGATAGCGGAAGGCCGACGGGCGGTCGTTGATTTCCAGCGAGGTGGCGATCATGGCGGCCAGTTCGGCTTCATCAGCTGCAGCCATTAGCACCATGCCCGGCAGAGCCCCCATGAAGCCGATATCGAACGATCCGGCGTGGGTCGCACCATCGGCCCCCACCAGACCCGCACGGTCCATAGCAAAGCGCACCGGTAGCGACTGGATGGCTACATCGTGGACCACTTGGTCGTAGCCGCGCTGAAGGAAGGTGGAATAGATGGCGCAGAACGGCTTCATACCGTCCGCAGCCATACCCGCCGCAAAGGTCACAGCGTGCTGTTCGGCGATGCCTACATCGTACACGCGGTCAGGGTACGCCTGACCGAACAGGTCGATGCCCGTGCCCGACGGCATGGCGGCGGTGATGCCGACAATGCTCGGATCGGTTGCTGCGTGCTTGATCAACTCGGTGCCGAACACCTTGGTGTAGCTGGGCGCGTTCGAGATGGCCTTGGCCTGCTTGCCGGACTCCACGTCGAACTTGACCACGCCGTGATATTTGTCGGCGCTGTTCTCGGCGGGGGCATAGCCCTTGCCCTTTTGCGTGACGACGTGGACCAGCACCGGCTTGTCGGTGATGGCCAGCGCGTTCTTCAGGATCGGCACCAGATGGTTCATGTCATGACCATCAATCGGACCGATGTAGTAGAAACCCAGTTCCTCGAAGAAGGTGCCGCCGGCAACCATGCCGCGGGCGTATTCCTCGGCCTTGCGCGCGGTCTCGCGGATGGGGCGCGGCATGTGGTCGACGAACTTCTTACCGAAGTTGCGAACGCGCTGATAGGCGTCGCCCGAAACCTGTTTGGCCAAATAGGCGCTCATGGCGCCGACCGGCGGGGCGATCGACATGTCGTTGTCGTTCAGGATGACCATGAACTGGCCGTCCGTCGCCTCGATGGCGTTGTTCATCGCCTCATAGGCCATGCCCGCCGTGATCGAGCCGTCACCGATGACGGCCACGACCTTGTTGTTCTCGCCCTGCTGATCGCGGGCAGCGGCAAAGCCCAGACCCGCCGAGATCGAGGTAGAGGCGTGGGCGGCACCGAACGGGTCGTATTCGCTCTCCGAGCGCTTGGTGAAGCCCGACAGACCACCACCCTGACGCAGCGTGCGGATACGGTCGCGACGGCCCGTCAGAATCTTGTGCGGATAGCATTGGTGACCGACATCCCAGATCAGGATGTCCTTGGGCGTATCCAGCAAGTGATGCAGCGCGACCGTCAGTTCGACCACACCCAGGCCCGCGCCCAGATGCCCGCCCGTCACCGAGACAGCATCGATGGTTTCGGCGCGCACCTCGTCCGCCAACTGGTTCAGCTGCGGGATATCGAACCCGCGCGTATCGGACGGGAAGCTTACGGTGTCGAGCAAAGGGGTATTCGGCATAGGGGCTTAATAGCCTTCAAAGGCTGGGACGCGAAGGTCGATAATAGCCATAACCCGCGAAGGGTCATGGCGGTTCGTATCAAAGTCTTGTGCAGAAACGATGGATTATGAGCGGCGCTTGAGCACCAGATCCACGCTGGCCTTGAGGATGTCGCCATCGTGGCCGAACAGGTCAAGGTGGGCGCGGGCCTGATCGGCCAGATGCGCGACGCGTTGTCGCGCAGCATCGACACCCAGCAGAGTAACGAAATTGGTCTTGCCCAGAGCAGCATCCTTGCCGCCCGCAGCTTTGCCCATTTCCTCGGCCGAGCCTTCGGCATCCAGCACATCGTCAACGATCTGGTAGGCCAGACCGATGTCGTGCGCGAAACCAAGAAGCGCCTGGCGCTGGGCATCGCTGGCGTCGGCCATGATAAGCGGGATTTCAAAGGCGTTGGCGAACAGGGCACCGGTCTTGAGGCGCTGCATACGCGCAACCCCGCCCAAATCGTCGCGTACACCCAGCAGATCGATCATCTGGCCGCCGGCCATGCCTTCCGCACCGGCGTTTACGGCCAGCCGGCGAACCAGCTCACAGCGCACAGCGGGGTCCGCGTGGGTAGATTCGTCAGCCATGATCTCGAAAGCGACCGTCTGTAGGGCATCGCCTGCGAGGATGGCGGTCATCTCGTCATATTCGATGTGCACGGTCGGACGCCCGCGACGCATGTCGTCGTCGTCCATCGCCGGAAGGTCGTCGTGCACCAGCGAATAGGCGTGGATGCACTCCAGCGCACAGGCGGCGCGCAGCAGCTCACCCTCATCGAGGTCGAACAGACGGCCTGCTTCCATGGTGAAGAACGGACGCAAACGTTTGCCCGGACCCAGCGCCGCATAGCGCATGGCTTCGGTCAGTCGAGCCTCGGGGCCAGAGCCGCGCGGAAGAAGTTTGTCGAGCGCCACGGTGACCATGTCAGCCACATCGGCGACACGATCAATCACGGCTTGTTCGGGCGAATTCGCCGCAAGGATGGTCACGACGAGATCAACCGAAGTCGGCAGCTTGGGTGCCGGTAGCCTGTTGATCGGGGCCGACCACAATCTTCTCGACCCGCAGTTGGGCGGCCTTCAGGCGAGCCTCGCAATGCGCTTTGAGCTGGGCACCCTGCTCATAGAGCGTGATGGATTCTTCCAGACCGGCCTGACCGGATTCCAGTCGCGAGACGATACCCTCCAGCTTTTGCAGGGCATCTTCAAAGCTGAGATCAGCAGGAACGGTGTTTGCGGTCGCTTCGGTCATGGCGGCAAACTAGAGCCGTGTGGCAGGCGGTTCAATCCTCATGCCGCCCTGCCAACAGGAAATGCGCTCAGGAACGGCGATAACGCCGCTGGCACCAGTATTTGAAACCTTGGTTCTCGATCAGCTTCCATCCCTCGGCCTGCAGCTTCTGGCCGATCATGTGGTTAAAATAGCCGTGTGCGAGCACCAGCACATCGCGACCGTCAAAAGACCGTTGGATCAGGATTTGTGCCGCCCTTGCCGCCCGAAGTTCGGCCTCTGCGCGACTTTCCTGACCGTCGTGGTGATCAAAGACGTGCCACCAGAATCGGGCCACCACGCCCCACAATCGCGGCGGCAGTTTGAACCAGTCGGGTAAATGCGGCGGAGGCAGCGGGGCTTCGACAAAGACGCTGTCCGTTAGAAACTGGCGATCACCCGCGACGGCGCGCGCGGTTTCCTGTGCTCGGCGAAGCGTCGAGGCATAGAGCGTCCCTGCAACTGCCGCCGTTCGAACGAGACTGTCCGGCGGCGTCTGCCCGGCGGACAGGCCTCCCGCATCGTACCTCGCCCACCAGTCGCGATATTCCTCGGCACTCAGCCAGCATTTACGCGACAGAGCGGGTTTGCCGTGGCGTGCCAATATGATGTCGCCGTATCGCGAAGGCGATCCCTCCTTGGTCACGGTGAACTCCGTTCGACTGAACCTCGATGGTTAGACAGCGATTGCGACACTCGCAACCCGTGCATGGTCGAACAAAGCACAGGATGGCGTCCCGATTTCGGGGGCGCTAAGGATGCGGGCATGAGCGAATACCTGATCCGTCCCGCCGAAGACCGCGACCTCGAAGCCCTGTCCGCCTTCAGCCGCCGCACCTTCGTGGAAACCTTCGTGGACGGCTTCGGCATCCCCTACCCTGCCGACGATCTGGAGGCGTTTTTCCAAAAGAGCTTTAGCCCCGAGGCGCTTCGTCCGCGCATCCACGACGACGAGTGCGTCTTTTGGATTGCCGAACGCGACGGCCAGATCCTCGCCCTGTGCCACGCCGGTCCCAACGACCTGCCGCACGAAGACGCCAAGGCGGGCGAGATGGAGTTGCGCCGCCTGTATGTCGGCAAGGAAGCGCAAGGTTTGGGCCTCGGCACTGAACTGCTGAAACGCGCCTTGGCCTGGATGGAAGAACGCACCACCGGAGCCCTATGGATCGGCGTCTGGAGCGGCAATCTGAAGGCTCAGAAACTGTATGCAGCCTATGGGTTCGAGAAGGTCGGCGGCTATGGCTATCCGGTCGGGGAATGGATCGATCAGGAGTTCATCCTGCGCCGCGCCTGATCGCGCTCGCCAACGTCAGATAATCCGGTAATCTAGCCCGATGCTCCTGCCCTTCTTTACCGCGCTTCGCGACCACAAGGTTCCTGTGTCCATGAAGGAATGGCTCCATCTGATGGAGGCCATGGACAAGGGCGTGTCGGGCCTGCAGGTCGATGACTTCTATCACTTGTCGCGGGCGGTGCTGGTCAAGGACGAGAAACACTACGACCGCTTCGATCAGGCGTTCGACAAGGCCTTCAAGGGGCTGGAGACGATGGGCGCGGGCGAGGACCTGACCACCGACATTCCCGAGGACTGGCTGAAACTCATCAACGAGAAATACCTGACCGACGAGCAAAAGGCCGAGATCGAGGCCCTGGGCGGTTGGGACAAGCTGATGGAGACGCTGAAACAGCGCCTCGAAGAGCAGAAGGAACGCCATCAGGGCGGCAATAAATGGATCGGCACTGGCGGAACCAGTCCGTTCGGCAATGGGGGCTATAATCCCGAAGGCGTCCGCATCGGCGGCACAGGTAAGCATGGCCGCGCGGTAAAGGTCTGGGAAAAGCGCGAGTACAAGAACCTCGACGACAGCGTTGAACTGGGCACCCGCAACATCAAGGTGGCGCTGCGTCGCTTGCGCCGCTTTGCCCGCACGGGTGCGCCGGATGAGCTGGATATCGACGGCACCATCGATGGCACCGCCCGTCAGGGCTGGCTGGATATCCAGATGCGGCCCGAGCGCCGCAACACGGTCAAGGTGCTGATTTTCTTCGACATCGGCGGCTCGATGGATGGTCACATCAAGATGTGCGAGGAGCTGTTCTCGGCCGCCAAGACCGAGTTCAAGAACCTCGAGTTCTACTACTTCCACAACTGCCTGTACGAAGGTGTGTGGAAGGACAACCGCCGCCGTCATACCGAGCGTATTCCGACGTGGGATCTGATCCACAAATACGATAGCGACTGGCGCGCCATCTTCGTCGGCGACGCCAGCATGAGCCCCTACGAGATCACCATCCCCGGCGGCTCGGTCGAGCACTTCAACGAGGAGGCTGGCGCGGTGTGGATGAAGCGCGCTCGCGAACAGTGGCCCAAGTCGGTCTGGCTCAATCCCCTCCCCGAGCGCCACTGGCGCTACACCCAGTCGGTCGCTCTGCTGCGCGAGTTGATGGAAGAGAAGATGTATCCCCTGACCCTCGAAGGGTTGGACGGGGCGATGCGCACGCTGACGAAATAGCAAAAAGGCCGCCCCTTACGGAGCGGCCTTTTCTAATCTCGGGTTAGGCGATTACTTGCCGCGAAGGGCGTCTTTGGCCCCGCCGACAGCGTTCTGGACCTTGCCTTCGACCTGATCGGCCTTGCCCTCGGCTTTCAGCTTTTCATCGCCGGTCAGGTTGCCGATACCCTCTTTGACTTTGCCACCGATATTCTTGGCAGCACCTTCAATGCGATCTCTATCAGCCATGGGTTAGCTCCATTTCCGGGACAGCACGGAACGCGCTGCCTACAGTAAAAGAACGTATGACCCGACGAGCCGTTCCGGTATTAAGCAATCCGATCTTGTCTAGACCTGACGCGCTCGCCACCGCATCCAGCAGGTAATTGCCCACGCATGGGCTTCATGCCTGACGGACGCGAGCGCATTATCGGGCGTAAGCCAGACCAGTTGATGATCTGCCTCCTGCTTGTTTGCAGGGGTCGATCCGGCGATCTGCATGGTCCAGAAAGCGCTCACATTATTCAGCGCCTCACCGTCCGTGCGCACAAAGTATTGCGAGGCCTCGGTCAGGCGATCTATAGGCGTGACATCTAGCCCTGTCTCTTCGCGAAACTCGCGTGTCAGAGCCTCGGCTTCGGTCTCTTCACCCTCGACCGCGCCGCCAGGGAGATCGAAATAGGGTCCCTTGTCACGCGTAATGCGCACGCAGGCGATAAGACCGTCGCGCTCGGCAATCCCGAACACGGCGGCGCGGTGGCGGTACTCAACACCCGCGTGCGCATGGCCAAACTGCAGTTTCATCTAACGGCTTCTACAGGCCGTCGTGCGATTTGCGAACAGGCGCGGCCTTAAACAAAAGTTGCGCCCGCGTGCCGGGATTCAAGGACTGATAGGTTATCTTCGTCCCCAGGTCGGTCGCCATGGCGTCCATTATCTGGCTGCCCAATCCCGTCCCCTGCGCCGCATCGCCCGACAGGCCAGCACCGTCGTCTTCGACCGCCAGCAGGACGGTATCCGCATCCGGTTGATTGGCGAGCACGCGAATCTCGCCGCCCTTGCCTGCCGGATAGGCATATTTGACCGCATTGGTGACCAGTTCGGCCACGACAACGCCGAGCGCTACGGCCTGATCGGTGGAGACCCAGACAGGGTCCGCCTTCAGGGCCAGTTTCGGGCCCTTGTCCGAAGACATGGACGAGGCCAACTCCTCGACAAGGCCGCATAGATACCCGTCCAGAGCGACACCCGATACATCGCCCGAGGTGTAGAGGCGGCGGTGAACCTGGGCCACGGCTTCGATACGGGCCTGCACCTTGGACAGCGCGTCGTGCGCGATCTCGTCAGTAACCTGACGGCGCTGGAGGTGGATGAAGCTGGTCACAAGTTGCAGCGAGTTACCGACGCGGTGGTTCACTTCGCGCAGCAGGGCCTCTGCCCTGTCGCGTTCGCGCAGGATTTCGATCTGGGATTCCTGCGACTTCTGCTCGAGACGCCGGCGTTCCAAAGCGTCCTCGACGGCACGGATCAGCAGGTGCGTAAAGTCGTCGGACGCTTCCTTGATGACATAGTCTGCGGCACCCGCACGCAGGGCCGAAACGGCAATCCGGCCATCCTGCGCCCCGGTCACATAAACAACCGGCGGCGCATTCTCGAGCAGCAGGATTTCGGGCAGAATTTCCAGACCGTCGCGGCCAGGCATGTGATGGTCCAAGGCGCAAACGTCGTAGGTTTCGCTGCCCAACATGGTTAATCCGACGTCGCCGTCGGAGGCCAGATCCACCTTGTGCCCTTCGCGCTCGAACTGCTTCTGGATCAGTCGCCCAAGCGCGGGATCATCATCAATGTAAAGCAGCCTGAACAGGTTAATCACTCTGCACTAATGGTGGGGGCCTGAATGACAGATAGGAACAAACCAAGCTGGCGAATGGCCGAGGCAAAAGCATCGTAATCCACCGGCTTGGTAATGTAGACATTACAGCCGAGGTCATAGCAATGTTGTATCTCTGTCCGGTCATCCGTGGTGGTCAGGATAACGACCGGTGCGCGCCGCAGGACCTCGTCCCCCTTCACCTTGGTCAGGATATCCACGCCCGACATGTCGGGCAGGTTCAGGTCCAGCAGGATCAGGATGGATGAGTCGTGGCGGGCGTCATCACTCAACAGATAGTTCAGCCCGTCCTCACCATTATCGAAGTGAAGAATATCATTCGAGATATTGGCGCGACGAATGTTCTTTTCGATCAGCTTTGCATGCCCGTGATCATCTTCGATCATCACGATTTTTACAGAGTTACTCATATCCATCCTTACAGTGCGCGGGGCGCGAACGTTCGGGGCAGACGGATACGGAATGTCGTGCCTTCGCCCACGTCCGACTCCACCGTGATTGAGCCGCCGAGGCGGCGCACAGTGTTGCGTACGAATGCAAGCCCCAGTCCCTCGCCGGGCTGGTCCTGACGTCCTGAACGGCGGAACAGTTCGAACACGCGTTCATGGTCCTTGGGCGCAATACCACGTCCGTTGTCTGTGACCTCGAATTCCACTTCCTGCCCGCTCAAATCCTTACCCTTAATCGCTAACAGCAAAGATTGTTCCGGTTTCCGGTATTTGATGGCGTTGTCGATCAGGTTGCCGAAAATCTGCTCGATAGCCATGCGGTCGTTAACGATGCTCGGCAAGTCCCCGACCTCCACACGGCCATCGCCCGCCGACAGGGGGTGGGCCACAGCATCCACCAACCCCTTCACAAGCTGGTTCATATCCAGCTCATTCGGCGTCAGCTCGCGTCGACCGTCACGCGAAAGCTGAAGGATGGCTTTGATCAGCCCATCCATCTTGCTGGTCGAGGCGCGGATGAAGCCGATGGCCTCCGGTGCGTCTTCGCGGATTGCCAGCGCGGTATCCTCGGACACAGTGTCTGGATGCTCGACTTCCAGCTTGGCGATCAGGGCATCGACCTTGCCGGAGATACGCTCCAGTTCCGAGGTATAGCCCATGACGTTGACGAGAGGCGCGCGCAGATCGTGGCTGACGATATAGGCGAACCTCTGGATTTCCTCGTTGGCCCGTACCAGTTCCGAAGTACGTTCGCGGACCTCGGCCTCAAGGCCAGAGTTCGCTCGGTCCAGCTCCCGCTGGGCCTTGAGCAGGTCGCCAATCTGGCGGCGTACAAGCCCCGCACCGATGATCCCCAGAACCACAATGAGCAGTCCCGCAAACACACTGAAGGCCGTGGTGTACTGGCGCGAGCTGGTCGCCGCGCTGGTGGCCGCCTCCGTCCTGCGGTCAATGGCATTGGAGATCTCGGCGACTTCCAGTCGCATGGCGTCCATCAGGGCCTTGCCGTGACCGCTGCGAACCGCGCCAACGGCTTCGCCAATCCGGCCCTGACGGGTCATATTGACCGTATCAATCATCAATGTGCGCCGAGCTTCGTACAGGCTGCGGACCCGCTCCAGACGCGGCGAAAGCTCGGGGTCGTCGGCGATCAATTCATCCATCGTCTCTACGACCGAGGGGATCTGGGTGAGCGCATTGTTATAGACTTGCAGATAGGCGGGATTAGCCGTCAGCATGAAGCCACGCTGTCCCGTCTCGGCATCTGTCAACAGGCTGACCAATTGCCAGCCCGCAATCTGGGTGCGGTGGCCGTGGTTCTCGATCGCCGTATAAGCCGCTGTCTGACGCAGCATGTAGAAGGTGGCGATATTGGTCACCAACAACAGCACAAAGGCCGCGCCCAGCAGCAGCAAGAGCCGCCTGTACAACGGCTGGGACTGACGAATAAAATTTAGAGAAGCGATTTCGAGGCGGGGGCGAGATTTCATAAACGCACTTTTTCGCGTGAATCCGCGCCTGTCCAGCTTCGTTACGGAGGCTAGACGGTTCCCACCGTGCGCAAGCGGGCCTTGGGATGCACTTCGTTCTGGCTCATCACCACGGTTTGGCCGCGGAACCGCTCGATGATGGATCGCACATAGGGGCGCACTTGCGGTCCCGTCAACAGCACCGGATTTTCGCCGGTCATAGCCGCGCGTTCGAACACTTCACGAACCACACGGATAAAGTCCTGAAGCTGGCTGGGGGCCATGGCCAATTGCTTGTCTTCGCCTGGCCCGATCAAGGCATCACCGAACGCCTGTTCCCAGTCCGGCGACAATGTAATGATCGGCAGGGCACCGTCCTCGCCGCGATGCTGCCAGCACAGTTGACGAGCAAGGCGGGTGCGGACGTGCTCGACCAGCGTGGTGACGCTGGTGCTGTGCGGCGCGGCCTCGGCCAGTCCCTCGAGGATCGCCGGAAGGTCGCGGATCGACACACGCTCGCGCAGCAAGGTCTGTAGAACGCGTTGGAGCGTTGTCACTGTCACGACCGAGGGGATGAGTTCCTCGACCAGCTTTTGCGTCTCTGACGGCAGTTCCTTCAGCAACTTCTGCACCTCGGTATAGGACAGAAGCTCGGCCATGTTCTCCTTGAGGATTTCCGTCAGGTGCGTGGTCAGCACTGTGGACGGGTCCACAATCGTATAGCCGCGGAAGGTGGCCTCTTCGCGTAGGGACTCGTCGATCCACGTTGCGGGCAGACCAAAGGCGGGCTCACGCGTGTGCTCGCCCGGCAGTTCGACCTGACGCCCCGACGGGTCCATGGCCATCAGCATGCCAAGGCGCACCTCGCCATTGCCGGCGTCCATTTCCTTGATGCGGATGCCATAGCCCTGATTGGGCAGGCGCATATTGTCCAAGATGCGCACGCTGGGCATGACGAAGCCGTATTCCTGAGCCAGCGAGCGGCGCAGGGCGCGGATTTGATCGGTTAGGCGACGACCTTCGAGGTCGTTGATCAGGGCCAGCAGCGAATAGCCCAGTTCGATCTTCACATCATCAATGGTCAGAGCGGTCGAGATAGGCTCTTCGACGTCCGACTTGGGCGTGGTCTCCACCACTTCGACAGGCGGCGGCTTAAGGCGGTTACGCCCCAGGCGCCACGCCATAAACCCCGCGCCTAGCGCCAGCGCCGCGAACGGCAGGATAGGCATGCCCGGGATAAGTGCGATCAGACCGGAGGTGCCCGACACCACGCCCAGCGAAACTGGGTTGGTCGCCATCTGCGCAACCAGTGCCTTGTCAGCGGCACCCTCAACACCCGCCTTGGTGACGAGGAAGCCCGCGGCGACCGAGATGATGATCGCCGGAATCTGTGTGACCAGACCGTCACCGACCGAGAGTTGCACATAGGTATTGGCGGCATCACCTGCCGGCATACCGTGCTGGATCACACCGATCAGCATACCGCCGATGATGTTAATGAAGGTGATGATCAGGCCGGCGATAGCATCGCCGCGAACGAACTTCGAGGCACCGTCCATGGCACCGAAGAAGGTCGATTCCTGCTCCAGTTCCTTACGGCGAATCTTGGCCTGGTCCTCGCTGATGATGCCAGCCGAGAGATCGGCGTCGATGGCCATCTGCTTGCCCGGCATGGAGTCCAGGGTGAAGCGGGCCGACACTTCGGCGATACGGGTCGCACCCTTCGTGATGACCACGAAGTTCACCACCAGCAGGATGGCAAAGATAATCAGACCGATGACGAAGCTGCCGCTCATCATCAGTTCGCCGAAGGCCGCGATGATGGCACCCGCAGCCGCGTGACCGCTGTCGCCGCCGGACAGGATCAGTCGCGTGGACGCGATATTCAGGCCAAGTCGATAAAGCGTAGAGACCAGCAGAACCGTCGGAAAGATGGCGAAGTCCAGCGGCCGCTTCATCATTACAGCGGTCATCAGGATCAGCACGCTGGAAACCAGCGAGATGGCCAGCAACAGGTCCAGCATGAAGGCCGGAACCGGCAGGATCAGCAGCAGGATGATGCCGATCACACCGGCCGCCATGCCCACTTCGCCGCGCAACAGCCAGCCTAAAGCGTCCCGCCCTGTGGGGCGAGCCATGCCGTCCTTCATGAAGGATGGGGCATCAGCCATGGCGGATGTTCACGACGCAGCTTTGCATTATCGCCACTGATGACAGGATTCGGTCATGGTCAGACAGGGCCCGACGCAATCACAACGGCGCGTGTGGCCTCGGCGATAGCCTGCTCGCGTCCTTCGGGGGTGGATTCGGGCGAACCGTGGAAATAGATCGCGATCACCATGGGATGGCCGGTCGCGGTGGTGATCACCCCGATGTCGTTCGTGGGGCCATAACCGCCCGTTCCGGTCTTGTGCGCCACCGTCCATCCGTCCGGCAGACCCGCCTTGATCCGGTCCTTTCCGGTGGGCGTGTCGCGCATCCATTTCAACAGTTCAGCCTTCGACGCCGCATTCAGAGGCGTGTCATCGGAAATGAACAATCGCTTGATGTTGGACATGCTCTGCAGCGGTTGGATCGTGTCCTTGTCGCCGTCCAGACGGTTCATCTCGGGCTCGAAGCGGTCCACCGTCGTCGTGGTATCACCGATGTCGCGATAGAACTGGCGCATGGCTTCCAGCCCGCCCATCTCGCGCAATAGGATGTTGGCCGCAGGGTTATCGCTTTCCTCGACCGTACCCTTCATCAGAGCCCGAATGGACAAGCTACCGCCCACGGCCTTCCCGGTGATCGGGGCGTGCGAAATCATATCCGACTGAGTGATCGGAACCTGACGTTCGAGGTCTTCCAGACCCTGTTGGGCACGCACGAAAAGGGCGGCGGCCAGATACATCTTGAAGGTCGAGCAATAGACAAACCGCTCGTCGAAACGCCATCCGTTGGTCGTATTGCCAGCCCAGTAAGCGAGTCCCAAACGGCCCTTAAAGCGTTGTTCAAGCTCGGTAAAATCTAGGCGAGGTATGGGCACCTGCTGGCTTACGGCAGGCTTGCAACCGACCAGCGGCAACGCACCGGCTCCGATGAGAATGGTGCGTCGGTGCATCATGCCACTATCCCGCCGATCCATAGGCATTGGCCACGCCCGATTGCGGAGCCGGAATAGTTGTGCCCTGCTCGGCATACTCGTTCAACTTGTTCCGCAGGGTGCGGATCGAGATGCCGAGAATGTTGGCCGCATGGGTGCGGTTGCCAAGGCAGTGGCTCAAGGTGTCGAGGATCAGGGTCTTTTCCATCTCCGCAACGGTCTGGCCCACGAAGCTGCGATTGAGCGCATCGGCGACCTGAGCGGCCTGACCGGCAACGCCTGGATCATAGGCGGCAGCCGCAGGCGCACCCGCCATCGCACCACCCAGCAGAGGGCGACCATCCGGCAGACGGATGGCATCGACGTCGATCTCAGGTCCGACCGACAGCAGCACCGCGCGGTGCATGGCGTTTTCCAGCTCGCGGACGTTACCGTGCCACGGATGGGCCGTGACAGCGCGAATGGCCGCAGGAGCCATAGGCTTAACCGGCACCCCGTTGGCAGCGGCGTATTTCTTGACGAAATGCTCGGCCAGAACGGCAATGTCGCCCGGACGCTCACGTAGCGAAGGGATACGCAGATTGACGACGTTCAGGCGGTACAGAAGGTCTTCGCGGAAGCTGCCCTCGGCCACCGACTTTGCCAGATCGCGGTTTGACGTGGCGATGATGCGGATATTGACCGGCACGGGCTTGCTGCCGCCTACGCGGTCAATGACGCGTTCCTGAATGGCGCGCAGCAGCTTGGCTTGCAGTCGCACATCCATTTCGGAGATTTCGTCCAGCAGCAGGGTGCCGCCGTCGGCTTCCTCGAACTTACCTATGCGGCGCGCAACAGCGCCGGTGAACGCGCCCTTCTCGTGACCGAACAGCTCGGATTCCAGCAGGTTATCCGGAATAGCGGCGCAGTTGACGCTGATGAACGGCTTGTCGGCGCGGCGCGAACGGGTGTGCAGGTGACGGGCCATCACCTCCTTACCGACGCCGCTCTCACCGGTGATCAGGATGGAGGCCTCGGAGCCTGCGACCTGATCGGCCAGTTGCACAACGGCCTTCATCGCCGGATCGGCAAGGATCATCGGCTTGGCATCGTCGGCCACCGCCGACAGCACCGCTGCGATCAGTTCGGCATCCGGCGGCAGAGGGATGAACTCTTTCGCGCCCGCACGGATGGCGTCTGCGGCTTCCCGCGCATCGGCGTCCACGCCACAGGCGACGACCGGAACGTGGATGCGCTCGGCTTCGTTGGCGGCGATCAGCGAGGCAATGTCGATACGGTAATCGACCATCAGCAGGTCTGCACCCTGCCCGCGACGCAGTTGCTCGGTCGCCTGATCGGCGCGCTCGACGTGGTTGACCTTGGCCCCGTGGGCCATGGCCATCTTCACTGCCGTTGCCAGCTGACCGCTCAGGCGGCCCACTACCAGTAGACGCATCATCGGGCTCCTCTAATCCTTCATTCGGTCGCTTATCAGGCGCCCTTGTCGTCCGTCTTGATGATTTCGGTCATGGTCACGCCGAGGCGGTCCTCGACCAGAACCACCTCGCCGCGTGCGACCAGACGGTTGTTCACGAAGATATCGATGGCCTCGCCGACCTTGCGGTCCAGCTCCAGCACCGACCCCTTGTTCAGTTTCAGCAGTTGCGAGACAGACATGTTCGCCTTGCCCAGCACAGCCGAGATGTTGACCGGCACGTCGAACACAGTGGCCAGATCAACGGCGGTCTTTTCGCCGACGTCGTCCGGCAAGGCCATGGCGGTGGAAGCACCGAACTCTTCCAGAGGCAGATCATCGGTAGCCATCAGAAGGCACTCCCGTCAGAGAAGGTGGGGGATTGGGCTGGTTCGCCGCCCGACAGGACAGCGGCAATACGTTGGCGCAGACGCTCTTCGACCTCGGCCGGATCAAAGCCTGCGCGACCATCGGTCCATTCTAGCGAGAAGGCTGCGGCACGGGGCGCGTCATCGCGGAACACCACCAGGCCCGAGAAGCCGGCCTGCTGGCACAGTTGCTCGATCTGGTGACGCCCCTCGGCATCGAGGTCGCGAGCGCGGATGACCAATCGCGGCGACGCGTCGATCTCCTCGGCCAGTTGTTCGATGGCGGCTTCGAGCGGGCGGCGCGGATAAAGCTCCATAGCCGAAGACGCCAGAGCGCGTGCGCAGGTCAGGCTCAGTTCAGCCGACTGACGACGGTGATCGTCGACAATCGCGCCAATGTGTCCCGCGGCTTCCACTACCGTCTGGGCTACAGCGGACAGGGCATTGGCCCGCAAGGCTTCGACTTCGGTCAGGGCCTGTTGGCGGCCTTCCAGACGAGCCTGAGCGACCATAGCCTCGACCTCTGCGGGCAGATAGCTGCGCTTGGGCGGCGTCCAGTGGGACGGCTGCACCACGCGACCGTCGGCATCGAACTCGGTGTCGAAGATAAATGGGCGGGCGTTGGTGGGGATGGTGTTCATCAGTAGATCAACTCGTCATCGCCGCCTTGACCGGCCAACATGATCTCCCCGCGCGCGGCCAGATCCTTGGCGACCTGCACCATTGCCATCTGCGCGGCGTCGACGTCCTTGAGGCGCACAGGGCCCATCGACTCCATGTCCTCGCGCATGATCTTGGATGCGCGTTCGGACATGTTGGAGAAGAACATTTCGCGCAGGGCGTCGGAGGCCCCCTTCAGGGCCATACCCAGCTGGTCCTTCTCGACGGCGCGCAACAGGGTCTGCACACCACCGGGATCCAGCTTGGAAAGGTCCTCGAACACGAACATCAGCGAGCGGATACGCTCGGCAGCATCGCGGTTGCGCTCTTCCAGCGCACCGATGAAGCGCGCCTCGGTCTGGCGGTCGAAGCTGTTGAAGATTTCGGCCATCAGTTCGTGGCTGTCGCGCTTGGACGTGCGGGCGAGGTTTGACATGAACTCGGTGCGCAGCGTCTGCTCGATCTTGTCGAGAATGTCGCGCTGTACCGGCTCCATACGAAGCATGCGCTGGACGCACTCGAGAGCGAAGTCTTCCGGCAGGGCCGTCAGCACGCGCGAGGCGTGTTCCGGTTTCACCTTGGACAGGACCACAGCAACGGTCTGCGGGTATTCGTTCTTGAGGTAGTTCGCCAGAACCGCCTCGTTCACATTGCCCAGCTTGTCCCACATGGTGCGACCGGCAGGACCGCGGATTTCCTCCATGAGGGCATCCACGCGGTCGGCAGGCATAAAGGACGCCAGCAGACGCTGGGTCTGCTCGTAGGAACCCATCAGGGCTCCGTTACCGCCCAGACCCGAGACGAACTCGACAAGGATTTCCTCGACCACCGCAGCGGTGACGGTGCCTAGGCCAGCCATGGCCTGGGACACTTCCTTGATCTCGTCGTCTTCCAGACGCTCCCACAGCGCAGTGTGTTCTTCGCCAAGGGACAGCAGGACGACCGCCGCCTTTTCAGGTCCCGTCAGCTTACGGGCATCCTCTATGGACGGCGCTTTTGCGATCAGACGGGCGGCCATCAGGCTTCATTCATCCACGCGCGAAGGATCGCGGTGGATTCCTCTGGGTGGGCTTCGACGAAGTCCGCCACCTTCTTGATCGACGAGGCTTTCACCTGGCCTTCGATGCGGGCGATGTCGATGCGCTGCTCGACTTCGCTCGGCGCAGCGAGCAGTGCTGCTCCTTCACCGGCTGGCAGAGTACCGCCAACAAGTTGTTCTTCCACCGGCGTCACACCCGCCACGGCCAAGGCCTTGGACGGCTTGTCAGAGGCGCTCTTGAGCAAGGGACGCAGGACGAAGAAGATCAGCAACAGGGCGGTAATCGCCAGCACCGCCAGTTCGATGCCGCGCATGATGTCGTTCTTGTCGAAAGCCAGCTTCGACATCAGGCCCTCGGCCTCGCCACCCGCGCCATTACCAACACCTTCGGCGTCGCGGTTGAAGCGGACATTGATGACTTCGATCTTATCGCCGCGCTCGGCGTCGATGCCGACAGCAGCCGCGACCAGTGCCTTAATCTGCTCGACTTCCTCGGCGGTGCGAGGGGCATAGGCGGGCGCACCTTTGCCGTCCGCAGCGGGGGTATATTTGCCGTCAACAGCCACCGACACCGACAGGCGCTTTACCTCGCCCGGCTCGCGCACGGTTGTGGTGGTGGTGTTGGAGATTTCGTAGTTGGTGGTTTCGGTGTTCTCGGCCGTGGTCGACGCATTGTCGGCCTGCGCCGGATCTTCGCCACCCGGGATGTTGTTGGTTGCCGTCACACCGCCCAGGGGGACGCCGGTGGTGTCGCGTGATTGCGAACCATTGGTCGAGGACGAACGAACGACTTGGCCATCCGGATCGAACTTCTGTTCCTGAATGGTCGCGCGGGTGTGGTCGATGTCGGCGGTGACTTGCACACGGGCAGCGCCTGCGCCGACGACACCTTCAACGATGTCCTTGATGCGGGCCTGCATCTGGGCTTCGGTCGTGGCCTTGGCTTGCTCTGCCGTGGCCGAAGTGAAGCCTTGGTCTTCCGACCCAGCCGCCAACGTGCGGTTGGCCTGATCGGTGACGGTAACTTTGTCGGGCTTCAGGTTCGGCACCGAGGAGGCCACGACATTGCGGATGGCGCGGATTTGGTCCGGCGTCAGGTCGCGGCCCGACAGACCCACAACCACCGCTGCGGTCGGATCAATAGCCGCGGACTGGAACAGTTCACGGCGCGGCATGGTGATGTGGACGCGTGCGGAGCTGATGCCGCGCATCGACATGATGGTGCGCGACAGCTCGCCCTGGAGCGCGCGTTGCTCGTTCAGGTTTTGCTGGAACTCGGTCTGGCCCAGTACCGACTGGTTGTCGAAGATTTCGTAGCCAACCGAACCGGACGTCACCAGCCCCTGCCCTGCCAGCATCAGGCGGGCCGCGCCCACGTCATCACGGCTGACGAAGATGGTCGAGCCATCCCCTTTGGCGGAGTATTTGATGCCGGCCGTGTCCAGCGCCGCGCTGATTTCCGCCGCTTCACGCAGGTCGAGATTGGAATAGAGCAGCGCGTCGGGCGACTGGCCCACACGCAGCATAATGGCGACCAGCACCGCAGCCACACCGGCGGAAACGCCCAGCACGGCGGCCAGACGACCGATCCCGAACTTTTGTATTGCCGCCGTAAAGCCGCCCACGCGCCCCGCCCATCAGACACATTCGAAGCTTTACTGCTCCGCTAGGCAGAAAGTGCCGCGTGTTTGGTAAACGCCACGTTAAGATGGGTTAAGAAGCTTTGCGTAAACGGCGTTCGAGGAATCAAAAAAGGGCGACCCGAAAGCCGCCCTTTCAATGCATTGCTGCCGTAACGTCTTAGCCAGCCAGTGCGGCGGCCTTTTGCTCGGCCGCAGCCTTGATACGCTCTTCGGCGATAGCGTCGGCGATCTGGTAGGTCGGCTTTTGCTCGGCCTCGGCGCGCACGAGGATTTCCTCGAACGTTTCGATCAGGCGAGCCAGCTTGGTCTCAACCCATGCCGGATCGAATGCCGTGCCGTTCTGGCGCGCATTCATTTCTGCGGCCACGTTGATGATGCCGCCGCCGTTGACGACATAGTCCGGCGAATACAGGACGCCGCGACGGTGCAGTTCGTCACCGATGTCTGGCGTGGCCAGTTGGTTGTTGGCGGCACCGCAGATGGCCTTGACCTTAAGCTGATCGATGGTCGTCGGGTTCAGCGTCGCACCCAATGCGCACGGCGCATAGATGTCAGCCTCTACCGAGTAAATCTCGTCCGGCGAGACCACGGTGGCACCGGTCTTTTCAGCGACAGCCTTCAGGTTGTCCTGGTTGACGTCGGTGATGATCAGCTTTGCACCGGCAGCATGCAGCTTCTCGCACAGGTAAGCACCGACGTGGCCGACACCCTGAACGGCAACCGTCAGGCCCGTCATGTCCGACTTACCGAACAGGCGGCGAGCCACGACAAGGTTGGAGCGGAACACGCCCTCGGCAGTCACCGGGCTCGGGTCTCCCGATGCTTCCGGACCGTCCTTCAGGCCAAGAACGTACGGCGTGACCTTGCGGGCTTCGGCGATGTCCTCGACCGAGGTGCCGACGTCTTCAGCCGCGAAGTAGTTGCCACCCAGACCGTTCAGGAAGCGGCCAAAGGCCTTGAACAGTTCAGGGGATTTCTGCGTGCGGCTGTCACCGATGATGACGGACTTGCCGCCGCCCATCTCCAGATCGGCGATGGCGTTCTTGTAGCTCATGCCCTTCGACAGGCGCAGCACGTCTTCCAGAGCTTCGGCGGCGGTGGCGTAGTTCCACATGCGGGTACCGCCAACAGCCGGACCGCGAGCGGTCGAGTGGACTGCGACGATAGCTTTCAGCCCGGTTTTCTCGTCATAGAACGAGTGTACGCCTTCGTGCTGCGCGAAACTGGGAGAATCAAAAAGGGTCATGCCGTACTGGCCTTTCCTGGGGGTATTTTTATTCTTCGCGCATACGCTCAAGGTCGAACGACCGCAAGTCGCAGAGCGACGTATTCCCCAAGGTAAAGATCAGGATCAGGGTCGTTCGATGGCAGAACGCACCGGAAGTGCCCCTGAAGGCAGGGATTTACCCTCCAGCCAGGCCTCGACATCGGCATAGACCGTCTGGGCATCCATGTCGCGGTTCAGCAAATGCCAGCCATTCGGATAATAGGCTGTCGTCAGGTTCGGGTTGCTCCGCGCCCTGTCCAGCGCCAGCCGCGTCGCCCCTTTGTTGACGATCTGGTCGGAAGCTCCATAGGCCAAGAGGGTCGGCACCCGCACATGAGCCAGATTGACGCTGGCCTCCTCCATTAGATCGACCAATCCGTACAAGGCGTCAAAACGCGACGACAGAATGAAGCGGGGATCGCGCCCGTTACGCAAAAGCTCGACCACATTATCGGTGGCTCGAATGCGGCGCGTGGCGAATGACGGCGGCTCGACCAGACGCGAAGGCGCAATATGGGCGGCCGTCCACAGACCGATACGGCTGAACGGGTTCTGGCTGGACCAGCCCCACACGGCGGGAGCCAACAGGATCAGGCGGTCAGCTTGCGGGGGTCTAGCCGATGCAAAGGCCGTGATGCCTATCGCGCCGCCCATACTCTCGCCCGCAACGGCGATGGGCGTATCAGGATATCGGGCGCGCACCAGAGCGACCACAGTGCGCAGATCTTCGCGGCTGAGTTCCGGGTCGGTCCACACGCCCTTGTTCGGAGCGCCGCCAAAGCCCCGCTGGTCATAGGCCCAGACCTCTATGCCCTGCTCTGCCCACCACGGTCCGGCCAACCGGAACGATGCAGCATGGTCATTGAACCCGTGCAAGGCAATGACGACCGCCTTGGGTGGCCCCTGCGTCTTCCAGCGCAAGAACGGCAGACTTGCCCCGTCCTGAACCACGAACTCGCCTATGCCCAGTGGCCGCTCCACAATGCGGGGACCGGCGAATCCAGCGGGGGCTGGCACGGCCTGCTGAACCACCGGCGCGCAGGCGGCCAACCCCGACAGGGCCATCGAGAACAAAAGGGCGCGCATGGCACTCATAGGGTCATCGTTCCTTGTGGCAGGTCCGAGCGAACAGAAAGCGGCGGGCTTAGAATATCACTCACGCGCTGGCCTAGATGCGGCACCACATCCTCCTCGAACCACGCATTGCGCTTAAGCCATGCCGTATTGCGCCATGAAGGATGGGGCAGCGGCAATAGCTGTGGCCCGTATTCGCGCCACGCCCGCACAGTCTCGGTCATGTTGGATTTGGCACGATCTCCAAGGAACCAGTCGATCGAATACGAGCCCACCAAGAGGATCAAATCCATCTGCGGCAAGGTCTCGAACAACCGGTCACGCCACAGGGCCGCGCAGCGCGGCGGGGGCGGATAGTCGCCGCCCTTTGGATTAGTGCCGGGGAAACAAAAGGCCTGTGCCGCCACGCCGATGCGGTGATCGGCATAGAAGGTGTCGTAATCAACCCCCATCCATTGGCGCAGGCGATCGCCGGAGGGGTCTGTAAAGGGACGTCCGCTCTCGTGAACGCGGCGGCCCGGTGCCTGACCACAGATCAGCAGCTTGGTTTCGGGAAAGACCCAAATGACCGGACGGGGCGTATGCGGCAGGTATGGCGCACACGCCCGACAGGCGCGGATCTCTCCCAGAAGCTGGTCCAGATCAGAAGTCGTCTTCATCCTCGACTTCAGGCTTGGGCGGCAATTTGGACACGGCCAGCGCCGTTTCGTCTGCCGTCGGCAGACGCAGGCGGGTCACGCCACGGAAGGCGTCCGGATCAACCGGCTTGCCCTTTTTGGTGATGGTCAGCTTGCCCTGACGCATCAGGCCCAGCGCCATGGCGCGGACTTTCGGCAGCATGCGCTGCCATTGCTCGGGCTGCAGGATCTTGGCAATTTCAGCCGGCTCGACGCTCTTGCCTTCACCCAGTTGGTTCAGGCGGTCGAGGATTGCGGATTCGATGGGGTCGCTCATAGCCGCCCTTATGCGTCAGGTCCGCGCCGGAAGTAAGGCCCGACGTTGATCGGTGACGGTCCCAAATATGAAAAAGGCGGCCCGCAGACCGCCCTTTTCGCTATTTCAGCCCTGCCGATGCCGCAGGTCGCGCATTGCACGCGGCCAACCAGCGATTGAGGTTCTGGTATTCCTCGGGCGGACGGTATTTGACCAGACGGCCAAAATCGATGCCGCAGGCGGCGACAATATCCGCCAGCGAGAAACGGCCCGACAGGTATTCGTTATCGGCAAGATGGCGATCCAGCGACTTCATGAACCGCTCGGCACTGGCCTTGTTATAGGCCCCCACTTCGGGGACCGGTGCTTCCAGCGCGGAAAGCGCCGGATGGGTCATGCGCACAAACATCATCATCGGATTGGCCAGATAAAGCTCGGCCCGACGGGTCCACATCTCGATGATCGCCGCTTCCTTGGCATCGGTGCCCAAGAGGTTCGGCTCGGGATAGACGGTTTCGAGATAGCGAGCGATGGCAACCGTTTCGGTGAAACAGGTGCCATCATCCAGTTCGAGCCCCGGCAAATGACCGAAGCCGAACTTGTCGCGATAGGCGGGCTGCCTGTGCTCTCCGGCCAGAAGATTGACCTCGACGATCTCGATATCGTCGATGTTCTTCTCGGCCAGAACCCACGCCACGCGGCGCGGGTTCGGAGCCATACGTGTCGTATAGAGCTTCACTCGCCTTCCCTCCGTTTCTTTTAGAAACGAAGGTTAAGCTCCAAACAGTGCCGACGGCAAGGCACCGACGATACAGGCGGTCATCAGGGTGGCAAGGAAGCCGCCCAGCAGTGCCTTCCAGACCAGACCCAGAACCTCTGGACGACGCTCCGGCAGGAGCACGGACAAACCGGTCACAGTGATGCCGACCGAGCCGATGTTGGCAAAGCCGCACAGCGCATAGGTCATCAGCATGCGGGTACGCTCGCTCATCGCTTCAGGGGCGATCTTGCCCAGTTCAATGAAGGCCACGAACTCGGTCAGGGTCAGTTTGACGCCCAGCAGCCAGCCGGCCTTGGACGCCTCGGCCCACTCGACCCCGGTCAGCCATGCGATCGGGGCGAACAGGACACCCAGAATGCGCTCGACCGAAAGAGCTTCCCCGCCCAGCCAGAAGTTGCCCAGGATCACGTTCACCAGCGCGACGAATGCGACGAAGGTGATCAGAACCGCCGAAATGTTCAGCACGACCATCAGGCCGTCAGCCGTGCCTTTAACGATGGCGTCGATGGCACTGTCGTATTTCAGGGCCGAGTTGTAGTCGGCCTTCTCGCCGCCCTCGCCCGGCTTTTCCGGAATGATGATACGCGCCAGCAGCACTGTGGCCGGAGCCGAAACGATAGAGGCGACCAGCACGTGACCGGCGGCGTTCTTCAGGACCGGAGCCAGAATGGTCGCATAGGCCACCATGGTCGAGCCCGCGACAGTGCCGAGGCCCACCACCATCATCAGGAAGATTTCAGAACGCGACAGCTTGTCCAGATAGGCGCGGATAACCAGCGGTGTCTCGACCATGCCCAGGAAGATGTTTGCCGCCACTGCCAGCGCCGATGCACCGCCAAGGCCCATGGTGCGCTGAAACACAAAGCCGAAGCCGAGCGTGAGCCACTTGAGGATGCGCCAATGCCACAGCAGCGCCGACAGCGCCGAGATCACGATCACCAGCGGCAGGACGTTGAAGGCGAAGGTGAACAGCGCACCCTGATTTTCAACGACATAAGGCTGGTCGCCACCTGCCAGATAGCCGAACACGAACTGTGTGCCCTTGGCCGTGGCCTGTTCCAGACCCTTCACCGAGTTGTTGATGGCATCCAGCACCACCTGCGATCCGGGGATAGCGAAGGTGGCAAGGATCAGCGCGGCCTGCAGCAGGATGGCACCGATCGCCAGACGCCATGGAAAGCGTTTTCGGTTTTCGGAAATCGCCCAGCAGCCGCCGACGATAACGGCAAGACCCAGAAGGCTCTGGAGGTTGAGTAGGTTGAACATTGGCCCGGCACATCTACGCCGGACAGTCCGGCCTGATCCAAACTCCGCTTGAACGACAGGCTCGCCCGTAAGGCAATAGGTCGCACCACCCTAATCGACCGAAAACTGCTGCTTCTTTGGTCTGAATCGCAAAGGGCAGAGCGTCTATGACGCCCTGCCCCTTTAAATGCGGTATCGCCTAATGTTCGGCGATTACAGTTCGCCGCGCACCAGCTTGCCGTAGTCTTCCATCAGGCCCAGGCTGATTTCACCCGGCGTGAAGGTATATTCGCCGACCAGACCCACTGGCGTCACTTCCGCCGCAGAGCCCGTCAGGAAGCATTCGCTGAAGTCGGCCAGCTCTTCCGGCAGGATGTTGCGGACCACAACCTCGATGCCCTTGGCCTTGGCCAGATCGATCACAGTCTGACGGGTGATGCCGTTCAGGATGTTTGACACGTCCGGCGTGTGGATCACGCCATCCTTGACGAAGAAGACGTTGGCACCGGTCGCCTCGGCGACATAACCGCGCCAGTCCAGCATAAGTGCGTCGGCATAGCCGCGCTGCTCGGCGGCGTTCTTGGACATGGTGCAGATCATGTACAGGCCCGCAGCCTTGGCGGTCGACGGAGCCGTTGCCGGATCCGGACGGCGCCATTTGGCCCACTCCAGACGAATGCCCTTCTTCTTCACTTCAGGGTCGAAGTAGGACGGCCAGTCCCAGACGGCGATGGCCAGATGGACCTTGTTGCCGATCGACGAGACCGAAAGCTTGTCGGCACCCAGATACGCCACTGGGCGAATATAGCAGTCTGTCAGACCGTTACGGGCACAGGTGTCCTTGCAGGCCTGATCAATCTCGGCCACGCTGTAGGGAATCTCGAAGTCGAGCAATTCGGCCGAGCGCTTCAGGCGTTCACTGTGTTCAGTGAGCTTGAAAATCTCGCCATTGTACATGCGCTCGCCTTCGAAAACTGACGAGCCGTAATGGAGGCCATGGGTCAAAACGTGCGTTTTTGCTTCGCGCCAGGGAACGAATTCCCCGTCGAACCAAATCCAACCGTCGCGATCATCGAAAGGAACTATGGCCATTTGCAATACATCTCCCTGCACCTGCGGCCGTTTTAGACCCCTATCGGTGCCCTACGTCAACGCCGATAACCACGAGATTTCTACCGGAGCGCCCCGTTGAGCCTTCACGATCCCCGCAGCAGCAGCCGTTCCGGCCCTGTCGCCTCCGCTGGCAGCGGTCGCCATCTTCTCATTGTCGATGACGATGATCGTATCCGCGAACTGCTCAAAGAATTTCTGGCGCGCGAAGGCTACCGCGTTACCGGTGCGGCTCACGCCGGCGCGGCCCGCCGTCTGGTGGAGTTGATTGAGTTCGACCTGATCGTGCTGGACGTGATGATGCCGGGCGAAAGCGGTTTCGACCTGACCACTTGGATCCGCTCGCAAGCGGCTCTGTCAAAGACGCCTGTGCTTCTGCTGACGGCCAAGGGCGACCCGAACGACCGCATCGAGGGCCTGTCACGCGGTGCCGACGACTATATGTCCAAGCCGTTTGATCCGCGCGAGCTGTCGCTGCGCATCGAAGCCATCCTGCGCCGCACCGGGGGCAAGCCTCTTACGGCCAAGGAAATCAAGATGGGCCCCGCCGTCTTCAATATGGAGCGGCTGGAGCTGACCGTGAACGGCCAGCCTCAGCGCCTGACCGAGGCCGAAGCCCAACTGCTCAAGACTTTGGCCATCAGCGCCCATGCGCCGGTAGAACGTATGGCCCTGTCGCCCGACACCGCCGACATCACCGGTCGGGCCGTCGATGTTCAGGTCACACGCCTGCGCCGCAAACTTGAAGTCGATCCCAAGAACCCGCGCTACCTGCAAACCGTGCGCGGTATAGGCTATATGCTGGCTCCCGACTGATCGGCGGAGCGTAACTGTCATGCGGCTGATGCCGTTCAACGTCTGGACACGGTGGATCAAGCGCCGACTTCCGACCTCCCTGTGGGGCCGGTCGCTGCTGATCATCATCATTCCCGTGCTGATCATGCAAGGTGCGGTGACCTTCGCCTTCTTCGATGCACATTGGCAGACCGTGACCTCGCGCCTGTCGGAAAGTTTGGCGGGCGACATCGCTTGGGCGGCAGAGAGCTATCGCGACGATCCTTCGCCGGAAAATCTGGCGGTCATTATTGATCGCGCCGAACGCAACATGCAGTTGTCGATCGCCTTTCAGGAAGACGCCAAACTTCCTGAAGAAGAGCGCCGCGGTGCGATAGGGGTCGTTGACCGGACGCTGGAATCCGCCTTGCAGATGCGCGTGAGGGAGCCGTTCTGGTTCGATACGACCCGCTATCCGGCCTATGTCGACATCCGCGTTCAGGAAGAGGGCGGCGTGTTGCGCATCATCGCCCCGCGCGAGCGTGCCGTTGCCACACAGGCCCACATCTTCGTCCTGTGGCTAATGGGGGCGACGGGCCTTCTCTTGGCTGTGGCGGTGATCTTCATCCGCAATCAGGTCCGGACCATCGAACGCCTCGCGGCTGCCGCAGAGGCGTTCGGGCGCGGCGAGTCCGTCCCCCGCTTCAAACCGCACGGTGCACGTGAAGTCCGCGCCGCCGCCAGCGCGTTTCTGGAAATGCGCTCGCGCATACAGCGGCACATCGACCAGCGCACCGCTATGCTGGCATCCGTCAGCCACGACCTTCGCACGCCACTGACTCGTCTGAGGCTCGAACTGGCTCTGGCCCCTCCATTCAAGCGTGCCGACGCCATGCGTGGCGATCTGGACGAGATGGAGCATATGATCGACGAATACCTCGCCTTTGCACGCGGCGAGGCTGGCGAAGCAGCCCAACCGGTCAATGTGCGCGAGGCACTGGAACGTGCTGCGGCCGACGCACGCGGCATCGGTGCCGAAGTCGAGGTCGATGCGCCAGAAGGACTGTCCGTTCCTTTGCGCCCCCTCGCCTTCCGGCGCGCTCTTAGCAACCTGACCGGCAATGCAGCCAGCCATGGTGAGCATGTGCGCCTGTCCGCGCGTGCCCTCGCTTCGGGCGGCGTGGAGTTTGTGGTCGAAGATGATGGCCCCGGCATTCCCGAAGACATGCACGACGAAGCCTTCCGCCCCTTCTCTCGCCTCGATCCGTCGCGCAGCCAGAACCGGAAGGGCGTCGGGCTGGGCATGGCTATCGCGCGCGATGTCGCCCGCGGCCATGGCGGCGATATCGTTCTGGGCCGCAGTGAGCTTGGCGGCTTGAAGGCTTCAATCCGCCTGCCCGCCCCCAAGGAATAGTTGAGCTCCCCCCTAGATTTTACACACGGAAACAACCATGTTCGTGGAGTTCCAGGGGGGCCTGGAAATAGGAGTGTTCAACATGCGCTCATTCGCGAAAATGGCCGTCGTCGCCGCTGCTTTGACGGTCGCAACATCTGGAACCGCTCTGGCTCAGCCGGAAGCGATCAACATCACCATCTCGCCAAAGTTCGCCCATCAGGTCGAGAAACTGGGCGAGCGTGAAGTGGACGATCAGATCGCCGATCTGACCCGTGAACTTAACCGCACGCTGGAACGCCGTGGCGCACTTCAAGGCGCGACGCTTGATCTGGTCATCACCGACCTCAAGCCGAACCGCCCGACCATGCAACAGATGGTGGATCGTCCCGGTCTGGACCCGATCCGCAGCCTGTCGGTTGGCGGTGCAGCGTTCGAAGGCACGGTCACCACGGCCGATGGCGTGAAGCACAACGTCAAATACGACTACTATTCCCCGACGATCTATGACTCGCTGGGTTCTGCAACGTGGGCCGATGCCAATCGCGCCTATCTGCGCTTCGCCACCAATCTGGCGAACGGTCGCTTCGTTACGCGCTAAGCTCGGTCGATTTATCGACAGCCGCTTTAACGGCGCCTTTGACCGGACGGTCGAGGGCGCCGTTTTCGTTTAGCACCACCAGACCAGCCTGCGTGACACCGCCCGGCGAGGCCACGCGGTCGATCAGGGCATCGAGGCTCTCGTCACCGACAACGCCCGCAGCAGCCGAACGCAAGGTCGCACGAGCCAGTTTGACAGCGACATCTTCCGGCAGACCTTCCGCGACGCCGGCCTGAGCCAACGCGCGGGTAAAGGCAAAATAATAGGCCGGACCACAGCCCGACACAGCCGTCGCAGCATGCATCAGGTCTTCGCTGGTCAGGACAGCCGTCTCGGCAATCGGCTCAAACAGCGACAGGCCGATATTCATAGCCGCCTGATCGGACGACCACAGGCTGGCCACGCCCTTGCCTTGCGCCACGCCCGTCGTCGGCATGACGCGCACCACGCGGCGACCGCCAAAGCCCGCCGAAATAGTGACTTCGGGAACGCCCGCCATAACCGATACGATCACGGCTTCGGGGTTCAAATGTTGAAGGATGGGTTGGGCCGCTTCGACCCATTTTGCGGGCTTCACACCGATCACGAAGGCCTTGGCGTGGGCCAGTGCATCCAACGCCGGATTAATCTGTGCACCCAGCGCCCTCGCCTTTTCGGCAACAGGCTTTTCGCTGGGGGTCAGGATGATCAGGTCTTTGGGATCAACCGCGCCTGTCAGCAGCCACCCTTCAAGAATGGCTGACCCCAGACGACCAACCCCTTGAAGAACAACTGCATTAGACATTTTAGGCGTTACCTACGGTTTCAAACAGACAGGCGTCGATGGCTTCCTGCGGCTTCTTCGAGCCGCGGCTCATAAAATCGAACGCTGGGTAATAACGGTCCGCAGCCTCGACGGCTGCATCGATCATGGATGCGGCCTGTGCCAGGGTCGGGCGCTCGCCGTGCGGCAGGGCCAGTGCGTGGCGGAAGACGATCTCGCCCTCGTCCGGCCAGATCTCGAAATGGCCCAGCCAGGTGCGCTGGTTGATCATCGAAGCCAGCTCATAGGCTGCGGTGCGGCGGCTCTTGCTGACGCGAAGGTCCAGAGCGAGGCACAGTTGCAGGCAGTCCCCTTCGGGGCGCCACGCAAACCACAGTTCGTAGTCTTTCCAGCTGCCCGCGAGGGCAAAGGCCAGGTCACCATCATCCGTACGGTCGAACGGCAGGTTCTCCGCAACAAGAACGTGTTCGACCACGTCCAGCGGATCAAAAGGCAGTTCGACCTCGTCGGGTCTAGCGGCGTCCATCAGGGCTTCAACTTCTCAAACTGGGGCGACTCAACTGCACCGCCACAAGGACGGTAGGCGTGTTCGGAGATTCGGCTCAACCGACCGAATCTTACGATTCTGTGGAGGGCTTGTTGTTGTCGCCCTTGAGTGCCGCAATCTCGGCACGCAGGGCGGCGATTTCCGCCTTCAGCACGTCGAACTCGTCGCGACGGACCAGATCCAGTTCGGCCACCAGACGATCGGCCTGAGCCCGCCACGCGGTTTTGGCTTCTTCACCTGCAGCCTGGGCCAAGCCCATAGCGCCAGTGGTCATCTTGGCGATTTCATCGAGAATTGGATTGCGGGTCTGCATGAGAGCCTCCCATCCGGTCCGGTTAACAAAAGCTCACCCGAATTGGTGAACGAAACCTTTCAATCAGGTGCTTCGCCGGTTTGTTCAAGCGTATTGCCAAATTTCGAAGTTTTCCGACGTGATTATTCGCCAAGTCACGGGATTCGAACGCATTCGGGCAGGTTCATGCCGTCTGCCCGCTAGACATCATCGCGGGGCGACGGGACTCTCCCAACTTGCTATATCCTTGGCGAACTGATCGCGCAGGAGCCTCCCCTTTGCCCTTCCCAGAGTTTGATCCGGTCCTGATCCACCTCGGCCCCTTGCCGATCCGCTGGTACGCGCTGGCCTATATCGCCGGCATCGTTCTGGGCTGGATGTATGCGGCGCGTTTGGTGAAGACCCCGCGCCTTTGGGCGGGCGGCAAGCCGCCGATCACCGGACCGCAACTGGACGATCTGGTATTCTATCTGGTGCTGGGCGTTATTCTGGGCGGCCGTCTCGGCTATGCGCTGTTCTACAATCCGGCTCTGTACGCCCAGATTTTCACCGGTAATACGTGGGGCGAGCGTCTGGAACTGCTCCAGATGTGGACCGGCGGCATGAGCTTCCACGGCGGCTTCCTCGGCGTGGTGATCGCCGCGACCCTTTTCGCCGTCGTCAAGAAAATCCCCGCGCTCAGCCTTGGGGACGTGATCGCACCTGTTGCTCCTATCGGCCTGTTCTTTGGCCGGATCGCCAACTTCATCAATGGTGAACTGTGGGGCAGAGAGACGACCGTTCCTTGGGCTATCCGCTTCTGCAACCAGAAGATTCTGGACACCTATGGCCAGTGCCCCGCAGGCAATGCGCCGCGCCACCCCAGCCAGCTTTATGAAGCGGGTCTGGAAGGTCTGGCGCTGTTCATCATCATGTCTCTGGCCATCTGGAAGTGGAAGGCGTTCAAGCGTCCGGGTCTCGTGATGGGCATCTTCCTCGCCGGTTACGGCGTCTCTCGCGCGGCGCTGGAGAATGTGCGTCAGCCCGACGCCCACCTGTCGAACCTGCCTTTTGGCCTGACGATGGGGATGATGCTGTCTACGCCGATGATTATCGTCGGCTTGATCCTGATCGCCCGCGCCCTGAAGCGCCCCGCCCTACAGGACTGATCACGTGACCGTCTCCTCCCCCTCCGACGGCGCAACACAGAGCCTTAAAGACCGCCTTATCCGCGAAATCATCCTGACCGGACCGATGACGGTTGCGGACTATGTCACCCGCTGCCTGCACGACCCCAAGGACGGATATTACGCGACGCGTCCTGCTCTGGGTGAGCGTGGTGACTTCATCACCGCTCCGATGGTCAGCCAGATGTTTGGCGAACTCATCGGACTTTGGGCGGTCGAGGCATGGCAGCGTCTGGGCGCACCGGAGAAGGTGCGTCTGGTCGAGGTTGGCCCGGGTGATGGCACGCTGATGAGCGATGCCCTGCGCGCGGCCCGTCTTGCCCCCGCCTTCCTCGAAGCCGCCGAACTGGTCCTGATCGAGCCGAGTCGTCCGCTAAGAAACGAACAGGCCCGGCGTCTGGCCGATGCCGACCTCGAGCCGCGCTGGGTCAAAAACCTCAGCCAGATCGAGACGGATGCCCCCGTCATTCTGATCGCCAACGAGGTACTGGACTGCCTGCCTGCCCGCCAGTTCGTGCGGACAGAGGGCGGATGGGCCGAGCGCCGCATCGGTGTCACCGACGACAATGAACTGGTGTTCGGGCTTACCGCCATCAGCGAGGGCTTTGACACCCCCGCCATCGACATCGAGGTGGGACAGGTCCTCGAGATATCCGAGCAGCAGGCGGCCTTCGGGCGGGACCTCGCAGCCTTGGTTTCCGAAAGCTCCGGTGTGGCTTTGTTGATTGACTACGGACGCGCCAAAACCGAGGCGGGCGATACGCTTCAAGCCCTGCGCCGTCACCAGAAGGTCGATGTACTGAGCAACCCCGGCGAGGCAGACCTGACGCAATGGGCCGACTTCCCGCTGGTGCTGGAAGCAGCCGTGCGCGGCGGTGCCGATGTGACCGGATGCATTGGACAGGGGCTGTTCCTCGCACGATTGGGCATTATCCAGCGCGCCGAGAGCCTTGCCCGCGCCCGCCCCGAAGCTGCAGACATCATCCATCGCCAATTCACGCGACTGACGGCACCGGACCAGATGGGCGAGCTGTTCAAGGTCGCTGCAATCTTCTCGCCACGCTCGTTAGCTGTTCCGGGATTTGAAGCATGACGCCGATTACCCACCCTCTCCTCGATCTTGACGGTATCAAGCACGGGTTCTTCACCCGCGAAGGCGGTGTGTCCGAAGGTATCTACGAGGGCTTGAACTGCGGCGTCGGCTCCAAAGATGATCCCGAGCGTGTAGCGCGTAACCGCCAGCTTGTGGCCGAATGGTTCGGAGGCTCGGGTGACGACTTGTGCGGCTGCTACCAAATCCATTCGGCAGACGCTGTAGTCGCCGATGGAGGCTGGAGGGGCGAGCGCCCCGAAGGCGATGCCGTCGTAACGCGCACGCCTAACGTAATCGCCACCGTGCTGACGGCCGACTGCGCTCCCATCCTGTTTGCTGACCCCGAGGCGCACGTTGTGGCCACGGCCCATGCAGGCTGGAAAGGTGCGCTGGGCGGCATCATCGCTGCGACGGTCGATAAGATGGTAGCCCTGAGTGCCAGGCCTTCGAACATCCGCGCTGTGGTTGGCCCGTGCATCTCGCAGGCTTCTTATGAAGTCGGTGCTGACTATCAGGCCCGTTTTGCCGCCGAAGCCCCCGGAAGCGAGCGTTTCTTTGCCGCAGGTTCATCGGACGGCAAACGCCAGTTCGACCTTCCCGGATTCGTCTTGTGGCGACTGGAGCAGGCTGGTGTGACGCAGGCGGCTTGGAGCGGCGATGACACGCGCACCGACGAGGGGCGGTTCTATTCCAACCGCCGCGCCTTCCTGAACGGCGAGCCGGACTTTGGCCGGCTGATCGGAGCCATCGCGCTTACTGAATAAAGAAAGGGCCCGCTGCGAAAACAGCGGGCCTTTTTCTTATTGGGCTGACAGAGCTTTTCAGCCCGCCATAGCCAGCGCCGGAACCTTGGTCGTGTAACGCCATGCCTGCGGGTTCGCCAGCAGGGCGCGGACCAACTTGTTGTTCAGCTGGTGACCGGCCTTATAGCCTTCGTAGCGGCCCATCAGAGGCGCACCCAGCACATACAGGTCGCCGATAGCGTCCAGTGCCTTGTGGCGTACGAACTCGCGTTCCATGCGAAGACCGCCGGGGTTCAAAATCTGATCGCCGTCGATCACGACGGCATTTTCCAGCGAACCGCCACGGGCCAGACCGGCCTGACGCAGGGCTTCAACCTCATGGGCGAAACCGAAGGTACGGGCCGACATGATCTCGGAGCGGTAGGTCGCTTCGTCGACAACGAAGTCGATGACTTGATTACCGATCACCGGAGTCGGGAAATCGATTTCGAAGCGCATTTCGAAACGGTCGCACGGCAGCAGGGCAGCAGTTTTGTCACCCTCCTCTACGCGGATCGGTTCCAGAACTTCGATAAAGTGGCGCGGTTGTTCCTGACGACGGAAACCTGCGCGATCCAGCAGTTGCACGAACTGGACAGCCGAACCATCGAGGATCGGCAGCTCGGGACCGTCCACCTCGACGATAGCATTGGCAATGCCGAGGCCAGCCATGGCCGACATCAGGTGCTCGATGGTCGAAACACGCACATCGTCGGCGTTGGCAATCAGTGTGTTCAGGCGGGCGTCGATAACCGCTTCACCCGTAACGGGGATACGGTTGTCGCGATCCTTGATGTCGGTACGGACGAACACAATCCCCTGACCGGCAGCCGCAGGGCGAACCGTCAAACGCACACGACGTCCGGTGTGGACGCCCACGCCTGCGCAAATCGCAGGTGCGGTGATCGTATGCTCAAAGGGGTCGTTGAAGACCGTCACTCGAAAACTCATCGTATCGCGCGCCCATAAAGGGACTGCGCCGGAAGGTGGCATTTAACCAAACCTCGGCAATCACGAAATGAAAGTCGGGTTTCGGATTGTTTCGAAATCACGACAGCCGCAAATGCCGGTTGCTGAGCACGGGCCAATGAAAAACCCCGCAACCGGAGCTGCGGGGCTTTCGCATTTCAGACCGTTCGCCGATTAGTTGGCGAGGCGGCGCAGGAACGACGGGATTTCCAGATCGTCGTCTTCAGCGTAACCGCGCTGGTGATCCTGAACCTGCGGCTGGACCGATTGGGTCTGGCGCAGTTGTTGGGTCGTGCGGTTCGGGCCCGAGGACGGCGGCGGCGAATAGGTCGGCTGCTGCGGCGCGTTGCGACGGCGACCGAACAGCGACCAGCCGCTACGACGGTGCGAGTCGTCATAATATTCTTCGCGCGGGGCTTCCGGTTCCGGCTTCGGTTCCGGACGGCGGGCCGGTTCGCGCTCCATATACAGGTCGCCCTGCTCTTGCTGGGCAGCGGCACCGCGTGCGCCACGGCCTTGCTCGAACTCTTCAACCCACGGATCAACGATCGGGTCGAGGTTGCGCGGCGCGTCGTGGATTACCGGCTCGGGGCGCACTTGCGGTTCCGGCTGACGGGCAACCGGCTCCGGTGCAGTCTGTTGAGCCACCGGCTCGATACGAACCTCTTCGCGCGGTGCCGGAGCAGCTTGTTCCGGCTGGCGGCGGTTCAGGGTCGTAGCGACGGGCTCGATTTGCTGGATCGAGGCTTCGTCCATACCGGTGGCGACAACCGAGACGCGGATCTTGCCTTCCAGAGCCGGGTCGAAAGCGGCACCGAAGATTATGTTTGCATCACCGTCGACTTCGGCAGCGATAGCGTTCGCCGCTTCGTCGACTTCCAGCAGGGTCATGTCCATGCCGCCGGTGATGTTGACCAGAACGGCCTTGGCACCTTGCAGGCTGGTTTCGTCCAGCAGCGGGTTGGCGATAGCGTTCTGGGCGGCCAGCAGGGCGCGGTCGTCACCCGTGGCTTCGCCAGTGCCCATCATGGCCTTGCCCATCTCCGACATCACGGCGCGAACGTCGGCGAAGTCGAGGTTGATCAGGCCCGGCAGGATCATCAGGTCGGTGATCGAGCGAACGCCCGAGTGCAGCACCTGGTCCGCCATTTGGAAGGCGTCCGAGAAGGTGGTGCGTTCGTTGGCGACGCGGAACAGGTTCTGGTTCGGAATGACGATCAGGGTGTCGACGTAGCGTTGCAGCTCGGCGATGCCTGCATCGGCCAGACGCATGCGGTGACGGCCCTCGAAGGTGAAAGGCTTGGTCACGACACCAACGGTCAGGATGCCGCGGTCACGGGCGCACTTGGCGATAACCGGAGCCGCACCCGTACCGGTGCCACCGCCCATACCGGCGGTGATGAAAACCATGTGCGCGCCTTCGAGGTGCGCGTGAATTTCGTCGGCGGATTCTTCGGCGGCATTCATCCCGACCTCGGGATGAGCGCCCGCGCCCAGACCCTGGGTGATGGTGTCGCCAAGCTGGATACGACGGTCGGTCTTGGCAAAGCTCAGATGCTGGGCATCCGTGTTGGCCACAACAAACTCGACGCCCTCCAGACCGGAGTCGATCATGTTGTTGACTGCGTTACCACCGGCCCCGCCAACGCCGAAAACGACGATGCGTGGCTTCAGTTCTGTGGCTTGCGGCTTCACCAGCGAGAGAGACATTGTATTCCGACCTTCCGACCCTGCTCATTCATCCCAATCGACCCCCGCCGAATCGCATTGGTTATGAGCGGGTTAATAAAAGACCCGACAACGTTAACGGATCATTACCGACCTAATATGAGTCGGCGTTTCTGGAAGCACGTAACACTGATGTTTTTCACGCTTTAAGTGCATTTTTTCAGTTGACGGGACCAAAAGCCGTTAACCAAACGCAAAGAGAGGGGCAAACGCCCCCCTCCCGCTAAACAAAGCTTACAGTTTCAATCAGAAGCGCACACGCATACCCATGTTGAAACGACGTCCAAGACCGTCATAGATCGACGGGTCTGTGGTCCAGCCGGTCGCCGAGGTGATGGTTTGGGCAATGTAGACATACTCGTCAAAGATGTTGTCCACACCGACGAACACTTCGGCCTTGTCGGTCACGTCATAACGCACCTGCAGGTCCGAGAAGTGACGCAGGCCGATGTAGTCGCTCTTGTCATCCTTCGGATCGCAACGGTCGAGGTAACGGTAGCAGCTCTCGCCCAAGAAGCGGGTCTTCCACGACGTGGTCAGCGGGCCACGGCGATAGACCAGGTTCAGGTTGCCGACGTTCTTCGGGGTCGCCGAACGACCTGCGAACTCTACCATCGCTCCACCCGCCAGAGGCGAGGTCTTGCGGGTCATGAGATGCTGGTGCGAATAGCCGATAGCCAGTTGGCCCGCGTCCTCGAACGCTGACAGGTACGGCAGACGGGTCAGGTCGACCGAGTAGTGGGCTTGCAGGTCAAAGCCGCGGGTACGGTTTTCGCCCAGGTTCATCGTGCGCGAATTCACTTCACGGAAGGAGCCGACGCTCGTACCCTTGTCCTCGCGAATGATCTGCTTGCAGTAGATGTTGTTCGGGTCATAGACGCCGCCCGAGTTCACATAGCACTCGTTCAGGCTGGTCGAACGGCCGAGGGTGCCGATCATGCCCTCGATCTCGAGCTGGAAGTAGTCCACCGAGACCGACAGACCCGACCACCAGTCGTTCCAACGCGGATTGAACAGCAGACCCGCAGTGAAGCTGGTCGAGGTTTCTGCTTCCAGATCCTCGTTGCCCGAGTTGAAGCCGTAATAGCCCTGGGCTTCGGACTGGGTCTGGATGTAGTGGCCGTCTCGGGCGACACGAGCCGCAACCGTAGGGTCTGCCAGGCAGGCCTTGGCGGCATTGCTGCCGACAGTGCCGCTATCGACACCGCTGCCGACGATCTTGCCGGCGTCGTAGCCGCTACGTTCCTTGAAGAAGGCCCCCTGACCGTTGACGATGGTCAGCGAACGGCACGGGTCTGCGTCGGTTGGATAGGTCTGGCTGACGCCGGCGTACAGTTCGGCGATGTTCGGGGCACGCACCGAGCGGGCGTACTGCGAGCGTACCTTCAGGAAGTCGACCGGCTTCCATTCCAGCGACGCTGCATAGGCATCGGTCTTGCCAACGGTCGAATAGTCCGACACGCGTGCCGACAGGTTCAGGTCCAGTTGATGCGCCCACGGCAGGTCTGCCAGCAGCGGGATGTTCAACTCGATGAACCCTTCGCTCACGTCATAGCTGCCGCGCGTGACGGGGGTCAGGTTGGTGGTGGTCAGACCGCGCTGCATGGCGACGTCCGGCACCAGTTCGGATTCCTCGCGGCGATATTCGCCACCCACGACGAACTGCAGCGGCCCCGCCGGAAGCTCGAATGCCGTGCCCGACAGGAAGCCGTTGATGACCTTCTGGTCCATCATGTTGTCGACCTTGTGCACGATCTGCACATAGTCCATCGCTTCCTTCGACGCGCCGCCTTCCTCGAAGACGAAGATCGGCAGACAGCCTTGGGCGCGGGCCAGTTCGCTGCGGCAGGCGAACGAACCGTCGGCCAGCTTCACCACGTCGATGGCGTTGATCAGGTTGTCCTTGAGCAGCGCGCCCTCGTTGGTGCGCTGGTTGCTCAGGTGGCCCCAGTTGAAGCTCATCTCGTAGCTGAGGTCGAGCGGGGTCCCCAGCTTGCCCTGCAGGCCCACCACGATGCGCGAGTGGTTACGCTCTTCGATGTTGCTGCGGTTCGGCGCTTCGGAGAAACGGCGATTGAAACCGACGGCGCGCTGTTCGTCGGTCAGGCCCGGGGTGGCTGCACGGACCAGATCGCGAATGGCGACCGGCACAGCCTCCGACAGGATCGGGATACCGTACACGCAGCCGGTGCTGGTGCAGGCGATGTCGCGCGTGATGTTGCTGCCGTCCTTGTAAAGGTCGGAGTTCTGCACGCCCGTCGGCTCCATGGACGACTGCGCACGACCGCGATAGGCCGACGCTTCCATGAAGAAGCTGTGGTCGTTGTTGAAGTCGTAGCGGGCTTGCGACGTCAGGTGCAGGCCGTCGGTCGGCACCATGAGGGCGCGGTAGTCCTGACGGTTGTAGCCGTGGACCGAGTTGTCGAACTGGACCAGCTTGCCGTCCCACAGGGTCCAGCTTTGCGAAGCGGGGGTTACGCCGTTCTGTTCGAGGCCTGGAATGATGGCTACGCCGCCCGGCGTCACCGACGAGCCCGAGAAGTATTTGGTTTTCTTGAACGTGTCCGAAGTGCCATCCAGCGCCATGCCGCGGTCACCGCGGTCGCGAGCATAGATGCCGTGGGTCTCGTTGTACGACAGGCTGGCGACGAAGTTTCCGCGGTCATCGGCAAAGTTCGAACCCAATTTGAAGCCGAACTTGTAGTTCTCGCCGTCGCCGCGCTCGGTGATGCCGTATTGGCCGAAGGCTTCAAAGCCCTGGTAGTTGCGCTGGGTGATGATGTTCACCACGCCTGCCAGAGCATCCGAGCCATACACCGACGAAGCACCGCCCGTGACGACGTCGATACGGTCGATGAACTCGGTTGGAAGGGTCGCGAAGTCGACCGTCGAGGTTCCCGGCACGCCGCCGATGTAGCGACGGCCGTTGACCAATACCAGCGTGCGGGCTTCGCCCAGCGAACGCAGGTTCACCGAGGTCACGCCGTTGTTGGCGGTGAGGAAGTTACTGCTCGACGGTGTCAGGGCAGACTGACCTGCCGAGGGCAGCGAGCGCAGAATATCGCCCACGTTGGTCTGACCCGACAAGGCGATCGCTTCAGAGTTCACTGACTGGACGGCGGTGGCCGAAGTCTGGTTCGGACGGACGATACGGGTGCCGGTTACGACGATCTCGTCGACCTGTGTCGCGGTGTCGACTTCCTGTGCGATAGCCGGGGCGGAAATCAAAGCCCCCGCCAGTATGGTGGTGCCCAGAAGGGCCGTTAGGCGCGTGTGCAAATGCCATCTCCAACTTTACGGAACAGGCCCCTCGCCCGTCCGCCATGGAGAGTTTTTGATTATTGATGCACGCGGCCTTCAATAACCGCAGGAACACGACACCTAAGTCTCGTGTCAAATAATACACACAACCGACACGCTGGATCGATTTTGGAAATATTACCGATCCGAAATCTCAATACTTATCAGTAGATTACGGGTTTCACATTACATGGCTCGCGAATTAGGCTTTTTCAGCACCTCCGTGTGGCGGGTGGATTTGTGAAGCTATGGCAATCTTAATGCCGCCTGCGCCGCAATTACTCCTCCGCCCTGCCCCGTTTCAAAACGGCCTGCGATGCGAACAGGCAAAAGAAAAGGCGGCTCTTTCGAGCCGCCTTTCCTAGTCTGAAATCAGACTGAACTTACCAAGGACGGTAGTTCACGCTCACCGAGAAGCGACGACCGAACGGGTCGAAGTTCGAGTAGAGCGATGCGCCCAGCCAACGTGCTTGTTCAGCATCGAAGACGTTCTGGACGGTACCGGTCACGGTGACGTCGTCGCGGACCTGATAGCGGACCGAGATGTCGTTACGCATGAAGTTCTCGGTGTCCATGTACTTCGCTTCGCGCTGGTCGGCGTTCGAAATGAAGTCACGGGCCTGCACGATGTCTTGCGCGGTCTGCCAGTCAGCAGTCCAGGTGATGCGCAGCGGCTCGTGCGGGGTCTGCCAGGCCAGGGTCGAGGTCATGCGAACGCGCGGGTAGTACAGCGTGCTCGACAGCTCGGTGAAGTCAGCCGGGTTGTCGATGTTGTTGAAGTTCTTCTGCTCAATCAGCCAAGAACCGGCCAGCTTGTGCGAGAACGAACCCCAGTTACGGCCCAGCATCTCTTCGGTGTCGAAGCGATAGGTCGTGGTGAAGTCCAGACCACGGACGTTACGCTTGGCATAGTTGATCGACGACTGGATGAAGTCGGTCAGCATGAAGCGGTCGTCGGCCGGGGTGCCATCGATGTCGACGCGCGAACGGGTCAGGGTGGCGCAGGCGCTGCTGTTCAGCGACGGGCCTTCAACGCAGTTGTTAGCGGCGGTTTGAGCCGTAACCGATGCGATGACCTTGTCGATGGTGATTTCGTAGTAGTCGAGGACCACTGCGAAGTTCGGCAGGAAGCGCGGCTGCAGAACGGTCGAGAAGGTGAAGGATTCCGACTCTTCCGGTTGCAGGTACGGGTTGCCACCGTTGTTGCCCGGGACGCTCGACGAATAGACCGGCTTGTAGGCGTCGGCTGCCGTCGGGTCGGTGAAGTTGAAGGACAGACCGTGTTGCTGAGCCAAGGCGGCGCAGTTCTTGATACGGTTAGCCTTCTTCTCCTGATCGGCGGTGTTCTGAATGTTCAGAGTAGCGCACGGATCGGTGAACGACAGGAAGGTTTGCGTCAGCGGTGCGTTGGTTTCCGACAGGGTCGGAGCACGGACCGAGGTGTTGAAGCTGGTCTTGAACGCGATGTCGCGGATCGGACGGTAAACCAGGTTTACGCCCCAAACTTCGCTACCGCCGAAGGTCGAGAAGTCGCTGTAGCGGTACGAACCGCTGATTTCAGCGTATTCACCGAACTTCGAGTCACGCAGCAGCGGGACCGAGATTTCAGCGAAGCCTTCGGTGGCGTCGTATTCAGCCGGCAGGAAGTCAGCGCCGCCATTCAGCTGAGCGTAGGTGGTGCCCAGCGAGGAGCTGCGGCCCAGACCTTCGGTCATTTCCTTGCGGTATTCAGCGCCCAGAGCGACGCCGATCGGACCGGCACCCCAGAAGTCCCACAGCTGACCCGAAACGGTACCCAGCACGTCGTGCTGTTGGTTCTGTTGTTGGATCTGCAGTTGGGCAGCGACGTAGGCCAGAGCCTCGGCGCTTTGGTTGCCGGCACCGAAGACGTTCAGCGGCTGGCAGTTCTTAACGACGTCCGAGTTGGCGTTCAGCGTACCCGGTACGTTCGGGTTACGGCTGGTGACGGTGCCGCCGTTGGCGGTCAGGTCTTGAACGCGGCAGACGATTTGGCCGGCCGAGTTACGAACGGCGTCCATCGCATACGAGAAACGCTCGATGTCCAGACCGCGCTCGACGTTCTTGTTGTCGACGCGACCGTAGGTGTAGCCCAGATCCCAGTCGACGTTCTTGACGAAGCCGATGTCGCCGGCGTTGCCGTTCAGGCCGATGACGTAGCGTTGCAGTTGCTTGTCATTGGTCTGGGCGCGGTCCAGCAGCCATGCGCTGTAACGAGCGAACGGAGCGGCGGTGGTGCCGGTCGCTGCGCCCGGAGCGGTTTGGGTCGCTGCGCCGTAGGTTACCGCGGTGTTGTTGCGGATCGCTTCAGCCAGGTTCAGCGGCATGAAAGCGTTGTCGGTACGGGTGGTGTACGCCGAGGTCGACAGGATCTGCATCGAGTTGTTCGGATTCAGGGTATCCGAGATGTAGATGTCGCCGAACGAGTTACCGGTTGCCAGGTGGGTACGCTCTTGAACGTACTTGGCTTCAGCATACAGGTTGATGCGCGGGGTGATCTGGAAGTTTGCGCCCACTTGGAAGCGCGAGTTTTCCGACTGCGGCAGGGTCGAATCGACGTTGAAGGTCGTGTTCGGGTTCTCGCCGTCACCGCCGATGCTGATGGCTTTGTTGGTGCCGGTGTTCGAGATGATGGTGCCGAAGTCAGCCAGACGGGCAACCGGACCATCGAAGACCCAGGTCTTGCCCGGAGCAACACCGAAGCACGAAGCCGAAGTAATCGAGGTGGTGGTGCAGTTGGCAACCGGAATGGTGTTCGGGTTGTTCAGAGCGCTCGGCTGGTAGTTGTTAGCCAGGGTAACCTGACCCCACTTGCGCATCTGCATCGAGCGACGGTCGCGATACAGGACCGAGTCGGTGATGCCGTCGAACTGGGCAGCTGCCGGATCGGCGTCGCGGCCGACCATGCCCCAGCCGTCTTGCAGCCAGTCGATGTCCGAAGCCAGAACTTCGTCCAGGCGCTCGTATTCGGCGAAGCCGTAAACGTTCAGGCGACCGTCGAACAGGTTCTTACCAGCCAGGATCGAAACGCGTTCCGAGTCTTGGCCACCGTCGTTGATCTGACCCCAGCGGGTGTCGATTTCCAGACCTTCGAAGTCCTTGCGGAGCTTGAAGTTCAGAACGCCCGAAACTGCGTCAGCGCCGTAGATCGACGAAGCGCCACCGGTGACGATTTCAACGCTTTCGATCAACAGACGCGGGATGGTGTCGACGTCGACAGCCAGCGTGCCTTGCGGCGAACCAACGTGGCGACGGCCGTCAACCAGCGTCAGAGTGCGGCCCGAACCCAGCGAGCGCAGGTTCGGCAGCGACAGACCACCAGCGTTCAGAACGCCTGCAGTGGTGTCCGACGGAACTTGCGAGTTCATCAGAGCCGGGATGGTCGCCAGGTGGTCGATCACCGAGTTCTGACCGGTGGTCAGCAGGGCTTCACGATTAACTTGGATCAGCGGGGTCGGGGCAGTGACCGGGTCGCGGCGGATGCGCGAGCCGGTGACAACGATTTCGCTGACTTCGGTTGCGGAGACGTCTTGGGAACCGTTGGCTTCTTGAGCCACGGCGGCCGATGCCGCCAGAACACCTGCCAGCACCGAAGTGCCCAGCAGAATAGTACGCTTCGAACGCATTTAAGAATAAACCACGCTAAAGGAACGGGGTGACAGATCCTGTGAGGACCCGCCACTTGAAGGGTGGCCTGCCTGTCACGCTAACCAATTACGCGCAACCTAAACGCCGCATTTGCGCCTCAAAACCCGACCCACGGCAAGGTTGGCGTAACATTTCCGACACAATGCCGATTCACGTAGTTATCCCTAAAAACTCATGATGTTTGAAATCGGGGGATTAAAAAGCCAAGCTTGTTGAAATAAAAATTGGTTCGAGGCGAAGATATTAGAATGAACTGCCTAATGCGGATATTTATATAACAGCGTATTTCAATAACGACGATTTTCAAAATAAGGCATGCCCTTTTGAGAACAAAAAAAGGGCGGCCTCGAGGACCGCCCTTTTCCGATTCTATCAGCTGAACTTAGAAGATCTTGTAGTTCAGGCCGATGTTATAGCGACGACCGAACGGGTCGAAGTTCGAGTACAGGGTGGTGCCCAACCACGCCGGTTGCTCGGCGTCGAAGATATTGGTCACGCCTGCACGCAGCGTCACGTTATCACGGACATCCCAACGAACCGTCAGGTCGTTACGGACGAAGTTGCCGGTGCGCAGGTATTCAACCGGACGCGAGTCGGCGTTAGCCAGGAAGTCGCGGTACTGGATGATGTCTTGCGACGACTGCCAGTCAGCGATCCAGGCCACGCGAACCGTTTCAACCGGTTGCCATGCGAGGGTCGAGGTGAAGCGAACGCGCGGGAACGAACCGCCCGTGGACGCCAGCGAAGCGTACTCGGTGAAGTCGGCCGGGTTTTGCGCGTTGTTGAACTGCTTTTGTTCAATCAGCCACGAACCGTTGATCGAGTAGTCGAAGACACCCCAGTTCTTACCGAACATGTCTTGGCTATCGAGACGGTAACGACCGGTGAAGTCCATGCCGCGAACGGTACGCTTCGCGTAGTTGATCGAGCCTTGGATGAAGCCGATGCCCGTCGCCGGGTCACCGATCTTGAAGGCTTCCGAGCGCTGCTGCGCCGTGTCGTTCAGAGCCGAGGCCGGAACGTTACGGAAGATGGTGTCGCAAGCTGCGGTGTTCAGCGTCGGGCCGTTCACGCAGTTCGCAGCAACCGTAGCAGCGCCCACGGCGGCGATCACGTTGGTGATCTCGATCTCGTAGTAGTCCAGAACCAGGCTGAGGTTCGGGATGAAGCGCGGCTGAAGAACCGTCGAGAAGGTGAACGAGGTCGACTCTTCCGGCTGCAGATAGATGTTACCGCCGTTCACACCCGACACAGTCGAGGTGTATTCCGGAACGTAGTCGTCCAGCGTCGAAACGGTCGAACCTGCGAAGTCGTAGGTCAGGCCCTTTGCCGCAGCCAGTGCAGTACAGTTGGCGATACGGTTAGCCTTGATCTCGGCACTCAGGGTCGGCGCAGTGATGCGGGCCGTGGTGCAGGGATCTTGGACGTCGACGAAGGTTTGCGAGTACGGACGGTACACTTCGGCCAGCGTCGGAACGCGGATCGAGGTGTTGTAGCTGGTCTTGAAGGCGATGTCCGGGATCGGACGGTAGACCAGGTTCGCGCCCCAGACTTCCTGACCACCAACGGTCGAGTAGTCCGAGAAGCGGTACGAACCGCTCAGTTCTGCATACTCACCGAGCTTGCTGTCACGCAGCAGCGGCAGCGAGACTTCAGCGAAGACTTCATTGGACTCATAAGAAGCGAGCGGGAAGTCAGCACTGGCGTTAAGCATCAGCAGGCGATCGCCGAAGAGGCGGTCACGGCCGGTACCTTCGGTTGCTTCCTTACGCCATTCGACACCCAGAGCGACACCGATCGAACCGGCACCCCAGAAGTCCCACAGCTGACCCGAAGCAGCGGCAACAGCGTGGTGCTGTTCGTTCATTTCGGTCACGTCAACGAAGGCTTCGACGTAGGCCGTGCCTTCAGCGGACTGATTGCCCTTACCGAAGATGTTGTACGGCACGCACTGATCAATGGCGGCACGGCCAGCTTCGCTGTTCTGAACGAAACCACCGCGGACCGGGTCCGGCAGGTTTACGCCCTGAGCGGCCAGGAGCTTGGCACGGCAGACAACTGCGCCTGCGGCACCGAGAACGCCGGCGGTGTCGACGACCGAGTCAGCAGCGAAGTAGAAGCGTTCGGCGTCAACCGCGAACTCTTGGTTCTCGTTGTCCATACGGCCGTAGGTGTAGGACAGATCCCAGCCGAAGTTCTTCACGAAGCCGACTTGGTCGTAGTCACCTTTAAGGGCGACAACATAACGCTGCAGGTCGCGGAAGTTGTTCTGGAAGCGGTCGTTACCGAAGCCCGACAGACGGGCCCACGGTGCAGCCGTGGTCGTGGTCACAGCACCCGGAGCGTTCTGGGTGCCAGCAGCATAGTTGGTGACCGTGTTGGCGGCGATAGCGGCCTTCAGGTTTGCCGGGATGAAGGCGTTGTCCGACCAGCGCATGTTTGCGCCCGACGTTGCCGTGATCTGCACATGTCGGCCAGCCGAGATGGCGGCGTCGCTGAAGTTGATGTCATAGAAGAACGGTTGCGACGTATCGTTCGTTTCTTCAGTGATATATTTGGCTTCGGCGTAGGCCGTGATGCGGTCCGTGATCTTGAAGGTCGAACCGACCTGATAGCGCTGCGATTCCGAACGCGGCAGACGCGAGTCGGTCGAGAAGACTGCAGCCGATTCACCGTCACCGCCGATGTTGTACGGACGGCTGGAACCCGTTGCGCCGATGCGCTGGCCGAAGTTGGCCAAACGAGCGGACGTGCCGTCGAACCACCAAGTCTTGGCCGGATCAACCGAATAGCAGTTCGCGCTGTTGTATGCGGTACAGGCCGCCAGCGGCACGTTCGGGTTGCTCAAAGCGCTCGGCTGCTGGGCGTTCGCAAGGGTCATCACCGACCAGCGCGGACGGTCCAGACGAACCAGGTTGGTACCCGAAAACAGTTGGGCATCAATGATGCCATCGTCAGCAGGGCCAATGGCGGCCGAGGTCGGGTCAGCGTCAACGCCGAGCAGCACCGGCGAGCGGCGCAGCCAGTCCATGTCCAGACCGGTCACTTCGTCCTGCTGCTCCCACTCGGCGTGGGCATAGACGTTCAGACGATCGTCGAAGAAGTTCTTACCGACCAAGGCCGAGATGCGCTTCGCAGCCTGACCGTCCTGGTTGATGACCGAATAGTTGGCGTCGATTTCCGCGCCTTCGTAGTCGTCGCGCAGGTTGAAGTTCAGCACGCCGGCAACAGCGTCTGCGCCGTAGATCGACGAGGCACCGCCGGTGATGATTTCAACGTTCTGGATCAGCAGGCGCGGGATGGTGTCGACGTCCACACCCAGACCACCACCGACCGAACCGACGTGACGGCGACCATCAACCAGCGTCAGCGTACGGCCCGAACCCAGTGCGCGCAGGTTGGCGATCGACAGACCACCATCGTTCAGACCCGAACCGGTCGTGTCCGACGGAATTACGGAGTTCGACAGCGCAGGAATGGTCGACAGATAGTCGATAACCGTCGCCAGACCGGTTTCCAGGATTTGCTCTTGGGAGACTTGGATAAGCGGGGTCGGCGACGTCGTCGGGTCGCGACGGATCCGCGAACCCGTAACGACGATCTCGCTAACCTCGGTGGCTTGATCCGTAGTCGGATTGGTTTGCTGCTCCGCATGAGCAGCCGTGACGAGCAAAGTGCTCGCCAGCACGGTTGTGCCAAGCAAAGCAGTGCGCTTGATTTTCATATGTTCGAACTCCCGTTCGGGGCTTCCCCATGACCCCCAAAAGGGGGGCCGCCGAGCGTGGAAACTCACATATCAATGTTGGTGGAACAATGATTATGGCATCATGTGGGCCACTTTCAGTCCTAATGTTACCAGTTTAACACAATTCGCATTGGGAGAATCCCGTAGAGGCGCACAATCAAAAAGGGTGCGCCGATCCAATAACCAGCGCACCCCAATCATTTAATTTATAAGTTACAGGAACTTAGAAGTTCTCTCGCAACCATGTTGCCGCGCGGGTGAACGGTCCGCCGCTGTGGATACGCGGAGCGTCTGCGGCCGTAATGTGGCGGGTCATGAGCTTGTGCACCGACACCGCTTCGCGCGGTCCATAGGCAGCACGCAGTAATACGCCCGCCGCCGAGGAGAAGGCTGGTCCTGCCGCAGCTTCTGCAAGGTGAGGCGCGCGTTGGGGACGTCCCAGACGCACTGAAGGGTGGTCAAACACGCGCTCTGCCAGTTCACGCACGCCGTTCAACTGACTGGCCCCGCCGGTCAGAACGATTCCCATGCCCGGATCAATACGCATGCCTGCGGCGCGGAGGCGGTCGCGCATCAACTCCAGCGTCTCTTCGACACGCGGCGCGATGATGGTTTTCAGCATGGCCCGCGGCCAAACGACCGGACCAGATGACGAATCCTCGCCGCGCGGCGGGGCTTCAACCATTTCGCGGTCTTCATTATTGCTGGCCATGGCCGAGCCATGCAGCGTCTTAAGGCGCTCTGCCCCTGCACGCGAGGTTGTCATGCCGCGAGCGATGTCGGCGGTGACGTGATCGCCACCGACGCTGAGGCTCTCGATGTGCAGCAGAGAACGCCCGCCCCACACAGCGGCAGAGGTCGTCCCTGCCCCCATGTCGATACACAGCGAGCCCAGCTCCATCTCGTCTTCTTCCAGCGCGGCCAGCGAGGTGACAAGCGGGGCCGAAGCCACACCTTGCAGATCGAGGTGGGCGCGTTCCAGACAGTTGCTGAGGGCACCGAATGCCCCTTCCGCCATAGAAATCACCAGCAGGTCCAGGCCGAGGGTGCGGCCTTGCAAGTGACGCGGATCGTGGACGCCGCGCGAGCCGTCCACAGACCATGCGACTGGCAGAACGTGGATCGGGCGGCGGTTCGGCAGGCTGATCTTGGACAAGGCCGCACTGATGGCGCGAGCAAGGTCCGGATCGGAAATCGGCTGGCCGCCGAGCGAGACACTGGCCGACACGCGGTGGCTGGCCATCTGGCCAATCGAGGTGGTGACGACGACTCCGGAAATCGTCGCGCCAGCAGCACGCTCGGCCCGTTCGACAGCGCGCGCGATGGCGTCGGCGGCGTCTTCCATGTTGACGATCACCCCACCGCGCACACCGCGCGATTGCACGTGCCCGGCACCGGCGACGCGAATGGTGCTGTCGGCACGACGCACACCTTCTGGCTTCATGATGAAACAGGCGACCTTGGATTGGCCAAGGTCGAGCGCAGCCACTGCGGGCGCGCGCGACGAGTTACCGACCTGATCGTCTTTACGGTCGCGGAGAAGTCCAATCATTGTGCTTCTATCCTCTCGCGTCACCTTCGGAAGGGCGGATCGCCACTTCTTCAGGTGTTCTTAGATCGACCCGGGCAAAGCCCAGATCCAATAGGCGTTCACGCTGGTCCAGCGCATCGAGACGGATCAGGGCCGAGTCCTGATCGACAGCCGGAAGCTGGATCAAGGCACCGTCCTTCAAGCGAAGGTCCCAGCGGCGCTCGTCTACCCGCACCAGTGCATCGATACGGCTCATAAGACGCGGACGCTGGCGAAGCAGCGGCACGATATCGGCGGCGGCCTGATCGGCTCCCTTGCCGACAATGAGCGGCAATTCGGGATAGCGCCCGGCATCGGCACCCGGGATTACAACGCCATCGGCATCGATGACATGCGCCTTGCCACCCACCTGCCATACGGCCAGCCGGTTGTGTTCTTTAACGTCCACGATGATGGTGTTGGGCAGCAGGCGCACCACGCGCGCTTCCTTTACCCAGCCCACCTGCTCTACCCGCTCGCGTACAGCGTTGAGGTCCAGACTGACGATAGGCTGATCCTGATACAGACCGACAGCGCGCTGGATCGGACCCTTGGCCTCTGGCGACGCCCCGTTGACGTGCACCTGCTCCAGTTTCAGACCCATGCCGACTGTTACGGCATCGAACTTTTCCTGCATGGAGGCAGAGATACGCTCTGCACGCGCTCCCGTAGCCAGAACGCCCGCCAGAACGGCAACGCCCGCAACCAGGCAAACAGCCACGACCCGCGGCGACATATCCATGCGACCGATATCGGCCACGCGTCCCTTGGGGGCACCGCGCGGGGCTTGCCCCTTACCAGATTGTCGACGTCCGCCGCGTACTACCGCCGGCATGAGGCGTCCTCCACCAACCAACGAACCAGAGTGCGATAATCCATACCGACGTAGGCCGCCTGCTCGGGCGCGAGCGAGGTCGGGGTCATGCCGGGCTGGGTGTTCACCTCCAGCAAGACAAGAACATCGTTAACGTCGTCATAACGGAAATCGGACCGCGATACGCCACGGCAGCCCATGGCCGCGTGGGCGAGCTCCGCCTGACGTAAAGCCTTGTCAAATACGTGCGCAGGCAGTTCCGCAGGCAGTACGTGGCGCGAACCACCGGGCGAATATTTCGCTTCGTAATCGTAGAAGCCCTTGGTCGGCGTAATGTCGGTGATGGTCAGGGCGCGCGGACCGTTCAGATCGCCGATCACCGCAACCGCCAGTTCTTTTCCCGCGATGAAGGGCTCTACCATGACCTGCTCGCCATAGGTCCAGCTATCTTCGCCAACTTCGGCCACCGGACGGTTAGCGCCCTCGCGCACCAGATAGACGCCGACCGAAGACCCTTCGGCATTCGGCTTGATCACATAGGGCGGCTCGATGACGTGGCGCGATGCGACCTCGTGACGGTCAAAAAGACCGCCGCCCGGGACGACCACACCTGCTGCGTGCAACACAGCCTTGGACTTGTCCTTGTCCATCGCCAGCGCGGAGGCCAACACGCCCGAGTGGGTATAGGGAATGCCGAGCGTCTCGAGGATGCCTTGAACGCAACCGTCCTCGCCCCACGCGCCATGCAGGGCGTTGAAAACGACATCGGGCTTCAGTTCGGTGAGGACCTGAGCCAGATCGCGGCCCGCATCTACGCGCGTGACCTTGCCGACCTGCCCCTCCAGCGCGTCGGCGCAACCGGCACCGGACGTCAGCGAAACTTCACGTTCCGACGAGATGCCGCCCATAAGGACAGCGACATGTAGGGTTTCAAGAGGCGCGCGCATGAGACAATCCGAAGACTAGCCTCCCCCTATCGCCTCAATAGGGTTAACCGGTTGGAAACGATAGACCCCGAAGCGTCCGGCCACGCTTAAAAAAGTGCATGAAACGGGGGATGTTTTTCATCCCCCGCGTGTGCGGCCCAAAGCGCCTTAGCCCGGACGGCCGATGCGTTTGATTTCCCAGCTCAGCTGGATGTTGGTTTTGGAGAAAACGTCCTGACGGACGGTCTCACCCAGACCTTCGAGGTCGGCAGCGGTGGCCTCGCCCGGGTTGATCATGAAGTTGGAGTGCAGCTCGCTGAACTTCGCGCCGCCGCCGGTCATCTTGAATAGCTTGCCGCGCCAGCCCGCTTCATCGACCAGCTTCCACGAGGAATGGCCCTCGGGGTTTTTAAAGGTCGAGCCGCCGGTCTTTTCACGGATCGGCTGGGTCTTTTCGCGACGCTCGGTGATCTCGGCGATACGGGCGGCAACCGCCTCCGGTTCGTCAGCGGTGCCTTTATAAGTCGCCTCGGTCCAGATGATGTCGGCCGGAGCATTCGAATGGCGGTAGGTGTAGCCGAACTCTTCGACCGTCAACTCCACCTTTTCGCCCTTGCGGTTCACGCCGCGTGCAGAGACGAGGATGTCTTTGGTCTCAGAGCCATAGCAGCCCGCATTCATCGTCAGCGCACCGCCGATGGAGCCCGGAATGCCAGCATAAAACTCCATGCCCGCGATGCCCGCCTTGGCCGACGCACGCGCGACCATGGAATCCAGAGCGCCCGCGCCAGCAGTAATGGTCATGCCGTCAGCAACCACCTGTCCCCACGCACGTCCGGCCAGACGAATGACGACACCCTTCACGCCACCATCGCGCACGATGACGTTCGAGCCAACGCCCAGCGGATAGACAGGCACGTCTTCGGGCAGTGCTTTCAGGAAGTCGATCAGATCGTCTTCATCGGCCGGAATGAACAGGGCATCCGCCGGACCGCCGACGCGGAACCAAGTATAAGGCGCCAGCGCTTCGTTCAGCAGCAGTTTGCCGCGTACGCTCGGGGGAGCCTTGGTCCAGTCAGTCATAAATCTCTCGTGCGCGGTGCGATCAAGCCCGTCTGCGGGCTAAAGGGGAATGCGTAGATGTCTCTAACGCCTGCCCCGCGCAAGAGGAAAGGCCTACTCGCGTCTGTGCGCGAGCCGCTACGTACCATCCTGATCCTGATTATGGTCGTGGTTCCGGCGGTATGGGGTGGGTTGGCGCTGGTTATCGGACTGCTGTTTCTTTCCGAGTCCATGGGCCAACTGCTGTCATTCGAGCAGGCGTTTAATGCCGTGCTTAGCTTGTTCCTGATCCTGGTGTTCCTGCCGATTTGCCATGCGGGCTGCCATCGCTGGTTCTGGCACGTTGAAACGAGGAAGCGCTCGGGAGAGTACGCCGTCGGCGAGAAGATCCCGCCCATGTGGTCGGAGGAAACTGAACCTGCCCCTCCCCTAGTGGCAAGTCCTCGTGAAAAGCTGGCCTATGCCCTGCTCTATGCCGCGGCCATTGGTCTGTTGCTCTTCATCTATCTGCCTTTGGGCCATCAGGAGGCCATTCACCGCTTCATTGCCCGCTATAGTTCGGGTCGCGCTTCAGCAGCATCTTTGGCCACCATCGTCATCATCTGGCTGCCGCTGATCGGCGGCATGATCGCTCTATTCACCTACATGGAGCGTGACATGAAAAAAGTCCGCGCCGGTCAGGTGACGGGCGCGGACAAACAACGGATTGAACTGAGGCTCAACTGGCTGGCGGCCTTTGTGACCGCCGTCACCATGACCGGCTTCATGTGCTATTTTCTGGGCAGCTTGGTCCTGCGATACCTCGCCTGATCATCGCCCGCGGTGTTTAGGCCAGCGCTTCCAACTGTTCAGGCAGGGCATAGGCCCAAGCCGTGATGTCGCCCGCGCCGAGGCAGACGACCAGATCGCCTTCCTTGGCTTCTTCGCGGATGACCTTGGCCAGTGCGTCGGCACTTTCAAGAGCCGCGACGTGGCGATGGCCGAACTGTTTGATGCCGCTGACCAGAGCGTGTTTGTCCACGCCCTCGATCGGCTGCTCGCCGGCCGGATACACGTCGGCGACCAGAACGCTGTCGGCATCCATGAAGCAGGTCGAGAAGTCCGACATCAGATCGCGCAGGCGGGTGTAACGGTGCGGCTGTACCACAGCGATCACTCGCCCCGATTGGTCGGCGTTTTGCACCACTTGCCGGGCGGCTTTGAGGACCGCAGCGATTTCGACCGGGTGGTGGCCATAGTCGTCAATGATACGTACACCGTGGGCAAAGCCCGTGGTGGTGAAGCGACGCTTCACACCGCCAAAATTGGCAAGGCCCGTACGGATGCCATCATCGTCAACGCCGACTTCACGGGCGACCGAGATGGCCGCCAGTGCGTTCGACACATTGTGCCAGCCCGCCATCGGCAGACGCACGCCGTCGATACGGGTGTCTTCATCGCTGGCATGCGAAGCGCGGATCACGACGTCGAAGGTCGAGCCGTCCGGATCCATCTGCACATTCTCGGCGCGGACCATGGCCTGCGGATTGAGGCCATAGGTGATCAGGCGGCGGTTAACGATCTGGGCCGCCAGCTTCTGAACTTCGGGATGATCAAGGCAGACCACGCCGAAACCATAGAAGGGCGTATCCTCGATAAAATCGCGGAAGGCCTTCTTCACCGCGTCAAAGTCACCGTAATGATCCAGATGCTCCGGATCGATGTTGGTGATCATCGCCACGGTACATTTCAGGCGAAGGAACGAGCCATCGGACTCGTCGGCCTCGACGACAATCCAGTCACCGTCGCCGACCTTGGCGTTGGTACCATAGGCGTTGATGATGCCGCCGTTCACAACGGTCGGATCAAGGTTGCCGGCATCCAGCAGCGCCGCGACCATCGAGGTCGTCGTCGTCTTGCCGTGGGTACCACCGACACCAATCGAGAACTGCAGACGCATCAGCTCGGCCAGCATCTCTGCACGACGTACTACCGGAATGCGGCGCTCGCGCGCCTCGACCATCTCGGGGTTCTCGGCCTTAACGGCGGTCGAATAGACGACCGCCGCCACACCCTCGGTGATGTGGGCAGCGTCGTGGCCGATGTAGATGCGGGCACCCAGCTTTTCGAGGCGCTCGGTATTGGCGCTGGCCTTGGCGTCAGAGCCCTGCACCTGATAGCCGATTTTCAGCATGATTTCGGCGATGCCACTCATGCCAATGCCGCCGATACCGACGAAGTGGACGGGGCCAAGGGCAAACGGAACGGGACGAAGACGACGGATCATATGGGCCTCATAGACCCCTCTTGAGGCCGTGCGAAGTGTCCGATGCGGACGATCTTGAGGAAATTAACAAACTGGTGATGGGCGAACGCAGTGAAGTCGCGCTCAAGCGGGGTCTGCAAAAATAAATTTTGCGGAGTCGGAATCTGCCAAAACCCTTATCCATCGGACTCTGGAGAGTCCCAAAGATCAGCGTTTGACTCTTGGAAGAATCGCAAAACCGATTTGATTACCAAGCGTTAACCACGATGACTCACGATGCGCCCTCAACACCACTGGGGCCGATTATCCATGTCCGACATTCAAACCGACGTCATCCTTCGCGGCGACTGCATCGAGCGTCTGAAGGGCCTGCCGGACAAGTCGGTGGACATGGTCTTTGCCGACCCGCCCTATAACCTGCAACTCGGCGGCGACCTGCTGCGTCCGGACAACTCGAAAGTTGATGCCGTCGACGACGACTGGGACAAGTTCGACAGCTTCGCCGCCTACGACGCCTTCACCCGTGCATGGCTGAAAGAATGCCAGCGCGTGCTGAAAGACGACGGCACGCTGTGGGTCATCGGCAGCTATCACAACATCTTCCGTCTCGGCTCGGCGATGCAGGACCTCGGCTTCTGGGTTCTGAACGACATCATTTGGCGCAAGTCGAACCCGATGCCGAACTTCAAGGGCACGCGTTTCACCAATGCGCACGAGACCCTGATCTGGGCCGCCAAGTCGCGCGATCAAAAGCGCTACACCTTCAACTACGACGCCCTGAAGGTCTTCAACGAAGACACCCAGATGCGTTCGGACTGGACGCTGGCCCTGTGCACCGGCGGCGAGCGGCTGAAAGATGCCGACGGCAACAAGGCCCACCCGACCCAAAAGCCGGAAGCCCTGCTGCACCGAGTGATCCTGTCGGCGACCCGTCAGGGCGATGTGATCCTCGACCCATTCTTCGGCACTGGCACCACGGGTGCGGCTGCCAAGCGTCTGGGCCGCCACTTCATCGGTATCGAGCGCGACGAAACCTATGCGGAACTGGCACAGGCCCGCATCGACGCGATCATTCCTGCCAATCCAGAAGACCTTGTCGTCACCGGCTCCAAGAAGGCCGAGCCCAAGGTTCCGTTCGGCGCGCTAGTTGAGGCCGGTCTGCTGTCGCCGGGTGACAAACTCTATTGCCCCAAGGGTGATCACGAGGCTCGCGTCCGCGCCGACGGCTCGCTGGTGTCCGGTTCACTGACGGGTTCGATCCACAAGCTGGGTGCCCTGCTGGAAAATGCTCCGGCGTGCAACGGCTGGACCTACTGGCGCTTCAAGACCGATCAGGGTCTGCGCCCCATCGACAGCCTGCGCGCCGAAATCCGCGCCGGTATGCAGTAAGCTTTCTCGGACAAACGGCGGGCGGCGCATCGCCCGAAACTTCAAGGGCCGCTTCCAAAAGGAGCGGCCCTTTTTCTTTGTCACGCCAGCGCCCGCTCCAGCGCCTTCTTGAACACGGTCGGTAGGGATTTCAGCGCCTCTGCTTCGTCTATCCAGATCAACGATGGATCGTCCGCATGTCCCGTCGCCACATGCGCCGTCAGGTCGAGGGAGAAGTGGGTGAAGACGTGGTTGATGGTCCCTGCCTCGACCCAGTCCGCTGTCAATGGCGGCTCATAGGCAGGAACAGCAGACCATTCCGAGCCGAACAGCCCCAGCATGCCCCCCAGCAGTCCTTTCTCGGGGCGCTTGACCAAAGCCACCCTGCCCTTGCCATCGCGCAGGACAAAAGCATGGCCCAGACGGTGCGGGCGCTCGGCCTTTTTGGCCTTGCGCGGATAGGACTGCGGTTCGCCCTCGGCATAGGCTTCACAGCCAAACGACAACGGGCATTGCTCGCACAGGGGCGACTTGGGCCGACAGATACGAGCGCCAAGATCCATCAGGGCCTGAGGCCAATCACTGGGGCGATGGTCGCTGACGAACAGGCCCGCCAGACGCTTCAACTCCGGACGCGCGGCGGGCACCTCGTTCTTTACCGCAAACAGGCGGCTCATGACGCGTTCGACATTGCCGTCGACCACATTGGCGGGACGGCCAAAGGCAATCGCCGCCACCGCCGCAGCTGTATAGGCACCCACGCCCTTCAGCTTCAGAAGCGCCTCTTCTGTATCGGGAAACACGCCGTTGTAATCCTCGGCGACCATGCGCGCGCAGGCCAGCAGATTGCGGGCACGGGCGTAATAGCCAAGCCCCGCCCATGCTGCCATCACATCGGCGTCGTCCGCTGCCGCCAAGTCGCTGACGGTTGGCCAGCGCTTCGTAAAGGTGTGGAAGTATGGAGCCGCGTGGACGGTCGTCGTCTGTTGCAGCATGACTTCAGACATCCACACGCGATAAGGATCGGTGCGCGTTGCCTCGCCCGGTTCAGTTCGCCACGGCAGGTCGCGGGCGTTGGCATCATACCAATCGAGCAAGGCAGCACGCAGTCGGGCGATTTCGGAGGGCTTCATCCCGCCTGAATAGCGGCTTTATTCGCAGCCGACAGCTTTCTTCGCATCGGCAAACGGCCAACTTTCGCCTATAACAGTTCCATGTCGCGCAGACCCCTGCCCACCGAAGAAGAAGCCCGCCAGATCCTCGCACAGCGAAGGACCAAGCCGCCGCTGCGTCCGCCTCCGCGCGCCTCGCAAAAGCTGCAGAAGTTCATCAAGGAACTGGACAGCAAATTCGGACGCAGCGCCAACAGCCTCGAGGGCCGCTGGGCCGAGATTGTCGGCGAGCGCATGGCCCGCGTTTCGCGCCCGCTAAAAATCATCAAGGGCAAGGGCAATACGCCGGGCATTCTGGAACTGCGCGTCGTAGGCCCCGCCTCGCTTCTGGTCCAGCATCAGCAGCACGAAATCATCGAGCAGGTGAACCTGTACCTCGGTGCCAATGCCATCGAAAAAATCCGCATCCAGCAGGGGCCGGTAAAGCCGCTTGTCACCTCGACCAAGGCCCCGCGCTCTCGCACGCTCAAACCCTTGCCGCCGATTGCTCCGGCTGCCGAAGCCGAGTTGGAAGCGTCGGTTGCCGACCTGCCCGAACATTTACGCAAAGCTCTGACCAAACTCGGCAAGGCCGCCCTCGCCCGTTCGCAGGACGAAGGCGAGGACCCGTATCGTTGACATCGCAATAGCGCGCTGTTTGCAATGAACAACCACTGTTCTCGCATGGTGCCGCAATGGTACTGGAGATTAAATAACCGCCATCCACGCGAAATAGCGTTATCGAGCGAGATCGGCGTGTTTAATCTAGACGGAACTGGGTGTCGTGTAGGACAACACCCCCCACTGTTCCCATATCTTAGCTTCTGAGGATTGAGGTCCGACCAATGGCTTCCAAGAACAAATTTGCGGCTATGAGCCGCCGCGCAGCAATCACTGCCGCCGCTCTCAGCGCGATGGTTGCCATGGCGGGTTGCTCGCCCAAGGCCGGTGGTGCCGCGGAAGGCGATATGGCGCTGGGCGCAGCAGAGGGTGCCAAGGTCACCGTGGTCGAATACGCGTCGGTTACCTGCGGTCACTGCGCCGTTTGGAACCAGGAAGTCTGGCCGGAATTCAAGGCCAAATACGTGGACACCAACAAGGTCCGCTTCATCTTCCGCGAGTTCCCGACCCCGCCGCAAGACATTGCTGCCGCCGGTTTCATGCTGGCCCGTTGTGCCGGTAACGACAAATACTTCGACGTCGTGCATGCCATCATGGCCTCGCAACAGGAATGGGCTGCCGGCGTTCCGCCGCGCCAGAGCCTGAACCGCATCGCACAAGGTGCCGGCATGTCGGCAGCAGAGATCGAAACCTGCCTGAACGACAAGGACGCGCTGGCTGCTCTCGAGAAGCGCATCCGCGCCGGTATCGAAAAAGGCGTGAGCGGCACGCCCGCCTTCTACGTCAATGATCAGAAGATCGTAGACTCGTCGCTCAGCAGCCTTTCGGCTGCCGTCGACGCAGAACTAGCCAAGTAAGGACGAATGGATATGGGTGGGCGTTTTATCCCTCTTCTGACCGCGTTTGCGATGGCTACGGCCGTAGCGGGCAGTGCATCGGCGATGACAGATATGTCGCCCACTCGTTCCACCGCTCCGGCACGGCAAGCTCCGGCTGTCGTGTCGGTTCCGGCATCCCTGCCCAGCGACCGTGTGCTGGGCCGCGCCGATGCCCCGATCACCATCATCGAGTACGCCAGCTTCACCTGCTCGCACTGTGCAGACTTTGCCAACACGGTGCTGCCGGAACTCAAGGCGCGTTACATCGACACCGGCAAGGCCAAACTGATCTTCCGCGATCTGCCGACCCCGCCGCTTCAGGTAGCAAACGCCGCTGCAGCCCTTGGCCGCTGTGCAGCCCCCAGCAAGTTCTTTGATATGGCCAGCCAGCTAATGGCCAATCAAGCCTCGGCCTTTGCCTCGGGTGCGGTGCAAAATTGGCTGTACTCCGCGATCGGCACCACGGGCCGTACTGAGCAAGAGCTCCAAACCTGCATGCGTTTGCCCGCGACCGCCGAAGGCCTGGCACGCGATACGAGCGCCGCTTTGGCCGCAGGTGTCGACTCGACGCCGTCGCTGTTCGTGAATGGCCGCCGCGTCGAAGACCATTCGCTGCAAGGCATGGTCGCGGCGATCCAGCCTCTGGCGCGCTAAACCCGAGCGATGCATTTCCAGCGCCTTCGACTTTCGGGCTTCAAGTCCTTTGTCGATCCTGCCGAGGTCCAGATCGAACCTGGCCTCACCGGGATCGTGGGACCGAACGGCTGCGGCAAGTCGAATGTGCTGGAAAGCCTGCGCTGGGTCATGGGGGCCAACTCGGCCAAGGCCATGCGCGGTCAGGGCATGGAGGATGTGATCTTTGCGGGTGCGGCGGGTAGGCCCCCGCGCAACCACGCCGAAGTCACCCTGACCATCGACAACGCCCTGCGTCGCGCGCCCCAGCCCTTCACCGACGAAGCCGTGCTGGAAGTCTCGCGCAAGATCGAGCGCGGGCGTGGTTCGACCTATCGTATCAACGGCAAGGAAGTGCGGGCGCGTGACGTCCAGCTGCTGTTCGCCGATGCCTCTACGGGCGCCAACTCTCCGGCCCTGGTGCGTCAGGGGCAGATTTCCGAACTGATCGCGGCCAAGCCGCAGAACCGTCGTCGCATCCTTGAGGAAGCGGGCGGCGTGTCGGGTCTGCACACCCGGCGCCACGAGGCCGAACTGCGCCTCAAGGCGGCAGAGACCAATCTCGACCGCCTCGACGACATCGGCAAGGAGCTGGAATCCACGCTCAACCGCCTGAAGCGTGAAGCCCGTCAGGCCGAAAAATACAAAAAGATCAGCGCCGAAATCCGCGCCCTTCAGGCGGCGCTTCTGTATGTGCGCTGGTCCGATGCCAAACAGGCTGCCGCCGCTTCACGCAACGAACTGCGCGCCGCAGAGCAGGCTGTGGCCGAGGCAACCACGGCTTCAGCCGCCGCCCAGACGGCTGCACTCAATGCGCAAGAGGCGATGAAGCCTGCGCGTGAAGAGGACGCCGTCGCCGGGGCCCTGCTCCACCGCGCCACGCTGGAACGCGACCGCCTCGACATGGCCGAACAGGCTGCAAAAGCCGAGGTCGACCGCCTGAAGGCCGAGGTCGCCCGCATCAACAGCGACATCGAGCGCGAAGGCCGCATGGCCGCCGATGCCCAGCGCGAACTGGACCGGATCGAAAACGATCTGTCGCGCCTGAAGGCCGAGATCGCCGCTGCACCAGAACGCACGCCCGAACTGGAACGCGCCGTCCTTGAGACCGAAGACGCCCGCAAACAGGCCGATACCGAGGTGGAACGCCTCGCAGGGACGCTGGCTGCCGTCGAGGCCCGCGCCAATGCCGAGAGCGCCCGCAAACGCGACGCCGAGGCCCGCTTGTCCCGCGTGACCGCACAGCGCGATCAGGCCAAGCGCGAACGCGAGGCCCTCGGTCCGCTGGAAACGCCGGAGATTGCCGCCGCCGAAAAGGCGCTGGCCGACGCCCAAGCCGAATTGGTCGCTGCCCGCGAAGCTGTGGAAGCTGCCGAGACCTCTCGTGGTGACGCCGCCCGCGCCGAGCAGGACGCCCGCACCAAGGCCCGCGAACTGGAAGACCGTCTGGGTCGTCTGCAAACCGAAGCGCGTGGTCTGGCGCAACTGCTCGTCACGGGTAAGCGCCAGCATGCCCCAGCGCTGGATAAGGTTTCGGCCAGTAAGGGCTATGAGGCCGCACTGGCCGCTGCTCTGGGCGATGATCTGGATGCCGCGCTAGACAATGCTGCCCCTGCGCACTGGGCCGGAGCCGAGGCCTCGCCGCATAGCTGGCCGGATGGCGTCGAGCCTTTGTCGGCCCATGTGAATGCGCCCGAACAACTTGCCGCACGTCTGGCTTTCTGCGGCGTTGCCCCGCGTGACCGCGTCGCCGACCTCGCCCGCAGTCTGCCGCGAGGTGCGCGTCTGGTGACCAAGGAAGGCGACCTTTATCGCTGGGATGGTTTCGTCAGCCGCGCCGAGGCTCCGCGCCCCGCCGCCGTGCGACTGGCCCAGCGCACGCGCCTGTCGGAATTGGAAGCCGAGATCGACGCGGGGCGTCCTGCACTGGAGGCGGCACAAGCCGCCATGCGTGCCGCTACCGACGCATTCCGCGCTGCCGAAGAAGCCGTCAAACAGGCACGTACCCGCCCGTTCGGTCTGGACAAGGCCGTCGCCAGTGCCCGCGACCGGCTGGAGCATCTGCGCAGGGAGCAAACCCGCAAGGAAGCCCGCGCACAGTCGCTGGACGAGACCGTCGCTCGATTGGATGCCGAAACAGCTGAGGCGCAGACTGCATACGGCGCCGCGCAAAACATCGAGGAAGCGTCCGAAACTATCGCCACCCTGCGCGGTGATCTGAACGCCGCGCGCGGCGCTGCCGACAACGCCCGTCAGGCCGCGCAGAACGCCCGTTCACGCCGCGACGAGGAGCTGCGTGACCGCCAGCAGCGCGAACAACGCCTCGGTAGTCTGTCCCGCGCCCATGAAAGCTGGATCGGACGCTCGAAAGAAGCCACCGCCCGCATCAAGACGCTGGAAAAGGACGCCGAAAAGGCCGCCGCCCAGCTCAAGAAAGCCGAGGAAGCGCCCGCCGGATTTGCCGAACAACGCGGCAAGCTGATGGACACGCTGATCGCTGCCGAGAACCGCAAAAAGGCTGCGACCGACGCCCTGCAACATGTCGAGTTCGACGCCGCCGAGGCCGACCGCGCCGCCCGCGCCGCCGAAGCCGCTGCCGGTCAGGCCCGCGAAGCCCGCGCCGCCCTTCAGGCCCGCGCCGAAGCGGCCGATGAAAAGCTGGCCGACGCCGACCGCAACTTGGGCGAAACCGCGCAGATGACGCCCGAAGAACTGGGCAAGAAGCTTCAGGAAGATGCCATCGCCCGCCCGCCGGATACGCAGGGGGCCGAGAACCTGCTGTTCGCGCTGGAACGCGAGCGCGAGGCGCTGGGCGCGGTCAATCTGCGGGCCGAGGAGGAAGCCGCCGAATACGACGACCGCCTGGGCGCGATGAAGTCCGAGCGCATCGACCTGACCCAAGCCATCGCCAAATTGCGCGACGGCATTGATGAACTGAACGCCGAGGGCCGCGAGCGCCTGCTCGCCGCCTTCGAGATCATCAACGAGAATTTCAAAGCCTTGTTCGAGGCCCTGTTCGGTGGCGGTCAGGCCGAACTGAAGCTGGTAGAAAGCGATGACCCGCTGGAAGCCGGTCTGGAAATCTACGCCTGCCCGCCCGGCAAGCGCCTGTCGGTCATGAGCCTAATGTCGGGTGGCGAACAGGCCCTGACGGCAGCGGCGCTGATCTTTGGCGTGTTCCTGGCCAACCCTGCCCCCGTCTGCGTGCTGGACGAGGTGGATGCGCCGCTGGACGATGCCAACGTCGACCGCTTCTGCAAGATGCTGCACGAAATGCGTTCGCGCACCGACACCCGCTTCATCTGCATCACCCACAATCCGGTGACGATGAGCCGGATGGACCGCCTCTATGGCGTGACCATGCCCGAACGCGGCATGAGCCAGCTGGTCAGCGTCGACCTGAAACAGGCCGAGACCATCATCAACGCCTGATCAGGTCCCGATAGGCGGGTTTAAGCAGGAACCACGGCTCATAAAGGTAGCGGGACGCCAGTCGCTTGGGATCGCTGCACAGTCGGTACAGCCACTCGATCCCCCAGTCGCCCATCCAACGCGGCGCTGCTTTCTGGGCACCGACCTCATAGTCGAAAGCGGCCCCTACTGGCATGACGACGCACGGCGGTAGGTCTTCATAGTTTTCGGCGATCCAGATTTCCTGACGCGGCATTCCCATGCCAACCATCAGAATATCAGGAGCAAAGCGCCGAATGGTCGACAGAACCTTCTGGTTCGCCTCGCCGTCCTTGGTCACGTCGAAAAAGCCGTCATGGCCCGAGAAGCGCACGTCGGGATAGGCCATCTCCATCATACGCACGGCACCCGTCGCGATGCCGGGCTCCCCGCCCAGATAGAAGACGCGCAAGCCAAACCGCTGGGCCAATCCCCAAAAGTCGTCGCGCCAGTCGAGATAGGTCGAGCGATGCTCCGCCTTGGCAGGTTTTCCGGTCATCTGCGCAAACCGGATCAACGGCATGGAGTCGACCTGAATGAGATTGGCCATGTCATACAGGCGCGCCATCTCGGGATGGCGCTCGACCAGATACAGGCTGTGCAGATTGTGGTTGGCGACAATCGCACGCCGGCGGCCGCGCGCGGCATAGACCACCCACTCCAACACCTGACGCCCTGTCATCAGGTCCATCTGTTGGCCGAGCACAGTCACTCTTTGTCCCACGGGTCGGGACGATTTGATATTGGTGGTGGCTGTGGCGTTAAGATGCGGTTGGGTCATTAACCTGTAGCTTAGCTAACGCCGATTAACGATGAGTTCTCACACAGTGTCAAAACTTGCTACGCTCGCGATAGTTCTCGCATTCACCGGTGGCCAGACTGCCGAGCCAGAAGACGTGCGTATGCAGTTGGTGCGGGAAGGCCGGTTCGTCTATTTCGCCGAGCTGGACAGCATCACTCGCGACGGGGCCAACGCCCGCATGCGCAGCGTGCAGTTGAGCGCGGAGCCATCCGCCATTGGCGGAAAGAACTACATCGGCGGCTATTCCTGGTGGCAGTTCGACTGTATCGCCAAGACAGGCCAACGCATGGACTATGCGTCCTTGCGAGACGACTTGGTGATAGGCCCCGTGATGCCGATTGACGGCCCGGTCATCGAGCTATCGCCCGGAGGAGAAGCCGCCGAACTGGCGGCTGTGGCTTGCGGATGGGTCGAGCCTCGCGTGGACGCGACGCATTTGTCGAAGGCTATCCAGTTGACACGTGACGCTGATTAAGCGCCTTCGTTAAGAACGATCGCGCCCTTGGGCAAAGGCTTGGCCTGCGCCACATCCACGCGGTCGCGCGGCAGGGCCTCGGGGCATTCGTCGCGCATGAAGGCCAGCATCTTCTCGCGTATCTCGCACTTCAAGTCGAAAGCCGCAGAAGCATTGCGGGCGCTGGCGGTACAACGGATCTTGGCCGTGCGCTCGGTGATGTCGAACACCACCAGCGAGACCACATCGCCGTCCCAATGGATGGAGCCATGGACGATCTGTTCCAGCTTGGTCCTTAGACGGTCGATGGGCGCTTCATAGTCCACCCACAGAAAGGCCGGAGCCAAAAGGCGCGTATCCATGCGCGTCCAGTTCTCGAAAGGACGCTGAATGAAATAGGTCAGCGGCAGAACGATACGGCGCCAGTCCCAGAGCTTGACCACCACATAGGTTGAGGTGATCTCTTCGACCCGTCCCCACTCGCCTTCAACGACAACAGCGTCGTCAATGCGGATGGGTTGGGCGGTGGCAATCTGGATGCCGGCGATCAGGTTGGCGAGGAAAGGCTGTAGCGCCAGACCCGCAACGATACCGACCACACCCGCCGATGCCAGCAGCGACAGGCCCCACTGGCGAACGCCCGGTATAGTCAGAAGCGCCAAACCCAGCGTCACCAGCAGGATCAATACCTGCAAAACGCGGCGAAGAATGCGGGTCTGGGTTACCCGCTTGCGAGCGTGGGTGTTGGCGTCGTCTTCGGTGTCGTAGCGTTTGAGCTGGGCCGTGGCCCCGGCATCGACCAGCCCCGCCAAGGTCCAGCCTGTGACCAGAAGGAACGCAAACAGTAGCGTCCGCCGCGTGATGATCGACATCTCGACCGACAGCGGCGAGACCGTCACGGCCAGCGCCATCGCGACTATCATCACCAGCACGCCGATCTGGACCCGCGCCTTTTCGAGCGCGCGCTGCCAGAAGACATCGCGTTTGCGGGCTAAAAACTGCAGCACAAAGAAGACCGCATAGTTCGCCGCCCAACCCGCAAAGGTGAAGGCCGCGACAATGATGCTGATCACCGCCCATTTTGGCAGCCAGTTGAACTGGTTCCAAAGGGCGAAAACCGTGACGGTCAGATCTTTGACAAACTGAGGCATGCCCCCACCCTAACCGCGTTCCGTACTGTCCCCAAGCGCCCGCCTTAGGCTGCCAACAGTATTTAGCGGCCGCGCGCCGCCGCAGCCGCCTCGGCCAGATCGGCAAGGCGTTCCGCGGCGTCGGCAATGGCTACGCTTTTGGCCGCCGCGGACATGGTCGCGAGGTTTGAAGGGTTAGACAGGATTTCACCGACAACGGCACTCAGGGCCGGTGCGCTGAAGTCATCTTCGGCGATACGTCGTGCAGCACCCGCATCCACCAGAACCTTGGCATTCAGGGTCTGGTGATCGTCGGTCGCGATCTTCAACGGGATCAGGACGGACGGCATGGCGGCAACCGCCAGCTCCGAACAGGTCGAGGCCCCTGCCCGCCCGATCACCAGATGGGCCGTCGACAGGCGCTTGGCCATGTCATCAAAAAACTGTTCGACCTCGGCATTGATGTCGGCATCGGCGTATATTTTCTTGGCGGCAGCGATATTCTCGTAGCGGGCCTGTTGCGACACGACCAGACGCGCACGGATGTCGGCGGGCAGGGAAGCCAGCGCCTTGGGCGTCTCTTCCGACAGGATGCGTGCGCCCTGACTACCGCCGGTGATCAGGATGTTGATCGGGCCCTTAGCCGTCGGGGCCGCATAGGTGCGGTCAAACAGGGCACGGATGTCCGGTCGCACCGGATTACCCACCACATGGATGTTGTCTGCGACCGACTTGGGCGCGCGTCCCACATTCGGGAAGGCGGCGGCGACGGTGTCGACGGCTGCGGCGATGAACCGGTTGGTCTTGCCCAGCACGGCATTCTGTTCGTGAATGACAGTGGCGCGGCGGGTCGCGACAGCCGCAACCAGAGCCGGTGCAGACGGATAGCCGCCAAAGCCGACCACCACGTCGCATCCCATGGCATTATAGGCGGTCGAGGCCTGTCCCACGCCCTTGATGATGGCCAACCCGGCTTTCAGCATCCCTACGACGCCCGAGCCCGTAGCCGCGTCCAGCGCCACGATCTTTTGAGCGGGGAAGGCCTGCGCATAGTTTTGGCCGCGCTTGTCGGTGGCGAGGATGATCTTCCAGCCGCGTGCGGCCATGACCTTGGCCAAAGCTTCGGCCGGGAACATGTGGCCACCGGTGCCACCAGCGGCAACAACACAAACGCGGGACGCAGAAGTCATATTGTTTCTCGGGTTCCGTTCTTCAGAACGACGACTAGGGCAGGATACGGCTACGCGAGGAAATGTTCGCGCCGGGTTCATAGGCCCCCGGACGACGTCGGGTCAAAGACAAGGCAAAGCCTGCAGTCAGCCCCATGGCGATCATGGACGAGCCACCATAGGAGATGAACGGCAATGTCATGCCCTTGGTCGGGATCAGGCTGAGGTTTACGGCCACATTGATGCAGGCCTGGAGGCCGATCAGCATGAACAGGCCCGCAGCAGCCGTCTGCTCGAACGGATTGGCAAGCTTCATCGCCTTGCGCATGCCGCGCAGTACGATGAAGGCATAAAGGCCGATGATGCACAGCGACAGCACCAGTCCATATTCCTCGGCACCAACCGAATAGATGAAATCGGTGTGCAGGTCGGGCACGTGACGCTTCATCACACCCTCGCCAATGCCGCGACCGACAAGGCCGCCCGCACGGATCGCTTCGGACGCACGGTCGATCTGGTGAGTGTCAGCCGTCTCCGGCGAGAAGAAGCGGTCAAGACGGTCGCGCATGTGTCCGAACGTCAGGAACAGGCCTGCGCCCGCCAGCGGAACAGCAGCGGCCACCCCGGCCACCCATTTCATAGGCATTCCCGCCATGAAAAAGACGGCGGCAAACGTTGTGGTGACCAGCAAGGTCTGGCCGATATCCGGCTGGATAAGCAGCAGAGCCACGACCGTCGCCCAGGCACCAACGGCGATACTCACGCCGGGGACGCCCTGCCCCTTGCCCGCCTCGGAGAACATCCATGCGGCAAAGACAATCAGGCCGGGCTTGGCGAATTCCGAAGGTTGCAGACTGAACGGACCAAGGTTGATCCAGCGGGCCGCGCCCTTGACCGTGTCGCCAATGAACGGCAGCGCCATCATGCAGACGATGGCCGCGCACAGCGCCAGTACGGACAGGCGGCGCACGCCCTTTACCGACAAGATGCTGGTGACCAGCATGGTCGCGCAGCCCAAGCCCGAGAACACCATCATCCGGTATGAATAATGGAATGGGTTGGTGATGGATTCATCCGCCAGAATAGCGGCGGGGCTGGACGCAAAGCTGAGCACCACGCCGATAAACATCAGCGTCAGGACAGCCACCAACAGCGGGCGGTCAACAGTCCAGAACCAGCGCGCCAGAACGCTCTGGTCACTGCGCGAGAACGGATGGGCGTAAGACTGGCTCAATGATCGGACTCCGCAGTGGCTCCGAGGGCGAGAACCGCCGCACGGAAGGATTCCCCGCGCACTTCGAAATCAGGGAACTGGTCAAAGCTGGCACAGGCGGGCGACAGAAGCACCACCTGATCACCGCCCGTCTTGGCCGCATCTTCGGCGGCCAACTGCACGGCGCGCTCGATCGTGTGGGCCACGACATGAGGGACGTCGCCCAGAGTTACAGCAAACGCGTCTGCCGCTTGTCCTATCAGATAGGCTTTGGCGATATGGCCGAACAGCGGACGCAGCGGCTCGATACCGCCCGCCTTGGGTACGCCACCGGCGATCCAGAACGTCTTGGGATAGGAGGCCAGCGCCTGATAGGCGGCGTCAGCATTGGTCCCCTTGGAGTCATTGATGAACCGCACACCGCCCAGACGGCCCACGGCCTCCATGCGGTGTGCCAGACCCGGGAAGCTGACGACACCGGCCAGTGCCTGTTCGTGCGACAGACCTAGCGCCAGCGCGGTTGCATAGGCAAAGGCGGCGTTCTGGGCGTTATGTCGACCAGGCAAAGAGCGGGCCGCCGTCAGGTCGATTTCGCGTTCATCCGTCAGCAACAGACCGGGGGCGGCACGCCAGCCCTCTCGCGGCAGGTCTTCAGGAGTGCGGGCAGTGGCGATGCGAATGACCTTCTCGCCCCGCGCCTCGACGGCATCGGAGAGGCCCTGCCCCCAGTGTTCGTCCACGCCGATCAGGGCGAGGTCATTGCCGGATTGGGCCTGGAAGATGCGGGACTTGGCTTTCACATAGCCTTCCATCCCGCCATGACGGTCGAGGTGGTCGGGGCTGATGTTGGTCAGGATAGCGACGTCCGGCTTGAACGCCGTCGTCAGGTCCAGTTGATAGCTGGACACCTCAATCAGATAGACGGCTTCGGTCGTGGGCGCCGGCAAGGCCAGCACGCCGATACCGATATTGCCGCCCATGTGAACCTTCAGCCCTGCTTGCTTCAGCACGAAAGCGATCAGGGCCGTGGTGGTGGACTTGCCGTTGGTGCCGGTAATGGCGACGACCCGCGGGCGCTTGTCCGACGGCAAGGCATCGAGAGCGCGGGCGAACAGTTCCACATCGCCGATAACCGGAACCCCTGCCTCATGCGCCTTTTCGACGGTCCAGTGAGGTCTGGGGTGCGTCAGGGGTGCACCCGGCGACAGGACCAGAGCGTCAAAACCCGACCAGTCTGCGCTGGTCAGGTCTTCAACGTTAAAGCCTTCGGCCTCTGCCTGCATCCGGCCCGAGACGCCGTCGTCCCAGAGGACGGGTTCTGCGCCGCCCGCCTGTAGCGCACGGGCAGCCGTGATCCCCGATCGGCCAAGGCCGAAAACCGCAACGCGTCTGCCTCCAAAACCGGGGACGGGGATCATGGAATTAACGCAGTTTGAGGGTGGACAGACCGATGAGCGCCAGCATGGCCGCGACGATCCAGAAACGGATAACGACGGTCGATTCCGGCCAGCCCATCTTTTCAAAGTGGTGGTGGATCGGGGCCATCAGGAAGATGCGCTTGCCCGTCAGCTTGTAATAGCCAACCTGAATCATGACCGATGCGGCTTCGACAACGAACAGGCCGCCGACGATGCCCAGCACCAGTTCATGCTTGGTCGCCACAGCCATAGAACCCAGAGCGCCGCCCAGAGCCAGCGAACCGGTGTCGCCCATGAAGATCTTAGCAGGGGGTGCGTTGTACCAGAGGAAGCCCATGCCGCCGCCGATGATGGCCGCACAGAAGATGGCCAGCTCGCCCGAACCCGGTACGTGGTGCACCTGAAGGTATTCCGCGAACAGGAAGTTACCCGTCAGATAGGCGATGATGCCGAAAGCACCCGCCGCCATCATGACCGGTACAATCGCCAGACCATCAAGGCCATCGGTCAGGTTCACCGCATTCGAGAAGCCCACGATGGTGAAGGCGGCAAAGGCCACATAGAACCAGCCTATGTTCAGCAGAACCGCCTTAAGGAACGGGAAGGCAATCGAGGTTTCCAGACCCGGCGAAGTCGGCGACTGGGTCATCCACAGCACCGTCAGAACACCAGCGATCACAGCCACAATCGTTTGGGCCAGAAGCTTTTGCTTGGAGGTCAGACCGGCCGACGACTGCTTGGTGACCTTGGCGTAGTCATCGACGAAACCGAGGACGCCGAAGGCGGCCGTCACGCCCGACACGATCCAGATATAGGGATTGGTCAAATCGCCCCACAGCAGTACCGCCACAGCGATACCGGCAAGGATCATCAGACCCCCCATGGTCGGGGTGCCGACCTTGGACAGGTGCGTCACCGGACCGTCGTCACGGATCGGCTGGCCCTTGCCCTGACGGGCGCGCATCCAGTTGATGAAGCGGCTGCCCATGGCCACGGCCACGATCATCGCCGTCGCCATCGCAAGACCCACGCGCACGGTCTGATACTGGATCAGGTGCAGCAGCGGATAGTTCTGGGCGACGTCTGCGTAATACAGATACAGGAGGTAAAACATCGGGCGGTGTTCCTGTTACTCGGCCGTGCTGTTCAGCGCTGCGAGGGCTTTGGCGACCAGAGCGGCCTTCGAGCCGTTCGATCCCTTGACCATGACAATATCATCGGGCGCTACCAGTTCACCGGCAATAGCGGCAAGCTCGGCAGCAGTTTCGCGCCATTCGCCACGCAGTGACGGCGGCAGGACGTCGTAAAGCAGGCGCATCTGCGGCCCGGCGAGGTGGACGACATCAATCTTGTTGAGAACCAGTGGCTCGGCCAGACCTTCGTGCAGGGCGCGGCTGTGCTCACCCAGTTCAAGCATGTCGGACAGGACCACCACACGGCGTCCCTTCCCGTCCACCGGATGCTGGCCAAGACTGGTGAAGCCTGCCTTCATCGACAGCGGATTGGCGTTGTAGCTCTCGTCGATCAGGGTGAAGTGACCACCCTTGTGCGCCACGACCGTCTGCTCGCCACGACCGGCCAACGGAGCAAAGTTCGCCAGCGCCTCAAAGGCGATATCCAGCGAAACGTCCAGCGCCCGCAGCATCAGGATAACGCACAGGCTGTTCAGGCCCCAATGCACACCCGACTGAGCCAGACGGAAGGCATGACGTTCGCCCTCGATCTCAGCGACGACGGTCGCGCCTTCGGGATCGGCATCGAACGACAGCAGACGCGCGTCGGCATCTTCGCCCGTACCGAAGACTTTCAGCGTAGCGCCAGCATCACGAGCAGCCTGTTTGACGATCTCGGCATAGGCGTTGTCGCCGTTGATGACAGCCACGCCGCCTTCAACCAAACCTTCAAAGATCGCGCCCTTTTCGCGAGCCACGCCCGCTTCGCCGTCGGCAAAGGCTTCGATGTGGACCGGACCGACCGTGGTCACGCACGCCGCATGCGGGCGGACCTGTTGCGAGAGCGGGCCGATCTCGCCCGGATGGTTCATGCCGATCTCGAACACGGCACGCTCCGTATCGGCGGGCATACGCGACAGGGTCAGCGGCACGCCGATGTGATTGTTATAGCTCTTTATCGAGGCGTGGGATTTGCCCGCCAGATCAAGGCCCGCCTTGATCGCTTGGGTCACGCTGGTCTTGCCCACGCTGCCCGTCACCGCACCGCGCTTGGCGTTGGAGCGATCACGCGAGGCCGCGCCAAGGGCTTCAAGGCCTTTGAGCGTATCGGGCACGACAACATAGGCCCCGCCTTCTACCGGACGCTCGACCAGCGCCACGGCGGCACCTGCCGCAAAGGCGTTGGACGCAAACTCGTGCCCGTCGCGCTCGCCCTTCAGGGCAAGGAACAAGTCACCGGCTTGGATTTCGCGGCTGTTATAGGTCAGGCCCCCGACGTCAGCGTCGGCACCTTCAAGCTTGCCGCCAACAGCCGAAGCAATGGCTTCGGCAGTCCAGAGCGGCGTTTTCAAATCAGGCATTTTCGGTCAGGGCCAAGGTCGCTTCAGTGGCGTCGTCGAAGGGATGTACGACTCCACCGACGATCTGCCCCTGTTCATGCCCTTTTCCGGCGATGACCACCACATCTCCTTCACGCATCATACCAATTGCGTAACGGATAGCTTCACGGCGGTCGCCGATTTCCTTGGCGTCGGGGCAGCCCTCTTTCACCTGCGAACGGATGAAGGCCGGATCTTCCGAGCGCGGGTTGTCGTCGGTGACGATGGCCACATCGGCCAGACGGCCGGCAATGGCACCCATCAGCGGACGCTTGGTGCGGTCGCGGTCCCCACCTGCGCCGAACACCACGATCAGTCGGCCCGTCGCGTGTGGACGCAGTGCGTTCAGGACAGTTTCCAGACCATCGGGCGTATGGGCGTAGTCCACATAGACCTCGCCGCCTTTCATTGATGGAGCCTGAATACGTTGCAGGCGGCCTTGGGCACCCTCGATCATTTCCAGAGCCGGAATGACCTTGTCCGGATCTTCACCCGCAGCGATGCACAGCCCGGCAGCGACCAGAGCGTTCGACGCCTGGAAGGCACCGGCCAGCGGCAGGAGGATGTCGTGGACACGGCCCTGAACGTCGAGGACCAGACGCTGGCCCTCCGGCGTCGGGCGGCGCTGGATCAGGCTAATATCGCGACCACGCTCGCCTACGCCCATCACGCCCAGACCCGCCATGATCGAAGCCGAGGCAAAGGCCGAATAGGCGTCGCTATCGGCGTTCAGAACTGCGGTGCGGCCACGCGGCAACAGGGTCTCGAACAGGCGCAGTTTGGCGGCGCGGTATTCGTCCATCGAGTGGTGATAGTCGAGGTGGTCCTGCGTCAGATTGGTAAAGCCAGCCGCCTTGATAGCCACGCCATCGATCCGGCGCTGATCAAGACCGTGCGATGAGGCTTCGAGCGCGAGGTGGGTCACCTCTTTGCGGGCCAGTTCGGCCAGAAGGCGTGCGGCCTCGGCGGCATCGGGGCTGGTCAGGCCGGGACCGGTCAAGGCGTAGGTCTTGTCACCCTTTTGGCCGACGACGCCCAGCGTACCCATGCTGGCCGACTTATAGCCCATGGCCGCCCACATCTGGCGGCAGAAGTTGGCGACCGAAGTCTTGCCATTGGTACCGGTGATGGCGACGCAGTTTTTGGGCTGGGCACCGTAGAAGGCACGCGCAGCGATGGCATAGGCGCGATGGACATCGCCCGAGCCGATCAGCAGCGGTGCAGCATCCGAAGGCGTGTCGTTAGGGGCCAGCACGGCGGCGGCACCCTGCGACAAGGCTTGGTGAATGTACGAGCGGCCATCCGTCTGCGTACCCGGCAAGGCGACGAACAACGAACCCGGCTTCACCTTGCGGCTGTCGGACGTGACAGAGGTGATTTCGGGGTCAGAACTGAGATCACGATTCAGCAGTTCTGACAGGCGTTGGGCGCTCATCGGCCGTCACCTTCTACGTCTTGGAATTCAGGGATGCGTTCGCCGGTCGCGGTGAACCAGCGGTCGGCCTTGCGCTCGACACCGAGGAACTCGGCGATACGGTCGGCAATGCGACCTACGGCCGGAGCGGCGACGAAGCCGCCGGTGCGCGGGTACTGGCCCGGCTCGTCGATCAGGACGAAGACGCTGTAACGCTTGGCAGTCACCGGACCATCGGTCGGGAACACAGCGGCGAACGAGCCGACAGCGACAGTCGGGTCATAGCGACCGTTGACCAGCTTGTTGGCCGAGCCGGTCTTGCCGCCGACGCGCAGGCCCGGTGCGTTGGCGCGACCACCCGAGCCACGGCTGACGTTGCGGCGCATCAGTTCCAGCATGGTGGCCGAGGTTTCCGGCGACACCACCCGGTGGGTCTTGGCATTGGGGTTACCGCCACGACGCAGGGTCAGCGGAACATACGTGCCGCCGTTGCTCAGGGCGTTGTAGGCGGCGACTGCCTGAAGCGGGGTCGCCATGATGCCATAACCGAACGACAGCGAAGCCAGCGTAGAGTCGTCCCACTTGCGCGGCACGGTCGGGCGGTTGGACTCGCGCAGTTCGATCGGCGCGGCATCCAGCAGGCCGAGGCGCTTGAAATAGTCGCGCATCACGTCCGGACCCATTTCAACAGCCAGACGCGACGTGCCGATGTTGGACGAGTTCAGGAAGACTTCTTCCAGCGTCATCACCTTGTTCTTCGCGTGGAAGTCGGTGATGCGACGCTTGCCGATCTGGAAGGCCTGCGAGGCGTCGAACAGGGTGTTCATGTCGGCGCGGCCCGTATCCAGACCCGCAGCGACGGTGAAGCTCTTGAAGATAGAGCCCATTTCATAGTGGGCCGAGGTCACGCGGTTAAGCGTGGCGTTGTCGCCCTGAGCCACCGGACGGTTCGGGTCATAGGTTGGCCACGACGCCATGGCGAGGATCTCGCCCGTCTGGACGTCGGCGACCACAGCGATACCGCCCTTGGCCTTGTGTTCGATAGCGGCAGCGGCAAGTTCGTTCTCGACCACGCCTTGGATACGCATGTCGATGGAGATGGCGTAGTTTTCGCCCACTGCGCCAGCGGCCTTGATCTGGTCGTTAAAGGCCAGCTCTGCACCCGAGACGCCCTGCCCGCCCGTGTCGGCACGGCCCAGCAGGTGCGAGGCCGATGCGCCCAGCGGATAGACGCGGCGGTCTTCGGGTTCAAAGGTCACACCACCCAGAGCCAGACGGTGAACCGCCATACGCTCGTGCGGGGTCAGGCCCGAGGCAACAATCAGGCGACGCTCGCCGTCCAGAACACGATCCAGCTTCCTGGCAGGAATACGCGGCAGGGCTTCCAGCAGTTGCGCGCGGGCGAGATCACGATCCCAGACTTCACGCGGATCGATGTACAGGCCGTAGTGGGTGATGTTGGTGGCCATCAGCATGCCGTTGCGATCCACCAGATCGCCACGCGTCAGCATCGGTCGCGAAGAGCCAGCGCCGACGCGGCCCTTGTCGGCCAGCAATGCTGCGTGACCTGCACCCAGCGTCAGTACCAGGAAGACGAGGCTGAAGACGGCCATCACCAAGAAAATGCGGAAGCGCGGATCATCCTGAGCGCGGTCATGGCTGCGTGCGCGGCCATAGGCGTTCTCGACGTCCCAAACCATGGCGGCAACACGGTTGCCGATGGCCGCGAGCACACCCTCGAACGACGGAACCTTGACGTTACCGGGGGCAGGACGGGTCCAGCCCATATCGCGATGATCGTGAACGCTCATAGGCCATTCTCTTGGCTAGAGGTCTGGGGAGCAGTGACTTGCGGAGCAGCTTCGGCAGGCGCGGCAGCCGGTGCGGCAGCAGGCGCAGCAGCGGCGACAATAGGTTGGTGCGCAGCGGCCAGTTCAGAAAGGCCGTCGGCGTTGGCGCGGCGGGTGACCTCGACCGGCTCAAGGCCCAGTTGGCGCGAAAGAGCTTCTAGGCGGGCCGGCTGTTCCAGACGGGTAGCCTCGGCGCGGAGCAGACGAACACGCTGTTGGTCCTGACGGATTTCCGCTTCGATCTGGCTAATCTCGGAGCTTTCGCGGGCAGCCGCGGTCTTGACGATATAGACCGACACCATCACCGCCGCGAGGCAGACGACGCCGATCAGCTCCACGCAGCGAACGCCGCGAACGCGCCAGTCGAACACGCGCTTTACGCCCATCATGAAGCGGCTCATTTCAAAGCCCCCCATGCCGGCGCGTCGGTGCGGATCGCGGCACGCAGCTTGGCCGAACGGGCGCGCGGGTTCACCGCGCTCTCCTCTTCGGTCGCAGCCTGTGCGCCCTTGAACTTGAGGGTGAAGGTCGGCTTACGCGGATCAACCGCAACCGGAGCGTGACGCGAACCCGCAGGCGTATTGCCCGTGCGCTCGGTCAGGAAGTTCTTCACTATGCGGTCTTCCAGCGAGTGGAAGGTCACAACCACGAGGCGACCACCCGGTGCCAGCTTTTGCTCGGCAGCCACAAGGCCGCGCTCCAGCTCGCCCAGTTCATCGTTCACGGCGATACGCAGGGCTTGGAAGGTGCGGGTTGCCGGATGGATCGCTGCACCGCGACGACCGCCCAGAGCCTTCTCGATGACTTCGGCCAGATCGAGCGTGCGGGTGAACGGCTTTTCCGTGCGGCGACGCAGGATGGCAGTCGCCACGCGACCGGCCTGACGCTCTTCGCCATACAGTTTGATGATGTGCGCGAGCGGACCGTGATCCCAGTTGTTCACGAGGTCCGCTACGGTCTCGCCCGTGTCGGCCATGCGCATGTCCAGCGGACCGTCACGCATGAAGGAGAAGCCGCGGTCGGCTTGGTCCAACTGCATCGACGAGACGCCGATGTCGAACACTGCGCCGTCCAGCTTGGCCTTGCCGCTTTCCTCGAACGCACTGTCCAGATCGCCAAACGGGGTCTGGATCAGTTGGAAACGGTCGCCGAACTCGGCCTTAACGGCGTCGGCGTGCACCTGAACGGTCGGGTCGCGGTCGAGGCCAATGACCTCTGCGCCAGTCGCGAGAATGGCGCGGGTGTATCCACCAGCGCCAAAGGTCGCATCAATGATGACGTCACCGGGCTTTGCGTCCAGCGCTGCCAGTACTTCCGGCAGCATGACTGAAAGGTGAGGCTTCTCGGTCATTCGCCGCCTCCCAGCTTCATCTGGGCTTGCAGCTTCAGCTTGCCGATCTGGCTCAGGCTGGCCTTGGCGACCGCGCGTTGTTCGGCGCGGCGTGCCATCCACTTGGCCTTGGACCAGATTTGGAAGCGATCATTCAGACCCACGATCACGACGCTGTCCGACAGTTCCGCCTCGGCGCACAGATAGTCTGGCAGGGTGATGCGGCCGCCGCTGTCGTAGGACAGACGAACCTGCTCGCCCATAACCTGCCACTCCAGCGCCGAACGCTCTTCGGAGCCGAACGGCAGCGATTGGATCATCTCGTTATAGACGGCAAACAGGTGGTCGCCACCCGCTTCAAGGCAGTCTGCTTCGATGGAGGGGAACAGGAAGATGCCGTGTTCGGCACCGTTTTCAGCCGTGCGGAAATCACCCGGAACGAGCAGGCGGCGCTTAGCGTCCAATTGTTTCTCGTAGGTCGAGAGAAACACGCCCAATCCCATCGAGCCAGATGGCCCGTCCCTGATGCTTCCGGCAGGCGCGCAAAAGGCACGCCCTACAGCCGATTAAGTCAGCTTGTGGGATACCATGGGATCAAATGGGCCTCAATGGGATGAAGCGGGATGTTTAACTATGTTTTCACTATCGCGGTGGACAAGAACGTCCGCAAATCAAGAACATACACAGAACAATCCACAGGGCCTAACGTGCCCTCACGTTCAATAAGCGACATAAGCTCAAACACTTACCAAAGCGTATGGACATGAAACGGCCACGATTGGCGGCGCAGGGGCAGCCCATCCCATCACGGTAAATAAAATTTCGAGTTTTGTGGGGACCTATCCCATTTGCGACCGGCTACGCTTTCGCCCACCCATTTCGTCCATCGGGTAGAGCACGCACATGATTTCGACCCGTTGATGATATCGAGCACGGTCGGTATTCAAAACCGATGGGCAGCTTTGCGGACATAGATAGCGTAATCGCCAATGGGTCAGGGCGACCAACTCCAGACCCATTAAAAGCCTCAGGCCTCACCCTAGGTGTGGTGAGTTTGCCCCTTTCGAAAGGGTATAAATGCCAGACGGTCTATAAGCCGGGTTTTGTACCACCGAGGTGGTGACGATCATTCCTCTGGACCAACCATTGCTGGATGGTTCTCGCGACCTACCCGGACGTCCGGGGCGGTGAACCCTGCGGGCGAACCCGCGCGACGTCCCTATTTGGTCTTGCTCCAGGCGAGGTTTACCTTGCCATCTTCGTTACCGAAGACGCGGTGGGCTCTTACCCCACCCTTTCACCCTTACCCCGATAAATCGTGGCGGTTTGCTTTCTGTGGCACTGTCTCTCGGGTCACCCCGGGCGGGCGTTACCCGCCGCCTTTTCACCGTGGAGCCCGGACTTTCCTCGACAGGGTCAAGCCCTGCCGCGACCGTCCGACCGTCTGGCGCGGCCTAAGTGAGCGTTTCGGGTGCCGCCGTCAATGGAAACAGTTGAGTTAACTGTCGAGAACGCCCGTCGGGCTTTCGACGCTGGCCAGTTGCAACAGTCCAACCAGACGCGCGCGGGTCTCGCCATCGGCGATGCCGTCCACGCGGTGCTGACGCCAATGGCGTTGGAAAGCTTTGACAGTCTGGACGGTTTCCTCGTCGTATTCGCCGCCCGGTTGGATGCCATAGCCGAGGCGATGCAGACCGGCGCGCAGCACGATCACGCCCAGCCCTTCGTCACCCGGTTGCAGCGGAACACCCAGCGCCTGAATACGCTCGGCAGCAGGCTCGAACCATAAGCCATGCCCCTCGCCTGCCAGACGTTTCCACGGGAACAGCTCGCCCGGATCGTCCTTGCGAGATGGTGCCATGTCAGAGTGGGCGATGATGCGGTTATCGGGGATGGTCCAGCGGCTGCGGATATCGGCGACCAATTTGATCACCGCATCAATCTGGACTTCGGGGAACGGGCGATAGCCGAACTCGTGCCCCGGATTGACGATCTCGATGCCGATGGAGGCACCGTTCACATCGTCTGTGCCCTGCCACACGCCACGTCCGGCGTGCCACGCGCGGCGCTCTTCGGCGACCAGACGGAAGATGCGACCGTCCTCTTCAACCATATAGTGCGACGACACCTTGGCCTCGGGATCGCAAAGGCGAGCCAGCGCCTCCTCCCCCGTCTGCATGCCGGTGTAGTGCAGGACCAAAATGTCCGGCAGTCCGGCACGCTGATCGAAATTAGAAGACGGGGCTTCGATAAAATCCATAGGCAGAGGAAAGGGCGTTAACGCCCCTCACGCTCCCATCCATAGGCGACCCAGGTATCACCGACCTTGTGAGCATCGATGATGCCTTCGTCGGCAGCCTTGGCGGCCTGACGCATCTGACGCGTGCGGCGTGCGCGCAGGGCAAAGCCCGCAAAGAACAACACGACACCGCCAACCACAGCCAGAACGGCAACTGCCGCCGCCGTCAGAACAGCCAGCACAGCACCGATGGCCACAGCCACAGCCGTGGCGATCAAACCGCCTAGCCAAACGAGGGACGACCACAGACCACCGCCAGCACGACGACGTGCGGCAAACCCGATTTGGGGCATGGGATCTGACTGGATCATATTCTCTATACCTTTCGGCGCGGGGAGAGCGCGACAGGACCTAATGTCGGATCATCAAGCTGAACGGTCAATGACCTGCGACATCACGGACGCGTCACGTCTCCCTACCAACGCCTTAGAACGAAGGTTGTTCAGCCAGCACCGAGGCACCGCGCGAACGCAGTTGCTCGGTATGGACGCGCTGCATGACAGCCTCGGCTGCCGGATCGCCCATAAGCTGGCCGATACGGATCATGGTCGTCGCGGCTTCGCCCGACGCGCCAAAGGCCATAGCCAGCGCTTCCCACGGGGTTTGCGGGGTTGGATAGTGTTTGAAGCGGACGCCCTCGGCCGACGGAATATTGGCCAGTTGGCGCGCCTTAAGGATGGCTTCGTTCATGCCGCCGAGCTGATCAACCAGCCCCAGCTCCTTGGCTTGGGCACCGGTCCAGACGCGGCCCTTGGCGATTTCGCGAACCCGTTCGACCGGCAGCTTGCGACCACGTGCCACACGCTCGACGAACTGCTCGTAGATCAGGTCCATCGAGGCGGCGAAGGCTGCGCGCTGACCTTGGTCAAAGCCTTCGGTCGGGCTGAAGGCATCGGCAAAGTCGCCACCGACGGACAGGCCGCGCATATCGACACCAAAACGCGCCAAAGCATCGGCAAAGACAATCTTGCCGCCGAATACACCGATCGAGCCGGTCAGGGTCGTCGGCTGGGCCACGATCCAGTCCGCTTCCGAACTGACCCAGTAGCCGCCCGAGGCCGCATAGGCCCCCATAGATACGACGACCGGCTTGCCTGCTTTCTTGGCGGCGCGCAGGGCATCGAGGATCTGTTCGGACGCGTCGGGCGAGCCGCCCGGTGACGACACGCGGAAGACGATGGCTTTCACGTCCTTATCGTCGATAGCTTGGTAGATCGCGCGGGCTAGATCGTCCGAATAGATGTCGCTGCTGGTCGAGAAGGGCGATCCCGCGCCACCTCGGCCCGTCATAATGGCACCTTCACCACCGATGATAGCGATGGCCGACTTGGCCCCCGTTCCCATCGACGTGCGGAAACCCTTGCCCGAGGAATAGTCACCGAACGGGACGATCTTGGCGTCCTTGCCGGCCTTGTCCTTGATGTATTTCTCGGCTTCCTCGACTTGACCGATACGGTCGATCAGCTTGAGGTCGAGTGCCTGTTGGGCGTTATAGGGGCCCGCTTCGATAATCTGTTTGGCGACCTCGGGGGCCAGCTTGCGGTCAGCGGCAATCGCCGACAGGGCCGCCGAATGGATCGAGTTCATCCATGCCAGCATCGCCTCGCGGTGCGGGGCGGTGAAGTCCGACTGGGTGTATTCGTTGACGGCGTTTTTATACTCGTAGCGCTGCTCGAAATCGGCTTTGACACCGTACTTCTGGCCCGCACGACCCAGGAACAATGCGTCCGAAGCCAGACCCGTTGCCTGGAACGACGAGGTGTTCTGCATCCACAGCTCGTCCGCCGCCGAAGCCAGCATATAGGTGGACACCACCGCGCCAGACGGGGCGAAACCCTGCGCGTGGGCTATTACCGGCTTGCCCGACTTCTTGAAGCGCAAAATGGCCTGACGCAATTCGTCGGCGTGTGCGGGGGTCATGCCGCCCTGAGGTGCGCGGATCAGCAGAGCTTTGACGCTGCTGTCGTTCTCCGCCTGAGCCAGCACATCGACCACCTTGGTGACCGAGTAGCCGCCGCCCAGCATGGCGAAGGGATTGGTCGAGGTCTGGTCCGACAGACCTTGGCGCAGGTCCAGTTCAAGCACGCTGTGGGATGGCGTCGTCGGCTTGGACGATCCTGCCGCAATGGCTGCGAAGAAGATCAACGCCAACACGGGAAGAACTACGAAGAAGGCCACAAGCCCGGCAAACACGCCAAGCATGGTCAGGAAAAATTGCTTCATAAGGTCGTCAGTCCGTGTTCAGCCACAAGCGCCCAAAGGCAAAGGGAGGATAGCCCGATCAGGCTATCCTCCCCTAACACATAAGCCCTCGCCTCGGCCCCGCAAAAGGCACCGACGTTACTTATTCTTAATACTGGCCTAGCGGGACAGGCTGTAGACGCCGGTGATGTCGATCTTGACCGACAGTTCGCCGCCTTCGATGGGCGTCGAGCCGCCCATATCCGCCGACGCCGCGCGTGCGTACATCACCGGACGGGGTTGCGGCACATAGCCGCCGCTTTCGGTCAGGCTACGGATCTCGCCCAGGGGCTTGCCGAGGGCCTGAGCATACAGCGCCGCCTTCGCCTGCAGCGCACGCACAGCCAGTTGGCGGGCCTGATCCTCGGCTGCGCTCGGATCGCGCAGTCCGAACTCGACGCCGTCGATCTGGTTCACGCCGGCAGCGACTACCGCATCGACCGTATTGCCGACCTTGGTCAGATCAGACACCCGTACCGTCACGCGGTTCGATGCCTGATAGCCGCGCAGGCGTGGCGGCTGGTTTTCCTGATAGTCGTACTGTGCAGAGAGGTTCAGACCCGAGGTCTGGACGTCGCGTTGCTCGAGGCCTGCGCGGCGCAAGGCCGTGATGACCTGATTCATCTTCGTAGCGTTGGCGGACATGGCTTCTTGCGCGGTTGCCGCCTCGGTCATGACACCGAACGAGACCGTCGCCATGTCCGGCGCGATCTTGACCTCACCGGTGGCCGACAGATTGAGTGAAGGCAGGTCGGACACGGAAGGCGCTCCTGTAACAGATTGAGCTTGGGCGGCGACAGGCAGGGCTGCAATGGGCGCAGCCATGACCATCATGGCCGAACCGAACATCAGGGCACGCGAAAGGCGGGTCATCCGAGGGTATCTCCACTGGATATGAAGGCTTGATGCCAGTGCAGTCCTTATGGACAGCACATCATGAACACATATGAACGCGGGATTGTCAGCCTTCGTTCACTGACAGACCTCCTTTACGCCTCGATCCCTCTTCTCAGGTGCCGCGACTACTGCTAGGCACACCATCCCTGCGAAAGCACGTTTCGGGGGCGTGTAGCTCAATGGTTAGAGCCGACCGCTCATAACGGTCTGGTTGGGGGTTCGAGTCCCTCCACGCCTACCATCCCTCCTCTTTATCGAACTTGCCGCGCGCGCTTTAGCGCCCACGAGGCTTGGCCCATAAGTGAAAACCCCGCCGGTGAGGGCGGGGCTTCCATTCAGTCCGGATTTCCGACGGGAGGCACACCGGGAGCTCCCGGTTTGAAGTTCTCGCGTTGATCGGGGTTTTCATCCGGTTGAGGCGTATCCCCCCTTACCCCGGCTTTCGAGGTCTCCTCGCGCGCCTGCTCTTGCAAGCTGTGGAGGTTTTGCGGGTCTTCAGATTGGCCAGCGTTCGGGTTGTTGACTGCGTCAGTCATGATGTCTCCCTTTCGATTGCTACCCAAGGATAAGGCCTCGCGCTGGCGAAGGTTCGAAAGCGCGCCCGAGTGACCAAAAGCGTGCACCGCCTTATTTTTCGAAAGCTATTTTCGCCGACTTTATGCGGGCCAGCAGGGCTTTGCGACGCGCATCGTGCTGGCGCTGGGCCTGCGTCAGCTTGCGCTCGAGCTCGGCCTGTTTGCGTGTGATCTCCGACAATAGTTCGTCGTGGGATTGATCAAGCGCCGTAAGCGCGTCTTGCGCATCGGCGAGCTTCTGCAAAGCCTTTGCCGACGGGACGTTAGGCTTCGGCTTCGGCTTTGGCTTTGGCCTTGGCTCCGGCTCAGGCTCAGGCTCAGGCTCAGGCTCAGGCTCAGGCGATCTTTCAGCCGGCGGATCCTTTAGCCAGACCACCGGATCAGGAACTTCTATTCCCAGTGACCGCTCGACGATCTCGTCCGGCTTGGCCTTCGCGATTTCCGAAACGGGACTATCAGGCACTTCGCGTGCGTGTCCGCTGGCGAACAAATCTTGCCGCGTTCCCCACGCTTTGAGAGCCTTCGGTCGCGAAGTGGTCGCGACGGTGTAAACCTGCAGGCCGTCAGACCATTCGAAAACCTTGAGCCTCGGTGCCATCAATCAGGGCGCTTGAAAGGAGGGCTTTCATATTCACGCGCCGTGTCAGGTTCGGCAACTCCCGCAGGAGAAGGCTCGGTACCGGCCGCCTCTTCGATCTTCTTGATCTGGGTGGCGTCATCGTCCGGTTCGGGCGGGGAATAGTTTTCACCCGGAATCGCTACCGGCTTTGCGCTAATGTTTACCTGACCAACACCGCGCGTTTGATCGCCGGGTTCTCCGTTCACAAGCGTGTTGGTCCCGATCTTGGTGGGTTGGTTGTTGCCATCCACCAGAACGTCTTTTGCGTCTCCGGTCGAATGATCGACCTTACCCGGTACGTGCGAATCGGCATCCCTTGAATCTTTGCCGGTAGCGGACATGACATGCTCCTTTTCAAGAGTAATGCGCCGCGGGCGTTAGACGTTCCTAATGTCCCGCGTTGGATCGATCGAGGACACCTGACGGCCCGCATCATCGACTAGGGCGTGATAGCCGCATCCTTTATACAGGATACTGCCTTTCGCAGTTCGCGTGACTGGCTTTCTCTATCGCCGAACAAGGCGATAGCCGGATCAATATCGACCGCAATCTTTGCAGTCGCTTCTCCTGCGCGTCCCACACAGTTCCAGACCAGTTTCGCGCCCTGTTCCTCGACCCAGATGACAACAGGTGCCCCCGCATTTGGGGCATCCTTATCCAGTCGTTCTGCGACGCACGACGCATAGGGGCCAGCTTCCACACAGGACTGTAGTGACGAGCGCGAGAGTTCCAGCGGCCGGTCAAAATACGCTTCGTGACTGACCATGAAGGCACTGAGGGCTGCACTACGTGCCCGCGCTTCGGCAGAAGCGCCTACGATCAGGATGTTATAGGTCGGGGGGATAGAGGCCTGGGCCGACTGGAAGGTGCAGCCGAGCGCGACGGCGACCAATGCTGCCCACGATGCTTTGCGACGTCTGCCTGAAATCAGTGACATCAGTTCGTATCCCGAGGCTCACTCGCGAGGTCCGCATTCGAGCCAGCAGGCAACTTATATAACGACGTTACAGATCATCAAAGTGGGAGAGAGACGCGGCAAAACACGTGGTGCGTAGGGCTGCTCGCTGCCTCTGCATGGAAATGGGTATGAATGCGAGTGTTTCAAGAACTGTTCAAAACCCCAATTTTTTGACTGACTGAGGGTATTAACGGGGAGGATCAACCATGACCGACGCAGCTGCGACACCTTTCAAACAGGCCTTCTTTCATGGGACACGGGCCGGTCTGAAGGCCGGTGATCTTATGGTTGCGGGACAGCAATCCAACTACGGCGACCGTCACCATGCAGGCTGGATCTATTTTACCGCGACACTGGACGCGGCAATCTGGGGCGCGGAACTGGCGCAAGGCGATCTGCCCGCCCGCATCTATGTCGTAGAGCCCACCGGCGAATGGGAGAACGATCCGAACCTAACCGACCAGAAATTTCCCGGCAACCCCAGTCAGTCCTTCCGATCACGAGAGGGCCTGCGGGTCATCGGTGAAGTCGTGGGATGGAGCGGCCATCCGCAAGACCAAGTGGCCGCGATGCAGGCCCACCTGATCGAACTGGAGAAGGCCGGAATACGGGCGATGGACGACTGAGCCCAATGGTCAGTTGCGGCACCCGGTTGGATATGTTCCCTTCATCGGGATTTTCGGAGGGGAATTTTGACCACAGTTCCGGCAAACGCCACCAGAGCCCACTTCAGCCACAAGCTGAAGGTCTATTTCTTTTTCTACGGTGCCTTGTCGCTGGCCATCACCATTATCGGCATCGTCCTGTTGCCGATCTGGGCACTGGTCGGTGTGTGGTGGGCCAAGCGATACTATCGCGGCCTGCGGCTCTATGTCACCGACCGTAGTATCGTGATTGCCAAGGGGGTCTTCTTCAAACAAGAGCTGACCATTCCGCTGGACAAGATCCAGGACATTTCGATCCGCGAAGGGCCGCTGCTGGCGAAATTCGGCCTGCTGGGCCTGCGTATCGAAACGGCGGGGCAACGCAACGCCACCACCGGCAAGTCGGAAGCCGACCTTATTGGCGTGGAAAACGCCCGACAGGTCCGCGACCTCATCCTTGAGCGCCGTGATACTCTGGCTGCCCAAGAGCGGCCCCAGCCTATACCGAACAATGACAGCGCCCTGACGCTGTTGTTGGATATCCGCGACAGCCTGCACCGCATCGAGAGCAAGCTGGGCTAAGGCCCCTCAACCAATACCCAAAGGCCCGACCGTCTAACGACAGTCGGGCCTTTTCATTGATAGTCACGCGCCACTCTCTTCGATCAAAAGCGCAGCCGTGCGGTTTCGCTTGATGTCCCCACTGCCTATGTTGGGACCTCAACCGACTAGAAATGCCCAATGTCCTATATTGCCCGTGATGATCGCCCCGCCGACAAGGCCGAACGCTATGCCGAAGTCGAGGCCGAAATCCTCGCCGTACTGGATGGCGAAGCTAACCTGACAGCCAAGATGGCGACCGTATCGTCTATGCTTTCGGACGCGTTTGGAGCCTTCTTCTGGACGGGCTTCTATGTAGTCGATCCTTTGAAGGACGATGAACTGGTCGTCGGCCCGTATCAGGGCACGCTGGGTTGTCTTCGTATCCCGTTTACGCGCGGCGTTTGCGGCGCAGCGGCGCTACAGGGCAAGACCCAACTGGTCGAGGACGTCCACGCCTTTGAAGGCCACATCGCCTGCGACAGCCGTTCACAGAGCGAAATAGTGGTGCCTGTTTTCGATGCCGAAAATAAGTTGATTGCTGTGCTGGATGTCGACGCAACCGAGAAAGCCGCATTTGATGCCACTGACCGGGAATGGCTTGAGCGCCTGATGGCCAAGGTTTTCGCGGGCACCTGAGTTCTCGTCCTCAGCACACACGACATAACTAACATAATTCGTCGAACGTCGGATTATTAAGTTTGATCGATGTAAACAGGCCCATTACGGTCCAGCTTGATTCAAAGCTTGGGCTTAATGGGAACTCATAACCTGCGCGATTAAAGATCAATCACTGTTCATCCCCCTGATTGAAGACAATCATCCTGCGGGCCGCTCCTACAATGGCGTATTCCATCCCGCCAAACGGTGCTCGTGCTGCGGCTACGTCAGGTTCGAAGTGCCCAGCGCCGAAGACCTTGATCAGTTCTACAATCACGAATACCCGCAGGCCTCGGCATTCTGGTACAATGTCGAAACCGACTATGCGCCCTGGAAAACAGAGGTCCGGTCCAGCCGCGTTATCGATATCCTCAATACATACGGGATTGAGCGCGGAGCCAGTGTCCACGAGTTCGGCTGCGCCTTTGGCGGCACAGTCCATGCACTGAACCAAAAGGGTTATGACGCAAGCGGTACAGAGCTGAACCGCGAAGCTGTCGAAAAGGGCCGCGCGAACGGGAACGACAAAATCTTCGCCCAGAGCGCCCTAGACTATCTCGATGGTCTGCCTGAGAAGCCGAAGGCCATCTATTCCTACCACGCTCTTGAGCACTTCACCGATCCGTTCGCCTTCCTGCGTGACCTGCGCGAGCGTCTGGACCCGAACGGTATTATCATTTCGTTCCTGCCGAACTCGGCTGCCTTGTTCGCATTGGTCTACGGCTACACTCGGTATGTGTGGTTCAATTATCCCGAGCACATCCACATGTTCTCGCCCGGCTCAGCGGCCGCGCTGGCAGAGGTGACAGGCTTCGATCTGTTGTCGGTCTTTACGTCCGAGTTCGGGATCGAGCCGGAAGCTACGGCCAAGGCCACCGACACAGGGTCTCCCGCCTCCGCCCTCTTGAAGGCCCAGTCCCGCGAGCATTTTGGCGAAGAACTGGTTATCGTCATGACCCCGCGCGGCAGCACCCTGACAACCCAGCACCGGATCAAACACCGCGAGGCACTGATTCACTCGTTGAAGCAGTCTTTTGTCGAGACGGACGCGCTGGACTTGATGGTCGGAGAATTGTCCAATCCCTGGGCCTAAACTATGCTCGGGGAAATGATTGTATGCGTATCGGGGTTGATTTCGGCGGCACCAAGATCGAGGCGGCAGCCATAGATGATGCAGGTGGTTTTGCCGCCCGCGTCCGACGCCCCAACCCCGGCAGTTATGATAGCGCGCTGGCTGTCGTTTCAGAATTGGTCGCCGAGGTTGAAGGGAGCGTCGGCGCGACAAGGGCTATCGGAATCGCAATCCCCGGTTCGCCCTCGCCGCTGACGGGCCTGATCCGTAACGCCAACAGCCAGTATCTGAATGGCCGCCCGTTTCAGGCTGACTTGCAACAGGATCTAGGGCGACCGGTCCGACTGGCCAATGATGCCAACTGTCTTGCCCTTTCTGAAGCGGTGGACGGCGCGGGCGAAGGCCACGCTTCTGTCTATGCTGTTATACTCGGAACGGGATGCGGTGCTGGTCTGGTGATCGACGGGCAACTGGTTGAGGGTCGTCACGGCGTTGCCGCCGAAATGGGTCACAATCCCCTGCCATGGGCGACCATTGATGAAGTGCCCGGCCCCGCATGCTGGTGTGGGCAATCGAACTGTCTGGAGACGTGGATTTCCGGCAGCGGCTTCGCCCGCGCCCACCATACCGCGACAGGCCGCGACTGGACCTGCGAACAGATTGTCGAGGCCATGCGCGCAGGCGATGCCCAAGCCATTGAACAGGTGAACCTGCTACGCGACCGCGTGGCCCGCGCATTGGCCAGTGTAGTCAATCTGGTCGATCCCGAAATCATCGTGCTGGGCGGTGGGTTGTCGAACATCCCCGAGCTTTACGAAGGCTTGGACAAAGCCATCGCTGCCCGCGTCTTTTCGGACATCTGGAACGCCGCCGTCGTGCCCGCCCGCTGGGGCGACAGCTCCGGCGTGCGCGGCGCGGCGAGACTTTGGGAATAGCGCTCGCTATTGTCGGGCGAACCTGATTTTTCCAGCGAGTCGTCGATGAAAGTCCGCAGCGTCCTCTACCTGCCTGCCAGCAATGCCCGCGCCATTGAAAAGGCGCGCACGTTGGATTGCGACGTCGCCGTGCTGGACCTTGAGGATGCTGTCGCCCCCGAAGCCAAGATCGAGGCGCGCAGCGCCGCCGTCGAGGCCGCCAAGGCGGGTGGCTTCAAGCCGAAACTGGCCGTGCGCATCAATGCACTGGATACGGAATGGGCCGAGGGCGATCTTCAGGCCCTGAAAGATGCACCCGTCGATCTGGTCGTCGCACCCAAGATCGAGAACGAGCAGCAGATTAAGGCCATCAGCGACATCCTGCGCCTCGACCAACGCCTGTGGGCCATGATCGAGACGCCCGCAGCCCTGATCGACCTGAAGGACATTGCCTCGGCGGGTGGTGTGCTGTCGGGTCTGATGCTGGGCGTCAACGATCTGGCGAAAGAGCTGAAGACGGGCTCGAGCCCCGATCGTGAACCATTCAAGCCATGGCTGGCCTCTGTTGTCGCGCATGCACGCGCTAACAATCTGGTCGCTATCGACGGCGTCTTCAACCGCATCAAGGATGAGGACGGATTTGCCGCCGAGGCCGCGCAAGGTCGGCTATATGGCTTTGACGGAAAGAGCCTGATCCACCCGTCCCAGATCGCGCCCGCCAATGCCGCCTTTGGTCCCTCGCCCGCGGAGGTGGAATGGGCGCAGAAGGTGGTCTCCGCCTTTACCGCGCCAGAGGCCGAAGGGCTGGGCGTCATCCGCGTCGAGGGCGAGATGGTCGAGCGTCTGCATCTGGAACAGGCCCGGCAACTGCTCGCTGACCTCTGATTGCCCACAGGTCGCCGCTGGCACCATCTGGCGCACGCCCCTAGCCCCGCCTAGACATAACCCATGATCGAAAACGCCCCCGCATCCACAACGCGCCGCCAGACGGCATGGGTCTGTGCGCCGGGGGTGTTGAAGGTGCCGCATCTGGCAACCTTCCTTGCCGACTATGAGATCCGCAAACTGCCGTCCGCCGATGTGGATGTAGTGATCGGCTGGGGGATGAAGCCGTCCGCCAACGTCGGGCGCAAATGGGCGGTCAAGAACAACAAGCCTTATGTCGCCCTGGAAGACGGCTTTCTGCGTTCCGTCGGTCTGGGCGAGAGCGGTGCCACCAGCCTCAGCGTCGTCGTCGATGATCTCGGCATCTATTACGATGCCACCCGCCCCAGCCGTCTGGAAGCCCTGATCGAGACCGCGCCCCAGTGGTGCGACGGAACCATGGCTGCCCGCGCCCGGGCCTTGGCCGATCGCATGGTCGAGAGCCGTATCTCCAAAACCAATATGGGCGAGCCGCTGGACGTATTCGTGCTGGAAAATCGCCCCCGCGTGCTGGTGGTGGACCAGACCTATGGTGATGCCTCCATCGCCTATGGCCTCGCCAGCGAAGCGCGCTTCGCCGAGATGCTGGACGCTGCACGTGCGGAAAATCCGGACGCGCAGATCATCGTCAAGCGCCATCCTGCTGTAGCTGCGGGCCGCAAACAGGGCTGCATCCCCGCCGACAAGCTGTCAGGTACGACGCTAATCGACACCGATGTGCGCCCCGCTGAACTGCTCGACGCCGTTGATGCCGTTTACGTCGTGACCTCGGCGCTGGGGTTCGAAGCCCTGTTGCGCGGTAAGCGCGTCACATGTTTCGGTGCGCCCTTCTATTCCGGCTGGGGCCTGACACAGGACAAGGTACTTACAGGCCGCCGTGGCCAGCCGCGTACCGTCGAGCAAGTCGTGGCCGCAGCCGTGATCCGCTACACCCGCTATGTCGATCCGGTGACGGGCCAGCCGTGCGAGGCCGAGGCTGCGCTGGAACGTCTGATCAGCCTTCGCGACCGTGCAGACCGCCTGTCGGGCCACTGGTCCGCCGTCGGCTTTGCACCCGCCAAACGCCCGCCGGTGCGACGCCTGCTAAACAGCCCCAAGGGCACCGTCCGCTATTTCTGGCGCTCCAGTTCGGCCCTCGCCGATGCCCGCGCCAATAACGGCAAGCTGATCTGGTGGGCCGGCAAGGAGAACCCGATCATCCGCGCCGCCGCAGACGCCTATGACGGACCGACCGTGTGTATGGAGGACGGCTTCATCCGCTCGCGGGGGCTGGGATCGGACTTCTTCGGGGCACTGTCGGTCGCTCTGGATGACCAGGGCGTCTATTACGACCCGCGCAGCCGCAGCCGTCTGGAAACCTTCATCGCCACCAATCAACTGACCCCGCGCCAGTTGGAGCGCGCCCGCTGCCTACGCGAAAAAGTCGTCGGTGCGGGCCTGTCGAAGTACAATATCAAAGGCAGCGCCCTTCCCGACCACTGGCCGGGGGACAAACCGATCCTGCTGGTCGTCGGGCAGGTCGAGAACGACAAGTCCATCCTGACCGGCTGCGGCGATATCCGCACCAACTCCGGCCTGGTCGAGGCGGCGCGTGCGGACTATCCCGACCACTTCCTGATCTATCGCAACCATCCGGATGTGACGTCGGGCAACCGCCCCGGTCTGCTGGACGCCCATGCGATGGCCGAGGTCGATGCTGTGGCCGATGATATGGACATCATCGACCTGCTGAACGCCTGTGATCGCTTGGCGACCCTGACGTCTCTGTCCGGTTTCGAGGCCCTGATGCGCGGCAAGGCCGTCAGCGTCTATGGCCGCCCCTTCTATGCCGGATGGGGACTGACCGAGGACCGCATGACGTTCGAGCGGCGCGGTCGTCAGATCACGCTGGATGAACTGATGCACGCCGCCCTGATCGACTATCCGGTCTATGTCACGCCCGATGGCTGGCCGTGCGAGGCAGAAGATCTGGTGAACATCCTGATCGCCGCCCGCGATACGCCCCTGCCCGCTCCGCCGCGTGGCCGTATCCGACGTTGGTGGCGCGGTATCAAAGCAAGTCTCGACCGCAGCCCTCCGCCGTCTTATTGATAGACTCAAACATTTAGAAACGCCTGCTCGCCTGACGGTCAGAAGTTCGCCGCAAACACCCGACATGACTGGGATAAGGTCATCCGGCCCCACGCGAACCGCGCCAGCGAGCGCGAGGAAGATACAAAGTGCATAAAGCCGTCATCGCCGCCACCGGCCTCTACACCCCCGAACAGTCGATCTCGAACGACGAGCTGGTCGCGGCCTACAACACCTGGGTCGATCAGTGGAACGCGGCCAATGCCGCCGCTATCGACGCCGGTGAGATCGAGCCGAAATCGCACTCTTCCAGCGCCTTCATCGAAAAAGCTTCGGGCATCAAGAGCCGCTTCGTGATGGACAAGGAAGGCATCCTTGACCCGTCGCGCATGGCCCCGCGCATTCCGGCCCGCAGCAACGACGAAATCTCCATCCTCGCCGAAATGGCCGTTCGCGCCGCTGAAGATGCTATTGCCAAGTGGGGCAAGCCCGTCAGCGAGATCGGTGCCGTCATCTGCGCCGCTTCCAACATGCAGCGCGCCTATCCGGCGATGGCCATCGAAGTGCAGCAGGCGCTGGGCATCGAGGGCTTTGCCTTTGATATGAACGTGGCATGCTCCTCGGCCACCTTTGGCATCAAGACCGCGGCTGACCTCGTCGCCAACAGCGACAAGGCCATCCTGATGGTGAACCCCGAGGTCTGCTCGGCCCACCTGAACTTCAAGGATCGCGACAGCCACTTCATCTTTGGTGACGTGGCCACCGCCGTCATCATCGAGAACGAAGCCAACGCCGGTCCGGGCGGCTGGAACATTCTGGGCACCAGCCTGCAGACTCAGTTCTCGAATGCCATACGCAACAATTTCGGCTTCCTGAACCGTACCCACCTGCCGACCGATACTGCCGAGCCGATCCCGTCCGACGGCCTGACCGACAAGCTGTTCGTCCAGCAGGGCCGCAAGGTGTTCAAGGAAGTGGTGCCCATGGTCTCGGAGATGATTGTCGAGCAAGCCAATGCTCTCGGCATCGATCCCCACAGCCTGAAGCGCCTGTGGCTGCACCAGGCCAACATCAACATGAATCACCTGATCGGTAAGCGCGTGCTGGGCCGTGAACCCACCGCCGAAGAGAATGTGATCATCCTCGACGAGTACGCAAACACCTCTTCCGCAGGGTCAATAATTGCGTTCCATCTGCACAACGATGGTTTCGAAGTTGGGGATAAGGGCCTGATCTGCAGCTTTGGCGCTGGCTATTCGGCTGGTACCGTAGTTGTTGAAAAGCGAGAATAAACGCACCGCCTAAGCCTAAGGCATTAGGCATTAGGCATTAGGCATTAGGCAGCGCTTGCACTGTTCGGTTTTTTTTGCAATCCCTATGGGACTGGAAATTTATCGGGGTTGAGATCCGGTAATGACTTCGACTGAGAAAAACATTTCGCCTTGGGCGGAAAAACTGAATGATCCGCTGGCACACGACATTGCCACGGTGCTTCACCGCATGGGCGGTTCCGCCCATCAGGACATGGTCATCAACTGTGTTGCGGCCATGAAGCGTCAGCGCGGTGAATCCGTTACTCAGGACCTCAAGTCCAAGATCATCGAAGTGTTCGAACGCTATCGCGACTTCTTCATCCGTCCGTTCGGCGAAGGCTCGCTGCGCTGGGCGATTGCACCGGAAGTCCTGCACACCGCCTGATCCCTTCCCAGTACCAACATGCAAAAAGGCCCGCCTTTTCCCAAGGCGGGCCTTTCGCATTTCTAGACCGTTAGACGATCTTAGAAGCGACGGACGTACGAGACGCTGTAAGCGTCGGCGCTGTCACGGTCGCCCTTGTACTCGCGACGGGTCCAGTCAGCACGAATACCGTTGTCAGCGTTCATCTTGAACTCTGCGCCTGCACCGTACGACCAGTGATCACCACCCTCGTCGGTCGTTTGACCGGCGATGGTGCGCTTCATTTCAGTGTGGCCGTAGCCACCGCGAGCGAAGACTTCGAAGTTTTCGCCGACCGGAACCTTGCCAACGACGTAGCCGGCAGCGTCCCACTCGTGCTCCAGCGTGCCGTCAACGCCGGCGATCTGGAAGTCCTTGTCCTTGACGCCGATACCGACTTCCGACTCCAGAGCCAGATAGCGGTTCAGTTCGACACCCATACGGCCCTGAACAGCACCGGTGTAGCTGTCTTCAAGGTAGCTGTAGCCCAGCGTGCCGTAGCCACGGGCGTTGTCCATGCTCCAGGCCGATTGAGCCAGAGCCGGGGTTGCCATCATAGCGGCAGCAGCAGCTGCCATGATCATCATCTTACGCATGATATTACTCCTAATGGTGGGCGGGCGCGTGTCCCCACGCTGCCCTGCCCTGATCCGTCATTGGGGGAGGAAGGATCAGCCCGCGGACAGATCCACGCGGGCTGATATTTAGGTCTGCCGTCTTAGAAACGACGGACGTACGACAGCGAGTACACATCGACTTCGCCAGCATCGCTGTCGGTGAAGTCACGACGGGTCCAGTCACCACGGACGCCATTCTCGGCGTCGAAGTAGAAGTTGGCACCGGCACCGTAGTTCCAGCTGGTGCCATCAGCTTCACGCGACAGACCACCGGCTTCTGCCTTGATCTTGGTCGTGCCGTAACCACCGCGGGCGAACAGTTCGAACTGGTCGTTAATCGGCAGGGTACCTACGACATAGGCGGCAGCATCGTACTCGTGCTTGATCGAGCCATCGACGGTGCCGATGCGGAAATCGTCGTCTTTGACGCCGACCGAGACTTCGCCCTCAACACCGAAGTTCGGGTTGAACTTGGCACCGAAGCGGCCCGTGATCGCGCCGAGGTCGCCATCGGACTGATCGAGTTGCGAATAGCCGAGGTTACCGTAATAGACCGGGCCTTGCTGGAATGCAGCCGGTGAGGTTTGAGCAACGGCGGCACCACCAAAAGCAACAGCAGCAACAGCGCCAGCAGCGATAACAAACTTACGCATATTAACTTCTCCTTGCTGGAGTTAAACTCAAAGCGAACACGCCTTGCGTCCCAGCTCGGATAACAAAACGGGTCTCCGGATTTACCGTTCCCGCATTGGTTACATCGAAGTCATCAGTGTGGACTTAGAAACACACACGACGTTCGGCCAATAATGGCGGATTTTGGCATTAAAAAAGGCGACCACTCGGGTCGCCTTCTTATTAATACTTGTGACCGAATTTAGCGATCTTTCTCGCGGGCAATGCCGGACTTGGCCACAAGGGCTGCCTGCGCGGCCGCCAGCCGGGCGATCGGCACGCGGTACGGCGAGCAGGACACATAGTCCAGACCGACTTCTTCACAGAAGGCGATCGAGGCCGGATCACCGCCGTGTTCGCCACAAATACCCATCTTCATGCCCGGACGCTGTTTGTGGCCGCGTTCCTCGGCGATGCGGATCAGGTCACCCACGCCGTTCTGGTCGAGGCGGACGAACGGATCGTTTTCGAAGATGCCGCGATCCAGATAGGCCTGCAGGAAGTGGCCGGAGTCGTCACGGCTGATGCCGAAGGTGGTCTGGGTCAGGTCGTTGGTGCCGAACGAGAAGAACTCGGCGTGCTCGGCCAGATCGGCAGCGCGCAGAGCTGCACGCGGCAACTCGACCATGGTGCCGACCAGATATTCGACGCTGTCGCCCTTGTCCTCGAACACGGCCTTGGCCGTGCGGTCGGTCAGTTCGCGCAGGTACTTCATCTCAAGGCCCAGCGCGACCAGAGGGTGCATGATCTCTGGGATCGGAGCCTCGCCGGTGGTCTTCTTGACCTCCAGAGCGGCTTCTAGCACGGCGCGGACCTGCATCTCGTAGATTTCAGGATAGGCAACGCCCAGACGGCAACCACGGTGGCCCAGCATCGGGTTGGTTTCATGCAGTTCCTTGGCGCGGCGCTTCAGCTTGTCGGCGTCCAGACCTTGGGTCGAGGCCAGTGCATCCATCTCCGCCTCGGTGTGCGGGATGAACTCGTGCAGCGGCGGGTCAAGCAGACGAACCGTTACCGGCAGGCCCGACATGATGGTGAACAGTTCCACGAAGTCAGACTTCTGGAACGGCGCGATCTTGGCCAGAGCGGCACGGCGGCCTGCCTCGTCGTCAGCGAGGATCATCTCGCGCACGGCGGCGATGCGGGTCTCGTCAAAGAACATGTGCTCGGTGCGGCACAGGCCAATGCCCTCGGCACCGAAACCGCGTGCGGTCTTGGCATCAAGCGGGGTCTCGGCGTTGGCGCGGACCTTCAGGCGGCGGACATCGTCGGCCCAGGCCATGAGGGTCTGGAAGTCGCCCGTCAGTTCCGGCTCGATCATCGGCACGGCACCGTCAAGGACTTCGCCCTTGCCGCCGTCGATGGTGATGACTTCGCCCGCCTTGAAGGTGCGGCCACGCACGGTGAAGGTGCCCGACTTGTCGTCGATGCGGATTTCGCCCGCACCCGAGACGCACGGACGGCCCATGCCGCGTGCAACGACAGCCGCGTGCGAGGTCATGCCACCGCGAGCGGTGACGATGCCGCGTGCCGCGTGCATGCCGTGGATGTCTTCCGGCGAGGTTTCTTCGCGCACCAGAATGACGGCGTCGCCGTTCTGGGCGGCGCGTTCGGCTTCGTCGGCGTCGAATACGATCTTGCCCGTGGCCGCGCCCGGCGAGGCCGGCAGGCCCTTGGCCACGACGTTGCGCTCGGCCTTCGGGTCAATGGTCGGGTGCAGAAGCTGGTCCAGTGCCGCAGGCTCGACGCGCGAGACGGCTTCCTCGGCCGAGATCACGCCTTCGTTGGCCAGTTCAACGGCGATCTTGAGCGCCGACTTGGCGGTACGCTTGCCGTTACGGGTTTGCAGCATCCACAGGCGGCCCTGCTCGACCGTGAACTCGATGTCCTGCATGTCGCGGTAGTGGCTTTCCAGACGGCCCACCACGTCGACAAACTGTTCGAAGACCACCGGCATGGCTTCTTCCATCGAAGGGGCGGTTTCGCCCATCTCTTCGCGGCCAGCCTTGGTCAGCGATTGCGGCGTGCGGATACCGGCCACCACGTCTTCGCCCTGTGCGTTGATCAGGAACTCGCCGTACAGCTTGTTCTCGCCGGTCGACGGGTTGCGGGTGAAGGCAACGCCCGTAGCCGAGGTCTCGCCCATGTTACCGAAGACCATCGACTGGACGTTCACAGCCGTGCCCCAGCTTTCCGGAATGTCGTGCATGCGGCGATAGAATTTCGCGCGGTCGTTCATCCACGACTCGAACACGGCACCAACAGCGCCCCACAGTTGGGCGTGCGGATCCTGCGGGAAGGCCTTGCCCAGCTCGCGCTCGACCAGTGCCTTATAGTCGGCAACGACCTTTTCCCAGTTCTCGGCGGTCAGTTCGGTATCGACCGACACGCCCAGACGGTCTTTGTGCTGATCCAGCACTTCTTCAAAGTGGTCGTGGCCGAGGCCCAGCACCACATTGGAATACATGGTGATGAAGCGGCGGTAGGAATCGTAGGCAAAGCGGCGGTCACCCGACAGCTTGGCCAGACCTTCGACGGTTTCGTCGTTCAGGCCGAGGTTCAGCACGGTGTCCATCATGCCCGGCATCGAGGCACGCGCGCCCGAGCGGACCGAGACCAGCAGCGGGTTCTCGACCGAACCGAAGGTCTTGCCGACCACGCCCTCAACCTTGGCGAGGGCTTCCTTGACCTGTGCTTCGAGGTCCGCCGGATAGCTCTCACCATTGGCGTAGTAATAGGTGCAGACTTCCGTGGTGATGGTGAAACCCGGAGGGACTGGCAGTCCCAGCGAGGACATCTCGGCGAGGTTTGCACCCTTGCCGCCGAGGAGGTTCTTCATCGAAGCGTCGCCGTCGGCAGAGCCGCCACCGAAACCGTACACCCACTTGGTCATATTCACGTTCCTGAGCCGTGGTCGTCTCACGGGATTATAGGGGAATCCCGTGTTTCGAGCGCCTCTCTATCGCGCTGCACCTGCGAAGGCCACCACCATCCGGTCACAATCCGTGATCGGATGTAGCAAAAGGTCATTTTTTCTCGATGCAGGCACTAAAAGAGCCCCGAACGCAAAACGGCACCCCTAAGGGTGCCGTTCCGAGTGTGAAGCTTGTGTGACACTGATAGCCGGCTTAGCCGGCGATCTGTCCAAAGTCGGCCACACGACCCATGACTTCGCGAACCTGAACCAGCAGCTTGAGCCGGTTGTCGCGTTCTTCTGCCACGTCCGAGTTGACCATGACGCCATTGAAGAAGGCATCAACCGGAGCACGAAGCGCGGCCAGTGCCGTCATGGCGGCGGCGAAGTCTTCGGTTTCCAGCGCCATGTTCACAGCGGCATCTGCCGTTGCGGTGGCGTTGGCGAGGGCGACTTCCTCGGTTGGCTGGTTGGCCATCGAGGTCGAGACCTCGCCAGACGGCAGAGCGCCCTTCTTCTCCTCGGCCTTGAGGATGTTGGACGCGCGCTTGTAACCGGCCAGAAGGTTGGCACCGTCGTCGGTGGCGAGGAAGCCCGACAGGGCCTCGACGCGCGACACGATACGCACCAGATCATCGTCGCCCAGTGCGAACACGGCGGCCACGAGGTCGTGACGCTGACCTTGGTCGCGCAGCAGGACGGTCAGACGATCAGCGAAGAAGGCGAGCAAAGAAGGGACAACGATCTCTCCTCCCAAATACTCGCGCTGATCCTCAATGCTAACGCTCCCTAACTCAGCGGTTTCCTTGTCGAGGATACCGTAGAGTATGAAACGATCCTTAGACACGAATGGTTTGATGTCGATTTTGTTGACATCAAAAATCTTCTCTCCCTCTTGGATGTGTGTGAAGCCCGACTTCTGAGCACCAACAGCTATCGCCGCGAGACCGTTCAAAATGGCAGTCATCAGAGGCATTCGGACGTCGCTTGCCTCTACGAGCCTAATCGTACCAAGAGCCGCACGGCGCAGGGCGTACGGGTCTTTCGAGCCGGTCGGCTTTTCATCGATAGCGAAGAAACCAACTAGAGTGTCGATCTTGTCCGCCAGAGCAATAGCGACCGTCAGCGGTGCGGTCGGCACGCTGTCGGACGGACCTTGCGGTTTGTAGTGGTCGCGGATGGCGTCGGCGATGGCGTCCGGCTGGCCAGCGAGGCGGGCATAGTAGCCGCCCATAATGCCTTGCAGTTCCGGGAACTCGCCCACCATGCCCGAGGCCAGATCAGCCTTGGACAGACGGGCGGCCTTTTCGGCCTCGGCGGCATCGGCACCGACCAGCGGGGCGATCTCGGCGGCCAGTTTGGCGATGCGCTCGACGCGCTCGGCCATCGTGCCCAGCTTGGCGTGGAAGGTGACGCCCGAGAGCTTTTCGTTCCACTTGTCGAAGCCGACCTTCTGGTCCTCTTCCCAGAAGAAGCGGGCGTCGTTCAGACGGGCAGACAGCACCTTGGTGTTACCTGCGGCCAGAGCCTTGCCTCGATCGGCAGCCTCGACGTTGGCGACGACGACATAGTGCGGAGCCAGACCCTCTGCGCCCGGTTGGCTGACGGCGAAATACTTCTGGTGCACCTTCATCGACAGGCGCACGACTTCCGGCGGCAGGGCGAGGAACTGCGGGTCCATGTCACCAAGGATCGGCGTCGGCCATTCAGCCAGACCGGCCACCTCGTCCAGCAGGCCGATATCATCGACCAGTTCCAGACCCTTGGCGGCGCAAACAGCCTTGGCACCGTCCAGCACCTTGGCCTTGCGGTCCTCGAACGACAGGACGACGAAATTGCGTTCCAGCTTGGTGCGGTAGTCGGCGAAGTCTGTGACTTCGAACGGCTGGCCCGCCCCCATGAAGCGGTGGCCTTCGGTCACGTTCGAGGCAACGATCTTCTTGCCCTCACCACCGATGGTGCTTCCGAGGTCCAGCGCATAGGGGATCACCGCGCCGTCAAACAGGGCGATGATGCGGTGGATCGGACGCACCCAGCGGAAGCTGCCCGAGCCCCAGCGCTGGGACTTCGGCCACGACATGGTGTGGAAGATGTGGTCCAGAGTTTCGGCAACGACCTCGGTCGTGGCGCGGCCCTTTTGCGAGACTTGCGCGTAATAGACGCCATCCCGCTCGACCAGTTGGTCCTGCGTCAGGCCGGTCTTGCGCAGGAAGCCTTCCAGCGCCTGAGCCGGAGCCGAGGTTTTCGGACCCTTCAGCTCTTCGTTCAGGTCCGGCGTCGCGGCAGGCAGGCCTTCAACCACCAGCGTCAGGCGGCGCGGGCCGCCATAGGTGGTCAGGCTTTCCCACGTCAGGCCGGCCTTCTTGAAGGCGTCGGACGCCATGCGCTCCAGATCACGCGCACCGCCTTGTTGCATGCGGGCGGGGATTTCTTCCGAGAAGATTTCAATAAGAAGCTGGGACATGATCAGGCGTTTTTCGCTTCGGCAGCCGCTTCCTCGCGGCGCTCTTGTTCGACTTGGGCGGTGGCGCAGGCCTTACACAGGTCGCGGATGCGGCCGATGTAGGACTGGCGCTCGGCCACGGCGATGGCACCGCGTGCGTCCATCAGATTGAACAGGTGCGAGGCTTTCAGAACCTGATCATAGGCTGGCAGGACCAGCGGCTGGCCTTGCGGGCCGGTCATGGACAGAAGGCGCGAGGCCTCGGCTTCCATATCCTCGAAGCGGCGCTTCAGGCCCGCCACGTCATAGCCGTGGAAGTTGGCTTCCGACTGCTGGCGCTCGTTCTCGAGGAAGACTTCGCCGTAGGTCAGGCCTTCCTTGTTGAACTTCAGGTCATAGACGTTGTCGACGCCCTGAACATACATAGCCAGACGTTCCAGACCGTAGGTCAGCTCGCCCGAAACCACATCGACTTCAATGCCGCCCACGCCTTGGAAATAGGTGAACTGGGTGACTTCCATACCGTCACACCAGACTTCCCAGCCCAGCCCCCACGCGCCGACGGTCGGGTTTTCCCAGTCGTCTTCGACGAAGCGGATGTCATGCAGGCTCGGGTCGATGCCGATGGCCTTCAGGCTGTTCAGATACAGCTCCTGAAGGTTGTCAGGGTTCGGCTTCAGGATGACCTGATACTGGTAATAGTGCTGCAGGCGGTTCGGGTTTTCACCGTAGCGGCCATCACCCGGACGACGCGACGGCTGAACATAGGCAGCCTTCCACGGCTTCTTACCCAGAGCACGCAGGACCGTCGAAGGGTGCAGCGTTCCTGCGCCCACCTCGATGTCATAGGGCTGCAGGATAGCACAGCCTTGCTCGCTCCAATAAGCGTGAAGGGTCAGGATCAGGTCCTGAAACGAAAGAGGTTCAGTTGCGGCCACGGGTCGACATTCAGTCCGATTTCGGGAGGCGCGGACCATAAGCCGCTCGTCCGTGCGCGGCAAGGCAACCAACCCCCTTCATTTGTCAGCAATCAGCTTTGCCGTAAAGAAACGTCGTTATGCACGAACTCATCGATCCTATTCGTCGCCGCGCCGCCCGCATTTTGGGTACCCAGCCTGTACCTGTGGGGATCGAGGGCGGCGTTTTCAGCATCAGCTTCGACGATTTTCCCAAGAGCGCATGGGAGGTGGCGGGGCCGATCCTGAAAGATCACGGCGTATTGGCCACCTATTTCGTCGCGGGCGGGCTGTGCGATGCCGAGAATATCGGCAAGCGCCAGTTCTCGGTCGAGGACCTTCTGGCTTTGCATGCAGCCGGCCACGAGGTCGGGTGTCACACCTTCGATCACGTCAGCGCCCTCAGGATCAGCCCGCAGGCGCTGGACGCCCAAATCAGCCGCAACGCGCAATGGGTGGCTGAGCGGTTGGACGGTTATCGCATGACCCAGTTCGCTTGGCCGTTCGGGGATGTTGCCCTGTCAGCTAAAGCCGTGGTCGCGCGACATTTCGAACGCTCGCGCGGGGTGCGTGACGGCGTGAACCTCGGGAAGGCGGACCGCAACAACCTGCAAGCTATCGGTTTGGAAAGCCGTCGCCTGCCCCACTACGATCTCGAAGGCCAGATGGCTCGCACGGCGCAAAACAATGGCTGGCTGATCGCCTATGGCCATGATGTCGAGCGTGAGCCGTCGCCGTATGGATGCACGCCGCAGGACCTGTTGCGGGTGATTACGCTGGCGCGTCAGGCAGGGCTGGCGATTGCGACGGTTTCTTCGGCCTGTTCGATGATGGCGGCAGCGCGCGCCTGACGTGCCCTCTCCGACGCGGCCCACTTCAATAGGGCACGGCGCGGCCAGACCATAAGCCAGGAGCGGGGCGTGTACTCACCCGCCTCGATCAAGGCGCGGCGGGTCGGGGAAGTCGCCCCTGCCCGCTGTGTGTGGATTTCGCCCGGCCCCTGATGGATCATGAAGGCCCCGTTTTTCAGAGGCGTTTCGCGCAGATAGGCCAGACGCGGGCTGATCTTGCTGAGCGGCGGATCATAAAACCAGCTCGAACCAATCCCCCCCACCAGCCCGGGGTATTTCTCGAGAATGCCCGCCATAGCGAGCCATGCGCGGTCCCAGCCTTCGGCAGTAAAATCGGCGGTGTCCCGGCTTTCGGTATGGACTTCCAGCCACGTGCCCCAGCCCTTGGCCAGCACCCAGCGGAACGGCGGCGATATACCCAGGCCAGCGCGTGAATGGCGCAGCGCCTGCCCCGGACCCACAGGCGACGAAAGATCGATCAGGTGGGTGCGGGTGGCCGGAACACTGAGCCCCATAGCGAAGCGCACATCCTTGGCCCAATGGTCGGGATCATACGCCCCCTCGCCCTCGCTCAACTCGCCCGACAAACGGTCCAGCCAGTAGGGATAGGCGTCAAAGACCTCGGCAGGCAGGTTGTAGGCCGCGATCCGCCGCGGAAGCTCCAGACACCATGTCGCGATAATCCCGCGCCGAAGATGGCCCGTGGCCTCGTCATCAGGCGTCGTGCCGATAACCTCGTTGACCTTCTTTGCGCAAAGCTCGAAGTCCCAATGGGGTGCCGCAGTCACACTGTTGATGACAGCGTCCGGCAGCAATGCCTCCAGTCGCAGACGGTCTTCCGTCGGCAGCGAGGCCAGCGTCAGATGGAAACCATCAGTCTGTTTTGGGCTCAGGACCAGCATGGCACTGGGATAACACTACGATGTCACGAAGCCGTTAATCGCTAGCCATAATGGATTTTAACGGTTTATCCGAGGACCAGAGCCGGAGCGCCCAGTACCGTCGGACGTACCCACCAGCCGTCACGTTCCAGCGCAAAGGCCGCATCCAGCGCGGCGGCTTGATCCTCGAACAGTCCAAAGACCGTGGCCCCCGAACCGGACATCCGGACCATGCGGCAGGTCTCAAGATCCGAGAGCGCTTCAATCACCGATCCAATGGCCGGAGTTTCCGAAAGGGCGGGAGCTTCCAGATCGTTGCGCTGCTCCGCGAGCCACGCAATAACATCTACCGACGATGTCGAGGCTGGTGGTTGCGGTCGATCGGCGCGTCCCGAGGGATTGCGGTCAAAGGCGCGGTACACTGCCCCCGTGGGGGACGGCAGGCCCGGGTTCACCAGAACCGCATGCAGAGCCGGCAGATCGGCGGGTTCCAGCACCTCGCCCACGCCGGAAGCATAGGCAGGTTGGGCGCGATAGCACATGGGGCCGTCTGCACCGACGCTGCGGGCTACCCGTTCCAGCACCTCATCACCCAACCCTAGTTCCAGCAGCATATTGGCCGCACGAAGCGCCGCTCCGGCATCGGACGAACCACCGCCCAATCCCGCAGCCACGGGCAAGCGTTTATCCAGCGTCATCGCCAACGGCAGGTCATCGCGGCCCAGATGCGATGCCAGCGCCAGCAGAGCGCGAACCACCAGATTGTCCGCATCCTCGCCGATGCCCTGTGCGAAGGGCCCCACGACTTCGAAGCTAAAGCTTGGCGCATGCGAGACCGTGATACGGTCACCGACATCGGCAAAGGCTACCAGACTATCGAGGGGATGATAGCCGTCAGCCATCACCGGCGCGACGTGCAGATACAGATTGACCTTGGCGGGGGCCAACAGGGTCAGGGTGTCAGTCATCGGCGGCGTTCAGTCTCAGGTCTGGGTGGTATCTCAGGGCTGGGTAGCGGGCACGACCGCCGGAGCAACCCTGTCATAGGGAAGCTGGTTCAACCTGTCTTTCAGCTTGGCCTCGACCTCGGCGCGACGCTTGTCGTCGACGTCCAGCGTCAACACCCGTTGCCATTGGAAGCCAGCCTCTTTCTGGCGTCCCAAGGCCCAATAAACATCGCCCAGATGGTCGTTGATCTCGGCGTTGGCCGGCTCCTTGGCCACGGCCTTTTCGATGGGTTCAAGCGCCTGCTCGGGCTTGCCGCTCTTGAAATAGCCCCAGCCCAGCGAGTCCAGATAATGTCCATCTTCGGGATCAGCGGCCAGGGCGCGCTGGATCAGAGCAATGCCTTCGTCGACGCGTTCGCCGCTTTCGACCCAGAGGTAGCCGAGATAGTTCAGCGCGCTAGGCTCATTGGGTTGCAGAGCGAGGGCGGCGTTCAACTCCGCTTCGGCCTCGGCACGGCGGCCCACAGCCTCCAGTGCGGCACCGCGCATGAAGCGGACTTCGTAAATCTGGTCAGCAGTATTCAGCAGCGGACCGTTGAGGATTTCCAGCGCCTCTTCGAAGCGTTCCATTTTGATCAGCATATTGGCGAGGGCATAGACGATAGGCGCATCGTCCGGCGCGGCCTCGGCAGCCAGCTTGAACTCGGCCAATGCCTCTTCGTTCATGCCGCTCTTGTCAAAGCTCATGCCGCGCTGGGCACGGGCGTTGGCATAGAGCGGTCCCTCGCTGGGCGGAATCTCCGCCAGAACCGCACGCCCGGCACCCGGCAGATTGCCGTTAATCAAGGTCTGGCCAATGTAGGCCTGGGTTTGCGCATTGGGCGAAATCTGTTGTGACAGTCGCAGATACACGGCGGCGAACTCATTGGCGTTCTGGGCCACCATCTGGTCTGCGGCGGTGCGCAGGGACATGGCGACACCTTCGCGGTAGCGCAGGGTCGCTGGCGGGCGCTGTTTGTTCATTACCCGCTGCTGGGCCAGATAGATGCGCGGTTCGGCCTGCCCTGCCTGAATGGCAGCAGTGTACAAGGCCAAAGCTTCTTCACCGCGACGGCGACGCTCCAGAAACTCGCCATATCCAAGACGGAACAGGCTTCCGGCCACGGCATGCGCGGTCAGTTCCTTCCACTCGTTCTCGGCCTCTTCGTAACGTCGGCGGATTTCGAGCAGGCGCGCGCGGTTGCTGCGGGCGACCAAGGTACTGATGGGGTCGAAGTCTGCAGGCGGAGCCGCAAGCGCGCGGTTCCAGTCGCCCGCTTCGGCGGCGATCCAGACCTGCGCATAGGTAGCCGCGCGATCATGCGGCATTTCTACAGGGCGCTCGGCCAGCAGGCGGTTGGCCTTGCGCGCACCGTCGGCCAAATAGGTTTCAATGCCACGGATCAGTTGACCCGCTTCGGTGATGGTCGGTGACACCCCCGGCGCATCCGGAACAATGCCCGCTGCGAATTTCAGGTCACCTGCGAGAATAGCAGCGGTAAATGCCTGTTCGCGAAGGCGGGGCTGCTCGGGGGTCAGACGGTTCGCCTGCTGAAGCAGGACCGCACCTTGCTGCGTATCGCCCGAGGCCAAAGCCGAGCGTCCCGCAAGGTAGTAACCGTAGGCACTGCGGCCTTCCGGCGTGGTCGGAACGGGAGCCCATTCCTGAGGAATGGCGACCACCGGCTCGGGCGGAAGTTCCGTGCTCGCGGGTTCTCCGTCCTCGCCCTGGTCTTGCGGCTCTTCGACCTGTTCGTCTTCGGCGGGGGCCATACGGATCAGCGGCACCTGCGACGGCTCGGGAGCGGGAACCGGTTGCACCTCCTGCGCCAGAGCGGGAGACGCCACGATCAGCGCAGCGACAGAGACGGTCATCAAAAGAGGACGAATAGGCATCATACGGCCGACAGTTCACTTTTTCTCTGCGGTCGGCAAGGTGGCGTAACCCGCCGCGCCCAAAAAAGGAGGCGTCGCGAACATCGCAACGCCTCCCTTAAAACATTCAAACCCTACAGGGCCTTACATGCCAGATTACATGTTCGGATAGTTCGGGCCGCCTGCGCCTTCCGGCGTGGTCCAGACAATGTTCTGCGACGGGTCCTTGATGTCGCAGGTTTTGCAGTGGACGCAGTTCTGGGCGTTGATCACGAAGCGTGGATCGGTCTTTTCGGCTTCGTTGGCGTAAACCACCTCGTACACACCCGCCGGGCAGTACAGACGAGCAGGCTCGCCATACTTGGGCAGGTTGACGTTGATCGGCACGCTCGGGTCCAGCAGCTTCAGGTGAGCGGGCTGATCTTCGGCGTGGTTGGTGTTTGAGATGAACACCGACGACAGCTTGTCGAACGACAGCTTGCCGTCCGGCTTCGGATAGGCAATCGGCTTGTGCATCGAGGCCGGTTCGGTCGAGGCCGCATCCGTCTTGTGGTGCTTCATCGTACCGAAGAACGAGAAGCCGCCCGTCAGGTGGTTCACCCACAGGTCGAACATGCCGATCGCGCCGCCCAGCATGGTGCCGAACTTGGTCAGCAGCGGCTTGGCGTTACGAACGATCTTAAGTTCCTTATAGACCCACGAGGTCTTGTAGGACGCTTCATAGGCTTCCAGCACGTCGCCCTCGCGACCAGCGATGACGGCATCATAGGCGGCATCAGCAGCCAGCATGCCGGTCTTCATGGCATTGTGGCTGCCCTTGATGCGCGGCACGTTCACGAAACCGGCCGAGCAGCCGATCAGTGCGCCGCCCGGGAAGGCAAGCTTCGGCACCGACTGGAAACCGCCCTCGGTGATGGCACGTGCGCCGTAGGAGATACGGGTGCCGCCTTCGAGGTGATGCGCAACCGACTCGTGGTGCTTGAAGCGCTGGAACTCGTCAAACGGCGACAGGTACGGGTTCTTGTAGTTCAGGTGCGTCACAAAGCCGACCGACACATAGCGGTCGCCGAAGTGGTACAGGAACGAACCACCGCCGGTCTTGTCATCCAGCGGCCAGCCCGTGGTGTGCTGCACCAGACCCGGCTTGTGGTTTTCCGCCGGAATCTGCCACAGCTCCTTGATGCCGATGCCGAACTTTTGCGGTTCGGCAGCGTCGCACAGGTTGTGCTTGGCCATGATGGTCTTGGCCAGCGAACCCCGCACGCCTTCGGCGATGAAGACATATTTGCCATGCAGTTCGATACCCGGCTGGAAGTCGCCAGTCGGCTTGCCTTCGCGGTCGATACCGAACACGCCGGCAACAACGCCCTTCACACGGCCATCGTCACCCCAGACAACGTGGCTGGCCGCCATGCCCGGATAGACTTCGACGCCCAGAGCCTCGGCCTGCTCGCCCAGCCAGCGGGCCAGATTGCCCAGCGAGCCGATGTAGCAGCCGTGGTTGTGCATAAACGGCGGCAGGGCAAACATCGGCAGGCCCATCTGACCTGCCGGGCCAAGCACCAGGAATTTGTCTTCCTTGACCGGAGTCTCGAGCGGCGCGCCCATTTCCTTCCAGTTCGGGAAGAGTTCGTTCAGCGCCTTGGGATCGATCACTGCGCCCGAAAGGATGTGGCCGCCGATTTCGGCAGACTTTTCCAGAACGGCGACGTTGATTTCCTTGCCGTCCTTCTCAGCACGCTGCTTCAGACGGATCGCTGCCGACAGGCCAGCAGGACCACCGCCAATGATGACGACGTCATATTCCATGACCTCGCGCTCGACACCGGCCAGCGCCTCCAGCGGCGGCAGATTGTCGATGACAGCCTCTTGCCAGGCGTTCTTGGCGCCGCCTTCGGTTACTTGTTCGGTCATGTGATCCCCGGAATCCATAATATCTTCGTGGTTATAAGCCTTATCGGTAGGTGACGCGGGGGCGGTCAAGGCTTAATGGCTATAACTGGAATGAACGCTCAAACTTCGGATATCGGCGCCTACGAATCCCTGCTCGCCTTTTGGCTCGATGCGGGCGTGGACGCCTGCTATCTAGACGAGCCGGTTGATCATACCGTTATTCAAGCTCTGCCGACACCTGCGGCTGTGCAAAAGCTTGCCGCCGTACAGCCGGTGCGCGGCCCGCTCGGGACAACCAATACCGCTGCCGGCGTTCCGGCGGCGCGGCAACTGGCCACGCAGGCTGAAACCCTGGATGCCCTGATCGCCTCCGTCGCTGCCTTTGACGGATGCGCCCTGAAGATGATGGGCGCGCGCAACGCGTTGTTCGGGTGCGGCGCGGCAGATGCGGATCTTCTGGTGATCGGGGACGCCCCGACCGGCGACGATGACAATGCCGGACAGGCGTTTTCGGGACCCGCCGGACGCTTGCTCGACCGGATTCTTGTCGCCGCAGGTGTGGCCGACAGGACATATCTGACGCAAACCGTCTTTTGGCACCCGCCCGGAAATCGTCCTCCCACACCGGAAGAACAGGCCGTCTGCCTGCCCTTCATCGAGCGCGCCATCCAGCTCATTCAGCCTAAAGCTGTGCTGTTGATCGGCGCAGTCGCTGTTCGCGGGATTTTGTCGAGTAACGAGAGCCTGTTACGCCTCCAAGGCCAGTGGAAGGAGTGGACGCCGGAGGGGCATTCCGCCCTGCCCGTTATGACCACTTTCCACCCCGGTTTCCTGTTGCAACAGCCGCTCGCCAAGGGTGCCGTTTGGCGCGATATGCTTGCCGTAACGGCCAAGCTGTAACCTTAAAAAGTTGAGTGGATGTCCAAAAACGGGCATTATTCCCCGATCTGGTGACCAATCCACAGAGCGATCTGTCCGGTTCGCAAAACCGTCAGTACGCCGATGAAGGGGGCCTCCGCGCTCATGAAGTTCGACAACAGAGCGCAGTGCGCCTTTCGATTTTCTGTATCCCGCCCACAATCCGCACTGGCCCTGATTGCACTGCTCGCGCCGCTGGCACTGGCAACGCCATCTACAGCGACCGAAGCGACCGATGTGGCGACGACGGGAGCGGCTGCGTCTTCTGCTGTGCCCTATGATGCCGATCAATCTTCGCCGTCGGCCCTCAGCAGCGCGGATCGCCTGACCTACACCACCGCCTTCGATGCCCTGCGTCGCGGCGATCTGGAGACCGCCCGCGCCAGCGCCCAGCGTGTTCAGGATCGCATCCTGCTGGGGCAACTGGAGTTCGAGCGCCTCTTCCACGCTAACCATGTCGCCACCTACGACGAACTGGTCATCTGGCTTCAGAACTTCTCGGACCTACCGATGGCCGAGCGGGTTTATAGTCTGGCCATGCGTCGTCTGCCCGACGGCGTCACCCCGCCCCCGCGTCCAGGCGGTTTCCTGACGCGCACTTGGGACAGTGTGACCCGCGCCGGACAAAGCTCTATCGATCCGTCGCGTGCCGCCCGCGTCATGCTGAACAATGACGATCTTCAAGGTGCCTACGATACGGGCATCGAGTTGGGGGACTGGTGGACCTCGGCCATGGCCGCGTGGCGTATGAGCCGTTTCAACGACGCCTACGTCGCGTTCCAGCATGTGCTGGATGATCCGACCGAAGACCCGTGGGTCCGCGCGGGCGCAGCCTATTGGGCCTCGCGCGCCGCAGCCCAGACCAGCCGTCAGGATCGCGTCCAGCCTCTTTTGCAACAGGCTGCCCGCTGGCCCGCAACCTTCTATGGCCAGATTGCCCTGCACCAGCTGGGGCAGGAACTGGTGATCAACAATACCGGCCCGCGCTCCTACTACGCCGTCAACCGATCCGCTGGTGGTGGGGAGACCGCCCCTCAGGTGGACGGTCGCGCATTGAACGCCTTTGTCCATCAGGACGAGACTGCGCGCCGCACGCTGGCTCTGTATGAAGTGGGTCGCCGTTCGGATGCCGCCGAGGCCGCGCGAGAAGGTCTTCGCCGCTCGCGCGATCTGCAAGCCCGGCAAATGTGGGCAGGCCTGTATAATCTGGTTGCCCCCGGTCGCGCCGCCGAGCGCGCCGCTTCGGCGGTCGATGCTGCCGACTATCCGATGCCGCCCCTGTTCCCAGAGGGTGGCTATACGGTTGATCAGGCCCTTGTGTACGCCTTGATCCGCAAGGAGTCAGCGTTTGACCCCGGTGTCCGTTCGGGCGCGGGTGCCTATGGCCTCATGCAGGTCATGCCGTCGACAGCCGCCTATATGACCGGCGATCAGTCCTATACCCGCCAGCCGCAACGCCTGCTGGACCCGTCGCACAATATGAAACTGGGTCAGGACTATCTGAACCGCCTTATGTCCATCGAGAGCTTCGGCGGCGATATCCTGAAGACGGTTGCGTCCTACAACGCTGGCCCCGGACCGATGATCGCGGCCATGCGCAAGTTGGGCACAGACGCCGATCCGCTATTGCTGATCGAGACGATCGACGTGCCGCAAGCCCGCGATTACGTGGAAAAGGTGGTCGCGGCCTATTGGATCTACAAGCGCCTGATGGGCGGCCCGCTTAACACGCTGGACGCAGTCGTGTCCGGTGCTCGCGCTATTCCGGTGTCGTTGGACTACCAGCCCCCGCTGCCCCAGCCGACCCAGACGGCGTTTGCCGAACAGGCTCCGACGGGCAACTAGGCCTGCCCTTAGTAGAAGCTGCTCTGGACCAGCGCCCACCCGACACCCAGCGCCACCACTAAAATGGCGTAGGCTCGTGTGCGGCGTCCCCAATTCGTACCCCGGTCGATTGTTCGCATGCTGTCCGCCCTGTTATCCAACAGACTTTGGCGGGCAAGTTTTAAAACATCGTTCTCTTAGCTGTCGAAAGTTCCAATCTTTCAGACGCTAGCGGCCTTTTCCCATTCCAGATAATCGGGATTGGACAGCAAAGTCGCGGCATAGGTTTTGGCAATGCTCTGTTCGTCCCCGTGCGCACCCAGATCAAGCTGGAAATGACGCACCCGTGCAGCCACAGGCGTGAAAAAGGCATCGGCGATAGACCAGCGCCCGAACAGCCAAGGCCCTTCGCTACCGAACCGCTGACGCATCTGCGTCCAAACACCGACCAACCGCCTGATGTCTGCGGACAGATCGGGATGCTCGGGCGCAGGCGCGAATGAAAGTCCAACTTGCGGATGCTCATAGCTGGTGCCGCAGTAGTGCCGCAGCGCGTGATAGCCTGAATGCATTTCAGCCGTGACCGCGCGGGCATAGGCGCGGGCCTTAGCGTCTGCTGGCCAAAGACCGGCTTCTGGATAGGTCTCTGCGGCCCACTCGCTGATGGCCAGACTGTCCCAGATCTTGTCTTCGCCAATCATCAGTAGAGGGACAAGCCCCGATGGCGACACCTTGGAAAGTGCCGCCTTTTGCTCGGGCGTATCATAGCGGGCATCGAGCGTTGTGAAGTCGGCACCAGCCCTTTTCAAAACCAGATAGGGCCGCAAGGACCATGTGGAATATTGCCTTGGACCTATGAGCAGCTTCATTTCGCCCGCCTCCCCTCAAAAGCGTTAGTGGCTGGATGACAGTTTCAGCACAACCAGCCCCGACACGATAAGCAGACCCCCGATCACCCGCATAGGCGTAATCGCCTCGCCCAGAACCGTAATACCGACAATGAAGGCACCAACGGCCCCGATACCGGTCCAGATGGCGTAAGCCGTTCCCAGCGGTAGCGATTTCATCGCCACTGCCAGCAGGCCAAAGCTGACGATCATGAAGCCGATGGTGCCGATGGACGGCCAAAGCTTGGTGAAGCCCTCGGAGCTTTTCATCAGAAAAGCCCAGACGATTTCAAACAGACCGGCGAGAAAAAGGAAAACCCAGGCCACGACAGACTCCCTATGCATGGCATGTCGGGTCGTCCCGACGTGGATGCCCGCTATGGGGGAGGTCGTCCTCCTGATCGGCCATAAAATAGGACCGTGTTCCGCGAAGTCAAACCGCTCTGCTCTATGAAGGTTTCGTGACCCCTGCATAACATGGCTTTGCGCGCCTTGACTCATGGCGCGTTGGGAAGGAATGAGCGCAACCATGATCACGCGCTACACCCGCCCCGAAGCCGTCGCCATCTGGTCCCAGGACACCAAGTACAAGATCTGGTTCGAGATCGAAGCCCACGCCGCCACCAAGATGGCCGAGCTGGGTGTGATCCCGACCGAAGCCGCTGAGGCGATCTGGACCAAGGGCAAGGATGCCACCTTCGATGCCGACCGCATCGACGAGATCGAACGCACCACCAAGCACGACGTCATCGCCTTCCTGACGCACGTTGCGGAAATCGTTGGTGACGAAGCCCGCTTCCTGCACCAGGGCATGACCTCGTCGGACGTTCTGGACACCTGCTTTGCCGTGCAACTGGCCCGCTCGTCGGACTTGCTGCTGGCCGGTGTGGATCGCGTTCTGGCGGCGCTGGAAACCCGCGCCAAGGAACACAAATACACCGTCTGCGTCGGTCGCTCGCACGGCATCCACGCCGAGCCGGTAACCTTCGGTCTGAAGCTGGCTGGCTATCACGCCGAGTGGCAACGCGCCCGTCGCCGTCTGGTCACCGCCCGTGAAGAGATCGCCACCTGCGCCATCTCGGGCGCGGTCGGCACCTTCGCCAACGTCTCGCCGGAAGTTGAACAATACGTCGCCGACCAGATGGGTCTGCAGGTCGAGCCGGTCTCGACACAGGTCATCCCGCGCGACCGTCACGCGGCCTACTTTGCCGCCCTTGGCGTCATCGCCTCGTCGATCGAGCGTCTGGCCACCGAAATCCGCCACCTGCAGCGCACCGAAGTGCTGGAAGCCGAAGAGTTCTTCGACAAGGGTCAAAAGGGCTCGTCGGCCATGCCGCACAAGCGCAACCCGATCCTGACCGAGAACCTGACTGGCCTCGCACGCCTCGTCCGCTCGTCGGTTGTTCCGGCGATGGAAAACGTCGCCCTGTGGCACGAGCGCGATATCAGCCACTCGTCGGTTGAGCGCGGCATCGGTCCGGACGCCACCATCCACCTCGACTTCGCCCTGCACCGTCTGGCGGGCGTCGTCGAGCGCATGAACATCTATCCGGACAACATGCAGAAGAACATGGACCGCCTTGGTGGCCTCGTGTTCTCGCAGCGTGTCATGCTGGCTCTTACGCAGGCTGGTATCAGCCGTGAAGACGCCTATGCCGCCGTGCAAGAGAACGCCATGAAGGTCTGGCGTGGCGAAGGCCGCTTCATCGACTTCCTGAAGGCAGACGAGCGCGTGACCCTGCCGGACGCCGAACTAGAGGCCCTGTTCGACATTGGCTACCACACCAAAAATGTCGACGTGATCTTCAACCGCGTCTTTGGCGGCTGATAGGCCAATCGCGTTTTGAATGTGGGGAGGCTCCGAAGGGGCCTCCCCTTTTTCTTGTCTGACCAATCCTCCCCCGCTAAGCCTTGAGCGTAGGGGAGACGATCCATGAGTGTGCCGACGATCCGCATCAATCCGCGTGTAAAGGCCGCCGCTGCGCGTGCCGACTATATGCGTGCCGGCTTCGTACAGATTCCCGACATCTTCGAGCCGGACGTGGCCGAACACATCGCCACGATGCTCGAGACACTGCCCTACGATCTGGCATTCGAGGGCGAAGATGGCCGCCCTGTGGTGCTAAAGCCCGATCAAACCGCATCGGACGCCGATGCCTTGGCCCAACGGACGGCGGATATGATCCGTCGCTCGGGAAACGGGTACGGTTTTATCTATCGCGTTTATCCGCTGATCATCGCCTATCTGGAGCAGCGCGATCCGGGACACCCGATCCACCGCCTGACCGAATTCCTCAACGCCGAGTTTGTGGCCTTCGGGGCGTTTGTCACCAACCAGCCCGCAGTAGCCAAGGCCGACGGTCAGCTGACCCGCTATGGCCCCGGCGATTTTATCGGACTGCACAACGACGTCGGTAGCGAAGATAGCGACCGCCTCACCGCCTATACGCTGGGCTTTACGCGTGATTGGCGCCCCGACTGGGGGGGGCAGTTGCTGTTCCACGACGAGAACGGCGATGTCACGCGCGGCTATATCCCTCGGTTCAATACCCTGACGCTGTTCAGCGTGCCCCAGATGCACTCTGTCGCCCCTGTGGCACCCTATGCCCAACGCCCCCGCCACTCGGTCGTGGGCTGGCTGCGTAACCATCAGGGGCGCTGATATGGGCGAGCGCGCGATCGGCTTTGCGCCGCAGGTCAGCCCCGAAACGCGCGTCCTGATCCTTGGCAGTTTGCCGGGCGTCGCATCGCTGGCGGCCGGTCAGTACTATGCCCATCCGCGGAATGCCTTCTGGCGGATCATGGGGGATCTGGTGGCAGAGGATATCGCAGGCCTGCCCTATGAAGCGCGCCTGTCAGCCATAATGAGCCACGGTTTCGGCCTTTGGGATGTTCTGGCCTCGGCAGAGCGGGCCGGAAGTCTGGACGCCGCCATCCGCTCGCCCGAGGCTGCGGACCTTCTGGGCCTGATTTCAAGTTTGCCCGCCTTGCGCATTGTCGCTTTTAACGGCGCCAAGTCGGCCCAGATCGGCAGACGTATCCTTGAGGGCAATATCGGCACGGTGCGTCTGGTGGACCTGCCATCCTCCAGCCCGGCACACGCTCGCCCGTGGACCGAAAAAGCCGGCCAGTGGCGCGACAGACTTGGGATCTCCCAAACGGACTAATGTCCGGCACCGATCACATTTCGGGCGAAATCTGCATCCTTTGCCGTCCTGAACCGTACTTCTCCCGCAGTCGCCAGAGCGCGACCGAACAGGGAGAACCCAAGATGATCAAAACTCGCACGACTTTCGGCCTTATCGCAGGCGCTGCGGCTGCGCTGACTCTTGCCGCCTGCGGTAATAATTCGTCGACGCAGAATTCGGCACCGGCCAACGAGCCTGCCACTCCGGCACCGGCGACCACGCCGGCAGCTGCACCGACGCAGGACATTGTGGCCGCCGCCAGCACCGCGCCTGATTTCACCACCCTGACTTCGGCAATCCAGTCGGCCGGCCTGCAACAGCGCCTGTCGGGCACCGGTCCGTTCACGGTGTTCGCGCCGACCAATGCGGCGTTTGACAAGATTCCGGCGGCAGATCGCAACGCCCTGATGCAGCCGGCCAAAAAGGCCGATCTCAGCAAAATCCTGACCTATCACGTGGTCCCGGGTAAACTCACCGCTGCAGACCTTGCAACCCAAGCCGCCGCCAATGGCGGTGTTGCGACCCTGACGACGGTTCAGGGCGGCAAGCTGACGCTGCGTGACACCGGTGGCGGCCGCTGGGAAGTGACCGACGCCAAGGGCGGTAAAGCCATGATCACCGTCGCCGATCAGGCCCGCACCAACGGTGTCGTCCATGTCGTCGACACGGTATTGATGCCCTGAATGAAACCGACTGCTGTTTTGTGAGTTCTACAGTCGCGCTGGCAGTGCGCATGTCTGCCCTCTGAGTCCCCCCGAGGCAGGCCAGTAAAAAAAGGCCCGCAACCTTCCCCTCCGGTTGCGGGCCTTTCCTTTATCTCGGTGGAGCCGAAAGGCCCCGAAACTTATTCGCCCGAACGAATCTGCTCGCGTGCGATCGAGGCCAGCTCGTCCATCTTGGAGCGCACTTCGCCCTCGGAGACGGTCAGGCCAGCGCCCTTGAAGTCGCCCGCGATCTTGCGGAACACGTCTTCTTCGCCCGGCTGTTCAAAATCAGCGCGCACGACGGCAGCGGCGTATTGGTCAGCGCTCTCGGCGGACAGGCCCATCTTCTCGGCCGCCCACAGACCCAGCATCTTGTTGCGACGGGCGATGGCCTTGAATTCCTGTTCCTGATCGAGGGCGTATTTGGCCTCGTAGGCCTGTTCCCGATCTTCGAAGGTCGTCATGCGCGTCGTAACTCCTGCTAACGGACTGATTTGGGTCTCCGTATGCGGCTCTATGGCCTTGAGGATGCCCAAACGTCAACAAGCCTTAAACACGTTGATAACGCCAGTCTCAAGTTTGGATATTTGTGTCACAGCCGCCGTTCGGCTAAAGGGCACTCGGTTCTATTTAGCCGCCATCGATTCAAAGGCCGCGCCGCCCCGACGTTTAGGGGCGCGCGCTTTTTGTTTTGAAGGCCACCGTTACCTCCCCGTTCGGGAACGCCAGTGATGAACACCAAGCGCAAAATGCTCTATGAGGGCAAGGCAAAGATCCTTTACGAGGGTCCTGAGCCCGGCACGCTGATCCAGTACTTCAAGGATGACGCGACCGCCTTCAACGGCGAAAAGAAAGCCCAGCTGGAAGGCAAGGGCGTCATCAACAACCGCATCAGCGAGTTTGTGATGAGCCGTCTGAACCAGATCGGCATCACCAACCACTTCATCAAGCGCCTGAACCTGCGCGAGCAGCTGATCCGCGAAGTCGAGATCGTTCCGCTGGAAGTCGTGGTCCGCAACATCGCTGCCGGTTCAATCGCCAAGCGTCTGGGCCTGGAAGAAGGCACGCCGCTGCCGCGTTCGATCATCGAGTTCTACTATAAAAAAGACGAACTCAACGATCCGATGATCTCCGAAGAGCACATCACCGCCTTCGGCTGGGCCACGACCCAAGAGCTGGACGACATTCTGGCCACCGCCATCCGCGTGAACGACTTCCTGTCGGGCATGTTCTCGGCTGTCGGCATCACGCTGGTGGACTTCAAGATCGAGTTTGGCCGCGTCTACGAGAACGATTTCTCGCGCGTCATCCTTGCCGACGAAATCAGCCCTGACTCGTGCCGTCTGTGGGACACCGCCACGGGCGAGAAGCTGGATAAAGACCGCTTCCGCCGCGACATGGGCAATGTCATCGAGAGCTACACCGAAGTGGCTCGCCGTCTCGGCATCATGAAAGACATGCCGACTGTAATCCAAGGGGGGCTGCATTAATGGCCAAGGTTAAGGTTCACGTCTTCCTCAAGCCGGGCGTGCTGGATGTTCAGGGCAAGGCCGTTGAAGGCGCTCTGCAAGGTCTGGGCTGGGCTGGTGTTTCCAACGCCCGCGTCGGCAAGATGGTCGAGTTCGATCTGGCCGACGACGTTGCCGACAAAGACGCCGAGGTGAAGGCCATGTGCGAGAAGCTCCTCGCCAACACGGTCATCGAATCCTACAAGATCGAGATCGCCTAAAATGATTTTGCGGCCCGAGTCCCTAGCGGATCGGGCCGCAGTCTTTTCGCTGACCCAGTTAGCGTTCAGGGGTCATCCCCACAGTGACGGGTCCGAGCCACGCATCATCGACGCTTTGCGCGATGCCAAGGCCCTGACCATTTCCATTGTGGCAGACCTCCAAGGCCAGATTGTTGGCCACGCCGCCTTCTCTCCCGTGAAATGGTGCGAGCAAGCCGGATGGTTCGGTCTGGGACCTGTGTCGGTACATCCCGATCTTCAGGGTCGCGGTATCGGGCAGAAGCTGATCGAGACGGGCCTTGAGCAGTTACGCACCATCGGTGCTAGCGGCTGCGTCGTGCTGGGCGATCCGGCTTATTACAGCCGTTTCGGCTTCACGCAGGACGAACGCTTCACCTACCCCGGACCACCGCCAGAATATTTCACAGTACTGATCTGGCAGGAGGCATCATCCGGTTTGAGCAGCAAGGTCAGTTATCATCAGCCTTCGACTGACAATGCTGCCTACTTTTAATCATATTATTCAGCTTTATACGCAAAAATATAGTATGCACAATATAGAATGGGATAAGATAGTATCCATTAAAATAAAAACTATCAATAAATGCAACAGAGCTAGATAATAATTCCTTTAACGTTCCAAAAATTATAAAAATACACGAACAAGTAAAAACCATTACTGAGGACGATACTGCATTTCATTTTTTCTTTTGGAGTAATATTATCACTGTTAATAAATCTATTTTGCTCTGAGTTTGTCTCGAATGCCTTGAATGAAATAGATAAGGCTAAACCAATCGCAAGTAGGGCTGGCGACGCTATCGCGCTGACCAAATTTAGATTGAATACCAAATAAAATGATATGAACATCAGGTTTAATCCTAACGTTCCAAGAGCAATCTCAAAATTTTCTTTTTTAGAACCGACCATATTTCCTCCAAAATGATTTAAATGCCTACACCAACCAATGATCTTAATCCCTCCTATATCAGGACGGTATTCGTTGCTGGAAGTTCAATGATAGGCTGTAAATGACCGGCGATTTCTATCGAAAACGTCTTGCTCAAAGATGCTCGCAATTCTCGGCCCGTTAGACGTACTCGTTTTGTAGCAACAAGCGTATTTTCATGCTGGCTTCCGGATCGTTTCTCCCAAACTTCCGTGCCGATGCGAACCTAGCTCTTGCGGTACGTCGTTCGCTTGCCCATCAAGGGTAGAGTTCCAGCGTCAATCTGTGGAGGGTACGCCCATGACCTTTACCCTGACTTCCAACGACCTGACCGACGGCGGCCAGCTGCCGGACGCGCAGGTTTACGCCAAGGGCAATATCTCGCCGCACCTTGCATGGTCGGGCGCTCCGGAAGGCACCAAGTCCTTTGCCATCACCTGCTATGATCCTGATGCCCCGACCGGTTCTGGCTTCTGGCACTGGACCGTCGCCAATATTCCGGCTGACGTGACCGAGTTGGAAGCCGGAGCAGGTGCACCTGACGGCGGGAAGCTGCCGTCGGGCGCCATTCAGGGCCGCACCGACTTTGGCCGGCCGGGCTTTGGTGGCGCTGCCCCGCCCGCCGGTCACGGCCCGCACCGCTATATCTTCACTGTCTTCGCCGTCGATACCGACCGTCTGGACGTGACGGCCGACAACTCCGGCGCGGTGTTCGGCTTCAACCTGCACTTCCACACCCTCGCCAAGGCCTCGATCACCGGCATCTACGAAAACAAGGGCGAGTAAGGCGCGATGGTGGCTCCCGACAGATTGTCGGCGTTGCCCGGCCTGTACAAACAATTGATGGCACAGCCACGGATGCCTGTCGTCCGTGGCTTCCTGCCCGAAACCGATGCCCTGTATGTCTTCTATGTGCAGGATGAGCCCGTCCTGACAGGTGCCCCGCCGCATCTGGACGAGGCTTCGTTGTTGTACCCGTCCTTCAGGGCGTCGATCTCGATTCAACTGGTGCGGGCGGCGTCACTGGCGGACAGCGTGTTTTCGAACTTCCGCCGGCGCGCTGTTCCGTTTACGCCCTTGGCACGACAGCCGGTCGAAGCCCGCTGGCTGAGGGTCGAAAACGACGACGACCGGTTGATGCTCGAAATCTTCGTCTCGCAAAAGCTGGGGCTTTCGGTCTCACATCCCAAGGTTCGCGACTGGCTGAGCGGGATGCAGGACCACCAAATGCCGGGCCCCGCGTTGTAATGGGCCGCAGGAGGGCTATATCCCGCCCTCCTCCCCCACTACGCTAAAGCCCCACATGCCTGCTGATACGCCGACCACGCCCGACTTCCTGCCTGCCCGTCGGCTGGCGCTGGTATTGATTGCACTGGCGATGGGCGGCTTCGCTATCGGCGTGACCGAGTTCGCAGCCATGAGTGTGCTGCCGGACTTTGCCAAGGGCCTGGGCGTGGACGAGCCCACCGCCGGGCACGTCATCAGCGCCTATGCCGCCGGCGTCGTCATTGGTGCCCCTATTCTCGCTGTGCTGGGGGCGCGGCTGCCGCGCCGGTTTCAGCTGATCGGCTTTATGGGCCTGTTCGCCATTGGCAACGGACTGAGCGCCATTGCGCCGAACTATTCCACCATGCTGGTCTTCCGTTTCCTCAGCGGTATTCCGCACGGAGCCTATTTTGGGGTCGCGGCCCTGCTGATTGCCAGCATTGTACCGATCCAGTTCCGCTCGCGTGCCGTGTCCACAACATTGTTGGGCCTAACGGTAGCAACCGTTTTCGGGGTGCCCGTGGTCAACATGGTCAGCCAGAACTTCGGCTGGCGCTGGACCTTTGCCATTGTGAGCGCCGTCGCAGTGCTGACCATGGTGCTGATCGCCCTGTTCGCTCCGCGTGACAAAGGCGATCCCGACGCAGTGCCTATGCGCGAACTGGGCGCACTCAGAAGCGGTCAGGTCTGGTTGACGCTGGGCGTCGGTGCCATCGGGTTTGGCGGGATGTTCTGCGTCTATGCCTATCTGGCCTCGACGGCGCAGGCGGTGACGGGTGTAGGTCCTTCACTGTTGCCGATGATCTTCGCCATTTTCGGCGTCGGCATGATGATCGGCAATATTCTGGGGGGCTGGGCCGCCGACCGGTTCGGCATGAAAGCCGCAGCAGGACTTCTGTTGTGGAGTGCATTCGCACTTTGCCTCTACCCCGCCGCAGCACAGAATCTGTCGACCCTGCTGCCTGTCGTCGTGATGATCGGCATGGGCGGCGGTCTGGGATCGGTCCTGCAGACGCGTTTGATGGATGTGGCCGGTGATGCGCAGACCTTGGCCGCCGCGCTCAACCATTCGGCGTTCAATCTAGCTAATGCGCTAGGTCCCCTGCTGGGCGGAATGGCGATTGCAGCAGGGTTTGGCTGGACTTCGACAGGGTTTGTCGGGGCGGGTTTGGCGCTGGGCGGCTTCGCGATCTGGATCGTCGCCTACGTGACTGGTCGCAAAACTGTCGCGAAAAACCCCTGACCATCGACTGACATTTTCCGAGAAGGGTGCTAGGAGGCCCGCCCATGAGCGCAGCCGTCATCGTATTCCCCGGTTCCAACTGTGACCGCGACTGTAAGGTCGCCGTCGAACGCTCCACTGGCGAGCAAGTCTCCATGGTCTGGCACGCAGATAGCGAGCTGCCCAAGGGTCTGGACCTGATCGTCATTCCTGGAGGGTTCTCCTACGGTGACTATCTGCGCTGCGGCGCGATGGCTGCCCAATCGGCCATTATGCCAGCCATCAAGAAGGCCGCCGAAGACGGCGTGGCCATCGTGGGCATTTGCAACGGCTTCCAGATCCTGTGCGAAACGGGCCTGCTGCCGGGTGCGCTGCTGCGTAACAAGGGGCTTAAATACATCTGCAAGCCGATCAGCCTGCAGGTCGCCAACCCCAACACCCGCTTCACCAAGCTGTATGGCGAACAGTCCGAAGTCATCATGACCCAGGGCAATGGCGACGGTAACTACTTCGCCGATGCCGAGACTCTGAAGCGTATCGAAGACAACGGCCAGGTGGTCTTCCGCTATGTCGACAACCCGAACGGTTCGGTGAACGACATCGCGGGCATCACCAATGAAGCCGGCAATGTGCTTGGCATGATGCCCCACCCGGACCGCGCTTTCGAAGCCGAGCTGGGCAGCGCCGATGGTGCCACCCTGTTCCAGAGCATCTACGAAACGCTCTAAGGCGATTTATATAACGATTTCAGACACCTCCGCTCCGCAGGGATCGGAGGTGTTTTCGTTTTTCCCCATCACTGAACGGGAATAATCCGAACGACGTTATTTTCGCTTTGACAGAAATATTCTGCCCGCTCAACTAGCGGTTACAGGGGGAATATTCATGTTACGCCAACTCGCCGCCATCGCGGCTCTGATCACGCTGAGCGCGTGCGCCACACCTTATGTCGCCACGCCGTATGAACGCACACAGCACAACATCCGTCAGGTCTCGCTGATCGACGATTCATTGCCCGAAGATGCGATCGCCTTCGAGGTCGCCTCGGTCGGTTCCAACTTCGGCCTGATCGGCGCTCTGGTAGATGCCGGTATCCAGGCCAGCCGCCGCAATGCGGTGAACGAGGCTCTCGATAGCGTTAGCTTCGACGCCGAGACCATGCTGGAGCAACGTCTGTCCAGCAGCCTTGCCAACCTCGGCTATAGCGTTGCGCCGCTGACCGAGAACACCCGCACCAAATACGATTTCCTGAAAGAGTATCCCGATAGCGCCACCGCCGATGCCCTGCTGGATGTCGCGGTTCAGCACTATGGCTATCTGTCTTCGGGCGCGGGTCAGCCGTTCCGCCCGTCGGTTGCGGCCAAAGTCCGTCTGGTGAAGGCGTCGGACAAGTCCACCATCATGGAAAACATCATCTACTACAATGTTTTGCATGCACCCGACGGCACCATCACCCTGCCGCCCAATCCGGAATACGAATTTCAGAACCGTGACGCTCTGTTGGAAGATCCGCAGCGTCTAGCGGATGGCATCTCGGATGCGCTGAATCAGGTCGTCGCGACCACTGTGCGACTGCTCCAATAATGGCCGGGCCGATGTTTGCGCGTGTGGGCATTCTCTCGGGTCTGATGGCGGGGGTTGCGGCCTGCGCCTCGGCTCCGCCCATTCCGGCACCGGTGCTGAGCTATGCCAATGCGGGTTGCTCGACGACGCCCGACCTGAGCGCGCCCTTGTCGATGACGCCCGACAAGGAACGCGCGGTCCATCTGGTGGTCGCCGAAGTGGACGAGACAGCGGCCTGCATCATGCGAAACGGGGCTGCGGTGCCCTACGTCCTTCTCGCGCTGCCACAAGACTATGAGGACAAGACCCTCATCGTCGGCTCACAACTGGACCAGAACCGCATCTTCGCGCCCGAGGTTGTGGTCTTGGATGCGCAGGGTAACCAGACCCGCACCTTCAATCGTGACGAGTATTTCTATCGCGGCAGCATCTATTCGGTGCAGTTCCGTCCGCGTCAGGACGAGCGATATGTGCTGGTGGCCGCAGCGCCCGACATGGTGGGCAAGGCCTATGACGCGATCCAGATCGGTATCAGCACCACCGCGGTTTACACACCGTATGGCGGCGCGACGTTCAACTCGGGTACCGAGGCGGCCACATCCCGAACCTTTGCCTACAACGGCACGGTCAAGGTTTTGGTCAACGACGCCGATACCAAGGAAGAGAACTGATCCGACGTAATGTCCGGTCAAAAACGAGCCCCGCCTGATCCATCAGGCGGGGCTTGTGACTATTTGCGATCCAGCACACTGGCCGCGCGGCCACTGTCCGATTCGATGGTGTCGTCTTTCTTCTTGCCGGGGTGGGATGTTTCCAACGTCCCCTTCTCGCCGCTCTCGCCGATTGCGGCCAGTTCGCGAGCGCCGACTCCGAGCCCTTGACGCACGGCGCGGTTGGTATCGACTTCTTCGGGTTCGTTATCGAAATCGTCCTGTGGGCGATCAGCCATCTTGGCCTCCTTTGAGGGTTACCCTGTTCCAATCCACCAACAGCCAAGCCGGTTCCGTGAACCTTCGCGCCCGCCAAACGTAGTTATGCCGTTGCCTGTAACTCCGCAGGTCATGGTTGGGAGCTGCCATGTCGATCGTCCGTCCGTCCCCCGCACAGAAAACCCGCCGTCTGGTGGTACTGGCCGCCGCCGTGTTCGCGGTTGTGGTGCCCTTGCTGCAAAATCTGCTGAACTGGGGACTGACGCAGGCCGAGTTCGCCGCCGATGGCAACTCGACGTTGCGGGTCGCCGGCTATGCTTTCTCGATCTGGGGCCTGATCTACGCAGGAATTTTGGCCTATGCGATCCGGCAGGTACTGCCCAACACGGGTGAGAGCACCCTGATCAACCGGATGGGCTGGCCCTCAGCCGTAGCGTTCTTCGGTATCGGTCTATGGATCATCATGGCGGCGCTGAACCTCAAGGCTGCCAGCGTGATCGTTATCTTCGCCAGCCTTCTGGCCGTGCTGTTGCCGCTGTTGGCGCTGGCGGGTGTGATCCGTTCTACGCCATTGATGCACCGTGACCGGATGCTGCTGATTTGGCCGCTGGCTGCCCTGGCGGGTTGGCTGACGGTGGCATCGCCCCTCAACCTGATTACGACGGCCACAGGGCTGGAGGCCCTTCCGGCGGCCCTCTCTCCGCTAGGCTGGGCGATTCTAGCAGTTGTGGTCGTGACAATCGTCGGCTTGAGCGTCAGTTGGGCCCTGCGGACGCTGGCCTATCCCCTGCCCATTGCATGGGGCCTGATCGGTGCCTTTGTCGCCGAACAGGAAACCCAGCCGGCGCTCGCCTTTACGGCTTTGGGTGCCGCGCTTCTGCTGGTCGTAGGCGGCGTGATCTTTGCCTTTGGCCTGCGTCGTGGCGCGGTGCGCGTGGGTTGACACAAAACAGTCGCCAAACGGTGGCTGACAGATGCTCCGTACAAGGCTAATACGCGCGCCATGAGCGCGCCCCAAAAGACCATCGCCCAACTGGCCGAAGAGTACGGCCTCGCCCCTAACGAATATCAGGTCCTGCTGGACCGGTTGGGCCGTGAGCCCAATCAGGTCGAGCTGGGCGTGTTCTCGGTGATGTGGTCCGAGCACTGCTCGTACAAATCATCGAAGAAGCAGCTGATGAAGTTCCCCGTTACGGGCGAGCGCGTGATCTGCGGTCCGGGTGAAAACGCCGGCGTCATCGACATCGATGACGGCGATGCCTGCATCTTCAAGATGGAGAGCCACAACCACCCGTCCTACATCGAGCCTTTCCAAGGCGCGGCGACGGGCGTTGGCGGCATTATGCGTGACGTCTTCACCATGGGCGCACGCCCTGTGGCCCTGCTGAACGCCCTGCGTTTCGGTGAGCCGGGTCACGAGAAGTCCAAGCGTCTGGTATCGGGCGTGGTGGCCGGTATCGCCGGTTACGGCAACTGCGTCGGCGTTCCGACTGTTGCGGGCGAGACCAACTTCCACAAGGGCTACAACGGCAACATCCTCGTCAACGCCATGTGCGTAGGCTTGGCCCGTGCCGACGAGATCTATTATTCGGCCGCACCGGAAGCGGGCCACGACGTGGTTTACTTCGGCTCCAAGACCGGCCGCGATGGCATCCACGGCGCGACCATGTCGTCGGCAGAGTTCGACGATGAGTCGGACGCCAAACGCCCGACCGTTCAGGTTGGTGACCCGTTCGCAGAAAAGCTGCTGATCGAAGCCACGCTTGAACTGATGCAATCGGGCGCGGTCGCCGCCATTCAGGACATGGGTGCCGCTGGCCTCACCTCCTCGTCGGTCGAAATGGCCGGTAAGGGCGGCGTGGGCGTCGAGCTGGACCTCGACAAGGTTCCGCAGCGCGAAACCGAAATGACCGCCTATGAGATGATGCTGTCGGAATCGCAGGAGCGTATGCTCGCGGTTCTGAAGCCGGGCTATGAAGAAACCGGCTACCGCATCTTCAAGAAGTGGGGTCTGGACTTCGCCATCATCGGCAAGACCACCGACACCGGACACCTCGTGCTGAAGCACAAGGGCGAAACCGTCTGCGACGTGCCGCTGGCTCCGCTGTTCGATGATGCGCCGCTGTATGACCGCCCATGGGTGCAGCCGGAACTGCATCCCGCCCTGACGCCTGCCGACGTTCCGGCACCGGAAAGCTGGAACGACGCAGTGTTGTCGGTCCTGACCTGCCCGGACATGGCGTCCAAGCGCTGGATCTGGGAACAGTACGACCGTCACGTGATGGCCGACACCCTGCAAGATTCGGCCACCGGCGCTGATGCTGGCGTGGTTCGTGTTCACGGCACGGAAAAGGGTCTGGCCGTCACTTCGGACTGCACCCCGCGTTACGTCCAGAACGATCCGTATGAAGGCGGCAAGCAGGCTGTGGCCGAGGCTTGGCGTAACCTGACTGCGGTGGGTTCGCGCCCGATCGCCATCACCGACAACCTGAACTTCGGCAACCCGCAGCGCCCTGAGATCATGGGCCAGATCGTGCGTGCCACCGACGGCATGGCCGAGGCTTGCCGCGAGCTGGACTTCCCCGTCGTCTCGGGCAACGTCTCGCTCTACAACGAGACCAACGGCGTCGCCATTCCGCCGACGCCGACCGTCGGCGCTGTCGGCCTGCTGCCGAACTATGACGTTGTCACCGGCTTTGGTGGCGCAGCCGAGGGCGATGCCCTTGTGCTGATCGGCGAAACCAAGGGTTCGCTGGGCGCATCCATCTATCTGCGCGAAGTGCTGAACCGTGAAGACGGTGCACCGCCGCCGGTGGACCTGAAGCTGGAGCGCAAGACCGGCGACTTCGTGCGTTCGCTGATCGAAGCTGGCGAACTGACGGTTGTCCACGACCTGTCGGACGGCGGTCTGGTTGGTGCTGCGGGCGATATCGCTCTGGCATCGGACGTTGGCGTCGAACTGAACGCTGGAGAGGCTGCGGCCCACGGCTTCTACTTCGGTGAAGATCAGGCCCGCTATCTGGTGGCTGTCACCAACGCCGACGAAATCGTGGCCAAGGCCAAGGCTGCCGGTCTGGTCGCTTCGGTTGTCGGCAAGGTCGGCGGTAAGGACTTTGCCGGTGCTGCGGCGACTGGCGAGCTGTTCCGTATTCCGGTCGCTCACCTGCGAGAAATGCACGAAAGCTGGATGCCGAACTGGATCGAGGGCTGATCGCAAGATCGGCCTTTGACCAAAGAACGGACTTTATGATGCGTCGATATCTCCTGTGCCTGGCTGTTCTCGGTGTCGCTGCCTGCGAAGGCGGCGGCGACCCTGTGGATCAGGCGGTACGGGAGATTTCGGCCAACTATCACGCTCAGGCCGTGAAGGACGGGACGATTTCCTCGCCCGAGCCTGTGAAAACTGCCGAGGCCGACAAGGCGCTGGTCGAGCAGATGATCGCTGACCACGAAGCCGCCATCGCCAAGGCGCGCGAGGTCATCGCCACCAGCGATGATGTGCAACTGAAGGCGCTGGCTCGCCGGACCATCACAACCCGCACTGCGGAACTCGCCGAGTTGAACGCACGCCGCTGACGGACGTTATCCTGTGACACTGCCCGCAGACTGGCCGTCACACTGATCCCTTCTTTTTGACAACATCGTCAGTATGCTCTCCCGGTAATGAGAAGGAGTGCTTCATGACTGACGCCGCCGCCTCGACTGCATCGGTTTCACAGGGTTTTCGCCCGTGGGTGCCCGAGCAACGCACCGAGCCCATGGCTTTGGTGCCGTTTCTGCTGCAAAGCTGGCGTGACCCGCTTAAGCTGTGGGGCCGTTTGCACTTTAAGGAACTGTATGTCGCCGGTGCCTCGCCATTGGGTCGGACGCTGGTGGTCAGTGATCCTGTTGGTGTCCGTCATGTACTGACTGACAACGCCTTCAACTATGAAAAGGGCGATCTGCAACGGCGGGTACTGGGGCCAATGCTGGCCGATGGTCTGTTGCTGACCGAGGGCGACCAGTGGCGTCGTGCGCGCCGGATCATGGCCCCGCTGTTCACCCCCGCCTATACCGCCAAGACCGCCGAGATCATGGACGCCGTTTGTCGCCGCCGTGTGGAAAGCTGGCATCTGGAGGACGGTGCTAAGGTTCTGAACATCGACAGCGGGATGAGCGGCCTGACGTTCGACATCCTGTCGGCCACCATGTTCTCGGACGATCTGGACGGCGATGCGGCGGGCTTCGAGAAGGCGCTGAACAACTTCCTCAATGTCGGGGCGCGGATCAGCCCGCTGGATGCACTGAAAGCGCCCGACTGGATTCCCCGTCTCGGCAAGATCGTCACGCGTGGTGATGCCCGCTTCTTTCAGGAGCGCGTGGCGGCTCTGGTGGCGCGTCGCAGGAAGCGCATCGAGCAGGATGGGGACGCGCCCGATGACCTGCTGACGGCCCTGCTGTCGGCACGGGACGAAGAAGGTGACGGCTCGGGCCTGTCTGACCACGAGGTCATGTCCAACATCCTGACCTTCATCCTTGCCGGTCACGAGACGACGGCGCGGACGCTGGGCTGGACCCTGCATCTGATCACCCGTGACAAGGCGGTGGCCGGCAAGCTGAAGGAAGAGGCCGACGGCTGGGACCGCTCGCCCTCCGCGATCAAGTCGCTGGTCTGGCACAAGGCGGTGATCGAGGAGGCGATGCGCCTGTTCCCCCCTGCCCCCGCCATGATCCGTCAGGCCGTCGCCGACGATGTCATCGAGGGTCATGAGGTCAAGGCGGGCGACAGCATCGTCATCGCCCCTTGGCTGATCCAGCGTCACGAGAAGCTGTGGGACGAGCCGGATGTGTTCAAACCGGAACGCTTCCTGCCCGAGAACCGCAAGAGCATCGACCGCTATGCCTGGTTGCCATTCAGTGGCGGCCCGCGCATCTGCATCGGTGCGGCGTTCGCGATGCAGGAAGCTGTAGTGGCACTGGCCGAGATCATGAAGGCGGCGGATGTCGAGGCCATCACGCCTATCGAGCCTAGACCTGTGCACCAGATCACCCTGCGCAGTCGCGAGACCCTGCGACTGCGCTTGCGGGCAAGGCGCGATATTTAGCGGGCAGGTTCGGCCAGATACGGGACCGCGTCCTCGATCTCGAAGCCGGGGGTGTTGCCGATCAACTGGCGCAGCCAATAGCCGTGGCCGGCACCATAGACGACGACGATGCGATCCCCCGGCTGAGCGACGCTCATGAGCTTGCTGACGATGCGCGCATTACGCTCGAACCAGCCGGCGTTGAGGGCTGCGCCCGGTTGTGACTGCCCATCGCCTGCCGTCAAGACTGAGAAATAGAAGCCGGCATCATTCCGGATGCTTTGGGGCCGGTTCATATCGGCCAGAATGTCGCCGATGCTGTCGACGGATTGGCGACGCTCCAGTTCAGCCATAGAAGCCGCGATCGGGGCGTTCACCTTGGCAAAGGCTTCGGTGTGGCCGTTTGCATTCCACCAAGCCATCACAGGCTCGAAGGGGAAGTAGTCGCGCTCGTTCGACTGTTCATCGATGGCATAGACGCGGCCGTTTCCGATCTTGGCGGCCAGTCGATAGCCGATCTGGTAACGCTCGTCGGGCTGGGTGGTCAGCACTTCGGTGGTGAAGGTCGGATAGACGTGATCCAGCAGGGTCTGCGTGTTCTGGGGCACGCGCTCGACCGCGACCGCCGTCGGCGCAAAGCCCATGAGGCGATTGGACAGGGCTTCCAGTTCGACCTGCTTGTCCGGTGTGGTCACCGGCGCAATGCGGGCGTTGTTAAGGTCCATGCCCGGATTACCGAAATGGTATGCCCCGATAATCATGACCTTCACCGGCTCGGGCGATTGAGCACTGGCGGGTTGGCCAGCCATGAAGAGCGAGACGACGACAAAGGCGGCGGCAGTGAGTTTATGCATAGGCTTACCCTGTTGGTACTGAGGGTAAGATGCAAAAAAGGGCGGCCACAGATGCAGCCGCCCTCATTAAATCTTCTACAGATTTAGAGGCCTTACAGCGTGGGGATGGCCTGTTTCAGGCGGCCACCGATGCGGATGGGTTCGATACGCTTGGCAAGGCCGGTGCGATCGTCTGTTTCGACGAAGACGCCGCAGACCGTGGCCGGACCGTGGGCCGGAGCGTAGCGGCCACCCGACAGGCGGGTGGTGAAACGGCGCAGCGGCTCTTCCTTGTCGTTGCCGATGACCGAGTCATAGTCACAGCAACCGCCAGCGTCCGTCTGGAAGGCGGTGCCGCCCGGAAGGATTTGCGCGTCGGCGGTCGGGACGTGAGTGTGGGTGCCAACAACCAGCGAGGCGCGGCCATCGCAGAAATGGCCCATGCCCATCTTCTCGGCGGTCACTTCGGCATGAATGTCGACGATGACGGCATCAGCCACGACGCCCAGCGGAGCGGCTTCCAGTTCGCGCTCAACCGCGCTGAACGGGTCGTCCATCGGGTCCATGTGGACACGGCCCAGAACATTGATGACCAGTACGCGCATACCGTCAGGCGTGACGAAGACGTCGGCACCACGACCCGGTGCGTCCATCAGCTTGGGATAGTTGGCCGGACGGATCAGGCGCGGCTCGCGCACGATATAGGTCAGGGCTTCGCGCTGGTCCCACGAGTGGTTGCCCAGCGTGATGACGTCAGCCCCCGCGGCATAGATCTCGTTAGCGGTGTGTTCGGTGATACCGAAGCCGCCTGCGGCGTTCTCGCCATTCACGACCACGAAGTCGAGTTTAAGGTCGCGGCGAAGTCCCGGAAGGTGGTCTGTTAGACCATCGCGTCCGCTCTTGCCGATTACGTCACCGAAGAAAGCCAGTCTCATAGCAAGGCTCTATACCCGTTCTCGGTGAGAACACCATGCAGACGTATGTCATGCGCCTCGACAGGCAGGGCATCCACCTCCTGCCCTGCGAAAGCGAGACCTACGCGGACGGCCTCCGTCAGGACTTCAAACGTGCGGTCATAATAGCCGCCCCCCTGCCCCAACCGGTAGCCGCGCGCGTCGAAAGCCACGAGCGGCGTGATCACCAGATCAGGGACGATGGTGCTGGCAAGGTCCAGCGGTGCAGGGCATCCGGCCTCGTCATCTTCCAAAGGATCTCCCGGCGACCACAGGCGGAACTCCATCGGCTGGTCCCGCGAGGTCACGACCGGAAGGCAAAGCGTGCGGCCTTGGGCCAACAGTGCAGTGGCCAAGTCATCGGTCGGAACCTCGGCCCCGATGGCGGAATAGAGGGCGACAACTTCGCCCGCTGGCAGGCTCAAAGCCCGTGCGACGATCTCCGCGACGCGCTCAGGCTGGTTCAGCAGCTTGCGTTCGGCGCGCATACGGGTGCGGATGTCGGCTTTGTCCATGGCGCTATGAAACACAAAACCCCGCCCTGCGGAACAGGACGGGGTTTTGGGTTGGCGGCGCCACAAGAACCGTGGGGCGATGAATCCTCTCGAACCTGAAAGACAGGTGGGCGCCATATACTCAGGCCCTCGGGCCCATGCAGGGACAGCTCCCTTCGAGATGATTAAGGCCGGGAGGAATGTAGTCCCCGACGAGGGCCGCAGCTGACCCGCCAATGGCTTAGATAGGGCCAGCGGGCTTGCGGCTCAAGGGGCAAAGATCAGGCCGCCCGAACAGTTTTCGCAATCAGCTCGACCAAATCCAGTTGATCCTCGTCCACATCCAGCCCCGCGACCAGCTTGGGCTTGTGCCTAACCTTCGGCGTCGTCGTGCGTGGATCATAGCTGGGCTGGGAATCCAGCCAGTCCAGAAGGTCCAACTGGCGTTCGTCGCGTTTGCGCGCACGCGCACTGCCCCGCGCCGCACTGCGACGTCGTTTGGGCGACAGCGATGCGGAGTGGGGGCGTATCAGCTAAAAGCTTTGCGCCAGTTTCTCGAGACGGGAAGCGACAGCGTTCAGGGCCTCGGCCACGCCGTCATTGTTAGCCGGCTCGGCCACAGGCGCTGCCGGTGCCACACGGCCCCGACGGGCCTCTGACAATTCGTCGGCCAGCATCAAAGCGCCCATCAGGAACAGCTTCAGGTCACCGACCTGACCGACCTGATCGGCGACCTGGGAGACGCGGCTGTTGAACTCTTGCGCCAGTTGGGTGACGCGCGCTTCCTGACCGTCGGCACAGCCAACGGGATAGGAGCGGCCATTCACTTCAACAGTTACTGTCGCCATCAACGCGACTCCACTTCGGATACATCACTAGGGTCTGTAATGGATTCGCCGGCTGGCTGTTCCAGAATCTCGCGCACCGCCGAGGCGGCAGCCGCCAGCGCGGACGCGGCTTCCTGTCCGGCAGCTTCCAATTCGGCCACACGAGCGGCACTGCCAGCCTGAGACGGATCCGGCGCGAACAGGTCATCATCCGGCAAAGTTGCCGTCTTGGACTTGTCTTGCAGTTCCAGAAGCTTTCGCTCCAGCTCATTCATTGCCCGTTCAATGCGGGCCTTGGCAGCAGTCAAGGCGTCCATATGCGTCCTTTCTTCAGATTCGCTATAGAACCCGTAGGCGCGGCGGGGTAAAGCGGCGCCGTCCCCATTTCTCTGTTCTGAAAAAGGCTTTGCCGTGACAGACGCTCTTTCGATGTTCTCGAAACCCTCCCCGCAGATGATGGCAAACGCCATCCGAGTGCTGGCCATGGATGGCGTAGAAAAGGCAAAGAGCGGCCACCCGGGCATGCCAATGGGCATGGCGGACGTAGCGACAGTCCTGTTTTCGAAATTCCTGAAGTTTGATGCTTCGGCCCCGAACTGGGCTGACCGCGACCGCTTCATTCTGTCGGCCGGTCACGGCTCGATGCTGATTTATTCGCTGCTGCACCTGACCGGTTACAAGCAGGCCACCCGCGAACAGCTGGAAAACTTCCGCCAGTGGGGCTCAAAGACCGCAGGCCACCCAGAATACGGCCACCTCGAAGGCGTTGAAGTCACCACCGGCCCTCTTGGTCAGGGCATTGCCCACTCGGTCGGTTTCGCCATGGCAGAGCGCCATCTGGCCGCTCGCTTCGGCGAAGACCTCGTGGACCACCGTACCTGGGTAATCGCCGGTGACGGCTGCCTGATGGAAGGCATTTCGCAAGAGGCCATCGCGCTGGCCGGTCGTCTGAAGCTGAACAAGCTCACGGTGCTGTGGGACGACAACGCGATCACCATCGACGGCTCGGTCGCCCTGTCGGACTCAACCGACCAACTGGCCCGCTTCAAGGCTTCGGGCTGGGCGGTAAAGGCCATTGACGGCCACGACCACGGCCAGATCAAGAAGGCTCTGGCTTGGGCGACCAAGCAGTCGGTCCCGACCCTGATCGCCTGCAAGACCAAGATCGGCAAGGGCGCTGCCACCATGGAAGGCAGCCACAAGACCCACGGCGCGGCTCTGGGCGATGTCGAAATCGCCGCCACCCGTCAGGCCATGGGCTGGACCTCAGCTCCGTTCGAGATTCCGGCTGATCTGGACAAGGAATGGAAAAAGATCGGCAAGGCCGGTGCCAAGCACCGTAAGGCTTGGGAAGCCCGCCTGCTGAACCACCCGCAGCGTGACGACTTCACCCGCGCCATGGCTGGCGATCTGCCCAACAATGCGTTCGCCGTTCTGGAAGCCAAGCTGAAGGCACTGGTCGCCGATAAGCCTGCCATGGCGACCCGCCAGTCGTCGGGCGAGGCTCTGGCCACCGTCTTCGACGCGATTCCGGAACTGGTGGGCGGCTCGGCTGACCTGACCGGCTCTAACAACACCTTCGTCGCCAATACCCAGATCTTTGACGCCCCGACCTATCAGGGCCGCTATGTGAACTACGGCATCCGCGAGTTCGGCATGGCCGCCGCCATGAACGGTATGGCCCTGCACGGCGGCGTCATTCCTTACGGCGGCACCTTCATGGTGTTCTCGGACTACAGCCGTCCGGCGATCCGTCTGGCCGCGCTGATGGGCATTCGCGTGATGCACGTCCTGACCCACGACTCTATCGGTCTGGGCGAAGACGGCCCGACCCACCAGCCGGTCGAGCATCTGGCTGCTCTACGTGCCATTCCGAACCTGCTGGTCTTCCGTCCGGCGGACACGGTCGAGGCTCTGGAATGCTGGCAGGTCGCCCTGCAGAACAAGACCATGCCATCGGCCCTTTGCCTGTCGCGTCAAAAGACCCCGGCTGTCCGCACCACTGACGCTGGCGAGAACCTGTCGCGCAAGGGTGCCTATGAGCTGAAGGCCGCCGATGGCGCAGCCAAGGTCAGCCTGTTCGCGACCGGCACCGAGGTCGCCATCGCGCTGAAGGCCGCCGAAAAGCTGGAAGCCGAAGGCATCGCCACCCGCGTGGTTTCGGTCCCGTCGTTCGAGCTGTTCGCCCAACAGCCGAAGGCCTACCAAGACTCTGTCATCGCTCGCGGTACGGTCCGCATCGCGGTCGAAGCCGGTCTGGAACAAGGCTGGGCCAAATTCATCGGCGAAGACGGCGGCTTTGTCGGCATGACCGGCTTTGGTGCCTCGGCTCCGGCCGAAGTGCTCTACAAAGAGTTCGGCATCACCGCCGAGGCTGTGGTCGAACAGGCCAAGCAGCGCCTTTAAAAATCAGGCTGCTTAATCAGCATTGCAGGGCCGGTCGGGAAACTGACCGGCCCTTTTGTTATTCCATCAGGGGGTGACGTGCTCGCCCTCACGCGGTGATATGGCCAGCGCGCACATACGGAGATCGCAATGTTACGCATGTTGATGTTTGCTGCCTGTCTCGTTTTTGGCGGTGAGAGCGCCATAGCGAGCACGGGTCAGGCCGAGCCCTCACCTGCCCCGACAGCTGCGAGCAGTATTCCGCTCACGATCCTGTCGGATGTGATGGGCAAGGTGCGCGAGGTTAATGTGCTTTTGCCGCTCGGATACGAAACCTCGCAGGAGCGATATCCGGTCATCTATCTTCTGGACGGAGGTATGGCGCAGGACTGGCCTAGCTATAGCGCCCGAATTGGCGCGGCTATGGCTGACGGCCGCGTGCGGCCTGCCATTCTCGTCGGCATCGCCACCGAAGATCGCCAGAACGAGTTGACCCAGCGCTCGACCGACCGTCGCATCGCGCGCCAATGGCCCAACCACGGAGAGTCAGATCGTTTCCGCCGCTATATCGAAACAGAGGTCAAACCTCAGATCGAGGGCCGCTATCGCACGAATGGCGATGATGCTGTGCTGGGGGAGTCCGCCGCAGCCCTGTTCATCGTCGAGACTTATCTGCGACAGCCCACGCTGTTCGACCGGTACTTGGCAGTTAGTCCGAGCCTGTGGTGGGACCGCGAGGCTCTGTCCAAACATGCTGCGGCCCTGTTGGCCGCGCATCCCGAGGGCGAGCGGCAACTCTTGCTGACCATCGGCGACGAAGGCGGTCAAATGCAGGCGAGCATGGATCGTTTGGTCGCGGCACTGCGAAATAACCCGCCAAAGGGGCTGGTCTGGGCGTACGAACCACGCCATTCGGAGACCCATTCTACCGTCTTTTCGGCCTCGGCTATCGATTTCCTCAGCCGTGCCTATCCTGTGCAGGAGCCCGTAAATCCGTGAACCAACCTTTCCGTCTCGGCACGCCGCTTTCTGATTCCGCCGTACGCGTCATGCTGTTGGGCTCGGGTGAACTCGGCAAGGAGGTGGCGATTGAGCTTCAGCGCCTCGGGGCGGAGGTGATCGCGGTGGACCGCTATGCCAATGCGCCCGCCATGCAGGTGGCGCACCGCAGCCACGTCATCCCGATGACCGACCCGCAGGTGCTGAACGGCCTGATCATGGCCGAAGCCCCGCACATCATCGTGCCGGAGATTGAGGCCATCGCTACCGACGCGCTGGCCTTCATCGAGGATGCCGGTCTGGCCAAGGTGGTGCCGACCGCGCGCGCGACACAGCTGACGATGAACCGCGAGGGCATCCGCCGTCTGGCCGCCGAGGAGTTGGGTGTGCCGACCAGTGCCTATGCCTTTGCGTCGAGCGCCGAGGAACTGGCTGCGGGAGCTGAGAAGGTTGGCTTCCCCTGCTTTGTGAAGCCGGTCATGTCGTCCTCGGGCAAGGGCCAGTCCTATGTCGAGAGCGCCGACCAGATCGCGGCCGCATGGGACCATGCCGAGCAGTCGGGGCGTGTGGCGGGTGGCAAGGTCATCGTCGAGGGCCGCATTGATTTCGACTTCGAGATCACCCTGCTGACCGTGCGTTCGCGCGATGTCGACGGCATCACCCGCACGGACTTCTGCGCCCCGATCGGACACCGTCAGGTCAAGGGCGACTACGTCGAAAGCTGGCAGCCGCAAGCCATGACCGAGGCCGCGCTGAAGTCCGCACAGGACATCGCTGCCAAGGTCACGGACGCTCTGGGCGGCTGGGGCGTGTTCGGCGTCGAACTGTTCGTGAAGGGCGATCAGGTCTGGTTCTCGGAAGTCAGCCCGCGTCCACACGATACCGGCCTTGTGACCCTCGGCAGCCAACAGCAGAGCGAGTTCGCCCTGCACGCCCGAGCCATCCTCGGCCTTCCCGTCGATGTGACCTTGCGCGAGCCGGCGGCCAGCGCCGTCATCTATGGCGGGATGGAAGCGGACGGCATTGCCTATGATGGCGTGGCCGAGGCTCTGGCCGTACCGACCTCGGAGCTGCGCCTGTTCGGCAAGCCAGAAAGCTTCGAGCGCCGTCGAATGGGTGTCGCAATCGCGCGTGGCGAGACCACCGATATCGCCCGTACGCGCGCCACCGAGGCCGCCCGAAAGGTCAAGCCTGTCAAAGCTTAAGCTAGAACGCTTACGACCTTAGTCGCCCATTCCCGTACCGGCGGTTGCGCATCCGCGTTTTTGGGTAACAGTATCCTTCCGCAAGACCGCTTTTCAGGCGGCGCGGGAGGATACTATTTTGGGTAAGCTAAAGAGCGGCCTCATATTCGGGGCCATTGCCATACTCGGCGCGATTTCGGTCGGGGTCTTGGCGCTACATAAGGGCGAGAGCATCAGCGCCGTGTGGCTGGTAACGGCCGCCCTTTGTATCTACGCCATCGCCTATCGCTATTATGCGCGATATCTGGCCGGTAAGGTCCTGAAGCTTAACCCGAACCGTCCGACGCCTGCGGTCCGTCACAACGACGGGCTGGATTACGTCCCTACCCCGCGCAATGTTCTGTTCGGCCACCACTTTGCGGCCATTGCAGGCGCAGGCCCTCTGGTCGGGCCGGTACTGGCAGCGCAGATGGGTTATCTGCCCGGCATGTTGTGGATTTTGGTCGGTGTGGTTGTCGCCGGTGCCGTTCAGGACATGCTGGTGCTGTTCATGTCCACGCGCCGCGACGGCAAGTCACTGGGCGACATGGTCCGCACCGAAATGGGGCCCATCCCCGGTATCATCGCGCAAGTCGGCGTGTTGATGATCATGGTCATCATTCTGGCGGTGCTGGCACTGGTCGTGGTCAAGGCATTGGCCGAGAGCCCGTGGGGCACGTTCACCGTCGCCGCCACCATTCCCATCGCCATCTTCATGGGCCTCTACACCCGTTACCTGCGCCCCGGTCGTGTGGGCGAGGTGTCGCTCATCGGCGTGGTGCTTCTGATCGGATCGATCATTCTGGGCGGTCAGGTGGCCTATCACCCTGTTTGGGGTCCGGCCTTTACCCTGTCAGGGACAACGCTGGCGATCGCGATGATGGCCTATGGCTTCTTCGCCTCGGTTATGCCGGTTTGGCTGCTGCTGGCCCCGCGTGACTATCTGTCGACCTTTCTCAAGATCGGCGCGATTGCAGCTCTGGCCATCGGCATCCTGATCGTCCGCCCGCACATGCAGATGCCCGCCGTTACCCAGTTTATTGACGGCTCGGGTCCGGTCTTCTCGGGCGCACTCTTCCCGTTCCTGTTCATCACCATCGCCTGTGGCGCGGTCTCCGGCTTCCACGCCCTGATTTCGTCGGGCACTACGCCCAAACTGCTGGAGAGCGAAAGCCAGATCCCGCTCATCGGCTATGGGGCCATGCTATGTGAAAGCTTTGTGGCTGCCATGGCGCTGATCGCGGCGAGTGTGCTCGATCCGGCCGTTTATTTCGTGATGAACAGTCCGGCGGCGGTCATCGGCACCGATGTGAACTCCGCGGCTGCGGCTGTGGCCCAGTGGGGCTTCCACATTACGCCCGAGGCCCTCGACCAACTGGCCAAGGACGTCGGCGAACATTCGATCCTGTCGCGCGCGGGCGGTGCCCCCACCCTCGCTGTCGGCATGGCGCACATCCTGTCGAGCGTCATCGGCGGCAAGGCGATGATGAGCTTCTGGTATCACTTCGCCATTCTGTTCGAGGCACTGTTCATCCTGACGACTGTGGATGCGGGTACCCGTGTTTGCCGTTTCATGATTCAGGACCTGCTGGGCGTGGCCGTGCCCAAGATGCGCAATACCCAAAGCTGGACCGGCAATGTCATCGCCACCGCATTGACGGTCGGTCTGTGGGGCTACTTCCTCTATGCGGGCGTGGTCGATCCGCTGGGCGGCATCAACAGCCTGTGGCCGCTGTTCGGCATCGCCAACCAGATGCTGGCCGCAATCGCGCTGATGTTGGGTGTGGTTGTCCTGTTCAAGATGAAGCGTCAGCGGTTCGCGTGGGTGGCTGCAGTGCCGGCGGCGTGGCTGCTGGTGTGCACCCTTACGGCAGGCTTCCAGAAGCTGTTCCATCCGGATGTGCGCGTCGGCTTCCTGTCGCACGCCCGCAAGTATCAGGAGGCCGCAGCCTCGGGCGAGCTTCTGGCCCCTGCCAAGTCTGCCGCCGACATGCAGCACATCATCTTCAATGACTATGTGAACTCGGCACTGACGGCCGGCTTCCTGATCGTTGTGGTGGTAATCCTGATCTATTCGGTGCTGGCCTGCCGTAAGGCTCTGGCCAACCCTAACCCGACGGCGGTGGAAATCCCGTCGGAAGCCGAACTGCAGTTGGAAGGCTCGGTCCGTGCCTGATCAGGCTCTGACCCAGACGCTGTGCGATTGTCGCGACACCCTGCTCCGTTGGGGCAAGGACGCGCGTCGCACGGCCAGCCTGATGATCGGACAACCGGACTATGAGGCCTATGTGGCCCATGCCCGAGCTAATCATCCGGAGGATCCGCCTATGGATCGAACCGCCTTCTTCCGCCTGCATGAAGCGCGACGCTTTGGTGCAGGTGGCGGTTTCAAATGCTGCTGATTCTCGAACAGCCACGCGCCCCGATCCGGCTCAGCCGGGTCGGGCCTGCTGTTTTTTGGACGAAAAAACTGTTCCTGTAACTGATGTTCGCCATCTGTGAGCGCCCAAGGCTTGCACTTGCGCGCTCATCGTCCCATTGAGACGCCAAACTTTCGTCGTTCCTGACTTGGAGATCCAACCATGACCGTTCGCGTCGCCATTAACGGCTTTGGCCGTATCGGCCGTCTTGTTCTTCGCTCGATCGTCGAGCATGGCCGCAAGGACATCGAGGTCGTGGCGATCAACGACCTGGGTCCGGTTGAGACCAACGCACACCTGCTGCGCTATGACTCGGTCCACGGCCGTTTCCCGGGCACCATCACCTCGGGTGAAGACTGGATCGACGTCGGCACCGGCAAGATCAAGGTCACTGCAGAGCGCGATCCGGCCAAGCTGCCGCACGCCGAACTGAAGGTCGACATCGCCCTCGAGTGCACCGGCATCTTCACCTCGAAGGAAAAGGCTTCGGCCCACCTGACCGCAGGTGCCAAACGCGTTCTGGTTTCGGCTCCGGCTGACAACGCCGACAAAACCATCGTCTTCGGCGTGAACCACGAGACCCTGACCGCCGACGACATCATCGTGTCGAACGCTTCGTGCACCACCAACTGCCTGGCACCGATTGCCAAGGTTCTGAACGAACTGGTCGGCATCGAGCGTGGCTACATGACCACCATCCACGCCTACACCGGCGACCAGCCGACGCTGGACACCATGCACAAGGACCTGTACCGCGCCCGCGCTGCAGCCCAGTCCATGATCCCGACCTCGACCGGGGCCGCTAAGGCTGTGGGTCTGGTTCTGCCGGAACTGAAGGGCAAGCTGGACGGCTCGTCGATCCGCGTCCCGACCCCGAACGTCTCGGTCGTTGACCTGAAGATCGTCGCTGGCCGTGCCACCACCGTGGAAGAAGTCAACGCCGCTCTGGAAGCTGCGGCCAACGGCCCGATGAAGGGTGTCCTGTTCACCACGACCGATCCGCTGGTGTCGATCGACCTGAACCACGTCGCCGCTTCGTCGACCGCTGCCCTGCCGCAGACCCAGGTCATCGACGGCACTCTGGTGCGCGTGCTGAGCTGGTACGACAACGAGTGGGGCTTCGCCACCCGCATGTCGGACACCGCCCTGCAGATGGCCAAGTTCCTCTAATGCGTTTTGTGGCGGCTGTTGTGTTGTCGCTTTTGCTCCCGGCCTGCGAAGCTGAGAGCAAGGACACGCAACAGTCGCCACACCTCTCGATTGCCGATCTGACAGCCGAGCCCGTGACTTCTTTCGAAGGTCAGCTCGTGGTCGGAAATGGACCTCTCGACGTTTACGGCTTGGTCGCTCGAGGCCAACACCCGCAAGATCCTGCGCTTATTGTCGTAGAGTTGCTGACATCCCAAACGGCCAGCGCCATGCAACACCGCGGGATTAAGATCGACGTCCTCTCGACAGTCATCGATTTCGATTGTTCATCACTTCGCTATCGCAGGTCGCAGCAAATCAGCTACGCAGCGAGCGGTCAGCCCCTTGTACGTCTCAACAACGAGACATCCATGACGGACCTGCCCTCAAACTCCATCTTGGGCGTTGCCTGTGATCCGGGCTTGCCGGGTGTAGAAAACCGTAGCCATTTCTCGTCTATGCCAGAGTTTCTCGCCCAGGCTGATGCGGTACTCAAGCCACGCCGCGCCACTCTCGCACCTGTAATCGTTACCGCAACGCCTTCGACACGGCCGGACTAGCTGTCCCGACGTCCACTATCGCTCATGCGATCACGCTTTGACCCAGAGCTAAAAATGACCTTCCGCACTCTCGACGACGCTAAAGACCTTTCCGGCAAGATCGCCCTCGTCCGCGTGGACTTCAACGTTCCGATGGAGAACGGCGCTGTTACCGACGACACCCGCCTGCGCGTGGCCCTGCCAACCATCAACAAGCTGCGTGAAGCCGGTGCCAAGGTGGCTCTGCTGGCCCACTTCGACCGCCCCAAGGGCGAGCGCGTGCCGTCCATGAGCCTGAAGCCGGTCGTCGCGCCGCTGGAAGCCCTGCTAGGTGCTCCGGTGCGTTTCGCTGACGACTGCATCGGCGATGAAGCCAAGACCGCTCTGGCCGACACCGACGCTGGCGGCGTGGTGCTGCTGGAGAACGTTCGCTTCCAAAAGGGCGAAGAAAAGAACGACGCAGACTTCGCCAAGGCTCTGGCTGAAATCGGCGACATCTTCGTCAACGACGCTTTCTCGGCCGCGCACCGCGCCCACGCTTCGACCGAGGGTCTGGCCCGCGTTCTTCCGGCCTATGCTGGCGAGTCCATGCGCCGCGAACTGGAAGCTCTGGACAAGGCTCTGGGCACGCCGGTCAAGCCGGTGATCGGTATCGTCGGCGGTGCCAAGGTTTCGACCAAGCTGGACCTGCTGAAGAACCTCGTCGCCAAGCTGGACTACCTCGCCATCGGCGGCGGCATGGCCAACACCTTCCTGCACGCCCAAGGTGTCGATGTCGGCGGTTCGCTCTGCGAGAAAGACCTCGCCGACACCGCGCGCGAGATCATGGAAGAAGCCCGCCAGAAGGGATGTGAGCTGCTGCTGCCGGTCGATGTGGTTGTGGCCAAGGGCGTCAAGCCGGGCATCGAGCACGGCGTTCGCGCGCTGGACCGTATCGCTGCTGACGACCTGATCCTCGATGCAGGGCCCGAAACCGTGGCCCGCCTGACCCGCGCTATGGGTCTGTCCAAGACCCTGATCTGGAACGGCCCGCTGGGCGTGTTCGAGGTTCCGCCGTTCGACGCTGCGACCGTGGCTGCGGCCAAGGAAGCCGCCTCGCTGGCGACCGCTGGCAAGCTGACAGCTGTGGCCGGTGGCGGTGACACGGTCGCTGCTCTGAACCACGCTGGCGTGGTCGACGACATGACCTTTGTTTCGACTGCTGGCGGTGCCTTCCTCGAGTGGATGGAAGGCAAGGAACTGCCGGGCGTCGAAGCGCTCCGCGCCTGATTTTGTTAGAGGGACGGATGCCCGGTGTGTCCGTCCCTTTGCTTATCACCCGTATAACGTGACTTCACGGCGAACCCGCTGTAAGTCCGACCTCAAAGACACACCGTTTCTGGAGACCTCTGATGGCACGCATCACCCTGCGCCAGCTGCTCGATCACGCCGCTGAAAACGACTACGGCCTGCCCGCCTTCAACATCAACAACATGGAGCAAGGCCTGGCCATCATGGAGGCCGCCGACGCCGTCAATGCGCCGGTGATCATTCAGGCTTCGCGCGGTGCCCGCTCCTATGCCAACGATGTGGTTCTGGCCCGTCTGATCGACGCTCTGGTTGAGCTGTATCCGCACATTCCGGTCTGTATGCACCAGGACCACGGCAACGGTCCGGCGACCTGCGCCACCGCTATCCAGTACGGCTTCACCTCGGTGATGATGGACGGCTCGCTGGAAGAAGATGCCAAGACGCCGGCCTCGTACGAATACAATGTGGACGTCACCCGCCGCGTCACTGAAATGGCCCACTCGTGCGGCGTTTCGGTTGAAGGCGAACTGGGCGTTCTGGGCTCGCTGGAAACCGGCATGGGCGAAGCCGAAGACGGCCACGGCTTTGAAGGTAAGCTGGACCACTCGGCCCTGCTGACCGATCCGGACCAAGCTGTCGACTTTGTGAAGGCCACCAAGGTCGACGCTCTGGCCATCGCCATGGGCACCTCGCACGGCGCGTATAAGTTCACCCGCCAGCCGGACGGTGAAGTGCTGGCCATGAACGTGATCGAAGAGATCCACCGCCGCCTGCCGAACACTCACCTCGTCATGCACGGCTCGTCGTCGGTGCCGCAAGATCTGCAGGACATCATCAACGCCTATGGCGGTGCCATGCCGCAGACCTGGGGCGTGCCGATCGACGAGATCCTGCGCGGCATCAAGAACGGCGTGCGAAAGGTGAACATCGACACCGACAACCGCATGGCCATGACGGGTGCCATCCGTAAGATGCTGTCCGAGAAGCCGGCAGAGTTCGACCCGCGCTACTATCTGAAGCCTGCCAAGGAAGCGATGCGCAAGCTCTGCCAAGAGCGTTATCAGCAGTTCGGCTGTGAAGGCATGGCCGACAAGATCAAGCCGCTGTCCACCGCCCAAATGGCCAAGCGTTACGCTTCGGGCTCGCTCGATCCGCAAATCGGTTAAGATTAGACACCGAAGACTTCAAGCTCCCTCGCAGCCAACTGCGAGGGAGTTTTTATTTATGCTTAAGCTCAATTAATATTCGTGCGCATAGGCAATCTGGTGAACAATAGATTCATGATTTTACAAATATTTAAAAATGCAAAGCAGGGTAAATAATGGCCAAGTTACCGACTTTGGTCGGAACTAATCCCTAACCGACCGCTTGTTCGCTTCAGCAAACCATTAGTTTCTGGAGTGGATTATGAAGATTTCGCAAAAGCAGGCGCTTCTCTGCGCCGTTGCGACGGTCGCACTGACTACTGCCACCGCCGGTCAAGCACAGCAAGTCACGCCGGGTGCCGTCGCAACTGGAGGACGATCCGTCGCTGTAGGCGATGGCGCGACTGCCACCCAGCTCACCACCACCGCAGTCGGTAACAGCGCGGATGCCACGGGATCTGCCAGTACCGCTGTGGGCGCAGACTCTACTGCCAGTGGCGGTAACACCGTCGCCATCGGCGTAGGCGCGACCGCATCCCAGAATAACGCGACTGCCATCGGCAACACCGCGACCTCCAGTGGTCAATCGTCGGTTGCGATCGGCTATAACTCGGCCGCGACGGGCAATAGCTCTACATTCGTCGGCACGGGGGCTGGTCAAGGCGCAGCCGGGATCCGCTCTACGGGTCTAGGCACTGGCGCGGGATCGAACACCACCGGCGAGTCCAATACCGCTATTGGTTTTTCGACGGGTCAAAACGTCGTCGGCTCGCGTAACACTGCCCTCGGTTCCAGCAGCACTGGCACCGGCGTGGTCGGCGATCTGAACTCTTCGTTCGGTTATGCCGCTGCCTACCAGACGATCGGTTCCCAGAACACGTCGATGGGCGCGTACGCAGGCCAGAACGCGCGCTCGAACTACGGCGTATCCGTCGGTGCAAACTCGGGTCGCTACCTTACAGGTATGGGCAATGTCGGCATCGGTAACCTCGCAGGCACCGGGGTCGCTTGGCAATGTAGTCGACGTTGATTACGCAACCTCGGTAGGTACGGGCGCACAAGCACGTGGCGATTACTCGGTCGCCATCGGCGCAGCTACGCTGGATGCCGCCACCGGGAACATGACCCAGGTCGGTCCGTATGCCACCGGTGTAGGCTCTATAGCCGTCGGCGGTAATGCTGTCGCGGGTGCCAAAGCACGCGGCGACAATACGATCGCCCTTGGTGCAGAGTCCGTATCTGAAGGCAGTTCGTCGGTAGCGATCGGTCATGCTGCCAACACCACGACCGCAAATAGCGTCGCGCTTGGCGCAGGCTCTACCGCCGACGCGGCTGTAGGCACGGCTTCCGCTTCGATCGGCGGCACCACCTATAACTTCGCTGGTACCGCCCCCGCAGGCTCGGTCGGCATCGGTTCGGCAGGTAGCGAGCGCACCCTGACCAACCTCGCCGCAGGACGCCTCGACGCAGCTTCGACCGATGGCGTGAATGGCTCCCAGCTGTTTGCGACCAATCAGGCTGTAGACGCGCTGGCCGCTTCGGCTGGTAAATCCGAGTTTGTCAGCATCAATGCTCTGCCGACAGCACAGGGCAATGTGAACTCAGATGGTGCGACCGGCGACAACTCGATCGCCATCGGCATGAACACTACGGCCACCAATACCGGCACGATTGCCATGGGTCACGATGCCAAGGCATCGGGTCTGCAGTCGGTAGCTATCGGTACGTCGGCCACAGCAGGCAGCGACTTCTCGGCGTTCGTTGGCACAAACGCCGGTGCCTATAGCTCGGGCCAACGCAGCACGGGCGTAGGCTATGGCGCTGGCTATAACACCCAAGGCGAGAACAATGTTGGCATCGGCTACAACGCGGGTCGCGATGTCACCGGTGCCATGAACACCGCTGTTGGTGGCGGCAACACTGGCTCGAACGTTACGGGCAGCGGCAACTCCAACTTCGGCTTCCTTGCCGGCTACAATGTTACGGGCTCGGAAAATACCTCGCTGGGTATGGCAGCGGGTGGCATCAGCCAGACCAACTACGCCGTCTCGGTCGGTAGCTATGCCGGCCGCTATGCTCAGGGTAACGGCAACATCAACATCGGCTCCTTTGCAGGCAGCGGAACCTCGGCAACGAAGGTCGTTGCTGACAGTGGCATGTCTCTGGGTAACGGATCCGAAGCGGGTGCCAACTATGCCATCGCTATCGGCTCGGGCCGCTTGAATGCAAATGGCACCCCCGCCACCGACGGTGCTATTGCTACGGGTATCGGCTCAATCGCCATCGGCAGCAGCGCCACCCAAGCCGCCAAAGCCACCGGCGCACGCGCCATCGCCATGGGTGAAGGCGCCCAAGCTACGGGCGCTGACTCGATCTCTATTGGTACCGGCAATATCGTGCGGGGCAATGCATCCGGTGCGATCGGCGACCCTAGCATCATCGACGCCGCTAACTCGTACAGCGTCGGCAACAACAACACGATTGGTCTGGGCGCAGACAACAGCTTCGTGCTGGGTAACAACGTCGCCATTGCCGATGGCATCAGCGGCGCAACCGCATTGGGCAATGCCTCCCAAGTGAACGTCGCCAACGGCGTAGCTCTGGGTTCCGGATCGATCTCGGATGCTGCGGTTGCCACGTCCGGCACCACTATCGGCACCACCAACTACACCTTCGCCGGCGTTGCCCCGACTTCGTCGGTTAGCATCGGTGCCGCCGGTAGCGAGCGTACCTTGACCAATCTGGCCGCAGGTCGCCTGACGTCAACCTCGACCGATGCAGTCAACGGCTCGCAACTGTTCGCAACGAACCAGGCTGTCAGCGCGCTTGCTGCTACGGCAGGCAAGGTTCCGTACGTCAGCATCCGCCGCACCGGCGCGGCTGCCGGTAACGTCAACTCCGATGGTGCAACCGGCAACAATGCCATCGCCATCGGTCCGGATGCCGCCTCCACCGGTAACAACACCGTCGCGCTGGGCTTCAATGCGCGCGCCAACAACAACGAAGGCATCGCCATCGGCCAAAACACCATCGCAGGTGGCAACTCGGCTGTAGCCATGGGTAACAACGCCCAGGCCGCACGCCTGAGCACCTCGCTGGGTGCCAATACCCTCACCACCGGCGAACGGGCAACCGCATTGGGCGAGCGTTCCCAAGCTTTGGCCAACAACTCGATTGCAGCCGGTAGTGCCGCGATTGCGGAAGGCCTGCGTTCTGTCGCTATTGGTAACGAAACCCAGGCGAAGGGTCAGGACAGCATTGTGATCGGTCGTCAGGCCGGTATCGGCACGACCGCGACCTCTAACACCCAGCTCGCTATCGGTAGCTTCGCGGGCCAGAATGTCAGCGGCAACAGCAATATCGCTGTCGGTGACAGTGCCGGCAGCACCGTCACCGGCAACAACAACCAAGCCTTCGGTGACAGTGCCGGCCGCACCGTCGACGGCTTCAACAACCAAGCCATCGGTACGCGTTCAGGTAATACTGTCACCGGTTCGCGCAACATGGCGCTGGGCTGGGAAAGCGGCAATACCGTCAGCGGAAACAATAACGTTTCCCTCGGCAGCTACACCGGCACCCAGGTCAATGGCTTCTTCAACAACGCTCAAGGTTTATTGGGCGGGTACAGGCGTGACCGGTAACTACAACATCGCAACGGGTAACGGTGCGGGTGCGTATGTGAACGGTAACAGCAACATCGCAATCGGTAATCGCGCCGGTACGCTTGCTAGCTCCGTAGAGAGCCCGCTGAACGCACAACCCATCCTGGTCAACACGACTCCGCTAAATGTCACCGACACGGTGGCTCTGGGTAGCCAGTCGGTGTCGACCGTAAACCAGGGTGTCGCCGTCGGTACACGGGCTCGCGTTGACGGCACCAACGGTCTGGCCTTCGGTGCCGATGCTCGTTCGACCGAAGCTCGCAGCATCGCTATGGGTGATGGCGCAACGACGTCCGCTGTTGTCGGTACCGCCAACACCACCATTGGCGGCAACACCTATGCCTTCGCGGGCACCGCTCCGGTCGGTACCTTCAGCATCGGCTCTGCCGGTAACGAACGCACACTGACCAACCTTGCCGCAGGCCGCATCGATGCGGCCTCGACCGATGCGGTCAATGGCTCGCAGCTGTTCGCGACCAATCAGGTTCTCCAAAACCTGACGGCAGCATCGGGGACCGCCCGTTATGTCAGCATCAACGACGCCGGCACGCCGAAGGGCAACGTCAACTCGGACGGGGCCACGGGTGCCGATGCAGTCGCCATCGGTCCTAATGTCACCGCTATCGGCAACGAGAGCACTTCCATCGGCTCCAATAACTCCGCTGACGGTAACAACAGCCTGTCCATCGGCACCGGCAACCAAGCCAATGGCACCCAAAGCCAGGCAATCGGCGACGATAACGAGGCCGTAGGCGAGTATGCAAAGGCGTTCGGCACCAGCAACCTTGCTTACGGCGAACGTTCGATGGCTATGGGCGGTGAAAACATCACCGAAGGCGCTTACTCACAGGCCATCGGCTATCAGAACTATACGTCGACCGAATACTCGCAGGCGATCGGTGCCAATAACCAGGTCGATGGTGAACGCGCCCAGGCCATGGGTATTGCCAACCTGGCCTCTGGTAACTTCTCGCAAGCCTACGGTGCCGACAACGAGACGAGCGGTGAAAACTCGCAAGCCTTCGGTAACAACAACTTGGCTTCCGGCAACCAATCCCAAGCGATCGGTTTGAACAACACCGCCTCGGCTGACAACTCGCAGGCCGTCGGCGAAAACAACCAGGCCACGGGCAACTACTCCCAGGCCTTCGGTGCGGACAACGTCGCGTCGGGCAACTACGCTTCGGTCTACGGTGCAAACTCGACGGCTACGGCCGATCGTTCGATGGCCTTTGGCTACAACGCCCAGGCAACCCACGCCGACAGCATCGCGCTGGGCTCGAATGCATCGACTTCGGCTGCTGCGGGCACCGCCTCGACCACTCTGCAAGGCACCACCTACAACTTTGCAGGTACCGCCCCGGTCGGCACGGTGAGCATCGGTTCGGCCGGCAACGAGCGCACCATCACCAACGTCGCCGCAGGTCGCCTCGACGCGAACTCGACCGACGCGGTGAACGGCTCGCAACTGCATGCCACCAACCAGGCACTCAACACCCTATCCAGCACCACCGGTGCCGGCTGGAACATTAGCGCCGACGGTGCCAACGCCACCGCGGTTGGTACGGCCAGCGCCACGGGCAACTCGATCGATCTGTCGAACACCGATGGCAACATCGTGGTCGGCAAGACCGCCACCTCGAACGATGTCACCTTCGATCTGGCCGACGATGTCACCATCGGCAATAGCCTGACCGTCGGCAGCACCGTGGTTGACGGTTCGGGTATCACCACCAATGCACTGAACGTCGGTCCGAACTTCACGGTCGACAGCACGGGTGCGAAATACACCGGTCCGATCACCGACGGCAGCCACATCGCGAACAAGGACTACGTCGACAACACCGTCGCGGCAGCCGCTAGCGACATCGGCGTGAACTTCACCGGCAATGACGGCGGCGTTGTACGTCGTACCAACGGCCAAACCCTGTCGATCCGCGGCGATGCCTCTACGGCTGGCAACTATGACGCCGGCAACATCCGCACCGCTACCGATGCCTCGACCGGCGAAGTCATTGTCCAGATGGCCAGCGCCCCGCGCTTCGGCAACGTGGTGATCAATGACGGCGAGAGCGGTCGCATCACCGGTGTCACCGATGGCGTCCTGTCGCAAACCAGCAACCATGCTGTTAACGGCAGCCAACTGGTGGCACTGGGCGACCAACTGGCCGCAGCCTTCAGCTCGACCTCGACCTACGACCCTGCGACCAACACCTTCTCGGCGCAGATCGCGGTCGGCGATACGGTCTACAACAATGTTCAGGACGCTCTGCGTGCGGCGATCTCGTCGTCGAACAACGGCGGCAACAACGGCTCGGGTGGCTCGACCAACCCGGAACCGTCGTTCGTTGTGCCGGGTGGCTATGCACAGTTCATCCCGGGCGAGAACATCGTCAAAACCCAGAGTGCTGACGGCGTGACCGTTTCGGTCAACCGCAACATGACCAATCTGGAAAGCATCTCGATCGCCAACGGTCCGACGATCAACCAGAACGGCATCAACATGAACGGTGACCGCATCACCAATCTGGCCGACGGTGTCGACCCGATGGATGCCGTGAACGTTCGCCAGCTGAATGCCGGTCTGTCGAACACCCTGCTTCAGGCCAATAACTACACGGATACTGCGATCAACCGCCTGGGTGGCCAACTTGAGGACTACCGCCGCGATGCCAACGGCGGTACCGCCGCCGCCATGGCCATGAGCACGATCCCGCAAGCACAAGAGCCGGGTGCCAACATGGTCGGTATGGGTGTCTCGACCTGGGGTAACGAACAGGCTCTGGCCGTTGGTTACTCGCGTTACACCACTGATGGCCGCTTCGTCCTTCGCGCTACGGGTACCTACAACACCCGCAGCCAGGGCGGTGCAGCCGTCGGCGTAGGCTTCCAGTTCTAAGGAACCTCACGGGCGGGATCATTTGGTCCCGCCCATTTTATTCTGATGCGCAACAACTGGGCCGGACAACCGTTACGCTTGTCCGGCCCGTCTTTTCTCAGCTCACCAATGGAACTCCCGTGATCAGAACCCGATACCTAGCTCGATACGCTGCGGTTCTTGCCATTGGCATGGCGGTGCCCGCGCTAGTTGCCTCCCGTGCAGTCGAAGCGCAGACCACGGGCCCCAACGTGTATCTCGACGCCAGTATGGTCATCGTCGCAGCCATCGATCGCTACGAGATGGGCACAGTATGGGAACTGGCCTCGCCAGTAATGAAGTCGTCCGTTCCGCAAGATCGCTTCATCGCCAATATCGCCCAACGACGCGCCCTTCTGGGCACGATCCGCAACCGCGAATGGATGTCGGTTATGCGTGTGCCTGTGACCGATGCCAGCGGCGGCCTGCCCCCCGGCCAATACGTTTCTGTGCGCTTCGCCACCACGGGCAACAATGCCAAGGTGATGGAAGAAGTCGTCTCCTTCCGCCGCGATGACGACGGCCAATGGCGGCTGGTGGGCTACACCCTGTCCTAAGGCCCTGCCCAACACGGCGCGACGCATGCTATCTGGCCCTATGGCCATTGATACCCTGCACACCGACGACGACAGCGCCGAGATCCTACAAGCGCAGATCGAAACCGCCGGCCAACGTCTGGACAAGGCGCTGGCCGAAGCGTTCCCGACCTTGTCGCGCGCTCGCCTGCAGGCCCTGCTCGCAGAAGGTGCCGTTAGCAAAGACGGCCAAGTGATCACCTCGGGCAAGGCGAAAGCGACCACCGGCGTCTATGAAATCACCCTTCCGCCGGTCACCGCCGCCGATCCGGAACCGGAAAACGTTCCGCTCACCGTCCTGTTCGAAGACGAGCACCTTATCGTCATCGACAAACCATCCGGCATGGCGGCCCACCCGGCTCCCGGCTGCGAGACGGGTACCCTCGTCAACGCCCTGCTCTATCACTGCGGTGACAGCCTCTCTGGCATTGGGGGCGTGGCCAGACCGGGCATTGTCCACCGTCTGGACAAAGACACCTCGGGCGTGATGGTCGCTGCCAAGTCTGATAAGGCCCACGCAGGTCTATCAGCCCTGTTTGCCACACACGACATCGAACGCACCTATATCGCCCTCGTGCGGGGTGCGCCGTCGCCGGACAAAGGCCGGATCGAGACCCTGATCGGACGCTCGCCGCACGACCGGAAAAAGATGGCTGTGCTGAAATCCTCGGGCCGCCAAGCCATCACCGACTATGTCGTGCAGGCTCGATACGGCATCCCCGCTAAGTCCGGCGCGGCTCCCATGGCCTCGCGCGTCGCCTGCACCCTGCACACTGGTCGAACCCACCAGATCCGCGTGCACATGGCTTCAAAAGGCGCGCCTTTGCTAGGCGATCCGGTGTACGGATCAGGTGCGCCGGTTCTTGCGATCCGTACCGCCCTCGAAGAGCTACAGTTCCACCGCCAGGCCCTTCACGCCTCGGTACTGGGCTTCGTCCATCCAGTGACCGGTCAGGCACTGCGCTTCGAGACGCCCCTCCCCGCCGACATGCAGGCCTTGGAAGAGCGTCTCGTTGCGCTTGATTAGAAACAAGCTCTGTGTTAGTTACTAATCTAACATCGAGCCATTGATCCGATTGGCGCGTGATGACGTAAAAAAGGCAAATCTGTCGCGGTTTCGCCTCTTTAAATTCATGCAACGGATTTCTATCTCGAACCATTGAGAGGCGAGGAAGTGGTGCACAGGGGTGGCCACATCCGCAGTGCCTGCTCTTGCAACGGTCGGAGGGACCACATGGCTAACACCACTCTGACGGTAATGTCGCCTGAACAGGGACTGTCCCGTTACCTTTCGGAAATCCGCAAGTTTCCGATGCTCACCAAAGACGAAGAATTCATGCTGGCCAAACGCTGGTCCGAGCATGAGGACCCTGAAGCGGCCCACCGTCTGGTGACATCGCACCTTCGCCTCGTGGCAAAGATTGCCATGGGTTATCGCGGCTACGGCCTGCCGATCGGCGAAGTCATTTCCGAAGGTAATGTCGGCCTGATGCAGGCTGTCAAAAAGTTCGACCCCGACAAAGGCTTCCGCTTGGCCACCTACGCCATGTGGTGGATCCGTGCGTCCATTCAGGAATACATCCTGCGCTCGTGGTCGCTGGTCAAAATGGGCACGACCGCGGCCCAGAAGAAGCTGTTCTTCAACCTGCGCAAAGCCAAGAGCCAGATCTCGGCCTTTGAAGAAGGCGACCTTCTGCCTGAACACCTCGAACAGATCGCAACCAAGCTGGGCGTGACCCAGCAGGAAGTCATCGACATGAACCGCCGCCTCGGCGGTGACTCGTCGCTGAACGCTCCTATGCGCGCCGATGGTGAGTCCGAATGGCAAGACTGGCTGGCCGACGACGAGGCCGTGAGCCAGGAAACCCAACTGGCCGAGAACGAAGAGCGCGGCATCCGCATGACGCTCCTTCAGGAAGCCATGGAAGAACTGACGGACCGCGAAAAGCACATCCTGACCGAGCGTCGCCTCAAGGATGATCCAGTCACCTTGGAAGAGTTGGCTGGCCAATATGGCGTCAGCCGCGAACGCGTCCGCCAGATCGAAGTCCGCGCCTTCGAGAAGCTGCAAAAGGCCATGCAGGCCGCCGCACTCGAGCGCAATCTCGCTACGGCCTGACCGGCCTTACGACCTCCCCCCCCGAAGCGAAAGGGCGAGTGGATCACTCCAGCCGCCCTTTTTCTTATCCCGCTCGGGAAACGTTCAAGTCTGGAACCAGCGCCAGCAAGGCCTTCACTGGCCCCGCCAATTGGTCGCGACTGATCCGCCCTAAATCAATCTCTGCTTCCAGCCCTACCGCAGCCATCGCCAGATTGGCATCGCCGGTCTTCACCGCGATAGCCTTCAGCGTGCGCGCCTGTTCCCGAATGGCGCGAACCGCCTGCGCAGGGTCATTCGCGAACTGGTTGATTGCAGAGACCAGAATCCGCAGCGCCTGCTCCTTCATCGACTCCATCGAGGGCGTGGAATCGTTGTCAGCCTTGCGCTTGCGCGGCCCCGCATAATCGGTCGAGTTAAAGCGGCGGCGATCGGGCCCGACGTAGCCTACCGCTTCGACCCAGTCGCGCGGCTTGGTGGCAAGGTTCTCGACCCGACGATAGAGGTCGCCGCTCGTGAACGGCTTTCTCAGAAACTCATGGATACCCGCATCGCGAGCGCCCTTGATCGAGGAAGCCGTCGCCTCAGCCGTCACCATGATGATCGGCGCGCGACGCGACGATAGCGACGAGCGCCGGATTCTTTTGGCCAGATGCTCCCCGTCCAGACGCGGCCCGCTCCGCTCCAGAATAAACAGACCGGGCTCCATTTCACGGGCGAGATCGATCACCCGCGCCTCGTCCGCCTCGATAGCCACATCACGACTACCAAACCCCTTCAGCAGGTCCGCCATAAGCTTGGCCGCTGCCGGATTGGGATCGACAATCACCACGCGCCGCACAACGGGCGCGATCTTTTGCATGGATTTGGTGTCTAGAGCGAACAAAGGCTGACCTCCTGTCAGGAGATCAGCCTTAGCTATTACCGGTTAAGCATAGGTTGTTTCTGCTACGCTTGTTCGCCGTTTTATCCCTGGAACGGATCACGCATCAGAATGGTGTCGTCACGCTCGGGACTGGTCGACAAAAGAGCCACCGGTGCACCGATCAGTTCCTCGATACGGCGCACATATTTCGTCGCCTTGGCGTTCAGGTCCTTGAAGCTGCGGACACCGCCCGTGCTCTCGTCCCAGCCTTCCATCTCTTCAAACACCGGCTCGGCCGCTGCCTGATCCTTCAGGCTCGAAGGCAGGTAATCCAACACTTCGCCGTTGATCCGATAACCGACGCAGATTTTCAGCGTCTTCAGGCCATCCAGAACGTCCAGCTTGGTCAGGGCGATACCGTCGATGCCATTGATCGCCACTGACTGGCGCACCAGCACGGCGTCGAACCAGCCACAACGACGGGCACGACCGGTGTTCACACCCACTTCGCGACCAACGGTCGCCAGATGCTCACCCACCTCGTCGTTCAGCTCGCACGCGAACGGGCCTTCACCCACGCGAGTCGTATAGGCTTTCACGATGCCCAGCACATAGCCCACACCACGCGGTCCCAGACCCGATCCTGCCGCAGCCTGACCGGCCACAGTGTTGGACGAAGTCACGTAGGGATAAGTGCCGTGATCGACATCAAGGAAGGCACCCTGCGCACCTTCGAACAGCACGCGCTTGCCGTCCTTCTTGGCCTGATCCAGCACACGCCAAGCGGGCTTCACATAGGGCAGGATTTTCGGCGCGATCTCGAGAAGCTGCTGCAACAGAGCCTGCGGATCAATCGGCTCCAGCCCCAGACCCGCACGCAGCGGATCATGGTGCGAGCGCAAACGGTCAATCTTGACCTTCAGGTCTTCTTCATTGGCCAGATCGCAGACGCGGATCGCACGGCGGCCAACCTTGTCTTCATAGGCCGGACCGATACCGCGACCGGTCGTGCCGATCTTGGCCCCCGGAGCCGACGCCGCCGCTTCACGCGCTACATCCAGCGCCGGATGGACCGGCAGGATCAGGCAGGCATTGTCGGCAATCGTCAGGATATCCGGACCGATATGCACGCCTTGCGCCTCGATCTTCTCGATCTCGTTCACAAGGTGCCACGGGTCCACGACCACACCATTACCGATGATGGACGGCTTGCCCTGCACCACGCCCGAAGGCAGCAGCGCCAGCTTGTAGACCTTGCCATCGACAACGAGGGTGTGCCCCGCGTTGTGGCCGCCCTGGAACCGCACCACCATATCGGCGCGATTGGACAGCCAGTCCACGATCTTGCCCTTGCCCTCGTCACCCCATTGGGCGCCGACTACCGCAACATTAGCCACTGCACTGATCTCCGCGAGTAAAACGCGGTAGCAGCCTATAGCCCCTGAATCATCGGCTGTCGCGCTTGGAAAGCAGCATTAGCCGATTTCGCTAACCGCCGTCGCGAACGCCCACTCCAGCCACGGCCCTGCCGCCACCACATCGGCCGTCTCCACGGTCGATCCGCACCACAGGCGCAGACCCGGCGGCGCATTACGGTGCGGCTCCATGTCAAACACCGCCCCCTCGCCTTCCAGAAGCGCCTTGAACCGTTTCACAAAAGCCTTCTGGCCCTTGTCATCCAACGCCGAAACCTGTGCATCGGTAAACTTCAGGCACACCGAGGTCGTGGATCGGATGTCCTCGCGTTCCGGCAGAAAATCGATCCAGTCCGTCCGTTCCACCCATGCCGACAGCGCCTCGTAGTTGGCCTTTGTCCGCGCAATCAGTGCATCCAGCCCGCCGATCTCGCGCGCCCACTCCAGCGCGTCGATCCAATCCTCGATCGTCAGCACCGAGAAGGTGTTGATCGCCACGCCATCGGCCAGACCACTATCGAACTTGCCGTCCTTGCCCGTCAGACGCAGCACCTTCGGCACAGGCCAGGCCGGCACATTCTCGTCCAAACGCGCCACCGCACGCGGCGACAGCACCATCACGCCGATGCCAGCCTCGCCGCCCAACGCCTTCTGGAAGCTAAAGGTCGTCACATCCAGCTTGTCCCAAGGCAGTGGCTGGGCAAATGCCGCCGACGTCGCATCGCAAATGCTCAGACCTTCGCGGTCCGCAGCGATCCAGTCGCCATCCGGCATCTTCACGCCCGAGGTGGTCCCGTTCCAAGGGAACACCACATCGCTCGACCAATCGACCTGCGACAGGTCCGGCAACTCTCCCCACGGGGCCTTCACCACCGTCGGGTTCAGCTTCAGATGATCGCGGACATCCTCGGCCCACGTCAGGCCGAAATTCTCATAGGCCACCACCGTCACCGGCTTTGGCCCCAACATGCCCCACAGCGCCGCCTCGACAGCACCGGTGTCCGACCCCGGCGTGTACAGCATGACGTAATCTTCAGGCGGGTTCAGAACCTCGCGCGTCAGGCGCAGGCCATAGGCAAACCGCTCGACTACCTCGGGCGCACGAATACCGCGCCCCTGCAGGTTCTCCGGCAGCGCCGACAGCTTATAGCCCAGACGCTTGGCCGTCGGCCCCGCTGAAAACCACGGACGTTCAGGCTTCACTACAGGCTTGGCAGTCATATCCGGCCCCGGAACTAGCGCTATGGTCAAACGTCCCGTGACTCACCCGCCAAGAGACGCAGCCCTGCCATAAGCCATCACTTGCCCGGCGTGTAGGGCCGATTTTTGCGCCAGTCCTCGGCGAAGCGCTCCAGCAACTCGTCGGACTCTTCCGGCAACGTCACCATCAGCTTGGCAAGCAGGTCCCCGCGACGCCCCTCGGCGAACGCCCCGCGCCCTTTCAGACGCAGAACCTTGCCCGAGTTCGAGCCTTTGGGGATGCTCATCATCACCTTGCCCTCAGGCGTTGGCACAGTGACCTTGCCGCCCAAAACCGCATCCGGTACCGAGACCGGCAGGTCCATATGCAGGTCCGCGCCTTCACGGCGATAAAGCGGATGCGGGAGGATGCGCAGTTCGATCATGGCATCGCCCGACTGGGTCCGACCCGGTGCGCCCTGCCCTTTCAGACGAACGACCTGACCGTCCGATGCCCCTTTCGGAATCGCAACATCCACCATGCGACCATCCGAGAATTGGATACGACGCGTCGTGCCGGCGATCACTTCCTCAAGGCTGACTTCCAGCGTGGCACGGATGTCCTGCCCCTTGCCGCCGCCGAAACCGCGACCGGCCCCGCCCCCACCAAATCCGGAAAACAGATCCGACAGGTCGATATCTTCAAAGCCGCCGCGATCACCCGAACCGCCAAAGCCCGAGAAGCCGCCGCCCGGCCCACCACGCGCACCGCCGCCGCCAAAGCCACGGAACTGCTCGCGCCCGTCGGCATCTATCTCGCCGCGATCATATTTGGCCCGCTTTTCAGCATCACCCAACAGATCAAAGGCCCCGGTTACGCGCTTGAAACGCTCTTCGGCTGCCTTGTCTCCGGGGTTTTTGTCCGGATGCAGTTCTTTCGCCAGCTTGCGAAAGGCCTTCTTGATCTCGTCGGCACTCGCGCCTTTGGAAACGCCAAGTTCCTTGTAGGGATCACCAGCCACGCTCGTTGCACTCCGGGGTTCTAATAAACACTCCCCCGTCAGTTAGGGCATCGGACTGGCTTCCGGAAGAGCCTGATGTTCAGGGGATGATTAACGCCTCATCGCCCCAACCCCATCGATCCCCCCATTGAGACACACCAAAGCACGTACCTCCGGCCATCCCCTCGGGAAAATCGGCAGCAAGATCAGCCGTGGAATAGAGCGCCTCGCCCCCCTCTACTTCCCACTCGCGCACCGCCTGCCCGCCTGACAGCACGCGCACACGGAACCGCACGACACCGGCCACCGCGTCGTCATCGTGCCATCCGTCACCACTTCCGCGCACACACGCCGTCCAGGTCAGCCTCAGCCCGTCCTCAACCTGTGTCAGCCGCAAGTGAACAGGTCGCCACGGCATCCACGCACGTCCTCGCCACACCGCATCGCTCTGGGTAATGCGCGGGCCCGCCGGTGCCAGCCCCTTGGGACCAGCACGCCAAATCCTCGACAGCCCCCGCTCACCCTCGTCCACCGTCAAACGCGGCATATCGCGGCCCAGCACCACGACAGCAGCCCCGACTACGGCTCCCCGCTCGGCTTCCGCTCGGGTACCCAACCGGCCCCGTAAGAGGTTGGTCAGAACCCACTCATCCTCGCCAACCAGTTGCGCATCACGGAACTGCATAACCTCCCAGCCTTCGCCGCTCTCGATAGCCAGCGCATTGCCGCCATCCAGAACCGCACCGCCCCCTAGGCTCTGGAGAGAGCCTCCACCTAATCGCAGTCGAACGGCATTAGCCCGATCCCACCGGTCCACAGGTCCAGCCCCCAGCGGCGACAACAGTTCGCCAACGACGGCCGACTCGTTGATCTCCGCTCTAGCGGTCAACGCCTCAGCGCTCGCCCCACCGTGAACCACCATCGGCCACCAAGGATCAGCCGCCACAGCCACAACAGCTCGCGCATCATCCTCTTCACCGGGCAGTCCCGGCAGATCCAGCACACGGAACCAGGGCGCACCGACGACTTCAACGTCCCCGCTTCCGCCGCGCCAATCCTCGACAAGGTCCTCCTCGTCCAGTGCCAACCACGGCACCAGTTCGGCCTTCACCTCCTCCTCATAGGCCAGCCGTTCCACGCGCCAGACACCGTCACGGCCCTCCAGCGAGACCTTGTCTCCCGCTTCCAGCCGCAAAGCCTCCAGTGGTCCCAGATGTACCGTGAGCGTCTCGGCCTTTACCGCCTCCAGCACCCGCCTTGCCGCCGAACGAGCGAAACCCGGCCCCACCACCATGGGCAGGTCCATATCCAGCACATGCCCCAAGGGCGCAGCGCCTTGGGCCCGCTCTACCACGTAGTCGGTCTGCACCATCACCGCTCCGGTGCTGTAGTCCTGTGCCTCGCTGATAAACCGCACGCGCACGCCCTGCGGCTGATCGACCAGTTCGCGCGTCGCGACCACCGGCCCGCCCTCTTGCGGCATAGCCAGCGCGTCCAGCCCGAACTCGACGTCCACAGCGCCGGTTCCAGACACAACGATCCTACCGCTCTTGTCCGCCGCGACCGCACCTACCGCCATCAGCAACGGCCCCAGCGCCGCCCGCGTCGTCATAGGTCTGTCAATCACCAAGCCCGAAACCGTCCCGACAATCCCCTCGACGCGGTAGTCGCCGTCTTCCAGCCCCGCACGTTTCAACAGCGCCGCGACAACATCCGCCGCCTGACCCTGCATACGCCCGTTCAGCCAGTGCCCCGTACGCCACGCCCCCGCATCGGCCCACAGGTCCCCCCGTGCCGGAAACGCCGGATAGGGCCGCGCATCCCAGCACCACGCGTCCGCCCCTTCCAGCATCCGCCCGCCATAGACCGCGGACAGAGGATTGTTGGCCGAATCATCGAAATGCCCCAGCACCGCCTCCAGCAACGTCCTCTGCATCCGGTCATCGCGGGCCCCCGTTGAATAGGGCGGCAGGGCATTTTCCGTACTCTTGGGGTCCGAAAACAGATTGGGCGCATTGCCCCCGCGATCCACTGCCGCACAGCCAAACTCGGTCAGCCGCACCGGCTTCATCCCCGGCACCCAGGCGGTCGGCGTTGCCTCCCGCACCCCGTCCACCCGCTCGTAATGACGGTTCGACCACCAGCCCTTCAGGTCCTTGACCCGCCAGACCCAGTCCTCGCCATAGGCCCCGTCCACAATCGGCGTGCGCACCTGCGCCGCCTCATCCGCCGCGCTGGCATAGTACCAGTCAAAGTCGCGCCCGCCGGCCACCTGCTGCGCCAGATAGTCCGCATCCCACGGCCCCGCGAACGCTTCCGAATCCGCGCCGCCCGCGCCCTCACGCCAGTCCCCCATCGGCGGGTACCAGTCGATCCCCACGAAATCGATATTCGGATCGGCCCATAGCGGGTCAAGGTGAAACCTCACCTCCCCACCATCCCTCAGGCCCGCATATTCCGACCAGTCCGCCGCATAGCCCAGCTTCACCTGCGCCCCCGCCTCGGCCCGACATTCTGCCGCCAGCGCCTGATACTGCGCCACCGCCGGAAACCCGCCCGCCGCATCACGCGTAAGCGTCAGTCCTCGCATCTCCGAGCCGATAATCAGCCCGTCTGCACCTTCCTCCTGCGCCATCCTCGCATAGTGCAACGCCTGTCGCCTCAGCCCCCATCCCGAGGCCGTGCCGAACACCGCCGCCACATCCGCCGCCGCCTGCGCACCATCGCGCCCTGTCACTCGCCCGCGCCACGGATAGCCCTCGCAATCCATGAACACGAACGGATAGATCACCACTTCCAGCCCGCGCCGTTTCAGCGCACGGATAGCCTGCCGCACCGTCTGGTCCGACGGCGTCCCGCCATAGGCCACCGCCCCGTCCACATCCGAAATCAGGTGCGCACCGGCGCGGTCCAGCCCCGCCACGCCCCATTCCAGCGGATCGGTCGGCTTGTCCCGACGCTCCACCCCCGGCTTGATCCGGCAATGTTCGGCCCGCGCATCCGTCCCGAACCAACCCACGACCAGATTGACCCGCTTCACATTGGGCAGTTGCGCCGTCAGTTGATCCAGCGACACCTCAAGGTCCGGCCGCGCCAGCCCCGATCCCGCATTCTCCGGCACGTGGCGCAGAAACCCCTCGCGCCTCAGCACTACCTCATCCGCCAGACAAAACTCGCCCGCCCCCGGAATGAGGCACACGCCCTCCAGCCGGTCCTCCAGCCTCGGCTCATCTCCTCGCGCGCGACGAAACACCTCGAACGCCAACTGCGGAACACGATCGCCAAAGGCCTCAAGGCTCAGATCCTCGAACACCACATAGGCCACCCCGCGATAGGCGGGAGCCGCCCCTTCAATCGCTTCGATCAGCGGATCGGGCACCTGCCCCTCGCCACCACGGTGCAACCGCCACGTCACGCCCGTTAGGTCCATCGGCATACCGTCAGCCCAAACGCGACCCACGCCGTCGATCTTGCCCTCACACAGCGCCACCGCAAAACTCAGCGAATACCCATAGTCGACCGTCTTACGTCCGCCCTTGCCGCCCGACGCCTTTCGCTTGTGTTCCAAAAACCGCGCAGCCCATATGACCTGCCCCGTCACCCGCGCCCGCCCGAACACACAGGCCATCGGCGCACCTTCGGCCGAGCCTTGCAGCTTCAGGCTCTCCAGCCTCGGCCCGATCTGTCGCGTCGGCTGCAAGCTGCTGACGATACGCTCGTCCACCATCCGGCCCAGCATCCCGCCAATCGGCGCCCCGCCGAACAGACCGCCCACCGCCGACAAAGTCACACTGGCCATCGCCTACACTCCCTCGGGCCAGCCAAAGACAGCCACCAGCCGCCTTTGCCACCATGCCCCCATCCAGCTTTCCACCACCGACCGCGCCCAATAGGCGTGGATCATCCTCGGCTCCGGCCCCGATACGTCCGACAGAACCGCACAGTGCTTGGCCACGCTCCCCGCCTCCATTCGGAACAGCAGCACATCGCCAATCGCCATTTCTTCCAGCGGCTTCTCGACCAGCCAACGCCTCGCCGCCGCCCACAGCGTCTCCTCGCCACCCATTTCGGCCCACTCGGGCCGATACGGCGGCACAGTTTCCGGCTCCGCCCCGTAAGCTTCACGCCACAAGCCGCGCACCAGACCCAGACAGTCCGCACCCACGCCCTTCTCGCTGGCCTGATGTCGGTAGGGCGTCCCCAGCCAACCCCTCGCCGACTTCACCATCGCCTCGCCCTTCATCGGCGACTCGCCCCGTCACGGCGCACGCCGCCCGTCGCCCGCGTGAGGACAAAGTCAGCGCCCGGCATATCCGGAAACCCACGAAAGTTCAGACCATTGGCGAATTCTTCAACACAGGTTCTCCACGTCCGGTCACACCGACGCCCCCCGATCACCTCCGCCGACAGCCCACACCGTTCATCCCCCAGCACCGCGTCACAGTCGCGCCCGTATGTTCGCCCCACCACGCGATCCAGCACCGCCATCGGGCCTTCCAGATCGGCCACAATAGCTCCCGCCTCACGCCGGATTTTCCGCAACGTTCCAGCCCACAGCTTCACCCGCGCCGAAACATCGGCCCAGTCGACGCGCCACAGCTCGACATCAGCGGCATCAAATAGCCCTGCCTGGATGTCCGCTTCCGAAAGCGCTTCATCGTCCAGCGCCCCCGACGCCGACCAACCACCCGCCTCCATTCCAGACACAGCCTCGCCACTGCCCAGGGTCCAGCCACTTCCCGCCCGACAGACCACACCCTCGAACTCCAGATCGCGGTCGTGATCCGTGAACCCCAGCTTCACCCCGTCCCGACGCTCCAACAGCCAGACGTGACACAGCCTCGCCGCCCCGCTTTCGATCCGCGCTGCCAGCGCCCCTTCCAACTCCCGCATCGATCCCCCAAGCACAAAAAAGGGGAGCCAAACAGCTCCCCATCATCATCCCGTCGCGCAGCTCACGCCCCGCGTATTTCCTTCAGCGGCACCGCCGCCATTCGTCCCGCCTCAAAGCTCTCCAGCGTCACCTCCAGCCGATCCGTATCGAACCGCACCGGCGTGTCGAACAAGAACCCCGCCGTCACCACAGCCCCCGCAGGCGGTGCCTCCGAAAGCGTCACCTGTCCGCTCGCTCCATCAACGCTGAAGCTGTGCGTTTCGACCCCATCAACCGCCACGCACACCGTCTCCGCAACGGGTTTCACAATCGGACGAACCATGTCCCCGTACGCCTTAACCAGCGAAAACAATTTCAGGTCACCGCCGCCGGTCCCGATCACCTGATCGTAAGGCGTCACCTCGCCTGAAAGCATGCACGATTTGAAGTCCGCAAAGTCCTTGAACCGAAAGCCGCGCAACCGCCCCTGCCGCGCCTCGAAGAAGGCCGTCAGCGCAGCCATATCGTCCAGCGAACGCAGGCCCGCGCCGATCAGATAACGCCTGCGCCCCATCGCCCAGGGCGTCGACCGCCGCTCGTGACCGGACGCCAATTCCACCACTTCGGTGCGACGCTCGATCCCGCCTGTTGACCCGAACGCAAGGCGCGCGGGCAAACGTACTTCATCAAACATTGAAAATACCTCTAAACCTAAGCTTGCAGTGCCCCTGCGCCTGCGCCACTGTTCCGCCCCATTTCGGCAGACGTCGATTTCCTTCAGGAGATGAATTTGCGCGGCGAGATCACCAGCTACGACACCGTTTCAAGCACCGGATCGATCAAGGGTCAGGACGGACAGCCCTACCTGTTCGCCCGTCACGACATCCACACCGGCAGTGAAATCAAAGTCGGCCAATCCGTGGACTTCGTGCCCACCGGCTCCACCGCTACCCAGATCGTTATCCTCGGCGATGCAGTCGCCAGTGCGACAACGGCAACGGCTCCTGCCGCGGCCTTCGGTGCGGCTTCCGGCGGCACAGCAGCCGCCGCCCTCAACGGCAGCGGCTACGACTGGCAATATGCTCTACTGAAGTTTGATGGCCGCCTGCGCCGTCAGGACTTCTGGATCAGCTTCCTGATCCTCTTTGGTGTAAGCTTCGTCACCAGCTTCATTCCGCTGATCAACATGGTCATCGGATTGGCCCTCATCTGGCCGAACGTGGCCATCACCGTCAAACGCCTGCATGACATGGGCAAGTCCGGCTGGCTCACCCTCATCCCTTATGCAGGCGTCATCATTGGCTCATTCGTGATGTTCGCCGGCGGGGCTGGTGCGTTCCTCGCGGCGGCTGCTACCGGCGACGCATCTGCGCTCGCCACAGCAGGCGGTCTGGGAGCCATCGGCCTCGGCGTCCTGATCATGCTGGTTACCAGCATCGGCTTCCTGATCTGGATCGGCGTCACCGACAGCCAACCGGGCACCAACCAATACGGCCCCAATCCCAAGGGCCTCTAAATCGGGTCACAACCACAGAAAAGGGCAGCCACGGCTGCCCTTTTTTCGTCAGGTCCAAATGAATCCACCCATGCTCCCCTTCGCAGACAGTGAACCGCCTATCAGATCACTAGGGCCCCGCAGGCTCAGCGCATCCCCAGCGCCGCCGCCCGCGCCATCATCCGCGCCACCTGCGCCTCCGATCTCAGCAATGCCTGCGGCCCGCCATCCACCATCACATTGACGACGACAGGCGAAGCGCCGCGCATCGGCTCCACACTCCCGCCAACACCGGGCCTAAACACCTCCGGCCCGCGTTCCCCCACGAGATAAGCCCCGCCAGCAGCAACCGCGCCGCCATCAGCTCGCGCTCCCGAAAATACGCCCCCGACCGCCGCCGACAGCGCCTCCCCCAGCCCGCCATTCTTGGCCAGCACACCTGCACTGGCATTGATCGCCCCGATCACCGCCCGCGCCAGTTCGGCCATCGAGACCTCGCCATCCTTGGCCGCCCGCATCAGAGACCGCGACAGCGATCCCCCCGCCTTCGAAAACGCCTCCTCGATCGCCCCCGCCGCCTTCTGCGCAGGCTCTTTCAGCCCCTCCAGCGCCGCCGCAGCCTCAGCCGTGGCCACGCCCAAACCGTCAAACTCGTCCGCCATCGGGCCACCGCTCCATCATCTCGTCCAACACCCCGCGCGGCAGGCTCACACCACCGCCCCCCGCGCTCTCCGTCAGCATCCGCCATTCCCTCAGCGACAGCCGCCAGAACGCCTCGGGCAATATCCCCATCGCCTGCGCCTGCCTCAGCATCACGCCCCAGACATGTGCGGATTTGGCATCCGCCGTCACACCGCCGCCCTGAACGCCGCCGCCACAGCCTCCGCTGCGCACCTAGGCTCCACCGCCGCAGCCCCCAGCCGATCCGCCAACTCCCCCTCACCGCCCCCGCGCAGCAGGGCCGCCAGCACCACCATCAGATCGCCCGCCGACATCGACACCATCCGCTCGGCCAAGGCCCCCATGCCGACAACGCCCAACCCCGCCTCCATCTCCGCCAACGCCCCCAGCGTCAGGCACAGACGGCGCGGCGCTCCGGCCAACTCCACACAGACCTCGCCCCTCACCGCATTGGTCACAGCGCCGAAAACTCCACCGCGCCCGCACTGGCCAGCGAAAGCGCAAAGCTCGCCTCGCCCTCATGCTCGCCCGCATACTCCAGCGCGCTGACAAGGAACGGCCCCTCCAGCACACCAAAGTCCGGCACCACCAACTGCCAACGCTTGGCCGACTGTTCGAAAAAGGCCTCGCGGATCAGCGCATCCGACGCCGCATCCCTGAAAATCCCCTGCCCCGACACCGCCGCAGACTTCACACCCGCCCCGGCCAGCAGTTCGCGCCAGCGCCCAGAGCTATCCCCATCGGTCACATCCACCGTCTTGGCATTCAGCGAAATCGTGCGCGCCCGCAGACCCGCCACCGTCACAAAAGTCCCGCCGCTGCCCGCAATCTTCAGCAGCATGTCGCGCCCGCTCTGCACCGCCATCTATCCCTCCATCACCGCGCGAAGACGCACCGTCCCGTAAGACACCCGCCCCTCGCTGCCCGCAAAAACCTCGGCTCCGCGCACCCGCACGACACCCGTCACGCCGCCATCCGATACGGCCAGTCCGTCCAGAACCTCGCGCACCACCGCCACCACGGCCCGCGCCTCCTCCTGTCCGGCAAACCGGCTCACCCCCGTCAGCGACAGCAGGACTTCACAGCCCCCGCCATCGCCCTTTAGCGGCACCTCGCCCCCGCGCCCGATCACCAGATACGGAGCCACCGCCCCCTTGGGTGCCGCATCGAACACACGCACCGGATCACCCAGCAGCGCCTGTACCCCCGCTTCCGCCGACAGCGCCGCCACCACGCCCTTAGCCAGAACGCCCGCGAAATCCGTCATCGCACCCGCTCCAGTTCCAGCTTCACACGCCCCGCAGCCTCCGACGTATCCACCATCACCAGCGACCACTCCGCGCCCGAAAACCTCAGTCGCAGACCTTCCTCCAACCTAGGATCCGCTCGCGCCTCGGCCCTCAGCGTCTCAACCACCACCGCAGCCTCCGCCTCGCCCTTGGTCGTCCGACGTCGCGCCCCCAGCTTCAGCCAAACCGACCCGACCGCCTCATAGAAGACCGCCACGCCCCCCTGCGCCGTGCGCGTTTCCGCACCCCGCCAAACCGTCGCTAAAACCCTCAAAGGCGCACCACCCGATAAGGCGCAATCCACGCCTCCACCGGCGCAACATCCATCGCCTGCTCACCCCGCTCATACGCCCGCAGCACCAGCATCAGCACCGCTAGCCTCAACGGTGCCGGCGACGTCGAAGTCAGGCTCAACCCCACCTCCCCCGACACCCGCGCCACCGCCGCATCAATCAGCGTCTGGATCAACTGATCCTCCGCCTCATGCTCCACCCTCAAAAACACCCTGGCCTCCGCCAGAGAGACTGCAGCAGCCATCGTTCACCCCTTTAGAACGCCAAAGGGCGGCCCCCACGGACCGCCCTTTGGCTCTACGCTTCACACTTGGCCGCGGTCAGAAGGCTCTGCCTTCTCGACCCGACGCGGCCCTTCCGCCTCCGGCGGGCGCCCTCAAGCAGTTCGTGCCCGCGGCACGAACGCTAGGGCACTTTCATGCTTGGCCGCGGTCAGAAGGCTCTGCCTTCTCGACCCGACGCGGCCTTAAGAAGCCGCCATCTTCATCACCTTGATCGCATCAAAGTTCTGCACACCACCGCCGACACGCTTGGTCGTATAGAACAGCACATAGGGCTTGGCGGTGAACGGATCACGCAGCACACGCACACCCGCACGATCGACAATCAGATAACCGCGCTGGAAGTCACCAAACGCAATCGACAGACTGTTCGCCGCCACATCCGGCATCGTCTCGATCTCGGTCACCGGATAACCCAGCACCGAAGACGTCTCGCCCAAACGCTGCGCCGGAGCCCAGATGTAGTTGCCCTCGCTGTCCTTGAACTTGCGGATCGCCGACAGCGTCTTGCGGTTCATCACAAAGCGGCCGTTGGCACGATACTGGGCCTTGGGCGCATAGATCAGATCGATCAGCTTATCCGCCGCATTTTCGGTCGCAAACGCACCCGCCGCACCACTGGCCACATAGCCGATCTTGCCCCACTCATGGGCGCTATCAGCCACCGTGTCATAGCTCAGGAAACCCTTGGGCTTGTTGGTACCATTACCGGTCACAAAGGCCGATGTCTCTTGGGCTGCAAAGGCATCCTCAACCTCGCCCGCCAGCCACTCGTCCAGATCGACCATCGCGTCATCCAGCAGCGCCTGCGTGGCCGCCGGATTTGCGTAAAGGTCAGCCGCCGGAAACTCCAACAGCGCCAGCGTCGCCGGATCGGTCTCCGGTCGTGCCGCCGTCTCGGCGACCCAGCCCGCAACCACACCCGCCGTCGAGACCGGCTTCTTGAACACACCTCCCGAGACCGTACGCACCGAGGCAATCTCCCGCATCGGCGAAACCGCCATCAGACGGCGCTCAATCGCACGCTCCGTCTCCGCCGGCACCACATAACCACCCGACGAAGCGCCCGTCGAAATGCCTGCCTTCATCTCCAGACCACCCACCGAGCCCGTCTTCAGATAGCCATCAAACGCAGCCTTCGCCTCCGGAGCCGAGTTCACCTCGCCACCTTCACCAGCCAGCGAAGGACGACGCCCCTGCGACGCCATACGATCCAGCTTCGCCTGCGCCGCAACCACCGCCCGATCGATACGCGCCACCTTCTCTTCCAGCAGAGTATCGGACGCAGCCTTCTTCTCGATCTGCGCCACGCGCTCGTCATTGGCGCTCTTGAACGCCTCAAACGCCACCATCATTTCGCGCACGACTTCACGCGCCTCAGGCGAACCCGATACGTTTTTGACTTCTTTCATCTTTTCCCCTTGAAAACCCGCGCTACGCGGATACTGTCAGTCGCATGTGGAACCGCACCAAACGCACCGAAAATCAGTCAGATGCGTCTTGGTTTCGCGAGCTCCTGAGACCAGCAATCGTCAGCCTTGTGCCGTTCAGCTACCTAGGATTGCAGCTTGGCCGGTTGCTCAACGACGTTCCCATTTGGCCCCTCGGAACAGTGATCGCGCTACTGCCCCTTGCGATCCCGCAATCGATGTACAGCGACTCCAGATTGTACCGGCCGTCTCCACCTCGCGGAGAGGATCCCGCCTTCATGGTCGCGTCCCCGCTGCAAAAGGTTACCAGCGGCCTCTTCGGTGCCAAACGTCTTGGAGCGAGTGCCCCCTACGTCCGTCTTCCGGAAATCGACACTGGGCCTCACATCATTCAAATGCTGATTTACAAACTGGGTGCCCCGCTTCCTCTGCCTCGTTCTCTGAACTGGCTGAGAAATTTTCCAAGCATTCTCTCAGTCCTCGGGCTTTTCGCCGTCGTCTGGTTCGAAATCTTCTGGTTCAGATCCAACAAGTCGGCTCACCCCCAGTACATCTGGGTCGTAGCAGCGCTCGCTGCGCTTATTATCTGCACGGCCTATCGCAGCGCCTTCCGCCGCCTCTACGAAATCTACACCGCCGACGCCGCCAAAACCGGACGCTACGCCTTCCCTGCGCTTCGCCGCTAACCGCATAATAAACCCAAGGTTGCATCCCACACCACCGCATGTACCGTCGGCGTGCGAGATCTTTCCTCCACAGCCACTGGTGAGCGTGTCATGCGTTGTAAGCCCTATCTCCCCCTCCTCGGCCTGGTCGCGGCCCTCGTTGCCCCGCTCGCCCAAGCCCAAACGCCGGTGACTCAGGTCGAAGCCTGGTCCCTACAAAAGACGGGCGCTCTCGGCTCAGCCATCTACCTTCAGGATCGCGCCGCCGCCCGCGCCACCGACGCACTTTTGGCCAGCTCAAATGGCACCCCACCTCAGGGCTTGATCGGCTGGATCGTCATTCCCAAGAACCAGGGCCATCTGGTCCGGTTCCTCACCGGCGACACCTCGAACCCGAGCGCCGCCTTCGACATCTCCGTCGATGCGGATGGCCGCGCTGGTCGCGTCACCGCTGCAAGCGACCCCACACTCCCGCCGGAACAACGGGCCCAGTTCAACGCCCGCCTGACCGCAGGAACCAACCTCACCACCTCTGATCTACGCTGCGCCGCCCGCTACAATGCCGTTATGCTCGATGATCCTGACAGCGACGGCTGGCTGGTCTGGCTGCTCGCCTCCACCACCGAGTCGACCGTCGTTCCTATGGGCGGACACTATCGCTTCCACATCAGTGCAGACGGCAAGACTGTCTTAAAGCGCGAACAACTCTCCACCTCGTGCCTAAATCTGGAGAAACCGGCGAACTCCGTCGCGCTGACCACTTCAATCGTGGTCGCCCCCCAACCGCTCGAGGTGCATGTCTTCCTGTCCCTTTACGCGCGCATTCCAATCTACGCGGTTGCGGGCGGCAAGCTCTGGTCCGTCCAAGGCGCTTCGATCACCGACGCCGGAGCTGCCCCCGCCCGCCGCTGATCTCAACCGCGCATTTCCTCGCGACAAACGCAGACCACCGTTCCATAGTCCCCCCAGTTCATACCTGAGGGGGTAGTCGTGTCTGTTCCACCATATGCCGGTCGCGCGCTGGCCGTTTTGCCGCGCCACACCTCCGCATCAGGCACACCTCGCAACCCGGTCGCTACCCGATAGCCACCTCGCGCCCCTTCCCAAACGGCCAATGCAAATCCTATGACCTTCTCCACGCCCATCCGCGTCCGCTGGAACGAGGCAGACCCCCAAGGCGTCGTCTTCAACGCCAACTATCTGATCTACGCCGACGTCGCAGGCACCGACTACTTCCGCCAGTTGGGTGCTAGTACCTCCACCGTCGAAGACTTCCTCCAGCTCTACGTCGTTGACGCCCATCTGGCTTTCAAATCACCTGCCAAGCCGGACGACCTGATCACCTGTCACGTCACCCCCACCCGCATCGGCAACTCCAGCTTGCAACTCACCATTCGCATCTCGCGCGAAGACACAGAACTCACCGAGATCACTCTGACCTATGTGCGCGCTATCAACGGCAAATCCACGCCGCTCAGCGATTCCTTCCGCGCCCTTCTCACCGCCTGAGCGTCAACGCATTGCCGGTGCCGTCATCGTCCTGCAAAGCCCCAAAAATGCGTCGACCGTGCGTTCGGGCAGGGCAACCTCGCGCTCCTGTCCATTGAAGCTAACCTTGACCTCGGACGCGGTATCCATAGCCATCAGCAGTCTGTCGCTCACAGACTTACGGATCGACAGGCTTACACCGCGCTCCTGAACCGCCGCATCCGGCAAGCCCGTGACCACTTCATCGCCAAACCGGAATGACAGTTCCGGCTGAGGCCACGCCTGCGCCGCCTCGAACCCATTCACAGAGGCTACGAAACCGGTGCCCGCACATCCAAACGACATCACCGACAGGCCCGCGTCGAAATACATAAGGCTTGGTGCCCGACCATCCCACAGGGTCCAGCGGGTATTGGGCGCAGCACCCTCGACGTTCGTGGCTCGCGGCCCACGCGCCTCCCTTTCAGGCTTACAAGCCATCAGCGCCAACCCGCTCGCCACCATTACAACCCAAGGATTCGCCCGCATTAGCCTGCCCTTTCAAGTAGCAACGATAACCTAAGCCGCCGCTACCGCGTTCACAACCTTGAGCCTTGCGCCCGGACAGGCGGGAAACGTCACCGCTGACACCTCCCACAACCCGACCCCACTCAGCACCCGCAACCGTCCGCTCTTACGTGCCCGCGCCGTGCGAAAGCCGATCGACAAGCCATCCACCGCGCCTGCCTTACACACGGCCTTGGCCATTCGAGCCTCCGCCGACCAGTCACCGATAAAGCCCTCGACGAACAGGCCCCGCTCGTCCTCGGTCATCCGCTCCCAGCGCCCGATCACGGCGCGCCCGTCATGCTGCCACAGCATCCGCACCCCCTCGGCTCCGGTCCGCGCCAAGCTCTCGGCAAAGGCCCCGCGATGCACCACATCGCCGTTCAGGTCCGCCACGCCCCAAAGCGACGCATAGCCCTCGATCCTCACTTGCGCCCCTCCAGCTGACGTTCAATCCGCTCCAGCGAGGCCCGCATCGCCTCCCCTTGCGCCTCCAGCCGCGCCAGCCGCTCCGCCACCAGCGCCTGCTCGGCCACCTTCACCTCCAGCGCCCCGATCCGCGCGGCCGCCCCGCCAGCCCACACCAACCCGCCAATCGTCTGCACCACCAAAGCGACCAGCAGCGCGACCGGTATCTTCTTGATCACTGTCATGAGGTCACCCCCGCCAGCTTCCGCTTCTCTTCCACCGTCAGGAAACTTGCCGCATCCACCCGCGCCCACAGCGCATCGCGCTCCACCTGAAGCGCCGGCACAGCATCCAGATCCGCCTCGATCCGGCAGTCCGCAAATCGACCGCCCAGCCAACCCGTCATCGCCCCCGCCGCCTTCCGCACCAGCGGCACCACCGTCCCGCGCCAGAACGCCGCATTCGCCTCGCGATAGTTGGCATAGGTGCTATCCCCCGGCACACCCAGCAGCTGCGGCGGCACCCCGAACGCCAGCGCAATCTCCCGCGCTGCCGCATTCTTTCCGCCGACAAAATCCATCTCGGCAGGGCTCATACTCATAGGCTTCCAGTCCAGCCCGCCTTCCAGCAGCAGCGGACGGCCCGCATTCCGCGCCCCTGCATGCGCCTCCGTCAGTTCTGCCTTCAGCGCCTCGAACTGCTCGCCCGTCAGCCGCTCGCCATCACGGCTGCCATAGACCAGCGCCCCGGACGGCCTCGCCGCATTGTCCAGCAGCGCCTTGTTCCAAGCCCCCGAGGCATTGTGCACATCAATGGCAAACGCCGCCGCCTCCAGTGGCGAGAAGCCATAGTGGTCATCCGTCGGGTGATAGAGCTTCAGATGCAAAACGGGCGACCAGCCATCGCCGTGTCGCCCGATCCGAACGCTCTTTGCGCCCACCCCATATTCCCACGCCACCGGCCAGCCATCGCCCCCCGGCACCACCTTCACCCGATCCGGCCTCAAGCCCCAGATCTGGTCCGGAGCCCCATCGCCATCGGCATCCCCGGTCGCCTCCAGATAACCATTACCCGCAGTCTGCAACGACGCATAAAGCCCCTCCAGCAACTCCGCCCCCGACTGCTCCGGATTGGGGTTGTCCATCAGCCTGGCCAGCGGATGCGCATCATCCCTCACGCCCCCGACCATCACCTTCATCGGACAAGACGCCGCCGCCTCGGCAATCAGCCGTACACAGCGATAGGCCACCGGATTCTTCCCGAACCCCTCACGCGCCAGATGCCCGTAATCGCGCGGAGTCCACTGCGCCCGTCCCACACCCGACAGCGCAATCAGAGCCCCCGCCCTGCTCGCCTTCTCCTCACGCACAGCTCCGCCATTGCGGCCCAGTCCCTGCCACCAACCCATTTCATGCTCTCCATTTTGAGTGGGCCGCGCTCAGAAGGCTCCGCCTTCTCGACCCGACACGGCCTGATGTTTTCTCCTCCCCTACCCTGCGGGGGAGGTGTCATGGCACCGCCATGACGGAGGGGGTATCTTTCTTGGTTGGCCGCGGTCAGAAGGCTCCGCCTTCTCGACCCGACGCGGCCTGCGCGTCTCACAAAGCCCGCAACCTCGGCTGTGTTCTTCCCGCCAACAGCAAATCCGTCACCGCCCACACCAAGGCATCCGCCCGATCCGGACTGTGCCCCTGATGCTCGCTCCCCATCGCCATCAGCTCTTCTTCCAGCGCCGGAAACGCCCCGCAGTGAACGACCCGTCCCTGTTCGTACAAAGCCGCCACAGGCTCCGCCCGCGCCTTCTTGGACCGCGTCGCATGCACCAGTTTGATCGGCACCTCGCCGTCCACCTGCGCAATCAGGGTCCGCACCATCTCGCCCCCCTGATTGGCCTCGGCCAGCACCAACTGGGCATCAAAATCCTCGGCCGCCTTCACCGCCGCCTTGGCCCAGCCCACAGGCGACAAGCCCCGCACCGACCGATCAGCCAGCACATAGGCTCTGCCCTCGCGCCGTCCGCACACGACAATCCCACAGGCATCGCCATGCGCCGTGACGGGCGGGTCCACCGCCACCACCACGCGCTCCAGCCGCACCGGAACATTCCCCCGCGCCCGCGCCAAATCCTCCGCACGAAACAGAGCGCCGTCCGCCTCGACGATCAGCCCCTCCATCTCCTGCGCTTCCAGCCGCGTCCCCGCATAAAGCGCCCGCAGATGGCTCAAGAAACCCGGAGCCAGATTGGCCTCGTTATCCCGCGTGGACAGCCTGCTGGTCACCACGCCGCTCTCGGCCAACAACCGCCGCAAGGCCGCAATCGGCCTAGGCGTCGTCGTCACCGCCAGCTTGGGGTCATCCCCCAGCCGCAGCCCAAATCTCAGATTGCTGAGAACCTTCTCCGGCTCGCGCCACGCACAGAACTCGTCCGCCCACGCCGCATGAAACTGAGGCCCGCGCAGACTGTCGGGGTCCTCTGCCGAAAACCCATAGGCCGCCGCCCCCGAAGGCCAAACCAGCCGCCGCCGACTGGCTTCCCAGCGCGGCCGATTATCCGGCCCCGCCAGCGCACGCAGTCCTGACGGCCCCTCGACCATCACCTCGCGCACATCATGAAACGCTGGCCCGACCAGAGCGAAACTCATCGCCCCCTTGCGCGCCAACTCGTTCATCCAGAACCCGCCAGCAAACGTCTTGCCAGAGCCCCGACCGCCCAAAAGCACCCAGGTCCGCCACCCTTCGTCGGGCGGATTACAAACCTGTTCGGGCCTCACAGGCGGCGTCGTCCCCAACACCCGCGACAGCCGCTCCGCCTCCACCTGTTCGATCAGGCTTCGGACCATATCCCTTCTGTTCGGCAACCTCGAAAAGACGATCGACGCGAGCGAAGAGCTCAGCTCGCAGGCGCTGTTCCTCGGCCTCATCAATCACTTCACCCTGTCCAGCCACATCATCCTCCGCCTCTCCCGAAACCTTAGTGGGCTTGGTCTTCAGCGCCGCCACCGCCTTGGCCGTGCGTGCCACCACACCCACCGCCCGCGCCCGCTTTTCCGCTTCCGCCACATCCTTCGGCGGGCCAGCCTCAATCAGAACCTCAACCGCCTGATCGACCATGGCCTGCAGCTGCCCGAACACCTGATCCAGCCACTGCTGAACAGTTCCGATCTCCGCTGCCCCATTTCCCGCCATACCCAAACCATAGGGCACCAGCGTCCACAGGCGCGAAAACGCCCGCCTCCCTTCACCAATCCCTTATTTTTACAGCCATTGGCCCCGCCCAATGGGCGCACCAAAACAAAAAGGCCCCCGCATCTGCGAGGGCCTTCCGCCTTAGTCCTGCGCCAGCCAGCGCCGTATCGCCTCGGCCAGTTCCCCGACCTGAATCGGCTTGGACAAGTGATCGTCCATCCCCGCCGCCAGACACCGCTCGATCTGTTCCGACTGAACATTGGCCGTCAACGCAATGATCGGCAGCCTCCGTCCGGCTCCCTCGCCGCGCCGGATTTCGCGCGTTGCCGCCAAGCCATCCATCTCCGGCATGTGCACATCCATCAGCACCAGATCAAAGCCGCCACGACGCACAGCCGTCACCGCCTCGACCCCGTTGGTTGCCGCCTCGACCTCCAGCCCCAGCGACGACAGAATAATCGTCACCAGTTCACGGTTCGCCGCTGCATCATCGACCAGAAGAATGCGCCCCTGCACCTCGATTGCCGGCGTCGTCTCAACCGCAACCGAAACCGGCAGCGCAAAGTCGAAGTCCAGAGGCACTTCAAACCAGAAGGTCGCCCCCTCGCCGGGCGCGCTTTCATAGCCGATGTTCCCGCCCATCAGTTCGATCAGATGCCGGGAAATGGCCAAGCCCAGCCCCGTCCCGCCATAGGTTCGTGTGGTCGACGCATCAGCCTGCGTAAAGCGCCCGAAGACCAGATCGGCCTTCTCGGGGCTAAGCCCGATCCCCGTATCGGCCACCTCGACCCTGACGCGATACCGGCCCTCCGGCGTCTCTGTACCGAACGCCCTCAATGAGACCGAACCGCTGCTGGTAAACTTCACCGCATTCGACAGGAAGTTCAGCGTCACCTGCCGCAAACGTCCGGCATCCCCCGAAAGCACCTCCGGCAGTCGGGCATCCAGCTCCGTTCTCAGCTCCAGTCCCTTGGCATCGCACTGGTTGGCAATGATCCCCACGGTCTGGGCGATGTGCTCGCGCAGATAGAAAGGCGACTTGTCAAGTTCGACCGCGCCCGCTTCCAGCTTCGAATAATCAAGGATGTCGTTGATGACCAACAACAGCGCTTCCGATGAGGCGCTGATCCGGGCGGCATACAGTTTCTGCTCGGGGGTCAAACCGGCAGAGTCTTTCAACAAACCGGCATACCCCACCACACTGGTCAGGGGAGTGCGCAATTCATGGCTCATATTGGCCAGAAACTCGCTCTTGGCCGCAGCCGCCTTCTCGGCCCGATCCTTGGCCTCGATGACGTCCGCCTCCAGTTGTTTGCGCTGGGTTGCATCGCGGATCACAACGACAACGTCATCCACCTTGCCCTGCTCGTCACCGACTGCCTTGAAGGTGCACTCCACCCACATAATGCGGCCATCGCGATGCACCGCCCTGTGCTCCAGACGCGTCGGAGTGCCGGTTTTCACCGCCTGCTTGATCGCGGCCAGAACGTGTTTGCGATCTTCCTCGTAAACATAGTCGGTCGACTGGCCCGACATCTCCTCCAGCGTCCAACCCAGCAACTGCTTGATCGCGGGCGAGATGTATTTGCTGGAGCCGTCCATCTTCACGCGGGTGATCACGTCACTGAGGTTCTCGGCCAGCAGGCGGTAACGCGCCTCGTTGCGCCTCAGCTTGTCCAGCAGCGCTTCTTCGTCGGTAATGTCGCGAAAAACGCCGAACATTCCGACGTACTCGCCCGCGGCATTCTTCACCGCCGCAGAACGACTGACCACGATCCGCCGCTCATTGTCCTTGCGCCTCAAATGCATGCGCAGCGTGTAGCCTTCGCCCGTCTGCAGGCCGTGCTGGATCCCCTTGCTGACCTGGTTCAGCTCCGAGGCATCGTAAAAGTCGAAACCTTCCTCGATCAGAACAGGCCCCTCCGCAGGGTCCATTCCGTGAATTTCGAATACCCGCTTGGACCAGGTCTGGTGGTTGTCGGCCTTATCGACACTCCACCAACCCACGCCGGACATTTCCTCGATCATGGTCAGCATCTCATCGCGCTGCGCCACTTTGCGGTCGGCCTGTTCGCCCGCCGACAGGTCGGCAGCCACGCGGGCCAATTGCAGGATCAGCTCCCGCTCGCGCACATCGGGCTCGGGCCGCTCTGGCGGTGCCAGAAATACCATCGCCCCGTGCAGGCTGCCTTCGCGGAAAATAGGCGTACTTGCCCAGACCGGATAGGAACTTCCCTCCAGCGCCGCGCCCGACAGGATCACGCCCTCTTGCACCTGCATGGTGCGCTTGATGGCCAGACAGATTTGCATCTGCCCGTCAGTGGGCATCACCACGACGCGCGGCTCGGCGTCCAGCAGCATTTCGCCAAGGACTTCCAACTGCTTGAACCAATGCTCCGCCTGCACAGGCGGCCAGTGCGCGGTCAACCGGACTCGTTCGCTGATCTCTTCTGCGTACGCTCTCAACATGACGCCCCCTCCCCCGAGAGTGTTTAGCCCTCGTCTGTCAGCCTCGCGGCCTCTTCGGGGCTGAGCAGTCCCCGTTCCTCGTTCCACTCTTCGGCCTCGAAGTCCAAAGCGTCCTCGGCCTCTTTCAGCGCAGTCTCGCTGACGGTTTGCCGACGCACAGACACCCCTGCCTGATGGACCGTTTCCGGATCGCCCGACACCAGCGGGTGCCACCAGGCCAGATCACGTCCTTCGTGCACGCGGCGATAGCCGCACGACTTCGGCATCCAGCCCAGGGCCTCGATGTTGTTCGGGGTCAGCTTGATACAGTCTGGCACCTGTTCCTTACGGTTCGGATAATCGGTGCAGGTGCATTTCATGGGATCGAACAGACGGCAGTGTACGCGCGTCGGCACGACATCTCCCGTATTCTCGTCCTCGAACCGCACCAGACAGCACAGTCCGCAACCGTCACACAGGCTCTCCCATTCCTGTGGAGACATTTCGGACAGAGACTTGGTTTTCCAGAAAGGCAACATGGCGGGGCCTATAGGCCCTAATCCGCCCCCTGTCGCCCCCGACTTGACCATAGGTCAGTGCACGGCCGATTTGGAGAACAGGTTAATCACGATCACGCCGCCCACAATCATCACCAGCCCAAGGATAGCAGGCAGATCCAGACGCTGCTTGAACGCCACCAGACCAATCGCGGATATCAACACCACCCCCAACCCGCTCCAGATGGCATAGGCCAACCCCACCGGCATGGCCTTCAGCGTCAAACTCAGCAGATAGAACGCCGCGCCATAACATATCGCCATACCAATAGTCGGCAAGGGCTTGGTGAACTGGTTCGACGCCTGCAACAGGCTGGTGCCGATCACCTCGCACACAATCGCCCCACCCAGCGTCAACCACGTCATCGGAGACATAGCGCCCCTCCCTAAAATCCTACAAACCCGCACTACTTTAACCCGCGCAGTCACCAGACCTGCAACGCCCGCACCAGGATCTGGATGCTACACGCCCCCAAATAACGCGCGGTCTTGATCGGTAAGCCTTGCGTGCAACCATGATCCGGCGTCAACAAGCGCCCCATAGCCGCCGCACGCCCCATCGGCTATAGGCGGCCCCATGGCTGCCAGACCTCCCCTCGTTGCACTTAAAGACATCCACCTTCAGGACGGACAGCGCCCGCTGTTTTCCGGCGTCGACCTTGCCGTAGAGCCCCGCTCTCGTGCCGCCCTTGTGGGCCGCAACGGTGCCGGCAAGTCCACCCTCATGAAGGTGGTCATGGGCTATATCGAAGCCGACAGCGGCGACCGCGCCGTGCAGGCCGGCACCCGCTTTGCCTATGTGCCGCAAGAACCCGTCATCACCGGCGAGACCCTGCTCGACTATGCCTCCTCCGGCGCTGCCGAGACGTGGACGGCCGAAAGCTGGCTGACCACCTTCGGCCTCAACCCCGAGAAATCGACCCAAGGCCTTTCCGGCGGCGAGATCCGCCGCGCGGCGCTGGCCAAGGCCTTCGCCGAAGAGCCGGAAGTCCTGCTGCTCGACGAGCCGACCAACCACCTCGACATTCTGGCCATCGAACTGCTCGAAGAAGAGCTGATCGCGGCCCGCTTCGCTGTTCTGGTCGTCAGCCACGACCGCGCCTTCCTGAACCGCGTCACCAACACCGTCCACTGGCTTGAAGGCCGCAAGGTCCGTACCCTGTCCAAGGGCTTTGCCGAGTTCGACGACTGGGCCGCCAAGGTGCTGGAAGAAGAAGCCATCGCTCTCGAAAAGCTCACCAAGACCATCGAGCGCGAGACCGAGACCTTCTACCGCTCCATCACTGCCCGCCGCACCCGCAACGAAGGCCGTGCGCGCAGCCTTGCCGCCCTTCGCGCCGAACGCGCAGAGAAGATGAAGGACGTGCCGCGCGACCTCTATATGGGCGTGGATTCCGGTGCCATCTCCGGCAAGCTGGTGGCCGATCTGAAAGGCGTTTCAAAGTCCTTCGGCGAACGCACCATCTTCAAGAACCTGACCACCCGCATCATCCGCGGCGACCGTCTGGCGATTGTCGGCCCCAACGGCGCGGGCAAGACCACTCTGGTCAAGGTGCTGCTGGGCGAATTGGCTCCCGACGAGGGCACCGTCCGCATGGGTGCCAACCTCGAACCGCTTTACCTCGACCAGTCCCGCGAAGGCCTGAAGTCCGACATGACCCTGTGGGACGCCCTGACGCCGGGCGGCGGTGACAGCATCATCGTGCGCGGCTTCCCCAAACACGTCGCCGCCTACGCCAAGGACTTCCTCTTCTCCGAAGCCCAACTGCGCCAGCCGATCTCCACCCTGTCGGGCGGCGAGCGTAACCGCCTCCTTCTGGCCCGCGCTCTGGCGAAATCCGCCAACCTGCTGGTGCTCGACGAGCCGACCAACGACCTCGACATCGACACACTGGACAAGCTGCAAGAGTTGCTCGACGGCTACGACGGCACCCTGATCCTGGTCAGCCACGACCGCGACTTCGTAGACCGTCTGGCCACCTCGACCATCGCTATGAACGGCCGTGGCGACATCGTGGAAACTCCCGGCGGCTGGCAGGACTTCGTGCGCCAGAACCCGGGCTTCATCCAGCCGCCCAAACCCGTAGCAACAGCGCCGGCAGGAGCGCGTCGGGTCGAGAAGGCGGAGCCTTCTGATCGCGCTCCCACCAAGAAAGCCAAGCTTTCGTACAAAGACTCTCGCCGTCTCGAAGAGATCGAAAAGCTGCTGGAAACCCTGCCCGCAGAGATCGAAAAGCAGGACGCTATACTCGCCGACCCCGATCTCTACAGCAAAAACCCCGCCGCTTTCGACAAGGCCATGAAGGCCGCCGAAAAGGCCCGCGCCGATCTCGAAGCTATCGAACTGGAATGGCTCGAACTCGAAGAGAAGAAGTCAGCCCTCTCCTAAGCTTAACCATTCAGGCTTCTTTACCACTTTTCCGCCACAATTAGACATCCGGCGATTCTCTTTGCCGGATGTTTCTTTTGGGGGGAAAATGAAACGGAAACCGTGGCTTAATGAGCAGCGGCTCGAACGTATCGAGACCGCTTATCTTCAGGCTCTGCGTATTGGCGGCCTATTGGTCGCCACCTTGTGTCTGCTGGGTGCCCTCTATTTTGCAGGCGACGCCCTGTGGCGTCTCGCCGTCAAAACGGAGGTCGCGCCCGAGGCAACTGCCGTCGATACGGCGGCCTTGGCGCGCGAAGTAGCGACCCAGCCCAAGGCCTCGGATGCCAAGGATACCGACTATCTGAAGAGCGAGCACGACCGCTTCGCCAAGGACGTCTGGCCCAAATACTACAGCATCTACAAGAAGGCCTTCGACGCGCACCGCAATACGAGCGACCAACTGATTTCGTCCGATGATATGATGGCTGCGCTCGGCTATGACCTCGACAGCTACCGACAGGCCTACGCTGACGATGCTCCGGACTACGCCAAGTCCATCCGCCGCATGGTTGACGACGCTGCCTATCAGCAAGCGGCGCTCAAACATGTTCAGGAAATCATGACCGCAGCGCCGGTCGTCAGTAAGCTGACGGCCTATAAGTCCGCGTCGAAGTCCGAGCAGCGCTGCACCACCACGCCGCGCACCGAACGCGTAGCCCGTGTCTGCGGCTACTACTACGTCTATGACTGCAGCTATACGCGCACCGTACAGGATCGCCGTTGCGAAGCCGTCTTCCCGGATTCGGTCATGACACCGGCCGCCGCATTCGAACGCGCCGATGCCGTGTTCGCCAGCAGTTGGCTCGGCGACGAAGCGGCCAAACGCTCGACCGCAGTCGAAGAGTCCGAAAAACGCCAACTGCTCCGCGACGGCATCGGCCCGCGCCTGCAGCTGGCCTTCCTCATCATCGGCGGCTTCTTCGTCGTGATGTTCTTCTTCCTGCTGGTGGCCATCGAGCGCCACCTGCGTCGCCGCCCGATTGCTTAAGCCCTAGGCGCCCAAGCTATCGGACCAAACTTCAAGGGCGGCAGGATCATCCTGCCGCCCTATTTTTATTCTCAGCGCGCCGTTTTGACTTCCACCAGCATTATCCCCGGACCGGAATGGATTTGCAGGCTCGCCCCCTCGGCACTTTGCCAGTCCCCTTCACCTTGCAGACGCCAGCCGTGTTCTTCCAACAGATGCGGCACCTCGTCTTCCAGACTGGCAATACGGGTATTGGCCAGCGCACGGACGGCAACCTGACATCCCCACGTATCGGCTCGCGCAATCACGGTATCGCGCGCTTCATCGGCGTGGGCCACCTCGCCCGCTCCGCCCGAAAAGGTCCGCAACTGCGCCATCAGCACAGCCCGCTTTTCCGGCGTCAGGGCGTCCAGCTCGTCCCCCATCAGCGGACAGACATCGGTAACGGCATCCAGCACCGCCCGCCCCGCATCACGCTGGCTGGCGTGTGTAGCGGTATCCACTCGAAGCTTCAGCAACGGTGCCGGTATCGGGGGCAGAACCACCACCCGCCCCATGTCATTCACCGACTTGGCAATAGCCAAGGACATAGAATAATCGTTCGAGACGAAATAGTGTGCGCCATCCCCGCGCTCGCCCTGTCCCAGCGCCCCCAGACTGGGCACCTGCCGCCAGCCCAGCCCGTCCTCGGCCTGCACCCAGTCCCGCACCGCCTTGAGCGACGCCTCGCCATCGCTGCCGATCAACACGTCGCATCCATTGGGGCTCAGTCCCAGAAACACGCCCCCCGGCCCTTCTTCGGACGCCAGCACCATGTTTTTGGACTGGCTTTGGTCATCGCCGCGAAGGTTCAGCTGGCCCGACTGCATCTGCACGCACAGGTCGGTCCCGCGAACGGCCGCCTCTGCAATTGGCGAAGCCCCCGCTCCGCCCGCCAATAGCACCATCAATACGCTCAGCATCCCCGCGCTTCCCCGCTGGCCCACATCTCTGAAAATCACAGTTATCCACCGATACAGTGAAGCTTAATGGTGCGCCACCTTGCCAAGCTCTGTAATTTGAGACACCAACGTTATGTCAAATGACGTGATCACGGAAAATGCGGGGTTCCGCCACCTCGGTCCGCACGCCTTTGGCACATTAAGGTCTGCGTCAGTGGATATGTTTTGTCGGTAAGGTTGAGCCTGCGAAGGGCCGTATCCCCCGTCGCCGCTGTTCTCTGCAGGTTATGTGCCGCAGCTAGGTCACGCTCAAAGACCGAGCCCGCGCTACGCGTCCCCCGGCGAATCCTGATCGATCGATTGTTTTCACTGATATTTTCAGATCTTCAGGAGAGAGGTGGTCCCCATCCACCTCTCTCCCAGTATCTGTCCGGTCAAAACTTCGACCATCAATTACGGGCCCAACCCTTTCCATTCGCGGGCTCCATGCTTATTGCAGCCGATAATGTCTCTTGCTCGGCCCTCCAGACGTGAACTGATCTACGGCCTCACCGGGGCGACGGTAGGTCTTACCTTGTCCGGATGCAGCCAGAACGCACCTGTCGACGAGCAGGGTCGCGTTCGCCTGCGTCTTGCCGCGCCCGGCCCTGCCCGCGCCGAGCACGCCGGTTTCTATCAGGCCATCGCCGACGGCTCCTATGCGCGTCGCGGCCTGAACGTCCAGATTTTCCACGGCAACTCGGCCACCGACGTCTCCCAGCGCCTCGCCGCAGGCCAGGCCGAGCTGGGCCTTGCCCGCGACAGCTTCGCCGCCCTGCGCATGATTGCCGACCGCGCGCCGGTAAAGGCTGTCGCCGCCTTCCTGCAAAAAGACCTGCGCGTCCTCATCGCCCACGGCAGCGAGGCCCCACGAGACATCATGGCCCTCAGCGACCTCAAGGCGCTGGGCGAGCGCCCGCTCTATACCGAAGATCCCGAATGGTCGGACTTCTGGGCCTGGCTGCAACCGAAATACCAGTTGGCCCAGAACCAGATACACCGTCCCGAAGGCGGGGCGCTGGAGCCATTCCTCGAAGACCCGCGCAGCCTACTGATCGGCTCTCTGACGCGCGAGCCTGCCTTGGTCGATGCGACCAAGCCCGATCTGGCCACGCGCCTCTATCTGCCCGCAGACGACGGCTTTGCCTCCTATTCCGGTATTGTGCTGGCACCGAACGCCTTTGCCCGCGACAATACCGAGGCGCTCAAGCACTTCATCGCCGCCTCCGCAGAGGGTTGGCGCAACTATCTGAACGGCGAGCCAGACCCGGCCCACGGCCTGATCCGTCGTGCCAATCCGGCGACCCCGCAAGGCTCGCTGGATACAGCCCGCGAACTGCTCAAGACCCACAGCATCGTCGATGGCGGAGATGCCGCCCTTTACGGTCTCGGCGCGATGACGGCCCAACGCTGGGAAACCTTCGCCGAACAAAGCCGCGGGGCCTACGCCTCCGATCCGGACTGGCGCGAAGCCTTCACACCGAGCTATCTTCCGGCCCTAAAATAATCGCTCCGTTAGTGCGAGATTAAGCCACAAGCGTCACTGTTAGAGACTTATTGCCGCGCCTGACCGGAGCCGCTTGCTTGCGCCCAGTTTCGACCCTTGTTCTGACAGCCACAATGGCGGCGCTTGGTGCGCCGGCCTATGCTGCTGTCACGGGCAACGAGGCTGTGGTTATCCCGCACGGTGGCTGGAACTATCCGCGCGCCGCTACGCCCACGTCGGCCATGGTGGCTCCCGCCGATCCCTACGCGCCGCGCCCCGATGCCCCGATATTTCGTCTCGGCGAAGCCGCACCGGTCGCCGGTGAGGCGAAGCCGCGCTCGGATACCGATGGGTCGCGTTACTATTCTGTCCACCGTCAGGCCGGTCGCACGCCCGATGCGCCGCCCCGTCCAGCGCCGATCTACCTTGATGCCCTTCCGGTCGATCTGACCACCGTCCCGTCCAGTGACGATCTGGCCGCCCCCCCGGCAGCGCCACAAATGATCCGCGATGCCAACGGCCGCTTGCGCGCCGTGGCCGACTACCAAGATCCGACGTAACCATGTCCACAACCGCTTCTTCCGACACCGCCATCCAGTCCCGCCTGCCGGAACTGATGAATCTGGCCAAGCAGACCGACAGCGGTGCCCGCCGCACCCTGCTGCGCGAGTTGACGGACAACTTCTTCGGCGCACCCGAACGCACGCCTATCGAGCAGGAACTGTACGGAGCTGTCCTGAGCGACATCAGCCGTGCCATGGAGATCGAGGTCCGCGCCCAACTGGCCGAGCGCTTCGCTTCCGCGCCCGATGCGCCGCATCAGCTCATTCGCCAACTGGCCAATGACGAAGCCGCCGTCGCCGCTCCGGTGCTGTCGCAATCGCCGGTACTCACCGACGATGACCTGATCCACGTCATCCGGACCCGCAACAGCCAGGAGCACATGCGCGCCGTCACCCAGCGCGAGCACGTGGCAGAAGCGGTCTCCGACGCCATCGTCGAACACGGCGACGACGTCACCCTCCACGCCCTTCTGTCCAACGAAGGTGCCCGCCTGTCGCGCTCGGCAAACGAAACGGCTGTTGATCGTGCCAAGGCCAACCCCGAGCTTCATCAGGTCACGGTTTCGCGCACCAGCCTGCCCATCGACCTACTGAACGAAATGTATTTCGAGGTCGAAGAGCGCCTGCGCGAGAAGATCCTCGAAGAAAACGCCCGCCTTGATCCCGCCGCGCTGGAAGAAGCGCTGGCTGCGGGGCGTACCCGTGTCGCTACCGATGACGGCTCCCTGCCGCCCGACTATGCGGAGAGCCTCGCCTATGTCGAGGAACTGCGCGCGGCCAGCCAACTGACACCCCAGACCTTGGCCCGCTTCCTGCGCTCGGGCAGCCGCTCCTGCTTCCTGATCGCACTGTCGCAACTGGCCGAAATCGACTTCCACGTCGCGCGCAACATCGTCGAGCGCCGAGAGCTGGATGCGTTGGCTGTGGTTTGCCGCGCTGCCGATCTGGATAAGGCGCTCTTCCTGACCTATGCCGTGGTCCTTCTGAACAATGACGGCAATGCCATGGGCAAGGCGCGCGGTTATGCGGCCATGTATACCTCGCTTGACCGCGATACAGCCCAGCGCACCTTGCGCTTCTGGCGTACACGCCGCGCCGCGATGCAAACCGCCGCCTGATCTACTGTACACGGACAATAAAAAAGGCCCGCATCCCCCGATGCGGGCCTTTTCCATAGACCTGAGGTCCAGACTTACTTCTTGGCGCGGGTGGCGCGGGCCGGCTTACGGCCGCCTTGGCCCAGACCCATTTGCTTGGCCAGATCGGAACGAGCCTTGGCATAGTTCGGAGCAACCATCGGGTAGTCTTTAGCCAGACCCCACTTGGCGCGGTATTCTTCCGGGCTCATGTTGTACTTGGTGCGCAGGTGACGCTTCAGCGACTTGAACTTGCGACCGTCTTCCAGGCAGATCAGGAAATCAGGCGTAATGGACTTGCGCAGCGGAACTGCCGGTTCACGCGGTTCCGGTTCTTCTTCGACCGGAGCAACAGTGATGCCCGTCAGCGCGGCGTGAACCTGCGAGATCAGAGCCGGCACGGCTTCTGCAGGTACCATGTTGTTGCTGACGTACGCAGACACGATGTCTGCTGTCATTTCGAGCAGTTCAGGTTTTTCGTCCATTTTAATCCCGCCAGATTGATTGCAATTTCGGGCCATTTGGCTGGCCCTATATTTCTTTTGTTAGCGGGGACGCATGGTGGTCAGACGTCGCATGTTGTCAAGTCCGTATTCTTTAAAAGCGTAAATAGAGCGCAAGCTTTAATGTCCAAAACAGATCGCAAACTGTATTTTGGAAGCTTAGAGCCGAAGCGTCTTTTATAAAGAATGCTGATACTTAAAGAAGGCGACTGAGCTTTCGCGCAGAGATTGAATCGAATTCCTGCGGGCCAAAGCACAATGGGCCGCACCAACTGCGCTACAGTTTGAAGTAACGGTATAAAGAGTTAAGTACCACTAATCTCAACGGAACTTTGACGCCGCGTCAATTTTTGAAATCGTCCGACAGCGCCAGCATGGCCGCGCGCTCTGCCGCAGAGAACTGATCGATCAGGTGGTCCTCACCCTCGCGAATTGCACGGATGAGTTGAGGCGTCAGGGCGGACGTCAGCGACCAGTTCCAGTACCGCACGACGGTCTGGGCCCTGTCGACAGCCAGCATGTCATAGACGATCTGAACACGTTCCCAGCGAGGGTCGGAAGAATCGTCCGAACCGGGACGGCGCATCGCCTTCCACAAGAGGGCCAAGTAGCGCTTGGTCAGGCCCGTGGACTTGCAAAGGACCGCTATGGACTCTCCACCCTCGTCGCTGAGGATCTTCGCCGCCGTCAAAGGCTTCACGCCCGCCAGATGGCCGATCTCGGCAACCAGATCCGGCGTCAAACCTGTTTCTGCCGCCGAGGCAATAATGCCCTCAAGGCCTTCGAACGGCGACTTCTTGGCGGCCTCGCGGTTACGCTGGCGACGCTCGATGAATTGCAACGCCTTGCGCACAACCGGATCGGACCAACCGTCCTTGGCGGCCACGCTGAACATGTCGACCACCGAGCCCTGCAGGACTTCGCGCGATACGGCAAAGCGGCGCAGGATGACGCTGCGCTCTTCATGGTTGCACCACCAGAACATGACATAGGCACTGGAGGGGCGCAGTTCCGGGCGCTTGAGCAATGCGCCGCACAGTTGCGGATATTGGCGCGACAGAGCCACAGCTTCTTCAAGCGAAGTCGTGGGCACCACCGCCTCGCGGTTGTTCAGCACCAGCTCAATCACCTCAACCTCGCCGCGCTCTATCAGAGCCGCACAAACCGCCGGCGAAAGTCCACGACGACCGGCGATCAGCTTGCGGTGTTCGGTGGTGGTATCGCGCGCGCAGGTGATCAGGTCATGATCACTCAAAGACGCGCACTCCAGCAGCAGTTCGCGCGCGACCACAACTTCATCACGCAGCAGCAGACGCAGAATATTGTTCGGGATGTCGGTCAGCGGCACCAGTCGCGCGGCAATCCGGCGACGCTCCTCGACCGAAGCCTGCCGCATCATGTCCACCAGCAGGTCCGCGACGACCGAGCGTTCAAAGGCATTGATACGGCTCGCAGGCAAGCTGACCACGTCCGCCAAGCGGCGAAGCAGCATCAAGCGCGCCCTGTCTGTATCGGCGGCTGGCTTGGAGTCAGGTTTGAACACTGCGGCACTTCCCATACGGCCACTCTGGCAGCCGCGGGTTAACTACAAGTGCAAAGCGGGGCCGAAAATGGCCCCGCCGCATATTTCTGCACCTCAGATGTCAACTGCGACAGTAAAGTCGCAGATATCCTTGTTTTTACAGACCTTCGAACAGTGCGGTCGAAAGGTAACGTTCTGCAAAACTCGGAATGATGACCACAATGGTCTTGCCCGCATACTCTTCCTGCTCGGCGAGCCGGAACGCGGCGACCAGTGCAGCACCCGAAGAAATGCCGACAGGAATGCCTTCGGTACGGGCAACCTTGCGCGCCATTTCGAACGCGTCTTCGTTGGCGACCTGCTCGATGCTGTCGATAACGCCTGTGTCGATCACGGGCGGCACGAAACCGGCACCGATGCCCTGAATCTTGTGCGGACCAGGCGCACCACCCGAAAGAACCGGCGAAGCGGTCGGCTCGACGGCCACCATCTTCACGCTTGGTTTCTTGGCCTTCAGCGCATGGCCGACGCCGGTGATAGTGCCGCCCGTGCCAACACCGGCAATGACCACATCCACCGAACCGGCGGTGTCGTTCCAGATTTCCTCGGCCGTGGTGACCTCGTGGATCGCCGGATTGGCGTCGTTTTCGAACTGTGCCGGAGAGATCGAGCCGGGGATTTCAGCCAGAAGTTCCTCGGCGCGGGCAATCGCGCCCTTCATGCCCTTTTCGGCAGGCGTCAGTTCCAGCTTGGCCCCCAGCAGGGCCAGCATTTTGCGACGCTCGATCGACATGCTCTCGGGCATGCACAGGATCAGGTTGTAACCCTTGGACGCCGCCACAAACGCCAGCGCGATACCGGTATTGCCGCTGGTCGGCTCGATCAGGGTCGCGCCGGGCTGGATTTTACCCGCCTGCTCCAGAGCTTCGACCATGGCCACACCGATGCGATCCTTGACCGAGGCGATCGGATTGAAGAACTCCAGCTTGGCCAGCACTCGCGCCTTGGGTTTCAATTCCTTGGTCAGGTTCGGCAGCGCCACCAGAGGCGTATCGCCAATCGTATCGACGATGCTGTCGAACACCTTGCCCCGCCCGGACTTCTTGTGGCGGCTGGCATCATAAGAGGTGTTGGACATGGCGAACTCCTTGGCGTTGAATCTTGGCATCAGACATAGAGCGTATACGCCTGCCCACAAGGCAGAGCGTCACAGGATTTCTCAAGATATTTTTAGAAAAACTGGCACGTGACCGCTCATCACGAGCGCGTGCGAGAGATAACGCGCTGTGAAGGATCAAACGACATCACCTCGCGGATCGTCAGCAAGGTGGTGAAGTTGCGCACCCTGTCATCATCACTCAGCGCCTCGCGAGTAAAGGTGTCATAGGCCTCCATATCCGGCACAACGACATACAGAATGAAGTCCACATGTCCGGTTGTGTACCAAAGACCGTGAACCTCGGGCCGTGACTTCAGCTTGCGCATCAAGGCGTCGATGACGGCAGTCCCTTCGCGCTCCATCTCGACCAGCACATGCATGGTCAGCGCCTTTTCCAACCGCCCGCGATCCACCACCGCAACATCGGCAACGATCACCTTTTCGGCCCGCAAGCGACGCAGGCGTCGCGACACGGCCGATTCCGACAACCCCACCTTCTCCGCCAGTTCCCGTGCAGGCGTCAGGTTGTTCTGGCGTACAAGGTCCAAAAGGCGGTGATCGAAATCATCGAGTGCGAGCGTTTCTTGCATTAAAGATTCCCCTGCGCCGGAAACTTGCATCCGCGCGAGCAAACTTGCCAACACAAACGCACGGCGCGGTCGTAGGTTCAAACCATGATCCGTACCGCGTCCTTCCCCGTCACTTCGCGCCTTGGTGTGTATCTGCCCTACCTCGCACTGGTGGGCGGCATCCTGTTCCTGTCTGGCGGAACGTCCTTCGCCAAGACCCTGTACCCCCACGTCGGACCGATGGGCACAGCGGCCCTGCGCGTGGGGTTGTCGGCTCTCATTCTGACAGCCGTGTTCCGCCCTTGGCGCGCGCGGTTTACGCGCGCCGACATCAAAGGACTGGCGCTGTACGGTGCAGTTATGGGGTTGATGAACCTCAGCTTCTATATGGCGCTGAACACCATCCCGCTGGGCGTTGCGCTGGCTATCGAGTTCACAGGCCCGCTGTCCGTGGCGCTGTTCAACGCGCGCAAGCTGATCCACCTCGTCTGGGTGGCGGTGGCTGCGCTGGGACTGGCACTTCTGTTCCCGTTCGACACCTCGGTATCCAACCTCGATCCCGTAGGCTGTGGCTTTGCCGCGCTGGCAGCTCTCTTCTGGGCGGGCTACATCGTGTTCGGTCAGCGCGTAGCGCACCTTCCGTCAGGTGCGACCGTTGCCGTCGGCATGGGCTTTGCGGCCATGGTGGTGGTGCCGTTCGGCACGGTGACTGCCGGTGCCTCCCTGCTGTCGCCCGCGATATTGGGCATGGGCGTGCTGGTAGCCCTCGCATCCAGCGCCATTCCGTATTCGCTGGACATGGTCGCCCTTCGCAGCATTCCCAAACGCACCTTCGGTGTTGCCGTCAGTGCCGATCCGGCCGTGGGCGCGCTGGCTGGCCTCCTGTTCCTGAACGAGCATCTGACCTTCATGCAGTGGCTGGCGATTGCAGCCATCATGACCGCCTCCATCGGTGCCGTCCTCACCACGACCCACGCCGCCCGCGTAAACAGCAAGACCACGCCCTCCGATCAGGCTCTCCTCTAAGCACGCAAAAGAAAACCCGCCTCTGCCGGGGGGAGCAAAGGCGGGAAGTGAGGGGACATTCCTGACTGGAAATCCAGTCGTATAGTGATGCGGCCCTGGTACTACTGAGGGGGGGAAAGTTAAGTGACCAGGGCCGCCTCGCCTTTAGAAGTCTGCAAACTCAGCGGAGGGGGAACCGTTGACGACTGCTTTCAGGCGAGATCTTTGGCTTACTAAAGCGGGGGACATTCCTCCGCGTAAGCGTTGTTCGGAATGATTTGGTTCCCGGGATACCATTACCCGGGAAGAGGCGTCCTGGTTGCGACCGGTATTGAACCGGCTGACCAGAGCGGCCAGTTGGCGGGTTTCGTTCTGAAGCCCGGTGGCGGCGGCGGTGGTTTCTTCCACCATAGCAGCGTTCTGCTGCGTGACCTGATCCATCTGGTTCACGGCGGCGTTCACCTGACCCAGACCGGTGGCCTGTTCTTGCGAGGACGCGGCGATCTCGGCGGCCAGCGCATCCATCTCGGCGACCTTGGCCGCAATGGTTTCCAGCGCACGACCCGATTCACCGACCAGCTTCACGCCTTCCGCCACTTCGTGAGCGGAGGCCGAGATCAGAGCCTTGATCTCCTTGGCGGCTTCGGCAGAGCGTTGCGCAAGGGTGCGCACTTCGGATGCCACCACGGCAAAGCCGCGACCGCTCTCGCCGGCACGCGCCGCTTCGACGCCTGCGTTCAGGGCCAGCAGGTTGGTCTGGAAGGCAATCTCGTCGATCACACCGATGATGTCGCCAATCTCGGCCGAGCGACGGCTGATGCCATCCATCGCAGCCTGTGCCTTTTGCATGACCTCGCCGGAGCGGTCGGTCTCGGCGCGCGCCTCGACGGCAGCGGTCGAGGCCTGACGTGCCCCTTCCGCGCTGCGTTGGACGGTGGCCGTGATCTGGTCCAGTGCCGCAGCCGTCTCTTCCAGACTGGCGGCTTGCTGTTCGGTGCGGCGGGACAGGTCGTCTGCCGAGTTGGCGATTTCTTCCGAGCCGGTTTTCAGCACACCGACCGCATCGAGCACCTGATCCAGCGCGGTGCGCAGGCTCGACGTGGCACCGTTGAAGTCGTCCTTCACGCGCTGATGGGCCCCTTCCAGCGCCACCTCGATGGAGGCCCGCAAGTCCCCTTCCGAAAGCTTGGCAAGGTTGTCGGCCAGAACTTCGACCAGACGGCTTTGGGCCGCTTCGGCGGATTGACGCTCGGCCTCGGCACGGCGGGCGGCCTGTTCGGCCTCGGTGATGTTTATGGCCAGTTTGACCACCTTCACCGCACGGCCGTTGTCGTCCAGAACGGGGTTATAAGAGGCTTCCAGCCACACTTCTCGCTGGCCCTTGGCCATGCGGCGGAATTTCTTGGCGACAAAGCGCCCGTCATTCAGTTCACGCCAGAAAGCAGCGTATTCGGCCGTGGCGGCTTCGGCCGGATCCATGAACATGCGGTGGTGCTGGCCGCGGATCTCATCCAGCGAATAGCCCATGGTCTTCAGCAGGTTTTCGTTGGCATCAATGATGGTGCCGTCGAGTTCAAACTCGATCACTGCCTGGGAGCGACCTATGGCGGCCATACGGCGCTCCAACTCTTGAAGTCGGACAGTATCCTGCGCAGCTTGGGGGTTCTTTCTGAACATGGAGCGCTTTCGAACTTGATGTGGGTTGGGGTCAGCCTTCACCGTGGATCATGGCTTCGAAAACCTTTCTTTTTCTAATGACAGCGTTACGTCAAAACGCGCAGCCTAAGGTTTACCCGCGATTAACCATAACTGCGGCACAGCAAAGGTTGAGCCCATTTAACGCGCGCGTACGCGCCGGATATCCGCCTTGCGCCAGCTAATCGCAGCCGCCCAATCCATCGACCCCATCGTGGTCACCGGCAAGGTGGCGGGCGTTAACGGCCTGCTGATCGAAAGCCGTGGCGGCTTGTCGCGCTTGGCGGTCGGTGCACGCGCCGAGATCAGCCGCCGTGGCCAACCGCCCCTGCCTGCAGAGGTTGTCGGCTTCCGCGATGCCAAGGCGCTGCTGATGCCCTATGGCCCTGTCGAGGGCGTAGCCCCCGGTGCCGATATCAAGATTTTGGAAGCCGCCGCGTCGGTCAGCCCGACCACCCAATGGCTTGGCCGTATCATCGACGCCTTCGGAGAGCCGATCGACAGCAAGGGCCCGCTGCCCCAGGGCGGCCAGCCCTATACGCTCAAGGCCTCGCCCCCTCCCGCGCACTCGCGCGACCGTGTGGGCGAGCGTCTGGACCTCGGCGTGCGCTCGATGGACGTGTTCACCACCACCTGCCGTGGCCAGCGGCTTGGCATCTTCGCAGGTTCCGGCGTGGGTAAGTCGGTGTTGCTGTCCATGCTGGCGCGTCAGGCGACCTGTGATGTCGTGGTCGTCGGCCTGATCGGTGAACGAGGCCGCGAAGTGCGCGAGTTCATCGAAGAGACACTGGGCGAGGACGGCCTGCGCCGCGCGGTCGTCGTGGTCGCCACCTCGGACGAACCAGCCCTGAAACGCCGCCAAGCTGCTTATATGACCATGGCGGTGGCCGAATACTTCCGCGATCAGGGTCTGGAAGTCCTGTGCCTGATGGACTCCGTCACGCGCTTTGCCATGGCCCAGCGCGAGATCGGTCTGGCGGCGGGCGAGCCGCCGACGACCAAAGGCTATACGCCGACCGTCTTTACCGAACTGCCGAAGCTGCTGGAGCGCGCTGGTCCCGGCCCGCGCCTGCCGGACGGTCGCCAAGCCGGACCCATCACCGCCCTGTTCACCGTGCTGGTGGACGGCGGCGACCACGACGAACCCATCGCCGATGCCGTGCGCGGTATTCTGGACGGCCACATCGTCATGGACCGCAAGATTGCCGAGCGAGGCCGCTTCCCCGCCATCGACGTGCTGAAGTCCGTCAGCCGGACCATGCCGGAGTGCCAAGACCCGCGCGAACGCGAGCTGAACCGCCGCGCCCGCCAGTGTCTTTCTGCCTATTCCAACATGGAAGAGCTGATCAAAATCGGTGCCTATCGCAGCGGAGCCGACCCCATTGTGGACCGCGCCATCGCCCTTAATCCGATGCTCGAAGACTTCCTGCGTCAGGACAAGGAAGACGTCACCCGTCTGGCCGACAGTTTCGACCGACTTGAATCTATCCTCAACATGGGCATGCTAGAAGCTTGACCGGAGAAGCCGCATGACCGCATGGGCGCAATCCCTGATCCGCCTCACCAACTATGAGGTCGAGACCCTGCAAAAGCGCATGGCCGAGATCGCCGCTCGCCGCGCCGATGCGGAGATGAAGCTGGTCATGCTGGACGCCGAGGCCGAGGGTGAAAAGGCGCAGGCCACAGCCGATCCCCAACATGCCGCCATGCTTCGCGCCTATCTGAATGGCTGGAAGCTGCGCCGCGCCAATGCCGAGGGCATGGTCGAAGCGCTGCTGCGCGAGGAAGAGGGTGCCCGAGACGCCCTGACCGCCGCCTTCGAGGAACTGAAAAAGTTCGAGCACGTGGCTGAAACCACCCGCGTGAACAAACGCATCGAAGCCAACCGTCGCGAGGCCGCGACATTTGACGAAATGGGCCTGCGCCGCCGTAACGCGGGCTGATCCCCGTATGCCTTCGCGTCGTTCACTACTTCTCGGCGCGGCAGGATTGATGGCATCGGGCTGTCGGGCTTCGGCCCAGCCGGACACCGCCGTCCCTCCCCTCAAATCGATTGCGCCCTACCGCGTCGGCACCTGCGCCATGACGGGCCAGCTTGACGATCCCGCATGGACGCGGCTGGCGCTGGAGCATTACAACCAGATCACGCCCGAGTGGGAGATGAAGATGGAATACATCCTCACCCCCGACGGCTATCGCTTCGATGCACCTGACCGCATTGCCGATTGGTGTGAGGCCCACGGCATGGCCCTGCACGGCACGACGCTCGTCTGGTACTCGCAGGGCGAAGAGGCGTTTCGCGGCCTGTCCCCCGTGGACTATCGTCAACAGTTCGACCGCTACATCGCCGCCGTCGCCGGACGCTATGCCGGAAAGGTGCGCGGCTGGGACGTCATCAACGAGGCGGTGGCCGAGGATGGTAATGGCCTTCGCCAGCATCACTGGGCGCAGAACCTTGGCGAACTCGACCACATGGTGCGCGCCTTTGAACAGGCCAAGCTGGCTGATCCAGACGCCGTCCTGTTCATCAACGACTACAATCTCGAGAACAATCCGAAGAAGGGCGCGACCTTCCTGAAACTGGTCGAGCGGCTGTTAAATGCGGGCGCACCCGTCGGCGGCATCGGGACCCAGAGCCACCTCGATATCGAAATCCCCGAGGGCCAGATCAGCGCCTTCATCCATGAGGCTGCACAGTTCGGATTACCGCTGCACATCTCGGAACTGGATGCCTCGCGCCGCCGGGAAGGTGGCCCGCCGGATGTCAGAAGTGTTTCATTCCGGACCACTCAACAGTTTGATCGCATTGCAGAATTAACGACCGCTTATTCAAGGTTACCTGAACACAAGCGTTACGGATTAACCCTTTGGGGCGTGCGCGATACGGACTCGTGGCTTAGACGTCCGCCCCATGACGACGGCAAAGACAGCCCGCTGGCCTTCGACGCCTTTGAACGCCCCACCGCCGTCGCCCGCGCCCTGGCCGAAAGCTGGACCTGACCCTTTGCCGGAACGCGCCGGTGAAGAGAGCCGTTAATCCGGCATGACAGCATCGCGTATCAAGGACCGTCTGGACCGGGCCGCTGCCGATTATATGCAGCCCAAGGACATGCCACATTTCGACTTTACCTCGCCCGCGGGCGAGGCCGCGCTGATCCCGCACGACAGCATTTCGTGGCAGATCTTCAAGAACCCGGTCAGCCTGTTTATCGGCGGGGTGACGGCGGTGATCCTCGAACTGGCCGAGGCGCGGGTGCGGGCAGGCGTCTGGGACCACACGAACTTCCGCACCGATCCGGTGCCGCGCCTGAAACGCACAGGGCTGGCGGCGATGGTCACCGTTTATGCTCCCGCCTCCAAGGCCGAGGCGATGATTGCCGGTATCCGCCGTCGCCATGCCCGCGTGACCGGCACCGCCGATGATGGCCAACCCTATAATGCCAATGATCCGGGGCTGCTGGATTGGGTACAGGCGACCGCAGGCTATGGCTTTACCGAAGCCTTCCACCGATATGTCCGCCCGCTATCTCCTCAGGAACGAGACCGCGCATGGTCAGACGCCTATCCGACCGCCATCCACTATGGCGCGGTCGGTGCCCCCAAGTCGGAGGCTGAATGGCAGACCCAGCTGGCCGCCATGCTGCCGCACCTGACGCCCTCGCCCATCGTACTCGAGTTTCTCGATATCATGCGCAGGGCCAATGCTTTCCCCGCCTATGCGCGTCCGATCCAGCACCTGCTGATCCGCGCCGCCATAGACATGACCCCGCCGCAGGTCGCCAAGTTCGTCGGCCTCAAACACTCTGACGGCCTCGCATCATGGCAGCGCCCGCTCGTTAAGACGCTGGCGCAAGGAGCCGAGCGGTTTCCCCTGAAACAGTCCCCTGCCGGACAATCATCCGTGCGGATGGGCCTGCCCGCCGACTGGCTGTGGAAACAGGGCTGAAACGAAAAACGCCCGCTGTTTCCAGCGGGCGTTTTCAAATCGGATACGTATCGACTTAGGCGGCGATGATCTGGCCGACTTCCGACGGGTCGCGCAGCACGTAGCCACGGCCCCAGACGGTTTCGATGTAGTGCTTGCCACCGGCAGCCGTCGCCAGCTTCTTGCGCAGCTTGCAGATGAAGACGTCGATGATCTTCAGTTCCGGCTCGTCCATGCCACCGTACAGGTGGTTCAGGAACATTTCCTTGGTCAGCGTCGTGCCCTTACGCAGGGAGAGCAGTTCCAGCATCTGGTATTCTTTGCCGGTCAGGTGCACGCGGTGACCATTCACTTCTACGGTCTTGGCGTCGAGGTTCACAGCGATTTCGCCGGTGTGGATGATCGCCTGGGCGTGGCCCTTGGAGCGACGAACCACAGCGTGGGTGCGGGCGATCAGCTCGTCCTTGTGGAACGGCTTGGTCAGGTAGTCGTCGGCACCGCCGCCGAAAGTCTTGACCTTGGTTTCAATCTCGTGGCTGCCCGAGAGGATCATGACCGGAGTATTGACCTTGCCGTTGCGCAGTTGGCGCAGAACCTCAAGACCGCTCATGTCCGGCAGGTTGAGATCGAGCAGGATCAGGTCGTAGTCATAGATCTTGCCCAGATCGATGCCTTCTTCACCCAGATCGGTCGTGTAAACGTTGAAGCCTTCCGACTTCAGCATCAGCTCGATGCTTTGAGCCGTGGCGTGATCATCTTCAATCAACAGGACGCGCATTCATGCCCCTCCAGGCAAAGCTTGGCTGAAACCGCGCGTACTACGCGATCCGGGTAACCTTGTTCGTACGTTAACGATTAAAAAGCTTAGAAATGGTTAACGGGTCCCGATATGAAACGCCTAGGCTGATTTGCGAATCGCCGTCTAGGGGGTGAGTCAACGATTCTTTAATTTTTTGGAGAATCAGGTTCGGTCACCAAAGCCAAATCCCCTCGCTGGCGAACTATCCCCAGACGATTCACCAATCACCATTATCCCAAAGCTAAGCTTTACAAGGCGAAGCGTCCGAAGTTGACGCACGGTAGGAACATTTTCCTAGCCAACCCAACCCTGCGCCGCATGATGGCCTTCTGTTGGGAGTTGGGAGATTTACCGAGTGATGGAAGCTTACCGCGTTCCTGTTCTTGAGGGTGACCGGATCAGGGCCGATGCCGCCCTTAGCCTGTCGGCCCTCGCTTTTCACATCCCCGTCGAGGAGATGAACCGGCGCGAGCGAGTAAGGCTGCGGGCGTGCCGTGCCCGCTGGTCTGCGATGTATCTGGCGCATGTGTCCTATGGCTGGCCGCTGGAACGGGTGGCGCATGCGTTCGGACTTAACCGCGCCACCGCCTCAACCGCCTGCCGCTGGGCCGAGGATGAACGCGACCGCGATGATTACGATTTGCTGATGGATGGGCTGGAGGGTGCGCTGCGCGGGGTCATGGATATGCCGCTGGTCGATCTTGCGCCCGAGCATGGCCTGAAGGTGCGCCGATGAGCGCCGCCCGCCTGACCGAACGCGCCCGCCGTTTGATGCAGCGCCCCGATGCATGGCTGGACGAGACAGCCGCCGGATACCCTTTGCGTCTGGGCGGGGACCGTCGCGGCCGCGTGGTCCTGACGCTGGACGAAGCCGCATTTCGCGCCATGGCCCAGACGCCAGGTCTTCGCCGTCGAAACGGCGGCGGCTGGCAGGCAAGGCGTCAAGGCTCCGAGAACACATCTACCGCTGCCGGACGTCCGGGTCAGATCCTTGGAGAGCGCACCTTGATGCAGGCCGACGGGCGCGCCACGACCCACACCGCCAATCTGGGTGAAAGCCCGATCGCATGGCTGGCCCGTCGCAAGGACCACAGCGGCCGCCCGTGGCTTACCCCTCAGGAAGTTGCGGCTGGAGAACGTCTGCGGGCCGAAGCGGAGATGGCGCTGGCCGGTCCCTCCCTGACCATGCGTTGGGACGGCCTGCCACGCAGCCAGTCCGGTGCCTCTCCGGCCCGTATTGAACCAAGCGACCGCGCCCTGTCGGCCTCGGCGCGCGTCGAGGCGGCCTTGGCGGCGGCGGGGCCGCGCCTTCGGGCCATGCTCGAACATGTCTGTGTACGCGGATCATCCCTGCAACTGGCCGAGCAGGAACTGAGCTTGCGCCGCCGTCAGGGGAAGACCGTGCTGAAACAGGGGCTACAGGCGCTGGCGGTCCACTATGGCTTGATGCGCTAGGTGCAGCCATTTGCGCGCTCGACCGCTTTGAGGTGATCCCCCTCCCCACGGCGGTCCCCATGAGCGGCAACCACAGCGACACCGACCATCTGCAAAAGCGCGTCTTGCTGATCGTGCTCGCGTTGAACTTTCTGCTTTTTGTGGTGCTGGGCCTTGGCGGGTTGTTCGCCAACTCCAGCGCCCTTCTGGCCAATGCCGTCGATAACGGATCCGATGCGGTCGTCTATCTGCTCAGCTTTCTGGCCGTTGGGCGCGCGCTAATCTGGAAGCAGCGGACGGCGCGAACCTCCGGCATCATGCTGCTGGTCATAGCGGCGGCGGTTCTGATCGATGCCATCCGCCGGTTTGTCTATGGCAGCGAACCAGGCGGCTGGACGATGATGACGCTGGCGGTAGTGGCCGCAGTGATCAACCTGAGCTGTCTGCAGCTGATCCGCCGCCAGAAGAGCAACGACGTGAATATGAGGGCCGCCGAGACCTTCAGCTTCAACGACTTTGCCTCCAATGGCGGCATTCTGGTCGCGGGCGGACTCGTCATGGGGCTCAAACAGTCATGGCCCGATCTTGTCGTCGGGATGATCGTGGCCGCCATCGCCTTGAAGGGCGGCGTCGATATCCTCCGCTCGGTCTCGGACGAGCCTGAGCGGGGACCGCAAGCGAGTTAATGTAACGATCATTAAATAAAGGTTGCGCGGACGAGGCGACCATTTATGTGGCGATCATTACATTTGATCACAGGAGGCCCTCGTGGCCGCTTTTAAAGACAAATCCGTACTGGTTCTGGGTGGCAGCCGCGGCATTGGCGCGGCCATTGTCCGTCGCTTTGCCAAGGATGGCGCAAGGGTCGTCTTCACCTATTCCGGCTCGCCCGATGCCGCCCACACCCTTGCCCGTGAGACCGGCACCACCGCCGTCCAGACCGACAGCGCCGACCGCGACGCCGTCATCGCTCGCGTTCGCGACAGCGGCCCGCTGGATATTCTGGTGGTGAATGCAGGGATCGGCGTGTTTGGCGATGCGCTGGATCTCAACCCAGACGATATCGACCGTCTGCTGGCGATCAACGTCCACGCGCCCTACCACGCCTCGGTCGAGGCCGCGCGCCAGATGCCTGAGGACGGACGCATCATCGTCATCGGCTCGGTCAACGGCGACCGCATGCCGGTACCGGGCATGGCCGCCTATGCGCTGTCCAAGTCCGCGCTTCAGGGCATGGCTCGCGGTCTGGCGCGTGACTTCGGCCCGCGCGGCATCACCATCAACGTCGTCCAGCCCGGCCCCATCGACACCGACGCCAATCCCGCCGACGGCCCGATGAAGGAGGTGCTGCACAGCTTCATGGCCATCAAACGCCATGGCCGTTCGGACGAGGTGGCTGCCATGGTCGCCTATCTGGCCGGACCGGATGCAGGCTTTGTCACCGGCGCGATGCACACCATCGACGGGGCCTTCGGAGCCTAAGCTTCGCCGAAGAGGGGTCAGACCCTTCGGCGTCACCGCACCGTTCGCCATCGGTGCGGTAAGGGCGGCCCCGCATCCTGTGCGGGGCCGTTTTCTTTTCACTCAGCCAATCGCGGCCAGAAGCTGTTCGGTCAGCGGCTTTTCGCCCGGCTTGACGATGTCCAGCACCTTCCAGCGGCCGCCTTCCTTTTCCAGCATCACGATCTGGGTCTTCTCCGTACCATCGACGGTAAAGACGACATCCGCGTCTGCAAAATTGCGCTCGCCCTCGGTGATCTTCACCGACTTCAGCACCACATCACCTCCCGTGCAGCCACAGACCGGATCGTTTTGCAGCACCGGCTTACGCCCCGCATCGCGGGCATTCTTCCAGTCATAAAAGATCATGGCGTTCAGGCTGCGCTGCATCAGGTCATCGCGCCCCGGCTGAACAGGCTCGGCAGGCGGGTTCTGATAGACCTCGTAAAGCGCGCGAACGAATGCCTCGGGCGACACCTCGCCCGCCGCCTTCGCCGCCGCACGCCCGACCAGCTTGGGCGCAGGGGGAGCCGCAGGCTCCGGCTCGGCGGGTTGCGAGCAAGCCGAGACGCAAACACAAGCAAGCGATAATAGAAGCGCGGACTTCAGGAACATTCTCATTTCAGCGAAGCAACTTTGCTAAGATCGTCCAAACGCTGACGGAAGTACGGTTGTACACGCGGTTGTAGCCTGCGCGCTTGGGATTGGTGATCCAGCCCGCGCCTCGAGGCGCTTTCAGGCCGAGATTATGCCGCACGGCACGCTTGACCGAAGTTCGAGCAGCTAGGCTTTTCCGCAGGCTCGGTTTTCGCAGTCCTATTTTCACGTTACCCTCCCTCTGGTTTTCCAGACGACGTTGCGTAAGAACTGCAAGTCTTTCAAGCACTGATGCAGCGTCGGGTCTGGCCTGACGCGGTCCGTCTTGCTACATCCCCTCGCATGACCTTTTGCGTGACAGGCACGATTTCGATTAGCCGCCCGGCGTAGCGCTCCGAACCCCGAGTTTGGAGACTGGGGCGAACCGCCCCGCGCGCGCCGGGATCGACATATCCGAACGCCTAGACGATGTGCGCCCTTGGGGCGTGTCGTCACTTCACGCTACACTGCCATGATATTTCGCATCCCGTCCGTCGGGATGCCGTGCGCATAGACGAAAAAGACAACCCATGTCCGACGCCGAAAACACCTCGACCGAGACTGCTGGCCGCGATTACCGCGACACCGTCTTCCTGCCTGAAACCGACTTCCCGATGCGCGGCGGTCTGCCGAAGAAGGAGCCGGAAATCCTCGAAAAGTGGGGCGACCTGTACGGCACCCTGCGCGCCAAGCGTCAGGCCGAGGGCGCACCGCTGTTCGTGCTGCACGATGGCCCGCCCTATGCCAACGGCGACATCCACATCGGCCACGCCCTGAACAAGACGCTGAAGGACTTCGTCGTCCGCTCGCAGTTCCTGATGGGCAATGACGTGGACTACGTTCCTGGCTGGGACTGCCACGGCTTGCCGATCGAGTGGAAGATCGAGGAAGAGTACCGCAAGAAGGGCCGCCGCAAGGACGAGGTCTCCAAAGACGAGTTCCGCACCGCCTGCCGTGAATATGCGGGCAAGTTCATCGACCTGCAGCGTGACCAGTTCCTGCGCCTCGGCATCACGGGCGACTTCGCCAACCGCTATGCCACCATGGACTTCAAGTCCGAGGCCGCCATCGTGGGCGAGTTCCACCGCTTCAAGAACTCGGGCCAACTCTATCGCGGCTCCAAGCCGGTGATGTGGTCGCCCGTCGAGCGCACCGCTCTGGCCGACGCCGAGGTCGAGTACCACGACCACGTCTCGCCGACGATCTGGGTGAAATTCCCCGTCACCGGCATGTCGGACAGCCATCCGGACGACCTGCTGGCCTTCCGCAACCAGACCCCTTCGGTCGTGATCTGGACCACCACTCCGTGGACCATTCCGGCCAACCGCGCCATCTCCTATGGCCCCGAGATCAAGTACGGCCTGTACGAAGTCACGGCCATGGAAGAAGGTCTGGAGTTCGAGCCGTGGGCCAAGGCCGGTGACCGCTTCATCATCGCCGACAAGTTGGTCGAAGATGTTCTGAAGGCTGGCAAGGTCGCGACCTTCACGCGCATCTACGACATCGACCCGTCGGGTCTGGAATGCGCCCACCCGCTGGCCGAACTGGATAGCGGCTACGGCTTCTCGGTGCCGCTGCTGTCGGGCGACCACGTCACCGACGATGCCGGTACGGGCTTCGTCCACACCGCTCCGGGACACGGCGCGGACGACTATGCCGTCTGGCTGGCCCACGGTCATCGCGATGTGCCGGACACCGTCGATCCGGACGGTGCCTATTATCCGCACGTGCCGCTGTTCGCAGGCCTCAAGGTTTTGGAAACCGAAGGCAAGAAGACCGGCAAGTTCGGTCCCGCCAATGGCGCGGTGATGGAAAAGCTGATCGAGGCGGGCAACCTGCTGGCGCGTGGCCGCGTCGAGCACTCCTATCCGCACTCGTGGCGCTCCAAGGCTCCGGTCATCTTCCGCAACACGCCGCAGTGGTTCATCCGCATGGATGAGGAACTGGCCAACGGCGAGACCCTGCGCGAGCGGGCTCTGACCGCGCTGGACAACACCGCCTTCCACCCTGCGGCTGGCAAGAACCGCATCCGCTCAATGGTCGAGGGCCGTCCCGACTGGCTGATCAGCCGTCAGCGCGCATGGGGCACCCCGCTGGCCATGTATGTCGACAAGACCACCGGCCAGCCGTTGATCGACGCCGAAGTCGACGCCCGCATCGTCGCTGCTGTCGCCCAAGGTGGCGCAGACGTGTGGTTCACCGCACCGGACGAAGACTTCCTCGGCAACCACAATCCGGCCCAGTACGAAAAGATCGCCGACATCCTCGATGTCTGGTTCGATTCCGGCTCGACCCACGCCTTCACCCTCGAAGCGCGCGATCCGGCCCACGGCTATCAGGGCGACCGTCCGTCGCACTGGCCGGCGAACCTGTACCTCGAAGGTTCGGACCAGCACCGCGGCTGGTTCCAGTCCTCGCTGCTGGAAGGCTGCGGCTCGCGTGGCCGTGCGCCATACGACGCCGTCCTGACCCACGGTTTCACCCTCGATGAGAAGGGTGAGAAGATGTCGAAGTCCAAGGGCAACACCGTTGACCCTGCGACCGTCATCAAGGAATCGGGTGCCGACATCCTGCGTCTATGGGTGGCGATGGTCGACTATTCGGAAGACCAGCGCATCGGTAAGCAGATCCTGCAAACCACGGTCGATGCCTATCGCAAGCTGCGCAACACCGTGCGCTACCTGCTGGGCGCTGTGAACGGCTTCACCGATGAAGAGCGCATCACCGACTATTCGCAGTTCCCGCCCCTGGAGCAGTACATCCTGCACCGACTGTGGGAGTTGGACGCCCACGTGAAGAAGGCGTTCGAGGAATACCGCTTCCAGGACGTGGTCCGTCCGGTGATCGAGTTCTGCACCGGCGACCTGTCGTCGCTGTATTTCGACGTCCGCAAGGACAGCCTGTATTGCGACCGTCCGGACAGCATCAAGCGCCGCGCCGTTCGCACCGTCATGGACGAAGTCTTCGCCCGTCTGACCGCATGGCTGTCGCCAATCACCCCATTTACCATGGACGAGGCATGGACCTCGCGCTTCCCTGAAGCCGAAGCCGGTGCCAACTCGGCCCGCGTTCTGCCGTCGGCTCCGGCTGAATGGCAGAACGACGCCGAGGCCGCCCGCTGGGCCAAGGTCCAAAAGGTCATGGAAGTGGTCAACGAAGCCCTCGAAGCGGCCCGCCGCGACAAGGTCATCGGTGGTGCTCTGGACGCATGGCCGACCGTTACGGCCCCTGCCGACCTGCTGGCCGCCTATGAAGGTCTGGACGCTGCCGAAGTCTTCCGTACCTCGGGTGCCGATCTGACCGAGGGCGCGGAGATCACCGCAGTAGTCAAAACCGCCGACTATCCGAAATGCGCCCGCTCGTGGCGCAAGGTTCCGGACGTGGGTTCCGACCCCGAATATCCGGATCTGTCGGCCCGCGACGCGGACACCGTCCGCTATCTGGACAGCCTGGAAGCCTAAAGCTGAGCTACGAAAAACGCCCCATCGGACACGGTGGGGCGTTTTTTATTCTCCCCCCTGCCCCAAGTTCCTGTTAGGCGAAGCCTATGAAGATTTCTCGCCTTGCCTGGATGGCCTACGCTCTGGCCCTCATCATCATCGTTCTGGACCAGATCACCAAGGCAATGGTGATCAACGCCATGCCCGCGACGCCGTCGTCCATGCTGGACGGTTTCCGCATCGCCGAGGTGCTGCCGCCCTACTTCAACCTGACCTTCGTCCTGAACACGGGCGTCAGCTTTGGCATGTTTGGCGGCGGTGAAGCCCGCTGGATCCTCAGCACCTTCTCGATCATCGTGGCTATCGCGCTGGCCGTCTGGGCCTATAAGGCCGAGCGTCGCCTGCTGGCCGCTGCGATAGGCATGGTTATTGGCGGAGCCATCGGCAATGTCATCGACCGTATCCGTTTCGGCGGCGTCGTCGACTTCCTCGATTTTTCGGGTACCGGCGTGTTTCCGTGGATTTTCAACATCGCCGACAGCGGTATAACCGTGGGTGTTGCCTTGCTAATCCTCGATTCCTTCCTTGGAGAACGTCGCTCCAAGGTTGGCGTGGCCCACGAAAAGTCGTAATCACATTCCTTCCTATTCGACCCGAGCAGCACCCTGCAGGGTGCTAACCGACCGGAGCCGAGCCTGAACATGCGTATTCGTAACGTCCTCACCCTGTCTGTTACCGCTGCTGCGATGCTGAGCCTTGGCGCTTGCAGCTCGCTGAAACAGGGTATTGGTCTGACCAAGGTAACGCCGGACGAGTTCGTCACCGTGGCGTCCGCCCCGCTGGTCGTTCCGCCGGAATACGGCCTGACCCCGCCGTCGCCGGGTGCCCCGCGCCCGCAAGAACTGGCACCCGAATCGGCAGCCCGCCAAATCCTGCTCGGCCAGCGTCAGGCTGTGACCCGCACGCCGGGTGAACAGGTTCTGGTGGCCAACGCCGGTGGCGACCGCGCCGACCCGCTGGCCCGCTATGTCATCGACGACGAGTTCGGCGATCTGGCCCACAAAGAAGAAAGCTGGGCCAACCGCCTGATGTTCTGGCGCAAGAACGACCCGTCCACCCAGGCTGCGTCCACGCTGCAAGGTCCGGATGGTTCGCGCACCGTTGACGCCATGACCGAGCATCAGCGCGTGCAAGCCCTGACCGGTGGCCGCGAAGGCATCACCATCGTCCCGCGTCAGGACAGCCGCCGCTTCAAGCTGCCGGGTCTTTAAGACCCGCCACTAACCGGATTGTAAAAGGGCGTGACAGGCTTGGCCGTTACGCCCTTTTTCTTTGCCCCTGGAACAGTTTGAAGGCTTAACTGTTCACCACGACCAGTTCGCTTACCGGAGCCCGCATGATCCCCGTCGACGCCCGCGCTATCTTTGCTGCCATCGCTATCGCCCACACCAAGGGTGGAAATGTCACCGGCCTCTACGATCATGCCCAGTCACGCCATCTGAACCTGATCGCCAGCGCATCGGGTCAGACGGTCAATGCCATCGATCTGGAGCGCAAGGCCAAGGTCAACGGCACCTTGCCCGCCTTCATCGACCACAGCCGCTCCAGCCACGTCCACATGACAGGCGAGAACGGCAAATACACCGGCTACGACTACAAGACCGAGACCCACTTCAACATCGAGGTCACAGGCGACACCGCCGCCCTATACGACCACGAGCAAGGCGTCTGGACGCAGTACAGCGCCTGACGCGGCCTATCCCTGCAGCACGCGCGGCAGTTTGAAGGTGATGGTCTCGCGGGCACCATCGTCCTCGGTCAGGGTGACATCGAAACGCTCGCGCACGGCGTCGATCAGGCCTTCGACCAGCGGTTCGGGGGCCGATGCACCGGCGGTAACGCCCAGAACCTGAACGCCCTCGAACCAGCTCCAGTCCACATCGCCTGCGTCATCGACCAGTCGGGCGGCCTTGGCACCGGCTTTCAGCGCCACATCCACCAGACGCGCCGAGTTGGACGAGTTCTTGGAGCCGACCACCAGCACCAGATCGCAACCGTCACCCAGCTTTTTCACAGCTTCCTGACGGTTGGTGGTGGCGTAGCAGATGTCTTCCTTGTGCGGGTCCGGCAGTTCGGGGAAGCGGCGCTTGAGCACCCCCAGAATGTCGGCGGTGTCGTCCACCGACAGCGTGGTCTGGGTGGCATAGGCCAGCCGTACATCACCCGGACGCTCGAACGCTTCGGCATCCTCTACCGTCTCGACCAGCGAGATCGCGCCCGCAGGAAGCTGCCCCATGGTGCCGACGACCTCGGGGTGGCCTGCGTGGCCGATCAGGATGATGTGGCGATCGTTTTTGAAGTTGCGCTCGGCCTCGACGTGGACCTTGGACACCAGCGGGCAGGTCGCATCGAGGTATAGCATCTGGCGTGACTTGGCCGCCTCGGGCACCGACTTGGGCACGCCATGGGCCGAGAACACCACCGGGCGATCATCGGGGCATTCGTCCAGTTCCTTGACGAATACCGCGCCCAGCCCTTTCAGGCGGTCCACCACGTGGCGGTTGTGCACGATCTCGTGCCGCACATAGACCGGAGCGCCGTATTTCTCGATGGCGCGTTCGACGATCTGAATCGCACGATCCACCCCCGCGCAGAAGCCGCGCGGCGTGGCCATACGGATGGTCAACGGGCGCTTTGCACGTGCAGTTGCGTCATTCGGGGAAAGGGCGGCGGTCACTGGGGCGTTCATAGCGCTAACCTAGTCTTTTGCAGCCTGTTTCGCCACCGCGACATCGGGCCAATCCGTCATACATGTTCACGAAGGCGCACTGGCCGTTTGCCGCGCCTCGCTTTAGCCGCTATCACCACACAGCGTGTTATTGCAGACTTCGCGGTCTGTAAGATCACCCGTTCCTTTGGATTGCTGGAAAGAACCCGATGCGTCGCGTCCTGACTGCCCTTGCTGCCTTCTCCATCGCTGCCACGGTGATGCCGCACGCTGCCGATGCCCAGCAACGCCAACAGAGCGGCGCCAAGAAAGACGACGCTGCTCCCCAGCGCCAGTTCCGCCTTCAGCCGCTGGCCCGCCGCGCCAACTCCGGTCCGTGCCCGTATGTGAAGGTTCTGTACGATGCCGCCCGCTATGTCGAACTGAACGACTATCAACGCCCGACCGTGAACGGCGTAGGCTTTACCGGCGAGATCGAAGGCGTCAGCTCGGACTGCGAATACCGCGAGAACGATCCGATCCGCGTGGACTTCAACCTCCTGTTCTCGCTGGGCAAGGGCCCGTCGGCCCAGGGTGACGGCAAGACCTATCGCTACTGGGTTGCCGTGACCGAGCGTAACTCGGCCATCCTCGAGAAAGAATATTTCGACCTGCCGGTGAACTTCGGCGGTTCGGACCGCGCCACCGCAGAACCGTCGCACACCATCGTCATTCCCCGCGCAGAGGCCACCACCTCGGGCGGTAATTTCGAGATCCTGATCGGTTTTGAAGTCTCGCCGGAACAGGCCGAGTTCAATCGCTCGGGCAGCCGCTTCCGTCCGACCGCCGGACAAACCAACTAAGATTATGACTGACCTCAAAACTGTTCTCAGCGAAGCGGTCGCCACCGCCTTCGCTGCCGAAGGCGTGGACAAGACCCTTGCCCGCGTGACCCCGTCGGATCGTCCCGACCTCGCCGACTTCCAGTCGAACGGGGCGCTGGCTGCCGCCAAGGCGCTGAAGATGAATCCGCGCGATCTGGCCACCAAGGTCGCCGCTCACCTCGAGGGGCACCCTGCCCTGTCGGCGGTCGAGATCGCCGGTCCGGGCTTCATCAATATGAAGCTGTCCGACGCCGCCCTGTCGCAGCGTGCGCGTGAAGTCGCCGCCGATGCCGACAAGGCCGGTGCCGCAACCGTCACCGACGCCCGCAAGGTCGTGATCGACTTTGGCGGCCCGAACGTGGCCAAGCCGATGCACGTCGGCCACCTGCGCTCCTCCATCATCGGTGAAAGCCTGAAGCGCATCTTCCGCTTCCGTGGCGACGAAGTGATCGGCGATGCCCACTTCGGCGACTGGGGTTTCCAGATGGGCCTGCTGATCACCGCCTGCGGTGACGAAGGTATCGCCGACGCCTTCATGGCCGAAGGCGATGGGCCCTTCCCGTCTGAATCGCCTGTCTCGCTGGCCGACCTCGAGCGCCTGTATCCGCAAGCTGCCGGCAAGGCCAAGGAAGACCCTGCCTTCCGCGACCGCGCCCGTAAGGCGACCGCAGAACTGCAAGCCGGCCGTGCGGGCTACCGCGCCCTGTGGCAGCATTTCGTGGCTGTCAGCCGCACGGCCCTGACCCGCGAGTTCTCGGCGCTGGACGTGACCTTTGACCTCTGGAACGGCGAGTCTGACGCCGATCCGGTCATGGAAGAAATGATCGCCGACCTGAAGGCCAAGAACCTGCTGGTCGAGGACAACGGCGCGCAAGTCGTGCACGTCGCCCGCGAAGGCGAGTTCCGCAAGAAGAAGTTGGATGACGGTTCGGTCGTTCAGGTCCCTTCGCCGCCACCGCTGCTGGTCATCTCGTCGGAAGGTTCGGCCATGTATGGCACCACCGACCTGGCCACCATTCTGGATCGCAAGAAGTCGCTGTCGCCGGACCTGATCCTCTACGTCGTGGACGAGCGTCAGGCCGAGCACTTTGAACAGGTCTTCCGCGCCTCGTACCTCGCCCGTTATGCGCCCGAGAAGTCGCTGGAGCACCTTGGCTTCGGCACCATGAACGGCACCGACGGCAAGCCGTTCAAGACCCGCGCGGGCGGCGTGCTGAAACTGCACGACCTCATCACCATGACCACCGACATGGCGCGCGAGCGTCTGAAGGATGCGAAACTGGGTGAGGACCTGACCGAGGCAGAGTTCGAAGAGATCGCGCACAAGGTGGCTATCGCCGCCTTGAAGTTCGCCGACCTGTCGAACGCCCGCACGACATCTTACGTGTTCGACCTCGACCGCTTCACCAGCTTCGAGGGCAAGACCGGCCCGTACCTGCTGTACCAAGCCGTCCGCATCAAATCCCTGCTGCGCAAGGCTGCTGACCAAGGTGCCGAACACGGTGAGATCGTTATCGCCGAGCAGGCCGAGCGCGATCTGGCTCTGACGCTGGATGCATTCAGCGCCGCCGTGTCGGATGCCTATGACAAGCGTATGCCGCACCTGGTGGCCGAGCACGCCTATCGCGTGGCGCAGAGCTTCTCTAAGTTCTACGCCGCCTGCCCTGTGCTGGCCCAAGGCCATGAAGCTACCCGTGGGTCGCGTCTGAGCCTGTCGGCCGCTGCGCTGCTGCAACTGGAAACCGCATTGACCCTGCTGGGCATCCAGACGCCGGAACGCATGTAAGCCACGCGCTGCACGACATAAGGAAAGGGCCGGATGATCTCTCATCCGGCCTTTTTTATTGGGTCAGTTGGTAAGCGATTTCAGTACAGACGGCGGCACGCGGCGAAGCCCGAACTCCTTGCGCGGCACGCGCGGCGCGAAGGATGCTTCCTCTTCGGTTGCTCTCACCTTGACAGCCGTCTCGCGTGCTGTGTCATGGGCGGCGTCCTGGATGGGTTGAGCGGTCCAAACCTCTTCATGCGACATGATCGGCACCTATTGAAAACCAACGTTCACTGAACTCCTGCGAATAGAATGCGCGAGGAGCGAACGGGATCATTGATGAAAGTAAATAGATGTCGCACCAACGTCTGGCGTAGCGAGAAAGACCCATTCGGCAAGAGGCACGTTCGTAATCGGACACAGAGCGATAGAGCGGAACGACCTATCGGAGCGCAGGGTTGATTATTGCGGGGGGCCTTAAAGAGGAGAGGCCCAGATGACTGACCAAAGCCCGAACACGGATCGCCAGGAAAACGCGACGTCCGGCGTGCCGCTCCAGCCGCAAGGCACAGGCGCAGGCGGCGAAAATCCCTCGCAAGACCCCTCGCAGCCCGACTTCGTCGGCGACGATCAACGCGACGAGGAAGATCTTCGTACCGACATGGGTAACGGCACCGGACAGGAACGTCCGGAAGAAGCCGGCGAGGAACTGGCCGAGGACGTCAATCGCGACGGTGCCGACAGCATCTCGCAATCCGCAACCGGCGGTTTCGGCAACGCCGACCCCCAGCTCAATCAGGGCTGATGGCGGTTGAGCCTTTGTCGAAACCACTGACCAAAGGAATACGCAGATGACTGATCCAACCCAACCTACGACCCACACGGGTCAGGACGATACCTTCACGCCGCAAACGCCGGCCCAGAAGGACCTGCAGCAACGCATGCAGGACGATGTGCCCCGCGAAGGCTCGCGCGCTCACACCCACGACGAGCCGGACGACCAACGCCTTGCCTTAGGCGGTGCCCGTCCGGAAGCCCAGCCGCGCACGCAGGCTGACCGTGAAACCGACGAAGCCATGCAGGGCGACAACGGCCAGACGCGCCAACCACAATCCAGCGGCATGGTGCAGCCGGACGGTGGCGTGAACCAAGGCTCCAACACCGACAATCCGTAAATCAACGAACTGGTGCGAAAACCAGGCAAGACGAGGAAACAGCAAGATGACCGATGCCAATAATCCGCATTACATCCGTCCGGGCATGACCGGTGACGCCGTTCCGCCTGCAGAGAATACGCCGCAGGTGACCGACACCCTGACCACGCAGGATCAGGAAGACGAACAACAGCGCATCCGCAACCAGCAACAGACGGGCACCGCCCCGACGAGCCAGACGACGGATCACATCGAAAATGTCCCGTTGACCCCCAAAACCTAAGCGGGCGCAGGCCGGCCCATAGGGCTGTCTCAATGAACGGCGGACAGAGGTCGCGACGAGCGGCGCTCGATCCGCCGTTTAGCTTTTCAGCCTCGTGAAGGTTGCAAACTTTGCTCACGATCAACTCTGGATCACGCCATCCTAGTTGATTGTTTGATAAGCAACTTTTCGAGAAAAATGCCTTGATTGCGCATTGCAGCAAATGCGCCCTAATGGCTAAGCTTGGACATGGCTTGTATCGCCATTCGTTTCGAGGGATTGCCCGAATGTCCAAAGCTCCGAAGTCGGGTTACGCCCGCACCCCCACCGCAGATGGTGGCTTTGAATTCACCTATATGGGTTCGCGTTTCGCCCCGATGGTCAGCGGCCTGATCTGCATCATCGCCATTGCCATCTTCGTCTACGGTGCCTTCACCACCCCGTTCGGCTTCTTCCTGTTCATTGCAGTGCTGGCCTTCATCATCTGCTTTGGTCTGTTCGGTAATGCTGTGCCGCACAGCTTCACCGTCTATCCGGACCGCATCGTCACCCATAAGGGCCAGACCGTCCCGTTCGACAACATCACCCATCTGTCGTGGGACGTGAACAAGAGCACCCGCTTCTTCGGCCAGGCCACTGTGACCGTTCAGGCCATGGGCAACACGGTCAACGTCGCCGGCTTCCTGCGTCCGAACGTGGCTATGGGCCTGCACAACGAGATCAAGAAGGTCTCGGACGTACGCTTCAGCTAAGCCTTACCACTTAGGCTGATGGATCGAACGGCGGGGTTGGGTTAAAGGTCAGGCATGACCAATACCCTCCCCGCCGTTTCTGTATCCGGCCTCGATGCCTTCATCGCCGGCCTGCCCAAGGCCGAACTCCACCTGCACATCGAAGGCTCGCTCGAGCCGGAACTGATGTTCGAACTGGCCCAGCGCAACAACGTCGCCATCCCCTACGACAGCGTAGAGGCCGTGCGTGCTGCGTATGACTTCTCGAACCTGCAGGACTTCCTCGACATCTACTATGCGGGCGCGCAGGTGCTGCTGACCCGTCAGGACTTCGAGGACCTGACCTTTGCCTATTTCAAGCGCATCGCGGCCGACAACGTGCGCCACGCCGAGATCTTCTTCGACCCGCAGACCCACACCGACCGCGGCGTTTCGTTTGAAACCGTCGTCGAAGGCATCATTGCGGGCATGAAGCGCGCCGAAGAGGAACTCAACGTTACCTCGGGCCTGATCCTCAGCTTCCTGCGCCACCTGCCGGAAGACGCCGCATTTGAAACGCTGGAAATGGCCAAGCCGTATCTGGACCGCTTCATCGGCGTCGGCCTCGATTCATCGGAAGTCGGCCACCCGCCCTCGAAGTTCGAGCGCGTCTTCGCCGCCTGCCGCGAGCTGGGCCTGAAAATCTGCTGCCACGCCGGTGAGGAAGGCCCGCCTGCATACGTGCACGAAGCGCTGGACCTGTTGAAGATCGACCGCATGGACCACGGCAACCGCTCCATGGAAGACGAGGCGCTGGTCGCGCGTCTGGCCAGGGAACAGATGACCCTGACCGTCTGCCCGCTGTCGAATCTGAAGCTGTGCGTGGTTGACGATCTCAAGGATCACCCGATCCCCGCCATGCTGGCCAAGGGTCTTCACGTCACCCTGAACTCGGACGACCCGTCCTATTTCGGCGGCTACATGAACGACAACTACATCCAGCTTGCTAACGCCGTCGGCCTGACCCGCGAACAGATCATCCAGATCGCCCGCAACTCGTTTGAAGGCAGCTTCCTGCCTGACGCGAAGAAGGCACAGTATCTGGCCGAAATCGACGCCTACGTGGCAGCGAACTAGGACTTTCCAAGCCCCGTCAGAAATGGCGGGGCTTTTTGCTCAGCTTTACTCGGTGATCGCCGGTCCCTAGCGTGTAATGGTTGTTGCTAGAGGTCGTCTGATGAATCCGGTGGTGTATTCCCTGATCTGGATCGGCCTGATCGGGCTTGTCGTGGCCGCGCTGAGCGCCAATGCGGCCGATGCAATGGCTGAAGAAGAACGCCGCAGTGGAGATGCAGACCGCAACGCCCCCGCGCTTTTGAACATTGTCAGGTTTGCCGGTGTTCCGGTCGGCCGATGGATGAACCTGCTGATCGTATTCACCCCTTGGTACGCGGAATATAAGTCGCCGCTAATCCGGTATCTGGCCTTTGCAGCACGGGTCGGACTTTGTCTGGGTGTCCTGTTTCCGTTGACGACCCTTGGCGTCTTTATGGGTCTGGATGCGGCCCTGCGTCCCTAGACAGTCGCAAGGGCCCTTATCCACCGGATTGCGCACAGGGATGTCCACACATCCATCCACAGTGGTCGCGTTTGATCGACCAAGGCAGCGACTCCACACGCGATTATGTTCCTGATATGTTCCGACGCATGGAGCAGACAGACCCCGAGCATGATCCCGCGCAGTTGCGCTGGCTCTTCATCGACCTGAACGCCTTTTTTGCCAGCGCCGAACAGCAGATGAATCCGCAGTGGCGCGGCAAGCCGGTGATCGTGCGCCCTGCCCCCAGCGAGTTCTCCGGCGCGATTGCGGCCAGCTATGAGAGCCGCCTCTATGGTATCCGCACTGGCACCAGCGTGCGCGAGGCGCGGCGTCTGTGCCCCGATGTGGTCATCGCCGAGGCGCGCCCCGACGTCTATGTGAAGCTGCATAAGCAGATCATGGCCGAGATCGAGCGTCACATGCCGATCTACAAGATCGGCTCCATCGACGAATGCTCGTGCGAGCTGATGGGACCGCAGCGGATCGAGGCCAATGCCGTCGCCCTGGCCCGCCGTATCCAGCAGGGCATCAAGGACAATGTCGGCGAATGCCTGCGTTCTTCGGTGGGGCTGGCCCCCAGCCGGTTTCTGGCCAAGACGTCGTGCGGCATGAAGAAGCCGGACGGGCTGACGGTGATCCGCCAGAACGAACTGCCCGCCGCCATCGCCCACCTGCCGATCTCGGATTTTCCGGGTATTGGCAAACGTATGCAGGAGCGGCTGCGCCAGTCCGGCATCCTGACCACCGATGACCTCTGGAACATGGACGCCAAACAGGCGCGTCTGGTCTGGGGCAGTGTCGAAGGCGAGCGGGTGTGGCGTGGCCTGCATGGCCTTCATGTCGAGCCGCCGCCCGTCAAACCGCCTGCCAGCCTTGGCCACAGCCACGTCCTGCAATCGGAGATGCGGACGCCGGATAAAACCCGCGCCGTGGCGCGACGCCTGCTGGTCAAATGCGGCTCACGCTTACGGCGGATGGATATGACGGGATCGGTTCTGGGCCTTAGCCTGGAACTTGAAAGCCCCGAGCGGTTCGAGCGCAAGCGCGGAGAGCGTCTGTCGCTACAGCGGCCCATTGCTCCGACGCAGGATACCTTTGCCTTGCTGGAGGCGCTGGATGATCTGTGGGTGCAGATCGCCCCTGCCCTTCGGCGGGCGCGGCCACATACGGTCGGGGTCCATATCCACGACCTGAAGGCCCGCGCCGACCATGCGCCCGACCTGTTCGGAGCCAGTCCCGATCAGGGCGGCAATGCCCGCTCGCTGAAGCTTTCCAAGGCCGTGGACGCCCTGAACCAACGCTTTGGCAAGGACACCGTCAGCATCGGCCCGACCAACAACCTGCCGGAATATATGGGGGCCAAGATCGCCTTTAACCGCATCCCCGACGAGCACGATTTCTGGGAATAGAGCTGCATTTATATGGAGCCTAAACGGCGATCACCCATTCAGTGAAAGCCGCGGCTAGCTGCGCATATTTTGGGGAACGGGATGACGTTTCGACTGATCCGCACCGGCGCATGTATCGCCGCCTTTGCCGCCGCTTTGGCTGGCCCAGTCATGGCTCAGGAACTGGCAGCAGAGCCGACCTTTGGCGAACTGACCCTGATGGCCGGTTTCGAGCCTGATCCACATCGCGTCGAACTAACCGCGGGCGGTGATATCGATGCCGCGTCCAGCATCGGCGGCGAATGTGTCGGTATGATCGCCGGCCCGCCGGATCTGCGCCTCACCTACAAACCCGACGAAGCGTCCCTGACCATCAAGGCGATTGCCGGTGCAGATACCACGCTGGTGGTGAATGACCCCAACGGCGAGTGGGCTTGCAACGATGACAGCGACGACGGCTTAAACCCTGCAGTCACCTTCTCCGACCCGCAAGAAGGCGTCTATGACATCTGGGTGGGTACGCTGGACGAAGAGCCGGTTGCGGCGGTTGTCGAGATCACCGAACTGGACTGACGCGCCTAGAGCCGTGTCACACCCAAAGCTGTAAAACTGTCCCGCGCCATCTGCGCCGTATCTTCGGCGATGGCGCGGGTGGCGTCTTCGATCACGACGGCTTCAAAGCCTTCGTGCACCGCATCCTCGGCGGTGAAGCGCACGCAATAGTCGTAGGCGAGCCCGCAGATAAACACCCGCTTCACGCCTAGATCACGCAACAGGCCCGCAAGGCCCGTCGGCGTCTTGTGGTCGTTCTCGAAGAAGGCCGAATAGCTGTCGACCGTAGGGTTCGCGCCCTTGCGGATGATGGCAGCAGCCCGCTGGATGGCGGGCGCGACATCGGGGTGAAAATCCGCCCCGTGTGATCCCTGCACACAATGATCCGGCCACAGCATTTGCGGACCGTAAGCGACCTCGATCTGGGTGAACGGGGCCGCGCCTTCGTGGTTAGAGGCAAAGCTGATCTGGTCCGGCGTGTGCCAGTCCTGAGACACGATCACGGTTTTGAACCGCGCCGCGATCTCGTTGATCAGGGGCATGATCCCCGCCCCACCCTGCACGGCCAGTGCCCCGCCTTCGCAGAAGTCATTCTGCGGATCGACTACGATCAGGGCGTCGTGGTCCGTCACGTCGAAGGCGGGGATGGTCATGGGATTACACTCCGCAGCAGGCGGCGATTTCCTCGATCTCGTTGGCGGAGCCGAGGATGACCGGTACGCGCTGGTGAAGCTGGGTCGGGGTGACGTCGAGGATGGCGTTGCGGCCATCGGTCGTCGACTTGCCGCCCGCCTGTTCGACGAGGAAGCTCATCGGATTGCCTTCATACATCAGGCGCAGCTTGCCCGGCTTGTTCGGCTCCCGCTTGTCCCACGGATAGAGGAAGACGCCGCCGCGCATCATGATGCGGTGTACGTCGGCGACCATGGCGGCAACCCAGCGCATGTTGAAATTCTTGCCCCGACCACCTTCGGCACCTTGCAGGCAACCGGCGACATAGGTCTGCACACCTTCAGCCCAGTGGCGCTGGTTCGACATGTTGATGGCGAACTCTTTGGTGTCCGGCGAAATCTTGATGTCGGCGTGGGTCAGCAGCCACTGGCCGTCGAGCGACAGGGTAAAGCCTGCAACGCCCGAGCCCGTCGTCAGCACCAGCATGGTTTGGCCGCCGTAAAGCACATAGCCCGCCGCCAGTTGCTTGCGGCCGTCCTGCAGGAAGGCAGCGTCGGTGATTTCGCCCGACGGCGCAGCCAGAACCGAGAAGATGGTCCCCACCGGGGCGTTGATGTCGATGTTGCTTGATCCATCCAGCGGATCGAAGAGGACAAGGAACTTGCCGCCGTCGTGCTTGGCGGGCTGGCAGTTATCCATTTCCTCGGACGCCACACCGGCCACCAGCGGCAGGGCCAGCAGGTTGTCGGTCAGGATGTCGTTGGAGATGACGTCCAGCTTCTTCTGCTCTTCGTCCTGCACATTCACATTGCCCGACGCGCCCAGCGCACCGGCCAGCGCGCCGCCCGATACGACCTTGCGGATATCCACGCACGAGGCCGCGATCTTCAGCAGCAGTTCGGCCAGATCACCCTCGACGCCCGTGGCGGACAGGTGGGCAGACAGATCGGTGCGGACGTCGGTCATGATGGTTTCTTTAAATCCAAATCAGAGACTGGGGATGAACCTCTCAATGACGCCTGTTCATTGATGCCGCAAGTGTGGCGGCGCTTGACTTCGAACCGGAGTCGATGGCTTAGGTCGCCTTAGCTCTCGCGGGAGAGATCGGGGGGATGGGAACCATCTTTCCGGAGCCGAAGGCGCAACCGCCCCGGAAACGCTCAGGCAAAAGGACCGCGAGGCGCACGGAACGCTGGAAAGTCGCTATTGGGTCGAGAGGGGTCCAAGGCGCGCCGAAGGAGCAAGGTTGCCGCCAAAACGGTAATCGGAATCTCTCAGGCCTAAGGGACAGCGGGGGCGCGTACGGCGAAGCTATCGCCGTGATGACGCGACTCCGGAGTGCGCCCATGAGTGACGAAATTTTGAAAACCACCCCCCTGAATGCGGCGCACCGTGCGCTTGGCGCGCGTATGGTCGGCTTTGGCGGCTATGACATGCCGGTCCAGTACGAAGGCGTTCTGGCCGAGCACAAATGGACCCGCGAGCATGCCGGTCTGTTCGACGTTTCCCACATGGGCCAGGCCAAGATCACCGGCAAGGACGCCATCGAACAGTTCGAGCGCTTCGTCCCCGGCGACTACAAGATCCTCAAGGATCACAAACAGAAATACTCCCTGCTGCTGAACGACCAAGGCGGCATCATGGACGACCTGATGGCGGGCAAGCCCGACCACAATGGTCTGTATGTGGTGGTCAACGCCGGTAACAAGGACGCCGATTTCGCCCACCTGCGTGCGAACCTTCAGGGCGATGCCAAGCTGGAAGTTCTGGAAGACCGCGCGCTTCTGGCCATTCAGGGTCCGGAAGCCATCGACGTCATGGTCCAGCACGAACCGGCACTGGCCGAGCTGTCGTTCATGGACATCACCTGGCTGAACGTCTTTGGCGTGAACTGCTACATCTCGCGTTCGGGCTATACCGGCGAGGATGGCTTCGAGATTTCGGTACCCGCCGCCGATGCCGAGCGCGTGTGGAACCTGCTGCTCAGTGACGAACGCGTGAAGCCGATCGGTCTGGGTGCCCGCGACAGCCTGCGCCTCGAAGCCGGTCTGCCGCTGCACGGCCACGACCTCGATGCCACCGTCTCTCCGGTTGAAGCCGACCTGACCTTCGCCCTGTCGAAGTCGCGCAAGGAAGCGGCGAACTTCCCGGGTGCCGAGCGCATTCTCAAGGAACTGGCTGAAGGCCCGTCGCGCAAGCGCGTGAACCTGCTGGTCAAGGAAGGCGCTCCGGCCCGCGAGGGTGCCGAGATCGCCGACAAGGACGGCAATATCATCGGCGTGGTCACCTCGGGTGGCCCGTCGCCTTCGACCGGCAACAAGATCGCCATCGGCTTCGTGCCGCCCGCGTTCACCGAAATCGGAACCGAGCTGAAAGTCGTCGTCCGTGGCCGCCCTGCTGCGGCCGAGGTCGTGGCCAGCCCGTTCGTTCCCACCCGTTACTACCGCAAACCCAAGGCTTGAGAGGGATCAGCCATGAAATTCACCAAAGATCACGAATGGGTCTCGCTGGACGGCGACATCGCCACCGTCGGCATCTCGGCTCACGCGGCTGAAGCCCTCGGCGACGTTGTGTTCGTTGAAACGCCGGACGTCGGCAAGACCGTAGCCAAGGGCGACAGCTTCGCCGTGGTTGAATCGGTCAAGGCCGCTTCGGACGTTTACGCTCCGGTTTCGGGCGAGGTCGTCGAAGCCAACGGCGCGCTGGCCGATGCACCGGAAACCGTGAACGCCTCGCCGGAAGGCGAAGGCTGGTTCGCCAAGATCAAGGTGTCGGACGCCTCGGAACTCGACGGCCTGATGGACAAGGCGGCTTACGACGCCTTCCTCGCGACCCTCTAATGCCTTTCGCCCGCCCCGACTTGTTCGGGGCGGGTTTCTTCTACCCCTTCCCCATAATCCGGCCGAATGCCGGACGGATCGGAACTGAACATGCGTTACCTCCCTCTGACAGCCGATGATCGCGAGGCCATGCTGGCCGCGATCGGGGCCAAGTCGATCGATGACCTCTTTGTAGACGTGCCGGAAAGCGCACGCCTGAGCGGCCCTGTGGACTTGCCGCGCGTGGCGGGCGAACTGGAAGTCGAGCGTGCCCTGTCGGCCATGGCGGCCAAGAACAAGACCGCCGGTTCGGTTCCGTTCTTCTGCGGCGCGGGCGCTTACAAGCACCATGTTCCAGCGACCGTGGATCACGTAATCCAACGCTCGGAATTCCTGACTTCCTACACCCCGTACCAACCGGAAATCGCACAAGGGACCCTGCAGTACCTGTACGAGTTCCAAACACAGGTTGCGAACCTGACGGGTATGCCGGTCGCCAACGCGTCGCTTTATGACGGCTCGACCGCCATGGCCGAGGGCGTGCTGATGGCCACCCGCGTCACCCGCCGCAACAAGGCTGTGATCTCGGGCGGCGTTCACCCGCACTACGTCAAGGCGACCGAGACTGTGGTTCACGCCATGGGCGTTGAAACCCAAGTCCTTCCGGCTGCCGTTGACGCCGAAGCTGACGTCATCGCCCAGATCGGTCCGGACACCGCTTGCGTCGTCGTCCAGACCCCGAACGTGTTCGGCACCGCCACCGACGTCACCAAGATCGCCGAGGCGGCTCAGGCCAATGGTGCCCTGCTGATCGTCGTCGTGACCGAAGCTGTGTCGATGGGCCTGCTGAAGTCGCCGGGCGAAATGGGCGCGGACATCGTCGCTGGCGAAGGCCAGTCGATCGGTAACGCCCTGAACTATGGCGGTCCGTACATCGGCCTGTTCGCCACCCGCGAAAAGCTGCTGCGCCAGACCCCGGGCCGCTATTGCGGCGAGACCGTCGATGCCGAGGGCAAGCGCGGCTTCGTTCTGACCCTGTCGACCCGCGAGCAGCACATCCGCCGCGACAAGGCGACGTCGAACATCTGCACCAACTCTGGCCTGTGCTGCCTCGCCTTCACCATCCACATGAGCCTGCTGGGCGAAACGGGTCTGCGCCAACTGGCCCTGCTGAACCACGAAAAGGCACTGGCTACCCGCGATGCGCTGGCCGCCATTGAAGGCGTCGAGGTCCTGACCCCGCGCTTCTTCAATGAGTTCGCCGTGAAGCTGCCGAAGAACGCTGCCGAGGTCGTCGAGACCCTTGCCGCCCAAGGCATCCTCGCTGGCGTGCCCTACAGCCGCCTCGCACCGGAAGCGGGCATGGACGACGTCTTGCTGGTCGCCGCCACCGAGACGACGCTGGACGCGGACATACAGATCCTCGCCACCGCACTCAAAGCCGCAGTCGCGTAAGGAAGGGCAACAGACATGAGCACCATGAACAACGTCGGCCGCCCGACCACCCCGAACGCCGTCTCTGAAAAACCCGCTACCCTGACCGGTGGCCGTGGCCTGCTGCAGAACGAGCCGCTGATCTTCGAAGGCGAAGGCTGGGGCAAGACCGGTGTGGACCTTGCCACCCCGAAGACCGATGGCTCGGACCTCGGTGATCTGGTCCGCCGCGACCCGATTGGCCTGCCGGGCCTGTCGGAGCCGGAAGCCATGCGCCACTATGTGCGCCTGAGCCAGAAGAACCACGCCATCGATCTGGCTATCTATCCGCTGGGTTCGTGCACGATGAAGCACAACCCGCGCCTGAACGAGAAAATGGCCCGTCTGGCCGGTTTCTCGGACATCCACCCGCTGCAACCGCAATCGACGGTCCAAGGCGCGCTGGAGCTGATGGATAGCCTGTCGCACTGGCTGACCACCCTGACCGGCATGCCGGCTGTGGCTCTGTCGCCCAAGGCAGGCGCTCACGGCGAGCTGTGCGGCCTGATGGCCATCCGCGCCGCCCACGAAGCCAAGGGCGAGCACGAACAGCGCCGCAAGGTGCTGGTCCCGACCTCGGCCCACGGCACCAACCCTGCCACCGCCGCCTTCGTCGGCTACACCGTCGTCGAGGTCGCCCAGACCGAAGACGGCCGCGTGGACGTGACTGATCTGGCGTCGAAGCTGGGTCCGGACGTGGCGGCCATCATGGTCACCAACCCGAACACCTGCGGCCTGTTCGAGCGCGACATCATGGAAATCAGCCGCCTGACGCACGAGGCAGGTGCCTATTTCTATTGCGACGGCGCGAACTTCAACGCCATCGTCGGTCGCGTGCGTCCGGGCGATCTGGGCGTCGATGCCATGCACATCAACCTGCACAAGACCTTCTCGACGCCGCACGGCGGCGGCGGTCCGGGCGCAGGTCCGGTTGTCCTGTCCGAAGCTCTGGCTCCGTTCGCGCCCGCTCCATGGGTCGTGAACACCGGTGAGGGCTTCAAACTGGTCGAGCGTGAAGAGGACGAGGCTGCACAAGCCTTTGGCCGTCTGTGCGCCTTCCAAGGGCAAATGGGCATGTATGTGCGCGCCCTTTCCTACATGATGTCCCACGGTGCCGACGGCCTGCGCCAAGTCGCCGAGGACGCTGTCCTGAACGCCAACTACATCAAGGCCCGCCTGTCGGACCTGATGAGCGCCGCCTTCCCGGACGGTCCGTGCATGCACGAGGCCCTGTTCGACGATGAATGGCTCAAGGGCACGGACATCACCACACTCGACTTCGCCAAGGCTCTGATCGACGAGGGCTTCCACCCGATGACCATGTATTTCCCGCTGGTCGTCCACGGGGCCATGCTGATCGAGCCGACCGAGACGGAATCCAAGGCCGAACTGGATCGTTTCATCGAGGCCATGCGCCTGCTGGCACAGGCCGCCAAGGCTGGTGACGTTGACCGCTTCAAGGGCGCACCGTTCCACGCCCCGATGCGTCGTCTCGACGAAACCAAGGCAGCCCGCTCGCCCAAGCTGCGCTGGGTGAAGCCGGAAGGTTCGAACCAGGCCGCCTGAGCGCCTGTTTTCAACCCTAGCTAACCAAACGCCGTGTCTTTCGAGACACGGCGTTTTCTTTTCGCCCAACGTGACTGATCGTTCATTCGGAAGTCATGGTTCGGCCCTCAAACTGGCCTTGTGTGGGAACAACGGATTCCCATCTGTTTAGTACTTCCTCCCCGCGTCTCCCCGCCTCCTCCTATACGCAAGTAGCTCGCTGTGACCTTGGTCCTGACACCACTGATCCCTCCGCCGCCCCGTACAGGTGCGAGCCGCCGTCTTCGCCGTCTGGCGTTGATGGGCGTGGGGCTGTTCATCATGCTGGTGGGCCTGATCATCGCGCCGCTGCCGGGTCCGGGCGGTATTCCGGTGATCACGCTGGGTTTGGTGATCGTGCTGCGCAACTCGTTCTGGGCCAAGCGCCAGTTCATCAAGGCGCAGCGCGCCAAGCCGAACTGGGTCTATCCCTTCCGCCGCCTCATGCGGAAGAACCCTGAAGTGGCACCGGTTTTCTGGCAGCAGGCTCTGCGCATGGAGAAGATGGTTGTCCGCAGCCGTCGCCGCCGTGCACTGCCGCGTTTGCGCCGGCGTTTGCGGGCACGTGTGCGGGCCTACCGTGCGGCCCGCCGCAGCGCCTCCAAGGCCGCTTAACCTCCCGATTTGACTCGGAATATCGCTGCGCCACGGGCTTAAGACAGCCCGCCCATTTGCGCGCCCGCACGTTAATGTGAACAGCGTTCTTCGACATTAGCCAAAAAAAGGCTTACCCTCGACCTCGCGTAGTCTCGAAGTGTTGGCGTTGGGAGGCGCTAAACTAATGATGTCACGCGTAAAAAACGGCATCGTTGCAGGTCTTACCGCAACGGTGATTGTGGCCGCAGTTGAGGCCATCAACATGTATGTGTTGAAGATGTTCACCCCGTTCCCGCTGATCGTCGCCAAGATGTTCGGCATGCCGGGGAATGCAGCAGCAGGATGGGCCCTTCATATCCTGTTCGGCATTGTGGTTCTGGGCGGCCTTTTTGGCCTGCTCTACGACCGCCTACCCACCAAGGTTGCTATGGCTAAAGGTATCGCCTTTGCCGTCGGCGCATGGGTGGTCCTGATGATCTATGCGACCATGATTGTCCCGGATCAGCGGATCATTCCGTCTGGTGGTTTTGAAGGCTTGGCTTGGATGCTGGTCACGCACGCTATCTATGGTGCAGTGCTCGGCTCGACCTTTGAACGCCTCCTCAAGCGCGAGAAGGCGCATATCCACCCCATGGGTGCTGCCCCCGCCCACTAGGGCTTCGGCAGATCAGGACAAGAAAAAAGGCCCCGCGAAAGCGGGGCCTTTTGACATTCAGGGTTGCCCCCAATCTTAGTTCAGCTTGCCAGCCAGTTGGCTGATCGCTGCGTCCAGAGCCGGATCGGTCTTGGCACCAGCGATGCGGGCAGCCAGGATTTCCTGAGCAGCCATGGCGGCGAGGTCAGCAGCAGCCGACTTCACTTCGCGGGTCGCTTCGGCTTCGGCTTGAGCGATACGACGCTCGGCCAGTTCCTGACGACGGGCAGTCGATTCTTCGATGCGGGCCTTGGCGTCGGCTTCCAGACGCTTGGCTTCGGCTTCGGCGGTCGACAGCAGCTCGGCAGCTTGAGCTTCGGCTTCGGCCTTTTCCTTGCGGATCTGGGCCAGCATGGCTTCGGCTTCGGCACGCAGACGGGCGGCTTCATCCAGGTCTTGCTGGATCTTGGCAGCTTTGGCGTCCAGACCGGCAGCAACCAGCTTCGGCACGCCAGCGAAGATGACGATGGCGAAGAAGATGACGAGGCCGACGCCAACCCAGAACTCAGGGTTGCTGATGTCCCAGAAGTGGGCGGTCAGAAAAGCGGGCATTAGGCAGCTCCCTTGATGGCAGCTTCCAGCTCGGCCGCAGTCGGGGCCTTGCCGGTCAGACGTTCCAGCATAGCGCTGGTGGCGTCCGAAGCGATGGCAGTGACGTTACCCATGGCAGCGTCGCGGGTCGAAGCGATCTTGGCTTCGGCTTCAGCGATGCGGGCGTTGACGACAGCTTCGTCAGCGGCCAGGCGGGCGTTGAATTCTTCGGTGACGCGGGCTTTCGCAGCGGCTGCGGTAGCGCGGGCGTCGGCGCGGGCCTTTTCGACCTCGGCGCGGGCAGCTTCAGCTTGCGCTTCAGCTTCGGCTTGAACCGAACGGGCGGTGGCAACGGCACCGTCGATGGTTTCGGCACGTTCGTCGATCACACGGCGCATGCGCGGTGCAAACACCTTGGCGATCAGCACATAGGTGATGGCGAACAGGATCAGCAGGTAGCCAATCTGACCAACCCAGTGCTGGAATTCGAACTGGGGCAGGCCGCCCGAGGCGTGCTCGGTGGAGGCATGGGTCTCGGCGTGTACGTCGCCGGTCGGTGCTTCGAGTGTGGGTTCTGCGGCCATGGTCCGTCTATCTTTAGATCAGGACAACGGCGCGTAGGACGAACCTACGCGCCGTCGGTACTGTGTGGTCTTCTTAGAGGCTAAGGATTAGCCGAAGATCATCAGGACGCCCAGCACGAAGGCCAGGATGCCCAGGGCTTCTGCCAGAGCGGCACCCACGAACAGGTTGCCGACTTGAGCAGCGGCAGCAGCCGGGTTGCGCAGAGCGCCAGCCAGGAAGTTACCGAAGATGTTACCAACGGCCAGAGCCGAACCGATCATGCCCAGGGTGGCCAGACCAGCGCCGATGTACTTTGCGGCTTCAGCGTCCATGATGTGTTTCCTAAATCGAGAGACGTTAGAGGTAGGGTGAAGTAGCTGAGATTAGGCCTTAGTGGCCTTCACCCAGGTTGACCACATCATTGAGATAGATGCAGGTCAGAACAGTGAAAACGAAGGCCTGAAGGAAGGCCACCAGAAACTCAAGTGCGGTCATCGCAACGGTCATGCACAGCGAGAGAGCTGCAACGCCGAAGAAGGCGTAGGCGATACCGCCGGTGGCGATGGCCACAGCACCCAGTTGCACAACGAACTGGGCAAAGATCTTCAGGGCGACGTGGCCACCCAGCATGTTACCGAACAGACGCAGGGCCAGGGTAGCCGGACGCAGCAGGAACGAAACAAACTCGATCAGACCAACGACAGGGCGCAGCGCCAGAGGCGCGCCAGCCGGCCAGAACAGCTTGAAGAAGCCCAAACCATTCTTGACGAAACCGACGACGACGACGGTCAGGAAGGAGATCAGGCCCAGCGTCAGGGTGACGGCCAGTTGCGAGGTCGCGGTGAAGGTCAGGAACATGCCCAGCAAGTTCATTGCCAGAACCAGCATGAACATGGTGAAGGCGAACGGGAAATACTTCTTGCCGTCGTGACCGATGATCGACGAGGTCAGGTTGTCGACCATGCCGAACAGGGTTTCACCCGCAGCCTGCATACGGCCCGGAACCACAGCATTCTTGCTGGTGGCTAGACCCAGGAAGCCCACAACAACCGCAAAGGCGATGGTCATCGCAACGTGCGAGTTGGTGATAGCGATCACTTGCTCACCGAGAACGGGAACATTGACCGTGCCGAACTCTACGAGCGGCTTGACCTCAAATTGTTCAATCGGACCGGCCATGAAGCCTATCGTTCCTCGTCTTCGTTAACCTCGACAATCGGCTCACCCGAAGGGGTTTCACCGAGTGCCTTGGCCTCCGCCATAAGCCGTTTGGCTGTATTGCGGGCCATAAAAAATGACAAAGCGAAGCCCACGAGGACCCCGCCGATTACGCCTATCGGCGCAGTGTCGAAGAAGTAATCGACAGCCACACCAAGTCCCAGACCGCTAAAAACGCCACCGATCAGTTCGGCGACGATGCGCCAAGCCTGACCAACGACCTTTTGAGCCTCGGCGGTTGCTACCACCGCGGTTCTTGTCCGCGCCTCTAGGGCGGATGCGCGTTCCGAGAGACGTTTCATCGCCTCTTCGCGCGATTCCTTCGTAGAGGACATGGCCAATTCGCTCATCGCCGACGGGCTGTCGGCAGGGGTCTGAATTTCGCGCGGAACCTATAGGCGGAGGGCCTTCAGGTCAAGGCGACAGGTTTGAGACTTAAGTGTATGGATTTTCGTGGTTTATTTTCAGACGCGACGCAAGGTCGCCCCTAAAGCTACGACTCGCCGCCTTCGCCTATGAAATCTTGGGCAAATTCCGGCGTGTCCGCGTCCATTCCCGGCAATAATTCTTCGCCGTCTTCATCGCGGGAAAGCGAAGGATCCGGAACTTCGAAGCCGACAGGCATGGACAGATCCAGCAGTCCCGCCGCCTTCATTTCCTGCACGCCCGGCAGATCGTACAGACCCGCCAAACCGAAATGTTCCAAGAATCGGTCTGCGGTTCCGTAGGTTACGGGACGACCCGGCGTGCGACGACGACCGCGCAGGCGAACGAATCCCATCTCCAGCAGCACATCCAGCGTGCCTTTCGACAGCGACACACCGCGCACGCTTTCAATTTCGGCGCGGGTGCAAGGCTGATGATAGGCAATGATAGCCAACGTCTCGAGCGCAGCCTTAGACAATCGTCGAGGCTCTTCGCGCTCTTCCGTCATCAGGAAGCCGAGGTCCTCGGCGGTGCGGAAACGATAGCGCCCCGCCACGGAATCGAGTTCTACCCCCCTGCCCTTATAACGCTCCTGAAGTGCGGTCAGGGCACCGGATACATCGGCACCTTCCGGCAGACGACGCGCCAGTTCCTCGCGGGACAGAGGCGCGGCCGCCGCAAACAACAGGGCCTCGATCCGGCGCTCGATTTCCAGATGGTCAGGGGCAAAACTCAGGCTCACGGTTCCAACTCCAGCGCGGGGGCCGGTCCGCGCCGACGCAGCCAGATATCGTCAAACGGCTTTTCCTGACGAATGTCCATGCCGCCTTCCTTTACCAGTTCCAGCGAGGCCGAGAGGGTCGAGGCCGTATAGCTGGCCTGTGACGGGCCGTCGTGATCGTCGGGTCGCTGCGGGGCAACGCGCTCCAGCGGCGTCCATTCGGCGAGGCGCGGCATAATCTCGCGTAGCCAGTCGCGGGCGGCTTCCAGTTGGAAGGCTTCGACGCGGGCAGTCGGGTTATAGTTGCGCCGCTCCTGCTTGACCCGCTGGGTCACATAGGCGGTCATCAGTTCATAGAGGCTGGCGTCGATCTGATCCGATGGCACGATCACGGTTTGCTCGGGATCGCCGCGCATAAAGACGTCGCGGCCCAGTTGCGGGCGTTTCGTCAGGTTGGCCACGGCGGTTCGCATGGCCTCCAGCTTTTGCAGGCGGAAGGCCAGCGCGGCAGCCATCTGCTCTGCGGGTGGCTCTTCGCCCTTGTCCTTCTCGTTACGCGGGATCAGCAGGCGCGACTTCAGATAGGCCAGCCACGACGCCATCACCAGATAGTCCGCCGCCAGCGAGAAGTTACGTCGCCGCGCCTCGTGAACGAACAGCAGATACTGTTCGGCCAGTCGGGTGATCGAAAGCTTTAGCAGGTCCACCTTCTGGCTGCGGGCCAGTTCCAGAAGGACGTGCAGGGGACCTTCATAACCTTCCAGATCAACGACGAACGCCTCCTTCGCCTCGGCCTGCTGGACCGCGGTGAAGTCTAGGTTCGGCTGGAAGGTATCTGTCATGCCCCCTGCCCCATATCAGTTCACGCCAGTTCCGGCGCTTGGGCTTCGCCCACGTCAGGTCCGCTGGCCGCCTGATAGCGGCCTTCCATTGCCGCAGCGAAGCGGGCGCGCGCAGCGTCGACGTCTAGCGGTTCAGGCGTGCGGACCACACGTTCCAGCACAGCCTCGGCGCGGCGAGCGGCAATGCCGCCCAGCGTCTTGGTCACTGATGCGATCTCGGTCATCTCGTCCAGCTTGCCATTGCAGTGCAGGACGATGTCATTGCCGGCCTTGAACGACGCCTCGGTGCGCTCTTTCAGCGTGCCCGACAGAGCCTGCATCGAGAGGTCGTCGGTCATAATCAGGCCGCCAAAGCCGAGACGCTCGCGGATAAGACGGATGCCTGCCTTGGACGTCGTAGCCGGAGCCTCGGCATCCACGGCGGTGAACACCACGTGGGCGGTCATGGCCATCGGCATGTCCGACATGGCGCGGAAGGGCACAAAGTCCCACGCGTCCAGTTCGGCCAGCGGGGTCTCCACGATCGGGAGGTCATGGTGGCTGTCGGCAAAGGCGCGGCCATGACCGGGGATGTGTTTGATGATCGGCAAAACACCGCCCGCCAGCATGCCCTCGGCGGCGGCGCGGCCCAGTTGGGCCACCGTCTGGGGATCGCGGGCATAGGCGCGGTCGCCGATGATGTCGTGAGCGCCAGGGACCGGAACGTCCATCACCGGAACGCAGTCGACATTGATGCCCAGTTCATGAAGGTCATGGGCCATCAGGCGCGCCCCGAGGCGCACCAGTTCGCGCGCTTTGAACACATCGCCTTCGGCAGCCTGAAGGTAGGCCGCACCCGGCGGATATTTAGGCCAGAACGGCGGGCCAAGGCGTTGCACCCGCCCACCTTCCTGATCGATCAGGACAGGAGCGTCGTCGCGGCCCACGCTGTCGCGCAGGTCCTGAACCAGGGCGCGAACCTGATCCGGACTTTCGACATTGCGACGGAAGAGAATAAAGCCCCACGGATTGGCGTCGGCAAAGAAGGCGCGCTCCTGTGCCGACAACCGGTATCCCGTGCAGCCGAAAATGGCAGCAGAAGTCAATCGTCTAGCCTCAGCCGACGAAGCAGGTGCCGCCCGACGCCTTGATGGCGTTGCACAGCGTGGTGGCGCGTTCGCGGCTCAGACCGCCGAACGACGTGCGGTACAGGGTCTTGCCGTCACGCTCGACGGCTTCGATCTGGCGACGAGCACCAGCGGTCAAACCGCCGTGACGACCTGCAGCCGCCGAATACTGTTGCTCGGCCTGTTCACGCGAGGAGAAGGCACCGATCTGGACGCGCGAGGTGCCCGTAGCGGCAGCCGCCGGAGCAGGCGCAGGGGCCGGAGCGGCAACCGGAGCGGCCGGTTTCGGCGCAACAGCAGCCGGCGCTGGTGCCGGTGCGGGCGTCGGAGCCGGACGGGCCGGAGCCGGTGCCAGCGGAGCGGGCGCAGCAGCTTGGGTATCTGCCGACGGTGCCGGACGCGGCAGAACGGCTTCAGGACCTTCCGTCAGGGTCGGGGTGGCGGCTTCGGCTTCCGGCGTATCGCGATAGACGCTGATGCCCGCTTCGGGGTTAACCGGCTGGGCGTCCAGCGGAGAGTCCACCTTCATGGTCTCGACCGGCGTGCCGACAGCGGCGGGCATCTGGCCCTCCTTGCGCGAGCCACCCATCGTATAGGCGAGGATAATACCGATGACGATCGCCAGCAGCACGACAACGCTGATGATCAGCGTCAGCGGCGGAGACTTCGACGACGGGGCGCGGCGGGCATCATAGCCACCACGGTTGAACGGCAGGTCGTCGTCGGTCGGAGGCGTATAGGCCCCGCGTTCGCGGCCGGCATCGCGGCCCTGTTGGGGGTAGCCTCGGTTATCATCATCGTAGGACATGGGTCGCGCCTTTAACTCGGTTCCGCCCGCGCGAATCGGTGCGCGGTCGTCATTATTTTATCACCCCCGGCCCCCGTCTTTCGAATCATAGATCGAGGGTGACGTCGAGGCTGAACAGCTTTCTATGCACTTCAATGGCATAGCGGTCGGTCATACCGGCGATATAGTCACACACAGCGCGTGCGCGCTCGGTCATATTGTCGGTCAGCGCCGCCTTCTGCCACTCCGGCGGCAGAACCTCGGGCTCGGCCATGGCCAGATTGAACAGTTGCGCCAGCACGCGGCGGGCCTGACTGCGGGTACGGTTTACGCGATAGTGGCGGTACATCCGCTCGAACAGGAAGCGGCGCAGAACGGCCAGCTCCTCCATCATCCCCGCCGAGAACTGGACGAGGGTTTCGGGGGCCAGTCGTACGTCTTCGACCGTTTCGATCCGGTGCGATTTCAGGCGGTGCTCGGTCTCGGCCAGTACGTCGTCGACCATGACGCCGATCATGCGGCGTACCGCCTCCAGACGCAGCATACGGTCGTCGATATTGGGATAGTCCGCCCGCGCCGCGGCAATGGCCGGGCCGATCAGCGGGATCTGCGACAGGTCGTTCAAGGTGAACAGACCCGCCTGAACGCCATCGTCCACATCGTGGTTGTTATAGGCAATGTCGTCCGCAATGGCGGCGCACTGGGCCTCAAGCGAGGCGAAGGTGCCAAGGCGCAGGTCCCAGTTCATCGAACCGCCCGCGTGATACTCGGCCACCCTGGCCCACGCCGGATCACCAAGGTGATGCAGTACCGGACCATTGTGCTTGACCACGCCCTCGACGGTTTCCCACGTCAGGTTCAGCCCCGCAAACGCCGGATAGCGCATCTCGAGTTCGGTCACGACGCGGAAGCTTTGGACGTTGTGGTCAAAGCCGCCGTAGTCCTTCATCAGCTCGGCCAGTTCGTCCTCGCCCGCGTGCGAGAACGGCGGGTGGCCGAGGTCGTGCGCCAGAGCGATTGTTTCGGCTAGATCGTCATCGAGGCGCAGCGCGTGGGCTAGCGAGCGGGCGATCTGCGCCACTTCCAGCGAGTGGGTCAGGCGCGTGCGATAGGTATCGCCTTCGTGCGCAACGAAGACCTGCGTCTTTTCTTTCAGACGGCGGAAAGCCGTTGCGTGGATGATGCGGTCACGGTCGCGCGCAAAAGGTGTGCGGGTGCGGCTGGGCGGCTCGGGGATGCGGCGACCACGGCTGTTTTCGTGGCGTTCGGCGTATGGGGCGCGTTCGATCTGGCTCACGACATCAACTTTGAACAAGGCAGGGCTTTTTTATTGGCTTCCCACGCCTCATATAGAACCCTGTGAGCACCGTCCAATCCACAGAACAATCCACAGCCGCCTTTTCCATCAGTGCCCGAGCACCGGAAGGCATCACCCTGTCGCAAGCGGCGGCGCGCCGTCTGGCGGCCCTGTCGCAGGCCGAGGGCAAGTCCCTGATGCTTCGCGTCGCGGTCGAGGGTGGCGGCTGTTCCGGCTTCCAGTATCAGCTTGATCTGGTCGAAGAGGCGCAGGCCGACGACATCCGCATCGAATGCGACGGTCAGGCCGCGCTGGTGGACAAGGTGTCGGTGCCGTTCCTGAAGGGATCGGAGATCACCTTCGTCGACGAACTGGCCGGTGCGCAGTTTGTGATCCAAAACCCGAACGCCGCCTCCAGCTGCGGCTGCGGCGTCAGCTTCTCGATCTAGGCTTTCGGCGCTTTTGCGGCTTCGGCCGAGCGTTTCTTGCGGGCGTCGCGGAACATCATGGCAATGCCCAACACCATCCCGCCTACGCCCGCGACCACGGCCAGCGACACCTGGATCCAATAGGCGATTTCCCTGATCCAGTCGGCGAGCGCACGCCCCCAGGGGCTCAGGGCAAAGCCGACCATCCCCGCGAGCAGGATCAGGCACGCTGTAGTTCTCAAAAATGACTTCATGCCCGGCTCTCGCACTATGGAGTGCAGGACTTAGCCCAAGCTTTGCCATGTAAAAAGGGCCTCCCGATCCGGAGGCCCTTTTGTCATTTGACGATCTTCTTGCCCGCCATCACACCGAGGACAAGGAAGACCAGGAAGATCACGATCGCTGCAATCGCCAGGAATTTAGCGATACCGGCAGCGGCCCCCGCAACCCCGCCAAAGCCCAGAATACTGGCTACGATGGCGATGATAGCGAAGATGATGGCCCATTTGATCATAGGTTTCTCCTGCTTCTACGCAGATAGAACCCGTCAAGCTGAACCCTGTTCCTGATTATCGGGAACGTATCGGTTGTCCTTACCCCTGCCCAGCACGCCAAGGATTAAGGGCCAAGCCGCCAAAGCTGTGATTAATCGCGCACCAAACCACCGTCGACGACAAGGTTCTGTCCCGTAACGGCGCGGCTCCACGGCGAGGCGAAGAAGAGGATGGCGTCGGCGAACTCTTGCGGAGTGGTGACGCTACGCAGCGGGGTCATGCCTGCGATCAGATCGAAGACTGCATCGGGCGTGGCGGCGCTGGCGTTGGTGGTGCGAAGCAAGCCGCCCGAGACCATATTAACTGTAATGCCGTGCGGACCCAGATCGCCAGCAGCCGTGCGCGTCAGGCTCATCAAGGCTGCCTTGGCGGCCGTATAGTCGTGATAGGGCACCACCGGATTTTGCACGAGGTTGGTGCCGATGTTGACCACGCGGCCAAAGCCCTTGGCCTTCATCCCCGGCGTAGCGGCCTGAATGACGTTCAGCGCGCCATGGATGACGGTCTGAAACTGGCTGGCGAACTCATCCCAGCCGATGGTTTCCATCTGGGACCGAGCATCACCGTTGAAGCTATAGTCCAGCGCATTGTTGATGACGGTCGTAACCGCCCCGCCGTAGTGTTGATCGGCCTTGGCCAACATCGCCTCGACAGCGGCCCGGTCGATCACGTCGGCCTGCAGGGCGACGGCCTGCTCACCGATATCGGCGGCCAGCGCATGGGCAGCATCGCCGCTGCTGCGCCAGTTGATTACCACCCGCGCCCCTTCACGGGCGAAGGCCCGCGCCGCTTCAGCGCCGACACCGCGTGCCCCGCCGGTAATGAGGACGATCTGTTCGGAAATGTGCATGCGATGGCTCCCCTCAACCGTGGTTGTGATCCCTTAGTCGCCACCAGGGCGCAGGTCCAACACAAGCGCTCGCCGAGCATTGATTTTCGAACTTGCATTTAGGAATGTTCCTAATTATGACTTTTCCTAATGAATGCGCTCTTCAAAGCTTTGTCCCATCCGGTTCGGCGCCAGATTATCGCCATGCTGAGGGATGGACCGAAGGCATCGGGCGATATTGCCGCAGCCTTTGACATGAGCTGGCCAACGGTCACGGGGCACCTCAACGCCCTGAAAGAGGCCGAACTGGTCAGCACGGAGAAGCACGGTCAGTCAGTACGGTACCGGTTGGAAATCTCGGCGGTCGAGGAAGGATTGGCCTTCCTCATGGACATGGCCGGAGCAGGCAAAAATCAGAACACGGAGGACACGCCATGAATACGACCCTGAACACCCGTCTGGCGCTGGCCGTCTCCCTTCTGATCTTTGCAGGTAGCGCATGGATTGCGCTGAAGGGTCCGACCACGCCCGTGCCGCTGCATTTCGACTTTCAAGGCAATGCTGACCGTTTCGGTAGCCGGACCGAACTGGCGCTGACGCTGGGCGGTCTGGGCCTGATCAATCTGGTCGTTGCCTATCTGACCGCCCATCAGGCGAAGGCAGCGACCGATCCTGTCCGGCGCAAGGCGCTGGCCAACGGGCAGTTGGTATCGGTGCTGATCATGGCAGGTGTGGCGTTGATGATCGCTTGGGCGGCTCTCGGCCCTCAGGCGGCATCGGGACAGTATAATATGGTCGGCTCCGCCCTGTTCCTGTCGGGCATCAGCATTCTACTGGGCGCGGTACTGGGCAAGGTCGGCCCCAATGCCTTTATCGGGGTGAAGACCCCGTGGGCCTACAAATCCCGTCTGGCGTGGGACAAGTCGAACCGCTTGGCCGGACGGCTGATGTTCTGGCTGGGCGTGGCCGGCCTCGTCGCAGCCTTGTGGGTGCCAGCAAATATTCTGACCGGTGCGCTGGTCATCGGCCTGCTGGGCGCTGCGGGCCTGTCGGTGTTCGAAAGCTGGCGCGTGTGGCGTAACGATCCCGAAGCGCAGAGCTTCTAACCTGCCCCGAAACGGAGACGCATGATGCTGAGCCTTATGGCTGCCGCCCTGATGTTTGCGGGGCCGACCGAAACTCATGTGACGCTAGAAGCGACCCCTGCCCCTCTGCACGGCACGATGCTACGGCCTGCAGGCGAGATGGTCGCTGCCGCCGTCATCATCCCCGGAAGCGGCCCAACCGACCGCGACGGGAACAGCCCGTTGGGCGTGAGCAACGGCTCTTTGAAGCAGCTGGCCGAGGGGCTGGCCGCACGGGGCATCGCCACCGTCCGCATCGACAAGCGCGGCATCGCTGCCAGCCTTCCTGCCGTCGTGTCGGAGGCACAGTTAAGGTTCGACACCTATGTCGAGGATGCCCGCAACTGGGCCCGGTTGACCGCAGAACAAACGGGTGCGCCGTGCGTCTGGCTGATTGGCCATTCCGAGGGCGCGCTGGTGGTCCAGTCTGCTGCAGCCGACAAGGATGCACCGGTTTGCGGCCAGATCCTGCTCGCTGGTGTGGGGCGTCCGGTGGGCGTGGTGCTGCGCGAACAGCTAAGCGTCCAACTGCCCCAGCCGTTGAAGGACGAGACGTTCGACATGCTGGCGGAATTGGAAGCCGGACGCACGGTCGAAAATCCGCCCGTTGCGCTCATGGCCCTGCTGCGTCCTTCGGTACAGCCCTATCTGATCTCGTGGATGAAACGCGATCCGGCGCAGTTGGCACGTGACTATGATGGTCCGATCTTCATTGGTCAGGGCACCACCGATCTGCACACCACGGTCGTGGACGCGCAAGCGCTGCACAGCGCCCAACCGCGATCCGAACTGAATATTTGGGAAGGTATCAACCACACCCTGACCGAAGCGCCCGCTGACCGCGCGGCCAATATCGCGACCTACACCAACGTAAACGCCAAGATCGCACCGCAGGTTGTCGAAGACGTCGCCGACTTCATCCTGACGCCGCGCTAGGGGTTAGCCGTCCAGTTCGCCTCGGGCCTTGTCGAATAGGCTGAAGAAGCGCTCGCGGACCTCGGCGGCGAAGGGGTTGTCGCGCTCGATGGCCTGATAGACGGCGGGGCTGTCGTGACGGACCATGTCGACGCCCTGCATGACACGCTCGAAGCTTGCGGTGGTCATGCGGGTGGGTAGCGGCTCCATGTTCAAGAGAACGCGGGCGATCAGGTGGGTCAGGCCCTGAACGGTCGCGGCCTCGCGGTCGTGATCTTCGGGGCTGACGTTAAAGACCTTGAGCTTCAGCACCTTGCGGCACCATGCGGCGGTGCGGCGGGCGTCTTTGCCTCCCTTCACCTCGCACACAGCGATGCGCAGACCTTCCAGACCATTCTTGGCCGATTGCGGGCCGAACAGCGGGTGTGTGCCGACGATGCGGACGTGATCGGGCAGCAGACGCTGCATCGCTTCAGCAGGTTTGACCTTTACCGAGCCGACGTCGATCACCAGAGCGCCGTCAGCCAACAGACGCGCGATCTCCTGAAGCGTCTGTTCCAGCACACCAACCGGAACGGCGAGGATCACCACCGGACAGCCCGCCGCCTCGGCCAAGTCTACCTTGGCAGCATAGGCATCATCCCCATCCATAGCCGGATCAAACGCCCGCACATCGAAATGCGCGGCCAGATGCTGCGCGGTCAGTTTCCCGAACGCGCCATAGCCGATCAGACCTAGACGGGGCTTTGCGCTCACAGGGTTTCCTGGAAGCGGACCGGCTGGCCGTGGGCGGTGCCGATCAGTTCGCCATCCTTCATCACCACGCGCCCGCGCACGATGGTGGCGACCGGCCATGCCGAAACTGCGTGGCCGTCAAACGGGGTCCAGCCGCAACGGGTGGCCTGCTGGTCGTGGGTGATGGTCTTCTTGGCCTTCATGTCCACGATGGTCAGGTCGGCGTCATAGCTGACAGCCATGCGGCCCTTGTTGGCGGTGCCAAACACGCGCTGCGCCCCGCCACTGGTCAGGTCGATGAAGCGTTCCAACGACAGGCGGCCCTTGTTCACGTGGTCCAGCATCAGCGGCACCAGCGTCTGCACGCCCGGCATACCCGACGGCGAGGCCGGATAGGGCTTGGACTTTTCTTCCTTGGTGTGCGGCGCGTGGTCCGAACCCAGAACGTCGGCCACACCCTGTTGGATACCCCACAGCCACAGGGCATCGACGTGCTCCTGCGAGCGGATCGGCGGGTTCATCTGCGCATAGGCACCAAGGCGCTCATAGGCCTCGGGGCCAACCAGCGTCAGGTGCTGCGGGGTGATTTCGACCGTGGCGACATCCTTGTGGAAGCGCAGGTATTCCATCTCGTCCTTGGTGGTCACGTGCAGCACGTGGATGCGAGCGCCCGTTTCCTTGGCAAGGCTCACCAGACGGCGGGTCGAGCGAATAGCGCTCTCGGCGTCGCGCACTTCGGGGTGGCTGGTCCAGTCGCCGGTGCGGGCCAGCTCGCGGCGCTCGACCAGACGGTATTCGTCCTCGGAGTGGAAGGTCGCGCGGCGCTTGGTGTTGGTCAGGACTTTACGCACGCCCTCGTCATCGGCGATCAGCAGGTCGCCGGTCGATGCGCCCATGAACACCTTGATGCCGCACACGCCCGGCAGGCGCTCCAGCTCGCCCAGATAGTCCGCATTCTCGTGCGTGCCGCCGACGTAAAAGGCGTGGTCGGTCCACATGCGATTGTTGGCGCGGGCCAGTTTGTCTTCCAGCGTCGGCTGGCTGATGGTGTTGGGGTTGGTGTTCGGCATTTCGAACACGGCCACCACACCGCCCAGAGCCGCCGCGCGGCTGCCGGTTTCGAGGTCTTCCTTCCATTCCAGACCCGGCTCGCGGAAGTGGACCTGGGTGTCGATCACACCCGGCAGAACCGTCAGCCCCGTGGCATCGAACACCTCACCCGCCGAGGCGCCGGTTAGGTCACCGATAAAGGCGATCTTGCCGTCGATCACACCGACGTCCGCCTTGCCGCGCCCCGCATGGTTCGCCACCTCACCCCCGCGAACGATCAGGTCATAAGTCTGGGTCATGGGAGGCGCTCCGACGGGAAGGATTACAGTCGGACGGTCTTCTACGCCTTGGGGGCAGTCAGGGGAAGGCGAAGCGCCCCGCTTAACCTCGGCCAGATGAATAAAGTTTCAGTTGTGCGCCGGAGGCGAAGGCGGGACAATTTCGCATGAACCGATTCATCATGCCGTCCCTCCTCGCCACCTCCGTGATGCTCTCAGCCTTCGGTGCCCGCGCGCAGACACCGGAACAATTCCGCACGGACGCCGTATCGATCGAGCGTCTGATCGTGGAGAACTACGCCTATTCCGACCGCTTCCCGCAAGGAACAACGCCAACTAGCGAAAAGCTGGAGGCCGAAGCCTTGGCGGTCACGGACAGCGCCTCCCTTCTGCGGTATTCGGAGCGGCGACTGGCCGCGCTGGCGGACCATCACACCATCACCGGCAGTTCCTTCAGCAACAGCTGGGCGCTGGTGCCCAGCTATTCGGATCTATGGATCGAACATGATGGCGACCGCTACATCGTCACCGCCGTGCGTGACAGCCCCGCCTCAAAGGCAGGTATCGTGGTCGGTGACGCCGTACTCGAAATCGGTGGCCGGTCCACAGCCCTCGCGGTCAAGGATTTCTGGAACGATTTGGGGGTGGACGTTCCGCCGGACGGCCTTGGCTATACGGCGCGCGTACTGGCGGCGGGCCGTCGGGACAGCGCCAGAACCCTGACCCTTGCCACTGGTCACGACCATCCGCGCACGGTAACGCTGGCGTCGCTCTATACCGGAAACCGCCCCTCCCGCGATGCGCTTTCCGTATCACGCAGTCCTGACGGGCTGACCATCCGCATCAACGACTCCCTTGGCGATCAAGCGACGATCACGGCCTTTGACGAAGCGATGGCCCACGCGAGGCAAGGCGAAGCCGTCATCCTTGACCTGCGCGACACGCCTAGCGGCGGCAATACGGTTATCGCCCGTGCCCTTATGGGATGGTTCGTCACCGAGGCCCGCCCTTACCAGATGCACCGATACGTGGCCGAGGAACGCCGCACCTCCATCCCGCGTCAATGGATCGAACAGGTTCTACCCCGCGCGGATAAACACCACGCAGGCCCTGTCAAAGTCCTCGTCGGCCGCTGGACCGGAAGCATGGGCGAGGGACTGGCCGTCGGCTTCGACGCGCTAGGGGCAGAGGTTCGGGGATGTCCGATGGCGGGTCTGCTGGGCGCGATTTATGACTATCGGCTGGAATACTCCGGCCTCGTCATCAAACTGCCTGCCGAGCGACTTTCGACCGTATCGGGCACGCCGCGCGAACAGTTCACCTGCGCGCCGCTGTAATACCTTGAGGCCCAGCCGACACCCCTACTCCGCCATTTCCGCCAGCATCTTGAGCGTCTTTTTCAGGACGCGGTCGGCGGGGAGGTCCATCATGTGCTGGATGTGCTGGTTCAGGCGGGGGTCTAGTTCTTTGTATTCTTCCAGGGTGCGCGGGCCGCGAACGGCGATGCCGGTCCATGGGCGGCGCTTCTTGTCGTCGGACGGGCCGAACACGCCCACAGCAGGAACACCTGCGGCAACGGCCAACTGGGTCCAGACGCTGTCTCCCCCGATGAACAGATTGGCGTGGGTCAGTGCCGCCGCCGTTTGCAGGCGGGTCAGCTTGCCCTGAAGCTCGATCACGCGGTCGCGGCGCACGGCAAAGCGGATGGTGTGAGCGGCGTCACGGTCGGCTTCCTCGCCGACGATCATCAGCTTGCCACCGGCCAGAGGTCCACCCTCGGACAGCAGCGGTGCCGCCACCTTGGCATAGCGTTCGGCGGGCCAGCGTTTGCCGATCCAGTCCACGCCCGGACCGATCGCCAGAATGGGTTCATCACCGCGCGGGATGAAGCTGTCGGCGATGGCTTGGGTGGCCTCGCTGATGAACAGTTTCGGCGCGGGGATTTCATCCAGTTGCAGCAGACGGGCGGCCTCTTCCACAGCGTGGACGCCGGGGATGCTGCCTTCCTTTACGGCGCGGCGCTGGCGTCGCAGCTTGCCCGACAGGGACGAACCGCGCAGGTCCACCACCAGACCCCAGTTGGTGTCGCGCACCTGGTTCCACAGAGATATCCAGTCCCAGCGGCCGTCCTTGTCCAGAACGATCAGACGACGCAGGCGCGGCAGGTCCGCAAACAGCGGTGCCGACGCGGCCGAACCAACCACGGTAAAGTCGGCGTGCGGGATCATCTCTACCAGATGTGCCAGCGCGCCCGACGAGAGGATGGCCTCTTCAGGATCGGCTTCGGCAATATAAAGGATGGGAAAACGCCCGCTCATATTCTCAGCCTAACGGGATTCTCTCGGCGTTTCAGCGTTTAGGCGGTGAATTGTACGTTATCGTCATAACAGGCGACGGTTGTGCCTTGGTGGCCGTCGTCGAGCAGCGTTTTAATACCGCGATGCAGCGTTTTTAAGTCCACATGGCAAGGCATTCCGGCTATGGGGCCAGGGCTTTCGACCCTGTTTTGAGTACGAGTACCCCAATGTCTGCCGATGCCTTCCAAAACCACGTCACCATCGTCACCGAGGGGGAGTGGGCCGGTTGGGGACGCTGGACAATGCACGTGCCGTTCGAACAGCACGCCGGACCCTTCTATATCCGCCGCCACGAGGACGGCGACCTGCAGGCGGGCTTCATGCCGATCGAGCGCAACTGCCGCCACGGCGGCATCGTGCATGGCGGCTCGCTGCTGACGTTCGCGGACTATTCGCTGTTCGTGATCTCGGCAGATGTTATGGGCGATCAGGACGGTGTCACCGTCTCGCTCAACAGCGAGTTTCTGTCTCCTGCCGTTCCCCACAAACGCCTCACCGCCCGCGGCAAGGTGACCAAGGCCGGCAAGCGCATGATCTTTGTCCAGGGCACGATGGAACAGGAAGGCCGCCCCGTGCTGGCTTTCTCCGGCATTATCGCGGTAATGTCTTCGTAGGGGTGGGCCCCGCTCTCATCTCACGATGAGTGACTCGATGGCAGTTCGAACATAGCAGTTGGAGATCATCCATACCCGTGATGGAGGACTCCTCTCGCTCTGAAACCATCTCGATGTGGTGCACATCGAAGCACGCATCGGCCATCTCAGCCCCGTATTCAGCAATGTAATCCTTAGCGCAGCGGAAGCAGATCAACTTCCCATTTTGGTCTTTAAACTTCTGCTTGTAGCGCTTCGGCAACGCGCCAGATCGCTCAGTTTTGAAGTGCAGACGAAGCTTCTTACTGCCCTCCAAAGCTACCAACTCTTCATCAGATGGCAGTAACGGCTCGATATCATCTCGCTCAAATTGTGCCGGCTCTTCCTCCAGATGCGACGTCTTTACGCGTTCGACGACTTCAAAACCGCGATCACGTAGGATTTTGAATATCCTATCACCGGAAGAAAAATGCTCCGGACTTATGGGGCGATTAAGAGCATTAGCTAGTGCCAGGCCGAAAACCTTTTTCGGCGGCAGCGGCTCGCCGCCATCACCAACGATCAAGCAATAATCACGGCCTTCCGCAAACCGATTAGCGCGCTCTCTCCCTTGCCGTATTTCCTCAATCGCAGCTTTGATATGCGCTCTTTGGACTTTTGCGTAATCACCCGTACTGATAGGTGGTAATATTTTACCGCAACCTGTCACAGCATCTATCAAGGCGTGTTCGGGAAATCCCTCAGCCTGAAACAAGAGCCTGCGCCATGCGCCATGGCTTTTACTGCCTTCATTGCTTTTCCGAATGATCTGCATCGCAGCTTTGTCATTGTCGGGATCGAGTTCCACGCTCGTGAGAAGTACTCGATCAAGCATATCCGGACGGGCACGTCTCGCCGCTTCGCTATCAAGATAAGATACGAAATCGATTGAGTTATTCCGCAGCCGCTCGATTATCAGCGGTAAGGCTAGTCGATAATCAGGATTACTGCCGGTTACCTTATTGCCGCTGTGACTATGCAGGACGATATGATCGTCCTCGACATCGATGCGGGCGTTTAGCTGCGCACCATTATGATCGTAAATTGAAATCGCAGTCACGGCCGCCCTCCCGCAGAAATGCCTGCGCAATGGATGGCATCAACACCGTTCTTTCGGCAACCCAAAGTAGGAACTATGCCTATGGCTGTGTTGTCCCTAAACAGCCCCAATGTCCCTGCCCCTACTTCCTGACCGCGATTGCGGTGGCTGCGTTGAATGCTGCCGTTACATCCCGCTGGACCTGCCTGAACTGGCCAAGCCGACGGGGCAGCTGTGCCACTATTGCGTCGATGGTTCGGGCTGTTCGGTGCATGCCATTCGTCCGCAGACCTGCCGCGTGTGGTTCTGTCTATGGCGGGCGGTGGAGCTTTCGGATGACTGGCGTCCGGACCGCAGCGGCGTGATCGTGCGCCCCGATGGTGTGCAGGAAGGGATCATCACCCTTTACGTCATGCGGCCATCCGAGTTTCTGGCGACCGAGGACTTCTTTGCTACCGTCGCCCACTGGATCGCCGAGGGTATCCAGATCGCCCTGTCGGTGCCGGGGCCGGAGGGCACCTATCCCGTGCGTGCGGTGGTGACCAATTATCTGCGCCCGTCCATCGAGGATGGCGATATGGAGGCCTTTGTCGGCCATCTGTTCGCGGCGCTGGACAGTCTGGCGGCGTCGGACTTCCAGCCCGATGGCGTCACGGCGCGTTACGCCGTCGCCTGACCCCTTCTTTTCGCGGGCGCGTCGGCCTATCTGATGGCCATGCCTATTGCCCGTTTGAACAGCCGCGCCGTCATCACCGTGACCGGCCCCGACGCCCGCCACTTCCTCAACAATCTGCTGACGCAGAATGTGGAGACGCTGGAGGCCGGAGCCTTGCGGTTCGGGGCACTGCTGACGCCGCAGGGGCGGCTGATGTTGGACCTGTTCATCTGGGGCAAGGAAGACGGCTTGTGGCTGGATGTTCCGGCAGACGCGCGGGACGGTCTGGTGCAGCGGCTGGCGATGTACAAGTTGCGCGCCGATGTGGAGATCACGGCGTCCGACGCTGGAGTGTTCGCGGCGTGGGAAGAAGCACCCGAAGGCTTCATCGCCGATCCGCGTCTGGAAGGGCTGGGCCACCGCGCGATAGGCTTCTCGGGCGAGACCACCGCCAGCGAGGACGACTGGCACGCACACCGCGCCACTCTGGGCGTGGTCGAGGCCGCCTTCGATGCGCCCAAGGACAAGACCTATCCCATCGAAGCGAACTTTGACCTGATGAATGGCATCGACTTCCACAAGGGATGTTTTGTTGGTCAGGAAACCACCTCGCGCATGAAGCGCAGGGGCACCATCAAGAACCGCATCCTGCCCTTTAGCTATGAGGGCGAGGCCCCTGCAGCGGGGGCCGAGGTGCTGAACGGCGAACTGCGGGCGGGCGAAGTGACCAGCGCCGCCAACGGACGCGGCATGGCGATGATGCGACTGGACCGGATGGAGGGAACTCTGAGTGTGGATGGCCGTGCCATTTCCGTCATCCGCCCCGACTGGGTTCCGGCGTTCGAAGCCTAGGCGCGGAGCCTGAACAGGCTGTAGAGCGCCAGTGACAGCATGGCCGTCGCCGCGAGGGCCAGCGCCCAGACGCCAAAGTTCTGATAGCTGAGCGCACCAAGCACTGCTCCGCCTGCCAACCCCGCCCAAAGCAGGAAGAATGGCACCCAGCTCCAACGGTCTCCGCCAAACAGGGCGACGGTGATCCGCTCGCCCATCTTGACCAGATTGCCGGTCATATAGGTGGTGCCGACCATCACCTCGCCGTCGTCGGCAAAGACTGTGTTCTGAGCCCCCATGGCCAGCGCCAGCGGCACGACCGACCACACAACGCCCACCTTCACATAGGCTACCAGCGCCGCAAGCAGCGCCAACAGCACCCAACCCATAATAGCCGGTCGCTTGTAACGCCCTGCCAGCCGCCCGACGCTGGCTCCCGTCACGACACCCAGCACAAAGGCCAGCAGCAGGCCACCGGCCACAAGCGCGTCATGGCTGATCTCCGACAGGCCGATGGCCAGTCGCGTCGTATTGCCGGTCATGAAGGAGACAAAGAACCCGCCGGTGATCAGGAAGCCGACCGCGTCGACGAACCCTGCGACCACGGCAAAGCACACAGCCAAAACCTGCGACGGGCGATCAAGGCGCACCATGTCAGGACTTTCGCGAGACTCTCATTGGCAGAGCGAACGCCTTTTGACGCGCCTCGTCAATCTTTAAGCCCAAGCTTGCCAAACGTGAACATTTAGGCAACATTGTTCAATGACCGACGCGACCCTCTCCCGCTGTAAATGGTGCGGCACCGACCCGCTGTACGTCGCCTATCACGACACCGAATGGGGCGTGCCCGAACACGACAGCCGCGCCCTGTGGGAGAAGCTGGTGCTGGACGGGATGCAGGCGGGGCTGGCGTGGATCACCATCCTGAGAAAGCGCGAGGGTATCCGCGATGCCTTCGCCAATTTCGATCCGGACAAGGTGGCGGCCTTTGATGATGCCGACATCGAGCGTTTGATGAACGACGCCCGCATCATCCGTTCGCGCGCCAAGATCATCGCCACCATCGAGAGCGCCCGACTGTTCGTGCAGATGCACGACAATGGTGAGGACTTTGCCGAATACCTGTGGGCCTTCGTCGGGGGCAAACCGATCGAGAACGCCCTAGTCGAGGGCGAGCCCTACCCCACCCAGAGCGCCGAGAGCGTGGCCATGTCGAAGGCGCTGAAGAAGCGCGGCTTCAAATTCGTCGGGCCAGTGATCGTGTACGCATTTATGCAGGCCGTCGGCATGGTCAACGATCACATGGTGACCTGCTTTAGGCACGCAGAGGTTTAAGAGGCATCATCAAGCTGACAACGGCCTGACAGCCCTTCTCAGCAGCCCGGCAGTTCGGGTGGGTCGACCGGATCATAGCTGGCTCCCACCTTGGCGTAGGTCACAACGGCTTTGCGGTCGCCGGTGTAGCGGACGCGGATGGTGCGGCCCTTTTCGCCAGCAAGGATTTGCCCCTCGAATCCTGTGACCTCTTCGCCGTCCAAGCGGGCACCGCCGTCGCTGTATCCGGTCGAGACCTGATCGATGCGGGTCACGGGCCGCTCGGGCGTCAGTTCGATGACGTGGGCCCATGAACAGCTATAGCCCTGCCAAGTCCCGCCTGCCTCGGCTACCAGAGTTGGCGACGGTGTCAGGTCCTGCCGGATCGACCATTGCGGCGGGTTTCCGAAAGTCCCCGTAATCAGGAACGCGGGCCATGCGCCGACGCGTTCAAACCCGTTGGCGGTGGGCTTCAGATAGTGGATGGCCAGCGAGCCTGCGTTGACGTGCCCCTCGCCACCCTGCCCCTCGGTGATCAACGCATAGAGGGCGGGCGCGACGGGAACGAGCTTGGCCTTGTTGTAGGTCTGGACCTCGGCGGCCTCGGTTCCCTTGGGCCGGTAAACGACAGGCGGAGCGGCACCCCATGCCGCGCGGAAGGCGGCCGCGCGGGTCTGTACATCATTCACATCAACGGCTTGGACGGCAGCGGGAGTTTCTGGCTTGGCCATCGGCGTTGCCGCCACGGGCGCTGCCTCCGACGCAGGGGCCGAAGGTGCGGCCGCCCTTTCACAGGCGGCCAGCACCATTGCGCTGCCCATCAGAAGATAGGTGAAACGTTTCATCGACAACCTCGTTCAAGAACAGAGGTCGATAAACGCCCGTACACCTGAAAACTTCAAGCGTTGCCGCGACTGGAACTCAGCCCTTGGCCAGTTCGGCCAGAACCTGTTCCTGATGCTCGCCGGACTTGGGCGCGGCGGCAGGTTCGTTGAAGCGGCGACCGTCCATCTCGATGGGCAGGGACGGCAAGCGCACCACCTCGTCGTTCGGCATGGTCACGTCGATCAGACCACCCGTGTTCAGGTGCGGATCGTCGAACAGGTCTTCGGGGCGGGCGATGGGGGCAAACGGCAGGCCGCTGGGCGACAGCATGTCGATCAGTTCTTCGCGGGTGTATTGGCCCACCACCTCGCGCACGACCGGCAGGATCTGGTCACGCGCCGCCACGCGGGCATTGTTCAGAGCATAGGCCTCGTTGGCCTTCAGATCGCTGAGGCCGAACAGGTCGCAGAACACCAGCCACAGCTTGTCGGTCACCACGCCGATGAACACGCCCTCGCCGTCCTTGGTCTGGAAGACGTCATAGATGGACCATGCCGAGATACGCTCCGGCATCGGACGTGCGGCGGTTCCGGTGACGGCCTTCTGCGCCATGTGCTGGCCGACGAGGAAGGCGGTCGTTTCATAAAGGGCGCTCTTGACCAGTTGGCCACGGCCCGTGCGGCGGCGCTCTTCCAGTGCGGCCAGAATACCGATGACGCCGAACATGCCGCCCGTCACGTCGATGACCGAGGCACCGGCGCGAAGCGGACGCCCCGCCGGACCGGTCATATAGGCAAGCCCGCCCATCATCTGGGCCACTTCGTCCAGCGCGGTACGCTGTTCATACGGCCCCGGCAGGAAGCCCTTTTCGGAGCAGTAGATCAGGCCCGGATTGATCTTGGACAGTTCCTCATACGACAGGCCCAAACGATCCAGAGCCCCCGCACGGAAGTTCTCGATAATGACGTCCGCGCCCGCGCACAGGGCCTTGGCCGTGGCCAGCCCGTCCTCGGACTTCATGTCCAGACGGATGGAGCGTTTGTTGCGGTTGTACATGACGAAATAGCCCGCGCCCGACCCCTTCAGGTCGCGCGTGGCATCGCCGTTGGCAGGCTCGACCTTGATGACGTCGGCACCCAGATCGGCGAGGATCACGCCCGCGGCCGGACCCATGACCATGTGGGTGAACTCGATGACCTTCAGTCCTGCGAGCGGACCTTGGCGAACGGCTTCTGTCATGACGCTTACCCCTCCAAAGCATCGGCCCGATGGGCCATAACTGTCCTAGACCGACAGCGATAAACGATCTAATGATATAATAATAGATCATTTGAGGGAGTATGTGGTGGGGACCCCAATTCTAGTCAGCGAAGTCGGCCCGCGCGACGGTCTGCAAAGCATCAAATCCATCCTGCCGACCGAGCAGAAAAAGCGCTGGATCGATCTTCAGGTCGCCGCTGGCTTCCGTGAAATCGAGGTCGGCTCGTTTGTGCCCGCGCACATCCTGCCGCAACTGGCCGACACCGCAGAGATCGTGGAATACGCCCGCCAGATCGAGGGACTGACGGTCGCGGTTCTGGTGCCTAATGTGAAGGGGGCCGAGGCCGCCATCGCCGCGGGCGCGCACAAAATCTCCCTGCCCCTGTCGTGCAGCGAGACGCACAGCCTGAAGAATGTGCGCCGCACCCACGAACAGATGATCGAGGCGGCCACCACCATTGCAGAACTGATCAAGGCCCAACCCGAAGGCAACCGCCCGCATTTCGAGGGCGCACTATCGACCGCCTTCGGCTGCACCATCGAGGGCGAGGTGCCGGAAGGCAAGGTGGTCGAACTGGCCGAGCGTCTGATGAAGGCGGGCTGTGACGAGGTGGGCCTGTCTGACACCTCCGGCTATGCCCATCCGGTTCAGGTGAAGCAGCTGATCAAGGCTGTCCGCGCCGCCGTGGGCGACGAGAACCTGACGGGCCTGCACCTGCACAACACGCGCGGTCTCGGCCTCGCCAATGCCATGGCTGGTCTGGAACTGGGGATCACCACGCTTGACTCGTCGCTGGGCGGCGTCGGCGGCTGCCCCTTCGCACCGGGGGCCAGCGGCAACATCGTCACCGAAGACCTCGTCTTCATGCTGGAAGCCATGGGCTATGACACAGGGGTCGACATCGAAAAGATGATCGAACTGCGCAAAGAAGTCGCCGCCATGCTGCCCGACGAAGAGTTCTACGGCTTCCTGTCCGAGGCCGGCCCACCCAAGGGCTGGCGCGGGTTCTAAAACGTCAAAGGGGGCCAGTTCGGCCCCCTTTTTTATATCCTACAAATAAACCCACGGCCTCTGCCCCTGATCGCTTGCGATGAAGGCGTCGATGGCGTCCTTGTGGAGCAGGGTCAGGTCCACGGCGTCGTAGCCGTTGAGCAGGGCAATGCGGTCTTCTTCGTTGTTGAGGGTGAAGCCGTATTCGCTGCCGTCGGGTGCGGTGACTTTTTGGGCTTCCAGATCGACGGTGACCTTGGCGTTGGCGGGGTCGGCTTCGACCTGTGCGGCGATGGCGGCGACCACATCGGCGGGCAGGATGACAGGACACAGGCCGTTGCGGACGCAGTTGTTGTAGAAGATCGGGTTGAAGCTGGGGGCGATGACGGCGCGGAAGCCGTATTCGTGCAGCGCCCAGACGGCGTGTTCACGGCTGGAGCCGCAGCCGACATTCTCACCCGCCAGCAGGATGCCGACGCCCGCATATTCCGGCTGGTTCAGCACGAAGTCGGGCTTGGGATCGCGCCCGCCCACGGCGGTGTAGCGCCAGCCCGCGAACAGGCCGTCTTTCAGGCCCGTCTTGGAGACGGACTTCATCTCGCGCGAGGGGATGATGATGTCGGTGTCGATATTGGCCCGCACCAGAGGGGCGGCCACGGCGGTCATGCGAACGAAAGCTTCCATGATCTTTATCCTTATGCGGCCAGCTTGCGCGGATCGGCGAGGCAGCCCGCAATGGCGGACGCGGCGACCACTTCGGGGCTGGCGATATGGGTGCGGGTTTCCGGCCCCTGACGGCTTTCAAAATTGCGGTTGGTCGAGGAGACGACGCGCTCTTTCGCGCCAAAGCTTTCACCACCGGCGAAGAAGCACATGGAGCAGCCCGGCTCGCGCCATTCAAAGCCCGCTTCGATAAAGACCTTGTCCAGCCCTTCAGCCTCGGCGGCTTCCTTCACCAGACCCGATCCCGGAACGCAGATGGCGCGCACGCCGTCGGCGACCTTGCGGCCCTTGAGGATGGCGGCGGCGCGGCGCAGGTCCGACAGACGGCTGTTGGTACACGAGCCAATGAAGGCCGAACCGATCTTCAGGCCTTCGACCGGCTGTCCGGCGGTGACGTCCATATAGGTGATGGCGCGTTGGTGGATTTCCGCGCTGGCTTCATCCGCATACGGAACGATGCCGTCAATGCTGATGGCCTGTTGCGGGCTGGTGCCCCAGGTGATCATCGGACCGACTTCCGAAGCGTCCAGCACGATCTCCTTGTCAAAGGTCGCGCCGTCGTCGGTTTTTAGCGTGCGCCAGAAGGCGACGGCTTGGTCCCAGACCTCTCCCTTCGGGGCATAGGGACGCCCTTCCAGATAGGCGAAGGTCTTTTCATCAGGCGCGATGATGGTGCTGAAACAGCCCAGTTCCGCGCCCATATTGCACAGCGTCAGACGCGCTTCGATTTCCAGCGCCTCGATGGCCGTGCCTGCGAACTCGACGATATGGCCCTGACCGCCCCGCGAGCCGTGACGGGCCAGAAGCGTCAGGGCCAAGTCCTTGGCGGTAACGCCCGTACCCAGCACGCCATTCACGATGATCCGCATGGTCTTGGGGCGGTTGATACGCAGGGTGCGGGTGGCCAGAGCATGCTCGGCCTCGGTCGAGCCGATGCCCCACGCCAGCGCACCCATCGCGCCTTGGGTGCAGGTGTGGCTGTCGGGGCAGACCACCGTCAGGCCCGGCAAGACAATGCCCTGTTCGGGCGAGACGACGTGGACGATGCCCTGACGCTTGTCGCCGATGTCGAAGATGGTCACGCCCTCGGCCTTGGCAGCCTCGCGGGTCTGCACGATGAACTCGCGGCCACCGGGCATGCGGGTGTCATCGTTACGTCCCACATGGGTGTCGACGATGTGGTCCATCGTGCCGAACACGCGTGCCGGATCGGCCACCTGACGGCCAGCGGCCCGCAGGCTCTTGAGCGCAATGCCGCCCGTGCGTTCATGCAGAAACACGCGGTCGATGGCGATCAGGCCGACGCCCGCGTCATTGCTGTGCACCAGATGCTGGGCCCACAGCTTGTCGAACAGGGTCGAAGGGCTCGGATTAGGCGTTGTCATACACGACGTCCTTGAAGCAATAAGGATGGGTGCCGAGCGGCACCTTGATTTGGTCGGGGAGAAGAGTTTTGAGCGAAGACGCGACGTGGCCTTTTCCCGTGCCGTTGCATCTCGATCCGGCGTTGCCGACGCCGCTCTACCACCAGATGTATCTGGCCATCCGCGCACAGATCCGCAGCGGTGACATCCCGCCCGGAGCCATGCTGCCGGGGGAGCTGCATCTGGCGAGAATCTTCAACGTCTCGCGCATCACGGTAAAGCGGGCGCTGAGCGAACTGGCCGATGACGGCCTGCTGGACCGCCAGCGCGGGCGCGGCACCGTGGTCACCAGCGCCGTCCCCTCGCCCGTGGTCAAAGGCGCGTTCGATAATCTGGTCGAGAGCCTGACCCTGATGGGGCTGGAGACGCAGATCGAACTGCTGGAGGCCGACACGCTTGCTGCGGAGGGAGCCATCGCCGACCAGTTGGAAATCGAGGCCGGATCGCCTGTTCAGCGTTCCATCCGTCGCCGCAAGCTGCAGGGCGAACCCTTCTCCTACCTCGTGAACCACATCCCCGCCGACATCGCCGCCCACTGGACCCGCAAGGACCTTGCCAGCACGTCCATGCTGGTGTTGCTGGAACGGGCAGGTTTCAAACCCGTCGATGCCGACCAGTGGATAATGGCTGTGGCCGCCGAACCGGCTGTCGCTGCGGCTTTGGATGTGGATGTCGGATCGCCCCTGCTGAAGGTGGCGCGTGTGATGCGCGACGCCAGCGGACGGGTCGTCCAGCTGATCCATTCGCACTATCGCTCCGACCGTTTCCAGTACCACGTTACCACCCGCGAACGTCGGCCCCTTGCCGACGACTGAAGCTGACGGTCTATCGGCAGAAAACTTTGCCAGCGACCGCAGTTCGTCCTTGCAATCCTGCCACAAGACAAATGATATATGAATAGATCATTTTGATCTTGAGCCCGTCTCTGAGGGGAGACGTGGCCGGATTGTTAGAGGAGGGCTTTGATGTCTGCAGACCTGCATTTCGAACCGACCATGGTTCGGGAAAACCGCACCGCGCGCGAAATCTATGAAGGCATCAAGGCCAACCCGACCCGCGCCCGTTTCGGCTTTGGCAATAAGCTGGCGGTGCTGAACATCGACTTCCAGCAGGCCTATACCCGCCCCGACCTGTTCCCCGTCTCGGCCTATGTGACCGATCCGGACCAGATCAAATGGGTGAACCGCATCTCGGAACTGGCCCGCAGCGCCAACATGCCGGTGGCGTGGTCGCACGTGGCCTATAAGGCCGACGGCGGTGACGCTGGCGTCTGGGGCACCCGCACCAATACGCCCGACAGCCTGCAGAACATCAAATACGGCTCGGAGCGCCACGCCTTTGATCCGCGCTGCGATATCAAGGAAGACATCGACCTTGTGTACACCAAGCGCATGCCTAGCATGTTCTTCGAGACCCCGCTGCGCTCCTACCTGCAATGGCATGGTGTAGACACGGTGATCGTGACGGGCGGCTCGACCTCGGGCTGCGTACGCGCGACGGCCGTGGATGCCCTGTCCTACGGTTTCCGCACCATCGTTCCCGAGCAGTGCGTGGCCGACAAGCACGAAAGCTATCATTACGCCAACCTGACCGACCTGCTGCTGAAATACGCCGATGTGGTCGATGCGCAGGAAGTGGTGGACTGGCTGACAGCCCGTCAGGGCTAAACAGCCCCTACCCCATCAAAAAACCCCGACCGGAGCGATCCGATCAGGGTTTTTCTTTCGCCTCGGTTGGGAGGATCAAGGCGATCAGGGAGAGCCCTATTTCGCGGCGTCGGCGATCTCCGAAGCCGTAGCCGACCACACCTCGGCGTCACCGCCGATGGCGTTCAGGATGCGGCGCACTGCGTGGGCGCGGAACGGCAGGCCCGAGACATAGGGCGTCAGCGTGAAGCCGATGGCGCGACCACCGAAGCGGTCTTTTTCGGACTTCAGATAGTCGACGGCTTCCAGCACCTGATTGGCCCAAAGGTCTTCGGACTGGCGCTTGTCGATCAGAAGGTTGCGGTCATCGATCTCGTTCGACAGCGGCACGGCCTGAACCACGCCTGAGGGCGTCGTCATCTCGACCGGCACATCGTCCTGTTCCCAGTCGAGGCAGATGTCGAAGCCGTTGGCGCGGATAATTTCCAGCGTGTTGAACGACTGCTGACGCGCAGGGCTCATCCACACACGCGGTTTGAGACCCGCCGCATCAAAGCGTGCGCGGACCTCGGACACCCATGCTTCTTCGGTCTCGCGGTCCAACGCACCGAAGTGGATGTGGTCGGTTGACAGGCCATAGGCGGCGATCTCGTGACCATCGGAGAGGATGGCGTCGATCAGCGGCCTCAGACGTTCCAGCTGATTGGCGTTGACGGGGAAGGTCGCCTTAACGCCCGCCGCCTTCAGGCTTTTAAGGATGCGGAACACACCCACGCGGTTGCCATAGTCGCGCGTCGTATAGTGGCGCAGGTCCGGATAGGGCGTGACCATCGCGCCGGGGTGTTTGAACGGCTTACCCGACGGGGTCAGGGTGTGGTGCTCGATCGGCACAACGACCATGGCCGCCACGGCCTGACCGGCTGGCCAGTTAACCTTTGGGCGCTCGGCCTGCTGGCGCCAGCCGTAAAGCGACTGGTCCATGCCGTAGGATCGATGCGGATAGGTCAGATAGGATTCAGGCAGGCTCATCTTACGCACCCTCCCCGCTAAAGCCCGTGCCGCCGGTGGCAAGACCGCGACGCTCGATATCGGCCTTGGTCTGGTCCCAATAGGTCTCGCGGTAATAGCCCGCGATCTCGGCGGCGGTTGTGATCCACACATCGTCCGAATGGCTGGTGATGTGTTTCAGCGCCTCTTCGAACGGGCGAACACGGTGGCTTTGGCTGACCAGATAGGCGTGCAGCGGAATGCACATAACCGTGCCGCTTTCCTCGCCCTCTTCCAGCAGCTGGTCGAAGTGGCGCTTCAGGATGTCGGCATAGCGCCACGGGTCCATCGACTGCGCGCCATAGGTGATGACGTCGTTCACTTCGAGCGAATACGGCATCGACATCAGCTTGCCGGACTTGGTCTTTACCGGCTGGGGTTGGTCGTCCTGGAACAGGTCGCAGGTGTACCAGAAGTCCATGTCCGCGATCAGATCCAGCGTGCGCTCGGTGTGTGTCAGGGCAGGTGCCAGATAGCCACGGATACGCTGGCCCGTCGCCTTCTGGATGGTGTCGATGGAGTCCTGGATCATGGCGCGTTCCTGCGCCTCGTCCATGTCGTAGGAGTAACGGGTGTTATAGATGCCGTGCGAGAAGAACTCCCAGTTCCGCTCGACGCAGGCTTCGATGATCTCGGGGTGGTGGTCGATCAGGGCGGTCGACAGCGAGATGGAGCCGCGCATGTTGTGGCGATCCAGCATTTCCATCAGACGCCAGTGGCCGACGCGGTTGCCCCAGTCGCGCTGCGAATAGCCGACCACGTCCGGCGACGGCTTGGGCCAGCCCGCACGCTTGTCGTTCTTGGGCGGGTCGAACTCGTAATATTCGATGTTCGGCGCAATCCAAAAGGCAAGCTTCTTGCCGTCGGGCCACACGACCTTGGGCCGCTCATGATAGGGCCAGTAGTCGTAAAGGTTGGGATCTGCGTGCACTTGCCCCTCCGCAACTCACTAAATGATCTATTTATATATCAATTGGTCTTTGAAATAAGACAAGCCCCAATCGGGGCCTGTCCTGTCATTCTGTGATCTAGCCCGCAACCTGTTTGGCGGCGGCCCGTCCGGCCAGCTTGCCCAGCGTGGTCGCGGTCAGAAGACCATGACCTGCCAGATATCCCGCCGGACCCGAGCCCGAGACGCCCCGCGCTGCACCACCGCCTGCGAACAGGTTCGGGAAGACGCTGCCGTCCTTCTTCTTCACGCGGGCTTCGGCATCGATATCCAGACCGCCTTGGGTGTGGAACAGCGCCCCCACGACCTTGGCCGTGCGATAGGGCGCGACCAACGGCGGCTTGCCGGTAAAGTCGCGGCCGAACGCGTCCTCGATCTCGCCGCGCGTGGCCGCTGCGACGGCTTCAACCGTCTCGCGCAGGGTGTCGACGGGCGTAGAGGTGATAGCGGCCAGTTCCTCGATAGAGTTCGCTGTCTGGACCGCGCCCGCTTCCAGCGCATCGCGATAGTCCTCGAACTTCATCATCAAGGTGTGGAGACGCTCGTCGAGGATCGACCATGCATAACCGCCCGGCTGGGCATTCACCTTAGCGGCCTGCTCCGAATAGCCCTGGCTTTCGTCCGAGAAACGCTTGCCCTCGGCATTGACCTGATAGCCACCTTCCATGATCAGTGGCCACAGGATCGGCACGCCATAGCCTGCGGCCAAACCGCCGTGCCCCTGATAGCCGTCCATGTCGGCCATCGCGGCACCCAGCTCCTCGCCCCACAGGATGGCTTCGCCCTGATTGCCCGAGTGTCCGTGATAGACGATGTCGGCCAGTTCGGGGATGTAGCGGCGCACCATGTCCGCGTTGGCACCGAAACCACAGCACGCAAGGATCAGCGTCTCGCAGCCGATATCCTCGAACGAACCGTCGGGGCGTTCGATACGCACGCCGACAACATTCTCGCCCTCTCCGACATACAGGTGACGGACAGTGGCTTCGGTCAGGATGCTGACACCTGCATTCGACGCGCCGGCTTCCAGCGCGGCCTGAAGTTCCGCGCCCGAGCGTTTAGGCGTGGCGAACATGCGCATCCGGCTGTGGCCCGGATAGATGTAGTCGTCGATCAGGATGAACGGCACGCCGTGCTTGTCGCGCAGCCACTGGATCGTCTCGACGCCTTCATTGGCCAGAAGGCGCGCGAGGTCCACATCGACGCGGCCTTCGGTCTTCTTGATCATGTCCTGGACAAACAGTTCGGGGTTGTCGTCGATGCCGCGCTCGGCTTGTTCGGGCGAGCCGGGCGCGGGGATCATGCCGGTGGACATGCTGGTCGAGCCCAGCGGCGTGGGATCGCGCTCAAGCACCAGCACCTCGGCTCCACCATCTGCCGCAGCCATGGCCGCCGTCAGCCCACAGGCCCCTGCGCCGACCACCAGAACGGGGATCACAAAGTCAAATTCGGGTACGTCACGCAGGATGGTCATGGAATCGCAGGCTCCGGCCACTGTTCAAAGAGGCGGCGGGCAGCCAAGCCTCTGTAATCTTTGCAACAGCCTACGTCTGGCGCGGGCCGCCGCGCTTGCCGCTTTGGCGAAGTGTTCGCCCTATGGAGAGCCACCCGCCACATCCCGTCCCGCCAACTGTTCGACAGGTGGAGGAACCACAGCCGGTCGCCAACACCGCCCGCTCATCCATTAGCGTGTCGCCAAATGGTGGAGGTGGAAATGGAACACAGATCACTGGGCCGCTCGGGCCTGAGAGTATCGCTGGTCGGGCTGGGCTGTAACGGTTTCAACGATCTGGAGAAGGCGCGCGATGTCTATGGCGCGGCCCGCGATTGCGGCATCAACTTCTTCGATCTGGCCGATATGTACGGCGGTCCGGGCGGGGTGTCCGAAGCCATCATGGGCGAGCTGTCGCAGGGCCACCGCGACCAGATCATCCTCGCCACCAAGGGCGGCTTCGCGACCGACGGCAGCTTCCGCGCCATGGGGGCCTCGCGCCGCTATCTGGTGCAGGCGGTCGAGGCCAGTCTCAAGCGCCTCAAGACCGATTACATCGACCTGTACCAAATCCACGCGCCGGACCCGCTGACGCCGCTGGACGAGACTTTGCGCGCGCTGGACGACCTGATCCGTCAGGGCAAGATCCGCTATATCGGTGCGTCCAACTATGCCGGATGGCAGCTGGTGGACGCCATGTGGATCGCCGAGACCAATAAGATCTCGCGCTTCATCTCTTCGCAGAACGAATACAATCTGCTGGCGCGCGGGATCGAAACGACCACCCTGCCCGCCATGCAACGCGCGGGCGTGGGCCTTCTGCCCTACTTCCCGCTGGCGAGTGGCCTGTTGACCGGCAAGGTCACCAAGGACGCGCCGCCTGCACCGGGCACGCGCCTGACGATGGGCGGCCTGCCGTCCAAGGTGCTGAACGACACCAATGTGCAAAAGGCCGAGGCGCTGAAGGCCCTCGCCGAAGAGCGCGGGCGTACCTTGGTCGAGATGGCGTTCGGGTGGCTGGCGTCGCGACCCGAGACATCCAGCATCATCGCCGGTGCCTCGCGCGGAGATCAGGTGCGGGCCAATGCGGCCTCGGCCGGGTGGACGCTGGACAGCGATCTTCTGGCGAAGATCGACGCCACCACACTTTGACTAATCGCAGAACGGATAAGCCACGCGGGCGACCTATGCAGCCGCGCCGCTTGGCATAGCCTCACATTCACGACGAACCCATGCGCCCGACAGGGCACCAACCGGAGGACCTCATGGCCAACATCTATCTGAACCAAGACAACGTCGATGATCTAGGCCGCATGGTCACGGCGCTGCTCTCGGAGGTGTGGATCCTGCGCGACCGTATGGCGGTGCTGGAGACCATGTTGGACAAGAAGGGTGTGATCGAAGCTAACGCTATCGACGACTTCGCCTTCACGCCCGAGCAGGAAGCCGAACTAGAAAAAGTACGCGACCGCATGGTCTCGGCAGTCGTTGGAGCCCCGATTGCGGCCCGCGAACACCACGTCGATCAAATCCTGAAACGCGCCGGTTTGGCCGACGACTGATCGTTACCGACGTCCCCCGCATGAAACTGAAAAGACCCCTTCTCAGGGGTCTTTTTTTATGCGCCGAGAAAGCGGGTCAGGTGGTTGAGCGTGGCCCGTCTTTGCAGGTGTCCGTCAATGGCTCCCTCAAGGCCGGACGCGGCGTTGTCGGTAGGTTCGTGGCCCTCGACAAAGCCATAGTGGTTGGCACCTTGCAGCACGACGTGCTCGGACGGGACGGTGTAACGGGCGATGGTCTTATCCACCCGATCCGGCGTGGCGATGGTGTCGTGGGTGCCGCTGATGAACATGACCCGGGTCCGTTCGGGGCGGCTCAGGGGTGTGTCCTCCTGTCGGTAAGGCAGCACCATGGTCAGCAGCTGCGGTTGCAGCGAAGCCCCCATGACGATTACGCCTTCGATGTCCTGCGGCGGCCTATAGCCTTCGGGACGGGTGAGCCTGTTGTTACGCGCGGGGTCGGTTTCCAGCGCATCCAGCGACAGTGATCCGCCCGCGGAATGTCCGGCCAGATAGATCGGCAGGCCGTAGGAACGCAGGTGCCCGAACAGGGACTGCATTCCTTTCAGTCCGTCGATATCGGCCAGTTCGGGAATGACGACTGTCACCCCACGGGCATTCAGCCCAGACAGCCAATCATAGCGGCGCGCGGCACAGCCGAACCCCGGCACCATGGCCAGAACGGCACGCGCCGCCGGTGCCGTATGCAGCCGTGCCGTGCCTATGCCCTCGATTGTAATCAGACGGGCGTCTGCCTTGGCGGTGCCAGCCATCCCTGCCCCCAGTGCAGCCACAAGAAGTTTACGGCGGTCAAAAACGAGGCTGCCCGGGCAGCGAGCCCGGACAGCCTGTTTCGAATGCGCCGATGTGTTCAGCGTATCAGCCAACGATCGGTCCTTGTTCATCACGCAGGGAGCGGTCGACACGCTGGCGCAGGCGCTTGGCGAGGATGCCGTGGCGGCGCTCGTCCAGCGGGAAGTTCCACAGCATCAGCGAGCCAGTGATCTTCAGAATGGTTGGAATCAGAACCACCACGACCATGATGCCGAAGGTGGCAAAGCTGTCGTTTACAGCACCGGCCTTGGCGTCATAGCCGAACGCTTCCAGCGCCATGAAGCCTGCTGCTGCACCGATGGCCGAGGCGATCTTGGTGGTCAGCAGATAGAAGGCGAAATAGCTGCCGGTACGCACGACGCCCGTCTTCCAGGTGCCATAGTCGATGACGTCGGCAAGGATGGCTGCTGGCAGGACCATACTGGCCGCCACGCCGATACCCATGACAACGACAACCCCCGTCGCGAACAGGGCCACGGTTTCCACCGGAAGCGTGCTGGGGTTCACGAACCAGAACAGGTTCATGGCCAGCGAGGCGATGATCATCGACGAGCTATAGGCGCGGTGTTTGCCGATCTTTTTCGACAGCCACGTCCAGAACGGAATGGCCACCACCGTTACGATGGAGAAGGCCGTCATCATATACGGGTACCACTGACCCACCTTCAGATATCCATCGTAGAAGGTGAACATCAGCTGCAGCGCACCCAGCCCGAAGCCGGTCATGATGAAGCAACCCAGATAGACCCAGAACGGACGGTTGGTCTTCACCGCCTTATACAGGCCCAGAACATTCGGGCGCTCGGTCGACACCGGAGCCACGCCCTTGGGCGCGCCGATCAGCGAGATCGCCGTCATCAGCGGGATGGTGATCAGGGCGACAATGAAGAAGTAGCCCATCATCTCCATCGAATAATTCGACGAAGCCGTCAGACCGACCCATGCAACAAGGATCGGCAGCAGGTCATTCAGCACGCTGCCCAGTTGCGAGGAAAAGCCGCGGAAGGCCGTGACCCGCGAACGGGTGTGATAATCGTCCGAAAGCTCGGCACCCCATGCGCTGTAGTTGATGTTCTGCATGGTCGCCGACATGTCGTAAACGACGCGCCAGACGAAGAAATACAGCAGGCCGATGCCCGGAGGGGGCTTCAACAGGAAGAAGGCGGCCAGGACCATCAAGGTCGCGCCCGCGGCGATCCACGGCTTGCGACCAAAGCGTTTGGAGCGAAGGCGGTCCGACAGGAAGCCGAACAACTGGTCGTTGAAGGCCTCGATGAAACGGCCGACCAGCAGCACCATACCCAGTGCGCCAAGGCTAAAGCCGAACTCTTTTGCGTACAGCTGCGGCACGAAGGCCGTGACCGGCTGCGACAGGAACATGATCGCAAAGGCCGCCACCGAATAGGCAGCGATCTGTTTGTCCGTCACCGGACCCGCAGCCACTTTACGCTGGGGATTTATTGCAAGAGCGGTCAAACGCTGTCCTCGCTAGAATCGAAAATAAGCGGGACGCCGAAGCGCCCCGCCCTTTTGGCCGAAGCCGATCAGTTTTCCGGAGTCGCGCGGGCCATACCCGCGAAGACGACCCAGCGACCGTCGCGCTTCAGCCACGTGTGGGTGACGTCGAAGCGGTCGTCCGACGGCGTGCCGTCAGCGCGGCGCGTGCGGTGCGACTTGTAATAGATGACCGCCGCATCACCGTTCATCGAGAAGTCCTGGAAAGTCAGGGCAATCAGTTCGCGGTTGTTGGTGCGATCACCCGGACGGCCCAGATTGTTGGAGCGCATCGGGGTCGCGGTGACCGGAGGCCAAGCCATGTAACCCTCCGCAACATTGTTGCGGTAGTTGTCCATGTTGCCTTGTTCGCGGCCCGAGTAGATGGACAATTCCATCGCCCAGATCTCGTTCTTGGCGGCTTCGATTTCCTCGGCGGTCTGGGCCATAGCGGGTGCTCCGGCGGTCAGGGTGATGGCTGCAACTGCAGCCATCGTCAGACGGGTCATGGTGTTCATGGTTCTCTATTTCCCTATCGATCAGAAGGCGTAGCTGACGCGCAGACCCATGGTCCGCTTTTCGCCCGGATAGACGCGGGTTTGAACGACACCGGTGACCGGTGCTCCGTCGAGCGTCGAAGGCGTGAAGGTGGCGCGTGCGAGGTATTCCTCGTCGAACAGGTTACGCACCCATGCCGCGATGGTGATGTTGCTGCTCTGCAGACCGATCTGCAGGTTGGTCAGGGCCAGATCACCCTGCGTGTCCCAGTTCAGGCTGGTCGAAGGCTTGGCCTCCTGCCACGAGTAGTCGGCGCGGACGTAGCCGTCGAAGTCGCCGATCAGTTGCGGGAGGGTCCACTCGCCACCGATGGAGTATTGCGCCTTGGTGGTACGCGACAGTTGCTTGCCGCCAACGTCGATGGAGCAACCCGGTACAGTGATCGCGGTGCCGATCATGCGACCGCACGGTGCAGCGACTTCGGCGTCCTCGGTACCGTCCTTATAGGTCGGGTCCATCAGGGCGAAGCTGGTGCGCAGCGACAGGTTCGGGGTGAAGTAGTAGGTCGAATCCCACTCGATACCGTAGGAGGTCGCGCCCTCGTTGTTCTGGGTCACCGCCAGCGATGCGCCCGGGATTGCGCCCTGCACCTGAATGTCCGACCAGTCGATGTAGAAGACCGAGGTCGCAAACTGCAGCTTGCGGTCGAACATGGTGCTCTTCATGCCCGCTTCGTACGACCAGTTGGTTTCCGGATCGAAGGTGAACTCCGGCTTGCCACCGGCCTGCGAGTTGAAGCCACCGATCTTGTAGCCGTGCGCCGCCGAGGCATAGAACATGGTCGAAGGCGAGTACTGGAACTTCAGCGAGGCCTTAGGCGTGAAGTAGTTGTAGTCTTGCTCGCCCTTGGCACCGCCGGTTGCTGCCGCGCCTTCATAGGTTTGCGTGTCGCTGCTGTAGCGACCCTCGACCGACAGGGTCAGACGGTCGCTGAAATCGTAATCGACCGAAGCGTAGATCGCCTTGCCGCTCAGATCCATCTTGCCGCCCCGGGCGAAGTTGAGCGTCAGCTGCGACGGGTCATTGAGGTGTGCATAGTAGCTGTACAGGCCGTCGCTGATGCTACCATCGAAGGCATACAAGCCCACGATCCAGCGCAGGCGCTGGTCGGCGGACGAGGTCAGCTTCAGGTCGAACGACAGTTCATCCGAGGCATCGCCCACGGTCTGGGCATAGCTCTGTTGTGACAGGTGGCTGCCCGGAGCAAGCGGGGTCGAGATGGCGTCGGCCTTGCCGGTGCCGTCGTTGTTCTGGCCGAACTTCGCATAGGTGTGGCCAAGGGTGGCGGTGACCGTCGCGAAATCCATGTCATAGCTGGCGGTCGCATAGCTCAGGGTGCTGTAGCCGGTGAGGCCAGTCGCCGCCTCGGTGTCGAGGTCCACGCTGGTCGGATAAGGCAATGCGCCGCAATAAAGCGTCATGCGGTCACCGCGAGGGCCGGTGGTCTGCGAGCCGCAGTTGTTCTCGGTCGTCTCGACGAAGGCGTACGGCGCCTGATCCTCAAAGGTGTCGGTGCGCATGTGGAAGAAGCGCGCCGAGAATCGGTCGTTCGGCTGGAACAGCAGCGAGGCACCGAGGTTACGGCGCAGGTCGTAGCCGCCGAGGTGACCACCGTCGCGGCGGTTGTCGATGGTGCCGTCGAACTCGCCTTCACCACCCCAAACGCGCAGGGCTGCGACTTCGCCGATCGGGATCGACAGGCTGCCTTGCAGCGATTTGCGGCCATAGTCGCCGATCTCGGCCTGTGCCGAGCCGGAGTAGTAGCCGAGGGTCGGCTCCTTGGAGACGTAGTTGATGGCACCCGAGAAGGTGTTACGGCCATAAAGGGCGCTCTGCGGGCCCTTGACGACTTCGACGCGGGCCAGATCCAGATAGCCGAACTCCATCCCCGAACGGTTGTTCAGGTAGATGCCGTCCACGAACACGCCGACGTTGCCGATCGGTGCGGTCTGGTCGATCTGGGCCAGACCACGGATGACCGGTGCCTGATAGGTGCCGCCGATGGACTGGAACGACAGACCCGGCGTCGCGGCAGCCAGAGTTTCCAGATTTTGGATACCGGCCTTGGCCATGTTCTCGGCGCTGAAGGCACTGATGGCTGCGGGAACTTCTTGAAGGGTTTCCTTGCGCAGACGTGCCGTAACCACGATGTCGTCAACCGAAGTGACGGATTGGCCCTCGGCGGACTGGGCGTGAACCTGTCCGCTGGACAGCATGACCGTGCCGAGCGCTGTGGCCGCCAATAAGAATTTCGAACGCGTAGTCTTGTTAGACATGATGGAAAACCCCTCTTCCTTGCGAGGGGCATTGGGGGGCCGCGTCAGGCTGTCCGCATCCGTTCAATCGGCATTTCTCGCGTGATGGATAGATTTGCGGGGTGCACGAACAGAAATGGCCGCGCCCTATTGGACGCGGCCAATTGGTCTTTCCGACAGGCGGATAGTCAGGTTTGTGCAGGAGCCTCGTCCGCGGTGCGGATGCGGTCGATGCCGAGCGCAAGGAAGACCGAAATGCCCACCATGGCCGCGCCCATCAGGAACGGAACCTGCGGCGCGACGAACGCATACATCGCACCGGCAATGATCGGACCAAGGATGCGCGAGGCGGCGGCAGCGGCCATATTGGCTCCCATCAGACGGCCCGCTTGACCGGGGGCCGCCTCCTTGGAAAGCAGGGACGCTGCCGTGGGCATGGACAGGGCCAAGCCCAGCGAAGCCAGCGCGATCAGCCCCGTCATCATGCCACCGCTAAGCGGAGCCGCCTGACCCAAAAGGGCCAGTGCCGTCATCGACAGGCCAAAGACCAGAACCTTGCGGTCCCCAAACCGGCGCACTGCGCGGGCGGTGACCAGCATCTGCACCCCTGCACCTGCGCAACCGGCCAGAGCGAAGGCCAGACCCAGTTCACGCGGCGACCATGCAAACAGGCGCTCGGTCCATAAACCAAACACGGACTCTACACCCGCGAAGGCTGCCATGACGCCCACGCCCACCAGGATCAGGCACAGCGCCGCGCGGCTAAGACGGAAGGGCGCGTCCACCGCCGACTGCTTGTCGGCCACGGCCTTGCGTACAAACGGCACAGCCATTGCGATGATAAGGAAGCTGGCGAGGCTGAAGGCCGCCGACAGCAGGAAGCACAGACGGAAGCCTGCCAGACCGTCCTCTGGCGAGGCCAGAAGACCGCCCACGGCTGGCCCCACAACGAAGCCAATGCTGGCGCAGGCGCTAATGATGGCCAGACGACCCGTCAGCTTTTCGCGCGGTGTCATGTCGATGATCAGGGCCTGCACGACACCGGTGCTGCCCGCCGCCACGCCGCACATCAGGCGCGCAATCAGGCAAAGCTCATAGGTGGGGGCATAGGCCATGCCGATATAGCCGACCACGCCCAGACCCAGCGTCATCAACAGAACGGGCTTACGCCCCAGCTTGTCGGAAAGACGCCCCCAGACAGCCTCGCCAATTGCCTGACCAATCGAAAACACGGCGAAGATCAGCCCGACCTGCCATGCATCGATCTGGAACGCGCGCGCATAGGACGGCAGCAGAGGGATCGCCATGCCGAAGCCAATGGCCCCGATAGCGACGGTCATAAAAAGTGCCAGCAGCGTCAGCGGCTGGCGCGTGGTGTCATTCGACATTGGGACAGGTCTTTCCGTTGGACCTGCACAAGTCACCACTCCTTCGCAGCGGGAAAAGGCGCATCGGTCCTTTATCCGCATGGCGACTATCGAGAACGGCGTTCCGGACATTCGCCCTTACGCGATTTCATAGTACCGTCGAGCTAGCATCGATGGAGCGCGACTATGCCTGAAGCCGATACCGTAAAACCCGCCGCCATGTTCCAGACCGCCGTGGGTATGACCCAGCGCAGCCGCGCCAGCCTGGACATTCTGGGCGCCATGCTGAAATACGCCGCTGTCGACCTGCGCGACACAGCCCGCGAAGAGTTTGAAGCCTCGCCCAAGGGCCAGGCCCTGAAGGCCGCCCACGAGACCCCGGGCACGCCCGAGGAAATCGCCGCCCGCGTGGACGAGGCCAAGGAACTGGCCTTCAGCAGCAATATCTACCGCATGGAGCGCTTTGTTCAGCGCTATGTGGCCGAAGAAATGATGGCCCGTAACCTCATCTCGGTCGAAGAGAAGCGCGAGGATTACCTGCGTGACGCGGCCCTGCCGGTGAATGGCGCTGGCGGTACGCTGGAGCTGAACCCGGACATCGAGATTCCGGACTATTACGACGGCGTCCACTACCACCTTGCTCCGCACGGCATCGACGACTTCGATCTGGGCGGCAAGGGTGCCGGCATCGGCCGCGTGTTCAAATACGGCGGTTTCGCCGCCGTACCTCCCGGCTCGAACATCGCCCGCCAGCGCATCGACGTGGTCGAGCAGTTCCGTCGTCGCGACCACAAGCGCATCCTCGAGATCGGCTGCGGTGGTATTGGCACCCTGATGGCGCTCCGCAAGGTCTTCCCCGAAGCCGAACTGATCGGTTGCGATCTGAATGGTCGCGGCCTGAAGGAAGCCCACCGCATGGCCGAGCGCATCGGCATGCAGTTCCACCTGAAGCAGGCAGACGCCCGCGCCACGGGTCTGGAAGACGAGAGCGTCGATGCTGTGTTCAGCTATGCGGTTCACCACGAGGCACCGGTGCCGGTGAACATCGAGATGTTCAAGGAAGTGCATCGCGTGCTGAAGATGGGCGGCGAGTTCGTTATCTCCGATCCGGCACCCTTCCGCGGCGTAGATATCTTTACCGCTGTCCTGCTGGAATGGGACAACGACCACCGCGAAGAGCCCTACTTCCGCGAAACCTGCCTCGCCTCGTGGGAAGGCGAACTGAACAAGCTGGGCTTCGAAGCCGAAGCCTATGCGCTGGGCCCGAACGGCTATCCGTGGGTGACCCGCGCGGTGAAGGTGGCCTAACGGCCACCGCTACCGCTCCTTGAGCATAGAAAACCCCGCATCGCCGAAGCGATGCGGGGTTTTTGGTGGCTGGGACTTGGAGGGAACTCAGCCGACGCTGGAAAGACGGGCCGGCGTGAAGTCGCCTGCTGCGGTGATCGACAGGCTGCGGCTAATCTCGGCAGCGCAGCGTTTCACCTCATCGCCATAACGGCGCAGGGCGTCTTCGGACTTATAGGCGACCGAGAAGTAGACGAGGTCGATAGCCCCCACCACGCGACCGTTGGCAAAGACCGGTGCGCCGATGGATGAGGTCTTGCCGGGCGTCAGGCTGAAGCGGTTGCGTCCGCGCTGGGCCACGCCCTGTTCGCGGATTTCCTCCAGCATCACGTCCGATTGGATCAGCAGGTAGGTGTGCGGGTCGATCGGTGCCTCGCCCGCCATTTCGATGGCTTCGAAGATCTCGGCCCGTTCGCGCTCTTCGGCGAAGGCCAGATAGGCGCGGCCACCGGCGGTCTCCAGCAAGGAGAAGGTATGGCCGGGGTAATGGCGATCCAGAACCTGCGAGGTCATGGCATCGGTGCAGTCGCGCACCATCATCTCTGCGCCGAAACGGGTGGACAACAGTACAGGCCAGCGCGTGACAGCCGTCAGCTGTTCCAGCTGCGGCCGCGCCAGAGCCACCAGTTCGCTGTGCTCCTGGAAGCCAGCCGAGAGGGCGCGAACGAAGGCGGTCGGGCGGTAGCGTTTACGGGCCGGTTCGCGCTCGATCAGTTCCTCGTGCATCAAGGTCTGAACAAGTCGGCAGGCTGTCGGATAGGGAACCGCCGCGATACGCGCGATCTCGGCCATAGACATCGAACCCTGACGGTTGATGGCTCGCAGCACAGCCAGACTGCGGCTTACCGAGCGGATCGGAACGCCCTTTTCCATCACACTACCTCCGACAAAACTACACGAACAAAACTTCGCAGAACGAGGTTGACCGGTCTTTGTTCGATCAACCAAGGCGCAAATATGACACCTATCCGACAGATGGATAGTGTAGTTCAGCGGACAGAGGTTGTTTTGCGATCAATACATCGTGCGCGAGGCGCGAAGGTCATCGCGCGCGCCGTGCAAAAGCTGAGGAAATAAGAAGGGATACAGAGACAGGTTGTACCATTTGGCCAGAAGATCGGCCTCTGGCGACGGCTTCAACCTTTGTCCCCACTCAAATCCGATAGGGGCCGGCAAAAACGAGCTGTCTCCCATTGCAGACAAGTTCAACGGCTTGTCCTCGGACCTCATGATGATCAGATCGGCACCAGCCTCGATGTAGGCAGCCGTTCGGTCGACCACCGATGCGCGGCTGTCATCCGGCTCGATTTCTACAACCGCAGCGATCAGGCAGTAACGGCGCGCATCGAGCGCCGCCTTCAGCTTGCCGATCATTTCGGCCACCGCAAAACGCGGACCTTCGGAGCGGTCGCGGCGGCGCAGCGGCCGGTCCGATATCTGCACCACCGATGCTCCGGCGAACTCGAAGGCCCGAACCGTTGCGGCGACGTGCAGGGCATTGCCGAACCCGTCCGCAGCATCGGCGATGAGTGGCATGTCACCCGCATCGCGCACCACATAAAGGGCTTCGGTTATCGCCTCGGGCGACAGCAACTGCGCCACAGGGCGGCCATAGCGCGACAGCGCCAGAGCCGCGCCGCCAACCAGCAGCGCGTCGTATCCCGCCTCAAGAGCCATGCGAGCCCCGAAGTGATCGAACACGCCCGCCGCGGAGATCATGGTGTTAGGCGCGGACACTCTGGACTGGAGCCGAGTCTCCAAGCTCTGGATATGGGCGGGCGCGATCATTGGCCGCCCTCCTTGTCGTCGTGAGTGCTCATCAGCGTCTCCAACCGGAACGCCGGATCGAACCGTCGCCCCTGATCGGCAATCTGCGACAGCCCCAGCCGCTCGTTCAGCGCACCGAAGGTCAGCAACTGGTCCGACAGTGCCGCCGTCGAGCCATCACGCTTCAGCACGGCCAGCAACCGCTCGGCCATGGCCGCAAACCCGCGCACCAATGATCCCGAGGCGATCACCAGACCAAACCCCAGTTCCGTCAGTTCGCTGGCACTCAGGGCCGGAGACGATCCCCCCTCGATCATATTGGCGACCAGAGGTGTGTCGGGAAACTCGGCGGCAATCCGTTGATAGTCCTCAAGCGATTGCGGCTGGTCGATAAACAGGGCGTCGGCACCGGCCTCGACATACAGATGCGCACGCGCCAGAGAAGCTTCGATCCCTTCGTGCGGAAGGGCGTCGGTTCGCGCGATCACCAAAGTATTGGCCTCGCGTCGTGCGTTGACGGCAGCGCGGACTTTTTCGGCCATGGTGGCTGGCGTGACAAAGGTCTTACCCGTCAGCGCCCCTGCGCGTTTGGGAAACGCCTGATCGTCGATCAGCACCGCCGAGGCCCCTGCCCTTTCCAAGGCGCGCACGGTGTGTTCGACATTGATGGCGTCGCCGAAACCGTTGTCGGCATCCACGATCAGCGGCGTTTCCAGTCGGTCGCGAACGCGGCGCGTGACCTGGCACAACTGGTCCAGCGAGATCAGGCCGATGTCGGGGCGGGCAAGCTGCGTATAGCTGATACCGCTGCCGGAAATGAACATGGCCTCGAAACCGGCCTGCTCGATCATCAATGCCGAAAGCGCGTCAAAGGCACCCGGAGCCAGCAACGCAGGCTTGCGCCGCAGTCTGCGTTTCAGGAGCAGTCCCGATGTGCCGGGGGCAGCCGTATCCGTGACAGGAACCCCGTCGATCGTCGCCATGGATAGTCGCGGTGCCAATCCCGCTACTCCTCGTTTCGCTCGTCCGAGTGTCGGCAATCTGCCACGCAGACACGCCGAGCGGGTCGAGATTGATACTGTGCAACACGCTAGGATACTGGTCGCGTAGGACGCGAATGCCCGACAAGTGCAGCTTACGTAAGCTATCGCCTGTCAGATAGATTTCCGGCAACGACGACAGCGCCCATCGAACCGACTTACAGCTTGTATCTGTTTTTCGCGGTGATCCGGCAACCCCTTTGGTCTCTCCCCAGCAGCGACGGCTTCAGTTCGCCCTTGGCGGTGCCCTGTTCATGCAAGGGCTGGATTCGACCGCAATCGTTCCGGCCCTGCCACGCATTGCCGAGACGTTTCAGGCACCGGAACTGGCTCCCCACATCCTGCTTGCGGCCTATTTCATCGGCTGCGGGGCTAGCCTGCCGGTCATTGGCTGGGCTGCCGACCGGTTCGGTGCTCGTAAAGTGCTACTGATCGCTATCGGAGTGTTCGTTCTGGCGGGGCTCGCCAGTGCCATGGCACCCGATCTGATCTGGCTGACGGTCTCGCGGTTTTTGCAGGGGGCGGCAGCGGCCACCTTGATGCCGGTGGCGCGGATGCTGGCTGTACGAACGGCACCGCCGCAAGCTCTGCTGGGGATTATCACCGCCCTGACGGCTCCCGCTATGGCAGGCCAGACACTTGGACCGGCAGTGGGCGGTTTGCTGGCGGCCTATGACGGCTGGCGCATGATCTTCCTCGTCGGCGTGCCCTTTGCCATCGCCAGTCTGGGCATTGTTGCCGTTATCGCGCCCGATGCGCGCCGCGAGGACTGTGGCCGGTTGGACTGGGTCGCCATGATTATGGGTGTGCTGGCCATGGCTTGTGCGGTCGCAGGTCTTGGGACATTGCGCGATGACGGCCCGCCACTACTGGTACCGGTACTATTTATCCTCGCCGCGATTGGCCTGGGCATCGGCTTTGTGCGCAAGAATCTGGGTTCGCCAAGGCCGCTTATCGACTTCCGCGTCCTCAAAGACCCTACCTTCCGTCGCTGTTTCAGCGGCGGCATGCTGTTCCGTCTGCTGGTGGGCGGAACCCCCTTTGTGCTGGCCTATCATTTCCAGTCGGGACTGGAACTGGGCGCGTGGCAGGCGGGCCTTCTGATTACCGCATCAGGGGCCGGAGCCCTGCTGGTGAAGCCCTTTACCGCGCGCCTGATTTCCAGAGGCGGTTATCGCGGCACGCTGCTATGGGCGGGCGCGGCTTCGGTGGTGCTGTTCGTTGTACCTGCCTTTGCCGACTGGCGGTGGCCTTTGGCATTGATTGCTGCCGTGCTGGTCGCAGGCAGCTTCGTGCGCTCGCTCCAGATCACTACCTTTGGCACGCTCTGCTATGCCGATCTGCCCCCGCAGTCCGCCGGATCGGCCAGCGTGTTGAGCAGCATCGCCCAACAGCTTTCCCATGCGCTGGGCGTCGCTCTGGCTGCCGGGGCCATGGCGGTTACGACCGTCGCCGGCGCGCCCGAAGCCTGTGTGGGTCTGTCGGGCTATTTTGCCCTCGCGGTAGGGGCGGCCCTGTGCCTTCCGGTGTTCTTCCGCTTGTCGCCGGATGCAGGCAAGCGCCTGCTGTAGCCGCCTCCCCCATATCTATGGCGCTAGGCTCGGGGCGTTGATTATCCGAGGATGACGACGGGCCGCGCTCGGCTCTTTTGTCATTTTGGGAGGGCTGACCCCATGCAACTCAAAACGGGCCTTTTGGCCATCGCCGCCGCCGTTTCTCTGGCCGCCTGCAACTCCGCCGAAACCGGTGCCGCAGCACCGGCGCAACCGGCAGAAGAAACTCCTGCGCAGGTCGCCGAACGCATCAAGGCTTCGCTGTCGCCGCAAGACTATGCGCTGCGTTTGCTGAAATGCGATCAGGCCATCAGCACCGCCAAGCGCGCGCATGACGCCGCGTTCGATGCGGAACTGACCGCCAAGGTCAAGGATGCGCCCAAGCTCGACTTCTTCACCCTGATCCGTGACGCCCGTGAAACCGGCGCGGACTCGAGCACCATCAACACCGCCCAGCATTCGGGCCTGCCGCTGCCGAGCAGCGGTGAACTGACCCCGCCGGAATACGTCGAACAGACCCGCGAGTGCCTGGCGCTGGTTACCGCCGAAGCCCCGACCAAGGGCAAACAGGCATGAAGACCGCCCGCACCTTCGCCATCCTGAGCGCGGCGCTGCTCGCCTGCGCCTGTTCCAAGGCCGAAGAGGCTCCGGCTCGGGCTACGACCGAGACCGATGCACCGGTAGCTACCGCCGAAGCCCCCGCGGCTACGTCTGCGGCTGCGGAAGCAGGGGACTTCCAACTGTCGCCGGATGGGGCCGCTTTCATCGCCGCACTCTCGCCCATGGAACTGGGTCAGGCGCGTCTTAGCTGCGTCGAGCCGCTGCGCACCGCCAAGGCCTGGCCGAAAATCTGGAGCCCTGAAATGGCGGCCGAACTGGCCAGCGTGGAAGATTTCAGCCGCACCAAGCTGTTGACGTCAGAGCCGCTGAACACGCTGAGGATCGATCAGGCCCGCGCTATCATGGACGCCGGTCCCAAGTTCAACGCCAACAGCCAACCGACGGCGGAAGAGATCGAGGGCGTCGGTCAGTGCATCCAACTGGCCAAGCACTACGCAGCCGAACAGGCGGCGGGCTAAGATGATGCGGCGCGTTGTGATTGTGGGTTGCGTGCTGGCGCTGTCGGCCTGTGATCGGACGCGCCCGTCGCAGGACGCACCGGCGGGGCCTAGCGCCCTTTCGGTCGAGGCTGCCATCGACACCGGTCAATCCCCCTCGCCCGAAGCCGTTTCCGCCACGGCTTCGGCATCGGTCGACATGGCAGCCACCCCCGTCAAGTCTGAGGGTCAAGACGGCATCTATACTCCGCCCTCGGGCTCGCCCGAGCGGACCGCGCTGATGGACGCCTTGCGCGGGCAGGTGGAGGGCGAACTGGGCGGTCGGGCGGAGTTTGTGGTCAAGACCCTGCGCTCCAACGGGCAATGGGCCTTTGCCGAGGTCGAGCCTCAGTGGCCGGGGGGTCGCAGGATCAACCCTGCAAACACCCCTCTGTACCGCGAGGAGCCGGACTGGCCGTTCGATGGCCTGCACACCGAGGCCATTTATCGCAAGGTGAATGGCCGCTGGCAGGTCCTGCACCACAGCATCGGTGCAACCGATGTGTGGTGGGTCGATCATTGCCACACGGTACCGCGCGGCATCCTTATAGGGTGCTGACAATCAAGGGCGGCTCTCTCACGGGGCCGCCCTTTTTCGTTTCGGCAACCGCGCGGGCAAGCGCGGCGTTAGGCTTTGCATGACCTCGATCAGCCCTGACGCCAAACGGTTCGCCGCTGTGCTGCATCCCACACCGCAGGGGCTGTGGTGCCCCGAAGGGCAGTTCTTTATCGATCCGCCGCGTCCAGTGGACCGCGCCGTCATCACCCACGGTCATGCCGACCATGCGCGATGGGGCCACGGCCATGTTCTGGCTACCCCCGAGACGCTGGCGATCATGGCAGTGCGCTATGGCGCGGACTTTGCCGGATCGACCCAGAGCCTTGAGTATGGCGAGCGGGTGAGCGTGGACGGGGTCGAGGTATCGCTGCATCCGGCGGGCCATGTTCTGGGATCGGCGCAGGCGGCCATCCGGCACGGCGGCATCACCATAACCGCCTCGGGCGATTACAAGCGCCGCCGCGACCCGACCTGTGCGGGCTTTGAGCCAGTCCCGAGCGATGTGTTCATCACAGAAGCGACCTTTGGCCTGCCCGTCTTCCGGCATCCGCCCGACTGCCACGAGATCGGCAAGCTGCTGCACTCGCTCCAGCAGTTTCCCGAGCGGGCGCATCTGGTCGGAGCCTATGCTCTGGGCAAGGCGCAGCGGGTGATGAAGCTGCTGCGCGAGGCGGGCTATGACGAGACGATCTACGTCCACGGCGCACTGGAAAAGCTGAACCGCCTTTACGAGAGTTTCGGCGTCGATCTCGGCCCGTGGAAGACGGTGGCGGGGGTTAAGGCCGACTTCGCCGGAAAGATCATCATCGCCCCGCCGTCCGCCATCGCCGACCGCTGGAGCCGTCGTTTTCCCGATCCGGTCGCGGCCTTTGCCAGTGGCTGGATGAGCGTGCGGGCGCGGGCGCGGCAGAGGGGTGTGGAGTTGCCCATCATCCTGTCGGACCACGCCGATTGGGACGAGCTGACCGACACCCTGACCGAGCTTTCCCCCACTGAGGTCTGGATTACCCACGGGCGCGACGATGCCCTGTCGCGGTGGGCCGAGATCAACGGCATGACGGCGCGGGCGCTGCACCTCGTCGGCTATGAGGACGAGGACGACGAGCCAGTAGAAGAGGCCACCGCATGAGGGCCTTTGCCGAACTGCTGGATAGGCTCTCACTGACGGCGTCGAGGAATGCCAAGCTGCGGCTGATCGCGGACCATCTGCGGGCGGTGCCGGACCCTGATCGCGGCTGGGCACTGGCGGCGCTGACGGGCGGCCTTTCGTTCAAGGAGGCCAAGTCCAACACCATCCGCAAGGTGGTGGAGGAGCGAGTCGATGCGGAGCTGTTCCGTCTGTCCTATGACTACGTCGGTGACCTTGCCGAGACGGTGGCGCTGATCTGGCCCACGCGGCATGGTGCCAACCGCGAGCCGGAAGTCTCCGAGGTGATCGAGGCCCTGAATACCGCCAAGCGCGGTGAGGTGCCGGGCTTGCTCGAAAACTGGCTGGATGCGCTGGACTCTGAGGGGCGCTGGGCGCTGCTGAAACTGGTGACGGGCAGTTTGCGCGTTGGCGTATCGGCGCGGTTGGCGTGGCAGGCGGCTGCGGATTACGGCGGCGTGGACGTGGCCGAGATTCAAGAGGTCTGGCACGGACAGGAGCCGCCCTATCTCGATCTTCTGGCATGGCTGGACGGCAAGGGGGAGCGGCCGCAAGTCGAGGCACATGGCCGGTTCCGCCCCGTCATGCTGGCCCATCCGATCGACGAGGCGACGGAGATGCCGCGCCTGAACCCCGCCGACTTCGTGGCCGAATGGAAATGGGACGGCATCCGCGTTCAGGCGGTGAGCGAGGGCGGCATCAAGCGCCTCTATTCCCGCACGGGCGAGGATATCGGCCACGCCTTTCCCGATGTGATCGAGGCGATGGATTTCGAAGGTGTTCTGGACGGCGAATTGATCGTCATCCGCGATCGCGTGATGGGCAGTTTCTCGGACCTGCAGCTGAGGCTGAACCGTAAGAGCGTCGATGCCAAACGCATGGCGGCCTATCCGGCAGGTATCCGGGCCTATGACCTGCTGGCCGACGGGGATGAAGACACCCGCGCCCTGCACTTTTCCGAGCGACGCGAACGGCTGGAAGCCTTCATCGCCGCCATCGCCTCACCGCGCATCGACATCTCGCCTCTGGTCGATATCGAAAGCTGGGATCAGCTTGCCGAGCTTCGCGCCAATCCGCCCGAGGGCGATGCGCGGCTGGCCGAGGGCTTCATGCTGAAACGCCGCGACAGCGTCTATGAGGCGGGGCGACCCAAGGGGCCGTGGTTCAAGTGGAAACGCGATCCCATGCTGGTCGATGCCGTCCTGATGTACGCCCAGCGCGGGCACGGCAAACGCTCCAGCTTCTACTCCGACTTCACCTTTGGCGTCTGGACCAAGGACGAGGCGGGCGACTACGCCCTCACCCCGGTCGGCAAGGCCTATTTCGGCTTCACCGACGAGGAGCTGAAACAGCTCGACAAGTTCGTGCGCGACAACACCACCGACCGCTTCGGCCCCGTCCGTGCGGTCAAGGCCACGCGCGACTTCGGCTTGGTCGTCGAGGTGGCGTTTGAAGGTCTGCAGCGGTCAACGCGTCACAAGTCCGGCATCGCCATGCGCTTCCCGAGGATCAACCGCATACGGTGGGACAAGCCTGCGGGGGAAGCCGATGAATTGGGGGTGCTGGAGGGGATGTTGGCCACCAGCGAGGGGTAGCCGCTAACTGGCTAACAGCCGAGTTAACACTATCAATCTCTTTCAGAACGACGACCCAATGAGATTCGAGCCAAGTCTAAAACAAAAACCAGAAACATGGATACAAAAGAAACAAGCCAACCAACGGGGACAATAGTGCCGTTAATTACAACTACATGATCACCAGTAACAAACATCGCAATTATGGCCACTACAGCCATGAATGCCATTGCTATCTTTAATGCCCTCAACCTAGTTCTCGCCCGTATAACCTCAAAAACCCCATGCCAAAGACTGAGGCGTCATTGGAAGCGACGTTTGGTCCTAGCCTGCGTTATACATGAGTGCATACAAACCCTCACGCCCTGTCAATTAGCATCGTGTCTCAGTTATCTGAAATAGTACTGCCCGGCCCTTTCTCCGACTGGTTCGCCCGTCGGGGCTGGTCTGTGCGTCCGCACCAAACCGCCATGGTGGAAAAGGGGTTGGCGGGTGAGGATGCCTTGCTGGTGGCACCGACGGGTGGGGGCAAAACGCTGGCGGGGTTCTTGCCCAGCCTGATCGAGCTGTCGCAGCGGCGCAAAGTGGCCGGTGATCTGACGTCGGTGCACACCCTTTATATCTCGCCGCTGAAGGCGCTGGCGGTGGATGTGGAGCGTAACCTGCTGACGCCGGTGCGCGAGATGGGGCTGAATATCACCATCGAGAGCCGCACGGGCGACACCAATCAGGCCAAGCGCGCGCGGCAAAGGCTGGCTCCGCCCGACATCCTTTTGACCACGCCCGAGCAGTTGGCCCTGTTCTGCGCGTGGGAGGGGTCGCGGGAATACTTCAAGGACCTGCGCTGTGTGGTGATCGACGAGATCCACGCCATCCACGGGTCAAAGCGCGGGGACCTGTTGTCGCTGGGGCTGGCGCGGTTGCGGGCCTTTGCGCCGAAGATGCGCAGTGTCGGCCTTTCGGCGACGGTGAATGATCCGGCTGCCATTAGGGGCTGGTTGTCAGACAAGGGCGACGACATTGTTTTCGGCCAGTCGGGCGCACCGCCGGAACTGGATGTGCTGCTCAGCGAAAACCGCGTGCCGTGGGCGGGTCATACGGCTCAACACGCCATGCAGGAGGTCTATGACACCATCAAAACCGCCCAGACCGCGCTGGTGTTCGTCAATACGCGCTGGCAGGCGGAATATGCGTTTCAGGAGCTGTGGCGGCTGAACGACGACAATCTCCCAATTGCCCTGCACCACGGCAGCCTGTCTGCCGAGCAACGCCGCAAGGTCGAGGCGATGATGACGCAAGGGCGTTTGAAGGCCGTGGTCTGTACCTCGACGCTGGATCTGGGCATCGACTGGGGAAGCGTCGATCTGGTGATCCAATTGGCCGCACCCAAGGGATCATCGCGTCTGGTGCAGCGGATCGGGCGGGCGAACCACCGTCTGGACGAGCCGTCGCGCGCGGTGCTGGTCCCCGCCAGCCGCTTCGAGATGCTGGAATGTCAGGCCGCTGTGGAAGCTGTGATGGAGGCCGCCCACGACGGCGAGCCGATCCGCAACGGGGCCAAGGATGTGCTGGCCCAGCACGTCATGGGCGTGGCCTGTTCCGAGCCGTTCGATCTGGAAGAACTTTACGACGAGGTGCGAACCGCCGCCCCCTACCGCGACCTGACGTGGGAGGACTGGGAGCAGGTCGTCGATTTCGTCTCGACCGGCGGCTATGCGCTGAAATCCTATGACAAATACCGCCGCATCGTGCGTGGGCGCGACGGCTTGTGGAAGGCGCGGACGAAAGAGATCATCGCCCGCCATCGCATGAATGTCGGGGCGATTGTCGCGGCTCAAACGCTGACCGTGCGCATGAAGGGCCGCCGCGGTACGGGCCGAAAGGTTGGCGAGGCCGAAGAGACGCTCTTCGAGCAAATGACCATTGGCGACAGCTTTGTCTTTGCCGGCGAGGTCTGGCGGTTCGAAGGGGTCGAGGGCAACAACGCCATCGTCTCGCCCACCAGCGACGATGATCCGATGGTGCCCAGTTGGGGCGGGTCGCGCATTCCGATCTCGTCGCACCTAGCTCACCGCGTGCGCCGCCTGATGGCTGACCGCGATACGTGGCGACGCCTTCCGGTCGATGTGCAGGAATGGTTGAACGCTCAGGACGAGCATTCCGGTATTCCGCAGATGGATGACCTGCTGATCGAGACCTTCCAGCGCGGCAAACGGCATTTCATGATCGTCTATCCGTTCGAGGGCGTACTGGCTCACACGACGCTGGCCATGCTGCTGACACGCCGACTGGACCGCGCGGGCGTGGGGCCGATTGGCTTTGTGGCCAACGACTTTTCGCTGTGTATCTGGTCGATGCGGTCTATGGCGGACCTCGATTTCGACGCCCTGTTCGAGCAGGACATGCTGGGCGACGATCTGGAAAGCTGGCTGGACGAAAGCTTCATGATGAAGAAGTCGTTCAAGGAATGCGCCCAGATTGCAGGCCTGATCGAGCGCCGCATGCCCGGCCATGAGAAGACGGGGCGTCAGGTCACCTTCTCGGCGGACCTGATTTACGACACGCTTCGTCGTCATGATCCCGACCATCTGCTGCTGCGCTGTGCGCGCGAGGATGCGGCGCGGGGTCTGTTGGATGTGGCGCGTCTGGGTGAACTATTGTCGCGTATTCAAGGCCGGATCAGGGTCTATAATCTGCCGAAAGTCTCGCCCTTTGCCGTTCCCATGCTGATGGAGATCGGCAAGGAGCGCGCCCCCGGAACCTCTGCTGCCGATATGATGCTGGAAGACGCCGCCCTGATTGATGAGGCCATGAGCTGATGCAGATTAGCGTGGCCGGTGAACCGTGCGTGCTGCGTGCGGCGGGGACGCTGTGGCTGCCGCAGCACCAAACGCTGGTGGTGTCGGACCTGCACTTTGAAAAGGGCTCGGCCTATGCGGCCAGGGGTCAGCTTCTTCCGCCTTATGACACGCGCGAAACGCTGAACCGGCTGATGGCCGAACTGGTTGCGGTCCAGCCGCGATGCCTCGTCTTTCTGGGTGACAGCCTGCACGACATGGGCGCGATCAGCCGTATTCCTGTGGCCGAGCGTGAGACGATCATGGGTCTGGCCCGCGATTTCGATCTGGTGTGGATCAGTGGCAACCACGACCCCGACGGCGGCGCGGCCTTCGGCGGGCGCAGCGCCGACGAGGTGCGGTTGGGTCAACTTGTCCTGCGACACGAACCGCTGACTGGCGAGGCTATAGGCGAAGTTTGCGGCCACCTTCACCCCTGCGCCGTCGTGCGCGGCCCTGCGGGATCGGTGCGGCGGCGCTGTTTTATCGGTGACGGCTCGCGTCTGATCATGCCATCGTTCGGAGCCTATACGGGCGGGCTGAATGTGCATGACCGGGCCTATGGGGGCTTGTTCCAACAGGCACCGACTGCCTACCTTACCGGCGAGCGGGTCGTGCGGGTGCCGTATCACCGTCTGTCTCCCGACCGCAGCCGCCCGATCCGGCGCTCGGCCTAGTCGCCCTTATTGACATTACTATATGCAACGTTGATAGCCTGAAGGTCGTTGATCCGGGCAGTAAGCGGGGACAGGCGATGGCTGGACGACTAAAGGCTTTTGGTGCGGGCTTGCTGGCAGCAACGGTGCTGACAGCGCCCGTTGCTATGGCGCAAACCATCGAGAGCGTAACGCCGAAGGCCTCCACCGCCCGCGCCCTGACGTTCGAACAGGCCGAGGCGCGACTGCGCGAGACGTCGAACCTGTCCCGCGCCGCCGACCACAACCAGCAGGCGGCGCAGGCGCATGCCAATGTCGCCAACGGCCTGATGCGCCCGACCGTGTCGCTGGATGCCATGCTGATCCGCTATCGCAAGACATTCGATATCCCGCTGGCCGATGGTCTGGACCGCGCACAACAGGATCTGGGCGCAGCCATCCCCGGACTGGTGGACACCATCGGGGTCGCGCCGGATCTGGCCGGTCTGATTGAGCAGAGGCTGCAACAGGTCCTGCCGGAAATCTTCACCGCCCTGCCGCAGGACATTCGCCTGCAACTGGACGAGACGTCGTTCCGCCCCACGGTAACGGCGATCCAGCCCATCTATACGGGCGGAGCGGTCCCTGCCCTGCAACGCGCGGCAGCGGCCAATCTCGATCTGGCCGAGGCGCGCCGTACCGAGGCGGCGGAGCTGGAAAGCGTCAATCTGGTGCGTGTCTATTTCGGACAGGTGCTGGCTGCGGAGGCGCTGGAGGTCGCCATCGAGACGCGCGACGGCTTCAACCTCCATCTTGAGAACGCACAGCGCATGGAGCGCGAAGGTGTGCTGGCCCGCGCGCAAGTGCTTCAGGTCGAGGTCGCCCGCGACACGGCGCAGCGTCAGGTCAACCGCGCCGAGGTGGAATACCAAAACGCCATCGCTGCCCTCGACCGGTTGATGGAGGCCAGCGGCAGGGTCGATCCGGCCACGCCCCTGTTCGTCAACCGCGAGAGCGTGGGCGGGCTTCATCTGTTCACCGATCCGGCGCGCGCCTCCAACGCCCGCATCGCGCAAGCCAGCGCAGGCCGTAATCTGGCCGAGGCGGGTGCCGATCTGGCCGCCTCGCAGTTCAAGCCCAAGGTCTATGCCTTTGGCACCTACAATATGAACCCCGACGACGCGCTGGCGACCGAGCCGGATTGGGCCTTTGGCATCGGCATGCGCTACACCCTGTTGTCGTCGATCAACCGGCGCGAAATGGTCGGGGCCGCCCGCGCACAAGCCTCCGCCGCGGCCGTGATCGAGCGTCAGGCCCGCGAAGACAGCCGCCTTCTGGTCACCCGCGCCTATAACCAAACCGAACTGGCCCGCCGCCAGTTCCTGTCGATGGACTCCAGCCTGCGCGCCGCGACCGAGAACCTTCGGGTTCAGGAAATCGGCTTCCGTGAGGGCGAGACCACCGCCGCCATGGTCATCGATGCCCGCAATATGCTGGCGACCGCCCAGCTTCAGCGCGCGCTGACCGCCTATGAATACCAGCTCAGTCTGGCGGCCCTGCTGGCGACCAGCGGCCAGACCGGCACCTTTGCCGACTATCTCCAACGCCCTGACCGGATCGACGCTCAATGACCGAGATCATGCCGCCCGAAACTGCTCCGGCCCCCAAGGCGCGTCCGAAGAAGAAACCGCCGGTCAAGGCGCTGCTGATTGCGCTTTTGGCTCTGCTCGTCGTGGGCTTCATCATCGTCGGCCTGTTCCTCGCGGCCAAGCCCGCGCCGGTGCAGATACAGGGCATGGTCGAGGCCGAGACCTTTGTCGTCTCCACCAAGGTGCCGAGCCGCGTCGAGCAGTTCCTCGCCGAAGAAGGCCAGCAGGTCAGCGCCGGAACCGAGCTGGCTGTTATGTCCAGCCCCGAGGTCGAGGCCAAAGACATGCAGGCGAGAGCCCTGCTGAAATCGGCCGAGGCTATCCAGTCGCTCAGCGTCGAGGGCGCACGCGGCGAGGACGTCAACACCGTCTATTCCATCTGGCAGGCTGCGGTATCCGCCGCACAACTGGCCGACCAGACCGCCCGCCGTGCCGAGAACCTCTATGCCGAGGGCGTCATCAGCGCCCAGCGCCGCGACGAGGCGGTCGCCGCCCGCCGCGCCACTGCAGCTCACGCCGAGGCCTCGCGTCAGCAATATCTGAAGGCCCGCGCCGGAACTCGTCCGCAGGAAAAGGCCGTCGCCGATGCTCAGGTGGCGGGCGCGCAGGCCGCCATTGCCGAAACTGAGAGCCTTCAGGCGGAAACGCGACTGGTCGCCCCGCATGCAGGTGAGATCGCCGAGCGGTTCGCCAATGTCGGCGAATTGGTGCTGACGGGTGTTCCGGTCTTCACCATCGTCGACACGGCCAATCCGTGGGTCACATTGACGGTGCGTGAGGACCAGTATTCCGACCTGAAGATCGGCTCGATCATCCACGGCGATATTCCGGCGCTGGGTATGGAAAACGTGGCCTTCAACGTCACGGCCATCAGCCCGCAGGGGGCCTATGCCACGGCCCGTTCGACCCGTCAGTCGCGCGGTTATGACGTGCGCAGCTTCGAGGTGAAGGCCAAGCCCGCACGCCCCATCGAGCGACTGCGTCCGGGGATGAGCGTCCTGTTCAACTGGTCGGCGCGGTGACGCCGCGTCGGGCAGGCTGGGCGCAGGTTTTCGGCACCCACCTGCGGGCCGAGGTGCGCCGCCTGCTGACCCGCCGATGGGATGCGGCGGTCGCCTTTGCCCTGCCGCTGATTGTTCTGGTGGCGCTGGCCGCCATGCTGGGACCCGGGGTGGCGAGAGATATCCCCGTGGCCGTGGTCGATCAGGATCAGTCGACTTTTAGCCGCGCCGCCGTGCGCGAAATGGTCGCCAGCCCCGCGCTCGATCTGGCCTATCAGCCCGCCACGCTGGACGAGACCATGGGATTGATGCGGCAAGGAAAAATCTATGCCGTCACCCATTTTCCACCCGGCCTGACGCGCGGACTGCTGCACGATCCGCGCACCGTCACCGTCTATTTCAACGGGGCCTTCCAAACCATCGGATCGATGGGCGCGATGCAGCAGTCCGCGGCGGTCGGCATGGCAGCGGCACCCTTGGTGGAAGAACGCGCACGGCAGATGGGCCTGCCCGCGACCCAGCTATCGCCGCCCGCCGTGCAGGTGTCTATCATCGGCAATCCGCAACTCAGTTTCGAGCTGTTCCTCGGGGCGCTTCTGGGCATGGGGATGCTGCATCTTCTGGCGGCCTGTTCGTCGCTGATGGCGGTCGGGCGGCTGTTGTTCCGTCGCAGTTTCTATCTGACGGGCCGCAGCAGTGGCGGGCAGTTGTCGGCAGCGCTTATGGCGCGACTGTTGCCGCACTGGGTGATCTTTACGCTGTGGGGACTGGCGTGGATTGTCTGGCTGGCGGGCTATCGCGGCTGGGAGGTCGCCGGATCGATGCCGGTGCTGGTGCTAGGTTTGGCAGGGATGGTTGCGGTGACAGTGGCACTGTCGGCTGTGTTGGTCGCGGCGCTGGCCGACCTTGATCTGTCACTGTCGGTCACGGCGGTCTATTCGGGCGCGGCGATTGCCTTTTCCAACGCCACCCTGCCACTGGATCACGGCCCGAAGTTCGCGCAGGTCTGGAGCCAGATCCTGCCCTTTACCCATTACGTGCGCCTTCAGACGGGACAATGGGTGACGGGTTCGCCCGCACAGTCCGCCCTGCCCGATCTGGGTCTGTTGTGGGGGATTGCCTTACTAGCGCTGATCGGCGCTTGGGCCGCTATGAAGTTTCGCTCGCGCCGCCCCGCACAGCCCCATGCCGTGGGCTTTCCCCTGCCGCGCCAATCGGTATGGGGTGCCTTTGCTGCCACCTTTGCCAACCTGCCCAAGGCCCGCCCTGTCAGCAGCCTGCTGCTGCTGGCGGTGGTGCTGTACGCCTTCTACTATCCGGCCGCCTATTCGGGACAGGTGGCCAAGGGCCTGCCCGTCGCCATTGTCAGCACCTCGGACTCGCGCCTTGTACGCAATCTGGTCAGCCACCTGCGCGCCAGCGAAGGGGCGGATGTCGCCACCGTCACCGGATCATCGCTGGAGGCCGAGCGGCTGATGAAGGACGGCGTGGTCGATGGCGTTGTCATCCTGCCCGACCATCTGGGACGCAGTGTGGTTCAGGGCGTGCCGGACGGCATCGCGGTGTGGCTGAACGGCGGCTATCTGGTGCGCGTGGCCTCGGTCGGCAAGGCCGCAGCCGCGGCTGCCGCCGCGACGCTGGAGAGCCAGCTGGAAGGCACGCCCGAGCTGGCCCGCGTCGCCGAGCTGGCACCGTCCATCCGGCAGGAATCCCTGTTCAACCTGACGCAAGGCTATGGCGACTATGCCGTGCCCGCCGTGGTCATGGTCATCCTGCAACAGACCTTGTTGATGGGCGCGGGCGTGATCGCGGCTTTGCGCCGCGAAACGCTGGCACCGCCTCTTGGCTTTGGGGGGCGGCTGGGGCTGTGGCTGGCGCTGATTACCATCGGCACGCTCAGCAGCCTGTTCTATTTCGGCTTCGTGTTCTGGATACAGGACTATCCCCGCGCGGGTGACCTGTGGGGCGTGATTGCCCTGTCACCTGTGTTTGCCGCGGCCAGTTCGGCTATCGGCCTGTGCTTCGGCACCTTGTTCAACCGCCGCGAGCGTGTGGTGCAGGTTTGGGTCGGAAGTTCGGCGCTGCTCTTCTTCCTTGGGGGGGCGGCGTGGCCGCACTTCATGATGCCCAAGCTGCTCGTGGCACTGGCCTATCTCTTCCCATCGACAGCGGCGGTCCAAGGCTTTGTGCGCATGAACGCCATGGGGGCCAGTCTTGTCGAGATTGCCCCGCAGGCGATTATCCTTTGTTTGTTGGCCGCAGGCTGGGGGGCCATCTGGCTGGCAGGATTTGCACAGGGCAAAAACGTCGCGCCTTGACTAAGTGGACACGCGTGTCCACTTAAGCGCCATGGAACGCCCCCTGCGTCAAGATGCCGCAAATCGCCGCGCACAGCTGCTGGTCGCCGCACGCGAGGTCTTCAGAGATGAAGGCATCGATGCGCCGCTGGACCGCATTGCCATCCGTGCCGGCGTGGGACGCGCCACCCTTTACCGGAACTTTCCCGGCCGCACTGAAATCGCTTTGGCGGTTCTGATCGACGAGATCGAACAGTTGGTCGATACCTTTGCGGATTGTTCTGGACCCGATGCCTTTTTCGATTTCCTGACCCAGCTTCAGGCCCTTTTGATCCGCAACTCGGCGTTGGGTGATGTGGTGAGGGCCGCGCCCTCGCCGGAACTGCTCGCACCGCTCAGGGCCGCTATGGTGCGGGCCGCCACGCTGCCGCTGCACTGCTCGCAGTCGGCAGGCACTGTACGGAACGACCTGACAGCAACGGACGTTCGCATCCTGTTGTCCATGCTGGTGGCGGGCCTTCACAATGCAACGCCGGAGGAGAGAAACCTTCTGGCGGACCGCGCGCGCCAGTTGACGTTCGATGCAGTGAGGCCGCGACCATGAGCCGCCACACCTGGGACCTGCCCTGGCACGAGTACCTCAAGACGCTGAAAGAGCACGAGCGTCCGGTCATGCCCGGCTCGCCGGCGACGCCCGATCACACCCTGCCCTATCGCATCGCCTATCTGGTGGTCGGGGTGCTGGTGGCGGTCACCGGCAGCCTCGGCTCGGCCATGGTCATGGCCAACACCCAGCTGCTGGCTGGTGGTCTCGGCGTCTCGCTGATGGAAGCCTCATGGCTGCCGGTCGCGTTTGTGATGACCAACGCCTGTATGAACCTGCTGCTGGTGAAGTTCCGCATGCAGTATGGCTTGCGGCTGTTCGCGGAAATCTTCCTGATCGCCTTTGTCGCCATCAGCGCGATCAACCTCTTCTATGCCGATTACCAGACCACGCTGATCCTGCGCGGCGTGGCGGGCATGGTGTCGGCGGCCATGTCGTCGCTGGGAATCCTTTATCTGGTGCAGGCTTTCCCGCAAAAGCACCGCCTGAAGGGGCTGGTTCTGGGCATGGGCCTGACCAGTCTGGGTATCCCGTTCACGCGTGTCTTTACCTCGCGCCTGCTGGATATTTCCGAATGGCACGGCTTCCACACCATGGAGCTGGGGCTGGCTATCCTGTCGCTGGTGGCCGTGTTTTCGCTGCGCACTCCCCCGTCCGAGCGGCTCAAGGTCTATGAGAAGCTGGACTTCCTGACCTTTGCGCTGTTCGCGCCGGGGATTGCGCTGTTGTGCGCGGTTCTGGCCATCGGGCGCAGTGTCTGGTGGTTCGATACGGCGTGGGTGGGCTGGGCGCTGATCGGCTCGATTGTACTTTTGGCCGCGGCCCTGACCATCGAATACAATCGCGCCCGTCCGCTGATTAATCTGCACTTCCTCAGTGGCGGGGCGCTGATCCGGCTGTTCCTGTCGGTGCTTCTGGTTCGCATCGTTATGGCCGAGCAGTCGGCCGGCATTACCGGTGCCATGCAGCAACTGGGCATCGGGCTGGATTCGATGCACCAGTTGTTCGTTGTCATTCTGGCTGCGACCGCAGCAGGCGTGGTGTTCAGCGCCCTGACCATCAACCCTGCCAAGCTGAACAAGCCCATCGCCCTGTCGCTAGGCCTTATGGCCGTGGGCGCGTTTATGGACTCCCGGCTGACGGCCCAGTCCTATCCGGCGCAGCTCTATTTCAGCCAGACCCTGCTGGCCTTTGCGTCCGGCATGTTTCTGGGGCCGGCCATGATCTCGGGCATTGTGCAGGTGTTCCAGAAGGGCACCCACAATCTGATCAGCTTTATCGTGCTGTTCGCGCTGGCCAATAATATCGCCGGCCTAGCGGGCCAGTCCTTTGTGCTGACGCTGCAGGCGGCGCGGATGCGCTTTCATCAGGTGCATCTGGCCGAGGCCATGATCGCCGGCAATCCGAACATCGACCTGCGCCTGAAACAGTTATCGGCGGCCTATGGGCAGGTGATCGGCGATCCCGCCATCCGCGCCTCCGAAGGCTATGCCCTGCTGCAACAGCAGATCAACCAGCAGGCCAGCATCCTCGCCTACAACGACGCCTTCTTCACGGTCGCCGTCATCGCCGCCATCGGCTGCGTCTGGACGACCGTCCACCACATCCGCACACGGCCAAAGGCTCCGCCCGCGCCGCCTGCCAAGTCCTGATCGCGAAACCGAGACCCCCATGACTGATACGCCCCCCGAAAACGGTCAGACCCCGCAAACACCACCGGCCGCACCGCCCCAACCGGCTCCACCGCCGCCCGCTGCGCCCGCCCCCGCTGCGCCTGCGTCTGCGGCCCCGCCGCCGCGCAAACGTATCCTGTTCGGCGTGGTCATGGCCGCGCTGGCGCTAGTTGGTATTGCGCTGATCATGAAGGCATGGGCCCTGCCGCCGTTCAACACGAGCGTCCAGCACACGGACAATGCCTATGTGCGTGGTCAGGTGACGACCATCGCGCCTCAGGTCTCGGGTGCCGTCACTCAGGTGCTGGCGCAGGACTTCCAGTCCGTAAAGGAAGGCGACCTGCTGCTGACCATCGATGACCGCATCTATGTGCAGAAGCTGGAACAGGCCAAGGCCAACCTGCATGCCGCACAGGCGCAACTGGCCAACTCGGCCCAGTCGCAGGATTCTGCCAAGGGCAGCGTCGCCCAGACCCGCGCCTCCATCGCCAGCGCACAGGCCAATGTCGCCAAGGCTCGCGCCGATCACGACCGCGCTCGCCGCCTGTTCGAGGGTGGATGGGTGGCGCAGGCTCAGGTCGATGTAACACGCACCGCCTTGCAGGCTGTCGAGGCGCAACTGGCCGCCGCCCGCGCTGCCGAGGGGATCGCCGAGACGGGCGTGACCTCTGCCGTGGTCAGCCGTGGCACGCTGGAAGCCGCTGTCGAGAATGCGCTGGCGCAGGTGCATCTGGCCGAGATCGATCTGGCCAACACCCGTATTGTCGCCCCCCGCGCAGGGCGTCTGGGCGAGATCACCGTGCGTCAGGGCCAGCAGGTCCAGACCGGCAGCCAGTTGATGGCGCTGGTCCCCGACCGTCTCTGGATCGTCGCCAATTTCAAGGAAAACCAGATGCGCGATATCCGCGTCGGCCAGCCGGTCGAAATGGCGGTCGATGCTCTGGGCGGCGCGACGCTTAAAGGGCATGTCGAGCTGATTTCCCCCGCCACCGGCTCTGAGTTTGCGGTCATCCGTCCCGACAATGCGACCGGCAACTTCACCAAGGTGGCCCAGCGCGTGCCGGTCAAGATCAGCATTGATCCCGACCAGCCGCTGGCCCAGCGCCTTCGCCCCGGTCTGTCGGTCACGGCGCGGGTCAGCACCCGATGAAGAAAAGGCCCGATCCGGCGGATCGGGCCTTTGGCTTATTTGGCCTGTTCTTCAGCGATATAGGCCCGCATCTGTTCTTCCAGCGTGGTCAGCGGCACCGCCCCCATCGCCAGAATGCGGTCGTGGAAGGTGCGCTTGTCGAACTTTTGGCCCAGCGCGGCCTCGGCCTCGGCCCGCAGGCGGCGGATTGTGATCTCGCCGAGCTTATAGGCCAGCGCCTGACCCGGCCACGAGATGTAGCGGTCCACCTCGGTCGCCACTTCATGCTGTGACAGGGCGGTATGGCTGGCGAGGTAGTCGATGGCCTGCTGGCGGGTCCAGCCCTTGGCGTGGACGCCCGTATCGATCACCAGACGCGCCGCGCGCCACATCTCGTAGGACAGGCGGCCAAAGTTCTCGTACGGCGTGCGATAGATGCCCATCTCGACACCCAGCCACTCGGTATAAAGGCCCCAGCCTTCGCCATAGCCCGAGAAATAGGTGCTGCGACGGAAGGCCGGAATACCCTGCTGCTCGGCGGACAATGCAGCCTGCATGCTGTGGCCCGGCGCACATTCGTGAAGGGTCAGGGCGGGGATGTTGTACAGCGGGCGACTGGGCAGGTCGTAGGTATTCATCTGACATGAGCCCAGACCGCCGCGGCCCGCCGTATAGAAGGGTGCCAAGGCTTCCGGCACAGGAATGATGGTGTAGGGACGGCGCGGCAGAAGGCCGAAATTCTCGGACAGCTTGGCATCCACACGCTTGGCCACCCATGCCGAGGTCATCAGCAGTTCATCCGGCGTCTTGGCCACGAACTGGGGATCGGTGCGCAGGAAGGTGATGAACTCCTGCAGGGTGCCGTTGAAGTTCGCCTGTTTCATCACCTCGTGCATTTCAGCGGTGATGCGGGCCACTTCGGACAGGCCGATCTGGTGGATCTGGTCGGCGGTTAGATCCGTCGTCGTGTATTTGCGGATTTGCTCTGCGTAATAGGCCGGCCCGTTCGGCATGTCGTAAGCCGCAAGGGTCGTGCGCGTGCGGGGAATGTATTCGTCGTTGTAGAAGCTCAGAAGTTGCCGATAGGCCGGAATGACTTCCTCGATGATGGCACCACGGGCGTCGGCGCGGATGCGCTCCTGATCGGCCGCCGGAATGGTGGCGGGCATAGTGCGGAACGGATCGAAGAAGGCGTTGGCCTCTGCCGTATCGGTGATGAAGCTGCTGATCGAGCTGTCACGTCCCTCAGCGGTCACCCGCGGCACGCTGAAACCACGGGCGAGGCCCGCCCGCATATTGACCTTGTGCTCGTCAAAATAGCGCGGGATGTCGCGCATGCGGGCAATGTGGCGGTCAAAGTCCTCGACGGTGCGAAGCCCGCCTGCGCGCGCCAGATAGGTCCAGAAATTGCTGTCGCTGTTGAAGGGCATTTCCCATTCACTCGCGCGACCGTCGATCAGTGTGTGTTCCAGATTAGTCCGCAGAACCGCCGCGTTGATACGGTCCTCGTTCGACAACTGCTCCAGGGGGATGGTGTCCAGTTCGGCCAGAACGCGCTGTGCCTGCTCGATGCGGCGCTGCTGGCTGGGCAGGTCGACCGAAGGCAGGCGGGTTGCGCGCTTATAGCCGCCTTTGCCGTCCGGCTCGCTGCCGTTGTCGCGTTGGTTGAAGTCCCAGTCGGCTTCATAGAGCGTCTTCAGTCGCGCGCCCGCGTCGTTCGGGGCGGTAGCGACGGCAGCGACCTGATCCGCCACTGCAGGGCTCGACAGCGCGGTCGCAGCCAATGCCATACCGACGGCAAACGCCGAAACCGGGCGGCCAAACGCGCCGCCATTCAACTGTGCCATTGTATCCCGCTCCCCTGAAATCAACGCCTTATCAGTGGCAAGGACATCGGGGTAATGCAAGGCAATGCGGCCTGCTGCCGACATTCAAAGGGTAACCGGCAAAAGGGTATCCGGTAAAACGGATACCCTTCGTGCAAACGCGTCGGCCGGAGGAGCTTAGACAGCCGGCGCGGGCACAGGTTTGCGCTTGCGCATCCACAGCACGCCCGCCACTGCAGCCCCCGCGACCGCCAGCAGAATGATGGCGACGACAGGACGGAAAGCCAGCCACGCAAGGGCGATCACGACAAGGCTGAGTGCCAGTCCGACAGCGCCCGCCATCAGGCCGGTGCCCATGCGAACAATGCTGCCGATGAAGGGCACCACATCGCCCAGCACACCCAGCGGAGCCAGCAGCATGCCAAAGCCGGCGATCATCGCGGCCAAGCCCACGCCGCGCAGGAGCCAGCTCATCGTCTGGTTGGCTGCCTTGGCGGCCTGGAACATCTCGGTGGCCGAGGCTGTACCCGTGCGGACCATGAGAATGGGGCTGCCGGTCTTGGCGATGAACGGGGTGATCTCATTGCCGGTCTGGGCGCCGATGACGCTCAGGACTGTGTTCTGCGGCAGATGGTGATAGGTGATGCGCATGTCACCGACCTGCGGCGTGGCAGCGTTCTGGCCCACGAACAGAACATTCTCTTGCGCCGAAACCGGACGCCCCAGCGCCGAGGACGCTGCCTGAACCTGTTCGGCACTGGGCGTGAAGTTGGTTTGTGCCGTCAGCTGGCTCAGCACAGGTGCCGTGGCCTTAAAGGCTCCGATCGAGGCTTGATCCGCCGCAAAGGTACCGTCTTTCAGCGTCGCCGGGGGATTTTGGTGCCCTTGCGGTTGATTGAAGCGAGCGCTGTCCTGCGGAGCGTTCGTCCACTCGGTTGTGTAGGAATAGGTCGTGACCGTTTCCTGCCCGCCGCCCAGCTTGGTGCGGGTGTCGGACTGGCTGGATTCAACCCACTGGAAATATTCCACCGATCGCGACAGCACGAGACCATCGGCTGCAACGCCGGTCACATCGTCACGGCGATGCCCCTCGGCAGAGGCCGCCGCGGAAATATGCACCAGCTTGCCGTTATTGGCCGCGTCCACGCGATTGGCGTCCACGCTGATAACAGCGCCTGCGCCCTCTTTATTGGTGCGGACGGATTCAATGGACCGCCCCTCGTTCCAGAACAGCAGAACGATGGCAGCCAGAATGACCACAAAGCCGAACAGAACGCCCTTGATGGCGCTGCCCAGACGTGAAAACCACGACGTCGAGGTCGTGACGCTGATCTGGTCGTTAGACATGGATTTCTAGCCCCTGCATGGAAAACAAAGGGCGTCCCACCAACAGCAGGACGCCCCGTTCTGGACAGTCCGTCCGCTTACGGAGTCTCGGTGACTTCGAGCGTGGCCGAGGCGGTCGAGTCGCCCAGCACACCGACCCAGATGTCATAGGTGCCGCTTTGCGGACGCGAGAAGCGGACCATGGCATCGCCGTCGCCATAGCTGTCATCATCGCAATACCAGCGGCCATCCGGACCGTTGATGATCAAGGTCGTGTCAGCGCTCGACAAGGTGCGGAAGACCAGCGGAAGGCCGCCGGCGTCATAGGTCACTTCGAAATCCGGAGCGTCGGAGATATTGCCCATGCACGAACCCGGAAGGCGGGCACCGTTGATGCTGCCGCCTGCGGTCATGCTGACGCGATAGGGATCGGGCGTGAAGCCTGCGCTGAGGCTGACTTCACCAAAGGTGGCGGTGCGATGTGCGGTCTGCGCCATCGCCGGAGCGGCCATAAGAACAACGGCGGCAGCCGCCAGCACGAAGGTCTTTTTCATATCCAATGTCCTCATCAGGGCGCGGTATGCGCTGTCCAAGCGTCTCGCCCGGTCCAGCCCGGTGGATGCCTGATAAGGTTGTATTGAAAACAAACACGTCGGTGCAGCACCACGGATATGGGGGGTGTCCATATTTACAGGCGTTGCGGCAAGGCGCCGTTTTGCCATATTGTCCTCGTGAGTAACGTTATCTGGGGATAGGGCATGTTACGAGTACGAAGCGACCGCGCCGCGGGCGACGGGTCCAATGACGCCTTGCATCCGAAGCCCACCTGGCAGCGCGGTTTACGCATTATCGCGGCCATCGTCGTCATTCAGGCTGTTTTTTGGGGCCTGTTCTATGCCCCGATCGGGCCGCGTAATTCCCCGCGTAACATCGACCGTATCGCCTTCTCCAGCGCCGAGTTGGCAGAGTTGAAGGCTCCGACCGAGGCGGCCGCCGATGCGGCGACCTACAGCAAGATCAACCTGCCCTACACCGACTGCTGCGATCCGGCCTATCTCTCACTTCGCATGACGTTCAACCTGACCGACGTTCCGCCCGAAGGTCTGGGGCTGGTGGCCTACCAGCAGGTCGACAACTTCATTTATCGCCTGAACGGCTCGGTCATTCACAAAAAGGGCCGGATGGAATTCGCCCGCCAGACCTTTGATGGCCAGCGCCCCTATCTTCTGCATGTCCCAGCAGGTCTGCTGAAGGCTGGCGAAAACCAGATCAACATCATCACCGTACGCCACGGCTTTCCCTATACAGACCTCGTCGAGCCGATGATGGGCGAGTATCAGCAGGTGCGCGAAGCCACGGCGATGCGCTTCTGGCAGGTGATTGATTACCGCATGCTGGGCGGTGCCCTGACCTTCCTGCTGGGCCTGTTCGCGCTGATCACCGTCTTTCGCTCGCAGGACAAGCTTTTCGCCTCTTGGCTGCTGGTGCTGTGCTGGTCGTGGACGGCCTATTGTGCCTACGGATTGGTCCTCGACATTCCGCTGAGCGGGCTGGGCCGGATGGTCGCCTTCTTCGCCCTCACCTCACTGGTGTCGGTGAGCCTGATCTGCTTCCTCGACTCCTGGACACGCCGTCCCCTGATCAAGCTGCAGTTCGCGCTGATTGCATGTTGGCTCGTCTTTACGGCAGCAACCGTTTACGCGCTGCATAAGGTGCCCATGCCCATGGGCTTCGACCTGATGGATAAGGCATGGTCGTGGTTCGCTCTGGCCGCCGGATGCATCGCGGTGGCGCGGCTGGTGTGGCATTTCGCGACCACGGCCGAGGATCGTTATATCGAGGCGGGCCTTCTTGCGATCTGCGCAGTCTGCCTCGCGCTGGACGCAGTGGGGGCCAAGTTCGGGCTGCTGGCGGGCGGTTATTTCGTCGATTCCGCCGCCATACTTATTCTGGCCTTCGTCATCGCCTTCCTCCAGCGCAACTTCCATCTGTTCCAGTCGGCGCTGACGCTCAACAACATGCTGGAAACCAATCTGAAGCGCCGCGAGGCCGAGCTGGCTCAGGCCTATATCCGCGAACGCGAACTGATCGACCAGCAGGCGCGCAATGAAGAGCGTCGCCGCCTGATGCGGGACATGCACGATGGCGTGGGCGGTCAGTTGGTCGGCCTGCTGCTCGAAGTGCGACGCGGAGCCATCGACAAGGACAGAATGGCCGAAGGTCTGCAGACGGCGATGGATGAAATCCGTCTGATGATCGATTCCGTCGACGCGACCGCCAGCACACTCACAACCATGCTGGACGTGTTCGAGAGCCGCGTACGCCCGCGTGTCGAGGGCGCGGGCCTGATGTTTGACTGGAACGTCGAGTTGGCCTCGGAGGTCGACTTGGCGCCTCCTGTAGTCCTTCAGATCTTCCGCATCATGCAGGAAGGCGTAACCAATGCCATCAAGCATTCGGGAGCCGACACCATAGCGGTGCAGGTCCGCACGGATGCCAATGGCGATCTGACTGTCCGCATCGCCGACAACGGGAAGGGCTTGCCCGCCAACCTGACGTCCAGCGCTCCGCAGGGCGGGCATGGTCTGGGTAATATGCGCACCCGCGCCACCACCATCGGCGGGACCATCGACTGGACCAATGCCACGCAGGGTACCGCTATCGTTCTGAGCATTCCCCTAACTGTATCCGAGAGTGTCGCCGCCTGATGTCCGCCGCCTCCCCCCAGTCAGCTCCGCAGACGCTCCGCATCGGCCTTCTCGAAGACAGCGTGCCCGTGCGCGAGCATTTCGAACATATCGTCGGGCAGTCCGGGGATATGGAGCTTTGTGGCATTGCCACCTGTCTGGCGGAGCTTCCTGCCGTTATCGCCCAAAAGCCTGATTTGATGCTCACCGATCTGGGCCTCCCCGACGGGAGCGGGTTGGACGCCATTCCAGATATCAAGGCCGCCGGTATCTTCTCGCTGGTCATCACCGCATTCGGCGACAAGGAGACAGTGCTCTCTGCATTTAATGCGGGGGCCGATGGCTATCTGCTCAAGGATGCGACGACCGAAGCGATACTGGACGGCATTCGCGTAACCGTAGCGGGCGGTGCGCCCATCAGCGCCGCAGCGGCCACTTTCTTACTACAGCAACTGCGCGTCCCCGCCGCTCCGAGCGAGGCTCCCAAATCACAACTCCCGGCTGCCGAGCGCCTGACGCCGCGAGAGGCGGAGTTGCTGTCCCTGTTCTCACGGGGACATTCCTATAAGTCTGCCGCGCGCGAGTTGGGCATCTCGCCCCTGACCGTCGGCGATCACGTCAAAGCCATCTATCGCAAGCTCGCCGTGAACTCGCGCAGTGAAGCCGTTTTCGCTGCGGTCCAGCGGGGACAGTTAACCCTCTAAGCCCCCATATCCATGGCGTTATCGGCATGCTTAACAGCCGCTAGTCTTTCTCCAACTTCAATCGGAGATTGTCATGGCAGGTCACGGCCGCTTGCGGAAAACTCGGCACGTTCTGATGGCGCTTGCTGTTAGCACGTTTGCTGGAACTGGCGTGGTGGCCTGCGGTGATGGTCCGCCTACTGCGCAGGGTGGGGATTTTCCAAGCCCCCCCCTCGCGATGGCCAGCACCACCCGCGCGCCCATTATCGCCGCCGAAGGTCATCGCTCGCAGAGCACTCCTGTTTATGCGAGCGGAGGCCAGTCCGAAAAATCCGGTGCCCGTGCCTATACGCCTCCGTCGGGAAGTCGCGAACGCCGCGAGCTGATGGACGTAATCCGGCTCAGAACCCGTCAGGATCTAGGAACGCACGCCGTCTTCGTGGTTCGGAACTTGCGGTCAGACGGCCAGTGGGCCTTCGCGCAATTGGAGCCGCAACACCCTGACGGCTCGCCTATAAGGCCTCACACGACACCCGCCTATCGCGACAGCCCTTCAAAGCTGTCGAACAACATCAGCATCGACGCGATATGGGTAAAGCTGAACGGAAGCTGGAACGTGTATGCGTACCAGATCGGCGCGCGCGACGTCTGGTGGCTAGCACATTGTGACGCTGGAGCAGCCTCTGTCCTGCCGGGCTGTTAAGGGTCACAGCCTGAGGGCATGACAGCAAAAAGCCCCGCTGTTTGGCGGGGCTTTTTTGGGTGCGGGAGTAGGATTTGAACCTACGACCTTCAGGTTATGAGCCTGACGAG
>NZ_JAJKBG010000002.1 GCF_022750635.1 Brevundimonas pishanensis | reverse complement strand
GAACCTACGACCAGCCGATTAACAGTCGGCTGCTCTACCGCTGAGCTACCGCGGACCAGCGCCTCTCGGTGAGGTGCGTATAGCAGCCCTATTTTGATTCTCGCAAGCTAAGACTTGATCTAAAAGAGAAAAATCTTTGATCGCTGGAGCGAGGAAAGGGGCAGATACGAAAAATGCGCCACAGCGGGCGCATTTCGTAAAATCCTCTCGGGGCTGGCTCCGCGGGTAGGGATCGAACCTACGACCAGCCGATTAACAGTCGGCTGCTCTACCGCTGAGCTACCGCGGAACACTGCCCCGAGGGAGAGGGGCGTATAGCAGCGAGGTTTCGGGTTTTGCAACAGCTAAAATGCAGAAAACGGCAAGAATTTTCGTTCGCGGCTTCACGCATCTGATAGGCTAGATTGGTGGCCATGACGCCAATTACCATCACCAGCGCCGACCATCCCGCCGTCCAGCCCTTTCGGGACATTAAAGAGCGGGATCTGACGGGGCGAGCCGGGCTGTTTATCGCCGAGGGCGAGGTGGTGCTGAACGTTCTGCTCTCTTCGGCCAGCTTATGCGAACCGGTGTCCGTCCTGATTGCGCAAAAGCGATGGGAAGGTCTCGAGCCTCTATTGAGTCGCTTGCCGGAGGAGGTGCCGGTGTTCTTGGCGACTCAGGAAGTTTTGGACCAAATTGCCGGCTTTCACCTGCATCGCGGAATTCTCGCGTTGGGGCGTAAGCCTCAGCCTTTGGGGCTGGACGGGTTTCTGGATCAGATTGAGGCCGAGCCGCGCGTGTCTTTGGTCGTGGCTAGCGGGATCGGGAACCACGACAACATGGGTGGCATCTTGCGCAACGCCGCAGCGTTTGGCGCACGTGGGGTGCTGATGGATTCGGCCTGCTGTGATCCCTTCTATAGAAAGGCTATCCGCGTTTCGGTTGGGGCGGCGCTACGCACGCCCATGGTTCGCACAGGAAGCGCTTCCCAGATCGTCACGGCGTTGCAGGCTAGGGGGTATGAGGTACTGGCCCTTACGCCCTCTGCTGAACAGCAGTTAGCCCATTATCGCCCAACCGCGCGCGTGGCGTTGCTGCTGGGAACCGAGGGGCCAGGTCTGCCGCAGGAAGTCATCGACCAATGCACGCCTATAGGAATCCAAATGGCGGGCGGCTTTGATTCCCTCAATGTCGCAGTCACCAGCGGCATCGCGCTGCATCAGATAACGACGGCCTCCCTGAGGGCCTGAAAAAACATCCCGAAGCGGCGCTTCGGGATGTTCGGGGATTTTAGACGACCTTGCGTACAGCCGCGCTCAGGATGTCGATTGTGCCTGAGACGCCGGTGTGCGGGACATTCTTGAAGTAGATCCAGATGTCGCAACGGGCGTTTTCGCCGGGAGCCAGCGCGTGGGTCAGCGTGAGCGCTGGCGTCTTGATTACACCTCTGAAGCCAGAGTTGGTCCAATCGTCTGAAACAGACACCGAGCCGCCGTAGGCCGACTTCAGCGTCGATGCCTGATCGATCGCGAAAAAGGGCACGACGCCTGACACCGCGGGAAGGCCCGCAGGTATGTCCAGTTCGACGATGAACTCGACCTTGTCGCCCGCCTTGAGGTGTTCCTGATATTGGAGACCGTAATCATTCATGACGATGACGGTCTGCCAGCCGCCCGTGACATTGCCCGAGTATGTAATGCGCTGGGCCGCCATTCCGGTGGCGGGATGGGTAATTTTGCTGGCGGCGATACTCAGCGCTGACAGGTCACCGCCGCCTTGGGATGTCGTGATGCTCCAGTGGTCCGCCAACTGGCCGGTCACGCCGCCGCTAACCGATCCGCCTGTACCCGAAAGCGCGGGGTTCTGGTTGAGATAGCCGCCTTCATTCGTCGTCGGCCAATAGTGGTCGGTAATGGTCTGTAACTGGCGGCTTTGCGGCTTGCGCAATGTCAGAAGAAGGTCTGCCACCGGCTGGGCCGCATATCGGGCACCGATCCCCATTGGGTGCAGCCCGTCATAAGTGAAGCCGGGAAGGGGCGACATCGTCAGTGAATACGGATCGCCAAAGGGTTGAGATGCATCGACGACGCGCAGGCAGGGGAAGTTGTTTTCTTGCTTGCGGATCCACTGGTTGATCGTGTTGAGCCAGCCATAGGCAGACGTGCCAACAGCCGTGCGCGGCAAGATCGTCATGGCGATCGTCAAAATGCCGGCATCCGTCAGGGCGCTATAGATAGCCGACAGATTCGCTTTTGTGGCACTGATGCTGCCGCCGATGTCATTGGTGCCGATCAGGACCACGCAGGTTCCGGCACCGCAGTCGATCACCGATTGAATGCGAGCCAGCGCGCCAGCGGTGTTGTCGCCCGACACGCCGAAGTTGAGGTCCTGACGGGTCTGGAATGCCTGACGCGTGAGGGTAGGGATCCAAAAGCCCATCCCGCGAGCCGTGTCACGCAGATTGCTGGCATCATTGTTGATGCCCGAAGAGGTTATGCTGTCGCCCAAGAAGGCGACCAGGTTATTGAACGGCAGATCACGTCCGGCAGATGCCGGAAAGCCCATGGGGCTAACCGAGGGCTCGGACGTAGGGTGAATCGTCTCTTCCATTTTTGAAGTTCCATCTTGGGAAGGCGGCGTCATCCGACGCTGCTGGATTGTTTTACGCAGGCACGACGTGCCGGAAAAAAGCTAAGGGCGACCGCTGCCAAGCCTATTGGTCAGCGGTCGTCCCTTACTGGGCGTGCAAACGATGACGCCTTTCCATCAAGGGATACCGCACAGTCTCGCGACGTTCGGAAAAGTCGAGCGGCCGTAGGCCAGCCCCACACGGCATGTGGCCGTGTCTGATTTCAAATGTCAGATTTTCGGGGTGTCGATTCGTTTGGGCTGCACGAGACAAACCCACCGACGCAATCGATGGCCGAAAGATTGCACATTTTAACATCAATGTCAAGAGCGGCGGACGCGCAGGGAGCGTCAGCACACAGTCTCGGCGCGGCGCGAATCTTTCGTCAGGGGGGGTAGGAATAAAAAGAAAGCCGCCCCGAAGGGCGGCTCACTTTTTTGCTCTGCAGCAGTGGAGGCCTGACCGGGAATCGAACCCGGGTGCAAGGATTTGCAGTCCTCTGCGTCACCACTCCGCCATCAGGCCGTCGCCCCGAGGGGCACTGCGCTGCTGCGAGGAAGGGGTGACTACCTGATTAGTTTGCGGTTCGCAACGTAGAGTCTTATAAGCGCGGCAGATTTTTTGCCTTAGTCGCCTTCAAGGACACCGAAACATGGATTTCGCCGCCGCTCGCAAGGTCATGGTGGACAGCCAAGTCCGCGTAAATGACGTCACGAATCGTGAACTGCACGCTGCAATGGGCAGCGTCGAGCGTGAGCGTTTCGTGTCGCCGGAGCGCGCCTTCTCCGCATATGCCGACGTCATGCCGGAAGTGACCGCTGGTCGCCGCCTGATGCTGCCCCGCGATATGGGCAAGCTGCTCGAAGGTGCCGAAGTTCAGGCGGGCGAAAAGGCCCTCGTCATTGCAGGTCCGTACGCTGCGGCCGTTCTGGCTCGCATGGGTCTGAAGGTGACGGTGCAAGATTCGGACGCCGAAGTGTTCGCGGTAACGGGTGAGGCCCTGGCTGACTACGGCGTCGAGACCGTAGTCGCCCCGCTGAGCAAGCCGCATGGCGAAGGCTATGACGTCATCGTTTCGGAAGCTGCTGTCCCCGGCCGTCAGGACGCATGGATCGCTGCACTGGCGGAACGTGGCCGTCTGGTAGTCGTTGAACGTTCTGGACCGGCAGGCAAGGCGGTCGTTTACGTCAAGGGTAAGGAAGGCGTCTCGCGTCGCGAGCTGTTCGACGCGGCTCCGGATCTCCTGTCCGAACTGGTCGAACAACCGGCCTTTGCCCTCTAACGAATTAAATTCGTGACGGGCGACGGACCACAGCCTTGCCTGCGTGAAAAAATCTTAACTGGCGCAGATGAAAGGTTACGATCATCTACGCCAGTCACAAGAACGATGTTGGACCCTCACTAGAGGGCAGTCAGGAACAGGTTTTATGTTGAATCGCTCGCGCGTTTTGGCTTCGGCAGCAGTCATTTCTCTGATCGTAGGTGGGCTGTCAGGTCCTGCCATGGCCGAGTCGCTGCGCGATGCCGTGAACCTGGCTTACCGCACAAACCCAACCCTGCTGGCCCAGCGCGCAAACCAGCGCGCCCTGGACGAGACCACGGTTCAGGCGCGTGCGGGCTTGCGTCCGAACATCTCTGTTTCGGGTGGCCCCAACTATCAGCGCAGCACCACCGAGCGTGTTTCGACAACTGTTCCGCCCACAGTTCTTCCTATCGACCTGAACGGTGACGGGATCGCTGACGCAACGGGCACCATCCCGGGCTCGACTACGGTCACGGGCGGTACGCGCGAATCCGATTCTCTCTCGGCGACCGTTCAACTGTCCCAGACCCTGTGGTCGGGCGGCCGGACCAGCAACGCCATCGCGGCGGCCGATGCGAACATCCTGTCGGGTCGCGAAAACCTGCGCGGTGTCGAGCAGTCGGTGATGCTGTCGGTCATTCAGGCCTATGCCGACGTAATTCGTGACATGGAAATCCTTCGTGTCCGCGAGGAGAACCTCGTCGTTCTGCGTCGTCAGCTGGATGAGTCGAACGCCCGTTTCGAAGTGGGCGAAATCACCCGTACCGATGTGGCCCAGTCGGAAGCCCGTCTGGCCCAGTCGGAATCGGATCTGGCTCAGGCTCAGGCCCAACTGTCGGTTTCGCGTGCCAGCTATGCCACCGTTGTGGGTCAGTCACCTAGCAATCTGGAAGAGCTTCCGGCCCTGCCGAACGTTCCCTCGGACTTCGATGCTGCGCTGGACGTCGGTCTTGAGAACAACCCGAACCTGCTGGCTGCCCAACATGCCCTGCAGGCCGCAGAGGCCAATGTCGCAGCGGCTCGCGCCGAATACCGTCCGTCGGCCCGCCTGACCGCGTCGTATGGTGGCACGTCGTCGGAGTTCACTAATGTGGACCTGACCGACAACACCAACTTCACCGCAGGGGCCAGCATTTCTGTGCCGTTGTTCACGGGTGGCTTGAACCAGTCGCGCGTCGCCCAGTCGCTTGAACGTGCCAACGCCGCCCAGATCAATATCGAGGGCGAGCGCCGTAACGTTCTGCAAGCGGTCAGCTCGGCCTATGCCCAGTCGATTTCGGCCCGCTCGTCGCTGCAAGCTGGCGAACAGGCAGTCCGTGCTGCTTCGGTTGCTGCCGAGGGTGTGCGTCAGGAAGCTCAGGTCGGTCTGCGTACCACCCTGGACGTCCTAAACCAGGAACTCGAACTGCGTAGCGCGCAGGTGACGCTGGCGTCCGCGCGTCGCAACTACTACGTCGCTCAGGCTCAACTTCTGGCCGCCATGGGTAACCTGACGGGGCCGGCTCTGGATCCGACCCTCGAAGTCTATGACGCCGGCGATAACTATCGCGCCGTGCGCAACCGCGGTGCCCTGCCGTGGGATGGTGTGGTCGAGGCGATCGATGCGATCGGCTCTCCGCGCATCACCCCGACCGCCGATTACGAGGACGCTCCGGTGGATCGCCAGCTCAAAGGCGAAGTAGTCCGGACGGCACCGCAAAACTAAGTCGGAAGGGACGGGGGCAATCCCGCCCTTTTTCTATGCCCGGGTCCCCCAAAAAGGGAAAAACGGTCGTTGATTCTGACGGGGGTTGGTGCGACGAAGGCAAATCTACTGTTACGTGCGTACAGATTCCCGTTTTTTTAAAACTTATGGTTTCTGATCGCGCTACATTCGATTTCTGGCACCCGCCATATCCCAAGGCTCGTTATGACCGACCAAACCGCTCAGGAACCGACGATGGAAGAGATTCTGGCGTCTATTCGCCGGATTATCTCGGAAGACGATGCCCCGGCCGAGACCGCTGAGGCCGTTGAGGATGTGCCGGTTGTAGAGCCGGAACCGGAAGTCGCCGCCTTCGTTGCCGAACCGGAGGACGAGGTTCTGGAACTGACAGAGCCGTACGAAGCGCCTGCCGCCGAGGTCATCGGTGACCTCGATGTCAGCGCGCCTGTCTATGAGCCGGAGCCGGAAGCGCCGGTCGTAGAAGATTTCCCGTCCATTTCGGACGATGCGCTCGTCAGCGACACGACCGCTGCCGAAGCCGCGAACGCTTTTGCCGGTCTGGCTGCTGTTGGTCGTCCGTCCGCTGCACCGGCGGCTCACGACATGCCGTTCGAGAGCGGCAACACCGTAGAAGGCATGGTGCGTGACATGCTGCGCCCGATGCTGAAATCGTGGTTGGATGCCAACCTGCCGTCCATCGTTGAACGTGAAGTTCGTAAGGAAGTAGAGCGTATCGCACGCAGTGCGAGCTAGCCCTCGGCTTCGCCAGACATTAGATGAAGGGGGCGGCTCCGGCGGGGCCGCCTTTTTCTGTTGTTATTTATCACCCTCGGCGCGTCTGACGCGCTAGAGACAAAGACATGACCATGCTTGAGAAGACGTTCGAACCGAAGGCCGCCGAGCCCCGCCTGTATGCACAGTGGGAAGAAAGCGGACTGTTTTCACCCAAGACCGACGGCGCTGCCGAGGCCTATTCGATCGTCATTCCGCCGCCGAACGTGACGGGCAGCCTGCACATCGGCCACGCCCTGAACAACACGCTTCAGGACATTCTGGCGCGCTATCACCGCATGACCGGCAAGGCCGTCCTGTGGCTGCCGGGTACCGACCACGCCGGTATTGCGACCCAGATGGTCGTCGAGCGCAAGCTGGCCGCTGATGGCCTGCCGGGCCGTCGCGAGATGGGCCGTGAAGCCTTCGTCGAAAAGATTTGGGACTGGAAGGCTGAATCGGGCGGCACCATCATTCGCCAGCTGCGCCGTCTGGGCGCGTCGGCTGACTGGTCGCGTGAACGCTTTACGCTGGATGAGGGTCTGAACGAGGCCGTCCGCAAGGTCTTCGTGCAGCTGTACAAAGAAGGCCTGATCTACCGCGCCAAGCGTCTGGTGAACTGGGACCCGCATTTCCAGACTGCCATCTCGGATCTCGAGGTCGAGCAGAAGGAAGTCGACGGCGCCTACTGGCACTTCGCCTATCCGCTGGCCGACGGCGTGACTTACCAACATCCGGTCGCTTTCGACGAAGAAGGCAAGCCGACCGAGTTTGAAACCCGCGATTACATCGTGGTCGCCACCACGCGTCCGGAAACCATGCTGGGTGATACCGGCGTGGCCGTCCACCCGAAGGACGAGCGTTACGCAGGTCTGGTTGGCAAGGAAGTCGTCCTGCGGATTACGGGCCGTCGCGTGCCGATCGTGGCTGACGAATACGCCGATCCGGAAAAGGGTTCGGGCGCGGTGAAGATCACACCTGCGCACGATTTCAACGACTTCCAGGTCGGCAAGCGTGCCGGTCTGCCGTCGCTGAACGTCATGGACTCGCTGGCCCGCATCATCGCTGATGAAGTGCCGGAAATTCCGGCTGAATACGTCGGCATGGACCGCTTCGTGGCCCGCAAGGCTATCATCGCCAAGGCGGAAGAAGACGGCTGGCTCAAGGAAATTGAAAAAACCAAGCATCAGGTCCCGCACGGCGACCGTTCGGGCGCGGTCATCGAGCCGTGGCTGACCGACCAGTGGTGGGTTGATGCCAAGACGCTGGCTCAGCCTGCGCTCAAGGCTGTTCAGGACGGCGAAACCGTCTTCGAGCCGAAGTCGTACGAGAAGGTCTATTTCGAGTGGCTGAACAACATCGAGCCGTGGTGCGTCTCGCGCCAGCTGTGGTGGGGCCACCAGATTCCGGCTTGGTACGGTCCGGATGGCGAAATCTTCGTCGCCGAGACCGAAGAGGAAGCCCGCGCCGAGGCCGAAACCAAGCACGGTGCAGGTGTCGAACTGACCCGCGAAGAAGACGTGCTCGATACGTGGTTCTCGTCGGCTCTGTGGCCGTTCTCGACCATGGGCTGGCCGGAAAAGACCGACGATCTGGCCCGTTTCTATCCGACGTCGGACCTCGTCACCGCCGCCGACATCATCTTCTTCTGGGTTGCCCGCATGATGATGATGGGCAAGCACTTCATGGGCGATGCCCCGTTCAAGCGCGTCATCATCAATGGCCTCGTCCGCGACGAGAAGGGCCAGAAGATGTCGAAGTCCAAGGGCAATGTCATCGATCCGCTGGAGATCGTCGACGAGTTGGGTGCTGACCCGCTGCGCTTCACCATGGCGATCCTGTCGGGCACGCGCGACATTAAGTTGTCGAAGCAACGCATTGAAGGTTATCGTAATTTCGGCACGAAGCTGTGGAACGCCGCACGCTTTAGCCAGATGAACGAATGCGCTCGCGTTGAAGGTTTCGATCCGTCAACCGTCGAGCAGACCATCAACCGCTGGATCCGTGGCGAACTGGCCAAGGCCGAGCGCGTCGTGTCGGAAGCGATCCTCGGCGGTCGTTTCGATGACGCGGCTGGTGCCCTGTATCGCTACATTTGGAACGTCTTCTGCGACTGGTATCTGGAACTGGCCAAGCCGGTCTTCAATGGTTCGGACGAAGCCGCCAAGGCCGAGACCCGCGCCATGACCGCATGGGTTCTGGACGAGACGCTGAAGCTACTGCACCCGGTGATGCCGTTCATCACCGAGGAACTGTGGGCTGAACTGGGCAAGACCGGTCCGGCACGCGAAACCCTGTTGATCGGCGCTTCGTGGCCGCAACTGCCGGACTCGTTTGTTGATGCTGCTGCCGAGGCCGAAATCGGCTGGCTGGTTGACCTGATCGGTGAAATCCGCGCTCTGCGTGCTGAAATGAATGTGCCGCCGTCGGCCAAGCCGCCGCTGTCGTTCGTGGGTGCCGAGGACGCGATCAAGGTTCTGGTCGAGCGTCACCGTCCGCTGATCCTGCAACTGGCCCGTGTGTCGGAAGTCTCGCTGCTGGATGCCGCGCCTGCCGGTGCTGTGACCTGCGTGTCGGGCGGTTCGACCGTGGCTCTGTCGCTGGCTGATTTCATCGATCTGGGTGCCGAAAAGGCTCGCCTGAACAAGGAAATCGCCGCGTTCGACAGCGACATCGGCCACTACAACAAGAAGCTGGGCAACCCGAACTTCGTCTCGCGCGCTGCGCCGGAAGTCGTTGAGGAACAGCGCCAGAAGCTGGCTGATGCCGAAGCCGGCAAGGCCAAGATGGTTGCCGCTCTGACCCGTCTGGAAGCGATGGCGTGAGCCGTATCCGGCTCGACCAACATCTTGTGACCCTTGGGCTGGCTGAAAGCCGGTCCAAGGCCAAGGCGGCCATTGAGGCGGGCAATGTCTCCGTGGACGGCGAAGTGGCCAAGGCCGCTTCGCTCAAGGTGCTCGAGGACGCGAATATCCAATATGCCGACGCCCACCGCTGGGTCGGGCGGGGCGCGCTCAAACTGGAGCGCGCTTTTGAACTTTGGCCGCTGGATGTTGCGGGCAAGGTGGCGATGGATGTCGGGGCTTCGACGGGCGGCTTTACCGAGGTTTGCCTGGATCGCGGTGCCGCTAAGGTGTTTGCCGTCGATGTGGGGCAGGGGCAGATGCATCCGCGCGTCGCCGATGACGCCCGCGTCGTGAACCTTGAAAAGACCGATGCCCGCGAACTGACGATCGCCGAGATCACCAAAGCGCCCGCGCTGATCGTCTGCGACGCCAGCTTCATCAGCTTGTTAAAGGTGCTGCCTGTGCCGCTTTCGCTGGCGGCAGACGGTGCCCACCTTATGACGCTGGTTAAGCCCCAGTTCGAGGCCGATAGCCCCAGCGCCATCGGTAAGAAAGGCATCGTCAAAGATGCCAACGCCCACGACGCCGCCGTGACAAAGGTCCGTGACTGGCTGGAAAGCGAAGGCTGGGCTGTTCAGGATGTCGCCGACAGCCCCATTGAGGGCGGAGACGGCAACCGCGAGTTCCTGCTCTGGGCTATCAAACGCCCCTAAAGATTAAAGGCCCGCCAGATTGCTCTGGCGGGCCTTTTCACGTCGTCGATGACAGGGGGGCTGAAGTTAGTCGACGACGCGATAGCGGCCGTTCTCGTCGCGGCAGGTGCGGACGTAACGGGTTTCTATACGACCATCAGGCAGGCGGATTTCGCTCTGCGCCAACTGGCACTCGTCGCGCGAGGGGGCAGGCTTGGCGTAGCCTTGGTCGTAATCTTGCGGATATCGGTAGTCGTCGTAACGGTCGTCGTAACGACGGTCGTAAACTGGCGCTGGCGGCGGGGGCGGCGCGTCATAACCTACCGGATAGGTCGGAACGGTGTCGTATCTCGGCGTACAGGCCGCGGTGCTGCGACCTACGCCCGCACCCACCGCAGCGCCCAATACGCCGCCAAGCAGGCTACCTTCGGTGCGGCGACCGCGCGATGCCATTTGCGATCCCGCGATGGCACCGATGGCAGCGCCCAGCAGACCGGACGAAGCCTGACGCTCGCGTTGGTCCCGCATACACGGGTCGTAAAAGCCCGAGTTCTGGGAATAGGACGGATAGCCATAGGACTGGGCCGCTGCGGATTGCGGCATCGCCATAATGGCGCAGGCCATCCCGGCCAGAGCAAATGCAGCGGGTTTCGCGATCTTGGCAATCATGTAATTCACAGCTCCCTCGGGGAAGGGTGACCGCGTGGTCTCCGTTCCGTTGTCGAGATATGGCTTAGGTGAACGAACCTGAACGAAGATTGATCGCTGTGTTCATCTTCGTTCATCTTTGTTTTCGCCGCGATCTGCGGATAGAAGCCCCCTTATGACGCAGACCCTTACTATCGCCCGAATGGGCCACCACGGCGACGGAATCGCCGAAACCCCCAATGGCCCTGTCTTTGTGCCCGGTGCATTGCCCGGCGAAGTCGTGCGTGGCGAAGTGAAGGATGGTCGTCTCGATTCCTTTGAACTGGTCGAGGCCAGCGCTGACCGCCGTCCGATTTTCTCGCATGCCTATGCCGAATGCGGCGTAGCTCCGCTCCAGCACTGGGCGGATGGGCCTTATCTGGAGTGGAAGCGTGATGTGGTCATCCACACCCTTTCGCGCGAAGGCCTGGAAACCGAAGTCGAGGCGACTGTGGCAACTCCGCCGGCCTCGCGCCGTCGCATTGCCTTGCACGCTCGCCGCAGCCCCAATGGTCGCGTTGTTCTCGGGTTCAAGGCGCGCCGCTCGTGGCGTCTGGTTGAGATCACCGACTGCCCCGTATCCGATCCGGCTCTGGTTGCGGCGTTTCCGGCACTGCACAAGGTCGCCGACGCATTTCTTACCCATCCCAAATCCGCCCCCACACTTCACGCGACCTTGACCGATACGGGCTTGGACGTGGACGTTACGGGCGTTGAAAAGCGTTCGGGCGGTCCGTCGGCTGACCAGATCGCCAAAGCGATTACCGCGGCGGCAGAGGGCGGCTTGGCTCGTCTCAGCCTTGATGGCGACACGCTGGTGATGGAACGCCAGCCGCGAGTGACCTTCGGCCGCGCGTCCGTGCCGATCCCGGCGGGTGGCTTCCTCCAGGCATCGCCCGCCGCCGAGGCTGCTATGGCCGAGCGTGTCGTGGCTGCTGTCCAGGGTACCAAAAAGGTGGCCGATCTGTTCTGCGGGGCAGGGACTTTCACCTTCCCGTTGGCCGAAGTCGCTTCGGTTATGGCCGCGGATTCGTCTGCATCGTCCATTGCGGCGCTTAAGGCAGGCTTTGCCACGGCCAAGGGCTTGAAGGGGATCGATGCTCAGGCCCGCGACCTGTTCCGCCGTCCGTTATCGCCCTACGACCTCAAGGGCTGCGAAGCCATTGTTCTGGACCCTCCGCGTGCGGGCGCTCTGGAACAGACCCAGCAACTGCCGGGCACCAAGGCGCACACCATCGTCGGCGTGTCGTGCAATCCGCAAACCTTCGCGCGTGACGCCCGTGTGCTGGTGGATGCCGGTTTCCGACTGGAGAAGGTGACCCCGATTGATCAGTTCATCTGGTCCACCCATATCGAACTCGTCGGCGTATTCCGCCGCTAAGCGCATTTGAGGACCTGACATGACCGAAGCGCACGATGCCGAGGATATCGACGGTGGCGGCTTTGACTTCGACGACTGGGATCGTCTGAAACCGTTCACCGGCCGCGTGGCCTCACTTGAAGACGTTCAGGCCAAGGCGGCAGTGTTCGCACTTGGCGATACCCAGCGCCCGTATCCGATGGATATGGAACTGCCCCAGCCCGCCATCTGGTGGGACGACGACGGAGAAAAGCCCGCCATCATTGTGCAGGCCGAAATCCATACCAACTCCGACGACGAGGAGATGGAGGTCTATGGCCTGATCCTTCCGGACGGCGACGGCGCAGTGGCTTTGTCAGAGGACGTTGATCTGGTCGATGCCACTGACGCAACATGGCGTAAGCTGGTGCAGGATTATATCGATCCGTCCGCAGCCGACGACTGATCGACTAGATATCAAATAGATCCCGCTGGATGCGCTCGGACGCAGGTATTCTGAACCGGCTCGTATCCAGCGGTTTCGCGGGCTGATCAAGCCCGTAGCGCTTACGTGCCGCCCTGAACCGTGCTGCAATCAGGTCCGCCACAGGGCCGGTACCTTTCATCCGTTGCGACCAGTCCGGATCATAGTCCTTGCCCCCGCGTGTCTGGCGCACCAGCGACATGACTTTGCGAGCCCTGTCCGGCGTCGCGTCCTCCAGCCATTCGCGAAAGAGGTCTTTGATTTCCAGAGGCAGGCGCAGGGTCACGTACATAGCCCGAACCGCGCCGGCGTCCGCCGCAGCCTCCAGAACAGCCTCCAACTCGTGGTCATTCAGCCCGGGAATAACAGGCGCGAAGCCTACGGTGACGGGGCATCCGGCTTGGGTGAGGCGGCGGATTGTTTCCAGTCGCTTGGACGGAGTTGCGGCCCTCGGCTCCATCGCGCGGGCGAGCTTGCGGTCTAGCGTGGTGATTGACACGCAGGCATGTGCCAAGCCCTCGCGCCCCATTTCGCCCAGGATATCCGCATCGCGGGCCATCAAGGCCGACTTGGAAATAATCGACAACGGGTGATTGAAGCGTTGCAAGACCTTCAGGATCTGGCGCGTCACTCCGGTATCGCGCTCCACCGGTTGATAGGGATCGGTGTTGCCTCCGATGTGGATCGGGCGGCATTCGTATCTCGGCCTTTTGAGTTCGCTGGCTAGTAAGGTCGCCGCGTCGGGCTTGTAGAAAAGCTTGCTTTCGAAATCGATGCCTGGCGATAACCCCATCCACGCGTGAGCGGGACGGGCATAGCAATAGATGCAGCCGTGTTCACATCCCCGATACGGGTTGATCGATCGATCAAAGCTGATGTCCGGACTGCTATTGTGGGTGATGATGGTTTTGGCCGCTTCAATCGAGAGTGTGGTGCGCAAGGGGGCCACTTCGGCGTCGTCCACCACCCATCCGTCATCGAAGGCTTCTCTGACTTCCGGCTCGAATCTGCCTGTCCTGTTAGATCGCGCACCGCGACCGCGTACCGCTTCCTGCATGCCTGAACATCACCACGGGCGTGCGAACATAACAAGAACAAAAATTCACCCAACTGCGTAATTTGGGCTTGCGCAAACCTATCCTGCGTGACTAGAACAAAAGAAGAACATGTATTATGGATTGGGGATAAGCCTATGACCCGTCGTTTCAAAGACCTTCTGGCACTTGCGTCCTGCGGCAGCTTCGTCTGGATGGTTTGGCACGCAGCATTTTTGGTGTCGTAAGGGTCGGCCTCGCTCTCGCCGTCAGCTAGAGCGACAGACCGACTCTGCACACAATGGTAACCATGACCGGAATCGGTCGTGAGTTTGGAGCAGAGTGGGTGACTGAAACCACTGACACCGCTGGATTTGTCCACCTTCGCGTTCGCAGCGCTTATTCGCTGCTGGAAGGTGCGATCAAGGCGAGCAAGATCGGCAAGATGGCGGCGGATGCAGGCATGCCCGCAGTGGCTGTTGCTGATCGCTCCAACCTGTTCGGCGCGCTGGAGTTCAGTCAGTCGGTAAAGGATGCCGGTGTCCAGCCGATTGTGGGCTGCGCCCTGCCGGTGTTCGGTATTGGTGGCCGCAAATCCGAGCGATGGGCCAAGGTGCCCACCATCACGCTGCTGGCCCAGAACGAGCAGGGCTGGCTCAACCTTTGCGCCCTGTCGTCCTCCTCATTCCTCGACACCATCGAGCTGACAGAGCAGGGGGTCCAGTGGGAACTGGTCGCAGAACGATCTGAGGGTCTCATTCTTCTTTCCGGAGGACCTGACGGTCCTGTCGACCCGTTGTTCGCACAGGGCAAGGATGAAGAGGGGCAGGCGGCTCTAGAGGAAATGAAGCGCGTATTCGGTGACCGCTTCTATGTCGAACTTCAACGCCATGACCTGCCCGAAGAACGCGCTGCAGAAGGCGGGTTGGTAGACTGGGCCTATAAATCCGAAACGCCACTGGTCGCGACCAACGACGTCTATTACGGCAAGGCGTCCCAGTACCGGTCGCACGATGCGCTGTTGTGTATTTCGGACGGCTCGTTTGTAGGCCAAGAGGACCGTCGTCGGATCACCGGCGAACACTGGTTCAAATCTACCGAGCAGATGCGCGAACTTTTCGCGGATTTGCCCGAGGCTTGCGACAACGCACTTGAGATCGCACGTCGCTGCGCCTTCCTGACGAAGACTCATAAACCCATTCTGCCCAGCTTCAATACCGGCGATGGCCGCTCCGAGGCCGACGAACTGGCGCACCAGGCCCGAGAGGGCCTTAAGATGCGTTTGTCGCGCCATCAGCATTACGCGCCCGAACAGGATTATTGGGACCGCCTCGAATGGGAGGTCGGGATCATCCAGCAGATGGGGTTCCCGGGCTACTTCCTGATCGTTTCGGACTTCATCAAATGGGCCAAGACCCACAACATTCCCGTCGGTCCGGGCCGTGGTTCGGGTGCCGGTTCGCTGGTCGCTTGGGCCCTGACGATTACGGATCTTGATCCGCTACGCTTCGGCCTGCTGTTCGAGCGCTTCCTGAACCCCGAACGCGTATCGATGCCCGACTTCGATATCGACTTCTGTCAGGAGCGTCGCGAAGAGGTCATCACCTACGTTCAGCACCACTACGGCACCGACCGTGTGGCGCAGATCATCACCTTTGGTACGCTGCAGGCCCGCGTGGTATTGCGTGACGTTGGTCGCGTGATGCAGTTGCCGTTCGGTCAGGTGGACCGTCTGGCCAAGATGGTTCCGGCGAACCCCGCCAATCCGGTCACGCTGGCGCAGGCTCTGGAGATGGAGCCGCGCCTGCGCCAGATGCGCGACGAAGAGCCGAACGTAAAAGCGCTGCTCGACACATCGATGGAGCTTGAGGGGCTTTATCGGAACGCCTCGACGCACGCCGCCGGTATCGTCATCGGCGACCGCCCTCTGACGCAACTGGTCCCGTTGTATCAGGACCCGCGCTCGACCATTCCGGCGTCCCAGTTCAACATGAAATGGGTGGAGCCCGCAGGCCTTGTGAAGTTCGACTTCCTCGGCTTGAAAACTCTTACGGTTCTGGACCGTGCAAAGGGCTTCCTTGACCGTCGCGGAGCGGGTCCGGAGTGGAACCTGATCCCGCTGGACGATGCCAAAACCTATGAGCTGATGGCGTCGGGCCAGACGGTCGGCGTGTTCCAGCTTGAATCACAAGGCATGCGGGACACGCTGCGCAAGATGCGATGCGGCTCGATCGAAGAGATCACCGCTCTGATCTCGCTGTATCGCCCGGGCCCGATGGAGATGATCGACACCTACATCGACCGTAAGTTCGGTCGCGCGGAGGTCGATTACCTACACCCCAGCCTGAAAGAAGTGCTGACCGAAACCTACGGCGTCATCATCTATCAGGAACAGGTGATGAAGATCGCCCAGATCCTGGCAGGCTACAGCCTCGGCGAAGCAGACTTGCTGCGTCGCGCCATGGGTAAGAAGAAGAAGGAGGAGATGGATTTCCAGCGCCTCCGCTTCGTGAAGGGCGCATCCGAAAAAGACGTACCGGAAGAGCAGTCCGGCGGCATCTTCGACCTTGTGGCCAAGTTCGCAGGCTATGGCTTCAACAAATCGCACGCCGCCGCCTATGCGCTGATCTCGTTCCAGACCGGCTGGCTCAAGGCCAACCATCCGGTCGAGTTCTTTGCCGCCTCGATGAGCCTCGACTTGTCGAACACCGACAAGCTCGCCGTCTTCTATCAGGACTGCCGTCGTTTCGAGATTCCGGTACTTGCACCGGATATCAACCGGTCATCCGCCGACTTCGATGTGTCGTGGGAAAGCGGGCAGGGCAGTGTACTCTATGCGCTGGGTGCCATCCGCAACGTGGGCCTCGAGGCCATGAAACACGTGGTGGAAGTTCGCCAAACCGGCGGCCCGTTCAAGGATATCTTTGACTTCCTCGAGCGCGTAGACCCACGCGTCGTGAACAAGCGCGCTCTGGAAGGTTTGGCGCGTGCTGGCGCATTCGACAGCATCCACCCCAACCGCCGCCAGTTATTTGAGCAGGCCGATGTTCTGGTCGCCTATTGCCAGAGCGTTGCAGCCGAGCGTGCATCCTCGCAGGTCAGCCTGTTCGGAGCGGATCAGGCGGGGGCCGCGCGTCCGCGCCTGCGTACGGTCGAGCCGTGGGCCGGACCCGAAAAGCTGGATCAGGAACTGGCCGCCGTCGGCTTCTACCTGTCGGGCCATCCGCTAGAAGAACTGACCCCCGCGCTGAAACGCAAGCGCGTGACCTTTGTCGCCGAAGCCACCGGTCTTGCCGAAGCGGGGCACGAAGCCTTCCAAATGGCAGGCGTCGTGCGTCGTAAACAAGAGCGGGCCAGCCAAAAGTCAGGCGAGAAATTCGCCTTCGTGACCTTCTCGGACCCGACCGGTGAATTCGAATGCCTCTTCCCGCCGGAGCAACTGCGCCGCTGCCGCGAGATTCTCGAGGTTGGTACTGCGGTGCTGGTCAAGGTGCGCGCCAAGGCGTCGGACGGCGAGGTTCGCTTCTTCGGGGATGATGCATCCCGTATGGATGTCCTGCTTGATGATGCGAACATCGGCCTGCGGGTTGTCGTGTCGTCGAATGCCGCGGACCCCGAAGCACTGAAGTCTAGGCTCGAACGGGCACGGGCGAATGGGAAGGGCGGCGAAGTTTGGGTGCAGACTACGCTTCAAGGACGAACCGAGGTCGAGGTGAAGCTTCCGGGTCGCTATCGTCTGGACGCTGCCTTGCGCGGGGCGTTGAAAACCGTACCGGGCGTCGTGATGCTGGAAGACGCCTAAATCATTTGTGCGCCTAAGTTTTCTTGCCGCCCGCTCTTGCGTTTTCCCCCAGCGGGGCGTAGAGGGGCGGCGCACTTCGCACGTGGATGAGGCGCGGTTGGGGAGAAATCCTGACCTGCACCGTTCCGAGGGACCGTCGGTCCTTTAATCATTCACGCTACGTTTGATCGGAAAAAGGATAATACGATCATGGCTCTGCCTGAATTCTCGATGCGTACCCTGCTGGAAGCTGGTGCACACTTCGGCCACCAGACCCACCGCTGGAACCCGAAGATGGAGCGCTACATCTTCGGTTCGCGCTCGAACATCCATATCATCGACCTGTCGCAAACCATGCCGCTGATGCACCAGGCTCTGGTTGCTGTTCGCGACGTGGCTGCCAAGGGCGGTCGTGTTCTGTTCGTTGGTACCAAGCGTCAAGCTGCTGATCCGGTTGCTCAAGCTGCCAAGCGCTGCGCCCAGTACTACATGAACAACCGTTGGCTCGGCGGTACGCTGACCAACTGGCGCACCGTTTCGGGTTCGATCCAGCGCCTGCGCGAACTGGAAGGCATCCTCGCTTCGGGCGAAGGCCGTAACAAAAAAGAGCTGCTGACCCTGCAACGCGAGATGGACAAGCTCGAGCTGTCGCTCGGCGGCATCAAGGACATGGGTTCGGTTCCGGACATCATGGTCGTCATCGACACCAACAAAGAGTCGATCGCGATCCAAGAAGCCCGCAAGCTGAACATCCCGATCGTCGCAATCCTGGACACCAACTCGGATCCGGACGGCATCACCTACCCGGTCCCGGGTAACGACGACGCTGCCCGCGCCATCCAAACCTACTGCGACCTGTTCGCTGACGCGGTTCTGGACGGTCTGGCTGCTGGCGCTGCTGCTCAAGGCATCGACCTGGGTGCTCTGGAAGCTCCGGTTGAGCCGGCTCTGGCTGCTGAAGAAGCTCCGGCTGTTGAAGCTGTCGCTGAAGAAGCCGCTCAAGGCTGATTTTTGAAAGTTCGTACCTACATAGGGACGAACTAACGTCAAACCGACATGCGGCCGGGCTATCCAAGTCCGGCCGCGCATTCGATTTTCAGGAGAAGAACATGGCCGAGATCACTGCCGCCCTCGTGAAGGAACTTCGCGAGCGTTCGGGCGTCGGCATGATGGACTGCAAGAAGGCGCTGGTTGAGAACAACGGCGACATCGAAGCAGCTATCGACTGGCTGCGCGCCAAGGGCCTCTCGAAGGCTGCCAAGAAGGCTGACCGCGTTGCCGCTGAAGGCGTTGTTGCTGTTGCAACCCAAGAAAACGGCGCTGGCGAAACCGCCGCTGCTATCGAATTCAACGCTGAAACCGACTTCGTTGCCCGTAATGACCTGTTCCAGACCGCTGCCAAGCAGTTTGCTCAACTGGGTCTGACCAACGAAGGCGTTGAAGCCATCTCGGCTGCTTCGCTGGAAAACGGTCGCACCGTTTCGGACGAAATCACCCAGCTGATCGCAACCATCGGCGAGAACATGACCCTGCGTCGCTCGGCCCGCCTGTCGGTTGCTGAAGGTGCTGTGGCTTCGTACGTTCACAACGCTGTCTCGCCGGGCCTCGGCCGTATCGGCGTGCTGGTTGCCATCGAAGGCGCTGGCGACAAGGCGGCTGTCCGTGAACTGGGCCGCAAGATCGCGATGCACGTTGCTGCAACCGCTCCGCTGGCTCTGGACACCTCGGACCTCGATCCGGCTGCTATCGAGAAAGAACGCACTGTTCTGATCGAAAAGGCCAAGGAAGAAGGCCGTCCGGAAGGCATGATCGAAAAGATCGTCGATGGCCAAATCAACAAGTTCCAGAAGGAAGTCGTGCTGTCGAAGCAGCCGTTCGTGATGGACCCGGACGTGACCGTTGAACAACTGGTCGCAAACACGGGCAAGGAACTGGGCGCTGAGCTGAAGCTGGCTGGCTTCGTGCGTCTGGCTCTGGGTGAAGGCGTCGAGAAGGCTGATACGCCTGACTTCGCCGCTGAAGTTGCCTCGATGACGGGCGGCAACTAAGCTAAAAATTGTTCCCATTCGGGAATAAAAAGCAGTAAGGGCGCGTTCGGCTTTGAAGGTCGGCGCGCCCTTCGTTTATATGGATCCGCCGATTCTTCTTTCGCGCGGATGCGTGACCCAGTTTTACGGATATTGCCGCATGACCGACGCCCCTTCTGAATTCCGATATAAGCGCGTCCTGCTCAAGGTCTCGGGTGAAGTGCTCATGGGCGATCAAGCCTATGGCATCGACACCAAGACCGTGAACACCGTGGCGGCCGCCGTGGCAGCTGTCGCGCGTCAGGGCGTCGAGATCTGCCTCGTCATCGGTGGCGGCAATATCTTCCGCGGCCTGTCCAAGGCAGCAGAGGGCATGGATCGTGCCCAGGCTGACTATATGGGCATGCTGGCGACCATCATGAACGCGCTGGCTATGCAGGGCGCTCTTGAGAAGATCGGCATCGAGACCCGCGTCCAGAGCGCCATTCCGATGGCAGCGATTGCCGAACCGTACATCCGCCGCAAGGCGCTTCGCCACCTCGAAAAAGGTCGCGTGGTTATCTTCGCTGCTGGCGTTGGTGCACCGTTCTTCACCACTGATTCCGGCGCCGCGCTGCGCGCTGCCGAAATGGGCTGCGACGCCTTGCTCAAGGGCACCAGCGTCGATGGCGTCTATACCGCTGACCCGAAGAAGGATCCGAACGCGACGCGTTATGACACGTTGACCTACCAGGAAGTGCTGGCGAAAGACCTACGTGTCATGGACGCCTCCGCCATTGCGCTGATGCGCGACAGCGGCGTGCCGATTGTGGTCTTCTCCATCCGTGAAGAAGGCTCGCTGATGAAAACCCTGACGGGCGAAGGCACCTTCACCGTCATCAAGAACCAACCTGCCTAATCGGCAGGAACAAGAACAAAACAGTCCAAGGACCCACCGTCATGGCAAAACCAGACCTCAAGACCTACCGCGACCGCATGGACAAGTCGGTCAATGCGCTGAAAGACGACTACGCCGGTCTGCGTACGGGCCGCGCCAACTCGGGCCTGCTCGATCCGGTTCAGGTTGAAGCCTACGGCTCGCTGTCGCCGCTTAACGCTGTGGCAGCTGTGTCGGTGCCGGAACCGCGCATGATCTCGGTCAGTGTCTGGGACAAGGGCATGGTTGTATCGGTCGAGAAGGCCATCCGCGCTGCGGGTCTGGGCCTGAACCCGATCGTTGATGGGCAAACCCTGCGTATTCCAATCCCGCCGCTGACCGAAGAGCGCCGCAAGGATCTGGTCAAGCTGGCCGGCAAGTACGCCGAGGACAAAAAGATCGCTGTCCGCAACGTTCGCCGCGACGCCAACGACGAGCTGAAGAAGGCTGAAAAGGCCGGCGAAATCAGCCAAGACGATCAAAAGAAGATGGAAACCGAGGTCCAGAAGGACACCGATGCCGCTATCAAGCGCATCGATGAGACCTACAAGGCCAAAGAAATCGAGATCATGCAGGTCTAAGGCCGCCGTAAGCCTTAGTAAGCAAGGACCAGAGCTTGATGTCGGCCTCAACCGTCACGCCTAAGCCACTTCATGTGGCGATTATCATGGACGGCAACGGACGGTGGGCCGAGCGCAGAGGTGTACCTCGTGCGCTAGGCCACCGTGAGGGCGTGCAGGCTCTGCGTCGTACGATCAAGGCGGCTCCGGAGTTGGGCGTGAAATGCCTGACGGTTTTCGGCTTCTCGACCGAAAACTGGAGCCGACCTGCCGACGAGGTATCGGACCTTATGGGTCTGATCCGCGCTTTTATCGGTGGCGACCTCAAGAAGCTGGACAAGGCCGGTGTGCGCGTGCGTGTGCTGGGCCGTAGGGCGGGCGTTCCCGCCGACATTCTCAAATTAATCGATCACGCTGAGGCAACGACCGCAGGGAATGACAAATTCCTGTTGCAGGTCGCCTTCAACTACGGCGGCCGCTCCGATCTGGTGGATGCCGCGCAGGCTCTGGTTGACCGTGCCGCACGCGAAGGAACGTTCGAGGTCGATGAAGACACCTTCGGCGACCAACTATCGACAGCCGGTTCGCCGCCCGTTGATCTGATTATCCGCACTTCTGGCGAGCAGCGGTTGTCGAACTTCCTGTTATGGGATTGCGCCTACGCGGAACTGGTGTTCCAACCGGTGCTGTGGCCCGATTACGGACCCGAGGCCTTACAAGCCGCAATCGAAGAGTTTTCCCGTCGCGAACGCAGGTTCGGCGGGCGTGAGGTTTTAGAGGCTCCCGTGTCGCCTTCCGCAGAAAGAGTGGTCATCTGATGGCCCTCAAACCTAAAGATATTGCTATTCGCGCCGCATCGGCGGGCGTGCTCGCTCCGGCGGCTGTACTGGCCATCTGGGGCGGCGGAATCTGGTTCTCCATGCTGGTGTTCGTGGCGGGCTGCATGCTTGCCCTCGAATGGGCCCGTATGAGCGAACCGCGCGACTGGCAGTCCGTAGGCCTTACCGTCGCTGGCGGCGTTTTGGCCCCGCTGATTGCCGCGCACTTTGGCTTGATGTCCCTGTCATTTGTGCTGCTGGTGTTTGGTGCTGCCGTCGCCGGACTGGTTTCGCACCGACGAGGCGGCGAGGGGCTGGATGCTGCCTACGGCGTGCTCTACCTCGGTTGGCCGTGCATTCTCCTGATCTGGATGCGTGATTTGAACTCGGCGCAGGGTCTGTACTGGACCGTGCTGGTGTTCGCTGTGGCGTGGGCCGCAGACATTCTGGCCTATCTGGTCGGCAGCGCGCTGGGCGGCCCCAAACTGTGGCCGCGGTTCTCTCCGAACAAGACGTGGTCCGGCTTTATCGGCGGTCTGTTAGCCGGCTCGATTGCCGGTGCGGTTATGGCCGCATGGTTGGACATGGGCGCGCTGACAGCCCTGTGGGGCGGTGTGCTCGGTCTTGCTGCGGCATTGGCGACCATGGGCGGGGACCTTTGGGAGTCGGCCCTGAAGCGCCGGTTCGGCGTCAAGGATGCCGGTAACTTGATCCCTGGCCATGGCGGCCTGCTGGATCGCGTTGACGGTTTGATGTTTGCCGTGGTCGTTGTCGCTATCGGCCGCCTGATTGTCCTTTGGATCGGGGGCAACGGGTGATTAGCCGCACCATCAGTGTGCTGGGGTCAACCGGTTCGGTCGGCACCTCGACACTCGACCTGATGGCCGCTGCCGAACAAAACGGCTCGGGCCAGTTTCAGGTAGAAGTCCTGACCGGTGGCTCCAACGTCGGCCTGTTGGCTGAACAATGCCGCCGCTGGAAACCCAAGCTTGCGGTGATCGCCAATGAGGCCAAGCGCGCCGAACTAGTTGACGCTTTATCCGGCACGGGGATCGAGGTCGGGGCAGGGGATGCCGCAATTGTAGAGGCCGCCTCGCGTCCAGTGGACTGGGTTATGGCCTCTATCGTGGGCGCTGCCGGCCTTCGTTCGGCATGGGCGGCGGCGGGTACAGGCAACACCTTGGCGCTCGCCAACAAAGAAAGCCTCGTCTGCTGTGGCCCGGCGCTGCTGGAGCGCGTCCGCACGGCGGGTGGACGGATCATTCCGGTAGATTCCGAGCACTCTGCAATCTTCCAGGTCTTCCCGCTGGACGCTCCCGAACGCGTGTCGAAGCTGGTCCTGACCGCTTCGGGCGGTCCGTTCCGCCAAACGCCCATCGAAAACATGCGCGCTATCACGCCTGAACAGGCTGTGGCCCATCCGAACTGGTCCATGGGGGCCAAGATTTCGGTCGATAGCGCATCTATGGCCAATAAGGGTCTGGAGCTGATCGAGGCGGCCTATCTGTTTGATATGCCCCAGTCCAAGATCGACGTGGTGGTACATCCTGAGTCGATTATCCACAGCCTTGTGGAATACGTCGATGGCTCGACGCTGGCCCAGATGGGGCCGCCGGACATGAAGACGCCGATCGCCAACGCCTTGTCGTGGCCGGATCGAATGCCGTGGCCGGCACCAAAGCTGGATCTCGCCGCGCTGGGCCAGTTGACCTTCGAGCGGCCCGATGTGGCGCGCTTCCCGGCGCTTGCGCTGGCACGCGATGCACTCGAGGCAGGCGGTATTTCGCCTATCGTGTTCAATGCCGCCAATGAAGTGGCCGCATTCGCTTTTCTTGACCGACGGTTGGCATTTCTAAATATTGCCGCAGTCATAGCCGAAACCCTTGAAAAGGCGACGAGAGACGGCCTTGCGATGGGAACGGGAAGCGCTGCTGAAGCGGCGCTGGCCGTAGATCGTGAAGCTAGACTTATCGCACGGGGTGTTGTCTCGGCACTGGATATGGCGGCGTAAACGTCGCGGTTTTAGACTGGAGATCGGATGATCGGCTTCTTGGGCCAACTGCTGACCTATGTGGTCCCGTTTCTGCTGGTCCTGACCGTGGTGGTCACGATCCATGAACTCGGCCATTTCCTTACGGCCCGCGCTTTCCGCGTAAAGATCGATCGTTTCGCTATCGGCTTTGGCCGCGCCATCTTCCAACGCACCGACAAGCACGGCGTGGAATGGCGCGTCGGCTGGTTGCCTCTGGGCGGCTATGTGAAATTTGCCGGTGATCTGGATGAAACCGGCGTGCCCGACCGCGCTGGCCTCGAAGAACTGCGCAAGCGGATCGTCGCCACCGAAGGGCAGGGTGCCGAGCGCGCCTATATGTATTTCAAGCCAATCTGGCAGCGCGCCCTCATCGTAGCGGGCGGCCCGTTCGCTAACTTTGCGCTGGCCATGGCCATCTTTACCCTGATCTTCTCTGTCGTGGGCGAGCCGCAAAGCCCGGCGCGGGTCATGGACGTATCGGCGGGTTCGCCAGCAGCCCAAGCCGGCTTCGAGAAAAATGACGTCATTACCCACGTCAACGGCCGCGCCATCGAAGATAGCTCCGAAGTCATCCGGGCTGTCGTGCTTTCCAGCAATACGCCTGTGAATTTCACGGTCGAACGCGGCCAGGCGATCGTTTCTATCGTCGCGACCCCCGTTCGCACCATGGTGGATGATCCTGTCGGTGGCCGCGTCTCCATGGGACGTATCGGTCTCGCGCTGGGTTCTCTTCCTAACGAAGTGCGTCGCGTCCGCTATTCGCCAGTCGCGGCCGTGGGCAAGGGCGTCGAAGAGATCGGCGACATTCTGGGCACAACCTTCAAGTATATCGGCCGCATTTTCACTGGCCGCGAAAATGGCGATCAGTTCAGTGGACCGCTCGGCATTGCCCGTGCTTCCGGAGCGATCACAAACGCTGCAGTAGCAGTAAATCCCGATCCCGCTGTGGCTACGTTAAACCTGTTGCTGACGCTAACGCACTTTGCCGCCATACTTTCGGTCGGAATCGGATTTTTAAATCTTTTGCCGATTCCGGTTTTGGATGGGGGGCACCTTATGTTCTACGCTTATGAAGCTATTGCTAAACGCCCCTTGGACGCCCGTATTCAGGCTGCCGGTTACAGAGTTGGACTTGCCATGTTGGCCTGTTTGATGTTGTTCGCCACTTGGAACGACCTGCAGAAGCTGAATCTTTTTAAATTCCTTGGCGGGCTCGTCGCGTGAGTCGAGACCTGCCCCTAAGGACATCCCGAATGATCGACCTGATGAACCGAACTTCCTTCCGCGCGCGAATTCTGGGTCCGAGTGGTATCGCCCTCGTGATGGCCGCTGGTCTGGCCACGCCATCGTTGGCCCAGCAAGCTGCTCCGGTTGCCCAAGAGACGCCGAACATTGTGGTGCCCGAGTCTGATCGCGCCCAGGTGAACCGCATCGTGGTTCGCGGGAATCAGCGCATCGATCAAACGACGGTCCTGTCCTACCTGCCGATCCAGCCGGGCGACATCGTCGATCCGGTGACGTTCGACGTTGCTGTTCGTACTCTGTACCGCACCAACCTGTTCGCCAACGTCCAGTTGGGCCTGCAGCCGAATGGCGATCTGGTGATCGAAGTGGTCGAGAACCCGATCATCAACCAGGTGACGTTCGAGGGTAACAAGGCTCTCACCGAGAAGAAGCTGCGCGACGAAGTCAGCATCAACCCCCGTGGCATCTACACCCGTGCGCGCGTTCAGGAAGACGTTGGCAAGATCGTGGAACTGTACCGTATGTCGGGCCGTATCTCGGCCACGGTGACGCCGCGTCTGGTTCAACTGGACCAGAACCGCGTAGACGTCGTGTTCGAGATCGATGAAGGCCCCGAGAGCGGTATCTCGGGCATCACCTTCCTCGGTAACAAAGCTTTCACCGACGCCGAATTGCGCGAAGTTATGGTCACCCAGACCTCGCGTTGGTGGCGCCTGTTCTCGTCGAACGACAACTACGACCCGAACCGTCTCGACTACGACCGCGAGCAACTGCGTAAGTTCTATACGAACCGCGGCTACTACGACTTCACCATTCGTTCGTCGGTTGCAGAACTGAAGCCGGACAACAGCGCGTTCGCTGTGACCCTGACCGTGGACGAGGGCGATAAATACACCTTCGGCGACGTCAAGGTTGTCACCGAAAGCGACCGCTTGAATGCAGAGTTCCTGACCAGCCTGCTGCCGATCCGCTCGGGTGACCTGTACCAGAGCGACCGCATTGAAACGGCAGTCGACACCCTGACGTTCGCCGCCGGCTCGGCAGGTTACGCCTTCGTTGATATCAACCCGACCTATCGCGCCAATCCGGAAACCGACAAGGTTGACGTGACCTTCAATGTCCGCGAAGGCCAGCGCGTCTATGTCCAGCGCATCAACGTCGTGGGCAACACCCGCACGCTGGACAGCGTGATCCGTCGCGAAATGCTGCTGGGCGAGGGCGATGCCTTCAACCGCAACCTGATCGAGCGCTCGCGTAACAATCTGCGCGCACTGGGCTTCTTCAAGGATGTGAAAATCGAGGAGACCCGTGGCTCGGCACCGGACCGCTCCATCGTCAACGTGACGGTTGAAGAGCAGCCGACCGGCGAACTGTCAGTGGGTGCCGGCTTCAGCTCGTTCGACAGCTTCACTCTGAACCTCGGCATTACCGAGCGTAACTTCCGCGGTCGTGGCCAGAACATCGTGGCCCGCGCAGAGTGGGGCTCGATCCGTCAACAGATCGACTTCCGATTCACTGAGCCGAAGTTCATGGGCCGCGATATCGCTGCTGGTTTCGACCTGTTCCACACCCGCCTCGATCTGAGCGAGTACTCGTCCTACGACTACCGCTCGACCGGCGCAGGTGTGCGTCTGACCTATCCGCTCAACAACTACACCCGTCTCAGCCTGCGCTACTTCATCAAGGATGATGAGGTCATGGTGCCGAACAGCTACTGCTCGCAAGCAGGTTACGGCTCGTCGGCCCTGTGTGATCAGATCGGTGCCTATATCAACTCGTCGGCAGGCTACACCCTGTTCGTGGACCGTCGTAACGACCCCATCCGCGCGACCCGCGGCTGGACCGCTGCACTACGTCAGGATCTGGCCGGTATCGGCGGCGATGTGAACTACATCAAGACCGAGATCGATGGTGCCTACTACTACGGCATCACGCCGAATTGGGTCGTCAGCGTCCAGGGCTCTGTCGGCTACGTCGCGGGCTGGGCCGGTGACTCGATCCGCATTAACGACCGCTTCTTCAAGGGCGGCCAGTCGTTCCGAGGTTTTGAAACCGCCGGTATGGGCCCGCGCGATCTGACCACGACCGACGCCCTCGGCGGCAACTTCTACGCCATCGGCACCGTCGAACTGACGGTCCCGAACGGTCTGCCTGAGCAGTATGGCATCAAGACCAGCCTGTTCGCGGACGTGGGTACGCTTGGCCAGTTGGACGACCGTTACCTCGTCAACTCGCAGGGTCTGCCCAACCCGCAAATCGTTGATGACATGGCATTGCGCGCCGCTGCGGGCCTCAGCATCCACTGGCGTTCGCCGATGGGTCCGATCCGCTTCGATCTGTCGAAGGTCCTCGCCAAGGAAGACTACGACAAGACCGAAACCTTCCGCTTCTCGACCTCTACCCAGTTCTAAACCGCGGCTTTCAGCCCGCACTAAGGCTTAACACTATGAAGATGCTTTCTATCGGTGCATTCGCTCTGGCCACGCTGACCGCTTCGGCTGCTGCAGCTCAACAGGCTCCGGCAAACCCGGGTCCGGTCCTGCCGGGCGTCTGCTCGTTCTCGGGCGAGCGCGTTCTTGGCGCTTCGGCCGCTGGCCAAGCCCTGCAAGCCCGCATGGTCCAACTTTACCAAGAAGTTCAAGGCGAACTGCAGCCGTACGCCACCTCGATCGAGAGCGAAGCCCAGCAGCTGCAACAAAGCGCCGCCAGCCTGTCGGAAGCTGATCGCAACAGCCGCCTGCAAGCGCTGCAAACCCGTGACCGCGAACTGCAACAACTGCAGCAAACCCGCGCTAACGAGCTGCGCTACACCCAGTCGGTTCAAGCTCAAGCCATCGATACCGCTGCACGTCCGATCGTGATCGCTGTGTACCAAGAGCGTGGTTGCGGCGTCCTGCTGTCGGCTGAAGCCGTCGCCTACATCAACCCTGCTATGGACATCACGGACACCGTAATCCAGCGCCTGAACGCTCAGCTGCCTTCGCTGTCGTTCAACCGCATGCCGGTTCCGGTTCAAGCTCAGAACTAATAGGGGCCATGCCCGACACGACCTTCTTCACGACCTTGCCCCCCCGCACGGTCTCCGCCATCGCCGCTGATCTCGGCGCGGAGGTGATCCGGGGTGGAGAGGTCATCGTATCGGCGGTTGCGCCCCTGTCCGGAAAGGACGGGGGCGCTATCGCTTTTATGGGTGATCGCAAATTTCTATCGGCGCTACGGGAAACCCGCGCCGCTTGCGTCATCGTACATCCATCCATGGTGGACCACGTCCCCGAGGGCGTGGCGATCATCGCCTCGCGTCAAGCGCAGGCCGACTGGGCGCGCACGTCGATGATGCTGCACGCCCCGCGTCGCCTTACGCGCTCGATCCCGCTGTCCGAAGCGGCGGAAGACGACACCGTCGTCACCGAGCCGGGTGTGGTGATCGGCGAGGGAGCCCGCATCGGTCGGGGCTCCTACATCGGTGCAAACACGGTCATCGGCCCGGGCGTACAGATCGGCCGCGACTGCGTGATCGGCTCTAACGCCAGTCTAAACTTCTGCCTGTTGGGGGACAGGGTGAAGGTTTATTCGGGCGTCCGTATCGGGGAATCCGGCTTTGGTGCCGCTGTTTCTCGCGACGGCCCGATCGACATTCCGCAACTTGGTCGCGTGATCCTTCAGGACAATGTGACCATTGGGGCGAACTCTTGTGTGGACCGTGGAGCCTATGACGACACCGTCATTGGCGAAAACACCAAGATCGATAATCTGGTCATGATCGGCCACAACTGCGTCATTGGCCGTGACAACCTGATGGCGGCAAACACCGGCATTTCGGGTTCGGTTACGACCGGCGACAATGTCATCTTCGGCGGCAAGGCCGGCATCGGTGACCACATCAACATCGGCGAAGGCGCACGAGTTGCGGCCGGTGCCGGTGTGCTAGCCGACATTCCGCCCGGTGAAACATGGTCCGGCTATCCGGCTAAACCCCTTCGCCAGTTCCTGCGCGAAACGGTCTGGCTCTCTAAACAAGTGGCCCACCGTAAGGGCTCGAAGGAATCTCAAGCATGAGCGAACAGATCAACATCGACTATGCCGAGGTGATGCGTCGCCTGCCGCACCGTTACCCGTTCCTGCTCGTCGACAAGGCTGAGAACTTCGTTCCGGCCACGTCGATCACCGGCATCAAGAACGTCACGCACAACGAGCCGTTCTTCCCCGGTCACTTCCCGATTGATCCGGTCATGCCGGGCGTTCTGATCGTCGAAGCCATGGCCCAGACGGGCGCTCTGCTGATGTCCAAGACGCTGGACGTGGCTGTGGCTGACAAGGTCATCATGTTCATGTCGATTGATGGCGTGCGCTTCCGCAAGCCGGCCCGTCCGGGCGATCAACTGCGCATGGAAGTGAAGGTCATCAAGGCTCGCGGCGACGCCTACAAGTTCCGTGGCGAGACCTTCATCGATGGCAAACTCGCCGCCGAAGCCGAGTTCATGGCCATGGTCGTGACGGTTCAGGAGCCTGCGGCGTGAGCAATGTCCACCCGACAGCCGTCGTCGATTCCAGCGCCGTCATTGCGGACGGCGCTATCGTCGGACCGTGGAGTGTCGTCGGACCGAACGTAAGTCTGGCTGACGGCGTCGTGCTGAAATCGCACGTCGTGGTCCAACAGGACACCACGATCGGTGCCAACACTGTCGTGCACCCGTTTGCGCTGGTCGGCGGCGACCCACAACACCTCGGCTACAAGGGTGAACAGGTTCTCCTCCAGATCGGCGAGAACAACATCATCCGCGAGCACTCGACGCTGAACCGCGGCACGCCGCAGGGCACGGGTGTGACCATCCTTGGCAACAACTGCCTGTTGATGACGGGTGCACACATCGGCCACGACTGCGTCGTCGAAGACAATGTCACCATGGCCAACAATGCGACGCTGGGCGGCCACGCCCACATCGGCGCGCGCACCTTCCTGGGTGGCCTCTGTGCGGTGCACCAAAACGCTCGTGTGGGGCAGGGCGCGATCATCGGCGGTCTGGCCGCTGTAACCCGCGACGTCATCCCGTACGGCTCGGCATGGGGCAACCATGCGCGTCTGCGTGGCCTGAATATCATCGGCCTGAAGCGCAAGGGTTACGGCAAGGATCAACTGCGCCGTCTGCTGGCCTTCTATCGCGATCTTTTCGAAGGCGAAGGTGCCTTTGCCGAACGTCTGGTCAGCGTGGGCGACAGCTATTCGGATATTCCGGAAATCGTCGAAATCCTCGACTTCATTCGCGATGGTGCTAAACGCCCGCTCTGCCTACCGAACGCTGAATGAAAAAGCTTGGACTGATCGCTGGCGGCGGCGACCTGCCTGCCTCCGTGGCGGCACGCTGCGAAGAAGAAGGCCGCGCGGTCTATGTGATCCGTCTTGATGGTTTCGCCGACGACAGCGTATCGCGCTGGCCCGGCGAGACCATCGGCATGGCCCAGATCGGCACCATCCTGAAGGCTCTTCGCCGCGAAAACTGCGAGGCAGTTTGTTTGGCGGGATACGTAAATCGTCCCGATTTCAAAACGTTGAAGCCGGATTTTAAGGGCGCGACTCTGCTTCCGGGCATTGTCGCTGCGGCCACCAAGGGTGACGACGCCCTGCTACGTAAAATCCTCGGGGTGTTCGAAGGCGAAGGTTTCGCCGTCGAAGGCGCCGATGACATTCTGGGCAGCCATATGCTCTCCGCCGGCGCGCTGGGATCGGTAAACCCTACTCCGGAGCAGATGTCGGACCTGAGAAAAGCTATCCATGTCGCTGAAAAATCAGGTGAACTTGATATCGGTCAGGGCGCCGTTGTAGCTGACGGCCTCGTGTTGGCTGTCGAAGCTCAAGAGGGCACTGACCTGATGCTGACCCGCGTCGCAGCTCTGCCGCAAGATTTGCGCGGGACACCAGCGACCCGCAAGGGCGCGCTGGCCAAGGCACCCAAGCCCATCCAGGACATCCGTGTCGATATGCCTGTCATCGGTCCTCGCACGGTTGAGCTGGCTGCCCAGGCCGGCCTTGCCGGCATCGGCGGATATGAGGGCCGGCTGATCATCATGGACATCGATGCGACGCGCCAGACTGCGGATCGCCTAGGAATGTTCGTATGGGGCATTGCCGGAGGCGAGCGTGTCTGAGCCAACCAAAATCATGCTGATCGCCGCCGAGGCTTCCGGCGATGCGCTGGGCGCAGGCCTGGCCAAGTCGCTGAAGGAGCGCGTGGGAACCGATCTGACGCTGGTTGGCGTCGGAGGGCCCCGTATGGCGGCCGAGGGGATTAAAAGCCCTTTCGACATTGCGGAGCTCTCGATCCTTGGATGGATCGACGGCATCAAAGCCTACGGGCGCGTGAAGAAGCGTATCGACGAAACGGTCGCATTTGTCCTGCGTGAACGACCGCAGGCAATCGTTCTGATCGATTCGTGGGGCTTCACCATCCGCGTGGCCAAGGCCGTTCGTAAGGTGGCTCCGGAAATCACCCTGATCAAATACGTCGGACCTCAGGTTTGGGCGTCGCGACCGAAGCGCGCCAAGGTGCTGACCAGTGCGGTCGATCACCTGCTCGCGCTTTACACCATCGACGCGCCGTGGTTCGAGAGCGAAGGCTTGCCGACCACTGTGGTTGGATCGTCCGCATTGCACATCGACATGAGCGGGGCTGACGGCGATGCTTTCCGCGCAAAGCGGGGCATTGCGGCTGATGCACCTTTATTGCTCGTCCTGCCAGGGAGCCGCCCTAGCGAGATCGAACGCATGACGTCCGTCTATGAAGAGACGGTCAAGCGCGTCAAATCCCAGATACCGGGCTTGCAGGTTGCCGTGATTGCGGCGGGCACTGTAGCTGACGATGTAGCAGGCCGCGTGGCGGCTTGGCCCTTCCGCGCACATCTGGTTCAAGAAGACGAGAAGTACGCGGCCATGAAGGCGGCCAATCTCGCCTTGGCTACCAGCGGCACGGTCTCAAGCGAGATCGGCATGGCTGGCACCCCAATGGTGATCGCCTACCGCATCGACAACCTGTCCTATGCGCTGATGAAGCGTCTGGTGACGGCCAAATATATCACCATGCTGAACATCGCCGCTGATCGTGAAGTCGCGCCAGAGTTCATCCAGCATGATGCGACGCCCGAAAACCTGACCAAGGCTGTGGTGGAGAGGTTGGCCAACCCAGATTTGGCAGGGGCGCAGGCCAAGGCCCAACTCGAGGCGCTCGAGGCGCTGGGCGGGGGTGGACCGCATCCTTCGGACATCGCCGCGGATGCAGTCCTAAAGGTTCTAGCCGACCGTAAGGTCTGACTTACTTCGTCATCCACGGGCGAGATTTACCCGCACCAATACGTTTGTTCTGTTCGCGTTGGAAAGCGCCGCCACGCGGTGCTTGCTCGCGCGCCGCGATGGCTTCCTGCTTTTGGCGCAGGGCGCGTTGGATCGGCGTCTCGTTCTGGGTGTTTTCGTTTGTCATGTCGCCCTTTAACACAGTTGGACCATGACCGCAGACAAAGAAAAACGCCGGGGCAAAACCCCGGCGTTTTCCATTTGATCTGTTCGGATCGATTAGCCGCGCTTGTCGATCGGAACGTAATCGCGCTGCGTCGGGCCGGTGTACAGCTGACGCGGACGACCGATTTTCTGGGTCGGATCGGCCATCATTTCCTGCCACTGCGAGATCCAGCCGACGGTGCGGGCCAGAGCGAACAGGACGGTGAACATGGTGGTTGGGAAGCCCATCGCCGACAGGGTGATACCCGAGTAGAAGTCTACGTTCGGGAACAGCTTGCGCGAGGTGAAGTACTCGTCCGACAGGGCGACCTTTTCCAGTTCCTTGGCAACGAGGAACAGCGGGTCGTTTGCACGGCCGGTCGCTTCCAGCACTTCGTATGCCGACTGCTGCATGACCTTCGCGCGCGGGTCGTAGTTCTTGTACACGCGGTGGCCGAAGCCCATCAGCTTATACTTACGATCCTTAACGCCTTGGATGAACTCAGGAATACGGTCCGGGGTACCGATTTCCTTCAGCATGTTCAGGGCTTCTTCGTTCGCGCCACCGTGCGACGGGCCCCACAGGCAGGCGATGCCCGCTGCGATACAAGCGAACGGGTTTGCGCCCGACGAACCGGCCAGACGGACGGTCGAGGTCGAGGCGTTTTGCTCGTGGTCGGCGTGCAGGGTGAAGATGCGGTCCATGGCGCGGACCAGACGCGGGTCGACCTGATAGTCTTCAGCCGGAACGGCGAAGCACATACGCAGGAAGTTTTCGGCGTACGACAGGTCGTTGCGCGGCGAGATGAACGGCTGGCCGACGTGGTACTTATAAGCACGGGCAGCGATGGTCGGCATCTTGGCGATCAGACGGATGGCCGAGATGTCGCGCTGAACTGGATCATGGATGTCCAGGCTGTCGTGGTAGAATGCCGACAGAGCGCCGACGGTACCAACCATGATCGCCATCGGGTGGGCGTCGCGACGGAAGCCCTCAAAGAAGCGGTCAAACTGCGCGTGCAGCATGGTGTGGCGGGTGACGGTTTCCTTGAACGCTTCGTATTCGGCAGCGTTCGGTAGCTCACCCTTGAGCAGCAGGTGGCAAACTTCCAGGAAGTTCGATTCCGAGGCCAGTTGGTCAATCGGATAGCCGCGGTGCAGCAGCACGCCAGCGTCGCCGTCGATATAGGTCAGAGCCGACTCGCACGAAGCGGTCGAGGTGAAGCCCGGGTCGAAGGTGAAAGCACCGGTGCCCGCATACAGCTTGCGAATGTCGATGACGTCCGGACCGGTCGAACCGGCCAGAACGGGGAGGTCGATGCTCTTGTCGCCGAGGGTAAGAGTGGCGGCAGGTTTAGCTTGTTCAGTCATCTGGGCCCCTTGTTATACTTGGACCGGGCGCGGGGAGGCGGACGGCCTTGTGTTGGTTGGTGTGTTACTTAGTCTGTTGCAGCGCATCATCCAAGCGCTGGAGACTTTCGTCGCGGCCGATAGCGACCAGAATTTTTGCAATATCTGGAGCTGGAACGCCGCCCGTCAAAGCGGCGCGCGCAAAAGGCCCGATTTTACCGAAGCCTACGCCTTCTTTTTCAGCAAAAAGTTTAAGCGAAGCTTCAAGGTTTTCTACTGACCAACCCTGAATTTCGGTCAGGAATTCACGAAGTCGTGAAAGGCGGTCGAGGTTTTCGCCTTGCAGCAAACCACGGCTTTTCTCGTTTAGCGCGATTGGGTTCACCAGAAGGGCGAATTGAGCCTGATCAGCTAGTTCCGGAACCATCTTGGCCCGGTCCTTGATCAAGGGAATGACGCGCAGCAGTTTTTCGCGTGCCGCTGCATCAAGGGTCTGGCCCCGCGAGGCCAGCACGCCAGTGGTCAGGTCAGCCAATCGCTGATCGTCGGCCTGGCGAATCCAGTGGGCGTTGACGTGCGCCAGCTTGTCGAAGTCCAGACGCGCCGGAGCCTTGTTGATGCCGCCGAAGTCGAACCAGGTCTTGGCCTGTTCGTCGTCAAACAATTCATCATCGCCATGAGCCCAGCCGAGGCGCGCCAGGTAGTTACGCATAGCTTCGGGCAGGTAGCCCATCTCGGCATATTCGTGGACAGCCTGTGCGCCGTGACGCTTGGACAGCTTGGCACCGTCAGGACCGTGAATCAGCGGGATGTGGGCAAACGTTGGGCGCGTCCAGCCCAGAGCATCATAAATCAAGCCCTGACGCGCAGCGTTGTTCAGGTGGTCATCACCGCGAATAACGTGCGTCACGCCCATATCGTGGTCATCGACAACCACGGCAAGGTTGTAGGTCGGAGCACCATCCGAGCGCAGAATAACCAGATCATCCAGGGCCGAAGATTCCCAGCGAACCGTTCCCTGAACAGCATCATCGACAATGACTGACTGTCCCAGCGGGCGACGGAAGCGAACCGTGAAGGGGTTACCCGCTTCGGCGTCGGTCGGCTCACGGTCGCGCCACGGCGATACGAAGTCCTTGCCCTCGGCCTTGGCCTGATCGCGCAGAGCCCCGGTTTCTTCAGCGGAAAGGTAGTCGCGATAGGCGTGACCGGTGTCGAGCAGTTGCTGGACTACCTCGCGGTGACGGTCAGCGCGCGAGAACTGATAGACCGGTTCTTCATCGGCGTGGAGGTTCAGCCAGTCCAGACCATCGAAAATGGCCTTTACCGCTTCGTCGGTCGAGCGCTCGCGGTCGGTGTCTTCAATACGGATCAGGAATTTGCCGCCGTGGCCCTTGGCGTACAACCAATTGAATAACGCGGTTCTCGCGCCGCCGATATGCAGGTAGCCTGTCGGCGAGGGGGCAAAGCGGGTGACAACAGTCGAAGATAGGGAGGTCATAGGCAATGAGTCCAATTCGGCCGCCCTTATACGCTCGTCAGCGACAAAACGAAGCCTTACGGTAAAGTTGATCGACGGTTTCCGTTCTCGCCTTAAGCACGAATGGATGGCCCAAAGTGACCGCTGGCCACTGTGGAGCGCCGTCTGCTTTGGTGCAGGTTGTGCCAGTTATTTCTGGTTTCGGACAGAGCCACCCCTTTGGCCGCTGCTTATATTTGCGGCCCTAAGCCTTTTAACGTGGGGATTTTCGCGTGTCCGAGGTGCGGCCAGATCGGTAACTTTGCCGTTGCTCATGCTCGCCTGCATGGCTGGAGGACTAGCCACGGCCAAGGCGCGTTCCGATGCAGTTGCTGCGCCCATTGCGCCGTCTATGGGCAAACCGACTTTGGTCGAAGCGTATGTAATCGATGTCGATTCTCCGGGGGCGAGAGGTCATCGCGTGATTCTGGCACCGGTTCGGATTCGCGGACTGGAGCCAGAGCAGGTTCCGCATCGCGTCCGCGCCACTGTCAAAGGCGAGCCCCCGCGACCGGGTGAGGCGGTGACGATATTCGGGCTTTTGAACCCTCCGCCCGCCCCGGCCAGTCCGGGCAGCTACGACTTCGGGCGAGGGGCATGGTTCGAGAGTATGGGCGGCGTATTGTTCGGTCTGACGGAGGCGCGATCTGCCGATCTTGCCGAGCCACCCTACGCAGTGCGGCAGGAAATGCGCATCAATGCGATCCGGTTCGCGTTGGCCGAAAGGTTGGTAGCGCGGCTGGGCGAACAAAGAGGCGGCATTGCCGCCGCAATGGTCACGGGCCACGAGACTTGGATCGGTGCAGACGACCTCCAGGCGATGCGGGATTCGGGACTGGCGCACATCCTGTCGATCTCGGGCCTGCACATGGCGGTGGTTGGGGGATTTGTATTCTTCCTGATACGCCTGCTAGTGGCTCTGGTGCCGTGGCTGGCGTTAAGGGCGTCCGGAAAGAAGATTGCAGCCGTGGCGGGCTTGCTGGCGGTCGGGGCCTATCTGTTGCTGTCCGGTGCACCGGCTCCGGCCGAAAGGGCGGCGGTGACAGCAGCGATTGCCTTCGGTGCCATCCTGCTGAACAGAAAAGCCATCAGCATGCGGGCGCTGGCGACGGCCGCTTTCGTCGTTCTCTTGTTGCAACCCGAAGCGGTGATCACGCCCGGCTTCCAAATGTCGTTTGCAGCAACGGCTGCTCTGGTGGCGCTAGCCGAGATTTGGCCAAGACGGATACGCGAGATCAACACGCCATGGCCGATAGCCGCGCTCCAACGGGCACTTTCGTGGGGTGGCACAGCGATCGCAGCAAGCCTGGTGGCGGGGCTCGCGACGGGGCCTTTCGTGATGCATCACTTCAACCGCACCAGCGTCTATGGACTGGTTGCGAATATGGCCAGCGCGCCGTTGGCGGATTTGATCATGCTTCCGGCGCTGGCCTTGGGTGCGGTGTTGGAGCCATTCGGGCTTGGCGGACCGTTCCTCTGGGTTGCAGGCGTGGGCGTGGAGGCCATGTTGGCGGTCGGGCATTGGGCTGCCTCCTTGCCCGGAGCTGTTCAGACCATGGCCAGTGCACCCGCTATAGCCCTTCCGGTCGCCTTCATCGGCGTTCTGTTCATGTGCCTATGGCGCGGATGGCTGCGACTGCTTGGACTACCCATGGCATGCGCGGTTTTGTTGTGGCCGCGACCTGAACCTCCATCGATCTGGATAGGCGAGGCCGCCACCAATGCCGCATGGGTTGAAGGCCAGCAGGCGACAGTTTTTCGTCATGTCAGGGCATTCGCATCGCAGATCTGGGCGCAGCGATGGAATTTGGAAGTTCAGCAGCGCGACAAGTCCGACTGGACATGCGGGAGAACGCATTGTCACCAATCCGAAGGCATCGCCCTTATAGCGCTGTGGTGGGGAAGGGCGGTGCCGGCAACCGACAAGCTGGAGGCTATGTGCATGGCCGCGGAAGTCGTTGCCGTCAGGTCGGTCGTGGCGGATTTACCTGCGGCCTGTAGCAATCGTCTGGTGCTGGACGGTCATGACTTCGCTGAAGGCGGAGCCGTCCAACTTTGGCGCGACCCCTCGGGTTGGCGTGCCAAATGGGTGCGGGACACGCGCGGGGTCAGGCCTTGGTCACGCTGGGGCGACCCCGACTATCAGTGATAGCGGCGCAGCAGGCCGACCAGCTTGCCCTGAACCTCGACCTGATCCGGACCGAAGATGCGGGTCTCATAGGCGCGGTTGGCCGGTTCTAGTGCAATCGACTGACCCTTGCGGCGCAGACGCTTGAGGGTAGCCTCTTCGCCTTCGACCAGAGCGACGACGATTTCGCCGTTATTGGCGTTGTTGGTGCGTTTAATGACGACGGTGTCGCCATCGAAGATGCCCGCTTCGATCATGGAATCGCCCTCGATCTCCAGCAGGTAGTGCTCTCCGGAGCCCAGCATGGATTCGGGAACGAAAAAGCGGTCCTGTTCGTGCTGAATGGCGGCAATCGGCGTACCGGCGGCGATCTTGCCCAGCAGCGGCAGTTCGCGCACGTCGTTCGCCGCTTGAGGCACGGCGCGGTTCCGGCCGCCACCTTCGATGACATCAGGCTTGAACGGTGCGCGGCCCTTGGCGGGTGCAGCAGCCGTGGCCTGTTCCGGCATTTTGACAACTTCGAGAGCGCGGGCGCGGTGCGCCAGTCGGCGAATGAAGCCACGTTCCTCAAGAGCGGTGATCAGGCGGTGGATGCCCGACTTCGATGCCAGATCCAGCGCTTCCTTCATCTCGTCGAAAGAAGGCGACACACCGGTTTCCTTGATGCGTTCGTGGATGAACATCAGGAGTTCGTGCTGCTTCTTGGTGAGCATGTCAGAGCGCTTTCAGAACAAGGCGTGAACCGTTGCCGAATGTTCTGTAAGTGTTCTGGTTAAAAGTCAACTAACGCCAGCTTGAAACAACAACAGGCGCACGAGGGCGCTGGGCGGTTTGTTTCTATTTTCAGGAAAGCGTTTCGGACCAAGAGCGGTATGCGCCACTCCGTACTTCTTAAAGAAGGGGAGTGGCGCGAGTGACGGGGCTCGAACCCGCGACCTCCGGCGTGACAGGCCGGCACTCTAACCAACTGAGCTACACCCGCTTGGTCCCGTTCGCGCCGTGTCCGGCGGGAACGAGGTGGTGTTTAGGTGGGGCTTCGTTTCGGGTCAACGGAAAAAATGCAGAGCCCTGAAAAAATACGGCAATTTGCGAAATGGATAGCGAATTCAGAACCTTGTTAGATACGAAGACGGGGACGTTGCCGCCCCCGCAAAAGCCCGCAAATCCGGCCTTTATCGTCCCTTGTCACTGAGCAGAAGCGCTGGGCCATCCGGCGGCGTGGTGTCTCCGGCCCCGAGTGAGAGCTGCATGAAAATAACGTCGCGCCATCCGTCCAACTTCCATCCAGCAGATGTGAATCGGCCGGAATCCGCGAATCCCCGTGAGCGATGCAGCGCGATTGACGACTCATTTTCGGAATCGCCGATGACCGCGACCATCTGGCGGACGCCTTTTCCTTCGCATTCGTGAATCAGTCGGTCGAGAAGAGCGCCGCCGACGCCCATGCCCTTGGCTTCCGGATCGAGATAAATCGAATCCTCGGCCATGTAACGATAGGCCTCGCGGGCGCGGAACGGACCGGCATAGGCATAGCCCATGACCTGACCGTCTTTCTCGGCAACCAGATAGGGCATGCCCAGCGCCCGCACATAAGCAAAGCGGGCTTTCATCTCGTTTTCGGTCGGGGGGACCAATTCGAAAGTGCCGCAGGCTTCGTTGACCCATCTGGCATAGATTTGCGTGATGGCGAGGAAGTCGTCTTCCACCGCCTCACGAATAATGAACTCATGCATCAGGCGAAGTCTTTTTCCCAGCCCTTGTTCACGGCCCAGATCGCGAAGGCGTAATCCAGCGCGATATCCTTCAGATAGTCGAAGCGACCCGACGAGGCGAAGTGGCCCGCCTCCATATTGATCTTCAGCAGGACGGGATTGGTCGAGGTGGTGTGGTCGCGCAGACGGGCGACCCACTTCTGCGGTTCCCAATAGGTCACGCGGGGGTCGGACAGACCGCCGGTCGCCAGTACCGCGGGGTACGCATTGGCCGAAATCTGATCGTATGGGCTGTACGACCACATGTAGTCGTAAGCTTCGGCGTCCTCGAGGGGATTACCCCATTCCGGCCATTCCGGCGGGGTGAGGGGCAGGGAGGTGTCGCTCATGGTGTTGATCAGGTCCACGAACGGTACACCGCTGATGATGCCTGCCCACAGTTCGGGGCGCATATTGGTGACGGCCCCCATCAGCAGACCACCAGCCGAGCGGCCCTCGGCCACGATGTGGCCTGCGCGGGCATAGTCTTTGTCGATCAGGTGATCGGCGGCCGCGATGAAGTCGGTGAAGGTGTTCTTCTTGGTGAAGCGGCGGGCGTTCAGGAACCAGTTCCAGCCCTTGTCCGCACCACCGCGAATGTGGGCGATGGCATAGATGAAGCCGCGATCCACCAACGACAGACGGTTGGTCGAGAAGCCCGCAGGCATCGACATACCGTAGGAGCCATAGCCGTACAGCAGCACAGGCGCGCTGCCGTCCGCGGGCGTGTCCTTGTGGCGCAGGATGGAGACGGGGACCAGTTCTCCGTCGGCAGCCGGAGCGTTCAGGCGTTCGACGATGTAATCGGCGGGGTTATGACCCGACGGCACTTCCTGAACCTTGCGCAGGGTGCGCTCGCGGGTCTTCTGGTCATAGTCGTAAACCGAGGTCGGCGTGGACATGGAATTGTAGGTGTAGCGGATAACCGTAGTGTCGAATTCCGACGCGCCTGCCAGCGACAGGCTGTAGGCCGGCTCGTCCACGGCGATCTCGTGCTCTGAACCCGCGCGGTCGCGAATGACGATCCTGGTGTTGGCGTCCGAGCGTTCCTGACGCGAGACAAAGTCCTTCGTCAGCGAGAAGCCTTCGATGTACCGACCCGGCGTATGGGGAACGAGGTCCGTCCAGTTGGCCTTGGCGGGGGCGTTTGTCGGGGCTTCGACGATTTTGAAGTCGATGGCGTCGTCAGCGTTGGTACGGATTACCCAGCGGTCGCCCCAGTGATCCATCGAATAGAGGCGGGCCTCTACGCGCGGCTCTACGACCACCGGCGTTGCGGTGGGGTTGGTGCCCGGGATCAGACGCGATTCTGAAGTTTCCTGATTGGCGATTGTCACCAGCATGAAGGCATCGTCCGAAGTACGGCCGAAGCCGAGGAACATGCCCTCGTCCTCTTCCTCATAAACGAGGGTCGTTTCTCCGCCTTTGGCCGGTCGGCGGAAAATCTTGTCAGGACGGCCGTTGTCGTTGCGATTGGTCCAGAAGATCCACTGGCTGTCCGGCGAGAAGGTGAAGTCGCCCGTTGCGGAGTCGATGACATCCGGCAGGACCTGACCGGTAGCGAGGTCCTTCACGTAGATTTTGTAGACTTCGGAGCCTTGGGCATCCTCGGAATAGGCGAACAGGCTGTGATCTGGGCTGACCTCGGTATCGCCGACTTCGGAATAGGCCTTGCCCTCGGCCAGTTTGTTGGCGTCCAGCAGGATTTCTTCGCCGTCGGTGCGGCCACGCGGGCGGCGGCAGTACAGTGGGTGCTGATCACCCACATTATAGCGGGTGTAGTATTCCCACGGACCATCAGCGGACGGGACCGAGGCGTCGTCTTCCTTGATGCGGCCCTTCATCTCCTCGAACATCTGGGCCTGAAGCGTGGTGGTCGAGGCCATCATGGCTTCGCGATAGGCGTTCTCTTCGTTGAGATGCTCTTTGACGTCCTGTTTGATCAGTTTCGGATCACGCAGAACGGCCTGCCAGTTGTCGTCCTTCATCCACTGATATTCATCGGTGCGGGTGCGACCCAGCTGTTCGATGGTGACAGGGACTTTCTTGGCAACGGGCGGTACAGGGCGAGGCATTCGGGCTCCGGTAGTCTGGGTAATCGACGGGTAGGCGAGGGCAGGTGTCGCGGCCACAAGGCCGGCGACGGTGGTAGCGAGTAGCTCGCGGCGATTCATAGACCCTGCCTCCCAGTGAACTTGTGAAACGGACCTTGTGCCGGTCGCGTCATAAGGTCAAATGTCGATCATGGTCCTCGACGCATATCCCCCCGAACCGCCCGTTGCCCAGTCGCCTGCTGCCGAGTGGGACATGACCCTCGGCCTGATCAGCGCGACGATCCAGATCGACCAGTCGATTGGCGGGGGGCGACGCAAAGTCGGGACGGGATTTCTGATCGAGGCACCGCGCCCTGACGGCTCTCCTCGTGTGGTCTTGGTCACGGCTGATCACGTGTTCAGTGTCATGCCCAACGCCCAGGCGCGTGCAGGATGGCGGGTGGCCGAGGCGGACGGGAATTGGCGCTACGCCCCTCAGGAGTTCCCGATCCGCGCGGAAGACGGCACGCCCCTGTGGACCAAGCATCCGGATCAGGACGTCGCTGTCATCGAGATCGAAGCGCCGGAGGCGTTTGCCCGTGCCGCCATTCCGGTCGGCTGGCTGGGCGATTCCCAAACCTTTGACCAATGGCGCATGGGGCCAGGCGACGAGTTGTTCGCTCTGGGCTATCCGCACGGCCTGTCTGCGAACCGTGCCGGTTTTCCCATCCTACGCTCGGGGCGCATTGCATCGTGGCCGCTAACGCCGGTGCAGCATTTTGCGACCTTCCTGTTGGACTTTAACGTCTCGCAGGGAAACTCTGGCGGCCCTGTATTTTGGGTGCCGGCGGCCACACGTCGTCCGGACGTTCCTGTGCCGGACCACCCCTTTATTGCCGGCATCCTGATCAAGGAAGTTCAAGGTGACGGTGAGGGCATCGAACTGGGCGTGGTGGCCCATGCCCAATATGTCCGCGAGACACTGGCGCTGATGGACGCTCAGCGGATCACGTACGAAGAACCGCAGTCGTAGGTCTCGCAGACACGCACTCTCAGCGGGGCGAAGTTGGTTTCGGGGGAATAGATGCTGGCGACCGCCTGATCCATCTCCCGAACCCAGTCGTCCCAGTCTGCAGGCTTCTGGGCCGGCACCGAAGTCTCGCCGCGTTTGGCCAGCACCATAGCGATCCCTTTGGCCAGCAGCTTCGCGTTGGTGCGCCCGATATACATTTCGGCGATCCAAGCCTGAACTTTCATCGCGCGCTCAGGTGGCAGTTGGTGCAGGCCCCAGTCAAAGTCGGATGCCGCGTTACGATCCCGCGCTAGCGACTGTGCGGCCACCATGCCGGCCAGCAGATTTGCATTGCTCGGCGGCGGTCCCATCCAGATCGAGGGTGGGGGATCGACAGGCTCGGGAATGAAGGGGACCGACACCTTCAGCTGTCCGTCGGTCGCCACGCCATCAACCCGTCGCGGGGTTAGACGGCCTCGCTCGACAATGGCGACTGCCGCCGCCTCGAATCCTAGGCCTTCAGGGATGGCTTTTACCGCTTCACAAGCGGGCACGCCCTCTGCGCTGATCTGGCATTCGACATCGACCCGCCCCGACATGCCCAGATGGTTTGCCAAAATGGGATAGTCAGAGGGTTCAACTGTCGGCGCGGTGTGCCACACGGGATTTGTGATCCTGACTGGCACCTGCGGGACCGCGACCACTTCGACAGTGGGCTCGCCTACCTGAATCGAGGCAGCGAACAGCATCGCACCGGCCAGAACTGAAAGCGTCATTAGATCGAATCCCCCTCGGCCCAATCTCTCACGTCGGAGGGCGAGCCGTCGAGAGAGTGGGCTATTCCCTAAACCGGACATGAAAAACGCCCCCTGCATGCCATGATGCAAGGGGCGTTCCTTCTTAGGAAGCGCGGCTTGGCTGATTAGCCAGCCAGTGCTTCAACCGTCAATTTGTTCAGCAGCTCGCCGCCTTGGCCGACGCCAGCCAGACGGCTGGAGACGTGACCCAGAACGTTGGCAGCGTAGACTTCGTAGAGGTCCAGCTTGCCTTGCAGCCATGCCGCATCGCCGTCATTGGCGTCCAGCTTGGCCTTGGCTGCCAGAGCGCCCTTGGCCAGCATCCAGCCGCCGACAACGTCGCCCAGCAGCTTCAGATAGGCATCGGCACCCGCCAGTACGTCGGCAGCGCGAGCCTTGTCCTGCTTGGCATCCAGCAGCCATAGGGTGGCATCTTCGACCGACTCGATAGCGTTCGCGAAACGCTCGACCGGCTTGCCCGAGTAGATCGACGACAGCTGGTGCAGAGTCGTCTTCATTTCTTCGATCAGGCGCTTGGCCGATTCACCGTTGTCCATCGACAGCTTGCGGCCAACGAGGTCCATGGCCTGAATGCCGTTGGTACCTTCGTAGATGGGGGTGATGCGGGCGTCGCGATAGTATTGTGCCGCGCCGGTTTCCTCGATGAAGCCCATGCCGCCGTGGACCTGGACGCCCAGCGAAGCGACTTCACAGCCGACGTCGGTCGACCATGCTTTGGCGATCGGGGTGAACAGGTCTTCGCGACCCTTCCAGATTTTGCGCTCTTCTTCGGTCGCAGCGTGGCGAGCCAGATCGGCAGCAACGCCCGTCGACAGGCAGATGGCGCGGGCAGCCGAGGTCTTGGCTTTCATGGTGACCAGCATGCGGCGCACGTCGGGAAGGTCGAACAGCGGTGCGTTACGCTCACCGGTCCAGACGCTGGTGCCCTGACGGCGTTCCAGAGCGTAGGCGAGAGCGTGTTGGTATGCGCGCTCGGCAATGCCGACGCCTTCAACGCCAACGGCCAGACGGGCAGCGTTCATCATGACGAACATGTGGGCAAGGCCCTCGTTCGTACGGCCAACCAGCTCGGCGACAGCGTTGTCATACTGCATGACGCAGGTCGGGCTGCCGTGGATGCCCAGCTTGTGCTCCAGACCGACCGGCGCGAAGCTGTTGCGCTCGGTGGTGACGTTGCCGTCTGCGTCGAGGTGGAATTTCGAGGCGAGGAAGAGCGAGATGCCCTTCGGACCTGAAGGCGCACCCGGCAAGCGGGCCAGAACGAGGTGGACGATGTTGTCCGTCGCGTCGTGATCACCCCAGGTGATGAAGATCTTCTGGCCGTTCAGCAGATATTTGCCGTCTTCGGTCGGGGTCGCGGTGGCAACCAGTGCGCCGAGGTCCGAACCTGCGCTCGGCTCGGTCAGAACCATCGCGCCGGTCCATTCGCCCGAAACCAGCTTGGGCAAATAGGTATGCTTCTGGAAGTCGGTGCCGACAGCTTCAAGGGCTTCGATAGCCGCCAGCGACAGCATCGGGCACAGGCCGAACGCCATGTTGGCCGAGTGCACGGTCTCGTACGAGGCCAGTTCCAGCGCCTTAGGAAGCGCCTGACCACCGGCTTCGGTCGATGCCGACAGCGAGGTCCAGCCACCGGCTGCGAACTGACGATAGGCGTCGGCGAAGCCCGGCGATGCAGTGACGTTGCCGTCCACGATGGTGGCCGGATTCAGGTCGCCCACGCGGTTAAGCGGAGCCAGCACTTCTTCGGAGAATAGTGCGGCAGCTTCCAGCACAGCAGCAGAGACGTCGGCGTCATAGTCGGGGAATGCCCCCGTGGCCGCCACATCGCTAATGCCCGCAACGGCTTCCAAGGCGAAGGCAATGTCTCGAACCGGAGCGCGATAAGTCATCGTAATTCCTCTAATCTGATGCGGGGATGTGTCGAACTTCCTCGACCTTTGCGCAAGTCCGGTTGGACTTTAGTCGAGATTTTGCCCAGCGCGGTGTAAGTGTGCGCAAGTGCCGCCGCGTAAAGAAAGTCTGTTTATGATAGTGACCCCGCAGAAAGATGCAGTTGCCACAGCCGCTGACGCTTTGCGAGCGGGCAAACTGGTAATTTTGCCGACAGAGACTGTGTATGGGCTGGGCGCGGACGCATCGAACCCCGAGGCTGTGGCGGCCATTTTTGAAGCCAAGGGTCGTCCCCGTTTCAATCCTCTGATCGCGCATGTGGCGGACAGTGCCGCCGCCGAGAAGGTGGCCATTTTTGATGATCGCTCGCGCGCCTTGGCCGAGGCATTTTGGCCCGGACCGCTGACGATCGTGGCACCGATCAAGAATCGGTTCGCGGTGTGTGATCTTGCGCGAGCGGGTCTGGACAGTGTGGCCATCCGCGTTCCGGGGCATGCAAAGGCGCGCGAAGTTATCGCAGCGTTCGGCGGTGCGGTCGTTGCTCCGTCTGCAAATCGTTCAGGGCGCCCCAGCCCGACAACCTATGCCGATGCGGTTGAAGAGACGGGATTAGCGACCGGTGCGGCTATCGACGGTGGTCCGTGCGCCGTGGGCGTAGAGAGCACGGTGGTGTCGGTGCTGGGCGGGCAGGTTGCCTTGCTACGTCCGGGGTCGGTCACGCGTCGCGAGTTGGAAGAGATCGTCGGCCCCTTGGCCGAGCGAGCGGAGGAGGGGCATCGATCTCCCGGCCGCATGGCGCTTCACTATGCACCCGACGCCCCCGTCAGGATCAATGTCGAGCAGCCAGCCGAAGGCGAACTTCTATTGGGCTTTGGCGAGGGCGTGGGTGATCCCCGTTGGAGTCTTAGTCCCACCGGAAACCTTCGGGAAGCGGCGGCCAACCTGTTCCGCCTGCTGCGCGAAGCGGACCGGACCCATCCCAAGGGTATCGCCGTAACACCTGTTCCAAATGACGGGCTGGGCGAGGCGATCAATGACCGCCTCAAGCGTGCTGCAGGGTTTGTGGGCTAAAGAAACTCAGCCTGAAGATCTATTGTCGTCGACTTGCCCACGCGAGCAAAGCAGCCTTCAAGCCACTGATTAGCCGCCTCGCGACCCTTGTCTTTCAGGGTTGTGAGGAAGCGCCATTCGGTATCCAGCTTGGAAGCCAGCGACAAATCGCCCAGCCACTGGTCTGCCGGAATGGCGTGCAGCCTGATCTCGCCCCAGCCTTCCCCGCGTTGAAGGCGGCCTTCTTCGATCAGTCGCTGGACGAAGGCGATGGAGCGCAGCTCTGCCACCAATGGGGCGTTGAACAGAATTTCGTTCAGACGATCCATGATCTCTGCCGACTGCTGTGGCGTGTCGTCCCGTCGGAACGGGTTCAAAGGTAGAAGCAGAATGTCGTGAGGCTGCTTGTCTTCGAACAGGGGATAAAGCGCCGGATTAGCCAGATAGCCGCCATCCCAATAGTCCTCCCCATCAATGCGGACGGCTTGAAACATATGAGGCAGGCAGGCGCTCGCCATCAGTACTTCGGGCGAGATTTCCTTGGTTTCGAAGATGCGAGATTTGCCGCTCTGCACCGCCGTGGCTGAAATGTGCATTTGGACAGATGAAGCTCTGACCGCCGCGAAATCGACCGCTGACTCGACCACACGCTTCAGCGGGTTGAGGTTGAACGGGTTGAAAGCATAGGGGCTCATGGACATGGCCAGCGTCTGTCCAGCCTGCCACAGCGGATTATCGGAGACCCATTGTTTGGTCAGGCTCTGTAGCCACTGACCGCTAGAGCCGAAGACGTTGCGACCTCCGGACTGGTTGACCTCGTGCCACAGGTGATCCAGCGCGATCCGCGCCCCTTCATTGCCACCCTTTTCCAGACCCGTCACAAGCGCGGCGGCATTCATGGCCCCCGCAGAGGCGGCTGTCACAGCTGTCACCTCTATGCGGTCGTCTTCGAACAGACGGTCAAGGACGCCCCATTGGAAGGCACCGTGCGATCCGCCCCCTTGCAGGGCCAGACAAACAGGTTTGCGTTTCGCCATTGGGGCCTCCTGACCAGAAGGCCATGAGCTTATTGCGCGGTCCAGCCGCCGTCGACCGAATACGAACTGCCGTTCGCCGAAGCGCCCAGTTCGGACACGAGGTAGAGGAAAATGCCGGCCAACTGCTCGGTGGTGACGAACTTCTTGGTCGGTTGAGAGCCGAGGATGACGTTCTTCATCACGTCCTCTTCGCTCATGCCTCGCGTGCGGGCCTGCTCCGCGATCTGGGCCTGAACCAGCGGGGTTTCCACAAAGCCGGGGCAGATGGCGTTGCAGGTGATGTTCTGCTGGGCCAGTTCCAATGCGACGGTCTTGGTAAAGCCGATCACGCCGTGTTTGGCTGCGACGTAAGCCGATTTGAACGGGCTGGCGACCAGACCGTGGGCAGAGGCCACGTTGATGATCCGGCCGCGACCCTGTTCCTGCATGATCGGAACGGCCGCCTTGGTGGCATAGAATGCCGACGACAGGTTGATCGAAATAATGCGTTCCCACGCATCGTTCGGGAATTTCTCGACGGCCTCGACATGCTGGATGCCGGCATTATTCACGAGGATATCCAAGCGGCCTAATTCACGCTTGGCGAAGTCGACCATGTCCGCGATCTGGTCCGGCTGCGTCATGTCTGCCGGATGGTAGAGGACAGTCACGCCCGTCCTCGCGGCCAGTTCGGCGCGGGTCTTCTCGATGGCGTCGGCGTCGCCCAGTCCGTTCAGGACGACGTTCGCGCCGCATTCAGCGGCAGCAGAGGCAAGGGCCAGACCGATGCCGGAGGTAGAGCCGGTGATGACGGCAACTTGGCCCTTGAGATCGTTCATGGCGAGCATGCGAGGAATCCACCCTGATATTATGATTTGGGTTCAACCTAACGCCGGCTCGCCTTCAACGCATCAGGAATTTCCTTCTCTGATGAATATCCAGTCGGATTCCGTCGAAATATCCGGCATGAAGCGGTAGCCGTCCTGATCAAACCCCTTCAAATCCTCAGCTTTTTCAACGCGGTTCAGGATGGCGTAACGCGCCATCGCACCACGCGCTTTTTTGGCATGGAAGGAAATGATCCGGTCTTCCCCGTCCTTACGCTCTTTAAAATGCGGAGTGACGACCTGAAGTTTCAATGCGCGCGCATCAACGGCACCGAAATATTCCTGGCTGGCCAGGTTCACGAGCGTCTGATCAGGTTGGCCTGCAGCGTCCTCATTGAGACGCAGGGAGATACGCTCACCCCAGAAGTCATAAAGATTATTGCCGCGCGGGGTCTTCAGACGGGTACCCATCTCGAGGCGATAGGGTTGCATACCGTCCAGCGGACGCAGCAGGCCATAGAAGCCCGATATAACGCGCAGGTGATCCTGCGCCCACAGCAGGTCGTCCTTGGTCATCTCGCGAGCCTTCAGGCCCTCGTACACGTCGCCGGCGAAGGCGAACACCGCCTGCACGTCAGCATCGGTGACTTCATTGTTGAAGGACTGGAAGCGCTGCCAGTTCAAATCGGCCAAGGTCTCGGAGATGGACATCAAGCGCCGCAGATCAGCGCGCGTCAGCTTGCGGGTGACCTTCTCCAACTCTGCCGTTTCTTTCGCGCACCGGCGCGGGGTCATAGGCAGGGCGATGGCAGCAGGCGTGAAGTCCAGCTTTTTGGCTGGAGAGACAACGATTAGCAAAACAGGCGCTCCTTGGTCGGCGCTCACATAGGACCTAATCGCGCGAAATCAAACCTCGGCGAGGCTACGCGCGTATTAAGGTCATAGGTCGGGGTGGACCCTAGAAGAGGATTTCCGGATTCATGATCCGTTGGGGGTCGATGGCCCGGCGAATGGAAGCCATCAGGTCGATTTCTACGGGGTTCTTGTACCGTTTGACTTCGTCCGTCTTTAGGCGGCCCAGCCCGTGTTCTGCCGAAATCGAGCCGTCATAACGGGCAACGATGTCGTGCACCACAGTGGAGCCCTCCTTCCAGCGACCGATGAAGGCCGGGATATCCTCGCCGACGCCGGGAATAATATCGTAGTGCAGATTGCCGTCGCCGATATGTCCGAAGCACGACACGCGACAGCCCGGATGGAAGCCCTCGATCGCTGCTGTCGCTTCTTCGATAAAGTCGGCGATGCGGCTGATCGGTACGGAAACGTCGTGCTTCCACCCGCCACCCTCGGGCTTGAGCGCGGCAGAGTGCTCTTCACGCAGACGCCAGAACTGGGCCCGCTGGGCATCGTTCTGGGCGATAGAGGCGTCGGTGATCAGGCCTTCCTCGAAGGCGACCTCCAGTAGACGCTCCATCTGCGCTTCGGCCCCGCCGGGGGTGCCGTTTGTAATCTCGATCAGCACGTACCACGGCGGCGTGCTTTCCAGCGGCTCGCGCGTGTCAGGAATATTCTTGAGCACCAGTTCCATGCCGAGACGCTTCATCATCTCGAAGGCTTCGACGCCGCCGCCTGTCTCGTCCTTGGCGCGTGCGAGAAGCTCGATCGAAGCTGCGGCACTTTCCAGACCCACGAACGCCACGCAGCGCGATCGCATGATCGGGAACAGTTTCAGCGTGGCCGCCGTAATGACGCCTAGCGTACCTTCGCCACCGATCATCAGTTGCTTGAGATCGTAGCCGGTATTGTCTTTGCGCAGTCGCTTCAGGCCGTCGAAGACCTCGCCGCTGGGCAGAACGGCTTCGATGCCCAACACCAGATCGCGCATCATGCCATAGCGCAGCACCTGCGTTCCGCCTGCATTGGTCGAGATAACCCCGCCAATCGTCGCTGAACCTTCAGCGGCCAAAGACAGAGGGAAGAAGCGACCATTAGCCTTGGCAATTTCTTGTGCTTCCAACAGGGTAACGCCGGCTTCAACCGTCATCGCGTCGTCCAGAGGCGTCACATCGCGCACCTCGCGCAACTTGCGCGTCGACAGCAGCACCTGCCCGTAAGGGATTTGCCCGCCAACCAGTCCGGTACCGCCGCCTTGGGTCACAATCGCTGTGCCATGCCTTGCGCAAATCTCGACTGCACGCTTGACCTCTTCGGTGGTGCGCGGTTGCAGCACGATAGGAGCGTGTCCGGTCCAGCGCCCGCGCCATTCGGTCAGCCACGGGGCCATCTGCACCGTGTCATCAATGAAGGCGTCCGGCAGTGCGGATTTCAATTCAGCGAGGGCTTCAGGCGTCGGGAGAGTCATGTTTGCCCTTTTGACAAATGCGTCGCGGTGGTGGAAGCGCAAACCTATGCTGTCGAACCCTCAAACTGCGAAATATTCATGACGCCAGTGCCCGCCGTCGGTGTCGTCTGTCTGAAGGGCGACCAAGTTTTGCTCATCCGCCGTGGCAATCCGCCGCGAATGGGGGAGTGGAGCCTACCTGGCGGTCGAATCGAAGCAGGCGAGCGCGCCATTGATGCAGCCCTGAGAGAGCTTGGCGAAGAAACGGCCGTGACGGCGCGCATAGGCGGGCTATTGGATGTGGTAGACGGCCTGTTACCCGGATCGGGCCGACATTATGTGCTGATCGACTATTGGGCGGAATGGATTTCCGGCGAGCCGGTAGCGGGGGATGACGCCGCCGAAGCACGGTTCTTCGGGATCGAAGAAGCTCTGCGAATGGTCGATTGGGATGAGACACGGCGCATCATCCGCATGGCCGTCGCTACCTATTCTAACAAAATCGTAGAGTGACAATCGGCCCGGCTGTGTCAGAAATGGGGCACAAGCGCGATGTAGTTAATGTTGCGCGAGCCTGTTCGGAGGAATTTGATGGGCCTCTTTTTCGTAATCCCCTTCGTGGTCTTCGCGCTGGTGCTCTTGTTCAGCGTGGTGAAGATTGTGCCGCAAGGGCGCGAGTTCACGGTTGAGCGCTTTGGCCGCTACACCAAGACTCTGACGCCGGGCATTCACCTGCTGACACCGTTCATCGAGCGCATTGGCCATCGCATGAATATGATGGAGCAGGTCCTCGACGTCCCGACGCAAGAAGTCATCACCAAGGACAACGCCATGGTGAAGGTCGACGGCATCGTCTTCATTCAGGTGACGAATGCCTCGGCTGCGGCATACCGCGTTGATAATCTGCCTTATGCTATCTCCCAGCTCTGCATGACCAACCTGCGTACGGTGGTTGGCTCGATGGAACTGGACGAGGTTCTGAGTCAGCGCGACAGCATCAACACCCGTCTGCTGCACGTCATTGATTCCGCGACTGAACCGTGGGGCGTTAAAGTCGCCCGTATCGAGATCAAGGACCTGACCCCTCCGGTCGATATCACCAATGCCATGGCCCGCCAGATGAAGGCCGAGCGCGAGCGTCGTGCGGTCATCACCGAGGCGGACGGCGAGAAGCAAGCCGCCATCGCCCGCGCTGAAGGTGCCAAGCAGTCGGCCATTCTGCAGGCCGAAGGCCGCAAGGAAGCCGCCTTCCGCGACGCAGAAGCCCGCGAGCGTGAAGCGGAGGCCGAAGCCCGCGCAACCAGCATGGTTTCGGATGCAATCGCCGACGGCAACGTCAACGCCATCAACTACTTCGTCGCGCAGAAATACGTCGAGGCCTTCGCCGAACTGGCCCGCAGCCCGCAACAGAAGACCGTTATCGTGCCCAGCGAAATGTCGGCTCTGGTCGGCACCATCGCCGGCGTGGGCGAATTGGTCGGTCTGGCGCGCAGCGGCGACGAGCCGGGTCCGGCACGCGCACGTGCGCGTCAGGCCCAGAATACCACTTCGTCGCGCGGTAATCCGCCGCGCACATCCGTTCCGCCTTCGGAGTGATCGCTATGGAATGGCTGACAGGTCTGTATGCTTCCCAACCGTTCTGGCTATGGCTGGGCGTCGGTGTAGCCTTGCTGGGCATCGAGGCCATGTTCTCGACCGAGTGGCTTCTATGGCCTGCAGTTGCGGCGGGTATCACCGCACTGCTGTCAGCCATTCTTCCCGAACTGGGTCTGTGGGTTGAGCTCGGTGTCTTTGCCGCGCTGACGGTGCTTTTGACGCTGCTGTCGAAGCGTTTCGTCAAAAAGGTCAATCCGGACGACTCGCCCGATATAAACGACGTGAACCTGCGACTGGTGGGGCAACGCGCGCGCGTTGTAGAGCCCTTCCACAACGGTTCGGGCCGCGTGTTTATCTCGGGGGCCGAATGGGCCGCCGAGATCGAAGGGGGCAACCCGCTCGTCGGCGAAAACGTCGTCGTCGAGCAGGTACTGGGCGGACGCCTTCGCGTGCGTGCCAACTAAATACCCAATGAGTGGAGGAGGGGCCTTAGCGGCCCCTCGCTTCATCTACGCCGCGATTTGCCAGCGAATCAGCGCGCTCATTCAGTTCATGGCCAGCGTGACCCTTCACCCAATGCCACTTCACCTCGTGGCGGTTGCGCGCTTCATCCAGCCGGCGCCACAGGTCTTCGTTCTTCACCGGCTTCTTGTCTGCAGTTTTCCAGCCGCGTGCTTTCCAGCCGCGCATCCACTCGGTGACACCCTGCATCACGTATTTGCTGTCCGTGTGCAAATCCACGCGGCACGGGCGTTTCAAGGCTTCTAGCGCCTGAATGGCGGCCATCATTTCCATGCGGTTGTTGGTGGTGTTTAGCTCACCGCCCCACAGCTCTTTTTCGTGGCCGCGCGTTTGCAGGATTGTTCCCCAGCCGCCGGGGCCGGGGTTGCCTTTACAGGCTCCGTCCGTGTGGACGATGACGTGATCTGGGAGACTCATTTAACCTTGCCTACAGCGTCACTTGGCGCACTGCCATCTCTGCGCCTATATGAGCGATAACAATCTGTGTTCGGGCGCGCGACACTCGCGGCCCACCGAGGAGGATTTTCGATGGGCTCTTTCAGCATTTGGCACTGGGCAATCGTTATTGTTGTCGTCGCCGTTCTGTTCGGCGGTCGCGGTAAGCTGTCGAGCGTGATGGGCGATGCCGCCAAGGGCATCCGCGCTTTCAAGGACGGCTTGAAAGACGACGACAAGACCAAGAACGAGCCGGTTGGCACCATTACCCGCACCGAAGACAAAGAAACCCACTAATCTGCTCTGAAAGACGCTGAAGTATGGGTGGTCTAGGCCCCGGTATCGGCGGTTTCGAAATCCTTGTGATCGGAATCGTGGCCCTGCTTGTCGTGGGGCCAAAGGATCTGCCGCTGTTGATGCGTCGGGTGGGTCAGTTCGTGGGCAAGGCTCGGGCCATGGCCAACGAGTTTCGTGCCAGCTTCGACGAAATGGCGCGCCAGTCCGAGTTGGACGACCTTCGCAAAGAGGTTCAGGCGCTGCGTACCGGTTCAGGTATGTATGCTCTGGGGGCCGACGCCGAGAACGCCTTCAAAGATATCCGTAAGGAATTGGAGGGCGCGCCAGAGACCGGGAAGGCTGACGGCGACGCGAACCAAGTGCCTGTGTCGGAAGCCGCTCCAGTGGACCCCGTGATCGTGCCAACCGGCGTCGACGAATGGCCTGATCTGGACGCGCAGGCGGCTCAGGTCGAGCAAGCCCAGATCGAGCAAACCAAAGCAGACGCGTTCAAGAAGGACGCTCTATGACGCATATTGATCGAGACGAGGCCGAGATCGAGGCCTCGCGTGCGCCATTGATGGACCACCTCGTCGAACTGCGCTCACGCTTGCTCAAATGCGTGGTCGCGTTCGGTCTGGCCTTCATCCTGTGCTTCTACTTCTCCAGCCAGATTTATCTGTTTCTGGTGAAGCCATATGTCGCGGCTTATGCGTTTTTCCAGTCGGCGGGCGGTGGTCATCCACACGCTTCCCCGATTGATCTGATCCTGGGTACGGCTGGTGCTATCCCGCTGCCGCACGTAGATGCGGAGGAAGTGCGGCTGATCTATACGGCCCCGCTGGAAATCCTCTTCACCAAGATGAAGCTGGCGGCTCTGGGGGCTGTGTTTGGGGCCTTCCCGGTGATTGCCTATCAACTTTATCGTTTCGTTGCGCCGGGCCTGTACAAGAACGAACGCGGGGCCTTCCTGCCATTCCTCGTGGCGGCACCTGTTCTGTTCGTCGTTGGTGCGGCGCTGGTCTATTACGTGATGCTGCCGTTCGTGATGTGGTTCTCGTTGAGCCAGGGTATTGTCGGCGAAGGCGTCTCTGCAGAACTCCTGCCCAAGGTTTCCGACTATCTCAGCCTCGTGATGGCGCTGGTGCTGGCGTTTGGCTTCTGCTTCCAGCTGCCCGTCGTCATGACGCTGATTGGCATGGCAGGCCTGATCAGCAGCGAGCTGATGGCCAAGGGCCGCCGCTACGCCATTGTGGCTGTGGTTGTCGTTGCTGCGGTGGTTACGCCGCCGGACCCCATCAGTCAGCTGATGCTGGCGATCCCGATGGTGCTTCTCTACGAAGTCTCCATCTGGTGTGTGCGCATTATCGAGATGCGCCGCCGTAAAGCGGATTTGGCCGAAGCGGCTTAAAAGAAAAGGCCGGCCCCTTCAGGAGCCGGCCTTTTTGTTTGACTGAGCCTTAGAATGCTCGGGTCAGCCCGACATTGAACTGCGTGTAGTCGTAGGTGTACCCGCTGGCGATAGGGGTGTTGGAATAGGTCACGCCTGCATTGACGGCCCATTCGCGCACAGGCGGGCTAACGACCTGCGCGGTGACAAAGCGGGCCTCGTTCCAGTCGTCTCCGCTGGCCTTCTGGCCGCCATAGCCGCCTGCCACGAGGTAGCGCCAGCCACCGTAGTAACGGCGCATCTGCACCACCGGCATGACCTCGACGTAGTCCTCAGGTGAGAAATAGTCGAACTCGCCCGGATGGCTGCTGTGGAAATAGCGGGCGCGTAGTTGTACCGAGACGCCCCATTCCGGCTTCAGCACGTGCACATAGGTTGCCCGCAAATGGGTACGAACATTCTCGCCGGTAAAGTCCTGCAGACCGGCGACCAGCGTCACATTGTTGCGGTCGTTGATCGGCAGGTCGAGCGCGCCACCAATGAAGGTATAGTAGATGCCGTCATCGACGCCTTGCGGGGTCTCGAGAACTTCGCGCTCGATGAAATACTCCTGACGGAAGCGGGCATTGTTGTTGACCGAGGCCGAGCCGAGTAGGGCGTCGCCATCGGTCCCGGCGTTGAACTTCCACGTCCAGTCGCCGGTCGTATCCGCGCCGCGCAGATAGACCCGTTGAGCCTCGCGCGAAGATTGCCCAATGGGGCTGAACTTGGCCGTCTCAACCCGCAGGCCCAGATATTCGTCCGGGCCCTTCCACTTCCAGTCCAGATTGGCACCGAGTTTCAGCACTTCGGTGTCATCGGCATCGGTCGAATAGAAGATATCAGCGCCCACCGCGTGTGAAGGCGTAAACCCCTCGGCGGATCTGTCGCGATGCTGCTCGCGCGCAATCTCCTGCGCCGTCTCAACCGTTTGTGCTGACGTATGTGACGACAACGCGACGGCGGACACCGTCACCAGCAGGCTGAAGATCGAGTGACGGTTCATTTGGTATCCCACTTTTTGGCCATGCCGATGCTCTCGGCGACATAACCCCAAACGCAGACCGGTTGCATCAGAAGGCTGTAGGCGAGCGAATAGAAAAGGAAGCCACCGAAGTTCTGGCGAACCTTGAGGCCTTCGCGGCGGAACATTTTGCGCTGGATACGGAAGATGAACATGTTCCACAGCGCAGCCAAAGGCAGGACTGCCAGCGTCAGCGGGCCAGCGATCCAGAAGAAGCCGAACAGTGCCAGCACCAGACCCGGAATGAAGATGAAGGTGTAAACCAGATCCAGCGGCAGGAAGAACAGATTCCACCAGATAAACAGAGTGGTCAGGCGGCGTTTGAATAACAGCGAGGGGTGGGCTTTGAACGCCTCGATCAGGCCGCGGGACCAACGCTTACGCTGAAGCGAGAACTGTTTGATACGGGTGGGAACGTTGGTGAACGCCAGAGCGTCCTCGGCGTAGCCAATGCGGTGGCCCTTTTCGAGCAGAGCCCAGGACAGCACGATGTCTTCACCCACGCACTCCGGCCAACCGCCGACTTCCATCAGGGCGTCCTTGCGGTACAGCGAGAAGGCACCTTGGGCGACAAGCGTGCCGTGATACATCGACTGCATGCGTTTCACTGCGGCGATGCCGTGGAAATAGTCCCATTCCTGCGCGCGCGTCAGGAAGTTCTCGCGCGAGTTGCGAACCATGACGGCACCGGCAACAGCCACAGTGTTGGCCGGGTCGGCATAGAGACGCTCGACAATCTGGGTCACGCCGTCGGTACGCACCCACGAGTCGCCGTCAATCGTTGCGACCAGATCATGCTCTGCCAGCTGCAAGCCGCGGTTCAGTACAGCGGCTTTGCCTGCGTTTACGGGGTAATCAATGACGCGGAAGTCAAAGTTGGCGGGCAGGGCGAGGGATTCCAGCGTGCGTTGGGCAATGGCGACGGTCTCGTCGGTCGAGCCATCGTTCAGGACCAGTACCTGCATCGGTCCCTGATAGTCCTGTCGCGCCAGACTGGTCAGGGTGTCGTTGATCGCGGCGGCCTCATTGTACGCCGCAACCAGAATGGTGATACCCGGATACTGGAGCAGGGGCCGCCGCTCGGGCCTGCGGTCGAAGCTCAGGGACGAGATCATGAAGGCGTTCATGAAGCCCGGCACATAGGCGATAAACCCGATGGCGATGATCGCAAACGGCCAGTTGGTCAACTCTGCCAGATCATTCAGCCATGGCGACGACAACCATACGCTGAGCGCAGTCCAAGCCAAGGCGATGGTTACTGCGACCGAGAACTTCTGTGGAACGGTGAGATAAAGACGTTTTCTCTTCGCGGCCGCTGCTGGCGCAACAGTGCCGGCGGCAGGTGACTCGGTTTGGGTAGTTTCTGGGCTACTCAACAATGAACTGGGCATAAACAACGGAGTCCGCGGTACGTTACAGAGAGGCCTGTCGTTTCCCGCTTGGAAACCACTCAGGTTTGTACGAATGCGGCGGATTACGTCTCATACATTGCCAAAAGTTTGCAAATCGGTGTTCGAAATGTGGCGACACGTAATCGTTTGGCGACGTTACAAAAAAGTCTCAGATCTTACTGTTACGCATTTGTGGGCGTGAGGCAGCTAAGCTGTTTAAAGAAACGCTGTTTCGTGTTCTGCTCCCTTCTTCGATGGAGGGTCGAATGATCAGCAGACGGTTTGTTCTGGGGGCGGGTGTCGTCGCCGGTGTGGCGGCACCGCGTATGGCTTTTGCAACACAAGGACAGGCCCTGTCCGCCGACCTCGTCAGCGCGCTGGCTCAGGAAGTCCAAGGCAAGCTGACTGTGGGAGGCGCGATCGTCGCCGTCCGATACGGCCAGACGCTGGGCCAGTACTTCTGGGGCAATGCCTCGTTACCCTTTGAGCAACCGGTGGACAGCCGCACGCTGTTCCATATGGGGTCCAATGGCAAACTGGTGACTGCCGTAGCGGCTATGCAGTTGCTGAGAGCGAGCGGTCATTCGGTGGAGACACCGGTCGGGGACTTGCTTCCCAATCTACCCCCGATCATCGCCCAGATACCGATAGATCGCCTGATGAGCCACACTTCCGGTCTGCCTGACTACAGTCAAACGCTTACAGACTGGGACCGCCCGCAGCCGCGTGATGCCGTCGAGAAGGCTATCGCGGACGCACCAAGGGCGTTCAATGTTGGGGAGGCCTGGTCCTATTGCAACTCCAACTACGTGGTACTCGCGTGGTTGATTGAACACCTGTCAGGACAGCCTTACGCGGACTACCTCGCGAGCAGGGTATTTGGGCCTGCCGGAACGCCCACAGCGCGCGCTGATTCCGCTGCAGTCCCTATCCGACATCGTGCCGAGCCTTACGAGATTTCGGCCGATAGTGTGATCACCCACGCGGTGCGTATGGAGGACGGAGTGTCCCGCGCGGGCGACGGCGGTATTCTGATGTCTGCGGGTGATGTCGCACCGTGGCGTCAGGCGCTGACTTCCAACCGTCTTCTACCTGCCGAAGACATGGCGCGCATAAACGCGGTGACCCGATTGAAGACGGGACGCTGCGTTCCTTATGGCTTCGGGACATTCTCTGAGGTTCGCAACGGTCGTCAGATACTTCATCACAGCGGTGGTGTCCCCGGCTTCATGAGCTTCTGGCGGACCTGGCCTGATACGGGTCTGTCGATCTGGGCCGTCTCCAACTCTATTGGACCTTCCAGCCGCAGGCCGAACCTGACGAAGATGATCTATACGATGGCCGAAGGACTGGAGCCGGGGCGCATCCAACCTGCGACCAATCTGGGTGATGGGACCGATGAGCGTTCACAGACATTGTTGAGAGTGATGACGCGGGGTGAAGGCGTGCCGGTTGGGGAGGGGATCCTTGCACCTGAACAGACCGCACTCGGTCGTGCATCTATTCCTCGCGCATCCAAGGACGCTACCATTCAACCGCTTGAATCCTGGCTCGTAGGAGATGGTCCGGCAGAGGGCGAGATTGTTCGCTATCGCGTCACAGACGCCGGGCGCCAATGGGAACTGGCCATCGGCTGGACCCCGGACAACAGGATCTACTGGACCTAAAGCCCGTAAAAAGCCCCGGCCAGCTGGGCTGACCGGGGCTTTGCTACAATCGCGGTTTAGCGATTAGCAGCTGTAGTACATGTCGAACTCGACCGGGTGCGGGTGCAGTTGCAGACGGGCGACTTCTTCTTCCTTCAGCGTGATGTAGGCGTCGATGAAGTCATCATCCATCACGCCGCCCTTCTTGAGGAAGGCGCGGTCGGCGTTGAGGGCGTCCAGTGCTTCACGCAGCGAACCGGCGACTTCCGGGATCGAGCCGCGCTCTTCCGGCGGCAGGTCGTACAGGTTCTTATCGGCGGCTGCGCCCGGATCGATGCGGTTTTCGATACCGTCGAGGCCAGCCATCAGCAAGGCTACGAAGGTCAGGTACGGGTTGCCCATCGGGTCCGGGAAGCGGGCTTCGATGCGCTTGGCCTTCGGCGACGACACGTGCGGGATACGGATCGAGGCCGAGCGATTGCGGGCCGAGTAGGCCAGCTTGACCGGAGCTTCGTAACCGGGAACCAGACGCTTGTACGAGTTGGTGGTCGAGTTGGCGAAGGCGTTGATGGCCTTGGCGTGCTTGATGATGCCGCCGATGTACCACAGGCACTCTTGCGACAGACCAGCGTACTTGTCGCCAGCGAACTGCGGCTTGCCGTCTTTCCAGATCGACATGTGCACGTGCATGCCCGAGCCGTTGTCGCCGAACATCGGCTTGGCCATGAAGGTCGCCGACTTGCCATAGGCGTGGGCCACGTTGTGGATCACGTACTTATACAGCTGCAGACGGTCAGCCATGGTCAGCAGGTCGCTGAACTTCAGGCCCAGTTCGTGCTGAGCCGGGGCCACTTCGTGGTGGTGCTTTTCGGGATCAAGGCCGAGGTCGCGCATGACAGCGAGCATTTCGCCGCGCAGGTCCTGACCCGAGTCTACCGGGTTTACCGGGAAGTAGCCGCCCTTGGTCGCCGGACGGTGACCCATGTTGCCTTCGGCATATTCGGCACCGGTGTTGGCCGGCAGTTCCGAGGAGTCAAAGCTGTAACGGGTGTCGTGCGGAGCGGTGTTCCAGCGAACGTCGTCGAAGACGAAGAACTCGGCTTCAGGACCGAAGTAGACGGTGTCGCCCACGCCAGCCGACTGGACGAAGGCGAGAGCCTTCTTGGCCATCGAGCGGCTGTCACGGTTGTACGGCTCGGCGGTGTCCGGATTCAGAACGTCGCAGAACAGGAACATCGTCGGCTGTTGGTAGAACGGGTCAACATAGGCGGTCGACAGGTCCGGCATCAGCAGCATGTCCGACTCGTTGATGGCCTTCCAGCCAGCAATCGACGAACCATCGAACATCGTGCCTTCGGTGAGGAAGTCCTCATCGACCTGGCTGATGTCGAACGTGACGTGCTGCAACCGACCCTTGGTGTCGGTGAAGCGCAGGTCGACGTACTCGATTCCCTTGTCCTTGATCTCTTGCAGGATCTTTTGTGCGGCGCTCATTTCTCGAGGTCCTGTAAATGGGAGGAAACAAAAGCGGCCGCCCCAAAGGGACGGCCGTGTTTAGTCAGATAGCTTGCGAGCCAGTTTCTCCGGTTCGGATGCGAATGACGTCTTCGATTGTGCTGACAAAGATTTTGCCGTCGCCAATCTTTCCAGTCCGCGCAGCGTTCTGGATGGTTTCGACAACCGCCGGAGCGAGGTCGTCGGCGACAACGATCTCGATTTTGATCTTCGGCAGAAAGTCGATGACGTACTCAGCGCCGCGATAAAGTTCAGAATGTCCTTTCTGACGGCCATATCCCTTGGCTTCCAGAACGGTCATCCCCTGCACCCCAATGTCTTGCAGGGCATCTTTGACTTCATCCAGCTTGAACGGCTTGATGATGGCTTCGATCTTCTTCATGGCGTTTCCGAGCCGGGTCCCCTGATGGCCCGACGCTCGACGTCCAAAACACATTGCATCGCGTCATAACGCAAGCCCTTTTCCGGCCATTGTCATGATCAGTGATCGGAAATGTCGTTTATCGGATAGATTTGCAACGATACGCGCAGATGAAGGCACCTCGACAACGTCCGCACGGCAAGATCGTGCAGAGAACAGTGTGCGTTGCAATGTTGGGAAGGTGGTGCGGATGAGAGGAATCGAACCTCCACGCCTCTCGGCGCTGGAACCTAAATCCAGTGCGTCTACCAGTTCCGCCACATCCGCATTAGGTCGCTGTCGCGTTTAAACAGTGTTGCCGACAGGCGCAAGCCACTATGGCGGCTATGCCAATGAAAAAGCCCCGGATTTCTCCGGGGCTTTCCAGTCTTCTAATCCGGGGATTAGTGCGCTTCGTCGGTATCAACGATGCCGCGACCCACATGGCTCTTACGGTAGCCATAGAGGAAGTACACGACCAGACCGATAGCCGCCCAGATCGGCAGGACCAGCTTGGACTCGGTCGGCAGGTTGAAGAACAGGCCCAGCGTGCCCAGAACCGCCAGCGGTGCGGTGACCCACACGATAGGCGTCTTGAACGGACGATGGCGGTCCGGCTGCTTGATGCGCAGGATCATCACCGAGATGGCCACCATGAAGAACGCGAACAAGGTGCCCGAGTTCGAGATGTCAGCCAGCTTGCCGACCGGCAGGAAGGCCGCAAAGAAGGCCACAGCAACACCGGTGATCATGGTCACGATGTGCGGCGTCTTCCACTTGGGGTGGATCTTAGCCAGGAACTCCGGCAGCAGACCGTCACGCGCCATCACGAAGAAGATGCGGGTCTGACCGAACAGCATGATCAGGATAACCGACGGCAGAGCCAGGAAGGCCGCGACGCCGATCATGTCGCCAACGCGCTTGTGGCCCAGTTCACGAAGGACGTGAGCAAGAGCTTCCTTCGAGCAAACCAGCGGTTCCGAACCCGCAGCAGCCAGCGTCAGGCACTGTTGAGCCATAGCGGTCGAACCAGCGTGCAGGATTTCACCGTTCGGGCCGGTTACCGGCTGAGCGCTGCTCGGGTCGAGTGCGCCGATGGCACCAGCGGCGACCAGCAGATAGAAGATGGTGCAGATCACGAGCGAGCCGATCAGGCCGATCGGAACGTTCTTTTGCGGGTCCTTGGTTTCTTCGGCCGCAGTCGAAACGGCGTCGAAGCCCACGTAGGCGAAGAAGATCGAAGCCGCAGCGCCGACAACGCCCAGACCAGCGTGGTCACCCACGCCGAACCAGCCGTTCGGGGTGAAGGGCTGGAAGTTCGCGCCCTTGATGACCGGAACCGTCAGGATGATGAAGACCGTCAGAGCCGTCACCTTGATGGCCACCAGAATGGCGTTCACGCGGGCGCTTTCGGTTGTGCCGATCATCAGCAGCCCGGTGATCAGCAGAGCGATCAAAGCTGCCGGAAGGTTCACGATGCCGCCAGCGTACGGTCCGGCTGTGAGCGATAGCGGTAATGTCACACCCCAACTGCTTAGCAGCCCCGTGAAATACCCCGACCAGCCCACAGACACTGCCGACGCAGCGACGGTGTATTCAAGGATAAGTGCCCAACCGACCGTCCAGGCTAGCAGTTCGCCCATCACGGCATAGGTGTAGGTGTAGGCAGAGCCCGACACCGGAACCATGGACGCGATTTCCGAATAGCAAAGCGCCGCTACGGCACAGACCGCGGCGGCGATAATGAAGCTCCACATCATGCCCGGACCGGCCTTCTGAGCAGCCTCAGAGGTCAGAACGAAAATGCCCGTACCGATAATTGCACCGACGCCGAGCAGGGTTAGCTGGACAGCACCCAGCGAGCGCGTAAGCGCTTTCTTTTCTGCGGATGCCAAAATTGCATCCAGCGGTTTGATCCGCCAAGACATGAATGTCCCCTCACGTATTATGTGCCGACGCATGTCGACCCTCGCGAGGACGCTAGACAGGGTTTTTTGTTCACGCAACGCGATTGACGAAATCTGGACGATTTTGCGACAATTTTGTCCAAGGTTTCGGGCGCGCTACTAGGACCGTATGTTACCGATCCATGCCGTCCTCGAATCGATTGTCCACTCGCTAGACGAACATTCGACCCTTGTGCTCGCCGCTCCCCCGGGAGCGGGCAAGACGACGGTTGTGCCGCTGAGCCTGCTTGATCGGACATGGGCAGGCGACGGCAAAATCTTGCTGCTGGAACCGCGACGTCTGGCGGCGCGCGCGGCCGCTGAACGCATGGCCCAGACACTGGGCCAAAAGGCTGGCGAGACGGTGGGGTATCGCACGCGGCTTCAAAGTCGCGTGGGGCCGAAAACCCGCATCGAGGTTGTGACCGAAGGCGTCTTTACACGGATGATTCTGGACGATCCGGCGCTGGAAGGCGTTACGGCCGTTCTGTTCGATGAGTTCCATGAGCGCAGCCTTGATGCCGACCTTGGGCTGGCCCTGGCGCGAGAGTGTCAGCAGGTCCTTCGCGATGATCTGCGTATCGTGGTGATGTCGGCTACGCTCGACGTCGAAGGTGTAGCCCGACTGCTGGACAACCCGCCCGTCATTGAAACCGAAGGCCGCATGTTTCCGGTGGAAACGCGATATCTGGGTCGAAACCCGACGGAGCGTTTCGAGGACGCCATGTGCAGGGCCGTGCTTCAGGCTCTGGATGAAGAAGAAGGGTCGGTCCTGGCATTCTTGCCGGGGCAGGGCGAAATCCATCGCACTCTGCAACGTTTGAAGGAGCTGCTGCGGGATCCGAATGTGGACGTGGTGGGTCTGTTCGGCGCAATGGACAAGGCGGATCAGGATCGCGCCCTTGATCCTGCTCCTGCTGGCAAACGCAAGGTTGTGTTGGCCACCTCAGTTGCCGAAACCAGCCTGACCATTGAAGGCGTGCGGGTTGTCATCGACGGCGGTCTTTCACGGGTGCCCCGTTTTGAACCATCTAGCGGCCTGACCCGACTACTGACCGTCAAGGTCAGCCGTTCCTCGGCCGAGCAGCGGCGAGGTCGGGCGGGCCGTGTCCAGCCCGGTGTCTGCTACCGACTGTGGGACAAGGAGCAGACGAGGGGACTGGTTGCGCATCAGCGGCCGGAAATTCAGGAAGCAGATCTGTCGGCCTTCGCGCTTGATCTGGCGCGCTGGGGCAGGCGCTCGCCGGAGGGACTGGCGCTGTTGGATATGCCCTCGGCAGGGGCGGTTGCCGAGGCCCGTCAGCTCTTGACGCGATTGGGCGCGCTGGACCCGAAGGGCGAACTTACGGCACACGGCCAGCGCCTGGTGAAGATGCCGTTGTCACCGCGCTTGGCGCACATGGTGTCGGTTGCTTCGGATCTGGGCGATGCCGCGGGCGGTGCCAAACTGGCTGCATTATTGAGTGAGCCCGGCCTCGGCGGGACTGCCGTCGATGTCGAAGAACGTCTGAAGGGGTTTGAATGCGATCGCTCGCCGAGGGCACGCGATGCCATGAAGCTGGTAGAGCGCTGGGCACGGGCCGCCGGCGGTGGCTCGGGGGAAGAGGTCGATGCGGGGCTGTTGATCTGCGAGGCCTTCCCCGACCGCATCGCCAAGGCCAAAGGCAAGACCGGCGACTTCTTATTGTCGTCAGGGCGCGGTGTCACGCTGGACGCCAGCGAACGCCTGTCACAAGTGCCATGGCTGGCGGTCGCTGAACTGGGCGGTGGCGACGTTCGAGATAAGGTCCGTCTGGCTGTGCAACTCGATACGCGTACGCTGGAGACCGACTTGGCGCACCGTATCCAAAGCGTTGATCAACTGAGCCGCGAGCCCTCCGGACGGATGGTCATGAAGCGCCAGCGACGCATCGGAGCCATTGTGCTGGACGAGAAGGTTCTCGGTACGCCAGACCGCAAAATGATTTCAGCGGCACTGCGCAACGAAGTGGAACAGCAGGGCATCGCCGGATTGAAATGGGGCGAGGGTGCTTCTGCATTGCGAGCGCGCTTGGCATTCCTTCACGAGATCGATCCGGTCTGGCCTGAGGTCTCTGACGATGCTCTGTTCGAGCGGCGCGAGGACTGGCTCTGGGGGGCGCTCGACAATGCCCAAAGTCTTTCATCCGTGCCCGATCAAGCGCTGGCCGATGGACTGCGCGCTCTGATCCCTTGGGATTTGACCCGCAAGCTTGACGAGTTGGCACCAATGCGCCTGACTACGCCACTCGGCTCGGCGGCAATCGATTACGCGGCCGAAGGTGGCCCGCGTGTCGAGATACGCGTGCAAGAGCTTTTCGGCGTGAAGACCCACCCCTGCATCGGAGGTGGGCGCGTACCGCTTACACTGTCACTTCTGTCACCCGCGCGCCGGCCGGTTCAGGTCACCAGAGACTTGCCTGGTTTTTGGGCGGGGTCGTGGGCTGCCGTGCGCTCCGAGATGCGCGGGCGCTATCCCCGCCACCCATGGCCGGAAGAACCAGCCAATGCGGCCCCCACCAATCGGGTCAAGCCGCGAGGCACGTAAATCCTTGACGCAATGAGGAAATTTCTGAAATAAATTCCTCATTCTTGAGGAATTATCGATGGCTGACAGCCAAAATAAACCCGTATCGAACTCAAAGGCGCGCGTTTTGTTCGCCAGCCTGATTGGCACGACAATCGAGTTCTACGATTTCTACATCTACGCCACGGCTGCTGTTTTGGTGTTTCCGGCGCTCTTTTTCCCGGGCACCGATTCCATGACGGCGATGCTGGCTTCGTTTGCGACCTTCTCCATCGCGTTCTTCGCGCGCCCCGTCGGTGCAGTGGTATTCGGCCATTTCGGAGACCGCGTCGGGCGCAAGGCCACCTTGGTGGCTGCGCTGATGACCATGGGCCTTTCGACCATCGCTATTGGGCTGCTGCCGACATACGCACAGGTGGGCGTGCTGGCTCCGGCGCTTTTGGCGATCTGCCGTTTTGGTCAGGGCTTGGGTCTTGGCGGCGAATGGGGCGGGGCGGTCCTGCTGGCCACGGAAAACGCGCCTCCGGGCAAGAAGGCGTGGTTTGGGATGTTCCCGCAGTTGGGGGCACCAATCGGCTTTATCCTGTCGACCCTCAGCTTCATTGTTCTGGGTCAGCTTATGAACGAGCAGGCTTTCCTGGCCTGGGGATGGCGCATTCCGTTTATCGCCAGTTCGCTGCTGGTCATTGTTGGTCTGTGGATGCGCCTCAAGATTACCGAGACACCCGAGTTCCAGAAGACCATCGACAAGGAAGAGCGCGAGAGGGCTCCAGTGGTCACTCTGTTCGCCAGCCATAAATGGGCGCTACTGACGGGCACGCTGGGCGGTATGGCGACCTTCGTCATCTTCTATCTGATGACGGTCTTCGCGCTGGGCTGGGGCACCACGGCGCTGGGTTATACCCGCGAAGAGTTTCTGCCGATCCAGCTGTTCGGCGTCTGCTTCTTTGCGCTGTTCATCCCCATTGCCGCTCTGGCGGCTGACCGCTGGGGGCAGGGTCGCACCTTGCTGGCGGCCTCGGTTGGTATCGCTTTGTTCGGCCTTGTTCTGCCGCTGCTGTTCGGTGGCGGTTTCTGGGGCGTTATCGCCTTCTTCGTCATCGGCTTCTCGCTGATGGGCTGCACCTATGGCCCGATCGGTGCCGCACTGGCGCGCCCGTTCCCGACGGCGGTTCGCTACACCGGTGCGTCGATGACGTTCAATCTTGCCGGTATTCTGGGGGCATCGATTGCACCGTATGCCGCGACCTGGTTGGCCAGCCGATACGGATTGCCCGCCGTGGGCGCCTATCTGTCGGTAGCGGCCTTGTTGACCATCGTCGCCCTGATCGGCATGGGGCGGATAAAAACAGAGGGGGAGGCGTAAAGCCTCCCCCTTCTTCATTTCCTAGTTAGGGCCGGCTTAGAGACCGGAGCCGTAAGCCGCATCGGTCACGGCATAGACCATGACGCCGGTGGCGACGGACAGGTTCAAACTGTCTGCACGTCCACGCATCGGGATTTTGACGTTCACGTCACAGGTCGCAGCCAGCTCGTCAGTCAGGCCAGCCTGCTCATTGCCCATCAGGATAATGGCCGGATGCTGGACGGGGCTGTCACGATAGCCGTGCTTGGCATCCAGACGGGTGCCGATGACGCTGCCCTTCCAGCCCTTGCGCCATTCCACGAACTCTTCGCGGCTGGTCTTGGTGATGGTGACAGCGAAGACCGAACCCATGGTCGCGCGCACAGCCTCGACCGAGTAGGGGTCAACGCAATCGCCGATGAGGATCACACCACCGCAGCCCGCGGAGTCGGCGGTGCGGATAATAGTGCCCAGATTGCCCGGGTCACGGACCTGTTCCAGTGCCACCCAGCACGGCTTGTCCGACGGATCGATGTCGTTCAGCGGCGTATAGACCTGCTCGAACACGCCCAGCACGGTCTGCGGGTTATCGCGACGGCTGATCTTTTCGAGGATGGCGTGGGTGACCGTGATGATCTGTCCGCCCGCCTTCTTCGTTTCGGCCTTGGCACGGTCGAGGATCGGGTGCGGACGGGCGTCCTGACCGACCAGCAGCATCACCGGAGCGCGGCCCTGATCCAGAGCCTCGCCGATGAACTTCAGACCCTCCGCCAGAAACCGGCCCGTGGCATCGCGTTCCTTGCGCATATGCAGGGCGCGCACGGCCTTAACCGTGTCGTTGGTCAGCGAGGTAATCAGATGCTCGCTCATTACTTGGCACTCCAGCGGGCAAAGAAGGACAGGCCGATGGCGCGGGAATCCTTGCCGTCTTCCGACAGGGCCAGTTCGCCCCAGTCGATGCGGCCACCGCGATCATGTGTCGCCTCGGCCATCATATGCGCCAGCGACAGGCCCGAGATACGGGCGGCATAAGCATTCAGCAGCAGGAAGGACGCATCGTCTGACAGCAAGGCGGCACAGTCCTTCAGCAAGTCCGGCATATCCTCAAACAGGCGCCAGACTTCGCCATTGGCACCGCGACCGTATTTCGGCGGGTCCAGAATGATGCCGTCATACTTGCTGCCGCGGCGAACTTCGCGGGCCACGAATTTGCGGGCGTCCTCGACGATCCAGCGGATCGGCTTGTCCGACATACCCGACAGCTCGGCATTCTCGCGGGCGTAGTTCACCGACTTCTTGGAAGCATCGACGTGGGTGACGTGCGCACCAGCGGCAGCACACGCCAGCGAGGCCACGCCCGTATAGCCGAACAGGTTCAGAACCTTCGGCTGTTGCAGGGTGCGGATACGGCCGTCCAGCCATTCCCAGTTGGCAGCCTGCTCTGGGAAAAAGGCCAGGTGGCGGAAGGGCGTGAACCGACCCATGAATTTCACGTCGCGCCATTTCAGCGGAAACGCATCAACAGGACCATGCTTGTCGAAACGCCAGCGGCCGGAATCTTCTTCCTCCTGCTGCGGGTCGAACATTGCGGTCGCCTGCTCGAACTTGCTCTCGTCCTTGACCGACCAGAAGCACTGGGGCTCGGGACGTACGACCGTATAGCGACCATAGCGTTCAAGTTTGCGGCCATTGCCGCTGTCGATCAGTGCGTAATCCGACCAGCCTCGGGTGACGAGGGTTTCGGGAGTAGGGGAAAGAACCGGAGCCATGTCTGGGCTGATAAGCCGTTATGCGGCCTTTCGTCCAGCGGGAGCCGCAGAATAGGTGGGGCGGACTTTAGGCGTGTGGTGATCGGCAACAGGGATATCGGGCAGGTGGGGGGTCTTGTCCCAGGTGTGGGGCTGGAACACGAGCCGGACCAGCGCATGGAAGAATGCGATGGTCATCAGGGCCCAGTAGAAGGGTGCCATCAGGATTTCACGCAGACCGTAGGGGATACCGATCCGGTTTGCGCCGACCCAGCACGTCATCCATGAGGCGCAGTATCCGGTAATCAATACTGACAAGGCGCCATATCCGACGTCGGGCGGGCTCAACGACAATAGGCTCAAGATGCCCAGGGTCGTGACGGCTGCGAGCGCATAGCCGTGGATGGAGGCTGCGACCAATCCTGCGATAAGTGTGGTTGCAAAAGCGAAGACGCCACGTGGTCCTAATCCGGGTTTGCCGAGATGGACTGCCAGGGTTTGCAGATAGCCTTTGAGCCATCGTGTGCGCTGGGGAAGCCAAAGCTTGAAGGGGCCGGGCGGTGTTTCCCAGGTCGGCGAGGTGATGGTGCCCAGCTTCCAGCCTGCGCGCCAGAGCCGGAATCCGAGGTCGGCGTCTTCGGTGACGTTATAGGCATCCCAGCCTCCGACGGCCCTTAAAACATCGACCCGAAAGTGGTTGCTGGTCCCGCCCAACGGGAACGGCAATCCAAACCGTGCCATTCCCGGCAGGATGACCTCGAACAAGCCCGCATACTCAGCCGCAAACTGTCGATCCAGCAGCACGGTTTTGACCGCTGCGCGGTGACGTCGCTGAATACGCAAGGGGGCCTGAAAACAGGCGTGCATAGCGCCATCGCTCGCAAACCGGCTGGCCGCTTCCTTGAGTTGGTAGGGGTCGGGCGAGTCTTCCGCGTCGTAAATGGTCAGGTATTCGCCAGTTGCCATGGCGAGCCCGTAGTTGAGCGCTCGAGGCTTGGTCTTCGGGCTACCCTGCGGGACGACCACGACTTTCAACCACGAAGGTAGCCGCAAATTCTTCGCAACCGCCTGGGTGCGGAAATCATCCTCCTCCAGAAGGATAAAACCCTCCAGCGCATCTTGCGGATAGTCAATCAGCGCAAGCTTCGACACCAGCTGGGGTAGGATTTCCGCCTCGTTATAGAGCGCGGCGAGAATGGTGTAGCGGGGCCAGCTCTCTAACTCTGTCGGGCGTGGTTGTGTTTGGGAGCTCGCGAAGATAAGCGCCCCCCGCCACAGCGCGAGCCCAACGAGCGCGATCTGGAAGGCTGTGATCACTATCCAGCCCCAGCGTGCGTCCCATAGGGCCCATAGACCGAGTGCTAAAGCCGCAGCAACAACTCCAACAACCTTGATTGCGATAATCACGCCACTAGCCGCATCAACAGCATATGGAACTTTGAGCGGCGGACGAAGAAATCCGCTCAACCTGACTTTCTCCCCCCAGACAAGTCGGAGGCAGACACTAATGGCAAAGCTTGGACATACGCAACCGTGTGGCGCTCGATTGATTCCACCCCTAGGATAAGTGTGAGTAGGTTCGGAGGTCCCTGTGACGGAAGACGCGCCAAAGATGCGCTCTGTGCGCAAGCCAAAGGGCGAAGGCCATGCGCGGCGAGGAGAAATCCTGGCAGCGGCAGAGCAGATTTTCGTCGCCCATGGCTACGAAGGGGCAACGATCCGCAAGATCGCCGAGGCTGTGGGGCTGTCGTCGACGGCTCTTTATCTGCATTTCAAGGACAAGGCCGAGATCCTCAACGAAATCTGTCTGCGGGCATTCTCCATGCTGCTCGAGCGGCAGGTGGCTATGTCCGAGGCCGAGCCTGATCCCGAGGCCCGATTGCGCGGTCTGATGATTGGCTATGTCCAGTTCGGCTTTGAAAACGCCAATGCCTATCGCTTGGCGTTCATGACGCCGACAATCCTCAGCGAGGACGGTAGTGAACCGGTATCACGCAAAGTGGCCGCCGAATTGTTCCAAAAGTTCGAGAGCGGTGTTGCTGCTGCCGTCGAAGGATGCGTCGAGCCTGATCGCGTGCGCGCCCTCGCGCAGGTTCTTTGGGCCAGCATCCACGGACTGGTATCGATCATCATCACCAAGCCCCAGTTCGGCTGGGAGGACCAGCGTACCCTGATCGAAACGCAGGTCGATATCCTTGTCAGGGGTGTGACCTGCCCGTGAGTTTGCGTTGGAAGTGGGTGGCCGGTCTGGTTGCCGTGCTGGCTTGCGGATTTGCGACCGCGTCGGGCGCAGAGGGACCGCTACGCGTGATGTCGCTGGACCAATGCGCCGACCAGTTTGTGCTGGCTCTCAAACCGGATGCGGAACTGCGCCTTTCGCCGCGCTCGGATGACGCGGACGCCTATCTGCGCGAGCAGGCCCGCGCTCACAAACACATTCGCCCTAGTCTCGAAGCGGCTGTCGCGTTCAAGCCGGATGTGGTTGTCCGATATTGGGGCGGAGATATGCTGCTGCTGCGTCGTTTGGAGCAGGGTGGAGTTTCGGTGGTCAACATTGAAGACAGCCGCGACTTTGACAGTATTCGAAGCAATATCCGTAATTTGGCTTCATCTCTAAATGTTCCGGATCGAGGTGAAGAAATGATCCGCAACATGGACGCGCGACTGGCCGCTGCGGCAGGTCAGGGCAAGGGCAGGCGTGCGACCTATATGACCGCCAGTGGCTTTTCCGCAGGGCCGGGCACGCTGATCGATAGTATTCTGAGAGCTGCCGGCTTCAAAAATGCCACTAAAGCTGCGGGCTATCAGGCATTAAAGCTCGAGCAGTTGGTTCTGACGCCGCCACTTATGTTTGTGCGGGGCTTTTTCGAGCAGGCTTTCATGGATTGGCGGGGAGTGGGGCGTCATCCGGTGCTCAAACCGCTGATGGCAGCCAGTGACACCGCCGATCTTCACGCTTCGACATTGACGTGTCCTGGCTGGTTTGCCGCTGATGCGGCGCTTACGCTGGCGGAGACGGCACAGTGATCCGTAGCCACTATTTGTCCTTGGGACTGTTTGTAGCCATTGCGGCTGCGTCGCTATTGGCTGTCAGCTTTGGTGAGACAGTCTTGGGTTGGTCAGGCGTTGCGCACGCATTTGCCGATCCAGCATCGGGCGAGGGCGACGTGCTGTGGCAGATCCGGTTGCCGCGTGTGCTTTGCGCGCTTTTTGTAGGGGCAGCGTTGGGGCTGTCTGGGGCAGTCATGCAGGGTTTGCTGCGAAACCCCTTGGCAGAACCGGGCGTCATCGGCGTGTCTGGCACAGCCGCTTTCGCTGCGGCGCTGGCGATTGTTAGCGGATTGGCCGTTATCCCCGGTGCGGTTGAAGCGTCCGCGCTTATCGGTGCGGCTGTAGCGGGTGTTCTTTTGACGCTGGTCGGTGCCAGACTGGGAGCGCCTGAGGGGCTAATCCTGTTCGGGGTGGCTTTATCAAGCTTCTCGGGCGCGGCGACCGCGCTGATTTTCAACCTCTCGCCGTCACCGATTGCCTCGGCCGAGGTCATGGCGTGGATGCTAGGATCGGTTGCCAATCGCAGCTGGTTTGACGTGGCGTGGGTGGCGACGGCTTTGGTCGTTGCTGCCGTCTTTGCGGTTCTGGCCCGACAGGGCTTGCGGATGCTGACGCTAGGCGAAGATGTCGCCAAGGCATCGGGATTACCGCTGGTCCGTTTGCGGGTCTGCGCACTTCTGGCCGCTGCCGTCGCGGCTGGGGCCGCGGTCGCGGTCGCGGGTATTATCGGCTTCGTCGGGTTGGCCGCACCGCATCTGGTGCGCTCTGCAGTTCGAGGTGATCCGGGCAGGGTACTGCTTCCCTCCGCGCTTGCCGGCGGTTTGATGCTGGTCTTGGCCGATCTGGCGACGCGCCTCATCCCCACCGATCAGGAGTTAAAGCTCGGCGTGTTCACTGCACTGATCGGTGCGCCGTTGTTCGCGTTGATTGCATGGCGCGCCGCGAAGGAGTGGAGGCTATGAGCCTGCTTTGCCTCGAAGGCATCAGCGTCGATATCGCCCGACAGCGCCTGCTCCATTTCGCGTCCATGACGGTCGAGGCCGGTCAGATGGTGGCAGTCTGCGGCCCGAACGGAGCGGGCAAGTCCACCCTGCTGAAGGTCGCTGCGGGGCTTATACGCCCCCGTCAGGGCGCTGTGCAGTTCCTGGGTCGCGACCTTCGAAGCCTGTCGGCCCGCCAGCGGGGAGAGAGCTTCGCCTATCTGGCGCAGGACCGGACCATCGCCTGGAACCTGCCCGCTATAGAGATTGCGGCACTGGGCGGACTTCATTTCTCGCAAGGAGATGTGATGGTCCGTGCAGCGCGCGCTTTGGACCTGGTGGGTGTGGGCCATCTGGCGCATCGCGGCGTGGCGGATATGTCGGGTGGAGAGCGTGCGCGCGTGCTGCTGGCTAGGGCGCTGGTGACTGATGCGCCGTTGCTGATCGCCGATGAACCTGTCGCAGGGCTCGACCCCGACGCTTCACTGCTGGTGCTGGAGCGACTGCGTCAGCGTGCAGCTGATCGGTCTGCCGTGGTGGTTACCATGCACGATCTATCGGCTGCAGCCCAGTTTGCGGACCGCGTCGTCGTCATAGCCAAGGGCAGGGTCGTCGCAAACGCTGCACCGCTAAAGGCTCTGACCGTGGATGTGCTGCGGGACCATTTCAAGATCGCGGGCCAGTGGGTAGAAACAGAAAACGGGCCGCTTTTGGCGACCCGTCGACTGTAGGATTGAACCCCTGGTTACTGGCTGTATGAACGAGGTCCTGCGTTGGGCGGAGTACCGCGCGCAAGGTCTGCAGACGGCGTGAGCTGTGCCGAGCCGTTATTCAGACGGGCGCGGTAGATCTGCATATTCTCCATCACCCGCATCATATAGTTGCGCGTCTCGGTGATCGGCGCGCACTCGATGAAGTCCAGCGGGTCGACCTGTGCCTGACGCGGGTCACCACAGCGTGCAGTCCATTGGGGTGGACGTGCGGGTCCTGCGTTGTATCCGACCGCGGCCAGCAACGGCGACTGACCGAAGTTGTTGAGCAGTTCGCCAAGGTGATAGCTGCCCAAAGTCATATTGTAGTTGGGGTCCCACAGGCGATCATCGCTGTAGGGTTGCCCCATACGACGCGCCACTGCCGAGGCCGTGCTGGGCAGCATCTGCATCATACCGCGAGCATTGGCGTGTGAACGCACACCCGGATCGAAGCTGGATTCCTGACGTGTGATGGCCAGCGTAAAGTCAGCCGGTGCCATGCCTGGTACCTGTTGCGGCAGTTGGATCGGATACATCCGCTCCGGCATGATAAAGCCTCGGCCGCTGGAGGCGCGCCCGACCATCATGGCACCGAACTGGTCACCATAGGATTTGACCAGATCGAATAGCATCGACAGGTCGTAGGGCAGGGGTAGGGTGTCATCGAGGTGATAGGCGAAGACGCGCATTAGCGGCTGTTCGCCCATCTGGCCGAGGATACGGGTAGCCCGCACCATCTCATAGCTTTCAAAACGCGCGACATCTTCAGGCGTCGGGTCAGGTTCGCCAGGCAGGGTCAGGGTCTGGGTGCCGGCTTTCTCGGCGGCAAGTTGACCATAGAATGTCTGCCAATGCTGGCCACCGGCGGCATAGAACTGTTGAGCGCGAGCGCGGTCGCCCTGCGCTTCTGCAGCACGGCCCAGCCAATAGAGTGCCCGTCCCTGAGTGATGGGGGTCTGGGAGATATTGCGAAGGGTTTCGAAATGCTGCTCGGCGCGACGCGCATCGTTCAGTTTGACCAGCGCAGCCCAACCGGCAAAGAACTCGGCGTCAACCGAGCGCTCGCCAGACGAGAAGCCGTGCCCCGCAAACGCGTCGTAGGCGGCTCGATTATTTCCCATACGCAGCGCGTCGAGGAACAGGTTGCGACGCTCGTTCCATAGCGTGTTTTGACCGTCGGTATGTTTGGGCGCAGGGGGCAGATAGCGCAGAAGGTCGAACGCTTCGCTCTGACGGTTCGCGGCGCGCAACAGCCGCACGCGCTCCAGCACCACATTGGGATCAGTCGCCTGTTGAGGGCTCAGGCTGGCAATGACACTGTCTGGCGCATAGGCGGTGCGCAGGTTCATCACCACATTGGCGATAGCCTGACGGTCGGCGGGCACCAGATTAACCATCGCGCGGGTAGCAGGGCCGTGCGGGCCGCTCAGCAAGGTGTTCAGGCGTACAATATGATCGTCGGTCGCCAGCCAGCCGGACCAGCGAGAGAGAATTCGGTCCTGCTCAGCGGCGTCGAACGATTCCTGACGCCACCAGTTGCGAATGAGGTTCTGGGCATCTTCGCGGCGACCTGCTTGCTCCAATGCGCCTGCGTAGGCGATGGCACCTTGGACGGTACGCGGCTGTTCTTCTGCGAAGAATGCCAGAGTGGCCTCGGGACTCAGACCTGTGACACTCAGTGCACGCTCGGCAGCGGCGCGACGTGATTCGGCTCGCGGCCATCCCTTGAGGTCCGACTCTGCACGCAGGACTTCGGAGGGCGACATCTGACGATCCGACGTATCCACCAATGCCCATTCGACGAGTTTACGTGCGGCGGGATCATTCATCGATGCCATGATCTGTTGGGTGCGGACAACATCACGTGCCCGCGCTGCGGCCAGCCCTTGCTGTACCAGCGACTGATCTGACGGGCTGATAGAGCCCGCCGTTTGGGAACTATAGGCGGCCGGGACGCTGTTGATCACGTCTTGAGTCGGGGGGGCCATGACCGCCAGGGCGGCTGCGAGGGTCGTCGCGATCATCAGCTTCTTCGTCCTCATTCATCTACTTGTTGCGGTAGAGCCATTGGCGAAATACCCTTTGGCCCCATCAAGATAACGAGCGGCTCATCCGCTCATTCTCCGCACAGGTTAGTTTTTCCATGATCGCCCATTTGTTCAAGGGCGTGATCACCGCCTTGATCACACCTCTTCGTGACGGAAACGTGGACGAAGAGGCGTTTAAAAAACTGTTGGAACGCCAAATTGCTGCTGGCGTGCACGGCGTTGTCCCGATGGGGACCACCGGCGAGAGTGCTACCCTGCACCTCGACGAGCATAAACGCGTGGTTGAAATGTGCGTTGCGCAGGCCGCTGGCCGTATTCGCGTTATTGCGGGAGCGGGCTCGTCTTCGACAGAAAAGGCGATCGAGCTGTCGCAGTTCGCAAAGACTGTCGGTGCGGATGGCGTGCTGGCGGTGACGCCCTATTACAACCGCCCATCGCAAGCCGGCCTGCGGGCCCACTTCGAAGCGATGGCCGATGCTGTCCAGATCCCGGTGCTTTTGTATAATGTGCCGGGACGCACGGGCGTTGATCTGGCTAACGAAACGGTTGCGGCACTGGCCAAGCACCCCAACATCGTCGGTATCAAGGACGCCACCGGCGATCTGTCGCGCGTCAGCTGGATGCGCGCCAATATCGAAGGTACTTTCGACCTGATCTCCGGCGATGATCCGAGCTATCTCGGCTATGCCGCTCAAGGCGGTTGCGGCGTGATTTCCGTGACGTCGAATGTCGCTCCCGAAGGTATGGTGGCCCTGCACGATGCAGTTCAGGCTGGCGATCTGGCAACGGCCCGCAGCTGGCAGGATCGCCTGATCGGTCTACACAAGGGGCTGTTCCTCGATAACTCGCCCTCGCCAACCAAATATGCGTTGTCTAAGCTGGGATACTGTTCGGAAGAGGTGCGTTTGCCTCTAGTACAGACCCGCAACGAGGTCCGTCCGCATATTGACGCCGCAATGTCGGCAGCCGGGATCGTTTAATGGCCGAACAAGCGCCACAGCAGAAGACAATCGCCGAGAATCGTCGCGCTCGCTACGACTACTTCCTCGAAGACCATATCGAGGCCGGAATCCAGCTGCTGGGTACCGAGATCAAGGCGCTGCGCGACGGGCGCGCGAACATTGCCGAAAGCTATGTTGCGGTCGAGGGACGCGAGCTTGTGCTCGTCAATGCCGATATCCCGCCCTACAAAATGGCCAACAGGTTCAATCACGAGCCGCGCCGCCACCGCAAACTGCTGCTGCATCGTCGCCAGATCGACAAGATGGCTTCGGCGGTCCAGCGCGATGGCCGCACCATCATTCCGGTGCGGCTGTACCTGAACGAGAGCGGCAAGGCGAAGCTGGAAATTGCCTTGGCCAAGGGCAAGAAAAACCACGACAAGCGCGAGGCAACGGCCGAGCGCGACTGGCAGCGCGACAAGGCGCGTCTGCTCAAGGAACGCGGCTAAGGAAGTTCGTGTCTCTGGCGCCCTATGCGCGGGAGGCGGCTCAGGCTAGGATTTATCCCGTTAAGACCGGGTGCGGAGTGCATGGTGAAAATAGCCGATCGCTGGTTCGTCTGGGCTGGTACAGCCCTGATGGGGGCCGTCGCAGCCGCAGGTGTGGTTGTTGCCGTTTACGCGGCTTACGTCATTCACGATCTGCCGGATGCTGCAGAGCTGGCCGATTATCGTCCGGCCACGGCTACCCGTGTCTATGGCGGTGATGGCACTCTAATCGGCGAGTTCTCCGAACAGCGCCGCATCTACGTCACCTATAATCAGGTTCCTGATCAGGTTGTTCACGCCTTCCTCGCGGCCGAAGACAGCAGCTTCTTCAACCATGGCGGTCTGGATGTCTCAGGCGTTGGGCGTGCCATGTTCAAGAACGTGTTCAACGTTCTGTCAGGCAATCGGCTGGAAGGTGGCTCGACCATCACCCAGCAGGTCGCCAAGAACGTCCTGCTCAGCGACGAAACCAAGCTGAACCGCAAGCTCAAGGAAGCAATCCTTTCGACCCGTCTGGAGACGGTTCTGACCAAGGAGCAACTGCTTGAGCTATATCTAAACGAAATCTACCTCGGCTATCGGTCCTATGGCGTTGCCGCTGCAGCCTATAACTATTTCGGCAAGTCGCTGGATCAGCTGACTTTGGAAGAGGCGGCTTTCCTTGCGGCCTTGCCCAAAGGTCCGTCCAATTATCACCCGCGTCGTCGCACCGAAGCCGCTATCGGTCGCCGCAACTGGGTGCTGGGCCAGATGGAGGATGCCGGCTTTATCACGGCCGAACAGCGCGACGCCGCTCAGGCACGTCCTCTGAACGCCCGGGCCGCTCCGCGCCGTGCTGAATATGCCGATGCCGACTTCTTCGTTGAAGAAGCCCGCCGTCGGGCGATTTCCATGTTCGGTCAGGAAGAGGTCAACCGCGGCGGCTATTATCTCCGTACGACGCTTGATCCGGAACTGCAGTCGGCTGCTCGCGTGGCCCTGATGCGCGGTCTGGAAAACTATGACCGCCGCCACGGCTGGCGCGGTGCGTGGGGCGAAACCGATTTTGCCGATGGCTGGCAAGAAGAAGCCTTGCGCCGCCAAACGCCGCCAGAGCGCCGCACCTGGGAAGCCGCTGCCGTCGAAAGCGTGCAAGGCAGCACCGTTCGCGTGAGAACCGCAAAAGAACAGCGCAGCGGCACCCTTCTGGCCGCGGACGTGGCTTGGTCCAACAATTCGCGCAAACCGCTCAAGCGCGGTGACCTGATCTTCGTTGAGCCTTCCGGCGGCCAGTTCGCCTTGCGTCAGGTGCCTGCCGTCAATGGGGCGCTGGTGGCGATTGAACCGCAGTCGGGCCGCGTACTGGCAATGGTCGGTGGCTATTCGTACGCGCTGTCCAGCTTCAACCGCGCCACCCAAGCACGCCGTCAACCGGGTTCGGCCTATAAGCCGTTCGTTTACGCCGCCGCGCTCGAGGGCGATTTCACGCCAGCGTCGATTGTTCTGGATGCTCCGATCAGCTTCCCTGGCGGTCCGGGCGGCAAGCCTTGGACGCCGTCGAACTATTCGCGTCGCTTCTATGGCCCGCAAACCCTGCGCCGTGGTCTGGAACTGTCGCGCAACGTCATGACTGTCCGTCTGGCGCAGGCTGTTGGCATGAAGAGCATCGTCGACCTGTCCAAGCGCATGGGCGTGGTGGACGACATGCAGCCTAACCTCGCCATGTCGTTGGGAGCAGGGGAAACCACCCCTTACCAGATCACCGCAGCCTATTCGGCCTTTGTGAACGGCGGCCGTCGCGTCGATCCGTATCTCATCGAGGTGGTGCAGGACCGCTATGGCAAGACCATCCACCGTGCGGACCGTCGTGCCTGCCGCGAATGCTCGCGTAGCTTCTCAGGGCAGGAATCTCCTCGCCTAGAGCCGCGCGGAACGCAGGTGATCGATCCAATCACGGCGTACCAAATCAGCTCCATGCTGGAAGGCGTTGTTCAGCGCGGCACCGCTGCCAGCGTTCGCGGCCTGGGCCCGAATGTCGGCGGCAAGACCGGCACGACCAATGAGTATCGCTCTGCATGGTTCGTTGGCTTCTCGTCGGATATCGTCGTCGGCGTATTCGTCGGCTTTGACGACAACCGCTCGCTGGGTTCAGGGGAAGCCGGTGCGTCGGCAGCCGTGCCGATCTTTGGCGAGTTTATGGAAACGGCCTTACGCTCGCGTCCGGCCCGTCCGCTTGTCCGTCCCAAGAATGCGATCTTCAAGACCGTGAACGGCATTGAAGAAGCCTTCCGTCCGGGCACCGAGCGTAACGTCCGCGCCGATCCGGTGCGTGTCGAGCCGACCGGTCCGCAAGCCTACAACGATGTCATTGCTCGCGAGCAGAATAATGCGCCTGCGGCACCGGCTCAGACCCAAGCGCCGGCCACGCCTGCGACGCCCCCGCGCAAGGAAGTCCCTGAGGACTTGAGCGGATTGTACTGACGCATTAGTTAGACCCTCAACACGGCGCATTCGTCTCACGAGTGCGCCGTTATCTTTCGATCCTCGTGCGCGCCGCGCCGAGGGACCGTAAATCGCGTAGGAGTTTGCGATGAGACTGGATGTCGAGGCCATGAAGGCCGACATCGAGCAGAGCGTTGCTCTGCTCAGGAGGCGACTTTGACTGGGATGTCGCTCTAAGAAAGCTCGACGAGCTTAACGCCCGCGTTGAAGACCCGACGCTTTGGGACGATCCCGAACAAGCCCAAGCTGTCAGCCGCGACCGTTCGCGTCTGGAAGGCCAGATCAATACCGTCAGACAGATGGAACGCGATCTGGAAGACGGCCTGATGCTGGCTGAAATGGCCGACGAAGAAGGCGATGAAGCCGCTCTCGAAGAAGCTCGCGTATTGCTGCGTGGCATCAAGGAGCGTGCTGCGCGCGCCGAACTGGAAGCGCTGCTTTCGGGTGAGGCCGACGGTAATGATGCCTATCTGGAAGTGAACTCGGGTGCCGGTGGTACCGAGTCGAACGACTGGGCCGGTATCCTGCTGCGCATGTACTCGCGTTGGGCCAAAGCCCACGGCTACGAAGTCGAGCTTGAAGCGGAAGAAGCGGGTGAACAAGCCGGTATCAAGTCCGCCACCATTCTGGTGAAGGGCCCGAACGCCTATGGCTGGCTGAAGTCGGAATCGGGCGTGCACCGTCTGGTCCGCATCAGCCCTTATGACGCGGCAGCCAAGCGCCACACTTCATTCGCCTCGATCGGCGTGTCGCCTGTGGTGGATGACACCATCGAGATCGACATCAACCCTGCCGATGTTCGCACGGACACCTACCGTGCTTCTGGCGCGGGTGGTCAGCACATCAACAAGACGGACTCGGCTGTCCGACTGACCCACATTCCGACCAATACGGTTGTGGCGTGTCAGGCAGGCCGTTCGCAGCATCAGAACCGCGAACAAGCGTGGAAGATGCTGCGTGCACGTCTGTACGAGCTGGAACTGCAAAAGCGCGAGGCTGCGGCTCAGGCGCTGGCAGATGCCAAGACCGATATCGGCTGGGGTCACCAGATCCGGTCGTATGTTTTGCAGCCGTATCAAATGGTCAAAGACCTGCGCACCAACGTCGAAACCTCGGATACCCAAGGTGTTCTTGACGGTGATCTCGATGCCTTCATGGGTGCCGCTCTGGCGGCACGCGTGGGCGAAACGCGCGATAGCTGATCTGTTAGGTCAGAAATTAGAAAAGGGGATGGCACGCCATCCCCTTTTTTGTTGCTTATGCAGACCGCTTAGTCTTGGGCTGCAGGTGCTTCTTCGCCACGTTTGGCTTGGGTCGAGCGACCCGAGAACCATGCACCGCGTTCGATCACCAGCTGTTCTTGCGTTATGTCGCCTTCGACATGGGACGAGGCGTGCAGGTGAACCTGTTTGGCAACGATTGCACCGCTGACACGACCACGCACATCCAGAACGTCAGCGTGAACGGTGCCCTCGACTGCGCCTTTCTCGTTGATCAGCACCTGGGAAACGCGCACGTCGCCCTTCACAGTGCCTTCGATTACGAGTTCGCCGACACCAGAGATGTCGCCCTCAAAGGTCATTCCGTTACCGAGCACCGAAGCCGCCTCTCTACTAGGACGTGAAGGGTTAGATCCAAAACCGCCGCCGGACCCACCGGATCCGCCAGCACCGCCTGTGCGTCCGCTGCCCCAGCCACCGGAGGAGCGAGCGCCGCCACCCTGCCCGACGGTGTCGGAAAGGCCCTGCGGAGCAGTAGCAGGGGCGGGGGCAGGACCAGGATCTTCGCTCACTTGGGCGGAAGAGGTAGGGGCCACGTGAATCACGGACTCTTCCGCGGCCTGGTCTTCGTGACTGCCCATTCGTTCCTCGGCGGCGTGGCTATAGGCCGTAGATGGTGTAGCGGGTTCGATATCGCTGAGGACTTCAGTGTCTAGTTCGAGTTCTGCGTCGTCCAGATCATGAAGGTCGTCATGACCGCTTGCTGTACCCATCGCGCGGGTAGGGGGCGGAACATAGGGCTTACCCTTATTAAACATACAAACCTCCGGGGGGGCGCAAGGTCGCGCTTTTGATGAACCGACTCACCGAACCTTGTTACAGCTTGGGTATATCAACGGTAAATCGATGTTCGATCAAATGGAGAAATGTGTGTTTTTCCAATCGGCCGCTCTTTTAAAGGGCCTGCGCAGCCTTCAGCACAGCTGAAGCGTGGCCTTTGACCTTCACATTGTGCCAGACCCCGGCGATTGCGCCTTGGCTGTCGATCAGGAAGGTGGCGCGCTCTATGCCCATGTATTCGCGGCCATAAAGCTTTTTGAGGATCCAAACGCCCCACGCCTCGGTCACGACGCCTTCCTCGTCCGAGCCAAGGATAACCTTGAGGCCATGCTTGGTTTTAAACTTATCGAGCTTTTTCACGGGATCGCGCGAGATGCCGATGACGACGGTGTTGGCAGCCTCGAACTGATCGGCGAGGGCAGAGAAGTCCTGACCCTCAGTTGTGCAGCCGGGCGTGTCGGCCTTGGGATAGAAATAGACCACGACCTTGCGACCCTTGTGGGCCGCGAGGTCGAACTGGCCTTCGCCATCCGTCGCAAGAACCAGCGCGGGTGCCGGATTGCCGGTGTTTAATTCAGTCATCTGCTTTAACTCAGGAAATACGACGACCCGCGCGGGCCTCATTCGGTTTGATCAGACCGGCTTGACCAGCACGATCTTCTTCTTGCCGGCGGCCAGCTTGATGACGCCATCGGCATTCATGTCCGCTTCGGTCACCAGTTGTGCGCCATCAGTGACGGCCACATCGTTCAGACGCAGACCGCCGCCTTGGGCCAGACGGCGCGCTTCGCCGTTGGACTGGCTGAGGCCAGACTTGGTCAGAACGGCAGCGATCATGGCACCGAACACTTCGTCACGCGGCAGTTCGACCGTCGGAAGGTCAGCGGACAACTGACCTTTCTCGAACGCGGCTTCAGCAGCAGCGCGGGCAGCCTTGGCCGCTTCTTCACCGTGCATCATGGTGGTGGTGGCGTCGGCGAGGGCCTTCTTGGCTTCGTTGATTTGAGCGCCTTCCATGGCCTCGAACGCGGCGATCTCTTCCAGAGACAGGTCGGTAAACAGGCGCATGAAGCGACAGACGTCGGCGTCTTCAACGTTACGCCAGAACTGCCAGTAGTCGTAGGAGCTGAGCTGCTCTTCGTTCAACCAGATCGCGCCGCCAGCGGTCTTGCCCATCTTGCCGCCCGACGCGGTCGTCAGCAGCGGCGTGGTCAGGCCGAAGGACGACTTCTGGTCCACGCGACGCACGAGGTCCACGCCCGAGGTGATGTTGCCCCACTGGTCCGAGCCGCCCATTTGCAGGGTGACATTGTGCGAACGGTTCAGTTCCAGGAAATCTACCGACTGCATCAGCATGTAGTTGAACTCGAGGAAGGTCATCGGCTGTTCACGCTCGAGGCGCAGCTTGACCGAGTCGTAAGCCAGCATGCGGTTGATGGTGAAGTGGGTGCCGAAGTCGCGCAGGAACTGCACATAGCCGAACTTGGACAGCCACTCGTCATTGTTCAGCATGACAGCATCGGTCGGGCCATCACCGAACGTCAGGAATTTGGCAAAGACCTTCTGGATGCCGTCGATATTGGCCTGAATGGTCTCATCGGTCAGTTGCGGGCGCGAGGCGTCCTTGCCCGTGGGGTCGCCGACGCGGGTCGTGCCACCACCCATCAGGACGATCGGTTTGTGGCCGGCCTGCTGGAGACGACGCAGCATCATGATCTGGATCAGCGAGCCGACGTGTAGCGACGGGGCCGTTGCGTCAAAGCCGATATAGCCGGTGACAACACCTTTTGCCGCAGCCTCGTCCAGTTCGGACGGGTGGGTAATCTGGTGAATATAGCCACGTTCCTGAAGGGTCTTCAGGAAGTCGGACTTAAAGGCGGTCTCGGTCATAGCAGATCCGTTACAGTCAGAACGGCGGCTATTTTTCCGGAGAATACAGCCGCCAAGGAATGGGCGGCAAAGATCGCGGCCGCTCGCTTAGGCGAGGCCGTAATAATAGGTCACGAAAAGAACGTCACGTGCGATCATGCATCTAGCTACGGCTAACGTGACGTGGCAGTCAAGCCGCATGACGGTTCAAGCTTCTAACAAGACCCTTCGCGTGCTCGGTTTCATGACGGGCACTTCTCTGGATGCCGTGGATATGGCGGTTCTGGAGACGGACGGGCACGACATTATCGGGTTCGGTCCAGCAGGCGAGATGAAGCTGGACCCCGACACGCGCGAGGCCCTCGAATACGCCATCGAAGACGCTTTCGACTGGGAGCGCGACGAGGAAGAGCCGGAGAGCTTTGACGACGCGCGCGCTGCGGTGGCCGACGCACATCTGGCCGCGTCGCTGTCGTTTATGGCGATGAACGGGGTGAAGACGTCTTCGCTCGATCTGGTGGGTGTGCACGGACAGACCGTGTTGCACGAGGCACCGACCGAAGAGCAGGTTGGTCGCACGGTCCAGTTGATCGACGCTCAGGCGGTGGCCGACGGTTTGGGCCGACCCGTTGTCTTCGATTTCCGCACCGCAGATGTCGCCGCAGGCGGGCAGGGCGCACCTTTGGCCCCAGTCTATCACGCGGCTCTGGTGCGTTATTCGGGCCTTTCGGGACCGGTGGCCGTGTTGAACCTTGGGGGCGTAGGGAACATCACTCTTGTTCGCGCTGACGGTGAGCTTGAAGCGTTCGATACGGGGCCCGCGAACGGAATGGTCGATCTTCTGGTTCAGTCGCGCACACGCAAGCGCATGGACGAGAACGGCGCACTGGCACGGGCCGGTACGGTCGATGAGGCAGTGCTGGCCGATTACCTCTCGCACCCGTACTTCAAGACGACGGGGCCGAAGTCTCTCGACCGCTTCGACTTCTCGCTGGATGCCGTCGAGCATCTGGCAATCGAGGACGCCGCCGCGACCCTAACGGCGTTTGCGGCTCAGGCCGTGGCGCTGGGCGTCGGTCGTTGCAGCGAAGCGCCCAAGGAAGTCATCGTATGCGGTGGCGGACGTCGAAATCCTGCGCTGATGGATGCCATCCGCTCGCGTCTGTCGATGCCCGTAACAACGGCTGAAGATAAGGGCTGGCGCGGTGACAGCATCGAGGCCGAAGCCTTCGCCTATCTGGCCGCGCGCAGCCACCTTGGTTTGCCTATCAGCTTCCCCGGCACGACAGGCGTCACACAACCTTTGACGGGCGGCCAAACCGTTCTTCCCGGAGACGAGTAAGTGACAGTATCCAGTGCGCGTTTGTGGGGCGTCCTCAGCGGTTTGGGCGCGGGCGCCATGTGGGGGCTGGTCTTCCTCGCGCCCAAGCTCGTTCCGGAAGCATCGCCGTGGCTGTTGGCGGCGGGGCGCTACATCTCATATGGCCTGATTGCCGCTATGTTGATCGCGCCGCGCTGGAAGCGATTGGTGGCGCTGTTGGACGCCAAGACGTGGTGGGCTCTGGTCTGGCTGAGCCTCGCAGGCAATGTAGTTTATTACCTGTTCCTCGTGGTTTCCGTGCATTTCGCAGGGGTCGCCGCCTCGGCGTTGATCGTCGGGGCTGTGCCTGTCGTCGTGGCGCTGTGGGGGCTGCGCGACAAGGACTCTCCGCCTGTCAGCCATGTTGGCCCGCCCATCGCCGTTGCCGCCGTAGCTATCGGGCTCATCGGCTGGGAGAGCCTGACGCGCGGCCATTTGGCCGCCGACAGCAGTCTGGCGACAGTGCTGATAGGGCTGGCGTGCGCCCTGATCGCACTGGTGGTGTGGACGGCCTATGCCGTGGGAAACAGCCGCTGGATGGTGCGCCTCAGCCATGTCAGCTCGCACGACTGGTCGCTGCTGATCGGTGTCATGACAGGGGCGCTCGCCCTGCTGCTGATCATTCCTGCATCTCTGACCATGGGCGCGATGAACAGCGAAGTGTGGACCCGCTTCCTCGCCGTCAGCGTCGGCATCGCGATTCTGGCATCGGTCGTTGGCAACGCTCTATGGAACCGCGCCAGCCGCCTGTTGCCCTTGACCATGCTCGGTCAGATGATCGTTTTCGAAACGCTCTTTGCCTTCCTTTACGGCTTCATTCTGGAACAGCGCGGACCGACGGCGATTGAGATCGTAGCGATGATCTTGATGGTGATCAGTGTTATCTGGTGTGTCCGTGCTCACCGTCCGGTGGCAGTGGTGGAGCGCGACGCCGAGCATTAAGGAGCGGGTGCGATGGTTTGGCTGTTTGCTGTAGGTCTGCTTTGTCTGGGAGGCTGTGCAGAACAGTCACCGTCCGACCAGTTCATCGTAACACTGGTCCAGAAGATGGATCAGGAGCGCGCGAAGCTGGATAGCCTGCCGCCGGATGCAGACCTGAAAACGCGCTTTGCCAGCGTCTATGTGCTGGATCAGGCTCCGCGCACGGCCATCAGCGACATCATGCGCAGTAGCATGTCGGTAGAAGACAAAGCGGAAGCTCGCGCCGCTCTTAGGCCGATAATGGAGGATCAGGACCGCAAGAACCTCCAGATCGTGTTGGATCATTTGCCGCCCGAGGGCTGGTATCTGCGTAGTCGCTATGGCGACGAGGTTGCTACGACGGCCTTTTATGTCGTCCAGCACTCCGATGTTGAGACTTGGCGGCGTTTTGTGCCGGTGCTCGAGCCTTTGGTCGCGCAGGGCGAGGTTGCTGGCCCGGCCTATGCGTTGATGTACGACCGTCTGGCCTTGTCCGAGCAACGGCCACAGCGATATGGCTCTCAGGTCGCTTGCGAGAATGGCCGTTGGGTTGCGCTGTATCTAGAGGATCCAGACAATGTTGACGAGCGTCGCCGAGCGATGGGCTTCCCTGATACATACGCCGAGTATGTCGCTGGATTCCAAGCCATGCCCTGCTGATGAAAAAGGCGCGCCTCCAACCGGAAGCGCGCCCTTTTATCTTTAGACTTGCCCCTCAAGCCGCGAGACCCCGCGGGTCGAGCATAGGGGCGCGGTGGCTATGCCACCGCACAAGCCATCAAGCCGGCTTTTCTTCCAGACGCTTGTCCAGATAGGCACCGACGCGGCGATCGACGGCCCCCATGTGGTCCTGCCAGAAGTGCGAAGCGCCTTCTTCCAGTTCGTAATCGATGATGATGCCCTTTTGGGTGCGCAGCTTGTTGACCACGCGCTCGACTTCCACCGGCGGGACGACCGTGTCAGCCGTGCCGTGCAGGAACAGGCCCGAAGCTGGGCAAGGTGCCAGGAAGCTGAAGTCGTAAATGTTCGACGGCGGCGACACCGAGATGAAACCATCGGTTTCGGGACGGCGCATCAGCAGTTGCATGCCGATGTAGGCACCAAACTGATAACCAGCCACCCACGTCTGGGTCGCAGCAGGGTTATTGGCTTGCAGCCAGTCCAGAGCGGTCGCTGCGTCTGCCAGTTCGCCGATGCCGCTATCGAACTCGCCCTGCGACTTGCCCACGCCGCGCGAGTTGTAGCGCAAGGTGGCAAAGCCACGCTCTACGAACAGCTTGTGCAGGGTCACAGCGACCGGATTGTTCATGTGGCCACCCGCTTTCGGGTGGGGGTGCAGGATCAGCGCGATCGGTGCATTGGGGCGCTTGCCCGGCGAATAACGGCCTTCGATACGGCCGGCTGCACCGGGAAGAATGACTTCAGGCATGGATCGCAGAGTCCCTGTCGTTCAACATGTATTTCATCGCGGCAGAATACTTGACTAACGCAGTAGGACTTTCTAAAGCCCCACAGTGTCGCGCATTCGCCTGTAAGGGCGCGGGTTCTACCACAACAACCCTGAAAAGCGTGCATTTTTTGAGGATTTCGATGCGCCTTTCAACAAAGGGTCGTTATGCGGTGATGGCGATGGCCGATCTGGCGCGCAATGGCGCGGACAGGGCTGTGTCGCTTGCCGAAATCGCCGCGCGTCAGGAAATATCGCTCTCTTATCTCGAACAGTTGTTTGCGCGCCTGCGCAAAGCCGATCTGGTGACGAGTGTGCGCGGCCCGGGGGGCGGCTATCGTCTGGCGAGAGCAACGTCGGAGACATGGGTTGCCGATATTGTCCTCGCCGTAGACGAGCCTATCCGTGCGACGCGTTGCGAGAGCCATGTCAAAGCCGGTGGCTGTATGATGGCAGGCGAGCGCTGTATCACCCATAACCTCTGGGAAGATCTGGGCGCTGAAATCCATCGATATCTGGCCAGTGTCTCGCTGGACGACGTTGTGAAGAACCGTCTTCGCGAGCGTCGCAACGCGCAGGTGAACGCCGCAGCATGAATATTTATCTGGATTACAACGCTTCGGGTCTGGTGCGACCCGAGGTGCGTGACGCTGTCATCGACGCAATGTCGCCGGGCGGTAACCCTTCGGCGGTCCACGCCTTGGGCCGAAAGGCGCGTGCGCGTGTCGAAACTGCCCGTGCTGCGGTGGCCGAGCTTGTTGGAGCCGATCCAACCTCGATTATCTTTTCCTCCGGCGGTACGGAATCCAACGCGCAGGCAATCGCCAGTGCGGTGGCTGCCGGTTGCGAGCGCGTGATCGTCAATGCGACCGAACATCCTTGCGTTGCTGAGGCTGCCGCTCACGCTGGCGTTCCCGTCGAAGTGATGCCGGTCGATGGGCTGGGCGTCGCTGATCTGGACTGGCTTGAGAACGCATTGAGCGATGGTGTGCGCACCTTCGTGGCCCTGCACCACGCAAACAACGAAAGCGGCGTGATCCAGCCAGTCGAGCGGGCTGCAGAACTGGTTCACGCGCAGGGCGGCTGGATGCATGTCGATGCGATCCAGACGTTGGGCAAGATCGAAGTCGATATCCGTAAACTGGGTGCCGATACCGTCACCTTGTCCGCGCACAAGATCGGAGGCCCCCAAGGGGTCGGTGCATTGGTTGTGGCAGAGGGCAAGAACGCCATCCGCATCGTCCATGGTGCGGGTCAAGAGCGCGGCCTTCGTGCAGGTACCGAGAATGTTCCGGGGATTGCTGGATTTGGGGCCGCAGCGATCTGCGTTCAGCGCGAAATGGGCGAAGGTATCGATCATTCCGCCTGGCGTGATGCCGCCGAAGCACGTGTAAAGGCCGCTGGTGCGACCATCGTCGGTTATGGCGCACCGCGCCTGCCGAACACATTGTTTATGGCTGTAGAGGGCTGGGACAGCCCGCAGCAATTGATCAGTTTGGATCTGGCCGGGGTGATGATCTCTGCCGGATCGGCTTGCTCGTCGGGCAAGGTGAAACCCTCCAAGACCATGTTGGCGATGGGGCTGGATCACCTGGCGACGGGCGGCGTGAGGATTTCGGGTGGTTGGGGCACGGTCGAAAGCGATTGGGTTCGCTTCGCCGATGCCTGGATCGCAGCTTGGGAAAAACACCAGTCGCGTCACCCATCCGGTGTGAAGAAAGTCGCGTAACTTATGGCCGCTGTTAAAGAAACTATCGATACCGTCGCCGAGTTGGAGCGGTATAAATACGGCTTCACCTCCGAAGTTGAGCAGGAGTTCGCGCCTAAGGGCCTGAGCCCCGACATCGTCCGCTTCATCTCCGAGAAGAAGGGTGAGCCGGAATGGATGCTGGAATGGCGTCTGGCGGCCTATGAGCGCTGGTTGGCTATGGAAGAGCCGACTTGGGCTGCGGTGAAGTATGCGCCGGTCGACTATCAGGACCTGTATTACTACGCTGCGCCGAAGAAGAAGGACGGGCCGAAGTCGCTGGACGAGGTCGATCCCGAACTGCTGGAAATCTACGCCAAACTGGGCATCCCGCTGAAAGAGCAAGAAGTTCTGGCGGGCGTGCAGGGCGCGCCGCGGGTGGCCGTGGATGCTGTGTTCGACAGCGTCTCGGTCGTGACCACCTTCAAGGAGGAACTGGCCAAGGCAGGCGTGATTTTCATGCCTATTTCCGAGGCGTTGCGTGAATATCCTGATCTGGTGCGTCAATATCTGGGCTCGGTCGTTCCGGTCTCGGACAACTATTTCGCTGCCCTGAACAGCGCCGTCTTTTCGGATGGCTCGTTCGTCTATGTTCCGCCGGGCGTTCGCTGCCCGATGGAGCTGTCTACCTATTTCCGCATCAACGCCAGCCAGACCGGCCAGTTCGAGCGCACCCTGATCATCTGCGACAAGGGCTCCTACGTTTCGTACCTCGAGGGCTGCACAGCACCGATGCGTGACGAGAACCAGCTTCATGCCGCTGTGGTCGAGATCGTCGCTCTGGACGACGCCGAGGTGAAATACTCGACCGTCCAGAACTGGTACCCCGGCGATTCCGAGGGCAAGGGCGGCATCTACAACTTCGTGACCAAGCGCGCGGATTGCCGTGGTGACCGCTCCAAGGTGTCGTGGACGCAGGTGGAGACCGGATCGGCTGTGACGTGGAAATACCCGTCCTGCATCCTCAAGGGCGAGGATAGCTCGGGCGAGTTCTATTCGATCGCGATCACCAATGGTCATCAGCAGGCCGACACCGGCACCAAGATGATCCACCTGGGCAAGAATTCGAAGTCGCGCATCATCGCCAAGGCGGTTTCGGCGGGTAAGTCGGACTCGACCTATCGCGGCCTGGTTTCGGTACACCCCAAAGCGTCGGGCGTTCGCAACTTCACCCAGTGCGACAGCCTGCTGATCGGTAAGGAGTGCGGATCGCACACCATTCCGTACATCGAGGCCAAGAATGGCTCGGCCCAGATGGAGCACGAGGCGACGACGACCCGCCTGTCGGAAGACCAACTGTTCTACGCCCAGCAGCGCGGCCTTTCGGAAGAAGAGGCAGTGGCCCTGCTGGTCAACGGTTTCGTGCGCGACGTGCTGCAGGAACTGCCGATGGAATTCGCCGTAGAGGCGCAGAAACTCGTAGCCATCAGCCTTGAAGGCTCGGTGGGCTAAGGTAACAAAAACAATGCTTAAGATTTATAACCTTCACGCATCGGTCGAAGATAAGGCCATCCTGAAAGGCCTGTCGCTGGAAGTGCCGGCGGGTGAAGTCCACGCCATCATGGGCCCGAACGGTGCGGGTAAGTCGACCCTCGGTAATGTGATCGCAGGTCGTCCTGATTATGAAGTGACCAACGGTTCGGTAAGCTGGAACGGCGTTGACGTTCTGGAACTGGATCCGGCCGAGCGTGCAGCTGCAGGTGTGTTCCTGTCGTTCCAGTATCCGGTCGAAATCCCGGGCGTTCCGGCCCTGACGTTTGTGCGTACGGCTCTTAACGCCCAGCGCCGCCAGCGTGGCGAAGAAGAGGTGACGGCTCCGCAGTTCATGAAGCTGGTGAAGGAAGCATCGAAGTCCCTGAAGATGGACTTCGACATGCTCAAGCGCCCGCTGAACGTCGGCTTCTCGGGTGGTGAGAAGAAGCGCATGGAAATCCTACAGATGGCGGTTCTTGAGCCATCGCTGCTGATCCTCGACGAAACGGACTCCGGCCTCGACATCGACGCTCTGCGCATTGTGTCCGAAGGCGTGAACGCGCTTCGCCGTGCGGACCGTTCCATGCTGGTCATCACCCACTATCAGCGCCTGCTGGATTACATCAAACCGGACCGCGTGCATGTTCTGGCCGGCGGCCGTATCGTCGCTTCGGGTGGACCGGAACTGGCTCTGCAACTCGAGGCGGAAGGTTATGACAAATACCTTCCGACCGCTGCGTGAGCGCATCGGCCCAACTGAACCTGCTGGATCCGACGACCTATCCTTCACGTCGGGTCGAGGCTTGGAAATACAGCGACTTGGCGCGCGTTCTTCGCGACGCGCCCCAAGTTTCGCCTACGGCCAATGTGGGCACCGCCGGTGCCTTCGACGACATTGCTGACACCGTTGTTGTGTTCGCCAATGGCCAGTCGGACGAGGCATCTTTCACGGCTGCGGGTAAGCAAACTCTGGCTCTGCGCTTCGTGTCCGACGCCACGGGAACAGCCCACAGTGCCCGCTATGACGTGCGTGTACCGGCCGGTAGCTCGGTGACGGTCGTTGAAAGCTATGAAGGTGCAGGCTCGGCCTATGCCTCTCACGTTCGCCTCACCTATGTGGTCGAGGCTGGTGGCTTTTTGACGCGGATTGTTGTCGCCGATGACGTGGCCGACGCTGTCTCGATCGTTGATGCAGAAATCACTTTGGCTGCCGGCGGCAAGCTTGCCCAGACGGTTGTCTCGACCGGTGCCAAGCTTCAACGGATTGAGACCCGATTGGCCCACTATGCCGATGGCGCAGATGCCCGTCTGGACGGCGTCTATGTCCTGAACGGTTCGCGTCACGTGGACCTGACGACCGTGGTCGACCATCTGGCCGCAAACGGGACCACCAGCCAACTGTCCAAGGGCGTGGCCCGCGATACCTCGCGCGGTGTGTTCCAGGGCAAGATCATCGTCGAGCGCGGTGCCGATGGCACCGATGCCCGCATGGGCCATCACGCCCTGATCGCCGGTGAACGCGCCGAAATCGACGCCAAGCCGGAACTGATCATCTATGCCGATGACGTTCAGTGCGCACACGGCAATACGGTCGGTACGCTGGATGAATCCGCCCTGTTCTACATGCAGTCGCGCGGCATCACCGAAGACGAAGCCCGTGCGCTGCTGACGACCGCCTTCCTTGGCGAAGTCGTGGACCGCATCGAGCGTGAAGACATCCGCGAACGGGTTGACCAATGGCTGACGGATCGTCTGTGAAAACTTTTGACCCTTATGCCGTACGCGAACAGTTTCCGATCCTGTCGCGTCAGGTGAACGGCCGTCCGCTGGTCTATCTGGATAACGCTGCCTCGGCCCAGAAGCCGCAGGTGGTGATCGACCGCTTCGTCGACGTGATGTCCAACGGCTATGCCAATGTGCACCGCGGGCTTCACACCCTGTCGAACGAGGCGACCGAAGCCTTTGAGGCGGCACGTGCCACGGTGGCGCGTTTCCTGAACGCGCCGTCGCCGGAAAACATCGTCTGGACCAAGGGCGGCACCGAAGCGTTCAATCTGGTCGCCAACGGTCTGGGCCTGTCCATCAAGGAAGGTGACGAGATCATCGTCACCGAGATGGAGCACCACTCCAACATTGTCCCGTGGCACCTGCTGCGCGAGCGCAAAGGTGCTGTTCTGCGCTTCGCACCGATCAAAGACGATGGGTCGCTGGACATGGAGGCCTTCAAAGGCCTGCTGAACGAGCGCACCCGAGTTGTCGCCGTGACGCACATGTCGAATGTGTTGGGCACCATCAATCCTGTCGCCGAGATTACCCGACTGGCCCACGCGGCGGGTGCCAAGGTCGTCATCGACGGGTGTCAGGGTGCGGTTCATGCTGCACCGGACGTTCAAGCCATCGGCTGCGACTTCTACGTTATCACCGGCCACAAGCTGTATGGCCCGACCGGCATTGGCGCGCTGTACGGCACGAGCGAGGCTCTGGAGGCACTGCCGCCGTATCAAGGCGGTGGCGAGATGATCGAGACGGTCGAGCAGGAGCGCATCACCTATGCCAAGCCGCCGCATCGTTTCGAAGCGGGGACCCCGCCGATCATCGAGGCTGTAGGCCTTGGCACGGCGCTGGAATGGCTGATGTCGTTCGATCCGCAGGCTGTCATCGCGCACGAACAGGCGCTGTATGACCGTGCAGTCGAACGTCTGGGCGGTCTGAATTGGCTGCGTATTCTGGGCACCGCCGAAGGGAAGGGCGCTTTGCTGACCTTTACCGTCGAAGGTGCACACGCCCACGACATCGCCCAGATTATGGACCGCTATGGCGTGGCGGTCCGCGCGGGCCTGCACTGTGCGGAACCTCTAGCCAAAAGATTGGGCGTGACGTCGAGCACGCGCGCCTCGTTCGCCCTATATAATACGGTGGAGGAGGTTGATGCCTTCGCCGATGCGCTGATCAAGGCGCGGAACTTCTTTGTGTGACGATCATGGACGCTAAAACCGACAATGCGATTACCGACAGCCCGGCCTTTGCCGAGAGCTGGAACGAGCCGCAGCAAAGCGCTCTGTCGCAGGCCGAGCTGGACAAGCTGACCGACGACCTGATCGCGGCATTGAAGACCGTCTACGATCCCGAAATTCCGGTCGACATCTATGAACTGGGCCTGATCTACAAGGTCGACGTTTCTGACGATAAGGATGTGGTCATCGACATGACGCTGACCGCACCGGGTTGCCCTGTCGCCGGTGAAATGCCTGCATGGGTCGAGGCGGCTGTCCTGAATGTGGAAGGTGTGCGCTCTGCGCGTGCCAACCTCACGTTTGATCCGCCGTGGGATCAATCGCGTATGAGTGACGAGGCCAAGCTGGCCTTGAATATGTTCTGATCACGATGACCGATTTTCAGACATCCAGCCGTCCGCGCCGCCCCCGTCCCAAGGTTGTGACCCTTACGGAGGCCGCAGCCGCTCGCGTGCGCGAACTGATGGCGAATGCGGACCGTCCGTGCGTCGGTCTGCGTGTAGGTGTCAAAAATGGGGGGTGTGCGGGTCAGGAATACACCTTCGCCTATGCCGAGAGTGTAGAACCTCTGGACGAAGTGGTCGTAGACAAGGGCGCGGTCGTGCTGATCGAGCCCAAGGCGGTGCTGTTCCTCGTGGGATCGGAAATCGACTTCGAAACGACCCGCATGTCTTCTAAATTCGTCTTTAGAAACCCTAACGAGACAGACGCCTGCGGTTGTGGTGAGAGCGTCACCATCATTCCCGCCACGAGTACCGAGGTTTCATGATCCGTCTGGAGGGCGTCACGCGTCGCTATCAGAGCCGTGCAGGCGGACGTGTTGCGCTGGACTCTGTCGATCTGCACGTAGAGCGCGGACAGATTTTCGGCGTGGTGGGGCGCTCCGGCGCGGGCAAGTCCACATTGATCCGCACGATCAACCGTCTGGAAAACCCGGACGAGGGCCGCATATTCGTGGGCGATGCCGAAATCACGGCACTCAACCCAGCTCAGTTGCGGGCCGCGCGGCGCAAGATCGGCATGATTTTCCAGCATTTCAATCTGCTGGCGTCCAAAACGATTGAAGACAACGTTGCCTTTCCGTTGCGCCTCGAAGGACGTTCGGCATCGGAGGTGAAGTCTCGAACGGCAGAACTGCTGGTGCGGCTTGGGCTGGCGGAACATGCCAAGAAATATCCGCACCAATTGTCAGGTGGCCAGAAGCAGCGCGTAGGTATTGCGCGCGCCTTGGCCTGTGGGCCCGACGTCTTGCTGTGCGACGAGGCGACCAGTGCGCTGGATCCAGAAACAACCGAAGACATCCTCGGCCTGCTGGAACAGTTGAACCGCGAATTGGAGCTGACCATCGTGATGATCACCCACCAAATGGAGGTGGTTCGTCGCGTTTGTGATCGGGTCGCTGTCCTCAAGGACGGCAAGATCGTGGAGGAGGGTGCTACGGTCGACGTATTCCTTCGCCCCCAACATCCTGTGACGCAGGCCATGCTGGCGGAAAGCGATGACGGGTTCGATGCGGCAATGGCTCCGGCCAACGCGCACATCGCGCGCCTTATCTTCCAGGGCACCTCGACCTATGAGCCCGAACTAAGCCGGGTGGCACGGACCGTCGGCGTTGATTACTCGATCCTGTCGGGCCGCATTGCCCGCATTCGAGGCGTGCCGTGCGGACAGCTAGTCGTTGCGTTTACAGACGGAGATGCCGAGGCTGCTCTTGAGCAACTGGCCAGTCGTGGGGTCGGCGTTGAAACCGTCGGAGGCCGCTGATGTTCGATAATGTGGACTGGGGCGACATCGGTCAGGCAACAATCGACACGCTGTTGATGTTGGCGGGATCGCTGGTACTCACCCTCGCCATCGGTATCCCGCTCGGCGTTCTGCTGTTCTTGTCGGGCAAGGGGCGACTGGCCAGCAATCCGGTTCTGAACGGAGTGCTGTCGTTTGTAGTCAATGTGCTGCGCTCGCTGCCTTTCATCATATTGCTGATCGTAATGTTGCCGGTCACGGTGCTGCTGGTCGGCACGTCGCTGGGGGTGGCGGGTGCCATTCCGCCGCTCGTTGTGGGTACGGCCCCCTTCTATGCCCGTTTGGTCGAGAACGCCCTGCGCGAAGTCGATCACGGCGTGGTCGAGGCCACGCAGGCTATGGGGGGGAGCACCTGGCAGATCGTTACTCGCGCTTTGCTACCGGAAGCACTGCCCGGCATTATTGCTGCGGCGACCGTCGCGGCCATTGCACTTGTTGGCTATACGGCCATGGCAGGGGTGGTGGGCGCAGGCGGACTGGGCGATCTGGCTATTCGCTTCGGTTACCAGCGCTTCCAGACCGACGTAATGATCGTGACGGTAGTGCTTCTGCTGGTTATGGTACAAATTCTCCAGATGATCGGGGACTGGCTAGTCGCTAGGGTCTCGCATCGCTGACTGATTCCAGAGGCTGTTTATGTTTGTTCGCCGTACCCTTCTCCTGAACGCTGCTGCTTTGGCCGCCGTTGGTCTATTGGCAGCTTGTGGCAAGGGAAGCGAGCAAGGCGCAGCCCCTGACGTTTCCAAACCGCTGAAGGTCGGAGCAACGGCTGTGCCTCACGCGGAAATTCTGGAAATGGTGCGCCCGCTGTTGGCCGCCGAAGGGGTGACGCTGGAGATCAAGGTCTTCAACGACTACGTCCAGCCGAACGTCCAGCTTTTTGAAAAGCGTCTGGATGCGAACTATTTTCAGACCAAGCCTTATCTGGACGAATTCAACACAGCCCGTAGCAGCGATCTGATGACCGTTGCGGGCATTCACGTCGAGCCTTTGGGCCTCTATTCCAAAAAGCACGCTAAGCTGGCTGATCTTCCGAATGGTGCGGAAATCATTCTGCCGAATGACGCATCGAATACCGGCCGCTCGCTGTTGCTGCTCCAGTCGGCTGGTTTGATCACGCTTCGTAAGGGTGAGAATGCACTCCAAACCGTGGCGGATATCCAGGACAATCGTAAGGGTCTGAAGTTCCGCGAAGTGGAGGCGGCTACGATCCCGCGCATCCTGCCGCAAGTGGATGCTGCTGTGATCAACACCAACTATGCGCTGGATGCCGGCTTGTCGCCGCGCACAGACGCGCTGTCGTTGGAAGGTGCGGACAGCCCGTACATCAACTATCTGGTCGCTCGCCCGGACAATAAGGACGATCTGCGCATCGTCGCTCTGGGCAACGCGCTTCGCAGCGAGGCCGCACGCACCTTCATCGCCCAGAAGTATCAGGGCGCGGTCATCCCCGCCCAATGAGGCCTTGTCGAGGCGGATGCCGGTTAGGCAGCCGTCTCTGACAGAATATTCTGGGCACTGGAAATGCGATTGCGTCCGGCCCGCTTGGAAACATAGAGCGCTGCGTCGGCCCGTTCCATCAGTTGGAGCGGGCTTTCGTTTTTATGGCGGTGCGCCACACCGGCCGAGATTGTGACCACGCCCAGATCATCATTGGTCGAACGGCGGCGCAGGGCGCGTGAAGCAATGTCACTGCGCAGGGTTTCGAGCACATGCTCGACTTGCGAAGCTGTCTCACCGGGGAAGACTATGGCGAACTCTTCACCGCCATAACGGGCGGCAACACGCGGCATCTGGGCGATCCGCGAGATCGCGCTGGCGACGTAACGCAGCACCTGATCGCCCGTCTGATGGCCCCAAGTGTCGTTGAACCGCTTGAACATATCGATGTCGATAATCGCCAATGACACGGTGCCGCCGTGCTCGTCGTGGTCGGCGCAGATCGTGTCCAGTTTCTCGTCAAACGCTTTGCGGTTGGCTAGATTGGTCAGGGCGTCCGTCATGGCGTCGCGGCGAACCTGTTCCAAGTGGTTTCGCAGCTTGCTGACCTCGGTGTGCGAGGACTCCAGCCTGCGCTCCAGAACTACCGTGTGACGCTGAATACGGCGCGTGGCGCGGGCGAGAGTGGTGATCAGATCGGATAGCGGGCTGAGCGGAGCGGCCTCTTCAAACTGCTCCTTGGCCTCTGACAGGGTCTCGGCGTACTGGACCTGCACTTCGCGAGCCTTGTCGATGGCCGTAGCGACTGCCGCAAGTTCGCGGTTGAGCACCGCGCCGGCATCGCGAATTTCTTCGGACAGTCGGCTGCGCGGCAGGAACTCGGTCGCAAGCATTTCCGCGACTGTGTCGGTGAACGGCAGCTTGCTGTCGAAGATGCGGCGCATCTCGACGGCCAGCGGACTTTCAGGTGCCTGAATATAGTGTAGCCAAAGCTCGTAATTGAGCGGTGTCGGCCACACAGAGGCGGCCTCCATCGCATCAATCACCTTACGGGCCAGTGAATAGGCCTGCGGGCCGCGTACGGCCGTATCGACGAACTCACTCATTGGCTTCCCCCCGGAGACAGTTCCAGTGCAACCTAAGGGAAAACCCGTAACCTGTGTGTTAAGCTAGGCGATAAAAATCACTTAGGCCGGAAATATAACCGGACGGCGCAGGAAGGCGGGGATTTCATCGCCGAATGCCGCGCTGTGGGTCGCAGGACTGGACAACGAGACCTCCGGCGAGTTCGCCTTGCGGTTGTTCCGGTTGCGATTGCGCGACGGCTTTTCGGCGCGAGGCTCGGCGATTGGCTGTTCGGCCGGGGTAGCGATCTCGACCGGAGTAACAACAACTTCGTTAGCCGCCACGGCTTCGGCTTCGGGCTTGCGGCGGGTACGCGAGCGGCGCGAACGGGTACCTTCCGGAGCTTCATCAGCCACAGCGACGACTTCGACGACGTCTTCGATTTCCGTCGGCTTGGCGTCACGCGTACGTTCGCGACGACCACGGCCCGAGCGGCCTTCGCTGCTGCTCCGAGCAGGACGGTCCTTGATCTCGGTGAAGTCGACGTTTTCCAGAACCAGTTCGACCGGGTCCTTCTTGATCAGCTTCAGAACCTTATCCAAAGATTTTTCGTCGGACGGCGTGGTGATCATGAAGGCCTCGCCCGAGCGACCAGCACGACCGGTACGACCGATACGGTGCACATAGTCGTCCGCGTGGTGCGGAACGTCATAGTTGAAGACGTGGCCGACATCCGGAATGTCCAGACCGCGAGCCGCAACATCCGATGCGACCAGCAGTTTCAACTCGCCATTACGGAACTTGGCCAGGGTCTGCATACGCAGGGACTGATCCAGATCACCGTGGATCGGCGCAGCGTCGAAGCCATGAACCGTCAGCGACTTGGCGACGATATCGACGTCGGACTTGCGGTTGCAGAAGACGATGCCGTTCTTGATTTCCGAACGTTCGATCAGCAGGCGTAGCGCCGTGCGCTTGGCCTTCGGATCGCCCACCGGCAGGCGGGTTATGTATTGCGTGATGGTGTCCGCAGTCTGGGCCGGACGCGACACTTCGATGCGCGTCGGGTCCTTCAGGAACTGCTGGGTCAGACGCGTAATCTCCGGCGGCATGGTTGCCGAGAAGAATAGGGTCTGGCGACGCGGCGGCGTCAGTTTGAAGATGCGCTCGATGTCGGGAATGAAGCCCATGTCCAGCATGCGGTCGGCTTCGTCGACGACCATGATCTCGACGCCGGTCAGCAGGATCTTGCCGCGCTCGAACAGGTCCAGCAGACGGCCCGGCGTTGCGATCATCACGTCCACGCCCTTGTTGAGCATGGCAACCTGATCACCCATCGACACACCGCCGATCAGCAGCACCCAGTTCAGGCGGGTACCCTTGGCGTATTTGGCAAAGTTCTCGGCGACTTGATCGGCCAGTTCGCGGGTAGGGCACAGCACGACGGCGCGCGGCATACGGGCGCGGGCACGGCCGGTGGACAGGCGTTCGATCAGGGGCAGGGTGAAGGCAGCGGTCTTACCGGTACCGGTCTGGGCGATACCCAGAACATCGCGGCCTGCCAGGGCCACCGGGATGGCCTGTTCTTGAATAGGGGTTGCTTCGGTGTAGCCGGTTTCGGCGACAGCTTGCAGGATCGTGGGCGAGAGGCCCAGTTTGGAAAACTCGGTCATGTAGTCCTGATTTGGACAGAGGATAGCGTCATCGACGCCTTCTGCTGACGGAGCCGCCCCTCTTGGGCGAGCGGGCGGCGCGCATCGCCAGTCCTGCTCCGAGCATGGGGCGGTATAGGTAAAGCCCTACGACACAGTCAACTTTTTTCGAAATCCGCCAGCGTTTCCCGAACGTAGACATTTGGCGCGATCCCGCGCGGATACGACGGATTGGCCTATGCGGAACCTCTTGTGTCTGGTCGCTGCGCTTGCGCTGGCAACGCCGGTCGTGGCCCGCGACCAAGGTATTTCGGCGACCTTCGGCAATACGATCGTGACGACCTATCGAGATGGCGGTCAGGTCCATCATTGGTTCGATGCCAACGGTCGATACCGCTCGTTCTTTACTGATGGCCGCGAGGTGACCGCGCGCTGGACATTGGAGGGCCGCAAGCTGTGCTTGAACGATATTCGCCCGCGTGTCCTGCTGGGCCGTTTTTGCACTGACTATTTCCCGGCGAAGGTCGGTGACCGATGGTCGGGGCGCGATCCGTTGGGGCGGCGCGTAGAAAACACACTGGTCAGAGGACGGCCGGGGCTGGGTAACAGCCCCGGCTAATCCATCACTCTTCGGCGGCCTTGGCTGCCTTCTTGGCCGGAGCCTTTTTCGCAGCGGGCTTTTTGGCGGCTGCTGGCCTCTTCTCGGCAGTGGCCTTTTTAGCCGCAGGCTTTTTCGCTGCCGGCTTCTTGGCGGCAGCCTTCTTCTTGGGTGCAGCGCCAGCCTTGGCGGCCAGCAGCGGCAGGGCCGCTTCCAGCGTCATATCGTCAGGCTCGGTGCCCTTGGGCAGGGTCGCGTTGACCTTGTTCCACTTGACGTACGGACCATAGCGGCCAGCCATGACCTGAACGGCTGCACCGTCCTCGGGGTGGGCACCAAGTTCCTTCAGCGGTGCCGCAGCGGAACCACGGGCTGCGCGACCGGCGCGCTTCTCGGCAAGCAGAGCGACAGCACGGTTCAGGCCAACCTCGAACACCTCTTCGATGTCCGAGACATTTGCATAGGTACCGTCGTGGGCCACGAACGGACCAAAACGGCCGAGGCTTGCGGTGATCGGCTTGCCGTCTTCAGGGTGTTCACCCACGACACGCGGCAGGCTGAGCAGCTTGAGCGCACGATCCAGATCCAGCGACGCAGGCGACCAGCCCTTGGGCAGGGACGAGCGGCGCGGCTTGGCACCTTCCTCGGCGGCTTCGGTTTCTACGTATGGGCCGAAACGACCGATCTTCAGGTGCACAGGCTTGCCCGTGACCGGATCGACGCCCAGCTCGCGGTCGCCACTTTCAGCGGCACCTTCGGCACCGTCGGGCGACGCGACCGGACGGGTGTATTTGCATTCCGGATAGCGCGAGCAACCGATGAAGGCACCGAAACGGCTGGTCTTCAGGCTGAGCTGGCCCTCGTTACAGACGGGGCACAGTCGCGGGTCTTTGCCATCGCCCTTGTCAGGGAAGATGTGCGCGCCGAGTGCCTCGTTCAGGTGATCGAGGATGGCGGTTGTGCGCAGTTCGCCCGCAGCTTGAGTAGCGGCGTGGAAATCACCCCAGAACGAACGCAGCAGTTCTTTCCAGTTCAAATCGCCAGCAGAAACCTCGTCGAGTTGGCCTTCGAGGGCGGCGGTGAAGTCGTACTCGACCCACTTGGTGAAGAACTGTTCAAGGAAGGCCGTGACCAGACGGCCTTTGTCTTCCGGATAGAAGCGGTTCTTGTCCATGCGGACATATTCGCGGTCGCGCAGAGTGGACAGGATCGACGCATAGGTCGACGGACGGCCGATGCCCAGCTCTTCGAGTTTCTTGACCAGTGTCGCTTCCGAGAAGCGCGGTGGAGGCTCGGTGAAGTGCTGGTCGGTGCGGATGGCCTGAACCTGTGCCTTCGCGCCTTCCTTCAGCGCGGGCAGGCGGCCACCTTCGTCCTCGTCGTCCTCGGCACCCTTTTGCTTCTCGTCGCGGCCTTCTTCATAGGCGGCGATGAAGCCGTCGAAGACAATGACCTGACCCGTAGCGCGCAGGCCGGTCTGACCGTCCGGCGTCTCGATCTCGATGGTGGTGCGATCCATGCGCGCCGATTCCATCTGGGAGGCGATCATGCGCTTCCAGATCAGTTCGTACAGACGCTTGAGGTCCTGCTCGAGGTTCACGCTGTCCGGATGGCGCAGCATGTTGGTCGGGCGGATGGCTTCGTGCGCCTCTTGGGCGTTTTTGGCCTTCACCTTGTAATAGCGCGGTTCCGACGGGACGTAGGCCGGACCGAAGCGTTGGGTGATGGCCTCACGGGCCTGCGCGATGCCTTCGGGCGTTACGTAAACGCCGTCGGTACGCATGTAGGTGATCAGACCGCCCGTATCGTCGACGCCTTCGTACAGCTTTTGCGCGGCCTGCATGGTGCGCTGGGCGGTGAAGCCGAGCTTGCGGGCAGCTTCTTGCTGAAGCGTCGAGGTGGTGAACGGCGGGGCAGGCGAGCGCTTGGCCGGCTTCTTCTCGACCGACTTGATGGTGAAGTCGCCGTTGTTGATCGCATTGCGGGCAGCCGTCGCCATGGCCTCTGACACGATGTCGAGGCGCTGTACGCGCTTGCCTTCGTGCTTGACCAGACGGGTGGTGAAGGGCGGGCTGTCTGCAGTCAGGTCGGCTTCAACCGACCAGTATTCCTGCGGCTTGAACTTTTCGATTTCCATTTCGCGATCGACGACGATGCGAAGGGCGACCGATTGAACGCGACCGGCCGAGCGTGCGCCCGGCAGCTTGCGCCACAGAACCGGCGACAGGTTGAAGCCCACCAGATAGTCCAGAGCGCGACGGGCGAGGTAAGCCTCGACCAACTCCATATCTAATTGGCGCGGATTGGCCATGGCCTCGAGAACTGCCGATTTGGTGATCGCGTTGAACGTTACGCGCTCGACTTCGGTGTCCTTCAGGGCCTTCTTCTTGTTCAGGACTTCCAGAACGTGCCAGCTGATCGCTTCCCCTTCGCGGTCGGGGTCGGTCGCGAGAATAACGCGGTCAGCCTTCTTGGCTGCCTCCGCGATTTCGGACAAGCGCTTGGTAGCCTTGGCGTCGACTTCCCACGACATGGCGAAGTCCTCATCCGGCAAGACCGAGCCGTCCTTGGACGGCAGGTCACGGATGTGACCGTACGAGGCCAGGACTTTATAGTCCGGACCCAGGTACTTATTGATAGTTTTGGCCTTCGCGGGGCTCTCGACGATAACGAGATTCATGGCGCTCTATTCGGGAAAACGGGGCGCGAACGTGGTGGTGACCGGCCAATATGTCAATGCGCCATGATTTGGCGCTCTATTAACACGTGTGTATTGCAATTTTTTACAACCTTAGATTATACCAACGGTGAAGCTGGGGTTGTGGAGTTGGTCGATGCCGAATTTACGTCGAAGGTCCCCTGATGGCGGTGCTTTAACGAGTGCAGCGGGTGCGCTGCCTTATGGCGTTTCGCAAATGCGCGAGTACGTCGGGGACATGACGGAGGAGTTGGCTGTCATGGCACGGGCGCAGGGAGACGAGAAACTGGCCTGTCTGTTGGAGGTTGCTGCCGACGTCGCGCGCAGCCATCAGACCTGAGCTAGGCGCTGGCGACCAAACCGCCCGGTAGCAGAGAGGCTCGATCTGCCAGACTGAGTTCGAGCAATGCACCCGCAGCGACCGAGGCGCTGATGTTCAAGGCGCGCGCGATCTCGTCGCTAGGTGTGGGAACGGGCGAGAGCAGGGCGGCGACCTGATCGAGCAAATCTGGTGTGCAGTCCTCATTGGCCGGTTCAAAGGACTGGTATGCCGGGGGCTCGAACAGGGTGCGCAGGGTCGTGAAGGCGCGTTCGATGTCCTCGATCCCTTCGCACAAGATGGCACCTTGGCGTAGCAGGTCGTTGGTTCCGCGTGTGCGCGGATCAAGCGGCGACCCCGGAACGGCGAACACATCGCGCCCTTGTTCGGCGGCCAGCCGCGCGGTGATTAGAGAGCCGGACTTGAGCTCGGCTTCGACCACGACGACGCCACGGGTCAGACCCGAGATGATACGGTTGCGGCGGGGGAAATCGCGGGCCTGAGCGCGGGCACCCATAGGGTTTTCAGACAGGATGCAGCCTTCGGTGCCGATGCGTGCGTGGAGTTCGGCATTTTCCGGCGGGTAGATGTCATCGATCCCGCCGCCGAGCACCGCGACCGTACCGCTTTCGACCGAGCCGATGTGCGCAGCAGTGTCGATGCCCCGTGCGAGGCCGGAGACGACTGTATAGCTGTGTTGGCCGAGGTCCTGCGCGAGACTACGGGCAAACCGGATGGCCCCCGCTGATGCGATCCGAGCGCCGACAATGGCGACGGCTTCGCTGCTCAGCAAATCGACCTTGCCCTTGGCCCACAGAACGGGCGGAGGCGGATCAATGGCAGCAAGGCGAGCCGGATAGGCGACGTCTCCGAGAACCAAAAGCGTCGCGCCATAGGTTTCGCCCCGTTCCAGTTCCGGCGTCACCTCGTCGACAGTGGGCACGCGATAGGCCGCACGCCCCGTCCGGCGGACCAGTTCGGGTAGACGATCGATAGCTTCGAGGCCTGAGCCAAATCGCTGGAGAAGTTGGGAAAAGGTGACGGGACCGATTTTGTCGGTCCGCGCCAGCCGGAGGCGGGCAATGCGCTCGGCCTCCGGCAGGCCCGTCATGCTTTTTCAGCTCCGGACTTTTTCGCGCCGATGCGCGGTTCCTGTCCCTTGGCGAGACGGGCGATGTTCTCGTGGTGGCGGAACCAGATCAGTACGGCCGAGAAGATCGACAGCAGGAAGATGGGCTTGGGCACATCAACGCCGACTTTGAGCAGCGACAACGCCAGCAGCGGCGTGATCGCAGCTGAAATCAGAGCAGCCAGCGAGGAGATGCGGAACAGCACCGCGCACAAAATCCAGATCGCAGCGGCGGCCAGACCCAGCTGCCAAGTGGCGGCCAGCATCAGGCCGTAGAAGGTAGCGACGCCTTTGCCGCCCTTGAACTTGAGCCACACCGGATACAGGTGGCCGAGGAAGGCGGCACCGCCGGCAAGGGCTGCGGCCAGATCGCTTCCGGTCAGGTGACGGGCCAGCAGTAGCGCAACCGCGCCCTTGCCCGCGTCCAGTAACAGGGTAGCGATCGCCAGATCCTTGCGACCGGTGCGCAGAACGTTCGTTGCACCGATATTGCCCGAGCCGATCTTGCGGACATCACCAGCCCCGAAGGCGCGGGTCAGCAACACCCCGAACGGGATGGAGCCAAGAAGATATCCGGCCAGTGTGACCAGTCCGAGTGTCGCTGCGGCGGGGGCCGCGAGATCCTGCACTTTGATTCGCTCCTATTGGCGTTGATCGTGGACGATGCGGCCCTCGACGAGGGTGAGCAAGACCTTGCCTTGCAGACGGCGCCCATCAAACGGCGAGTTCTTGGATTTGGACTTGAGTGTGGCGGCATCCACGACGATGGGAGCGCCTGCATCGAAAAGCACCAGATCGGCGGGGGCACCCTCGGCAATCGTACCGCTCTCAAGGCCCAACAGGCTGGCCGGACCGTGGGTCAGCGGGCGAAGGACGTCGATCAGTTCGATGCCGTTTTCGTGGTGCAGATTGGTGATCGCCGCCGCCAGCAGGGTCTCAAGACCAACGGCACCCGGTTCAGCTTCGGCAAACGGGCGGCGCTTGTTTTCGGCGGGTTCAGGGCAATGGGCCGAGGTGATCACGTCGATCAGACCGTCACGGACGGCTTCGATCATGGCCTGACGGTCTTCCTCGGTGCGCAGCGGCGGATCGAGGCGATAGAAAGTGCGGTAATCGCCGATGTCGATCTCGTTGAAGCACAGGTGGTTGATCGACACCGAAGCGGCGACGTCCAACCCGCGCTTGCGGGCGCGGGTCAGGACCTCAAGCGCGCTGTCGGTCGAAATCTGGTCCACGAGGAAGCGGGCACCCGTTTGCTCGACCAGAGCCAGATCGCGCTCCAATTGGATGCGTTCTGCGATGGCAGGCTGGGCAGACAGGCCCAGACGGGTCGACAACTCGCCGGCGGTGGCGACCGTGCCTTCCGACAGCCAAGGCTCGGTCGGGCGGCACGCGATCAGGGCGTTGAACGAAGCCGCATAGCTCATCACCCGCTGAAGCGTGCGCGAGTTCAGGATCACATTGTCGACGTCCGTGAAATACAATGCGCCGGCTTCGTCCATCAGGCCGATTTCGGCCATGCGCTCGCCCTTGCGCCCTTGGGTGGCGGCACCGGCAGCGCGGACGTGCACCAATTCCAAAGCCGCGCCGCGACGCTGAATGTGGTCGATCATGGCCGGATCGTCGACGGCCGGATCAGTATCGGGCTGGATGACGATGGTGGTGACGCCGCCCGCCGCTGCCGACAGGGCTGCCGACTTCAGAGTTTCCTTGGGCTCATTGCCTGGCTCGCCCGTCTTCACGCGAATGTCGATCAGACCCGGTGCAAGGATGCGGCCCATGGCGTCGATGACGTTTGCACCATCGATATCGACAGCGCCGTGGCCGTGCACGACCTGTTTGATTTTGCCGTTCTCGATCACGACCGCACCCTGACCGTCATAGTCGGTCGCAGGGTCGATCAGTCGGGCATTGATAATGGCGGTCTTGGTCATAGCCGAGTTCATTTAGTTGCCTACCGCGCGGCGGTGGGCGAGGGCGGCCAGAACGGCCATTCGGGCAGCGACGCCCATCTCGACCTGATCCTGAATGAGCGAGACGGACAGGTCGTCTGCCACGTCGGAGTCGATTTCGACGCCGCGGTTCATCGGGCCGGGGTGCATGACCTTGGCGTTGGGATTGGCATAGGCCAGCTTCTCGCGGTCCAGCCCCCAGAAGCGGAAATACTCGCGGGTTGACGGAATGAGCGCGCCAGCCATGCGTTCCAGCTGAAGGCGAAGCATCATAACAACATCAACGCCTTGCAGCCCTTCCTTCATGTCATGGCAAATCTCGACATTCCAGCGCTGGGCGACGCTGGGGATCAGGGTCGGCGGACCGACAAGGCGCACGCGGGCACCCATCATCTGCAACAGGGCGATGTTGGAGCGAGCCACGCGGCTGTGGGTCACGTCGCCACAGATGGCCACCGTCAGGCCGCCCACATCGCCAAAGGTGCGGCGCAGGGTCAGCAGGTCGAGCAGGGCTTGGGTCGGGTGTTCGTGACGCCCATCACCGGCGTTCACAACTGCACAGCCGACCTTCTGCGAGAGTAAGTCCACCGCGCCCGAGGCTGAGTGGCGCACCACAAGGATTTCCGGCTTCATCGCGTTCAGCGTGACGGCGGTGTCGATCAGGGTCTCGCCCTTCTTCACCGAGGAAGAGGCGACAGGCATGGTCACAACATCCGCACCCAGACGCTTTGCGGCGATCTCGAACGAGGAACTGGTGCGGGTCGAGTTCTCGAAGAACAGGTTCACGACCGTCTGGCCGCGCATCACATCGACGCCCTTGGCGCTTTGGCGATTGAAGTCGACGAAGGCGTCGGCCAGATCGAGCAAAGCCATGGCGGCGGGCGGGTTCAGGTCCGCTGCGGCGAGGAAGTGGTCCTTAGGGAACGGCGTCAGCCGCTCCTGAATGATTTCGGTGACTAGTGCGGCTTGGGTCATCGAGTAGCCGCTATAGGCGTGACTCGCGGCCGAGGGAATAGGCGGACGCCATCCTATCGGTGGATGGCGTCACTTCCGGTTTCCGAATGTCTCAGATTTGGCCGTTGGAAATACGGATTTGATCAAGCGCCCCCTGAAGGATCCACGACGCCGCGGTGCGGTCCACGACTTCCGCGCGACGCTTGCGGTTCAGGTCCAACTCTTCGATCAGGAAGCGCTCTACGCCCGCGGTGGACAGGCGTTCGTCCTGAAACGCGACGTTGACAGGGCGCAGGCGTTCCAGGTTTCGAGCAAAGGCACGGCACGACTGGGCCCGAGGGCCCTCAGTGCCGTCCATGTTGAGCGGCAAGCCGATGACAAGCGCCGACACGTCACGGCCCGCCATCAGTTTGAACAGTTCTTCGGCTTCCAACGTGAACTTGCTTTTGCGGATCAGCTTGAGGGGGCTGGCAATCATGCGGCTGCCGTCGGAAACGGCGACGCCGATGGTTTTCTCGCCAAGGTCCAGTCCGATCCACGGGGTGTTCGGAGGGCAGGCGGCGGGTAGGTCTTTTAGGTCATATACAGGCACGGCGATCCCTTACCCTGGTGACGCTGCAATTGCCATTGCCCGATAATCAGCCGGATCGTCGTTGAAGACGTTCGAGACGTAGCCTGATCATCCGGACCATAGCTGAAATCAGGACCAGCAAACCCGCGACATCCAATGCCCAAATCAGTATCAAATCGCCCGAATAGACCCATCGGCTGATCCATCCGAACGCCAGTGCGCCGATGGCGCTAGTGTTGGACAGGGTGATGGCGCGGCGAGTTGATGCGGGGTCGTCGTCCGCAGGCTTCAACAGGAAATCGTCGAAGCGATAATAGGCGGTCAGCGACAAGCACGTGATGACCAAGGGAATGACGGCGATTAGTCGAGGCAGGTTCGCCCGAAAGACGAGATATAGCGACACCATCAGCAGGATCGCGCCAATGCCACTTAGAATGATGGCGGTTCTGCTACGGTCGTATTTGCGCATGCTGATCGACGCTAACGCCTCTGGCTCCTGAAGGATGCAAGATTGAGAGCCTCTAAGGGGCGCTTTTCGTGGGAACCGCTTGTCGAAGCGGCAGCAGGGCGGTAACCCACATATTCAATGTAGGCGCTTCGACTCCCTATCGTCGCGCTACCGGAATTTCGGAGACTTTCATGGCTATCGACGCCGCGACGGTGAGGCGGGTTGCCCACCTCGCCCGTATCAAGACCCCCGAGGAACGACTGGAGCCGCTGGCCCAGGAGCTGAACGGCATCCTGAATTGGATCGAGCAGCTGAACGAGGTGGACGTAGACGGTGTCGAGCCGATGACCTCGAATGTGGCCCAGACCCTGCGTCTGCGTGAAGATGAAGTGACGGACGGTGACAAGGTTGCCGACGTCCTGTCGAACGCGCCCAAGGCGACGGACGGCTTCTTTGTCGTGCCGAAGGTCGTGGAGTAAGAGTATGAGCGACCTGACTAAACTGACGCTTGCCGATGCCGTTGAAGGCCTCAAGTCCAAGCAATTCTCGTCGGAAGAAATCACCAAATCCTTCCTGACGCAGATCGAAGCCTCGAACCCCAAGCTGAACGCCTATGTCGAAGTGACGGGCGAAAAGGCTCTGGAGCAGGCACGCGCGTCCGACGCCCGTATCGCCAAGGGCGAGGGTGGTGCTCTGGAAGGCGCACCGCTGGGCATCAAGGACCTGTTCTGCACTGAGGGTGTGCAAACGGCTGCTGGCTCGAACATGCTGCGCGGCTTTGTTCCGCCGTATGAATCGACCGTCACCGCCAACCTGTGGCGCGACGGCGCGGTCATGCTCGGCAAGCTGAACATGGACGAGTTCGCCATGGGCTCGGCCAACGAGACCTCGGCCTTCGGGCCGGTTGTGAACCCGTGGAAAGCCAAGAACGACGACGCGGCTCTGACGCCGGGTGGTTCGTCGGGTGGTTCGGCTTCGGCTGTTGCTGCTGACCTTTGCCTTGCGGCGACTGCATCGGACACTGGCGGCTCGATCCGCCAACCGGCGGCCTTCACCGGCACTGTTGGCATTAAGCCGACCTATGGTCGCGCCAGCCGCTTCGGCATGGTCGCCTTCGCTTCGTCGCTCGACCAAGCTGGCCCGATCACCAAGACGGTCAAGGACTCGGCCCTGCTGCTGAACTCCATGTGCTCGTTCGACACCAAGGACTCGACCAGCCTTGACGTTCCGACCCCTGACTGGACCCAGTCGGTCGGTCAGTCGGTCAAGGGCCTGCGCATCGGCGTTCCGGCGGAATACGTCGTCGACGGCATGCCGGAAGAGATCAAGAACCTCTGGGCGCAAGGCGTCGAGTGGCTCAAGGCTGCGGGCTGCGAGATCGTAGAGATCAGCCTGCCGCACACCAAATACGCTCTGCCGACCTATTACATCGTCGCTCCGGCCGAAGCTTCGTCGAACCTCGCACGCTATGACGGCATGCGTTTCGGCCACCGCGCCGAAGACTTCTCGTCGCTGGACGACCTGTACGCCGCATCGCGCGCTGAAGGCTTCGGCAAGGAAGTTCAACGTCGCCTGACCATCGGTGCCTACGTTCTGTCGGCTGGCTTCTATGACGCCTACTACGTGCGCGCCCTGAAGGTTCGTCGTCGTATCGCCGAGGACTTCGACAACGTCTGGGGCAAGGTTGACGCCATCCTGACGCCGTCGACCCCGTCGGCTGCATTCAAGCTGGGCGACAAGCAGATCGACCCGCTGACCATGTATCTGAACGACGTCTTCACCGTGACCACCAACCTGGCAGGTCTGCCGGGCATCTCGGTTCCGGCCGGTCTGGACGCAAACGGTCTGCCGCTCGGCCTTCAGGTCATCGGTAAGGCTCTGGATGAAGATACCGTCTTTAAGGTCGCAGGCGCGATCGAAGACTCCGCTGGCTTCGTTTCCAAGCCGGCTAAGTGGTGGTGAGCATGAGCGCGAACGCAACTGTAATCAAAGGCCGCACCGGCGATTGGGAAATCGTCATGGGCTTGGAAATCCACGCTCAGGTCGCTTCGAAGGCCAAGCTGTTCTCGGGCGCGGCCGTCGGCTTCGGCGCTGGCCCGAACGAGCAGGTCTCGCTGGTTGATGCCGGTTTCCCGGGCATGCTGCCGACCCTGAACAAGTTCTGCGTCGAGCAGGCTGTGAAATCGGGTCTGGGCCTGCGCGCTCAGATCAATCTGAAGTCGCAGTTCGACCGCAAGAACTACTTCTATCCGGACCTTCCGACCGGCTATCAGATCAGCCAGCTGTATCACCCGATCGTGGGTGAGGGCGTCGTCGAGGTTGAGGCCGAAGACGGCACCTTCTTCAACGTCGGCATCGAGCGTCTGCACCTTGAACAAGACGCAGGTAAGCTGATCCACGACCTGTCGCCGACGGATTCCTATGTCGACCTGAACCGTGCGGGCACCGCCCTCATGGAAATCGTGTCGCGTCCTCACATCCGCTCGCCTGAACAGGCTGTTGCCTATGTGAAGAAGATCCGCACTATCCTGATGTACCTCGGCACCTGCGACGGTGACATGGAGAAGGGCAACCTGCGCGCGGACGTGAACGTGTCGGTTTGCCCGGTCGGCAACTACGACAAGTTCATGGAAACCGGCGACTTCAGCTTCCTCGGCACCCGTTGCGAGATCAAGAACGTCAACTCGTTCCGCTTCATCTCGCAAGCCATCAACTACGAAGCTCGTCGTCAGATCGAGATCGTGGAAGACGGCGGCAAGGTCGATCAGGAGACCCGCCTGTACGACCCGACCAAGGGCGAGACCCGCTCCATGCGTTCCAAGGAAGAAGCGCAGGATTACCGCTACTTCCCGGATCCGGATCTACTGCCGCTGGTTCTGGAACAGTCGTGGGTTGATGGCATCAAGGCCAGCCTGCCGGAACTGCCGGACGACAAGCGCCGTCGCCTGATGGATCAGTACGGTCTGTCGCAATACGACGCCATCGTCCTGATCTCGGAACAGGCCAAGGCTGACTATTTCGAAGCTGCCGCCAAGGGCCGTGACGCGAAGTTGGTTGCCAACTGGGTCACGAACGAACTGTCGGCGCGTCTTGCCGCTGATGGTAAGGACTTCAGCGAAAGCCCCCTTCCGGCAGCGCACGTTGCGGAACTGGTCGAGCTGATCGAAACGAACGTCATCTCGTCGAAGATCGCCAAGGAAGTGTTCGACCACGTCTGGAAGGGCGAAGGCTCTCCGGCAGAGGTCGTCGAGAAGCACGGCCTGAAGCAGGTGACTGACACGGGCGCAATCGAGAAGGCCGTTGACGACCTGATCGCCGCTAACCCGGACAAGGCCGCTGCTGTCGCCGAGAAGCCGCAAGCTATCGGTTGGTTCGTCGGTCAGGTCATGAAGGCTACCGGCGGCAAGGCGAACCCTGCTGCGGTCAATGATATCCTCAAAGCAAAGCTCGGTTTGTAATGCTCGGGGGCCGCGCCCCCGACCCCTCGGGTTGCCGCTAACGCTCATGACGCGGTCATTCGCTACTTGAGCGGCAGTGGAGTACAAAAAAGCCCCTGAAGTTTAGGCTTCAGGGGCTTTCTTTATGTTCTACGTGAAGTTTACCAGCGCCAGGCGTCGCGGATGACCTCGACGATGTAGCCGTCGTATTCGTCGATCAGATAGATCGAGTTATCGACGTAAACCCAGCGAGTGCCCGGGGGCGGGTAGCCGAGGCCATAGGTGCGATAATCGTTCACCTGATAGCGCCAGAACACGTCCGGCAGGAACTGGCCGATCTGCCAGTGACGGTTCCAGTACGAACGCGGGACGCTGTAGTAGCCATAGCCGGGCGCGAAATAGAAGCCGACGCGCACACCGCTCCAGCTACGGAAGCGGTTGTCGTTACGCCACCAGTCCGAGCGGCGGTCGCGGTTGAAGTCACGACGCCATTGATCGGAATTCCAACGGCGCTGGAAGTCGCGATAGTTGTCGCGGCGGTCCTGACGGTTGGCCTGCGGACGGTTGTTGTTACTGTCCCAGCGACGGGTGTCGTTGCGCCTGTCACGATCACGATCCCGATCGCGCTGATCGGGGCGGACACCGTTGGCGCGATCCAGTTGGCGCTGGGCTTCCTCTACGCGACGCTGGACCGGGCTTTGGTTACGACGGTCCTGCCCGCGATATTCGGGGCGCTGTCCGCTGCGGTCCTCGGCGCGATACTGCGGGCGCGAGTTGTTGCGCTGATCCGGAGTACGCGCTTCGGGACTGCGCTGCGGTTGCGGGCGTTGTTCCTGAGAGCGTTGTTCCTGGCGGCGAGGCTCCTGACGACGCGACTCTTCGCGACGCGGCTCCGAGCGTTGCTCGCGTGCGGTGTCGCGGTCCAGCTGACGCTGGGCGCGTTCGACACGGCGCTGAACAGCGCTGTCCTGCGCTGTAGCCACAACCGGGGTTGCCAGCGGTAGCAGCATGCTGGTGATTGCGGTGAAGGTAAGCAGGGTACGTTTCATGTTGGGACCTCGCCCGTTTATTACGCCCTCAGAATGAACTCCGTCACATGAACTGTGACTGAATGGAGCGTTCAACTAACAAAGTTCATTCCAGATAAGAAAATGCCCCCGACGCGAGAGGCTGTCGGGGGCAAGTTTAGCTCGATGACTAGAAAGAGCCTGACTTAATAGATGCCGCTCAGGACGCTGGTGATCAGGCCCGTAGCAATAGCAATCATCACAATGTCGTTGCCGGCATGGACGTAGCGGTAGCCGCGCGGTGCCGGACGCAGGCCGTAGAAGTACGGGTCGCGAACTTCATAGCTGCGATAAGCTGCCGGCAGGTAGGCACCGGTGCGCCAGCGATAGTTATAGTAGCGCGGTTCTACACGGTAATAGCCGCGGCCCGGTGCATACCAATAGCCGTTGCGCGCACCGCGATAGTCACGGAACTCGGGACGACCACGCCACCAGTCACGGTTCCCGCGTTCCCAGCGGGCCGGACCCGATACATGCGGGCGACCCTGCGGACGAACGTGCTGCGGACCCGGGCGATCATTGGGACGCATGTCACGGCCCGGACCGCGATCTCGGTCGCCCCGACGATCACCGCGTTCATAGCGACGATCATCACCACGATGGTGGCGGTCTTGAGCTTGCGCCAGCACAGGGGCGGCGGTCGTTGCCAGCGCCAAAGCGGCGATTGCGGCCTTAGTTGCGAACTTCATAGTCGCCTCCAAAGTTGAATCCTGTCTGACGCAACTCATGAGCCTTGCTGCCTGAACCGAAACTGAACTGTGCAGTCAGTATTTGGCAGGTCTTGTTCATATTCGTGCCTGTGGCATGACTGTTTGAACGCTAAAGGTGAGGGAGTATCGAATGTCTGCCCCAATCGAACTGTGGTTCTGGCCAACGCCGAACGGGATAAAAATCAGCATCGCGCTGGAAGAAATGGGTCTTCCTTACGAGGTTAAGCCCATCAACATCGGCACCGGTGAGCAGTTCGCAGCCGCGTTTCAGGCCCTGAGCCCGAACGGTCGCATGCCTGCCATCGTCGACTCTGATGGACCCGATGGCAAACCGCTCAGCATTTTCGAATCCGGCGCAATACTCCAATATCTGGGTCGCAAATCCGGTCAGTTTTACCCGTCCGAAGAGCGCGCACGGGTCGAGGTTGATCAGTGGTTATTCTGGCAGATGGCGGGGCTGGGGCCCATGGCCGGTCAAACACATCACTTCCGCCAATACGCACCCGCTATGATCCGCGACCAGCGGCAGCTGGCATATGGCGTCAATCGCTACACCAACGAAACGCACCGCCTGTACGGCGTGATGGATCGCCGCTTGTCTGATCGGGATTATCTGGCGGGGGAGTATTCCATAGCCGACATGGCCTGCTGGCCCTGGGTCATCCCGAGCCTTCAGGGTCAGAGCTTCGATGACTTCCCTAATTTGAAAGCCTGGCATGAACGGGTAGGGACGCGTCCCGCTGTTCAGAAGGGGAAGATCGTTGGTGCAGAACTCCGTCGGGATATCACCAATAACGGCAAAGATGCCGAAGCAGCGCGTCGCGTTCTATTTGGCCAGCGTAGCCGTTAACCAAAATTTCAAACCGCTGTTATTTGAATGCATCCAACGAGGTCGGGACAGAAGGTCCCACTTATGAGGATGTGACTATGATTAGTGTTCAAGATACGGCCGCTGATCTGTCTGGCGACCAACTGCCGCTGCCGACGCCCGATATGGATGGCGAGGCCTTGTTTAAACTGGGTCTTGCCTATTCATCCGGACAGGATGGGTGCCCGCTGGATCGTGTGTCGGCCCATATGATCTTCAATCTGGCCGCTATGAAGGGCTCGGTCGAAGCGCGGGAATACCGCAAGGAAATGAGCGCAGAGATGGGCAGCGAGGAGTTGGCAGAGGCTCAACGGGCCGCCCGCCGATGGATCGACACTGCTCCGGCACATGTCGCGGCCTGATTGGACGTATTCGGCGCAGCAAAGTCTGGACCCGACGGGCAGGGGAGGCTATGGACCCTCACGACTGTTTGTTGAGGATTTCGCCCATGCTCGCCCGCATCTATCGCCCGGCCAAGACCGCTATGCAGTCCGGCAAGGCCAAGTCGCGCGATTGGCGTCTTGAGTTCGAACCGGCGACGGCCCGTTTCAACGACCCGCTGATGGGTTGGAGCGGCACGACCGACATGAATGGCCAAGTGCGCCTGACCTTCGAAACCAAGGAAGACGCTGTGGCCTATGCCGAGCGTCACGGCATCGCCTTCCGCCTGCATGAGCCGAACGAAGCCCCGGTGATCATCAAGGCTTACGCTGACAACTTTGCGACCAACCGCAAGGTCTCCTGGACCCACTAAGTCCGGCGGCAATGTTGCGAAAAGGCCAGCCATTCATTTGGCTGGCCTTTTGCATGTCCAGAATGCCACTGACATCTTGTCGAAAATCGCGAACCCCCTTACCAGTTCGCCGCACCCAAACTGCCAAGCGCCCTTAGCTCAACCGGATAGAGCACCCGCCTTCTAAGCGGACGGTTGCAGGTTCGAGTCCTGCAGGGCGCGCCAGGGTTTTAGGGGGATTGGGGCTGAACGTTTTTACAGCGTTTTTTACAGCTTTGTTCTCGCTTCGAGCTCATCGATGCGGCGAATCCGGTCCAGAAGGATCTCGTCCTTTTTGACGTAGACCTTGATCAGGCGTTCGACCTGGTCTTCGCTCCATGTGAACATTTCGGCAATTTCGCGCACCGTGAGGCCGGCCATGTACATTCTCGTCGCAGCGGTGCCTCGCAGATCATGGAAGTGGTGATCTATGCCAGCTTTGAGTTTGGCCGGTCGGAATGAGGCATCAAAGCCGCTCTTCCAGGGATGGCCGTCTGTGTTGGTCAGGATGGTGGTAGCGCGCTTTGGTATCTCAGCGAGAAGTTCGCGCAGCTCGCGATAGAGCGGGATGACGGCAGTCTTCTGATGATTGCTTTTGCCTGTCCGGCGCTCAATCGAATAGGGCTGCACGTGGGACCAGGACAGTTTCAAAAGATCGGATTTGCGCAGGCCTGTCAGACTGGCCACTCGCACAGCCCACATGACCTCTTTGGAGGCGTGTTCGGATAGCGCCTGAATGTCTTCAGGCAGCCAAATGATTTCTGCGCGATTGCTCTTATAGAGGCGTGGAATGCCTGTGCAGGCATTGGCCTGAAGGCGGCCCTCAGCAACACCAAAGGATAGTACGCGCGACAGTGCTTGCAGCGCCATGTCGGCTTGACGAGGCGTGTTCTTATAACGGTCGCGCCACTGGCGGATAGCGACCCGAACAAGAGGGCGGTCGAATGCGGCTATGCTTGTGGAGCCGAACGTGTCGCAGATGCTGTCTAGAAATGGCTGCCAGTTTTTTCGGGATTTCTCGGCAAGTCGTTTCCAGTCGTCCGAGCCGCGATAATCCGCAACCAGCCCAAGGATTTTGCGACTATCCGGAGCGGTTGTTTTGGCCGTGATTTCAGCCAGTTCCTGAAAGAATTCAGGCGTACCCAGCTGGGCTTGAAGTCGCGGCCCCCCGCGCCAGGCATAAACGTAGGTTCGGCCGTTACTCTTGACGACGTGAACACCTTTAACGGGGACCATGGCCATTGTTCAGTAGCTCTGAGATCTCTGCATCGAGCGCAATCTGATCAGCCTGCGCAGCAGAAACGTTCAAAGGCAAGATAGTGACCATACCGTCCGGCGCGATGTCGACCCGGTGATTGCCCGATTGGATGGCGCGTTGAACCAGCGAAGTCAGGCTTCGGCGGCTTCTCGTAGGGGCAGTCATTGGAAACGTTCTCCCATGGCTAAGCGGATCCGAAGGCGACCGAGCGGGGTTAGGCGTATGACGCCGTCTTCGGTGAGCGTTGCATCGCCGCTGATCCGTTCATGGATCTGCGCGACAAGGCTCTTCATCAGGTCAGTTTTCCTAAAGAACGGGTGACGCTCGGTGTGGCTTTCGTGGTGGATTTCTTCGGTGGACACCCCAGCGCGGTCGGCTTCCATCATGGCAACCACCCAAGCGGCTGCAGGCGAGAGCTTTAGCCCCGCCTGCAGTTCTAGGGCGCGAAGGTTGTCGATCGCGGCACAGGCGCGTTCGGCGATGGCTTCTTGCATCTGGATCACTGGCATCTTTTTCTTCCTGCGATCTGCACCTCTAGATAGAGGTATCCGATGTGAAGGGAGGCGGTGCGGCCTGCCGGATAGATGGCAAGGCCGAGCAGCCAAGCGGTGCGGTCGACTGCGACACCGAAGCGCGTCATAGGACCGGCTGCCCGCGTTCAATCGGAACAGTCGCACCAGCCTTCGGGGGCGACGTGGTGTATGCCCCCATCGTTTTCGACCCGACGCGCACGACGACCAGGTATCGACCATCGGCCAATCGATCCGAGATCCGATCGACAAAGCCTTCCTTTGGCTTTTTCTTCACTTCAGTCATGAGGCACCGCCATCTTGAGATCGTGAGCGTCGCAGTCGAACAGGTCGGCGACGTGGGTGAGGGAGTAGCCGGCGGCGAGAAACCACTGCGCCCAAACGACCAAGCGCGGGTGCCGATCGGCGGTGATCGGGTTGTCGTACATCGGCATTAGGCGGCGACCTGGAGAATCTCTGGCTGTTCGGGCGCGGCAGCGATGCAGGCGATGGCGACGCGCATTTCGGCGAGCAGCTTATCGATGCCGTGCTGAAGCGGGTCGCCTTCGAAGCTAGCAACGAACGCTTCGGCACGAATGAGGGCGGCGGCCATTTGCTTGCCTTGCTCCGCAGTGATCGGGGCATGACCAACGATCTTTTCGTAGAGTTCGGCCTTGTCGGCAAAGTTACTGAAGACTGCGCCCGTCGACAGTTTCGCCGCCTGCGCGATTTGACGGATCGTGGCGGCTTCGTAGCCGTCGCGCTCGAACAGGGCCTTCGCGGCGTCGATCACGGCAGTTCGGTTACGCTCCTGCGCGGCTTTGCGGCGTTTAGGCTTTGCCGCAGCGGTCGAGCGGATCGGCTGGATAGTCGTTTCAGTTTGCATAGGTTTCCCCCTCTGTGAATTGGTCGAGTTGATGGGTGTGGGTCAGCAGCTGGTCTTTGAGGCGTTCCACGGTCGCGCGGGCTTCGCGAAGATCGTGATCGGCCTGCCGACTGAGAGCCGGCAATTCTTCCGGGTGGCTCTCGACCAGGTTCTGAAGGATGCGGAACATATCGGCCGCCGCCCGTTCGAGCGGGCAATGTGGCCGTGGCAGAGCGTAAAAGCCGGTCATGCCGCGGCTGATGGTTCAGGACGCATTGCATGGGCGACGTCGAGGAGCGTTCGCTGCTGTTCTGTCGTGAGGCGGCTGAACGCTTTAGCCAATCGGACGCCAGTGATGCTGCTGCCGATAGCAGCCTCGGGACTATCGATTGCCGACCCATCGGCGCGAAGGGTTGGCAGCAGCCCGCCGAGTGGCAGATCTAAAACGTTCTGCAGTTTGGCCAGGGTAGCCAGCGACAGCCGCACCGCGCCGGTTTCGTATTTCTGATAGGCTTGGGGGGAAATACGGAGGGCCTCGGCGACGTCCTTTTGCGTGAGATTCTGCGCTATGCGCGCTCTGCGAAGGCGTAGACCAATCTCGGTGTCTAGTTTGTCGGCCATCAGCAGCAGATCCCGAACAGATGGATTGCATAGGCGTAGGCACCGAAGACGCAGGCATAGACCAGGTAGAGGCTGATCCGATGGCTATATATCGGCGCGATTAAGATGGCGGAGGGCACCATCAGCGCCAGAAGCAGAGGGCGCTCGATGTAGCCGTCTAGCCACGCGGCAGCGATCGCCATGGCGATCCCTGGTGCCAGCAGTAGCCATGGGCGCGGTCGGTTCACGCGACGGGGGAGTACGCGGACGGGCGTTGCAGGAACACCGTACAGTGCAGGGTCTGCGATGATTTTTGGCCTGTTCATGATCACACCTCGCCCAGCGCAGACAGGTAGAGATCGAGAATGGCCTCTTCCTCCTGGCGCTTGGCCTTGTCCTGTTTGCGGATACGGACGACTTTGCGGAGAACCTTCACGTCGTAGCCTTCGCCCTTTGCCTCAGCGAACACCTGCTTGATGTCCTCCATGATCGCCTTCTTCTCTTCCTCGAGCTTTTCGATCCGCTCGATGATGGTGCGAAGGCGGCCTTGAGCGGCAGCGGTCATGACGTCAGGGTTTTCGAAGGATGCGTCACGATCGGGGTCGTTGAGGATCGGAGGTGATCCAACGCCGCGAGCGGCGAGATCTTCGACGGCGTACAAGACCGATCTTTTGCCAGCATGGTCGGCGGCGCTAACGACACCGGCAGTTTCCATGGCTTCGATCAGCGTGGCGGCGGAGTTGTATCCGATCTGCAATTTGCGCTGCAGATGAGAAGTCGAGGCGTTCTGTTCGCCGACGACAATTTTTACAGCTTCCTGGAACAGGTCCAGTGCGGAGTGGGTCGGGATGGCTGCCATTATTTCGCCCCATCCTTTGCCAGCGGCTCGCCGAAGCCGCGTTGGACGCCTTCGATGAATAGGGCGGTCACGGCCTCTGCGGCTTGAGGGGGTTGCTGTTCCAGGCGCATGCGTTCGCCGAAAGCTTCGCCGAGGCCGTGTAGGAACTCGTTTGTGTCGATCTGGGCTTCTTCGCGCTGATGGAAGGCGAGACCGGTCATGAAGCCGATGGCCTTACCGCCACCCATGCCGCCGTTGGCGCGGATTGTGTCGGCACACATGCCAAGAATCGGAAGGATCGAGACGATCACGATCTTTGCGACAGCATCTTGGACTTCGGCGGTCAGTTTTTGGGTGTCGAGGATCTCGGTCACGCGACGGCCCTCGGGGCCATACGATTAAGGGCGCAAAACGCCTCCCTTGCCGACCGTCCTATGAGGGCGAAAATTGCAGCGTCGCAATCTTCGCGGGGACGTCCGACCGCTTCCGCGACTTCGGTTAGGTCGCCACGGAATGAAATGTGCAGTTCTTTGAGTTCAGTTAGCTGACCAACGGTCCAGCTGGGATTTTTCGAGACAACAGGTTTGAGCATTGGCTCCCCCTTTCAACTTGGGGGAGAGTGTTCCGAAAACCGGAACTGCTGTCAATCTGTTTTGTTCCGCTTAACGGAACAAACTGAAAAGACCTTTGTAATCAAAGGAGTCAACGGTCTAGCTATGTCACTCAAACCCGAGGGAGAGAAGCCGTTGTATATTATTCTTATTTTTCTGGGATGCGTTCTAACGGTCGTCGGCGTTCGCGAGCTGGTCATCAGTCAAGCCAAGCGAAAGCTGCCCAGCCCAAATGCGGCCGTGCTGATTGCGCTGTTGGGTCTTGGGCCGTGCGTGGCCGGCGGGATTATCGCACCTGGAGAAGAGAGCGCGCCCAGCGCCGCGATCACTGAATAAACTTTACGCCGGCCACCCGCCGCCGCCCGCCCGCCCGCGCCCGATCTGCGTCTCCCTTAGCCGGAACGGACCTTATGGCCCGTCCCGTCTAATGCAGGCGCTGCAACCGTTCAGAGAAACGAACGGCTGCAGCTTTGTCTCAAAAATCGAAACCCCTCGTCCTTCGCCGAGCCAAGACCATTGGCCTCAAACAGCAATGGCCGCCGTGCATAGCGCGGCAGCCGGTAGGCAAGTGAGGGCAGGCGGAGCCTGTCCGCCCTGCGGTTTCTGTATTTTGTGCCGCGATCTGCTTCATCGATCCGGCATTTATGCTGTCTCGCGACCAGCGAGACGCCTTTTATCTATTCAATGGAGCCGTCTCGCGACTAGCGAGACCCTATTTGATAGATATCAGGCGGGATTCTGACCCCTCAGGTGATTCACGTTCCTTCCAGCTTCGACGGGTCGTTTTGAGCCGAGTCCAGGGCGACGTGAACGCCAAGAGTGTCGAGGGCGTCAAGGTAACGGGCCTTGCCGGCCTTGCGGCTGGCCTCCAGGCGCTGTTCCTTTGCGCTTAGAGGTGCGGGGGCCGAAGAGCCTGAAGCCGCTGTACGGGCCATCTGGGGGCGCCTGCGGATGATCTTCGATATCGCGTCCCAAGCCTTAGCAGGGGTCTTGAGGTAATAGGCGTTCGAGATCTGTTTGACCTGTGGACCGCGAATGCCTTTCAGACCGGCTTCTACGTAGCGGCGCTGCCAGTTCAAGAAGCCATGGTCGTGCAGCTGGTTCTTCCAGCTATGGATCACCTTGGCCGGAACGTTCAGCTTTTCGGCAAGCCACGCGACCGAAGGCTCGAGACGGCCACGGCCACGGACGGCCATGTTGACCATCAGGCGATACAGATCGACTGCGCCGGCGCTGATCGTGCCAGCAGATCCCCAACGTTGACCGGGCTGGCGAAGCTTCTCGCGATACACCTGCAGGGCCAGAACCATATCCTTGCCGTGCTGGACGCTGATGGATTGCCAGCGTTCTTGGCCAGCCCAACGGCTTTCACGCCGGACGCGCTGGTATGTGCGGCGGTGTTCGGGTTCGCGGCGGATTGCGCTGCCAGGGAGCGGTGCGGCAACGGCGGTCATTGCGCAGCATCCATGGCTGCGCGGACACCCACTAGCAGCGACTCGACGCGCTGCAGCTGCGGTTCGATTTCTCGTTTCTCGTGTTCGGTGAAGATCCGATCTTCACCGGCGCGCCGGATCATGGCTTGCACTCGGGCCATCGTCTCCGATGCCTCGCAAGCTTCGCTGACGGCGCATTCGACGTCGGTCGGTGCGGCGCGGGTCTGTAGCAACGCTGCCGAATAGATATTCTTGCCCGCGATTAGCTCGAGGGTCGTGATGACGCCTGCCGGCATCGTCTTTCCCTTTTGGGGATCTCGGCAGTCATAGAGGCTAGTCCGACTGATAGCGAATGGGGTCTTTTCAAGAAGATCGACGCACTTGTCGGTGCCGCCCAAGGCATCTTGAAGGGCGCGAGCAAGGAAGGCGTGTTGGCGGGAATTCATCGGATTCTCGTCGTCAGAATCCGCATGACAACCTTGGTGTGCGGCGCGCAGGATCTCAGTCGCTCTGGCGCTAGTGCCGAGCGTTGGACAAAGGCGAGCCGATGACCGTGGGGGTTCACACGGAAAGGGAGAGCGCGATGGGCTGGGCGTCTCCGCCCTCATTGGCTTTGATTGGATGGATCTCACCCAGCCCGGACTTGTCGGGGGAGGGGCGCTTAGCGCCCTCAGAGATCTCGTCGTTCGCGATCAAGCGCCTTGCGGCGCAGCTGCTGTTTAAGGGTCAGACCCTGGGGGTTGGGGCCATAATGCGGTGGCATCAGACGATGCCGGAAAAAAGAGGGGCCTGTCGGGACAGCGGGGGGTTGGGGCGGGTTCTCCGTCCCGACAGGCATCGGCGCGGTCGGTGCGTCGACGTCGGGTCCGCTGCGCCGGCTCGCAGTCGCAGCGGAACAATCTTTTGAGACTTGGCGTTTTAGCTCGGCTGATAGAGCCGAGAGGTCATCGGTTGACATTGGGGGCGCGCTGCAGCGGGGGCGCATGAGATCCAGTTCAAGATCATCGGCGCTGACCCCGCAGGCGCTGGATGCGGCGGCAAGGCAAGTGCCGGCTGTCAAACAAGCCTGCCATCCGCAGTCGTCACAGAAGTGAGCCGCGCTGAATGACCCAAGCTTTTCCTGAAAACCCGTCATGCGGAGCGTTGCTCCCGCAGGATGCAGAGGTCGCGCAGATCGGGCCGCACATCAGCAATGGTGACTTCGCCGTCAGTGGCGCGATCGATGGCAATGGCGAGATCGGTGGGGCACCGCTCTTGGCCGCGCTCGATACGGCTCATGCGCCCCTTGGACGCCAAGCCGACCCGCGCGGCCATGGCCTGCAGGGTGAGGTTGTTCGTGCGTCGGTAGGTGCCAAGCTTCATAGTGACACTTGTTCCGATAATCGGAACAATGAGTCAACAACATTCGTTCCGATAATCGGCGCAGACTTGTTGTGCCGAAACACTCAATATCCACCCATGAAAATGGACTGGCACATATCTGAGTGGATGGCCCACGCGCAGAAGCGTCAGGCCGATCTCGTAAATGAACTCGGTTGGACCCGTCGTAAGGCGTCTGAGGTCTTCAATGGATTGCAGCCCTACAAGCGCGAGACTGTAAATGAGATCGCCGAGTGGCTGAAAATCGAGCCATATGAGCTTTTGATGCCACCCGAGGAAGCAATACAGCTTAGGCATTTGCGGCAAGCTGCACTGGCCATCGCTGCGCAGCAGTCGCCGCTTAAGCCTAAAAAAGACAAAGTACCTACCTGACTGTAATCGCCTGGTCTGCCTTCTTGCGCGGCGGCGCTATTGGCAGATTGATATCCGGGTTCGGTCGCGCTGACGGCACAATGGTTCGGTCAATTACCAGAGATGCAACAAACGTGTGACCGCACGGATCATCGCCATCGACGTTGGTGCACTGGAAACGCATCTCTCTGAATAGAGGCGTGATCGTTCTTGTCGTGCGGGCTGTCGCCACGTGTTCGCAGTGGGGGCAAATCTGGCGAATGGTGCCGCCACTGCTGTGGGGCGGTCTGCTACGCCCACCGCTAAGGTTTGATACGCGATCTTGTTGAATCGACATGGTGAACTCGGATGACGCCCCATCCTTGGGGAAGACGATAATTCGGACCGCGCTATACGGCAACGCCGTGTCGCTTAAGCTTGCTGTTTATTTGTCACTGTTGCCGCCGCGCTCCATTTGGAGAGTCGTTGTCAGGCCGTTACTCGAAAGGGAGTGCCACGCTTCATCCACAAGCCAGTCGGTTGCATCTATCTCTGGCTTAAATCCCACGACTTTTACTGTTTTTTCGGGGAAGATATCGGGACGTCCCGAGCATAAGGTGAGCGAGAACTTGGCCGCACCGCGTTTCAATCGCTTATATTCTGCATCGGCAGCGCGACGGGCATTGGCTTCAGAGGCATAGGTTCGGGCGAGCTTCTTGGCATTCTCTTCATCGCCGACGACGACCTTCTTGCGCTGACCAGCTGCACGATCCTGCCATTCCGCGACGACGCCGGAGTATGAGCCGCGCTCTGCGGCCTCCCAGGTGTGTCGATCGCCATTAAGCCGAGTGATCGAGGATAGTTCGAGAGGCTGGCCGTTAGGCGTCTGACCCGCACCACAGGCCATGAACACCAGAGTGCCGGCCTTTACGGTTGAGACGGCATCGTGCAGCCGCCCTAGTCGAGCGATCAGCGCCGCGTCCGATTCATTGCTTTGCGCCAGGTGCGCGATGGCGACGGCCGATTTTTCTGCCGAGCATCGCAGCTGCAGTCCGTTGCGTCCTGCCACTTCGGCCAGAACTGCGCCCAAAGTCGATGACGACCAGGACTGAGTGCGGCGGGTTCTGAATGCGCGCGTCAGGTCTGCCGATCGGGCGCGAATGGTGAGGACGTCGGGGGTGCCGGTATGCGTCAGCTGGTCGACCTTGAACCGTCCCTTGTCGATCAGCGTTGCGCCTGCGGACGTGCCGAGATCTCGCCAGCCGAGGTGCAGTTCGATTACGGCTCCGGCGGCAGGCAACGCAAGCTGGCCATCGTTGTCCGCGAGACTGATCGAGAGTTCGTCAGCGTCAGTGCCACGCTTCTCGGTCAGTTCGAGGCTGATAAGCCGGTGCGAGATCACGGCACCGATATCGTTGCCGTTGATGATCAGCTTCCAGGCCGCCTGCCTATGCTGGTAGTGGCCCGTCATGATGCGGCCTCGGGCGCGTCGTCCGTCTCGCCGTCGTCTGGCAAATCATCGTCCATGCGTTTGAGCGAAAGGCTGAAGTCGGTCACGCGGGGGCGACCGTTGTCCATGATGGCGCGCTTCGTCTCGTCTATGCCCGTGATCACATATGCGCCGAACACCTCGCCAGTGCCGTCCACAAGCGGGAAAGCTTCGCCCGTGCTGGCCATTTCGCGCAGCTTGTCCAAGCTATCAGCTGCACCCAGCGTGATAGGGGCGAAGACGCCACTCAAAGTGATATCGTCATCGCCTGGGCCTGCGAACTGGCCTTTCGGGCGAGCGCCGACACGGTCGCTGGTCGGGTGACGCCAGCTGCTGCGGCGCTGCAGCTGGTTATAGGTCAGCGTCGGGAGATCGAACACGAACATCCCCAGGGTGATTAGGGCCATGGTCAGTCAAACCCTTCAGGATCGTCGCCGAAGCCAGACAGGTTGTTCCCCTCGAGGACGCTCTTTATCGACTGCGCGATGTCGATCGGGGACTGCCCAGGCTGGGGGTAGATGTTGATGGTGATCGATGCGGCGCTGGGGGCAGGGGCCGCCATCGCCTGCGCCGTCGCGCTTGGTCCAATCTGGGGGCCGTTGTCGAATGCCATAGCCGCGCCGCCGGATCCGACAGCGAGGGCTGCGGTCATACCTGCACCGATCTTGGCGACAGTGCTGACAGCGCGGTCACTCGACCGATCAAGGCCTTGGGCGAGGCCGGCGACTGTGTCATCGCCCAGCCCCGCGAACACGCGCGACGGTGAGCGGATGCCAAGCTTGTTCTTCAGCGCCGTGACGACCTTGCCGCCGATGTTGGTGACTGACGACAGGACGGCAGGCAGGCCGCCCATTAGGCCGTTGATCAGCCCTCTGATGAGGTCTGCACCAATGGATTTAAAGTTGGCCCCCAAGGCTTGTAGCGCCGGCCAGACCTTCTGGAAGGCCTGGATCAGCAGCCCTGCGGGGGTAAAGTTCATGAACAGGAAGATCAGGCCTTGGATGGCCTTGCTTCCTATGTCGCGCATCGAGGCCCAGAAGGAGGACCACCATTGGCTGATCGCGCCCCAATTCCGATAGATGAGGTAGACGGCACCGGCCAGCAGGGCGACAGCCGCGACAACAGCCAGAACGATCCACGTCAACGGGTTGGCCAATAGCGCGGCGGTCCATGCCCATGTGGTGGCGACTAGCCCCGACATCCCCGCCATGACCGGTGCAAAGAGTGCTGCGGACGTCGACAAGGCTAACTGCAGCAGCGCAAAGGGGGCCAGCACTGCGGCCACGATCATAGCTAGAGCGCCAAACACCAGAAGGGCAGCGGCGATAATGGCCACCAGCGCACCGGCGACCTTGATCACGTTTGGATGCTTATTGGCGAAGTCCGTCAGCTGGGAAGATGCGGTTTCAACCTTTTTAGCCACGCTTTCGATTGTCGGCAGGAACTGAGTGCCAGCCGTGATTGCGACACCGATAAGACCCTGCTTTGCGCGATCCATCCCGGCTTTGGCACCGGACATGCGGTTCTCGAATTCGATTGCCATAGATCCGGCGGTCTTCTGACTGTCGGAAACGGCGTCGAGGTTCTGCTTCAGGACGTCCAGCTGCGACAGCATTGGCGCGATGGCCGCGACCGATTCAGATCCGAACAGTTGCCGCAGGATGGATGCCTGCTTGTCTGGCGATAGCTTGCTGACGCGCTCGAGGACATCAACGATGGTGCCGCCGGCATCCATCTGCATGGCTTTGGAGACCTTGCCGGCCTCAAGACCAAGAGCTTTGAAGGCGGTGCGCTGGCTCTTGGTGGCGGCATCGCCTGTCGTCAGCGCTAGCATGGTGTTCTTAATGCCGGTGGCGGCGATCTCTTGCTCAACGCCCATGCCGACGATGGTTGAACCCAATGCGGCAACCTCAGAAGCCGCCATGCCCGCAACGCCGCCCAGCGGCCCCACGCGTGTGACGACGTCAGAAATGGCCAGGGCTGTCGCGTTGCCGTTGTCGCCGAGATAGTTGATCTGGTCAGCCAGCCCGCGTACCGCACCTTGGTTCATGCCAAAGGCGACACGCCAGGTTGCGAGCTTCTGGCCCGCGTCTTCGGCTGTGGTTCCAAAGGCAACAGCCATCTGGCCCGCATCGGTTGCAAAGCCTTTTAGCTCATCGCGCGGGATCTTGGCTTGACCCGCTGCTGCAACAATCTGCGCAATGCCCTCCGCCGGCAGGGCAAGCTGCCGTGACAGATCGATGATGTCGCGGTTCATCTGCTGGAACTGTTCAGGCGTGTCGAAGTCGACCACCTTCTTTACGTCCAGCATGGCATCCTGAAAGTTCATGGCGGCGCGGCCAGCCACTACCAGCGGTGCCGCTGCCGCTACGCCAGCACCGATCGAGGCAGCGCCAGCGCCAGCAGCCTTGCCTGCAAACGACTGCGTTTGGTCGTAGCGGGTCCGGGCATCGGCCATGCGCTTTTGTCGGGACTCGAGCGCTGCCAGTTTGTCGCGTTGTTCGACCAGCGCTCTGTTCGCTTTGCGCGTCTCGTTAGCGAGCTTCGCTTCGGCACCCGACAGGTTCTTGGTCGAGTAGCCGGCGCGATCGAGGCGACCGCGGATCTCTTGCAAAGTTCGGCTGTGGCCTTCTTCTGCAGCCTTCAGGTTACGGACACGATCGCGAGCCTGTTCGAAGGCGCGGGTCAGTTGGCGTGTCGGCTTCTCGGCGTTCTTGTGCGCCTGGGCGAGCCTTGCGGCTTCGACCCTTGCCGCCTGCAGGCTCTCGCGGGTCTGACCCAGCCGATCCGACATCTGGCGATAGGCTGAAATGTCCTTGGACGCGCGCTGCAGTTCAGTGACCCGCTCGCGCGCTGCCCGTAGTGCCTTCGACGCGCCATCGCTGCCGCCTTTGACTTCCTTCAGGAAGCGGGTGGCGTTGCCAGCGGCGTTCATGATCAGCGATAGGCGCAGACTACGGGACATTTTTAGGGTCTCAGGTTTTGCCGCGTCCCTTTTCAGGTGCAGCGTGCATCTTGTTCCAGCGATCGACGGCCTTCTCGCGCCAGCTGACGATCTCCCCGAGGCTCATTTCGGCCATCACGTCGGGGGACCAGTGAAACACCATGGCGATGTCGGCCATGGCGTCGTCAATCAGGCTAGGCCAGCTTCGTCCCGCTGCTTCTTCGTCAGCAAAAAAGCGACGATTTCCTCTGCGATCGCGGCGCAGTCGGGGGCTTCCATGGTTAGATATTCAGCTTCGGTGATCACCGGCTCTGAGATACGCGGCAGCACCTTGGATACAGCGACGACGTCGAGGTTGTAGAGATCGACAAGCTTGACGCCGCGCAGTGCGCCGCCGAGCGGCCTGCGAAGGGTCACGCGATCGATCACCGTCTCGCCGCGCTTTAGTGGCGTATCGAATTCAACAACGGCGGTCTGGGTCTGGGTGGTATCACTCATGGCGGGTGTCCGGTCTTAATGTTCTGGATGAAGAGTGGGGCGGATCTCGCGACCCGCCCAGGCAGATCAGGTGCCGAGGATCGAGCGTTCTTCAGCCATGCGATCGACGCCGGCCACGATGAAGACCTTGTTCAGGACATCGATCTCGAACTCGACGCGGCCATTGCGGACCTGTTTGTAATAGACACAGGTGGTCTTATAGGTGACCTCGGTGTCGCCGCCGATTTCGTCACCGCCTGCATCGATGGCAAAGGTGCGGCCACGAACCGTGATCTCGACATGGTCGTAGGCGCCATCGGCACCGTGCTGATAGGCACCGGTGAAGCGCAGCTGGCTTGCGTCCAGGGCATGTTCGGCGAAGGTGGCATTCAGAGCGGGGATCTCGCCGCCATAGACATGCTCGACCTCGAGCCCAGCCAAACCGGTGAACAGTTTGACCGGAGCGATCATGCCGGCACCGCGATAGTCCTCGCCTTCCATTTCGAGCGGGGGACGGGTGAAGGTCTTGCATTCACCCATGAAGCTCTCGCCGTTGCCGTGGACAACCATGTCCTTAAGTTTGCGGGGCAGTTTCATTTCGATGTTTCCTGATAAATCGAGGGCTTGTGTCTGACTTTGTCGTCAGAGGATCAGGCGGCGAGGGTGTTGAAGTCGGCGTAGTATTCGTCGGAGATCAGGCTCTCGAGGCCGAGATCTTCCAGCGGGGCGACGGGGGTGAAGCGATAGCCGAGGCTCAGCTTTCCGCCGGCCAACTGTGACGCGGTATTGGCTTCGGTCAGGTAGGCTTCAGCGCCGATGATCTGACCCGACGCCTTGAGGCGGCGGAACAGAGCATTGATGCTTTCGACAATGTCGCGCGCGAGTGCCTGTGTGAGCGGGCGATCAACATAGGTGAACAGCCCTTCGGCGATGGTGTCGCGAAGCACCTGATTGGTGCGGACGGCGCTTTCAAAGGCGAAACGCGGATCTTCCGAGCAGCCGCGGTTGCCCCAGAAACGGAAGCCGTTGCGGCGGATCAGGCAGGTGATGTCGGCGCCGTTCAGCAGGCCGGCTTCGGTGTTTTCGTCCTGCAGATCCCAGCTGACGATAGTGTCGATGCCAGTGACGCCAGCCACCGCCACGTTCGAGATCGTCTTGTGGAAGCCGACCTCTTGATCGATGCGAGCGCGCAGGCCGACCGCGACTGCCGTGGCGTACGACGGGCCGACGACCTTGGTGAAGGGGTCAGGAGCCTGGAAGTCGCCAAAGATCAGGAACAGTTCGCGCTGGGTGAAGTTGGCGCGGAACGCCGCAGCTGCGGTGACGGTGCGGGTCGGCCCCGCCTCGAAATAGCCGACCGCGTTCAGCTTGGCGGCGATCAGCCCGAGAGCCGAGCCAACGGTTTGATCCTTGAAGCCCGGAATGGCGAGGATGCGCGGGCGAACACCCAGCACGCTTTCGGCATCAAGCATGGCCTGCATGCCGGTGCGGGATCCAGCCGCGCCACCGCCGATCAGGTTTGCGATTTGCGAGGCTTCCTTGTCTGCGGCGTTGCCGCCGGTGCCTTCGGCGACGCGGATCACGACGCCGATTGCCGATGCCTGATCGCCGATAGCCTTCAGCGATACGGCCAGTGTACCGCCTGCGCCCGCCTTCACGATGGCGTCCTCGATGTCGGTAACGAGTACCGGCGTGTCCAGAGGGAATGCGTCAGTGTCGGCTGCAGGAGCCGTCGCCACGATGCCCCAGATGGCGGTCGCCGCGATGGCCAGGGTGGTTGCGCCGGCGGCGACTTCAACGATTTTGACGCCGTGCGGGCGAGGCGAGAGAGCCATGTTCAGATCCTTAAGAACACATCATTTGAGAAGGGGGACGCTCGCCCAGAGGGTTTGGCGGCGGGGAAGATCGGTGCGGACCAGCTGCAGCTTCAGATCCGCTTTGTGGCCGTCGACGTTCAGCTGCACGGATTTGAGCCTTGACCGCTTGTGCCAGCGCAACAGCGCCATGGCGGTCGCGCCCAGGATCCGCAGGCGGGTCACGTCGTTCATCGGCTGATCGATCAGCTCGGGAATGTACGAGCCGTAGTCGCGGCGCATGACTCGCGTTCCGACCGGCGTCGTCAGGATGTCGGCGACCGAAAGGCGGATATAATCGTCGTCGACAGGCGCAATGGCCGTGGCGTTCGATGCGCGAAGGCCGCTCATTGGGGCGCACCCGATAAGGCAGAGCCAGCCGCGACGCCTGTGTGTTTGTGTCCCTTGAGGGACTTGCCGCCTCCGATCACGTCGCTCGAGCCAGTCACCGTGCCTGCACACGACACGTCACCCGAGACGGACAGATCGCCCTGCAGGGTTACGTCGGCTTCGATTGACACGCCGGAAGGCGCAATGATCGTGGCTTGCCCTGGCAGTTCGATCTGCAGCAGCTGCGCGGCGGGGTCGTAAGTGATCAGCGCGCCGTCTTTGAACTTGATGCCGACCTTTTCCCCCAGCGCGAGCGGCGGCATCGCGGTCGTCGGGAGTGAACCGGAAATGAAGGCGCGCTCGATGTCGCCTTCGGGGCAGCAGACAAGAACGGGCTGGGCGACTGCGAGCGGAATCCAGATCGAGGTGTCGCCGACCGACATCGACCAACTGCAGGGAGGCGTCAGAATATCGCCAATGCGCACGATGGCCGTGCCGGCATTCAGGTCCACGCTCTCAACCACGCCTTCGCGCACCAGATCGCTAATGGCGCGATCGGTGTTGGAGGGGGTAGCGGCGCGTTGGTTCCCGTGCATGCCGCCGACGATGGATCAGGCGTTAGGCGTGTGCGCGGCGGCGATGTTGTAAGAACCGCCCCGCACAACAAGCGGCCAGATCAGCCGAGGATAGGGCCATCCATGAACAATCGGATCTCGCCACTAGCGGTTGCCTGGTTGCCGGCTGCGTCGATAACGAGGATGGAGACGAATGCGTCCTGCGGAACGCCGCCCGCAGGCTCCCAGTCCTTAACCTGCCCCCCGTAAGTCCCGCCGACCGGCCAAGGTCCGGTGTCGTTCCAACCGTAGGTGTAAGGGGGAACACCACCACTCGCCTCGGCGATTGTGGTCACGCGATAGGGAGCTTCCGTCGGCCAATAGCCGACTGCGGGGATAACCTTCACCGAAAGCGTCGAAGTGCTGGCCATCAGCAGCGAAGGGAGGATACCCGGCATCATCGGCGGACGTCCTTCATAAGAGAGGCCACGACATCACCCGATGCGATGACTGTAAACACCAGGACATCGCGGGCATTGGCGGCAGTCGACAGTTGCGGGACAAGCCCGTTGGCGAACTTCCAGGCAGAGTCGAACGTCAGGGTTCTCCCTCCGGTACCATCCTGCCAGATCTGGATTACGCCAGATTGCCCCGGCTTGGCATTGGAAGGCGCGCCGAGGGTGCGATTGCCGGTCATGACGGTCGTGAAGTTCAGGCCAGTGCCCAGGTTGACCGTCAGGATTGCGTCCTGGGTGATGGTCTGGATCTCGGCTGCCGACCAGACCGTCGCCGGCGTGATCGCACCGGTGCCGGTGTTAGCCCGGTACTGCGCCGCGTTGATGATGTTGCCGCCGTGGAATACGTCAGCCCCGTTGACGTGAGGGGTCGCGAAATAACGCATTCGACCCGAGGCGCGCTCACCTTGCCACATGTTGACCGTCACGCCGTCGTTACGGACGAGATAGTAGAGCAGATTGCCGCCGGCACTGGCTGCGTTTTCTGCCTGGGTGTCCATCATGAAGCCGTGGCGTTCGGCATCGCCAGAGAAGAATTTTAGACTGCGCCACGTCGAAGCATCAGCCCTGATGGCGACGTTTGGCGTCGTGATTAGACCCCCAAAGGTTGGGGCATAAATATTGGCCTTGCTGTTGGGATCGAAATTCTGCGTCGTGAATACGGGATATCCGTTGACCGTCAGTCCTCCAAGACCCACCAGTTCGAAACGGTTGTTGGAATATGCAAGCCATCTGCCCGCATCGGTGCCGAAGTAGTAGACGCCGGTGAGCGCATCGCGGCCGGCGATCACATCACGGAACACATTGTTCACGCCCAAGGTTGCCTTCGTAGCAAGCGCAGCGGCCAGTCCGGTGATCTTGTCCATTGCCAGCGACGGTATTCGGGCGACAGCCAGAACACCCGACACGATGTCATCTGCCGCGTGTTGGTGGACCGATGCAGCCTTACCGGCCAGCGCGTCGGACAATCCCGCGATGGCGGCGACGCCGTGGCTGTGTACGGCGTCGGCTTTCGCACCGAGCGCTGCCACCAGGCCGGTGATTTTGCTCATTGCCAGTTCGGGGATCCGGCTTACGTGGAAGGTGCCGGTCTCGACGTCGGCTGCATCGTGCTTATAGCCGATGGCCGCGAAGCCGCTAAGTGCCGATAGAGCGCGCTTCAGCAGGCGCGGGGTGATGTAGCGCCAGTTGTCAGTGCCAGCGTCGGCTTCGGCGTCCGTGGCGACCTCGCTGATACCAGCGAGCGTTTCGGTTGCCGGCGGCAGGGTAAAGCCGACAGGGCCGAACTCGATCTGGTCGGTGTCGAGCGTAAGCAGACGCGCATCCACGGCCAGCAGAAGCATCGCGGCGGCCGACTTCTCAATGATCGGGTCCGCTTGGCTGTAAACTGCGAACAGGACGCCGGTGTCGGTGTAGATCCCGAAGGCGCGTAGCGCATAGGCATCGGTCGTTTCATCGCGGATGGTGACGTGCAGAGTATCGTCAGCGACTACATCGCCGGCCATGGTGGCGAGGCGCTTTGTTTCGTTCGGCAGAGCCGTCAGAGCGGCCAGCGGCGTCGTGACGGCTTGGGATGCGACGCCGATCTGGGACAGGATGAAGGCCGCCGAGCCATTGTTCTGGGCATTGATCAGAGCGGCGCGCCCTGCATCGGTGATGGTGATCGTGAAACCGGTCATCGGTTAGCTGGCCTCAGTCAGAGTTAGACGGCGATAGATTGCGGGACGGGCGGCAGCGATCGCGCGGAGTGCGCCGGTGGCGAGGAATCCTTGGGTGACGGTGAACCAGCTGCGCGCCGGCTTCGTGCGGGCGACTTCGTCAATGACTTCTTCGATGAAGCTCTGGCTGGCCGCTTCTCCGTCATTGCCTGACAGGGTCAGGACTATGTCGAAGGTATGCGGCTGCCCCGGCGGTTCCATCTGCCACCACTCGCGCAGGGCGATTTGACCGCCGAAGGCTTGAACGACAGCCCGCACCGATCCGGCGGATCCTTTGCGCTTGTGCAGATCCATCGATGCCGCGATCAGGTTGCGCTTTACACGCTCCGACCAGGCGGGGTTCCAAGTATCGACAGACAGCGTGAAGGCGAGCCACGGCAGGAAGCGGGCAGGGCAGGTTTCGGGATTGACCAGATCGCGCAACGGGGACGGGATGTCATCCAGCCGGCGGCTGAGGGTTTCGATAGCGCGCTCGACAGCGGTCGCGTTTGGCGGCAACAGCGAAGTCTGATCAGCGGACTTGAGGTCGGTCATTCGGCCAGACCGCCGTGCGTGATCGTGATGCCGGTGCAGAGTGCGGCTTGCTCTGGTTCGATGACAATTGACGCTGCCGGCTTGATCAGGTTCACGTCCTGGACGCCATCGGGGCAGAGCGCCGCGATCAACGATGAACGGGTGATATCGCGGCCAAGGCGATAGGAACGGGCGATGTGTTCGTCCAGCCGCGATCGCGCGAGCGTCATCACGACCTCGCTGTCGGGGCCATTGAAGGTCTTGATGACAGCCTCGACCTCGAACGGAATGATCTCTGCAGAGGCCACGACGACATAATCGGTCAGCGGTCGGACGTCTTCTGCCGAGACGGCGGCCATGACCTGATCGATCAGCGCCTGATCAGCGACACCGCCGTCGTCACGCGACAGAACCGACACGAGGACTGTGCCGGGTTCCGGTGACGTGCAGGAGGCGTCGAGAACATCCGGCGAGGCTTGGCGGGCAAGCTTCACATAGGCACCAGCGGGTCCGGCGACAGAGAAGCCTTCAGGGCCAAGCATGGCGCGCTCGCGTAGCGAACTGTCGTTCTCCATGACTGCCGGCGCACCGGTGAGCGGATCGGCTGGGGTCAGGATCATGCGCGTGGCGAAGGGTGCCGCCACAACGTCCAGATCAGAGCCGGTCGCATAGGGCAGGCTCATAGCCTTCGCGGCGTCATTGACGCGCTGGCGAAGGTTGAGTTCGCGGTAAGCCCAGATCTGGATCAACTTGACCAAGACTTCGCTTTCATCCTGCAGGACGGCTGCGGTCTCGGGGATCAGCGCGATCAGATCCGCCTTCATTCTTTCGGCGATCTGCTCGAAGCTGAGCGTTTCGATCACCGCAGGGAAGGGCAGTCGAGACAGATCAACGGCGGTCGTGCCGCCTGACGGGCCGGAATATTGGGTCATGCCCAGACGCTAACCGCGAGCGCGGGCGGGGCTGACGGGGGCTTGTTGTAAGAACCGCCCCGCACAACATGGACGGCTGGGCGGCATGCATCATCATTGCGGTTCAACGTCCCCCGAACACCACTGGAGTATAACCGTCTTCAGGTTATGCCTGCCGAAGGTGGTCACGGAAATTTCTCGCGAAGGGCGAGTAGCCGTGGCGCGCAGGTGAGGATCGATTATTTTATATAATCTTATTCGCCTAACGGGAGCGTCGTTGAGTTGAAATTGAGATTTGTCATCATCGCGGTGTTGGGGAGCATCTTGTCAGTCAGCTCATGCGCTATTCAACGTCACGGGCCAGATCAGGCGATCTATTGCGATCTGGGCAAGACCTCAGATGGCGTTGATATTTACTGCCCAAAACCTGTTTTGAACGGTGGCTGGCCAGCTCCCTTCGCATTCGATCGTCCGGGCATATCGGTCGAAGGCAAAATTGGCTTCCCCGAAGACGACTTCCGTTTGGCACCGTTCATAGCAAGCCTCGCATTCTATATCTTATGTCTCCAGGGATTGTGGGCAATGCTGCGGCGGATCGGTCGCTTCTTCGGTAGAATGTGCAAGGCGAACTAGGCCTCGTGTGCCAAGCCCTCGCTAGGCCAGCAAAGCCGGGCACAGGTGCCGGGATTGGTAGACTGGAGCGACCACTGTCCCCCCAACTGCTTCGCGAGGGCGCTGATGATTTTCAATCCAAGGCTTTGGTGCACAGAATCCACAGCTTCACGAACCCCCACGCCGTCGTCGGTGATGACCAGGGTTCGGACCGATCCGTCATCGCATAGCTCAATGGTGAGTGTCCCCGCACGGTCCGGAAAGGCATGTTCCAGAGCATTGTTCACACACTCCAGCATGATGAGCACCACAGGCGTCGCCTCTTCGGCCGACAACGCCACGTCGCCGCTTATGATGGAAACTTTTACGTCCTCGCGGGCTGCCGCCGCGATAGCGTCGTCCACTATTAGGCGTGCCAGATCTTCAAAGGCGGTAGCCTGCCGCTCGGCTTCAGCTAGGCTTCTTTGGATGCGCGCGACAAGGGCTGTGCGGGCGCAGGCGTCCAGCAGAACTTTCCGGGCGCTGAGATCGTCCGTTGCGCGCGCTTCTAAACTCAGCAGTGCACTCACGACTTGGATATTGTTAGACACCCGGTGCTGGACCTCCCGTAATAGGATGTCACGGCTCTCTGCAAGCGCGGCATTGCGAGCGACCTCGCGAGCGAGCCGACGCGACGCGCCGTCCATACCAACGATGAAGAAGATGTCGATTGCGACGACAAAGATGTAAAACGTCACGGCAACCAAAGTGTCACCGCTGAGGTCAAATCCTTGAGGCCCGATCCAGAACCACCACGCGGTCAAGCCTGACAATGTGGCAGTCAAAATAGCCGGACGCAGACCGGCGAAGTAGGTGACCAGAACAACTGCCGGGAAGAAGGTCAGATAGGGGAAGCCTGGCGGGAACGAGTCCGCAAGCCCAAAACGCACGGCGAAAGCGACACCCCAACAGACAAGCGCCAACACATAACCGCGCCACGCCACGCGTCGGAAGAAATCGTGCTTCATCGCCTTCTCCCCAAGCGCTGAAAGCGCGGCTGTATTTTCCTATCTACGCTGTATGAAAGAATGTAAAGTTCCTTCAAACAATGAAAACATCGGCGGCCAGTGGCCTAAAGCCGGCCTTCCATGTGATCGAGCAGCATAGCGAGGATGGCCTCGTCGTCGGCTTGCGTGAAGCCGAGCAGTTCTCGCTGGGGATAGTCCGCCTCTGGACCGCCGGGAACGACCCGATCCTTCAGGCCGAAATGGTGGACGCGAGCGAGGCGGGCAGCACGGCCACGGAACTCGACATAGGCTTCATCGCCGTTGGTACCGGCCTTCATCTGGGTGCGCAGCTTGGAGAACATCGCTGCAGAGCGACGTCGGACGGCACCCTTGGCGTTTCTCAAGCTGCCCTCGATCGGGCCGGGATCCGCGCCCCCTTCTGAGGGGAGGTGGCGGGCGATGCGGCTGTTTAAGAAGGTGCGCAGACCATCGGCTTCGCGGTCGAAGCCCGTCAGGCGGTCGCCTTGCCGGACCCAGCTGCGCATATCGGCGACGCGCTCTTTCCCGCTGCCCTTTCGGTAGAGGAATCGGATCGGGCGGCTGGCGGCCTTTTGGGTCTTGCGAGGTTTACGCTTGGGCCAAGGCGAACCATCGGGCGCAACTTGAGCGCGGATCCGCTGCTGCTGCGACCGCCGAATGTTGGAAGCGAGTTTGCGCAGCAGCTGCGATCGCTCGCGTGCTTCGAGCTTGTCGATGTAATCAGAGACCGCCTTTCGATAGACGGCCAGTTCGTCAGCGCGGTCGGTCATTAATCTTGCCCTATCGCTTCGCTACATGAGGGCATGGTCATTCCACCTCGTGTGCGCAGGCCACGATGAGTTCGCCGTCCATATAGACGCGGTGCAGCGGAGTCGCGGGTTCGAGCGCGAACGGGACGGGTTCCTCTGGGCGAGTAAGGTCGTGGCCGCCATCCGGTCGGATCTTCAAAAAAACCGTTTCGGTGATCGGGATCTTGACCAGAATATCGGATTTGCCGTCATCCAGCTGATCGACTTCCCAGGCGATGCCGCCAGCGCCGGCGGCAAGCGAGAGCAGTTCTGGCTGCCAACGTTCGACCCAGATCATAAGCGGCAGAATGATTTCATCGAACGACCAGGCGCAATCGAAGATGCCCATCGACAGGGTGTATCTATATTCGAATCCGCGATCAGAGCCGCCCCGGTTCTGGGCGATTGTGCTGCCTGACGGGATCGCGAAGTGAAGGTCTGAAGGATTGTCCTTCAGGCCACGGTGTGCGAGCGCCGCCATCATGTGTTTGCGTAGGCTTTCGAGCTTGCGCATCAGCGTCGTCCCGTAAGTTTTTGCCACCAGCTTTGCGGCGTCAGCTGGTCTTGCCATTGCAGCTGGTCTGCGTTCTGGCGGGCGTGAATGTCGACGGCCAGTTCGCGACGGGCATCGCACGACAGGATCTCGGCACCGCGCAGGGCGTAACCCATTTCGAGATCGGCTTGCGTCGGGTTAGCCGGCAGGCGTCCGACCAATTGGCAGGGCTGCAGGGCCGTTGCCGGCATCTCGCGTTGCGGCGGTAGGATCGGACGCGCCGGCGCAGATGGCGGGGCGAATAGCGCACAGCTGCTGGTCAAAGTCGCGCAGGCGATCAATGCGATCAGGGTCGATAGGTTCGTTCGCATCCGGCGCGCTCCTGGTTGCGGCTGAAAGTTCGGTGAGCCGCTCTTGCGCGGCTGAACGTTGGTTCAATGCGACCTCGACCCTTGTGGTCGTGTCGCGGGATCCTGCGGCCTCGATCGCGGCTGCTGCGCCTTCGGCCTTCGCCGTCGCCTGACCCGCCAGGGCGCGGTCGAGTTTACGGCCTTGCAGATCGAACGGATCGAAGCTGAAGCCCAGAGCGCCCAGACCCATCACGGCCACGGCGAGGGTGGCAACGGCAGCCAGAACCAGCCCAATAGTCCGAAGGGACAATCCAGCAGGAGAAGGCAGTTCCAGAGGCATAATCTTAGCGGACCTGGAACTGAGGCGGGTTGCCGGCCAGCCAGTCGCGGACGTCGAAACACGGGCAATCCTTCAGCCATTCATTGCGCGAAACCTTGCCGTCGCGGTTCGTATCGGGAGACAGGTCGCGATGGCCGAGGATCTCGGCGTCGGGGTGTGCGGCCTTCAGCTTGGGCAGCAGGCCGCGCAGGGCTTCGAACTGTGCCGGCGTGAAGTTCTGCTCCGACCAGCCTTTGGCATTGATGCCGCCGACCATGCAGATCCCGAGCGACGTGGCGTTGAAGCCACTCACGTGAGCGCCGATCACCGTGTCGGCGCGACCCTTTTCGATGCGACCATCACGGCGGATGACGTAGTGATAGCCGACGTCATTGAAGCCGCGCTGTTTGTGCATGGCGCGGATCTCGGCAACGCCGATATCGCGCGAAGGCGGGGTGGCGGCGCAGTGAACGACCAGGTGCTTGACGTTCTTGATCTTGGTCATGGCTTGTCTTTCCAGGCGCGGACCAGTGCGATGATGTGTTCCGCACTTGGGCCAATGAGGTAAAGGGCGATCAGGGAGGCCAGCAGCAGGATGAGGCGCTCGGCGATCGTGCGCAGATCCTCGAGCGGCATGCGATCAATCAGCAGATGCAGTTGCAGCAGGATGAAAGCCGTGACGATCCAGGTGAACAGTCTGCGCCAGAGCCATTGGGCTTCAGGTTGAGGGGCGCTCATCGACCGCGGTCCTTTTCGATGTGGGCTCGGATCCAGGCGATGTCGGATTGCATATGGGTGACGCGCTCGTCCAGGCGGGCAAACTCGCCCCGCGTGATTGGCTCGACCGTGACTTCCATAGCCTCGACGCGGTTGAACAGCGCGCCCATGGCGGCAGCGACAATCACAACCTGAATGCCGACGGCGAACAGAAGCTGGACGAGATTGATGCTGAAGGTGACGGGGTTTTTGTTCACGCTCATCAGCTCCAGAGTTGAACCATAGGGACGGGGGCCGACCGGTTGGCCGAGGCGGGTATCAGCACGATCTGGCCGCGCTTGAGAAAAGTGCCGGCATCAGCGAGGTTGGGGTTCGCGGCGAGCACTTGTTCGACAACCGGCGAGGCGCGGCTCGTCGTGCGCCACACCAGCTGGTCGAGGGTTTCGCCATCGATCGCGGACACCTTCATCATATTGGAGGCGGCCATCAGATGACCTCAGCGATGATGCGGCTGCGTCCGAGGAAGTCGCGAACGGCGATCGTCACGTTGCGGCGATGGATGTCGGCGTCGGTCGAAAGCTCTTCGGCGCGCTCGATTCCAGCCTGACGGGCGGACTGTCCCAGCTGGCGGTCGGAAAGATCCGCGGCGATGACCGATGCAATGGCTCTGCCCCAGCGGACGACGTAGTCGCTCTCGCCATCGATGTCATAGCGGCTGGGTACGTCGGTGAGTGTGGCGTAACCGGCGGCAAGCTGTTCGGCCTTCCAGCCGTTCAGTTCATCCATGACATCGAGGATTGCGTTTTTGGCCACATCGCGCAGCCGCTCGTCTGTGACCGCTTGATCGATGCGGATGGCCTTACGCAGGCGGACGAGATCTGTTGCCGGCCAGAACGGGCCGCAGTCGATCGACCCCGGCGACGGGGCGGTATCGGGTGCGGGGATGCTGGAAGGGGCAGAGAAAGGACCGGACATGGTAGGCGAGGGATTCCAGGTGTCGCCGGATCCGGTAACGGGGTGGGGGGCTGGTCGGACGCTGCAGACGGATAAACCGCTGTTGTCGGACCAGCCCCGCCCCGAGCGCCGGGGGGCGATAGGTTAGGCGGCAGGCGGGGCTGCAGCCGGATCGGTTTTCTTCAGTTCGCGCTCGAGCTTCTCGATGTCTTTCTTGACGCCGACGCGGTCGTGTTTCTCGATGGCCTTCAGGTAGTAGGAGAGCGCCGACTGTTGGCGGGCGCGAAGGTGGGCGGCATCGGCTTCATTGGCTCCGACCAAAATGGCGCGACCGATGGCCTTGAACAGCTTGGCTTCGACTTCATCGTGGAGATCTACCTCATAGACTTCGACCAGATCCTGCAGCTTGGGCAGGATGCCGGCTTCGAAGGTCGAGGCGCGCTCACCGCCGAGGTCAAAGGCAAACAGCGCGGCGTCGGAGATCTCGTCAATCGCGAAGGTGATGACGTCGCGGTTGAACTGACCAGGCATATCGAGGCCGAGATCCAGCGCGTGTTCGATCATCGGCAGGGCCGCGTCGTAGGTGCCAACGTCGATGGTCCAGGCGAGCAGCTGGGTGAAGACCTGATCCATAGGACCGGCTTCGTGTTTGGCGTTCGCCATGAAACCGGCAATCCAGCCCTCATAGAAGGGCAACATCGCGGCCTTGGCCTCGATCTTGCGATCGGTCGCCTTGAATTCCTTCAGGCGTTTGCGATCGTCTTCCAGCTGCAGAACGATCTTCGCCTCGTCCGATGACAGGGCGATATCGCTTTGGGCGCGGGCGATGGCCGCGATGCCGGTGCTGAGGCTGGCAGCCAGATAGGACCGTGCCTGGGCTGCAGGCGAGGTGCGACCAGAACGCACTTCGGGGACGGGCGTGTCCGCGAAGTGGCGCGTGGGCTTGGCGTTACGAACGGCCTTTTCCGCCTTGGCCGCCGCTGCGACTACGGCTCTGGCTTTGTGGTCGGCTTCGGCGCGGAGGGCGGCGGCGGCTTTGGCGGCGGGGGTCATTCGGGTTCGTCCTTATGTTGATCTAATCAGGGGGTGAGAGGGGCCGATTAACCGCCTTGGGGCGGGACCGGCTCGTCAACGACGATGTTTTCGATCAACACGGCGTAGTCGTAGCTTTCGACGACATAGGCGTGGTTCACCGACTCGAACGTCTCGATGCGGTCACGCTTAGGATTGTCGATGATAGTGCGACGGCGGGTGTTTTCCTGCTCATAGACCGACAGGTTATCCAGGCGGGTGATCAGGATGGTACCGGCAGGGAAGAACGGCACCTTGGCCACCTGCAGGCCGCCGAGCGTCTTCTTCGACATCAGGATGTCGGTAGCGATCTTCTCGGTCGGCTTGTCTTCACCGTCGACCATCGGGAAGTATTTGTCGTGCAGCAGACCGCCGCCGACGATGGCCACCAGTTCAGTGTCGTCGCGCGCCCATTCCGGCATGAAGTTCTGCAGCGCGTCATAGACCAGCGCGTCCAGGTTCTTGTAATCGCCTTGGGTGGCGCGAACATGGATATGGTTGGCCTCGATCGTGCCGGTCTTGAAGACGGCAGTCGGCTTATGGGCACGGATCTTCTGCAGCCAGCCGATGTTGACGTCCTGCAGCATCGGATAGGTGGTGCGGTCCGTGGTGGCTGCTGCCTGGACGCCGTTGAAGCCGATCATGATGATGTCGCGGGCCTGCTGTTGCAGGATCTGATCGCGCATCAGCGCCTGGAAGTTGGCGAACTTCGCCCACATATCCAGCTTCGCGTACCTGACATGGGTGTCGAAGTTGGTCTGCTTGCAGAAGTAGCTGTTGGCCTCCAGCGAGGTCGGGTCGCGCGTTTCGCGGTCGGTGGATTCGGTGTTGGTGCGCCCGGCGATGGTGCCGGCGACACCAAGGCCAAGGGCCTCGCCCGACTGTTCGTCAACGACGATGACGTTGATCTGACCGAGGAAGGCCGAGCTTTCGCCCAGCTTTCCAACAAGGGTCTGCTGAACCGACGGGTCGATGCTGAACTTGCCACCAGTGGCGACAGTGGTTTCGGCGACGTTGTTCAGTTCTGCCTGACGCGACAGATAGCTGGAATACAGCAGGCGGGTTTTCGTCTTCATGATCGGGTCCGGTGCGGTTGGGCGTGTGGAGCGTGGCGGGAAGGGGCGGGATCAGCAGTCGGTCAGTTCGACGCCATTGCCGCCGGTGTGCGACGGGCGGCGCGCGTAGGAGCTGTTGGGGGTCTCTTCGAGCGCCTTGGTCAGAGTGCCCAGTTCGGTCTCCAGTTTGGCGAAGCGGGCGTTCGTGGCCTGGGTGGTTTCGGCCAGCAGCGACTTCAGGTCGGTGCCGAACTGGTTGAAGGCGTGAGCCAAGGCAGCTTGATCGGGTTGTGCTGTTGCGGCGACCGTCGGAGCGGCGGCGGCTGAAGCCTGAACAGGGGCGGTTGGCTCCGACTTGCCGACTAGACGGCCGAAAGCCGAGACGATTGCGTCAAGGGTGAGAGCACCGCCCGATTTGGCATCATCACCGGAGGCGTCGAAGTTCAGTTCGGTTTCGTAAGCGGCGCTGAACACGCTGGTTTTGTGCTGTTTGCGGTCGTCGAGGGCTTGCTTCAGCGTGGCCGCGAATGGCTCCTTGCTGTTGACGCTGAACTGCAAGGCTTCGGTGCCGAGGCTGGCGGGACTGTCGGTGACGGCCAGACCCATTAGGTAGGCCTTGCCGGTATTGGAGAAGTTGGGCTCGACCTCGATGGAGGTGAAGATCTTCTGGCGAGCCTTGTTGAACGTGACCAGCTCGTCGGTCGGGTCAATCTGCGCGAACAGGGCCAGACGCTTCTCGGTCTTGCCGTCGATCTCGATCTCGACTTCTTCGGTCTTAAGTGCGCGGACGTCGCCATACGCCTTGAACGGGCCATCGCCGGTGAAGCCGCGGATGTGCTCCATGTTCACGCGGGCAGCATAGGTGTCGGCGTTGTACGAAGCGGCCATCTGTTCGAGCCAGACGCGCTCGATAGTGCGGCCATCCGAAGCGGTGGCGCCTTCGACGGCAACACGGAAGAAGCGGGCGGTCTTATCGGCCATGACGGTTCCTGATCGGTCCTGATTGGGTGTGCCCGTCATAAGCGGGCCTCTGAGGCCTCCAAGACGCCCGCCTTAGCCCTTCATTCTCAAGGCAGGCCTGTTGTGCGGGGCGGTTCTTACAACATGGACCGGTCAAGCCCCGACGCCGGCGCGGTTAGCGTCCGCACCATGCGAATGAAGCCGATAAAACAGGATGGACCGGAGCCAGGTGGGCCAGATGATCTGGGCGCGCTGCTGGCGTCGTGCGGCGGTTTCGGCTTCCCGGTAACGGCGCTGCTGGATGAACGCCGCGCCGCCAAATTCCTCTACTGGTCGATGTGGCGGCTGACCGATATCGCCAAGCTGCTCGAACTGCCTGAAGGCACGATCGCCAGCTGGAAGAGCCGCGATAAATGGGACGAGGCCAGCCCGCTTGAGCGCATGGAGGGCGTGACCGAGGCTCGCTATGTCGCGCTGACGATGAAGGCGGCGAAGACCGGCCTCGACTTCAAAGAGATCGATCTGCTGTCACGGCAGGCCGAACGATTTGCGCGGATCCGCCGGTACCAGCAACCAGGCGGCCACGAAGGCGACCTCAACCCCAAGGTCGGCAATCGCAACGCTGGACCGAAGAAGAAGCCCGAAAAGAACCGGATCACGCCGGAACAGACGGCGCAGCTGAAGGCCGCGCTCGAAAAGCTTATGTTCGGCTATCAGGAGATCTGGTGGTCGAAGCGTGATCTACGCAACCGCATGATCCTGAAGTCGCGTCAGATCGGCGCGACCTATTACTTCGCGCTCGAGGCGCTGATCGTCGCGCTCGAGACGGGCAAGAACCAGATCTTCCTGTCGGCATCGAAGAACCAGGCGCATGTGTTCAAGGGCTATATCCGGGCCTTCGTGATGAAGGAGATCGGTGTCGAACTGACGGGCGATCCTATCGTCATCGATCGCGGCTGTGACGAGAACGGCCAGCTGCTCGAACAACCGGAGCTGGTCTTCCTTGGTACTAATGCGCGCACGGCGCAGGGCTATCATGGCGACTTCTATTTCGATGAATTCTTCTGGGTTTACGGCTTCGAGACGCTGAAGAAGGTCGCGTCGGGCATGGCGATGCAGAAGCGGTATCGGAAGACCTACTTCTCGACGCCGAGCGCCATCACCCACGAAGCCTATAGGTTCTGGACCGGCGAGGACTGGAACAAGAAGCGATCAAAGGACAAGCGCCAGCTGTTCGACGTGATGTCGGCAGCGCTGCACGAGGATGGCATTGTCGGGGCGGACAAGATCTGGCGTCACAAGGTCACGATCGAGGACGCGGCGCGGCTGGGCTGCGACCTGTTCGACCTCGACGAACTGCGCGACGAGTATTCCGCGCCGGAGTTCGACAATCTGCTGATGTGCGGCTTTGTCGATGACACGATGTCGGTCTTCCCGATGGCGGTCATCGGGCCGTGCATGGTGGATCCGCGAGACGTTTGGCCTGACGTGGACCAGGCGCGCATCATCCTGCGCGCTGGCCGGCCCTATGCCGGTGAGGTCTGGCTGTCATACGACCCGAACGGTGACGGCGAGAACGCCGACAAGGCCGCGCTGATCGTTTTGGCACCGCCGAAGGTACCGGGCGGCAAGTTCCGGGTGATCGAGCGCCGCCAGTTCGCGGGCAGCCGGTTCGACGAACAGGCCGAGGTCATCCGCGACTACACCCAGCGTTACAACGTCACCAAGATCGATATCGACAAGACCGGCATCGGTGACGCCGTCTATCAGCTGGTCAACACCTTCTTCCCGACCGCGGTCGGCCACGTCTATGACGCCTTCCTGAAGACCCAGATGGTTTACAAGGCGCTGGACGTGATCACCAAGGGCCGGCTCGAGTTCGATGCCGAGTTCCGGGATCTGGCCAATGCGCTGATGGGGATCCGGCGCACCACGACCGCGTCGGGCCGTAAAGTCACTTACGAAGCCGGCAGAACCCGCGAAGCAGGACACGCCGATCTGGCCTGGGCGCTGCTTCAATCCCTGATCAATGAACCAATTTCAGCCGCCATCGGAGCCGAGGGCGGACATGAATCCACTGTGGAGATTTACGGCGATGACTAAGGCCAGAGCAGACCGACCTGAAGCTGCAACCAATGCCCCGGCATCGGCAACGGCCTTTGCGCTGGGCGATGCGGAACCGGTGCTGAACCGTCGCGATCTGATGGAAGGTCTGGATTGCTGGGAGGTGAGGGGAGCCGGCGGCGTCTATTACCAGCCGCCGCTGCCGCTCGACACCTTGTCGAAGGCGGGCAATGCCGCGTCGCACCACTCCAGCGCATTCCGCGTGAAGGTGAACCAGCTGCTGCGCGACTTCATCCCGCATCCGATGCTGGATCGCGCCACGTTCGAGGGCATCGTTCTCGATCATCTTGTCCTGGCGAACTTCTACGTCGAGCGCGTCGACAACATGCTGGGCCGTCCGATGAAGCTGAAGCGCAGCTTGGCGCGCTATACCCGCCGCGGCGTCGAGGATGGCCAGTTCGTATTCCTGAGCGGCTGGAACAAGGAACACTGGTTCAAGCCCGATACGGTCTTCCACGGCATGCAGCCTTGGCTGGACCAGGAGATCTACGGGGTGCCGGAGTATCTCAGCGCGCTGCAGTCGGCGTTCCTGAATGAAGGCGCGACCCTGTTCCGTCGTCGCTATTACATCAATGGCGCGCATGCCGGCTTCATCATGTACGTCGGCGAGGGCGGCTTGACCGAGAAGGATGCGGACGCGCTGCGCAAGGCGATGAAGGACACCAAGGGCGTCGGCAACTTCCGCTCGATGTTCGTGCATCTGCCGCAGGGCAAGAAGGACAGCATCCAGCTGCTGCATCCCGGAGAGGCGGCGGCGAAGGACGAGTTCGTCGGCATCAAGAACATCACCCGCGATGATGTACTGGCCGCGCACCGCGTCCCGCCGCAGCTGCTGGGCGTGGTACCGGCCAACGCAGGCGGGTTCGGCGATGTCGAGAAGGCAGACGCCGTATTCTATCGCAACGAGATCCAGCCGCTGCAGCAACGGTTCCTGGCGATCAATGACTGGCTGGGGATGGAGGTGGTGCGGTTCAAGGCGCGGACTGCGGTTAATCCCTGAGGGAAACTACGGTTGTGCTTTGCTGATACCGCTGTAATCTTGAATTCTCACGATAGGGAGTTCGTTATGACTCAATCCCATGAGGATATCGAGAGGCTTACGTCAGAGATTCACCAGCTGGGCAGATTGATCGATGCTTCCCACCCTGATGCTGTAATCAGGGGACAAAAGCAAAAAGACCTCTTGCGGTCACTCAGACGGCGGCGAGAGGATGAGCTTCATCACTTGGTATGCCAACGGCCCGCGAACCCGAGGTAGTTGGGCGATCAGCTGACGTACCAGTGCTAGATTGGAAAGTGTTGAAAGCCACGCTGCCAACACCGACAGTCCCCAATATGAGTAGGGCTACGCTTACGGCAGCAAAAACTTTCGCGGTGAACAAGCGGTGAGCGTCTCTCTTGGGATTTGGGTTCGAAGGGTCTATCCGAGCCATCGAAATGGGCAATGATCCCATGAATAATAGCCCAAGTCCGAACGTCGATATTATAGCAAAAGCAGCTACCGGCGTTGTTATGGGTGGTGGCTGACGAGTTAGCGCAGTCAAGCTTGTGACAAAGCCGACGCCGTGAGCCACGGTCAGCGACGTCAGAAACCGACGGGACCAATATTGTTGTTCGTCGCTTCTGCCACGGATCTCGTTTTGAAGCGCAGTTTCGGCCAATTGCGCTTTAGTCGCCGCATCTTGAGAGGCCGCGACCTGGCGTTGGGCGTCAACAAGATCCCGCTTGACCTTTACAGCCTCGAGATCGACAAGTGTTTCATACAGGCCTTCCAAACGCTCGCTGTACGATCCATCAGCAATTGACGCCTCTATGCGTCGGATCTCGTGAGAGATTTTCTCAATACGATTACCAAGTAGATCATCGTGCATTGAACACTCGAAATGGAGGCTGGGCGAAGGTCTCTAAGTGGTCAATTTGTCGTAGCGGGCTTTTACAACAGCAGGTTGGTGACCCGCTCTTCGAATCAAAGAAGTTCAGTGGCGGCCACGGCATTTTGAGCGGTGGCCTGGGTGTTGAAGCACCCAAGCCGCCGAGCCGTAACTCGACACATCAGAGGGTGGCCACCCTCGTCATGCCCCGCTGCCTGTCCAGGCGCGGGCTACATATTGTTGAGTCTGACGTGAGTTCAACCAAATTGAGCGCGATGAGCGCAATTAAGCCTGTTCGTCCTGTAGCCCCGTATGTCGGAGGCAAGAGGGGATTGGCGAAGCGGCTGTGTGCCATGATCGAAGCCACGCCGCATGATCTGTATGCCGAGCCGTTCGTCGGCATGGGCGGGGTGTTTTTCCGGCGCAAGCTGCGCCCCAAGGCCGAGATCATCAATGATTGGAATGGCGAACTTGTGAACCTGTTTCGCTGTATGAGGGCGCACCCGGCGGCGCTGACGCAGCTGCTGGAATGGACCTTCTCCTGCCGCGCTGACTTCGACCAGTTGAAGGCTGCGGATCCGACATCGATGACGGATCTTCAGAGGGCGGCGCGGTTCGTCCAGCTGCAGAAGCTGGCCTTCGGTGGAAAGGTCATCGGTCAACACTTCGGCGTCTGCCTGGATGGTCGGTCACGGTTCCGATCGTCATCGGTGTCCGAGGATCTGATCGCTGCCGGCAACCGTCTGCAGGATGTCACGATCGAGAACCTGGACTGGCTCGCCTTCATCGATCGATACGACAGATCGGGGACGCTGTTCTATCTCGACCCTCCATACTACGGGACCGAGACCTACTATGGCGACGGCTTCGGGCGCGATCAGTTCGCCCGCATGGCCGAGCGGCTGGCGTCGATCAAGGGCCGGTTCATCGTGTCTCTGAATGATCGACCGGAGGTGCGCGAGATCTTCGGGCAGTTCGCGATCGAGGGCGTCGGGACGTCCTATGGTTTGGCCGGCAACGGAGCCGTCGAAGCCCGCGAGGTGATCATCACCAATCGCTGATCGCGATCGCCGGCGCGGGTAGGGCAGGCGCTCGCCCGCGCCAGATCCGAAACTCAAAGCAGAACAAATTAGCAACATACGCTAGCGGCGCGGGACCGGCGGGCGTAAGGCAAGATCATGATCGAACCCGCCTGGTCCCTAACTGTCGGAGCAATGGCCGCTGATCACGTCAGCGTCCATTGGGACTGCCATCACTGCAAGCGCCACGGCAGGGTCGATCCCGCCAAGATCGCTGAGGCCAAAGGCGAGGAGTTCAGCCTGTGGGACCAGTTGCGGATCTGCCCCGAGTGCGATGGCATCATTACCTACAGCGCAGCCTTCCGTGATGGGAACTGGCCAATCCAGCTGCTGACGCCGAAGGGGAAGCAGATGCTGCTCGGGGCGCTCGACGTCATGTGGTGGGAGCGCCGCCGCTAGGCCGTGTCGGTGCGGATCGGCTCGACTTTGGTCCGCAAAGCGCGATTTTGGCCGCTCAGTGGCGAATTGCGCCGCCTTGCCCCAAACCCCGCGCTTTTCCCCCCGCGCCACCCCCGGGCTTAATGTGTCGCTATCCTTGCAATTATTATGGTCGGTAAAATAAGCTCAGTGGTGGGTTAGAAAAGTACTGGATCGTCTGAGTGAGCCTTGCAGTTCCTTGCAGTCCAATGGCTTAATGTTCTTGACCCCAATTCGACCGTAGTTTGGATTCTTCGGCAGTTCCATCTTCTTGATGGCGGCCCTTAGTTCAGCCAGTGTGATCGATTGATCTGTGAAGGCACTATCCCGTGCAAATGATCCAGATAGACTCAAAACTAAGGCTTTTGAGGTGGCATTAGCATACGAATGTCGCGACCAATCAGATTCCAACGTTACTTGACATAAGCTGACACAACAATAATGTTGGGTCTAATGATTCCTGATCTGATTGACATTGGACACGGTTCGCCCTGGGCGGTATTGCCCCCGGGTGTTCACGATGCGACGATTGAGGAGATCGCCGCTCGCTTCGCGACGACACCCCATCGTGAGTTGTTGTTCGCGGGTTTTGTACGTGCGGTCGATAGTCTTCGTGCTGCGGGCTGCCGTATTCTTTTCCTTGACGGGAGCTTCACTACAGCCAAGGATCATCCAGACGACTTTGATGGATGCTGGGATCACGCCGGTATGGATTTTTCCAAACTGGATCCCGTCCTTCAGGACTTCAGCGGAAAACGACAAGCCCAAAAGGCTAAATATCTCGGCGAAATGTTTCCAGCCTACGCCCAAAGCGGCGGCGGACTATTTGTCGATTTCTTTCAAGTTGAGAAAACATCAGGTCAGCCGAAGGGTATCCTGCGCATTTTATTGACGACCTCGACAGGGGCGGCACCATGATTACCAACGAAAAGCAGTATCGTTCTACCCGAGTTATGCTCGATAAGCTAACGGCGGCAGCGAATGCTCCGACAGCCAGCGACGTTGATCCAATCTTTTCAAAAATAGTCGGCAGCGCCTTGGCTAACCAGATCGCCGAACTCGAAGAGCTTATAGCTGACTATGAGCTTTTAAAGTCAGGTGCGGTTAAAGAGTTTAAAGCCGAGAGGCTATCCGAGCTTCCTGAAATTCTCGTTCGCGCTAGGATTGCGCGCGGAATGAGCCAGAAAGATTTGGCGGATTTTCTCGGCATGAAGGAACAGCAAGTGCAGCGCTATGAAGCGGAGCGCTATCGGTCGGCGAGTCTTGGGCGGCTTGTGGAGATATCCGACGCTCTTGGCGTAATGATTGAGAACCGTGCCTCGCTCGTGGGTGACAGCCACATGGAATCTGTAGACCCAGGCGCTTGGAGTGCCTTTCCGATCGCGGAAATGTACAAGCGCGGTTGGTTTGAGGATTTTGCGGGTACATTGGCACAAGCTCGCAAGTCAGCCAGCGAGCTGGTGCCAGCTTTCCTTCGAGGTGCAAGCTCTCAGCTAGTTCCGATTGCACTTCATCGTAAATCAGTCAGGGCAAACGGCTCCGTCCATGAGGCGTCAATAGCTGCTTGGGAAGCGCGAGTTCGTCGCTTGGCCCTGAACGCTGCTCCTTCTGTCGTCTTTGATCGTCAACGTTTAGATGATGCTTGGATACGAGGCCTTGTAAGTCTTTCGTTGGAACCGACAGGGCCTGCCATGGTCGTCGACTATCTGCGCGACGCTGGAATTGCTCTGGTCGTAGAGCGACATTTACCTGGGACCCTGCTCGACGGTGCAGCCCTGTATGCACAAGAAGGCTTTGGTGTTGTTGCTCTGACGCTGCGACACGATCGACTGGATAATTTTTGGTTCACTCTTATGCACGAGATCGGGCATCTGAAGCTTCATATCGGGGCAGGGCAGGCCTTTACCGCGATTTTTGACAACACCGAGAGCCCCGCGTGCGGCGACCACGAAAGCGAAGCGGATATGTTCGCACAGGAAGCTTTGCTTCCGACAGCTCAGTGGGAGCTCGCGATCTCTCGGTTCAGTCGAACCGAGCAGTCTGTGATGACCGACGCGAAGCGGTTTGGAGTTGCGCCAGCAGTTATTGCTGGGAGAGTCCGTCGAGAAGCGGGGGACTACAGTCTGTTGCGGGGTCTTGTTGGGGCGGGTGAAGTCCGTCGCCAGTTCAGTCTGTGAGGCTCTATTGACGATATCGCCTAAACAATATGTACCTGTCCTTCGCTGGCGGGCTGGGGAATACCGGGCTCTCTCTAAACTCAGCGTAGCTTGTAAATCTTTAGTCGTCCCTTTGATCGAAGTCCTCGAACCAGATTTCGATTTTGAGAAATTGAGACCAGTAAAAACGATCGACAAGCAACTGTTGGATTTCGGTGCCCAACTGCAAAAGAGCTGGGGTCAGCACCCTGCTTTGTTGGATGGCCGTCAGCTCCTTACTGCGACACGGATGGCTGACGGAAGTCATCCTATGACATTTCTGTTCAATGCGGCCCGGGCGCAAGGGGCTGTTTTGACTCCAGTCATAGCTCTGTCCAGCGATCTCGACTACCAGATCGCTGTCCGCGACATCGCTGCACAAGACATGAATGGTGTGGTTCTGCGATGCACCCTTGACGAGGCTCTTGACCCTGACTTCGCAGTCAATGTCGCGTTCCTTCTCGGAATGATCGCAATAGCGCCGCCGCAATTGGACATTGTCCTTGACCTCCGTTCACCGTCTTACGAGCCGCAGGCCGCCTTAATCGCCATAATCCGATCTGCATTGGCGTCGCCGACTTTCCTCGGTGCCCGAAGCAGCGTCGTGCTCGGGGCCTCGTTTCCCGAGACGCTAACGGCGCTGACTCTACCGATACAAACGATAGATCGTCTTGAATGGCGACTATATAAAACCCTCATCACGGCATTAACGGCTCAAGAGCGCCGACCAGCTTTTGGTGATTATGCAGTTGCCGCCATCGACTTTCCGAGAGGCGATATGCGTTTCATGCGCGGCTCGCCTAATATTAGATATACCGTTCGCGACGGCTGGCTGGTCGCTCGAACGAAGCGGCTAAAGGGTCAGACAAATCACGCATATCCGAGCCTTTGCCAGTCTATCATAACTTCAGGCCAGTACAGGGGACCCACGTTTTCGCAAGGCAGCGCCTATATCAGCGGTTGCCATGCGGGCACTGAAACGAGGGGCAATGCTACTACTTGGAAGTGGGTCGCAACTAATCACCACATCACTGTGGTCGTGGACGATCTCTCCAGGATTCCCTAGCCTTCAGTGCCTCACGAACACGTCGCCCGAGTTCACGGCGTGTAAGACTGAGCGCAAGGACACCATAGAGCTCTTCCCGCGGCGCTCGTAGCGTCCGTTCCGAATGACCGAGTTCTCGCAACACCTGCACGACCTCGGGTCTCCACAACAATCGCGCGAGGGTGACAGCGTCGGTGGCGCGGTTGACGCGCTCCTCACGGAGCCGTTTGAGTGCGACCTGACCGTTTTTGTGACGGCTAACCAGAACAATGCCCCACCAATCAGGAAGCATCGCCGAAGCTGCCATTAAATGACGCTCTGCGACGATCAGTGAGGCCTTATCAACGACGTTGCCGTAAGCGGCAATCTGATTAGGAAGTCGGCTGAGAGTATCCGCTTCTGCCTTGATTTCAAGGCCACGGATATGCCCATTAATCACTGCGATATCGATACGGCAGGCACCGTGATCGAGGCCAAGCTCGTCGATAACCAAAGTATCTTGACGATCACGGGCGAACCTTAACATTCGCGCGTGCACGGCACGCCGCACGTCCAGATCACCCATCAAACTAGCCATACCTTGGGAATAGCTCTCCCGTTTCATGGTGCGCAAGTGATTTGATGACGGGCGAGGCTGTCATCACCCAATACGAATCGACGAGTGCAGTGGGTTATTCCCACACCAGACCAAGTGAAGACCGCTTCAAAGTGCGCATTGGACACGCCGACAAGAGGCAAACTGAGCATATGAATGCTAACGATGAATGGGAGCAGGGGGGCACTGCCCCGAAACCTAGGCAGAACAGTGCTGTTAGATATGTCCGCCTCACAACCTCCTTACCCAAGGATCACTGGGCGCATCAGCAACGTCAATGTCCCCAACGCCTCGCTGAAGTTTTACGCGTCGCCGGTAAGTGTTTGTATTCGTTGATGCAGCTGCGCGCGCGTTTTACAGCTATCCTACGGTTTTCAAAGAATTTTGTTTAGCCTTCTAAGCGGACGGTTGCAGGTTCGAGTCCTGCAGGGCGCGCCAGGGTCTGGCTTACTGCGGGGCATCTAAGTGCATTACGAAGATACTCTGGACATCGGGCTATACGGCGGCGGAGCTCGAAAGGGCGCAGACGCGGTTTCGTATTAGCTTCCCGCCGGATTTGGTCGAACTTTTGCGGAATCGGCGTCCGGTCGAGGGGCCGGACTGGAATGACGAGCAAGAGGTTGTGTCCTCATTGGCTTGGCCATTTGAGGGTCTGCTGATCGATGTTGAGAAGAAAGGCTTGTGGTGGCCTGAATGGGGAGATCGCCCAACCGAGGTCACAGATCGCGAGGACGTACTTCGAGCGGTTGTCAGCAAAGCACCGAAACTCATTCCGATCTTGGCGCACCGATACTTGCCCGCGACCCCGAACGTGGCGGGCAACCCGATCTTCTCGGTCTATGGGTCTGATACCATTCACTATGGTGCCAATCTGGCGGACTATTTCGACAGAGAAGAGAACAGACGGGACGAGCAGCCTTGGACAGAGCTTCGCGAGATTGACTTCTGGTCGGAGCTCGTACGGCGCAATGGCAGCTATGACGATCCGGAAGTCTATGACTAGCGGTCGGCCTTAGACATCGGACCGTAATCTGTGTTCACTAAACACAGCGTATTTTGGCGATAACTGCGTAGATTTGAAGCATGTCCACGAGATCGGTATTTCAAGTAGACGTGCTGATATAGTAGATATCGGCGTCGGCCTAAAAGACGAAGTGCAGTTGTTTTAATACTTTAGATAGATTTGATTTCAATAAATCAAGTTTGGGTAGCATTTAACGCGCGCTCTTTCGGCTGATCTTATGCAAAGTCGTTTGGAGCCTAATCCAAGTTGTCGAGTTCCGCCGTTGTCTGTCGCGCTTCAGTTGTAATTTCGGTTTACGAGAACGAGCGATGGATTGCTCAGCAGATCGAGAGCTTGCTGGAGCAATGGCGTCCGGACATCGACCTCGTCATCATTGACGACGGATCCAGTGATCGCAGCCTCCAAGTCGCGCTGGATGCAATCGCCACGCGGCCGGACGTGTCGGCTGTCGTCGTGCGTAACGACCGACGCTCGGGGCTGGCCGTCATACAGCAAGTTCTGCAGCTGTCGAAAGCTGAGATCATCATTCAGGCCGACAGCGACGACGTTTCGTTGCCCGGTCGACTTGATGCGATCCTGTCCCGTTTCGACGCCGATCCAGAGTGCAAGCTGGTGACGTCCAACGCCCTGCGCACATCGATGGAAGGCCTTCCGATAGCGATCGAGGACGTAGAACACGATGATTGCATCCTCAAAGATCCCTTCGACGCGGTGTCCAAAATCTTTAACGTGCGCTGGATCGGTGCGACGTCCGCATTCCATCGTAGTCTGATTGAAGACTTCCCGCTGGACACCGAGCTTTGCCCCTATGGGCTGGACCTTATTCTGGGCCCGCGGGCGAGCCTTGTCGGGACGCATCACTACATCTGCGAACCGTTGATCGAGTGGCGCCAGCACCCACGAAATACCCACCGCGTCGAAGGTGCCCTGAGCACAAATAATGCCGTCAAGGACCGCTATCTCTATCTGGAACTGGCGGCGTGGGCCCAGCGCGTGCGCGATATCGAACATCTGCTGTCGACGGCATCTGCCTCTGCGGTGCCGGAGGGACTGCTCGAGTTTGCGCGTGCAAAGTTCATGCATCAGTTCGCTGAGTGGAGCTTGCTGCACAACGAGGTCATCTCGAGTGGAGGTCAGACTGCGCCGACGTCGGGCGGTGCAACCGCGATCTCCGTGCCGCCCATCGTCACGATCGCAGCAAATACGACCCGCTATTTCGGCGCGTCGGATGTTCTGGGCAATGCAGCAGGGCAGTGGGCCGGCATTTTCCCTCCTGAAGACGACTGGAACTGGACCGGACGTCGCGGCCTGTTGGTGTTCAGAGCACCTGGTGCCCGTACTATCCGCGTGACGTTGTCGGGTTTGTTGTTCCTTGGCGAGCAGAGCGTGTCGCTGAGGATCGGGGGCGGGGATTGGGTCTCCGCTACATTGTCCGGCGGGATCAGCACGGTGACATTGAACATCGAGCCGACCCATGAACCGATCACGCTGAGGATCGAAGCCCCTTCAGCAGTGCGACCGTCGCAAGCGGGTTATAACGAAGACAACCGCTGCCTCGGTGTCTGCCTCCGCTCGATCGAAGCGATTACCTAAGAATAGTGGTTCAGGATGTAGCGGGTCGACGCAGTCGGTACGGCCAAAGTGCCGTCCGGCATGTCCTCGCGTATGACGGTGTTGGGGGCGATCCGGCAGTTGTTCCCGATCTTGAGGCCCGCTTCGATGCGTGCGCCCATGCTGATGATGCAGTTCTCCCCAATGTGGGTGTCGCTGGCGACCGTGGCACCGGGCAGGACGTTGGTGTGGTCGCCGATCGTAACCCTCGCTCCCAGAACAACACCCGGCATAATCGAGGCGTGACGGCCGATGGTGGCATCAGCGCATGTGGCGAAGGGGGCGATGAACGTGCCTTCGCCAACCTCGGCATAGGGCGATACCGCGGCCCGATGATCTATATAGGATGTCCAGATCACGCGTCGCAGCGGCGGGCGTAGGATCAGGCTGGCTCGGGCCGCGGGATCAGCGACCGTGATGATGGCTCGCCATTCGGGACCTTCGTAGGTGTCGATGGGTTGGACGGTATGGCCGTGGACAATGGCCCCCGCACGATCATCCAGAATGGCAGAGACGATGACCCCAGCGTCGTTCAAGACGCCCAGAAGGTTGTTCGCATTGCGCCCCCCGCCGACCAGTACGATCCGTTTAGCAGAGGATCGGAGGGCATCGCGGTGTTCGTCGCTAAAGGTCAGGGCGTCCATAAAAAGCCGATTATCCAACTGGCACATGTGGGGTCGGCAAACGCGTCGCCACCGTCACGAAAACCAGAGGTTTATAATCGTGATTTTAGGAACGGTGTAGCTTAATGCGCTGGTTTTAAGGTAATTCTCCGCATTAAGCCTGTCGCGTGGACAAGGGGTAACGCCACTTTCTCGCCGTGCGTGCGCTCTCGTTTGGCAATGCAATTTTGGGGTGTGTCGAGTGCGCTCGGCCACCGCCGCGATGGGGCGATGGCCGAACTTGCCGGTCAGTCCTCGGTCAATTCGGATCGCCGCTTCATTGTGCGTGCGGCGAATGTGGGCAGCACGAGCAGGGTGAGGGCAGTTGCCGTGATAAGGCCGCCAATGACAACGGTCGCGAGCGGCTTTTGAACCTCTGCACCAGCACCGGACGCGATGGCCATGGGGATGAAGCCAACAATCGCCACCAGCGCCGTTGTTAAAACGGCCCGCAGGCGACTGAAGGCACCATAGAGCGCGGCATCAGGCGGGGTGTGACCGCTCTGCAAGCGCTCGCGAATGGCCTGCATCAGCACCAGTCCGTTAAGTGTGGCCACCCCTGATACAGCGATGAAGCCAACGGCGGCTGACACCGAGAACGGCATCCCTCTCAGCAACAGGGTAAATGCGCCACCGACAAGGGCCAACGGCACACAGGCAAACACCAGTCCCGCCTCCGCTATCGAACCCAGCGCGACAAACAGGATGATACCGATCAGGACCAGCACGACAGGGATCACCAGCCCCAGTCGCTGTTCGGCGCGTTTCAGGTTTTCGAATTGGCCACCCCATTTCAGCGAGTAGCCTGTCGGCAGTTGGACGTCCTTCGCGACCCGTTTCTGCGCGTCGGTGACGAACTCGCCCAGGTCGCGACCGCGGACATTGGCCTGAACAACCATGCGGCGGCTGCCGTCATTGCGGCTTATCTGGTTCTGGCCTCCCTTCACCTGAATACGCGCCACCGTGGATAGCGGGATGGTGACGCCGTTGGCCGTGGTGATCGGAATGGCGGCCAGCGCAGCCGGATCGTTGCGCTCTTCATCGTTCAGTCGCACGACGACGTTGAAGCTGCGGTCGCCTTCGAAGATTTGGCCCGCTTCGGTACCGCCGATGGCCGTGGACACGGCATCGGACACATCCCCCGCCGACAGGCTAAAGCTGGCGGCTGCAAAGCGGTCGATAGCAACCGTCAGAGTGGGCAGGCCCGATACCTGTTCTACCCGAAAATCCGCCGCGCCAGTGGTTGCGCGTAGGGCGTTGGCAACCTGATCGGCGGCGGCCTGAAGCTGGGTGAAGTCGTCGCCATAGACCATGACGGCCAGATCGGTGCGCACGCCCGAGATCAGCTCGTTGAAGCGCAACTCGATAGGTTGGCTAAACTCGAAGCTGTTGCCCAGTTGGCGTGATGCAACCTCTTCAAAGCGAGCGATCAGTTCCTCTTTCGGTAGCTTCGGATTAGGCCATTCTTTTCTAGGTTTGAGGATGATAACCGCGTCGGAGATGTTGGGCGGCATGGGGTCAACGGCTGCTTCGGCAGTGCCGGTCCGCGAAAAGATGGTTTTCACCTCCGGCTGTGCCTTGATGGCGCGCTCCAGTGCCATTTGCATGGCCAACGACTGATCAAGCGAGGCCGATGGGACGCGAAGCGCCTGCATGGCTACGTCGCCTTCATCCAGCGTCGGGATGAACTCGCGTCCAAGCGACATGAACGCCAGTGTACCCGCCAACAGCATGGCGCAGGCCGAGATGATCACGATCTTCGGGCTGTCGACCGCGCGGCGGATCGCAGGCTCGATCCAGCGGCGAGCAAAGCGGAGGATGGCCGTTTCATGCTCGTGCGCGTGACCGTTTTCGTCGACTTCCACCTTCTTCGGATCCCGCACCAAAAGCGCGGTCATGGCTGGCACAAAGGTGAAGGAGAAGATGAAGCACCCACCAGCGCCAGCATGACCGTCGCACCCATGGGGATGAAGGTTTTACCCTCGACGCCTCCCAGCAGAAGGAGCGGTGTGAACACTAACAGGATGATGAGCTGTCCAAAAGCGGCAGGCTTGATCATCTGTTTGGCGGCCTGTCCGGCCACGTTCAGGCGTTCCGAGCGCGTCAGGGCGCGCCCCAGATCGGCCCGGCGCTGGCTGAGCATCAGCAGGGTGTTCTCGACCACAACCACAGCACCATCGACCAGAAGGCCGAAATCCAAAGCGCCAAGGCTCATCAGATTACCGCTGATGCCAAAGCGGTTCATGCCCACGACCGCGAACAGGAAGCTGATCGGGATCATCAAGGCCGTGATCGTTGCGGCGCGTATGTTCCCCAGCAACAGGAACAGCACCACGATCACCAGCAGCGCGCCTTCAGTCAGGTTCTTGGCTACCGTCTTGATGGTCGAGTTCACCAGCGCACTGCGGTTCAGGACGGGTTCTGCGACGATATCCGGCGGGAGGGTTGCGTTGACTTCCTCCAGCCGTCCGGCTGCGTTTTGGGCGGCCGTGCGGCTGTTCTCGCCCGCCAGCATCAGCCGTGCCAACAACGGTTTCGTGCCCGTCACGACTGGCGGCTCCTAGGCGCGTGGACTGCCCGATCTCGACAGTTGCGACGTCGGTGACCCGAACGACAAGGCCATTGCGATTGACCACAGGCGCTTGTGCTAGATCTTCGACGGACTGGGCCAATGCGTCGGTACGAACAGTCAATGCCTCGCCCGAGCGCTGGATGTACCCCGCACCCGATTGGGTGTTGGCGCGGTCCAGCGCTTCGACCAGCTGGGCCAGGCTGATGCCATAGGCCGACAGCTTGGCGGCATCGGGACGGACAGCATATTCCTTCACATCGCCGCCGTTGACGTCCACGCCTGCCAGCCCTTTGGCCGTGCGCATACGCGGCGCGACGGTCCAGTCCTGCACGGTTCGCAGATAGGTCGAGCGTGCGCGCGGCGTGGTCAGGCGTTCACCTTCGGGCGTCAGATAGCTTCCGTCCGGTTGCCAGCCCGCTTTTCCGGCTTTGGCCTTGCTCGCGTCGAAGGGTTTGAAATCGACCGTCCACATAGGACTTCGCCGAGCCCCGTCGTGATCGGAGCCAGCGCAGGCTCGACGCCATCGGGCAAACGCTCTCGAGCCTGCGCCATACGTTCGGCCACCTGCTGGCGGGCGAAGTAGATGTCGGTCGCGTCGGTGAAAATGACCGTGACCTGACTGAACCCGTTTCTGGTCAGTGATCGCGTGCTTTCCAGCCCAGGAATACCCGCCATGGCGGTTTCCAGTGGATAGGTGACCTGTCGCTCCATCTGCTCGGGTGCGAGGGCAGGGGCTACGGTGTTGATCTGTACCTGACGGTTGGTGATGTCAGGCACGGCATCGATAGGCAGTTTCGTTAGCTGGAACAAACCCCAGAAGGTGAACAAAACGGTCGCCAGAATGACGAACCAGCGAAAGCGGACAGAAGCCGAAATGATTTTACTGAACATAGGGCGTCCTCAGTGACCGTGCTCGGCTTCGCCGCGGGCCATTTCGGCCTTAAGCAGGAAGGCGTTGGTCGAGGCGACGAGTTCTGTGCCGGAAAGACCGCGCAGAATTTGCGTCTGTCCGGCGGCTGCCGTGCCGACGAGAACGGAATGGGCACGGAAGCCTGTGGTCGTCTTGACGAAGACGACAGTCGCACCATCGACGGTTTGAATGGCGCTGGATGGCACCGAGACTCCGCCTCCTTCATTGCCGCCCGTTACGACGAATGCCGTGACCGTTGAACCGGCGGGGTGTTTGTGCCCAGTGGCTGTGCCCTGACGACAGTTGCGCCGCTGTTTTGCAGATCTGCGCCTACGGCTACGCCGACGATGCGGGCATCAAACTCGCCTTGAGGGCCGATTACCTTGATCACGGTTCCGGACTTGATCAGGTGCGCCACTGCGGGCGGCGCGTTAACACCAACTCGACTCTGTTCGGATTGGTGACTTCGGCCAGCACGGTGCCTTGGGTGACGAAGCCACCGGGGCCGACTTGCACGTTGGTGATCACCCCGGAAATCGGGCTGACGATTGACGCACGTCCGCTGGCGCTTGGCGATCCGGCTGCGGAAGCCCGAGCGGTGTCGGCTTTTAGCGCGGCACCTTCGCCACTGACGACCGTAGCAATCGGCTGGCCAGCACGAACCGCCTGACCGGGCGCGACCAACAGGCGCTCAACCGCCCCCGAGAGATTGGCCGTGATCGCCGCCTTGGCGTCGGTCATCGGCTGAACACGACCGGACAGGCGTGTCTCTGCGCCGCCACCCGATTTCACGGCGACAACCTCGATTCCCGCTGCTGTGATCTGCTGAGCGGACAGCTCGATCGCGCCATCATCGGCTTGCGGCTCTTCCTCGGCCAGCGCGGATGCAGGCCGTGGTTCTGCCTTGGCGGTATCGGGTTGGGAACGTTGGCCAATGACGAAGCCGCCAGCAGCCATAACAAGGGCGATGGCGGCAGCACCTGCCACAAGCCCGGTTCGGCAACAGTTTCTGTTTCATCACAGATTTCCTTGGAACGGGGCGCGACCCTCGAGACGCGCGAGGTCAATTTCAGCCCGTACCCCGGCCAGTCGGGCATCCACCGACGCCGAGCGCGCAGAGATCAGCGCCGTGCGGGAGGCCCGCAGTTCAAGTTGCGAGATACGCCCAGCCTCACTGCCGATCCGCGCGAGCCGATAGGCTTCTTCGGCCGCGTTACGCCTGCATCGGCTGCGGCGATGCGATTGGTCGAGGACGACAACCGCGCAACCGCACCTCGGCGCTCGGCCATGGCGTCCTGACGCGCGGACAGGACGCGAGCCTCAGCCGCAGTTTGCTCGGCACGGGCGGCATCGATGTTGCCACGGTTTCGGTCAAACAACGGCAAGGACACGCTTAACCCAACGGTCAGCGCGGTTTCGTTCTCAAGCCCATAGCGCGTGACGCCAGCGCTTGCTGTGACGTCAAGGCGGGCGTTCGTGCGCTCTCCGGCTACACGTCGTTCGGCAGCCAGACGCTCGGCCTCGGCGATCCGTATGGCCGGCGCGTCGTCTGATTGGTTCAACGGCGCACTTGAGGCGGTCGCCAGTAGGCTGGCCTCAATGGCGGTGACCGGCTGCGCCAGCATCGCCAGACCGGTCAAGCGAGCGAAGGCCGCCAGTTCCTCGGCATTGGCTTCGTCCAAAGCGGCTCGGGCCGACGCTGCCTCGCTTTCGGCCTGTATAGCTCGGAGCATGGGCTCACGTCCGGCCTCGACCAGAGCCACCGCCGCGCGCGCGTCCGCAAGCGCCAGTGTCAGTGCTTCTTGCGCTAGCGCCGCGCGCTTTTGTGCTGCCTCTGCCTCGGCATAGATCAAAGCCAACTGTCCGCTGGCGTCGATCAACGCCAGATCACGGCGGGCCGATGCGACGCCTGCGTCAGCGCGCGCTATGTTGGTGCGCGCTGACCTTCGGCCCCAAAAGTCCACGTTTTGCTCGACCGATAGGCTCAGGTCGCTACCGCCGCAATTCTTGTAAGGACCGGTACCGAATGTATTGTCGGCCGAGAACGCTAGTGTCGGATTGGGCCGCGTTAGCGCTTGGCGGACCCGTGCCTGTGCGGCATCGGCAAGGGCGTTGGCTTCGGTTGCGCGCGGAGTTTGGGTCAAGCCCGCCGGAAGCTGTTGGTAGGATGGCGCAGGTTCTGCACGCGCCAAGTTGGGCAAGGTCGCAGCAAGCGACGCTACCCCACATCCGGCAGCGATCAGCGCCAGACGCAATGATGTCCGTGACATAAGAAATATCCAAAGGTTTCAGATAGATGTGCGTATACGCAGCGTCTGATCAGCCCTTTGGCGGGCGCATTAATCCGTCTGGAGCACGTGTCTCCAGATAATCGTTAACGTGCCAGAATTGGCGGAGCAGGGGGCTCAAAACCCGATTTTCCGCCTCGATTTGTGGTGCGCCGCGTTACGATGCCGTGTGATGGCAGTGGCCATGCGCACACGACGCAACGCCGTCAGCATCCAACGAGCAATCGCTATCTGAAGCGTCGGACAAGCTTTGCTGTATAGACGGCAGTTCAAACGTACATGCCGTAGCATCCGTGAATGGCGTCGCGACGAAAACCGCAACGAGCAAGCTCATTACGGCGAACAACTTAGCTATTTGCCAGGTTGCTTTCGTCATCTTCGGCAAACGTATTCAGCCAACCGTCGAATTACAATGCGTTATAAGATAGCGCGCCTGAGACGCGTGATCGAAGTCTGTGACGCGGCCTAGAACCGCTCAACCATATTGTGCGCGTACTGATGCAAGTGCAGCGCAAAGGGGCACCGTTGAGCTGGTATAGAATATCGCCTAACGAATATTATGCGAAGGAAACACATGTTGAATTCTGTTGCATATTGTCAGAGTCCCTATTTTCTGAGACTCCCAGTGAGATTAGGGTTCGGACCGAATATATGGTGCCGATATTATGGGACTCGGTTCCCATTAAATCGGACTCGCAGGTCTAAGCTGCTTGCGCGTTCTCAGCTTCAAGCACGTGACTCACAGCGGTAAAAACAAGCTCATTGGCCGTCACTCGTCGCTGCGCTGCTGCGTCACGAACTTCATTTATAAACCTAACTGGAACCTGGATGCTGACGTGTACGGCATCGTTCTCAATGGCAAACAAATGACGGTATCGCGGCATGTGTTCGGACCCGTCCCCTTACCGAACGTGTCTTGCCACGCGATACTTCGTGGCCCGCGCGAAACTGGAGTTCCAATGCGACATGTTCGACGATATGCCCGAACCATGTGCCCTCCTCCAGCCGGCGCACAAAACCTCCGGCGACGCCAAAGCAGCACCCGTGTTCCTGCAGTCCGGGCAACTCTTGGAGCAGCTTTTCCTTGAAGCCTGCGATCAGGTTTCTGGGCCACTCTTCCATCGCGCCAAGATCGAGACGGACCCTCACCATAGGGGTTCTGCTATATCGATGAGGTCCGCGATAGACTGCGCGTTCGAGGACCTGCATTGGTCGCACTCCAGAGTGAACCCTGCCACTTCCAGACGCTGTTTCCCCTTCAGATAGCCCGTTGTTTAACGTCGGGAATTGTTCTTCTGTCATTGCGGCTCTCCCTATCGGGAGTGAGAAATTGCAATCCGTCTTCGCCGTTCCTGCGCGTCGCTTACAATCCATTGTCGGACACAACGCGCGGCGTATCGGGGGAACGCCACCCCGCGCTCTTAAGTTCTCCCACTAAAGAGGACACATAAATGGATCAAAGTACCGATTGGGATGTGGTGGTCGTAGGGGCCGGACCTGCAGGGTTGACGGCCGCTCTATACCTGGCGCGGTACCATCGCCGCGTGCTGGTCATACACGACGGTAAGAGCCGCGCTCTGCGTATCCCGCTCACGCACAATGCGCCGGGCTATCCCGATGGTATCACTGGCATAGACTTGATCGCCCGCATGACCGAGCACGCAGAAAAATATGGTGCCGAAATGCTGGAGATGTGCGTCTCGAACATTCGCCGCGCAGATGGAGCCTTCATCGTTTCAAGCGATGGCCAGCCCGATACTCGCGCCCGTGGCGTCATCCTCGCGACCGGCATTTTCCTGAACGAGGTGGACCTGTCCCGTGATGTCCACGAACAGGCGATCAAGGACGGTGTGCTGCGGTACTGCCCCATATGTGATGCATACGAGCATACGGATGCCAACATCGGGGTGCTGGGGTGTGATAGCAACGGCGCGGCCGAAGCGCTGTTCCTGCGCCAGTACTCAGACCGCATCACTCTGATGCCATTGTCCCATCCCGAACTGACAGCATCAGAGCAAGCACAGCTCGACCAGGCCGGTATCAAGGTGGCCCATGGCGCACTGGCCAAACTGACGCCTCACAGCGACCGCATCGAAGTCGCGTTGGAGGGACAGCAAGAAGCCAGTTTCGACGTTGTCTATCCGGCGCTGGGCTGCTCGCCACGAGCCGAGCTGGGCACCGCACTTGGCCTAGGCCTCACCGACACCGGTTGCCTGCCTCCAGAAGCGGTGACGAAAAGCGCGGTCGAGGGACTATGGGCAGCAGGCGATGTGGTTGAAGGATTGGATCAGATCAGCGTCGCCATGGGCCACGGAGCCCTTGCTGCCACCAAAGCCCATAACTGGCTCCGTGAGCAGGATGGCGAGACGCTGACCTGATCTGGCAGTATTATCCGTGCGGTTGCAGGACCACCTTGGTCCATTCGTTCGGATTGTCGTGGAAGTTCTTGTAGGCCGTCGGAGCTTCTTCCAGCGGCAGTCGGTGACTGATCAGGTCTGTCGTATCGATCCGGCCTTCCAATACCAGCTTTAACAACTCCGGCAGGTATTTTTGCACATGGGTCTGACCTGTCTTCAGGGTCAGACCCTTTTGCATAAAGGCCCCGATGGGCAGCTTGTCGCCAATGCCGCCATAGACGCCCGGCATGGATATGCGTCCGCCCTTGCGACAGGCCATGATGGTTTCGCGCAGGACGTGCTGGCGATCCGTGCCGAGCTTAGTCTCCTGCTTCACAGCATCAATGATATTGTCCGGCGCAAAGCCGTGCGCCTCCATGCCCACGGCGTCGATGCATGCGTCCGGCCCGATGCCTGCGGTCATTTCCTTGAGAGCCTCGAGGATTTTCACCTCGTGATAGTTCAAGGTCTCGGCACCATTTCGCCGGGCGAGAGCTAACCGGTTCGGCTGGTGGTCGATGGCGATAACTCGCCCTGCTCCCATCAGAAAGGCGCTCTTGATGCAGAACAGGCCGACGGGGCCACAACCCCACACTACGACGGTATCGCCCGGCTCGATTTCGGCATTTTCTGCGGCCATCCAACCTGTCGGGAGGATGTCGGACAAGAACAGCACTCGCTCGTCCTCAATGCCATCAGGAACCACAATCGGGCCAACATCCGAGTAAGGAACCCGTGCATATTCGGCCTGCCCACCGGCATAGCCTCCGGTCAGGTGGCTATAGCCGAACAATCCCGCTGCCGGATAACCGTAGGCCACTTCTGAAGCGTCGGATTTATCCGCCGGATTGGAGTTATCGCAGGCCGAGTACTGTTGCTTGCCGCAGAAGAAGCAACTGCCGCAGGCGATGGTGAATGGCACGACGACCTTCTGACCGACTTGCAGACTGGTGTTCCCGCGGCCCACCTCAACTACTTCGCCCATGAACTCATGACCCAGTATATCGCCTGAGTGCATGCCGGGAATGACACTGTCATAGAGATGAAGATCGGAGCCGCAGATGGCCGTTGCGGTGATTTTGATGATGGCGTCACGAGGATTGACGATCTGGGGATCGGGAACCGTATCCACGCGGACATCGTGCTTTCCGTGCCAGGTAAGAGCGCGCATGTTCAGTTCTCCTCAACTACGGGGTGCGGCTTCAGGAGCCTGCGAGGTCGAGACTTCGCCGGTTTCCATCAGTTGTTTGAATCGACGCAGTTCACGTCGGGCCTGAATGCGCGGCTCGCGCTGCATCACCTTGGCGACCAGCTTACCGACGGCCCCTGCGGGCGGGTCATAGCTGATCATCACCCGCACTTCGGTGCCACGCCCGAACGCATTATCGCGGAACTCTACCCACCCCTCATGGTCAATGTCGGAGTCTTCGGTGGAGCGCCAGCCAATGAAGGAGGCGGGATCATCGGCGGTGATTTCGGTTTCAAGTTCAATGTCAGTGCCGCCCGGCCCCGCAATCACCCAGCGCCGTCCGTCTTCGGACACGCTGCGCACGTTTGGCATGAAGGTCGGCAGGTTCTGGAAGTCCCGCCAGAATTGATAAAGGTCGGCCCGCGGGCGGTTGATGATCACCGCCTGCACTGACGAGGCGGCATGCTCACCCTCGTGCGCCTTGCGGTCCAGCAGACCTGTGCCTGCCATCTCGGCATTGGTACCTTGGGTGGGCTGGATATCAGAGGCACTCATGTTTCCAGCCTCGCACTCGTTTGGCGGGCCACCGTTTCGGGAAGTCGCATGGGATTTTCCTTTTCTGCCTGATGAAAAGGAAAGTGTCGGCTTGCTCCGTGCGTTTCTCGAATGTCGCCTAGTGTCTGGTAAGGATCAGTTCCCCTACGGGTAAATCCAACTGTCGACCCTTACTTCCACAGGACCGGCTGCCTCCAGACGCACGACCACTTCCCTGCCCCCGCCCGCCGGCACGTAATCAATCACCACAGCAGCTTCTTCACCTGATGCCTGAGCCGAGACGGAAACTTCAGATGCTGTGCGCCCGCCGTCGTTTTCGACTTCGATCGTGACCTCTCGCGCCCCGCCTACGTGGTCTATGCGCAGCGTTTTTGCGGACAGGCTTGCTTGATCGCCCCCATTGGCGCTCTCGATCGCGAGGATCGTTGCGCCGATACAGATAACTATAGCTCCCAGTGCAGCGAGACACGCCTGGGTGCGCGAGATGCGACGTTTCTTTCTGGGTTTGGACACACCAAATCTCATACCAAAAGCCTTGCTGCAGCAGCACCTAACGAAGCTGGAAACGCGAGTACGACCGTATTGGCTGCGATGGCGCCGATACCGTGGCCGTCGTTCATTCCTAGCAGGCTCAGGATCAAAAGGCTTGCCAGCAGACAGATGGCATAGCCCGGCACTGTGAAGTGCATGAAGGCGCCCATCGGCGTTTCCTTTTCCTCCTGTCCGGCAAATCCGACTTCAAATACGAACAGATGCAACAGCACTAACGACAATGCCATGACCGCCAAGGCAGTTAGTGGGCCGATGCGATAGGCCACCAGTTGCATCTCCTCGGTCGGTGCAAGATTGAGGGCGAGGAACAACGCACCCGCCATCATCAGAAACAGTTCGCCGAAATAGTCGCCCTTATGGATGCGATCCTCTGCCCCTGAAGCGGCAAGCTGCTTGCGCGCAACGAGTGCACCTATCGCAGCGGGCACGGTCTGCATTACCAGCTGGCCCGTCGCCACCCTCGTATTGGCGAGTTCCCACGCGCCCATCAGGGTCAACAACACCGACGCCGTGACCGCGGCAACGAGCACTGCGACCAAAACGTCCAGTATGTTCTGCAGCGTTCCCCGACGATTGGTGAACCCTGCATAGTGAGCCAGGCCATAAAGCAGCGGCAGGCTGATCACGAGATACAGCAACTGCCGCCATGGCTCCAAGGCCATGCCCAGTTCCCACATCTCCATCGTCATCAGCAGAGGCAGCGAAAAGAGCAAGGCACCGCCAAAGGCGCGCCCCAGATCCCTGACGTAAGACGAACGCACAGCCTGTCCCCCATGACGCGAAGACATATCGACCTACCTTAACCCACGCCCGCACCGCCGGTTACGCCCCAGACTTCGCCCGTAACAAAGCTGGCTTCCTGAGACGCCAGCAGGACATAGACAGGCGCGATTTCCACCGGCTGGCCGGGGCGGCCGAATGCGCTTTGGGCACCGAAGTTCCGCACCTTCTCGTCGGGCTGACCGCCACTGGGTTGCAACACCGTCCAGAAGGGACCCGGGGCGACAGCGTTGACGCGAATGCCTTGGTCGATGGCCTGTTTGGCGAGTGCCTTGGTATAGGTAACGATGCCACCCTTGGTGGTCGCATAGTCCAGTAGAATATCACTCGGCTCATAGGCCTGAATGGAGGCCGTGGTGATGATTGACGCACCCGCTGGCATGACCGGCATCGCTGCCTGACAGAGCCAGTGCATGGCGTACAGGTTGGTCTTCATCGTTGCGTCGAAGTCCGCGGTCGTGAACTCGCTCAGGTCGTCGCGGTATTGCTGGCGGCCTGCATTCACCACCAATATGTCTAGCCCGCCAAACGCGTCGACCGTTCTAGACACCATGGTGGCATTCCACGCCTCGTCACGGACGTCACCGGGAAGGGCCAGTGCCTTTACGCCCTCGGCCTCTATCAGTTTGATGACTTCCTGAGCGTCTGCTTCTTCCGAAGGCAGATAGGATATGGCGACGTTCGCTCCCTCTCTGGCGAAGCTGATAGCGACCGCACGGCCAATGCCGGAGTCACCGCCTGTAATCAGAGCATTACGATCGGCCAGTCGCCCGTGGCCCTTATAGCTGGTCTCGCCATGGTCGGGTGCGGGCGTGACACATTTCACAAGGCCGGGGGGAGACTGTTCCTGCTCAGGAAAAGGAGGCCGAGGATACTGATTTCGGGGATCCTGCATTGCCAGTCTGTCCATCGCTTGTCTCCATGATCGAGGTCTTTAGCTTCCCGATAAATCCTCTGCGGACGCCGTTTGTTGCGCCGTGCATCGTAGCCAACACTGCGCACATCTACGGGTCGTGGATCAGAGCCTTGGCCAGAGCGCGTTCGAAGGACTTGGCCGAAGTACGAGGAAGTGCCTCAGACAACTCCCCCTGCTCGAACATCTCGATCACGCGGGGGTGGACGTAGGCGCTCCGGCAAACGGCCAGAGTGTTGCCCAGCAGAGAAGCCGCCTCGCGTATGCAGGTGTTGGTTTTGCGCTTGGCATCTGTAGCCGAGGTCGGCAGTTCGGTGTCACACAGGGCGCGGGCCACGCAGACCGTTGCCGCCCACGTTCGAAAATCCTTCGCGGAGAACTCCTCGCCCATGTGGTCGCGGATAAAGGCGTTGATGTCGTCTGACGTAACGGCGCGGTATTCGCCGTCGTCATCGAGATACTGGAACAGAGTATGACCGGGCAGTTCGCTTAATCGCCTCACACCTGTCGCCAGCCTTTTGTCCTGAATGTTCAAGTCATGAACAATGCCGCTCTTGCCGCGAAACCGCAGGCGAAGTTCTGAGCCGCTGATCTCGATGTGGCGTTTGCGCAGGGTCGTCAGACCGTAGCTGCTGTTCTCTCGGGAATAGCGCGCGTTGCCGACGCGGATCAGGCTTAGCTCCATCAGCCGCATTGCAGTGGCGACAACCTTTTCTTGATCAAACCTTCGGCGCGCCAGACCCAGTTCGATAGCGGCTTCAAGTTTGGGCAAGGCGGCGGCAAATGCGGGCATCCGCGCAAACTTGTTCTCGGACTGCGCCTTGGACCACTCCGGGTGGTAGCGGTATTGCTTTCGCCCACGCGCATCGCGACCCGTCGCCTGAATATGTCCATTGCTATGAGGACAAATCCAAACCTGCGTCCACGCGGGCGGAATGGCGAGCGCACGGATGCGCGCCAGCACCTTTTCATCGGTTACCCGCGCGCCGTCTGGTCGAAGATAAACGAACCCCCGCCCCGCTCTTTTGCGACGGATTCCTTCCACCTCGTCGGAGCACCAGCGCAGCCCCTGTGGGATATCGTCGGCGTCGTCAGCGACCTTTGCCACTGCTGATTACCCCGCCTTGCGAGCGCGGGTCTTGGTGGTTTTCGCTGCGGGCTTGGCAGACGACTTGGAGGCCGTCTTGCCGGAAGCGCGGCCGGCTTTAGCATCCAGACTGGCCCGAAGCGCCGCCATCAGATCCACAACATTGTCTTCCTTCGGAGCAGCGACCTTAGCGGGCTTCTTACCCTTTTGCTTGTCTGCAATCAGGGCTTTCAGCGCCTCTTCATACCGGTCATTGAACATACTGGGATCGAAGGGGCCTGCTTTCTGTTCGATGATTTTCTCGGCAATCTTGATCATGTCGGCATCCGCCTTTGCGGAGGATATCCCGCCGAAGACCTCATCGGGCTGACGCACCTCGTCATCGGTCCTCAACGTATAGGCCAAAATGCCTTTGCCCCTCGGCTCCAGAGCCAACAGCCGCTCGCGGGTGGACATTACCACCCGTGCCAAGGCGATCTTGCCAGATTTCTCCATCGCGGTCCGGATGACGTTGAATGCGTCCTGTCCGATCTTGCCATCAGGCGCGAGGAAATAGGGATTATCCCAATAGATCCTGTCGATGTCCTTGGCTGGCACGAAGCTCTCGATGTCGATGGTCTTGGTGCTCTCCAGCTTGACCGACTTGATCTCCTCGTCAGTCAGCAAGACGTACTCGCCCTTCGAAACTTCGTAGCCCTTCACCAGTTCGGATCGCGAAATGGGCCCCGTATCCGGATCGGTTGTGATCATCTTGATCCGGTTGTTGGTCTTGGGATTGATCAAGTTGAAGTGGACATCACCGCCGGTTGAGGTGGCGGTGTAAAGGGCAACCGGACAGGTCACCAGGGACAGCTTCAAATGCCCTTGCCAACTGGGTCTGGGAGCCATGGACGCACCTCGTTGTGAAAGTCTGATCAATAGAGACAATCCACAAACGGCCTTTGCGCCGAATCGTTCGCTAGCCGCAGGCTTCGACTTCGCCGGTTTCCAGATCGAGCAGGAAGCAATGCTGGCGTCCGTCATCCACATCGGTCACCCAGAGCCGCAATTCCGGTACTGGCGGTGAGGTGATGAAGTCCTCGATATAGGTGATGGCGGCGGCTTCGACTGTCGGCTCTTGGACAATCCGCGTGGGGTGACCCGTGGCAGTGACCCGATAGCTGTTGAGCTCTTTGTCATCAGTTGCAGTCATTTGGACCTCCGTTCCACCTAAACGCACAGGCCTCGCTATGGATTCATGCAAGGCTCGGAAATCTGTGGATGGTGGAGCGCAATCCCTTCGAGGCCGTTAGCCACAGCGGAGGTTCCGATGCCCAATCCCCGTCTCGATACCTATCGCAAGATGCGCGACTTCTCCCGCACGGAGGAGCCGTCAGGCATAGGGGCAGCCATCGCGCCGTCAGATCAACTCCGCTTTGTCATCCATAAGCATGACGCCAGCCGACTCCACTTCGATCTGAGACTGGAGTGGAATGGCACCTTCCTGTCATGGGCCGTGCCCAAAGGCCCCTCGCTCGATCCCGCGGACAAGCGGTTGGCGATGGCGGTGGAAGACCACCCGCTGGACTATGGCGACTTCGAAGGATGCATCCCCAAGGGTCTGTACGGCGGCGGCACCGTGATGATCTGGGATCGCGGCCTCTGGATACCGGAACATGGTTTCGAAGACGTCGACCGTCATCTTCAAAAGGGTGAACTGAAGTTCGTGATGGAAGGCACCCGCATGCATGGCTCCTGGGTACTGGTGCGGCTCAAGCCCAAGCCCGGCGAAAAGGGAAAGCCGTGGATGCTGATCAAGCACAAGGACAGTGTAGCCAAGACCGGCAATCGCGGCGGACCCACGGATCGCGACAAGTCGGTCGCCTCAAGCCGGACCATGAAGCAGATCGCCGATAATGCGCCGGCCGATGTCGAACCTTTTATGACCCTGCCCAGAGGCACGCTGCCAAAAAAGGCGGCAACACGAAAAGCGCCGACAAAAGCGACAGCCAAAACTGCCCGAGCTCCGTCCCTGCCCGACTTTATCGAGCCGCAGTTGGCGTCCAACGCATCCAACCCGCCCGCCGGAGAGGCATGGGCTCACGAGATCAAGTTTGATGGATATCGGCTTCAACTAAGGGTCGCTGGGGGGGACATCACGGTACGGACCCGCAAAGGGCTGGACTGGACGAAACGATTTCCAACGATCGTCGCCGATGCGAAGGGACTCAAGGATGGCCTCTATGATGGCGAGGCCGTTGCACTGGACCACGAGGGCAAGCCCAGCTTCGCTCTTCTGCAGGCCGTGTTGGGCGGTGAGAGCGTCGCTCAGCTTATCTATTATGCGTTTGATCTTCTGCACGATGGTCAAAACGACATTCGCAAGCTTCCTCTGACCGACCGCAAGGCTGAACTCGCCAAGCGTCTTGCCAAAGCCAAGGGCACAATCCGCTATGTCGAACACTTCCAGACAACCGGTAACGCCTTGCTGCAGTCGGCTTGTCGACTTGATCTCGAAGGCATCATCTCAAAGCGCCTGAGCGCCCCGTATCGCTCGGGACGGAGCGATGAATGGGTGAAGTCGAAGTGCCGACAAGGGCAAGAGGTCGTCATCGCCGGATGGGCCACAACGGGCGAGGCCTTCCGATCCCTTATCGCGGGCGTCTATCGCGACGGCAAATTTGTTCACGTCGGTCGTATCGGAACTGGATTTGGTCGCAAAACCGTCGATCAAATTATGCCCCGATTGAAGGCCGTGGAAACCGATAAAAGCCCATTCCCAGATGGCCCCAAAACCATTGCAGGTGTCCATTGGGTCAAGCCGGTCCTCGTCGCCGAAATCGCTTTCGAGGGCTTCACAGGCTCAGGAGCCATCCGTCAGGCTTCATTCAAAGGGCTGCGGGAAGACAAGCCCGCCAAAGACGTAGCATTGGACACGGTAAAGGCACCCTCGAAACCGAAAACGACAGCGACACCAACACCCACAGTCCCTGCTTCCCCGTTGCGCGGCGTGCATCTGTCCAGTCCGGACAAGGTTCTGTGGCCTGCGACCAAGGATAGCCCCGCCTACACCAAGCTCGATCTCGCCCGATATTACGAGCGCGTGGGCGAAAAGATGCTCGAACACATTCGCGGCCGACCCTGCTCAATCATTCGCATGCCTAACGGGATCGAGGGCGAGGCCTTCTTCCAGAGGCATCCAGCCAAAGGGCAGTCACCGCTCATTGAGGCTGTGGAGATCAAGGGAGACCCCAAGCCCTACATACGCATCGACACGGTCGAAGGCCTGATCGCAGCAGCCCAGATATCGGCTGTCGAAATCCACCCTTGGAACTGCGTGCCCTACAACCCGGAGAAGGCAGAGCGGTTGATCTTCGATCTGGACCCTGCCCCTGATGTTGCATTCGTGGACGTTATTACGGCGGCCAAGGAAGTTCGGGACAGGCTGAAAGACCTTGGGCTCGATAGCCACTGCAAAACGACGGGCGGCAAGGGCCTGCACGTCACCACATATGTCGAGCATCTCGACATGGACTGGCCCGAAGCAAAGGCCTTTGCCCGTGAATTCGCCCGCGTTATGGCGGCGGATTCGCCGGACCGCTATTTGATCAACATGTCAAAGAAAGAGCGTAAGGGGCGCATTTTCATTGATTATCTGCGCAATGACCGCAAGGCCACTGCAGTTGCGCCCTACTCCCCCCGTGGTCGTCCCGGTGCACCAGTATCGATGCCGATCAAATGGAGTCAGGTTCGCAAGGGGCTGGCCCCCATGCGTTATCGGCTCGGCACGTCTCTCGACTGATGCTCCACAATAAAATGTAACTTGGGCTTTGCATTCTCTGGAACCGATTAGGCAAACACAGCGTTGCGGTTCGGCTCGTGTGGGGTATGCATACGTCGTCGCATAACGCGAACTTTTGATAAGTTTTTGCTTTGAAGGCCGGGTAACCCGCCATTCTCGCTCCGGGGGGAGCCGCATTTTATGTTCGAGAAGATCCGACCGAGTTCTTCGTCGCGCACCGAGGCATGGGCTGCGCTTGGATTGGTGCTCGTGCTGGCGTTTTTCTGCGCCACTAGCGTCATTGCCTATATGAACATTCAGGTTCTGCGGTCTAACAACCAGCAGATCATGCACACCCATAGGGTGATCGTCGGCATCGACGGCCTCATGACGTCAATGCTGGACGCAGAGACCGGCCAGCGCGGTTATCTGCTTACTGGCAATCCGAGCTACCTGATGCCCTATGAGCGGGCCACTGAAGATCTCGACGAGCGTCTGAAAGAAATCTCGGATCTTACCAAGGAAAACCCGACCCAGACCGCCTATCTGAAGCAGGTTCGCACCCACGTTTCGACCCGTATGGCCGAGCTGGAAACCGCCCTTCAGGCCCGTCGCGAGAACGGGATGCAGGGCGCGATTGAGCGGCTAACCTCCAACCGCGGCAAAGGCGAAATGGACGCCATCCGCGCCCTCGTCAACCAGATGCAGGTCGAGGAACAACGGGTCCGCCAGGAGCGTATCCGTCAGATGGAAGCCGCTGCCCGAACGGCAATCTTCAGCGGCGTTCTCTCCGGCCTCTTTGGTGCTTTCTTGACTATTGTCGTCTTCCTGTTGATCCGCCGCAGCGTGCGCGAGCGGGCGCGTCAGGAATGGCTACATCAGGGTCAGGTCGGGCTGGCGAACGCTATGCTGGGCGACCAGACCCTGGAGCAACTCGCTCAGAATGTTCTCAGTTTCCTGACACGTTATACTGGTGCCCATGCAGGCGCACTGTTCAAGGGCGAGGACAACCGCTTCCGTCGCGTGGCCATGACCGGCGTCCCCGCGGATGTCGACGTACCCACTCACTTCCTCCCTTCCGAGGGCCTCTTGGGACGGGTGGCCGATGAAGGTGAATGCCTTATCCTGAACGACGTGCCGGACGGCTATCTCACAATCGGTTCGGCGCTTGGGCGTGATAATCCGCGCCATCTGCTCATCGCGCCGGGCAAGGCGGACGGTTCCGTCAACGTGGTGCTGGAACTTGGCTTCTTACAGGCGGTCGACGAGCCGGCACGTGCGCTCATGAACGAGTCTGCGTCGGCCATCGGTGCTGCACTCCGATCTGCGCGTTATCGCGCCCGTCTGCAGGACATGTTGGAAGAAACCCAACGTCAAGCCGAAGAACTACAGGTCCAGAGCGAAGAATTGCGCGTCTCCAACGAGGAGTTGGAGGAACAAGGGCGTGCGCTTAAGGAATCGCAAGTCCGTCTGGAACAGCAGCAGGCCGAGTTGGAGCAGACCAACAGCCAGCTCGAAGAACAAGCGCAGATGCTGGAAACCCAGCGCGACGATCTCGAACGCAGCGGCGCTGAACTGACGCTCAAGGCCCGCGAACTCGAACAGGCCAGCCAGTACAAATCCGACTTCCTCGCCAATATGTCGCACGAGTTGCGCACGCCGCTGAACTCGTTGCTGATCCTGTCCAAACTGCTGGCGGACAACAACGACAACAATCTGACCGAACAACAGGTCAACTATGCCCGCACGATCCAGTCGTCGGGCAATGACCTTCTCGACCTGATCAACGACATTCTGGACCTGTCGAAGATCGAGGCCGGTCACATTCAGGCCCGCCCCGAAGCTGTCTCGGTCCAGCGCCTCAGCGGCGACATTCGCCAGATGTTCCAGCCCGTGGCGGACGAGCGCGGTCTGACCTTCGAGATCGACACCGCGTCGGCAGGCGCGGGTGATCTGGAAACGGACCGCCAGCGTCTGGAGCAGATCATCAAAAACCTGCTCTCGAACGCGTTCAAATTCACAGAGGCCGGCACGGTCAAACTGTCTCTCGAGAGCGTGGGCGCGGACGAGATAGCTTTCGCCGTATCCGACACCGGCATCGGTATCTCGCCCGAACAGCAGGCCGCTGTATTCGACGCCTTCCGTCAGGCCGATGGCACGATCAGCCGCAAATACGGTGGTACCGGCCTTGGCCTGTCCATCTCCAGAGAACTGGCGCGCCTGCTCGGCGGGCGCATCACTCTGGACAGTAAGCCGGGCAAGGGCAGCACCTTCACCCTGATCATCCCGCGCATCTATGAAGCCGACCGCGTTACCGCGCGCGATGCCCTCCCCGCGCCCGTCAGTGCCCCGCCCCGCGCTTCACTGGCACCAGCTCCCGAGCTGTCTCAAGAACCGGTCCGTCCGGCTGCCCGCTCGGTCGATGACGACCGCGATCACCTCACTTCGACCCACCGGGTACTGCTGGTGGTCGAGGATGACGCGCGATTTGCATCTATTGTCCGCGATCTGTCCCGCGAACTGGGCTTCCAGGTCCTGGTGGCAGGAACGGCTGAAGAAGCCGTGCGTCTGGCCAAGCGTTATCAGCCCAGCGCCGTTGTGCTGGACGTCGGTCTGCCGGATCAATCAGGCCTTACAGTGCTCGACGTGTTGAAGCGCGACGATGCCACCCGTCACATCCCGATCCACGTCGTCTCCGGCGAGGACCACAGCCAGACCGCCCTGTCGCTCGGCGCGATTGGCTATTTGGTCAAGCCGGTGAAGCGCGAGGATTTGGTTCAGGTCCTTGAATCTCTCGAAGAAAAGCTGACCCGCTCGGTCCGACGCGTACTGATCGTCGAAGATGATCTGGTGCAACGTGATGCCGTCAGCCGCCTCTTGGCTTCCGGCGACGTCGAAACGGTAGGTGTCGGTACCGCCGCCGAATGTCTGGAACAACTTAAGACCCAGACCTTCGACTGTATGGTTCTGGACCTCACCTTGCCCGACGCCTCGGGCTTCTCCCTGCTGGAAACTCTCAGCCGCGAGGGTGCCTACGCCTTCCCGCCGGTGATTGTTTACACCGGTCAGGATCTGTCGCCCGACTACGAGCAACAGCTGCGTCGCTATTCCAGTTCGATCATCATCAAGGGCGCAAAGTCGCCCGAGCGCCTGCTCGACGAAGTCTCGCTGTTCCTGCACCAGGTCGTGTCCGAGCTGCCGCCCGAGCAGCAGAAGATGATCCGGCAGGCCCGGAACCGCGACGCTGTGCTTGAAGATCGCCGAATCCTCATCGTCGAAGATGATGTGCGCAACGTCTATTCGCTGACCAATGTGCTGGAGCCGCGCGGGGCGCGTATCGAGATCGCCCGCAACGGCAAGGAAGCTCTCGACGCCCTCGAAAAGTCGGCGACCGATCCGTCCAAGCGTATCGATCTGGTCCTCATGGATGTGATGATGCCGGTCATGGACGGCCTGACCGCGACGCAGGAAATCCGCAAGGATGAACGCTGGAAGAATCTCCCAGTGTTGATGCTGACGGCCAAGGCTATGCCCGACGATCAGGAACGATGCATGGCTGCCGGTGCCAATGACTATATGGCCAAGCCGCTGGACGTCGACAAACTGCTCTCGCTTGTACGTGTGTGGATGCCGCGTTGAGCCCTGCCCATCAGCCTTCCATCGAGGATATCGAAGTCCAGCTTCTGCTGGAGGCCGTGTTCCTTCGTTACCACTATGACTTCCGTCACTATGCCCGCGCTTCGATCAAGCGGCGGCTGATGCAAGCGCGCATCCACTTCGGGGTGCCGAACATCACCGCCTTACAGGAACGCATTCTGCACGATCCGGCCATGATGGGTCATATGCTGAGCTTCCTGACCGTACAGGTCAGCGAAATGTTCCGCGATCCGACCTATTTCCGCGCGCTTCGGGAACAGGTGTTGCCGCACCTGAAAACCTATCCTTCGCTCAAGGTCTGGATCGCAGGCTGCAGCACAGGGGAAGAGGTTTACTCGATGGCCATCCTCTTTAAGGAGGAAGGCCTGCTGGATCGCACGCTCTTCTACGCGACCGACATCAACCCCCATGCGCTGGCGGCGGCCAAGGCGGGTATCTACCCGCTGGATCGCATCCGCAAGTTCACCGAAAACCATCAGAAGTCTGGCGGTCGCTCGTCGCTATCAGACTATTACACCGCCGATTACGGACGGGCCGTCTTCGACAGCAGCCTGCGTGCGAATGTCGTTTTCTCGGACCACAGCCTCGTCTCGGATGCGGTATTCGGCGAGATGCAGTTGATCTCCTGCCGGAACGTCATGATTTATTTCGACCGTGCGTTACAGGACCGTGCGGTCGGACTGTTCAAGGACTCGCTTAGCCGGCAGGGCTTCCTCGGGATCGGGTCAAAAGAGACGCTTCGTTTTTCGCGCCACGTCGACGCTTTCACCGATTTCGTCCCTCAGGAGAAAATCTACCGGAGGAAGGACGGATGAACGGCATAGAGGCCATTGCCATCGGCACGTCCGCGGGCGGGGTGCAGGCACTTCTCGAGGTATTGCCCGCGCTGCCGGCCAGTCTGCCTGTTCCGGTGTTTGTCGTGGTTCATATACCGGCTGACCGCAGCAATGTGTTGGCACCGCTTTTCGCCAGCAAATGCAAAATCGCGGTCAAAGAAGCCGAGGACAAAGAGGCCGCTTTGCCTGGCGTCGTCTATTTCGCGCCGTCTGATTATCACCTTCTGGTGGAGGCCAACGGCGATCTTGCTCTGTCTTCTGATGAATGGGTGAACTTCTCGAGACCCTCCATCGACGTCCTGTTCGAGACCGCGTCCGATACCTACGGAGAGCGCCTTCTGGCCGTTCTGATGACGGGGGCTAACGACGACGGGGCGCGCGGATTAGCCGCTGTGGCCGCGGCAGGCGGTCATGTCATCGTAGAAAATCCGGTCACAGCCAGTGTCCGTGCCATGCCCGATGCGGGCTTAAAGTTTTGCCCGACGGCGCGCATTGAGACGCTTCAGGGCATCGTCGACCAGTTAAAAGCGATTGCAATCCAATGAGCACCGTCGATCAGCCGATCAACATCCTCCTGGTGGACGACCTCCAGGAAAACCTCATCGCTTTGGAAGCCTTGCTGGCCAGCGAGGATGTGACGTGTCTGAAGGCACGGTCCGGCGAAGAGGCGCTGGAACTGCTGTTGGTCCATGACGTCGCCTTGGCGCTGCTCGATGTGCAGATGCCGACCATGGACGGGTTCCAACTTGCCGAGTTCATGCGAGGCAATGTGAATGCCCGCGACATCCCTCTTATCTTCCTGACGGCAGGCAGTGCGGACGTTCAGCGCCGTTTCCGCGGCTATGAAGCCGGGGCCGTGGACTTCATCCAAAAGCCGATCGAGGCGGATATTCTGCGCAGCAAGGCGCGTGTCTTTATTGACCTGTACCGCAGCAAGCTCAAAATCCTCGCCCAGCGCGATGAGCTGGAAGCCTACGCCAATGCGCTGCGCATCGCAGATCGCCGCAAGAACGAGTTCATCGCTGTTCTCGGTCACGAACTCCGAAACCCGATCATGGCCCTGAATGCTGGCTTCCAGCTGATGGACAAGACCAATGACCCGGAGCGCCATGCTGCTCTTCGCAAGCGCATGAGAGTTCAATCTCAGCACCTGTCGCGCCTCGTCGAGGACCTTCTGGACGTTGCCCGTATCGATCAGGGCAAGATTTCACTGAAACAGCAAAAAGTGAGCCTCCAGGACGTGATCCAGTCGGCTGTGGATATCGCTATGCCAAAGATGCAGGCCGGCGATCACACCCTGACGGTCGAAGTGCCCGACGATATTTGCTGGCTGAGCGGCGACTTCACTCGGTTGTCCCAGATTGTCAGCAACCTTCTGACCAACGCTGCCAAATACACGCCGACGCAAGGCCAAGTTCATCTGGTTGCGAGCGTTACCGGTAATCAGGTCCGGATTTCGGTCAAGGATAATGGCATCGGCATTCCGCTCGAAGTGCGCGACCACATCTTCGAACTGTTCGCCCAGTCGAAAGGGCCTGATGATCGGGCTCGCGACGGGCTGGGCATCGGTCTAGCCCTTGTGAAACAACTGGTCGTAATGCACCAGGGCCGCATCGAAGTGTTCAGCGACGGACCCGGTCACGGCAGTTGTTTCGTCGTCCATATGCCGATTGCTCAAACGGCCGCCCAGCCGACCTGAACCTTCCCTTCGCTCAGTTCGTCTTGGGCAGATAGACGATACGGCAGTCGCCCTCGATAGCGGTGAGACGGCCATTCGCGGCGTCAACAAAAGTGGTGGCTGCGTCGCGGCGGGTGACCCGGCCCGTAGAACGTCCGTTGTAGGTTTCCGTCCCGTAGGACCAGCAAGTGATGTCCGCTGGCTGATCGCTGAATTCCGCGCTCATCGTTGCACGTTTGCTGTCTGTACAGCCGACGACAACCGCGCCCGTTGTGATCAGGGCAATGATAACGAGACGGTGCATGCTGGTGTGCTCCCCTACAACCGATGATCGTTCTGGCTAACCCGTCCTCCTTCGTCAATGGACATAGCCCGACCATGTTATCCGCATTCCCAGCCTGAAATTCCTGGTTGACCTGTGCCAGACACAGTCCTACTGCCCAAGTGCGTCAGGTTCCCCGCTCGGGGATTAAAAGGGAACGGAGTCTCAAGCTCTGGCTGTTCCCGCAACTGTAAGCGGTTAGCCCGCACGTCAAACGCCACTGGAAGCTCGAAGGCCACGGCCTGACAGCCGCTGGGAAGGCGACGTGCAACGGCGGTGATCCGCAAGCCAGGAGACCTACCTGTCGCCGTCGTTCTCCGCGTGGCCGGGAATAGCCAGGTGGTCGAGGTAACTCGTGTGACGACATCGTTTTCAACCGCGACCAGCGAGCGAACTCGTGTGTCTAAACCGCGCACGGCGTCGTCCATGTTCGCATCCATGTGGGGATGTCACATTGAACAGGCTCTTTTTCCCGACTGCGGGCCTAGCACTACTTCTGTCGTCGCAAGCGTTTGCCACCGAGATGGACCAGCAAGCCGCTGCGCCATCGGTCGCGGACCACACCGCCTCTACTGCCCTGCCCGACATTGTGGTCACGGCAAACCGATCCGCTCAGGCGCTCGACAAGGTCGGCGCTTCGGTAACGATCCTGACCCGTGCGGCGCTGGATAATGCCCAAGCCGCCACTGTGGCCGACGAACTGGCTCGCACCCCCGGTGTCAGCTTTACCCGCAGCGGCAATCTGGGTTCCGCAGCCTCGGTCAATATTCGCGGTGCCGAAGGCCATCACACAGTCGTACTGATCGACGGTGTGAAGATGAACGATCCCGCTTCCACCCAAGGCGGCGTGAACTTCGGAACCCTTATGGTTGGTGATTTCGGACGGATCGAGATTCTTCGCGGTGCCCAGTCCACCCTGTGGGGCAGTCAGGCCATTGGCGGCGTAGTCAACATCGTCACCGCTGAACCGACCGCCTCTCTTCAGGGTAACCTCAGCGCAGAAGCCGGTTCACGCGGCACCCGCCATTTCCGTGGAGCTATCGGCGGTGCCGGCGACCGCCTGAGCTGGCGTCTTGCCGCCAATCGCTTCGATACCGATGGCTATTCGGCCTATTCCCCGGGCACCGAGGACGATGGTTACCGCCAGACGAACCTCTCCGGCCGACTGAACTACAAGGTCTCGGACAATGTGTCGGTTGATCTACGCTCTGTCTGGTCCGATGGCACGAACGATTATGACGCCTACAACGGTGACAGCCGCGAGTATGGCAATACCGAGGAACTGATCACCTACGCCGGTTTAAATTTCGACCTTTTCGAGAACCGGCTGCGCAACCGCATCGGCTTTGCCTACACCGATACCAAGCGCCGCACGCTGAACCCTGACCGGATCATCGAGCCGACGACCTTTGAGTCTGACGGCCAAAATATCCGTTGGGACTATCAGGGCATCTTCGCCTTTACGAGCGACCTGACAGCGACCTTTGGAGTGGAAACAGAGCGTTCGGAAATGCGATCGCGCTCACCATCCGACAGTAACGATAAGCCCGCTTACGGGTCGGGGCGCGCCGATCTGGACAGCGCCTACACTCAAGTCCAGTGGGCGATCATACCGCAACTGAACATCACCGCCGGTCTGCGTTATGACGACCACGAACAGTATGGCGATAATGCGCTAGGCTCCGTGGCCGCTGCATTGACGCTGAATGACGGTGCAACCGTTGTCCGCGCAAGCTGGGGCCAAGGCTTCCGTGCACCGGGCCTCTACGAGCTTTACAGCGACTACGGCAATCTCACCCTACAGGCCGAAGAGTTCGAGTCCTGGGAACTCGGGGCACAGCACAAGCTGTCGGACAAAGCCGTTGTTGCGGTCACCTATTTCAACCGCAAGGCCGACAACGAAATCCGCTATAATAGCTGTGCGTTCGGAACGACCGATCCTCTGTGCCTCGTCAACGGCACGTCGCGCTGGGGCTACTACGCCAACATCCAGCGTACCGAGGCCCAGGGCGTAGAAGTTGCAGGCTCGATCGACCTGACCTCTTCTCTGCGCGTGGCCGCAAACTACACGTGGACCGATGCGATCAACGCTTCGGGCTCGGCCGAGGGCAAGCGACTGACCTACCGTCCGGAGCACATGGGCAATCTGTCCGCTGATTACGCATTCGCCAACGGTCTGAAGGCCGGTGTCGCCGTGCGCTATTCGGGTGAGACGTTCACCAATGCGACGAACACCGGCGTGCTGGAGGCCTACACCTTGGTTGATCTTCGGGCTTCCTACCCGATCAACGACAAGCTCGAGATCTACGGCCGTGTCGAAAACCTCTTCGACGAGCAGTACGAGATGTTCCAGAACTTTGGTACCGCAGACCGCGGCGTTTTCGGCGGCGTTCGCGTCCGCTTCTAATCAGACAAAGTGGGGGGCAGCCGCAAGGCCGCCCCCAGTCACTCAGGCCGTCAGTGCACCGAAGCTGCGAACCTTGGGGGCGTCACGGCGGTTGCCTGCAACTCGCTGACGAAGGTGTCGCGCCAGATCGCGATGTCCGTGTGCCGAACGACATCCATTAAACTTTGCCACCGCTCTATCCGCTCTTCCAACGGCATCTCCAGTGCACGATAGATGGCATCGGCCAATTCCTCGCGCGCATAGGGATTTACCAGCAGCGCCGCAGTCATTTGCTCGGCTGCACCGGTAAAGCGTGACAGGATCAGCACCCCCGGGTCATCAGGGTTCTGCGCAGCCACATACTCCTTGGCCACCAGATTCATTCCGTCCCGAAGCGCCGTAACCAGCCCGACGCGGGAGGCGCGGTATATGCCGGCCAACTGGTCGCGCCGATAGGTCCGGTTCAAATAGCGGATCGGCTGCCAGTCCATATCCGCGAACTGACCGTTCACGCGTCCAGCCAGACCTTCAAGCCGTTCGCGAATGTCCTGATAGCTATCGACCGTATCGCGTGACAACGGCGTGACCTGCAACAGGAACACACGCTTTCGCCACTCCTCGTGGTCCGTCAGAAACTGCTCAAAGCCCGAGAGCCGCTCTTCAATGCCCTTGGAGTAATCAAGCCTGTCGACACCCACCATCATGGATCGGCCATCGCCAGACTTGTTCATGCGCTTGAGCGTGCGAATAGCGAGTTCCGAGTGGCTGCCCTCAACGAAGCCCTCTACGTCAATCCCGATCGGGAATACCCCTGTGCGATAGATTTCGCCGGACGCAGCCACCGTGTCGGAATCCAGCCGCTTGCCCTGCGCCTGCTCAATCAGATAATCGCAGAACAGGCCGCGCCATTCTTCGGTGTGGAATCCGATAAGGTCATAGGCCCCCATCGCCCGGACCATCTGGCCATGATGCGGCAAGGTGACGAGCAATTGCCGTGCCGGCCACGGGGTGTGAAGGAAGAAGCCAATACGGTTTCGCACCCCCAGTTTACGAAGATAACTAGCCAGCGGGATCAGATGATAATCATGGATCCAGACCACGTCGTCTGGCTCGAGCATGGGTTCCAGAACTTCGGCAAAACGCTTGTTCGTCCGTTCATACCCATGACTGTATGAGCGCTCGTAGGCAGTCAGGTCGATCCGGTGATGGAACAGCGGCCACAGGGTCTTGTTGGCATAGCCGTTGTAATATTCATCGACGTCCTGTGCTTCCAGCGGGATGGTCTTGATGGTCACCCCGCCCCGCTCTTCCACATTCATCTGGCCGTCGAATTCCTCGGTCGTCTCGCCGGACCAACCGAACCAGAAGCCGTCATAAGCACGAAGCGCAGCGGCCAGTGCCATAGCCAAGCCGCCGACGGAGCTGTCCGACGCATCCTTGGGAGCCTGAACCCTATTAGATACGACGATAAGCCTCCCCACGCCGGACCTCACTTTCTGTCCAAAAAGGCATCGAGCCATGCGGCCACGTGCTCGGTATTATCGAGACGATAGCGCGCCAGCGTCGGACCTTGCGGGTTAACCCGGATGCCAAAGCCGCCCAGCTCATCGGCAGCCTCAAACCCATCCTCGTCGGTCCGGTCATCGCCAATCATGATGGGACGGGTTGCCTTAAACTTTGGGAGGGTCATGAAGCGACGAAGCGCGTCACCCTTGTTAGGACCGCCCAGCCGCACCTCTTCAACGAAATGCCCGCTCTGTCGAACGAGGCCGAAGGTGCGCGCAATCTTGTCCGCGAACTCTTTGACGGCAGAGGCCGAGTTTGGAGTGTCGCGGTAATGGATAGCAACGGCGACATCCTTGTTTTCAATCAGCAATAGAGGATAGGACCGCGAAAAATCCTTGGCCGCCGCGAGCGCCAAGCCGACGCGGTCTTTTTCGCCAGGCTCGCTTTCTTCTGCCTCGAAACCTCTGGACTGTAGGCCATGTACACCGGCCACCAGTGCGATCGATTTTTCGGTAATCCGATCAACGTCTTCGATCGTTCGACCACTCAGGATCGCTACCCTGCCTTCGAGCATCTTCTGCAAGCGGGTCAGACGTTCGGTCCGCTCTTTATGGGGAACCACTTCATCAGGAGTGGGCTCGATATTCGCCAAGACCCCATCCAAATCCAGAAAGAGACTGACACCCCTCTCAATAGCTTCCAGCGGCGGTGCGATCTCCAGCTCCCGACCGTTGGCGTAATCGTCTGCCATTCCCAGCACTCCGGCGACTTGCGGCTTGCGCCTTCAAACACATTCGCGGCCGCCATATGCACAGCCCCGCATTAAGAGCGTGTGCCAGACCGAGACGTTGCAAAATGTCCTAAGCTGGGCATTTCCGAGGCAAAGAAAATCCCCGCACGGCGAGCCATGCGGGGGACAAATGTTTCGAAACTTGTGAAAAGCTTAGCCGCCGTAACCGCCACGGCTGCCGCCAAAGCCACCGCGTGCAACGGCGCGCGAGCCACCCGTCTTTTGTTCAGCGCGCTGCGTCGTGGTGGTGCGACCTGCAAAGGTGCCATTAGCCGTGCGCAGGTCGCCATTCTGACGGAACAAGGCAGACGGTGCCGCCCGCGTTCCATTCGACAGCATGCGCCCAAGCAGGAAGCCTGCAAGCATCGGCATAAATACCGAACTGCCGTTCGCCTGAACACGCTCCTCGCACTGGCCAACGCCCGACGCCTGTTCGCAATCCACCTTCGATGCAAACTTTGGCGCATTGGCCGCGGCCTCGGTAGAAGCCGCCTGATAGGCAGCATCACATTCGGCGGCTGTAGCGGTGCCCGAGGTCTTGCACTCTTCAACCGTGCGGAACGCACCCTCGGCGCGGGTGTCCCATTCGCCTTCAGGTGCGGCAGCAACCTGTTGCGGCGGCGACCCACAAGCAGCGAGCGTGAAGCTGGCGGTCGCCATCAGGCTGCTGAGATGCAGAATGCGGGAGCGCTTCATGCGGCGCAGGGCGTTATGCGTCTCGGGGCGAGTGGTCATATGCGTCTCTCAAGCTGCGGCGTCGCGGCAACTGGACAACTGCCCCAGAGGGACAGAATCCAGTAAGTGAACTATCAGCGATCAGTTTGTACCTAGCCAAGGCCTATTATGGAACGTTTGAATTTTGCGCCCCGTTGGGATTGGCAAGCAAAAGCGAAAGCTGTCGGCTTCACCTGGCACCACGATAACGGCCTCCCGTACTGGGACGAGTCGGTCGCCTACGCGTTTTCAATGGCCGAGGTCGAAGACGACATCGAAGCGCCCACCGAAACGCTGCACGCCATGTGTCTCGACCTCGTCGATGAGGTCGTGGAATCCGAAGAGTTGATGGAAGCCGTCGATATCCCCGAACCGATGCGGGATTACGTGGCCAACAGCTGGCACGCCGGCGAACCATCGCTCTACGGCCGCTTCGATTTCGCCTATGACGGCAAGTCTCCGGCGAAAATGTACGAATACAACGCGGACACTCCGACCAGCATCTTTGAGACAGCGGTTTTTCAATGGCTCTGGCTGGAAGAGCAGATCGCGAACGGCGTCCTGCCCGCCCATGCCGACCAGTTCAACAGTCTCCATGAAAAGCTGGTCTCGCGTTTCAAAGAGATCGTCCCGCCGCTGACGCCGATCCATTTCGCCTCCGACGCAGAGTTTGTAGAGGACCGGCAGACCGTCCTCTTCCTTGAGGACCTTGCTGTCCAAGCAGACCTGAAGCCGAAGTTCGTTGCTATCGACCAGATTGGGATTGATGGCGCAGGCCTGTTTGTCGACATCGAAGACCGGACCATCACCAACCTATTCAAGCTATACCCGTGGGAGGACATGCTGCGCGATCGCTGGGCACAGAATTTGCCCGCGAGCGGGACGAAGATGCTGGAACCGGCGTGGAAGAGTATCCTCTCCAACAAGGCCATCCTGCCCCTATTGTGGGAGCGTCATCCCGGCCACCCCAACCTGCTCGAAGCCTATTTCGAGCGTAATCCGAGCGTAACAAACCTGAGCGGGAACTATGCCCGCAAGCCATTCTTCTCGCGCGAAGGGGCCAACGTCGAACTGGTCGAGCACGGAATCAGCGGCGGCATTCAGGACGCGGGATACGGCAAGGGACGCCATATTATTCAAGCTCTTCACCCTGCCCCGAGGTTTTCGGGCCAGTACGTCATTGTCGGCTCGTGGGTCGTCGGTGCGGAGGCAGTAGGCGTCGGCCTTCGTGAGGATACGGGCAAGATCACGCGCAATACCTCGCGTTTCGTCCCTCATTTCATCCGATAACGAGCGGTTGGAAACAAATTATAGCAAAGCTTGATATCTAGGACCGAAAGAAGCTTAACCATTGGCGAAACCTCGTAAAAGGTTGCGAGCTGTTGCCAAATGTTAGAATTGTTTACGTCTTACCTAGTTATCATTGGTCGCAAGCCTTGGCATTAAGCCCGCAGAAGATGGGTGTAATCTCGGCATGGCCAAGTTCCTTAGTAAGCTGAATTTGTTTGCACAGACCGCCGCCCCGCTGACGGCGGACGATCCCGCATGGCTGGAAGTCTCTCCGCTACCGATGGCCTTGGTAGACAAAGCCGGCGTTGTTCTGGCCTCCAACAAGGCTTGGAGCGTTGATATCGGCCTGCGCAGCATTGGGCCCGACGTTGGCCGTGACATCCTGCTCCAGGACGGTTCACTCGTCCGCCCGTCGCTGGCCGCCTCTGCCGCTCTGGACCACGATATTCAGGTCTGCACCATGACCGACATCTCGGACCTGCGTCCCGAGACAACGTCCGCGGCCCGCCCCGACTTCTATCGCAGCATGCTGGACATGTTCGAGGACTGCGTGAAGGTGGTCGACCCGTCGGGCCGTCTGTTGTTTCTGAACGAAGCCGGCCGTCGTGTGCTCAAGGTCTCCCCGACCCAGCAACTGGGTATGAAGTGGGTCGACCTGCTGCCCCCCGCTGCGGGACCCAAGGTCGAGCAAATCCTTGAACAGGTGCTGGCCGGCGAAGCGACCCAGTTTTCGAACCACAGCCAGTTCCCCGGTGAAGAACCGCAGACATGGCACCACATTCTGACGCCGTACCGGGATGGCAGCGGCCACGTTATTGCTGCGCTCTGCGTTTCGCGTGACGTCACCTGCAGCCACGGCTCTCAAGAGGCCACCCGCCAGAGCGAGGAACGTCTGGCCAAGGCAGCCGAAGCCGCTGGACTGGGGATCTGGGATATCGACCTGCGCTCCGGCCGGGTGCACTGCAATGACGTCTGGTACAAGGTCATGGGCATCTCCTCGTCCGTGGGGATCAACTCGATGGCCCAGTTCCTCGGTTACGTGCATCCGGACGACGTCGAACGTATCCGCAGCCATTGGCACGCGCGTGAAAACGCATTTGACCAAAAGGGTGAGTACGCCGTCGATTTCCGCGTGGTCGATGACGCCCGCAAAATCCGTCAGGTCCGCGCAACTGCTGCCATCATTCGCGATCTGTCTGATCATCCGGTGCGCGCTGTAGGTTTCGTCTCTACCGGTGCCTGACGTTACCGTGTGATAGTCGTCATTGGCGGAACGGCGGGAGGCTTATGCCCGTTCCTCCCGGGTCAACAACCCCGGGAGTACGCCTATGTCGGATAAACAGCTCACCCCTGCCGAAGCCCAAGACGCATTCTGGAAAGCCCTGAAATCCAGCAACACCGGAATGCTGGGGTTGGATCAGCCGGGCTATCTGAGCCAGCCGATGACCGCCTTCCAGGAAGAAGGCAGCAACTCCATCTGGTTCTTCACGCGCGATGACGTCGAACTGGCGCGCGATGCGGCGTCAGGCGCAGCGGCCTGCTTTGAATACGGGTCCAAAGACCAGAAAATCTGGGCCAGCCTTCGCGGCAACCTCACCGTAGCACCGCGAGATCAAGCCATCATCGACCGCCATTGGAACCCGGTTGTTGCGGCATGGTATCCAGAAGGCAAAGAAGATCCCCATCTGACCCTTCTCCGCTTCGACGGCGCTGATGGTCGTATCTGGGTATCGGATGGCGGATTGCTGAAGTTTGCCTTCGAAATCGCCAAGGCCAATATGAGCGGTACTACGCCGGAATCCGGCGGGGCTGTCGACGTTCGGCTCTAGGCAAAAAAAGAAGGACGTGATCACGAAGATCACGCCCTTTTTTCGCAACTTGAAGGAATGGTGGGCGGCGAGGGGTTCGAACCCCCGACCCCCTCGGTGTAAACGAGGTGCTCTGACCAGCTGAGCTAGCCGCCCGATTTCCTGAGTGGCCGAAGCCGCTGCGGAGCGCTTCTTTGCCTCCTATCGCTCATCCGTTCAAGAGGCTTTTTAATCCTTCTCCACTTCTGAAGCGTGCATTGCGCGATGCGGGGCGCTCAACAACCTCTCCAGTCCTTGGATTACGGGCTTTTCCGGCTGCGCGCTCGGAAACAGAAAAACTTCCAAAACCGACGATTCTTAAGTCTCTTCCGTCTTTTAGCGTCTGGCCGACGTGATCGGTAAACGCTTCCAGCGCCAATTTTGCCTGCTCGCGGGTGATTCCCGCCGCCTCAGCCATCCGACCGATCAGCTCGCTTTTGCTCATGAGTTATCCCTCCCCTCGTGCCAGTTAGCTGGCGTAATATTTCCAATAAAAAATGCGGCCCGGAAACCGGACCGCATCCTTTAGCTTAAACTCGATCAGTGGCTGATCGATGCGCCGCCCACTTGGCCAGCGGCCGCAGGCGCAGGATTGAGAGGCTCTGCCTCCTCGTCCCATTCAACGGCTTGCGGGGTGCCGGTCAGGGCCCACTTCAAAGCTTCGTCGGCAGTTGAAATCGGAACGATCTCGAGGGCGGCCTTCACGTTTTCCGGCACGTCCTCAAGGTCCTTCTCGTTCTCCTGAGGGATCAGCACCGTCTTCACGCCCGAGCGCAGAGCCGCCAGCAGCTTCTCCTTCAGCCCGCCGATAGCGGTCACGCGACCACGCAGAGTGATCTCGCCCGTCATCGCGATATCCTTGCGGATCGGTATGCCGGTCAGAACAGAAACCATGGCCACGGTCATAGCGACACCAGCCGACGGACCATCCTTGGGCGTCGCACCGTCCGGCACGTGCACGTGGATGTCGGTCTTCTCGAAGACAGGTGGCTTCACGCCGATGCTGAGGGCGCGGCTACGGACATAGGATGCAGCAGCCGAGATCGACTCCTTCATCACTTCTTTCAGGTTGCCCGTGACAGTCATACGACCGCGACCCGGCATCTTCAGCGCCTCGATCGTGAGGATGTCGCCGCCGAACTCGGTCCAGGCCAAGCCGGTTACAATACCCACCTGATCTTCGGCTTCCGTTTCGCCATAGCGGAACTTCTTCACGCCCGCATACTCGGCCAGCTTGGCTTCGTCGACCGTGATGGACTTCACGCCGGTCTTGGCCATCTCGCGGACCGCCTTGCGTGCCAGACCACCCAGCGCGCGCTCCAGCGAACGTACACCGGCTTCGCGGGTGTAGTAGCGGATGAGGTCGCGAATGGTCTGCTCCGGAACGATCAGTTCACCGTCCTTGAGGCCGTGATCCTTGAGCTGCTTCGGCAGCACGTGGCGTTTGGCGATCTCGACCTTTTCGTCTTCGGTGTAGCCCGAGACACGGATGATCTCCATGCGGTCCAGCAGCGGCTGCGGCATGTTCAGGCTGTTCGCCGTAGTGACGAACATGACCTGCGACAGGTCGTAGTCGACTTCCAGGTAGTGGTCGCCGAAGGTCGAGTTCTGTGCCGGATCCAGCACTTCGAGCAGGGCCGACGACGGGTCACCGCGCCAGTCTGCGCCCAGCTTGTCGATCTCGTCCAGCAGCACGAAGGCGTTGGTGGTCTTAGCCTTCTTCATCGACTGGATGATCTTGCCCGGCATGGAGCCGATGTAGGTTCGGCGGTGACCGCGGATCTCGGCCTCGTCACGCACGCCGCCCAGCGACATACGGACGTATTCACGGCCCGTTGCCTTAGCGATGGATTGCGCCAACGAGGTCTTACCAACACCCGGTGGGCCAACGAGGCACAGGATCGGGCCCTTAAGCGAACCGGTACGGGCTTGAACGGCCAGATACTCGATGATGCGCTCTTTGACCTTTTCCAGACCGTAGTGATCGGCTTCGAGGATGTCCTCGGCCTTGCTCAGGTCGATAGCCTTGGTCTTGGCCTTGCCCCATGGGATAGACAGGAGCCAGTCCAGATAGTTGCGGACCACGGTCGATTCCGCCGACATCGGGCTCATGTTGCGCAGCTTCTTCAGCTCCGCATCAGCCTTCAGGCGGGCTTCTTTCGACAGGCGCGTCTTGGCGATGCGCTTTTCCAGCTCCAGCAGTTCGTCGCGGGCATCGTCGGTCTCACCCAGCTCGCGCTGGATCGCCTTCATCTGCTCGTTGAGATAGTACTCGCGCTGGGTCTTTTCCATCTGGCGCTTCACGCGCGAGCGGATTTTTTTCTCGACCTGCAAGACCGAGATCTCGCCTTCCATCAGGCCGTAGACCTTCTCGAGGCGCTCGGTGACACTGATGGTTTCCAGCAGCGACTGCTTCTCGGCGATCTTTACGGCCAGATGAGCCGCCACGCTGTCAGCCAACTTGGACGGTTCAGCGATTTGCGGAATGGAGCTGAGGGCCTCGGGCGGGACCTTTTTGTTCAGCTTCACGTAGTTTTCGAACTGCTCGATAACTGCGCGCAGCAGAGCTTCGGACTGCGAAGCCTCGCCCGGCTCGTCGTCGATTTCGACAGCTTCGGCTTCGTAATATTCCTGACGGTCGGTGAACTTGGTCAGTCGCGCGCGCGACTTGCCCTCCACCAGCACCTTCACGGTGCCGTCGGGAAGTTTCAGCAGCTGCAGTACGGTCGCCAGAACGCCCGTTGGATAGATGGCATCGGTCGCGGGATCGTCATCCGTCGAGTTCTTCTGGGTCGCGAGCAGGATTTGCTTCTCGCCCTTCATGATCTCGTCGAGGGCACGCACGGACTTCTCGCGGCCGACAAACAACGGCACGACCATGTGCGGAAAGACGACGATGTCTCTCAACGGCAGGACTGGGAGGATTTTGCTCTCGGTCATGGTGCTTACTTTCGGGAGCCTTTGTGAATCTCCGGCCCGCCAAAGCCGATCCGCTTGAACAACCTGTTCCGCTTACCGACTCGGCCCGCCATCAGGCGGCTTTTCAAATGGACTATGTGGGACGTGATTATGCGGGTTCAAGCTTAACGCCAGAACGACCCACAGAGTTCGGGCTTACAGCGGTAAACATGGGCTAAAAACGCAACAGGGCGGCCCCGTAAAGGACCGCCCTGCCCGCTAGCTCATCAGTTCAAATCAAGCTGCAGGGTCAGCTTTCTTCTTTTTCGACTCGGAATAGATCAGCAGAGGTTGGGCGCGGCCCTCGATAACCTCGGCATTGACCACCACTTCTTCCACGCCCTCGTAGGTCGGCAGGTCGAACATGGTTTCCAGCAGAACACCTTCCAGGATCGAACGCAGACCACGTGCACCCGTCTTGCGGGTGATAGCCTTCTTGGCGACCGCGGACAGCGCGTCGTCGGTGAAGGTCAGGTTCACGTTCTCCATGTCGAACAGGCGCTTGTACTGCTTGACCAGAGCATTCTTCGGCTCAGTCAGGATCTTGATCAGCGCTTCTTCGTCCAGATCTTCCAGAGTAGCCAGGACCGGCAGACGACCGATAAACTCCGGAATAAGTCCGAAACGCATCAGATCGTCGGGCTCGACTTCCTTGAGGATTTCGCCGGTACGACGCTCGTCGACTTCCTTGACCTTGGCACCGAAGCCGATGGACACGCCATCGCCACGCGCCGAGATCACCTTCTCAAGGCCGGCGAACGCGCCGCCGACGATGAACAGGATGTTGGCCGTGTCGACTTGCAGGAATTCCTGCTGCGGATGCTTGCGGCCACCTTGCGGCGGGACGGATGCAACCGTGCCTTCCATGATCTTCAGCAGAGCCTGCTGAACACCCTCGCCCGACACGTCGCGGGTGATCGAAGGATTGTCGGACTTGCGGCTGATCTTGTCGATTTCGTCGATGTAAACGATGCCGCGCTGGGCGCGTTCAACGTTGTAATCCGACGCCTGAAGCAGCTTCAGAATGATGTTCTCGACATCTTCACCGACGTAACCGGCTTCGGTCAGCGTCGTCGCGTCCGCCATGGTGAACGGCACATCGATGATGCGCGCCAGGGTCTGTGCCAGCAGGGTCTTACCCGAGCCGGTCGGACCGATCAGCATGATGTTCGACTTGGCCAGTTCGACGTCGTTGTTCTTAGCCGCGTGGTTCAGGCGCTTGTAGTGGTTGTGTACGGCAACCGACAGCACCTTCTTGGCGTGCGATTGACCGATCACATAGTCGTCCAGAACGTCGCGGATTTCTTTCGGGGTTGGCACCCCGTCCTTCGACGTCTTGAGCGTGATCTTCTGTTCTTCGCGGATGATGTCCATGCACAGCTCGACGCATTCATCGCAGATGAACACGGTCGGGCCCGCAATCAGTTTGCGGACCTCATGCTGGCTCTTTCCACAGAAGGAGCAGTAGAGCGTGCTTTTGGCGTCAGTGCCGGCGGCTTTGGTCATAGACCCATCTCACTCTCCGCCATTTCCACCGGGATTGGGGGAAAAGGCGACAACCTTGATGTTAGACACTAGAATCTAAGCAGCAAAGTCTTCAAAAAATAACAATCACCCATCAGAGGTTCCGCCACAAGCCCGTTTGGGTACCGTGACGCGAGAAACGTCACTCCGCAGGAACTTATGGGGAATACAGGCAGGATGTCACAGATGGGTAATGTGGACGCGTCGCGCCAGCCCCCTTTTCGCACAAGCGAAATGCCAAAGGAAATAGTCGCGTTCGATTTTGACGGCACTCTGTCGATTCGCGACAGCTTCACCGCATTTCTCAAATGGCGGGTAGGACCACTTAAGTACCTTGGCGGGATGCTCCGGCTGGTGCCGGCGGCCCTTGCCTATCTTGGTGACCGCGATCGGGGGCGGATCAAGGCAGCGTCGGTCGATGTGTTTCTCAAGGGCATCAAGCGCGAGGCACTGGCCATTCAGGCCGAGGCCTATCGCGACGAGGTCTGGAAGAAGTTTATGCGTCCGGACGCTCTCGCCAAATGGGAAGAATGGGGTGCCAAGGGTGTCCACCGCGTCATCGTGACCGCATCGCCCGAAACGACCATCGCGCCATTCGCAGAGCGGTTGGGTGCGGAAAACCTTATCGGCACGCAACTGGAGTTCGATGGCGATGACCGCGTCACCGGACGGTTTGCCACACCGAATTGCCGTCGCGAACAGAAGGTCCAGCGCATCCACGCCGTCTACGGACCCGATGTGCGCGTCCTGGCGGCCTATGGGGACACGTCCGGCGATGAACAGATGATCGCCATGGCCGAAGAAAAAGGCCTCCAGGTTTTCACCCGGAAGCCCTGATCTGTCCGACGGTGCGGGCGGTCAGTTGCCGTCCGCATCCACGTCGAAGTTCACCGTCTTGCCGCGCGACGCAGGCTCCCAGCCGGCTTCGATGATTGAACGTACCGTGCTGGCCAGCACGTCCAGATCGATGCGCTGCTTCTCCAGATTGGGAGAACCGTTCGGGCGGAACAGCGCAGGGTACTGGGCCACAGCCTCGCGCTTATAGTCCTGATGGCGGAAGGCGATGGCTATGCCCTCCCACGCATTCTTGCCCACCGGACGCTGCTGTCGGCGGAGTTCCCAAAGATAGACGTCGCCATCGACCTCTATCGTGCCCTTGGTGTCATTGGTGTACTGCATGGCGGCCTGATAGCATGTTCGGCGAGGAGGATCAGCCCGCCATCCGCTTCAGCGTGCCATCCTTCCAGACGAATTGGTGCACCAGCGTCATAACGATGTGCAGCGCGATCATCACAAGCAACACCCACGCCATTTCGCCGTGAAAATCGCTACCCAGCTTGGTCATCCACTCGATCTTGTCGGGGCCGCCTTGCATGATCGTTAGCCCGAACGCCTCGAATGGCCTGCCAGACCCGTATTGGCGCACCAATGCGATCGCAGGAACGACCAGCAACAGGCCGTAAAGCACCAGATGACCGGCGACCGCAGCCTTGCCGATCAACTCTCGGTGCGCGGCAGGTCGTTGGCGCAAGTTTACCAGTCCCCACACAGCGCGAACTACGGCGAGTATAAACAACAGCAGGCCTGTCGCCTTGTGTTCAGAGCCCCACGCTTCGGTCAGCGGTGTTTCGCCCAAGACCATGCCGACGATGACGCCGCCCAGCTGATAGGCTAGCAGCGTCGCAATGGACCAATGCAGCACCCGCGTCACCAGTCCGTATTTCAAGCCGTTATCCCACATCACCCTGCCCCGCGCTCATACTCAAATTACGTGCAAACATGATTCGGGGCGGCCCGATAATCCGGACCGCCCCGCGTCATTTCGTCATGTCGTCAGGCGTTAGGGAGCCTTCACGCCGTCCGCGTCCGCCTGAATACGGCGATCATAGACGTGGTCCACGATGCCCCAGGCCTTGGCTTCGTCGGCCGTCATGAAGTGGTCACGGTCGAGCGTGCGCTCAACCTCTTCATAGGTGCGACCGGTGTGCTTGACGTAGATTTCGTTCAGACGACGCTTGGTCGCGATAATATCTTCGGCGTGACGCTCGATATCCGAAGCGGTACCACGGAAGCCACCCGACGGTTGGTGCACCATCACGCGTGCGTTCGGCAGAGCGACGCGTTGACCGGCTTCACCAGCGGTCAGGATCAGCGAACCTGCCGAAGCGGCCATACCCATCACCACAGTCGAAACCGGCGAGCGGATGTATTGCATGGTGTCGTAGATCGCCAGCGCCGAGGTCACCTGACCGCCGGGGCTGTTGATATACATGCTGATTTCCTTCTTCGGGTTCTCCGATTCAAGGAACAGCAGCTGCGCGCAGATCAGCGAAGCCATGCCGTCTTCGAACGGGCCGGTCAGGAAGATGATGCGTTCACGCAGCAGGCGCGAGAAGATGTCGAACGCCCGTTCACCACGGCTGGATTGCTCCACCACCATAGGAACGAGATTGTTGGAGATGTAGTCGATCGGATCGCGCATGTGGGCCTTTTCGAGAATCTCGGGGCGACTCACAGCCGCCCACCTTAGTTCTCACGATATCATCACCCGCTATGGGCGATGCAAGGCCACATGAGCGGATTAAGCGATTAAGACGGATCAACCGCCGCATCGACCGCCTTGCGACGGGCGCGCGGGCCGACCTGGGCACGTTCCATCAGGGCGGCGATCTCGCCACGCTGTTGGGTCTTGGACACGCCGGTAAGCTCGGCACTGTACAGAGCCTTGAGATAAGCCATGTCCCACTCGCTCATTCCCTCATATTCGCGATCCGACATAAGGGACAGAATGGAATCATATCCGGAGAAGTCGGAGTCCAGGTCCACCTGCGAAAACGCAACCATAGCTGCAAAGTCTGCGATCTGGCGGGAGTTCAGGCCCTGCAGCTTGTTGAAGTCGAGAATAATGATGACGCGGTTGATGTCGTTGCGGATCTCCGAGCGCAAGCGCGAACCCGCGCCGGTCACAAAGGGAGGATCTTCGCCCGGCAAACGGGTCGCGATTGCCCCGGAACGCGCGTCGACCGGCATTGAGACATGCCACCAGCGGATGCCCGCATCAGTGTTCTGGAACCGGTCCAGCGCTGCGTAGGTGCGCACCATTCCAGAACCGCCCGGTACGAAGGCGCGGCGACGCGAGTCTACCAACCCCTTGGCAAAGGCAGCCCCATCGTCCGCCGCAATCACGAGCACATTGGGTTTGCAGCCCGGACCGCCAACCTCGAGACCAATGGCGTCGCCCACGTCCGAAATGCGGTCCACGACATATTGAGCCATCTCACCGCGCATATTCACGGCACCGACACAGACATTATTATGGAAGCGTGCGACCCGCAGGTTCGGGTCCGGCAGAGCTACGTCGTCAAGGAAGCTACGGATTTGCTCGCCGACCGGACGTCCCGCCACGACGATGTCATCCACCTGCGTCGGCGACGACGGAGCCTGCTGCGGCGGTTGGGCGGTGAGTGCTCCCGCGAGAGCCAAGGCGGCAAAAAACATTCGTTACTCCTAAGGGTCGTCCTTACGTAACATTGCTAGGTACGCGCCATTAGTTAAATCGATGCATGGATTGCGGCAAAAAATAGTTCAGCAACGAAAAAGGGCGGCGCTTTCGCACCGCCCTTTAAACTTCTGATCAGAAGGACCGCCGATTAGGCTTCTTCTTCGTCTTTCAGCAGCTCTTCCTTGGTGATGGCTTCGTCCTTCACCTTGGCGACCGAGACGATCAGGTCGACGACCTTCTCTTCATAGATCGGAGCGCGCAGCTGGGCAGCTGCGTTCGGGTTCTGACGGTAGAAGTCCAGAACCATGCGCTCTTGGCCCGGGTAGTTGCGGGCTTCGGCCATGATGGCGTTCGACAGTTCCTGATCGGTCACGCCGACGTTGTTCAGGCGACCGATTTCAGCGAGCACGAGGCCCAGACGCACGCGGCGCTCGGCGATCTTCTTGTACTCGGCCTTCAGGTCGTCTTCCGACTTCTTGGCGTCGTCTTCGGTCAGGTTGCCAGCTTCCTTGTCGGCCGACACCTGAGCCCAGATGCCTTCGAACTCGGCTTCCACCATCTTCGGCGGCAGCGGGAAGTCGTGACCGGCGTCCAGAACGTCCAGCAGAGCGCGCTTCAGCTTGAAGCGGGCTGCGCCAGCGTATTGCTGGTTCAAGTTGGCCTTCAGCAGCTCTTTCAGCTTGTCCAGCGACTCCAGACCGATGCGCTTGGCGAACTCGTCGTCGATGGCGGTTTCGGTTTCAGCCTTGATAGCCTTGACGGTGACGTCGAAGGTTGCGGCCTTACCAGCCAGGTGAGCGGCTTGATATTCTTCCGGGAAGGTGACCTCGATGGTCTTCTCTTCGCCGACCTTGGCACCCTTGAGCTGCTCTTCGAAGCCCGGGATGAAGCGGCCCGAACCGATGACCAGATCAGCGTCGGTAGCAGCGCCACCGTCGAACTCGACGCCATCGATCTTGCCGACGAAGTCGATGGTCAGTTGGTCGCCATCAGCGGCCTTGACGGTCTTGCCCTTCTTGTCCTCGTAGGACTTGGCTTGCGAGGCCAGTTCCTTGAGAGCTTCTTCGAGGTCTTCGTCCGACGCTTCATAGGTCGGGCGCGACAGCTCGAGGGTCTTCGGATCAACCGGGGTGAACTCCGGCATGATTTCCAGCGACATTTCGTACGACAGGTCTTCTTCGCCTGCGACGACCTTGTCCATGTCCGAGATCAGCTTCATCTCTGCCGGAGCAGCCGGACGGACCTTCAGTTCGTCCAGAGCGCCTTGGCTGGTTTCGTTCAGCGAGGCGTTGATGATTTCGCCCATGAAGTCACGACCGAAGGTCTTCTTCACATAGGAGGCCGGCACCTTGCCCGGGCGGAAGCCTTTCAGCTTCATTTGCGGGGCGACTTCCTTGATACGGGCTTCAAGCTTTTCGTTCAGCTCTGCTACCGGAATGGTCACCGCGATCACGCGGCTGAGGCCTTCGTTCGACTTTTCGACGACTTGCATGGTCGGATATCTGACGCTCTGGGGCGACGCCCAAAAGGCGCGCGAGTGGAATAAAGCAAAAGGACCGCCCCACAGGAGCGGTACCCTCGAAGCCCGCTCTTATGTCGATCCAAGACCCTTACGTCAACGCGCAGCGGGTTTCTTTGATGTTCTAGCAGCGCTATTTCAGTGTTTATGAACCAGCAAGTCGCACCTATTGGCGTTCTCGTCAGCCCCGTCACTCCGCTTCAGCAGAACTGCACCATCGTGTGGTGCACCAAAACCCTGAAGGCTGCAGTCATCGATCCCGGCGCATCCGCAGACGCGCTCTATGCCGAGATCAAGCGCCGCGGACTGACGCTGGAAGCGATCTGGATCACACACGGACATCTGGACCACGCCGGTGGCGCACAGGACCTGCAAGATCTGTCGGGCGTCGAAATCGTCGGACCGCACACAGCCGACAAATTCTGGATCGATATGATTCCAGAACAGGGCCAGCGCTGGGGGCTGCCGGACGCCCGCAGCTTCACTCCGACCAGCTGGCTTGCTGACGGTGATGCCGTGGAATTGGGTGAAACCCGCTGGGAAGTCTATCACTGCCCCGGTCACACGCCCGGCCACGTGATCTTCTTCAACCGCGAGGCGCGATTCGCCCAGGTCGGGGATGTTCTTTTCCAGGGATCGGTGGGCCGTACCGATTTCCCCCAAAGCTCCCATCAGGATCTGGTGCAGTCGATCGTCCAGAAACTCTGGCCGCTAGGGGACGATGTGACCTTTATCCCCGGCCACGGCCCCCACTCGACCTTCGGGCAGGAGCGGCGCACAAATCCCTTCGTGGGCGACGCCGCTTTGAACAGCGATGAATTGTCAAATAACACGTCCGGATTTGCTTGATTAACAGCAATTAATGCTCGTTATTTCCGATGCTTAACATGTTGGTCCCGCAAAGGTTGTAAAATGCGACAAAGGTCGCGGAACCTTAGCTACGCTCGGCTCCTTCTTTCTGTGAGTGCTACAGTTCGAAAGGAGTTCGCATATGGCCGACCAAGTACCGGCTAAGCCTTCGGGTATTTCCAAACGTGGGTTCGCGTCGATGGACCCAGCGCGTCAGCGTGAAATCGCCCGCAAGGGTGGTGCAAGCGTTCCTTCGGAGAAGCGCAGCTTTTCCCAAGATCGTTCTCTGGCCGCACAAGCCGGTCGAAAAGGAGGCGAAGCTTCTCACGGTTCGCGCAACAAGGCTGATCTCAAGGATCAATCGGCTACTCCGCGTGCCAACTAAGACTGTGGCAACCTGAGTAATCCAAGGGCGGTGCAGCGATGCACCGCCCTTTGTCTTTACGCCGGGGCCAGCACAGCCAATGCGACCGACGGTGCGTCGGATTGGGCCCAGTCTCGCACGCTCCACCCCGAAGCCGATGCCAGTTGTTCGATCTGGTCACGACTGAACTTGCGCGAGCTTTCAGTGTGCAGCGTTTCGCCCCCGGCAAAATCGTAGGTCATACCGTCCAGCGTGACTTGGGTATCCCTCACGGCTTCCAGATGCATTTCGATACGCGAGCACGCCTCGTTCCACACCGCGCGGTGACGGAATGCCGTAAGGTCGAAGTCGGTGCCTAACTCTCGGTTGGCGCGCTCAAGCAGGTTGAGATTGAACCTCGCCGTCACGCCTTGCGCGTCGTCATAGGCTGCCTCCAGCGTTTCGCGATCCTTGATGAGATCCACCCCGAGGATAAACAGCGCATCCTCACCCAGCATGCGACGCGAAGATGCGAGCAGCCTGACGGCCTCGTCCCGCTCGAGATTTCCCAAGGTCGAACCGGGGAAAAACCCTACGCGCCTGCCGCTCGGCAAATCGTCCGGTAGTGATGGCAATGCGCTGAAGTCACCCAGCACAGGTCGGACATCCAGCTTGGGATAGTCTGCACGGATAGACGCGGCGGCCTCTTCAAGCGCCGACTGGCTGATGTCCAAAGGAATATAGGCCGCCAGTGCAGGCAAAGCGTCCAGCACGATACGGGTCTTTTCGCTGGCACCGGAGCCCAGTTCGACCAGTGTCGCGTCGGGGCCGACACCCTTAGCCCACGTTGGTGCCACTCGGCGCAACAACGCCCTCTCCTGCCGGGTCGGATAATATTCGGGCAGTCGAGTGATGTCCTCGAACAGCTCCGAGCCTTTGGCATCGTACAGCCATTTGGGAGATATCGATTTTGGCGATGCGGCCAGCCCTTCGGTTAGTTCACGACGAAAGGCTTGCATGCCACCTCCGGATTCTGGGCGCGATCAAAGGCCAGTCGCAGACCGGTAAAGGCCCAGCGCTGGTGCGGATAATAGAAGTTGCGATAGGTGGTTCGCAGGTGATCGCGTGGCGTCGCGAAGCTTCCGCCGCGCAGGATCATCTGGTTGGCCATGAACTTGCCGTTATACTCGGCGGCAGTCCCTTCGGTCGGCTGGAAGCCGGGATACGGGCCGTAGGACGACTGGGTCCACTGCCACACCTCCGTATCCAGATTTGAGAACTCCGCTCCGCGTGTAGCAGCGGCGTGCTCCCATTCGGCCTCGGTCGGCAAGCGACCGCCGGCCCACCGCGCGAAGGCATCGGCCTCGTAATAATTGATGTGTCGGACGGGCGCGTCTTCGTCGAGATCGGCCTCGCCCGTGACGGTAAACTGCTTCCAGCCCGAGCCACTGCTGCGCCAATATGCGGGCGCTCTCAGTCCCTCCGTTTGCACTAGCGCCCAGCCGTCAGACAGCCAAAGTTCCGCACGCTCATAGCCGCCGTCTTCAATGAAGCGCGCCCACTGGCCGTTGGAAACCAGATCGGCCGACAAGGCGTAGGCATTTAACCACTGCCGATGAACCGGTATTTCGTTGTCGAAGGAAAAGCCATCGACCTTGTCATGGCCGACGGACACCAAGCCTTCGGAGATCTCGATGACACCCCCTCTAGGCAAAGCCAAAGGTGCCGTGCGCGGCTCTTCGCGCCACGCTGCGGGACGTAAGGGATTGCGTGAAAAGAGATGCAGTAGATCCTGAACAAGAAGCTCTTGGTGCTGCTGCTCGTGATTGAGGCCAAGATTGAACAGATACTCTTCGGCTTCTGAAAGCGGATCATTCAGCCGGTCATACATTCGCCGGTCAATCTCGGCCCGATAAGCCTGGACTTCGCAAAGCGACGGGCGCGTCATTAGGCCTCGCTCCGCACGAGCGACACGCTTCCCCAAGGCTTCATAATAGGAGTTGAATATGAGTTGGAGCTGGGGATTTACCGGAACATAGCGAGGATCACGCGCCAGTATCATGGCCTCAAAGAACCAGCTGGTATGTCCAAGATGCCACTTTGCCGGACTGGCATTAGGCATGGACTGAACCACAAGGTCTTCCGGCGCAAAACCTGAGACCAAACGTAAGGTCTGTTCTCTAACCCTTTGATATTTTGAAAGCAGGGCCGTGCTGACGAGCGGAAGGGGGCGTGGGGCGGGTCGCATCGTTTCCCTCTGTAAATCGGCACATCGAGTGTACCGTTACATAGGCAACGCGAGGCGGGCGAAGGATGTTCCCCCGCCCCCTTAGACCTCAGCGCGCGGCTTGAACCGCTCTTGCCGCGTATTCCAGCCGGGCAATCGTGCGGTTGTGAACCTCGTCAGGTCCGTCCGCGATCCGCAGGGTGCGAACCGTAGCGTACAGTTCTGCCAGCGGAGTGTCAGCAGACACACCGGCACCGCCATAAGCCTGAATAGCGTCATCGATTACCTTGAGCGCCATTTTCGGAGCAGCGACCTTGATCTGGGCGATTTCGGAGCGGGCCCCCTTGGCACCCACATCGTCCATCATCCACGCGGCCTTCAGCACAAGCAGACGGCACATTTCAATCTGGGTGCGGGCCTCGGCGACACGCTGCTCCCAGACGGAGTGTTCGGCCAACGCCTTACGGAATGCTACGCGGCTCAACAGGCGATCCACCATCAGCTCGAGCGCACGCTCGGCAGCACCGATCACGCGCATGCAGTGGTGGATGCGGCCTGGTCCAAGGCGCCCTTGTGCAATCTCGAACCCTCTGCCCTCACCCGCAATCAGGTTCGCCGCCGGAACGCGAACATTCTCCAGCACCACCTCGGCGTGACCAATAGGAAGCTCGTCATAGCCGAATACCGAAAGCATGCGCTCGATACGGAAACCGGGCGTATCGACGGGCACAAGGATTTGGCTCTGCTGCTGGTGGACGGGGGCATCGGGATCGGTCTTGCCCATGACAATCGTGAAGGCCAGATTCGGGTGGGCCATATTGGTCGACCACCACTTGCGCCCGTTGATGACGTATTCATCGCCGTCTCGCTCGATACGCGTCTCGATATTGGTGGCGTCGGAAGACGCGACGGCCGGCTCGGTCATCAGGAAGGCCGAACGGATTTCGCCCTCCATTAAAGGTGTCAGCCACTGTTCCTGCTGCCGCTGGTTTCCATAGAGGTGGAGCACCTCCATATTGCCGGTATCAGGCGCGTTACAGTTGAAGACCTCGGCCGACCACAGGTGACGCCCCATCATCTCGGCCAGCGGTGCGTAGTCCTGATTGCTCAGACCAGCCCCATGATCGCCCGGCAGGAACATATTCCATAGGCCTGCCTCGCGAGCCTTGGCCTTTAGCTCGACCATCACCGGAGAGAACACGCGCGGATTGGCGCGAACCGAAGCGATATAGGCGTCCTCCTGCGGAATGACGTGGTCCTGCATGAAGCGCGAAAGCTTGTCCTGCCAAACCAGCGATCGATCGGAAAAGCGGAAATCCATAGCATTAACCCTCCCCTGGGCATCGTTTGGCGCATCGCTCTGACTGGCGATTTAGAGCCATGAAAAAGGCGCGGCCCTAAAAGAACCGCGCCCTACTTTTCAGCTTAACCGCTTCAGGATCAACGACCCTTGAGCAGCGGAGCCAGCTTTTGTGCGAGCATCATGTCGCCAGTAACCTTCAGCTTGCCTTGCATGAAGGCCATCATCGGGTCGAGGCGGCCTTCGGCCAGAGCCAGGAAGTCTTCCATCTTCAGCGAGACGGTCGCATCGGCTGCGTTGTCATCGTTGGTGACGGTGTTGTTGATCCCGTCGATGAAGATCTTGCCAGCTTCGCCGAGGTCCAGCTTGATGGTCTTGCCGAAGCCGCCGTTGGTGTTGATGGCTTCTTGGATTTTTGCGGTGATTTGAGCCAGATCGGCCATGAGCGTCATCCCTTAGACGTTTGATACCCAAGAGCTAGCGGTTGCAGGCCCCCGTGCCAAGATCACCTAGCGTAAGGCTTTTTCACTTTCATCACTTATTTTCATCAGTGAAAGCAAAGCAACGGTCAGAAAGACAACCCCAGTCCGACAGTGACACGCGCGTCGCTGAGTTCGGATCGAACCCCGGAATCCCAGAAGCGGACGTCCAACGCGACATTGGCATTCACGTTATAAATCACGCCCGCGTTCCACGAATTGTAGTCCGTACCGACATCTAGATACTGGCGGCCGATGCCCCCGGAGAGCGACCATTTGTCGTTCAGTTCATAGCCCACGGAGGCTTCGATATAGGTGGCGTGCTCGTCCGCACCGAAGAAGTCGGGGGAGTAATAGACAGTGCCTCCGAACGTGACCTGTTCGATGGTCTTGGACAGGCCTGCCTTGAACTCGATCATGTTGTAGTCGCTGCCATCAGGTGCATCGACATAGGTGAAATAGGTGGCCCCTACGTCATAGTCCAAGCCACCCACCACGCCTGTCAGACCAGCGTAGAAATCCCACTCGGCATCGGTTCCGTCACCGAAGTTCACACTGGATGCCCAGGTGCCTGCATAGAACTGGCCGTAGGTGAAATCGACACCACCCTGCAAAGCCACGCCGTTATCGGACTGACTGAAGCCGCGATACATGTAGTCGCTCACCACGCCCGCGTTAAAGGACCATTCCGGCACCGCCTCTTGCGCGACAGCAAGCGTCGGAACAGTCATCAGGCCCAGCGCTGCAAGGCCAAGGATTGCATTTTTCATTAGTGTATCCCCTGGAAGTCATTGAACTTTACGCACGCGAACAGTCCCGACAGCGAAGCCGCCATCGGAGGTAAAACGATCACAGTACTCAGGGTGGCTTGCGGGCCGGACGACGGTGGGAGGACACGCCGCCCGGCACGACTTTGGGTATCAGCGGGGCATCAAAGCCCCACGGCTATGAAGCCGCTTAGGCAGAAGGCTCTAGAGCCTCACCATGCAGGTGAGTATCGAGGCCTTCGTCTTCCACGGTCTCGTTCACGCGAAGACCGGTGGTGTACTTGCAGATCACCAGCACGACGAGCGTACCGATGGCGCTCCAGACGATCGTCCAGACCAGACCCATGAACTGGGCCAGAACGTTTGCACCTTCTGACAGGTCGTTGACCGCAGTGGTTGCCAGAAGGCCCGTCAGCAGTGCGCCGACCAGACCGCCCGCGCCGTGCAGACCGAACGCATCGAGGCTGTCATCGTATTTGAGCAGCTTCTTGAGCCAGACCGACGAGACGTAACAGACCGGACCGGAGACCAGACCGATGATGAGTGCGCCCATAGGATCGACGAAGCCAGCGGCTGGCGTAATACCCACCAGACCGGCAACGATGCCGGATAGAACGCCGATCAGCGACCATTTGCGCTTTTCGATACGTTCGATGAACTTCCAGCTCAACGAGCCAGCCGCAGCTGCGATGAGGGTGTTGATGAGCGCGACAGCCATCAGACCATCTGCTGCGCCGGCAGAACCGGCGTTAAAGCCGATCCAGCCTACCAGCAGCAGCGAAGCACCGATCATCGTCAGCACAGGGTTGTGCGCTGTAATCGGCTCGACGCCGTAACCCTTACGGGCACCCAGGAAGATCGCGCACACAAGGCCCGCAACGCCCGAGTTCACGTGAACAACTGCGCCACCGGCGAAGTCCAGCACGCCACCCGCACCGAGGAAGCCCCCGCCCCACACCCAGTGGGCAATCGGGGCATAAACGATCAAGGACCACAGGGCGATGAACAGCAGCAGACCAGAGTATTTGATCCGCTCTGCAAAGGCCCCGGTGATGAGCGCCGGCGTGATGATCGCGAAGGTCAGCTGGAACGATAGCCAAAGATACTCCGGAATGCCCGGAAGAGCGGCGTAGGCCGTATCCTTGGTGATGCCCTTCAGGAACAGCGCGTCAAAGCTGCCGACAAAGCGGTTCAGCCCCTCATCGGGGTTCACGCCGAAGGCAATGGTATAGCCAGCGACCATCCATACCAGCGTGACTACCGCGAAGGCAGCCACCGACTGGGTGATGGTGGCCACCACGTTCTTGCGGCGCACCATACCGCCGTAGAACAGGGCCAGACCCGGCAAGGTCATCAGCAGCACCAGTGCCGTTGACGTTCCGAGCCAAGACGTCGCGGCGGCATCAAGCTCCAACGGAACCTGATGTGAAAACAGCGCCGGAGCGGCTGGCTCCGACGCTGTTGCAGCGACGTTTGCGATGGTTGTGGCTACCTCAGGGGTAGCCGCGGCACATGCCGCTCCGGCAGCGAGGAGACCGCCGGCAAAGCAGCCAAGGGCAACAAGCCCTGGCATCATGCTCTTTTTGTGCGTCACTCGAGTATCCCCCTCTATGTTTACGCATGTGCGAAGTTTTGAACGCATCTGCGAAATCAGCAAGAGTAAAAACGTCGGTATGCGAATATTTTTTGCGTGAACTGGCCGTCAACCATGTTCCGGCGCAAATACCATCCAGCTTAGCAGCGGGCGTAGAGCTGTTGTCGTGCGCAAACTGGCTGCAGTCGCGCGTCAACGCCCCAAATCATCAGGGCTGTAAAGTTAGCTTTTGAGGGAAGGTGCCGGATCTCGGCAAAGAGATCTGGCGGAGACGGAGGGATTACCCCGCCATCAATATTTATCCAGCAAAATCAGTAACCTAACGAAAGCGGAATGTAGCTGTTGTTACGCACTAATGTAGCAATTTGTATCAACTGCTCAATAGGTAAAAGGCGGCACGCTGGCGGACCGAGAGGGACTGTCTTCACGTCTCTTAAAATCGATGACTTAGAGCGTTTCGACTGCGTGAGCCGTAGTGTAGCAACTGGAGGGGTGAAGGTTTCTAGGCGTTCCGCAGAGGCGGGGGGATCGCCTCACCGCTCAATCCAATCATGTGGAAATCGCTTCATCAGCCTTGATCATTAGAGGTCGCATCATCTGCGCTTGGTTCTTCTGAAAGCCACGGGGGTTCAGGCCCGTCGGTATAAGTAATATTCAAAGCCGAACGCAGCGTGTCGTTCATATACTTTGCAACTTTAGAGTAAGGCACCTGAGCAGATTGCGGACCTACAGCATAAGGGCCTACTTGATAGGCACCAAAAAAGAACTCGATTGCCTCTTCGCCTAACGAATAATTACTGAAATCTGACCAGCTAGAAGTGCCGTTAACAATATCGTCTTCCATGAGGAGGGGGGTGTCTTCTTCGTCATCATCCCATCTTAGCTTCAATAGCTCTTCTTTAACCGTCGCTTGGATGATGCTCAGCACAGTTTCCTCTTCTGAAAACCATCTTTCGAGCCTGCCTAACTCGCAGCACGGGTCCAGTAAAAAGTTGAACGTATGAAAGCCAAAAATCGAATGCGCCGCACCTGCGTTATACCAGCTAACGCTATATTTGATGGAAACGCATCTACCTGCAAATACAGGATCTGAGGCGAACGCGTCCCATATATGCGATCGAAGTTCTCTTGTCATCCCGAAGTTATAAAACTCAGAGCTCTGATCTAGTATACTTAACCTTTGCTCTAAAAGGGAAGACTTTATCCAGCCTTTAATTATATCGGCACAGTCTGATAAATTTTGATATTTTCCGGATACTAGATGGACGACTTCGCTGGAGAACTGATATCCCGGCAAGCCGCTCCATTCTTCTTTAATCGCTACCTTGGTCCACGAAAGATCGTGCTCATGTGTCCATGCGGCGGTCGCAGTTTCGGCTTCAATGGCCTGATGACTAATCGCTTCACATAGATGATTGACGAAGTCAGGATCGGAGGCATCTAAGAATTGAAGTCCTTCCAGTTGATCCGGACGCCTTGCATCAACATCAAGCATTACGGGGATAATATAGATGTCGTCTACGAGCTTCTCTTCTAGCTTGTGAAGGGCAAGCTTAATCTCTCTCTGGACGTAACCGCGCCTAGTAATAGAGTTGTGGGATATAAACATTACAATTAGAGAGGCACTGTTTAATGCCTTTCTTATCTCGAAATCCCAATTCTGACCGCCGAGGAGGCGTTCTTTGTCGATCCACGCATTTAGCCCGCGCTGTTTTAGCGCCGAGTAGAACGGCATAACACGCTCACGGTCGGGGCTTGCGTAGCTGACAAAGATGAGTGGCTCATTCTGCATGTCCATTCATTAACCGTTGTTATTCAATAAAGCCACGCTCAACCGAAATTTGCCTTAGCCATCCGAGGCAGCTCATCTGAATTTAGAAGGGACTAGCTCCCCCCTTAGGTCCTACCAGCCACAAGAGGATAGTGGCCTCCCTGATACTCCAACGCACCAAGCGTAGAGCTGGGCGGATCATAAGTTGTAGCTTATGCGCTATAGCTCATAAGATACATTGACGGCTAATTGAGCTATGGTTATGAGCTAGATCAAAGAGCGTCCTAACTTATGAGCCAGACATGCACCGTATCGCATACTATCGCGTCAGTACCGGGGACCAGAGCATAGAGAGCCAGCGTCTCGCCCTTGGTGGGGACTTCGACCAAGAGTTCAGTGATGTTGGCGTGAGCGGTGGGACACGCGCTGCTGATCGTCCGGGGTTTGCGGACTTGCTTAACAAGGTGCGCTCTGGCGACGTTGTGCATGTGTACGCAGTAGATCGGTTAGGCCGGGACGCGCTGGATGTTCAAGCGACTGTGCGCCGCCTCATTGAAGCGGGCGTGACCGTGGATGTTTATGGCATCGGCCCCATTGGCAGGGGCGTCGGCGAACTGATCCTCGCAGTGCTCGCTCAGGTGGCTGACATGGAGCGCCAGCGTATCAGGGAGCGCACTGAGGCCGGGCGGCAGGTTGCCAAGGCAACGCTCGCGGCCACAGGAAAGACGCACAGGGGGAAGGAAAGCCTTGGCCGTCCTGTTGCTCAGGACGCGGCTGCGGTGGCCGTGTGGCGCAAGGAGAATGCTGCCAGCATTGCTCAGACCGCTCGTCATTTCGCGCTGTCACCGGCCACTGTGAAGCGATACTGCGCGGCTGTAGCGTGATGCGCGAGCACCCAAGTTCCGCAGCGTGACAGCCGGACCTCAGGACCGATGAGATATTTCTGATGCGAGAGAGGATCAGCCCGATCCCACTCTTGAAAATCGTTTTGATACCCTCTCGCACAACAGTCCCATTTACTTCCTGAGAGCGCTACTCATGGATTGGCCGCATCTATTTGAAACAGTTAGAAAATCAGCCTGATAGGCTTCGTGCTGTCCAATTCCTTTAAGTGGATGCTTGGCCTGAGAACATCCGTCCGATTTCCATGAAAGATTGGATCGTTTGAATGCTCGCCTTCATGAGCATGCGACGTCCCTGCTTCGTAGTGACCTGTCTGGTTGCAATCTGAGCGTCGGCTATGATCTCCAACTCGATCAATGCAGAGCGTAATCTCTGCATATCATCTTCATCTAGAGTGGCCTTAGCCTGATCGAGTAGTCGGCTGAGATTGCGATGAAGATTATGGTCAGCCTGTTCGCGAGCTAGAGCAGTGAAAAACCAAATCACTGCGGCTGCAACCAAAGCGCTTACGACATACCCCATGAAACCCTCCATATATGTTGGAATGGTTCATAGATCAGGTGGTGCGTAAATCCAACATCTGGCGTCGCTAGACGTATGCCAAGGGTTTCCGTCAGTACTGATAATCAGGCCGCGTTGGGGCGGCTAGGTGATGAAATTCGCTCGCGACGAAACGCGCAGAGCATGTCCCAAGAGGCGCTGGCTGATGCAGCAGGTATCAATCGGACCCATATGGGAGAGGTGGAGCGGGGGAAGCGAAACGTCAGCCTAGTGGCCCTAATCGGCATATCTGCCGCGCTGGGATGTTTGGTGTCTGAACTGTTGGCTGACGCTGGAATTTGAGCGGCAAATGCAGGTGCGGCATCTGTCTCCTTTCCGCCTTTGCAAAATCGCGGAATTGAGGGGCGCACAGGGGCTGATTTTCAGGGGCACATCTATCCCTGCCACAGACGTTATTAGGCGCTCAGCGCCCCGCATTTCGGCATTCGTGGCTACTTCAGGGATGCAGGGGGAGGAGGCAAGGTGAAGTCTGGCACCCGATAGCGGGCCATGCCCTCGACCAGCGGCCTGAGCGGATAGTCTCCACCGTATTTATCAGCTACCGAACCACTCTCGTGCCCAGTGATCGCGTCGTTTGCCGCTTTGCTGAGATCACACTCACGCCAATGGCGTTTAAAGTTATGTCGGAATGAGTGGAAGGTGATCTTCTTATCCGACACGCCGCAGACTTCGCGCAGGTGAAGGCCATACCATTTCGACCAGTTGCCGGTAATTACGCCGTAGCGGTCGGGTTTGAGGTCCGGGAAGATGCGAGCCTGCCCCTTGTCGCGAGCAGCATCCACAAAGCGAAGAAAGCCCAGATCGATAAGCGCCTGATGGATCGGGACACGCCGGTTGCTACTTGGGTTCTTCACCCTCAAGCCATCTTGCTTATCCTCCGTGATGCGGATGACCCACGCCCTCAGTTCCTTATCGTCCGCGTCCAGATAGACTTCCTGCAAAATGTCCTTCGGCCGAAGTTGACCAATCTCATTGAGCCGCGCGCCCGTGTAGAGCGCCAGCAATGGAAGCCAATAGGCGGCCTCCCCTGCCCCACGGTTAGGACGCTCGCCTTTGGTGTAGATCGCAGATCCGAACACAGCCTTGAGTTCACCGGCGCCATAGTAGCGACGAGGCGACGCTTCCCCCTTCATTGAGGGGGCCTTCACAGTGGCCGCCGGGTCGAGGGGGATTATGTCCTGTTCAACGGCGATCCTGAACAACGAGCGCAGATGATTGAGACGGCTGTCCACGGTCGCCGGTGCATTACCCTTGCCGATCAAGTGCGCCTTGAACGCAATCACATCGGCCTTAGTGATTGCACCTACGGGCTTTTCACCAACTACCGCGTAGAACATGGCACACGTCCGCCGCCACATATCGACAGATCTAGCATCAGGGCTACGTTCGGCCGCCCATAGTTTGATGAGTTCGGGCAGCATGGGCGTCTCAGGTGGAGGTGAGACTTGATCTCGCTCTTGCAATGTGACCGCCGTTGCCGAAAACACGGCCGCGCCATCGTCAGCTAGTAATGCCTTGTATGCTCTCCGCATCCCCTCAACTTGCACTAACGTCAGGTCAAGATTGTCGCCGCCTTCCAGTATCGTTTGATACATCTCTAGATTATCGCGCGCCCGCGCATTGAAGGCTGCCAAGTTCCCCGCCGCAAAGGCTGCTTCACGCTGTCGTTGCAGCGAAGCAAAGGCGGTAGCCGCATAAGCTTGCCGATCCATCGTAGCGGTTTCAGCGGACTTCAAACTAGTCGCCGGAGGTCTAGCTAACTGAGCTTCAGCCTGTTCAAAATCTATATCGGATTGGACGGCTGCAGCTCGGCACAGCCTCGACGCCTCGGCGCGATCCTTCGTTCCGAGAGAAAAAGTCAGTTCGCGCTTGCCGCCGAAAGCCGGCCGCAAATCATCTGGAATAACACGCCGGAAATAGTAGGTAGCACCACGCTTGGTCAGGTAGGTCGGCATAGGGCCTTCATCTGCTCCAGATGTAACACCCACTTGCGATAAGCCCCTGATTTTGCGGGAAAGCCAGTCCACAGAAGGGACTGGCGGAGACGGAGGGATTCGAACCCTCGGTACCCCTTACAGGGTACGACGATTTAGCAAACCGTTGCCTTCAGCCACTCGGCCACGTCTCCGGCAGGCGGCGTGGATAGCCCGTAACTGTCGGGTATGCAACGGGGTTTTCGAGAAATCTTGCGCGTTAACCTGCGGTATAGGCCACTAAGTCAGATTTCGACGTCATGTCAGAGGGGTTTTGGGCTGACAGGGGTTGGGTGGACGTCCGTTTGGAAGCGAATTTGGCTATGGCAGCGCGCGGTGAACCCGCGCCCGCAAGTGATCGCGATTCGACTCACAGTGAGTCGAAGCATGGCCATGCCATGCGCGGCCCCCTCCGCCCTGATGTATGGATCACCGCACGTAAGCGAAACGGATATCGACTACGCGTTTTCTACTATCGCGGTCTGGACCTCGCCGTTTCATTCCTGGTGACAGCGGGCTGGTTGGCCTATCCGCGCAGCATCGCAGCTGTCGGACAGCTGACCGTGCTCGAGATCGCTCCCTACCTTCTGGGGTGGCTGGGCGGAATGTGGTTCTTGCTCGCCTCCAGTTCGTACAGCTTTGTGTCTCCACGTGGGATCATCAAACACGCGCTGGTCGCCGGTGGCTGCATTATCATTGGCAGTCTGGCGGGCGGCATCACACAGATTGCCTTGGATCCCGATGGCACTCCCCGTTATCTGGTGTGGGCGTGCGGGTTTGCGGCCCTTATTTTTTGCCTCCATCTCATTTGGGCGATAGCGATCCGCAAGGGGCGACTCACTGGAGCGCTAACGCCAAATGTCGCCTTGGTCGGTGCGACCGATCATGCCGAGCGGATGATTCAGGCGGCGCTGAAGCGCCGGGACGTGAACATTCTCGGCATTTTCGACGACCGACGGGCCCGCAGACCCGATCGGGTTTGTGGCGTGCCGGTGCTTGGCGAAACAGAGGCGCTGCTGTCGCACCGACTCACCGGATATCTGGACTGTATCGCCCTCACCGTCCCCGGCGAGGCCAACGAGCGCGTCCGCCAACTGGAGCGAAGACTTACGCTGATGCCCAATCGGGTGGTGACTTTGATCCAGAGTGAGGCACCTTCCGACGAGGAAATCGCGCACGCGCTAGACAAGATGGCTCTAACGCCTGTCGCGACGCTCCGACATCCCCCTTCACGGGATACAGCCGCCTTTTACAAGCGTCTCCAGGACATCATCTGTGGCGCGGCGGCACTTCTTTTGTTGTCCCCACTCATGATCGCCATCGCCATTTGGGTGCGGCTGGATAGCAAGGGTCCCGCCCTCTTCCGGCAGGTCCGTCATGGGTTCAATCACGAGGAAATCGTCGTGTGGAAGTTTCGGACGATGCGGGCGGACCGCGCTGACCACTCCGGAGTTAGCCAAGTCACCAGCGATGACGACCGCATTACGCGCGCAGGCCGCTTTCTACGCACCACTAGCCTTGATGAGATTCCGCAGATATTCAACGTCGTTCGTGGCGAAATGAGCCTCGTGGGCCCCCGGCCCCACGCCATCGCGATGAAGACCGGTCAGGTTATGTCGTCGGACATTGTCGCCGATTACGCCCATCGCCACCGTATCAAGCCCGGGATGACCGGTTGGGCCGCGATCAATGGCTCGCGCGGTCCCATGCACACCGCCGCAGACGTCCGTCGTCGCGTGCAACTGGATATCGACTATATCGAGCGCCAGAGCTTCTGGTTCGATATCTGGATCATGGCCCGCACCCTGCCCGTTCTGCTGGGCGACAAGCTCGCAGTGCGCTGATGTTTGTTCGCGGTATTCTGGGTTACCTACCCTCAAACATCCTACAGGCCGTTGTCGGGGTGGCCACTATCTGGGTCTTCACCCACCTGCTAACTGCGGAACAGTTCGGCATCTATGCACTATCATTTGCGGTTCTGACGCTCGCCCACGTTTCGCTCTTTTCTTGGATCGAAGCAGCGATGGAGCGCCATTGGGCCGAGGCAGACCGCGACGGCGGGCACGGTGCACTATACGCCACGCTATATAAAACGGCGCTTCTGATCAGCGTCCTGTTCGTACCGGTGGTTATCGGCACCTATCTGTTTCTGCCCGCCAGTGCCGAAATACGCATTGCCGTCTGCATTGGCCTGATCGGAGTGCCGGTGCGCTGTTGCATGAATCTGGTGAAGGTCGCCTTGCGCGCTCGCGGCGATGTCCGCAGGGCAGCCAACCTCGACATGTTTTTCGTCGTTGCAGGTTTTGCAATCGGCATCGTCGCGGCGCTCAGTGGTGCTGGAGGGTCAGCGCCGTTGATCGGACTGCTGATCGCGCCCCTGTTGCTCTTGCCCGTGGTCCTGCCTGCCGAATTAAAGCGTGCGCGGGGCGGTGTCCTAAATGCTGACAGGCTCAAAGCCTTTGCTGCCTACGGGTATCCGATCTCCATCTCGCTAGGCATGGGGCTGATACTGGCGACGACAGATCGGTTCATGCTGGAATGGCTGATGGGCGAAGCGGCGGTTGGGGCCTATCACGCCAGCTATAGCCTCGCGAGCCGCACGCTGGACGTCATGTTCATCTGGCTTGGTACCGCAGGTGCGCCTGCCCTTGTCATGGCTCTGGAACGCGGAAGCCGCGACGCATTAAAGGAAGCCGCCACGGATCAGGCACGCGCCCTCATCCTGCTAACGATACCGGCAGCGGTGGGACTCGCACTGGTCGCGAGGCCGCTTGCCGAAGTGGTTATCGGGCCGCAACTTCGTAGCGCTTCGGCCATGGTGACCCCGTGGATCGCCGCATCGGCCCTGCTCTCGGGCTTCCTGTACTATTATTTCAATCAGGCCTTCACCTTGGCAAAGCGTACCCGATTGCTGCTGGTGACGATGCTGATACCCGCCGTAGTCAATATCGGCGGCAATCTTGTCCTCATTCCCCGGTTTGGCTTGTCAGGAGCCGCAGCAGCTTCTGTGGCGGGATATGGCGTTGGCGTGATCGCATCCATTTTTGTCGGACGTCGGACACTTCTGATGCCGGTCCCCATGCGTGATCTGACGTTGTGCCTCGCCTGTAGCGCAGCGATGGCCGCCGTTGTTCTCATGCTGCCAAGCTTTGGTGGCATCGGAGAAGTTATGTTGGACGCATCGGTCGGTGCGCTTGTGTATGCCGCGCTGGTTTACGCGACCAACGCCGGCAATGCCCGTCAATTACTTGCGCGGATCAGGGGCGAGGCCCGCGGCGTTGAGGCCGCGCTGTGATCCACCATGCCAATACCTCTTGGCCCGACGTACGGCCAAAGTTGTCCATCCTGATACCGTTTCTGCGCGATGATCCGACACCGCTTCTGGAACCGCTCTCCCAGCAACGACCGGACAAGGCGTCCCAGCTGGAACTGATCTTGCTAGATGACGGGACAAATGATCCCATTCTGTCCGCAAGGTTGGTCAGCCTTATCCAGTCGATACCGATTGCAGGATCGCTGATTACCCTCACCGAAAACTCAGGGCGTGCGTCCGGTCGGAACCTGTTGGCCCGCAAGGCGCGCGGCGAATATCTGCTGTTTCTCGATGCCGACATGCGACCCGATGGCGAGAGCTTTGTTGCCGACTGGCTCGCCTTGATCGACAACGCCGCGCCTGAAATTGCATTCGGCGGCTTCAGCGTCGATTTAGCCCCGCGCGATCCAGCCTATGAGGTTCATCGCGCCATGGCTGCGAAGTCCGATTGCCTCCCCGCCGTACGGCGGAGCCAGCAGCCAGAAAAATACGTCTTCACATCCAACCTTCTCGTCCGCTCAGACATCTTCACCACGGCGCACTTCGACGAACGATTCACGGGCTGGGGCTGGGAAGACGTGGAATGGGCCATGCGTGTATCTTCCGACCACGCCATTCAGCACCACGACATACCCGCAACACATCTGGGTCTGGATACTGTGCCCCAGTTGATGGCGAAGTACCGTCAATCGGCATCCAACTTCGCCAAGGTCGCGGCGCGTCATCCGACGCTGGTGGCAACCTACCCTTCGTACAAAATCGCGAGGATCATTAGGGCAGCATCTCTTGAAAAACCAATTCAGGCCGTGTCGCATCGCACGGCGGCTTGTGAGCGCCTGCCGGCCGGGTTACGCGCCCTTGCTCTCAGGTTCTATCGGGCGTCGCTTTATGCCGAGGCGCTGAGGGTATGAGCAAGGTCTACGTTGTTGTGCCAACTATGGGCCGTCCCGAGCAGTTGGACCGGGCAGTCCGTTCTCTATTCAACTCAGAGAATGCCGGCACTGTTGAAAAACTGGTCATTGTCGACAACCACCCACAAGCCACGGCCCTATCGGTTGCCAACCGTCTGAAGCACGAGGCAGAGTTTTCTGTAATCTACGTGCACGAGCCAAGGCCGGGCGTGGCGAATGCGCGGAATGCCGGCGTCACCCAATGTGCGGATGCGGACTTCATCGCCTTCCTCGATGATGACGAAGTGGCCAGCCCACAGTGGCTGAATGCACTGGTGTCCACAGCCTTAATGTATGACGCGGATGTCGTTTTTGGTCCGATCGACGGTTATGCCTCCTGCGCCCCCGTGGAGACCCGCCCACTGGTCGAAGCCTTCTTCAGCCGGTCTGGTCCGAAGGAAACGCAGCTCATCGATCGTGCTTACGGATGCGGCAACAGCTTGCTGAAGGCGAAATGTCTTATCGACGGGGTCCCATTTGACCCCGCAACCAACGAGACAGGCGGTGAGGACGACACACTTTTTGCCCGCCTAATCGCAAAAGGCGCAGTGATCGCGTGGAGTGCGGACGCCGCAGTGGAGGAGCATGTGCCGAAGCACCGTGCGACCATGCGCTACCTCTTGGTTCGCGCATTTGCCCGCGGCCAAGGCCCCAGTCAGACCTCAGCGGAGAACCGGCACTGGTTAGGCTTGATTGGTTGGAGTCTGGTAGGTGCCGCGCAAGTTTGTGTTTATGGCGTCTCGGCATTGGCAACACGCTTCGCCTCACCTCACACCAGTGCGCGCCTTGCAATAAGGTGCGCAGAGGGCCTTGGAAAGATGTTTTGGTTCAGTAGCTTTGAGCCCAAACTTTACGGCCAAAGCGAGTTAAAAGCACAGCCTGCAGGGTCAAGCGATCAGGCGACGTAAGGCTTTGGGTGGTTGATAGGTCGCGCGATTGATCACCACCCCGGACAAGCGCCCGCCGACAGAGGCGATTTGGGTTCTCAGGCCTAGAGAAGGCCCCACGTCTCCGCGCTCGCCGACCACCATCACCACATCGTCCATAAAGGGTGCCAGCATCATTGCTGCGTCGCTTCGGTCCGCCGCCGGAACATCGACAATCACGGTATCGGCGTGATGGGCCAGCGCGGCCCAATAATCGCCCTGGCGAAGAATAATCGCGTTCTGACCTGCCTTGAGCGCCTCCTGCCGGAAGCGCGATACGTACAGCCTTCGCCCAAGGAAAGGTTTCGCCGTCAACAATCTGGCAGGCCTTACGCGCCGACCCGCATCGTCGACAAAGGCCGGCTTAAGGGCAAAGAAGCATGACCCGTCAGGTGATGCCGCCACGGCCGAACCCGCGCGCCCAAATCGTTCCGGATGCTGGATCATCTGGATTTGCTGCTCTTGCCGCCCCAAATCGGCGTCGATCAGCCAAACCGGCTTTTCGGCACGGACCGCCGCCAAACGCGCGAACTCACGCGAGACGGTGGATGCCCCTTCGCCTGTTTTAGCGCTTACGAACATGATCAAGCGGCCGCGATGGCTCGGAGCAGCGCCCAGCGCCGTCCAGAGGCCTGCCATCTCAGCCGTTAAGTCAACCATGCGAATCGGTGCGCCCTAAAATAACAGGGTGATCCTAGCACGGCTTAGCGTTTAGCAGGGGCCACGGCCAGCACGGGCAAATCAAACGTACGCCGGGCGGCAGACGGGGTGAGCACATTACCCCGCGTGAACACCCTGAGAAGGCCGGCGCAGATCGCAGAGAAGGCTGCGAAAGCGAGCAGCAGCGCCATAAGGGGCAACTTCATGCTTTTACCCGTCAACGGCGGTTGGGCGCGCTCGATGACGGTGACGTTGTCCGCACCAGCAGAAACCAGTTCGCTATCCGCGCGGCTCTGGGTTTCACGCAGTTGAAACTCGCGGATCGACTGGCTGAGGACTTCGCGGTTACCAGCCAGCGTCGAGTTGCGGGATTCGAGATCCGTCAGGCGCGATTGGCGAGCCTTGATATCGGCCAGTTGGTTGTCGATGACCCGCAAGCGCGCCCCCAGTGCATCGCGTTCGGCCATCGTCGAGATACGTGTGCCTTCCAACTCCACCCAGACGGGGTTCGGGCCAGTTCTGATCTCTTTAGGTCCAACCGAGGTTCCGGTTTGAACATAGGCCTGAAGCTGGCGAATGCGGGCATCGATCTCCTGAACCGGCGCAGCATCGGGTTGATATCGTGACAGAAGCGCCTCCCGTTCAGTGCGCAACTGAAGAACTTGGTCCTGTGCGCTGACGTTCAGATCTTTCTGCAAGGCGATATCGGACGGCACCCTTCCCTGTTGGGCGGTTATCGTCGCGAGGCGTTGCGCAGCCTGATTAAGTTGCGCCTGTGTGGCCAATCGCTCTGCAAAAAGGGTTTGATAGCTCTGCGACAAGGCCGCCTTGGCCGTCGCGAAATCGCCGATGTCGTTGGACTTCAAGAAGTCCTCGTATGCCTTGTCGGCTGCGCTCAATTCCTGTTCGAACGCGGCGCGCTGGCTACGGATCGCCGGTGTCGCGCGGTCGCGGAACACCTCGCGGCGATAATTCAGGTATTGGTCGATGACCGAGTTCAGAACCTGCGCGGCCTGACGTGGATCAGTGCTTTTATATGAGAGGCCTATCACCGGACTCTCGGGCGATACCGAGATGGTCAGCGCCTGCCCGACCGCTTGAATAGCCGCGGCCTCAGCCTTGGCTCCCTCTACCGGCCCCTTGGCTGCAGGCTGGAACGATTCGACGCCCATCGCGCGAACGACGCGTTGCTTGACTTCGAGGCTGTTGAGAATGGCCGCCTCGGACTGGGCCACTTCAGACGCCATCGGCGGGCTGCTATCGCCCGCCCCCACACGCGGCTGATAAACGTATTCCTGCCCTACACCCACGAAGAGTGTCGCACCGGCCGAATATGATCGCTTGAGAGTCAAAATGGCTGCGGTGCCCACCGCGACGATCACGATAAACACAAGCGCCATCAGCCATAACTCGCGCCACAACAGCGCGACGACATCGACCAACCCATAGCGGGCGCGGCCATGTCCGGTGCTGATTGACGCCATACGCTCAAGCCTGCGAAAGATGAACCTCTGCTATATGAATGCCCCAAAGGGCGTTAATCAGACGTGAACCATAAATTTCGAACATTGGTTCGGGAGTTGGGATCGTCGGCTCGGGGGACATGCATGATTGACCGCAGGCTTATTCTGGCCGGCCTTTTAACCGGCCTTGCCGGTTGCGCGGCGAATGCATCACGCCCCGCCACAGGCCGCGCGATTGATACGGCTTGGAGTGATTTCGAGCCGCCTTATGTACTGTTTCCCGGCGATGAACTCGACATCGCCCTGCCCTCCGCGCCCGAGTTGAACCGCAGCGTTACGGTCGGGCCTGACGGCCGAATATCGATGCCCCTGATTGGTCATGTATCCGCTGCCGATCTCAGCCTCCACGAGCTGGAGACGCGCGTGTCGCAGTCACTGGTACCCCATCTTGTCCGACCCGCCGTCGAGATTACCCTACGCCGTGCTGCCCCGTCGAAGGTCTGGATAGATGGTCAGGTCAGGACGCCGGGCGGCTATGACCTGCCGGGTGAAGCCATAACGGTCTATCAGGCGCTGCTTTTGGCGGGAGGCGCATCCGTCGGTGCCCGCGCGGGCAAGGCGGTTTTGGTCCGTCGCGGCTCCGACGGCCAGCCGATGGTCCGCACGCTCGACCTTCGGGCACCTGCAGGAAATGCGCCACGTGCACGTCGAGGCGACATCATCTTTGTGCCACGGAATACTGTTGGTGAGATCGGAGCCTACATGACCCAGGTGCGCGACGCTCTACCGGTCGGCTTCAGCTATGCCCTTAACGGGCGCTGGAACTAGGCTCGAAATGCAGGGAGATTATTCCGTGGTCGGGGCACAAGGATTCGAACCTTGGACCCCCTGCTCCCAAAACAGGTGCGCTACCAGACTGCGCCATACCCCGAGCCGCGGAAGACGCTCTAATGTCACGTCAGAGACCGGACTGCAATAGAAAAACTTCTACGGTTTGAAGAAGTTGTGTTTTACGACATCGCCGGGTTTGGCACCGATTTCGTCGGCTCGACCTGCGCGCAACTCTACCACGCCGTTGGCTGCACCGTACGACGGGATGGGCGTTTCGGAATAAGGCGTCGCGTGTTTGGCAATCGAGACGATCTTGCCGTCAGGAGCCACATAGATAATGTCGAGCGAGCTTGGAGTGTTGCGCATCCAGAAAGACTGCTCGCGCGCCGTAGGAAACTGGAACAGCATCCCGCGATCATCCGCGAGCGGCGGACGGAACATCAGGCCCCGAGCGCGCGACGCGTCGTCATCGGCGATCTCGACCAGAAACTGGTGCTCGCCTGAACTCGTGACGATGGAGAGCGGCTCCAGCGGGCGGCCACGTTCGTCGACGGCCTGTTTGCTACCGGCACAAGCCGACAGTGCAAGACCCGCAGCGACCAATACCAATGTACGGCGCGTGAACTTCATGGAATCGCCTCCAGTTGAGGCCACAAACTTACTGCGCCGGACGAATTTCGGCTACCACCAATCCTTTAGGACCTTCGGCAAAACGCACATCGACCGCGTCGCCGGGCAAGAGGTCTTCGAGACCGTTGCGGCGCAAGGTTTCGACATGCACGAAGATGTCGCCCTCGGCGCTGTTACGCACAACGAAGCCATACCCCTTGGTTCGGTTGAACCATTTAACGACCGCGGGCTCCATTTCGCCAATCGGCGTAGCCGAAATACCGCTGCGCTGAATCAACGGGCGCTGCGGACGCGGCTCGGCGACCGGCTCGGCCAGATCCACGATGCTCACAACCTGCCAGCCCTTGGCGCGGCGGGCGCAATCAATGCTGATACGGGCCCCTTCCTCTGCATCTTCGCGACCCAAATCGCGCAGACTGCTGACGTGAAGCAGGACATCCTTCATGTCGGTCAGGCTCGGGTCATCAGGCACGATGAAGCCGTAGCCCTTCCCCGGATCGAACCATTTTACACGCCCCTCGACGCGTACCGAATCGTTTTCTTCCATCCCCACATACCCAAGCAAAGCAGACAAGGCATTCAATCTAAGCGAGAAGCTTCTATTGAACGAACAACGAAACGTAACACAAATTAACTGTCCCGCAGAGTGAAAAATGATTCTTTCAAAGCGGAGCATTAACTGCGCATACGAACGGCCGCATTGACCAGCGCACAGAGCAGTCAAACGGTTGCAAGCAGTCGATTGTAAGGGTTTTCTAACGAAAACCGCGTGGCAGTCCCTAGGGGAATCGAACCCCTCTTTTCAGGTTGAAAACCTGACGTCCTAACCGATAGACGAAGGGACCGCAGCGCGAATATTGTTTGTAATGCCACTTATCCGAACAGCTCGGAGGCGACATCGCGTGGCAGTCCCTAGGGGAATCGAACCCCTCTTTTCAGGTTGAAAACCTGACGTCCTAACCGATAGACGAAGGGACCGCAGCGCGAGGAGCGGGCATTTAGCTGCGTTCTAACTTTGATGCAAGCCCGTATTTTACCATTGGGCCGATCTTCCAACAGAAGAGCGAAACCGTGATGAAATCCGCGCCCGAACCGAAGCTCGAAAACAGGTCCGCGTGGCAGTCCCTAGGGGAATCGAACCCCTCTTTTCAGGTTGAAAACCTGACGTCCTAACCGATAGACGAAGGGACCGCGTCGCGAACGAGTGGCTTGATAGTGGCCAATCTCGACGATGGCAACCGGTGCCAATCGATTTTCTGTATTTTTTTTCAAAGACCTGCGAGCGGTGAGCCTTGCCCGCCTCAGCCACCCATACGGGGATCGGCGACGTCCTCGATTTCCATTTGCACACCGCGGCGGCCATTCCAGTCGTCAGCCTTGAGACGGCCCGCAACGCAAAGCCCGCCCTGCCCTGACAGCAAGGTCTTGCCCAACGGCAAATCGGCACAGCGCCACGAGATTGCACGCACCGACGCTCCGTCGGGACCGACCAGTCGACACCTGACGTGGCCGCCATTCATCGCCATGGGCTCCCTCACCTGCATATGCTCCATGCCGAACACGGGCTCGGGATTGGCAGGGCCATAAGGAGCCAGTTGTTCGAAACTCTCGAACAGGTCGCGCGTCGCTGAGCGTGCATCGATCAAGGCATCGATCTCGACCCAGTCCAGCGCAATCGCGGCTTCTTGCTCGCCGGACAGTTCGGCATTCAGGAACTGACGCAGGGCATCAATCTTTGCAGTCTCTACCGTCAGGCCAGCGGCCATCGAATGCCCGCCACCGGCAATAAGTACGCCGGTTTCCCACGCCTTCTGGACGGCCCGCCCCAAATTCATACCGAGTTGAGAGCGACCGGAGCCCTTGCCGATGCCAGTGACCGGATCCAGACCGATAACCACAACCGGCTTGCGCCACCTCTCCCGCAGACGTCCTGCGACGATACCTACGACGCCAGGGTGCCAGTCCTCGCCTGCCACCACGACGCAGCTTGATTCGTCCTGATGGGCACCGGTGGCCTCGACCATGCGGATAGCCTGATCGGTGACTTCGGCCTCTACGTCACGACGCGCGCGGTTCAGCATGTCCAGTTCTTCGGCGAGCATGGCGGCTTCGCGCGGATCGTCGGTCGAAAGCAGCTTCGCACCCAGATCGGATTTACCGATTCGCCCCCCCGCATTGATGCGAGGGCCCAGAACAAATCCGATGGTCTGGGACTTGGCCTCGCCCAGTTCCGCGCCCGCAGCGCGCATCAGTGCGGCAAGGCCGATATTCTTCCAGGCCGACAGACTGCGCAGTCCAAGGCTGGCCAGAGCGCGATTGAAACCCGTCAACCGCGTAACATCGCAGATGGCCCCCATGGCTGCCAAATCCAGCCATTGACGGATATCCGGCTCCTGCTTGTCAGCAAACAGCCCCCGTCGCCGGCCCTCACGGTTCAAGGCTGCCAGAAGAACGAAAACCACACCCGCAGCCGCCAGATTGCCCTGCCCCGAGCCGCAACCGGGCCGGTTCGGATTCACCACGGCAAGACATTGTGGCGGTTCTTCACGCATCATGTGGTGATCGATAACCACCACCTTCAGTCCGATTGCGGAGGCATGGGCCACGGCCTCGTTCGCCGCCGCGCCACAGTCTACCGTGATAACCAGATCGGCACCGCTGGCCTTCAGGCGGTCAAAAGCTGGCGCGCTGGGGCCGTAGCCTTCTTTCATGCGGTCGGGCACATAGATCGGCAGTTCCGCGCCCACACACCGGAACCAGCGCACCAGCAAAGCCGCGCTCGATGCACCATCCACATCATAGTCCGCAAAGACGTGAATGCTCTCCTTGGCCTCGAGTGAGTCGAGGATGGCATTGGCCGCCTTGTCCATGTCCATGAAGCTGGACGGGTCCGGAAACAGAGCCCTCAAGGTCGGGTTCAGGAAATGCGTTCCGTCGTCCGCCGCGACCTCGCGCGAGGCCAGCGCCCGCGACAGAGCCTCCCCCAACCCCAGAGTTTGCATATGGGCGCGTGTTACCGTCGGATCGGCCGGTCGCATACGCCAGTTACGGCCCGACATGGATCGGCTGAAACCGAGAAACGGTTGCGGGGTCAGGTCATCCGCCATTGCGGTCTTTCATTTCCTCGAACGGGTGGCCACCCGCAAGGTGGCATCAGCATCGCAAGGCGACGCTGATTCTAGGGTGAACATAAGACGACGACAAAGTCGGTCGCAGTCCGCTTTAGCGCAGCGGACGATCTACCGGTGGCGGTGCCTTGGCCCGTTGCCGCAGCGATTGAGCGAACGCTTCGATTTCAGCGGGCGTGCTGAGGGTCGGTATTTCCACACGATCTTGGGCGATACGCTGACGTAACGAAGCCGCATACTGCTCGGCGTCGTCATCGAGTGTCCAGTCGATGGCGCTGATTTGACGGTTTAAACCCGCCTGCGATTGTTCGAGCTGGTTTACGGCAGTACGCACATAGGCGGGCGTCGGCACATTCACGGGCGCAAGCGGAAAGTCTTCCAAACGCGGATAATCACGCTTTTGCGCCACTTTTTGCTCGATCTCGGCGACCAGTGGCGAGGACGGATCCGTCGGCGGATTCGTGGCACAGGCCGACACTGCGCCGCAAACTGCAACAACAGCGATCGACCGAAGCGAGAATTTCACAAGATACGCGTTCATTTCACCTACCTACATATGCCAACATGCGACTGTGAGAAAGGCGCGAGACTGCTTGGCGCCTCCGGGAGGACGGGTAATGGCTAAAGCTGCAACACCGACCACGCGTAAAAAGGCTGCGCCAAAACGCAGTTCCAAGCCCGCTGTGGGCACGCCAGAGGGCCAAACCCAAGCCCCCTCGCCGGAAGAAGCCGCCGACCAACGCCAGCCCCAAGGACTGGGGCAGGACCACATCCAACAGATCGAGCAGTTGTCGCTCAATCTGGCCAAGGCGGCGATGCTGGCCCAGTCCGCTGTAGCCGAAGCCGCCCTCACCCAAGCCGATCGTCCAGCAGCGCTCAGCGCCGATCCCTTCAATGTCACCCCCGCCATGGGGGCGGTGATGACCAGTCTGGCCGCCAAGCCGGAAAAACTGTTCCAGGCCCAGGCAGACCTGTTCAATCGTTACATGGGGCTTTGGTCCTCGGCGACCCGTCGGGCATGGGGTCAGGAAGACGAGACGCCCCCCGCAACCGACAAACGGTTCCGCGACCCTGCGTGGTCCGAGAACCCGCTGTTCGATATGATGCGGCAGTCGTATCTTACCACATCCGACTGGATGAATAACCTTGTCGCCAGCGCCGAGGACATTGATCCCAAGGTCAAACGCCAGGCCCAGTTCTTTACCCGCCTGCTGACCGATGCCCTGTCGCCGGCCAACTTTCTCGCCTCCAATCCGGTGGCCCTCAAGGCCCTGACGGAAACCAATGGCGAGTCGTTGGTGCGCGGCATGCAGAACTTCGCCTCGGATCTGGAGCGCGGGCGCGGACGGCTCTCTATCCGCCAGACTGACGACAGCAACTTCAAGGTCGGAGAGACGGTCGCCACCACTCCGGGTCAGGTGGTTTGGCGCGATGAACTGTTCGAGCTGCTGCAATACGCGCCTACAACCGAGCAGCAGCACTCCATTCCGCTGCTGATTTTCCCGCCCTGGATCAATAAATTCTACATTCTGGATCTGCAGCCGTCGAACTCGATGGTCCGATGGCTGACCGCTCAGGGCTTCTCTGTATTCATATGCTCGTGGGTCAATCCGGACAAGGACAAGGCCTCGCTGGGCTTTGACGACTATCTGGAAAAAGGCATCTATCGCGCAATCGAAAAGGTGCTGGAGCAGACGGGTCAAAAGACCACCAACACCGTGGGCTACTGCATCGGCGGAACCTTGCTGGGGGCCGCCTTGGCCCATGCCGCTGCCAATAAGGATACGCGCATCAACAGCGCGACCTTCTTCGCGGCACAGCACGACTTTTCCGAAGCAGGCGATCTGACGCTGTTCACGGACGAGCACTGGCTGGCCGAGATTGAGCGCCAAATGGATGAGGCTGGCGGCGTATTGCCCAGCACGACCATGGCCGAGACCTTCAATGCATTGCGCAGCAATGACCTGATCTGGTCGTTCTTTGTATCCAACTATCTGATGGGCAAATCCCCGCAAGCCTTTGACCTGCTGGCGTGGAACTCCGATCAGACGCGGATGCCAAAGGCGCTTCATCTGGCCTATCTGCGCTTGATGTACGGGCAGAACTCGCTGGCCAAGGGCGAGCTGACGTTGAAGGGGACGCCTATCAAGCTGGATCAGGTAAAAATCCCGCTTTATTTCCAGGCCAGCCGCGAAGATCACATCGCTCCTATGCGCTCGGTCTACCGGTCGGCCAAACTGTTTGGCGGCCCAGTCACCTTTACGTTGGCGGGATCGGGTCACATCGCCGGGGTCATCAACCACCCCGACGCTGTGAAATATCAGCACTGGACCAACAGTGCCCTTCCCGAAACGGTCGAAGAATGGCAAGCCGACGCCGAAGCTCACCCAGGCAGTTGGTGGCCACACTGGGCCAATTGGCTGGCGGGTCACTCTGGAAAAATGGTCACCGCGCGTGATCCGCAAAAGGGGCCCCTCGCCCCTCTCGAGCCGGCACCCGGCTCCTACGTTAAGGTAAAGTCTTGATGCGTTTAGAACCCAATGCCCTGCTAGCCGTCACAACGGGTTGCTCGCTGGGCGTTTTGATCGGCAGCGCCGCGATATTCGGTGCGCCCGGCCTGCTGCTGAAATATGTGATCATTGCGGTCATCGTGACGGCCGCCTTCCCGCCGCTCAACGCCATAATGCGCCGTCGCATGGGTCTGCCCACGACTAAAATCATCACGTTGGAATCCGAGCGCTCGGCCATGTGGGCCACGCTGTATCCCGCGATGATTACCCTGCTGGCGATCGTGCCGCTTATTTTCAGCGGACGCGACTATGGCATCCTCATCATCGTGGGTGCCGTCTGGTTCGGCGGAACCATCAGTTCGGCCCTGCTGGAACGAAAAGAGTCCCATTAAAGAATAAAGCGCCGGAGGCTGAACCTCCGGCGCTTTTTTAATGGGTCATCAGCCTCGTGGGCCCGAACTGAAGATACGCGGGCGCGACCGGCGAACCAACCAGAGGTTCAAAGTGGCGATACCAAGCACGAGCGCGGCAATCGCCTGGTGCAGAACACCCAGGGTGATCGGCACCGCGTACATCAGTGTCGCGATACCAAGGATGGCCTGCACCCACACAGCCGCCGCCAGCAGATAGGCCGAAACGCCCGATCCTTCCGCGATACGCCAGCGCCATGCATTGACGGCGTAAAGCGTCACCGCGGCCAACAGGCCATAGGCTACGAGGCGGTGGTTGAACTGGACCAACCCCTGATCATGCAGGAAGGCCAGCCCACCCATGCCCCACTCGACCGGCGGGAACACGGCACCGTTCATCAAAGGCCAGTCGGTATAGACCATGCCGGCCTTGGAGCCTGCGACCAGCGCGCCCAGAAGGCATTGCACGAAGACAAGCACCAGCAATGCCGTTGCACCCATCGTCCAGCCACGCGGCGCGCGGTTGAACTCTTCACCGGACCAAGCTTCGAGAGCAGTCCAGATCAGCGCGGCGAAAATCAGGAACGCCAGCCCAAGGTGCACGGCCAACCGCTCGGGAGCCACATCGACGCGCTCGCTCAAGCCCGAACTGACCATCCACCATCCGATCAGGCCTTGAAGCGCGCCCAGACCCAGCAGGACGACACTGCGCCAGATCAGGCGGCGCGGTATCATGCGCATAACAAGGAAGGCGATGAACGGAATTGCGAACACAGCCCCGATCAGACGCCCGATGACGCGGTGTAGCCACTCCCACCAGAATATCCCCTGGAATTCCTGAAGCGTCATACCAGCGTTGACCAACTGGTACTGCGGAATGGCCTTGTACTTCTCGAAGGCCAACATCCATTGCTCGTGATTCAGCGGCGGAATGGTGCCCATGATGGGCTTCCATTCAGTGATGGACAGACCCGATCCGGTCAGCCGCGTCACACCGCCTACGACCACCATGGCGAACACCATGGCAGCACAAACGAACAACCAGACAGCCACAGCGCGGCTGCGCGTAGATTCACCAAAACGCATCATTCGACGCCTGCTCTTTGCCCCGATATGGAGACCGCCTATCGTCTTACGGTCGTGAGAGGGGTATGCCCCTGACTCGCGGCGATTTCGAGTCGCATTCGTCAGCCTAAGCGTCACGGTTTGTTCAGGAGCACCTTTTTCATGCCGTACATTGAGATGGCCGCAACGGCTGTGGTTGCTGTCGCACTGGCCTGGCTGGCCGATATTGTAACCGGACGACGAGATCTGCCGGGCTTCATCGTGGTCGCCCTGACTGGCGCGGCGGGTGGTGCCTTCCTGACACTGCGCGTCTTTGCCTTGAGCACCATCGATAGCTGGCTATGGCCCATGGGTGCCGCCATCGGTGCCGTTGCCGCCATCGTTCTTTATTTCCTGTTCCGGAAACAACGCTAATGAACCCGCGCCTGAAACGTTTCATCGCCACGGTCGGCGTTCTGGCCTTCCTCACCTTCTGGGTCTGGGGTGCGGTTACGCTGAACGGGTTTCTACCCGACATCTGGTGGGTCGATCTGATCTTCTTCACCGTTGCCGGTATCGGTTGGGGCGTGCCTCTCATTCCCCTTCTGCGTTGGGCTGAGCGGGACTAGGTCATAGGCTTCGCGCTAAGGGCGCGTTTCGAGGCACCTATACATACCCACGGTTGTGGAGTTATAGATGACATCAATAGCGTAGCTTGAGTTGGTTTCTGACGGGGGGCCATCAGGAGACGTCGATGTCTGCACTCCTACGCGCTGGTTACAGCGATCTACCGCTTCCGCCGATTGATCTGACGAACAAGATCATGGGCGGCCGCAGCATCTATGACGGCACAGTGCGCGGTGTCGGATTGGAATACGGCGATCTTGCCCAACGGATCGAGCAGCATCCGTTGTTCATCGAGGCGTGTCACAACGCCCAGCGCCGCTCGGTGATGCACTATCACCGCACCATGAACCTGTTCCTGCTAATCGCGCTCTATTTCGACAGTTTAGAGAGCAAGGACATTATTGAGTTCGGCTCCTATCGGGGCGGTAGCGCCATCTTCATGGCCACCCTGTTGGCGCGTCTCTATCCGGATGCACGCATTTTTGCCTGCGACACATTCGAAGGCATGCCACCGACCGACAAGGAACTGGATCACCACAGCGCCGGAGATTTTTCCAATTCCGACGAGGCCGAGATCAACGCCTATGCCCGGTCAATCGGGCTAACCAATCTGATCACGGTGAAAGGGCTGGTCGAGGACACTTTCCCTGCGCGGTTCGATCCGGATCACCGGTTTGGGCTGGCGCATATCGACCTCGATATCTACCACCCGATCAAATACATCCAGCACGCCATCTATCCGCAAATCGTGAAGGGCGGATACATGGTCTACGACGACGCGACCGCATCAAGCTGTATCGGCGCGACCCAGGCCGTCGAAGAATGGATCGCGCAGACCGGGGCCCGAAGCGAACAGATCTACCCCCACTTCGTATTTCGCGCACATCTTTAGAGAAGTTACCGGACAGCAAAAAGGGCACCCAAAGGTGCCCTTTTCTATGCCAGTTCCCCGGGAGGAAATGGTCGGAGCGACAGGATTCGAACCTGCGACCCCTTGACCCCCAGTCAAGTGCGCTACCAGGCTGCGCCACGCTCCGATGCGGCTTCGTATAGACGGCCAATCGGCCTACCGCAAACCAAAAAACGGCTTATGAACAATAAGCTGCGCCTAGCGCGAAAGTACCGACGTTAAGCTAGCCTGCGCCGCTTCGATCTGGACCAACACATGGGCCAGACGGCTTCGCGCAGCATCGTCAAGCGGGCGAGCCGATACCACAGCTTCGGACGCGACGTCGGACTGCGCACGCGGCGTGCGCGCCTTCTTTTCTTTGTATAGACGCTCTACCCCTTTGATCGTCATGCCTTCGTCGTGCAGCAGACGACGGATATCCTTCAAAAGTTGGATATCTTCAGGACGATAGAAGCGCCGTCCCCCAGCCCGCTTAACGGGCTGGATGACGTCCAGCTTCCCTTCCCAAAATCTCAGCACGTGCTGAGGAACACCCACCTCGTCGGCGGCTTCGGAAATGGAACGGAAAGCTTGGGGACTCTTGGACAATCTCAATCCTCGACTACGGCGTCGTGGACCCTCGACTTCATGATTTGGGATGCACGGAAGCTGATGACACGGCGCGGATTAATCGCGGCCGGTTCGCCAGTTTTCGGGTTACGACCCATGCGGGCCCGCTTTTCCCGGACTTGAAACACGCCGAAGCCGGACAGTTTGACCGTCTCGCCGCGCTCAAGGGATTCAACCACTAACTCGAGCGTACGTTCTACTAGACCAGAGCATTCCTGGCGCGAGAGGCCCACTTCTTCGTGGACCGCATCGCACAAGTCTGCTCGGGTGAGGGTGTGCTGTGCCGTCACTTGCGTCTCCCCGTTGATCATCCGGGAATCATACAAAGCCAAAACAGCGAAAAATCAAAGCACTCTTTGCAAAATCACAGGCGGAAGGCGCAAGCGCCCCAGGTCAAACCGCCGCCCATAGCTTCGATTACGATCAAATCACCGCGTTTTATGCGGCCATCCTTGATCGCAGTATCCATAGCGAGCGGAATTGACGCAGCAGACGTGTTTGCGTGCATATCGACGGTGGAGACGACGCGATTCTCGTCCAGGCCAAGACGCTCGCCGACTCCGCGGATGATTCGTTGATTCGCTTGGTGCGGTACGAACCAGTCGATTTCCGGAATGGTGATGCCCGAAGCTTCGGTTGCAGCAACGATCGCTTCGGAAATGTTCACCACAGCGTGGCGGAACACCTGATTACCGATCATGCGCAGATGACCCACGGTGCCAGTGGTTGCCGGACCGCCATCCACGTACAAAAGCTCCGACTTCGAGCCGTCGCAACGCAGGGCAAAGCCCAGCACGCCTTGATCTTCCTTGGTTCCAGCCCCTTCACGAGGTTCGAGAACAAACGCCCCCGCCCCGTCGCCGAACAGAACGCAGGTTGTGCGGTCGGACCAGTCCATCAGACGGGTCATTTCCTCGGCTCCAATGACCAGAGCGCACTTCGCGTTGCCACGCGAGATGAAGCCGTCCGCCACGCTCAACGCATAGACGAAGCCCGAGCAAACGGCCTGAACGTCAAATGCGATACCGACCGGAGCGCAAAGCTTGCTCTGAACCAGTGCAGCCGTTGCGGGGAATGTGCTGTCGGGGGTGGTCGTCGCCACGATGATCAAATCGACGTCCGCAGCGGTCTTGCCCGCATCGGCCAGCGCGCGTCTTGCGGCTTCTACAGCCAGGTCGCTGGTCGGCTGGTCGTCAGCGGCACGGTGGCGCTGACGGATGCCGGTGCGTTCGACAATCCACTCGTCGGACGTGTCGACCGTCTTGCTCAGTTCTTCATTGGTGACGATGGTTTCGGGCAGGAAGGACCCGACCCCCGTGACGGCCGTTCTGATCAAGCTCACTCACCAGACTCCACTTCGGCCGTCGCGACGTTTTCCGCCATCTCGGCCATACGGGCCAGATTGGCACCAACCTTGGTTAGATAATCACTGCGGGCCAGATCAACAGCCACACGGATCGCATTGCCGAAACCTTCAGCGGATGCGCCGCCGTGGCTCTTCACCACCAGACCGTTCAGGCCGAGCAAAGGGCCGCCGTTGACGGTGCTGGGGTCGATCTTGCGCGACATCTGCTTCAGAGCCGGCATGGCGATCAGGGCACCGATCTTGGACTGTATACCCGACTTCAGCGCGTCTTTCAGAAGCGCACCAATGAAGCGAGCGGTCCCCTCAGCGGTCTTAAGCGCGATATTGCCGGTAAAGCCGTCCGTCACGATGACATCCACCGTACCCTTGGCAATGTCGTCACCTTCGACGAAGCCGTGATAGTTGATCGGCAGATGGCCCGTACGAAGCATGGCATGGGCTTCACGCACTTCGTCGTGACCCTTCATTTCTTCAGAGCCGACGTTAAGAATTCCGACCGTCGGGTTCTTGGTGCCATGCACCGCCGATTGGAACGCCTCGCCCATAATGGCGAACTCGACCAGTTGCTTGGCGTCGCTGCCGATATTGGCACCCACATCCAGAACCGACGTCGTGCCGCGCAACGTAGGCCACGAAGCCACGATGGCCGGACGTTCCAGGCCCGTCGATTGCATACGCAGCTGCAGTTTCGAGATTGCCATCAGCGCGCCGGTATTACCCGCCGACACGACTGCTGCAGCTTCTCCAGTTTTAACGGCCTCGATTGCATTCCACAGGCTGGAGCCTTTACCGCGACGCATGGCCGTTGCCGGCTTTTCATCCATGGCCACCACCTTGTCGGTATGGCGAATGGTGATGTGGGCGTCGGTCAGACCGTTCTTGGCCATCTCGCCCAGAATTGCGGCTTCGTCGCCATGCAACAGGAAGTGGACGCCCTCGCCGCCATAGCGGGCGCGGTAGGCTTTGACGCCACCAACAACGACCGAGGGGCCGTGATCGCCACCCATGGCGTCTAGAGAAATCAGGGTCGAGGATGCCAAAATCGTCGGGTCTCCGGCACCGCATTTCGCGGTGGATACTGGGGGATTGCGCACAAATGTCGCAGGATTGGATGCTACCAAGGCGACGCTAGGTCAACCTTCGCTCTTGTCTTTCAATGCTTTCAACGCCGCAAACGGCGAGATTTCTACCGGCTCGGGCGGCTGCACGAACACGGCACCGTCTTTGCGCGGGAACGGATCAAGCGACAGGAAAAGCTGCTCTACAGCGTATTGGCCCAGATCGATCTTGCCATCCTCGACTTCGTCGGGAAACTCGTCGTCGAGTTCGATATCAATCTCACCGTCCTCGTCGGGTTCTTCTTCGGTTATCTCGACCAGATTGACGACGAAGTTCCGATCGATGCTGACCGGAATAGGCTCCAGCGTCAGACCACAGCTCTGCACAGCCTCTGCAACCACGCGGCCCGTCATGCGCCAGCCCGATACGGTCGGGGTTACGGACACGTCAGCGGTAAAGCTGTCCAGCGACGCCAGACTCAGCGCCTTGGCAATCTTGGTACGCTGCGCGGCATCCGGCTCAAGGGTGCGGGTCAGGCCCGCGCCGATCTGATGAAGGCGGAGGGGTTCGCTGTAAGGGAGAGGAATCTCGTTCATTCGCTAATTTGCGCCCATTTGGGTTGGCGTTCAATCTCGGCAATCGTCTGGGTGGCCAAGGCTTCGTGGCTGGCGAAGGCATAACGGGCCAAAGCCTCACCCTGCTCCACATCGGACGTTTCATAGACGTTACGTGCGATCGACGCAGTCATGCCCGCCACGTCATTATCGGTAAGCGCCTTTTCGTAGCTGGCCATACGACCATAAAGCGCCTCGCCGAGCTTACGCATCTTCTTACCTACCGAAACATCGCCGACGCCAAGCTCGCGCAGAACATTGTCGAGGGCCGATACATATTGATCGAACATGGCCTGCGCCAGGTCCGCCCCGCGCTGACCGTCATGGCGCATGCGGACGAAAAGCAGCAGGACATGGAGGGTATAAAGCTCGAATCTGGCATCGATGCGGTCGGCCACGCCCAGATCGGTATAGAAGGCCGGCTGGCGAGCCTGCTCCACGGCCAGCGAATAGAGGTCTAGCGCCTCACGATGGACAGGTTTGGCTTTGAATAGTGATTTGAACATATTATTTCACGACCCTCTTTACTCCGCGACGTTGCACTAAGGCGCTACGGACGCTAGGTCAAAGAGCTCGTTTCGCAGAGGCCCATCGCAGATGCTCCGCACTAAGTCGCTTCTCGCCGTCATTTCCTTGACTGTCCTTACCGCTGCCTGCGCCCCGCGCATCACGACTCAGGGCTTTCAGGTAATCGATAATAAGCCGGACGACATCGTCGTTGGTACCGACACGCGCGAGACTGTGCTGTCCAAGTTGGGCTCGCCCTCGACCTCGTCGACGTTCGAATCAGAAAACGTCTGGTACTACGTCACCCAGGTGACCGAGCGTTACACCTACTCGACGCCTAAGGTGACCCAGCGCAACATCACCGAGATCACCTTCAACGAAGGCACCGGCGTTGTTGCGGCGGTTCGCAACGTGGATCTGGATGACGGTCTGCAGATCGCGATGATCAAGCGCGAGACCCCGACCCGTGGACGCTCGCTGACCATCCTCGAGCAGCTGCTGGGTAACGTGGGCCGTGGCCAACTGCCGCGAACCGACGAAGACGTGCCGGGCCAACAGCGCCGCGACTAAGGCTTAGGGCACTCTCAAAAGATCAAGGCTCCGATTTTATCGGGGCCTTTTCTTTGCGCGAAATCTCAGACCGGATTGCGCACACGCATGCGAGGGGTCTGTCTAACAACCTCGACCCGTAGCACGCTTCCGCGTCCAAGCTGGGTGTTGGCGATTTGCATCACCGCTGCGGCCAAGGCCCGCTCGTCCAGCCGGTTCCAGTTCCGCGCTTCACCAAGCGACCGCCGATGTCCCTCGCGGATCAGTGCGTCGCGGATCGCTGTATTCTTGGCGCGTGCCTGTTCCGGAGCCAAACCGGGCTTCAAATGAAGCTTCATCTCGACAAAGACGTGGTTTCGCACCCGCCCGTCCGCGATGATCGGCAGACCGACGCCGGTCAAGGTTACCCAAGCGGCCTCGGGCGGGGCAGCCGCCTCAGGTGAAGCGGCCAACGCCGCGGTCGGCGCAGCGGCCAGTATCAGAGCAAGGGCGGCGAGAGATCGAACAAGCATGCCGCGAACGTACAGCTTAGCCGTTAGCAACTGATTGCCTCAGTCGTGGGAATAGCCTGTCACTTCGGGCGTTATGTCCTGACCGCGATAACGCACGACCAGCCCCTCGCCCGCCACAACCGAGCCAATACGGGTCAGGCGCACATGACGGCGCTCGGCCTCCCGACGCAGCGCCTCTTCGGTGGAAGCCGATGCGGTGAAGAGAATTTGGTAGTCATCACCACCCGACGCCAACTGTTCCAGCGCCGCCTGCTCATCAACCCGTCCATCAAACCACGCGTCCGCAGCAGCAGAGCGCGGCGTCACCTCGAGGTCGAGAACAACGGAGCAGCCACTGGCCGCGGCGATGCGACCTGCGTCGGCCATCAACCCATCCGAGACATCGGCACTGGCACTGGCCGACTTCAGGATCACCTCGGCAAAGTCGGTTTGGGGCATGGGCGTGCGATAGACCCGCTGTAGATACTCGAGCCGGTCCTGCGCCAGATTGAGCGTGCCCTGACAGGCCTGAAGCCCCAGCCAGCCGTCGCCGATCGCTCCCGTGACAAACACAGCGTCGCCGGGACGCGCGCCGCCGCGATGCACAGCCCTGCCTGCGGGCACCCAGCCCAGCATCGTCACCGAAAATGACAACGGACCGGGGGTGCGGACCGTGTCGCCGCCTATGAGTTGAATGTCGAAAAGCGCCTGATCGCGTCGCAGCCCTGCGACAAACAGTTCGCGCTCCGGCCAGCCGCATCGTTCCGACCAATGACAGGCCAGCAGATAGCCAAATGGCACCGCACCCTTGGCCGCGATGTCGGACAGGTTCACGCGAAGCAGCTTTTGCGCCACTTCGTCCAACGGGTCTTCAGGAAGGAAGTGGACCCCTTCGACCAAGGCGTCCTTGGTGAGGATCAAGTCAAATCCCGAGCGGGACGGAAGGGCAGCGACGTCGTCAGCCAGCCCCCTCGCCCACTCGGGATGGGCCAGCGGCTTCAACAGCCGCTGGATCGTCTCGAATTCGCCTACAACGTCAATCGCGGGCATCGCGAGCCACAGCGTCCAGCGCTGCGTTCACGAACTTGGCCTCTGCATCGTCGAAGAAGGCCTTAGCCAGCTCGACATACTCGTCGATGACGATTTCCAGTGGCACTTCGGATTTGTGCTTCAGTTCCCACGTGCCGCAACGCAGCAGCGCACGAACGGTCGAGTCCAGACGCTCCATGCGCCAGTTCGACGCCAGATGCGCCTTCACCAGCGTGTCGATAGCGGCCTGATCCTCAACCACACCGCGTACGATGTCCGCGAAGTAGTCTTCGTCGGCTTCAGCCAGCGTTTGACCCTCGATATCACCATCGAAGCGGAAGTTGCGGAACTCGCGGACCACCTTCTCGACCGGCTCGCCGACCAGTTCCATCTGGTACAGCGCCTGAACGGCAGCCAGACGGGACACGGTACGGGCGCGGCGCTGACGGCTGGTCAGTTGCGGTTCGGCATTTGCCTTATCCGCCTCGGCCAGTTGGGCCATGACTTCGGCAACGGTTGCGGGTTTGGGGGCGTCCGTCACGAAGCCAGTCCTTTGGTTAGTCGTTTACGCAGGTTGATTAGGTCCAGGCAGGCACGGGCTGCAAAGCCGCCCTTATCTGCTTCCGAACGCTTGGCGCGGTGCCAGGCTTGATCTTCGTCTTCGGTCGTCAGAATACCGTTACCAATGGCCAGGCCCTTGAGGCCCAACTCCATGATACCGGCGGCCGATTGGTCGGCGACGATCTCGAAGTGGTAGGTTTCACCACGAATGATGGTGCCCAGCGCGACATAGCCGTCATAGCGCGGTGCGGTCGGCAGTTTACCTGCCTCATTAGCCATGGCGATTACAGTCGGGATTTCGAGTGCGCCCGGTACGGTAACAACGTCAAATTCGACGCCTTGCGAACGCAGAGCATCGGTTGCGCCGTCCAGCAGCGCATCAGCGAGATCGTCGTAGAAGCGTGCCTCGACAATGAGGACGCGATAAGGATCGGTCAGGATTGGTCTTCTCCGTCCATATCGCACCAGCCGACAATACGAAGGCCGTAGCCATCGAGCGCCGTCGGGTTGGGGCGGTTGGAACTCATAACAGTCATGTCGCGCACGCCCAGATCCAGCAAGATCTGCGCGCCCACGCCGTAATTTTTAAGGGCTCTATCAGCTGCCGCAGGTTGGTCGCCACCGACCAGACGCTCCGAAAGCCTGTGAAGGCCCGGATCACGCAAAAATACGGCAACGGCAGGGCCGTTGTGCTCGCTCATAGCCTTAAGTGCGCGCGGGATATAGTCCTGACGCGCCTCGATATGGCCAAGCAGATCGGCTGCAAAGTCGATCTGGTGCATGCGAACACGGGTCACCGTGTCGGGGTTGATCTCGCCCTTGATCAGAGCGACATGCTCGTGGCCTTCGATGGTATTGCGATAGACCACCATGCGGAACGTACCGCCATAGATACTTTCGAACGGAGTATCCAGCGTGCGCTCGACGAAGCGTTCGGTTCGGCGGCGATAGGCGATCAGGTCGGCAATCGTACCGATCTTGAGCCCGTGCTTTTGTGCAAAGGCGACCAAGTCCGGCATGCGGGCCATGGTGCCGTCGTCGTTCATGATCTCGCAGATCACGCCTGCGGGGATCAGGCCAGCCATACGGCTAATGTCTACCGCAGCTTCGGTGTGACCGGTGCGAACCAGCACGCCACCCTCACGCGCGACCAGCGGGAAGATGTGACCGGGCGAGACGATGTCGTCGGCACCCTTGGTCGGATCGGCAGCTACTTGAACAGTACGCGCACGGTCAGCCGCCGAGATACCGGTCGTGACGCCTTCCTTCGCCTCGATAGAGACCGTGAAAGCCGTGCCCATGCTCTCGCGGTTTTCCGCAGCCATCGGCGGCAGGCGAAGCTGCTTGGCGCGTTCAGCCGTAACCGCCAAACAAATCAGGCCACGCGCGTGCTTGGCCATGAAGTTGATCTGGTCCGGCGTCGCGAACTGGGCCGGAATGATCACGTCGCCTTCGTTCTCGCGGTCTTCCGCATCCACGAGGATGTACGGACGGCCGTTACGGGCGTCGTCGATGATGTCTTCGATCGGGCTGATCGGGCTGTCGGGGATGGCGGACGTCAGTTGCATTATGCAGTCTCCTGCCACCGCGCGAGGTATCGCGCCAGCATATCAATCTCCAGATTGACCTTATCCCCTACCTTTAGCGTACCCAAGGTGGTCGCTTCCCAGGTGTGGGGGATGATGTTCACGCCGAACTCTTGGCCTTCGACCTCGTTCACGGTCAGCGAAACGCCGTCGACGGTGATCGAGCCCTTGGCCGCGATGAAACGGTGCAGCGGAGCCGGAGCCTCAAAACGAATGCGGTGCGAGCCGTTCTCCGGCGTGATCGACACAACCATGCCCAGACCGTCGACGTGGCCCGACACGATGTGACCACCCAGTTCCGAACCCAGGGTCGCCGCACGTTCCAGATTAATGCGCGAACCTTCAGCCCACTCGCCCAGCTTGGTCTTGGACAGGGTTTCGGCCGAAACCTCGACTGCGAACCAGCCATCGCCCTTTTCGGTAACGGTCAGGCAGCAGCCTGAATGCGAAACCGAAGCGCCAAGATCAATCGTCGAGGTGTCCCAGACCGTTTCGATCTCGTAACGCCAGTCGCGTTCCGTGCGGCGGACGTCGCGGACGCGCCCGATATCAGTGACAATGCCTGTGAACATAATTCATGCCTTCTCGTAGCGTTCCCACAGGTCGTCACCCAAAGGCGAAACCGCAAGACGCTTGAACCTTGGCGTATCCGAAAGTCGGTCAAAACCGAGATCAGCTACCGCTGGACGTCCCTCGTGGCCCAGCAGCACCGGAGCTCTGAACCACTCGATTACGTCGACCAGCCCTGCCTTTACAAAGGATGCGGCCACGCGGCCACCGCCTTCGATCAGAACACTGGTAATATTTCTGTCGGCTAGAGCGGCCAATACCGCCGCTGGATCAGGACGCCCCTGCCCGTCTGCCTCTACGCGAACCACCTCGGCATCACCCAGCGCCAAGGGTTCTGCCGTAGTAAGCACCAATGCGCCAGTTAGAACACGCGCATCGACGGGTGTGCGCAGACGGCTATCCAGTACGACACGCAACGGGTCGGGATGCTGTTCATCCGGTACCCGGACATTCAGTTGCGGATTGTCGCATAGCACCGTTTCAACACCGACCATGATGGCCGCATGTGCTGCACGAAGCCGATGGCCTTGCAGGCGCGACTCCGCACCCGTGATCCACTGGCTCTCACCCGACGCCATAGCGATACGGCCGTCCAGAGACGTCGCCAGTTTAAGGGTGACGCGCGGGCGCACTAGTCCAGACCGGAGCGCGGCTTGGCCTCGTCAAAGCCTTCTTCGCCGAGGAATTTGGCGAAGTCGCTGGTGTGACGGAAGTCTTTGTAAACCGAGGCGTAGCGGACATAGGCTACTTCATCGACGCTCTTGAGCGCCTTCATGATGAAGTCGCCCACGACGCTGGACTGGATTTCGGTTTCACCGAGGCTTTCCAACTGGCGCACGATGCGGCTGACCAGTTGTTCGACCTGATCCGGCTGAACCGGGCGTTTACGCAAGGCAATGCCCAACGAGCGTTCCAGCTTGTCCCTATCAAACGGGGTGCGGCGGCCATTCCGTTTCAGAATGACCAATTCACGCAGTTGAACGCGCTCGAAAGTGGTGAAGCGCCCCCCGCATTGCGGGCACGAGCGACGGCGACGGATAGCTGACCCGTCATCCGACGGTCGGCTGTCCTTCACCTGAGTGTCGCCATTTCCACAGAAGGGGCACTTCATTCAAATCAATCCCTTAGCGATAGATCGGGAAGCGATTGGTGAGCTCGCGAACCTGAGCAGCGACCGAGGCGATCACAGCCGGATCGGCTTCATCGCCACCATTCATCGACGAAACGACGTCGGCGATCCAGTGACCGATTTGGCGGAACTCGTCCTCGCCGAAGCCACGGGTCGTGCCAGCCGGCGTGCCCAGACGGATGCCCGAGGTGACGGTGAACGGAGCCGTGTCGAACGGCACGCCGTTCTTGTTGCAGGTCATCAGAGCCTTTTCGAGCTCATGCTCGGTGGCCTTGCCGGTCACGCCCATCGGACGCAGATCGACCAGCATCAGGTGGCTGTCGGTGCCGCCGGTGACGATGGCCAGACCGCGCTCGATCAGGACTTCCGACAGAGCCTTGGCGTTCTTCACGACTTGCTGGGCATAGAGCTTGAACTCCGGCTTCAGTGCTTCACCGAAGGCCACAGCCTTACCGGCGATGACGTGCTCCAGCGGGCCGCCTTGCAGGCCCGGGAAGACTGCCGAGTTGATCTTCTTACCCAGATCCACGTCGTTCGACAGGATCATACCGCCGCGCGGACCGCGCAGGGTCTTATGGGTCGTGGTGGTGACGACGTGGGCGTGCGGCAGCGGGTCAGGATAAACGCCACCGGCGATCAGACCGGCATAGTGCGCCATGTCGACCATCAGGTAAGCGCCGACGCTATCAGCGATTTCGCGGAAGCGCTTGAAGTCAATCTCGCGCGCATAAGCCGAAGCGCCGGCGAGGATCAGCTTCGGCTTCTCGCGCTCGGCCATTTCGGCAACGTTGTCGTAGTCGATGGTGTGGTCGTCTTCACGGACCTTATAGGTCACCGGACGGAACCACTTGCCCGACTGGTTGGCGGGCGAGCCGTGGGTCAGGTGACCACCACAAGCCAGATCCATGCCGAGGAAGGTGTCGCCCGGCTGCAGCAGGGCGAAGAACACAGCTTGGTTAGCCTGTGCGCCCGAGTGCGGTTGAACGTTCGCGAATTGGGCTCCGAACAGCTTCTTGGCGCGCTCGCGGGCCAGATCTTCGGTGATGTCGACGAACTCGCAGCCACCATAGTAGCGACGACCCGGATAGCCTTCGGCGTATTTGTTGGTCAGGACCGAACCCTGAGCGTCCAGCACCGCCTTCGAGACGATGTTTTCAGAAGCGATCAGCTCGATCTGCTCCTGCTGGCGACCCAGCTCGCTTTGAATGCCGCCGAAAATCTCCGGATCTGCGTCGGCCAGAGATTTGGTGAAATAGGAGTCGTGGGTGAAGGCGGTCACTGTGAGAATCCCGAAGGCTGTGGGGAAAACGGTGCTCCTATCTAGGCCGCGTCGTCTCTAACCACAATATCTAAGGGCAAGGTTGGCACCCTACCCCATTATATCGCGTGCCGAGTACCGTTTGAGCTCCGCCAGTCGGCCAGATCAGCCCGACGTCATAGCCAGCGCACGCCGCAGCTTTGCGATAGCGACACGCTCCACGCCTCTGGGATCGTTGGCCGAGCCCATCGCGCTCACTTCACGGCCTGTGGCGACGTGAACTGCGGAGCATTTCAAATATGTGCCGTTACGAACGAACTCGACGATCACTTCGCCGAGTTCGCCAGTGTTCGTGTTCACGCAGCGACCGGTTGACGCGCAACGTTGCAGTGCGAGAACAGCTTGTCCATCGCGTCGACCAGCTTGTCCATCATGTCGTCGTCATGGTTGGGCGACGGAGTAAAGCGCAGACGCTCGGTCCCCTTGGGCACGGTCGGATAGTTGATCGGCTGAACGTAGATGCCGTACTCGTCCAGCAGCATGTCCGAAATCTTCTTGCAGTGGACCGGATTGCCGACCAGCACCGGAACGATGTGGCTCTCCGACGGCATGACCGGCAGGCCAGCAGCGGCGAAACGGTCTTTCAGCGCCTGAGCGCGTTCCTGATGCTGCTCGCGCAGTTCAGGGTGCGTCTTGAGGTGGCGAACCGACGCCAACGCACCAGCGGTCAGTGCCGGCGGCAGCGAGGTCGTGAAGATGAAGCCCGAAGCCCACGAACGCACAGCGTCGATAATCACAGCGTCGGCCGCAATATACCCGCCCATGACGCCGATAGCCTTACCCATGGTGCATTCGATGATGTCGATTTCGGCCAGAACGTCGTCACGCTCGGCCACACCTGCGCCGGTCGCGCCGTACAGGCCAACCGCATGGACTTCGTCCAGATAAGTCATGGCGTTGTACTTACGGGCCAGAGCGATGGTCGCCTTCAGGTCGGCAATATCGCCGTCCATCGAATAGACGGACTCAAACGCAATCAGCTTTGGTGCGTCGGCAGGTGCTGCGGCCAGCAATTCTTCCAGATGCGCCAGATCGTTGTGACGGAAGATATGGCGCGGGCCACCGCCGTGACGAATGCCTTCGATCATCGAAGCATGGTTCAGGGCGTCAGAGAAAATGATCAGGCCCGGCAGGACTTTCTGAAGCGTCGAAAGCGTCGCTTCATTGCCAACGTAACCCGAGGTGAAAAGAAGCGCGGCTTCCTTCTGGTGCCAACTCGCCAGTTCAGCTTCCAGATCAACAGCCGAACGCGTCGTACCCGAGATGTTGCGGGTGCCACCGGCACCGGCACCAACACTGTCCAGCGCTTCGTGCATAGCCTCCAGAACAACCGGATGCTGGCCCATGCCCAGATAGTCGTTCGAGCACCAGATGACGACGTCTTGTTCGGTGCCATCTTCACGACGGCGTACAGCCTTCGGGAATTCTCCACGCACGCGTTTCAGGTCCGCGAACACGCGATAGCGGCCCTCGGTACGTACCTGCTCTACAGAGTTTTGAAAGGCGGATTTATAGTCGAACAAGACTGCGTTTCTTTTCTTTATAAAGGCGTTAGCTTATTTGCGCTCTTGATAACCGCTTGTCCACGTTAGCGGCAGGACAAAATGACCCAGTTCGACCAACTGATAACGGTTCGCAGCCAAGGTTAGGGAAACAGACCGGATTTCAAGGTGAAAGATGACGTTTCACGCTGTGTTTTGCGTGACAACGTCGATTGCGTTAGCAACCGCGTCTGAGTTCCAAGGACACTACCCATGAGCATTCCTCCCTATCAGCCCGCCGCCTTCCCCTATGCGCGTCCGCGTCGTCTGCGCACGGCACCGTGGGTGCGTCGTCTGGTTGCTGAAACTACGCTCAACCCGTCCGACCTCATCTGGCCGATCGTCGTACATGACGGCGAAGATGACAAAGTCGCCGTACCTTCCATGCCCGGGATGTTCCGACTGTCGCGCAAAGAAGCGGTTAATGCCGCTCTGGAAGCCCGCGATCTGGGCATCCCGATGATCGCCCTGTTCCCCAACATCGCCCACACGCCCAAGGACAATGTCGGCACCGGCGCAACCGATCCGGACGGTCTGATCCCGGAAGTGATCCGCGCTATGAAGGATGCGGCTCCTGAAGTCGGCATCATGACCGACGTCGCGCTCGACTGTTACACCGACCACGGCCACGACGGCGTGATGGAAGGCAACAAGATTCTGAACGACGCGACCATCGAGCGTCTGGAAGAGCAGGCCTTCATCCACGCCCACGCCGGCGCGGACGCTGTTGCTCCATCGGACATGATGGACGGTCGCATTCAGGCGATCCGGAATGCGCTGGAATCCAACGGCTATTGGGACACGATCATCATCGCTTATGCGGCCAAGTTCGCCTCGGCCTTCTACGGGCCGTATCGCGATGCTGTGGGTTCGTCGAAGTCGCTGACCGGCGACAAGAAGACCTATCAGATGGACTTTGCGAACACGGAAGAAGCCCTGCGTGAAGTCGCAATGGACATTTCCGAAGGTGCCGACGCCGTCATCGTCAAGCCGGGCATGGCCTATCTGGACATCGTCCAGCGCGTCACCTCGACTTTCCACGTACCGACCTTCGCCTATCAGGTGTCGGGCGAGTACGCGATGTTGCAGGCCGCCATTGCCAATGGCTGGCTGGACGGTGACCGCGTTATTCTGGAAAGCCTGCACGCGTTCAAACGCGCCGGTGCCAGCGGCATCATCAGCTATTTCGCGCCGACCGCAGCGCGCATGATGGGGGCTTAATAGCCCCCTCACCTACTTGTCAGGCTGTCGGATCGACGGCCTGACCGTATTTGCCCCGGAAATAGGTCAAGGCGTCGCCGGGACGCGTTTCAAAGCCAACCACACGACCGACGATCACCAGATGGTCTCCCATGACGATCCGGCCGTGTGTGACGCAATCCAGTCGGGTCACGGCATTGCGCAATCGCGGAGGTTCGGGGTTTCCGGTCTCGAACTCGGTCTCGGACAACCGCGCCACGCCCCATGCAAAGCGGTCGGACATGGCCTGATCCTCGACCGGCAGGACGTGCACCGCAAACCGGTCCGCCGCTGCGAAGGCATCATGGCGATCGGACTTGATGTCCATGCACCACAGCACCAGCGGCGGGTCGAGCGACACCGATGTGAACGAGTTTACGGTAATGCCCAAGGCACCGTCGACTGTATGCGCGGTCACCACGCACACGCCCGTGGCGAAACCTCCCAGCGCTTGACGATAGGCACGCGGGTCAAACTCGGCGGTATTTTCAGGCAATCCGGTCACGCTCCCTGACTAGGCCGCACGGCTTCACGCGGCAAGTCCAACTGCATAAAGCGCAACCGCTTCTTAACGCCCGCCATGACATTAAGCCTTACAAATAAGGTTAAGGTTGCGGAACTATGGCGCAGAGCGATCGGCCAATTCTGATCAAAAAGGTCAAGAAGGTCCAGGGCGGCGGTCACCACGGTGGCGCGTGGAAGGTGGCCTATGCCGACTTCGTCACCGCCATGATGGCCTTTTTCCTGCTGATGTGGCTGATCAACACGACCGATCCGGAGCAAAAGCGCGGCATTGCCGAATATTTCGCGCCATCGTCCGTGTCTGCGTCCAGCTCCGGTTCGGGGGGTATTCTGGGCGGCACCTCTTTGGGTGACGACGAAGGTGCCAAGGGTGCGGGCTCCAACACCGTAATCGAGCAACTGGCTCCGCCTGCGCCGGAATCGCCGGAGGCCGCCGGTCAATCGTCCGATCTGGCCTCCGCCAGCGAAGCGGCGCTTCGGGCCGAGATTGCCCGCCGCGAGGCCGCCGACTTTGCCAGCGCCGCCGAATCCTTGCGCCAAGCCATGCAGTCGATGCCGGAACTGGCCGAACTGTCCAAACAGTTGATCATCGACCAGACCCCCGAAGGCCTGCGTATCCAACTGGTGGACCAGGAAGGCCGTTCGATGTTCGAGAACGGCTCGGCTCGCCCCAATGCGCGGGCTCAAACCCTGCTTCGTGCTGTGGCCCGTGTGATCAACCGCCTACCGAACCGGATTACCATTTCGGGCCACACCAGCGCCGTGGCAGGCTCCAACCGCGCCAGCGCCGCCGGTGACTGGCCGCTGTCCGCCAGCCGGGCTGACGCCTCGCGCCAGATCCTGCAGTCGTCGGGCGTAAATACCGACCGCATTTATTCGGTTGCGGGCAAGGCAGGCTCAGACCCGCTTTATCCGGATGATCCCTCGCTGGCCGGAAACCGTCGCATCGCCATCGTGCTGCTGCGTGAAGCGCCTGTTCTTCCTCGCGATACAAGCCTCTAGGATGATGCTGCCCCCTTGCGAAATCTTCGTCGGGGGGCGCAGTATATTTCCATGACCGAGCACGTCTCCACGCGTCAGTTGAAATTCTATGTGACGGCCGAAGCGCCCTGCCCCTATCTGGCAGGAAAGATGGAGAAGAAGGTCTTCGCCCATCTGCCCTATGTCGATGGCGCAGCGGTCAACGACGCCCTCTCCCACGCCGGTTTCCGGCGCAGCCAGAACATTGCCTATCGACCATCGTGCGAGACTTGCGCGGCCTGTGTATCGGTCCGTATTCCGGTCCACGCCTATGTGATGAACCGCACTGACCGGAAGGTGCGAAACCGCAATCAGGACCTTGTTCGCCGTGTGGTCGATCCGATTGCCACGGCCGAGCAGTATGACCTGCTGAAGGCCTATCTCGCGGCCCGCCACCCCGGCGGCGGCATGAACGAGATGAGCGAGAGCGACTTTGTCACTATGGTTGAGGACAGCAGTGTCCGCACGCACGTGGTCGAATACCGGCTCCCAGAGGCAGAAGGCGAGCGAGGTCGCCTTGTCGGCTTTGCCATCATCGACCTGCTGGCTGATGGCCTGTCCATGGTTTACAGCGCCTATGATCCAGAACTGCCCAATCGCAGCCTTGGACGGTTCATCGTGCTGGATCATTTGCATCAGTCCAGCGTGGTGGCCCTGCCCTACCTTTATCTCGGCTATTGGGTGAAGGGCGCACCGACAATGGACTATAAGGCGCAATACCAACCGCTGGAGGGTCTGACCCTCTTTGGCTGGCAAACGCTCCAGATCGACTAGGTCGTCGGCACGGCAGTCGCGAGGCCGGTCTGGTACGGGTCGTAGTCGCGTCCACCCGAAAACTCGATCAAGGCAGCAACCCGGCGTTCGATCGGGGGATGGGTCGCGAACAAGCCCGCAAACCCGCTTTTATCGGCCGTGTTGTCCAAAAACATGCCGCGCAGTTCCTCGGGTGCTTCGATAGCCGAATGGCCGGAGACCTTTCGCAGGGCCGAGATCATCGCGTCGGGATTTTTCGTCAGTTCCACCGCGCCGGCATCCGCCACATACTCCCGCGTGCGCGACAGCGACATACGGATCAAAAACGCCAGCCCGTATCCTACGACACCGATCGCCAGACCAATCAGCATCAAGGGGGCCGCGTTCTTCCCCCGACCGCCACCGCGCGACCTGAACAGACCGCGAAATATCAGTTCGGCCACAACGCTGATGATGCCCGCAAAAATCGAGGCAATGACCATCGTTCGCACGTCGCGGTTCAGAATATGCGTCAACTCGTGCGCCAGCACGCACTCCAGCTCGTCGCGGCCCAACACATTCATAAGCCCGCGGGTAACGGTGACCGTATATTGCCCGTCCCGCAGACCCGACGCATAGGCGTTCAAGCCATGCGTCTCGATTATCCGTAGAGCAGGCATTGTGATGCCGCGTGAAATGCACAGATTTTCCAGCAAGTTGTAAAGCTCGGGCTCTTCCCCGCGAGCCACGCGCCGAGCGCCTGTGATGGCATCGATCATGCTCTGGTGCCCGAAATAGGCCACCACGAACCAAATCACCGACACCACGACCGCGAGCGGAATGCTGGCTATAGTGTTGCGGCTCGCAAGTGCCAGATCATCGGCCAGTCCCCCCCCGGACGAGCCCACCAGACCGCTGCCCATGGCTAGAACATTGACGGCAAATACCAGCATCACCAGCAGCACGGGAAACCCGGCCAGCAGCAATGCCGAACGGGTATTATTCTGCCAGATGAAGGTCTTGATACCGACGGCTGGGCCGAACCCGATCATCGCGGTGTCAGAACTTGAGCGCTGGAGGAGCTTCGTTCAGCGCCGCGCGCTCTGCGGAGCCGACATCGAAGAAGGCCTTATCCGAACCGAAGCCGAACATGCCCGCGAACAGCACAGTCGGGAACTGACGCCGCACCGAGTTGAACTCGTTGATCGAGTTGTTGAAGAAGCGACGGGCCGCCGCCAGCTTGTTCTCGATGTCCGATAGTTCGGACTGAAGCTGCTGAAAATTGGAGTTGGCCTTGAGATCCGGATAGGCCTCGGACACCGCAAACAGACGCCCCAGAGCGCCCGTCAGCATGTTTTCAGCCTGAACCTTGTCTTCGACCGTGCGAGCGCCCGCAGCGGCGGCGCGGGCCTGCGTCACGGCGTCCAGCGTCCCCTTCTCGTGGTCAGCATAGCCTTTGACCGTTTCAACAAGGTTCGGGATCAGGTCTTGGCGCTGCTTCAACTGGACGTCGATGTCGGCAAACGACTGGTTCGCGGATTGGTCCAGTTTCACCAATCGGTTGTAAGCGCCCACCATCATGAAGGCCACAACGGCGATGATGGCGATAACGACGATCATGAGGATCATCGATCCCTCCTGCTCATTAATAGAACAGGATTATGCGGGCTCAGTCCGTAGATTTAAAATGACAAATCATACAGATGAGCCCGCACCATTATTTAGCGGAACTTGCGCATCCCGCGAGGGCCCTGACGACCGGCACCAGCGCGCTTGCCGAGCCATTCGCGCCAGTCGTCCCACTTGCGCTTGCGACCGCCGCCATCGACCCACTCGGGGCCAACTTCGGCATTGAAGATCGCCACGTCGGCCAAGCCGCCTTGTTTGTAGTTCTGCAGCCTGACACCCTTGCCCCGGCCCATTTCAGGCAGTTCGGCAATGGGGAAGATCAGGGTCTTGATGTTGTCGCCAATGGTTACGACGTGGTCGCCGTTGACGCGCAGCATCGACTTCATCTCGCCGTTCAGTACCTGCTTACCGCCACGCTTCTGAGCCAGAAGGTCATTTTCAGGCGCGACAAAGCCGTAACCCGCCGTCGAAGCCACCAGAAGCTTCGAATTAGGTTCGTGCGCTACGACATTGATAATATCAGCCTTTTCATCAAGATCGATCATCAGTCGCAGCGGCTCGCCATGGCCTCGACCAGACGCCAGCTTGTCGGCCCCCACCGTGAAGATGCGCCCATCAGAAGCACCGATCAGCAGCTTGTCCGTGGTGTATGCCGGAACGAGGAAGGCCAGCTTGTCGCCTTCCTTGAACTTCAGTTCCGACGGATCATCCACCTTGCCCTTGGCCGCACGGATCCAGCCCCGATCCGACAGGATGACGGTGATGGCTTCACGCGGGATGAAGGCTTCGGGTGCGACGAACGCCGAGGAATCAACGGCATCGGCCATGACGGTACGGCGCGGCGACAGCATCGCCTTGCGTACAGCCTGAAGTTCCTTGCCGATGGCCTTCCACTGCTTGGCTTCCGACGAGGTCAGCGCCTTAAGGCCGTCCAGCTCTTCCTGAAGTTTGTTGTATTCTTCAGTGATGACCATCTCTTCCAGACGGGCCAGTTGGCGCAGTCGGGTGTCGAGGATGAAGTCGGCCTGAACCTCGGTCAGGTTGAAGCGCGCAATCAAGGTCGCCTTGGGCTGCTCGTCCTCGCGGATGATGCGAATGACCTCGTCGAGGTTCAGAAACGCAACCCGCAGGCCTTCAAGCAGGTGCAGGCGCTTCTCGATCTTGGCGATGCGCCACTGCGAGCGACGGTTCAGAACCTCGCGACGGTGATCGAGGAAGGCCTTGAGGCATTCCTTCAGACCCATGACGCGCGGCGTGCCCGTGGCATCCAGCACGTTCATATTGATCGGGAAGCGAGCTTCCAGATCGGAGAGCTTGAACAGGCTCTCCATCATCATCTCGGGCTCGATGGTGCGGTTCTTCGGCTCGAGGATCAGGCGGATGTCTTCCGCCGATTCATCGCGCACGTCGGCCAGCAACGGGGCCTTCTTGTTTTCGATCAGGTCCGCCAGCTGTTCGATCAGCTTGGACTTCTGAACCTGATACGGAATCTCGGTGATGACCACGCGCCAGACGCCGCGACCAAGGTCTTCGGTCTCCCACTGGGCGCGCACGCGCACGCCACCGCGACCGGTCTCATAGGCTTCGCGGATCGAGGCAGCACCTTCGACCGAAACGCCACCCGTCGGGAAGTCCGGCCCCGGGACGAACTGCATCAGGTCGTCGGTGTTCGCTTCCGGCTTATCCAGCAGCAGTTGGCACGCGTCGATCAGTTCGCCCACGTTGTGCGGCGGAATCGACGTCGCCATACCCACGGCGATGCCAGATGAGCCGTTAGCCAGCAGGTTCGGGAAACCGGCCGGCAGAACGACCGGCTCTTCGTCCTGATCGTCATAGGTCGGACGGAAATCGACCGCGTCCTGATCGATACCTTCCAGCAGCAGAACCGCAGCGGGCGTCAGCTTGCACTCAGTGTAACGCATGGCCGCGGCGCTATCGCCGTCGATGTTGCCAAAGTTACCCTGACCGTCGACCAGCGGATAACGCTGGGCAAAGTCCTGAGCCAGACGCACCAGCGCCTCATAGATCGAGGCGTCACCATGCGGGTGGTATCCACCCATGACCTCACCCACCACCTTGGCGCACTTGCGCGCCGCAGACTGCGGGTTCAGGCGCATCTGGTGCATGGCGTACATGATGCGGCGGTGAACGGGCTTGAACCCGTCACGCACATCCGGCAGCGCACGGTTGGTAATCGTCGAGAGCGCGTAGGCCAGATAACGGCGCGAGAGCGCCTCGGCCATCGGTTCTTCGACGATGCGGCCGCCGTTAAGCGGTGTGGTGTGAACGGTCATACGAAATCGAATCGAGGATCAGGACGAATAAGTCTAGCCCACTCTGTCACGCGCTTGGGGGTGACGGGGGAAAAGTCGTGGCTTTCTTGCCGTGCCACGCATCCAGACGGGCCAGAACGTCCGCCATCGTGTCGGCGTAGAAGAGATTATAGGGCTTGGCCTTTCGGCGATCCGTCCACGCCCGTTGCTCGCGGAAAGATTCCGACTTGAGCGGCGTATTGCGCAGAAAACCCTCGCGGCATTGCGCAGTAACAGCGCGGTCGATGAATGCTGGCCGCACGCCCCATTCCAGACCGGTCGCGTTGGCGGCCCCCAGATGCAGTCGCGGATCGGTCTTTTGCTCGTTATCGGAGCCGCTGACCTGGTTCACGCAAATGATCGGCCTGTTGCCGGATTCGACCAGCCGACCCTTCTCGTCCCAGAACAGCGCTCGACGCTGACGTCTGGAAATCACGCCTGTGGCACCCTCATCGACCATAGACCACGCCACCAGACATCCGCTCTGCTCGCGACGCGAACAGACCGGAAGCTTGATCGCATCGGCCGGCACCATGGTGTCCATCATATAAGCCACAGCCAGACGCTGCTTCAGCGCTGCGTCGGGGGCAACCCGATCCCTAAGGAGCCGCGCCAATAGTTCGCCGCCCTGCTCTACGCCAACCAGGACAATCGGACCGTCAGGATGGCGGGCGATCCAATGATTAAATGCAGCCTCCACATCGTGATAGGCAAAGGCACGCGCTTCACGCGCATCCTCGCGCAGCGTCAGGCGGCTATAGAGGCTCCCTTGACGATAAAGAGGGACTGAAACCGATCCTGCCACTGCAAACGGTGCCGCAAAGTTCGGCAGGACCACTCGGTGGAGATAGGTATCTGCCTTTTGATCGCCGATCGGACCATTCCATTCCTGCCCGCCGTCATAGGTAGTGGAATGCAGGAAGAAGACCGACGCATCCTTTGCTCCGTTGATGCGAACATCCCGCATCGCCCAGGCTTCATTCTGGGAATAGTCGGGCGCAGCCGGAGGCGTATAGGTCTGGAACGGGACTTTCGGGTCCAGCGCCGCCCGCAGGATATCCCCGCGCCACACAGCCAAAGCCAGAAGCAGCAGAAACAGCAACGCAAACAGCGACAACCGCACCCAGTGCTTAAGGCTCAGGCGACTACGCATCAGCGGTACGGGTCCTCGGTAGCCAGGAAGTTCTGCACATAGCGGCGAACCCCTTCTTCAAGCGGCGTCGATTGCCCATCGTATCCGAGCGCCCGCAGTCGATCCATTTTGGCCTCGGTGAAGTACTGATACCGGTCACGAATGACTTCGGGCATGTCGATGTAGGTGATCTTTGGCTCCTTGCCCGCTGCGGCAAAGGTGGCTTTCGCAAGATCAGCGAACGAACGTGCACGACCTGAACCTGCGTTGAAAACGCCACTGATTTCAGAACGTAACAACAGCCAGTTGATAATCGACACGATGTCTTCAACGAAGACAAAGTCGCGCAACTGTCCACCATCCGCATAATCGGGACGGTGCGACTTGAACAGACTGACCGTCTCGTCTGCCGCAACCTTGGGCCAGATTTGCGCGATCACCGACTTCATGCCGCCCTTGTGACCTTCGTTGGGGCCATAGACGTTGAAGAACTTTAGGCCTGCCCATTGCGGCGGAGCCTGCTTGCGCTCTGCTTGGCGAACGGCGTACTGATCGAACAGATATTTCGAGTATCCATAGGCGTTTAGCGGACGAAGCTTCGCCAGACTCTCAAGATCATCCTGATCGTCGAAGCCCTGATCACCCTCGCCATATGTCGCAGCTGAGGACGCGTAGATCATCCGCACATCACGGATCGAGCACCAATCCCAGATGTCACGCGACAGGCTGAAGTTCGTGCGCATGATCAACTCGGCGTCCGGCTCGGTCGTCGAGGAAATGGCCCCCATGTGGATCACGGCCTCGATGCGGTCGGCATGGCGCTCCAGCTGCTCGAACATCTCCTCCGGTTCCCAGAAGTCCGCGATCTGGTGCTTGGCGATGTTCTTCCACTTGCCCAGATCAGCCGTTTCCAGACGATCACAAACGACAACATCCCACGCACCGCTATCGCACAAGCTGGCAACGATGTTCGAACCGATGAAGCCCGCGCCTCCCGTGACGACAATCATGCGCGGGATCATGCTGGCTTCTCCGATGTGTTCTTCATTTTCTCAATCGTCTTGGTGGTGGAATAGCCGTCTTCAAAGCTGGCCAGTCGGACTTCCCCGCCCCAGCTTTCGACCTCGGCCGCACCGACGACCTGTTCTTTGGTGTAGTCGGCGCCCTTGATAAGTACGTCGGGCCGCAGGCGCTTGATAAGCTCCAGCGGGGTCTGCTCGCCGAAATAGGTGACGCCATCGACGCTGGCCAATGCGCCGATAACTGCGGCGCGACTGTCCAGATTGTTCACGGGGCGCGTTGGCCCTTTGAGCGCGCTGACCGAGGCATCGGTGTTCAGAGCCACGACCAAGCGGTCGCACCAACTGCGGGCCTGCGCTAGATAGGCCACGTGGCCACGGTGCAGAATATCGAAACAGCCGTTGGTAAAGCCAACCTTCAAACCCTCGGCCTGCCAACGGCTAACCTGATCGGCCAGCGCATCGGCTTCGCTAAGGCCGTTTCCGAAGGCGTGGACGCCCTCGCCGCCCTCTTCGTCCAGCAGTTCCTGCGGGGTGACAACAGCCGTGCCGGCCTTGCCGACCACAACGCCCGAGGCCAGCAAAGCGAACTGAACAGCTTGCTCCAGAGACATTCCCGCCCCCAGCGCGAGGCCAAGTGCCGCTAGGGCGGTGTCACCCGCACCCGACACATCGAACACTTCACGTGCTCGGCCTGGGAAGTGCACAACTGCCTCGCCATGGCGGATCATGGACATGCCCTTACCCGCCCGCGTGACCACGACAGCCTTGACCGAGGTCGTGTCTAACAGGGCTTGGAGCGCGGCCTCGACCTCTTGGTCGGTGCCAACGGGCATGCCGGTTGCCCCTGACAGTTCGCTGGCGTTGGGCTTGATCAGGTCGACAGAACCGTAACGCGCAAAATCGGCGCCCTTGGGGTCAACGATTACCGGGGCGTTGAGCGCAGCACCCGCCGCCAGTGCTGACTGGATCAGGCCGTCATCCACCACGCCCTTGGCATAGTCCGACAGCAAGATAGCCGAAGCGCCCGCAAACACCGTAGCGTCCGCATACCCGGCATGGGGCGCAGCCTCTTCATCCAGACGCAGCAACTGCTGACCAGACGAGACGAAGCGAGTTTTGACGATGGTGTCAGCACCTTCCGGACGCGTCAGGACGTCGTCGATGCGGTCTTCGCCAGCGATAAGAGCAGCCAACTCGTCACCAGCGGCATCCCGGCCAGCAACTGCGCCCAAGCGGGCGACGGCACCCATGGCCGCGACATTGCGGGCCACATTGCCCACCCCGCCCGGCATGGCGACCGAGCGGCGTGTCTTCAGCACCGGTATCGGCGCTTCGGGCGATATTCGGCTGACCTCGCCGTACACAAAGCGGTCGAGCATCAGGTCACCGACACAGGCGACCTTGAGGCCCTTGATGCGCTCCAGCAGGTTCTGGAGCTCTGCGAGATCGAATGAGCGTTCAGCCATACTGCCGAACTAACGGATTCCTGCCGATCAGGCCACAGGGCCCTTGGCACCAACTTTGATTGCCAGATCATCGAAGGCGATCAGTTCGGCAGCCAAAGCCTCGAAACGGTCCAGCTGGACCATGTTCGGACCGTCCGACGGTGCGTTATCCGGATCTTCGTGGGTTTCGATAAAGACGGCATCCACACCTACCGCCACAGCCGCACGACCCAGAACCGGAACGAACTGGCGTTGACCTCCCGAAGACGTACCCTGACCGCCCGGTTGCTGCACGCTGTGGGTGGCATCGAACACGACAGGGCAACCGATAGCCTTCAGTTCGGGAAGGGCGCGCATGTCGCTGACGAGGGTGTTGTAGCCGAACGAAGCACCACGTTCGCACGCCATGACGTTCAGATTGCCTGCACCCGTGATCTTGGAAATCACGTTCTTCATGTCCCAAGGGGCGAGGAACTGACCCTTCTTGACGTTGATCGCCTTGCCCGTCTTGGCCGCGGCCAGCAGCAGGTCGGTCTGACGGCATAGGAAGGCCGGGATCTGAAGGACGTCGACATATGGAGCCACAGCTTCGCACTGGGCCTCCGAGTGTACATCCGTCAGGGTCGGCAGACCGACCGTTTCGCGGATTTCCTTGAAGATCGGCATAGCCGCTTCGAAGCCGATACCGCGCGCCGCCGAGGCGCTGGTGCGGTTGGCCTTGTCGAAGCTGGTTTTGTAGATGATGCCGACGTTCAGACGCTCGCTGATCTCTTTCAGGCGCTGGGCCGTCATCAGGGCATGTTCGCGGCTTTCCATCTGGCAGGGGCCGGCGATGAAGACGATGCGGTTGCCGCCGCCAATGACGACCGGCTTGGCAAGACCGTCAGACAGGGTGATGACAGAGTTGGGTTGGGTCACGGCGAAACCTTCAAATTCACGATTCGACGCACGTCCTGCGTCGTAGGGTTGGCCGTTAGGTGGCGTCCCTCGTGTCGGAACGCAAGTTATCACGCGCTCACCTTTGGTGACCACTCTGACACAATCATTTCAAACGACACGATTTCCGATCGTGATACGGATACCGAATGACCCAATCTGTCTCGCCTGTGATCACCGCTGCAGAGTTGGCAGCCATTCTCGACAACGATGATCTGCGCGTCATTGATGCCAGTTGGTGGATGGATAAACGGGACGCGCGCCTCGACTTCGCCGAAGCACATATTCCCGGAGCGACGTTCATAGACGTGGACGCCGTGTCCGATCCTGCATCGGCTCTTCCCCACACATTCCCGACTGCGGCCCATTTTGCGGAAACAGTCGGCGGACATGGCATTTCCAATGACAGCCACATCGTCGTCTATGACACTCAAGGTCTGTTTTCCGCAGCGCGCATGTGGTGGCTGTTCAAGACGTTCGGGGCCTGCAAGGTGCAGGTTCTGGACGGCGGTTTGCCCAAATGGCTGGCAGACGGCCATGCTGTCGAAATAGGCCAAGCACGCCCGCGACCGGCCGCCCGGTTCGAGCCCTCGCAGGATCAGTCCGCAGTCGCCTATCTGGACGACGTTAAGGCCGCCTTGGGCACATTTACGCAGATTATCGATGCGCGCGGTGCGGCACGCTTCAATGCTCAGATGGCAGAGCCGCGCCCCGGTGTGCGCAGCGGCCATATGCCCGGCGCGCTGAACCTGCCTTTCGGCAACCTCCTGAATGCTGATGGCACAATAAAAGGCGGCTCCGAACTGGAAGCCGCCTTCAAAGAAATCGGTGTCGATTTTGATCGTCCCGTCATCACCAGCTGTGGCTCCGGCGTTACTGCCGCAATCCTGACGTTGGGTCTGGAACTGCTAGGTAAGCCATCTCAGCTTTATGACGGATCGTGGACCGAATGGGGGAGCCGCGAGGACACCCCCATCGAGCCCTAGGCATCAGGCCGTAGCCACAACCGGTTCGGTGCCTTGATCGGCGTCCGGCGTGTCTTCCTCGCCGCGCGACACGAGTGTCGCAACAACGAGGTCGCCCGATACATTCAGCGTGGTGCGGCACATATCCAGGAAGCGATCGACGCCGAGGATCAGGCCGATACCTTCCGGGGGAACGCCGACGATGCCGAGGATCATGGCCACCACCGGCAGCGAGCCAGCCGGAACCCCAGCCGTGCCGATACCGCCGAGGATACAGATCATCATCACGACGAACTGCTGACCGAGGCTGAGGTCAACGCCAAAGAACTGGGCGAGGAACAGCACGGTCACGCCTTCAAACAGCGCGGTGCCGTTCTGGTTGGCGGTTGCGCCAACGGTCAGAACGAAGCGGGCGATCTTGCGCGGCAGGCCGAGGTTCTCCTCAGCGACGCGCAGCGAGACCGGAAGGCTGGCATTCGACGATGCGGTCGAGAACGACACCACGATGGCTTCGCGGATGTCCTTGAAGAAGGTCACCGGATTGCGGCCGCCCATGGTCCAGATCAGCAGCGGATAGACGACGAACATGTGGATGGCCATTGCGCCCACAGCTACACCGACGAACGCTGCCAGACGTACCAGCAGATCCCAGCCAAATAGAGCCGCCAGATTGAACATCAGGCAGGCGATGGCATACGGGGCCAGCTTAATGACCAAGCCGATCAGCTTCATCATCACTTCGAAGACGCCCTCAAGGGTCTTCAGCAGGTGATCGGTGGCGCTGTTGCGCACCATGACGACGCCAATGCCGAACAGCATGGCGAACACCATGACCGGCAAGATCTGGTTCTCAGCAGCAGCCGCGAAGACGTTGGTCGGGACCAGGTCGAGGAAGAACTCGCCCGCCGAACCACCGGCCTTTGCATTTTCTACGATATTGGCTGCACCGGCCTTGCCCTGATCCAGCAGTTGCTGGGCCACAGCCGGATCGACACCGTCACCCGGACGGAAGACGTTCACCATCACCAGACCGATGAGGACGGCAACGGCCGACACCAGCACGGTGAACAGCAGGCTCTTGATACCGGCGCGGCCGAGAACCTTCAGGTCCCCCATCTCGGCTACACCGACGACGAGCGCCGAGAACAGCAGCGGCAGAACCAGCATGAACAGCAGGCGCAGGAACAGTTGGCCGATCGGACCGGTCACATTGGTCGTGACCCACTGGACCCAATAAGAATCGCCGCCCACCGTCGTATTGACCACAAGACCGCCGGCGAGGCCGACGACAAAGCCGATCAACATCAACATATGCAGTGGCAGGCCGCGTTTGGATGCCTGATCCATGAATCCCCCTTACAAAACTGGATTATGCCGCCTAGCGGATAGGTAAGCCGTAAATCAAGCCACCCTGTGATGCGCTCCATTGAGCGTTCAGTCCACGCTCCAAATCGAGCGGTGATTGGTGACCAATGTTCTTTTCGAAAATCTCGCCATAGTTGCCTTCGGCCGCGATAGCATCGCGCGCCCAGGTGCGGCTCAAACCCAAGCGAGGACCGAAGTCCCCTTCAAAGCCGAGCAGGCGGCTAACGTCCGGAGAGCCTTCATCCTCTTTGATGGACTTGGCATTGGCTTTGGTAACGCCCATTTCCTCTGCGGATATAAGGGCATTCAGCACCCATCGCACGATGGCGGTCCAACGCTCGTCACCGGCTCTGACGACCGGTCCCAGCGGTTCTTTGGACACCACTTCAGGCAGGACAATGTGCTGCTGTGGGTCGGTCATAAGGCTACGCGCGGCAGCCAGTGACGACACGTCGCCCGTAAGCGCATCACACCCTTCCCGCGCGTAAGTCCGACGTGCTTCTTCCTCGCTGGGAGCGACGACAGGGCGAACATCAATTCCGCGTGTACGGAAATAGTCCTCCGCATTTAGTTCGCTGGTTGAGCTTCCGTGGACACAGATGCGAGCTCCATTCAGCTCGGTCGCGCTCGCGAGATTGAGTGCGCGGCGCACCAGGAAGCCCTGACCGTCGTAGTAATTGATTCCCGCGAAGGCCAAATCGCCGCCGGTGTCGCGGCTCATCGTCCAGGACGTGTTGCGCCATAGAACGTCCACACGTCCCTCTTTCAGCGCGTTAAAGCGTTGTGCAGATCCCAGCGGCACAAAGCGGACGGCGTTCGGGTCACCTAATACAGCCGCTGCAGTCGCTCGACAGAAATCGACATCGAAACCGCGCCACTGGCCTCGGTTGTCCGTATAGGCAAAGCCCACCAAGCCTTCATGAACACCGCAAATCAGGTGGCCGCGCGATTTGATCCGCGCAAGCGTGGGACTGGCATGGACGATCTCCGGAAGATCATCTGCCGCCGAAGGTACGGAAGTGTGCTCGTTACCCGCTGTCTTTGTATCGCGCTGACAGCCGGCCAGCACCAGAGACGCCGCTATAGCAACGATCAAACCCACTTTGCGTGCGCGTGACGTCTCTTCCATACGCAAATCTCCTGCGGCAGCATGCACCCTCGGGTCTTTAGACCTCTGTATTCGGCAAGCTGCAACCTAGGATGCCAATGAGCGACCCCAAAGACAGTCCACACGGCCTTGCCACACGCATAATTTCCACGGCGACCCGTCGGGGTCAGGGTCGGAGACCGGTAAATCCTCCCATCGAGCGCGCCTCGACCATGCTCAGCGACGATCCCGCGCAAATGAACAGTTCGCGCGACGGTCCGGTCTATGGACTGGAGGGCGGCAGCGCTGCGCAGCAGCTTCGTCGCGTCCTGAGCAATATGGAGGGCGCAACCGACAGCTTTATCGTGCCCTCGGGCCTTGCCGCGGTAACCGTCCCGCTGACCGCAGTGCTCCGCCCCGGCGACGAGGTTGTATGTACCGATGCTGTCTATGGTCCCACGCGCCGCTTCCTGACGCGGCATATGGCGGACCGTGGGGTCACCACGCGCTTTCATCCGGCGGACGCGACGGCTGCCCAGATCATCGAATGTCTCACGCCGAGTACCCGTATCGTCATAATCGAAGCCCCCGGATCACTGACGTTCGAGGTGGTCGATATGGCTGCAATCGGTTTGGCCTGTCGGGAACGCGGCATCATTACTGTGGTCGACAACACATGGGGTGCGGGTCTGGCCTACCGACCGCTTGAGCATGGCTTGGATATTAGTGTGCAGGCGCTGACCAAATATGTGGGCGGGCACTCCGACATTCTGATGGGCAGTATTTCGGTGCGCCATCCCGCATTAGCCCAAACCGTTTTTGAGACGATCGACGACAATGGCTGGCATGTCTCGCCGGACGATGCCTGGCTGGCATTGCGCGGCGTGCGTACCTTGCCCGTGCGTTATCGTAGCCAGTTCCAGTCAGCTATGAAGGTGGCCGCTTGGCTGGAGACGCGTCCAGAAATCTCCCGCGTGCTCTATCCGCCCCTGCCCTCGTCTCCCTATCACGGACTTTGGCGGGACCAGTTCGACGGCGGAGCGTCCCTGATTGGCGTGGTAATGAAGGGCGGCAACCGTTCGGACGCGCATCGCCTGATGTCGGCGCTCAGCCTCTTCGGAATGGGCTATTCGTGGGGCGGGTTCGAGAGCTTGATCACCAATGACACCTCCCAGTTGGAATGGCGTGTCCACCAGCAGGCTTTGGAGGGGGAAATCCTGCGCCTCCACATTGGGTTGGAGGACGTTGATGACCTTATCGCCGATCTGGATCGTGGACTAAGCGTCTGGAGCACCTAAAGCCGGGTTTACGCGCGTTACGGCGGCGTCCACACTTCGAGCGTCCGATTCCCGCCCGCCCCATGATGTGTTGATGCCCACCTTCTACGAATTCTTCGCTGGCGGCGGCATGGTGCGTCAGGGCCTCGGGCCTGACTGGCACTGTGTGTTCGCCAATGACTTCGATGCCAAGAAAGGCCTGTCTTATCAGGCCAACTGGGGCACTGGCGGCGAACTGCTCGTCAGTGACATCCGCAAAGTCGAGACGTCCGACCTCGCCGGTCGTGCCGACATGTGTTGGGGCAGCTTCCCCTGTCAGGACCTTTCGCTAGCGGGTTGGGGAAAGGGGTTGGCTGGAGAGCGGTCTGGCACTTTCCACGTCTTCTGGTCCCTGATCGAGCGACTCAAGGCCGAGAAACGCGCGCCGCGAATGGTGGCAGTCGAAAATGTCTGTGGCGCGCTGAGTTCGCGTGGGGGCGAGGATTTCATCCGCATCTGCCAAAGTTTCGCGGACGCGGGTTATCGCTTTGGCGCTTTGGTGATCAACGCCGATCAGTTCGTGCCCCAGTCGCGCCCACGCCTGTTCGTCATCGGGGTTGCCGAGGATCTCGTCATCCCTGAAGAGCTGGTCTCTCCTGAGCCCATCGCGCCATTCCACAACGCGCCGCTGCGTCGCGCCGCGTCCAAACTGCCCGACGCCGTACGCGAACAGATGGTTTGGTGGAACTTGCCGATCCCGCCACGTCGCGCACAGGACTTCGTCGACCTGATCGAGGATCGTCCCAAGGGCGTCGAATGGCATTCGGCTGAGGAAACTCGCGCGCTTTTGGCAAAGATGTCCGACGTGAACCGCGCCAAGGTTACGGCTGCCAAGCGTGCAGGACGCCGGATGGTCGGCGGCATCTATAAGCGTACGCGCCGCCTGCCCGACGGCACCAAGGTTCAGCGCGCCGAAGTGCGCTTCGACGATGTAGCCGGTTGCCTGCGCACACCTTCCGGGGGTTCCAGCCGCCAGATCATTATGGTCGTGGACGGACGCCGCATCCGCACGCGCCTGATCTCTCCGCGCGAAACGGCTCGCCTGATGGGACTGCCTGATACCTATCGCCTGCCTAAAAACTACAACGACGCCTATCACCTGACCGGAGACGGTGTTGTCGCGCCCGTGGTCGAACACTTGGGCCGGTATCTGTTCGAGGCTCTGCTGGAAGCATCAGGCCAGCAGGTCGAAAAAATACCCGACGCTATGGAGCGCCGGGTGAAAGGTATTCGGTGATGGTGGGTGTCTCTAAGAAATTCAGAGAACGTCCCTAGATCGTGCTGCTTTGGTTAACAAAAGGTTAACCGTAAAGATTTCATTACCGAACAACTACATATCGACGGGCAACCACGTCGTTTGCACAGCCTTTCCACCGAGATTACGCGTCAGCAGCCAACCACCGCCGACTATCTGGGGCGGTGATTCCAGTCGCCCTACGCCGGGGAAATCATAACTTCTGTCACCTACCGCGAAATCTGTGGCCGATGCCCCGCCCGTTGCAGCCAGAATCCAGCGCCCCTCTCGATCCGGACGCGGCGAGTAGGTTTCCTGACCGATGCGAACTTTCGGTGCGGCGTTTGACGTGGTCCGGCCGGACAGGATCAACACCACCCCATCGGTATCGACGGAATCGAGCGGCCCACTTTTACCAAGCCTCTGGCTGGCCTTTCCATCCAGAACGGTTACCGCCAGAGGCGCATCACCCGGCACGAGATAAAGCACCCCCTGCCCGTCAATGAAGGTTTGCCCAACCTGCGCTTTCGGTTTCAGTGCAATGACCGTGGACGGCGCGTCCAGTTCAATAGTGAACTTACCGTCGCGATCCGCATTCGCCGCAAACACAGTGCCCTCAGCGCTGGATAACACCACCCTACCACTCGGCTCCGCCACACCTGACAGCGCCACTCGAAGGCCGTTCCAACGGGCAGATTCGACCGTCGGTGGCCGCTGCCAGTCCGATCCGGCAGAGCGTTGTCCACCCACCTGATCGGCCTCGGACTTGCACCCCGACAAGGCCATGAGGGATACAAGCGCGGCGGCGGTCATTGATTTGGCCGACATGCAACGTTTCATCTTTCCATCCCCCTCGAATTCTCTTCTAGATAGATGCTTGCCCCATTACATGGGGAATATCCTTCTTTTCCCCCAATTATGATTGCCATGACTGAACTGAAATCCACTGTCGCGCCCTATGAAGGTCAATCGGTATGCCTGTTCTGCGCATCGTCCGATGGCAATGACCCCGTCTATCTGGAGGCAGGCCGCGAGTTTGGACGCCGTACGGCGGAAGAAGGCTGGCGACTGGTCTATGGTGGTGGTGGCGTGGGCCTGATGGGTGCTGCTGCGCGCGCGTCTCATGCCATTGGTGGTCGCGTCGTAGGCATTATGCCGGGCTTTCTGCGCAGCCGCGAACGTCTGTTCGACGAGGTCGAGACGGTGGTCGTGGAGTCCATGCACCAGCGCAAGCAGATGATGTATGACGAATCCGACGTGTTCGTCGTCGCTCCTGGGGGCATCGGCACCCTCGAAGAAGTGGTGGAATTGCTGTCGTGGAAGCGATTGGACCTGCACGCCAAGCCGGTGATTTTCCTCAATATCAACGGCTTCTGGGATTCGTTCTTCAAACTGGTTGAAGACACAGTCAACGCCGGCATGACACCCGCCAGCTTCCTGGAGGCCTACACCGTGGCCGACAGCGTCGAAGACGCCATTGCCCAGATGACATCCGCTGAGGACACCCCCCATATCCGTCACGATCCGAGAGGGGCTGCGACAAACTGATCGCTGGTAACAGATCGACGTTCAGTTAGGTTGACAGTAGTCAAAAAAGACGCACAACTCCCGATCCAGAGGTCCGGAGAACGGGCCCCCGTTCAGGAGATTTACTATGCGTGCCCTCACCCTCGCGGCGGCCATTCTGATTGCTGGCCCCGCTTTTGCCGAAGCTCCGGTCACCCGCGCTACGCTGGCTGACGCGTCCAAGGCTCCAGCCGGTCGTGTCATCATCGACGGCGCAAGCTGGAGCTGCGAAGGCGAAGCCTGCGTTGCTACGGGCGGCTCGGCCCAACCGGCAACCCGCGCCTGCCGCCGCGTCGTTGCCCGCATCGGCAAGGTTTCGGCCTTTTCCTACAAGGGTCAGGAACTGAGCGCCGAACAGATTGCGGCTTGCAACGCCTGATCTGACCCGATCCGAATACGAAAAAGGCCGCCCCGTCAGGAGCGGCCTTTTTTATTGGTTTGTTGTTCGGCCGTTAGGCTGTTTCGCCCTTCAGGCGAGCGACGATGCGCTCACGGCTGATCATCGGCACAATCGCACCCATGTCTGGACCATGCGGCTGACCCGTCAGCGCCAGACGCAACGGCATGAACAGGCTCTTGCCCTTGGCACCGGTCTCGGCCTTTACGGCACCGGTCCAAACAGACCAGACGTCCGCATTGATGTCTTCCGGCAGCAGCTTGAGAGCGGCTTCGGCGAAGGCTGCATCTTCGATCACCGGCGTAATCGGGCCGTTGATGATGGCAGCCATACCCACGACTTCCTTGAAGAAGTGCAGGTTCGGGCGGACGGCGTTCCAGAACGCCTCACCCAGATCCACGCCCAGTTCGGCCAGACGCGGCTGGGCCACGGCGTAATCCATGACCTGCAGAGCCTGAGCATTCAGGCGGCCCAGGTCGGCTTCATCGTAACGCGCAGGCGAGCGGCCCATCTTCGAGAAGGAGAAGGCTTCGCCCAGTTCCTTCATTGAAGGGGCGACCTCGAGGTTGTCCGAAGTGCCGATCTTGCCGAGGTGGCTGGTGATCGCAATCGGCTCATACCCGTCGGCGCGCATGTCCATAATCGCCAGCGAGCCCAGACGCTTGGACAGCGCCGAACCATCGGCACCGACGAGCAGCGGCATGTGCGCGAAGCCCGGAACCTTGGCACCCAGCGCTTCGAAAATCTCGATCTGCGCGCCGGTGTTGGTGACGTGGTCTTCACCGCGGATGATATGGGTGATTTCCATATCGATGTCATCGACCACCGACGGCAGGGTGTAGAGGAACAGGCCGTCAGCGCGGATCAGAACCGGATCCGACATCGAAGCCGTGTCCACCTCAGCGTGACCACGGGCGAGATCTTCCCACGACACGCGCTTGCCTTCCAGTTTGAAGCGCCAGTGCGGGGTGCGGCCCTCAGCCTCGTAGGCGGCCTTCTGCTCCTCGGTCAGGCTCAGAGCTGCGCGATCGTAGATCGGCGGCAGGCCGCGCGACAGTTGCACCTTGCGACGCAGGTCCAGCTCTTCCGACGTCTCGTAGCAAGGGTAGAGGCGGCCCGAAGCCTTCAGCTTCGCAGCGGCTTCCTCATAGCGGTCAAAGCGCTTCGACTGGTTGTAGCGCTCGTCCCATTCCATACCGAGCCACTTCAGGTCGATCTCGATGTTGTCTTCCGACTCCTTGGTCGAGCGGACCAGGTCGGTGTCGTCAATGCGCAGCACGAACTTGCCGCCCTGCCCCTTGGCGAACAGATAGTTCACCAGAGCGGTGCGAACGTTACCGACGTGCAGTTTACCCGTCGGAGACGGGGCGAAGCGGACCTTGACGGACATGATAGCCTTTGACCTCAAAACGAGGCGGTTAGGTCGCGCTCTCGACCCTCGAAGTCAAGGCGCGAGGCGGATTATTGCCCCCGTCCGATAGTCTGAAACGAAGAATGGCCGCTGAAACCAGGTTCCGCGGCCATTCCCGTTTTACTTTAGTCGTCGCGGTGAACGCGTTCGCGGCGTTCGTGTCGCTCTTGCGCTTCGACCGACAGGGTTGCCGTCGGGCGGGCTTCGAGACGTCCCAGACCGATAGGCTCACCGGTCTCTTCGCAATAGCCGTAGCTGCCGTCCTCGATGCGGCGCAGCGCGTCGTCGATCTTGGAGATCAGCTTGCGCTGGCGATCCCGCGTCCGCAGTTCGAGCGCGCGGTCCGCTTCGGACGATGCACGATCCACCAGATCGGGATGATTTTCGGTTTCGGCTTTTAGATTGGTCACCGTGCCTCTGGCTTCGAGAAGGATGTCTTCCTTCCACTGCAGAAGCTTGGCCTTGAAATAGGCCAGCTGCCGTTCATTCATGAACGGCTCGTCGTCCGACGGTCGATACTGGACCGGCGTGGGATGAACCAAAGAAGCGGTTGCGTTCATTAGCTTAACGCTCGTTTCCATCGCGCCCCCCTGTGGCGCAAGGCGGCGTATAGGGAAGGTCTGAGCCCGTAGCAATCCCGTTCGCGTTTCCGTGATACGGCAAAGCCTGCATGATCAGTGGATAACACGGCAATTACAAACGCAGATTGTACGACCTTGGTCGAACAATAATGCGGAAATTTCAGGACCTAACGCCCACTCCGTCCCCCTGCCTTGGCGATCTCGACGGCTGCCCGCAGATCGATCTGATCTAACAAGGTTTTAAGGTCGCCCTCTTCGCCTTCGGGGCGAGATTCAGCCATAGCGCGAGCTAAAGCCTGCAAATTGACGCTCGACGACTCACCTCCGAGCAGCGCCAATTTCAGCTCGTCGAGCTTATCGAGCAGGTTCGATCCGCGACGAATGGCACGGCGACGACGCTCCATCGGGTCCTCTACGCCTTGCAACGCCATAAGCGCCGACATGCCCGCAACGCCGGAGGCCGCGCTGGCGGCACTGGTTGCGCTGGACGACGCTGCACCCGTAGAACCCGGAAGACTAAAGCCCGCGCCCGTACGCGACGACGGACGAGACGTCGGGGTTGTGGACGGGCCGCCTACACCATTGACCTTCATCAGTCTTAACTCCTGCCTACCCCTGCAAGCTCTGCCATCAGGCTGAAATCTTGGTTAACGTCCCGGCATTTTTTGCCGCTCACCTAGCCCCACCTCCGAGCGTGGCATTGATTTTATTTAGAAAATTAATCGGCACGAAGTTCGCATGGTTAATCGCGAACACCAAACAGGGACGCCTGTCTTATGTCGAAGTTTCTTACCACCTTTATGGCTCCGGTTGCAGCCCTCGCGCTCATTGCGTCTGCAGCGGTCCCGTCCTTGGCCCTCGCCCAGTCGCGCATCAAGGATGTCGCGACGGTAGAAGGCGTCCGTAGCAATCAGCTGATGGGCTACGGTCTGGTGGTCGGTTTGAACGGCACAGGCGACTCCCTTCGCAACTCTCCCTTCACGCGCCAGTCGGTGGAAGGGATGATGGAGCGTCAGGGCGTCAACATCCGCGGCTCAACGGCCAATACCAAGAACGTCGCTGCGGTGATCATCACCGCCGAACTGCCCCCGTTCGCGGTTCCCGGCTCGCGCCTTGATGTGACTGTATCGGCCATGGGCGACGCCAAGAGCCTACTCGGCGGCACGCTTATGGTAACGGCGCTGCAAGGGGCTGACGGCCAAGTTTACGCCGTCGCACAGGGTGCCGTGCAAACAGGGGCTGTTTCGGCTTCGGGCGGATCAGGCTCGTCCATTACGCGTGGCGTGCCGACGGCGGGCCGCATCTCGTCTGGCGCAGTCGTTGAACGCGAAACGGGTTTTAGCCTCCAGAACATGGATGTGCTTCGTCTCGCACTGCGCAACCCTGACTTCACCACCGCCCAGCGCGTCGCCGCATCCATCAACGCCAACTTCCCAGGCACCGCATCGGCGGAGAACGGCACGGTCATCTCTCTGCGCGCACCGCAGGGCCAGTCCATCGCCAACTTCATCAGCAGCGTCGAGAACATGCCGGTTCAGGTCGACAGCCCGGCCAAGGTCGTGATCGACGAGGTCAATGGCGTGATTGTCATGGGCGAAGCAGTCCGCATATCCACCGTCGCTATCGCACAGGGCAATCTGACCGTATCGGTGCAGGAAACCCCCGCCGTCAGCCAACCCAATGCTTTCAGCAACGGCCAGACGGTCGTCACCCCCCAGTCGTCGGTGCAGGTCGAAGAGGAAACCGGCCGCCGTATGCAGATTGTCGGCGGCAAGACGTCACTCTCGTCGCTGGTCAACGGTTTGAACGCCCTGGGCGTCAGCCCGCGCGACATGATCTCCATCCTGCAGGCCATCAAGGCCGCAGGTGCACTACAAGCCGACATCGAGGTCATCTAATGGATGCCAACTCTGTTTCCCCCGCTCTGCTGCGTCCGGCCGGCACGTTTACAGCTCCCTGCAAGGACATATCGGAAGCGGCGATGCGCAAGGTCGCAACGGATTTCGAGGCCAGCTACCTCTCACAGATGCTCAAGCCCATGTTTGAAGGGTTGAAGTCGGACGGGCCCTTTGGCGGTGGTGCCGGCGAAGAGATGTGGCGCGGCTTCCTCGTCGAGGAGATGGGCAAACAGACCGCTCGCGCTGGGGGCGTCGGACTGGCCGACACGGTTCTGTCGCACATGCTCAAGGCCCAGGAGGGTCTGGTATGATGCTGGACCCCGAAATGGCGGGCCTGCAGGTCCAGAAGCTGATTTCTCTGACGGAGCAGCTGGATCAACGTCTTCGCACCGAATTGGAACTCATCCAGTCGAATAAAGCTGCCCACATTGCGCACGGCATGGCCCAGACAGCAGACCTCGCCAACGAATATCGCCGCGAGTCTGCCCGCGTTAAGGCCTCGCCCGGTTTGATCGCGAACGCGCCGATGGACCTAAAGCGCGCGCTGGTTGCGGCGACCGAGGCGTTCGACGCCACTCTGGCGACCCATTCGGAGGCCGTAGAGGCCGCTCGCCGGATTTCGGAAGGGCTGGTCCGCACCATCGCCAACGAGGTCGCAGGGGCCCGCGCCATGGGCACAGGATACGTCGCCTCGGGTCACGCAGCGGCCGGTGACGGGCGTGCTGTCGCACTCGATCGAAAGGCTTGAGCGGTCAAGCTTAGCCATACCGGGTTGCGTAGCGATACCTCTGCCGTCATTGTGACGCACAACAATGTCCACCCAACAGCGTTGATTCCAGCTTATGTCGCTCGCTCCGCGTCTATTGGGTCTGGCCTTTGCGGCCGCGGATTCCCTTGTCGAGCTCGACGCTAGGGGAGTCGTTCGCTTCGCTCTGGGGGCCGGCCCCACTTCATCCATGCCGGTTGCGTCATGGGTTGGGCATTCGCTCGCCGACTTGCTGACACCGGATACTGCAGCTCAACTTCGCGACACGCTGAGCAAACTCCAGCCGGGCCAACGCAGCAGCTCTCTCCATATCGAGATCGATTGCGGGCACGGCGTGATCCGTCAGGCGCACCTGCACGCCTTCAAACTGCCCGAACTGGCTCCGGCCGTGTCGTGCTCGCTAACCTACATCACGCACAAGGCGAACGCTGGAGCGGCAGCCCTGCCCGAGGGCATTGCGGACGCCCAGGAACTGATGGGCGAACTGCGTCAGCGGCTGGCAAATCATTCTGCAGACGAACTCAAGACCATGTCCCTGTCGTTCGTCGATGTCGGCGGCATGGAAAACGTGTCGAGTGACAAACAGGCGTCGATATATTCGGGACTCTATTCCGTCCTGCGCTCCATTTCTCTCGGCGGCGAATGTGCAGGCCGCATATCGGGATCGCGTTATGCCGTTGTCAGCCAGACCAACAATGGTCGCGACATAGAAGCAGAGTTGAAGGCCGTCGGTACTATGGAGGGTGTTCCTCTATCCGCCTCGGCCCAACAGACCCCTATCGGTACCGATGCAGCCGCCGCCTTGCGTGCCATGCGCTTCGCCATCGAGGCCTGTCTGCGCGAAGATATCGATAATCCGGCAACCGGCTTTGCCGAAATGCTGGAGCGCACGCTGAAAGACGCAGAGCGTTTCCGCAATACGGTACGCGACCGTAACTTCAGCCTGCACTACCAGCCCATTGTCGATCTGAAGACACGCGCGGTCCATCACTTCGAAGCCCTGTCACGCTTCCCGAACTCCACCGGTCCCGGCCCTGCGATCAAAATGGCCGAGGAACTGGCCCTGATCGAAGCCTTCGATCTTAGCGTGGCGGAAATGGCTGTACGTAAGCTGCGCGCACCCGGTAGCGGCCTGCTGAAGTTCGCAATCAATGTTTCGGGTGCGTCACTGTCTAACGATGCCTATGTCACGGCCTTGCTGGCCATCACGGCATCGACGCCCGAAGTACGCAAGCGCTTGTTGGTCGAAGTGACCGAGACTGCTGCGCTTGCGGAAATCGCCTCTGCCAACCGGCGCCTGAGCGGCCTTCGCGATGTGGGCATCAAAATCTGTATCGACGATTTCGGCGTGGGCTCGGCCAGCTTTGACTATTTGCGCGGCCTGAACGCTGACATTGTGAAGATTGACGGCTCCTTGATCCGGGACATCGTTTCCGAGCCCCGTATCCGCACCCTGATCAGCCATGTCGTCGAACTGGGCCGTTCCCTCGGCTTGGAAACTGTCGGCGAGATGGTCGAGACCGAGGATCAGGCCAAGGCCCTGCAAGAACTGGGCGTCGATTATGCCCAAGGGTGGCTGTTCGGGCGCGCAGAGCCGGAGCCGCGCACCCAGATTGGTCCTTCTATAGTTCGCGCCCGTCGCCGCGGAGCAACCGAGAGCTGGGGCTAAGGCTGATTTCCTGATCGATGCCGATGGCGTCCAGGAAATGGCGGTCATGGCTGACCACAATCAGCGCACCGTCATAGGCTTTGAGCACCTGCTCCACCGCTTCGACCGAATTCAGATCCAGATGGTTGGTCGGCTCGTCCAGCAACAGGAATTTGGCCGCTGGTTTACCCGCAACAACGCAGGCGAGCCCTGCCCTGACCCGCTCACCACCGGACAGCTCGCCCACACGTTTCTGGGCTGCCTTATTCCGAAACAGAAAACGAGCCAGCGCCGCCTGCGCATCTTCCACCGTACCAGTCGGATTGAGGCGTAGCCATGCGTCACGCAAAGTCTCGTCGTTGCGCAGGATTGAAACATCCTGATCCAGCAGTACAGGCTTGATGGTGCATTCCAGTGTCCCTGCCGAGTGGGAGATTTGGCCCGTTAAGGCACGAAGCAGGCTGGATTTGCCGCTTCCATTCGGTCCGCTCAAAGCCACGCGCACGGGGCCTCTGAGATGGACATCCACGGGATCGAACAAGCGCCCGCCGCCGAGGTCAACTTCCACTCCCTCAAGTCTCAACACATCGGCACCGGCAGAAAGCCCCGTCGAGACGACAGGGATATCCAGTGCCTGCACGCGTTCCAACGCCTGCTGTGCCTCGGTGACGCGGGCTTGACCGTCTTCCAGACGTCTAGAAGCCTGAGCCATCTCCTTGCCTGCAGAGGACTGTGCGGCGGATTTGCGAAGTCCTAGGACGATATTGGGCAAACTGCCTGAACGGGCATTCTGGCGTCCAGCGCTGTCACGCTTGGCGCGACGCTCGCGCATGGCCTGGGTCTCTCGCTCGAGGGTTTCCAATGATCGGGTCGCGCTCTCGGCTGCGGCTTGGGCCGCGTCCAACTCCAGATCACGCTGATGGCGATAGACGTCGTGGTTGCCGCCATAGTTCCGCAGGCCGGAGGGCGAGATCTCAACGATGCGGTCCACCGCCATCAAAACCTCACGGTCGTGACTGGCAATGATCAAGCTACCGTCCCATCCGGCAATAAGATCTAGAACGGCCTGCCGTCCGCCGCCATCGAGATGGTTGGTCGGCTCGTCCAACAGAGCCACATCAGGCTCTGCCATCACCATCCCGCCAGATAAGCGCGGGTTCGTTCTCCGCCGGAAAGGCTGGCGAGTCCGGTGTCGATATCCACATAGGGTAGGCCTACCTTGGCCAGCGCCCGCTCTACCCGCTCTTCTAACGACCAGTCGGCAGTTTCAAAGTCTGCTTCTGTGGCCATGCCCTTAAGAACACGGTCCACGACTGCGATCTGGCTGGCTACACCCAGCGCGTGGGCGACGGTCTCGTCTGGCGCCGGCTGGCCGATCTGGGGCAGGGTCCAGACAGTACCGGACACAGTGACGCTCCCCTCATGGACGAGGTTCTCGCCATTGATAGCGCGAAGCAGGCTGGTCTTGCCGCAGCCATTACGACCGACAAGGCCGATGCGTTCGGCACCAAAGGTTAGATTTGCAGGTTCGAAAAGCCTTGTGCCGTCAGTCTTGAGGACGGCGAACAATCCGAGGGTCACGCGTGCGGACGCGGATGGGTTTTGGCTTGGGTTGAGCGGCATTGAGCACCAGAAGCAGCGAGGCAGACAACACGGTTGCGGTTGCAATGGCCAGGGCGCTGATCATGGTGTTCGAGCTCCTCTACAAAAAAAATGCTCGAAGGGAGGATGGGGTCTGGTCACACGCTGCGCAAGTGCAAAACGCCCCATTTCGGCAAATCCAAGCGTCGCGCGCTTTGGTAAACCCGCCCGCAATGCCTATGTAGGGGCTATGAGCAGCGGCCACCGTCAGACACTAAGCTTCACCGTGCAAACGCCGGAGGACCGGCTGGAAGCCGCCGCCCGTCGCACGGCTGCAACAGAGAAACTCCGGCAAGAGACCGGCATCTCCGAAAACCTCATCGACCAGTTGGTGGAAGCGTTTTACGAGCGCGTCCGCGATGACGAGATGCTGGGCCCCATCTTCTCTGCCCGGATCGAGGACTGGGGGCCGCATCTGGCGCAAATGAAGTTGTTCTGGTCCTCGGTGGCTCTGTCGACAGGGGTCTATCAAGGCCGTCCAACGCCGAAGCATCTGAAGCTACCCATCGATGCGCGCCATTTTGACCGCTGGCTTCAACTGTTCGAATCCACCGCCCGCACACTTTGCACTCCACTTCAGGTCGAGCATTTTCTGGTACGCGCTCGCCGCATCGCCCAAAGCCTCGAGCTTGGCGTGGCCAATGCCAACGGGATTATGCTCGACAATGGCCAACGCTATATGCGCGCTGTCGAGGCGTGGGAGCCGGAGTGAGGCTTTCGTCGAGCACGACTCGACTAAAGTTCCACTTTTGTTCTAGATGATCCGAAGCGTCCGAATTCCCATATAAGCCGCTTCGCAGACGAACCTGTTCCCCTTCTCCCGCGTTCACGGGCCCTGATGATCGAAAAGCATAACAACATCCGTGTGCGCGGCGCGCGCCAGCACAACCTGAAGAATGTCGACATCGATATTCCGCGCGACAAGCTGGTGGTCATGACCGGCCTCTCGGGTTCGGGCAAATCCTCGCTGGCGTTCGATACGATCTACGCCGAGGGTCAGCGTCGCTACGTCGAAAGCCTTTCGGCCTATGCGCGCCAGTTCCTCGAGCTGATGGGTAAGCCGGATGTGGACCTGATCGAGGGCCTGTCTCCGGCCATTTCGATCGAGCAGAAAACCACATCCAAGAACCCGCGCTCCACCGTCGGGACCGTGACGGAAATCCACGACTACATGCGTCTACTGTGGGCGCGTGTGGGTGTTCCCTACTCGCCTGCGACGGGTTTGCCGATTGAAAGTCAGACCATCAGCCAGATGGTCGACAAGCTGTCAGCCTTGCCTGATGGCGAACGCATCCTGTTGCTGGCTCCCGTCGTGCGCGGTCGCAAGGGTGAGTACAAAAAGGAAATCGCCGAGTGGCAGCGTCAGGGCTTCCAGCGCCTGAAAATCGACGGAGAATTCTACTCCATCGAGGACGCGCCGACGCTCGACAAAAAATTCAAGCACGACATCGATATCGTCGTCGATCGCCTCGTCACCAAAGAAGGCCTTGAGAGCCGCTACGCCGACAGCCTGCAGACTGCGCTTGGGTTGGCCGACGGGATTGCCGTGGCTGAATGGGTAAAACCTGCCGAGGGCGAGACCGAGCCTCGCACCCTCACCTTCTCGGAGCGGTTCGCCTGTCCGGTGTCGGGTTTCACGATCACCGAGATCGAGCCGCGCCTGTTCTCGTTCAACAATCCCTTCGGGGCCTGCCCGAAGTGCGACGGCCTTGGCGTAAAACTGGCGTTTGATGCCGATCTGGTAGTGCCTGACCGCGACAAGACCTTGCACAAGGGTGCCATCGCGCCGTGGTCCAAGGGGCAGTCGCCGCTCTATACCCAGACGCTACAGGCGCTGTCGCTGCATTACGGATTCTCGATGGACAAGCCGTGGCGCGAACTGCCCGAGGACGCCCAGAGGGTCATTCTGCGCGGTACGGGCACGACCAAGATCAAGTTCGTCTACGACGATAATGCGCGCAAATACGAAGTCTCCAAGCCGTTCGAGGGCATTCTCCCGAACCTCGAGCGCCGTTGGCGCGAGACGGACTCCGCTTGGGTTCGCGAAGAACTTGGCCGCTACCAGTCCGAAACGCCGTGTGATGCCTGCGGTGGCAAACGCCTGAAACCCGAAGCACTTGCCGTTAAGGTCGGTGGCGAGGACATTGCCGACATCTCCGAACTGTCCATCAGCAAGGCCTTCCTGTGGTTCTCCACGCTGGAGGACAGCCTGACTGAAAAGCAGATGGAGATTGCGCGCCGTATCCTGAAAGAGATCACAGACCGGCTGCGCTTCCTGAACAACGTCGGTTTGGAATATCTGAATATGTCGCGCTCGTCCGGCACTCTGTCGGGCGGCGAGAGCCAGCGTATCCGTCTGGCCAGCCAGATCGGCTCTGGTCTGACCGGTGTGCTTTACGTTCTGGACGAACCCTCCATTGGCCTTCACCAGCGCGACAACACCCGACTGCTGGAAAGCCTGAAAGGGCTGCGTGACCTCGGCAACTCCGTGCTGGTCGTCGAGCATGACGAGGAAGCCGTCTTGTCGGCCGACTATGTCATCGACATGGGACCGGGCGCGGGCATCAACGGTGGCCACGTGTGCGCCGAGGGTACGCCAGAGCAGATCATGGCCAACCCCAAAAGCCTGACGGGCCAATATCTGACGGGCGAACGCGAGATTGCCCTGCCTGTCGATGGTCGTCGTCCGATCGATCGCAAGCGCATGCTCAAGGTTTCGGGGGCAACCGGAAACAATCTGAAGGATGTCACCGGCGAAATCCCTGTTGGCGTGTTCACCTGCATCACCGGCGTGTCGGGCGGTGGCAAGTCCACCTTTACCATCGAGACCCTGTACAAGGCCGCGGCTCGCCGACTGAACAATGCCTCGGCGGCACCGGCTCACTTTGACCGTATTGAGGGGCTGAACCACTTCGACAAGGTCATCGACATTGACCAGTCGCCGATTGGCCGCACACCGCGCTCGAACCCCGCCACCTATACAGGTGCGTTTAACCCGATCCGCGACTGGTTTGCCGGCCTGCCGGAATCGAAGGCACGTGGCTACGGGCCGGGGCGGTTCAGCTTCAACGTCAAGGGTGGCCGCTGCGAAGCCTGTCAGGGTGACGGGGTCATCAAGATCGAGATGCACTTCCTACCGGACGTGTACGTCACGTGCGACGTCTGCAAGGGCAAACGCTACAATCGCGAAACGCTGGAGATCCTGTTCAAAGGCAAGAGCATTTCCGATGTCTTGGAGATGACGGTCGAGGAAGCCGCCCGTTTCTTTGACGCTGTCCCCTCGATCCGGGACAAGATGCTGACCCTGACGCGGGTCGGGCTCGGGTATGTGAAGGTCGGTCAGCCTGCGACCACCCTGTCAGGGGGTGAAGCCCAGCGGGTGAAGCTGGCCAAGGAACTGTCGCGCCGTGCGACTGGCAAGACGCTCTACATCCTCGACGAGCCGACCACGGGTCTGCATTTCGAGGACATTCGCAAGCTTCTGGATGTGCTTCAGGAGTTGGTCGACAACGGCAACACCATCGTCGTGATCGAGCACAATCTCGATGTCATCAAGGTTGCCGATTACATTTTGGACTTCGGTCCCGAGGGCGGCGATGGCGGCGGTGAAATCGTCGCGGTCGGGACGCCGGAGGAAGTCGCGGCGAACGCCAAGAGCTGGACGGGCCGGTACCTCAAAGAGGTGCTTGAGCGCCATGAAGACCGCCGCAAGGCTCGCGTCGCCGCACTCACGCAGACCAAATCTAAGGCCAAGGCAAAGGCCGGATAGCAAAAAGGCCGGAGATCAGATCTCCGGCCTTTTCATTATCTGAAACACGCTCGCCTCAGGCTTTCAGCGATTTCCAGGCAACCGCCATGGGCGGGTACAAAATGAGCAGCTGTGCCGCGCTCAGGGCCGCGCTGACCACGATCCAGACGAACAGGGCCGCGATCATCGGACCCGATATCGCTGCACTGGTTTCCAGAACACTGAGGCCGCCCGTCAGTGCCGTCAGCGGTGCCGTGACGATGGAGCCGAGGAAGCTAACCGCCAACGACAACAGCATGGCGAGCAACACCATTCCCAACAGAGGCCAGAAATGGTCTTTGGTAGCCGCAAAGCTACCAAAGACCACGATCCGTTCCTCGGTCACGGTCATCGGCACAGCGAGGTAAAGTCGAACAGAAACCCAGATAAGAGCCGCCACGACTGCAAGCATAATCGGCAGAGCCGCGATGGCCAACAGCGGATAGCCCCCGACTGCAAATCCGATCAGCACACCGGCCAGCCCGAAGCCGATGATGGCGATTGCGCCAAGCATCATTCCGACCAGCAGATTGACCGCCACCACGCGCAACTCCGTCTTACCCAGACGAAGGTAGGAATAACGGTCGGGAACTGGCGTCAGTACTGCACGCATAATGGCGCACTGCACGACCGAGTTCACAATGAGCGATGGCAGCAGGGTGATCGAAATCAAGCGCCCGTAGGCATTCATCATCGACAGGACTTGCGCCTGGTCTGGCTCCCCGCCCGAACTGACTTGGGAGGCTGCCCGCATGATCTCGCCGAGGGGCTGATAGGTCACCACCAACAGCAATGCCGAAAACACGGCATACACGAGTGCTAGCGCGATAAACATTCTGGGTTCGCGACGCGTGAGGCGAAATCCCTCAAACGCGGCGTCGGTCGGCGAAAATGTCATTTAAGACCCTCGAATTTCAGAGCTGAGCATCAGGTTCGGGCTGCTGCGCAACAGGCGCAGAACCATTGTGATTCAGCTGCTTCCAGATCGAGTACCACGGCCCCATCGTCAAGACGACCTGAGCTCCGGCCAGCACCGCCATCGCGACGACATAGACCACTAGGCCCGGAATGGTCAAAGCGAGGATCGTTCCAGGTGCTAGATCGAAACTCCAACCAGTCGCGGCACCGACAATCAACATCGCAATCAGCGCGATAATCATGATCACGACCACGAACACGACCGCAATTAATAGCATCATCAGAAACGCCAGAAGCCCCGCACCCAGAAGCGGCCAGAATCGACCCTTCGTCGCCTGCCAGCCCTCAACAAAGGCGAAGTTACCCTTGTCCAGCGTCGCCGGAATAATCAGTGACGCCCTGATGCCGACCCAAATCGTTGCGGCGATGGCCGCAAGAACCAAGGGCACAGCCACCAAAGCGCCTGCGACCTTGGACACGTAACTCAGCGGGACAACAATCAGACCGATAACAACTGCGGCCACCATAAAGCCAATGCAGATGGCGGCGATCATGCCGAGATAGACTAGAAACACACGCACCTCGTCCATGCCGATGCGCAGACCAAGCCATGTTTTAGTGCGGGTACGTCCCCACATCATGAAACCAACGGCCACATAGATCGGAATAGCCGCGACGACCTGAAGTACGTTGCCCAAGCCGCTCACAGCGTTGACAGCGAGAGACGTTCCCAAACCTAAATCCTCGGGAGTTCCACCACTTGCACCGGCAGCAGCGGCGGCGAGGAAGATTGGCATGAAGGCCAGAAGGATAAAAACAACCGGGACATACATAAGCAGGCCCCATATCGCGACGCGACGGTAATTTTCCTTGAGGAACGTCAGCGAGTCAGTGACTGCCGTCCATGGATCGAATGTTGCTGCAGTCATAAGCCGCTCCCCGTTTGATTCCGCCAGAGCCTATACCAACGTATAGCCGCATGACAGCGAGGCCATTGATCGGTAGAAGCGCCCTCATGTCCACCACCTCCCCTATTCGCCCCGTCCACGTTATTGGCGGCGGCATGGCCGGCTCGGAAGCTGCTTGGCAGATCGCCAATGCGGGCGTGCCGGTAATCCTTCACGAAATGCGCCGCGACGAAGCCGGTGCAGACGGTGAAGTCGTCAAGGTTCGTACCGACGCGCACCAGACCGCCGGCTTTGCCGAGCTGGTCTGCTCCAACTCGTTCCGCTCGGACGATTGGGAATACAACGCTGTCGGCTTGTTGCACCAAGAGATGCGCGAGCTGAACTCGATTATCATGGCATGCGGTCATGAACATCAGGTTCCTGCTGGCGGCGCGCTGGCGGTTGACCGCGACGGCTTCTCGGACGCTGTAACCAAGCGCCTGATGGAACACCCGCTGATCACCATCGAGCGTGGTGAAGTGGCAGGCATCCCGCCGGAAGACTGGGACAATGTGATCGTCGCCACCGGCCCGCTGACGTCCGAAGCACTGGCTGACGCCGTTCTGAAACTGGGCGGTGAAGAAGGCCTGAGCTTCTTTGACGCCATCGCGCCGATTGTTCACGCCGACAGCATCAACTTTGACACCGCGTGGATGCAGTCGCGCTATGACAAGGAAGGCCCGAGCGGCGAGACGGCGGCATACGTCAACTGCCCGATGGACAAGGAACAGTACGACGCGTTCATCGACGCGCTGCTGGCCAGCCCGACCGCTGTATCCAAGGAATGGGAACACGTCCCCTACTTCGATGGCTGCCTGCCGATTGAAGTGATGGCAGAGCGCGGTCGCGAGACCCTACGCCACGGCCCGATGAAGCCGGTTGGCCTGACCAATCCACGCAACCCGACGGTCAAATGCCACGCCATCGTGCAACTGCGTCAAGACAATGCTCTGGGCACGCTTTACAACATCGTCGGTTTCCAAACTAAGATGAAGTACGGCGCGCAAACCGAAGTGCTGCGCATGATCCCGGGTCTGGAGAATGCCCAATTCGCCCGTCTGGGCGGTCTTCACCGCAACACGTACCTGAACTCGCCCAAGCTGCTGGACAAGCAACTGCGTTTTAAAGCTCTGCCGCGTCTGCGCTTTGCCGGTCAGGTCACGGGCGTTGAAGGCTATGTGGAAAGCGCCGCCATGGGCCTGCTGACGGGCCGTCTGGCTGCGGCTCAGGCTCTGGGTCGCCAGATCGATGTCCCGCCGCCGGAAACGGCCATGGGCGCATTGGTCGAGCACATCACCGGTGGCCACATGGAAGGCTCGAAGTTCCAGCCGATGAACATCAACTACGGCCTGCTGCCGCCACTGGAAGCGCCCAAGGTTGATGAAGACGGCAAGCGTATCCATCCCAAGGAACGCGGCCGGGCCAAGAAGCGTCTGCAGAGCATCCGCGCTCTGGACGCGCTGAAGAACTGGCGCGACGTCAACTTCTAAACCCGACGGGCGGCTGAGAACTCAGCCGCCCGTTATTGCTTTAAAAGCCACATAGACCGCCACCAGCAGGATCAACCCTGCGAACAACCGCCGCCCCAGCGCAGCGTAATCGGCCAGAAGTCGGGAGATCGGCAAGCCGACCAAGGTGCCGACAACTCCGCCAAGCGCCATGACAGCAACGGCCACCCAGTCGACCATGCCCGACAGGCTGTAGTTGACCGCGGTACTGGCTCCGAACGCAGCGACGCTGAGAAGCGAGGTCGCCTGAGCTGCGGCCAGAGTCATTCCCGTGGCCCACATCAAGCCCGGAACGATCAGGAACCCGCCACCGATACCGAAGAAGCCAGCCGCACTGCCAACGACCGTCGCTGCGCCTGCGAGGCGAGGTGCCATGGCTCGGTTCAGGCGCACAGAAGGGTCTCCAGGGTCCTTCTTCGGCTTCAGCATGGAGGCACCGATCAGGCCCATAGCCACTGCAAAGGCGAGTAATAGTGCGTCACCGGGTATGGCCTTGGCTACCGATGAGCCCACCCATGATGCCGCCGCGCCGATCACGGCGAACATGATGGCGCAAGGCCAGCGCACACGCCCTGCCCGCGCCTGACCCGCCAAGGCCGTCAGGCCGTTCAGGGCAACGCCTGCTGCCGAAATGCCAATGGCCGTATGCGGATCTGCGACGCCCACGACGTAAAGCAGCAATGGGACGGCCAGAACCGACCCGCCACCGCCGAACACCGTCAGCAACAGGGCCACCAACCCTCCACTGAGGGCCGTCAGCAGAAGCTGGGTCGGTTCCATGGGTTAGGCCTTTTTCATTCCGCGGTTCCACGGCATTACGGCCAGCAAACGCGCCATTCCACAGAAACCCGTCGCACCCGCAACAAACAGACCAGCGCCGACAAATGCGCAAAGCCCTAAGAATGCCGGATGAACGGCGGTGCCCAACACCGCTCCGGTCAGGATCAAACCACCCGCTGCCATCTGAACCTGACGCATCAGTTCAAGCGGTTGCTTCGTATCCAACTTGATCGGCAGGCCAGCCTTCTTCCAAGCCTCAAGGCCGCCATCGAGCACGAATGCCGTCCCGACGACGCGGGCGTCCAGACGTTGGCAGTTGCTGGCCGTGCGGTTGCCGCTTCGGCACATGAAGATGGTGTCTTTACCCGCCTCTAGTTGCAGGTTGGCATTTTCGAACACAGACATCGGGGCCGAAACCGCGCCTGCAATGTGCTCACGCGCGTATTCGTCTGACTCACGAACGTCGATCAGGACAGCCTGTCCGGATTTCAAACGTGCAGCGACATCCCGAGGATTCAGGACGACGAGAGGATTCATGGGGGATTTCCTTTCGGGGAGGTCAGCCCGCCATCGGCGGACAATAGATTTCGGCCAAGGTGCCGATCACCTTCATCGCGGAGGGATCGCTGATGCTGTAGAAGACTGCCGTGCCCTGACGACGCGACGAGATCAGTCCATCCTCGCGCAGACGGGCCAGATGCTGGGACAGCGCCGACTGGGACAGGCCCAGGTGAAGCTCTGCTACCTGCCGCTCGCCCTCACCGATCTGGCAAAGGATCATCAGACGGCTTTCATTGGACATCGCCTTGAGCAGCTTTGCGGCCTTGTCGGCGTTAGCTTGGAACTGCTCGAGGCTTATTTGCGTGAGATCAACCATGCCGCATATATATTAGCTCTTGCTAAATTAGCAATGCCTAATATTTTAAGGCTCGGAATGGAGGCACGTATGACCCATACCCACACCCCCGAGGTCACCGGCTTTTTCGACACGGCGACAAACACGGTAAGTTATCTGGTGGTTGATCCGGCGACGAATAGTGCGGCCATCATCGATCCGGTGCTCGATTACGATCAGGCCGCTGCGCGCACCTCGACCGCTTCAATCGAGCGTATCCTGACGCACATTCGCGATCACGATTTGAAGCTCGTGCGCGTACTTGAAACCCACGCACACGCCGACCACCTCACGGGCGCGGATGAAATCCGTCACCGCACCGGCGTGCCAATCGGTATCGGCCAGCACATCACAAAGGTCCAAAAGGTATTCGGCAATCTGTTTGATGCACACGACGTCACGCCTGATTCCGTGGTGTTCGACGAAACCTATTCCGACGGCGACCACTTCATGATCGGTGCCCTAGAAGCGCGTGTCATACACACCCCCGGTCATACGCCCGCCTGCGTGACCTATGTCATCGGGGACGCAGCGTTCGTCGGGGACACCTTGTTCATGCCCGACTACGGTAGCGCGCGTTGCGACTTTCCGGGCGGGGATGCGCGGACACTCTATCAGTCCATCCAGCGCATTCTTTCGTTACCGGATTCGACGCGCGTGTTCGTCGGGCACGACTACCTGCCACAGGGTCGAACCGAGTTTGCTTGGGAAACGACAGTGGGTGCCCAGAAGGCGTCGAACATCCACGTCGGCGGGGGGCGCAGCGAGGACGACTTTGTCGCTATGCGCGAAGCCCGCGACGCCACACTGTCCGCGCCCAAGCTGATCTTGCCCGCCCTTCAAGTAAATATCCGAGCGGGGGCTCTGCCGCCTGCCGAGGAAAGCGGCAAGCGGTTCATCAAACTGCCTTTGAACCAGATCTGAGATTAGGCCATCAGCTTCTGAGCGATGATGCTGATAGCCCACATCAGGATGGGCGGCGTGGCAACGATTATCGAGGACAGATAACGGCGACGCAGCAGCAGCCACCATGCGACCAGCGGGCAGACCATGAGCATGACGTACGGGATCATCGTACCCAGCGCGGTGCCGAGCCCGACCTGACCATCGCGGAACAGGCCCCACGTCAGCACGACGGGCAGCAGGCCCACGACCGTTCCAGCCAGCCCAAACAGGGTCGTGACTGCCAGCCACAGAGCCGCGGGTCGGCGCAGTTGCGCTTCATTCATTAGATTCGGCCCCTCACCGTCGCCCAGAATATCTGCAGTCGTTTAAACGGTTCGGGTGCCTGACGCGATAGCGCAGCGTGGGCGACCGCCGGAAACGCTGTCGCAGGCAGACGCGCCAGATCGCGATTGGCCTGCGCCTTGGCTGCCTTGGCCTCGGCCTCTTGCCCCGTTTGCATCAGACCATAAACCTGCCCTGCCCCCGCGACGGCGTCGTCATGCCCCTCTCCGGCGAGGATGCGTGCCGCCAACTGCATCGGCGCAACAAAGAGCGCAGCCAGATCGTGGGGGTGGCCGTTCACGCGATCAACGTGCGCATCGATCAGCGCATCGAACGGCCCGCGCGGCAAATCATGACGTGCAACGACCGCCGTCAGCCTTTCCAGTACGGGGTGACCGATGCGGGGGTTATTGTAGAACACGCCGTCCAACTGTTCCGACCACCAAGTGTAGCGCATCTCGGCAAGCATCGGCTGGGTTACGCGCGTGGGAATGGCCAGCAGTTCGGCTTCCAGTGCGTAGAGCGTAACAAGATCAGCCCTCAGCGAGGGGTCAGACACAAAGCGGCTGGATAGCCAGCGGTCGTGTTCGGCTTCGCGCACCTGCGCATCGAGATCAAATCCGGTCATTGCCTCACCCGATGGCGCATGCCGTCCTCCCAAGCAAGGCCGAACCCTTGGCGTAAGCAAAAGAAAAGGCCCGCTCGACCATGGGGCGAAGGGGCCTTCAAAGCTTGAACTCAGTCGCGCCTTACGGGCGGCTGGCCATGCCGAACTTGACCGGCTTGTTATCGTCGTCGCCATCCTTGCTGAGTGCACCACGCTTCACGCCCCACATCAGCACGACCGGCGTACCAATATAGATCGACGAGAAGGTGCCAATGATGATGCCGATCATCAGAACGATGGAGAAGTCGAACAGAGCCGGACCACCCCAGATCGCCAGCACAGCCAGAACGCCAACGGCGGTGACGCCGGTGATGATCGTCCGTGACAGGGTCTCGTTGAGCGACAGGTCGATCACGTCGCGCAGCGGCATGGTCTTATACTTGCGCAGGTTTTCGCGCAGGCGGTCGAACACAACGACGGTGTCGTTCATCGAATAACCGATAACCGTCAGAATGGCGGCCACGGTGTTCAGGCTGAACTCGAAGCGGAACAGGACGATCAGACCAAAGGTCAGGATCACGTCGTGCAGCAGGCCGATGATCGCGCCAAAGCCGAACTGCGGCTCGAAGCGGAACCAGATGTAGAGGAACATCAGGAAGATCGCCGCGCCCAGAGCGTAAATGCCCGAACGGAACAGTTCGCCCGATACCTTCGAACCCACAACGCTGACGTTGGAGTACTTCACGTCGCCAACGGCCGACTGGATCGCGCCTTCGACGCGGTTCACGACGGCGGTTTGGTCTTGTCCGGCAGGAACCTGGAAGCGGACGATGGCGGACGAGACGCCGTCGATACCCTGAACCTGAACGTCACCCATATCGAGTGCGCCCACGGCCGAGCGGACCTTATCCAATTCCAGCACCTGACCCGCCGGCTTGGACACTTCAAGCGAAGCGCCACCACGGAAGTCGATGCCGAGGTTCAGACCCGGATAGAAAACCCCGACAATCGAGGCCACGCACAGCAGAACGGCGAGACCGCCCATAAGCTTGGCGTAGCGCACGAAGCGGAAGTTGGTTTTCTGCGGAAGCAGTTTGATGAGAGGCCATCCACGCATCGGCATTACTCCGCGATCGGCAGTTTTTTAGGCTTGGCCACTTTGAGCCAATAACCAAGGAGAACCTGGGCGACCATCACCGAGGAGAACATCGAGGTGAACACGCCAATGGTCAGCGTCCACGCAAAGCCGCGTACAGGACCCGCACCGAACATGAACATGATCAGTGCAGCAACCAGCGTCGTCAGGTTGGCGTCGACGATGGTGCCCATGGCGCGGTTGAAACCGGCATCCATGGTCGCAATCGGAGAACGTCCCAGACGGGCTTCGTCACGCATCCGCTCATAGATCAGAACGTTGGCGTCCACGGCCACGGCGAAGGTCAGAACCAGACCGGCAATACCCGGAAGCGTCAGGGTCGCGCCGATAACCGACATGGCCGCAACGATCAGGATACCGTTCAGGATAAGACCCAGAACCGAGATGCCGCCGAATAGGAAGCCGTAGGCACCGATCATGAAGACGATGATCAGCAGGAAGCCGATGGCCGTCGAGATGGCACCGGCCTTAACAGCATCAGCACCCAGTTCCGCGGTCACCACACGGCGCTCTTCCACCTTCAGCGGAGCCGGAAGCGCGCCACCGTTCAGCAGGTTCACCAGCTCAGCAGCAGACTGGATCGAGAAGCTGCCCGTGATCTGGCCCGAACCGCCAGTGATCGCGCCCTGAATGGTCGGGGCCGAAATGACCTTGCCGTCCAGAATGATGGCGAACGGTTTGCCAATGTTCTGGGCAGTTGCCTCGCCAAAGCGGCGCGAACCCTGACCGTCGAACTGGAAGTCAATAGCCGGACGACCGTTCTGATCGGTACCAACGCCCGCACGGGTCAGGTTCTCACCCGAGACCAGAATACGGCGCTTCACCAGATAAGGCGTGTTGTTGTCGTCGAGCAGCAGTTCGGCATCCGGCGGCACGCGGCCAGCCAGTGCGTCTTGCAGACCCGTGGCCGAGGTATCGACCATCTGGAACGTCAGCTGTGCGGTTTGACCGACCAACCGTTCCAGTTCAGCGGGATCCGACTGACCCGGAGCCTGAACCACAATGCGGTCCGCGCCCTGACGGGTGATCGAGATTTCCTTGGTGCCCGAGCTGTCGAGGCGACGACGAACCACTTCAATCGACTGATCGACAGCGGTTGCACCCATGCTGGACATGCCGGCATCGGTGAAGCCGTAACGGATACGACCGCCACTCAGCTTGGTAACCGCGCGATCCGAAACGCCCTGAGCACCCGCACCGGTGCTGGCCAACTGGCGCAGCGCCTTGAGGGCGGCTTCGTTCTGGACAGGATCGGTTACGGTCACAACCACCCCGCCCTCTTCGCGCTGCAGGTTGCCGACGGCCACCTTTTGCTCGCCGAGGGTGACGCGGACGTCTTCCATCAGGTTGTTGACGCGCTTTGCGCGCATGGCAGGAACGTCAACTTCGAGCAGGAGGTACGAGCCCCCCTGCAGGTCGAGGCCGAGGTTCACACCATTCTTCGGCAGCCAGCCCGGAAGCGCAGCGCGCTGTTCGGACGTGAGCATGCTCGGGAAGGCCAGCAGAAGCCCGATAACGAGCGACAGGCTGACCAAGACGACTTTCCAGCGTGCTAGCTGAATCATGTCAGGGCATCTCCGGGCGGCTAGCCGCCGTTAATGGGGGCCTTAGCCCTTGTCGTTAGCCGCGATTGCGGTGCGGTTACGCACTTCAGCGATCATCGAGCGCACGACGCGGACCGAAACGCCTTGGGCGATGTCGACCATGGCTTCGTTTTCTTCGACGCGCGTGACCTTACCGACCATGCCGTTCGACAGAACGACTTCGTCGCCGCGCTTCAGAGCCTGAAGCATGGCTTGGTGAGCCTTCATGCGCTTCTGCTGAGGACGGATCATCAGGAAGTAGAAGAGCACGAAGATCAGCACCAGCGGCGCGAACTGCATGATGGCACCCATGGCACCCGGATCGGACATATTCAATTTATAGCTCCCCGAATTGGGCCACGCCCCACCTTGGGGGACCCATTGGAAATAAGGCGCGAAAACTAGGGTGCGCGGCATGCATTTGCAACGCGACCCGATGGCAGGGACGGATCATTTCACTCAATCCGTCCCCAATCGCATCGTTTTTTGTGATTTTAGCGCGGCAAAATGCTCAGCGGGTCGATCGCAATGGGATCGTCACCACGCATTTGGCGAACTTCATAGTGGATCGACGGACGGCCATCGCCCGCCGTGGTGCCGACCGTGCCGATGGTTTGGCCTGCGCGAACAGTAGCTCCGTCACGAACCGTTGCCGAACCCAGATGGCTATAGACCGTACGCCAACCGTCGCGGTGTACGATCAGCACCGTGAGGCCCTGCCCCACAATATCGCTACCGACATAGGCCACGGTGCCGTCTGCCGAAGCTTTGACATCCGCGCCTGCCGTAGCGCCAATATTGATGCCGTTACTGCGCTCGCCAAGGCCGCTTGGACCAAAGCGACGCAGGATGTCGCCACGTACAGGCCATTGAAGCGCAACGCGCTGACCAATCGGCGCGGGTGGATTGGTCGCAGACGGCGTGGATTGAGCCGGTGCCGGTTGCGGACGCGGCGCTGCAGGAAGCGGTGCATTCCCGCTCGGCGGCGGCGGCGGTGGCGGCGCAGAAGCCCCGGACGCGATACGTACGCCCGATGGTGCCGGACCGGTGGCGTAAGGATCCGTCCCACGATCAACCGCCGAAGTCGGCAGGGTCAGCCGCTGACCGGCGGTAATGCTACCGCGGGGGCCGAGATTGTTCAGGTCGATCAGGGTTTGCACCGGAACGCCAAAGCGGCGACCGACGCCTGAAATCGTATCGCCCTGCTGGATCACATAGGCTGCACCCGCTTCGACCGGAGCTGTATTTGCCGGCGGGGTTACCCGGGTGGGTTCACCCGTGGACGGATAGGCCGGACCTGCAGGAGCCGGCAGACCACCGCCCTCGATCGAACCGGCGCTGGCAATCGGCCCCTGCTCTACTGGCGGCGGCGTGTTGGGCTGATAGTAAGGGTTACTGGGGGCAGTCTGCGCGGGTTGGGCCGGCTGCGTTTGCGCGGGTGGCGCATACGGATTCTGACCATACGGCGCCGGCGCCTGCCCCATCGGGGTCGGACGCGTGGAATAGCGCGGCTCAGTAGGATAGGTCGAACAGGCGGCGAGCGTCAGTGCGCTCCCTGCCAGCAATCCCGCCCGTAACCAATTGCGGCTGCTCAGCATCCCCGTCTCCGTCATCACAATTCACATTCAGAATATCCGGGTTGGCCGGATTCGAATCCAGACCAAAACGGCAAACTCGCGCGAAAGTGGGGCGAAATGGTTAAGGGCGTATTTACCCTTCTTTGGCGGTGCCCTCGACCAGCGGGACAAAGCGCACTTCACACAGGCTTTCGCGGGTGAAGCTGCCGTCATCCTGACCGGTGTATCGGTTCAACATCTGAACCGAGGTGCGGCCTACCGGTGCCACCAAAACCCCGTTGGGTTTGAGTTGCTTGAGCAGCTCGGTCGGCTCATGGGGCGAAGCTGCCGTGACCATGATGCGGTCGAACGGGGCCTGTTCATTCCAGCCCACCCCGCCATCGCCGTGGCGCGTGAACACGTTTTCGATACCGAGGCGTTTCAGTCGTCCCTCGGCTTCGGTCAACAGGCTTTTGTAGCGTTCGACCGTATACACGAAGCGGGCCATCCGGCTGAGGACCGCGCACTGGTATCCGCTGCCGGTGCCAATCTCGAGCACGCGGTGACGCGGGCCGACCTGCAGGGCCTGAGTCATCAGTCCAACGATAAACGGCTGGCTGATGGTTTGGGCGCAGTCGATGGGAAGCGCCTGATCTTCCCAGGCTTGATCCAGAAACTTCTCGTGTACGAACAGCGAGCGGTCGACGTCTTCCATGGCCTTGAGGACGCGCGCATCGGTCACCCCCTGCCGCCGTAGCGACAGGATCAGACGGCCAGCGCGATCATCCCCGAGGTTCATGTGTAGTGCCTTACTTCTCTTGCGGACCCTTGGGCGGAGCGCCGCCCAGTACCTTCTTAAGATCGTTGATCATCGGCATGTGCGTCAGATCGATATGCAGAGGCGTGACCGAGATACGGCCCTCTTCCATTGCACGCAGATCGGTCCCCGCCGGATGTTCATGCGGTGTGCCACGGAAAGCCATCCAGTAATACGGACGACCGCGCAGGTCGTCACGACGGATTGCGTGCAGTTCGCCGATATCACGGAAGCCCTGACGGGTGATCTCGACTTCCTTTACCAGTTCAGGTGGCAGGCGCGGGAAGTTCACGTTCATCACCACGCCATCCGGCCACTTCTGTTCCAGAAGGCGGTTGATAATGCCCGGAGCGAAAGCTTCTGCGGTTTCCCAGTGCGCCGTCACGTCGTCGTGGAAACGCTCCAGAGACTGCGACAAGGCGATAGAGCGAATGCCGAACGCCATGCCCTGCAGTGCGCCAGCGACCGTGCCCGAATAGGACACGTCTTCGCCGACGTTATGACCACGATTGACGCCGGACAGCACCAGATCGGGCTTTTCAGGCATCAGGTCGTTCACCGCCAGAATGACGCAGTCGGTCGGGGTACCCGTGACCGAGAACTTCTTCTCGCCGTGCCTGTTGACGCGCAGAGGCTCGGTGAGCGTCAGGCCGCGGCCCTTGCCCGACTGCTCCACAGCCGGAGCCACGACCCAGACATCGTCCGACAGGGTGCGGGCGATGTTTTCGAGGCAGGTCAGGCCTTCGGCGTCGATGCCGTCGTCGTTCGTCAGAAGAATACGCATGAATACTCTTTAAGCAGCAGCGATGGCGGTGAGACCGCCCATGTACGGTTGCAGCACGGCCGGAATGGCGATGCTGCCGTCCTCCTGCTGATAGTTTTCCATCACGGCAACGAGGGTGCGGCCCACGGCCAGGCCCGAGCCGTTCAGGGTGTGCAGGAACTCGGTCTTCTTCTCGCCGGCGCGCTTGAAGCGGGCGTCCATGCGACGCGCCTGGAAGTCACCGCAGTTCGAGCAGGAGCTGATCTCGCGATAGGTATCCTGCGACGGCAGCCACACTTCGAGGTCATAGGTCTTCTGGGCCGAGAAGCCCATGTCGCCCTTGCACAGCAGCACCTTGCGGTACGGTAGTTCCAGCGCCTGAAGTACGGCCTCGGCACAGCCGGTCATGCGCTCGTGCTCTGCATCCGAATCTTCCGGTTTGCAGATCGAGACCATTTCCACCTTTTGGAATTGGTGCTGACGGATCAGGCCACGGGTGTCGCGCCCCGCCGAACCGGCCTCCGCGCGGAAGCAGTAGGTCAGAGCTGTCATGCGGATCGGCTGGGCGACTTCCTCATCGCTCAGCACCTGCTCGCGCACGAGGTTGGTCAGCGAAACTTCTGCAGTCGGGATCAGCCAGCGGCTACCGGCCTCTTCATCAACCGGAGCGGCCGGATCACCATCGGCGGCGCGGAACAGGTCTTCCTTGAATTTCGGAAGCTGGCCGGTACCGAACATGGTGTGGTCGCGGACCAACAGCGGCGGATTCACCTCGGTGTAGCCATGCTTGTCGGTCTGCATGTCCAGCATGAACTGGCCAATAGCGCGTTCCAGACGCGCCAGTTGGCCCTTCAGCACAGCAAAGCGCGAACCGGACATTTTGGCCGCGCCTTCAAAGTCCAGCAGCTTCAGAGCCTCGCCGAGATCGGCGTGGTCCTTCTTCGGGCCAGTCGTGCGAGGGGTGCCCCACTTGCTGACTTCAACGTTGTCGTTTTCATCAGCGCCGTTCGGCACGTCCTCGGCAGCGATGTTCTTCAGGCCAGCCAGCAGGTCACGCAGTTCCGCGCCCTTGGCAGCCTCGACTTCGCCAGCCGTAGCGATTTCGTTCTTGAGGGTCTCGACCTCGGCTTTCAGGCGATCAGCCTCGGCCATGTCCTTCTTACCCATGGCTGCGCCAATGGCCTTGGAAGCCGCATTGCGCTTGGCAAGGGCTTCCTGACCCGTGGTCTGGGCTGCACGAAGAGCGACGTCTAGCTCCAGAATTTGATCCACGACCGATTGGGCATCCTCGACACCGCGCGACGACCAGCCCGCTACAAACGCTGCGGGGTTGTCTCGGATCGCTCTGATGTCGTGCATGATCGTGGCCTAAAGCTAGGGCAGTTAAAGAAAGGCCCTGCTCTACCGTTACTAAGGCTCACAGGCAAACCCGTTAGCCATAATAGGCGGTAACATTAGGCCGCTTTTTTCGCTCGTACCTTGATCTCGACGTCGATCATCTTCGAGACCCAGCCTGCGGCGGCGTCAGACACCATGCCGAGGTCCAGTTGAGTGCGATCAACCGACACCTTGCCCGAGACGTTGGCCTCTCCCGACGCCTCGTCAAAGGTGAAAGGCAGCACGACGGGCTGGGACGTCGATTTGATTCGCAGCGTGCCACGTGCCTCGTAGCGGTTACCGCCCAAAGCGACGAACTCAGAAGCTTCAAAACGCGCCGTCGGGAACTGGGCCGGATTGAACCATTCAGCACCCTTCAGCGCGCCATCCTTGGTGGCATCTCCGGTTTGGGCCGATGCCGTTTCGACAGTGACCACCGCCGTCGAGCCTGCCAGATCAGCAGGATCGAAATGGATTTCGGCGGTCCAGCTGTTGAACTTGCCCGTGAAGGCCGCGCCAGAGTGCGTACCGCTGAACTGGATCGAGGACGCCGCCTGATCCACGGTCCACGTCGATGCAGTGCCTGCCTTCAGGGCCGTATCGTTTGCAGCAGCAGCCACCGTCGCCGGAGCGTCTGCCTGCGCCAGCGGAGCGGGCTTGGCGGCGATTGCGAACGTCAGGCCGATGATGGCGACAAAGGCGACGCCTGCGAAACCATCGACCCATTTTTCCTTTGCGCTTGGCGGCGCGGCCAGTGGCACGTCCGCGTGCGGCAGGACCGGAACCATGTGCGCCAACACGCCGTCACGGTTGAGGAACTGGTGCTTCAACGCCGCCCCAACATGCAGCACCACTAATACGATGGCCCCCCATGCCAGTTTGCTGTGCGCACCCATAGCCATATAGCCGATGGTACGGCGCACGGCCTCGCTCGCATGTTCGATGAAGCCGATGTGCGGGATGGCAAACAGGCCGAACCAGCTTGTCGGTACCGACAGCGGCGTGTCGGTCGCCACGGCCCAACCGCTCGACACATAGGCCCAGCCCGTCAGCGGCAGCCCCAGCATCAGCGCGTAAAACGCCACATGCGTCGCGCGCGCCGCAAAACGCTCCCAGCCATGCATTTGCGCAGGCAACCGCGGCACGGGATGCGTCAAACGCCACACGATCCGCAGGAGCGTAAGCGCCAAAATCAAAAAGCCGACCGACTTGTGAATCTGGAACACGCGATAGGCCAGCGCCTGTGTCTCGGCCTGCTCAATCGCGTCGGACATCCACCACCCCATCGGGATCATGGCCAGAATGGACAGGCCAATCAGCCAGTGCAAAAGGATAGCAACAGCAGGATAGCGGTCGCGGCTGTGGGTGGCTGATGTGGTCATGGCGTTCAAGGGGTCTGGGGGATCACAAAAAACGGGTGGAGGTCATCCCTCCACCCGCGTTGCCACTTATTGGGCGGCCGCCGGTGCTGCCAGAGCCGCTTCCTTGATGAACTCACCGTCGAAGCGCACGGTCACTTCGTCACCGACATAGCCAGCCGCCATGCCGAAATCGGTACGCTTGAAAGTGCCTTCAGCGGCAAAACCGATGGCCGGAACCTGCATGAACGGATGGCTTTCGATCTCTCCGTTGAAGGTGGCCTTGAAGGTCACCGGCTTGGTGACGCCGAGGAAGGTCAGGTCGCCGGTCACGTCAGCGGTGCGGTCACCGGTCTTGGTCACCTTGGTCGATTTAAAGGTCATCTGGCCGAACTTGCCTGCATTCAGGTTTGCCGGATTGTTGGCGATGTCTTCATTCCAGTTCTTGAAGCCGCTGTTGGCGTGGGTGCCCGTGTAATCCCCCGGGAAGTTGGCATCGACCGACTTGGGATCAACGCTCATCTCCACGGTGCTGTTTTCCAGATTAGACGGATCCAGCGTTACCTTGGCTTCCACCTTGTTGAAGCGCACGGTGTAGTTCGAGATCGAGTTATGCAGCACAGAGGCTTGCAGGATGGCGTGCGTCGGGTCCAGCACATAGACGCCAGCAGGAGCCTTGAGGTCCACCGGACCTGCGGCCGCCGGAGCAGCGGCAGTATTTTCATTTGCGGCGTTCGGCTGACCGCAGGCGGCGAGAAGTGCGGCGGCGGCCACGGCGATAAGGCTGGCTTTGATTTTCATAGTAGACCTTCTTCAGTTTAGCCCTGCCCCGCCACACGAATGTCGAGGCCTTGATGAAGCGGAATCGACCGCTTGAGAACGGTATCAGTATATGTATCAGTTTTAGTTCTACAAGCCCGACCCCAAATAAAATCACATTGAAATGTTAGCTTCCAGCAAACGGTGGATGCATCAAGGCGCTGCGCCGCCTATCTTGAGACTCGCATGCCTATTCGTCGTCTCCCGCCCGAAACCGTAAACCGCATCGCCGCCGGCGAAGTGGTGGAACGCCCTGCCAGCGCCATCAAAGAACTGGTGGAAAACGCCATCGACGCGGGCGCGACCCATATTGAAATCCAGGCAGACGGCGGCGGCCTGACCCGCATCCTCATCGCCGACGACGGCAAGGGCATCCCAAAGGAAGAACTGCCCATCGCGGTCGAGCGTCACGCGACCTCCAAGCTGGAGCCGGACGATGCAGGCGATGTAGACCTGCTGCGTATCTTTACGCTGGGCTTCCGCGGCGAGGCCCTGCCCTCTATTGGGTCGGTCGCCCGTCTGACCATTACGACCCGCGCCAAGTCCGATGCCGGTCAGCAGGAAGCGTGGGCCATCACCGTCGAAGGCGGCGACCACAAACCGGTCGCACCCGCAGGCTTCCCCGGGCCTCACGGCGCACGGGTCGAGGTGCGCGACCTGTTCTATGCCACCCCCGCCCGACTGAAGTTCATGAAGTCGGAGCGATCCGAAGCCATGGCGATCTCCGAAGAGATCAAACGTCAGGCGATGGCGCATGAAGATGTGGCTTTCGCCCTGACGCTGGACGGCAAGACGACGCTGCGCCTGCCCGCCGAACACAAAGGCGATGAAGGCCGCCTACGCCGCCTGGGCGCGATCCTTGGGCGCGACTTTGAAGCCAATGCCCTGCTGATCGATCAGGAGCGCGACGGGGTACGCCTGTCGGGTTATGCGGGCCTGCCGACCTATTCGCGAGGAAATGCTGCGCACCAGTTCCTGTTCGTGAATGGTCGTCCCGTGCGCGATCGCCTACTGCAAGGCGCGCTGCGCGGGGCCTATGCCGATTTCCTCGCGCGTGACCGCCATCCGGCAGCAGCGCTGTTTATCGATATCGACCCGCTTTACGTTGACGTGAACGTTCACCCCGCCAAGGCCGAGGTTCGTTTCCGCGATCCGGCATTGGTGCGGGGTTTGATCGTCGGCGCATTGAAACATGCGCTGCACGCTGCCGGTCACCGCGCCTCCACCACCGTGGCGGCCGATGCTTTGTCGGGCTTTCAACCGCATACAGGCGTGCAGACCTATGGCGATCAGGCCTCCATGCCCCCGTCTGCAGCGGGCTTTTCGGGTTGGGCTGGTTGGTCCAAGCCCGACGCGGTTTCCCAGATCATCCCCGGCTTGTCGGAGCGTTCAGCACGCGTGGAGCACACTTGGTCGGGCCAGCAAGCCGCGCCGACTTTCCGTACCTTGTCCGAGGTTCAAGCAGAGCACGCGGGCCAGATTGCGCCGCAGCCGAATACCCCGGTCGATCCTATCGACTTTCCGCTTGGGGCCGCCCGCGCGCAGCTACATGGCACCTATATCGTCGCGCAGACCCGCGATGGTCTGGTCATCGTCGACCAGCACGCTGCCCACGAACGCCTCGTCTATGAACGTATGAAGGTGCAGATGGAGGGGGGGCACGTCACCCGTCAGGCCCTGCTGACGCCGGAGGTGGTGGAACTGGACCCGTCCGAGGCCGACCGCATTGGCGCCAAGTCTGAAGAACTGGCCGAGATGGGCCTGATCGTCGAGCCGTTCGGGGCAGGCGCGGTTCTGGTACGCGAGACGCCGGCCCTGCTTGGCGATACCGACGTTCAAGGCCTGATCCGCGATATCGCCGACGACCTTTCCGAACACGGAGCGGCACTGTCGTTGAAAGAGCGGATGGCAGAGGTCTGCGGCACCATGGCCTGCCACGGCTCGGTGCGTTCGGGCCGTGTGCTCAGTGCCCCTGAAATGAATGCCCTGCTGCGCCAGATGGAAGCCACGCCCCACTCCGGTCAGTGCAACCATGGCCGTCCAACCTATGTGGAGCTAAAGCTCAACGATCTAGAAAAGCTGTTTGGTCGTCGATAGTTAAAGGCGCGACTTAATGTTCAAATCGGTTCTATTCGTCTGTCTTGGAAACATCTGCCGCTCGCCGCTGGCAGAGGGGGCGTTCCGCGCTGAGGTGGCTGGTCTCAAGCTGCCAGTCGTGACTGACAGTGCGGGCACTGCTGCCTATCACATCGACGAAAAGCCCGATCCTCGCGCCATCGCTACGGCAAAGCGCAATGGCGTGGACATATCCACCCTGCGAGGTCGTCAGGTTAAAGTGGCCGACTTCACGCGCTTTGACCACATCGTGGCGATGGATGCCGATAATCTGGCCAATCTGAAGCGCATCATGCCAGCTGATGCGACCGCGAAACTTAGCCTAATGCTGGATTGGGCCGGTCGTAAGGGCGAGAGCGTGCAAGACCCGTATTACGGGGATGATGACGGCTTCAACATCACTTGGGCCGATGTGGTCGAGGCATCGAAAGGCCTCGCCGACCACCTTGCCAACGAGGCCTGAGCCTTAAGCTGCGACCAGCCTGATTTGCAGTGGCTTGGCACCGCCCACAATGTCGAGCAGACGGTCGATATTGGGGTGCGCACCCGGATGTTGGCGAGCGTCCGGCGTGTGTTCGGCAAATACCATCAGCCCATGCGCTGCTGCTTCGGCGTCCAACGCACCGAACTCATTCTGCAAGTACTGGTAAACCGCCAACGAGCCTTGCTTGCCCGGTTGGTTCTCGATGGTCGCCACAACAGCACCAGCGCCATCCAGCAGTTCGATCTGCTCTAGCCCCTCGATAGAGGGCAGAAGCTGCAGGTTGTCTTTGAAAGAAGCTGTCGGCTGGATCATGGGACACACTCTATTGAAGTTGTGCATGCCCTAGCAGGTCCTGAAATCCGACTGAATGTCTTTTAGAACCGTAGCGCTTCCACCACTCCGCTGGCTTTTCCGCCGGAATAGACCTCTCCGCCAGCCAGCGCATAGACGACGCCATCAACCGCTGCGCCTGCCAAGCCGTGGCGCGGCACGCCCATATCCGGCCCGCGTGTCCAATTGTCGGAAGCGATGTCGTAAACCCAGGTCTCGGTGAACACCCCACCCGGCCGCGTCAGCCACTCGCCGCCAAAGGCGACAAGCTTCTCTCCCACGGCGGCCATAGCCAGCCCACCGCCGACCTGATTGCCACTATCGGACGCAGGGATTGGACTTAAAGTATCCCAGCGATCCGATCGAGGGTCATAGCGGTCCAGACGCCCCGTCCCGCGCCCGCCTTCGACTGTTCGACCGCCCGCGACGTAGATCTGCCCGTGGTGGACACTAGCCGCCGCGCTGTTGCGGGCCGCAGGGGCTGGTCTTGCTGTATCCCACGCCCCCTCGGACGCGTCGAACACCAGATGGGTCGTCACATCGGCCTGATCGTTCCATTGGCCGTTTCTCCCTGTGACCGGCGAGCGCCCACCGATCAGGTGAACGCGATCCTCAACGGTGGCCCCCACGGTTTCGGCCAGCGGCTGCGGCATTTGCCCGACCGGCCGCCAAAGGTCGCCGTCCAGCACCCAGACGTCGGTCATGGAAGTCCACTCCCCGCCCTCCCGACGGTCATATCCACCAAAGGACCAGAGGTGCCCCTTGGCGGTCGCCAGCATCGGGTGGTGACGCGGTTGCGGCAGACGAGCGGCCTCGGACCAACTATCGGTGGCGGGATCATACGCGCCTACGCGGTCGTTGATCCGCGTGTGCAGCCGGTCACGGATTAGCCCGCCCGCGACGTAGATCTTTCCATCCAGAACCGCGCAGTACACCTCCTGCGTAGCCCACGGCATATCGGCCCGACGCTGCCAACGCGGTTTTGTTTGGGCCATAGCGATTTTGGGAAGTGCCGCCGTTACGGCGACAGAGACGATAAGGCTGCGGCGATGAATCATCATGCGCCACAGCCTATCAACGATATTCTGCGTAATGCTACTCTGAAGGAGCGACCTTCAGGAACAGAACGCGCGCCGCGCCGTAGTCGCGGGCATCCATGCGTTCGTAACCGGGCGTTTCAATCTCCGGTTCGTCAGAGCCGCGCTCGTAAACAACCACGGCATTGGGGGCCAGCCAGTTGCCTTCCAGCAGTTTTTCCAGCGTCTGCTCGCCCAGACCCTTGCCGTAAGGAGGGTCAAGGAAAGCCAGCGTGAAGGCTTCCCCCGCCGAGCCCGGACGCGGACCCAGATCGGTGGCGCTGCGGCGGTGGACACGGGTGCGTCCGAACAGGCCGTAGGCATCCATGTTTTCACGGATGGCACCGCGTGCACCGTCGTCGGTTTCGACGAACAGGCAGAAGGCACCACCGCGCGAAATTGCTTCATAGCCCAGCGCGCCCGAGCCGGCGTACAGGTCGATGACCCGTGCGCCATCCAGAACGTCTTCAGCCCAGCCAGCGTGCTCAAGCACGTTAAAGATGGCCTGACGCGCGCGGTCGGACGTCGGGCGGGTGCCCTGCCCTTCCGGCGCGACAATGGCGCGACCTTTGAGACTGCCAGCGACAATCCGCATCGTCGGCTAGTCCTTAGCTACGACCGCGAGGGCCGCCGCGACCACCACCGAATGGCTTGCCCGAGGGCTTGCCATCCGACGGGCGATCACCGAACGAACGACCAGCAGGCTTACCGCCCGGCTTGCCGCCAAACGACTTACCGCCCGACGGACGGTCACCACCGGAACGCTCACCCGTCGGACGGTCGCCATAGGTGCGGCCAGCAGGCTTGTCGCCGAACGAGCGTTCGCCTGTAGGACGATCGCCGTAGGAACGGCCAGCAGGTTTGCCACCCGGCTTGCCCCCAAAAGTCCGCTCACCACCCGACGGGCGGTCACCGTACGAACGACCGGTAGGCTTGTCGCCAAACGACTTGCCCGCGGGCTTGCGGCGGTCGTCAATAAACTGGTCTGCACGCAGTTCACGGTTGAACGGCTTGCGCGGACGTTCCGACGAAGCGCCCTCGTCACCTTCACGCGGTTCCGGACGGGCGCGCGGTTTGAAGGTCTTGGTGTGCTCGAACTTCGGCTTGGCCTTGGCCCAGCCTTCCTTCTTCACCGGACGCGCCGGTTTAGCCGGAACGCCGTCCTCGACCGCCTGATTGGCAGCACGAACGCGGCTGGGCTTGCGCGACGGATCTGACATGGCCGAACCCGAGCGTCCCTTGATGATCGCACCAGCCGGACGACGGCCCGGGATCGGCGCAGGGGTCGCGACCGAGTTACCGGTCGGCAGGTTTTCCGGCCGGATGTATTCGCTCAGCATCTCGCGGATGACGCGCGGGCCGACTTCCTCGACCGTGTTCACCGGCAGGGTACCGAGGTTGAACGGGCCATAGGCCAGACGGATCAGGCGGTTGACCTGAAGACCGAGGCTTTCAAGAACCTTACGGACTTCGCGGTTTTTGCCTTCGGTGATCGAAACGCTGATCCAGAGGTTGGCCGAGCTCGGCTGACCGTCCTCTTCTTTTTCCTTGGCCTTGTCGATCTTGGCGTCGACCGGACCATAGCGGACGCCGTCAACGACGACGCCTTCCTTAAGCGTGTCCAGCTTGTCCTGAGTAATACGGCCACGGGCGCGGGCGCGATAGTGACGCACCAGCGCGGTGTCCGGCAGTTCCAGAGCACGGCTCAGCTCACCGTCGTTGGTCAGCAGCAGCAGACCTTCGGTAGCCAAGTCGAGGCGACCAACCGAGATCACGCGTGGCAGATCAGCCGGAAGCGCGTCCCAAACAGTCGGGCGACCTGCCGGATCGTTGTGGCTGGTGATCAGGCCGGCTGGCTTGTGATAGCGCCAGACGCGGGTGGCCTCGGCGGCACCAACGGGCTTTCCATCGACGGTGATGACGTCATCACGCTTTACCAGCACGGCTGGCGTGTCGAGGATGCGACCGTTTACGGCAACCTTGCCAAGGCCAATCAGACGCTCAACCTCACGACGCGAAGCGATACCTGCGCGTGCCAGTGCTTTGGCAATGCGTTCGGTACGTTCGGGTGTCGCGGGCTTCGCAGCCGGCTTGGAACCCTTGGGGCCGCGGTTTTCGAATCGACCCTCGGTGCGCGGACGGTCATCGTCACGCGAACGGGGGCCGCGGTCGTCAAACTTGCGGTCTTTCTTGTCACCAGAGCCGAATTTCGGGCCCTTATCGGCGAATTTACGGGGACCGCGCGATGCGTCATCTTGACGGGCGCGGGGCTTCTTGTCGTTGTCTCGGGGATGGCGATCCATGATGAGCGGTTCATGAGCATGGCGCTGGACTTGGCGCAAGCGGCAGCTGAAGCTGGCGAGGTGCCTGTCGGCGCAGTGATAGTGAACGAATTAACCGGCGAAGTGATAGGTAAAGGGCAAAACTGTCCAATCACAAGCCATGATCCGACGGCTCACGCCGAAATCGTGGCTCTGCGCGACGCAGCAGCCACGGTCGAGAATTATCGACTAACGGACCTCACTTTATATGTAACGCTGGAACCGTGCGCCATGTGCGCAGGTGCGATCAGCCATGCGCGTATCGGACGCGTTGTCTGGGGAGCGAATGATCCCAAGGGCGGCGCCGTATTGCACGGTCCGAAATTCTTCGAACAGCCCACCTGCCATTGGCGGCCCGAAATCGAAGCCGGCATTCAGGCTGAAACCGCCGCTGAGCAGTTGAAATCCTTTTTCCGTTCCCGTCGAAAATCCAGACCCGCTTAGTCTGACGCTGTTCTTTTCGGAACTGTGCCGTACCCGCCGAGTTAGTCACACGGGCGCAGATAGCGTTCGGGCAAGTTTCAAATCAGGTTGGCAACGTGAAGGCACAGATTGTTTCGGTCGTCGTATTGATGCTGGCGGCTTGCCACCCTGCAGAGCGTTCGTCGCAGACGACAGCAGGCGATCGCCCCGACATTGCCGACAATGTCCGCCCCGACGACGCTGCAGAGTGGACTTTGATGTGCGCCAACGGGATAGGATTGGTCGCGACGTTCGACCATCCGCGCCAGATGGCCACTGTGCGCCGGTCAGACGGACTTGCCGCAGATCTCATGCGCGAGCCCACCTCTACCGGTTACGAGTTCAAGGCCACCCAAACCGAACTCAAGGGTGTCGGAAAGAATGCTACGTGGCGCGAGCCCCGACTGGCCGACACCACCTGCACCGTCACCGAGGTCAAACCGCGCGACTAGGACCTGTTCGCCAGTCTGGCTTGCAGCTTCGCCCGCACCTCGGGCCATTCCACATCCTTCAGAATCGAGAACTGTGCCGTGTCTCGCATGCGGCCGGTCCATGTCCGCTTGTGCTGCCTTAGCGTGCCCTCAAAGGTCGCGCCCAGTTTGCGGATAGCAGCCTGACTGGCTGCATTCAGAGCGTCGGTGATGATTTCCACGCGGATCATGCCATGAGCGAAGGCATAGTCTAGAAGCAGCAGCTTCGAAGCGGGATTGATGGCACTGCCGAACTGCAGGAACGTAGAAAGTCGATCCAATCTCGCACCGGAGATGTTCGAAACGTATTTCGTAAAGGCTGGTCGTCCCCACGACCTGTTGGTCTGCCTGACGGCGCACCGCATAGGCTATGCGTGAGCCGCTTTCCATTGCCGTAATGGCCGCCGACCACCAAGGCTCGAAGTGGCGACCGTAGGCAGCCCCGACCATGCCGTGCCAAGCCTCCGGATCGTGATCCAATGCACGCGCGACCTCGGCCTTGTGCCTGTCGCTGAATGGCTCCAGCCGTTCATGCTCGTCTTCAAGCACGACGGGGAAAAGCATTAGTCTGCGCCTTCAGACTTGAGGAAGGCCATGACCGAAGCGGTGTCTGCTTTCTTGTCGACGAACGCCTGCCCTATGCCCGTGGCCAGAACCAGCGTGAGGTTTCCGCCCTCGGCCTTTTTGTCGCCGAGCATACGGGACAACAGCACGTCGGCTTTGAAAGCATGCGCGATGTCGGAAAGCCGTGTGGGCAGGCCCGCCGAGCGAATGCCCTGCTCTGCCCGCTCGGCGTCCTCGGCCGAGCACAGACCCGTCGATGCCGAATACCGGAAAGCCATGGCACAGCCGAGGGCCACGGCCTCGCCGTGTGTCAGGGTATCGTCGAAACCGACTTCGACCTCCAGCGCATGGCCGAAGGTGTGACCGAGATTGAGCAGCGCGCGCCGGCCAGCTTCCTTCTCGTCTTCACCAACCACTTGCGCCTTGATCTCGACCGAACGGACAACAGCCTTGGTCAGCGCAGCGGCATCGCCCGCCGCTCCCACAGCCCCCTCGCCGGCAAGCCATTCGAAATATTCCGCATCACAGATGAGGCCGTGCTTGAGGATTTCAGCCCAGCCGGATCGGATTTGCCGTGCGGGCAGCGTCGACAGCAGATCGATGTCGGCCAGAACCAGACGCGGCTGGTGGAATGCGCCGATCAGGTTCTTCCCGCGCGGGGTATCGATGGCTGTTTTCCCGCCCACCGATGAATCCACTTGGGCCAACAAGGTGGTCGGCACCTGAACGAAATCGATACCGCGCATGAACAGTGCAGCGGCCAACCCGGCCAGATCACCGATCACTCCGCCGCCCAGCGCCACAACAAGGCTGCGACGATCCAGTCCGTGCGCGATCACCTGATCCAGCACAGCGTCCAACTGGGCAAAGGACTTGGATGCCTCGCCCGCCGGCACGACGACCAGTTCAGCCGGCACGCCTGCTTCCCGCAGAGAGTTCAGCGCGGCGTCGGCATGGATGCCGGACACAGTGCTGTCGGTAATCACCGCCACACGGGTCGGAGCCAAGGCCTTTACCCGCGCACCCAGCGTCGCCAGCAGGCCATTTCCGACCAGCACTTCATAGGGTTGGAAATCGCCGCCTTCGACGCGGATAGCCGTGATCATTTGTTCAGTGCGCCTTGTGCGTATGCTCTCAAAGCCGTCAGCATCGCATCGACCGCAACGCCGTGGGACCCGCCCCCGACATCGACGGTCAAATCGGCCTCGGCGTAAACGGGATATCTCTTTTCAGCCAATTCGCTCAGGACTTGCAGCGTGTCGCGGCCGCGCAAGAGCGGTCGGGTATCGCGTCGCGCCACGCGCTCGGCGATGACTTCCAGATCGGCGCGCATCCATACGGTCACAGCATGGTCTTTCAGCATGCGGCGCGTCTCTTCGTTCATCATCGCCCCGCCACCGGTTGCCAGAATGACCGGCGGCCCTTCAAGCAGGCGCTTCATCACGCGGGCTTCCCCAGCGCGGAACTCGGCTTCGCCACGGGTCGAAAAGATTTCGCTGACTGTCATTCCGGCTGCAGATTCGATCTCGTGATCGCCATCCGCAAAGGGCAGGTTCAAGCGCGCCGCCAAACGGCGCCCGACTGTCGATTTGCCGACGCCCATCAGACCCACCAACGCTATGGTGCGGTTCAACTTTATTATCGGAGAATCGGGCGAGGCAGCACAGTTCATGTTCTTAACGCCCTCTTCTATACACGGATGAACAAACCTCGCACCCCTCAGCACCGCCGATGACCCCACAAATCGAAGCCTTTTTGGAAATGATGGCCGTCGAGCGGGACGCCTCTCCGCACACGCTTGCTGCCTATGGTCGCGACCTCACGGACGCCGAGCAGTCATTGTCCGGTGCCGGAGGATTGTTGAAGGCAGATCAGGAAGACGTCGAGGGCTGGTATTCCGATCTCTCGCGACGCGGACTGTCTGCCGCAACGGCGGCGCGTCGTCGTGCGTCCGTTCGGCAGTTCTACCGCTTTGCCATGGGCGAAGGTTGGCGCACAGATGATCCTTCGCGGCGGCTGGATGCCCCCAAGCAAGGTCGCCCCCTGCCCAAAAGCCTGTCGCGGGAAGAAGTGGATCGATTGCTCTCCACCATCGCCGAGCGTGACAGCGCTTCGGCGGTCCGGCTGCTTGCGCTGGTGGAGTTGACCTACGCCTCCGGCATGCGCGTATCGGAGGTTCTGGGTCTCAAACTATCGGCGGTTCAGCGCGATCCGGCCTATTTGATTATCACCGGCAAGGGCAACAAGGAGCGGTTGGTGCCGCTGAATGCCTCTGCCCGGGAAGCTGTGAAGACGTGGCTGGAGATTCGCAGCCAGCCCCGCGCCAAGGCCGACAACAAACAGGCCGAGGCGAAACTGGCGGCCAATCCATGGCTATTCCCTTCGACGGGAAGAACGGGCCACCTCACCCCTCGCCGCTTCGCACAGCTGTTGGACGAGGCCGCCGCCGCTGCGGGAATCGATCCCGCGCGCATAAGTCCGCACGTGTTGCGCCACGCCTTCGCGACGCACCTGCTGGAAGGCGGGGCCGATTTACGGGTGGTCCAAACCCTGCTGGGGCATGCGGACATCTCGACAACACAGATCTACACCCACGTCGCCACCGACCGATTGTCGCAAGTGGTGCACAAGTCGCACCCGCTGGCGCGAAAAAACTGATATCAAGCTGACTATTGCCCCGAACCCCTACGGGTTTTAGGGTCCGCCACTTTCCGTAGCGCCAAGATGGCGCGGTCGTTACACGGGCGCTTTATGGCCACGCACTATCTCGAGTTCGAAAAACCCATCGCAGAACTGGAAGCGAAGATCGCCGAGCTTTCGCAGCTCGCTCCGTCCAGCGGTTCGTTCGAGGATGAGATCAACACCCTCAGGAACAAGGCTGCGGTCCTGCGCTCCGAGACCTATGCCAATCTCGATCCGTGGATGCGCACTCAGGTTGCTCGCCACCCGCAGCGTCCGCATTTCATCGACTATATCGATGGCTTGTTCACCGATTTCGAAGAACTGCACGGTGACCGCCAGTTCGGCGATGACCAAGCCATTCTAGGCGGCGTCGCACGTTTCCGGGGTCAGGGCGTTGTCATCATGGGCCACGAAAAGGGCCATGACACGCAGACCCGCCTGCGCCACAACTTCGGCATGGCTCGCCCCGAGGGCTACCGCAAGGCGGTGCGCCTGATGGACATGGCCGAGCAGTTCGGCCTTCCGGTCCTCAGCTTCGTCGACACCGCCGGTGCCTATCCGGGCCTTGGTGCCGAAGAGCGCGGTCAGGCCGAGGCCATCGCCCGCTCGACCGAGCGCGGCCTCACGCTGGGCGTGCCTTACATCGCCACTGTCACCGGTGAAGGTGGTTCAGGCGGTGCTATCGCCATCGCTGCGGCCAACCGTGTGATGATGCTGGAACACTCCATCTATTCAGTGATTTCGCCGGAAGGTGCCGCAGGCATCCTGTGGCGCGACGGCAGCCGCGCGAAAGATGCGGCCATGGCCATGCGAATCACCGGTCCCGACCTTATGGAACTGAAGATCGTTGATCGCGTGATCAAGGAGCCGGTCGGGGGTGCCCACACCGCGCCAGCAGAAGCCCTCACCTCTGTCGGCGATGCCATCGAGGAAGAGCTCAAGACCCTATCAAGCCTGTCTGCCGCCGAACTGCGCACCCAGCGTGCAGATCGCTTCTACGCCATCGGCCGTCTAGGCTAAGCCTCAAACCAAGTTCGGAGACGGCCAGCGTGTCATTCACGGCAACGCGTTCGCCAGGCATCGGGGAAGCCCTGCGCGAAAGCGCCGTCTTCAACTTTGAAGGCGCGGTGACCATGGTCATCGATGATTCCCCGTTCGCGCTGGAACTGACCATGCGCGCGCTCAACGGCTTCGGCTTGAAGACCCGCCATGCCTGCGCGTCTGCAGTCGAAGCCATCTCCATTCTCAAGGAAAATCCGATCGACCTGATTCTGGTGGACTCGGATATGCCCGGCATGACGGGGTTCGAGTTCGTGCGGTGGTTACGACGCTCGAAGCTGGAACCAAACGCATTCGCGCCCGTAATCATGACTGCCGCGCACGTACGACAGTCACAGGTCGCCGAGGCCCGCGATTGTGGTGCCAACTTCCTGATTACCAAGCCTTTCAGTTCGCTCACCCTTCTAGAGCGAATCGTCTGGGTCTCGCGCGACAACCGACCGTTTATGGAGGTCGGGGACTATCTAGGTCCCGACCGCCGCTTCAAATCCGAACCCTATGCCGGCCCCGAGCGCCGCGCCGACGAGATACGCAGAAAGGCAGGTAAGGAATGACGACTGTAATTACCCACAATCGTCGCCGCTCCCGCCTCTCCAGCCTGATCGATCAGCCAGGCGGCATCAGCACACGCATTGCCCTAAAACAGGCGGCCGAGAACCTCGCCGGTCTGGAAAGCCAGAGCCTCGCTCTGGTCGAAGAAACGATCCAGAAGCTGGCGGACATGTCGCCGCCTGCATCGATCGATGAAGTGCACGACAAGCTGAAGGAGGCCTATGCCCTGTCGGCGGGTATTATCGACGCCGCGGGCCCCTTTGCGCGCGAAGACCTGTGCCGTGCGGCCACCAACCTGTGCGACCTGCTGGATGGTTCGCCTGTCGATCAGATGTTCGACTGGCGCATCATCACCGTGCACGCTCAGAGCTTCCGGTTGCTGCTGATCCTGCCTGAGGAACAGGCCGAGGCCCGCAAACAGGTTCTGGCCAGCTTGCAGGAAGTGCTTAAGGCCAAACTGGGCGCTTAAGCGTCCGTTTGGCCTGCACGGGTCTGTTTGCGCCACAAGGTGGCGTATTCGCCGCCCTGACGTGCCACCAGTTCATGGTGGGCCCCCCGCTCGATGATCTTGCCCGCCTTCAAAACCAGTATCTGGTCGGCATCCACAATGGTGGAAAGGCGGTGCGCAATAACCAGCGTCGTCCGGCCCCTGCGTGCTTTCCGCAGCGTCTGCTGGATGGCCGACTCTGTACGGCTGTCCAAGGCGCTGGTCGCTTCATCGAGAATAAGGACACACGGGTCGGCAATCAGTGCGCGGGCGATACCCACACGCTGGCGTTCGCCACCTGACAACTTGAGGCCACGCTCGCCCACCTTTGTTTCCAGACCGTCGGGCAAGGTGCGGATGAAATCACCCAGTTCGGCCGCTTCGACCGCCGCCCAGATTTCCTGCTCGCTCGCACTGGGCCGGGCGAAGGCGATATTGGCTGCCAGCGTGTCGTTGAAGAGCGCCACATCCTGCGGAACAAGAGCCACTGCCTGACGCAGCGACTGTTGCTTGATCTTGCGGACATCATGGCTCGCAACCGACACACTGCCCGACTGGGCATCCAGCAGTCTGAGGGCCAGTTTGACGATTGTGGACTTGCCCGCTCCAGAAGGACCTACAAGCGCGGTGGTCGTGTGTGCCGGGACGGTGAAGCTGACATCCGTCAGACCGTTTGCGCGCGCGTCGTGACGGAAGCTGACGTGATCGAACTTCACCTCGGCACCGCAGTCGCCTTCGGGGCGCGGTAGATCCTTCGCATCGGGCGCATCCGCCACCAGAGGCTTCTCGCGCATCACCTTAAGCATCTCTTCCATGTCGATGAAAGATTGACGGATTTCCCGGTAGGCGAAGCCGAGGATATTCAACGGTTGGTACAGCGAAGTCATGATCAGGACAGCCGCCGTGACATCCCCCGGCCCCATCCGTCCCGCAGCGGCTTCAAAGCCGGCCATCACCGCCATGACACCCAGCCCCACATTCATGATGACCGCTTGAATGAGGTTCAGCGCCGCCAACGACGAGTTCGCCTTTAGCGAAGCTGTGGCGTAGGCCGACAGGGAGCGCTCATAAGCCGCCGACGTGCGATCTTCAGCGCCGAACGATTTGACCGTCTCGTAGTTCAGCAGTGCATCAACCGACAAGCCGGCCGCCTCGGCGTCGGCCGCGTTCATCGTGCGCCTGTGTTCCAGTCGCCAGTTGGCCATCATGAAGGTGACGGTCGCATAAACGGCCACCACAACAATCGCCACCAATGCGAAACGCCAGTCGTACTTTCCACCCAGAACCGCAGCAGCGAGCACGAGCTCCAGCAGCGTAGGCCCCAGATTGAACATCAGGATGCGCAGCAGGAAGTCGACCGCCCGCGATCCGCGATCCATCACCCGCGACAAGGTCCCTGAGCGTTTGGTCTGGTGGAAATCGGTCGATAGGCTCAATGCGTGGGCAAAAGCATCAGCCGCCGTCTTCCGTTGCGCCGCCGCTCGCACGGGCGCGAATACGACGTCGGAGAGTTGAGGCGTGGCCGCTGCCAACAGGCGTATAACCGCCCAACCGACAGCAAAAGCGGCAAATCCCAGCCCCACAGAGGCGGCTGCGCCCTGCCCTTCGGCCAGCTTGTTCACCGCTGCACCAAGCACCAACGGAGCCGCGACGCCCAAACCCTTGCCTGCCAGGGTCAGGCCAACAGCGCCTGTGATCCGCCACGGCAACTGAGGCGCACCCGAACGCCCGACCAATGAGATCAGATTGCCGATTGCGGCCAAGGTTTTGGGCGAGTCAGACACCGCAGTATCTGCTCCGGCCTGTGTGGCCTTGGTGGTTACATCGCCCCGTCGCGAACCGCCTCTTTCACCACGCATGGTTCGCTGCCTTCCTTTGGGTTTGCGGCCTATGGGGCAAAGCCCCTCAGTCCAAATTGCTCAAGACAGCGATAAGTTCATCAACTGCCTCGGTTTTCGTTGCCCACGAGCATACAAAACGAACGGAACCGTCATCGAATGCGTAAACCGCGAAACCTTTGTTCCGGACCGCTGCCAAGGCTTCGTCCGACATACGCACGAAGACAGTGTTGGATTCCACCGGATGGGCCAGCACGAACGGCGTGGAGGCTTCAATCCCATCGGCCAGACGCTGCGCCATAGCGTTGGCGTTCTGAGCGCCGGAAAGCCACTCGCCACTCTGGATTAGCCCACCCAAAGGCGCAGCCAACAGACGGCCCTTCGATGCGGTCTGACCGGATTGCTTCAACCGGTTGTCCAGACGCGACGAAAGCGAACGGTTGAGCACCACCAAGGCTTCGACACCGTGTGCACCGGCCTTTGCGCCACCCAGACTGATGATATCGACGCCCATACGTCCCAACGACTTGGGGTCAAAGCCCGCAGCCACCGCGTTGGCCAGACGCGCGCCATCAACGTGCACGCCCAGATTGGCTCCCTTAGCCATGCGGATCAGCAGCGCCATCTCGTCTTCGCTGTAAACCGTGCCGTATTCGGTGGCTTGGGTCAGGGTCAGGGCAGCGGGAGGTTGACGATGGCCGACGACAGGCTCGTCCAGAGCGGCGCACAGGCCATCCACGTCGATCTTGCCCGAGTACCCCGGCAAGCCGATCAGACCCATGCCATGGCCGAAGAAACCGGGCGCGCCGGTTTCATCCGTACAGACGTGCGCCGTATGGTGCGCCAAAACTGCCTCGAAAGGCTGGGCCAGCATCGAAAGCGCAATGGAGTTCGCTGCCGTTCCGCTGAATACGAAACGAACATCGGCATCCACATCCAGCAATCCGCGAACTGCATCGGCAGCCTTTGCTGAGTAGGCGTCCGCTCCATATCCCGCTGCGAAATCCTGGTTGGCATCCACCAGCGCCTTTAGCGCGGACGGAGCCATCCCTGCGGTGTTGTCGGAGGCAAAATCGTAACGCAACGCACTCAGTCTTTCTGAACGGGGGCTTGGTCCGGCGCTGGCATCATCGCCAGTTCGCCGTGATTGATTGAGACTTGATGCGGGTATGGAATCTCGACGCCGGCACGATCCAGCGCTTCTTTACCCGCTTGAATAAGGTCTGACTGCGTCTGGAAGTGGTCGTCGGACCGCACCCAAGCCTGCAAGGTCACTTGAACGGCACTATCCTGTAAGGCCGTCACACCGCACCATACCGAGGGCTCTTTCAGCACGCGAAAATGGCCAATCGCGGTGTTCGTCAGAATCTCGCGAACCTTGTTGAGGTTCTCGCCGTAACCCACGGTGAAATGGATTTCGATGCGGCGATTGGTTTGGCCGCTGAGGTTGGTGATCACGTCGCCCAGCACCTTAGCGTTCGGCACGATCACCTTGCTGCTTCCTGCGGTCGACAGTTGGGTGGTGAACAGGTCCAGCTTCTGGACCTGCCCCGTAACGCCGCCGATCTCGATAACCTCGCCCACACGATATGGACGCAACAGGAGCAGCATCACACCTGCCGCCACGTTGGATAGCGTACCCTGAAGCGCCAGACCCACAGCCAGCGACGCTGCGCCCAGCACGGCAATGATCGAAGTCGTCTGGACGCCCAGTCGCTGAAGCACCGCAATCATACCGATCACGATCACCACGACCCGCACGATCTGAACGAGGAATGCCAAAACTGTCGGATCGCGACGCACCGCGCGGGTGCGCGACAGGATTTTGCGCGCTGCAGAACTGGCCCATTTCGCCGCCACCAGCGTGACAACGAAGATTACCAGCGCGATCACCAGGTTGATCGCAAAGCCACCCAGCATGTCGATGGCCTTGGCAATGACGACAGCGTCTGCGCTCAGACGCTTGTCGATTTCAGCCAGAGTGGGCGGCAAGGCAGTAACGGCGGCGGGATCGATAATCATTCCCATAGGCTAACGCCTTGGCCGCCGAATGGAAGCGCATGATTAAGCTTATTCTTTCCCGACCTCACCTAGGCGGCAAAGTGGGCCAGCTCCGTCGTTGCGCTAAGTCCTCGCAGGGCGGCCCGCCCCTCACATGACCGGTTCATGTATGTAGCCAACTGCCTGAAATCGATCGGCTTGTTCAGATAGGCATCGGCACCGGCATCGAACCCTGCCTGATGGTCCTCAACGCGAGCAGAGGCCGACAAGACGATGATGGGCGTTTCCGCATTCAGTGATGAGCCCTGACGAATCTGGCGGGTCGCCTCCAGCCCGTCCATGACCGGCATGTTCACGTCCATGACAATTAGATCGAAGGCCTGTGTCGAAGCCTGCTCAACCGCCATCCCGCCGTGTTCGGCTGTCGTGGCCTGATGCCCGTTGCTGCCCATCCACGCTTCGAGGATCATCCGGTTCACCGGGTGGTCCTCGACGACCAACACGTTAAGACCTTCGACCTCGCCTTGTGCGCTGGCTTCGGTTTCTTCGACCACCTGATCGTCCCACGCGACGACTTCGGCCTCGACCATGAAGGTGAAGGTGGAACCTACGCCAACTTCAGAAACAACATGAATATCACCCTGCATGATATTGGCCAGTCGACGAGAAATGGTCAGGCCAAGTCCCGTGCCGCCATATTTACGCGTCGACGAGTTGTCGATCTGGGTGAAGGGCTGGAACAGTCGTTGCAGGTCATCCGGCGCGATACCGGCCCCCGAATCCTCGACCGAGAATTCAAAAGCAACGCGGTTGTCCGCAATCCTGCGACCGAAGACGCCGTAGCGAATCTCGCCCTTGTCCGTGAACTTCACGGCGTTCGACAGCAGGTTGGACAGGATTTGCGAAACACGCAGAGGATCCCCGCGCACAATCGCTGGCACCTCACCGCTAAAGACCGGCGTGATAACGAGGCCTTTCGCCCTCGCCTGTGCTTCAAATGGCGACAGCAGGCGGCGATGGAGCGCATCGAGGTCGATATCGACCACTTCAAAAGACATCTTGCCCGCCTCGATCTTGGTCAGATCAAGGATGTCGTTCAGCAGAGAAAGCAGGCTGTCGCCCGAGTTGCGGATGATAGACAGCATCTCGCGCTGCTGGGCATCGAGGCGTGAAGCGCTCAACAACTGAGCCGCACCCAGAACGCCGTTCATGGGCGTGCGAAGTTCGTGCGAAATCACACCGAGGAAACTGGATTTGGCGGTATTGGCCGCATCGGCCTTGTCGCGCGCTGCTTCCAGTTCGGCGATCAAGTGGGTCTGGTGCTCCTGGAAGGCGATGATCCGCTCTTCGCGCAGCATGGTCATCAAGACCAGCACGAACAGACCGCCCAACATAAGCGGACCCATCGCCAGAAACGCCCAGAACTCGGGCGTGCCCCAAAGCGAGGAAGCGATGATGACGGCTGCGCCGCCATAGGGCGACGAGATCAGCACGGCCTGACGCGGGGAGTTTCGCAGTTGCGCGAAAACCAACACATAGCCAGAGGCCAAAAGGGCCACGGCCATCTCCTGACCGAAGGATCGGCCGGAAAACCACGCCAGCAACGGAGCCGCCGCCCAAGCGACGGTCGACAAGGTCGCCACCGCAAGGAAGATTGTGCCCCAGTCGTTCTGCTCCCGACGGCTCGCGCGGCGCTCTGCCAGACTACGCAGCATGCCTGCCGTCAGCGTGGCCACAAACCACGCCATCCCGACCTTCAGGCCCACTGTGGCGCACATAGCGACACCCCAGCTGACGATGATCAGGTACCTGAGATACTGCGTCTCTAAAATTGCGCTCAGCGCTTGACCAGCCGAGCCCGGCACGTCGCCATGTAGGCCACGCCCGATACTTCCACCACCCACCATATTGGCCGCCCCTCGCGTCCCACGGCTATTTCGTTGGCGGCGACATTATGGTCGAGTCGCTAAGACAGGATGAACGCCGAACAACGTTATTATTTTTCATCCTCAGTCGGAGTTTTTGCCGAGATCGACAGGGCGTGGATCGGGCCCGCCAGTTCATCGGCCAACAGCTTTTGGACCATGCGCTGGCGATTGACGCGGGATTGCCCTTCAAACGCAGCACTGACTACGGTCAGGTTGAAGTGGCTCTCGCCGCCGGGCTGGGCATCCATGCCGCCGTCGTGATGGTGGCCAGCGTGCCGCCAGCTGTCATCCTCGATCAACAAACGTTGCGGAGAGAGCGCGGCATCCAACTTTTGTCGGATAATTTGCGCCACAGGGCCTTCGGACATAGGTCAAGTCCTTGAAGCAGTCCAAATCAGGCTTACACTTGCAACGATGTCTGCGTCATTCGAATACAAACCCCGTTTCACCGATATTCGGGTGAAGCCGCCCAAGCCCGAAGAAGAGGCGGCGACCGAAGACGTACTGCACCTGAAGCCCGGCGAAAAGCCGTGCGACTTCGAAGGCTGTTCAAAACCGGCCACTGCACGTGCGCCCAAGTCGCGCGAACGCCTGAACGATTTCTATAACTTCTGTCAGCCCCACGCGTCCCAGTACAACAAGAGCTGGAACTTCTACGCGGGCATGACCGAGGGGCAGATTCGCGCCGCCCAAGAAAATGAAGCCATGACGGGCGGACGCCCGACGTGGGACATGAAGGTCAGCCGCAACTCACGCGTCAACGCAGCCATCAATGCCAAAATGGGCGGTGGCGCTGCCAACCCCAATGGCTGGCAGGACAGCTTTGGCTTGTTCGAGCGTCGCGTGAACGATCAGGCTGGACCCGTCATGTCCGAGGCCGAGGCGCGCATGGGCAAGCTGGAGCGTCAGGCGATGGCCGAACTGGGTATGGAGCCCGGCGCGGCAAAGGAAGCGGTCAAGGCGCGCTATCACGAGCTGCTCAAACGCTTCCACCCCGACACCAACGGCGGCGACCGCGCTACCGAGACAAAACTCCAGAACGTGATCAAAGCGTACAAGACGCTTAAAAAGGCCGGTCACGCCGCCTAAACTCCCGATCGTATCAGTTGATGGCGGTTGAGCCATGAACGCGCCCGCTCTAATGGATTGCCATGACCTCTCCGCTCGACGCCAACATTGATCCGCTGCTGACCTTGGCCCCGCACCGCAAGGTGACGCTGCGCGAGGTGTTTGGCATTGATTCCGACATGCTTGTTCCGGTCTTCGACGAGCGCGACAGCCACGTTCCGGAAATCGATCCGACATACAAGTTCGACCCGCAGACCACGATTGCCATCTGTGCAGGCTTTGCGTTCGACCGCCGCGTGATGGTTCAGGGCTATCACGGCACGGGTAAGTCGACCCACATCGAGCAGGTCGCCGCCCGTCTGAACTGGCCGCTGGTGCGTATCAACCTCGACAGCCACGTCAGCCGTATCGACCTGATCGGCAAGGACGCCATCGTCCTGAAAGACGGCAAGCAGATTACCGAATTCCGCGAAGGCATCCTGCCGTGGGCATTGCAACGCCCCGTCGCCCTCGTGTTTGACGAATATGATGCCGGACGTCCGGATGTGATGTTCGTGATCCAGCGCGTGCTGGAGGCGCAAGGCGCTCTGACCCTCCTGGACCAGAACCGCGTCATTCGCCCGAACCCGTACTTCCGCCTGTTCGCCACCGCCAACACCGTGGGTCTGGGTGACACCACGGGCCTGTATCACGGCGCACAGCAGATCAACCAGGCCCAGCTCGACCGCTGGAACATCGTCACCACGCTGAACTATCTCGACCATGATGTGGAAGCCGAGATCGTCGCCGCCAAGGTGCCGCAGTACGCCGACGAGAATGGCCGTCGCCAAATCGCCGCGATGGTTCGTGTCGCCGACATGACGCGCAACGCCTTCATGAACGGCGACATCTCGACCGTTATGTCGCCGCGTACGGTCATCACTTGGGCCCAGAACGTCGAGATCTTCGGCGACGTGGGTACCGCCTTCCGCCTGACCTTCCTGAACAAGTGCGACGAGCTGGAGCGCCCCACCATCGCTGAGTTCTATCAGCGCGCCTTTGGCGAGGACCTGCCGGAAGCCGCCATGCGGGTGAAGGTGGGCTAAAGCCCCCTCGCCTTCTGAACAGCGAAAGGCCCGCCCCGAGATATCGGAGCGGGCCTTTTTCACAGCTTGTGTCGGGTTCAGCGAAGGCCGGTGGCTTCGTCCAGACCCAGCATAATGTTGAGGTTCTGGACCGCAGCGCCCGATGCGCCCTTGCCCAGATTGTCCAGCATCGCAACCAGGCGGACTTGACCGCCGTTGCGGTCGCCGAACACATGCAGACGCACGGTGTTGGTGCCATTCAGCGCTTCCGGCTCGATGCCGGTCATGGCTTCCGAGGCTGCCAGATCGACAACCTCGACGAAACGCTGGCCTTCATAGGCCGCAGCCAGAGCCGCGTGGATGCTTTCCACCGACGCGCCTTGCGACAGGCTGACCAGATGCAGCGGCACTTCCACCAGCATGCCTTGGCGATAGTTGCCCACGGCTGGCGAGAACAGCACAGGCTGTTGCAGGCCCGTGTGCTTGGTCATTTCCGGCACGTGCTTGTGCTTCAGCGACAGGCCATACCCACGGAACGCGGTCGAAGCGGCCCCCTCAGATTCTTTGGCAGCTTCAAACTCGGCGATCATCTGCTTGCCGCCGCCCGAATAGCCGGACACGGCGTTTACGGTGACCGGATGATCCGCAGGCACAATGCCTGCCGCGACGAGCGGACGCATCAGGGCGATGAAGCCGGTCGGATAGCAGCCGGGGTTCGACACGCGGGTCGAGCTGGCGATGGCCTCGCGCTGGCCCGCGTCCATTTCGGCAAAGCCGTAAACCCAGTTCGGATCGACGCGATAAGCCGTCGAGGCGTCGATTACGCGAACCTTATCGTTCTCGATCATCGACACGGCTTCCTTGGCCGCATCATCCGGCAGGCACAGGATAACGGCATCGGCGCTGTTCAGCGCCTCGCGTCGGGCTTCCACATCACGACGTCGGTCGCCCAGCAACATCAGTTGCAGGTCGGTGCGCGCCTCAAGGCGTTCGCGGATTTCCAGACCGGTCGTACCGGCCTCGCCGTCGATGTAGATGGTGTGGGTCAACTCACTCTAATCCCTAAGCCGCAACGGTGCGGCGACGCTGACATAATAGGCTTGGCCCGCGCGAACAATGCGCAGAAAGCCCAAAAGAAAAGAGCGCCCCGGATTTCTCCGGAACGCCCTTTCCAAATACCGATCGCGGTAAAGCGATTAGCGCTTCGAGAACTGGAAGCTGCGGCGTGCTTTTGCGCGGCCGTACTTCTTACGTTCAACGACGCGGCTGTCGCGGGTCAGGAAGCCGTGCGGCTTCAGAACCTTGCGCAGTTCCGGTTCGTAGTGAGTCAGAGCGTGCGACAGGCCGTGACGGATTGCGCCAGCTTGACCCGACAGACCCGAACCGGTGACGGTGCAGACGACGTCGTATTGGGTCAGGCGGTCAGCAACGTTTAGCGGCTGAGCAACCATCATTTGCAGAACCGGACGAGCGAAATAGTCGTTCAGTTCTTTGCCGTTGACCGTGATCTTGCCAGTGCCGCGCTTCACCCAGACGCGGGCGATAGCGTTCTTACGCTTGCCGGTCGAGTACGAGCGGCCCAGGGCGTCGATCTTCGGTTCAGCAACAACAGCAGCAGCTTCAGTGCCGAGGCCCTTCAGAGCGTCGAAGCCTTCAGCGGTTTCTTGAATCGCGTCAGTCATGCTTATGCGCTCCGGGTGTTCTTGGCCGACATCGACTTGAAGTCGATGGTGGTCGGCTGTTGGGCGGCGTGGTCGTGTTCCGAACCAGCGAACAGACGCAGGTGAGTCATCTGCGCGCGAGCCAGCGGCGACTCTTTCGGCAGCATACGCTCAACGGCTTTCTCAAGAACGCGCTCCGGGAAACGGCCGTTCAGGACCTTCTCCGGGGTGGTTTCCTTGATACCGCCCGGGTGACCGGTGTGGCGGTAGTAAACCTTGTCGGTGTTCTTCTTGCCGGTGAATACAACCTTATCGACGTTGGTGACGACGACGTAGTCGCCCATGTCAACGTGCGGGGTGTAGGTCGGCAGGTGCTTACCGCGCAGGCGGTTAGCGATGAAGGTCGCAAGACGGCCCACCACGACGCCTTCAGCGTCGATATGGATCCACTTCTTTTCGACCTCAGCCGGCTTTTGTGCAGCCGTAGTGCTCTTCAGCATTATGAGGGTCCTAAAGACGTAAAAACAGTCCGTCCCGCTTGGGGAGGACATTGGTGGGCTTGATAATGCGGGTTGCGGAGAACGTCAACGTCAATCCACAGGCCGAAAAATCGCTAGAGCATTGAAGTAGAACGATTTTTATTAGTTGGTATTAAAATACCCGAAGGTTGGTATTAAAATACCCTCCATTTCACCATGTTTGGCTCTCGGCCTTGCGCTCTTCCAGATGGCCGTCCTTCAGAGCGAAGACGCGGTCCATATGTCCGGCCAGTTCCATGTTGTGGGTCGCGATCAGAGCCGCGACACCCTCCTCCTTGGCCAGACGGCGCAAGGCTTCAAACACAGTATGGCTGGTCGTCGGATCAAGGTTGCCGGTCGGCTCGTCGGCCAGCAGCAAGCGCGGGCTGTTAGCCAGTGCGCGGGCAATGGCCACACGCTGTTGCTCGCCACCCGACAACTGGGCCGGTTGGTGCGTCACACGCTCGCCTAGCCCCAGCGCCGCCAGCATTTCGGTCGCACGCGCGCGGGCCTCCGCCTCGCGCACGCCAGCGATACGCATCGGCAAGGCCACGTTGTCGAGTGCGTCGAACTCGGGCAGCAGATGGTGGAACTGATAGACGAAGCCGATGCGGCCCAGACGGATGCGCGTGCGCGCACGCTCGTCCAGAGCGCCGACGTCTTCGCCGTCAATCATCACCTGACCCGAGGTCGGGCGCTCCAAAAGGCCCGCAGCATGCAGCAGCGACGACTTGCCCGAACCCGATGGACCGATAAGGCCAACAACCTCGCCCGGCATGATGTCTAGATCGACACCCTTAAGCACCGTTAAACCGCCCTGCCCCGTCTTATAGGTACGGGTCACGCCGCGCAGCGAGAGCGTCGGCGCGCCTTCGACCGGAGCCGTGGCGGTCTTTCTCTTGAGCAACTTATTCAAAGCGTAGAGCCTCCACCGGATCAATGCGCGACGCGTTCCACGACGGCGGCAAGCTGGCGAGGCAGCTCATGAAGAAGGAGAAGACCGCGACCCACGTCACGTCCCACGGATCGACGTCCGCCGGAATGGAATCGAGCATATAGACGTCCGCATTGAACAACTGGACGCCCAGCAGGGCTTCGAGGAAGTGCTGGATCGAGCCGATGTTCAGGCAGAACAGCAGGCCCAGCGTCAGACCGGCAATAGTACCCCCAATGCCGATGGCTGCACCCGACACGAAGAAGATCCGCAGGATCGCCGACTGGCTGGCACCGATAGTGCGCAGGATGGCGATGTCGCGGGTCTTGTTCTTCACCAGCATGACGATGCCGCTGATGATGTTCATGGCGGCGATTGCGACCACCATGCCCAGAATGATGCTCATGGCCACGCGCTCGACCTTCAGGGCCCCCCAGATGGCGGCCTGACGGTTACGCCAGTCTGTAACAACGGCACCGGGTCCAGCAAGCTGTGTCACAGGCGCGATCATGGTCTCGACCTTGTCAGGCTGGTCGACCTTCATCTCGATCACGTCCCAGACGCCGTCCTTGCCGAAGAACAGTTGAGCCTGTTCCAGCGGCATGAAGACGTAGGCGCGATCATAGTCCGACGCACCGGAAGTATAGATACCGCCGACGATATAGGTCTTTTCCAGACCGCCCAGATTGCCGAAGGCGCTGTCAGCACCTGTCGGAGAGTACAGGCTGATAGGATCGCCTACACGCAGACCCATCTCATTGGCCAGCGTCTTGCCGATCAGGACGTTATCGCCGCCCCACTCGCCCTTGCCGAAGCTGGCCTTGGCCGCATCGTCGAGCGATTCATAGATGTATTTGGAAGCTTGCAGGTCCTGCGGACGCACGCCGCGGACAATGCCGCCTGTTGCGGCACCGGCCACGCGGAACATGGCCGCGTTCTCGGTATAGGGACTGACCGACGCCACACCAGGCAAGTCCGTCAGTCGCTTCAGGGTGGCGTCGCGGTCCGCAGCCCACAACACCGGCCCCTGAACGTACATATGGCCGTTGAACGACAAGATCCGGTCCATGAGCGTACCGCGGAAGCCCGCCATAATACTCATCACGCTGATCAACACCGCCACAGCCAGCATGATGCCGACAAAACTGATGATGGCGATCAGGGCCACCCCGCCCTCCTTGCGCTTGGCGCGGAGGTAACGCAGCGCCAGCCCGATCTCCCAAGAGGAGAACGGGCCCGACGGGCGCGATGCGGGGGACGGCGACGGAACGGATCCGGTCGCGTGTTCGGTCATTTCGTAAGCAGCTCCACAGCAGCATCCAGCGACAGGGTTTGCTTTTCACCCGTCGCGCGTCGTTTCAGTTCAACCACGCCGTCAGCCAAACCCTTAGGACCGATAACCAGTTGCCACGGAATGCCAATAAGATCGGCAGTGGCGAATTTGCCGCCCGGGCGCTCGTCGGTGTCGTCGTACAGAACGTCGACGCCAGCGGCTTCCAGACGCTTCACCGCATCTTCACAAGCCGCCGAGACGGCTTCGTCCGAAGCGCGCATCGAAATGACGGCGACGTCGAAGGGCGCGACCGAATCCGGCCAGATGATCCCCGCGTCGTCGTGGCTGGCTTCGATGATCGCACCCAGCAGACGCGAGACGCCGACGCCGTACGAGCCCATGTGGACTTCGGTGTCCTTGCCGTCCGGACCAGCGACTTTGGCCTTCATCGGGGCCGAGTATTTGGTGCCGAAGTAGAAGATGTGGCCGACTTCGATACCGCGGGCCGACAGGCGGTCGCCCTCTGCCGTTTCAGCAGCGAAGCGGTCCGCGTCGTGCATTTCTTCGGTGGCGGCGTATAGCGCGGTGCGCTCGTCAAACACGGCTTCCAGTTGCTCGATGCTCAGGTCGTGACCCGGAGGGGCCATTTCCACCAGCTTACGGTCGCAGAAGACTTCGCTCTCGCCGGTGTCGGCCAGAACGATGAACTCGTGCGAAAGGTCGCCACCGATCGGGCCGGTGTCGGCGCGCATAGGCACGGCCTTGAGGCCCAGACGCGAGAAGGTGTTCAGGTAGGCCGCAAACATACGCTTGTAGGCGATACGGGCCGACGCTTCGTCGATGTCGAACGAGTAAGCGTCCTTCATCAGGAACTCGCGGCCACGCATCACGCCAAAGCGCGGACGGCGCTCGTCACGGAACTTCCACTGGATGTGGAAGAGGTTCAGCGGCAGCGACTTGTAGGACTTCACATAGCCACGGAAGATGTCCGTGACCATTTCCTCGTTGGTCGGTCCGTACAGCAGTTCGCGCTCGTGACGGTCGGTAATGCGCAGCATCTCCGGACCATAGGCGTCATAGCGGCCCGACTCGCGCCACAGGTCTGCCAGTTGCAGCGTCGGCATCAGCAGCTCGACAGCGCCTGCCTTGGTCTGCTCTTCGCGGACGATGTTTTCGATCTTGCGCAGAACACGCAGGCCCAACGGCAGCCAGGCATAGATGCCCGCGGCTTCCTGCTTGATCATGCCTGCACGCAGCATCAGCTGGTGCGAGACGATCTGGGCATCCGAAGGGGCTTCCTTGAGGGTCGGCAGAAAATAGCGCGACAGACGCATGGGGTAGGCTTTCCTGAATCTTGTCCGGAGTGATTAGCCCCTAGGGCTTTGGCATGGCAACGCACGCCGCCGGAAAAATGGGTTTGAGACGCGCTTTAAAGCGCCGGCAGACGCGACGGATCGATCTCGGGCACGGGGATGATACCCGACCAGATCACACCCACGATGACGACCCAGACGATGGCCGAAACCCAGGTCGTGGTGATGAATTTCTTCTTCAGATTGGGGTTCTTCGGTGCCCCCCACTGTGAGCCGTCCGTCGGGGGCGCGTCCACCTGACCGCTCATACCCAGTGGCAGGATCATAAACAGTACGATCCACCACGACGTCAGATAGATAGCGACAAGGGTGAAAGGACCCAGCGGCATAGACACATCCCCAAAGACAAGCACGTAAGGGTGACGCCAGCCCACGCACGGCGTAGATGACAGTCACCCAATCTCAGGACCCGTCATGCCACAGATTATGCTCGAACACTCCACCCATTTCGACAACGCCGACTTCCGCGCACTGGCGCTGGACATCCACCATCTGTGCGAAGTGCATACCGGTGCGACGCTGGAATCATGCAAGACCCGGATTGTACGGGCAGAGGATCTGGTGATTGCGGACGGATCGCCTGCTCAGGCCATGGTGCACTGTGATCTGCGCATCCTCACGGGACGCACGCAGGAGCAGAAGACCGCTCTGGGTCAGGCAGTGCAACAGGCCCTGGTTGCGGCTTTGACCCAATATGATGGTCCGCGCCAGATCAGCGTGGAGATCGGCGAACTGGACAAGCCCAACTATCACAAGGTGACAGCGGGCTGATCCGGTCCAATCCCTTTAGGGGTGCGGGCGGCCAATACCGTAGCGGGCCGCCCAATACGGCAGAATGTCGCCGTCCTTGAGATATCGCGCCCCTGTTTCGGCGCTGACGAGAGCATCCGGCCAGTCAAACTCGCCGTCGAGGATCAACATAGGGCAGGATTGGTCGGCCTCCCCTACTTCGGCCACCACGAGCGCGCGCGGGCGCGGGTGGTCGACATAGGTGATGGTCATCTGCTCGCGCAGGCGCGGATAGAGGCCGAGAACGCCCTCGATCATCGCGCCCGGCGGGCAGAACCATGGGCCGCCCTGATCGTCGTGCCAATCCGGATTGAGCAGGTACAGCCTGTCGGTCATCAGAGCCTCAGAACAACCGTTTCAACGATTGGACGACGGCCCCAGACGCGCTGGCTGGCCTTTTTCAGCGTCCGAGCCACAGCCTGTTCGATCACGATCTCGTCCTCAAGGGCTGCACCCTTCAGGCCGTTGACCGTATCTTCGACGCGCTCGGCCAGATCATCGAGGACTTCTTCGAGCTTGTTCTTCTCGTCGCCCGGAAGGCCGATCGAGCGGATGTCGATATCACTGACGATCTTGCCGCGCTTGTCGAGGGCGAAGGACACCACCAGCATACCGTTGCTGGCCGCATGTTTGCGCTCGCGCAGAGCCTCGCCCTGTTCCTCGACCAGCATGCCGCCGTCTACGAACAGACGGCCGGCCGGAACCTCGTCGATGATCTCGACGATACCCGGAGCCAGACGGACGATCTCGCCGTTCTTCGGCGTTGCGGTCTGGGTAACGCCCATATCACGGGCGAAGTTGGCGTGCTCGATCAGGTGACGACGCTGGCCGTGGGTCGGTACCGAAATCTTCGGCTTGGCCCACTCATACATCTGGCGCAGTTCGTCACGGCACGGGTGGCCCGAGACGTGGATGCCGCGGCTGTCCTTCTCGGTGTAGATACGCACACCCTTCTCGGCCAGCTTGTCCTGCAGACGGGCGATGCCCAGCTCGTTGCCCGGAATGACGCGCGACGAGAAGATGCAGTGGTCGCCAGCACCCAGACGCACGAACGGGTGCGTACCATCGGCGATGCGCGACAGTGCGGCGCGGTCCTCGCCCTGGCTGCCGGTGCACAGGTACAGGATCTTGTCGGCGGGCCAGACCTTGGCCTCTTCTTCCGACAGGAACTGAACGTCGGCAAGCATACCGACCGACTTGGCGGCAGCCGTGATGCGGTGCATCGAACGACCCGCTAGCGCAACGCGACGACCGGCCAGTTCGGCAGCGTGGATCACGCTGTCCATACGGGCGACGTTCGAGGCGAAGCAGCCCACAGCAACGCGGCCCTTCAGCGGCTGGATCAGTTCAGCAAGCTTGATACGCACATCGCCTTCGGAACCCGCAACGCCATCAACGAATACGTTGGTGGAATCGCAGACCATGGCCAGCACGCCTTCGTCTCCGAGGCTGCGGATGAAGTTTTCGTCGGTCGGGGTGCCGACGACAGGCGTGTCGTCGATCTTCCAGTCGCCCGTGTGCAAGACGGAGCCCAGCGGCGTCTTGATGGCCAGACCGGTCGGTTCGGCAATCGAGTGCGTCATGTTGACGAACGTAACTTCGAACGGGCCGAGGTCGACCTTGCCGCCCAGTTCGACGATGTTCAGCTCGGCATCGTCCAAAACGTTACGTTCGCGCAGCTTTTCGCGAACGAGGAAGGCCGTGAACGGCGTGGCATAAATCGGCGCGCTGATGCGCGGCAAAATCCAGCCCAGAGCACCGATGTGGTCTTCGTGGGCGTGGGTCAGCACGATGCCGAGGATTTCCTCGCCTTCGAGGAAGGCCGGATCGGGCACAATCACGTCGACGCCCGGCGTCGACTGATCGCCAAAGGTCACGCCTACGTCGACGATGATCCATTTGCGATCATGCTCCGGCCCAAAGCCGTAAGCATTGAGGTTCATGCCGACCTCGTTCGAACCGCCCAGCGGCAGGTAAACGAGTTCGTTCTGGGATACTTGAGTCATACAGTCCTTATCGGAGGTTATTCCGCCGCCAGATTTCCAAAAGGCCGCGGATGGTCAGGTCCGGATCAAACCGGTCAATACTGTTGCTCGCCCCTTCGAACAGAGACGCGACGCCGCCGGTTCCCACCACGGTCATCGGACGTCCCCACTCATCTTTGATGCGCGCGACGAGCCCGTCGATGAGGCCGACATAGCCCCAGAAAACCCCCGACTGCATCGAGGTGACGGTGTCGCGCCCGATCACGACGGACGGGCGTTGAATAGCGATGCGCGGCAGTTTCGCTGCCGCTTCGTGCAGAGCCTGCACGGAAAGATTGATACCCGGCGCGATGACGCCGCCCTCAAAGGCACCCGTGCCCGGGGCGTCACCAGCCGATACGATGTCGAATGTGGTGGCTGTACCGCTGTCGATCAACAGCAGGTCGCCGGAATAGGTCGTCAGGGCGCCAATGGCGTTCACCAGACGGTCCGCGCCCGCCTCGCTCGGCTTGGGGATGCGAACTTCAATGCCCAGCTCGGCATTCTCGCCGATCACTAGAGGTTCCACCTCCAGATAGCGGCGCGACAGGTTGCGCAGGTTGAAGATCGATTGCGGCACCACGGACGAGATAATACAGCCGTCCATGTCGGTCATGCCGATGCTGCGGCCGGTCTTGGCCGCCATCAATACGAATAACTGGTGCAGCCAAACCGCGTATTCATCGGCGGTGCGCGTCGCCTCGGTGGCAGTCCGCCACTGGGCGATCCAGCTTTCGCCGTCGTGAACCGCAAAGAGCGTGTTGGTATTGCCTTGTTCAATCGCCAACAGCATCAGGCGTTCACTCCGAAAAACACGTCACCAGCGGATACCACCCGTACAGTGCCGTCCGCTAACCTTAAACGCAGCGAACCGTCGGATTCGATTCCGTCGGCTGTGCCTTCCAGCGTTTCGTTACTCAATCGGGCGATACAAGGGCCGTACAACCCCGGAGTGCGATCCACCCACGCCTGACGGACCGGCTCGAAGCCCTGTTGCGTCCAGATATCCAGCCAATGTTGGAAGGTTTCAGCCAATGCATTGGCTCCTTCTTCAAACGAAGGCGGCGTAACGCGGTCGGCGGATAGGTGATCAGCGATGGCCGTGGCCGGACGCTCAAGCCCTGTCGGTGCAGTCAGCACGTTCACGCCAATGCCGATGGCCAGCCAGATATGCCCTGTCCCCAGTGGCCCGCTTTCCAGCAGGATGCCGGAGACCTTGCGGCCATCCAGCAGCACATCATTGGGCCATTTGATCGTCACCAGACTGGGCGGGACATGGCGCGCGACCAGATCATAGACCGCTAGCGCAGAGACAAACGTCAACTGCGAGGCCTCTATTGGTGTCTTTTCGAGGGTGAGCAGCAGGGTCTGGGCCAGATTGCCCGTATCGGTATCCCACGCGCGGCCCCTGCGACCACGTCCGGCGGTTTGGCGTTTGGCCGCGATCCACAGGGGACCGAACTCGCCCGCCTCGGCGCGTTTGCGCGCTTCGGCATTGGTCGAGTCGGTCTCCTGTAGGATCAGGACCGGAGCCGCCAAGGCTCCTTAACCTACGCCCACGCCAGCGGCCGCAGCCTTCGTGAGCGGCTCAAGCCAGGTCAGTGCGACCAGCAGAACCGGGAAGGCGAAGGCAGCCGCAGCCCAGCCAATCCATTGCGGGACAGCCGGAGCCTTGTCCGTCTTCACTTCGGTTTCAGCAGCGTCGAACCACATGACCTTGATGATACGCAGGTAGTAGAAGGCAGCCACAACCGAGGCGACCAGACCAGCAGCACCCGCCATCCAGTAGCCCGCATCAGCAGCGGCACCGAAGACGTAGAACTTGCCCCAGAAGCCCGACAGCGGCGGAATACCGACAGCCGACAGAGCCAGTACAGTCAGGGCAATCGCGGTCAGCGGACGTTCTTGCTTCAGACCAGCCAGATCCGAGATGTTGCGGATCGGACGGCCATTGCGGCTGAGCGACAGCAGGATGGCGAAGAAGCCGAACTGGTCGATGACATACAGGGTCATGAACATCAGCATGGCCTGAACGCCCATCTCGGTACCGGCAGCGATACCTAGCAGCGCGTAGCCGATGTTGATGATCGACGAGTAAGCCAGCAGGCGCTGGATGTCTTTTTGCAGCAGGCCACCGAAGGCGCCGACAGCGAACGAAACCAGCGAGATCAGGATCACAACCTGTGCCCACTGGAAGTGCGCGAGGTTGAAGCCGTCGATCAGAACGCGGGCGATCAGGATCATCGCTGCGACCTTAGGCGCCGTGGCGAACAGAGCCACGACCGGGGTCGGAGCGCCCTGATAAACGTCAGGCGTCCACATGTGGAACGGAGCAGCCGAAACCTTGAACGCCAGACCAGCGATCAGGAAGACCATGCCAAAGATCAGACCCGGACCCGGGTTGTTCGAGGCAAAGGCAGCGATTTCGTCGAACTTCATCGAGCCGGCGAAGCCGTAGATCAGCGAGGCACCGTACAGCAGGATACCCGACGAAAGCGCGCCCAGTACGAAGTACTTCAGGCCAGCTTCCGAGGCATGCAGGCTGTCGCGACGGTAGGCCGCGAGAACATACAGAGCCAACGAGCTCATCTCGATGCCCATGTACATCGAGATCAGGTCACCCGACGAAGCCATCATGCCCAGACCGATCGACGAGAGCGTGATCAGGACAGGGTATTCGAACTTCGCCATGTTGTTGCGATGCATCCAGACGTCGCCCAGCACGATGGCCAGAGCAGCCGACAGGAAGATCACGGCCTTGCCGTAAACAGCCAGCGGGTCAGCGATGTAGGTACCGCCGAACGCCTGCCCCAGCGGGCCGGTGACGGTCAGAGCCGTCGCCGCCAGCAGCAGCAGGACCGACAGGCCCGATACCAGACGCGTGGACTTCTCGCCGGTGAAAGCACCGATCATGAGAAGGACCAGGCCGCCGACCGCGAGGGTAACCTCGGGGGCGGCGATTTGGAGTGCGGAGGACAGATCAGTCATTGTGCTCTCACCCGCCGATTGCTGCGCGATAGGCGGTGGTCAGGGCTTCAACCGAAGGCCCCGTGATGTCGAGGATGGCGTTCGGGTACAGACCCAGAGCCACGGTACCGATGATCAGCGGCACGAAGATAAGCAGTTCGCGCTTGTCGATGTCGGTGATGTTTTCCAGCTTCGGATTGGTGATCGGGCCGTACATGACGTTGCGGAACAGCGTCAGGGCGTAAACAGCCGAGAAGATCACACCCGAGGCAGCGATCAGAGCCGTCCAGGTCGAGACCTGATAGGCACCGGTCATCGTCAGCACTTCGCCGATGAAGCCCGAGGTGCCCGGAAGGCCCACGTTCGCCATGGTGAAGAAGAGGAAGATGGCTGCGTACCAAGGCATGCGAGCCGTTAGACCGCCGTAGAAGGCGATTTCGCGAGTGTGCATGCGGTCGTAGATCACGCCAACGCACAGGAACAGTGCGCCCGAGATCAGACCGTGGCTCAGCATCTGGAACACAGCACCCTGAACACCTGCGTCGTTACCGGCGAAGATACCCATGGTCACGAAGCCCATGTGTGCCACCGACGAGTAGGCGATCAGCTTCTTGATGTCGGTCTGACGGAAGGCGACCAGCGACGTGTAAACCACGGCGATAACCGACAGAGCGAACACCAGCGGGGTGAACATTTCCGAGGCCTGCGGGAACATCGGCAGGTTGAACAGGATGAAGCCGTAGCCACCCAGTTTCAGCATGATACCGGCAAGCATGACCGAACCGGCGGTCGGAGCCTGAACGTGGGCGTCCGGCAGCCAGGTGTGAACCGGCCACATCGGCATCTTCACGGCGAAAGATGCGAAGAAGGCCAGCCACAGCAGCGGCTGGACAGCCGGATCAAAGGCGTACTGCTTCAGCTCCGGAATGCTGGACGTGCCCGTCTCGTGGCGCATCCACAGCATGGCCAGCAGCATCAGCACCGAACCCAGCAGGGTGTAGAGGAAGAATTTGTACGAGGCGTAGATCCGGTTCGCACCACCCCAGATACCGATAACAAGAAACATCGGAACCAGAGTGCCTTCAAAGAAGAAATAGAACAGGAACATGTCCAGCGAGGTGAACACGCCGATCGCCATGGTCGCCAGCAGCATGAAGCAGACCATGTATTCGACGACGCGGTGTTCGATCGCCTTCCAGCTGGCGATGACGCACAGCGGGACAAGGAGGGCGGTCAGCAGCACGAACAGGATCGAAATCCCGTCAACGCCGAGGTGGTAAGCCGCACCGGCGAACCACGGCGCATATTCCACGAACTGATAGGCGGTGTTCGACGGGTCGAACTGGGCCACCAGCAGGATCGACAGAGCCAGACCCACCAGCGACGTGCCCAGTGCGATCCAGCGTGCGGCCGGGGCCGCAGCTTCCTTGCCACCCTTGTTCAGGAGGCTCGCGACGATGATCGCCGCGGCCCCGAGAAGCGGAAGGAAGGTAACGATGCTCAGAATGTGAGGCACGAGATTAAGCTCCCCACGTGAAGATCGCGAAGGCCAGGAAGGCCGCAACGCCGATCAGCATCACGAATGCGTAGAAATAAACGAAACCGGACTGGAAGCGCGACAGCCAGCCGCCCGACTTAAGCGATGCCCAAGCAGCACCGTTCGGACCCAGACCATCGATGATCTTCACGTCGCCGACCTTCCAGAAGAAGTCGCCAAGAGCCTTGGTGCCCTTCACGAAGGTGACGTTGTAAAGCTCGTCCCAGTACCACTTGTTGTAGAGGAAGGTGTACAGCGCACCCTTCTTCTCGGCCATCTGCTTGGCGGTGCCTTCCTTCAGTACGTACAGTACGAAAGCGATGAAGGTACCCAGCAGGGTGACGATCAGCGGAGCCCACTTCACCCAGGTCGGAACGCTGTGGCTGTCGTGCAGCACGTGGTTCGACTCGAGCGTTTGGATAGCACCACGCCAGAACTCGCCCTCGTGATGACCGATGAAGTGCGGTGCAAAGACCATACCGGCGAACACAGCACCGACCGACAGAACCAGCAGCGGCAACACCATGATCCACGGGCTTTCGTGCGGTTGCAACGGGCCGTGGTGGTGGTCGTCGTGCGCGTGGTCGTCATGAGCAGCGTGCGCGCCGGCGTGATCGTCATGAGCCACAACGGCCTGATGGTCGTCGTGGTGGGCAGCGCCCTCCTCTTCCTTCCATTGAGCCTTATTGTGGAAGGTCATGAAGACCAGGCGCCACGAATAGTAAGCCGTCAGCAGTGCTGCCAGAATACCGATGGTGAAGGCGAACATGCCGAAGACAGCATGACCCGAGGTGGCCGAAGCGTAGGCGCTCTCGAGGATCGAGTCCTTCGAGTAGAAGCCTGCAAAGCCGCCGATGCCCGGAATGCCCAGACCGGTGATGGCAATGGTGCCGATCATCATGGTTGCATAGGTGAGCGGCAGCAGCTTCCACAGACCGCCCATCTTACGCATGTCCTGCTCGTGGTGCATGCCGTGGATCACGGAACCTGCGCCGAGGAACAGCAGAGCCTTGAAGAAGGCGTGCGTGAACAGGTGGAACATGGCCGACTGATACGCACCTACGCCAGCAGCGAAGAACATGTAGCCGAGCTGCGAGCAGGTCGAGTACGCGATCACGCGCTTGATGTCGTTTTGCATCATGCCGACGGTCGCGGCGAAGATCGCCGTGATGCCACCGATGACGGTGATGAACTGGGTCGCGACTGGCGCGTGTTCGTACAGCGGCGACAGCAGGCAGACCATATAGACGCCTGCGGTCACCATGGTTGCGGCGTGGATCAGAGCCGACACAGGAGTCGGGCCTTCCATCGCGTCCGGCAGCCAGGTGTGCAGGAAGAACTGGGCCGACTTACCCATCGCACCGATGAACAGCAGCAGACCAGCCAGATCCAGAGCCGACCAAGTGTAGCCGAGGAATTCCCAGCCGGTGCCAGCCTTGGCAGCGATCAGCGGGAAGAGCTTGGCGAACTCGATCGTGCCGAACATCCAGAAGACGGTCATCATGCCGAGCAGGAAACCGAAGTCACCCACGCGGTTGACGACGAACGCCTTGATCGATGCAGCCGTAGCCGACGGCTTCTTATACCAGAAGCCGATAAGCAGGTACGAAGCGAGGCCCACGCCTTCCCAGCCGAAGAACATCTGCAGGAAGTCGGCAGCCGTCACCAGCGCCAGCATCATGAAGGTGAACAGCGACAGATAGGCGAAGAAGCGAGGACGGCTGTCGTCCTCCTTCATGTAGCCCCAGCTATAGGTGTGAACCAGCGCCGAGACGCTGGTCACCACGATCAGCATGGTCGCCGACATGGCGTCGATGCGGATCGCCCAGTTCGACTGGAAGTCACCAACGTGGATGAACGGCAGCAGTTTGACGGTGAAGGCCTCGAGGCCACCCCACGTCCACTTGCTGAAGACGATCCACGAAATCAGGCACGACACGAACAGCAGGCCGGTGGTCACTGCCTGCGAGGCAATGTCACCAATCCGGCGTCCGAAGAAGCCAGCAATCATCGCGCCCAGCAGCGGGGCGAAGACGCCTAAAATGACGAGAGTTTGGATAGACACGGTCCCAATCAGCCCTTCATCACAGAGGCGTCGTCCACAGCGATGTCGCCACGGTTACGGAAGAAGGTCACGAGAATAGCCAGGCCAACGGCGGCCTCGGCTGCGGCAACGGTCAGAACGAACATCGCCATCAACTGACCCTCGACGTTGCCGAGGTAGCGCGAGAACGCGACAAAGTTGATGTTCACCGCCAGAAGGATCATCTCGATCGACATCAGGATAACGATGATGTTCTTGCGGTTCACGAAGATGCCGAACACACCGATGGTGAACAGCATCGCGGCGACCGCGAGGTAGTGCTGGAGCGAAATGTCCATCACAGGAGCTCCTCGGGTTTCACGCCGACGCCAGTAGCGGCCGACTTGATTTCAACAGCATCCACACGGCGACGGTTGGCTTGAGCAGCCAGATCCTGACGGCGAACGCCATCGCGCTTGCGCAGGGTCAGAACGATTGCACCAATCATCGCGATCAGCAGAACAATGCCCGCAGCCTGGAACAGGTAGACGTAGTCCGTATACAGGACTCGACCGATGGTTTCGGTGTTCGTCACGCCCTCGGCCATCAGGACCGGAGCGACTGCGTCCTTGGCAGCGCCACCTTGAACAACGCTGAGCGACACCATGACCATCTCGGCCAGCAGAATGGCGGCCACGATACCCGCCAGCGGCAGGTAGCGCGCATAGCCTTCGCGCAGACGGACAAAGTCGACATCCAGCATCATGACGACGAACAGGAACAGAACCGCGACTGCACCGACGTAAACCACCACCAACAGCATGGCGAGGAACTCGGCACCGAGCAGAACAAACAGACCGGCTGCCGAGAAGAACGTCAGGATCAGCCAGAGGACGGAGTGGACAGGGTTACGCGCGGTCACAACCAGGAGGCTGGAAACCACGGCAATCGTTGCCAGAAGATAGAAGGCCAGGCCTTGCAGCATGTGCGGGACGATGCCCCCTTCAAAACCATGGTTCAGACGAAGCCCGAACCATTCCAGAATTGCGGCCCCGCCCTACGGACGGGGTCAGTACGGCGGATTCGACGCGACCTTTAGCGGTAGGGCGCGTCGAGTTCCAGATTCTTCGCGATCAACCGTTCCCAACGGTCGCCGTTATCGAGCAGGCGTTCCTTGTCGTAGAGCAGTTCTTCGCGCGTTTCGGTTGCGAACTCGGAGTTCGGCCCTTCGACAATGGCGTCCACCGGGCAGGCCTCTTGGCACAGACCGCAGTAGATGCATTTCACCATGTCGATGTCATAACGGGTGGTACGACGCGAGCCATCGGCACGAGGTTCAGCCTCGATGGTGATGGCTTGTGCCGGACAGATGGCTTCGCAGAGCTTGCACGCAATGCAGCGCTCTTCGCCGTTCGGATAGCGACGCAGAGCGTGCTCGCCACGGAAACGCGGCGATTGCGGGTTGCGCTCGAACGGATAGTTCACCGTCGCCTTGGGCTTCAGCATGTACTTCAGCGAAAGGCCAACAGCGCCGAACGCGTCGGTCAGCATCGCGCCCTTGGCCGCCTGAACGATACGGGTCAGCATTACGATCTCACTCCAGCGCACTCGCGTTTATAGCGTGCGCTATCCTTATCCAAAGTCTGACAAAGACGCTGTTTGTCAGCGTTTTGCCTCACGATTTCTTCCTGGCGACGTTCCCATTGATAGACCGACACAGGGTCGGCCTCATACGGGGTTCCGCACGCCGATAGGGTACAAAGACCCAAGACTGCAAGCCCGACGCGGACCATTATATGCGACAGTCCGGCGCGTCACGACGTGCCGCCTGCCCCATGGTCTCGCATCGAACGATCCGTTGCTGCTCGCCACGCGCCTCACGTTCACGACGTGCCTCGCGCTCGACCGACGATTCCGAACTGCGGTTGGCCTCGTAGTCATAGGGTTTCCAGTGGCTGCACGCCCCTGCCCCCAGACCGATAACCAACAGCGTCGAAATCGCAAGCGAACGGATCATACCCATCAGCCTCCTACGGCGAAGACGCGCCAGGCTGCCACGAACACCACGGCCACCAGCGACGACGGCAGGAAGATTTTCCAGCCCAGACGCATCAGTTGGTCATAGCGGTAACGCGGTACGAACGCTTTCACCAAGGCGATCATGAAGAACCAGAACACCGTCTTGATGATGAAGGTCAGCAGATAGATGGTGTAGCTCATCCACGTCGGCAGGCTTTCAAGGAAGCCAGCAGACAGGAAGCCCGGGTTCCAGCCACCGCAGAACAGCAGGGTCATCATCGCGCACATGAACACGATGTTAGCGTACTCGCCGATCATGAACAGCAGATACGGCGTCGACGAATATTCGACCTGATAACCGGCTACCAGTTCAGACTCTGCTTCAGGAAGGTCGAACGGCGGACGGTTGGTTTCAGCCAGTGCCGAGATGAAGAAGACGATGGTCATCGGGATCATCACGATGATCGTCGGCCACGTCCCTGCGCCACCGCCAAACACGTTCCAGTTCCAGAAGAAGCCGGCCTGCTGGGTAACGATGGTCGTCAGGTTCATCGTGCCAGCCAGCAGGATGACGTTGATGATGATTAGGCCCATCGACACTTCGTACGAAACCATCTGGGCCGCCGAACGCAGTGCGCCGAGGAACGGGTACTTCGAGTTCGAAGCCCAACCGCCCATGATGATGCCGTAAACACCCAGCGACGAGATCGCCAGAATGTAGAGAATGCCGACGTTCAGGTCTGCAATGACCCAACCCGGTGCAAACGGAATGGCCGCCCAGGCGATGAAGGCCAGGACGAAAGTGATCAGCGGCGCGAGAAGGAAGACTACCTTGTCGGCACCCGCCGGAACCACGATCTCCTTCAGCACGAACTTGAAGAAGTCGGCGAAGGATTGCAGCAGGCCAAACGGGCCAACCACGTTCGGACCCTTACGCAGCTGAACGCCCGCCCAGATCTTGCGGTCGGCCAGCAGCAGGAAGGCCAGAGAAATCAGGATACCGACGGTAACCAGCAGGATCCCACCAACAGTGATGAGGGTCCAGCCGACCGGCGTAGCCCAGAATGAAGTCGCAGCTTCCATGTCTTACTCCGCCGCCATAGCAACCGGCGCGACCCGTTCACGGGACAGTTCGGCCATGGTTTCGCTGGCGCGCGCAATCGGGTTGGTCAGATAAGGATCGGCAATCGGGGAAACGAAGGCGGTATCGCCCACATCACCCTTGGTACCGAGCGATGCCACGTCGAACGAAGCCGACGGAGCCAGATAATCGATACGGCCGAAGGTCGGAACGTCCGACATCAGCTTGGTACGCAGTTGGTCCAGCGTATCGTACGGCAGGGTTTGACCTGCGCGTTCCGACAGTGCGCGAACGATAGCCCAGTCTTCCTTGGCCTCGCCCTTCGGGAACACAGCGCGTTCAGCCAGTTGGACGCGGCCTTCGAGGTTCACATACAGACCCGACTTCTCGGTATATGCGGCACCCGGCAGGATGACGTCGGCGCTGTGCGCGCCACGGTCACCGTGCGAGCCGAGGTAGACACGGAAAGCGTCCGAACCCGAAGCATTCACCTCGTCGGCACCCAGCAGGAACAGAACGTCCAGAGCACCCGGCTTCAGCATGTCCGCGACGGCAAGACCGCCCTCGCCCGGCAGGAAGCCCATGTCCAGACCGGCAACGCGCGAAGCGGCGGTATGCAGAATGTTGAAGCCGTTCCAGCCGTCCTTGACCACGCCAACCTTCTTGGCGATTGCGCCAAGAGCGTTCAGCACAGCCGCGCCGTTTTCGCCAACCAGAGCGCCCATACCGACGATGATCGCCGGACGTTCAGCCTTGGTCAGGAACTCGGTTGCGGCCTTCGGCAGCTTGCCGACGGTCTTCGAGCCTTCGCCCAAATAGGCGTAGTCGTAGGTCAGATCCACTTGTTGACCGATGACACCAACCTCGGTGCCGCCTGTCAGCCAAGCCTTGCGGATACGGGCGTTGAGCAGCGGAGCCTCGACGCGCGGGTTGGCACCCACGATCAGGATAGCATCAGCATTTTCAATGCCTTGGATCGAAGTGTTAAACAGGTAACCTTCGCGCGAACCGCCCCCGATTGCAGCGCCGTCCTGGCGGCAGTCGGTGTTGTTCGAGCCAAGTGCGCGGAACAGGTCCAGCACAGCCTTCATCGATTCAGCGTCTTGCAGGTCACCCGCAATCGCGCCGATGCGGTCAGCCGGAGCGGCCTTCAGCTTGGCAGCGACGACGTTCAGGGCTTCATCCCACGACGCAGCGCGCAGCTTGCCGTTTTCACGGACCCACGGACGGTCGAGACGACGGGCTTGCAGGCCGTCGACGGCGTAACGCGAACGGTCAGCCAACCACTCTTCGTTGATGCCTTCGTTTACACGCGGCAGCACACGCATCACTTCCGAGCCACGGTAGTCGGCGCGGATGTTCGAACCCATGGCGTCCATGACGTCGATGGTTTCGCACTTGCGCAGTTCCCACGGACGATAGTGGTACTGCCACGGGCGGTGCGTCAGAGCGCCAACCGGGCACAGGTCGTTGACGTTACCCGACAGTTCGCTGTCGATGTTCTTTTCCAGATAGGTCGTGATCTCGGCGCTTTCGCCGCGCGAGATCATGCCGATGTCCGGAACGCCAGCCACTTCGGTGATGAAACGAACGCAACGCGTGCACTGGATGCAGCGCGTCATAAAGGTTTTCACCGTCGGGCCCATGTTCTTTTCTTCTACGGCGCGCTTGTTCTCGCTGTAACGCGAGCCGTCGCGGCCATAGCCGACTGCCTGGTCTTGCAGATCGCACTCGCCGCCCTGATCGCAGATCGGGCAATCCAGCGGGTGGTTGATCAGCAGGAACTCCATCACACCTTCGCGGGCCTTTTTGACCATCGGGGTGTCGGTGAAGATTTCCTGGCCGTCAGCAGCCGGAAGCGCGCACGAAGCTTGTGGCTTCGGCGGTCCAGGCTTCACCTCGACGAGGCACATGCGGCAGTTGCCGGCGATGGACAGGCGTTCGTGGTAGCAGAAGCGCGGGATTTCCTGCCCGGCGCGTTCCGCGACCTGCAGCACGGTCATGCCCTGCTCGAACTCAACCTCGACACCATTTACCTTGGCGATAGGCATTACGATTACTCCGCCGCGATCGTGTGGCCGGCGAAGTTCGCGCGGCTGCTACGGTAGGTGTTGATGCGGTCTTCGATCTCGTGACGGAAGTGACGGATCAGGCCTTGGACAGGCCATGCAGCAGCGTCACCGAGAGCGCAGATGGTGTGGCCTTCGACTTGACCGGCCACGTCCAGCAGCAGGTCGATTTCCGAAGGGTCGGCATCGCCGACAGCCATACGTTCCAGCACGCGCCACATCCAGCCGGTGCCTTCACGGCACGGCGTGCACTGGCCGCAGCTCTCGTGCTTGAAGAAGTAGCTGATGCGGGCGATGGCGCGAACGATGTCGGTCGACTCGTCCATGACGGTGACGCCAGCGGTACCCAGCGACGAGCGCAGTTCACGCATGGAATCGAAGTCCATCAGGGCGACTTCGGCTTGTTCGCGAGTGATGACGGGGCACGAAGCGCCGCCCGGAATGATGGCTTTCAGGTTGCCCCAGCCGCCACGCACGCCGCCGCCGTGATCTTCGATCAGTTGGCGCAGCGGGATCGACATGGCCTCTTCGACCACGCAAGGCGTGTTCACGTGGCCAGCCAGCGACATCAGCTTGGTGCCGGTGTTGTTCGGGCGACCGAAGCTGGCGAACCAGTCAGCACCGCGACGCAGGATGGTGCCAACCACAGCGATCGATTCCACGTTGTTCACGGTCGTCGGGCAGCCGTACAGGCCTGCGCCAGCCGGGAACGGCGGCTTCAGGCGCGGTTGGCCCTTCTTGCCTTCCAGCGATTCCAGCAGAGCGGTCTCTTCGCCGCAGATATAAGCGCCGGCACCGTGGTGGATGTAGACGTGGAAGTCCCAGCCGTGGACGTTGTTGTCACCGATCAGCTTGGCCTCATAGGCCTGCTTGACGGCGGCTTCCATACGCTCGCGCTCCAGCACGTACTCGCCGCGCAGATAAATGTAGCAAGCGTGGGCTTGCATTGCGAACGAAGCGATCAGAGCGCCTTCGATCAGCAGTTGCGGATCATGACGCATGATCTCGCGGTCTTTACAGGTCGCGGGCTCGGATTCGTCGGCGTTGATGACGAGGTAGTGAGGACGATCCTTCACTTCCTTCGGCATGAACGACCACTTCAGGCCGGTCGAGAAGCCTGCGCCACCGCGACCGCGAAGACCCGAGGCCTTAACGTTATTGATGATCCAGTCGCGGCCAAGGTCCAGCATGTCCTTGGTGGCGTTCCACGCGCCGCGCTTCTTCGCCCCCTCAAGACCCCAATCATGGAAGCCGTAGAGGTTGGTGAAGATCCGATCCTTGTCTTCGAGGATTCCGACCATGGTTCCTTAAAGTCCTTCCGCCATGCGGCGTTTGTGGTGGCGGGTGCGTTGGAAGATGGCGGCAATGACCATCACCCATCCTGCGAACAGCATAGCGTACGCAACCGGCACCGCATCTTCTGTCAGACCCAGCTTGCCGTCACGGGACAGCACGACGAGCAGAGCCGCGACCACGATCAGCACAAAGCCGCCCAGACGCAGCTTCCAGCCCACGCGCTTCAACTCGGCGCGATAGGCTGCCCTGCCCTGAGGTGTTTCGAGGTCCGGCTTTGCCATTACGCGTCAGCCTTAACGGGTTCGGAGTTCGGCAGCTTGTCGATCGGCTTGGCAGCCGAACCGTCGTACAGCGCCGGGTCCAGCAGGACCTTGGCACCACCGATCGGTGCCGAGTTATGGCGACCATTGTACGGACCACGCTCCGGCTGCTTGCCAGCGGCGAAGTCGTCAATGATCTGAGCCATGTTTTCCGGCGTCAGGTCTTCGTAATAGTAGTCGTTGATCTGGGCCATCGGGGCGTTCGAGCACGCGCCAAGGCATTCAACTTCCTGCCAGGTGAAACGACCGTCGGCGGAAAGCTTGTCCTTCGGACCGATCTTTTCCTTGCAGACGCGCATCAGGTCTTGCGAGCCGCGCAGCATGCACTGGGTCGTGCCGCAGACCTGGATCAGAGCGACCTTACCGACCGGCTCCAGCTGGAACATGGTGTAGAAGGTGGCCACTTCCAGAACGCGGATGTAGGCCATGCCCAGCAGCTCGGCGATAGCGCGGATAGCCGGCTCGGAGACCCAGCCTTCCTGCTTCTGCACAAGCCACAGCACCGGGATCACAGCCGACTGGCGGCGCGATTCCGGATACTTCTTGATCCACCATTGAGCCTTTTCCATCGTCTCTTTCGAGAACTCGAAAGAGGCCGGTTGCTCTTTGGCCAGACGACGAACGCTCATCGGTCCACTTCTCCGAACACCATGTCGAGCGAGCCAAGGATGGCCGAAACGTCAGCCAGCATGTGGCCACGGTTCATCCAGTCCATAGCCTGCAGGTGGCGGAAGCCCGGTGCAGACAGCTTGACGCGGTAAGGTTTGTTGGTGCCATCCGACACCAGATACACGCCGAACTCGCCCTTTGGCGCTTCGACAGCCGCATACACTTCACCTTCAGGCGTCTTGAAGCCTTCGGTGTAGAGTTTGAAGTGGTGGATCAGCGCTTCCATCGAGCGCTTCATCTCGCCACGACGCGGCGGGGTGACTTTGTTGTCTTCAGCCAGAACCGGCTCACCGGGGCAGTTGCGCAGCTTGTGGATGCACTGCTCCATGATGCGGACCGACTGGCGCATTTCTTCGACGCGGCACAGGTAACGGTCCCAGCAGTCGCCGTTCTTGCCGACAACGATGTCGAATTCCATGTCGGCGTAGCAGTCGTACGGCATCGCCTTGCGGATATCCCACGCGATGTCAGAGCCACGCAGCATGACGCCCGAGAAGCCCCAGGCCAGCGCGTCTTCCTTCGACACGACGCCGATGTCGACGTTGCGTTGTTTGAAGATGCGGTTTTCGGTGACCAGCTTTTCGATGTCGTCCAGGGCGCGCGGGAACTCCTTGCACCACAGGTCGATGTCGTCGATCAGCTCCGGCGTCAGGTCCTGATGGACGCCGCCCGGACGGAAGTAGTTGGCGTGCAGACGGGCACCACAGGCGCGCTCGTAGAACACCATCAGCTTCTCGCGCTCTTCGTGGCCCCACAGCGGCGGGGTCAGAGCGCCCACGTCCATGGCTTGCATGGTCGAGTTCAGCAGGTGGTTCAGGATGCGGCCGATTTCCGAGTACAGCACGCGGATCAGCTGACCACGATACGGCACTTCGACACCGAGCAGACGCTCGATAGCGAGGCAGAACGCGTGCTCCTGGTTCATCGGCGACACGTAGTCGAGACGATCCAGATACGGGATGTTCTGCAGATAGGTACGCGATTCCATCAGCTTTTCGGTGCCGCGGTGCAGCAGGCCGATGTGCGGGTCAACGCGCGTGACCAGCTCGCCGTCCAGCTCCAGCACCAGACGCAGCACGCCGTGCGCTGCCGGGTGTTGCGGGCCGAAGTTGATGGTGAATTTGCGATCGTCCATCGCACGGGCGTGCGGGGTAAGGCTGTCTTCGTAATCCTCGAACGGATCGACGGTGACGCCAAGCGGACGCGCGGGGGTGTTGTTTCCATCAGCCATGGATCAGGCTCCCGCTTTCTCGTCGCCCGGCAGGACCGGAGCCGGATAGTCGGCACCTTCCCACGGCGAGAGGAAATCAAAGGTACGGTATTCCTGAGCCAGTTTCACAGGCTCATAGACCACGCGCTTCTGCTCTTCGTCGTAACGAACTTCGACATACCCCGTCATCGGGAAGTCTTTACGCAGCGGGTGACCCTGGAAACCGTAGTCGGTCAGGATACGGCGCATGTCGGGGTGATCCGAGAAGATCATGCCGTACATGTCGAAAGCTTCGCGCTCGAACCAGCCAGCCGACGGATAAACCGAAACGACCGACGGGACCGGCTTCAGTTCGTCGGTCTGAATCTTGACGCGCAGGCGCGCAGCGCGGGTCAGCGACAGCAGGTGATAGACCACTTCGAAACGGTCTTCGCGATCCGGATAGTCTGCACCGCAGACGTCCATCAGCTGCTGGAAGCCGAATTGGTCCCGCAGGCTTTGCATCACCGAAACGATCTGCTCGCGCGGAGCGATCAGGGTCAGTTCACCAAAGGCAACGACGGCCTCGACACCGAGAGCCGCCACCATTTCCGTACCCAGCGGGGTCAGGGCCGACTCACGCTCGGCCACGCGGACGAGTTCGCTCATCGTTCGATGCTCCCGGTACGACGGATCTTCTTTTGCAGTTGCAGGATACCGTACAGCAGAGCCTCGGCGGTCGGCGGGCAGCCCGGGACGTAAACGTCAACCGGAACCACACGGTCGCAACCACGAACGACACTGTAGCTGTAGTGGTAGTAGCCGCCGCCGTTGGCGCACGAGCCCATCGAGATGACGTAGCGCGGGTCAGGCATCTGGTCATAGACCTTGCGCAGAGCCGGAGCCATCTTGTTGGTAAGGGTACCAGCGACGATCATCAGGTCCGACTGGCGCGGCGAACCACGCGGAGCCGTACCGAAACGCTCGAGGTCGAAGCGCGGCATCGACAGGTGGATCATCTCCACTGCGCAGCACGCCAGACCGAACGACATCCACATCAGCGAGCCGGTACGGGCCCACGTAATGACGTCGTCCAGCGAAGTCGTCAGGAAGCCTTGCTCACCCAGTTCGGTGTTCACAGCTTCAAAGAATTTATCGTGGACCTTGGGGTCATAGCCCTCAACGGTCGAACGCGCGGCGCTACCTGCCGGCACCAGCGGCGACGCCGGTGCGATAAGCGACGACGAAGGCGTGATCACTGCCATTCCAGTGCTCCCTTCTTCCATTCGTAGATAAAGCCCACGGTCAGTACGCCGAGGAAGACCATCATCGACCAGAAGGCAAAGACCATCTGTGCGTGCGAGAGATCAAACAGCGACACAGCCCACGGGAACAGGAAGGCTACTTCGAGGTCGAAGATGATGAAGAGGATCGAAACCAGATAGAAACGGACGTCGAACTTCATGCGTGCGTCGTCAAAGGCATTGAAGCCGCACTCATAAGCCGAGACTTTTTCCGTATCCGGGTTTTTAGGTGCCAGAACCCATGCGGCCAGCATGAATGCCGAGCCGAGAACAATGGCGATCCCCAGGAAAACGACGATCGGTAGGTAATCTAGAAGAAATTCATTCATTCGAGCTGCCTCGCCCGCCGATGGAGGGGGCGGATTCGGCGCTTCTTAGACCCAACTCCGCCAGTGTTCAAACCCATGAAGCCAATAAGTCCACATTGAGAATGGTTCGCAAAAAGAGGAGGATTTCATAGGCCTGCGTTACGCAACGAAAACCGCACAGTTGGTGACGCCTGAACGCGGGTTATGTTCCGAATATCGGATAAAGCGGAATTTCAGCTTGGCAGCTTCGACACTTCTATATGTGGGCAGTTTCCTGCCTCCTTCACTGGCGCCAAGTGTCGGATTTTTTCGTACAATTTTCGAAAAAATGCATTTTCTTCGCTCCGGTCGCTTGACCTGAACGTAGGGCCTCAGTAAACGACCCACCTCGCCGCGGCGCACTAGACGCCTCGGCTGGGAAACGCGGGTGTAGCTCAGTTGGTTAGAGTGCCGGCCTGTCACGCCGGAGGTCGCGGGTTCGAGCCCCGTCACTCGCGCCACTCTTCTCCTAAAGTCTAGGAAGCAAGAGTGGCGCATCCGCCCTTCCCTCTCTCCTCACAATCGAAGATGCCAAGCCGCACACGATAATGCCGTGCGCGGCCTTCTGCTATCCGTCGAGCGTCAGTTGCGATTCCGCCATAGCGAACTCGGGGCAACCGCTGAGGTCGCCGTAGAGCATGCTCAGTTCCTCGAAGACGCGATTCCACGCGAACTGTTCGACCATCTTCACGCGTGCTGCACGGCCCAAAGCTTCAATGTCCCGCTCGAACAGCGCGGTAATGGCCTCGGCATAAACATCGGCCTCGGCGCGCGGAGCCAACTGGCCGACCGAGGAATCAACCGTTTCAGCGACACCGCCAGAGTTCACCCCGACAACAGGGCGTCCACAGGCCATAGCTTCCAGAACGATAAGGCCGAACGGCTCCTTGTCATTGGCATGCACGAAGGCATCCACGCTCGCCACGATCTTTGCGACAGCCTTTGGATCCTTCTCATACTCAAGAGAGATCACACGATCCTCTGCCGGCATGCCTTGACCGGCGCCCACAAGAATCAGGTGGTACGGGTCGCCCAGCTTTTGGACAGCCTCGATCAACACCTCGACATTCTTCTCCTTGGCCGGACGACCGGCAAAGCAGAGGAGACGGGCGTCTGCCGGGAGGCCAACCTTCTTCAACAGCCAGTCGCGATCACGTCGCTCTGGCGTAAAGGTGTCAATTTCCACGCCGAGAGGGCGGATGAAAATATTGCCGACACCGGCCTCTTCGAGACGGCGGGCAATGAAGCGGCTCGGGGAAACCACGCGGTCAAACTGCGAGAACAGTTTGGCCCAGCGCTTTTCGACAGGCCTCTTGGCCCATTCGCCGAAATGCAGAGCGGCCAATGCTGCGGGGTCGGAGTGACAGAAGCCGACAACCGGAGCGCCAACCCGCTGACCGGCCTCAAGCGCACCCTGCCCCGCAGTATAGGGGTCACCGGCTTCAATGACGGATGGATTGAGGGCCGAAACCCATGCTCCCCATTTGCGCACGGAACTGGGCCAGCGATAGCCATCCCCGAACGGCAGCTTGGGTGACCGGATTTGGACAATGCCATCCCTGCCAACCTGATGCTTTGCACCCGGGACCACCAGTGTGTGATCGACGCCCGGACGGTTCTCGGCCAGCCAAGCCTGCTTGGCGAGCAGATAGCGCTTCACACCACCCGAGCGGGGCGCGAACAGCATAGTCGTGTCCACAAGCCGCGGACGGTCGCTGTTGGCCATGCCTTTCAGCCGCTGGAGCGTTGAACCGATCTGTTCATCCAGCCCAGGAAGCAAACTGAATTCGGCTTCCTGAATGTCGACTTGGCTCATGGATATCTTACCTCTGGCGCGGGGATCACCGTAACGCACAACCCGCCTGCAGGATGCCATCCAACATCAACGAATCGCACAGTCCAGATGAACGAAAGCTGACGCGACATCTCGCATATAAATCTTGGTAATGTGACCCTGCACTTTGACCTCTAAAAGGGCCGGTTGGTCTTGCATTCGCCTCAAATCTGAGAAACTTGGGGTCAACGAGTGATTGTCCTGCTAAACGCAGACTTTGCTACTTTGACGACTGATTGCATCGAGGGGTTAGTTTCGAATGCGTGCACTACTGGCTACAGCGGCAGCGATAGCTCCTCTAGTTGTCGCGTCGGGCGCTTGGGCCGAGCAGGTCGTGTCGACCGCTCGTACGACGCCGATCAACACCGCCAACGCCACCGGCTCCGCTCCGGACAGCATCCGTATCGCCGGTAACGGCTCGATCGCGGTCGCTAACGGCGCAGCCGTCACTGTTGATTCTTCGCACGACTTCAAATTGGAGTCCGGCGGTTCGATCAACATGGACAAGTCTGCGGACGGTTCGACCGGTGTATTGGTCCAGCCGGGCCACACCAGTGCCGTGGTGATCGGTGGTACGGTCCGTGTGCTGGATTCGATCGAAACCTATCCGGACACCGATAAAGACGGTGACCTCGATGGACCATGGGCAAGCGGCATCAACCGTTATGGCGTGCGCTATGCCGGTCCGGGAACTTCGACCGGCCCGCTGACGGTAGAAACCTCGGGCAATATCCTCGTCGAGGGTAACGACTCGCGCGGTATCTCGATCGAGAGCAACCACAACGGCGCAGTGACTACCCTTGGTGCCGTCACGGTCTTCGGCGACCGCAGCACCGCCGTGCACATCGGTGGCGACCAGACCGGCAACGTCAACCTGCTGGGCAACATCAAGGCAACGGGCGAAGGCGCTACGGGCATCGATGTACAGGGCGACGTGAATGGTCGTTTGAACATTCAAGGTCAGGTGACCACGACCGGTTACCGCTACACCACTCGCCCCGCCGATAAGCCGACCAGCGGTGCCATCGACGGCGCGATCTATTATCAGAACCTCGAGCCTGACGACCTGCTGCAAGGCGGTCCGGCCGTGAACATCGCGGGCAACCTTAGCCAGGGCCTCCTGCTGGATGCTGCACCGACGTACCGCACGGGCGGCGTCGACGGTGACGATGACGGCGATGGTATCAAGAACGGTGACGAGGATGATGACGGCGACGGCATCAAAAACTCTACCGACACCGACCGCGACGGCGACGGCATCCTCGACTCGCTGGAAACACGCGCGGCCATCACCTCGTTCGGCAGCGCTCCGGCTGTTCAGATCGGGTCCACCAGCCAAGCCATCACGCTGGATGTCGTGGGCACGGGCTCGAATGCATACGGCATCGTAAACCGTGGCCTGATCAACGGCGCAGGCGTTTACGACAACGTCGACAGCACCGGCCTGCGTGTGGGTGTCGACGGTGGCCAAACCGTCACTGTCGCTGGCGGTATCAGCAACGAAGGCGAAATCGTCGCCAGCTCGCTGCACGGTAACGCCACCGCTGTCCGTCTGGGCCAGGGCGCGACCACCCCTACCCTCAACAACACCGGCACGATCCGCGCCACCGGCACTTCCAACGTCGCACGCCAATTCACGGCAATCGACGTCGGTACGGGCGCTTCGCTCGGCAGCCTGACCAACACCGGCAACATCATCTCTGACGTGACCGGCGGCAAGGCCTCGGCCACGGCCATCAACGACGTCAGCGGTTCGCTGAGCAGCATCACTAACAATGGCACGATTGCCGCTCTGATTTCGCCGATCGACGGCGACGACGTGCTGACCGGTAAGGCTGTAGCCATCAACGCGGCGAACAACACCGCCGGCCTGACCTATATTCAGGACGGTATCGTCGGCGGCGTCAGCGAAACCTCGCCGGATAGCGACAAGGACGGCGTGCCCGACGCGAAGGAACCCACGACGACGGGTGCCATCATCCTCGGCTCGGGTGCCGATGTGGTGGATATCCGTAACGGCTCCGTCAACAGCGACCTGTCGTTCGGCAACGGTGCCGACCGCCTGCTGGTTTCGGGCGGTGCAGTGGTTACGGGTGCGATCAACTCGGGCGACGGCAACCTTTCGATCAACGTCAGCAAGGGCACGCTGGATGCACGCCAGACCGGCGTGACCAATCTGACCGACCTGAACGTCGGTGCTGATGGCACTCTGGTTGTGACGCTTGACCCGGCGAGCTCCACCAACGGTGGCTTCAAGGTCAATGGCACCGCTACTCTGGCAGATGGCGCAGGCCTTGGCGTTCGCTTCAACTCGCTGGTCAAGGAGCCGTCGCGCTTCACCGTTATTGATGCCGACACCCTGAACCTCGGCCAGATCGACCTTCCGTCGCTGGAAACCAACTCGCCTTATGCCTATGTGGTGGGCGTGGATTCGGACGTGGCCAACGGCCAAGTGTTCATCGATGCACGCCGTCGTACTGCGCAGGAAGCCGGCATGATTGCCGCTGAAGCCAGCGCCTATGACGTTCTGTACGAAGGACTGTCCAAGAACGAAACGGTCCGCAATGCCCTGCTTTCGCAGACCACCCGCGACGGCTTCTTCGACGTCTACGAGCAAATGCTGCCGGACCACTCCGGTGGCCCGCTGATGTCGCTGGCTGCCGGTGTTGACGCCGTAACGCGTGCCTTGACGGGCCGTAACGCGTCGGCTGCACAGGGCGAAACCAGCGCGTGGGTCCAAGAGATCAACTTCTACGCCGACAAGGACAAGACCGACACTTACGGCTTCCGTTCGGAAGGCTTTGGCGTCGCGGGCGGCATCGAACGCGGCACCAAGGCAGGCGCTCTTGGTCTGTCGGTGGCCTTCACCTCTTCGGACCTTGAAGATCCTGAATCGGCTGCGGAAGAAGTCCTGTCCGCCAACCTGCTCGAGATGGGCCTGTATTGGCGCGCTCAGGGTCAGGCGTGGACCACCTGGGCTCGTGCTGCTGCCGGTTACGCATGGTTCGACGCAACCCGTCGTCTCGTCGCTGATGGCATCAATCTGAAGAACGAGTCCGACTGGAACGGCTTCACCCTTTCTGCTGCCGGTGGCGCATCCTACGAGAAGCACTTCGGTCGCCTGAACGTTCGCCCCGAAGTCTATGCCGAGTACTTCTCGCTGAGCGAGGACGCCCGTACCGAACGCGGTGGTGGTGATGGCTTCGACCTCGACATCCAAGACCGCGACGGCCACATCTTCTCGGGCGTCGCTGCTGTGAACATCGGCTACGGCTTCGGCAAGGATGGCTGGATCCGTCCGGAACTCCGCGTCGGTTACCGCCATAACTTCTCGGTCGATGCCGGCGACACCATCGCCCGCTTCGCTTCGGGTGGCGACTCGTTCAAGCTCAGCGGTCTGGGCATCGAAGGCGGTGGTCCGATCCTCGGCTTCCGCATGAATGTCGGCAACGAGCTGGGCATGCTGTCGATCACTGGCGATGCCGAGCTGCTCGAAGACTACGTCCGCTACACTCTGCTGCTGCGGGCCAGCTTCCGGTTCTAAGCAAGCCAGCAGTCAAACAAGCGAACAGCCGCCGGAGCGATCCGGCGGCTGTTTTGCTTTTAGACCTCGCCTAGATGGAGCAGTCGTCGTCCGGCGTCTTACGGAACTCCGCCTGTTCCTGTGCAATCATCCTGCGCCCGTTCCACTGGAACATCTGGGCCGCGCATAGGTGCAAATCCTCGCGCCACGTTGCCAGAACATTATTCCCGCCCGCACCGAACTGCAGTTGCAGGTACGGATAGTCTTCGCCGCCCAATTCAAGCCAATGAAGCTCGCCCGTGCGCTTGTTTCCGACAACGCCCGTCGTGCACCCCGAACCGCAGCCCCAACGGATCACGACATACTCGCCCGCGAGATTCGGGCGCCCTCGCCAACCCTCTCGAATGCGGGTGCGATAGTCATAGAAGCCGCCCGTTAGATTGGGTTCGGCAACCGCAGGCTGTGGCGCGACAAGCGGGTCGGCCGGACGCTGTGCTGGCGCAATAGGTTCCACCGGCTGAGCCTGCGCTTCTGGCGCGTTGGTCGTGGTCGGTGCCTGGACCGAGGGCTGCACAACAGTCGGCGCCGCTTCACGAACCACGGAGGGTTCCCGATTCTGCGTCAGTAGAAACACAGCGCCCGCCGCAACGACAGCCAGTGCTGCGATTGAAACGAGAAGTAGCGCTTTAGATGAATCGCCCGATCTTGGCGCGGCGACCGGCTCTTGCGATGGCATATCAAGCAAGAGCTTTTCACGTTCGAACTCCTGCTGTGTCAGGGCTCCGCTTTCGCGCAACCGGTTCAGTCGTTCCAAACGATCCAGACGGCTGTCCGCCATATCCCACTCCGATCAAAGCCTCTTCAGACCTTCAATCGCCTGCGCGCGGGTTCGTTCCGACGGTTAAGTTGGCTTAGTGCTCCGCCAAGCCACGGTCGCAGCCTGCGTCTTCATAGGGGATCTCTTCGATATCACTTTCAGCCGCCAGTTGTTCGCCGGTCCAGCGATAAGTGGCACGCGCGCAGTTGGCCCCAGCCACATTGATCCACGACAGGACGAGGCGGGCGCTGTCCTGCGAAGAAGATGCGGTCAGATCAGGCATCTGCGCGAATCCCATCCCGGTTTGCACGATCTCGCCCGTCATCAAGTTGCCGACCAGCAGTTCGCGGCAATCATTGCCGTCGCATGGCACGGTGAACTGGACATAGTGGTCCGCAAGATTGGCCCCGTCGGTCCAAATGGCGCGGATTCGTTCGGAATGTGCGCGCAACTCAGCTGGAATGACCGGCGAAGTCGCAGACTGAGATGAGGACATCGCCGGAATAGCGTCATTCGCGCGTGAACTGGGCGATTCACCAGCAGCGTGTTTCATCATGACCGGCCGAACCGGCATTGCGGTGCGATCAGCGCGCAAAGCCATGGCGCTGGCTCCGGCACCCATCAGTAGGATTGAGGCTACACCCACGACAACGAGTTTTTTGTGACCGGCCATGTCGGCATCTCCTGCGAATGATCTGCCAGAAGACTAAAGCCACAGGCCGGAACTGCCTCTCCCGCGCCTATGGGATTGCGGGGGCCAGAAAGCAAAAAAGCCGCCCCGAAGGGCGGCCTTTTGAACCGGATGGCTGGGGAACTAGGACTCGAACCTAGAATGACGGTACCAAAAACCGTAGTGTTACCATTACACCATTCCCCACCGTTTCCGGTGAACCGCTGGAGAGCAGTGCGCCCCGGCGATGTGTGGTTGATACTCGCGAGCTTTTTGTTTCGCAAGCCCCTTTCTTGCTGAAATTGCAGAAATTTTCATCGAGCAACGTCTTTTTTTAAAACTGCTATTTTGGCTCTTGCAGCACAGAAAGAGGGTGGCTATACACCCACACCTCGGCGGCGGGCAGCGCCCCACCGCTTCGAGAACAAGTCGGAGTGTGGCTCAGTCTGGTAGAGCACCGCGTTCGGGACGCGGGGGTCGCAGGTTCGAATCCTGCCACTCCGACCATCTTTTCCCTAAAAATCTATATGTTATCTCGCCATGTTATCTCGCCCCCTAGGGCGCGGCATTGCTGTAGGCTGAGCGCTGGCTATGATGGCATATGGCCGAAAATCATTCCCCCCTGCTCGCCGCCGCCGAAGTCGTCCAGTTCTGGATCGAGGCCGGTCCTGAGAAGTGGTTCACCAAAGACGACGCCTTCGACGAAGCGTTCAAGTCGCGATTCCTTGCGGCCCACTATGCTGCCGCGCGTCGCGAACTAGACCACTGGATGCAGACCGGTGAAGGCGTACTGGCCCTGATGATCCTGCTGGATCAGCTTCCGCGCAATGCCTTCCGCAACACGGGCCACATGTTTGCCACCGACAGTCTGGCGCTGGCGCTAGCAAAGAAAGCCATCGCGGCCGGACTTCACAAACAGGTGGCGACTGAACTCCAGCCGTTCATTCTCATGCCGCTGATGCATTCAGAATCCCTGAAAGACCAGCAAGACCTCGTCGATATGCTGGATCCGGCGGTGCACGAAAATACCTACAACTATGCAGTGATCCATCGTGACGTCATTGCCGAGTTTGGCCGCTTTCCGCATCGCAATACGTCTTTAGGTCGTGAAACCACACCACAAGAGCTTGAATTCCTTCAATCTGGCGGTTTTTCCGGCTGACGATCGCCCGTCGCGGGTTGTGGCAAATATATGGCTAAGCTATGCGGTTGGCGTTTCTGACGCCGCTGTTACGAGCTTACCATGACATTGCATCGCCTCGCTCTTCTCTCGTCTGCTGCTTTCGTTCTCGCGATCCCACAGACGGCGGCGGCGCAAATGTTCTCGCTGGGTCGCAACAACAATGCGGCCCAGACCAACGTCATCAACGAAATCCCGCGTTGTACCCAGAGCTTCGGCACACTGAGCGTGGCCGGCGAACAGGACGTCATGTTCCAACAGATGGGACTCGGCGCTCCCGTCGATGTTCTACGCCACGTAGTGCGCGAATCTGGCTGCTTTCGACTGATTGAACGCGGCGCAGGCTTGGCAGCGGTCCAGCGCGAACGCAGTCTGGGGGCAGCAGGCCGGATTCGCACGGCCGACTTTGTGATCGCCGCCGAACTGGCCAACACTATCGACGCCGATACAGGCGACCGCAGCCGCGGCCTGCTCGGCAGCCTGGCTGCCAGCGGCGGCCGTATGCTGCTCCAAGCCGGTGTCGCTGCCATGACGCAGGAAGGGGGTGCGGCTGAGGGCATGGGCGAGCTGCTGAACTTCGGCGCCAATGTAGCCGGTAACCAGGTCGGACAGGCGCTCAGCAACCGCTCGGTTGACGCTATCAAGGACCTGCAAAAGGATCTGGCTAAGGGCAAGGAAGACGCCCAGATCATTATGTCGATCGCCAGCGTGCCTCTCGCTGAACAGGTCGGCTACACCCGTCGCACCGCCAACAAAGACGAACTGCGTCGTCTGCGCATCCGCGACAATCACTTCGGCGGTCGCATCGGCAGCGGGTACGAATCAACCGACGAAGGCAAGGTCGTCGCGCTTGCGCTAGTGCGGGCCTACGCCGACTTGGTCGTAAGTCTTGGCGGTACGGGTTCCGACACGCCGGAGATCGTTCTCGCAAACCGCGAGGCCATTCAGGAAGCTGAAACCGAGCGCTTGGCCGAAGAGCGCCGTGTCACCGAAGCCGAGAACCGCGAGGCGGAGCGCCGCGAACGCCTGCGTGCTGAAGAAGCCGCCCGCCTCCGCGCCGAAGCCCGCCGCGAAGTCGAGCTGGAAATGGCCCGCGAACGCGCCCGCGCATCCGCAACCGAAGCGCCCGTCGCTATTGAAGACGCGCCCTCGCGCCCAGTCATGAGTGCCGATCCTGCGCCCGTAGACACCGAGGCTCCGGCCCGCCCCGCTGCAGCTGTCACCTCCGGTAGCGTTGGCCAGTCGTTGGAGATTGCCCGCACCGCGGTTCTTCGCGACGCACCGTTGGGGACCGCCACGGCCCCCGTTCAGGCCGGTGCCATCGTGACCTCTACCGGACAGGAAACCGACGAATGGGTTCAGGTCCGTACGTCGGACGGCTCGACCGGTTGGATCCTCAAGGACCGTGTGAAGTAACTTTTACGGACCAGATACCAAATGTGGCATAAAGGTGTTTTATGTCCCGTATGATCATGCAAATAATACCCGACACGTCTTTAGCGGAGAGATGCCTCTTGTCCCCCAAGCCTTCGAAGCTCGTCATTGTCGCGATTGCTTTGACCATGGGTCTGCCGTCGGTTGCCGACGCCCAGTCCCGTCGCACCGGTGCACAGCGCGCCCAAGACCAGCAAATAGCGGCAATCCCGCGCTGCACGACCAACTTGGGAACCATCACCATCACTGATGGACAATCCAGCTACTGGCGTGAACTACAGCTTTCGCCGCCGCAGTCGCTGCTGCGTGTCGTCATTCAGCGTTCGGGCTGCTTCACTCTGGTTGATCGCGGGTCGGGTCTGAGCGTCGCCCAGCGCGAACGCGAGATGGCCGCCGGTGGCGACCTGCAACGCGGCTCGAACATCGGCGGCGGTCAAGTCCGTGCAGCCGACTATGTGCTGGTCGGCGAAATCGCTAGCCAGAACGATAACGCAGGTGGCTCTGCCCTAGCGGGTCTGGCGGGTGCCGCTCTTGGCGGTCGCGCCGGTGCCATCGTAGGCGGCCTTCGCACCCGTCGCCAGGAAGCCAACACTGTCCTGTCCCTCACCAGCGTGCGCACCTCCGAGACTGTGGCTGTGACCGAAGGCTATGCCTCGCGCAGCAACATGTCGTGGGGTGCCGGTGCTGCCGGCTTTGGCGCTGGTGCACTGGGCGGCGGCGCGTACGAAAACACCGAGATCGGTCGCATCGTAGCTGCCTCGTTCATTCAGGCCTACACCGACATGGTCACTCAATTGGGTGGTTTGAGCGGTAACGCTGCGGCCGAAGCCCCGATCCAGACCTATACCGTTCAGCAGCCGTCCACCCTGCGCACGGCTCCGGAAGGTGGATCGGTTGTGCGCGCACTGCCACAAGGCCTGCGCGTCTATCCGACCGGCAAACGCGAAGGCGTTTGGTGGGAAGTTATGGATGACAACGACAACATCGGCTGGGTCCAGAACGAGCGCCTCGCGCCGGGGACTTGAGCCATTTCAAAGCCTTAAATCGGGCCCGTTAGCCACAGCTAGCGGGCCCAACTTTTTGTGATCGATATCGTCCACAAGAGGTAGGTCGATGCCACTGACAAGAGCGGTGATTCGCTGGCATCCTTCTCGAATGAACGCGCACGCAGCCCTCGCCGATCTCCACGACCGCATTGCTGCGGCCCCCGCTGACCATCCCGAGTGGCAGTACCTGAATCTACTGCGCGATATTCTGGACAACGGCATCCAGCGCGAGGACCGCACTGGCACTGGCACGCTGGGCGTTTTTGGTCGCCAAATCCGCTTTGACCTTTCCAAAGGCTTCCCGCTTCTCACCACCAAGAAGCTGCACACCCGCTCCATCATTGTCGAGCTGCTGTGGTTCCTGCGTGGAGAGACCAATATTCGCTGGCTGAAGGAAAACAAGGTCAGCATCTGGGACGAATGGGCCGACGCCGAGGGCGAACTGGGTCCCGTTTACGGCAAGCAGTGGCGCTCTTGGGCGACGCCGGATGGCCGCGTCATCGACCAGATCGAAAAGCTCGTCCATGGCCTGAAAACCAATCCGAACAGCCGCCGCCACATCGTGTCTGCGTGGAACCCCGCCGACGTCGATGACATGGCCCTGCCCCCCTGCCATTGCCTCTTCCAGTTCTTCGTCGCGGACGGAAAACTGTCGTGCCAGCTCTATCAGCGCTCGGCGGATGTGTTTTTAGGCGTGCCTTTCAACATCGCTTCCTATGCGCTGTTAACGCTGATGGTGGCGCAGGTCGTGGGTCTGGAACCGGGTGATTTCGTGCACAGCTTCGGCGACGCACACCTGTATCTAAACCACCTCGATCAGGCGCGCGAGCAATTGACGCGCACACCTCTGCCCTTCCCGCAGATGCAGATCGCGCCGCACACGGACCTGTTTGCTTTCGGCCCAGAGGACTTTGTCCTGTCGGGCTATGAGGCGTGGCCGCACATCAAGGCCGCCGTTTCGGTCTAAACCCAAAGACATCATGAATATCAAAGACCTACAGGATGCGGTTATGCGCATCTCTGACATCTATGCGCGCGAACATTCCATCAATCGCGACCGCGACTGGGCACTGCTCAAGTTGCAAGAAGAGTTGGGCGAACTGACGCAAGAACACCTGCGCCTTACCAGCCGCGCACGGGGCGTTCCGAACACGCAATTGCAGGCAGACGAGGCCGCCGATGTCCTCGGTATGCTGTTGATTTACTGCACCATGAACAACATCGATATTGAAGATGCGATGCAGCGTAAGTGGTTGAACTGGTTAAAGCCTCAAACGTAAACTCACGAAACAGTGGATGGTCAAAAGCCGCCAACTGATTCATCTCTCTGGGACTGATTCTGCCGGAACGTCTGGCAGAACAGGCCTATGGGAGGCTTTCCATGATCAGAAAGTTCGCAGCCGAGCTTATCGGCACTGCTGTCTTGGTTCTGTTCGGTTGTGGTGCTGCCGTACTCGGCGGGTTTGATATCGTTGGCCAGTTGGGCATCGCCCTCGCCTTCGGCTTTGCCATCGTCGCGATGGCCTATGGCATCGGGCCGGTGTCCGGTTGCCACGTCAATCCGGCCGTTAGTTTTGGTGCGTTCGTCGCTGGTCGTATGTCGGCCAAGGACATGCTGGTCTACTGGGTAGCTCAGTTCATCGGTGCCCTTCTGGGTGCTTTCATCCTTGGCATGATCGCCAAGACAGGCTTTGCCCAACTGGGTCAGAACGGCTTCGAAGCCGGTTCTCCCGGTGGATACAGCCTGCAAGCCGGTATGATCTTCGAGATCGTTGCCACGGCCATCTTCCTGATCGTCATTCTGGGCGTGACGGGCCGCAAGGGTCATGGCGCATTTGCCGGTCTCGCCATCGGCATCACGCTGGCCGTCATCCACATCGTGGGCATCCAAGTTACGGGCGTATCGGTCAATCCGGCCCGCAGCTTCGGCCCTGCCGTTCTGGTGGGTGGTCAAGCGCTTAGCCAGCTTTGGCTGTTCATTGTCGCCCCGCTGATCGGTGCCGCAATCGGTGGCGTTCTGTTCCGCTTGAATCTGCTGGAGCCAGAAGCCTAACCTTACGGCGTAAGGGGCGGGTTCGCCCGCCCCTGATTCCGTCTGGAGACTACGCCTTGCCCCTACCCTCTATCGCACTGGTCGTTGCGCGCGGTCGCAACGGAGTTATCGGCAAAGACGGCGATCTGCCGTGGCGATTGAGATCCGATCTGCAGCGCTTCAAAGCTGTGACTATCGGCAAGCCCTGCATCATGGGCCGTAAGACCTGGGAAAGCCTGCCGCTGCGCCCGCTGCCGGGCCGACTGAATCTGGTCCTGACCAAAGACGAGTCCTACCACGAGCACAGCGCCGCCAAGGGCTGCGTGGTCGTGACGTCCCTGTCCGAAGCGCTGTCGATGGCGCGCGAACAGGCAATGGAGGACGGCGTCGACGAAGTTTGCGTCATCGGTGGCGCGGCGATCTTCGAGGCCACCCTGCCCAAGGCCAAGCGCCTGTACATCACCGAGGTGGACGCCGCGCCCGATGGCGAAGTGCTATTCCCCGCCTTTGACGAATCCGCGTGGACAGAAACTCTCAACGAGCCTCATGAAGGCACAGAGAAAGACGATCACGCCTTCACCTTCCGGACGCTGGAGCGTCTCTAAAACGGGAATACTGCGATGATCATCGTCACCACTAACGACCTTGTCGGATACCGTGTTGTGCGCCAGTTGGGCATGGTGCGTGGAGTGACGGTGCGGTCCCGCAATGCCGTGGCTGACTTCGTCGGTAGCGTGAACGCCATGTTCGGCGGTCGTATCGGTGCCTATGTCAAACTGGCTGAAATGGCTCGTCAGGAAGCCTATGACGAGCTTCTGAAACACGCCACCGAGATGGGGGCCAATGCCATTCTCGCTGTCCGCTATGACGCCACCGAGATCATGCCCGGAACCACCGAAGTATTGGCCTATGGTACCGCCGTAGTGGTCGAGCCCATCAGCTAAACCGCAAAGAAATCGGGCCGCTCTTTCGAGCGGCCCTTTTTCTATCAGTACAGGTTCATCATGTGCTTGCGGTCGAAGTCGACCGTCTCGTCGAACTTGCCCGCCTTCACCTTGGAGGCCCACTGTGGGTCCGCCAGCAACGCACGGCCCACGGCCACCAGATCAAACTCTTCACGTTCGAGACGGCGCAGCAGTTCATTGAGGTCCGACTTGTGGGCACCTTCACCCTTGGTCAGGCTGGCGAGGAACTCTCCATCCAGACCAACCGACCCGACCGTGATCGTCGGTTTGGCCGTCAGCTTCTTTGCCCATCCGGCAAAGTTCAAGTCCGAACCCTCGAACTCCGGCTCCCAGAAGCGGCGTTGCGAGCAGTGGAAGACGTCCACACCGGCCTCGGCCATCGGCTGCAGCCACGCGGCCATCTCGTCCGGCGTCTTGGCCATCTGGACCGTATAGTCCTGCTGTTTCCACTGCGACAGACGCATGATCAGCGGGATATCCTCGCCGATACCGCGCCGGACGGCCTTGATGACCTCGATAGCGAAACGGCTGCGTTCAGACAGGGTTTTACCGCCCCACCGATCGTCGCGGCGGTTCAAACCGTCCCACATAAACTGGTCGATCAGGTACCCATGGGCTCCGTGTATTTCGACCGCATCGAAACCCAGCTCGCGCGCGTGTCCCGCTGACTTTTCGAAAGCACTGATGGTGTCGGCGATTTCCTCTTCGGTCATCGGCTCGAACTTGACCTTGTCCGGTGCCGTCATGCCCGACGGGCTGTCGACCTTGCCGAAGGGCTTCCAGTCTGCGCCCTGCCCGCGGGCGGACCCGACGTGCCAGATTTGCGGAGCGATATGGCCACCGGCGGCGTGAACTTCATCGACCACCTTTTTCCAGGCTGGCAGGGCGTCGCCGTAGAAGATCGGCACGTTCTCGTCGTTACGCGCTGCGGGCCGGTCAACCACCGTCCCCTCGGTCACGATCAAGCCCACGTCGGCCTCGGCACGACGGCGGTAGTAAGCAGCCACTTCGTCAGTCGGAATGCCACCCGGCGAGAACGAACGCGTCATCGGTGCCATGACCAGCCGGTTCGGCAGGGTCAGGTTCTTGATGGTGAATGGCTGGAACAATAGGTCGAGGCTCACAGAACTGTATCTCCTTCGAATGCAGATAGGAGAGTTGGTGAGCCTTGGCCTTTAGGGAAGAGGGAAAATTAAATTTCCCGCGCGACCAGCATAGCGTCGGCCATATTATAGGCCAGACGGGCGATCGCTTCGTCCTTGGAGTAGTTCTTGCGCCCCATCAGACGATCCAGTTCGGTCATCGTCATCTTGGTATAGACGCTGGTAGCGTGATCCAGCCCGGCCATTGCAAACTCGTCCCGTAGCGACTTGGACGCGGTGACCTTTGTCTTGGGCTTGTCAGCCTTGGCCGGTGCCTCTGGCGAAGTCATCGGCGATTTCCGCAGCACACTTTTTTCGTTCACGGAAAGCTCCTTTCCCTGGTGACTTGGCCTGACTGAACGCTCGACAACGCACAGAGATGCATCGCCTTTTTGCAAGCGTGAATCGCAGACTGGCGATTTCAACGAAGGGTTATGGTAAACGTACGGCTCAGCTATTCAAGGTATTAGCCAAGCTTTCGGCAATCGAGTCGAAACGGCTCGCGATATCGCCAAACGGAACGGCCACGACGACGGGTGTCCCCGCGTCACCTCCCTCCCGCACGCTGGCATCCAGCGGCAGATCACCCAGATAGGGTACGCCCAGTTTCTCGGCTTCGGCTTTCGCTCCGCCGCGCCCAAAAATGTCGCCGCTCATATTCTCGATGAGACCCAGCGTCGGGACACCAACCTTCTCGAACAGCGTGTGCGCACGGCGCGCGTCGGATAGCGCAACCTCTTGCGGCGTCGAGACGATGACCACGCCGTCCAGCGGCGTCTTCTGGATAAGGGTCAGCTGAACGTCCCCCGTACCGGGCGGCAGATCGACCACCAAGACATCCAGCGGCTGTTCGGCCGTGCCCCAGCGGGTTTGGCTAAGCATCTGGTTGATAGCCTGGGATGCCATAGGACCACGCCATACCATGGCGTCTGTTCCCTTGGTCAAAAGGCCTACCGACATGGCCTTCAGGCCATGAGCTTCCAGCGGGACGATTGCGCCGTCCACATAGTCAGGCTTGCCCGATATCCCCATCATCGTCGGCATGGACGGGCCGTAGACGTCGGCATCCAGAATACCGACCGACAGGCCCCGCTTAGCGAGTGCCGCAGCGAGATTGACGGATACGGTGGACTTACCCACCCCGCCCTTGCCGCTGGCCACCGCAAGCACGCGTTTGACATGGGCAGGACGTTCGGTCGGAACGGGTGCCTTGGGCTTGGTCTGCTCGACCGCTGCGGTCGAAAGGCTGGCAGTACGGCGTGCGGGTTTTGCGACGGCCTCGGCGGTCAGGATCACCGACACGCGATCCATGCCCTCAAGCGCCTTAAGCTTGGCCTCTGCCTCGTCGCGCACCGGGGCATAAAGCGGGGCATCCTGCGCTGCGACCTCAAGCACAAAGCCTGCACGGCCCTGATCCACGACCAAACCTTGCACCATGCCCGACGCCATGAGCCCCTGCCCGGATTTCGGGTCAATGACGGTATCAAGAACGGCGATGACAGATGCGCGGTCGATCAAGGGAAACTCCAGCAATACGTTCGCGGGACTTGCCGCGTCGTTGAGGGCCTTCTATCGCCGTGTGAAGAGAACCGCGAGCCTGAACCATTGTCCAATAACGATTCATCGCCAGACATCACCCTGATCGCAGGGCCGACCGCCTCGGGTAAGTCGCGGCTGGCGCTGGATTTGGCGCTGGAGTCCGGCGCGGTCATTATCAATGCCGACAGTCAGCAACTGTATGCGGATCTGGATGTTTTGAGCGCCCGCCCCTCGCGTGCGGATGAAGCCTTGGCCGAACACCGCCTCTATGGCGTCGCGGATGCCGCCGACGCTTGGTCGGTGGGTTGCTGGGCTGAAGCTGCACTGGATGAAGTCGCTAAAGCTCGCTCGCAGGGCCGCCCGTCCATCATCGTGGGCGGCACGGGTCTCTATTTTAACGCCCTGACCAAAGGCTTGGCCGATATTCCTGAAGTGCCGACTTCGGTTCGTGACCACGTACAATCGCACTACGACCAAATCGGCGAGGACGCCTTCCGCGCCGAACTGCGCGCCGTTGATCCCGAAAGCGAACAGGCCATCTTTCCGTCGGATCGCCAACGGTTGGTACGGGCCTTGTCGGTCTATCAGGCCAGCGGCGAGAGCCTAAGCCACTGGAAAGCCAACACCCGTCCCCTTCTCCACCAGCACGAATGGCGCGGTATCATCGTCGAGCCCGAGCGCGATGTTCTCTACGTCAACTGCGACCACCGCGTAGATATCATGCTGGATACCGGCGCAGTCGAAGAGGTCGCGCGTCTGATGGCCCGCAATCTGGACGCTGGCTTGCCGGCCATGAAGGCCGTCGGTGTGCGCGAGATTGCCGCATGGCTGTCCGGTGAAATGTCTCGCGAAGACGCCACCGACGCTATGAAACAGGCCACCCGCAACTATGCCAAACGCCAGCTGACCTGGTTCCGCAACCAGCAGCGCGACTGGCCCCGCCACATCCCTGCGCCACGCCCCTTGTGAGACGATAAAAGCGTCTCTATATTCAAGGTGTTCGGGCTTGCTCGGACTATGGCGATAAACGCGCTTGTAATAAGCGGACCGGACCCGGGTGCGAATCCCGGCGGCTCCACCATTCTCTTTCCTCCTTGCGTTATCGGCGGGGCGAGTATGGGGCCGACTAGCATCGACGGACGTGTAAAGAGGTTGCTTTCGCCCGACGTGGCTCATCGTATCGGGCTATTTAAACTAAATGCGAACGATAACTTCGCTGGTGAAGTCCGCCTCGCTGCGTAACGCAGTTCGGTGAATTTCCGATCTAAGTCCTAGGGGTTCAGATCCTTAGGCGGGGCTCGGTGGGTGCCTGCCAACAGAAACCCACCACTTCCATCAAAACTTATTTGCTGAAAAGCGCGTCTGACAGACGACTGCACCTTTCATCGCGGCCCACACATCGCTAACACTTCGCAACGCGAGTTTTGAGGCCAGCCATGACTGATCAGCAACCACCGATCGACGATATGAACTATGAGCAGCTGGCTCAGGATGCTCTGCGCGGGGTTATCCGCATGGCGCTCGAACGTGCTGCGTCACCGGAAGGCATTCCCGGTGCCCACCATTTCTACATCACGTTCAAGACGCGCGCTCCGGGCGTTACCCTGCCCAATGACGTTGCCGCTAAATACCCGGACGAGATGACCATCGTCCTTCAGCACCAGTACTGGGACCTCGAAGTCTCCGACAGCCAGTTCAGCGTCATGCTGAAATTTGGCGGCGCGCCCAAGGTTCTGAACGTGCCCTACAACGCGATTGTGCGCTTCTATGACCCGAGCGTGCAGTTCATGCTGCAGTTCGACGAGCCAGAAATCGTAGAGGCCGAGGTCGCCCCGCTGCCCACGCCTGTGCGTGACCCGGAAGCTGCGCCCGCCGCGCCGTCGGGTGAAGGCGGCGAAGCCAAGGTCGTTTCGCTGGACCAATTCCGCAAAAAATAACGGCAACCGCCGCGCTGTCATACCCGTTTCCACATCGGTGCCCCGGTACCTCCGTGCCCCTGCGCCGATGTGGAGTTGATTTATGTACAGCCTGACCCTCCCCCGCCTCACCGTTCTTGCCGCAGCAGGCACCTGTCTATTACTGACAGCCTGTGGTGATGCGAACGCCCCTGCACCCGCGTCCGAGCCGCCCGCTGCGGTCAGCGAAACGACACCTGCTCCCGCGCCTTCAGTCCCTTCTGCCCCGATCACCGGCGAATGGGCCGCACTCCAGTCGGCCAACGGCAAGTATCCGTCACAAAGCGGCCTGCTGGAAAACAGCGTGATCAGCCAACCGCTGAAAGTCCTGTTGGGCGACAAGTTCGACGCCTTCAAAACCAATATGCAGGTTGAAAGTCCGCTGCAGCAGGACGGAGATGTTCTTTATCTGAGTGGCAATAAGCCTCATCAGGGCGGATCGGATGCCGCCTATCTGCTGGTCAATCCTCAGACCAAGGCTTTGGAGGTCGGGCTTTGGCAGGGCGGCAAGCTGGAGGTTCTCAAAACTCCCGGCAGCGACATCCGGAAACCGGCCGACATCCAGACCATGATTTCAAACGCCTCCAGCTAAGCTTTGGGCTTTGCGCCCTTGCATATTTCGGTAATCTGACGCCGGCCGGTCCCACACAGGGCCGGCCGGTATCTTTGTCGGCATGGCTCCTCGGGAGGGCAGTAGGTGTCGTTACGGATTATCCGACGGGTGCTCGTCTGTGCAAGTGCGATTGCAGTATCGTTCTGTTTTGCCGTCTCCGGTCAGGCCCAGACCAGACTGGACGGTTGGTCGTCGGTCGTAATCGCCGGGGATTGGCGCGACGGAGACGGCAGGCCGATTGAAGCGTTCGATAATGCGCGGCGTGACCTGTCGAGCGCCTTTGTCAAAGCAGGCATGCCCTCTGCTCATCATCGCTCTATTACGCTGAACCCTGCGAAGAGAGACGCCGCAGCCCCTGCCGAGGCCCTGCGCCAGATGGGCGACACACTGTCCAGCGGTACGGGTGGCTGCTTCTTTTATATGACATCGCACGGCGTGCCCGGAGAGATCGTTTTCGGAGACACCAAGGGCATCACGCCTGTCGACCTGGCCGTCATGCTCCGCCGCTGGTGCCAGGCGCGCCCGACGGTGCTGGTGCTATCAGCCTGCTATTCGGGATCGTTTGTGGATGCGCTGAAGGCCCCCAACCGTATGATCCTTACGGCGGCGCGACGCGACCGGTCTTCGTTCGGCTGCGGCGAAGGCGAGACCTATCCCTGGTTCGACGCCTGTATTTTGGAAAACCTTCCCACAGCGGACGACTTTCTGGGGTTGGCGCAGTCGGCGCGGGCCTGTGTCGCGCGCCGCGAAGCCGAGGCGGAAATCGACACCCCGTCAGAGCCACAACTGTTCGTGGGTTCGGAAATGCAGTTCCGGCTGCCACTCCTGCGCTTCACACACTCTTCGGGATGAACATTCCGCTCGCAATGTTCGACGAGACATATTAGAACAAAAGAAGAACTAAAAGGGAGGAAGGGTTATGATTTCAGGACGCTGCCATTGTGGGTCGATCCACTATGAGATGACCGCAGAGGTTGAACATCACGCGCTGTGTCACTGTACGGATTGTCGCCGCGCCTCGGGCGCGCCAGCCGTATCTTGGGCCTTGGTGAAGCGGGATAACATTCGCATTTCCGGCAAGCCCAAGAGCTACGCCTCGTCGCCCGACGCACAACGACTGTTCTGCGGCGATTGCGGTACCAGCCTGTTCTATCTGAACGAGACGATTTTCCCTGGCATGATCGACGTGCAATCCGCCACGCTGGACAACCCGGATGTCATTCCACTAGGAGGCCAGATACAAACCGCCGAACGTATCGGCTGGATGGCCGATCTGAACCACCTGCCCTCGTTCGAGCGTTACCCGCCCTTCGATTGACGCGGATAGCTGCGGATGATGATCCGCTCGCGCTCGCCCTCGAACCGCTCGACCAGCAGGCGCGCGACCTGACTGTCGTCGTGGAACAGATAGCCTTTGATGGAATCAAGCAGGGCCTTGGCCAGATTGTCGAGGTCCATCCACGGCGGGTCGCCGACGTGTTCCATCAAAATCTCCACCACGTGGTCACCCCACGCAGGGCGTGACTGCCACTCCTTGCGCATGAACTCGTACACCAGCGGCTTGTAGTATTTTGCCTGTGTCGTCAGGCCGTCGATGACGATCTCGACCGCGTCGCCATCTTCACGCGCACGTACCTTTCCGGTTCCGATCCAGCCCTGCGTCACGCACTCGTACCTTTTCCTTAGGTCAGTTCCCTTGCCCTGACGGCGGCAAGTGCTACACCCCCAACCAACTTCCCGCCACGTCTGAGAGTTCGTGATGAGCAACGTCCGTACCGAAACCGATACTTTTGGCCCTATCGAGGTCGCCGCCGACCGCTATTGGGGTGCCCAAGCCCAACGCTCGCTGGGTAACTTCAAGATTGGCTGGGAAAAGCAGCCGCTGCCGGTCGTGCGTGCCCTCGGCATCGTCAAGCGCGCCGCCGCCGAGACCAACCGCGATCTGGGCAAGCTGGACGCAGGTCTGGCTGACGCCATCATCAAGGCTGCCAACGAAGTCATCGAAGGCAAGCTGAACGACCACTTCCCGCTGGTCGTCTGGCAAACCGGTTCGGGCACCCAGTCGAACATGAACGCCAACGAGGTCATCTCGAACCGCGCCATCGAGATCCTGGGTGGTGAAATGGGCTCCAAGAAGCCGGTTCACCCCAATGACCACGTCAACATGAGCCAGTCGTCGAACGACACCTACCCGACCGCAATGCACGTCGCTTGCGCCGAGCAGGTCGTCAACGACCTGATCCCGGCCCTTAAGCACCTGCACGCTGCTCTGGACGCCAAGGCCAAGGCTTGGGCCCACATCATCAAGATCGGCCGTACCCACACCCAGGACGCGACCCCGCTGACGCTGGGCCAAGAGTTCGGTGGTTACGCCCAACAAGTCGCCAACGGCATTGAGCGCATTGAATCGACCCTGCCGAAGCTGATGGAGCTGGCGCAAGGCGGTACAGCTGTCGGCACCGGCCTGAACGCTCCGGTCGGCTTCGCCGAGAAGGTCGCTGCAAACATCGCCGCCATCACCGGCCTGCCATTCACCACTGCTCCGAACAAGTTCGAAGCTCTGGCTGCCCACGACGCCATGGTCTTCTCGCACGGCGCGATCAACACCGTTGCCGCTTCGCTGTTCAAGATCGCCAACGACATCCGCTTCCTCGGTTCGGGCCCGCGTTCGGGTCTGGGCGAACTCGCCCTGCCGGAAAACGAGCCGGGCTCCTCGATCATGCCGGGCAAGGTCAACCCGACCCAATGTGAAGCGCTGACTCAGGTCTGCGCTCAGGTGTTCGGCAACCACGCCACCCTGACCTTCGCTGGCTCGCAAGGCCACTTCGAGCTGAACGTCTTCAACCCGGTCATGGCCTACAACTTCCTGCAGTCGGTCCGTCTGGTTGCCGACGCTGCCATCAGCTTCACCGACAACTGCGTTGTTGGCATCGAGCCGCGCGAAGACAACATCAAGCGTGGCCTCGAAAACTCCCTGATGCTGGTCACCGCACTCAACGGCAAGCTGGGCTATGACGCCTGCGCCAAGATCGCCAAGACCGCGCACAAGAACGGCACCACCCTGCGCGAAGAAGCTGTCGGCGGTGGCTACCTGACGAACGAAGAGTTCGACCAGTACGTCCGTCCGGAAAACATGATCTCCCCGAAGTAAGCCTTCGAAGGTTCACTCCGAAAAAGAAGCCCCGCCGGACCGTTCCGGCGGGGCTTTTTCTTGTCTCGCACGACCGCTCGAACGGCGTTACGATGCGGCAAAACAATACAAAATACCGAGGAAGCCCATGTCCATCATCGTCCACCACTCTCCGCAAACGCGCTCGACGAGACTGCTTTGGCTGCTGGAGGAGCTCGGGGCCGATTACAGGGTCAACTATGTGACGATCCGCAGGATGGATGGCTCGGGCGGCCCTGATGGCAATAACCCCCATCCCTTGAAACAGGTGCCCGCGATCGAGGTCGGCGATCAGTTGCTGATCGAGTCCGCGCTGATCTTTCCTTTCCTGACCGACCGTTTCCGCATAGCCAATCTCGCGCCTACACCGACCCATCCACGCCGCGCAGAATACTTCTCATGGCTGGGCCTCTACAGCGGCGTCGTAGAAGGCGTTCTGGGCTCGGGCAGCCCTGAAACTTGGTCGCCGGTTCAGAATGAAGCCTATGCTGGGCTGGAACGCCGCTGGAGCGCGGCCATCAAGGACGGCGGCTATATCCTCGGCGATTTCTCGGCACTGGATATCCTGTTTGGGAGTCTGCTGCAGTGGTACCGGGCGGCGATGCCCGCCGGTGAACCCTATGACAACTATCTGGAGCGCATTAGCCAGCGACCGGCACTGGCTCGCGCGCTCCAGAAAGACAGCCCGCCCGCCTGAGCGGTTTAGCTCTTGGGGCGGATCATCCGCCCCACCGGAGCCAGCGACAGCTTGGCCAGCTCCAGATTCTTCAGCGCGAACGGGATACCGATGATGCTGATGAACTGGGGCACGGCCACGAGGATGTGGCCAATCGCCAGATACCATCCCGCCAATACCAGCCAGATAACATTCATGCCGATACCCAGGCAGCCTACACCGACGACGCTGGCATCCGGATCACGCCAGACGATCTCGCGCCCGAAGGGCCAGAAGCTGTAGGAAGCAATCCGCCACGCGCTAAAGGCCCACGGCGCGCCGACGACGGTCAGCAACAGCAAAAGCCCTCCAAACAGCCATGCGAATCCCGTGGCAAAGCCACCCGTGAAAAACCACAGCAGGTTCAGGATCAGTCGGATAAAGGGCAACAGCCATTCCTTCATTCGGTTACGTCGTGCAAAATCATGACGCCTATTTCCAATTTGGGGAACAGATAGCGATTGGCAACGCTTGGCATTAAAGACTTGCCTTAACGCCGATCACTTTGGGAACTCCATGCGCTCTCTGCTCCGTCCCCTAGCCACTCTCGCACTGACCGCAAGCCTCGCAGCGTGCGGCACGCTTGACCGGCCCGATGGCCCGCTGCGTCTGAATGATCCCAAGGCGGGTGTCACGCCGGCGCAGGCGCAGGCCAGCGTCGATGCACGCGTCACCGACTTCCTGAACGAGTTCGGCAACCTGATGGCCGACCGCAACGAGACCAACCTGCTGGCTCTGTCGGGCGGCGGCGCGAACGGCGCCTATGGCGGGGGACTGCTGGTGGGTTGGAGTGACTCCGGAACCCGCCCTGTATTTGATGTGGTGACGGGTGTATCGACCGGCGCGCTGGCGGCACCCTTCGCCTTCCTTGGTTCCGAATGGGATGACAAGCTTCGTGAGGCCTACACCAGCGGCCAGTCGGACAACCTGATCGGCGCGCGCAGTTTCGCAGCAGTCTTTAACCCCAGCCTGTTCTCGTCGCGACGCCTACAAGATCTGGTGGATTCCTATGTCTCTTTCGAGCTGATGTCTGCCGTCGCCCGCGAGCATGCCAAAGGCCGTCGCCTGCTGGTGGTAACGACCAATCTCGACACGCAGGAATCCGTCATCTGGGACATGGGCGAAATCGCCCGTCGCGGAGATGAAGAGGCTCGCGAACTGTTCAAGAAGGTCCTCGTCGCCTCGGCCTCTATCCCCGGTGTCTTCCCGCCCGTGCTTCTTCCCGGCCTGTCCGATCAGGGGCAGGTCATGATGGAGATGCACGTCGATGGCGGCGTGAACCTGCCCTACCTGGCGGTGCCCGAGGGCTTGATGCTGTGGACCTCACCGCGTCAGGAAGGCATCCGCGCCGGTGCCATGTATGTGGTCGTCAACGGCCAGACGGGTCGAAACATCGGCACCACACCGGGTCGCCTGACCGGCATTCTGGGCCGGACCTACGACAGTATGAGCAAGGCGTCGCTGCGCACCCATCTGGCTGTAACTGCGGGCTTTGCGCGTCGCAACGGTCTGGAGTTCTCGTTCACCGCCATTCCGGACAACGTGCAGGCCTCGGCCCTGGCTTTCGATCAGGCGTCCATGACGGCTCTGTTCGAGCTTGCTCGCCAACGCGGACGTGATGGATCGGCTTGGCGTCGTCTGGACGAAGACGACCCGTCCAAGGACTTTGTGCCGGCGGATGAAGTGTCCGAGCAGGACATTCCCGAAGAGCTGAAAGTCGAAGAGCAACCTGCCAACGACAACAACGCCACCGGCGAAGGTCCGGCCGAAACGCCTACCCCGAAGGCAGCCGACAATGGGTGAAGTCGTCAACCTCAACCGCTTCCGCAAACAGGCCGCGCGCCAACAGGACAAGGCCAAGGCAGAAGCCAACCGCCTTACCTTCGGGCGCACCAAGGTCGAAAAGCTGACGACTGAAAAGGAACGTGCCCAGATCATCAGTCATGTGGACGGCCACAAGCTGACCCCCGACGAGTGATCAGGGTTTGGGCGAGCGGGCGATAAACACCTGCCCCGCTAGCACAAAAACCAGTCCCGCGAGGGCCAAAAGCCCGAAACGTGCACCTTCGAAAATGACCGAGACCAGCATGGCGATGGGCGGTGTCAGCGCGGAAATATAGGCCGCCAGCGCATAACCTTTGCTGCGCGCGAGGCTGAAATAGAGGCCGAACGTCACCACCGACCCCACTAGCGACAGATAGGCCAGCGATAGAATGTAGGACTGGCTCCATTCGATGTGCCAGCTACGACCCGATATCAGCGCATAGGCGGCGAGGATAAGGGTACCATAGGCCATGGCCCATGCGGTGGCAGGCAGAACCGCTGCGCCCGCCCGTTGCCCGCGCCACGCGAACCAGTTCCCCATGGCCGATGCGAACACCGCGATGAAGCCGAAAGCGATACCGGCCGCGACGTCATCGCCAAGCCCTTTGCCCGCAACCTCGCCCCACGACAGGACGGCGACGCCCGCCACACCCATCAGCGCCCCGATCCACGACGCCGCTCCAGCCTTTTGGTTCGAGAGAATGCGGAAAACGCCCAGACTAATGAAAGTCAGCGCCGCAAAGATGATAGCCACCACCGCCGATGCGATGCGCTCTTCGGCCGCATACACAAAGTAGTAGGACAGGGCGAAGGCAAAGGCCCCCTGCCCCACAGCCGCCAGATGCTGTTTGCGGTTCAGACGCAGAGGCTGATTGAACAGCTTCGCGACGATAGCCATGCCGACGGCAGCTATCCCGAACCGCAAAATAACCGAGACGGCCGGGTCGGCCGCACCGAGCTGGAACGTGATGGCGTACCACGTCGTGCCCCACACCACTGCGCAAATTGCGACGCTGCTATAGCCAGCCAGTCCCGCAGAAGACGAAGAAGCAGGCGTGGAGGTCATTGGAAATCCGGTCGGCAATCTGGGGAAGAGAGAAGCGTCCTTACACCGGTTTGAAAGATCAGAAGATTACAAATCGGGCACCTTACTGGGCGCTGCGCATTTTAAGGTGACGCTGTCATCGCCTGCATATGGAACTCAGATGAAACTCACCGTTCTGGCTGCTGCATCCCTCCTTTCGCTAGCCGCGTGTGCGCCGACCGATATGGCTGGTTCATCGGTGTCGATGGCGACCGAGACGGTCGAGATCAACGCCGCATATCGCGAGCGGATTGCGCTGACGCCCGGCCACGTCCTTCGCGTCAGTGTTCAGGATGTCAGCCTCGCCGACGCGCCCGCCAAGACGTTGAACGAGGTGTCATTGCCTCTGGACGGGCGCTCTCCCCCCTATCGGGTCCACGTGACCGTGCCGTCCAGTGCGATCCAGCCTAACCATCGCTATGCCGCGCGCGCTGAAATTCGTGACAGCGCAGGCAATTTGCGCTTCACCACCGATACGCATCACGGTGTGCTGACCCTGGGCCAGTCAAACGCGGCGACAATCATTATGATCGGGGTCAAGTAAGTCAGTGAGTAACCTAGCCAAACGCTCTGTCCTCCTTTCGGGCCACGCAACGTCAGTAGCGCTGGAACCGGAATTCTGGGCCGTTCTGGATGGCATCGGCGAAGAGCTGAAACTGACCCGCGCAGAGTTATTGATCCGCATCGACGAGTGGCGGGGCCGCCGCCCCTTGGCGTCCGCTTGCCGCGTTCTGGCTCTTCAATGGGCTGCCGGTGATCGCGGCTTTGCCGACGCCAGGGACCACTAAATAAGGTTTCTGGGTTTGCGGGCCTGACTTTGGCCCATGTTCCGCTTATGTTTCACTCACGATTCCGCCGCCCGAGTGAACTGTGACCGATCAACCGCCCGTCCGCATCTCCGACCTCGCCCGCCCGCAGCCGCCGCAAGGCGCTGTGAAAGACTATCTGGCGGGTCTGAACCCCGAGCAGCGCGAAGCCGTGGAAACGACCGAGGGTCCGGTTCTGGTGCTCGCCGGCGCGGGGACGGGCAAGACACGGGTGCTGACCACGCGCCTCGCCCACATTCTGGCAACAGGCCGTGCGCGTCCGTGGGAGCTGCTGGTCGTCACCTTCACCAACAAGGCCGCGCGCGAGATGCGCGAGCGGATTGGCCATCTGATCGGTGATCAGGCCGAGGGCCTGCGCTGGCTGGGCACCTTCCACTCGGTCGCCGCGCAGATCCTGCGCCGCCATGCCGAACTGGTGGGTCTGCAATCCTCCTTCACCATCCTCGACACCGACGATCAGGAGCGGCTGCTGAAACAGCTTCTTGAGGCGGCCAATGTCGATACCAAAAAGCACACGCCCAAGTCGCTGGCCGCCGCCATCGACCACTGGAAAAACCGTGGCTGGACGCCCGAAAAGCTGCCGCCCAGCGAGGATTTCGCCGAGGGGCGCGGCAAGGCGCTTTACACCGCCTACCAAAACCGCCTGCGCACCCTGAACGCCTGTGACTTCGGCGACCTTCTGCTGCACAACCTGACGATCCTGAGCCAACACGCTGATCTGGCCGAGGAATACCGTCGCCGCTTCAAATACATCCTCGTCGACGAGTATCAGGACACCAACGTCGCCCAGTATCTGTGGCTGCGCCTGCTGACGTCTTCTACCGGCAACGTCTGCTGCGTGGGCGATGACGACCAGTCCATCTATGGCTGGCGCGGCGCAGAGGTCGACAACATCCTGCGCTTCGAGAAGGACTTCCCCGGTGCCAAAGTGATCCGTCTGGAGCAGAACTATCGCTCAACGGTGCATATCCTCGGGGCCGCCGGTGCGCTAATCGCGGCCAATAAGGAGCGCCTCGGCAAACAGCTTTGGACCGAGGACGAGAGCGGCGACAAGGTTCGCGTGCGCGGGTTCTGGGACGGTGACGCCGAGGCCCGTATGATCGCCGAGGAGGTCGAGGACGCCCGCCGTCGCGGCATCCCCTATCGCGACATCGCCGTGCTGGTGCGCGCTTCCTTCCAGATGCGGGCGTTTGAAGAACGCTTTGTCATGCTGGCCATCCCCTACAAGGTCATCGGCGGCCCGCGCTTCTTCGAGCGTGCAGAAATCCGCGATGCCCACGCCTATCTGCGCCTGCTGCAATCGGAAAATGACGATCTGGCGTTCGAGCGCATCGTCAATGTGCCCAAGCGTGGGGTCGGCGACACCTCGGTCCAGAAGATCCTGCACATCGGCCGCGAGAATGGCGTTTCGGCCATGCAGGCCGTGCGCCATCTGATGCTCAACGATGAGCTGCCGGGCCGCACCCGCACGCCGCTGACCAATTTCGTGCGCGACCTCGACCGCTGGCGCGACCTGCTGAAGATGGGCACTCCGCACTGGCAGGTGATGGAAACCGTTCTGGAAGAGAGCGGCTATACCGACATGCAAAAGGCCGACCGCACCAGCGGCCAGACCCGCCTCGATAACCTCAAGGAACTGGTGCAATCCATGCAGCAGTTCGACACGCTGCAAGCCTATCTGGAGCACGTGTCGCTGGTGATGGACCTCGAGCGTAACGCTGACGAGGAAAACAGTGACGGCGCGGTTCAGATCATGACTCTGCACGGGGCCAAGGGGCTGGAGTTTCCGCTGGTCTTCCTGCCCGGCTGGGAAGAAGGCGTCTTCCCCAGCCAGCGCAGCATCGATGAAAAGGGCCTGAAGGGCCTCGAGGAAGAGCGCCGTCTGGCCTATGTCGGCGTCACCCGCGCCAAGCGCGACGCCCGCATCAGCTTTGCCGCCAACCGCATGGTCTATGGCCGTTGGACCACCCAGCTGCCGAGCCGGTTTGTGGACGAACTGCCCATCGAACACGTCGAGGTCGCCTCCGACACCGGCTACTACGGCGCATCGCAAGGCATGAAGGACGCCCGCAGCCGCTGGGACGATGCCCCGACCTTCTCCGGCAGCTATGGCTCGCCCGGGTGGATGCGCGGTCAGGCCAATGCCGCCAGCGCCTCTAGCCAGCCCGCCTATGCCCGCCGCGCCGTCATCGAGGGCGAAGGCAAGCTGATCGCCACCGCCGATCCCAAGTCCGGCAATGGCATGAAGCGAGGCGACCGCGTCTTCCACCAGAAGTTCGGCTATGGCTCGGTCAAGGCCACCGAAGGCAACAAACTGATCGTCAGCTTCGACAAGGCCGGCGAGAAAAAAGTCATCGACACCTTCGTAGAGAAGGCCTGATTTACCCCGCGATTTTAGCCCTCAACGGGGCCAGAATCTCTGGAGACTTACCCAAATACTTCATGGCGGCCCTCCACGGCCCCGCCACCTCCGCAGACAACCAAGGTCTGTAATCTCGGTTGTCGTCTGTCAGTTGGGCGAACACCGCCAAGGCAAATGCCCAACTCGGCGGTGACAGATACCCCGAACGTTTGCTGGACCAGCCTTGGGAGAAGGCGTCGCCGTGCTGGCTGAAACTGAACGCTGCATTGGCACCAAACAGTCCTAGGCCCGTATAGGCTACGGTCAGGTCCGTGATGAGTTCGTGGGTTTCTTCGTCCAGATCATTCTCGTGCGCCAAAAGATAGTGCGCTAGTTCGTGCGCCAGCGTCGCGACCAGTTCCACCGGCCGATCTAGCAGGTCTGGCGCATAGGTGATGATGACCTCTCCGCCTTCCTCGATACGGAATGTGCCATTAGGGTCATCTCCGCCTGCCACAGCGACAAACTCGGCGACCCTGTGGCCTGCGGTACGACGAGACTGAGCCTCTAACGTACAGGGCCAATCCTCGATGTGCATGATCCGCTTAACACAGTCGAATACGTGCAAGGCGCGCGCATGCCCGGTGGCATCCGACGCCGGAAAAAAATCAGCGTTTGCCAGAACGAGCGGCGTCGACTTTAAAGGAACTTCAGAGGCGAAATGATCGATTAGCCAGGCCCATGTTTCAAGGTGCCACGCTTCAACATCCGCATCGAGAAATGGCCTAGACCCGAACAATCGCTCCAACATGACCCACCCCTCATTCGCCGCATCCCAAACGATTACGCAAATGGTGAATAGCCATTCCGTACAAGATTCGTCGATCAGCAATATTCCAGCATGGGAACAAGGCGCGGCCTTCTATGTGCTGATAATGCTAACAGGGGCGCTGATCGGGCCGATCTTGGCACCCGATCAGGTCGAGAACACTGCGCTTCGCCTGTTCTGGTTGCCCAGTTATGCGGTGACGGTAGGGCTTTGTCTGTTGCGTTGGCGCGATCTGGTGCGGGTTTGGCCGGCGGCCATGTTGGTCGCTCTGATGGCCTTGCTGGCCTTTGCGTCGCGCTATTGGTCCATTGATCCGGAGACGACCCAGCGTCGATTTATCGCCTTGTCAGTGAACAGCGCCTTCGCTGTCTATCTGGGGGCGCGATATCGAGGTGCCGCCCTGCCCCGCCTGTTGGCGATGGCGGGCCTGTGGATGGGCGGATTGTCGGTGCTGTTCGTCCTTTTCCTTCCGCACATCGGTGTGCACCACGGTGTGAATGACGGCCTGTGGCGGGGTATCTGGTACGAGAAGAACCAGATGGGGCTGGTGATGGTGGCCTGTGCCGTCGGAGCTGCATCATGGCTGGCGGCTGGGAGTGATCGCCCCAAACTGGCCATCAGCACGCTGGTGCTGTGCTCTGGGCTGGCACTGGCGACGGCCTCCAAGACGTCTTTGGTCTGCCTCATGCTGGGTGTCGGCGTCGTGACCGCATTAGCGGTGATGCGGCGGGGCGGGCCCGTGTTGGGTATCATCGCCGTCTGGTGCGGGGTCGTGGTTGCCGGCGTCGGGTGGTGGATTTGGACAACTGATTCCGCTGCTATTCTAGCCTTGCTGGGCAAGGACCCGACCCTGACCGGTCGCACCGAGATCTGGGAGGCCGTGGCCAAGGCCTGCGCGCAGCATCCCGCCTTGGGTTATGGTTACAACGCCTTCTGGGGCAAGGAATCCGTGCCTGCCAACTGGATACGCCACAGCACCGGATGGGACGTCCCGTCCGCCCACCACGGGTGGCTGGACATCCTGCTAGAACTGGGCTGGACCGGTGCCATTTTCACGGGCGCAGTCACGGCCCTCACTGGGCTAATCCACGTTGTGCGGGCTGGTAGGTCTGGGAAGACCGAAGGTTGGTGGTCTCTGGCCCATCTGGGCATCTTCGTCCTATTGAGCCTGTCGGAGAGTGTGGTGATGACGGCCCAGAACCTGCCGTGGGTGCTCTGCCTTGCCGCGCTGGCCCGCGCGTTTGACCCTACCGAGGCAAGCGTGACCGAACCTGCTTCGCCACCCAACCTGCCGTCATAAGGCCGATCACGGTAACAACGCCCGTCAGGGCAATTGCTCCATTCGAATAATCCGCCAGAAAGCCTGTGAGCAGCGGATGATCAGCGCGGGTCGCGTCGTCGAACATCCACCATATGTCACCGCGCCGTATGTTGTTGCTGGTCCGCACCATCGTGCCACCCAGCGCCGACCCCATAAGCGGGCGCACCACGCCGTTAAGCAGAAACACAACCCCCACCGGCACGAAGAATAACAACACCCAGTACTCAAAGATCGGCTTATCGCGCATGGCCTAAAGTGCTCCCCCGTCGGAGGGAAAACTCCCGGGGCGCTTAAGGGTGCCTCGCCTTTAACCGGTTTGCCAGCCAACCTCCTGACAGCAGAATGGCGATCAGGGCAAAGAAACCAATCCCGATCAGCCCGTCAGAAAGCGACAGGAATCCAGTCAACCAAGGATGATCCGCGCGTATTGCATCATCAAACACCCACCAACGATCGTTGCCTCTGGTGGAGCCGCCCCGACTGACAAGCTCGCCGCCCAGTGGGGTCGCTAGCGAGGGGCGCACAATAGCGTTCAACATGACGGCGGCGACAAACGGACCGTAGATGGCCCAAGCCCGGTAGTCTTTGAACGGTTATACTTAAAGCCTTGCTTGCTGTCGTCTCGTCGGGTCATGGGATGCCTAACCCGCAACCGCTCAAAGAGTGCCTTGCCCACTGTTGTGGACCAATAATCCACCCCCGCTTGCACCACAGGGCCTATCGTCCTAGGTGACCTCGTTCCGAATCACCGCAGACTGAGTTCATGGACCTTTTTTCCCAGTTGAATGACGATCAGCCCGAGCCGAAACCCGAGCCGAAAAAGGAAGCTCCGGTTGCGGTAAAGGCGGCTGCGCCTGCCCCTGTCCCTGCCGCTCCGGTTGCGAAGGCCCCTGTGGCTGCGCCCGCTTCGGCAGGTGCCACCAGCGCGGCTCAGGCCACCGGCTATTCGGCAGAGTCGATCGAAGTTCTGGAAGGTCTTGAGCCTGTCCGTAAGCGCCCCGGTATGTACATCGGTGGCACCGACGAACGTGCCCTGCACCACCTGTTCGCCGAAGTGCTCGACAACGCGATGGACGAAGCCGTCGCCAAGCACGCCAAGCTGATCACGGTCGATCTGGACGCCGACGGCTTCCTGTCGGTTCGCGACGACGGCCGCGGTATCCCTGTTGACCCACACCCGAAGTATCCGGGCAAGTCGGCGCTGGAAGTGGTCATGAGCGTGCTGCACTCGGGCGGCAAGTTCTCCGGCAAGGCCTATGAGACGTCCGGCGGTCTGCACGGCGTGGGCGTTTCGGTCGTGAACGCCCTGTCTACCAACCTCGATGTCACCGTCTGGCGTGACGGCTTTGAATGGCGTCAGTCGTTCAGCCGCGGCCACGTGCTTGGCCCAATCGAGCAAGTCGGCCCGTCGAAGAAAAAAGGCACCCGCATCCGCTTCAAACCGGATGAAGAGATTTTCGGCGCAGGCGCGGCCTTCAAGCCCGCTCGCCTGTTCCGCATGGCCCGCGCCAAGGCCTATCTGTTCCGTGGCGTCGAGATCAAATGGACCTGTGCACCTGAACGCATCACCGATCAGACGCCTGCGTCTGCGACCCTGCACTTCCCCGGTGGTCTGGCCGATGCACTGGCCGAGCGCGTGGGCGAGATAGAGACTGTTACGCCCGTCTTCGCTGGCCGCGTAGAGCGTAAGGGCGAGGCTGGCGCGCTGGAATGGGCCGTCACATGGTCGCCCATCGGCTTCGGTGATGCCGACAGCTTCGTCGCCTCCTACTGTAATACGGTTTCCACGCCTGACGGCGGCACCCACGAAGCGGGCTTCCGCGCCGCTCTGGTGAAGGGCCTCAAGGCCTATGGTGAACTGACCAACGAGAAACGCGCCGCCCAGATCACCGCCGAAGACGTGATCGCCAACGCCGGCGCGCTGATCTCTATCTTCATTCGCAATCCGGAGTTCCAGGGCCAGACCAAGGACCGTCTGTCCTCGCCGGAAGGTGCGAGACTGGCCGAGCAACTGCTGCGCGACCCGTTCGACCTGTGGCTGACGGAAAGCCCGAAACAGGCCAACACCCTGTTGAACTTCGTCATCGACCGCGCCGAAGATCGTCTGCGCCGACGCAAGGACAAGGAAGTCCAGCGCGCCGCGGCTACCCGTAAGCTGCGCCTGCCCGGCAAGCTGGCCGACTGCTCGCGTCAGGCCGCCGAAGGCACCGAACTGTTCATCGTAGAAGGTGACTCGGCAGGCGGTTCGGCCAAACAGGCCCGTGACCGTACAACCCAGGCCATTCTGCCGCTGCGCGGTAAGATCCTGAACGTGGCCTCTGCTACAGCGGACAAACTGCGCGCCAACGTCGAACTGACCGATCTGATGCTGGCACTCGGCGTTCAAGGGGGCACCCGCTTCAGCGTCGATGACCTGCGCTATGAGCGCGTCGTCATCATGACCGACGCTGACGTCGACGGCGCGCACATTGCCGCCCTGCTGATTACCTTCTTCTACCGCTCGATGCCGGACCTGATCCGTCAGGGCCGACTGTTTATGGCTTTGCCGCCGCTGTACCGCATTTCGGCAGGCCCGCTGTCCGAGTACGCCCGCGACGACGCCCACCGCGACGAACTCATCGCGACTGTCTTCAAGGGCAAGAAGTTCGAAATCGGCCGCTTCAAAGGCTTGGGCGAGATGATGGCGTCCCAGCTCAAAGAAACGACGATGGACCCGAAGAAGCGCACGCTGGCTCGTGTCTCCTTGCCCGAAAGCGAAGAAGAGATCGAAGATCTGGTCGAACGCCTGATGGGCCGCAAGGCCGAGGCGCGCTACCAGTTCATTCAGGAGAATGCCCAGTTCGCCCAAGACGTCCTCGACGTCTAAGCACGGCCATATTCCACCGCAAAACACGGAGCCGCCCCTATCGGGGCGGCTCTTTTTATTCCGCATCGCACAATTGTGGGCATTTTCATTGTTCTAAGCAGGCGAAACGCTTATTCTATGGAAATGACTAAGCGCTGGACCCCAGATTCCTGGAGACAAATGCCCGCCCTGCACATGCCGGCGGATTATCCTGACGCGGCCGAACTGGCCCGCGTTGAAGACGAACTTCGGGCTATGCCGCCCCTCGTCTTTGCGGGCGAAGCGCGTCGTCTTACCCAGCAACTTGCTCAGGTTGAGGCCGGTAATGCCTTCCTGCTGCAAGGCGGCGACTGCGCCGAAAGCTTCAAAGAATTCTCGGCGGACAACATCCGCGATACCTTCCGTCTGATCCTTCAGATGGCGGTCGTGCTGACGTTCGCGGGCCGCAAGCCCGTGGTGAAGGTGGGCCGTATCGCAGGTCAGTTCGCCAAGCCCCGCTCCTCGCCCATCGAGGAAATCGGTGGCGTTGAACTGCCGTCCTATCGTGGCGACATCATCAACGGCATGGGCTTCACGCCGGAAGAGCGTATTCCGGACCCTCAGCGTCTGCTGAAGGCCTATCACCAGTCGTCGGCCACACTGAACCTGCTGCGGGCGTTTGCGGGCGGCGGCTATGCCGACCTGTACAACATCCACAAGTGGACGCTGGGCTTTGCCGATAACGGTGCGGGCGCTGCGTACCGTGAACTGGCGGACAAGATCACCGAGGCATTGGCCTTCATGGAAGCGGTTGGCGTTACGCCACAGACGCATCCTGACCTGTCGCGCGTCGAGGTCTTCACCAGCCACGAAGCCTTGCTGCTGAACCTCGAAACCGCTCTGACCCGTGTCGACAGCGGTTCGGGCGAATGGTTCGACACCTCGGCCCACATGCTGTGGATCGGCGAGCGCACCCGTCAGTTGGATGGTGCCCACGTCGAGTTCATGAAGGGGATCTCGAACCCCATCGGCGTGAAGTGCGGCCCGACCATGACGTCAGAAGACCTGCTTCCGCTGATCGACGCGCTGAACCCGAACAATATTCCAGGCCGTCTGACGCTCATTGGCCGTTTTGGCCATGACAAGGTCGGCGACCGCCTGCCTGCGCTGATGCGTGCGGTGAAGGCCGAGGGCAAGCGCGTGATCTGGTCCATCGACCCGATGCACGGCAACACCCTCAAGGCCGCCAACGGCTATAAGACGCGTCCGTTCGACCGCGTCATGGGTGAAGTCCGCAGCTTCATCGACGTGGCCGAGGCCGAGGGTGTCCACCCCGGCGGCGTCCACCTCGAAATGACCGGCCAGAACGTCACCGAATGCCTCGGCGGTGCCCAGCCGGTTACCGAAGATGACCTGTCCAGCCGCTATCACACCCATTGCGATCCGCGTCTCAACGCCGATCAGGCACTCGAACTGGCCTTCCTGGTCGCCGAGCGCCTGAAAGATGGACGTCAGGCCCAGTCCAAAGCCGCATGACCGACACGACCGAAGACGTCCGCCCGGCCCGCATCTCTTATCAGGGCGCGCCGGGTGCCTTCAGCCATGAGGCCTGCCTCGACCTGCGTCCTTGGGACGTTCCTGTGGCGTTCGAAACCTTCGAGGGCGCGATCGACGCTGTCTTAACCGGCGACTGCGATCTGGCCTTGATCCCGCTGGAGAACACCACAGTCGGCACGGTCGAACCTGCGGCCACGCTCGTCGAGGAAGCAGGGCTTGAACCGCTGTCCGAGGCATGGCGTCCGATCCGGCACGCGCTTCTGGCCCTGCCCTCGGCGCGACTGTCGGATATCAAAACCGCTGAGAGCCACCCCATCGCGCTGCAGCAATGCACCCAGAGCCTGAAGGCGCTGCGCATTGAACCTTTGGTGGTGTTCGACACCGCCGGTGCGGCCCGCGACGTTGCAGAAGCAGGCGATCTCACCCGCGCTGCTGTGGCTCCGGCCCGTGCGGCAGAGGTTTATGGCCTGCAGATTTTGCGCAACGATCTTCAGGATTTCAGTGACAATCGCACACGCTTTGTCCTTTTAGGACCCCCCAAGGGTTGACCACGCACAAACTTTGCGTGTTTAAGAACCCGTCGGATCAACATTGATCCAGAAACCGGACCCGAAAATGTCGTCTTCGAACGCACAATTCGTCCTTGAAACCGCTTCGTACGAAGTGGCCGGTTTCTATTATGGCTTTAGCTTTTACGGCTTTCGATACGCCGGCTGAGGCGTTGGGACACCCCGTTTCCTGACAGCTTCTCCGGCGACCGTCTCTGACCAGAGCGGCATTGCGCCCTTGCGCGTTTTCTCCCCATCGAAAAACCGAATTCAAAGCTAGTGCCATGACCACCACCCTGCAAAAATCCCTGCCCGTCGAGGTGACCGAGTTGACTGCCGAGCAACAGGCCCTGTCGGCCCTCCGCGCTGAAATCGACAGCATCGACGACCAGATCCTCGAACTGTTCGAGCGTCGTCTTGCGATTGCAGCCCAAGTCGGCAAGGCCAAGGACGCCCCGACCGGACCGCACACCAAGCTGCGCCCCGACCGCGAGCAGTCCGTGCTGGGCCGCCTTGTAGGCAACGCCCAGCCGGAAAATAAAGAAGCCGTCGGTGCCCTTTGGCGCGAGATCGTCGGCTGGGGTCTAGCCCGTCAGGGCCGTCTGCAGGTTCAGGTCTATGCTCCGGTAGATGGTGCCCGCGCCATGGATGCCGCCCGCACCCGCTTCGGTGCCGCTGCCGATATCCGTGTCGTTTACAGCGCCGAGACCGCCCTGCAACACGCGGCCGAGGGTAATGGCGTGTCGGTTCTGGCCATCAACGGCGACGAGCCTTGGTGGATTGGCCTGCGCAAAGAATGGTCGATGCTCAGCGTCTTCGAGGGTCTGGGCGGTCGCGACAACCCGACTGCGCTGGCTGTCGGCAAGATCGATCCGCCTGCCTTGCCGACGGGTCGCCGCGTGACGGTCACTGCTGGTGGCGACGCGGGCGATGGTTCCGGCGCACGCCGCTGGGGCTTGAACACCCATCACGGCTGGACCTTGGCCCTGACCGAAGCAGACCTCAGCGTCGGTGACGCCGAAGGCTGCGTCGGCGCAGTCATCTAACAAGAGTTTTTATCGCGTTAACCACGCCGCAAGATTGCGCAGCGACAGTGGGGACCATGAGAGCTGTGTTCTTGCGTCCCCTTGTCTGCCTGACTGCGGTCTCCGCCTGCCTATCGGCATGCGACAACTCTGGTCAAAGCAGCACGTCGACCTATCAGGCGATGGCCGAACATGTGTCGTCCATTCCGCTCTCGCCCAAGGATGTCGGCAACGACAGCCTGAGTACACCCACGCTGTTACCTCTCAACGAGGCTCCCGCCGCGCATCGCCCGGCCCGGCCTCTGCGCGTCGAACTGATGTCCCCGCATCAGTTGTGGGACCTGCGCGATGGCCCGCTTAAAGTGCCGTCTATCGAGGTGGCAGAGGGTACGACCAAGGCTGTCTTGGTGTCCGACAACTCCGGCCAAGCCCCCGTCGTCGTCTTGAGCACCGACGCCTCGTCCCCAATCCCTGTCGCCCCCACGCCCCCCACAACGACACCTGCGACCGGATCAGGTGCCGCCTTCCGCACGGTCCAACTGGGGGCCTACAGCAGTGAACAGGCGGCCCGCTCGGCGTGGGACCGCCTGAACACCGGTGCCAATGCCGCCACCCTGCGAGGCCTTGCCCCCCAGTTCGAGCCGACCGAAGTTGGCGGTCGCCAACTTGTGCGTTTGCGCGTGTCTGCCCGCGAAGATCGGGTACAAAACCTTTGCCAATCCGTGGCCTCGGCTGATCCCTGGTGCGCCCGCGCGGTCACGACTGCGGACGCATCCACAATCTTCCATTAAGCTTTCATTGACGATTTGGGCGTGTGGCGTGATCTTCCCGCCATAATGCAGGGCCCTCGCTATTGAGTCGCGCCCGTCCTGAAAGTGGGTTCTCACAATGGCGCAGCCTCTGGTCATCGTCATCGGCAATGAAAAAGGCGGAGCGGGTAAGTCGACCCTCGCCATCCATATTGCCACGGGCCTGCTCCACGCGGGCAAGAAGGTCGCCATCATCGATCTCGACCTTCGCCAGCGTTCGATGGAGCGCTTCTTTGCCAACCGCAAAGTCTGGCTGGCCGCTAACGGGCATGAACTGCCCCAGCCTTATGTGCCGGACATGGGCGACGGCAAGGCTCTGGCCAAGGCCGAACCGGCCGAACAGCTTGCCAAGTTCGAGGCCGCCTTTGCGGACGCCGTTCCCAATGCCGAAGTCATTCTGATCGACACTCCCGGCGGTGACACGACCCTGTCGCGCGTGGCGCACGCCCGTGCGGACCAGATCGTCACTCCGATGAACGACAGCTTCGTCGACTTTGACCTGTTGGGTCAGGTCGATCCCGTCACGCTCGAGCTGCAAAAGCCGTCGATCTATTCGGAAAGCGTCTGGGAAGCCCGCAAGCAACGCGCCATCGAGCAAGGCCGTCAGGCCACCATCGACTGGCTGGTTGTCACCAACCGTCTGCAAGGCGTGCACGCGCGCAACCGCGACCGTCTGGAAGAGCGTATGGGCAAGCTGGCCAAGCGCGTGGGCTTCCGCGTCGGCCCCGGACTGCGCGAACGCGTGATCTATCGCGAGTTGTTCCCATTCGGCCTGACGGTTGCCGACCTGTCCGACGACATCAAGCCAGTATCGATCACCATGTCGCACATCTCGGCGCGGCAAGAGCTGCGCGGCTTGCTGGCCGACATGGGCCTCGAAGACAACGGTGCGCCGCTGATCGAAGCGGCATAAACGCGGTATGCTTTTAATCGGGCTGGGCCTAGCGGCCGTGGCGCTGTGGGTTCTTGTCCGGCTAGGCAAGCAGACTGAAAAAGCCCGTCGCGGTCATTGGCGGATATCGGCAACCCTATTGGGCGGCGTCTGCTTTGCAGGTGCCGTCCTTAGCGTTGCGCGCAACTCATACTGGGTTGCAGCGGCGCTGGCTCTGGCCGGCGGTTATCTGGTGGTCCAGTCGCGGATCAGGACGGCCCCGCCCCGACCCTCAAATCCGAACCCGTCATCCCGGATGAGCAAGAGCGAAGCCCGCGCCATCTTGGGTGTCGGTCCGGACGCGAGCCCACAGGACATCCAAGCCGCCTGGAAGCGCCTCATGGCAAGAACCCACCCCGATCAGGGTGGGTCCGAGGGATTGGCCGCGCGTGTTAACGCGGCCCGCGATCGCCTGCTCGATTAGGGCAGCTGCTCGACGACGCGCTTTTCCTTCAACAGCACAAGCTCTTCTGCCGCCGTCGGGTGAACGGCGCAGGTCTCGTCCCACTGTTGCTTGGTAAGGCCCGCTTTCACCGCGATACCGGCCAGCTGGATCATTTCCGGCGCATCGTCACCCACAATGTGACAGCCTACCACCTTCTGGGTGGTGGCATCCACCACCAGCTTCATCAGCATGCGATGCTCTGCGCCATAGAAGGCGTATTTCATCGGACGGAAGTTGGCGACGTAGATATCGACCTCGCCCGGGCAGACTTTGCGTGCCTCGGCCTCGGTCAGTCCAACAGTGCCGACCGGCGGCTGGCTGAAGACAGCCGTCGCGATATTGGTGTGATCCACGGTCTGCGGGTTATTCTTGTACACCGTCTCGTGGAAGGCCACGGCTTCGCGGATGGCAACCGGCGTCAGGTTCACGCGATCGGTCACATCGCCCACGGCCCAGATGTTGTCCGCCGTCGTTTGCGAATATTCGTCGACCTTGATCGCGCCCTTGTCGTTCAACGCCACGCCAGCGTTTTCCAGGCCCAGATCCTTCACATAGGGCACTCGACCGGTGGCGAACATCACCACATCGGTTTCCAACTCCATGCCGTTGCTGAGGCGATTGAGGAGACCGGTTTCGGTTTTCTCGATCGCCGTGTGCTCGGCGCTCAGGACGACCTTGATGCCGTGACGCTCGATTTCACGCGTCAGATGGGCGCTGACGTCGTCATCGAACCCGCGAAGGATGCCCGGACCACGATAAACAAGCGTGGTCTCCACGCCCAAGCCCGCAAAGATGCCTGCGAACTCCACAGCGATGTAGCCACCGCCCACCACCACGATACGCTTGGGCAGTTCCGGCAGATGGAAGGCCTCTTCCGAGGTGATGGTCAGGTCGGAGCCCGGGAAGGTCGGTACAAACGGGCGGCCACCAACGGCGATCAAAATACGCTCTGCGGTGACCGTCTGGCCCGTGCCCACGATTTCTACAGTGTGTTTGTCCTTTAGGACCGCACGGCCGTTGATGACCTCGACGCCCGCCTTGGACAGGTTGGCGTTATAGAGGCCCGACAGGCGCGCAATCTCGGTTTCCTTGGTGTCGCGGAATTTGGGCCAGTCGAAGCTGGCCTTCTCGATGGTCCAGCCAAAGCCCTCGGCCACCTCGATCTGGTGGGTGATGTCCGACGCCATGACCATGAACTTCTTGGGCACACACCCACGGATCACGCAGGTACCACCGACCCGATACTCTTCGGCGACAGCGACCTTCTTGCCTCCCATGGCCGTAAGGCGGGCTGCTCGCACGCCCCCCGAACCTGCACCGATCACGAACAGGTCGTAGTCATAGGATTTGGACATAGAAGGCTCCACAAAGTTGTCGGGCGTTATTTAATGCGCCTGACGCCCATTCGCGAGTGCTGGGCCTCACGAAATCGGGACTTGCAACAATCCGATTATACATAACACTGTTGTGTGCAGTCTGAGTGTCATCACACCATTGGCAGATTGGGATCCGATACAAATGTTGCTAGCGTCAATCGCAATGTCAGCAGCCATGCTGTCACCGACCTTGGGCGTGGGCCAGGAGGCTCCTGCGACAGCGGCCGCCGAGGCTCCCATCCGGCTGGAAGATTTGGCCGTGCAGGGCACACGGCGTCGCCCGTTGATTGACCGCTTCGTAGCCAACGTCGCGCAGCCCTCGACGAACCGTCAGGTTGCACGCTGGCGCCGGGGGGATCAGTTTTGCGTCGGCGTAATGAATATGCCGCAGGCAACATCCCAATATGTCGCGGACAGAATTGGCGACGTCGCCAGAGGCCTTGAACTACGGGTCGGTGCACCCGGCTGTACACCCAATGTGTTTATGATTGCGGCGGACCAATCGAACGCTGGAAATGAATGGCTGCGCACGAACCTGCGCCCCGTTTTGATGAGAAACGAAAGCGGGACCACGGCTGGTCGGAGATCCTACGACAGGTTCATCGAGAACCCTGCTCCGGTTCGCTGGTGGCACGTTTCATACGTGACCTCTATCCACAACGACACAGGCATACCAGGCGATCCGATTATCGATCGGGCGCTGCAAGGAGTGCGCAAATCCCACCAAACGGCATCCCGCATTCTCACGGGTGACGCAGATTATCTCCGTACGGTCTTTATTGTGTTTGATCCCACCCGGCTCACCCACCTGACCGCGGACCAACTCGCCGACTATCTGGCATTCCTGAGCCTCGCCCAGGTCAACCCCGAAGCAGACACCGAGGCTTATGACTCTATCCTGAACGTCGTGGCACACCCTAATGAAGTCGCGGGCCTCACGAACTGGGACAAGGCCTATTTGCAGGGCCTCTACTCGGCCCAACGCACCCAGCGCATAGCGGGTGCCGCGAGGGATGAGATCGCGAACTCTATCGAGCGACAGGCCCGTTTGATGGAGGCCACTGACGAATAAGACAAAAGGCGACGGCATGACCGTCGCCCTTAATCTTGCATACGGCAGAACCCATCAAGGGTTCAGCCGATTGTGTGGAAACCCTCGTCGGTGCCGATCACTGCAAGCTCGGTCAATCCGAGGAATAGACCGTGCTCGACCACGCCCGTAATGGCTTTCAGGTCAGCAGCCAGTTTCACCGGATCGTGGATCACGCCTTTCGCGGCGTCATAGATGACATTGCCGCCATCGGTGCGGACCATGCCACGGTCCGCTTGGCGCACAGTCGCCTCGCCGAGGCCGTGGGCAGCCAGTACGGCGTTAATACGCGCGCCCGTGGTCTTGTGCCCGAAGGCGACGACTTCGATGGGAAGCGGGAACTGGCCCAGTTCAGCGACAGACTTGGCCGCGTCGGCAATAACGATGCAGCGGTCGGACGCTTCCCACACCAGTTTCTCGCGCAGCAGAGCCGCGCCGCCGCCCTTGATCAACGCCAGTTCGGGGCCGATTTCATCCGCGCCATCAACCGTCAGGTCCAGTCGCGGGGTATCTTCCAGAGTAGAAAGGGTCAGGCCCAGTTCGCGCGCCAGATCAGCCGTCTTTTCCGACGTCGGCACGCACTTCAGGTTCGGCAGGTTACGCTCTGCCAGAGCCTTGACGAACCATGCAGCGGTCGAGCCGGTGCCAAGGCCCATCTTCATGCCTGGCTCTACATATTGGGCAGCGGCATAGCCGGCGTTCTTCTTCTGGATATCACTCACTTTTTCGCAGCCTTTTTTGCGCGCATCATTTCCATGAAGCGCGTGGCCCAACCGGCCTTATTGACTTGCGGTGCTCGCGCCAGCGCCAGCTCCCCCGCCCCCACACTCTTCGTCACCACCGAGCCAGAGCCGATCATGGCCCCGTCACCGATGGTCACCGGCGCGACCAGCGAACTGTTCGAGCCAACGAAAGCGCCCTCGCCCACCTCAGTGCGGTGTTTGAAGAAGCCGTCATAGTTACAGAAGATCGTTCCCGCGCCGATGTTCGCCCCTGCACCGACCGAGCCGTCGCCCAGATAGGCCAGATGGTTGGCCTTGGCGCCGGTGCCCAGCGTCACGTTCTTCACCTCGACAAAGTTGCCGATCTTCACCTTCTCGCCGAGGTCAGCACCGGGGCGAAGGCGGGCGTAAGGGCCAACCTCGGCCTTCGGACCGACCTTGGCACCCTCGATGTGCGAGAAGCTGCGAATGCGTGCGCCGCTCTCGACCACCGCCCCCGGACCGAAGACGACGAACGGTTCAACGGTGACGCCAGCCGCGATCTGGGTGTCATAGGCAAAGTGGACGGTTTCCGGCGCGCTCATGGTCACGCCATTGGCCATGAAGGTTTCACGCTGAACTTTCTGGAACAGGGCCTCGGCATCCGCCAGTTCGGCTTGTGAGTTCACACCCATCACGGCGTCCTCATGCGCGAAGACGGCCCGGGTGTCGTGACCACCTTTGCGGGCCAGTTGGACCACGTCGGTCAGGTAGTATTCGCCCTTGGCGTTCTCGTTCTTCACATCGGCCAGAAGCTCGAACAGTATCTTGGCAGGAGCCGCCATGACGCCCGAGTTGCACGAACGGATGGCCAGAACCTCTGCACTGGCTTCCTTGGCCTCGGTGATGGCGACCAGTGTCTCGCCCTCGACGACCAGACGGCCATAAGCCCCCGGATCACGAGCTTCGAAACCGATCACGCTGACGCCCTTGCCGCCGAACACCTGCTCGATGTCCTTGGCCTTCAGCAGCGGCACGTCGCCATAGGTGATGACGACCTCGCCATCGAAATCTTTCAGCGCCTCTTCGGCCGCACGCACGGCGTGGCCGGTGCCCATCGGCGGGTCCTGAACCGCAATGGCATCCTCGCCCAGACGTTTGACGATATGGGCGCGGACTTCCGGCGAGTGGTTACCCACCACGACCACGATCTTTTCGCAGCCCAGCGCCTCGGCGGCATCAATGGCATGATCCACCATGGCGCGGTGCCCCACCGGATGCAGCACCTTAGGCAGCGAGGATTTCATCCGCGTACCCTGCCCTGCGGCAAGAATGATAGCGGCGCGGCGTGTAGAAATGCTGGTCATGAGTCGTCCCGGAGGCTAGTCACCCATGGCTCTAAACCATCCAATGCTCGAACGGGAGACACCAATGACCGAACGCGATCTCGAAGGCTGGACGATTGCCTTTGATCTGGACGGTACCTTGGTGGATTCAGCACCTGATCTGATCGGCACGCTGAACCGTTTGCTGGAAAAGGAGGGCCTGCCGCCACGGCCTATCGAGGCCGCGCGCCATCTGGTCGGACACGGGGCCTTGGCTCTTCTAAAAAACGGCTTTGCCGAGGCCGGTGCCGACTGGAAGGAAGAGAACAGCAAGGCGCTGTTTGACGCCTTCCTCGTCGACTACAACGCCAATATCGCCGTTGATACCGCGCCCTTCCCGTCGTGCCTCGACGTGCTGGACCGTTTGGCATTGCGCGGAGCAACGCTGGTTGTCGCTACGAACAAGCGTACAGACCTGTCCACCAATCTGATGGACACCTTGGGCATCAGCAATCGGTTTGCCGCTATCGTCGGCCCCGACGTTGTGTCCGCGAAAAAGCCGGACGGAGCACACATTCGCGAGGCTGTGATCAAGGCCGGCGGCGATCCCGCGAAAGCCATCATGGTCGGTGACTCCACCACCGACACCCGCGCGGCCAAGCATGCCAACATCCCGTGCATTCTCGTCAGCTTTGGCTACAGCGACGTTCCACTGGCAGAAATGGGTGGGGACATCACTATAGACCATTACAGCGAGTTCGAGGCTGCGTTGGCGAAACTCGTCGCCTGATCGTTAGATATTCTCACCCAAAGTTTAGAACTTCTAACACTCTCCCCGGTTGCCGCGCGGGGTGCGAAGCCAGACATAGGCCTCCTGACTTCAGGTGAACCTATGATCCGTCGCTTCTTTGCCATCCCCCTTTGGAAACGTACCTTTGCTGGCCTTGCGCTTGGCGTAGTGGCTGGATTGCTGCTGGGCGACCTAGCGCCGACCGTGCTCCAGCCCATCGGCGACGTCTATTTGAACCTCATCCGGATGGTCGTTGCGCCGCTGGTGCTGTTCACCATCGCCAGCTCCATCGCCAAACTGGGCGAAGGGGTGGGCGCGGTTCGCCTTGGCATGCGCACCATCATTTGGTTCGCTATCACCTCGCTTTTGGCCGTGCTGGTGGGCTTTGCGACGGCGCACATCATCAATCCGGGGGTGGGTCTAGCGGACCTGCCTCTTGGCGAGGTAAAGGCGCGTGAAATCCCGACGCCGCTGCAGGTCCTGCTTGATATCGTACCGCGCAATCCCTTCGCCGCGCTCAGCGAAGGGAAGGTGCTGCAGATCATCTTCTTCTCGGCCTTTGTCGGTGCCGCGCTGGTAGCATTGGGTGATCGTGCCCAGATTGCACGCCGCGCCGTGGACGAAGGTGCGGCCATCATCTTCCGCATCACACGCTGGATTATCCAGCTGACCCCGTTCGGGGTCTTTGCCCTGATCGGTTCGGTTGTGGGTGGCTATGGCTGGGAAAGCCTGCTGCCGCTGGGCAAGTTCATTCTTGCCATCTACGTCGCCTGCCTATTCCACATTCTGGTGGTCTATTCCGGCCTGCTGAAGCTGCACGGGCTTAAGGCCACGAGCTTCTTCCGCGGCGCATTCGCCGCCCAGCAGACCGCCTTTGCGACCTCGTCTTCGCTTGGCACCCTGCCGATTACGCTTCGCCAGACGGTCGAGCGCCTTGGTGTCCCGCAGGCCTATGCCGCGTTCGCTGTGCCTCTGGGTGCCAATGTGAAGATGGACGGTTGCGGTGCCATCTATCCCGCAATCGCGGCCATCTTCATCGCCCAGTATTTCCAGATCGATCTAACGGTGACGCAGTACATCCTGATCGGCCTCACTGCCGTGCTGGGATCGCTGGGGACGGCAGGTGTTCCGGGCACCTCGATTGTCATGTTGACCCTGACGCTATCGACTGCGGGCCTGCCGCTGGAAGGCATTGGCTACATCGTCGCCATCGACCGCATTGTGGACATGATGCGTACCGCGACAAATGTGACCGGCCAGATGTTAGTGCCTGTGATTGTCGCCAAGGAAGAAGGCATTCTCAATCAGGACATCTACAACGGGCGTGTCGAATGGCTGCCCGGTGATCCGGAAGCGGAAACCGCCGAAGCGGCACGTGCCGCAGGTATTTGATAAGTTTGGACTTGCCGTCGGGGGATTCGCGGGCTAAATCGCCGCCTCCCGACGCGGTTCGCACGAACCCGTTCCAGAAGATGGACGCGTAGCTCAGCGGGAGAGCACCTCGTTCACACCGAGGGGGTCACAGGTTCAATCCCTGTCGCGTCCACCATCTTCACCCTCCCCCATAAGTCCGATCCACCTCGCTGGTGCCAAATGTCAGACGTTGTGAACTTTATTCACGGGTCTGTGGCACTCATCGCAAGATCAGACGTTGCTGTATTGTTGCTGGCTGGGCAGTAGCTACGCACGGTATGCGGATCACCCATTGGTCCCTACACTGTGCATTATTCGATTAAGAGCGGGGCGCACTTTATGGCGGAAGATTTGGAAACTCGCCGGATTTTGGTGGTGGAAGACGAGTCGCTCGTCGCCATGCTGCTGGAAACCATTCTCGAAGATCTGGGCTGCAATGTCGTGGGCCCCGAGGGCACGGTGGCGGCGGGTGCCGATACCGCCCGTTCCGCCGAGATCGACGCAGCCCTGCTGGACGTAAATGTTGCGGGCGAGCTGGTATTTCCTGTTGCCGAGGCCCTGAAGGGGCGCGGTATCCCCTTCGTATTCTCGACCGGTTACGGTGAAGGCGGTCTGCCCGAGCAATGGCGCGGACACCCCACCATCCAAAAACCCTTCACCGAGGTCGCAGTCCGCGACGCCCTTCTTGAAGCCCTATCGCGCTGACAGAATGTCATGGGCCGGCTTCTTTGATCCCCCCAACGGGTGTAGAGAGGACGTTCGGCCTGAGCGAAACGCTCGGTCAATCTGTTGCTTAGTCCGTCGGTGAGCCTGAAATGCGCAAACAGACCCTTTCCCTGCTTGGATTGGCCGCAGTCGTCGCCCTTGGTGCTTGTTCGCCCGAGAAGACAGAGCCGCATGTCGGTGGCGAAGGCCTGCGGGTCGACGTCGTCGCCCCACGCGAGCCCGAAATCGTCCCTGCTGGTGGTCAGTTGTCAGTCGGTGATCTGGCCAACGGCTATGACCACGAGCAGACCATGGCGCGCGCCCACGCGGTAGAGCAGCCGGTTGACGACATCGGCACGACCTGGAATGACGAGAACTGGGCCGAGGGGACTGGCCCTGCGATCGAAGTGCGCGATACCGCTCCGGTCGCAGATCCCAAGGTCAAGGTGACCAAGGTTCCTGCCGATTACTAAAGTCAGCGCGCGGGTAGCAGCGGCACCCGCTTCAAATGCGCGAGACTGGGTGCGTTTACGCAGAAACAGGCCGTTCGCAACTGTCGCGTCATCGTCTGGAAATGACTGACGACGGCTTCGGTAGATTGCGTGGCCGCAGGCAAAACGCCTGCCGCCACGCCCACGATATCGGCTCCCAGTCGGATAGCCTTGGCGGCGTCCACGCCGTCGCGAACGCCGCCGGAGCCGATCAACAAGACACTCGGTAGAGCGTTGCGAGCCTCGGCAATCGCTCGGGCCGTCGGGATGCCCCAGTCTGCGAACGCGACCGCGTGCCCGGCGTGGTCAGGATCGTCGCTGCGCGCGCCTTCCACCAGCGCCCAGTTGGTACCGCCAGCGCCTGCAACGTCGATGCCCGCGACCCCCATAGCCACCAGCTTCTGGGCGGTAAGAGCGGATATGCCCGTCCCTGTCTCCTTGACGATGACAGGACGCCCCAACTCACGCACCAGGGCATGCAAGGCGGCAGCTACACCCCACCAGTCCCGATCGCCTTCTGGCTGACAGGCTTCCTGAAGCGGGTTCAGATGCACGACCAAGGCGTCGGCATCGATCATATCCATGAGCCGCAGGGCCTCGTCGCGCCCGACACCCCGGGTCAACTGGGCCGCGCCGATATTGGCAAGAATGGGTGTATCCGGTGCACGACGCCGCAGCGCCAGATCCAGTCCGGTATCCTCGCCCGCCAGAGCAGAACGCTGCGATCCTACTGCCAAAGCGATGCCGAGTTGCTGAGCTGCCTCGGCCAGCCGCGCGTTAATCGCTTCCGCGCGCGCCGGACCTCCGGTCATGGCGCTGATAAGGAAAGGTGATTTCAAACGCCTCCCGAGAAAGTCGACGCCCAGATCGATCTTGGCGTGATCGATATCCGGCAGGGCCTCGTGCACGAAGCGCCAGTCGTCAAAGCCCGTGCCAAGCGCATGCCGCCCCCGCCCCGACAGCACCACATCAAGGTGCTGGTCTTTTCGCGAAATGTGGGGGGACGCGGACATAGGCTGAGGACGTTCTTCTATCAGGGCTGTCGTTCGACGATCAGGGAATAGTCACCGGTGGCATTCGGTCCGAAGCTGGTAACACGGACGACATAGTCGCCATCACGCGGCGCGGTCCAGATCAGACGCGAATGCGTGTCGGACAGACCGTCATCGTCCTGTTTGCTGAAAGAGGTGGACGAGCCCGACTTCTGCCCCACCAGAACAACCGCATCGAACTTTGGCGCAACCAGGATGAAGCGCAGCTTCTCGTCCTTGCGTGCGGCAAAGGTGTAGTCGTCGTAATAGCCGCCCCCGAAGCGGCCTTCGTTCGAGGTGTTGTCGTTTTCGCCCAGCGAGCCGCGCACAGTCGATCCAATCAACAGGCTGCCCGATTCCGGTTCAGGCCCGCGATCGGTCAAGCGCAATTGATAGGCCCAGCGTCCGTCATCGAAGCTCTGGGCACGAATGATGTATTCGCCGTCCTCGGGCACATCAAAGGTCAGGCGCGCGTTCGTGCCCTGCCCCATGCCGTCGTCGTCACTGGCCAGGGCTTCGAAAGTCCCTTCAGCCTTGCCGACTTCCAGCACTGCATCAAACTCGGACGAGGTCATGGTGATCTGAAGCCGCTGACCCTCGGTCGCCGTGAAGCTGTAGCCGTCGAAACGGGCATTGCCTTTCAGGCGTGCATCGTCATCGGTCAGTTCCCCCTCCACTTCCTGACCCATCGCAAGCGGTTGCGGTGGCGGTGGCGGCTCTACGCTTTCAACTTCCAGCGTGTAGGCACCATTAGCGTCCGACAAACCGCGGGCCTCGATGATGTAGGTGCCGCTGGTTTTCGGGGTCAGCAACAGCGACGGGTTGAGGTCGCCGGCACTATCATCGTCCGACGCCACTTCGGTGCCCGCTTCATCATAAACATTCAAAAAGGCATCGAAATCATCGCCTGTCATAGTGATTTCGTAGGCCTGTCCCTCCACAACCTGCAAGGCGTAGCGGTCGGCGCGCACGCCCGACATCCCCGTCGGGGTCTTATCGGACAGTTCGCCCGCAACGCTCTCGCCGATGACAATCGGGGTCGGCGGTGTCAGGGGGGCGGCGTCCTCTACAGTGATCGTGAATGGCCCATCCGAGCCGCTTACCGAGCCTACGCGAATGGCATAGGTGCCGCTGGTCGGCGCAGAGAAGTTCAATTGCGAGTTCAGACCTGCGCCCGGCGCGTCGTCGTTCACGCCCAGCTCTTCGAACACACCGTTCGTCTCACGGCCAATTCGGACGATGGGGTCGATATCGTTGGCTTCGACCTTGATCGCGACGCGCTCGCCCTGCGACAGGTTCAGGCGGTACTGCTGGAACTTGTTGCCGTCATTATCCTGTGAGCTACGATTGTTGATCTGGCCGCGTACCTCGCGCCCGCGACTGATGTTGACCGAACGGACCGGCGTCGGCCGCCAGCGCTGAACCGACAGGCTGAAATTGCCCGCCTCGGACAGGGACTTGGCGCGAATACGATAGGTGCCGCTCTCGGACGGCATGAAGCGCAGGCGGGAATGAAGCCCGTCGCCGAGACCGTCATCGTCCATCGCCAGCGGCTCCTCGGAATCCGAAGGCCCGTAGATCTCGAGCAGGGAATCAATATCGTCGCTGCGCATGATGACTTCGATGCCGTCACCTGCATGCAGCGTCAGGGTATAGTCGCGGCCATCATCGTCGGTATTGCCAGAGACACTTTGCCCCACCCGGACCGATCCGCTATCCGCCTGCGCGTTTGCCAATGCCGGGGCACTGAGGATTGCCAGGACACTGACGGCGGCAAGCAACGAGTGACGCATAAGGGGTCTGCCTCTTCAATAAGATAACGTCATCATAGACGACGAACCGTGGCGCCTGTAAATCGCCCCGAACGAATTCAGTTCCGTGCCAACAGGTGGAGTCAAACCCATGGCGACCGAAAATGCCGCTGCCGAAATCATTGACGGCAAGGCCTTTGCCCAAACGCTGGTGACGCGAGTTGGCGCAGCGGTTGAGCGCCTTATCAAGTCAAATGGCGTAAAGGCCGGTCTGGCAGTCGTTATTGTGGGCGAGGACCCCGCCAGCCAGCTCTATGTTCGCAACAAGGGCGAGACCACTCTGAAAGCCGGTATGCGCTCCGACACGCACCGCCTGACGGAAGATACCACTCAAGACCAGCTGCTGGATCTGATCGCCCAATTGAACGCCGATGACGGCATTCACGGCATTCTGGTTCAACTGCCCCTGCCCGCTCACATTGATTCCAATGCCGTGCTGGACGCCATCTCGCCGGACAAGGACGTGGACGGCTTCCACGTTGTGAACGCCGGTCGTCTGGCTGTGGGTCAGGACGGTCTGGTGCCGTGCACGCCGCTGGGGTGCCTGATGCTGCTCAAGGATCAGTTGGGTGACCTGTCGGGCCTGAATGCCGTCATCGTTGGTCGCTCCAACATTGTGGGCAAGCCGATGGCGCAACTGCTGCTGGGCGAGAGCTGCACCGTCACCATCGCCCACTCGCGCACCAAGGACCTTCCGGCCCTGTGCCGCACCGCCGACATTCTTGTCGCCGCCGTTGGCCGTCCGGAAATGATCAAGGGCGACTGGATCAAGCCGGGCGCGACCGTTATCGACGTGGGCATCAACCGCGTCCCCTCCAAGGACCCGGTCAAGGCCGCCGATGGCAAGACCCGCGTAGTCGGCGACGTGGCATTCGACGAAGCTGCTCAGGTCGCAGGCAAGATCACTCCGGTTCCGGGTGGCGTCGGTCCGATGACCATCGCCTGCCTGCTGGCCAACACCTATACGGCAGCTTGCCGGTCCGTCGGCGTAAAGCCGGACGACCTTCTGGCGCAGTAATTTTGTAAAGCGATGTGGCTTTGGACTTGCGCTAAGGCCCCATCGCACCCCAATCCTATACCCGAGATCGGTCATAGTGACCGACAGGAGGAAGCTGATGGCTGGTATGTCCCCCCGTATGGCCACCGTGGCCGCTGTTATCGCTCTGGCTCCGGCTGTGGGTGCCTGCGGTTACAACACCATTCCGACTAAGCACGAGCGCGCACAGGCCGCTTGGGCCGACGTCCAGAGCCAGTACCAACGCCGCGCCGATCTGGTGCCGAACCTCGTTGCGACCGTTCAAGGTGCCGCCATTCAGGAACGCACCACCCTGACGCAGGTCATCGAAGCCCGCGCCAAGGCCACCAGCGTCAATGTGAACGCGGATGATCCGGCTTCCTTCCAGCAGTTCCAGCAAGCCCAAGGCGAACTGTCGGGTGCCCTGTCGCGCCTGCTGGTGACGGTTGAGGCCTATCCGCAGCTTCAGTCGAACCAGAACTTCGTCGCCTTGCAGTCGCAGCTGGAAGGTACCGAGAACCGCATCGCGGTTGCCCGCCGCGACTACAACGAAGCCGTTCGCGACTACAACACTACCCTGCGCACCTTCCCCAGCATCATCTGGGCCAAGACCATCCAGAGCGGCTCCAAGCCGATGCAATTGTTCACCGCTACGGCTGAAGCCCAGACGGCACCGAACGTGAACTTCGACGGCCTGAACCCGAGCGCTACGGCTCAACCGGGCGGTAATGCTCCGGCTGTGGCTCCGGGCTCGGCTCCTGCTGCGGCTCCTGCCGCTGCCAACTAAGGCATTCAGCCAATGAAAAGGGCACTCGCCCTTCTGTTTGTACTGGGTCTGTGGCTGGGAACGGCAATGCCGCTTCCGGCCATGGCCCAGAGCAACATCAAGTTTCCCGCTCTGACCGGACGCGTAGTCGACGGCGCGAATATCCTCACGCCTGCCGAAGAGGCTGCGTTGACGGAAAAGCTTTCGCGCCTCGAACAGTCGACGACCGATCAGGTGGTCGTGGTCACGCTCGCCTCGCTCGAAGGCTATGATATTGCCGACTACGGCTACCAACTGGGCCGCAGTTGGGGCATTGGCCAGAAAGAGGCCAACAACGGTGCGCTGCTGATTGTGGCACCGAATGACCGACTGGTGCGCATCGAGACGGGTTACGGCCTCGAAGGCGTCATCACCGACGCCTTTGCATCCATCGTTATTCGCAACGACATCCTGCCCTCGTTCCGCGAAGGCAACTATTACGGCGGGATCGACAAGGGCGTCGATGCCCTTACCACCCAGCTTACTCTGGATCCCGAAGAGGCCGCTGCCCGCGCTGCCAAAATGCAGGCAGAGGCTCAATCCGGCAGCGACGGCACTTCGCGCATACTGGTGATCGTCTTCATCGTCTTCGGTGTGATGGTGGCTCTGGGCGCTACGGCAGGAGCTGCTTCAGGCGGACGCGGTCGTCGCATCCATGGCGCAGCCAATGGTGCGGGCACTGTACTGTGGACGACGGCACAGATCCTTTCGATGATCGTCAGCAGCGGTGGCAGTGGACGTGGCGGCGGCGGTGGTCGCGGCGGCGGCGGATTTGGCGGCGGCGGCGGCGGCTTCGGCGGCGGCGGTGCGTCTGGAGGTTGGTAATGGATTTCACACCCGAAGATCACGCACGCGTCTCGAGCGCCATTTCCGCAGCCGAAGCCAACACCAGTGGCGAAATCTTCTGCGTCATCTCGCGGCGGGTCTCGACCTATCGCGATATCCGGCTGGCGTGGGCGGCGACAGCGTCACTGGTCCTGCCTGCCGTGCTAGTGCCTTTAGGCCTGACGGGCGAATGGTTGGGCGTCAACGACGGTTGGCACATAGCCCACGCGGCCAGCCAGTCCAACGAGGTCAACCAGGCTCTTACCGCCTATATTATCGCCCAAGCCCTCACCTTCATCGGTGTCTATCTCCTGAGCAGGATACCGGTCATAGGGCTTATAATGGTGCCGCAGCGCATTCGTCGTGCCCGCGTCCGCCGCGTTGCCCTGCAACAGTTCATGGCCCACGGCCTGCACGATACCGTGGACCGTACCGGCGTCCTGATCTTTGCCGCCATGGCCGATCATGAGGTCGAGGTCATCGCCGACACCGGTATTTACTCCAAAACAAAGCCGGAGTTCTGGGGTGAAACGGTTCAGGCGCTAGTGCGCGGTATCAAGCGCGGGCAGCCGATAGACGGGATGGAGGACGCCATCGCTCTATGTGGCAATGCGCTCGCCGAGCATTTCCCGCCGCGTGAAAACGATATCAACGAAGTCCCCGATAGACTGATCGTTCTCTGATCGACTGATCTTTCGTCACATTCCTGCGTTTTCATACGGTCATGCCCAGACTGCTTACCTACAATGTCCACCGCTGCGTGGGCACAGACCGGACATTAAGCGTCGCGCGCATCGCCGATGTCATTGCCGATGAAGATGCCGACATCGTCTGTCTTCAGGAACTGGACGTCGGGCGCCTGCGGACCGGCAGCGTCGATCAGGCCGCCGAACTGGCCCAGCGTTTGAATATGACTTCGCGGTTTCACCCGGCCATGCGGATCGAGGCCGAGCAGTATGGCGACGCCATTCTCTCGCGCCTGCCCGAAACGCTCGTCCGCGCTGACAGCCTGCCATCGGTAACCGGCATTAGGGGTCTGGAACCTCGGGGCGCGGTCTGGTCGCGCATCCAGATTGGCGAGCATTGGCTGAACATCATCAACACCCATCTGGGTCTTGTGCCGCGCGAACAGCGCAAACAGGCCGCCGCCCTTTCCAGCCGAGAATGGGTGGGCGCGTGCGAGGGCCCAACGATCCTCGCCGGTGATTTCAACGCGACGTCCATCACCCGCCCCTATGGCGAGCTGACCCGCCACCTGAAGGACGCCCAGCGGGTTCTGGGGCTGAAACCGTCCATCAAGACCTTCCCGTCCGCTTTCCCGGCGATACGGATCGACCATCTGTTCATCAGTCCGCATATCCGCGTCACTGGCATCCGGGTGCCGACCAGCCCGTTGGCACGGGTGGCTTCCGATCATCTTCCGTTGGTGATGGATTTCGAGATCGCCGCTTAACCGGCCGCCGTGCCGCCTTCGGAACGCGGACGGGTGGCGCGCGTCAGATGACGTCGCCTCCAAGGCCGCCACGCATCGTGTGCGGAGAGCGGGTCGCCCAACTGCCATTCGGCAAACATGCGCTCAATCCCCGTAGGTTGGCGCAGCCCCATCGCCCGCATACGGGCCTGACCGAAGGTGGCGACAGATCGCCCCACACCCCCCATCAGGCTTTCGGCCTCGGCAAAGTCGTCGGTCGAAACACCGATAAAATGCCCTAGCGAGTGCTGGCGAAGCCGGCGGATGGCAGTGCGCTCGGTCTCGTCACGAGCCTCGAACGATAGGTCGCATTCAGTATCCAGCCCCATCGAGCGGTTGTTGAGATTGCTGGACCCGATCCGCATCAGCTTGTCGTCCACAATGGTCATCTTGGCGTGGACGATGATCCGGTCGCCTCGACGGGTCACCGGATAGAAGGAGAAGAAGCGGTCGTGCACATCTGCTTTTTCCAATCGCCACAGCACCTCCGCCCGCGCCGTATCCATGGTCAAACCATCGAACCAGGACGGGCTGCGTCCGGTTGAGACCAACACCACTTCGGGGCCATCCGGTTCGGCCAAACGCTCGGCAATGGCGGAGGCGATCAAAGGTGAAGTGAAGTACTGATTTTCCATGTAAATCAGAGATTTAGCCGCACGTATTGCTTCAAGATGTAAAGCTTCGTTTTCCCTCACCTCATCGCGCCCCTTCACGGCCGGATAGGTGCGGGACAACCCGACAGGAATATCGGTAAAGATCGGCGCGACGTGGTCCGGCCACGGGTCACCATCGGTCTGAACCGTTGGCAGGGCCTCCTCTGTTGCCATCGCCCAGCGCTGGCGTACGAGATCGCCCAGCATTCTGGCCGCATCGCCGTCGACAACGCTCATCCACTCATGGCGCGGTGAAGGGATCAGGCCGGACGGCATGCAGCGGCGGGGATCACCACTGAAGTGTCCCTCCTCGTCCCAGCGGTCGACCGAGATATCACCGCCGCCGCAGAAGGCCACCTTATCGTCGATGACCACCACCTTCTGGTGATGGCAGGCTCCGAGAAGGCCCACACCCTCTAGTTCCAGCTGAACCATGCGCTTGTTGAAGAATTTGAGCGCCTTGTGCGGATAGAACCCCTGAGAGGCGGCAATCAGGATCGGCGAGCGCCAGATCAACAGGCGAACTTCAAGCTCCGGCCTCTGCTTCACCATGGATTTGAGCCGCTCGCCGATTTCAAATCGGCGTTCGTCACTGGGGGACTGGGGATCAAGGCGCGTCCGCGGATCGAACTGCCAACCCAGAACCAACACTGACTTTTCCGCCTTTTCCAAAGCCGCGCTTAGGGCTTCGAAATAGGTATCGTTCTCCATCAGCGGAGACAGCCGCCCCGCTACAGCCGTTCGCCAGATGGCATCCCCCTCGATCAGGAGGGAGTGGTCATATACTGTGCGCCTAAGCATATCCCCCCCGGTCGTAACAGCCACTTGCCCACCAACACCTGATCAGCGACAGCCGCGTGACAAGGTTCCGCAAGATCGTAAAAAACGCGCGCAATGCGGACCTTATGCCGCCCAGAGATTGCCGCAACTCACAACTTCTGGCATGAATGCCGCATGAAGATGTTGATCGATTTTCTAGCAGGCATTGTTGCCTTCCTAGCCGCTGCGGCCCTTGCCCAGTTCGGCTTGAATATCGATCGCGTGTCGCAGCCCTTGGAAATCAAGCGCTTGCCGGAATGTCATTCTTCGCCGGATGAAGCCGGGAAAGCAAACGCCAGCAAGACCTGCTGACGTCTGAAGCCCTGATTCTTCGGCTATCCGGGCGAACGAACGGCCGGTTTCCCTCAGTTTTCCGCCTATTTCTTCGCAAATTTCAGCCATATGCGGCTTTGCGCGGCTCCTGCTAGCGTCTAGGGTCCTAGCTTCGATCCTGCCCACCGACGCATAGCCGACCGAGATTGACGCCCATGACGACACCCCATCGGCCAGAAACCTCGTCAGAAACCTCTGCAGCGACTGGCGCAGCGGATATCGACAACGCGCCTCTGAACGACCCGTTCGATACGCCGATTGACGCCATCCCGCCCCAGCCGGAAAAGAAGGCCGAGGCCGTCGAGCCCAAGCCCGATCCCTATGCGCGCCCCATGTCCGAACGTCAGCGCCGCCGTCTGGCCGAGCAGCAACGTCAGGCCGAGCAGCGCAGCCGTGACGCAGAACGCCAGAACCAGTTCCTCTCGCCCTTGGCCGAAAGTGCGGACGGTCCGCTAACTGCACCGAACGAGACACAGCCCGCGGTCGCATCGACCAAGGCCACCAAGGTTGCCAAGACAAAGAGAAATACCCCTGCCCGCAGTAGCGCGGCCTATGCCTTCGCCATCATTGGTTCGGCCTTGTGGGTGGGCGGCATCGGCTCATGGTTCGCCTATGAGTTTGGCTCCGGCATGGTGGATCTGGAGCCCATCCGCATTGCGGTTTACGCCCTCATCGCGGTTGCGCCTGTGGGACTTGCCTTCCTGTTGGCCCATGCGCTGCGCCTAGGCTCTGCGCTGGCTTACGAGAGCAACCGCGCGCGTGAACTGGCTGATGCCCTGGTAGCCCCCACGCTCTACGGTGCACAGCAAACGTCCGGCATTGTCGCCTCGCTCCGAACCGACATCGACGAAGCCGCCGGTATGGCAGAGCGCGCGCGTCAGGAACTGACGCAGCTGCGCGAAATCCTTCTGACCGAAGCGACCCGCCTGTCCGATGCCGCGCGCACCGCCCAGGCCGCGACCCAGAATATCACCCGGACCATGGGCGACGAGCGCCAGCAGCTGGCAACGCTGGGCGAAACTCTGGACAGCAAGGCACTGTCGGTTGCGGACGCCGTTCAGCGTCAGGCTCAAATGGTTGTTGAAGCTTCGGACATGGCGCAGGCCCAACTGCGCGAAGCCGAGGCTGCCCTCGCAGCCCGTGCAGCCGACCTTGCAGCCGCCGCCAACGAGGCGCAGGACGCCGCCCGTGTCGCCGCCGAAGACCTTGGCCGCCAGACCCTGCGTCTGGAAACCGCCGGCACCGGCGTCAGCGAACAGATCAAGGCCGTTGAAGATGGTCTGAGCCAGCAACGCGCCGCCCTTGTCACCGCCGCCTATTCGCTGCGCACCGATCAGGAAGACTTTGCAGCCCAGATCGAAAGCCAGCGCGCCCAGTTTATCGACCACCTCAGCGTGACGCGCACGGCGGCCAACGATCTAAACCAAACCGGCGACCAGATTGCCGAGGGCATCAAAAATCAGGTCGAGGCCGTTCTCGAGCAGTTCCGAACGCTGGTGAACATGTCCCAACGAGAGGCCGAAGGCTTCGACGCCGCGACCAAGCTGTCGCTCGACAAGTTCGAGGCGCTGGCCGCCGAAAGCCGCGACCGTCTGCTGGCGGAAACCCGCGCTGCCGTCGAAACCCTGAACCGCGCTTCTCTTGAACAGCGCCAACTGGCCGAACAAGCGCTGCAACAAGCCCAGATCCGTGCCGACCGACTGGGCGAGAGCCTGTTCGACGCGGCCCGTCAGGCCGATGACGCGGCAGAGTCGCGCATCGCCGGTGCGCGCCGCATTGTCGATGAGACCCTCAAACTGGTGGACCACACTGGCATGGAAGCCATGTCGCGTCTGGAAACACTGACCCAGCGCATGAACGAGGCATTGGGCCGTATCGAGACCTCGGTTCGTGATCTGGATGACCGTACAGCACGTCTGCCCGAAGAAGCGGCCCAGCGCATGGCCGCAGTCCGCCAGACCGCAGAACAAAGCCTTGCCAGCCTGACCGATGCCTCCCGCCGCGCCGCCGCCGAGGCTGAAGCGCTGGACATGGGCTTCCAGGATCGCGTTCGTAAGAACTACGAGATGGTCAACGAGGCGGTGCGCCTGATGGGCTCTACGCCCAACGAACCGCACGCGCCGGCAGACGACCTGTCCCCCCGCATTCCGCTGCGCCCCGCCCCGCCGCTCCACGAGACGCGTGCTCCCGCTCAGTCGGCCCCTTGGGCATCATCCTATGCAGAGCCGGTCCCACCGGCCCCCGTGGCGATGAGCGTTCTGACCGAGCGCGCCGTGTCTGCCATCCGTCGTATGGGCGTGGACCCGAATGCCCTTCTGCCACGCGCCCGCATCGAAGACGCCGCCTACGCTCTGGCCCGTCAGGATGTCACGCGCGCCCGCCAGATCGTGCGCCGCGTGGCCCCCGCCGCCGTCCGCAGCGTCAACCGCCGCGTCACCGCCGATCAGGAGCTGCACCGCGACATCCTCGGCTATGTAGAGCGTTATGCTGCTGCGCTGGCCGAGTACGGCGATGACCAGCACACGGTCAACGCACGGCTGGCAACGGACGATGGCCGCGCCTTCCTCATCTATGATGCGGCGCTGAACGATAATCGCTGATCGGCGCAACCTATACAGGGGGTTGACCGCTTTGGCCTCTATATGCAGCTTTCCCGGGCAATGGGCAGGAGTAGCTTAGCTGATGGCTCTTTCAACGCAGTCCGCGCACGATGACCGTCGTCCAACTATCCTGATCTGCAACTGGTCCTCTACCAACCCTGCATGGGATCTGGTCGAGGACCTGTCCGGCGTGCCGTGGCAACCCGAAGGCGTCCAGACCGAACTCGTCGAAGGTGACAGCAACATCGCCAGCTTGGCGGAAAGCTTGGCCGAGCGGTTATTGAGCCGTGACGCCCGGGCCGTGCTGTTGATCGGACATACCCGCCACGAAGGCGCCGCCCGCCTGCAGCTGCGGGCCGAAATCCCGCACCAGAACGGCATACGGATTTCCGCTGACGGCCCCGGCGTAGTCCGCTCGACCGGTCCGGCGGCTGATATCCTCGATGCCGTCGCCAAGGCCCACGTCTCGATCGTCGCCTCTTCCGAGCATGAGCCCGACGAGGGCAGCGAGCTGCTTTACGGCTTGCTGAACCGGATCGGGGAATCTCTGGAAACCCCTCCGGTGGCGCTTCTGCGCTTCCCCGCTTCCATGACGGAAGCCTCCATCGCGCAGGCGGTGAAGAGCGCCGTCATTGTAATGACGCAGAACTTTACGCAGGCTCCGCGATTTGGGGCAGGCCGCGCCTGACCTCGGCGCGTACTGCCATAACCGCGAAGACCCCCACGACGGCCAAGCCCGCCATAGGCAGATAGCCAGCACCGCCCCAACGATCAAAGATCGGACCGGATGCGGCTGTCGCCAGACCCGTCATCAGGCCCGAGGAAAGCATGGACGCCAGCGTCTGCGACGAGGTGTGATCCTGACGCGGGCTAAGCGTGTCGACGATCTCCACGCTGCCCAGATAAACAGCGGCGAAGGTGAAGGCATGCAGTGCCTGTAGCGGCAGAAGCCACCCAACCGACGGCTCTCCGGCCATAAACAGCCAGCGTGCGACAGCGGCCATGCCGCCGATGATAACCAACGTGAACGGTCCGATCCCGATCTTGCGACGCCACGGGTCGATCAGCCACATAAAGACAATCTCGCCCGCGACGGCAAAGGCCCAAAGCAGACCGGTAGTGCTCTCGGGAATGCCCTGCTGTTTCCAGAGGATGGCGGAGAAGCTGTAATAGAAGCCGTGGGCGGCCTGAATAGCGCCAACGCCCAGCACAGCGGCCATGAAGGTGCGGTTCTTCAGCAAGCGACCCAGTCCGCGGAAACGCTCCCTACCCGACTGGGTAAGCCCATCCTCGGTCACCGGCAAAGCAGGCAGAACGAGCAGCGACACCATCGTGCACAGCGTGCTGGCGGCCACAATCCATACGATCACCGCCTGCTCTGACCACTGCGTCAGCAGCGCCCCCATTCCGACATTGGCCATAACGAAAGCCAGAGAGCCAAATCCCCGAGGCAGGCTGAAGGGATAGCCGTCGCGTTTGGCGACCCGCAACGTCAGAACGTCCACGAGCGGAATGATGGCCGCACAGGCCGTCGCCCCGATGAACCAGAACGCACCGCGCAGAAGTGTGCTGTCGACCAGCGCGGCTCCGCCATAGCCCGCAGCCATGGCCAGTCCTAGGAGGGCAATGGCGGTCTTGCGGTGTTTGAACCCGTCGGCCCAGACCGCTAACAGCGGCCCCGTCGCCAGTCGCCCCACCATCGGCAGAGCCAACAGAAGGCCGATTTGCGCCCCTATCATACCGGTGGAAGCCAGCCACAAGGCTGCGAACGGCATGACCACACCAGTGGTGCCGAACAGGAGTGCATATTGCAGGGAGACGCGAGCTGCCGAATTCATGCGCGGGCCGGTAGCAGAGACTTTAGGCCGGATGTAGTCTAAACCTTGGTCATGAGAGCGAACAAAAACCTCATCGTTTTCGCCGCCCTGAACGGGGCTATGTCCGTCGCCATCGGCGCATTTGGTGCCCACGGGGTCGCCAGTTCCCAAGCTGAGCTGCTGCAGACCGGCGGACAGTACCAAATGGTCCACGCTGTATTGGCCGCCGCCATTGGCTTTTGGCCCGATTCCGGTCGTGCCGGACGGATAGCAGGCTGGCTTGCGGCGTCGGGCGGCTTGGTGTTCTGTTCGGCTCTTACTTTGCTGGCTCTGGCCGGACTTCGCTTCATGGGAGCCGTCGCCCCGATCGGCGGCAGTTTGATGATTCTGGGCTGGCTGTTGCTGGCCGGGCACGCTGTGCGCCGCACGGTGAGCTCATCGCGTAACCTGTAGAAAGAACCCTCATGGCCTTTCCTCCAATCACCGCCCCCCGCCGCGACCTGTATCCCGAGATCGAAGCGAACAATCACGGCTGGCTGAAGACGGACAGCGTCCACGAAATCTATTGGGAAGAGAGCGGCAATCCGCAGGGCATTCCTGTCATCGTGCTGCACGGCGGTCCGGGCGGTGCGGTCAATCCGGGTATGCGCCGCTTTTTCGATCCGGCAGTCTATCGCATCGTCATGTTCGACCAGCGTGGTTGCGGCCTGTCGCGCCCGAACGCCAGCCTCGAGAACAATACGACGTGGGATCTGGTGAACGATATCGAGGCCATCCGCGAGCTGCTGGGTATCGACAAATGGGTCGTGTTTGGCGGCTCATGGGGCTCAACCCTGTCGCTGACCTATGCGATCAAACACCCCGAGCGCACGCGCGCTTTGGTGCTGCGCGGCATCTTCCTGATGACGAAGAAAGAGCTGCACTGGTTCTATCAAGACGGGGCATCGATGATTCACCCCGACCTGTGGGAGGACTTCCTCGCGCCGATCCCCGAGGACGAGCGCGATAATCTGATGGCCGCCTATTACAAGCGCCTGACGGGTGACAACATCGAAGAGCGCAATCGCTGCGCCGTGGCGTGGGCCACATGGGAAGGCAACACCGTCACGGTCGCCGGCGCGGCAGGTGCACCGGACAAGTTCGGTGATCCGGAGTTCGCCGTCGCCTTTGCGCGCATCGAGAACTGGTACTTCACCAACGGCGGCTTCTTCAACAGCGAAAACTGGATCATCGAAAACGTCGAAAAAATCCGCCATATCCCGACGTGGATCGCTCAAGGTCGTTGGGACGTAGTGACACCCGCATCGGGCGCATGGGCCCTGCACCGTGCGTTCCCCGAGGCCAAGCTTGAGATCATCGGCGACGCAGGCCACGCCTCCAGCGAGCCGGGCATCGTCGACAGCCTGATCCGCGGCACCGACTGGGCCGCGAAGCAGTAATCTTTACGGACGTCCCAAGGACGGGTTGGTGCTTTTCACCAACTCGTCCAGACGGAAGCCGATGCGATTGGGTTCAGCCTGATCTTCCGGCTTGCGGACCGCACTCAGCACCACATTGAGCTGGGTGTAATGCTGGATCAGCCGGACAGGCTTTCCGTCCACGTTCCGGCCAAAGAACATGATCAAGTCCGGCCCCCAAAACCCGACATCGACGATCTGCATCGTGCCATCTCCGGGCAAACCGACGACGGTGGCCCCGATTTCCTCGTCTTTGTTGAGGTTGGCCTCAAACTCCTGAATGAGTTTGGACAGGCGCACAAACGCCCACTCTGCCGGATTGTCGCGCATGCGGACGGACATGTCCTGAACGGCGTTGGCGTTGGCAGGGTCTGCGGTCACAGGCTGCGGGCACGGGGTGTCGCCGCAATCGGAAAACATGGCCGGATCGGCCTTGGGTAGTGGCTCGGTCATGCCCCTACCCTAGCGACCGTTGTTAGAACAGGCCATGCCCTTTAGGCAGTTCGGCATAGCGGTGGACGCGCACCGACATAACCAAACCGAACCCGATCATCACCGTCATCATACCCGAGCCGCCATAGGACAGCATCGGCATGGGCACGCCGACCACAGGTGCCAGACCCATGACCATAGCCCCGTTGATCAGGACGAACAGCGCCACGAAGGCCGTCATCCCCGAACTGGCGATGCGTCCAAAGTGGCTGTGCGACAGGGCCGCAATCCGCAGCGCGATCAGGATCAGCGCCGCATAGGCCGCTAGCACGGTGAATGAACCGAGGAAGCCGAACTCTTCCGATACCGTCGAGAAAATGAAGTCGGTATGGCGCTCTGGCAGGAACTCCAACTGGCTCTGGCTCCCGAGGCCAAAGCCCTTGCCCATCAGGCCGCCTGAGCCCAGCGCGATCTTGGACTGGATGATGTTGTAACCTGTGCCCGAGGGGTCCATCTCCGGATTAAGGAAGTTCAACACTCGGTTGCGTTGATAGTCGTGCATCACGAACATCACGAAGGGCGGAATGATCGCGACCGCAGCGGCCGCTGCCGCCCCGATAGCGCGCCAGCTCAAGCCCGCCAGCACCATTACCGCAGCACCCGTCAGGCCGATGATCATAGCCGACCCTAGGTCAGGCTGGGCCGCGACGAGTACAAACGGCACCCCGATCATGCCTGCGGGAATGAGCAGCTTCCAAGACCAACGGGCCTCTTGGGCCGAGTGGCTGTGATACCAGCGCGCTAGGGCCAACACCAAGCCCAGCTTCATAAACTCGGCGGGCTGGATGCGGATGACACCCAGATTTAGCCAGTTCTTCGCACCGCCTGCCGTGTAGCCGAGCGGAGTAAAATCCACCAAGGCGACCATCACGAGCAAGACGCCATACAGCGGATAGGCCGAGCGGAACCACCACTTGGGATGGACCAGCGCCAGCCCCAGCATAGCCAGCAGCAGGACTGCATAGCGGATGAGATGCTTGGCGGCCCACGGCTCCCACGACAGCTTGCCAAGCGAGTACAGCATCAGCGTGCCAACCCCCGCGAGGAAGGTCAGCAGGCCGACAATACGCCAGTCGATCTGGGTCAGTTTGGTCGAAAGACGCTCGCGCTCACCAGGACGCGTCAGGGCGGATGCCGTCATCTTCCCTACTCCACAAGCGGCGGCGGGGTGGCAGGATTGGTCGCCACGATGTTGTCAGGCTCGCCCCGCGCCTCGGCCTCGAGTGCACCGGCATCTTCCTGCACCTCGAAGCCCGATTGCTCGATACGGGCGCGGATTTCGGGATCCTTCAGGAGGGCAATCTTCATGACCTCGCGCGCTCGCGGCGCACCGGCGGTGCCGCCGCCCAGACCGCCGTGCTGGACAATGACCGAAACGGCATAGCGAGGGTTGTCGGTGGGCGCATAGGCGACGAACAGGTTGTGGTCCTTCTGGGCCCACGGACGACCTGCGCCCTTACGCGAACCGGCCCCATAGTTACGAGCCTGCGCCGTGCCGGTCTTGCCTGCCATTTTCACAGTGCCAAGGCCCAACTGGCTGTTCCGGAAGCCCGTACCACCCGCTGCAGTCACGGCTTCCATGCCGTCGCGCAGGACCTGGAACATATTCGGATCATACGGCAGGTCCGCAAACGCGCTGGTCTGTTGCTCGACCCCGCCGATGGACTTGATCAGACGCGGCACGACTGCCTTGCGGCCATTGGCGATACGCGCGGTATAGACCGCAAGCTGCAGCGCATTGACCGTCAGTGCGCCCTGCCCGATACCGTAGCTGGGGGTTTCGCCCGGATACCATTTGGCGTCACCGCGCACCGGATTCTTCCGGCGCCACTCGCGGTCAGGCACGAGGCCCGCCTTCTGTCCCGAAATGCCGATATCAAAGGTTTGGCCAAAGCCCATATCGCGGGCGGCCTCAGCAATCGCGTCAGGGCCCATCTCGGTAGCCAGCGTCATGAAATAGACGTTGCAAGACGCCTTCAGCGCGCCGCGCAGATCCAATGCGCCATGTCGGCCCAGGCAGGCAAAGCGGCGCCCCAGATAGAAGCTGCCGTTGCAAACAATGCGTCGGTTCGGGTCCACACCGCGCTTCATCGCGGCCAGACCGACCACGGGCTTGAAGGTCGAGCCGGGCGCGAACGTACCCGACAACGCCTTATCGGTCAGCGGACGGCGCTCGTAATCGGCAAGCGCGCGATAAATGCGCGACGGAACACCCGAAACGAACAGGTTCGGGTCGAAGGATGGCGATGACACCATTGCAAGGATGTCGCCGTTGCGCACATCCATGACGACGATGCTGCCCGCTTCCTCACCGAACACTTCGAGGGCACGCTGCTGGATATCGTTATCGAGCGTCAGGACGACCTCGGCCCCCTGGACCGGCGGCTTGGAGCCAGCCATGTCCTCGGCAACCACACGGCCACGAACGTCAACCTCAACCCGGTTTCCGCCCGCCTCGCCACGTAGTTGTTCGTCGAGCGCCTTTTCGATGCCCTGACGACCGATCCGGTAGCCGGGGTTGTAGAGGATCGACGGAACTTCCTCGCCGCGTTCGCGCAGCGCCTTGACGTCGTTGTCCGAGACCTTCGCTACATACCCCACCACATGGGCATAGGCACCGCCGTGGGGGTAGTAACGAGCCTCGTTCATATCGGCCATGATGCCGGGCAGATCGGCCGCGTGCAGATTGACCTTGGCGAACTCTTCCCACGACAGATCGCTCTTAACCGGAACCGGCGAGAAGCGCGGCGCGGCGTTGACTTCGCGGATGATATTGCGGCGACGCTCCAGCGTATCGGGCAACAGCCGCCCCAAAATATCCAGCGTCTGGTCCAGGTCCTTGGTTTCGTCGCGAACGACCAGTACGCGGAAGCTGGGCCGGTTGCCGGCAACCACCACCCCGTTGCGATCTTTGATCAGGCCGCGCGGCGGCGGCACGAGGCGGAAGTTGAACTGGTTGTTCGTGGCCAGAGTAGCGTATTCGTCAGCCTGAACGATCTGGAGTTGGGCCAGTCGCCCGACCAGCAGCCCCAAGCCGCCCAGAGTCGCTCCCCCCAGCACCACAGTGCGGCGCAGGAACGAACCCTGACGCTCGTTCACATCCGTGAAAAACAGTTGCGGTTCACTACTCACATGAACCTCACATCATTGTCGTCGAACTTCTGCATCAACCAGTCAGCCACCGGAAACAGCAGCAACGTCGGCAGCATCTGGCCCACGAGAGGAATGATAGCCGGAGCGTTATCGGTCTGAAGCACCGTCACTAGATAGGCAGTGAAGAAGGCCAGCAACACCGATCCGGCGTACAATCCGAAATTAATGATCGTCGCATGGCCCGACATGAAGATGCGCATGATCAACATCGTGCCATAGACGACCAACAGACCAAGCGCCCAAAGCCCCATCGGCCCGCCCCAGAACAGGTCCAGAAACAGTCCCAGTCCGAACAGGACAATCGGCCCCAAGGCATTGGGCCGGATCATCGGCCATGCGAAGGCCAGCACCAACGGGAACACCGGCTCTGGCAACGCCAGTCCGAAAAGACGCAGTGGAGTGGCCAGCAAGATCGTCAGCGCCATGGCCGCAAGGGCCGGATAGACGACCCACTCCAGAGGACCGACCACCCGAACCGATATGGGCCGCCTCATCCCGGAGTATTCCCGGCTGGTGCAGGCGTGGCCGCCGGTGCAGCGGCGGCAGCTTGTTCTTGCTGGCGACGGGCGGCGGCTTCGGCTTGCTCGCGTGCCACGGCATTAGCCTCCGCCAGACGCGCACGCTCTGCGGCAGCGGCGTTGGCTACTGCACGGCGGGTGGTGGCGTCGGCAATGGCGGCGGCTTGCTGCGGCGTGGGGGCCGGTGCCGAATCCAGTGCAGCCAAAGGCGCGGCGTTCAGCGCCGACGGATCAACCAGCTGGTTGAAGTCCTGGAACAGCAGGACCCGCACATAGTCGATCGCCACACGCTCGCTGAACAGTTTCACCCGCCACGAGCCGTCTACGCCCTTGGCGACAATTCCGACCGGCAGACCACGCGGGACGCCGCCACCATCACCCGAGGTGATGACGCGGTCGCCTTCCTGAACCATGTTGACGCCGCGCACATAGTCTAGGCGCGGGTTGCGGCTGGCATCACCCGCCAGCACGGCGCGTGCGTCAGTACGCTCCACCATTACCGGAATACGCGAGGAGACGTCGGTCAGCAGGACCATGCGGCTGACAGGGCCGCTGACGCCACTGATGCGACCAACCAGACCATGCTCAGACAATACGGGATTGCCCGGACGCACGCCGTCGCCCTGCCCCAGATTGACCAGGCGCGCACGAGCGAAGGGACCGCGCGTGTCCGTGACAGCACGACCAGTGACCATGGGAATCGGCGGGTCGGTATGGACGCCCAGCATCTTTTCATAGCGGGCGTTGATGTTTTTGAGGGCGATGGCCTCGTCGCGCCAATCGTTCAGTTCGGCGATCTCGGCGCGCAGACGACGGTTCTCCGACACCGCGAAGAAGTAGCCGCCGATGTAGTCAAAGGCATTGCCCGTCCAGCGCACAGGGGCCGACAGCGCTTCGCCCACCGGCGCAGCCGCAGTCTCCACGCCAGCGCGCATATAGGACATGCGGGTCGGGGCCTGACGCTGACCACCTGCCAGCATGAAGATTGCCGTGATAATACCCACGACAACAACTGCCGCGGCGGCCCACGCCAGCGGCAACTTGATATTCTCGAATGGTCCGTCGCGAAACGCCACGGCCAGCCTTCCTGCTAAGTTTACAGAATCGACGCGAACGTCGGGAGTTCGGAAATGAGTAAAGGCCGATTCTCACGAAATCGGCCTTCACACCAGTGGATTGTCGAACCTTAGAGGGTCGAGTCCAGGATGCCCTTCATCCACGACGGATGCTCCAGCACCTTGCCGCAGCCGATGGCGACGCAAGACAGCGGATCATCAGCAACCTGAACCGGCAGGCCGGTGTGGTCGCGGATCTCAGCATCCAGACCGCGCAGCAGAGCGCCGCCGCCGGTCAGCATGATGCCCTTGTCGGCGATGTCGGCAGCCAGTTCCGGCGGAGTGGCTTCCAGAGCGACCTTCACGGCCTCGACGATTTGCGAGACCGGCTCGGCCAGAGCCTCTGCGGCTTGACGCTCGCTCATTTTCACTTCGCGCGGCACGCCCTGCATCAGGTCGCGACCCTTGACCTCGATCGACAGGCCTTCGCCGTCGGCCGGGGTACGGGCGGTACCGATGTCTTTCTTGATGCGCTCTGCGGTCGTTTCACCGATCAGCAGGTTGTGGTTGCGGCGCATGTAGGCGATCAGCGCGTCGTCCATCATATCACCACCCACGCGAACCGAGCGCGAGTAGACGATACCCGACAGCGACAGAACGGCCACTTCGGTCGTACCACCGCCGATATCGACAACCATCGAGCCGGTCGGCTCGTGGATCGGCAGGCCGGCACCGATAGCAGCAGCCATCGGCTCGTCGATCAGGCCGACGCGGCGGGCCGAAGCGTTCAGGCACGAGTCGTTAATAGCGCGGCGCTCAACGGCGGTTGCGCCCGACGGCACGCAGACGATCATCTTCGGATTCACGAAACCCTTGCGGTTGTGAACCTTACGGATGAAGTGCTTGATCATTTCCTCGGCGACTTCGAAGTCGGCGATAACGCCATCGCGCATCGGGCGAATGGCTTCCATGTGGCCCGGAGTACGGCCCAGCATCTGCTTGGCCTCGAGGCCAACAGCGTGAACAATCTTGCGACCGCCGACGTTGCGAAGTGCAACCACGGAAGGTTCGTTCAGAACGATCCCTTTGCCACGCATGTAGATGAGGGTGTTAGCCGTACCCAAATCCATCGCGATGTCATTGGAGATCATGCCGAAGAGGGGTGAGAACATGCGTCGGTTACCGCTATGTATGTTTTGAGCCTGTTAGGGCACTGAAAGATTTGGTCTGCAACGGCAATGCCCCCGCCCGCACACCAAAATGGTGTGTTGGCCCTTCTGATCGCCCTTGCCAAGCCGACTGAAGTTTCGGTTTGCCCTTATGATGCGACGATTGCAAGCGCCTAAGCGATACGATCAACGCCTTGTGCAAGCGAAGGTATAAATCGGGCCGGAAGATGGTGATTTCCCACTCCTTTCCGACACAATTCACTTTCACGGCTGAAGGTCTGAGCCAGCGCGTCTCAGGCGGCTGCGAATCCACTGCTTCGTCAGCACCATGATCAACAGCCAGACAAATGCGATTGCCGCCAGAATGGCCGATGACCAAACGCCATCGCCCTTTACGGCGGTCAAAAACGATCCGCCAAAGAAGGCAATCGCTGCTGTCTTGGGCAGGCTCCCTAGAGCACATCCCGCAAGATAACCCCAAAAGTTCGCGCGCACCGCTCCGAAGGCGGCATTGACCACAACGAAGGGTGCAGACGGGACGTTGCGGATCACGAAACTGGCCACGAAGGCGTTTTTTCCGATGAAGGCGCGAACGCGTGCATAGCCCTCCCCACCGACGCGATCCAGCCAACGTGCCGCCGGCCCGCGCCCGAGCCAATAGGTGATCGCCCCCGAGACGACGGTCGCAACCCAGCTATAGGCAAAGCCGTGCCACGGTCCGAAAACCAGCACGCATATTCCGATCAGCAGGAACTGGGGGGCACCAACGATTGCCGCAGCCGTAAAAAGCGCCGAAGCCACGACTACGCCCCACGGCCCTGCCCGATATCCCGACAGCCAGCGGGTAACCTCGTCCTGACTATCAACGAAATGGTGCTTGCCCACAGCGAACAGCAGGGTCATCCCAAGCAGGACCAGCAAGCCGGCGACGATAGCCGGCCAACGCCGTGCCAAGGCCTCTATGAATCGTGCGCCGGAGTTATTTAGCAAAGGGTCTCAGTTCTCGTCCGCAGCTTCGGATACGGTCCAGCTTTTGAGGTTCCACTTGTTCAAGGCCGAATCCAAAATCCAAGTCTGGGTATAGGCGAGTTTCTTGCCGCCTAACATTATTGCACCCGTGACCATCGCCTCATCACTGGAGGCAGCACTGTAAACCTCGGGATAGAGCGACAACTGCGAAGACAGCATTTTGTCCCACACAAACGTGGAAACCCTGTCGTCGAGAGGCTCCGCACGTACAAACACGCCCAACCAATCCACGACAGGCTGGCTTTTCGGCCCCATGAACGCCTTCCAAGCCGAGGAGGTGCGAAGCTCGACGGCCGCCCGTTCTGTCGTTCTGTGGATTTGGTTGAACAGCGACGCTGCGACCATCCGCGCCCCTTGGAAGCGGACACACCAGATCAAGGCATCCACCGCATCGCCTGCGACTATGATTGACTGGCAAGGCGCGTCGGATTCAATGGCGAGCGCTACCAGTTCGAACCCGTAACGCGTCGTATAGTTTTCTGAACCTGTCGCGCTCGATGCGGACCGAACATCTTTTCGGCCCCGCCCCGGCACTACATTATTGGCCATCTCGACGTTCACGAACCAAGGGTGAAGGCACATTTCTTCCGGGAGCGGCCGAGATCCTAAGGGAGCGCGTTCACGGTCCGCGTTGGCGGAGCCTACGGGAACCCGCGACCAGACTTCATCGTTCACCCCCGTGTGGAGCCTCGCCCCACTTCGCCCGTGAACTTCTAATGTGGGCGACTGACCATTTCGCTTTGTGAATGCAACGGATGGCAGAGGCTGACCGTACCCGTTTATGAGCCGCACACGATATATCTCGGCCCCGGTTTGAGCCTCGGCGGCGATCGAGGGCAGTCCCAATACCGCAAGCCGCTCTTCATCAGTCGCTGGAGGAAGCTGAGCTCCGACCGCGAGCGCAGCTAAAATAGAAACAAACATACGACCTCCACAGGCGACGCTTCGGTGTAGTCCCCGCGATAATCTGGATCACAGAATTGGTCGTCTGTCGCATAAATCGCTCTCTAACGAGGGAAAAATGCCGTGTTCGACGCACAAAGATTGTGCAAGCGGGCAGCAATGGGTAACTACCCTCGCCTCCCCGGCGCATTCGTCCATTTGTTCAGACGGGATCACTATGTCCAGCCTTCAGTCGTCCGCCCTCGCCCGCGTAAAGCCTTCGGCTACCATCGCCGTTACTGCCCGCGCACGCGAACTCAAACGCGAGGGTCGCGATGTGATCGGTCTGGGCGCAGGTGAGCCGGACTTCGACACGCCGGACAACATCAAACAGGCCGCAATCGACGCGATCCAGCGCGGTGAAACCAAGTACACCGATGCCGACGGCATGCCGGAACTGAAGGCCGCCATCGTGGCCAAGTTCGCGCGCGAGAACGGCCTGAAGTACGAGACCAACCAGATCCACGTCGCTCCGGGCGGCAAACCGGTCATCTATAACGCCATGCTGGCGACCCTGAACCCGGGTGACGAAGTCATCGTTCCGGCCCCTTACTGGGTGTCGTATCCGGACATGGTCCTGCTGGCTGGCGGTGAGCCGGTCACCGTGATTGGCGAAGAAGCTGACGGCTTCAAATTGCGCCCCGACGTTCTGGAAGCGGCGATCACGCCCAAGACCAAGTGGCTGATCCTGAACTCGCCGTCGAACCCGACCGGTGCCGCCTATACTCGCGCCGAGCTGGAAGCTCTGGCTGTCGTCCTGCGCAAGCACCCGCACGTCTGGGTGCTGACCGACGACATGTACGAACACCTTGTCTATGACGGCTTTGAGTACACCACTATCGCTCAGGTCGCGCCGGACCTGTTCGACCGCACCCTGACCATGAACGGTGTGTCGAAAGCCTATTCGATGACCGGCTGGCGCATCGGTTACGCCGGTGGCCCCAAGCCGCTGATCGACCTGATGCGCAAGGTCGCCAGCCAAACTACCTCGAACGCGTCCACCATCTCGCAGTGGGCCGCAGTTGAGGCGCTCAACGGTACGCAAGACTTCCTCGCCCCGCGCGCCGAAGCCTTCAAAAAGCGTCGCGACCTCGTCGTGAAGATGCTGAACGAAGCCGAGGGTATCACCTGCGCTACGCCGGAAGGTGCCTTCTATGTTTACCCGTCGTGCGCGGGCGTGATCGGAAAGACCGCTCCGTCGGGCGTGGTGATCGAGAACGACGAAGTCTTCACCACCGAACTGCTGAACGCTGAAGGCGTCGCGGTTGTGCAAGGCTCGGCCTTTGGTCTCGCCCCTTACTTCCGTATCTCCTACGCGACTTCGGAAGAGGCCCTCACCGAAGCCTGCACCCGTATCCAGAAGTTCTGCGCCTCGCTGAAATAAGTCGCGCAAGACTTTGAAATCGAAGAGGCGCTGATGGGCATCCCATCAGCGCCTTTTTCATGCTCCCCGCAAAGAAAAAGCCCCGCCGGGTGGCGAGGCTTTGGTCTGTTGAGCAGGCAAATCAGGCCCCGCGGCTGACCGCATAATCGGCCACATCTTCAAGAGCCTTGCGCCACGGCGTCTCCGGCAAAATCGACAGCGCCGCCTTGGCTTGGTCCGCATATTCATAAGCGCGGTCCAGCGTTCCGGTGATGGCACCACATTCCCGCATCAGGTTGAGCGCGATGTCGAAGTCACCCTCGGTACGCTCGCCCTTATCGACGGTACGGGTCCAGAACTCTGCGTGCGTGTCCTTGGTGCGTTCGATAGCCAGCAGCAGCGGCAACGTCACCTTGCCCTCGTTGAAGTCGTCACCGGCATTCTTACCCAGAGCTTCCGAAGTCGCGCCGTAATCCAGTGCGTCGTCCGCCAGTTGGAACGCGATACCCAGCGACATGCCATACTCACGCATGGCGGCCACGCGCTCTGCCGATACGCCTACGCCCAGCGCTCCCGTTTCGGCAGCCGCAGCGAACAACTCTGCCGTCTTGGCGCGGATGATCTGGAGATAGGTGTCTTCGTCGAGGTTCACGTCGTGCGAGCGGGTCAGTTGCAGGACCTCGCCCTCAGCAATCACCGAAGACGCGGTCGCCAGAACACCCAACGCCTTGATGGAGTCGGTTTCGACCATCAGCTCGAATGCACGGGCGAACAGGAAGTCGCCCACCAGCACCGACGAGGCCGAGCCCCAGATCAGGTGCGCGGCGACCTTGCCACGGCGCATTTCCGAGCCGTCCACGATGTCGTCGTGAAGCAGGGTCGCGGTGTGAATGAACTCTACCGATGCGGCCAGTTTGAGCGCCGCCGAGATATCGCCCTCGCCGCCACAGGCGCGGGCCGATGCCACGGTCAGCAGAGGACGCAGGCGCTTGCCCCCTGCCGAGATCAGGTGCTCGGCCAGCAGGGGAATCACCGGCACGTCCGACTGCATGCGGTCGATGATCAGGGCATCGACGGCCGCCATGTCCTCCTTCGCCAGAGCGACAAGGGCGTTCACATCCCCTTTCGAACGGGGGGTAGTGGCGGTAGCAGCGTCCACAACAGTCTCTTTCATCACAAAATCATGCCGCGCCGACTTGCCCCGACGCGATGCGGCGCACAATGGTGGCCGCACTATGCAGGGTCAAGCCGAAGACGACATCCAAACCACCGCCGAAACGACGGAAACCCATCTTCTGGGTGGCCGTGTGTCTTTGCGCCAACCCGCCAGAGGCTATCGCGCCGGCATGGACGCCGCCTTGCTTGCGGCCACAGTCGCGCCAAAAGCGGGCGAGCGCATCATCGAGGCAGGCTGCGGCGCGGGCGCTGTGTTGATGCAGATCGCCAAACGCCACCCCGAGGTTTCTGTCACCGGACTGGAGCGCGATCCATTCGCCTATCAACTGGCCATGCATAATGTGCAGGCCAATGGCGTGGCCGAGCGCGCGACGATCATCAACGGCGACGTGGCCAAACGCTTCAAGGCGCTGGACTTGCCGACCTTTGACTGGGCCGTCAGCAATCCGCCGTATTTCGACGACCCGAACGCTATCCGCCCTCCTGCAGAGGAACGGCGCGGCGCATGGATAGCCGATGACGGGCTAAAGGCCTGGACCGAGTTTCTGGTGAAGTCTGTGCGCGAGGGCGGCAAGATCGTGATCGTTCACCGCGCCGACCGTCTAGCCGACATCCTGTCGCTACTGGCTCCTAAGGCCGGATCATTCGCCATCCGCCCCGTCCATTCCTTTGCGGACGAGCCCGCCAAGCGCGTGCTGGTTCAAGCCACCAAGACGGGCAAGGCTCCGTTGCGGCTGCTGCCACCTCTGGTGCTGCATCCGCGAACCGGCCCCAAGCATACGCCCGAGGCCGAGGCCATCCTGCGCGGCGAGGCAGACCTGACCTTCTAGACGCAAAGCACGGCTTTGCGTGCAGGCGGCCATCGGCGTATGAGGCGGCTATGGCTATCCGCACCCTCTTCCCTACCCAGATTTACGAAACCTCCGTCGCCGCCGACAAGGGCTGGGCCGAGCTGCATGAAGAGCTGCTCGATCTGTGCCTTGTGATGGGCGAAGAGGACGAGGCGGGCATCAAATGGTGCGAGGACAACCACTATCCGGGCTACACCTCCTATGGCTCGATCAACGACCTGCCCCAGCGTTTCCCCGAATTTGCCGAGCTGAAGCGCATCCTGGACAAGCACGCCACGGCCTATGCCAAGGCGCTGAACTTCGATCTGGCGCGTAAGCCGAAGTTGGATAACCTCTGGGTCAATATCCTGATGCCGGGCGGCGGCCACACCGGCCATATCCACCCGCACTCGATCATCTCGGGCACCATCTACATCCATATCCCGGACGGCGCGTCGTCGCTGAAGATCGAAGACCCGCGTCTGGTGATGATGATGAACCGGCCAGGCGTGACGGACACCGCAACCGAGGCCGAAAAGCCGTTCGTCTATATGCGCCCTCAGTCAGGCACGATCCTGATGTGGGAAAGCTGGCTGCGCCACGAAGTGCCCGCCAACCGCGCCACCGAGCAACGCATCTCAATCAGCTTCAACTACAGCTGATCAGGCTGCCGTCAGGCGGTCCCATGCCTGCATCGCCTTGGCGATAGCGGTTTCCATGTCATCCGGCTCGATGCCGACGCGCCCGCTGAGCGCCAGTCCGCGCTGTAGCACGCCATAGAATTGGCTCAGACCTTCCACGTCCGCATCGGCCCTCAGTTCACCAGTCTCCAACGCACGCTCCAGCCTGTCTTTCAGCATGTCCGTGCCGCGGCACCGCTTGTCCGACAACCGGTCCTGTAGCTCTTCGGAAAGTTCGGACGACTGCTCGCAAGCCATCATCACCATACAGCCGGTCGGAACATCCTTGCCGTCGATACGAGCCGACAGACGCAAGGACGCCTCGATCTGATCTCGTAGTGAAGGCCCTTGGCTATAGATGTCTTCGGTGAGAGTGCGCGCGCGCTGATCATATAAATCCAGAGCCTCGGCATAGAGGTCTTCTTTAGAACCAAACGCCGCATAGAGACTGGGCGGAGCAATGCCCATGGCCGTCGTGAGGTCCGTCATCGACGTGGCCGCAAACCCTTTTTCCCAGAAAACACGCATGGCTTTTTCGAGCGCCTGATCGCGGTCAAAGCTGCGCGGGCGGCCTCGGGCGGTGCGGGTTTGAGGGGCGGGCTGGGTCATATGCCTATAATAATTTGTATTGATCATTAAACAAACCCTTGCGCGACCAAGGTATCGCCACCATTCATTCTGTATCGTTCACTACAGAATGAATCTGAACTACCATGACCCAATCTTCCCTCCCCCTCTCCGGTAAGCGCGCACTGGTAACAGGCGCTGCCCGCGGTATCGGTGCCGCCATCGCCCTCCGTCTCGCCAGCGAAGGCGCAGACGTCGCGATCACCTATGAAAACTCCAGGGAAAAGGCCGAGGCATTGGCCGCGGAGCTTCAAGCCTTGGGCCGCAAGGCTGTTGCCATCCGCGCCGATGCCGCCAATCCACAGGCTGTGCGCGACGCCGTGGAGCAAACTGCCGCCGAACTGGGCGGATTGGATATTCTGGTGAACAATGCGGGCATCGCCCGTATGGGCGCATTCGCCGAGATGAGCGCCGAGGACATCGACGCACAGTTGAACGTCAACGTGCGCGGCGTTCTGTTCACAACGCAGGCGGCGCTGAAGCACATCACCGACGGCGGCCGTATCATCACCATCGGCAGCAATGTGGGCCAGAAGGTCCCCTTTGCCGGCATCAGCGTCTATTCCGCGACCAAGTCCGCTCTTGAGTCCTTCACCCAAGGGCTGGCCCGCGAACTGGGCGGTCGCAAAATCACCGTCAATCTTGTGCGCCCCGGCCCGACCAATACGGAAATGAACCCCGAAGGCGGTCCCGTGGCCGCTGCCGTCCTGCCAACGCTGGTAGTCCAGCGCTATGGCCAGCCCGAGGAAATCGCGGCCGCCGTCGCCTATCTGGCTGGCCCGTCCGCCGGATATGTCACCGGCACGGGGATCACGGTCGACGGCGGTGCCAACGCGTGATGCAACGACCGCCTGCCCTCAAATGAGGGCAGGTTCCCCTCGTGTTACGCAAGAAATGGTAACCTTGCGCATCGGATTGATGCCTGACGGGTTTGCTACCGGACACACATTCAAAGTCCGGGCTGTTCGTTATGAAATCCAAACCTCTTGTCGCCGCCGTCATTGGCTTTGTGCTCCTGCTGGTCGGCGGGTTCATGCAGTTCTCGGGTACGGCTCCGTCGCCCGATGCAGACCTGACCCAAGCCTGCCGAGCCGAAGTGCAAAATCGAGGCGGCGACAGCGATATGGCCAAGCAGTGCTCTGACAAGACGTTCGCCGTTGCTATGACGGCGACCAATGCCAACGATGCCGCCAGGGCGATCTCCGCAGCCAATCAGCAGGAAATCGGCGGCAATGCAGTCTCGATATTCCTGCTGGGCCTTGGTCTGGTGCTGTTCGGTACTGGTCTCTTTGGCGTGATGAAGCAGCACAAGACTCCACAGCCGGTCGCGTAACAACAAAATCCCGCCGTATTCACAGTAAAGCTTGTTACCGGAAATCATTGTTTCCTGGGGGCGAGCTTTGATGAAACATGGACTGTGCTGGCGAACGTTGTCGCCCTGACACTGGCTGCAGGCTGCGACCAGTCGGCGGATGCCCGGTCAGCCGCTCCGAGTGCATCCGTTCAGACGGATCAATCCCAGACCGGCATGGGCGAGCCGTACCAGCTTGCCGGCACAGAGGTCTGGAACGTACCGGACAAACTGGATGGGCCGACCTATCAGGTCTACGTCGCCCTACCGCCCAGCTATGACGCGTCGCCGAACCGCACCTATCCAGTCCTCTATGTTACCGACGCCCATTACGCCTTTCCGCTGATCCGCCAGTTTGCGAGGCGTATGAATGTCGACAGCCCTGTAATCGCCGAGCACATCCTCGTCGGCCTCGCCTACGCCTTAGGCGAAGAGGGCAACGCGAGCCGAAGACTCGACTACACTCCCACGCCCACGCCAAACCGCATTAGCGGTGGTGGCCCCGCCTATCAGGCATGGCTTAAGGGCAGCGTCCTGCCGTTTATCGAGAACAAGTACCGCGCGGATGCGCGCCAGCGCGTTTTGCTTGGCCACTCCTACGGCGGTCTATTGGCCGCTCAGGTCCTGTTCAGCGATCCAGAAACGTTTAGTGGCTATGTCTGGGTAGCCCGTCCCTCTGGTACGACAACCACCATATGTTCCGCGCCGAGGCTGCCTATGCCGCCAAACATGATGACCTGAAAGCCAAGGTCTTTATGTATATCGGCGAGAAGGAAACCCCCGCCACGACCGGCAACAGCTACGACATGGTTGGCGACAACGCCCGGATGAATGCCGTTCTCAAAGGCCGCAACTATCCCGGTCTCACTGTCAGCAACCTCGTTGTCGAAGGCGAAGACCACCAAACCGTAGCGCCGGTTGGCTTCATGAGGGGGCTGGGGGCCCTTTTGCCAGCGAAGTGAACCCGACATTCGTCGCGTCGGATTTGCCCTTTGCGTCCCCAATCGCTACATCAGCCCCAACTTCCCAGTTCCTCTGAATCAAGGGCGCGACGCACCGCATGGCGCAACAATATATTTTCCAGATGCAAGGTCTGACCAAGACCTTCCCTGGCGGCAAAAAAATCTTCGAAAACATCTGGCTGAGCTTCTACAACGACGCGAAGATCGGTGTGGTCGGCGTGAACGGCTCGGGTAAGTCCACCCTGCTGAAGATCATGGCTGGCATCGACAACGAGTTCCAAGGCGAAGCGCGCGCTGCCGACGGCATCAAGCGTGGCTATCTGGAACAAGAGCCGAAGCTGGACGACAGCCTGAACGTTCGCGAGAACGTCGAAGCCTGGTGCGAAGAGAAGCAGTGGGTCAACCGCTTCAACGAAGTCGCCAACGAACTCGGCGAAAACTACACCGACGAGCTCATGGAAGAGATGACCACTCTCCAGGAGAAGATCGACGCCGCCGACGTCTGGGACATCGACAGCCGTATCGATCAGGCCATGGGCGCTCTGCGCTGCCCGCCTGACGACTGGGCCGTGACCAACCTGTCGGGCGGTGAAAAGCGCCGCGTGGCTCTGGCTCGCCTGCTGCTGTCGAAGCCCGACATGCTGCTGATGGACGAACCGACCAACCACTTGGACGCCGAATCCGTCGCTTGGCTGCAGCACCACCTGGAGAACTTCCCGGGCTGCGTCATCCTCGTCACCCACGACCGTTACTTCCTTGACCAAGTGACCAAGTGGACGCTCGAACTGGACCGCGGCAAAGGCCACCCGCACGAGGGTAACTACTCCTCGTGGCTGGAAGCCAAGCAGAAGCGCGTCGTTCAAGAGCAGTCGGAATCGGAAGCTCGCCAGCGCGCCCTTACCCGCGAACTGGAGTGGGTCCGCTCGGGTGCCAAGGCCCGTCAGGCCAAGTCGAAAGCCCGTCTGGCCGCCTATGAACGCATGGTCGAGGAACAGGAGTCGCAACGCGGCGCTCAATCCTTCGCCCACATCCAGATCCCGCCTGGCCCGCGCCTTGGCAACGTGGTTCTGGAAGTTGAAGGCCTGAAGAAATCGTACGGCGACAAGGTTCTGTTCGACAACCTGACCTTCAAGCTGCCGCCGAACGGTATCGTTGGCGTTATCGGCCCGAACGGTGCCGGTAAGTCGACCATGTTCAAGCTGATCACCGGTCAAGAAACCCCGGATGGCGGCACCATCAAGGTCGGTGAAACCGTCAAGCTGGCCTACGTTGACCAGTCGCGTGACGATCTGAAGCCGGATGACAGCATCTGGCAAGCGATCTCGGGCGGCACCGACGTGATGATGGTCGGCAAGCGCGAGATCAATACGCGTGCGTACGTTGGCTCGTTCAACTTCAAGGGCGGCGACCAACAGAAGAAGGTCGGCCAACTGTCGGGTGGTGAGCGCAACCGCGTCCACCTCGCCAAGACGCTGGCCACCGGCGGCAACCTGATCCTGCTCGACGAACCGACCAACGATCTGGACATCGAAACCTTGCAGAACCTCGAAGAGGCTCTGGAAGAGTTCGCCGGCTGCGCCGTGGTCATCAGCCACGACCGCTGGTTCCTCGACCGTCTGGCCACCCACATCCTCGCCTTCGAAGGTGACGGCCATGTGGAATGGTTCGAAGGTAACTTCGAAGCCTACGAACAGGACAAGATGCGTCGCCTTGGTGCAGACAGCATCATTCCGAAGCGTATCCAGCACCAGAAGTTCGGCCGCTAAGCCGATCCTAAGCTGAAATGATCGACGGCCTCGCCCACACGGGCGGGGCCGTTTTTCTTTGCTCTGGTCAGATTGGAAAACGGCGATAGTGTAGAGGCATGACCCGTCCTGCCGTCCTGATCATGAACCGGATGCTGGCACCGCTCAGCCCGTTCCTTGAAACCCAGTATGACGTCTTTCGTCTGTGGGAAGGCCCGCCCGTAGAAGCGGCTCACGAGATACGCGCCATTGTCACGGCGGGCGAAGAGCCGCTGGACAAGCCCGTCATCGAAAAGTTGCCGAACCTCGAACTGGTGGCCTGTTTCACCGCCGGATACGACGGGCTGGATGTTGAGTGGTGCCGTGAACGCGGCCTGAAACTCAGCCACTCACCCAATGTGAACCACGAGGACGTCGCCGATATGGCTATGGGCCTTATGCTGGCGGCCCGCCGCGAGATTGTGGCGGGGCATGCCATGGTCATCTCCGGTGACTGGAGCCTCGACCAGCGCAATGTCACCGGATCATTGCAGGGCCAGAAGGTGGGCATCGTCGGTCTAGGCGCCATCGGCGCGGCAGTGGCTAAACGCGCGTCAGCCTTCAACCTCGATGTCCAATGGTGGGGTCCGCGTGCCAAGGACACTGAATGGACGCGCGCCGAGAGCCTGAAGCAACTCGCCGCAGACACAGACATTCTGGTTGTCGCCTGCCGGGCAGATGACAGTAACCGCGGCCTGATCGACGCAGAAATTATCCGCGCGGTTGGCCCTCAAGGTATCATCATCAATGTGTCGCGCGGGTCCCTCGTCGACGAGAGTGCCTTGATCGAGGCCCTGAAGTCAGGGGCGTTGGGCGGTGCCGCTCTGGACGTGTTCGAGACCGAACCTACCCCCGCTGACCGCTGGACCGACGTTCCAAATCTTGTTCTGTCTCCACACGCAGGCGGCGCGACCACAAATGGAGTTCAGGGCATGCTGCTCCTGACGATGCAGAATCTGGCGGCCCATTTCGCGGGACAACCCTTGGTTACGCCGATAGCGGATTAAAAAGTGTGTCTACACGCGTCCTACAGCGCGTTATTGGATGATCTGTGCAGGAGATGGGGCGCATGCGAAGCATAAGTGTGTGCTCCCGCTTCGTTTTTCCTTGCATAATCATATAAAGATATCTTTATATGGGGCATGAACCTTAGTGCCGACCAGACTGTAGAGATTCTCCGCGCCGCGGGTGAGCCGACGCGCCTGCGTATCCTGTCCCTGCTGGCTGCCGAAGAACTGTCGGTCATGGAACTGTCCCGCGTATTGGACCAGAGCCAGCCGCGCGTTTCGCGTCACCTCAAGCTGATGGCCGATGCCGGGCTTATCGAGCGTTTTCCGGACGGTGCCCGCGTTTTCTATCGCCTGTCGCACGATGCCCTCGCCCGCCGCCTGACGGATACGGTGCTGGACATCCTGTCTGACGGTGAAGGCGAAGCGGACCATCGCCGCCTCGAAGAGGTTCGTCAGGAACGGGCCGAGGAAGCCGCCCGCTATTTCGAACAGGTCGCGCCCGAGTGGGACAAGATGCGTTCGCTCTATGTGTGCGAGACTGACGTCGAACGCGCTGTAGAACAAGCTGTGGGCCCCGGTCCGTTTGATCGCGTGGTCGATCTGGGCACCGGCTCGGGCCGGATGCTCACCCTGTTGGGCAAAAAGGCCAAGATGTCGGTGGGTCTGGACCTGAGCCAGAACATGCTGAACATCGCCCGCGCCAATGTTTCCGCGGCGGGCATGGACAAGGTCGAACTGCGCCACGGCGACATCTTTTCGACCCGCCTACCCCTCGGCAGCGCCGATCTGGTGATCGTGCATCAGGTTCTGCACTATCTGAATGATCCGGCCGCCGCCGTCGCCGAGGCCGCACGCCTCGTGTCCGACGGTGGGAAGCTGCTGATCGTCGATTTCGCGCCGCATAATTTCGAGCATCTGCGCGAGGCCCATCAGCATCGCCGCCTCGGTTTCGCCGACATTGAAATTGCCCAATGGCTCGAACTGGGCGGCCTTACGCCCTCCGAACCCATCATCCTGCCGCCCGACCGCGAGGGGCTGACGGTCCATGTCTGGACCGGTACCCGCCTCGCTGAACAAGCCCGAAAGAGCGCCTGACATGGCCCCTTCCTCTCTCGCCGAAGCTCGCGCCCTGCTGCTGTCGCCGCTGGGTCCTGTCGCCCGCGCCGGAAACAGCAAGAAGGCGGTGAACGTTTCATTTGAGTTCTTCCCGCCGAAGACGGACGAAGCCGAAGCCAATCTATGGAAGGCGATCCGTCGTCTGGAGCCGCTCAATCCGGCATTCGTGTCGGTGACCTATGGCGCAGGCGGCTCGACCCGCGAGCGCACGCACCGCACCGTTCAGCGCATCATCACCGAAACCTCGCTGCGCCCCGCCGCGCACCTGACCTGCGTCGAGGCCAGCCGCGCCGAAGTCGATGAAGTGATCGAGGGCTATAAGTCCATCGGCGTCGACCACATCGTTGCGCTGCGCGGTGACCCGCCCGGTGCCACGGGCATTGGCGGTGCCTACACCCCGCGCGCGGATGGCTATGCCAATGCGACCGAGCTGGCTCAGGCGATCAATGCTGTCGGCGGTTTCTACATTACCGTCGGTGCTTATCCGGAAAAGCACCCTGAAAGCCCGTCAATCCAGCATGATCTGGATGTGTTGAAGGCCAAGCAAGACGCCGGTGCCACCCGCGCCGTGTCGCAGTTCTTCTTCGATCTGGATGCCTTCCTGCGTTACCGCGATCAGGTGCGCGCTGCGGGCATTACGTTGAAACTCATTCCAGGCATCATGCCGGTGTCGAACTTTGCAGGTCTTCAGCGCATGACCTCGGCCTGTGGTGCCGCCCTGCCCGACTGGCTGGCTGCCCACTTCGACGGTCTGGATGACGATCCGGAAACGCGCAAACTGCTCGCCGCCGCCGTGGCCGCCGAGACATGCGCCCGCCTTCAGGAAGAAGGCTTCGAGGACTTCCACTTCTACACCCTGAACCGCGCCGATCTGGTCTATGCCATCTGCCGTGTTCTGGGCGTGCGCGAACAAAAGGCTGCTTGAGTTATGGCTCTGACCCGCTCCGAACGCATCGCCGCCCTCTATAAAGCGGCCAAGGAACGCATTCTGGTTCTGGACGGCAGCTGGGGCGTAATGATCCAGCGCGAGAACCTGACAGAAGAAGACTTCCGTGGTGAGCGTTTCGCCAATCACAGCCACCCGCAAAAGGGCAACAACGACCTTCTGATCCTGACCCGTCCCGATATCGTGGCGGGTCTGCACGACGTTTACTACAGCGTCGGCGCGGACATTTCCGAGACCAACACCTTCTCGGCCACCACCATCGCCCAGGCCGACTATGGCCTCGAAGATTCGGTCTATGACCTGAACTATGAAGGCGCCCGCATCGGCCGCGAAGTCGCCGACCGCTGGACCGAGAAAGAACCACGCAAGCCGCGCTTTGTGGCCGGTGCCATCGGCCCCACGAACCGCACCCTGTCGCTCAGCCCCGACGTCAACGACCCCGGCTATCGCGCCGTCAGCTATGACGAGGTTTACAACGCCTATAAGCAACAGGCGAAGGCTCTGCACGACGGCGGCGTGGACCTGTTCCTGATCGAAACCGTCTTCGACACCCTGAACGCCAAGGCCGCGATCAAGGCCGTGAAGGACCTCGAAGACGAAGGCTACGAGCCGCTGCCTATCTGGATTTCCGGCACCATCACCGACCGTTCGGGCCGTACCCTGTCGGGCCAGACGGCCGAGGCCTTCTGGAACTCCGTGCGTCACGCCAAACCGTTCGCGGTCGGCTTCAACTGCGCTCTGGGTGCCGAACTGATGCGCCCGCACATTGCCGAGCTTTCGCGCGTCGCCGATACCCTCGTCAGCGCCTATCCGAACGCTGGCCTGCCCAACGCCATGGGCCAATACGACGAGCAACCCCACGAAACCGGCCACTTCATCGAGGAGTGGGCCAAGTCGGGCTTGGTGAACATCGTCGGCGGCTGCTGTGGCACCACGCCGGACCACATCAAGCACATCGCCGAGGAAGTATCTGGCGTTGCCCCGCGCGCTATTCCCGAACGCCCCGTCGCCCTTCGCCTGTCGGGTCTGGAACCGTTCGAACTGGTTGCCTGATGTCTAGCCTGCTGGAACTGGCCGAAGAGTTGGATGCGACCACCGACGATCAATTCGTCAAGTGGGAACGCACCGGAACCGGGTTCAGCTACGCCAAATATCACCCCGTCTATTACGCGTGGGAACGGGCGCTCGGGGCCCTCGGCCTTGGCGGACCGTCCGATGTTTACGACCGCATGTTGAAGGGCGAGCGTGTGCCGAACCCTTCGATCGAAACCATTTCCGCCGCCGATCAGGCCACCCTGCTCGGCTACGCCACCTATATCGTCAGAAGCGAGCGCTTCAGCGAGGGTCACATCGCCGCCTGCCACAGCAGAGGCTACCTCGCTGCTATCGTCCGCCGCCTAGCTCAACTGGATAACGCCTGATGCGTCCTGTCTTCATCAACGTCGGCGAGCGGACCAATGTCACCGGCTCGGCCAAGTTCCGCAAACTGGTCGTGGAGGGCGATTACACCGCCGCTCTGGATGTCGCCCGTCAGCAAGTCGAGGCCGGTGCCCAGATCATCGACGTGAACATGGACGAAGGGCTGCTGGATGGCCCCAAGGCCATGAAAACCTTCCTGAACCTGATCGCCGCTGAGCCTGATATCGCCCGCGTGCCGATCATGATCGACTCTTCCAAATGGGAGGTGATCGAGGAAGGCCTGAAGTGCGTCCAGGGCAAGCCGATCGTCAACTCGATTTCGATGAAGGAAGGCGAAGACGCTTTCCGCCATCACGCCGTGCAATGCCTGCGCTACGGTGCCGCGGTCGTGGTCATGGCCTTTGACGAGCAGGGTCAGGCCGACACCGCCGCCCGCAAGATCGAGATCTGCACCCGCGCCTACAACATCCTCGTCAATGAGGTCGGCTTCCCGCCCGAAGACATCATCTTCGACCCGAACATTTTCGCCGTGGCGACGGGGATCGAAGAACACGACAATTATGCCGTGGACTTCATCGAGGCGACCAAGGTCATCAAGGCCACCCTGCCCTACGCTCGCGTTTCGGGCGGCGTGTCCAACGTGTCGTTCAGCTTCCGTGGCAACGAGCCGGTGCGCCGCGCCATCCACTCGGTCTTCCTTTACCACGCCATCAATGCAGGCATGGACATGGGCATCGTCAATGCGGGCGACCTGCCTGTTTATGACGACATCGATCCGGAACTGCGCGAGGCCGTTGAAGACGTCATCCTGAACCGCCCTCAGCGCACGAACGTGTCCAACACCGAGCGACTGGTCGACATGGCACCGCGTTATAAGGGCGAAAAAGGTGCCGCCAAGGTCGTGGACCTGAAATGGCGCGAACAGCCAGTCGGCAAGCGTATCGAGCATGCGCTGGTCAACGGCATCACTGAATATATCGAGGCCGACACCGAAGAGGCCCGCGCCGCGTCAGAGCGCCCGCTTCACGTCATCGAAGGCCCGTTGATGGACGGCATGAACGTGGTCGGCGACCTGTTCGGTGCGGGCAAGATGTTCCTGCCGCAGGTGGTGAAATCCGCCCGCGTGATGAAACAGGCTGTGGCCTATCTGGAACCCTTCATGGAGGCCGAAAAGACCGGAAAGCCGCGCCAGCAGGCCGGTAAAATCCTGATGGCGACTGTTAAGGGCGACGTCCACGACATCGGCAAAAACATCGTGGGCGTCGTGCTCCAGTGCAACAACTACGAGGTTGTGGACCTCGGCGTGATGGTGCCCGCCGACCGCATTCTGGACGAGGCTATCGCTCACAACTGTGACATTGTCGGCCTGTCGGGCCTGATTACGCCTTCGCTGGACGAGATGGTCTTTGTCGCCTCCGAAATGGAGCGGCGCGGGATGAACATCCCGTTGCTGATCGGCGGTGCCACCACCAGCCGGACCCACACAGCGGTGAAGATCGAGCCTGCCTATAAGGCCGGATCGACCACCTATGTCATCGACGCCAGCCGCGCCGTCGGTGTGGTGTCGGGCCTGTTGTCCGAGACCGAAAAAGACAAGAACGAAGCCGCGACCCGCGAAGAATACGCCCGCATCCGAGAGCAATATGCCCGCGGTCAGGAAGCGAAGGCCCGTGCCCCGCTGCCTGTCGCGCGCGCAAACCGCTTCAACGCTGCAAATCCTGCACCGCTGCCCGCCCCGACTTTCCTCGGCACCCGCGCTTATGAGTGGGACCTGAAGGATCTGGCCGATCACATCGACTGGACCCCGTTCTTCGCAAGCTGGGAACTGATCGGCCGCTTCCCGCAGATCTTGGAAGACGAGATCGTCGGCGAGGCTGCGCGTGACCTATATAAAGACGCCCGCGCCATGCTTGACCGGATTGTCAACGAGAAGTGGTACACGGCCAAGGGCGTGGTTGGGTTCTGGCCGGCCAATGCCGAGGGCGACGACGTCGTCGTCTGGGCCGATGAAGGCCGCAGCGAGCAGATCGCTACCTTCCACGGCCTGCGCCAGCAGATTGCCAAGACCAACGGCAAGCCGAACCTGTGCCTGTCCGACTTCGTGGCCGAAGATGGCAAGGACTACATCGGGGCGTTTGCGGTGACTGCGGGTCATGGCGAACTGGCCAAGGCCGCCGAATTCAAGGCGGCAGGTGACGACTATTCGGCCATCATGGCCACGGCACTGGCCGACCGTCTGGCCGAGGCATTTGCCGAGCGCCTGCACAAGGAAGTCCGTACCAAGCTATGGGGCTATGCCGCCGATGAAGACTTGTCTGTTCAGGACCTGATCGAAGAAAAGTACAAGGGCATCCGCCCTGCCCCCGGCTATCCTTGCCAGCCAGATCACACCGAAAAAGCCACGCTTTTCCGCCTTCTGGACGCTGAATCTCAAGCCGGAATGGAACTGACCGAAAGCTATGCGATGAACCCGCCTGCCTCGGTCAGCGGCCTCTATTTCGGTCATGAAGAGAGCCACTATTTCGGCGTCGGCAAGATCGATCGAGATCAGGTCGAGGACTATGCGGCCCGTAAGGGCTGGGATGTCGCGACGGCCGAGCGCTGGCTGGCACCGATCCTCAACTACTAGGTTGCGACCCTGATACGAGAAAGCCGCCCAAACGGGCGGCTTTTTTGCGCTCGCTATACGCGCTCAAACCAATAGGGCGGCGATCCGAAGACCACCGCCCTAAAAAGCCTGATCCGTCAGGGAGGCGGCGAACCGCCTCCCCTTCGTGGATTAGAACTTGGCCGTCAGACCGACGAAGTAACGACGACCCAGGATGTCGTAGGTCGACGGGTCGGTGTTGGCCTGAACACCCGGATCCCAGGTGCGCGGCTCTTGGTCGGTCAGGTTGTTGATACCGCCACGCAGCGAGACGGTGTCGTTGATGTCCCAGCTGCCGGTCAGGTCGAAGTAGTGGGTTGCATCCAGAACTTCGTCCGAACCGTAAACGGTCATCTCACCAACACGGCGCCAGCGAGCGGTTACGCCGAACGGACCTTGCTTCCAGTTCGCCGAAACCAGCGACTTCCATTCCGGGAAGGTGTTGCCGAAGCTGTCCGAGATGGTGCCCTTACGATCGGTCAGAACGCCACCGGCGACGACCGAGTCTTCACGGGTACCCAACCAACCCACGACGGCGTTGACATTGATCATGCCCCAGTCCGGTGCACCGATGTCAGCCAGTTGGACGCCCCAGTCGACTTGCAGGTCGACGCCCGAAGTCTTCAGAACACCCAGGTTGTCCAGGTTTTCGATCGCGTTGACGATCGAACCGTTCAGCGGATCACGGCTGAACAGCTGGCAGTAGCTGTTGTTAGCGTCGTAGTTCGGGTTCTCACCGGTGCCGTTGAAGCAGCCCAGCAGAGCGTCCGAGATGGCGATGGACGAGATCACGTCTTCGATTTCGATGCTGTAGTAGTCCACCGAAGCCGAGAAGCGCGACAGCCACGGCGATTGCCATTGCGACTGCCAAACCAGGCCGACCGAGAAGGTGTCAGCAGTTTCTTCTTGCAGGTCCGGGTTACCGCCCGACCAACCGTTAGCCTGGTTGTTCGAGAACTCGTAGCTATCTACGACCGAAGCCGACAGGCCTTGAGCGATACACAGCGAGCGAACCTGAGCGGCGTCTGCACCGCGGCGGAAGAAGCCGCGGACGTCGCACGGGTCGCCGCCCGGAGCCGTCGCGTTAGCGTTACCGATGGCCGGGAAGCCTACGCCTGCCGGCGAGAACAGTTCACCGATCGACGGAGCGCGAACAGCGCGGTTGAAGCCACCGCGAACGCGGAAGCCGTCAACCACTTCCCAGTCGATGTCAGCACGGTAGGCCGTGGTGCCACCGATCGAGCTGTAGTCGGCGTAGCGCCAGCCCAGGGTCAGGTCCAGCTGCTTGACGAGCGGCTTGTCAGCCAGCAGCGGCAGCAGCAGTTCGCCGAAGAGGTCGATACTGCGAACCGAACCGTTCAGCGAGTCAGCGGCGTTGAAGCCGGCGATTTCCACCCCACCGATGTTACCACCGTCCGGCAGGCCATTTGCGCCCAGGTGCGGGGTGATCGGGTTGATGCGGGCCAACGACGGATCCGAAGCGAAGTCGTAGCTGTTTTCGCGGTATTGAACGCCGACAGCCAGACGGGCTTCACCAGCCGGCATGTCGAAGGCCTTACCTTGCAGGGTACCTTCAACAACGGTTTGTTCGATTTCGGTTGCCGTGCGCGAGGTACGACCGATGTAGCTCAAGCAGTCAGCCGACACCGGCTGTACGCCGAACGGGTTGAAGCCGCCCTCACAGATGCTGGCACCGCCGTCAGGTGCGTCCAGCAGGGTCTGAACAGCCGAACGCGACACGTTGCCGGTTTGGGTTTCAGCGTTGCTGACGCGACCGTACTGGGCGTACAGGTCATAGGTCCAGTCGGTGTTCGGCAGGGTACCGCGGATGCCGCCGGTCAGCTGGTAAACGCTATAGTCATACGAAGCATGACGGCCACCGAGGTCGGTGAAGCGCTTGTTCAGCTGGAACGACGACAGCGGGTTCGGACGGCTGTTGAGGAAGTTCTTCAGGTCCGTCGGGATGAACGGGTTCGTTGCCGGAGCGCGGAAGCCGGTCGACGATGCGGCCGGGGTTGCAGCCAGTTCTTGCGAAGCTTCGTACTGGTTGAACAGGGCTTCGCCATAGAACTCGAGGTTCTCGCTGACGGTGTAACGGCCGGCCGAATAAACGTTCCAGCGCTCCATCGGGAGCGACAGGTAGTTCAGAGCACCGGTGTTGAACAGATAGTTCGAACCCGGCTCATAGAAGCCATCATACTCGATGCCGCCCGGGCTCTTGAAGTTCAGGGCCTTGGCGTGGCTGAAGACGGTGCCGTCGTTGTTAAAGCCGAAGGCGCCGGTCAGGGCCAGAGCCGGATCGTTGAAGTAACCACGAACCAGAGCGGCCGACGGCAGGTTGGCGCTGTCGAACACAACCGAGCCCATCGGCGAGGTGCCCGAAGCACCCGAGATCGACGAGAAATCGCGTGCAGCGTTGAAGATCAGGTCGCGGGTCGAACGGTTGACCGAGAATACAGCATTACCTTTGTCATCGGCAAAGTTGCCGCCGACGGTCATGGTGTAGCTTTGGGTCACGCCATCTTCACGGTCGGTCTGGCCGTATTGGGCGTCGATCTGCACGCCCGAGAAGCGGTCGTTCAGGATGAAGTTGGCAACACCGGCAACAGCGTCCGAACCATAGGCAGCCGAAGCACCGCCCGAGATGGTTTCAACGCTGCGAACCAGAGCCGACGGGATCAAGTTGACATCAGCCGAACCGTCGCCGTTCGACGGAACCAGACGGCGACCGTTCACCAGCACCAGCGTACGCTTGGAACCCAGGCTGCGCAGGTCGAGGTTAGCCTGACCGCCGTTCGACGGGTTGTTCGACGTCGACGAGATCGACGGCGTAAATTGCGGCAGGTCGTTCATCAGCGAGTCGATCGTGACCGAACCCGTCGCTTGAATGTCTTCTGCGTCGACGGTCACAATCGGGCTGGCCGACTTGTAGTCCTGACGCGAGATACGCGAACCGGTGACGACGATGTCGCTGACTTGAGCGACTTCTTCTTGGCTCGACTGCGCGTGCGCAACCGTTCCCACACCGGCAAGGGCGGCTCCAGCCAGCACGCTGCTGGCGAGCAACCACTTACGCCCGTTAAAATTCGACATATTGAGTCCTCCTCCGTGGAACGCCGATACGTCCCTATCCACAAAACGTCGTCAACGGCCCGTAACGGAATTAGGCCAAATATGGCTACATCGCGGTAATTACGTCACATTTGGATCACAGTCATATTACGGCAAAGCCTGAGATCTTTTTCGTTAAGTATTCACAGGCTTTTCCAAGCAGTCCGCAGTCGATGGGGCATTTGCATTACGCCACAATGATGCAGTTTTTCGAACATTTTCAGTTGCTTCCCACACGTCTCCGGCAGCGCTGCTGCACCGGTTGAAGCTCATGGAATGCTACCCCGAGGGCACCTTCTTCAAACTTGACAGTATTCGAATTAACTATCCGGGTTCGTCGAATCAGGTTTGCGACTTTAGACACTGTCGAGCTGAAGACACAGAACTTGCGCGACTCAGCTGTTCTCCTTTGACCGGACCGATTGCGGAGCCTTGGTCAGCTTAAGGAAACAAGGCTGTCTATAGGCAGGCCAGCCCCATGGGCGTATCAAACCCGGACCGCCTCTCGACCGGACAAACCATGCAGTTCATCAAGTCATTCGATTTCAGTTACGGCCGCAACGATCGCGTATCGGCGCGGGTGGAACGGGTGATCGCGAACAACCCCGGACCTTTCACCTTCACCGGCACAGGGACCTATATCGTGGGTGCCGGAGGAGCGGTTGCGGTTATCGACCCCGGCCCCGCAGATGAAGCGCATCTGTCTGCGCTGTTGGCCGCCATTGGAGATCGTACGGTCAGCCATATTCTGGTGACCCACACCCACTCTGATCATGCCCCGCTCAGCAAGGCCCTGGCGGCTGCATGCGGCGGAGTTCCCATCTACGCCGCACAACCTCCGATGCGTGATGGATTAGAGGCGGTTCGTCTGGATGAACACGACGATGAAGACTTCCAGCCCGATGTCATCATTTCCGGCGGTGAAGTCATCGAGGGCGACGGCTGGACGATTGAGGTCATGGCGACGCCCGGCCATGCTTCCAATCATCTGGCCTTTGTGCTGCGCGAGGAGAACGGCTTGTTCAGTGGCGACCACATCATGGGCTGGTCCACCACAATCGTCGCTCCCCCCGATGGCGACATGTCGGACTACATGGCTAGTCTTGAGGCAGTGATGGCGCGTGGCTTTGATGTGATCTGGCCCACGCACGGTGCTCCCATCACAGACGTCGAGCCCTTTTTGAAAGGGTATCATGCCCACCGCACGGGCCGGGAAGCGCAGGTGCTGGAGCGGCTCGAAGCAGGTGACACCACCATCGCCCAGATGGTCCCCGTGCTTTATGCCGTCGTCAGCCAGACCCTATGGCCCGCCGCCAGCCTGTCGGTACTGTCACACCTGATTAAACTGGCGCGGGATGGTCGGGTGACCACCGACGACGAGTACAGCCTTTCGGGGCACTGGCACCTTATTTCATAGCGTTTAACGCAGGGCATTCATCTCGCTGATGATGCGCTTGGCCAGATCACAGGCCTGAGGACCGATCGGCAGACCGTCGCGGGCCGCGACGCGCACATCCGTGCGTCCCGGACGGATGCGCACAGTGACGTCGTGCTGAATGCCGAACCACATACCCTCTTTCCATCCATCGACGCGGAACGGAGACATCCCCATGACCGTCACGCCCGACTGCTTCAGGGCCCAGGCGGCAACATCGGGTGCCAACTGGCTGTCGATAGCCTCAAGGCCATCACAGTCCGCGGCGACCGTTGGACGAACGCCCGCAGCGCGGCGCTCGGACAGTAGCGCACGGCCAAAGGCCGGAGAATCCTCCACATTGGACGTCACGTCGCGGGGCGAAGGCCCGAAACGCGCCAACTGGTATTGCACCGCTCCCAGCGAGACGGCGGCGATGACTACTGACAAAACGCCATAGAGCCACAAAGACCGGTTCTTGATCAGCAGCAGAAGCGAGACGATGCCCGCCCCTGCCCCGACCCACGCCAGTACCGGCGCGACTTTGAGGCCCAAGGTGCCATACCCCGTCACAAGGCTGATCAAACCCGTCCGCGTCGCCAGCACAGCCCCCAACACCATCAGCGGCGTCAGAAGGGTGACCAACAGAAGCAGTCGAGAAAGACCAACCAGGGATTTGTTTCGGGACATGGATCAGGACCTCTCGAATCCGCTAGCCGATTGAAGGAAGGCGATAATCCTTCATTCGTTCACGCAACAGCTTCTTGTCGATCTTGCCCGTTGCGCCAAGCGGAATCTCTTCCACCGCGACAACATCGTCAGGCATCCACCATTTGGCGATTTTGCCTTGCAGGAAGTCGAGATGCTCCTGCTTGTCCAGCGCCTCGCCCTCTTTCAGCTTCACGATCAATAGCGGACGCTCGTCCCATTTGGGGTGAGCCGCACCGATGACGGCCGCCAGTTCCACCTTGGGATGACCCACCGCCAGGTTTTCGATTTCGATGGAGCTGATCCACTCCCCGCCGGACTTGATCACATCCTTGGCGCGATCGGTGATCTGCATGAAGCCGTGATCGTCAATGGTGGCCACGTCTCCGGTATCGAACCAACCCTCGGCGTCGACGATAGGCCCGTCACCTTTGAAATAGGCCTTGGCCACGGTCGGTCCCTTGATCAGCAGGCGACCGAAGGTCTCGCCGTCATGCGGCAGTTCCTCACCTTCGTCGTTCTCGAGTTTGAGCGAGACACCCAACGGCGGAATGCCCTGTTTAACGCGCTGGCGGATCTGGTCGTCCTTGGTCCAGCCGCGCATTTCAGGACGCAGGTTGGAGATGGTGCCGACCGGAGACGTCTCGGTCATGCCCCAGCCCTGAACCACCTCCACGCCGTATTCGTCCTCGAAGGCGCGGATCAGCATTTCAGGCACCGCAGCACCACCGATCAGCACCCGCTTCACCGTCGACAGGCGCGAGCCCGTCTCGCGCATATACTGCAGCAACCCTTGCCAGACCGTCGGGACGGCGGCCGAGAAAGTCACGCCCTCGGTTTCCAACAACTCGTAGATGGAGGCACCGTCCATCTTGGCACCGGGCATGACCAGCTTGGTCCCCGTAGCAGGTGCGGCAAAGGCGATCCCCCACGCATTGGCGTGGAACATCGGCACGACCGGCAGGATCACATCGTCCGGCGTGGCTCCCAGCACCGAGGCCTGCATGGTCATGAGTGTGTGCAGGAAGTTGGAGCGGTGCGAGTAGAGTACACCCTTGGGATTGCCCGTCGTGCCAGACGTATAGCAAAGGCCGCAGGCAGTGTTCTCGTCGAAGCCACCCCAGACAACATCGGCCGAAGCCTGATCGATCAGGTCTTCATACGCCTCGCAGTTCGGCAGCTTGGTCTGGGGCATGTGCGCCTTGTCGGTCATGATGACAAAGCGTTCGACCTTGGGAATGTGCGGCAGGATGGCTTCCAGCAATGGCACAAACGTCAGGTCCGTCATTATCACGCGGTCCTCGGCGTGATTGATGATGTAGACCAGCTGCTCGGCGAACAGGCGCGGGTTCAGGGTGTGACACACCGCCCCGATACCCATAATGCCGTACCATGCCTCGACGTGGCGGTCGGTGTTCCAGCACAGGGTCGCCACGCGATCGCCGGCGTTGATCCCCCAGGCCTTCAGGACGTTGGACACCTTCTTCGCGCGCTGGTGCAAGTCGGCATAGGTCACGCGTGTGATTGGCCCCTCGACGGAGCGCGTCACCACCTCTGATCGCGGATGCCACTCGCGCGCATGATCGAGAATACGATCTACCGTCAGCGGCCAGTCCTGCATCAATCCCAGCATCAAGCGTTTCCTCTTTAAATATGACCCTGTATTGCGCTCTTGTTGTTCTTCGACCGGCGCTATCAGCGACGCTAAGCCATTAAGCCAAGGCCATGCAACGTGACCTAACGTCAGGATTGGGGCTTCAAAGGGATTTTTCGCCGTTCGTCGTCTTGCTTCGCGGGCCGCAACGGTGAATGAAACCGGCCTATGACCATTCTTATTGCCATTACCGGCGGCTCGGGCTCGGGCAAGTCCACGCTTGCAGAAGCCCTGATTTCAGCCCTTCCCGAAGGCGTTGCCGCGCTCCTGCGCGAGGATTCCTATTACCGCGATGCGGCTTCGGTGCCCGGCTTCGATCCGGCGACCCACGACTTCGACCATGTCGACGCGCGCGATCACGATCTACTGATCCGCGACCTTACGTCGCTCAAGGCCGGTAAGGCGATTACGGCTCCGATCTATTCCTTCATCACCCACGGGCGGGAGCCGGGCGGCGAACACGTCCCCGCCGCCGATGTTGTGATCATCGAAGGTACTCACCTTCTGTGCAACGCCCAGTTGGCCGCGCTGTTTGATGTGAAGGTGTTCGTGGATACGCCTGCGGACATTCGCTTCATCCGTCGTTTGTTGCGTGATCAGATCGAGCGCGGGCGCACAGCGGACTCTGTTGTGAACCAATATTTGCTGACTGTACGCCCCGGTCACGAGGCCTTTACAGAGCCGTCGCGTGTCCACGCAGACTTTATTGTTGCCGATGCTACTGCCGCTGTTCGACTGGTAGATCGCAACGACGTACTACGTCTGGTAGCACCAGTGCTTTTACACCCGTTACTTGAGCCGTATGTCCGATAACCGGTCATCTTGACAAAGCGGGACAATATTCGCGCTTTCCATAACATTGTTATGTTGCGTCAATAGCAAAGCTGGTCCAATGTCGGCACAGATGAAAGCTCATCAGCCCATTGGACCTTCATGAACACCCCCCAGGACCCCCGGGTCCAGACGATCATCCGAGAGGCCCGCCTGCGGTTTGTGGCCGAAGGGTACGCAGCCGCGCGCATCGAGCCGATCGCGCGGGCTGCAGGTGTCTCGACCGCGACCCTGTACAGCTTCTTTGCCAGTAAATCCGATCTGTTCGAGGCCGTTATCGATACAGCCGCGAACGAGTTCTATGACCGAATCCTGTCGGTCGCCGAGGCCACCGGCCCCACGCGATCCTCGTTGGTCGAATATTTGACGCGCTATATCGAGTTTCTGTCCGACGGCTTCGTGCGCAAGATGTTCCGGCTGGTGGTTGCAGAACGACCCCGTTTTAGCGCCAAGGCGGCAAACTTCTTTGATCAGGGACGCGGAGATATCGCGCACAAACTGATCACCCTGCTCGATGCGATGGCGTCGGATGGTCTGCTGAAGCTGGAAAAACCCAGTTGGGCGGTGAGCCAACTTCTGGGCATGGTCGAGTATCCAGTCTTGCTGCTGCCGTTGGCGACAGACAAGGATCCGGTTCAGTCACGCACTGCCCGCGCTATCGCCGAGGATGCGGTCGAAACCTTCTGGGCGCGCTACGGCACCTGATTTACGGATAGAGCCGCTCAACGTCCCATTGCCCGTTGTGGCGGACGAACCGCATACGGTCGTGCAGTCTGAACTGTCGGTCGCGCCAGAACTCGATGCACACGGGTACCAGTCGCCAACCGGACCAGTGCGGCGGACGCGGTACATCCTTGCCCTCGAAGCGGGCGGTCTCCTCTGCCACGCGCTGTTCCAGCACGTCGCGGCTTTCCAGCATGCGGGACTGTGACGAAGCCCATGCGCCGATGCGGCTTTCACGCGCACGGCTGGCGAAATAGGCGTCCGCCTCTTCGGCGGTTACAGGCTCGATGACCCCACGCACCCTCACCTGACGGCGAAGCGACTTCCAGTGGAACACCAGCGCGGCCTGCGGATGGTCCGCCAGTTCCTGCCCCTTGGCACTTTCCAGATTGGAATAGAAGGTAAAGCCGCGTGCATCGATGTCCTTCAACAGGACGATGCGGGCGTCGGGCATGCCGTGGGAATCCACAGTCGCCAAGGTCATGGCGTTGGGATCGTTCAGTTCGGTCGTGCCAGCCTCTTTCAGCCAGTCCGCGAAGACAGCCATCGGGTCTGCAGCGTCAAAGATGCTGTCATCCGAGTTACGGACCAGTTGCGCCTCATAATCGGCGCGGGACGGGCTGGGTGGAATGGCTGCGTGACTCATGGCGTGCGTTATAACTCTCTCGCCTGTCGGACCCAAGTCCGCCAACGGCGTCGTTACGGTTAACGACCCTTTGACCATATTGCCGCAACAGTCTTTGTCATGGAGCAAAGACGGCTAACAATTTTCGAGGCCCGCCAGATTTTAGGCCTTACAGGGCCCACATCGGCTGCGGATTTGTCGACCGCTTTCCGGCGCGTGGCGAAGGCGGTTCACCCCGACTCGCCCAATGGCGACGTGGTGCTGTTCCGCTATGTGGTCGAAGCCTACCACCTACTGCAAAACCAGCCGCTTCCCCGCCCCGCCCTCGGTGCACCCACGCGCAATCTGCACGTCGTGCGCCCCGCTCCGGTGGCGGTCATTACCCCGCTTCAGGCCATTACTGGCGGCACCGCAGAGGTATGGATCGAAGAACGCTTGTATCGCCTACGCATTCCTGCGGGTCTTCGCCACGGTGACCGTCTGCGGCTCAAGAATATCGCCACCATCCCTGTCCGCATCCGCCCCCAGTTCGGCATCGAAGTGTTCGGGTCCGATCTCTTCGTGCACAAGCGCGTACCGGCCCATTACTTGCGTGACGGTGGCCGTATCGAGATGGATACCCCTGTCGGCCCGCAAACCGCTTGGCTGGTGCCAGACATGCAAGAGCCGGTGCAGCTTTCCTTCCCCGGCAAGGGTTTGCCCGCCCGTGGCTCACACCCTGCGGGCGACCTGTTCATCACGCTCGAAGCCCGCGACGAGCACCTGAGCGACGCTCAGCATATGCGCCAGCAGTTCACTCAGCACTGGACGACACAGGCCAGCGCGGCCTAATCCCCGTACCCATGTCACATAACAGCTTCGGTCACCTGTTCCGCATCACCACCTGGGGCGAAAGCCACGGGCCGGCCATTGGCGTCGTCGTTGATGGCTGCCCGCCCCTGATCCCGCTGACCGAAGCGGACATCCAGCCCTTCCTCGACCAGCGCAAACCGGGCGGCAGCCGCTTTGTTACCCAGCGCCAAGAGGCCGACGCGGTGAAAATCCTGTCCGGCGTGTTCGACGACGGCAACGGCCCCGTCACCACCGGCACGCCGATCAGCCTGATGATCGAAAACACCGACCAGCGCTCCAAGGACTATGGCGAGATCGCCCACGCCTTCCGCCCCGGTCATGCCGACTTCACCTATCAGGCCAAATACGGCGTGCGCGACTATCGCGGCGGCGGTCGCTCCAGCGCCCGCGAAACCGCTAGCCGCGTGGCCGCCGGAGCCGTGGCGCGCAAGGTGCTGGGCGATAGCATCCAGATCCGCGCTGGCGTGGTCCAACTGGGTCCGCACCGCATCCCCGACGAGCTGATCGACTTCAGCGCCGTCTATGACAACGCCCTGTTCGCGGCATCCAATGAAGTGGTGCCGGAATGGGAAGCCTATCTGGATACCGTGCGCAAGGCAGGCTCCAGCATCGGCGCGGTCGTGGCGCTGGAAGTCACCGGCGTGCCTGCCGGATGGGGCGCACCGCTCTATGCGAAACTGGATAGCGAACTGGCATCGGGCCTGATGACCATCAACGCCGTCAAGGGCGTGGAAATCGGCGCGGGCTTCGAGGCCGCCATGCTGTCAGGTGAGGAAAACGCCGACGAAATGCGTATCGGCCCCGATGGCGAGCCTGTCTTCCTGTCGAACAAGGCGGGCGGCATCCTCGGCGGCATCTCGACGGGCCAGCCCGTCACCGCTCGCGTGGCCTTCAAACCCACCTCCTCGATCCTCACCCACCGCCAGACCATCAATCGCGATGGTGCCGAAGTGGACCTACGCACCAAGGGCCGCCACGACCCCTGCGTCGCCCTGCGCGGCGTTCCGGTCGTTGAAGCGATGGCAGCGATTGTGCTGGCGGATGCCAAGTTGCGGCATCGGGCGCAGGTGGGCTAAGGAGCCGTAAGGGCGTCAGTATTGGTTTAAAGTTGTTGCGTGAACTCATTCAGACTTCCACACCAACCCAAGAGCGTACCAATGGCCGTCAACATCACAGATGTTCTTCAGCAGCTTGGCGACGCTCTGGATTCCGACGCCTACAATCCTGACAAGGACGGGCTCTCACCCGATGACATCAGTGACATGTTGGGCTGGATTTCAGCGGCTAACTACGGTGCTTCAGTCCTACTGAGCCGACTGCGACGCGCGGGCGTCGATCTACGTCATCCCGATGGCCGCGACCTCGACGCCTGGACCGTCGAGCAGGTTAAAATGGGTAACTCGGCGCGAAACGCGCGGCATATGTACTGCCAAGCGCACGGGATACCGCTTGAAGACTGACACCTCAGGTGTCGGCATCCTGCGCCATCGACCATTTTACAGATTACCGTTATTCAAATGAGTGTTAAGCTGCGCGCTGATGTTCCAAACGCGCGCCATTCACTAAGGATAGTACGGTGAAAAAGCCCCTATCAGTCCTATGTGTATCCCTGTTTCTGGCATCGCCCGCGATATCCCAGGAAACACTGACCGTGGGCCGTCTGCATCACGGGGAGTTGACAGCAAGCGACGTCGATCCAAACCTTCGCATGCCGGTCGATTGCTACACAATCAGCCTGCGCGCAGGAACCAACTATGCGATTGATGTTCAAGGTGAAACCACCCTTAACCCCAAACTGATTGTCATTCCCGGAGATGATACAGCCGCTCCGGACTGCAAAAGCTTTTCTGATGGCGTGGAAGGTCAAGGTGGCCAAAAAATCTCCTTTCTAACCTTCCATGCGGAGACCCCGATAAAAGTCGCTGTTGCGATCTATAGTATCGGACTTCGCAATATTGAGACTGGTCGTTACAGTCTTCGTCTAACGAGCAACGATGATAGAAGCGTTCGAATTGCGCCCGGCTCCTATTATCACGGCGAACTGATAGCCGACGACCGTCAGACATCAGAGGGTGCCCTTTTCGATTGCTACCAATTTGCCGCCACCCAAGGCGAGTTGGCGCGGTTTACCTTGGAAATGTTGGGCCCAACGCTAACGATCTTTTCCGATGACGCCTGTAAAGGCAGCGTTCTGGCACGAAGTGTGGACGCTGAGGTCTATCTGAATGTTCAAGGCCTGCGGCACACGATGCCTCGGACCGGCACCTATTCGCTAAGTGTCCGATCCCATATGTCCAGTCGCGATAGCCGCTATACGCTTAGAATGTTCGGAGGCTAGCCCGACCGGCCCGCATCCTTGATACAGGCAACGGCCTTGCGAAGTTCGGCGCTCTGCTCTTCACCCGAACCGAACAAGGCCTTCTGCGGGTTGAAAGATACGTCAAGCGTGGCTGAAGCCTCGCCAAGTCGACCCGCACAGCTCCAGATCAAGCTGTCACCATCCACTCTCGCCCAGACCACCACCGGGGCATGAACCGATGAATGCGCGGGGGCGCTCAACGCCTCGGCAATGCAGGCGGCGTAAGTGTCGGTCTCCATACACCCCGCCACAGACGATCGCGACATCTCCAGAGGTTGATCGAAATAGGCGTCGTGCTGGATCATATAGGCGCTGACGGCAGCGCCGATTGCGCGTGCCTCGCGCGCATCGCCGATGAACATGATGTTATAGGTGGGCGGTATCGAAGCCTGAACGGCGGTAGCCGCTAAAAGGGCGCTGCCAACGGCGACTGGGCTGATCACCCTTCCCCAATTCGTGACAAATCCGGCCATCATCACTCTCCGTTTCTGCTTGCTGCCAGTAAACACTGCGCGGCCCGCTGAACGTCTTCTATCGAAGGGTTATCAAGGGCGGCTCGGTTAAAAGTGGCGACCTGCCGCGATCCATCGAATCCGGCTCGACCCGTCCCGGTACAGGTCCATTCCACCGAGGCGTTGTCATGTGACGGGGCGATGGTCAGAGACACTGTTCCTTCCGGTGCCTCCATTTCCTCTAGACGGGCACCGACACAGACCGGAAGGCTGACCCATCCTCTTTGATGGGATGTCATACATCCCTGAATGGGACGTCGGTCCAGAACGCTTTCCTCGATCCAAAGGTGGTGGCCAATCAGCTTGAGAAGCAGCCGTTCGTTATCCGCCCATACATCCTGCGTAACCTCGTCGCCGTACACCTTCAATAGCGATACCCATTGAAGTTCCGGCTCCATCGCCAGAAGCGCGCCCGCAAACATCAAGCCATTGATCAAAGTATGCGCTCCCGATGAAAGCCCCACAGAGAACGACAATACTTAATTGTCGTCAAGGCATGCATCCGATCGTGATCTACCGCCAGACCATGTGACGGTGCCGAAGAACCGAACTGCTCGCCAATTCTCCACCGCTACGTTAGAAAGGAGCAGCACGTAACAATCCGTGATCATTACACCCCTATTCGTAACAGTAACTGTTCCTTATATAGCTCTCAACGAAGCAGCAACGGGCTGCACACTTTAAGCGTTGGGGAGATCACTATGATCGATGTCCGTCCTTTCAATACCCTCGGTGGCGCCAACCACGGCTGGCTGAATGCCAAGCACCACTTCTCGTTCGCCAACTATTACGATCCCAATCGTATGGGCTGGGGCCGTCTGCGCGTCTGGAACGATGACGAGATCGGTGCGAAGTCGGGCTTTCCGCCCCACCCGCACGCCGACATGGAAATCATCACCTATGTCCGCACGGGGGCGATCACCCACCAGGACTCCATGGGCAACCAGGGCCGCACGGGCGCTGGCGATGTGCAGGTCATGAGCGCCGGTACCGGTGTACGTCACGCCGAGTACAATATGGAAAACGAGCTGACGACCCTGTTCCAGATCTGGATCGAAACCGATCGTCCGGGTGCAGAACCTTCGTGGGGTCAGCGCGAGTTTCCGAAGTCGGACCGCTCGGGCAAGTTCACGGTTGTGGCTTCGGGCGACACCAACGACGGCTCGCTGAACATCAACGCCGACGCCCAAATTTTGGCCGCGACGCTGAAGGCGGGTGAGAGCCTGACCTATGACCTGAAATCCGGTCGCCGCGCCTATCTGGTTCCGGCTGTCGGTCAGGTCGACGTCAACGGCACCACGCTGAACGCCCGCGACGGCGCTGGTATCATCGACGAGCCGGTGATCACCATCACCGCCAAGGAAGATGCCGAACTGGTGATGGTCGACAGCCTGTAAGGCCGTTTGATTCCCCGAAAGCGAAAGGGCGCTGGATCACTCCAGCGCCCTTTTTCATGGCCTGCGCCAAATCATGCGGGCGTTCGGGAACGGCTGCCCCTGATCATCGACCTCGCGCCGGCTCTCGATGACAAAGCCATAGCGTTCGTAAAACTCCACGGCTTTTCGATTATGGAGGTAGACTTCCAGAGACAGTTGCTCCCGCCCCCGCGCCGCGTGGTCCAGCAGTTCGCGCCCGATCCCCTGACCCTGTGCCGTCGGATCAACGAACAGGGCGGCGATGTGGTCTTTCAGAAGGCTGGCGAAACCGGCAATCCGGCCATCTTTCACAGCCACGCGGGTCGTCGCCATGGGCAGATAGACATCCTCCATCAGCGGCTGCTGCTCGCGCAACGTCGCCTCGCCGATAAAGGGATGCGCTTGCATCGAGGCGCGTAACCAGATGTCGGAAAGTACCGCCTTATGTAGGTCCGCTTCAAACGGTACTATGTGGATCATCACTCCCCCGACTGAAGCCGCTTTGCCGGTTTCGATAATGGCACACAATCCCATGAATGCTCACCACCGCCGATCAACCTCTATCGCCACTATCGGCGCAGTAATGGTTTTGACCCTCGGCCTCAGCGGATGCGTGGCCGGAGCCGTAGTGGGCGCGGGCGCTGCCGTTGTCGGCGGCACCGCCAAGGCCACGGGTGCAGTCATCGGTGCGGGTGTAGATGCCGTCACCACGTCGGACGAAGAACTTCGCGCCAAGCGCAAAAAGGAAGAGCGCCGCTGCGAACGCCGTCAGCGCCGTGGTCAGGAATGCTGACCTGACGGTGTCGACGGCAAATCAACTCGGCAGACGGCTTATCTGACCCCGATGTATTTGTGGGTCTGGATACTGAGACGCCACTGCGGGTGTTTCAGGCAGTAGTCCATGGCCGCTTGGGTATTGGCGGCCTGATCCGGGCCATCCATCGGTTGCAGCCAGAAGCGCTCGAAATCCATGTAATCGAAACGTTCGGGCATGGCCTGTTCTTGCGGGTAGACCAGCTTCAGCTCTTGCCCCGAGGTTTGGATGACTTCGGCATCGGCCTTGGGACTGATGCAGATCCAGTCGATGCCGTCAGGGGCTTTGATGGTGCCATTGCTCTCGATGGCAATCTCGAAGCCTCGCGCATGCAGGGCGTCGATCAGCAGTGCATCCAGCTGCAGCAGAGGCTCGCCCCCCGTGCAGACAACCAACTTCGGATCGCCCTCGCGGCCGGTCCAGAAGCTGTTCACATGATCGGCCAGCAGGTCCGCAGTCTTGAACTTGCCGCCGCCATCACCGTTGGTGCCGACAAAATCCGTATCGCAGAAGGTGCAGACGGCGGTTTCGCGATCACGCTCCAGCCCGCTCCACAGATTGCAGCCCGCAAAACGAAGGAAGACCGAGACGCGCCCTGCCTGCCCCGCCTCGCCCTGAACCGTCAGGAAGCATTCCTTGACCGAATAGGTCATCAGCCTTCCTTCCACTGGCGATAGCCCGCTTCGCGCAGCTCGCACGCCGCGCATGTGCCACAGCCATAGCCCCAGTCGTGGCGGTGCTCGCGATCACCGGCATAGCAGGTGTGCGAGGCTTCGATAATAGCGTCCACCAGGGGCTCGCCGCCGATCTCGTTTGCCAACTCCCACGTCTGCGCCTTGGTCAGGTACATCAGCGGGGTTTCAATCGGCACCGGACGATCCAGACCCAGCGTCAGGGCGTGCGACATGGCGTCGATAGTTGCCTGACGGCAGTCCGGATAGCCGGAGTAATCCGTCTCACACACGCCGGTCACCAGTACGCCCAGACCCCGACGGTCTGACAGGGCTGCCGCCGTCGTCAAAAAGATCAGGTTACGCCCCGGCACGAAGGTCGCGGGAAGCCCGCGGGCGTCCATCTCGATGGCGACCTCGCTGGTCAGGCTGCTTTCCGCAATACGTCCATAACCCGTCAAATCGACCACATGGTCGTCGCCGAGGCGTTCTGCGTATTGAGGAAGCACCCGCTTCATCTCTTCACGAACCGACAAACGCGCAGACATTTCAACAGCATGTCTTTGACCGTAATCAAATCCTATGGTCTCGACTCGGCTATATTTAGCCAACGCCCAGGCCAGACAGGTGGCGCTGTCCTGCCCTCCCGAAAAGAGGACGAGGGCAGCTTGGGAAGGCGACGAGGATTGGAAAGCGTTCATGAGAAACCTGCGGTCGGCCAAAGGGCCGCGCGCATCCAGAAAGAGTACGAAAGCTCGGTAAGAAGCGGCGCTTATAGCGCCAACGCCCCTGTGCTGCAAAAAAGCAGCATTTCTACGGCTTCACAGGTGTGAACGTCCGCACAACCAACAGCTTAACCGTTCAGAAAAGAATTCCAAGCGATGTTACATTTCCTATAGTGGAGTGCGGCCTAATGCCGACGATTGAAACGCTCACAGAACGTGTGCCTCCAGTCAGCCCTCATGCCACCGTGCCCGAGGTCTTTAGCTGGTTTGCCCAGCATCCGGACACCATGGCTCTGCCCGTGGTCGACAACGGACGCCCCGTGGGTCTGATCGATCGTCAAGACTTCCTGCTGAAACTCGCCTCCCCCTTGGGCCAGAGCCGTTATTCATCGCGACCGGTGTCGCTGATCATGGATACCGAGCCGGCGATTGTGGATGCCGACGTCCGCATCGCGTCCTTCTCCCAGACCATTCTCAAATCCAGCGCGTCCACCCTGATGCGCGGTTTCATCGTGACCCATCGCGGCCAGTATTTCGGCGTGGGTACAGCGATCAAGCTGTTCCACTTCGTCAACGGGCTGCAGGCCGAACGGCTGGCGGAACAAGAAGCCCGGATTCAGGAACTCGAGTCGCGCCAACTGGATCAGCAGGCCATTGCCCAAGCAAAGGCCCTGTTCGTTCGCACACTGACCGATGCACTGGCCCCGCCCCTGGCCAATGTTCAGGCGTTTGCCGAGCTCATCAAACGCCAACCGCAGTCCCGCCAGATCCCAGAATATGTCGCCGCGATCCATAACTCAGCTGCCGAGGGCACCAGCCTGCTGCAACAGGCCCGCGATCTCGCCGCAATCGGAACCGGGAACTTTACCCTGAACCTGCAGCCCACGCCGCTGCGAGAGTTTATGGATTCCATCACGGCAGACTGGAATACTCGCGCCGAAAGCGCCGGCGTTACGATCATGGCCAGCTATGAGGGCGACACCGATCTTCTGGCACTCATCGACCCTCCGCGTTTCCGCGCAACCTATGACACTTTAATCGAGAGCGCCCTGCGCTGGTCGCGAAACGGCGTGATCGAGGTTGGGCTGAAGGCTGAACCGACTGCGGCTGGCATCCAACTTCAGGCCCGCGTCCGTGACGATGGCCCGGGTCTGGATGTGGAACAACTGGCTACGTGCTTTGGCGACCTTTCGACAACAGGCAACATCGCCTCGGCCACAGCGTGGCACCTACTGAACGCTCTGGGCGGTCGTATCTTTGCCGAGAACAATAATGGCTGCGGCACGACCTATGGCTTTGACGTCTCGGTTGAACGTGCGACCGCTGCCGTCGAGGAAGAACCCAACGTAGCCCATCTTGAAGGGCTGGACGTCATGGGCCGTCCGCACGTTCTGATCGCCGACGACAACGCGACCAACCGTGTCGTGGCCCGCGCTCTATGCGAAATGTTCGGGTGCACGTCCGAGACAGCCGAAGACGGTGCCGAAGCGCTGGAAGCGGCCAAGGACGGGCGCTTCGACATCATCCTGATGGATATCAAGATGCCGCGCATGGACGGGGTGCAAGCCACTCGCGCCATTCGGGCACTGGGTGATGATCGCGCTTCAGTGCCAATTATCGCCCTGACCGCCAATGCCGATCCTGACGATGTCACCGGCTATCTCGAAGCCGGCATGATCTGCGTGGTCGAAAAGCCGATCAAGCCCGAGCGTCTGCGTATGGCGATGATCCGTGCCATGGCATCGCGTACCGAAGTTGAAGCCTTCGGCGAACCAAATCTCCACGCAGTGAATCTTTAACCGCGTCGCTAGACAACACCTTGCGGTCGGCCCCACAGTTTGGACCGCCCTCCCCAAGGAGTTTCAATGACTAATCCTGAACTGCTCGCCATCCTGCCCCAGTTGGCAGCGGGCTCTGCACACACCCACGCACTGGGTTTCGAGTTTTTGGGCCACGAGGATCGTCGCGTGCGCATGCGCGTGCCTTATCGTCGCGAACTGGTCGGCGATCCGGCCTCCGGAGTGCTGGCAGGCGGGTTGGTCAGCACCCTGTTGGACCACGTTGGCGGCATGTCGGTATGGCTGGCGCTAAACCAGTTTCAGTCCATCGCCACGCTCGACATGCGCGTTGACTACATGCGCGCCGCTGCCCCCGGTCGTGATTTGTTGGCAGAGGCAGAGTGCTATCAGTTGAATCGCACCATGGCGTTCGTCCGCGCATGGGCTTTCGAAGACGACCCTAACGATCCGGTCGCGGCTTCACAGGCCGCCTACATCATTCACAAGCCGTCCCTGCGTGACCAAAGCCAAGGAGACGCCGAATGACCAAGCCCCTGCTCGACCACCTGCCCTATGCCCAGTTCCTGAACCTCAAGACCGAGGTCTTCGGCGATCAGGTCACGGTTGTCATGCCGTTCTCCGACCATTTAATCGGCAATCCGCTCATCCCGGCCCTCCACGGAGGAACGACAGCCGCTCTGCTTGAAATGGCAGCCATGGCGAAGGTGTCGCATCTCTATCCAAGGTTGCGTCTTCCACGTCCGATCAATGTGTCGATCGCCTATCTGCGAGTCGGCCGTGCGACCGACGTTTATGCCCGCGCAGAGATCCGCAAAGCAGGCAAGAAGGTCGCATATGTAACAGCCGAGGCCTGGCAAGAGGCTCACGACAAGCCAATTGCAACGCTTACTGCCCACTTCCAACTTGATGATTCTACAGGAGATTAGTGCGGCGGACCGATGAGTTGGTTAATAAAAGGTTAATAAGGTCTTTACGAACGAGCTTAACCGTTGTTAAACATAATTCGCCAGATCGGCGTTTTATGGGGAACACACATGGACCGCACCGAAGTCGTCACCAGCATCTCGAGCGAGCTGTACGCAACCGAACAGTCGGTTGATGCGGCTATCGCCCACGCCGCAGCCATGGTTCAGGCCATGATCGCCGGCCGTAACCAACTCTCCATTTCTCCGGTTGCCGGCACCGCCTCGCAATCGAAGGCAATGGCCACCATCGCCGCGCTGTCGGCTGCGCGTGAAGCCATCGTCGAATGCCACGCTGAAATGCAAAAAGACCACCGCCGCATGGGCTGGGGTGTCTATGCAGCCGGTCCGGTCGATAAGCCGCTGGAATGGGACGACACGCCGATCCGTCCGACCAAGGGCATGCTTCGCGCAGTGAGTTAAACACCGGAAAATTCGTTAAAATCCCTAGCGGCACTATTTGTTAGGGAATAAAATGTGAAAAAGCCCCCATCGAGTATTTCGATTGGGGGCTTTTTTGTTCACTTCGATCGCCGGATGGATTGGTGCGGCCTTGATGCTGGCCGGATGTGTCCTTGCGTTGGTTTTAGGGGGCGCTAAAGAGCGCACTGGAGCGGTAGTCTATCTGCTCTGCTGGCTCCTCTCTACATTCCTACGCGTGCAATACGGCTTTGCGATCCACGCAACAATCGCGATCTGGGTGCTCGATGTCGTTCTGCTGTTCACGTTCGGAGCTCTGATCTGGAAATCCGACAGCGCGTGGCCGGTATGGGCCGCAGCGTTGCAGCTCTTAATCATGACCTGCCAGTTTCTGGTTCTGATCAATTTTGCCCCTACGCTGTCGGCCTATTCGACAGTCGTGAACTGCTCATCGCTTGGAATTATCATTGCATTGGTATGGGGCGGCGTCACCGCTTGGCAGGAGCGGGTCGCAATCAACAGCACCTCTGACGAACTAGGTAGATATTCCTAACGTCCTAACCTATTTTGCACTTCCCCCGGGAAGTTCAAATGCCACTCACCCACGCCAAGATCTGGAAAGGCTTGGACGCTCTCGCCAAACGGGAAGGCATTTCTCCTTCCGCATTGGCACGACGCGCCGGACTGGACCCGACCAGCTTCAACCCCTCTAAACGCTTTGGTCCGGGTGACCCGCCAAGGCCGCGATGGCCCTCGACCGAAAGCGTGATGCGCGTCCTCACGGCCAGCGACACGTCACTGGCCGAGTTTGCCGCCATGGCCGACGACGCCAAAGACCAAAGCCTGCCATTGTTGGGCTTGGCCAAGGCTGGCGAGATGGGCTTTTTCTCGGACGATGGGCTGCCGCTTGCCGAGGGGTGGGAACGGACAGCTCTCCCCTCGCTACGTGAAGGGCTCTTTAGTCTGGAGATCGACGGGGATTCCATGCACCCGTTGTATCGCCCCGGTGACAAGGTGATTGTCGATCTGCTGGATACGCGTGTGCGATCTGGCGACAGGGTCGCGGTGCGAACCCTTTCAGGCGAGACGCTGGCCAAAGAACTCGGGCCGACGACGTCGCGGCATGTCCAACTCATCTCCCTGAATACTGCCTATCCGCCGCGCACGCTCCTGCGCGCAGACATCCAGTGGATGGCGCGTATCGTTTGGGTCAGCCAGTAGCTGCAGATAGCAAACGAGCCGCCCCCGTTATGGAGACGGCTCAAACGCTTACTAAGGAGTGGCTGATTACTGGGTCACGTAACGGGCGTTGACCCAGCCACCGCCAGCAATCTGCACCCACTCGCCTTGCGAACCGATTGCCGTGAAGGGCTGACCGGCCGACAGTCGGCCCGTGGTGCGATAGTTAGTACCCGGACCCGAGCGGATGTTCAGGTTGGACGAGGCACGATACATATCCTGCCCACCTTGCTGGCCAGCGCGCGCACGTTGCTGGTTACAGCCGATATACGAACCAGCAGCTGCACCCGCACCAGCGCCAACGACGGCACCCAGCGCACGCTCATTACGCGAAACCTGACTACCGGCCAGACCGCCCAAGACGGCCCCAATAGCGGCACCGGCCTGCTGACGGCCGCCAGGGGCGTCGCAGTTGGTGATGCCGTTCGCTTGCGCGTTAGCGGTCATCGGGACAGCCGTTGCACCCAGTGCAGCGATCAGTGAAGCGGTGGCCAAACCGGCCTTGAAAATCTTCGACATGGCTCTCTCCTGTCATCGAGTTGGTCGATGCAGACACAATGCGCCAGACCGTCTGAAGGCTCCCCGACAAACTCTGTCAGGATTGGTTCATGCGCAGAAAAAAGGCCGCTCTCCCGAGGGAAAGCGGCCTTATGTTCAAAACTGATCGACCGATCAGGCAGCCAGTTCGCCGTTGGCACCCTTCTCGATCAATTCGATCGATTGCGGCAGGCCATAGATGGCCGCGAACGAACCAAAGCGCGGGCCTTGCGATGCACCTAGCAGCACTTCGTATAGAGCGCCGAACCATGCGCGTAGCGGTTCGAAGCCATGCTCCTTACCGACAGCATAGACTTCGTTCTGGATGACTTCGCCGTCCGTAGTGTCTTGCGGCAATGCCTTCAAACGACCGGCGAGGTCCAGCAGAGCCGCCTTTTCTATCTCGGTCGGTGCGCGATAGACCTTCGTGGGCTTCACGAAGTCCTCGTAGTAGTTCAGCGCATAGTCCATCAGACGGTCGAGCAGCGGCTCGTTTTCCGGCGTCGCTTCCGGCAGATACTTGGCGAAATACGCCCAGAGCTGCTCCTTGCTCGACGCATTCGCCACGCCGACAAGGTTCATCATCAGCGAGAAGCTGACCGGCGACGTCGTCTCCGGCGGGTTGCCGCCGTGGATCGACCAGACCGCATTATCGATCTGCTTGTTCGGCTCTTGAGTCTTGTACTGCTCGACGAAGGACATCCAGTCGTCGGTCGCGCGCGGGATCACGCCGAAGTGCAGGCTCTTGGCCGACTTGGGCGACTGGAACATGTACCAGCTCAGCGATTCCGGCGGGCCGTAGCGCAGCCACTCTTCCATCGTCAGGCCATTGCCCTTCGACTTGGAGATCTTCTTGCCCTCGACGTCGAGGAAGAGTTCGTAGTTGAAGCCCACCGGCGGCGAGCCGTCCAGTGCACGACAGATCTTGCCGCTTTCGCGAACCGACTCGATCAGGTCCTTACCGGCCATTTCGTAGTCGACGTCCAGCGCGGTCCAGCGCATGGCCCAGTCCGGCTTCCATTGCAGCTTCACATGGCCTCCGGTGACCGGCACCTCGGTGCGACCGCCCGCAGGGTCGTCGAACACAATTGTGCCCTTCTCGAGGTTGCGCTCGAGCGTCGGGACTTGCAGAACGTGGCCGGTGATCGGGCTGATCGGCAGGAACGGCGAATAGGTCGCGCGGCGCTCTTCGCCCAGCGTCGGCAGCATGATGCCCATGATCGCGTCGTAACGCTCGAGCATCAGCAGCAGAGTCTGGTCGAAACGGCCCGACTTATAGGTCTCGCTCGACGACATAAACTCGTAGTCGAAGCCGAAGCTGTCGAGGAAGGCGCGCAGACGCGCGTTGTTGTGGGCACCGAAGCTGTCGTGGGTGCCGAACGGGTCGCGCACCTTGGTCAGCGGCAGGTGCAGGTCTTCGCGCAGCATCTCCGGGTTCGGGATACCTTCCGGCACCTTGCGGAAGCCGTCCATATCGTCCGAGAAGGCGATCAGCTTGGTTTCCCAGTGGTCCCCGGTCAGCGCACGGAACGCATTGCGCACCATGGTGGTGCGGGCGACTTCGCCGAACGTACCCATGTGCGGCAGGCCCGACGGGCCGTAGCCGGTCTCCAGAATGACTGGACGGCCAAGGCCTTCAAACTGTTTGAGAGCCTCGTCCGCCTTGCCAGCATCGATCAGGGACTGCGCAACAGCGCGGTCGGCGTCCGACAGCCGTTTTTTGAGCACGTGCGCCAGAAGATTACGGGCTTGCTCAAACGGCCACGAACGGGCCTCACGGGACAGGGTTTCAAGGTTCTGAAGCATCGGGCGGGTTTGCCGCCTCACGCGCGTGGGGTCAACGAAGACTTATGCCCACACCGGCGGTTTTTGGCGATCTATCGCGCCTTGAGCACATTGCGGATGGCCAGACTGGAGTGGATGCGCGACACCCCCGGCAGACGCGACAGCACGTCCTTGTGCAGCACTTCATAGGCCGCCATCGTCGGCGCAACCGCGCGCACCACATAGTCCGACGCCCCCGCCATCAGGTAGCAATCGCGGATTTCGGGATAGTGGCGCACGGCTTCCTCGAACCGCCGCATATATTCATCGGTCTGTTTTTCCAAAGAAATCTGCACGAAGGCGACCAACCCCTCCTCTTCCTCGGCACCCAGTAGAGCAGTGTATCCGCGAATAACCCCGCGCTGCTCCAACTGGCGAACCCGACGCAGGCATGCCGAGGCAGAAAGTCCAACAGAATCAGCAAGGTCTGCATTGCTGATGCGACCATCTACCCGAAGCCTCTGGACGATACGGCGATCCACCTCGTCAATGGTCAGCACAATTTACCACCGTGTAGCTTGAATAATGTTGCGTTTGGCTTCGCATATTCACAGAACATTGCGCAATAAGACAGGAAAATCCTGATATCTGCGCGTAGCTTTCGCAACGTCAGGCCGATAGGGCCGCACAAGGCGAGCGTGAAACATGCGTGTTCTGGTTCTAGGGGCAGGCGTTATCGGCACCACGACAGCGTGGTACTTGAACCAGGCCGGTCACGAGGTGACCGTTGTCGACCGCTTGTCCGGCGCGGCGCTGGAAACCAGCTACGCCAACGCTGGCCAGATTTCCCCAGGCTATTCGGCACCGTGGGCGGCTCCCAACATTCCGACCAAGGCAGTGAAGTGGCTGATGATGCGCCACGCGCCGCTTATCCTGCATACCCGTTTTGATCCGGCGATGATCCGCTGGACGCTACAGATGCTGCGTAACTGCACCCCTGCCCGCTATGCGGTGAACAAGGGCCGCATGGTCCGCCTCGCCGAGTACGCCCGCGATGAACTGGACCTGCTGCGCAAACAGACCGGCATACAGTACGACGGTCGCCAGCAAGGCACGCTGCAACTGTTTCGTACCGAGAAGCAGCTTAAGGACGCGCACAAGGACGTCTCGGTGCTTCAGTCCGAGGGTGTCCCGTATGAGCTGTTGGACGCCGATGGTTGCCGACGTGCGGAGCCTGGATTGGCTTTCTCGGATGTGCCGTATGTAGGCGCTCTGCGCCTTCCGGGTGACGAGACGGGCGACTGCCGTATCTTCACCCAAACCCTTGCCAAGATGGCCGAAGCTGCTGGCGTAAAGTTCCGCTGGAACGAGACGGTCAAGTCGATCAACCGCGAAGGCGACAAGATCGACAGCGTGGTGACCGACAAGGAGGCCCTGAAAGCCGATGCCTATGTGCTGGCGTTGGGCTCCTGGTCGCCGCAGATGGTCAAGGACCTCGATCTGAAACTGCCGGTGTATCCGGTGAAGGGCTACTCGATCACCGCCAACATCGTTGACGATGCGCGCGCGCCCGTTTCGACCGTGATGGACGAGAGCTACAAGATAGCCATCACGCGGCTGGGTACCCGCATCCGCGCCGGTGGCATGGCTGAACTGAACGGCTTCAACAAGGAATTGGTCGCGCGACGCCGTGCGACGCTGAACTATTCGGTTGGGAGTCTCTTCCCCGGTGCCGGTGATCTGGAGAATGCAGAGTTCTGGTGTGGCCTTCGCCCCAACACGCCCGACGGTACGCCAATCGTCGGGGCCAGCCGTTATTCCAACCTGTGGCTGAACACCGGACACGGCACGCTGGGCTGGACCATGTCGTGCGGCTCGGCGGCCGTCGTCACCGACCTGATTTCAGGCAAGACACCGGCCATCGAGACGGGCGATCTGAACCTTTCGCGCTACGGTCGATAAAGGCAGCACTTGACCGCCCGCGCGGTCAGGTGTTCACCCCGCCCTGTGAAAACTTCCGACTTCGATTTCGACCTGCCCGAGGACCGCATTGCCCTGCGGCCCGTCTCCCCGCGTGACAGCGCCCGTTTTCTGGTGGTCAAGGATGGCCAGCTAGAGGATCGCATCGTCCGCGATCTTCCGGACTTGCTTCAGCCTGGCGATGCGCTGGTGTTCAACGACACCCGCGTCATCCCTGCCCGCATGAGCGGCATCCGCGAGCGTGTCGGTCCCGAAGGCGAGACGCTGACGGTCGAGGTCGAGGCCACCCTGCACCACCGCGATGCGCCGGATGTCTGGTCGGCCTTCATGAAACCGGGCAAGCGGCTGAAAGTCGGTGACCGCGTGCGTTTCGGCACCGATACCGACCGCGCCTGCGAGATGGGCAGCGTTGACGCCACCATCGAGGCCAAGGGCGACGACGGCCTTGTCACGCTGAAGTTCGATCTGGCTGGCCCTGCGCTGGACGATGCCATCCGCAACGTCGGTGTCATGCCCCTGCCGCCCTATATCGCGGCCAAGCGCCCCGAGGACGATCAGGACCAGAAGGACTATCAGACCGTCTATGCCGAGCATGACGGTTCTGTCGCCGCACCGACGGCGGGCCTGCATTTCACGCCTGAACTGCTCGCGGCTTTGAAGGAGCGCGGTGTCTCTACCCATGCCGTGACCCTGCACGTTGGTGCCGGTACATTCCTGCCGGTGAAGGCTGACGACACCAAGGATCACAAGATGCACTCCGAATGGGGCACGGTTTCGCAAGAAACCGCCGATGCCCTGAACGAAGTGCACGCCAAGGGAGGCCGCATCGTCTGCGTCGGCACCACTTCGCTGCGTCTGCTGGAAAGCGCGACCGGCGAGGACGGCATCATCCGTCCGTTCCACGACGATACCGCCATCTTCATCACGCCGGGCTATAAGTTCCGCGCGGTCGACGTGCTGATGACCAACTTCCACCTGCCGAAGTCGACCCTGTTCATGCTGGTCAGCGCCTTTGCAGGGTTCGAGACCATGCACGCGGCCTATAAGCACGCCATTGAAAACGAGTACCGCTTCTATTCGTATGGCGACGGGAGCCTGTTGTTCAAAGCCCACTAATTGAAGGAAGCTTTGCGGTATTTGGTCGCAGTTAAGAATATCAGCGTTACACTTCTCTCCAGACAATATGAGTCGGGGAAAATCAAATGACTGATGCCATTATGGGCGGCCAAAAATACTGCAGTGGCTGCGCTACTGTTCTTCACAAGGACGCCTTCCAGTGCCCTAAGTGCGGCGCTCCGCAGATTGTCGCCGGGGCGACCGGTCAAAAGAGCAAAGTTATGGCCGTAGTGCTCGCTTTGCTTCTTGGCGGTATTGGAGCTCACAAATTCTATCTCGGTCGCGTCGGCTGGGGAATTATCTATCTGCTCTTCTGCTGGACCTTCATCCCGTCGTTAATCGCCTTCATCGAAGCCATTATCTACGTCACGATGAGTGATCAGGCGTTTGCGCAGAAATACGGCTGATACCAAGGTCAATCACATTGAGCGGCGGCCACGGCCGTCGCTTTTTTGTGTCTGCGGGTAGCAGCGATCTTTCGTTCGCTGACCTTCGCGGACTATAGAAGTCTTATGCCTACGTACTACGACACCCTGCCCGAAGATCTCTCTGCCGCTCTCGATATTCTGGCCTCGGCGGCCACGGAGCTGCGCGATCCTTGGTGGGTGTTTGGCGGGGCGGCGATGGCGCTCAGCGGGCTGACGGAATGGCATGTGCCGGACGTCGATGTGTTGTGCAGCCCGCGGGACGCCAAGACACTGATTGAGGGCCTGTATGGCGAAGTGTCACCCGATCCGGGTGAAGGCATGTTCCGTTCGCGCGTGTTCGGCCAAATTCTGACCACGCCCGTTCCCGTCGAGGTCATGGCCGAGATGGAAGTCCGCAACGGCGGCGAATGGACCATGATGACCTTCAATAGTCGTATCCCTGTGGCGGTCGACGGCGGACGCATCTATATCCCCTCCGTCGCCGAGCAGATCGAAACCTGCAAACTGTTTGGCCGCCCCAAGGACCTGCAACGCGCCGAACAGCTTCAGCGCCTGCTCTAACCGCGTAAGAACACTTTGACCTTCCCGTTTGATATCAAGGCCACCGATGGCCGCGCCCGTACCGGCGTCCTGAAAACCGCACGCGGTGACATCCGCACGCCTGCCTTCATGCCGGTTGGCACTGCCGCGACGGTCAAGGCCATGACGGTCGATCAGGTGAAGCAAACGGGTGCCGACATCATCCTCGGCAACACCTACCACCTGATGCTGCGCCCGGGGCCGGAGCGCATGGAGCGACTGGGTGGCTTGCATAAGTTTATGCGCTGGGACAAGCCGATCCTGACGGACTCCGGCGGCTTTCAGGTCATGTCCCTGTCGGGCATCTCCAAGCTGACCGAAGAGGCTGTGACCTTCTCCAGCCACATCGACGGCTCCAAACACGTTCTGACGCCGGAACGCTCGATCCAGATTCAGGCCGACCGTCTGGGCTCGGACATCGTGATGCAACTGGATGAGTGCGTGGCCTATCCGGCCGAAGAAAAGCGCGCCCGTCAGGGTATGGAACTATCGGCCCGCTGGGCTGTGCGTTCGAAGAACGCTTTCGGCACCCGCGACACGCAGGCCCTGTTCGGCATCCAGCAGGGCTCGACCTATGAGAACCTGCGCCGCGAGTCCTCCGAGCGCCTGCAGGAGATCGGCTTTGACGGCTATGCTATCGGCGGCCTCGCCGTCGGTGAAGGCCACGAGGCCATGTGCGAAGTCCTCGACTATGCACCGGAGTTCCTGCCAAAGGACCGTCCGCGTTACCTGATGGGCGTGGGCAAGCCGATCGATCTGGTCGAAGCCGTCTATCGCGGCGTCGACATGTTCGACTGCGTTCTGCCGACACGCGCTGGCCGTCACGGTCAGGCGTGGACGTGGGATGGCCCGATCAACATCAAGAACGCCAAGTTTGCCGAAGACGAGAGCCCGCTGGACCCGATGGTCCCCTGCTCTGCCTCGCAGGACTATAGCCGCGCCTATCTGCACCACCTGATCCGTGCCGACGAAATCCTCGGCAAGATCCTGCTGAGCTGGCACAACATCGCCTTCTTCCAAGCCCTGACCGCCGCCATGCGCGAGGCCATCGAAAAGGGCGAGTTCGAGCAGTTCCGCAAGGACTTCCGCGCCCGCCACCTCAAGGCCTGATCGAATTGAAAAAGGGAGCCAACCGGCTCCCTTCTTTTATTAGCGGCGGTTGAATCCTGCGGGTGCCGCAGGGGGTGCACAGTTCTTTTGCTGGCCGATCCCCTTGAGGAAGGCGCGTCGTTGCAGACCCGCGCGGACCGCTGCCTTCACCTGTTCGCTATGACGATGAGCCCCCGTCAGACGACGCACCCACGAACGGGCCGGAATGAAGTCGGTGACAGTGTCGCGCACAGCATCCAGTGTCGCATCGGCGGCGGCATCCGCTGCCTGATCGCCTACAGCAACATCTTCGGCAGCATTGGTGACATCAAGGTCCGGACCCAGCGCCTCGTCGAGACGGGCGATCTCGGCACCGATAGCGGCGCACCGCCCCATGCCTGATACACTGTAAGGTGCGGCAACCGCCTCATTCAGAACAGCGGGAATCTCTTGGCGGACCAGATTAAGGTCTTCTAGCGGTGCCTGCAGGGCGCTGCCTAGTCCGGCATTGACCTGATCCACGCCCCGCACGGCAGACGAGGTCGCGCCGGTCGTCGCGCATGCAGATAGCGACAGGCCTGCGACCACGAGAATAGCGATTTTTGAAGATGTCATGGCGAGGATAACCCCGCCTCGCCAGGGTTCGTTCCAGCGTGCGTCGACAATGCTCAAACCGTTGTCGTAAAATGATAACAGCGCGAAGGAAGATCAGATTGTCTGGAAACAGAACAGGCTGTTTACAGTGGTACGCCCCCTCGGGCTCGAACCGAGGACCCTCTGATTAAAAGTCAGATGCTCTAACCAACTGAGCTAGGGGCGCACACTGTAAAAACAACCACTTAGCTGCCGATCCGTGGAGAACCGCGGCGACCGCTCCGTGTGAGGCGGCTTTCTGTTGGATTCCGCCTCGTTGGTCAAGGGCCTCTATGCCCGCCGTCGACAAAAAACGTGTTTTCCATGCGTTTTTTAGCGCTCGAGCAGAAATCAGACCCGATTTTCAGCTGTTGCGGACAACAGATAACAGAAGTCTTTGTTTTAAGGCGCATTAGAATCGAACCGGCGGGCCGTGATTCTCGACTCACCATCGTGGACGCTAGCAAACGCACCTCATCAACAGGCACACCGCAAGTTGTGCCGTTGGCTGTCATCACTTCATAATCCATTCATGGCAAAGTCTGCACAAACCGCGTGGGTTAAGTCTGGAACCGCCTCCCCTCAGCCCGCGTTTCGGTTCTTCAAGAGTCAAAAATGAACATGCGCATGAAACTCCTTTCGATCCCCGCTGCCCTCGCCGTTGTGGCAAGCCTGTCTCTGGCCGCGTGCGATAACCCGCAGCAGCCTTCCGAGCCGGTCGTGACGGAAGTCGAGGAAATCGAAGAGGCTACTCCGGCAGCTGCCGAACAGGCTGCGCCTGCAGCGGCCGAAGTTCCGGCTCCGGCCACCGACGCTGCTCCGGTTGAATCGGTACCGGTCGAGCCGAAGTCCTCCGAAGAGTCGGTTCAGCCGGAAAGCGAAACCCTCTTCTATTGATGACAGTCGGGGGTGCTATGCGCCCCCGTCATACTTTGACGATCTGACGCCGCGATCCCCTCGCGGCTTTTCGGCTTAAGAAACGGGGTTTGGCTTTGAAAATCGGGCTTCTTCTTTGTGGCGGCGCGGTGAGCGCTCTCATGGGGTTCACATCCCTCGCCCACGCCGATGTTCCCCGAGCCGACGTCCGTCCCGCCGAGGGCGTGACCTTCCCCGACGGCCTGCAATCCAAGCTGGAGCGGGCCGTGGGCGAAATTGACAACGCCCCCCAGTCCGAACTCGAAGCGCGCCGCCGCGCGCGCTCCGCGCAGGAACTGGCCGTCGCTATCCTGAATACCGAAGGCTACTACCGCCCAGTAGTGACCACGGCGGTGGAGGAAAATCGCGCCATTGTTCTGGTCGACCCCGGCCCCCAGTTCGTCATTCGCGAACAAAAACTGGTGTGGACCGACGGTGTGCCGCGTGACGTGGCTACCGTGCCTTCGGCATCCACAGCCGCCATTCAAGCCACGCCCGACGCCGCTGGCGGTCGTCAGTCTGTCGCGCCCGAAGACAGTTCTCTCGATACCGACGATGATGGCGAGGTGCGCATTCCGGAGGGCATGGCCGAAGCTTCGGGTGACATTCCCTATGTCCGCCTCGGCGCTGCCCCTGTTCACCCCGAGATCGATATCGTCGCCAAAACCCGCGACGCCGTAAAGCTAGAGGATGGCACCCCTGCCCGCCTCGAGCCGGTACTGGCGGCCGAAGCGCGCGGTGTTGTGGTCCTCAAGAACAACGGCTTCGCCTACGCCGCCGCCGACCCTCGTCTGCTGGAGATCGAAGATGTTTCGTTGTCGCGCACTACGGGCGAACGCGCGACGCTGGATACTCCCGACGCCGATATCGTTGTCGATCACCAGATGCGTCCCGAGTTCCATCTGGACCCCGGCCCACTGGTCAGGCTGGAGCGCAACATTCGCGGCGACATCATCAGTCGCCGTCGCCCGGGCGACCGCGCCAACGAGAACGCGCGCGTGCCTACCCGCACGCGCAAGGAATTCGTCGAACGCCTGATACCGTGGAAGGACGGCGACATCTACTCGCCGGAGGCTCTCGCAGAGATGGAGCGCCGTCTGGTCGATACAGGCGTCTACGCCTCGGTCGATGTCAGCCTGCCCAACGGTAACTCTCCCGAAGTCCGCACCGCGACCGAGGTTACAGTCCCGATCTCGGTCAGTCTGGTGGACAAGAGCCGTGACCAGATCGACGCTCGCGCTACCTATGCCACCGACGACGGCTTTAGCGCGGGTGTGTATCGTAATCGCCTGAACCGCAGCGGACGCGCAGAGACCCTGACCTATGGCGGACACTGGGGCTCGATCGACAGCCGCCTGGGTGCCGAATACAGCCTGCCGCACTTCCGCCGGGTGAACCGCACCCTGCGCCTCAGCGGATGGCTGGTAAATGAAGATACCGACGCCTATCAGCGTCAGGCCGTGACCTTTGGGGCCGACCTGAACCAGCGTTGGGGGCCGAACTCGTGGTTCTCGTACGGGATCGGGCTTGATGCCGGTCGCTATCAGGAACTGCGATACGACCCCATTGATGAGCACGCGATTGCTATGGACCGCAATCTCGCAATTCTGACCCTGCGCACATCGGCGCTGCTGGACCGGTCCGATGACCTGCTGGACCCGACAGAGGGTTGGCGTGTTTCCGGTTCGCTGCAACCGACCATCGTGGCGGGCGAGGACAACGTCTACTTCCTGCGCGGACATGCCGAGGGCTCCGCCTACTACCCGATTGGCAGCGCCCGTAGCACCATTCTGGCCGGTCGGCTCAAGCTTGGCAGCATTGTCGGCGGTAACGAGCTGAATGTGCCGTCGGACCGCCTGTTCTACTCGGGTGGTGGCGGCTCGGTTCGCGGCTACTCCTATCAGAGCATCAACCCCCGCCTGCCGGACAACACGCCCCGCGGGGGCGTCAGCCTGTTCGAAACTTCTCTCGAAGTGCGCCATAACATCGGCGAAAGCTGGCAAGCCGTCGGATTTATCGACGGCGGTGCCACAGGCCCGGACGAAGCCCCCAACCTCGGCAATATGCGCTATGGCGCAGGCGTCGGTGTGCGTTACAAACTACCGTTCGGTCCGGTTCGGGCCGATGTGGCCTTCCCGCTCAACAAGCGTGAGGGCGACTCCAGCTTCCAACTCTACATCAGCATTGGCCAATCGTTTTGACCGATCTGCCGCCGGACACGCCCGAATCCGAAACGCCTGACTCCGCAAGCGACGCGGCGACACCCTCGCCTCGCGAAAAGGCCAAGCGCAAGCGTTCCTTGATCCGCACGGTGGCCGTGTTCACCGGCATTGGCATGGGTGCCCTCGTCGGCATCGGGGTCATCGCCCTGGTCGGCGGCCGCTATTATCTGGTGTCTGACGCGGGGCGCGAACTGATCACCAGCTTTGTCGCCGGCAAGAAGATCGGTCGCTATGGCGCGATCAATGTCGAAGGCGTTCGCGGCGATATCTTTGACGACTTCACGATCCAGCGCGTCACAGTAACGGACAAGGATGGCGTGTGGCTGGAAGCCCGTGACGTTCACGTGGACTGGAACTATTGGTCGCTTCTGGTCAAACGCTTCCATGCCGATGAAATCACGGCCAAGTCGATCCACCTGATCCGCCGTCCTGAACTCGAACCAAGCCTAGAGCCCTCCGGCCCGCAGGCGCTCTCCATCGACATCGACGAATTCGCCGCTGACGTCGAACTGATGGAGGACTTCTCCAAGGAATACGGCAAATGGCGGCTGTCCGGCAGCGCGGGTCTGCCGCGAACCGGCAACAAAGACATCAAGTTCGATGCCCTCAGCCTCAGCCGGCCGGGTGACTTCCTCAAAGTTCAGGCCGTACTGAGCGACAAACCCGAAGATATCCGCCTGAGCCTGCAGGCGCAGGAAGCCAAGGGCGGACCTCTGGCTGGCAGCCTGGGTTATTCGCCGGACCAACCTTTCTCGGCGACGGGCCTGATGGATGGCCGCAACGTGCGCATGGTGATGACCACCGGCGAGTTCACGCCCTTGCGCATCAACGGCCACTTCTCCGAGGCCAACTCCTATATGTCGGGCTATGTGAACTTCTCGGGTTCCGACCTGATGGAGCCCTTCATCCAGCGCTTTGGCCGCACGGCCAGCATCGGCCTTGCGGCCGCGCCTGACAGCAAGCGCGAGGGCTATCAGGGCATGGCATGGAAGCTGGTGGCAGAGAACATCACTTCTACGGCTTCGGGGTATGTCCGCACGACTGGCGGTTCCTATGCCGAAAATATCAAGCTTACGGTTCGCACCCCGTCCCTGACCCGTCTGGCAGGCACCAAGATCGGCGACGCCGCCGCCTATGAGGGCGTGTTCAGTGGCGACGCCAAAAAGTTCTCCCTCAACGGCTCGGTGGATGTGCGCAATGCCGAACTGGCGGGCTATGGCCTGAGCCGGCTCAGCGGCCCGCTGGGACTGGAAACCAAAGACCAGACCTATACGGTCAAAGGCCAGCTCGCCGGAGCGGGTGGCACAACCAAGGGCGTCATCGGCGGACTGCTGGGCAGCTCGCCTCGTCTGAACCTAACGGCCTCGCGCCTCAACGACGGCAACATCCTGCTGCAAGACGTTGATTTGAAAGGCTCGGCGCTCAATCTAACGGGTTCGGGCCGTCGCAACCTGATGGGCGGTCTGTCATTCAACGCAGACTTCGACGTCAACAATATCGGCGTCATCAAGCCCGGTGCGCGCGGTCGTTTTGGCGGCAAGCTGCGTGGCAGCATGCCCCGCTCCGGCGGTGCATGGGGACTGAACTTTGACGGTGGCGGCCGCGACTTCTTCTTCGGCATTGAAGAGGTCGACCGTCTGCTGGGCCGCTCGCCCAAGCTGAAGCTGAACGGCAGCCTCGCCAACGGCACGATCCACCTCACTGAAGGCAGCCGCCTCATTGGCGAGAAGGCCGATGTTGCGGCGAAGGGTACGCTCAAAGGCGACCAGCTCAATCTTGCGTTGGACTGGAAGGCACGCGGCCCGTTTGGCGTCGGTCCTGTCGCCATTGACGGCAATATGGCGGGCGACGGCTTTATCGTTGGCAAGCTGAACACGCCGCGCACCCGCTTCAACGCCGACTTCGAGAAAGTTGCCATCGGCCAGTTGATCCTCAACGCCGCCAAGATGGGACTGGAATTCAACGTCGGCGACGGGTCGTCGGACGGCTTCGTCACCCTGACAGGCATGAACCGAGGTCAGGCCGCGCGCGGTCAGGCCCGCTTCCGTCTGGGCAAGGACACCATTGCCCTCAGCGATGTGGATGTGAACGCCGGCGGCATCACCGCCAAGGGGTTCATCACCTTGTCGGACCTGATCCCGTCCACCGCCGACCTTGAAGTCACCGGTCGTCCCGGTGCCTTCATCCAGCGTGGCGAGGTTCGCGGCTATATTAAGCTGCCTGCCAATGCCGGTCCCGAGAGCGTGGATGTGTCGCTTCGCGCCCGCGATCTGATTTTGCGTGGCAGCAACATGCATTTCAGCCGCATCGAAGTGGTTGGTCAGGGCAATCTGTCGGCGCTGACGCTCAATACCAATCTGGTTATGACGGGCGAAAACCCGATCTCCTTCCAGGGCCCGCTGGTTTACCGCCGCCTGAGTGACGGCCACCGTCTGGAAGGCAGCGGAAATGCGGTTATTCGCGGCATCCGCGCTCAGCTGTTGCCCAGCACCTTTGTGGAGCGACGTGGTGATACCAATCGCGCACTGGTTGCGGCACAGCTGGGCGACGGCACGGCCACACTGGCGCTGGACCCGCGCCCGCTCGGTCGTGGCCGCACGGGCTGGGATGCCAAACTGAACCTGCAAAATGTACCGCTCAAGTCGCTCAACAGCGACCTGCAGGGCTTGATTACCGGCACGGCCAATCTGTCGAACACCGGCGCACCGTCACTGGATGGGGGTGCCGACGTGGTCTTCTCCAACGCCGGTAGCGCAAGCGTGCGTGCGGACCAGAACAACGTCCTCGTAGACGGTCGTCTGATCGCGGACCTGCAAGCCCGCGAGATGAACATCCGCGCCTGCGCCGCCTACGGCAACCGCGGCGGCATTTGCGATCCGCGCAATCAGGCTACTCAGGGGGCTCTCGCCCTGCTGGACCTGACCCTGCCGATGATCAACCAAGCCAATCCGGCCAAGCTGGTTACCGACGAAACGCGCAACCTGTCCGGCGATCTGAAGATCAATGGCGAGATCAAACCGCTGTGGGATCTGGTGGACGGTATCGACCGCAAGCTGGAGGGCAATCTACGCGCCAACGTCACCCTGAGCGGTCGCGTGCGTTCGCCGACCATCGTCGGCAACGTTGCGCTGACCGACGGCAAGTTCAACGAAGGCTCTACCGGCCTGCGCCTGAAGGACGTGTTCCTGAACGCCGACTTCAATCAGGAAGGCGTCCGCCTGTCCCGCCTCAGTGCCAAGGACTATGGGAATGGCCAGTTGTGCGGCTTTGGTACCTTGTGGTTCGAGCGCCGTGGTTCGGCCCTGCCCAATACCTTCAACGAGACCTTCACCTGCGATCTGGTGACCGACAACCGTCTTGGCGGCAACCGCAATGCCGATGCCTCGTTGGGTAACCTGACGCTGGGTCTGAAGAACTTCCGTCTCGTCGAGAACGACGTGGCCACTGTGAACACCAGTGGCACGGTGCAGGTGGAACGCTATGCCCGCGCTATCACCCTGCGCGGCACATTGAACGTGGACAAGGCAGAGATTACGCCCAACCTGCCCGGCTCCAACGGCATCATCCGCGCGCCGGTCACCGACCGCAACGCGGTGCGCCGTCCGGTGGCCACCCGCTCACGTTCGGAGGCAACCCCGCTGCTGTCCACCCCGATTGCTCTGAACGTCAATCTGACGGCGGACGAGATCGAGGTACGCGGTCGCGGTCTCGATCTCCTGTTGCGAACCGATGCCCGTATTCGCGGCACACTCGCCTCGCCCGAGCTCTCGGGCACGGCCAATGTAGTACGCGGCGATTACGACTTCGCCGGCAAGCGCTTCACCTTCGACGACGATGGCAGCATCACCCTGTCGACCGATCCGGCGAAGATACTGCTGAACCTGACCGCAACCCGCGAGGACCCGTCGATCACCGCGATCATCAAGGTGACCGGCACGGCAGCCAGCCCGAAGATTGCCCTGACCTCAGAGCCGGAACTGCCGCAGGATGAAATCCTTGCGCGGGTCCTGTTCGGGCGCTCGGTCTCGCAGTTGTCGGCTCTTGAGGCTGCACAACTGGCCTCCGGTGTGGCATCGCTCGCAGGGGGTGGCGGCCTCGACATCATCGGCAACCTTCGCGAACTGGCTGGTCTGGATCGCCTGTCCTTCGGCGGCGAGGCGTCCAATATGACCATCGCCGGTGGACGCCGTCTGGGCAAAAACCTCTACCTCGAGATCATCGGCGGCGGCGAAGCCGGTGCGACGGTGCGGGTAGAGTGGCAAGTCCGGCGCAATATCGCTGTCACCTCTGCCTTCAGCGGTGACAACACCTCCAACATCTCGATCCGCTGGCGTCGCGAGCGAGACTAGAGGCTAAACAAAAAGGCCGGGCAGATCGCCCGGCCTTTCTTTTGGATCTTAGAGGATTTCGAGCACCGTCTCCAGCGGACGACCGATCCTCGCCCCCTTGGCGGTCTCAACGATAGGGCGTTCAACCAGCACCGGACTGGCAATCATGGCCGCACGGATCACATCGTCCGATGCCCCATCCGCCGCCAACTGCTTGGCCTCGTCCTCGCGCATACGCAGCATGCCGGCAAAACCCTTCCCCGTCGACTTGGCCAGACGATCCAGAGTAGCCGCATCCCACCCCGTCTTGAGATATTCAACGACGGTCGGCGTGATGCCTTTTTCCTGCAGCAGTTCAAGCGCCTTGCGCGACGTGGAGCATTTCGGGTTGTGATAGATGGTCGCGGTCACGGCGTGTCCTTCCGATAGAGTTGGCAGAAACGTCCTCCGCGATAGGCGGCAAACAGCATCACGACAAGCACCGGCTTCATCATCAGCAGGATCAGGTTCTGAGGCTCCAGTGCTGCGGCCCTCACGTGTTCGTTCTGGATACCGAAGAGAGTTACCAGGACAGTAAAGGCGATGATGCACAAGCACGTCAGCGGCATGGCCGTCCCCGGACGACGCCATTGCCAGATTCCCAGCCCGGCGCAGAGGCCCACCACCGCTACGGTCATCCCTCCGCTGAGCCAGACGAATATGTCCGCGACACGCTCGAAGATCACCTGGTCGATGGCCGCTTCATCAAGCGTCACCGGCCCTTTAACCCGTCTCAGTTCGGCAATGACCTCTTCACCGGAAGGCCGCAGGGCAAGAAAGGCATAGACTGTGTAGATTGCGCGGCTTGCGACAGCCGCGCAGGCCACTCTGGCCATAAACCGAGCTTGCGCATACGTGGACGGTGCATGGAGGAACGCCCGCCAGACGGCAAAACCCGCTGATTTCACTGTAGTTCCCCCGCCACGAATAGCGGCGGTGTTAAAGCGCTCGATCAAGCTTTGCAATAAGTCTGAGCCTGTCGGCTCGGGCCCTACTGTGCGCGCGCCAGATAGAAGGTCGCCCGCAGAGCGCCGACATGCAGTGCGGCGCACACCACCAATACAGCCGCCGTTCCCCATGCAAAGGCGGACGATAGCCCGCCCGCGGCCATGGGTGCTCCCACCATTAGGCCCACCATCAACGAAGACAGTTCATACAGAGACCAAGCCACGCCGAAGGACGGCAAAATGCGGTTCGGCTTGCGCCACTGCACCCAGCCAGCGGCCGCTGCCACCACCGCCATAAATATGCATAGCCCTGCCGCTGCCCCTCGCGAGGCTTCGGGTTCGGACCCCATCCCTGCCAGTATCGCCGTCGCCAATACTCCCAGCGTAACAGCCCACAGCACGAACCCTGTCACTGAACAGGCCTGCATCGACTCGGCCTGCTGGCGCGATTCGAGAGATGCGAACGGGGATACAAAACGACGGTTCATGCGCGACTCCGGCCTTCAAGAGGTAAAACCTATCGCTGCACTGCACGGATTCCCATCCGCCGCGCCATAAATCATCGCTCCTTCACCTTTGTTCTTCGGGCCTATAGGCTGCTGGATATGGAGCTGCATCCGAACGACGAACGCGTCCTTGCTGCTCTGGCACCGCGTGCCGGAGAGTTGATCGAACGGGCTATCGCGTGGGTTAACGTGAACTCGGGCAGTCGACACACTGATGGCCTGCTTGGCGTGCTTGATGCGCTGGAACTCGCCTTTTCGCCCCTGCCCGCAAAGATCGAACGTGTAGGTACGGCGACATCGACATCGGTGGCATCGGACGGTTCGGTAACAACCGACCACTATGCCCCTGCGCTGAAAATCTCATGCCGTCCTGACGCCCCTGTTCAACTGGTTCTGACCGGCCACTATGACACGGTCTTTGACGCCAGCAGCCCGTTCCAGACTCTGAGCGTCCGTGACGATGGCGCGCTGAACGGGCCGGGCATCGCCGACATGAAGGGCGGTATCAGTGTGATGCTGGGTGCCCTCGAAGCGTTCGAGGCCCACCCCTTGAAAGACAATGTCGGCTGGACGGCCCTGCTGTCGCCAGATGAAGAGATCGGATCGCCGGGCTCCGCACCGTTGCTGGCTGAACTCGGCGCCAAGGGCCATATTGGCCTGACGTATGAGCCTTCCCTGCCCGATGGCACACTGGCGGGTGAACGCAAAGGCAGCGGCAACTACCACCTGATCGTCAACGGCAAGGCCGCCCACGCGGGCCGTGCCTTCCACGAAGGTGCGAATGCCATTGCCGCCGCCGCCATCATCGCCACCCGCCTGCACGCTCTGAACGGCCAGCGCGAAGGTGTGACGGTCAACGTTTCCAAGATCGACGGCGGATCACCGCTGAACGTCGTGGCCGACAATGCCGTGGTGCGCTTCAATGTGCGCGTGCCCGATGCCCAGTCTGCTTCATGGGTGATCGATGCCATTGCCGAGATCACATCCGAGCCGCCATTTGCAGGCATCAGCTTGCACCTTCACGGCGGCATGACCCGCGCGCCCAAACCGATGGATGCTAGCCAGACCGCCCTGTTCAACGCGGTGAAGTCGGCGGGCGACCTGCTGGGCCAGTCTATCCGATGGCAACCCTCGGGCGGCGTTTGCGAGGGTAACAACCTGCACGCTGCGGGCCTGCCCAATGTCGACACGCTGGGCGTCATAGGCGGCGATATCCACTCCGATCAGGAATATGCGTGGCCTGACAGCTTCCTTGAGCGCGCCCGCCTGTCTGCCCTTATTCTCAGCAAGATCGCGTCTGGTGAAATCGATGCGAAACGGCTGAAAAAGCTTCGTCTGGAGACCCTGTAAGCCATGCTTATTGTTCGCCCCGCTATGCCGACGGACCTCGACGACTTGATGGAACTGGCGATCCTCTCGGGTCCGGGTTTCACCAGCCTGCCCGAAGATGCCGATGTCCTGAGCGAGCGTCTGGAGACCAGCAAACAGTCCTTCAGTGGCGAACTGCCGTGGGAAGAAGCCTGGTACACCCTGATGCTTGAAGATGGCGACACAGGCGATGTCGACGGCATCGGCGGCGTCAAAGCGACCGTGGGTCTGAAGCGTCCCTTCTTCTCCTTCCGCCTCGTGAACAACATCACCCAGTCGCCCTCGCTGGGCGTGAAGATGAACCACCAGACGCTGGTGCTGGTGAATGAATGCGCGGGCTGGTCAGAGGTGGGCTCGCTGTTCCTCAAGGCCGACCGCCGTCGCGGGGGCGCAGGGCGCTTGCTGGCCCAGTCGCGCTATATGCTGATGGGCACGCAGCCTGATATGTTTGCCGAGAATGTGCTGGCGGAGTTGCGCGGCGTTTTCACGCCGGACGGGGCATGCCCCTTCTGGGATCACGTCGCACACAAATTCTTCCCGATGGACTTTGACGACGCCGACCGGATGACCGGCTCGACCGACAAACAGTTCATCCTCGATCTGGCCCCGCGCCACCCTATCTATGTCGAGCTTCTGCCCGAACCGGCCCGCGCGGTGATCGGGAAAGTCCACCCTCAGGGCGTGCCCGCCATGGCCTTGCTGGAGTCCGAAGGGTTCCGCCCCAACGGCCTAGTCGACATCTTCGATGCCGGCCCCACCGTTACCTGTGGGCGCGACAACATCCGCACCGTGCGCGATGCCCGCCCGCTTAAGGTCCAGATCGGTCACGACATTCAGGCCGACCTGCCCGCCCTGATTTCGACCGATAGTCTGGCCAAGTTCCGCGCCGTGCGCGTGAAGGCCGACCTGCAAGCCGATACCGTCACCATCACCGCCGACGCCGCCACCGCCCTAAAGGTCAAGGCTGGCGATACCGTCCGCGTTAAAGTCTGAGTTGCCGCAATGACCACGTTCCAATCCATCGACCCCACCACCGGCGAAGTCGTCTGGGAAGGCGCAGAGAGCACGCCGCAACAGGTCGCAGACGCCGTCACCAAGGCCCGCGCGGTCATGGCCGACTGGGCATTACGCCCGCGCGAAGAGCGCGTCGCCATCCTAAAGGCATATCAGGCTAAGCTGAAGGAACGCGCCGCCGAGATCGCCGAGACCATCAGCCGCGAGACAGGCAAGGCCCTGTGGGAGACGCAAGGCGAGGTCGGCTCCATGCAGGGCAAGGTGGACATCTCCATCCGCGCCTATGACGAGCGCACGGGCGAACGCAGCAGCGACACCGCGTTTGGACGCGCCGTCCTGCGCCACCGCCCGCATGGCGTCGCTGCAGTGCTTGGCCCCTTCAACTTCCCCGGCCACCTGCCGAACGGGCACATCGTGCCGGCCCTTCTGGCGGGCGACACGGTGGTGTTCAAACCTTCGGAAGAAGCCCCCAAGACGGGTGAACTGATGGTGCAATGCCTGCTGGAAGCGGGCGTGCCGGACGGCGTGATCAATCTGGTACAGGGGGGCAAGGACGTCGGCGCGGCCCTGCTGGACCAGAAGATCGACGCCCTGATGTTCACCGGATCGGGCGCAGCGGGAGCCCACTTCCGCAAGAAGTTCGCCGATGATCCGCATGTGATCCTCGCGCTGGAACTGGGCGGCAACAACCCGCTGGTCGTCTGGGACGTGTCCGATCCCGAGGCTGCGGCCACTCACGTTGTTCAGTCCGCCTTCATCACCTCGGGCCAGCGTTGCTCCTGCGCCCGTCGCCTGATCGTGCCGAACGGCCCGCAGGGTGACGCGGTAGTCGAGGCTGTGGCAGCACTGTCGGACCGCCTGCGTTACGGCGCATGGAACGGCAATGAAGAGGTTTACGGCGGCCCGCTGATCTCGGCACGCGCCGCCAAGAAGGCTCTGTCTGATCTTCAGGAACGTATCGACCTGGGAGCCAAGGTCATCCGCGCCTCGGGTCCGATTGACGGCTTGGCCGATGCTTTCGTCAAACCCGCCATCATCGATGTGACGGGCGTGAACGTGCCGGATGAAGAGATCTTCGCGCCGTTCCTGTCGGTCATCCGCGTGGACAGTTTCGACGACGCCCTGGAGGCCGCCAACAACACCCGCTACGGCCTGTCGGCTGGGCTGATCAGCGATGATGCCACGCTGTGGGATCGCTTCATCACCACCATCCGCGCAGGCGTGGTGAACTTCAACCGCCCGACCACCGGCGCAGCGGGTGACATGCCCTTCGGCGGCCTCGGTGCCAGCGGCAACCACCGCCCCAGCGCCTACTACGCCGCCGACTACTGCGCCTATCCGGTCGCCAGCTTCGAGGCTCAGGGCGTGAAGAACATTGCCAGTGAAATCAAAGGCCTGATGTAATGTCCTCGCACGCGGTCGAAGCCAACGCCGATGGCCTGATCGGGCCGACGCACTCCTATGCGGGCCTGTCGCCGGGCAATCTGGCGTCCAGCCTGAACAAGGGCGAGGCTTCGTCTCCGCGTGCGGCGGTCCTGCAGGGGATCGACAAGATGAAGCGGCTTGCAGACCTCGGCCTGCCGCAGTTCGTCCTGCCCCCGCATGAACGCCCGAGCATCCCCTTCCTGCGCTCTCTGGGCTTCGCGGGTACCGACGCACAGGTGCTGGAGCGGGCATGGAAGGACGCGCCGAGCTTTGCCGCCGCCGCCTGCTCGGCCTCGCCCATGTGGGCGGCCAACGCCGCGACCGTGACCCCCAGTGCCGACAGCCAAGATGGCCGCGTGCATTTCACGCCCGCCAATCTGGTCACCAACCTGCACCGCAGCCTTGAGCACGAGCAGACGCAAAGGGCGCTGAACGCCCTCTTCCCCGACGCGAGCCATTTCGCCGTCCATCCGGCCCTGTCGCCGGTCAGCCATCTGGCCGACGAGGGTGCGGCCAACCATGTGCGCCTTTGCGCCGACCACGGCAGCGAGGGCGTGAACCTGTTCGTCTGGGGCCGCGAGGCGTTCGAGGCGTGGGATGGTCCCTTCCCCGCCCGCCAGACCCGCGAGGCGTGCGAGGCCATCATGCGCCGCCATACCGCCTCGAACGTGGTCCTCGCCCGTCAGGGACGCGCCGCCATCGCGGGCGGCACCTTCCACAATGACGTGGTGTGCGTGGGCGCGCTGGATACCCTCTTCTTCCACGAACTGGCGTTTGAAGACCTTGAGGCCACCAAGGCCGCCATCCGCGCCGCCGCCAAGGGCTTCGAGCCGAAGTTCGTCGAGGTTTCCGCCGCTGACCTGCCTCTGGCCGATGCGATCAGCAGCTATCTGTTCAACTCCATGCTGATCCAGATACCGGGCGAGGACCGCCTGACCCTGATCTGCCCCACCGAGACGCGCGATAACCCGCGCAGCCATGCGGTGGCAGAGCGTATCGCCACGTCAAACGGGCCGATCGGCCGCGTGGAATATGTGGATGTGCGCCAGTCCATGGCCAATGGCGGCGGCCCCGCCTGCCTGCGCCTGCGTGTCGTGCTGACGGATGAGGAACTGGCCGCTACCAACGCCGCCATGCGGATGACGGATGAACTGCACGCCCGCCTGACCATGTGGGCGCTGCGCTGGTACCGCGAGGAGTTGCGCCCTGCCGATCTGGCCGATCCGGCCCTGCTGGAGGAAAGCCGTGGCGCTCTGGACGAACTGACGTCCATCCTTCACCTCGGCAACGACTTCTACCCGTTCCAGCGCTAGGCCCGAAGTCGCTCCAGCGCCTGCGGATAGCGACGCGACACGGGGGCTTCCACCGCGCCCAGCGATACGGTCCAGTCTCCCGATCCCGCAGGCTCCAAACCCGTCATGTGGTCGGGATTGACCAGCCACGAGCGGTGGCTGCGTACGAATCCGACCGGAGCCAGCCGCGCCTCGACCGCCGCCATGGTCGCCCGCATCAAAGGCCTGCGACCATCAGCCAGCAGGAACTCGACATAGTTCCCCGCCGCCGTCACGGCCAGGATGTCGGCCAGCGGCACACGGATGATCCGCGCCCCATCACGGATATCGAAGCTGACGGGCCTTACCTCTTCGTTGCGGTTCTGGCGCACCATGGTGACCGTCCAGAACACCGACAGGTGCAGCAGATAGGACAGCAGGTCCTTGCGGAACTCCGACAAAAAGCCGCTGAAATCATAGTCCGCGCCCATGGCCGCATAGGTCGCCTCGCGAAGGGCGACGAAGACGCCAACGTGCACCACGCTATAGGCCAAGAGGCCGACGATATGCACCGCCACGAAATGCAAACGCGTGGCCCAACGGGCGGCCAATAACTCATCGGGATGGGCCTTGGCGGCGGCCAGCCAGGGTATCCAGATCGCAGCGGCCAATCCGATAAGGCTCGATACTTCCCAGACCAGCGGCTCCCACCGCGCCGCGTCGGGTGTGTCCATCAAGGTGGTGACGACGTTGATCGCGCAAACCAGCCCCGCGCCGATAACGATCAGCCCCCCGCCCTTTAGCAGGTCATCCCTGTCGGCTCCGTTCGTCCCGCCCCAGGTGCCACTCGTCACAACCATTCGCGTTTCGTCCCACCGCTGGCCACACCGGCCCCCTCGACCTTGTTCCAGCACGCAATGTTACGCCGAATAGCCGCCATGACCCAAGCACTCTCGCAACCGCAAGGCACAATGATCGGGCGCCGGCACGATCTGGATGCCATCCGCATCGGGGCCTTTGCCCTGCTCATCCTCTATCACGTCGGCATGTTCTATGTGCCGTGGGACTGGCACGTGAACAGCGCCCGCCCGCAGGAATGGCTACAGCCGCTGATGTGGTTCACCAGTCCATGGCGAATGACACTGTTATTCATCGTTTCCGGTTCCGCGACCCGTCTGCTTTACGAAGCCTATAAGCGTCAGGGTTCGGGTGCGGCCGAGCGGCTGGGCGGTGCACGCCTGTCGCGTCTCGGCCTGCCGCTTCTGTTCGGCATGATGATGATCGTGCCGCCCCAAACCTATTACCAGGTCATGGAGATGGCGCGCACCGGCACGCTACTGTCAGGCCTTTCGCCAGAGGTCGCAACGGCTGGCTTCTGGACCAAGTACATGACCGCCAGCGGCCAGTGGTGCAACCCCGAAGAATGCCTCATCACGCCCACCTGGAACCATCTTTGGTTCCTTGCCTATGTCCTGCTGTACGGGCTGATGGCGGCCATGGTTGCAGGCGTAGCCGCATCACGCCTCGGTGTGTGGGCACAACGTCTGGAACGTGTGTTGCGAGGCCCGTGGCTGTTCATTCTGCCGATCGCCTTCTTGGCCGCGATCCGTATCGGCCTGTACCCTCACTTCCCCGTCACCCATGATGTCGTGCGCGATCTCTATACCCACGCGCTCAGCCTACCGGCCTTTGCATTCGGCTGCCTGATGGTGGACGCACCAAGGCTGACGTCGCAGTTCGTCAAGCATCGCTACGTGGCATTGGCAGTGGCGCTGGTCAGCTATGTCGCCTTTGTCAGCTACATGACCCTGTATCCCGAGGGGACGACCCCGCCCGAAGCCCTGCGCAATCTCATGCGCGCCGTCTATGCGGTGGACCAATGGAGCTTCATCGTCGCCATCCTCGGTTTTGCGGCCAAGCATGTGACGCGCACCACTCCGCTGATGAAGTATCTGGGGGGCGGTATCTTCAGCTTCTACATCGTCCACCAGACGATAACGGTCGTGGTCGCTGCTAATGTTGAGAAAATGAAACTTCCGCTGTTCGCCGAAATGGGCATTGTGTTGTTCATCACAGTGGGGGGATCGGTTTTGGCCTATGAAATTGCCAAGCGGATAGGCGTGCTCGGACTGCTCCTCGGTGTTTCCGCACCAAAGCGCGCCGTTTCACAGTCTGTACAAACCCCTGTCATACCCGTGTAACCCGTTCCCGACATGGACAGCCCTATGAACCAGTCCCGCCGCGCCTTTATGGTCTCCGCCACTGCCCTCGCCCTTGCCGGTTACGCCCAACGCGCCCATGCGCTGGCTGAAGGGTTTGTCGATGCCACCTTCCACAATGAGGTCTTTGGCTATGGCCCAATGGTCAAAGACCCCTACGGCCTGATCGACCTGCCCGAAGGCTTTAGCTATCGCGTTATCTCTCAGGTAGGCGAAACGATGAGCGACGGCCTGATGACGCCGGACAAGTTCGACGGCATGGCCTGTTTTCCAATGGACGACGACCGCGTCATTCTAGTGCGCAACCACGAGGTCGACCCGGACGAAATCAACCTCTCGGCGTGGGGGGCAACGCACCGTCTGGCCGACAATATCGACCGCTCGAAGGTCTATGGTGTCTATCCCGATCCGGACGGCGGCGTTTATCCGCTGGGCGGCGGTACGACCACGCTGGTCTATAACCTCAAGACCAAAAAGCTGGAGCGCAGCCACCTGTCGCTGGCGGGCACGGCCACCAACTGCGCGGGCGGCAAGACGCCGTGGGGATCGTGGCTGTCGTGCGAAGAGAGCGTTGCGGGCCTGAAACACGGCCTGCCACAAGACCACGGCTGGGTGTTCGAGGTGCCTGCGAATGCGACGGGACTAATTGATCCCAAGCCGATCAAGGCCATGGGCCGGTTCAAGCATGAAGCCGCCTGCATCGATCCGCGCACCGGCGTGGTCTATCTGACCGAAGACGTCGAGAACTCGCTCTTTTATCGCTATCTGCCGATAGATCCGCGCCATCTGGACAAGGGTGGTCGCCTGCAAGCGCTGATGATCGCCAATCAGCCCTCCGCCGACACCCGAAACTGGAACAGCCCCCTCTGGAAACAGGGCGACAAGCTAGCAGTGCGCTGGGTCGATCTGGACGAGGTTGAAAGTCCGGAAGGCGACCTGAACCTGCGCGGTCACGCCAAGGGGGCCGCCCTGTTCGCACGAGGCGAAGGTCTGCACTGGGCCGACGACCATCTGTATTTCACCTGCACCTCGGGAGGCGTCAGCCGACACGGCCAGATCATGCGCTATGCCCCCTCCCCACGCGAAGGCGCGCAGGACGAGACGACACAACCGGGCCAGTTGGAGCTGTTCGTGGAATCTGCGGACCGCGCCGTGTTGGACTACATCGACAACATCACCATTGCCCCCAACGGCCACATCATCGGCTGCGAGGATCGCAAGGTCGGCACCAACCACATCAAGGGCGTTATGCCCGATGGGCGCATCTATACCCTAGCCCGCAACGCGGAACCGCACGAGGACGACGACAGCAGCAATGAATGGGCGGGCTGCTGCTTCTCGCCCGATGGTCAGACGATGTTCGTGAACCTGTATTCGCCAGGGGCGACGGTCGCCATCACCGGCCCGTGGGACCGTTTCCGCGTTTGATTATTGCAGCGCGTGAATACGCGGAGAGTGTCGGCCATTGGCATCGACGTTGAACAGGCGAAGTTGCTCCTGTTCGGTGATCGGCTCGACGCCCTCCGTCATCACGATCGATTCCTCGGCGGCATAGGCGATCAAAGTGCCTTCATCGCTGTCGATCATGATGGAATAGAACGGCTGCTCGGGGCTGACCGACCCGATTTCGTCGGGCGCGCCTTCGTATTGCGCATCAACGTCCAGCACCAAGCCATAGAAGGCGTGGTGGATATGGCGGACCTTTTGGCCCAGACCAAATCGAGCTGTGCGAGCGTTGATCATGCAATCGATACGCACCGGAAAGCCCTTCGGTTGCATTCAAATTGTCATTGTATGTGACTATTTGTAACGCTGTTCTAACAACCTAATCCGCAACACCACGCATAAGGGGCTTGGCCTCGGTCCCCTTGGCGGGCTAGGCTGATTGAGACGGGCGCCACTCTGGACCGCCCACATACCCAGTCGGCCCAATGCCGGAGACCAAAGGCGCGCCTCACGGCCGCGACTCACGGTCCCAGCCCGCTCGGCCCCGCCGTTCGAGCGATTCAAATCGCGATGCGCCGCTGTATGGCGCGTTGGATTTGGGGACCAATAATTGTCGCCTGCTTATCGCGCGTCCGTCGCGTGACGGCTTCCGCGTGGTCGATTCCTTCAGCCGTATAGTGCGCCTTGGCGAAGGTCTTTCACGTACCGGAAAGCTCGACGACAAGGCGATGGAGCGAGCCTATGAGGCGCTGTCCCTCTGCGCCGAACGCATTGCCCGCCGTGGTCTGAAAGCCGAACATCTGGCCGCCGTTGCGACTCAAGCCTGTCGCGCCGCCGAAAACGGCGAGGCGTTCATCGAACGCGTCCGCCGTGGAACCGGCCTGCAACTTCGCATCATCGACCCCGCCGAAGAGGCCAGCCTGTCGGTGGCGGGCTGCATCAATCTGATCGACCCCACGTCCGAGGCGGTTTTGGTGATCGACGTAGGCGGTGGATCAACCGAGCTGTCTTGGATGCGCCGCACCGACGACAAGCTGGAAACCGTCGCATGGATGTCGGCCCCGCTGGGCGTTGTGACCCTTGCCGAACGCCATCCAGAGCCAAAAGGGTCTCCGGTTGAATGGTATGAGGCCATGGTCGCCGACGTGGCCGCAGCCATCGCTGCCGGTGCTCCGAACGATCCCGAATACCACGCCCTGTACAAACAAGGCCGCGCCCATATGGTGGGGACGTCGGGTGCGATCACCAGTCTTGCCGGTATCCATCTCGGCTTGCGCCGCTATCAGCGCGATCTGGTGGACGGCTTATGGATGACCCGCGCCGACTGCGAAGCGGCTGCTAATCGCCTGATCATTCTGGGTCCCGCAGGACGCGCGGCAGAGAACTGCATCGGGCCAGATCGCGCCGATCTGGTCTTGGCGGGCGCGGCCATCCTTGAAGCCGTGCAGCGGGCTTGGCCGTGCGATCGCGTACGCGTGGCCGACCGCGGATTACGTGAGGGGCTGCTGCTGACCTTGATGAGCGAAGCTGCACAACCCACCCGCAAACGCCGCCGTCGCCGGCGGCGCTCGAACAAGGGCGGGGCAAAGCCCGCCGCCTGATATCTTAGGCCGGATCCACGATCCGCATGGGTACGGGCACGTCGCAGACCGAGAACTCGGCCCCCTTCTGGCGCATAATATCAGCCACGGCGGCTTTAAACGCCTGCCCATCTGGACGCGCGCGATATACCTGCGGGCGCTCGGCTACGGCCATATCGGATGCCACCTGCACCCGCAGCATCAGGTCGGGGTTTTCCACCATTCCGCTGGGTAGCGCACCCGCGTTCAGGCTGTTGACCACGTCTTGCCCAGCCACCACGCGGCCCCAGACGGAATAGCGCCGCTCCAGCGTCGGGTAATAGTCGCGCATGAGGAAGAACTGGCTATTGGCGCTGTCGGGATCGTCGTCTCTCGCCATGCCTGCGACACCGGGGCAATAGACAGCCCAGGCCGTAGCTTTCCGGTCTTCGGAGTGGGTGAAGAAGCGATCGGGCTGGGTGACCATCGGCAGGCTGTTGTGCAAGCCGACCGGATAGCCTGCTGGGCTGACGAAGGGCGTGAACGCCGTGTCGGCACCCCGCCGGAAGGTGAACTCGGCCTTCAGATCAGGATGCGAACTTTCGCCCTCGCCTGTCCCCGTCGGGTCACCGGTTTGGGCCATAAACCCGTCAATGACGCGGTGCCATTTAACGTTGTTATAGAAGCCTTCGCGAGCCAGCAGACGCAGACGCTCGACATGGAGCGGAGCGACGTCCGGCGTCATCTCGATCCAAATCCGGCCTTTGGTGGTGTCGATCACCAGCAGGTTTTCGGGCGGAACCTGCTCGAAGTCAGCAGCCGACGGCGTATCAACTGCCGCCGAAGCGAGAGGGGCCAAACCGAACAACGCAGCGGCTGCTGCGACCAGAACCAATGCGGGCTTCATGACCCCTCCCCTTATGTTTTAGCGTGAAATCAGCGGGTGCCGATCTCCACCGGAATCTCGACGTCGCAGACGTCAAAGGCCGAACCGCGTGCGGTGCGGGCGGCCTCTACCGCCGCATTGAACACAGCCCCGCCAGCGACGGCAACGCGCACGTCGGGACGTTCGTTCTCTGGCAACTGCGAGGCGAGACGCGCACGGGTGATGGTGTCCGCACCTTCACCGACCGCGCCGTCGCTGCTGTCCGAGCCCTTCTTGAGCGCCTTGATCGCGTCCATTCCGCCAACCACGCGGCCAAGTACCGTATAGTTGCCGTCCAGCGCGTCATTCCGGGCAGTCATGAGGAAGAACTGGCTGTTGGCGCTGTTGGGCGAACCCGCGCGGGCCATGCCCGCCACACCGGCGCAGAACAGCGGAACAGCGGGCACCTTCATGTCCGCATTGATCATCATCTGGGCATCAGGCTGCGAAACCACGGCGACCGAGCCAACCATGCCGCGGTAGCCACCGGTGGCGGTCGGAACCGCGGCGAAACCGGCATCACGACCGCGGCGGAAAGAGAACTCGCCCGGAACGTCCGGCAGTTCACTACCACCCTCGCCGGTCCCCTTGGGATCACCGGTCTGGGCCATGAAGTCGGGAATCACGCGGTGGAATTTCAGGCCGTCGTAAAAGCCCGCAGTCGTCAGGGTGCGGATACGCTCGATGTGGGCAGGAGCCACGCGGGGCTCCAGTTCCACCATCACGCGGCCTTTGGACGTATCGATGATCCAAAGATTCTCGGGCGTAACCGTGCGCCAGTCTGCCGTTTGGGCCTGCGCTCCACCGACCAGCAAGGTCGACGCCGCGACCATCGAAATCACCAGATTTTTCATTCAGATATACCTCAGTCCTTGCGGACTTTATCCAGCACAGCCGCCGCAATCGTGGGGCTGACGAAGCTTTCGATGTTGCCACCAAGCACAGCGATTTCCTTCACGAGACGCGAAGCAATCGCCTGATGACGCGGATCAGCCATCAGAAACACTGTCTCGATCTCGCTGTTGAGGCGCTGGTTCATTGCCGTCATCTGGAATTCGTACTCGAAGTCCGCCACGGCACGCAGGCCACGCACGATGCAGTTCGCGTTCAGCTCTTCCGCGAAATGCATAAGCAGGCTCGAGAAGGGACGAACCTCGATGGTGCCGCCGAAATGCGCCACTTCCTCGCGCAGCATTTCCACGCGTTCATTGGTCGTGAACAACGGCCCCTTGGCGTCGTTTTGCGCCACGCCGATCACCAGTTTGTCGACCAGTTTGACAGCACGACCGATGATGTCGAGGTGGCCATTTGTGACCGGGTCGAAAGTGCCCGGATAGAGTCCAATACGCATAGGCTTCCCGAAGCCTCCCCAAGGGTAAGTTCGTAAGTCTTAGCAGGTGCGAAAAGTCAAAAATAGCGGAAACGGGACCGCTTCGTCCGGAAACCTGTTCGCCTACAGTAGCTGGACAGGCTGGCTAGTCCATGCATCGCGAAGCCGCTGGATCATTTGAGGATTTCCCGCGAACGCATGCGCATCGATACGGTCTATGCTGGCAGCGGGGGTTGCTGCATTGCACAGGAACGCCGCATCATAGGCCTTGAGGTCCGATAGGGTCACGACCTCTGAAGTTTGCGGAATGCCGGCTTGGTCCAGCCCCTTGACTATGAGCCGCCGGGTCACGCCGTCCAGCATGAGGCCGGTCGGCCATACGACAGTGTTGCCTCGCACAAAGCCGACATTCCAGAGCGTGCCCTCTAAAATCATGCCGACCTCGCCCGTCAGCAAGGCATCGTCAAAGCCTTCCAGCCGCGCCTGACGTCGGGCGTGGATAATGCCGGTCGTCCCCAGGTGTTTAAGGTGCGGCAATTCGCGAAGATGTCGGATCGAACGAACCGCCTGCCCGTCCGGCAGAGGCGACGAAGGGCCCGAAACCCAAACGCCAACCCTAAGGCCCTCGACGCTTTCCGGCGCGCGGAGTGACATGTCCGATCCAGTGACGGTCACACGGACCCAAGCTTGATCCAGCGCCTGAACTGCATGGGCTATCCATTTGACAGCCAACGACTTGTCCAGATCGCATGAAAAAAGCTCGCGGCATGAAGCCGCGAGCCTTTCCAAATGCATATCCAACCCGCGAACACCGCCTTGCGCGTAACCGAAGGAGGTCACGGCACCATAGTTTACGGCTGCCATTTGCAGCAGGTAGGCCTTGGTGGCCGGATGGCCGTCGACCCACAGTTGCGGTTCGACAGCCATAAGGATCAGTCTTCCGACGCGTCCGTGGCCGGAGCCTCCGTCGCCGAAACCTCCGTAGCGGTACCTTCGATGACGTCGCCTTCACCCAGGTCGGCATCGTCCTCGCCCGAGCTTGGCAGGCGCTCGACCGAGACGACGCGCTCGTCCTTGCCGGTGCGGAAGATCATCACGCCTTGCGAAGCGCGGCCGACGATGCGGACCTGCTCGACAGGGGTGCGGATCATCTGACCACCGTCGGTGACCAGCAGCAGGTCATCGGCAGCTTCCACAGGGAAGGCTGCAGCCAGACGCTTGCCAGCGCGGCCGCCCAGACCGTGCGCGGTCAGACCCTGACCACCACGACCGGTGCGGCGGTATTCGTAAGCCGACGAGCGCTTGCCCAGACCGTTTTCAGAGACGGTGAGGATGAACTGCTCTGCGGCTTCGAGTTCGGCGAAACGCTCGGCTGACAGCTCGACCGAAGCTTCGACCTCGTCCTCGGCCTCGGTCGGGGTGTTGTCTTCCTCGCCGTCCTCAGATGTCGCGCGGCGCTTGGCGTTAGCCAGTTTGACGTAGGTGGCGCGTTCTTCCGGCGTTGCGTCAACACGGCCGAGAACAGCCATGGAGATAACTTCGTCGCCGTCTTGCAGACGGATACCGCGCACGCCCGTGGAGTCGCGACCCTTGAAGACGCGAACGTCGTCGGCCTTGAAGCGGATGGCACGGCCCAGAGCGGTCGTCAGCAGGATATCGTCTTCGGCATTACAGATGGCGACACCAACCATGTGGTCGCCTTCTTCCAGCTTCATGGCGATTTTGCCTGCGCGGTTCACGGTGGCGAAGTCGCTGAGCTTGTTACGACGCACGTCACCCGACTTAGTGGCGAACATGATGTCGTAGTCGCCCCACGTGCCTTCATCCTCCGGCAGCGGCAGCACGTTCATGATGCTGTCACCCGGCTCGATCGGCAGCAGGTTGACGAAGGCCTTGCCCTTGGACTGCGGCGTGCCCAGCGGCAGGCGCCACGTCTTGAGCTTATAGGCCTTGCCGTTGGTGGCGAAGAACAGAACCGGCGTGTGGGTCGAGGCCGAGAATACGCCAGTGATGGCATCTTCGTCCTTCATGGACATGGCCGAACGGCCCTTACCGCCGCGATGTTGCGTACGGTAGGCGTTCAGCGCCACGCGCTTGACGTAGCCGGTATGGGTGACGGTCACGACCATGTCCTCACGCGGGATCAGGTCTTCGTCTTCCATCTCGTGGTCGCCTTCACCGATAACGGTGCGACGCGGCACAGCGAACTGGTCCTTAACCGACAGCAGGTCTTCGCGGATGATGGCCAGCACGTGCTTGCGATCAGACAGGATTTCGAGGTGACCCGAGATCGTGCCTGCCAGCGTATTGGCTTCACCGAAGATATCGTCACGGCCCAGACCCGTCAGACGCGACAAGGTCAGCGCCAGAATGGCCTTGGCTTGCTCGTCGGTCAGGCGGATCAGACCGCCTTCAACCAGAACGGTGCGCGGGTCGGCGATCAGGTCGACCAGAGCCATCATGTCGCCGACGGGCCAAGCCTTGGCCTGCAGGCGTTCACGGGCTTCCGACGGATCAGCCGACGAGCGGATGATGTGGATCACTTCGTCGATGTTTGCGACGGCCACAGCCAGACCGACCAAGACGTGACCACGATCACGCGCCTTGTTCAGTTCGAACTTGATACGGCGAACGATGACTTCTTCGCGGAACTCGAGGAAGGCTTCCAGCAGCGAGCGCAGGCCCATCTGTTCCGGACGGCCATGGTTCAGCGCAAGCATGTTCACGCCGAACGACGACTGCAGCGCCGTGTAGCGGTAGAGCTGGTTCAGGATGACGTCGCCCGAAGCGTCGCGCTTCAGCTCGATGACCATGCGCATGCCGGTACGGTCGGATTCGTCGCGGACGTCGGCAATGCCTTCTAGACGCTTCTCGCGCACCATTTCGGCGATACGCTCGATCAGGGTCTGTTTGTTGACCTGATACGGAAGCTCGGTGATGACGATGGCTTCGCGATCCTTGCGGATCTCTTCGATCGAGGCCTTGCCGCGAACGATGACCGAGCCACGGCCGTCCCGCAGAGCGTTGCGCGGCGCGGTGCGGCCCATGATCTCGCCGCCGGTCGGGAAGTCCGGACCCGGAACGATATCCAGCAGGGCTTCGTCCGACACGTTCGGATCATCCAGCAGGACGACAGCAGCATCGATCACTTCGCCCAGGTTGTGCGGCGGGATGTTGGTCGCCATGCCGACGGCGATACCGCCCGCGCCGTTAACCAGTAGGTTCGGGATACGCGCCGGAAGAACGGCAGGTTCGAGTTCTTTTTCGTCGTAGTTCGGCTGGAAATCGACAGTGTCTTTGTCGATATCGGTCAGCATCGCCACGGCGGCGTGGGTCATGCGTGCTTCGGTGTAACGCATCGAAGCCGGCATATCGCCGTCGACCGAGCCGAAGTTACCCTGACCATCCACGAGCGTGAGGCCCATGGAGAAATCCTGCGCCATACGCACCAGCGCCATGTAGACCGACGAGTCACCATGGGGGTGGAAGCGGCCCAGCACGTCACCGACAACACGCGCGCACTTCGAATAGGCGCGGTCTGGCGACATGTTCAGGTCGTACATCGAATACAGGATGCGACGGTGAACAGGCTTCAGGCCGTCACGGGCGTCAGGCAATGCACGGCTGACGATAACGCTCATGGCATAGTCGAGGTACGAGCGTTTCAGCTCATTCTCGATAGTGATCGTTGCGATATCGCCGGAAGACGCTGGTGCGCCGTTTTGGTAACTGTCGTCGGTCAATGAAATCAGGCTTTAAATGGCCGGAATCGGAACGTGATCCGCTAGGGTCGGTTTCTAGCACTCTAGGCCCGTTGTGGCAAAAGCTGCGAGGGGCCAAAATGCCGATAGCAACAGGAAGAATGACAATGAAAAAAACTGCCATCGCCATCGCCGCCAGCGGCATCCTGACCATGACGATCGGCTGCGCTGCGGTCGCACAGGACCATAGCCATGCTGGTCATGCTGCACAGGCCGCACAAACCGCGCCGAGCGCGTCGGAAATGCTGGTTCACCTGCTGAACAATCAAGGTCAGGCCGCCGGCCATGTGCAACTGAAACAAGGCGCATCGGGCGTTTTGATGATCGTAGAGGCCGAAGGCCTGACGCCGGGTTGGCACGGCATCCACCTGCACGCCACCGGCCAGTGCGAAGCGCCTTTCACCTCCGCCGGTGCCCATATCAACCATGCCGACCCCAAGGTGCCGCATGGCCTGCTTAATCCGGCCGGTCCGGATGATGGCGATCTGCCGAACATCTATGCCGACGCTAATGGTGTGGCCAAGGCCGAACTGTTCACCAGCAAGGCCCGCCTGATCGACGGTGCCCCGGGGCAGCCGCTGCTGGACGCCGATGGCTCGGCGATCGTGATCCACGCCAACCGCGACGACCACACCAGCCAACCCATTGGCGGCGCAGGTGACCGCGTGGCTTGCGCGGTGATCAAGGCCAACTAACCCAGCGCTCAACGACGCAAAAGGGGCGGACCACGCAAATGGTCCGCCCCTTTTTTCATTCCATTTCGGCGTGATTACCTCGCCGCGCCGACACGCAGGTTTCGTTCGGCCAGCGACACAACGATCACCCCTACAAGCGTCAAAGCAGCGCCGACCACGATCTGGCCGGTCAGCAGGTCGTCCATGAACAACCAGCCCATCAGCACAGACACCACGGTTGAACCCAGCAGGTAGGGCGTAACCCGCCCCGCCTCGCGGCGCTGGACCAGCCAGAACAGCAAGCTGGTGGCCATAACCGACGACAACAGCCCCGCCCACACAATCGACGCCCAGACCAGCGGGGGTGCAGCCTTCAAGCCCTCGAGCTGACCCGTTTCAAACACGAACGAGCCCAGCGCCATCGTCGGCAATGCAGTCAACGCGAGGATCCCTTGCATCTTCAACGGCGGGACCTTCGTGGTACGACGCGCAATCACCGTCACCAGCGCCCAAACCGCCGCGGCCAGAATGCCGAACACAATGGCTTCCCAGTCATGCAGCGCATGCGGGTCCGCTGTCATCCATGCGACGCCAATAAAGGCGATAATCATCCCCACGACAGCCGGCCATTTCAGCCGCTCGCCCAATAGCAGGAAGGCGAACATGGAGGTGAACGGTATCCACATCTGTGTGGCCACGGATACCGGACTGACGTCCTGCGCCAGAGAGAAGGCGTAATAGACCAGACCGTAGTGCACCGCACCGCCGAGGAATGCGATTGTCAGCATCGCCTTCCAGTTCGGAAACGGCGGGCGCACGAACGGCAACAAGCAAACCGCAGCAATGGCAAAGCGCAGCCCCGCGACCATCAGCGGGGGCATATATTCCGTCGCCAGTTTCGCGGCGGCGTTGTTCACGCCCCAGATGACCACAATGGCCAGGATGGCGCCGATTTCCAGTGGGGTAAGCTTTTGATCGGTCATTTCCCCACAGGCCATGCCATAGGGCGTGTGCTTTGGCTTCTCACGATATTTGTCAGCGTGTTTCGGTAATCTGCGACACGCGCTAATAGAGCCCGTTCCAGTGGCTTACGCGAGATTCCCATGTCCCCTGCTTCGATAAAACTGCGCCGTATGGCCTGCGCTATGGGTGCAGCCTTTGCGATGTCGGCATTTGCCGGTGAAGGCCTCGCGGAGCCGGTTCTGGTGACGTCTCCCTCGCCTCTTCCGCTGGACCACAACCTGCCGCGCGTGTTCATGGGCGGCAGCATCGACATGGGCGGCGCGCCAGACTGGCAGGCCGCCATGACCCGCGCGCTGTCGGATATGGATGTGGTGATCTTGAACCCGCGTCGTCCGGACTGGAACCCTGCGTGGAAGCCCGAAGCGTCCGAGCCGGAGTTCCGCCGTCAGGTGGAATGGGAACTGGCCGCACTGGAAGCCAGCGACGTCATCGTCATGTATTTCGCGCCCAGCACCCAAAGCCCGATCAGCCTGCTGGAAATGGGCCTGCACGCTCGTGGCGGAAAGCTGATCGTGCTGGCCCCCGATGGCTTCTGGCGAAAGGGCAATGTCGACATCACCGCCGAGGCCTATGGCGTGCGTCAGGTCCGGACGATGGAAGAGCTGACCCTTGCTGTGCGCGAAGCCTTGGCAGAAGCCGCGACAAAGGGGCGCTTCGCCCGCTAGAACACGGGCTTGGCGACCATCAGCCAATAGATGCCGATTACCCCTGCAAAGGCGGGCCATCCGAGGATGAACCATGTCCGGAACAGGCGGTGATAGCGCTCGGGCAAAGGTAGCCCATCAGCAGCGGCAGCCTTTGCCAGTTTGGCCATCTGCATCTGGATCCACACCACCGGAAGCCAGCAAACGCCCACCAGCCCATAGAGCGCATAGGCCGCGACCAGCCACGGCTCGAACAGGCCATATCCCTGAAGATGGATGAGGCCCAGCCCGCTGATGGGCTGAACCACCACAGCAGACGCGGTAAACAGGAAGTCTGCCAGCACGACGATGGCACCGACCGAGGCGACCGTGGCCGCGTCCTTGGTCAGGTGGGCGCGAACCATGAAGAAGGCGATGCCCGCGCCCGTGCCGAACAGGACGGCACCGGACATGATGTGAATGATCTTCAGCAGCTCATACATGGATCAGCGCCTCGCATCCGTGGCAGCCACAAACAGGCACAACGCCATCATCGGCAGAACTTTGAGCCACGGCCCCAAGGGGTTGAACCAGTAGTGCGGCAGCAAGACCGTGGCGGCGATCAGATAACCGACTGTGGCGAGGAACATCATCGTCGCTACCCGTGCCGTCCAGGGCCTGACGAACAAGGCCAGCCCCAGTACGACATCCAGCAGAGCACCGAACCAAACAATCGGCCACGCCCATCTCGCCGCGGCGGACTCGCGGATAATAGCAAAGGATTGTTCCCACCCCGCCGTATAGCTGATCACGCCAGTGAGCAGCCAGAACAGCCCAAGGGTCAGGATTGCAATAGGCCGGACCGCCCACAGGCGTGCATGCCAAACGTCCTGAACGCCCGCAGGATTTTCCGAAAGGAAACGGCCAAATCCGGTGGCACGGATACCCAGCCGCTCGGCCCAGTCGCTGTCCTGCCCTGCGGCCCCGTAATCCAGTTGCTTCATCGAAGTGGTGCGCAGAGGGGACGGCCAACCCAATCGCCCCAGAATATCGCCCACCCTAATGGCCGGCGCGGCCATCCAGCGCGGAACGCGCACGACAGGTGCGGGGTTTAACCCCAGCCACCCCCGATAAAGCGCAAGTGTCTGGGTCATCGTCACAGTCTCGGGACCGGCGATTTCCACGACCTCGCGATTGATTATTGGCGTGGACGCCAGACGGACCACTACCTCTGCCAGATCGGAAAGCGGAACGGGTTTGAACTTTTGATCGCCCCCGACAACAGGCATCGCCAGCGGCATGGCCGCCAGCGCGCGGAGAAAGCCTGTCCCCCCGAATGCCGCACGATCCACCACCAGTGACGGTCGCAAGATCACCCAGTCCAGTTCCGAGGCCATCACCATGGCCTCCGTTTCGGCCTTGGAGGTTGCGTATTCCGTACCAGCGGCCGCGTCTGCTCCGACAGCGGACAGGTGGATAAGACGGCGAACGCCGGCGGCCTCGCACGCAGCGATCAAGGCGCGGGGCCCCTCGACGTGGGCGATGCGGTTGCTGTCTTTACCGCCGTCCTGCAGCACGCCGACGCAGTTCACCACCGCCTCGACATCTTCCAACAAGGGTGCCCACGCTTGGGGTGTCGTCAGTGCGTGAAAATCGGCCTTCACCCACTCGAAATGCGGGGCCCGCAGTCCGGCCGAGAGGGGGTTACGCGCCCCCGCCCTGACCTGCCAACCAAACGACGACAGGGCGGCGGCTATGCGCGAACCAATGAAACCATTGGCCCCCAATACCAGGATACGCTTGGACATACAGTCTCCCCCGAAACTTTGATCAATCAGCCGATTACGCGGTCGGAAACATCGACGCCGGTCGGTGGCATGGCACACCATGCCTCTCCCCTGAACTTGCGTCGGTTCCTCGCCAGCCACGTATAGGCCCGGTCACGCACCGGACGCGGCACGAGCCACGCCAGAACACCCAGCCGATACGGAAGCGGCAGCCCCGCCGCCAAGCGGATCACCCCGTCAGACATGCCAACAGCTTTGCCGTCCTCGATCACCAGCATGGTCGCCGGGTCATCGACGTCCAGACCATAGTGATCCAGCAGGGCTCGCCCCAGCGGCGACGGCGTGGGCAATAAACGAAAACGCGGACCATGCTTGAGCAAGGTCCGCGCAGAATGTGAGCAGAGAGCGCAATCGCCATCAAACAGGACCACCGGCCGGTCGTCCGGAAAGGACGGGACGGTAGGGTCGTCGCGATAGCTATACGCTCTCTGCGTCATATGTTTTTGGCCGAAGCCTTTGACTTAGAACGGGATGTCGTCGTTCAGGTCATAGCTTTCCTTCGGACCCGACGGACGGTTTGCACCGCCGGTCGAGAAGCCCGACGAGTAGTCGTCGTCATTACGACCGCCGCCTTGGCCACCACCGTAGCCGCCGCCCGAGCCGCCTTCCGAACGGCCGCCCAGCATGGTCAGGGTCCCGTTGAAGCGCTGGAGGACGATTTCGGTCGAGTATTTCTCGACGCCCTGGGCGTCGGTGTATTTGCGGGTCTGCAGCGAGCCTTCGACGTAAACGGTCGAGCCCTTCTTCAGATACTGTTCGGCCACTTTGACGATGTTCTCGTTGAAGATGACCACCGAGTGCCACTCGGTCTTTTCCTTGCGCTCGCCGGTGGCCTTGTCGCGCCAGGTTTCCGAGGTCGCGATACGCAGGTTAGCGACGCGGTCGCCCGAGTTCAGGGTGCGGATTTCCGGATCGCGGCCCAGATTGCCGACCAGAATAACCTTGTTGACGCTGCCCGCCATGACCGATGTCCTTTTGTTCTTTTAGCCCGCCATTCTGCAAGCAGTTGGCGGAATGTTCCATTTATGTTCCGATTTCGCAACCGGAAATGTCGTGTTCGTTAGGGAGCGATTGCAATCGGTCGCCCGTCGATCTCGCGCTGAATTGCACCGGGAATGGCGAGTCGTCCATCGCCCGTGCGTGTCAGGGCAAAGAAACGCGGTCCGGTCAGCGATTTGCTCATCTTCACGCCCTGACGGTCGATGAAAATAAACTGGCCCTGATACGCCCCGATCAGATCATTGTTCGAGCCGCCCATGCGCAGGAATTTGATCCGCAACTCTTCCAGACGCGCCGCGCAGAACTCGATCTGCGGCTGGTCCCGAGCGACAACGTTGAAACGGATGCCGTTCTTCTGGGTCGCGTCATCGCCCAGATGGTAGCAGATGCCTGCATCCATCGGAGCCTCGACCGGCTTTTCGCAGGCCGAAAGGCCCAAAGCGGACACAGCAGCCAGAAGGCCAACTTTAACGAAAGAGCGCATTACAGCCTCGGGAACTGGCATTGGCGGTTTTGTTCGGTGAAGGTGCGGAAGCTGGCGTTGTCGTTCGAGCTTTCGACACGTCGCGGGACCAGTCGCAGCGTCACATCATTCCAGCGACCGTATTGAGCTTCGCCCGGCGTGCGAACGCAAACACCGGCGTACAGCGCCTTGACGCAGTCCGCCTGACTTAGCCCCTGCCCCACCTGACGCCACTCGTTACCGACATGGCGCAGGCACACGCCATCGGTCGAAGCGTTGGTGACAGCCGGTGCCGTAGTGGTCGACGGGCGCTCGGGCTTGGGCTGAACATCGACGACCGGCTCTCTGGGCGGCGGCGCGAATGAAGCGGTCGGAGCTGCGGCCAAGGCGCCGGTTGCATCCAGACCGACATCCAGCGTGTCTTTGGCCACGCCATTGCGCTGGGCGCAGTTGGCCAAGGTCGCCATGCCGACAAACTGGCCACCGACATAGCAGCGCAGTTCGCGGGTCGCTTCCAGCGCAGGCGCTTCGGCCAGATCGATCTTGAGACCGCCCTCTGCAGCCGGAGGCTTAACATTCGGGTCGTTCGGTTTACCCGCGCCGAACATGAGGGCGGCACCGGCACCTGCCAGTACGGCAACGCCTACGCCCACAAGCACGATCGTGCGGGTATCTTTTGGAAAAGCCATGCGGCCCTCTACGCGATTAATGGCTTCAATAACCCCGCAGAAGACACTCGCGTCAACTAAAGCCTTGCGAAGCTTAGCTCGTTAGACGCGCCAAAGCGGCCTGATAGTTGGCAATCTGGTTTGACCAGTACGGCGAAGCGGTGCCGGTATTGGTGTTCTTGCTGGCGTTAAGCATGGTCGGGCTCATGGCGCGATAGGCTTCGCGGACGGCGCGCAGGGCCGACTGGACATAGTCCCGCGCACGCAGAGCAGCGTCGGCAGATGACAGGTTCAGCGAGGGCGGCAGTTCGATCCCCACCGTTTTTCGCTTGTCGTCACCCTTGCCGATGAAACCCGCGGAAATGCCCAGACCGGCCAGTGCGTCCCGCCCTGTCTCGCCACCCGATATCAGCGCGCCCTCGCGGTTGTCAGCATTGGTGATAGTCAGATACTGACCCCCGCCTGCCAGCACGCGGTTGTTTGCGTCATCTGAGCTGCCTTTGTCGCGCTCGGTCGACACGGTCACCTTTAAATGGCGGCCCGATGCCGTCTCGATTTTCGTCGCCAGGGTTTGCAGCGTGTCCTTGGCGTCGATGGTGACGGCGGTTTTGCGCCCGGTGTTCGGGTTGGTCACATAGAAACGATCGCCCGCCCGGAGCGCGGTGGAATCCACAAGCTTTTGCGAAACGTCCTGAACAAGTTCGCCACTGGGAAGGCCCAGTTTGTCCAGTACGCTGGTCCCTGTTTGCGAGACTGCCAGAGCCATCGGCTTGGCCTGTTGTTTCTCGCCCGTCCACGTACGATTCCAGTCGACCGTTCCCGTCTCGGCATCGATCTTGGCCAGATAGGCGATGTGGGGGTCGCTGTCTTTTGCGGTCTTGTCGCGGTCCCACGTCCCGGTCACCCACACATCGCCGTCGATGATCTTTACGTCCGCAGCCGAGTCTTCGCCCGCGCCGCCGTAATAGGTCAGGCGATCAGCCCCTGAGGCCGCGAGGTCTGTCGACAGGCTGGCGACGAAGACGTCTGTTCCACCGGCATGGGCACGGTTGATGGTGCCAGCATCAAGGCTGCCGTTCTTGGTGGCCCCCGAAACGATAAGCTTCCCTTTGGACACCGCGATTCCGGCCACTTCGCCACCAATCGCAGCGCCTAGATTTCGGGTCGACAACAGTTCGGGCGCACCACCTGTTCCGATACGGAACTGGCGAACAACGAAGCTGCCGTTCTCGACGCCGGCCGTATAGAGGTTGTTCCCGTCCACAGTCATGGCCTGAACGTTGTCATCGCCAATGGTGCCGAACTGGGTAGTGCCCAATGCGGTGGCGGTGACGGGTCCGTTCGGCGTGGCTTGCGAGACTCCGAACGTCTGGACGTAGCTGTCCCAGCCCCCCGAGGCAGAGGCCCCGGGCATAGCCGACTGGGCCCGTCCGGAAACATAGACGCGGCCATCGGCTCCGAACGAGACGGCTGTCGCCTCGTCCGCCGCCTTGGCACCGCGCGATTGGGTCCATTGCTCGACGCCCTTGTCGTCAAACACGGTCACGAAGCTGTCGCTCAGTGAGACATTGGCAACCGTCTGGCCCGGAACAAGGCCACCGGTGACGGAACCGGCCACAGCAACCCGACCATCATCGGCCACAGAGATTGCATAACCGGCAGCCGACGAGGCGGCACCCAGCCCGCGACTGACAATGACCTGCCCTGCCGAATCCAGTTTCATCAGCACGACATCAGACTGCCCGCGCACACTGTGCCCGTTAACGTCGTCCGTGACGTCGGCAACGATCCATGTGCCCCCGTCCGCCGCCGCCGCTGAGGCGCGCACGGTCGAGATACCTTTTGGCAGTGATGACTGGTCGATGCGCCCATCGACCCAGTTGGTCTCGCCGATACCCGGGCTGCCGCCCGCCATACCCGAGGGATCGAACTTCAAGGCCTGAACTGCATTGGTTACGCCAAACCCCTGAATGACGCTGACCGAAGTGCCGGTATTCACCGCGCTGAAGCCGACCGTCTCGGTCGAGCTTCCTGTAACGGTCATGCCCCAAGAACTGGTTGTGGACGGCAAGGTTATGGTCTTGCTGCCGACTGTCATAGTCTTGGGCTCGCCGGGGATTTCCTGACGCGAGAAGCGCGTCTCGACGCCTGCGGCTTCAAGCTTGCTATTGATATGGCCAACCACCGCATCAAGCGTGCGGGGGGTATCGCCCATCTGGCCCAGATCGATGGCAATCGACTGGGTACCCGACGCAGTCCGGATGCTGATATTGAAGCGAACGTCGCCCTGATAGGCGGCGACCGGCTCGGTCAGGCTTCCGCTGTGTATCGTCCCCGTCTTATAGACGTGGTTGTCCTTGGGGATGACCGTCGTGCTCTGCGAGCGGGTCGAGGACACGCCGTTCACCAGCCGAACAGTGTCCACTTCCGAACCCGCAGTGGCGAGGTAGTTGGAGATTTCCTTCAGACCGGCATCAAACCGCTTTTGCAGGTTGGCGGCTTCGGTCTTGGAAATACCCTTCTCCATGCCGCGCAGGGCTAATGCCTCCAGCATCTGAAGGCCGGTATGCATCGCGAAGAGGGTTTTGTATTCGCTCGAATTCTTGGTGCGCAGATCGAGCTTGTTCGCACCTTCATCAATGAAGCGGCTGCTACCAATAGCCTTGCGCAAAAGCTCGGACGCCGTCGGCTGCTTGCTGGCGCTCGAAGTGCTCCAAGGGGCTGTCGGCTGTGCCTTTACGGCAGACGCAGATGTGCCGGAGGTGCCGATACCGTATGGATCGCCCCCGTACAGACCCAACAGGTAACTGTTGTTGACCCGCATCTGCGCAAACTCCCTAGCCCTAGCTTTACAGTATTCGTGGCGCGAAATCGTTAACTCGCGGACGTTTTTCCAGCGCACACGCCAGACGCAAAAGCGCCGGCCGCGACATGTCGGGCCGGCGCTTGAGGAAAGTCGTTTTCGGGGATTAGCCTTGGAACAGCGACAGGATCGACTGCGGTGCCTGGTTGGCGATCGACAGAGCCGAGGTACCCAGTTGTTGCTGGACTTGCAGCGCCTGCAGACGGGCGCTTTCCTTGGCCAGATCGGCGTCGACCAGGTTACCGACGCCAACTTCCAGCGAGTCCATCAGCTTGCCCACGAAGGTGGTGTGACGCTCGATCTGCTTGGCTTGAGCGCCCAGCTCGGCCAGCTTTTCGCTGGAGGTCGCCAGTGCGTCGGTCACTGCGGTAAGTGCCGTCGCGGGATCGGTCGTGAGATCCAGACCCGACAGGCCCAGTGCATCGGCATCCAGCGCTTGTGGCGTCAGGGCGATGGTCTCGCCGCCATCGGCGCTGGCGATGAATTCGAGGTCGGCGGTCAGAGAGTTGTCGAGGATGTTCTTGCCATCGAAGGTCGCGTTCTTGGCAAACGACGTGAGCGACGCCACCAGCGTCTGGAACTCGTCGTTATAAGCCTTCTTCGAGGCGTCCGAAGCCGAAGGGTCCGAGGCAGCAACTGCCTTTTGCTTCAGTTCGGTGATGATGTCCGAGATTTGCGAACCGGCTGCCAAAGCGACGTCGGCGATCGAGGTTGCGCGGTTGAGGCTGGTTTTAACAGCTTCCAGCGAAGACGTGTCGGCGCGCTGGTTCTGGGCGATAGCCCAGGTCGCGGCGTTGTCTTTTGCGCCTTGCACCTTCAAGCCCGTGCTGACGCGGTTTTGGACCGCACCCAGCTTGCTGTTGGTGGAGTTGAGGTTTTGCAGCGCAATCAGCGCCGAGCTATTTGTATGAACGCTTGTGGTCATGGCTTTAAGCCCCCGGACTTTCTGTACCGCTTCCCTCATTAACCATGACTCATGAGCGTATGGTTAACGCCATGAAAACCACGATTACGCCTGCCGGAGCGATTCCGGAGGCGCTGGAAAGTAGACCGACAGTGTCCGGCGGGGTCAAGGCGACCACTGAATTTCAATCAGCAGGCGAACTCCGGACCGCGGTTTAAGCCGAGGTTTTGACCAGCCCGCCCTGTTTGTAGCTGGGATCGGTGATCATCTTCTCGACATGCTCGTTGGGGAGCTGGCGAATGACCTCACCAGTGTTGGTATCCAACACCTTATAAACAAAGCGGTGGGACGAGACCGGCTCGATGACCAGTCGCTGTTGGCCCAAAGCCTCGGCAGATTGCGCCGAGCTCTGCGATGCCGATGCGGGTGCCATCGCATCATTGCGGGGTGGCTCGGTCAGTGCGTTTCCTACGCTGCTGATAGCGGAGATATTGTCTGCCATATCTGTTCGCGCCTTTTGCGCGTCCTTTCCGTTCTAGTGATCGAGACGGGCAGGTTTCCCTGCCCGTCCCCATCAGGGTTATCGGAACAGGCCGAGGAGCATGCTGCTCGACGAGTTCGCAATCGACAGCGCCTGCACACCCAGCTGTTGCTTGGTTTGCAGAGCCGTCAGCTTGGCGCTTTCCTTAGCCAGGTCAGCGTCAACCAGGTTGCCGATACCGGCTTCCAGCGAGTCCTGCATCTTGCCGACGAAGGTCATCTGGCGATCCAGCGACTTCGACTTGGTGCCAAGGTCCGCGAGGGTCGAGGTAAAGGTGTTCAGCGCGGTTTCGACGTTGGCGGCGGTATAGGCCGTCTTCTTCGCCGCGTTGTCGGCCGGAGCGGTCCAGCCGCCTGTGCCGTCTGCGGTACCGCCAAACACCAGCGAGGCCGACGACGCAGTGCCGCTCGCAGCCTTCAGCTCGAACTTGTTGTTCGCCGAAGCCGTGTTGATGGTGACCGAGATAGCGTCGGTGTTAGCCTTGAACAGGTTCACACCGTCGAAGGTCGCGCCAGCCAGAGCCGTGTGAACTTCTTTCGCCAGAGCGTCGAAGTCCGCCATCAGCTTGGTTTCGGTGTCCGAGTCCGCCACAGCGTCCTGGATCGAAACGGCGAGGCTCTTCATTTCGGTCAGGGCGTCGACGACGGTTTCACCCGCAGCCAAAGCCACGTCCACGATCGACTGACCGCGTTGCAGCGATTGCTTCACTGCGTCCTGTGCGCCCATTTCAGCGCGCTGCGACGTTGCAATCGCGAAAATTGCACCGTTGTCCTTGGCAGACGACACCTTCATGCCGGTGTTGACGCGGTTCTGGGTGGTTTCCAGGCCCTTGTTCGTCTGGTTCAGGGTTTGCAGAGCGACGAGAGCGCCACGGTTCGTGTTGATCGAGTTGGCCATTCTGGCCTCCTTGTTTTTTACAAAACGCCGCCTTTTTGGCGGCGGGCGCATTTTGCGCCGGTCACAGTACTGAGGTGATCAGGAAGGGGTGTCGCCGCTTTCGGCAACGACACCCTCTCCTACCGATTACCGGAACAGACCGAGCAGGATGCTGCTCGACGAGTTCGCGATAGAGAGCGCCTGCACGCCAAGCTGCTGCTTGGTTTGCAGAGCCGTCAGGCGAGCGCTTTCCTTGGCCAGATCCGCATCGACGAGGTTGCCGATGCCGGTTTCCAGCGAGTCTTGCAGCTTGCCGACGAAGGACAGTTGACGATCCAGCGACTTCGACTTGGTACCCAAGCCGGCCAACACGTCCGTGAACGAGTTGATCGCGGAATCGACATTTGCCGCAGTGCGGTTGGCCACAACCGAGATGTCCGCATCACCGTCGGTGATCGGATCGACTGCCGTGCCGTCGTGCAGCGAGAAGGTGCCGCCTTTGGTATTGGTCGAAACCGATACTGCGGTGGTGTCCGTGAACAGGTTCACGCCATCGAAGGTCGCGCCGGCAATCGCGGTTTGAATCTCCGTCACCATGGCGGTGAAGTCGGCATTCAGCTTGGTTGCGGTGTCGCCGGAAGCATCCTGGATAGCGACGGCCAGACTTTTCAGTTCGGTCAGGGCATCCACGATGGTTTCGCCGGCAGCCAGTGCCACGTCCACGATCGATTGACCGCGTTGAAGCGACTGCTTGACCGCATCCTGGGCACCCATTTCAGCGCGCTGCGACGTTGCAATCGCGAAGATTGCACCGTTGTCCTTGGCCGACGAGACTTTCATGCCGGTGTTCACGCGGTTCTGCGTGGTTTCCAGCGCCTTGTTCGTCTGGTTCAAGGTCTGCAGAGCGACGAGAGCGCCGCGGTTCGTATTGATCGAGTTGGCCATTCTGGCCTCCATGTTTCACATTTTGTGAACCCGCGTTTTACGGCGGGGCGAGCCTTGCGCTCGTTACTCAACGCTTGCTTTTACTGGGTATTCGAGGTGGTCAGGGTCGGGAGATCCGACGGATGTGAAGGTATCTCCCTCCCCTACGTGTTAGCGGAACAGGCCGAGCAGGATGCTGCTCGACGAGTTGGCGATCGATAGTGCCTGCACGCCAAGCTGTTGCTTGGTTTGCAGAGCGGTCAGGCGAGCGCTTTCCTTGGCCAGATCGGCGTCGACGAGGTTGCCGATACCGGTCTCTAGCGAGTCCTGAAGCTTGCTGACGAACGACAGTTGACGGTCCAGCGACTTCGACTTGGTGCCGAGATCGGCCAGCACGGTGGTGAAACCGTTGAGAGCCGTGTCGACATTGGCCGCAGTGTAGGCCGTACGCTTGGCTGTCGCGTCCGCAGGCGGATCCCACGCACCGGTTGCCGGGGTCGGCGAGCCACCGAAGGCAAGACCGGTTGCCGCAGCCGCCGTAGCAGCCAGTTTCAGGGTGAACTTGTTGCCCGTGCTCGCGGTGTTGGTGGTGACCTCAACCAGAGTGCCGGTCTTGAACAGGTTCACGCCGTCAAAGGTCGCACCGGCCAGAGCGGTGTGGATTTCTTTGACGATGGCGTCGAAATCGGCCAGCAGCTTGGTTTCACTGGACCCACCCGCCGTCGAGTCCTGAATGGCAACCGCCAGACTCTTCAGTTCGGTCAGCGCGTCGGTCACGGTTTCACCCGCAGCCAGCGCCACATCCACGATGGATTGACCGCGTTGCAGGGACTGCTTCACGGCATCCTGAGCGCCCATTTCCGCACGTTGCGAAGTCGCAATGGCGAAGATGGCACCGTTGTCCTTGGCCGACGAAACCTTCATGCCGGTGTTCACGCGGTTCTGCGTGGTTTCCAGCGACTTGTTGGTCTGGTTCAAGGTCTGCAGCGCAACAAGTGCGCCACGATTGGTGTTGATCGAGTTGGCCATTCTGGCCTCCATGTCACGTTGTTTCCTCGCCATTTTGGCAAGGTTGGGCCTTCTGCCCGCACACACGCTTACTGGTTACTGGATACTCTTTCTGGATGGTCTAGGTGGGCGAAGACAGCCCCCTCAAAGGCGGCTGTCTCGTAGAAATCAGCGGAACAGGCTCAGGACGATCGAGCTGGACTGGTTGGCAATCGACAACGCCTGGACACCCAGTTGCTGCTTGGTTTGCAGCGCGGTCAGCTTGGCGCTTTCCTTGGCCAGATCGGCGTCGACGAGGTTGCCAATGCCGGTTTCAAGCGAGTCCTGCATCTTGCCGACGAAGGTCAGTTGGCGGTCCAGCGATTTGGACTTGGTGCCGAGGTCGGCCATGACGCTGGTGAAGTTGTTGATGGCGGTTTCGACGTTCGCAGCCGTGCGGGCCGTCAGGGTGTCGAAGTTGAACGCCGTACCCGTGGCGTTGATCGTCGGATCAATCGAACCATCAGCGGCAATCGCGCCCGATGCGGTACCGGCGGCGGCCTTGACGGTGAATTTGTTGTTCGAGCTGGCGGTGTTGATCGTGACTTCGACGGCCGCAGCATTGGCCTTGAACAGGTTCACGCCATCGAAGGTCGCACCGGCGACAGCCGAGCGGATTTCGGTCACCAGCGCCGAGAAGTCGGCGTTCAGCTTGTTGGCAGTGTCCGAGCCGGCGACAGCGTCTTGAATGGCGACGGCCAGGCTCTTCATTTCGGTCAGGGCTTCGACAACCGTTTCGCCAGCAGCCAGAGCGACGTCGACGATCGACTTACCACGCTCGATGGATTGCTTGACGGCATCTTGCGCGCCCATTTCGGCGCGTTGCGACGTAGCGATGGCGAAGATTGCACCGTTGTCCTTGGCGGACGAAACCTTCATCCCCGTGTTTACACGGTTCTGGGTTACCTCCAGCGAACGGTTGGTCGCGTTGAGGTTCTGCAGTGCGATCAGCGCACCACGATTGGTGTTTACCGAGTTGGCCATTCTGGCCTCCTATGTGTGTTTCACTTCGTGAAGCCGTCGCCATTTTGGCCACGGGAGCATTTTGCTCGCTACGCATAGGTGCAAACGTCAGGCCAACTGCCAAACCGTTGCCATATCAGGACTCGAAGGGCGGACTACGCCTGCCTTCTAGAACGCACTAGGAAAAATATGCCCACCAAGACCGGCAGAACTTACCGGGTGGCGGCATATATTGCCGACCAAAGGAAAGAGGGGGCGGTTGAACCGCCCCCTTTGGCAGGCTGCCATTCCAGCCCTCCTCCTTCGCGATTAGCCGCGGAAGAGATTGAGCAGGATGGAGCTCGACTGGTTCGCGATGCCCAGAGCCTGCACACCCAGCTGTTGCTTGGTCTGCAGCGCGGTAAGCTTCGCGCTTTCCTTGGCGAGATCCGCGTCCACCAGATTGCCGATGCCGGTTTCCAGGGAATCCTGGAACTTGTCGACAAAGGTCATCTGGCGACCCAGCGACTTCGACTTGGTGCCGAGGTCAGCCATGGTCGACGAGAACGACGTAATCGCAGCCTCAACCTTGTCCACGCCATAGTCGGTCAACGCCGACGGGGTTGCACCCGCGGTCGGAGTTGCCTTCGGAGCCCAGGCGCCCGTGGCCTGGTTGAACGTACCAGCCGCACCGGCAGTACCCGCCGTGCTACCGAATGCCAGGTCCGCAGCCGTCGCAGCAGCACTTGCTCCCTTAATCTCGAACGTATTGTTCGCGGCAGCAGTGTTGATGGTGACCTTGATACCGGCGGCATCCGTCGCCTTGAAGACGTTCACGCCGTCAAAGGTAGCACCGGCCAGAGCCACGTGAATTTCCTTCACCATGGCTTCAAAGTCAGCAACCAGCTTCTTGGCGTTGTCACCCAGACCCGTGACGGTGGTACCGTCAGCAGCATAGGTCTTGGGCGCATCCTGAATGGCGACAGCCAGACTCTTGAGCTCCTGCAGGGCCTCGATCACGGTCTCACCGGCCGACAACGCGACGTCCACGATGGACTGACCACGCTGAATCGACTGACGAACCGCATCTTGAGCACCCATTTCGGCGCGCTGAGAGGTGGCGATAGCGAAAATGGCTCCGTTATCTTTAGCAGTGGCAACCTTCATACCGGTGTTCACGCGGTTTTGCGTGGTTTCCAGTTGACGGTTGGTCGAGTTGAGGTGTTGCAGCGCAATCAGAGCGCCGGCGTTGGTGTTGATCGAATTGGCCATTTTGGCTTCCTTGCTCACGTTGTGTGGCCAGCGCCATTTTAGCGCCGGGAGCATTCTACTCGCGCGATGAAGCCGCAATCGACGCGCCACAAACCAGCGCTCCTTAATATTTTAACCTATTGATTTTAGGCAATTATTTTACACAGCAATCGGCATCGCGAATGCCATTAACCGGCAGAGGAAAAACCTGCCCGGTTAATCTTGCCTAGCCCAGTCCGTTCGCATACGGCGTTCGGTCATAATGACCTCAAGCGCCAGTGCTCGCGCCGCGTCGCAGGCCGCCAATTGTGCACCCCGCTGCATATAGGCCTGTTCCAGGTCAGCCAGCGTGGCTGTAGCACCTAGGCGGGCAATCTGGCACGGCGTTGTCACCTCAGCGGGCAGCACCACCTGCGGGCTGACAGGCACCGTAACCGGCACCTTCGCACACGAGGCGGTCATGCTGGCGAAGGCGCTCAAGACGAGCATCGCCCAAAGTGATTTGGCCTGTCGGGTCATCCCCCGCCTCCCCTGCCAGTTTCCCTGTGTTTTGCGCCAAGTCGGAGCGGCGGAGCGCGCCCTCCGCTTGCAGCGTCTCCAACCGCGCGTTCTCGCTGGCTTCAAGATGGCGGGCCCGCTGCTCTTGCGCACCCGCTTCGGCCTGTCGCCGCAACTGCTCCATCTTGCGCGCTCTCAGGCCCAAAGGATCAAACCCTGCAAAGGCCACCAACAAGACCGTCAGAACCGCCGCAACCGCTACCCAGCCCACTGGTGTCAGCACCCTGTTCAAGCCAGTCATGGATAGATCTTCCGGCACAGCTCGAAGTGTGGGCCATCGCGTAGACTGGGCCAGTCGCCGCCCCACACAACCGGCACCGACAATTCGTGGGCGGTCGCCTTAACCGCCTCGGCAATGCGGGGGTAAAGGGGCCAGTCCCAGCGGATTTGCCCATCGACCCATGCGGCCAAGTCCACCGCGTGGCCGCTAAGATGACGGCTGTTTTGGGTGCGGCTTGCCCCCGCTTTGACAAGCGCTGCCTGACGTTGGGGCGAGCGCAGTCCCTCGATGACCATGAAATCCACCGGCGTGCGCTGGATCGCCAGCTGGATCACGCGGACAAGATCGGGATGGACACCGCTCAGGCTCTGGAGCGAGCGCTTGGACAGGCGAAAGCTCATTGGCCACCCGCCTTGTGGCCACGCGCCAGGTTGACCACCTGCTGGGCCGACGGCGCGACCAGATAGAGCAGGCTCATCAAAGCCACGAGCCCCATGAGGCCATCCGCCAGATGCCGAACCTGCTCCGGCGGCGCGCGATGTACCGCATCGCGCAGCAACAGCCAGATCAACATGGTCGCCAGATAGACATAGAGCCTGCGCCACACCCATCGGCCCTCGGCCAGATTGGGACGTGCAGAAGATGGGTTACGCATTCACATTTCCTCTTCAAAGCGGGATTTTCGCGGACGGGTCTGGCGCCAGTCGGCACCGATCTCGTCGAGGCATTCGTCAGCGCTCAGCCGATCAGGTGCGTCCCAGATCTCCGCGTCCAACAGCAGCTCGGACAGGTCGTCGCCGGTTACATCGCGGGTCATCGGATCAGCCCACAAACGTCAGGCGAACGACGCCCGAGGCCCCGTGGCCGCCCGCGCCCCCAGCGCTGAGACCGGCACCGCCACCGCCGCCGCCTGCACCAAACTCGGCCCCGTCGCCCCCCGCAAAGCCGGACGACTGAGCGCTGGCAGCACCGCCGCCGCCGCCTCCGCCCAGCCACCCGAGATCAGGCAGAACCGTTGCAGGTGCTGCTCCGCCCACTGCCACGTTACTGCCCGCCCCCCCTTGAGATGGGACGCCGCAGGGATGGCCGACGCCGCCGCTTGTACCTGAGCTGACGACGTCTGTGCTGCTGAGGCTTCCGCCGTAGCCGCCACCGCCAGCCGACGAAGGACATTCCGCGCGATTGGTGGGAAGGCCGGAACTGGCCATGCCACCGGTCCCCCAGCCGCCAGCACCGCCCTGTCCCGCAGTGCCCCCGCGCCCGCCACTTGCCTTCAGGACAAGGTGGCCGTGGGTCGTGATGGTGGTGTCACCGCCATGCGCGCCCGAAGTGGTGCCGCCGGTGCCCACAACGATGTTCAGCGGCCCGAGGTGCTCGGCAGCCCAGATGGCATGGCTGACCCCACCCGCACCGCCACCGCCACCACCGTGACGCACTGTGGCCGCTGTGCCGGACATACCCTCGGCACCCGCTCCGCCCGCCCCTATGCAAACCGCCTCGACCCAGCGTGCCCATGCCGGAACGCTCTGTGTGGCGGACGACGCTACAACCACCGTCTCGCGCCGCGAGGCGCCGGAGGCAAACCAGACCCGTCCCGTCGAGCGATCGACGCGCAGCGCTTCGTTCCACGTCGTACCGTTGGCGCTGACTTTGAACCTGAAATCGTCGTCGCCCATCAGGCCGATTTCGGCGCGACCGCTCCATTGGCTTTGAAACAGGATTGATCCCGTATGGCTCGGCCCCTGCTTGTTGAGGGTGAACCGCAAGTCGCCGTCGCCATCATCTTCAGTGGGTCGTGCGGCCCACAAAGCCTTGTTCAGACGTGCGCTGAACGCATTCGTAGCGTCGGCCTCGGCCCCTACGCCCAAGCGATCAACCTGCAAAATCCCGCCTAGCGTCTCGCCCAGCCCCCGCCATGCCTCTTCGGCACGCACCAGAGTGACGCCTTCGTCCAGCACGCTCACCAGCATGCCGGAGAGCGGCTCCACCTTGACCCAGCCGCCCACGTCGGCCCGCACCAGATCACCCGCGGCCATTTCCGCCCAAGCGCCTGACGGAGTATCGCCCACCAGATAAAGGTCGCCTTCCGTAACCACGCTCGGCGGGCTGGAACGGGTGCGGCTGACCACCGCCGTTTGCACTAGAGCATCCAGACGGGTGAGCGCCTCGTTCACCGTCACATGTTTCTGCAGTTGGCCCGCCATCACATAGGGCAGGCCCAACCGCGCGCTATCGTCCGTCATTCACGGCCTCCGTTGTTCGTCGGAAGCCAGCATCCGCCGCTCGCCCGCCAAGGCGCGCAAATGGGCGCAAGCGTCGCCCAATCCCTTATTTCAACGAGGTTTGCGCGCGACGGTTAGGACAGACAAAGTTGGAAACCTGCCATGCTTGGAGCGCTCCGGAGTTTCAGCTATCGCTGCGGACATGACGAAATCCCGCGCTGCAATCCGGATTATTCTGAACCTGCTGGCCATGGGCATCACACTGATCCCGCTTGGCGTGGCCTTGGCCGCTTTGAGCCAGAGCGAACATCGCTGGCCGGACCTGGCCAATCATTTCGTCGCTCCGGCCCTGCTCGCCTGTGTAGCGTGGGCGGGACTGCTGGCTTTGCTACGCCTGCGGCCTTCGGCACTGTTCGCGACCTTTACCGCCGTTATGCTGACCGTCGCGGTCTGGCCCCAATGGTTCCCCGCTCAGGCCAAGGCCGATGCAGAGTCCGAAACGATCACTGTCTATTCGGCCAATCTTTGGGCACGAAATACCGACGTGGCCGCAATGGCTGCCTCCATCGCCGAAGCTGATCCCGACATTGTACTGCTGGTCGAAGTGGGCGAGGCCCCCGCAGCCGACCTCGACATCCTGCTGCCGGATCATCCCCATCGCGAGGTATCGATTGTCGGCAACCGGAACGTAGCCCCCGCCCGCGCTCTGGTCGCCAGCCGCTGGCCCATCAAACCTATCAAGGAGAACACCAAGGACCAATTGTTCTCCGCCTCGGCCCGCATCACCACTCCACTGGGCCGCATCGGCTTCATGGCCGCGCACCTAACCCGCCCGTGGCCCTATCGTTATCAGCACGCCCAGATTACTCAGGCCGAAGACCTCGCCATCGCCCGCGAAAAACTGGGCGATGACGCCATAATTGCCGGCGATTTCAACTCTGTTTCGTCCGGCCGTATCGGACGCCAGATTCAGCAATCGAACGGCATGATACCCGCAGGGGGCTTCCCCGGAACATGGCCCGCCAAAGTGCCCTCGCCCGTAGCGATCACCATTGATCAGGTGTGGCATTCACCCGAACTGGTTGTGGTCGAGAGGAAACTTGGAAGACGCAACGGCTCGGACCACCGCCCCGTGATCACCCGTTTCCAGCGGGCACGATCTGTCGAATAGCCTGCGCCAGACGTTCATGATGGCCGTGCGCGGGAAAATCATCTGCGATCCACGACGCTTGGAACGCCTTGAGTATCTGCCCTGTCATAGGACCAGCCTTGATCCCCAAGTCCGCCAAATCCCGACCGCCCACCGGCATGGGTGGCGGCACCCAGTCGCGCGCCATCTCGCGCAGTGCCGCATAGGGGGCCAACTGCGGTGAACCGGCCTCAGCCAATATCGAACGATCGGCGAAAGCCTGCGCCCCGGCCTGCCAGATCACCTCGCGGGCCTGCTTGGCATTAAGATCGCTCGGCAAGGGTATGATCGCCGCCAGCCAGCGATCCCGCTGATGGTTCGACAGACGCAAACGCTTGGCTTCGTCGGTCGCGACCGTCTGATCGCGCGGCAACAAGGCCGCCAGCCGTAACAGGGGATCGCCACTTATACCCGCGACAGCCCTGAACAGCGAAGTTTCCAGCTTGGGCAGCAGAACACCCAGCACACCCGCATCCATCATGGCGTCCACAGCCGGAACCGGATCAGGGGCAGCGAGTAGCTTCAGCAGTTCTTTGGAAATCCGCTCTGCTGAAAGGGTCGCGACGCCTTGTGCCAAGGCCGAACATGCAGCATGTCCTGCCGCATCGACCGGACCACGGCCATACCATGCCCAGAAGCGGTAGAACCGCAGAATACGCAGATAGTCTTCACGGATACGCTGCTCGGCCTCCCCTACAAAGGCGATACGGCCTGCCAGTGCATCATCCAATCCGTAGCCGGTCGGGTCGAAAATCTGCCCCGTGCCGCTCGCGTAAAGGGCGTTCAGGTGGAAGTCGCGACGCGCCGCATCTTCGGCCCAATCCTTGGTGAATGCGACGACCGCGCGGCGGCCATCAGTTTCGACGTCACGCCGCAGCGTAGTGATTTCGTAGGGTCGCCCCTGCACCACCGCGGTGATGGTCCCGTGTTCGATCCCGGTCGGCACGGCGCGTATCGTCGCCTGCTTCAGCGCCGCCAGTACCTCGTTCGGCAAAAGCTGGGTGGCGATGTCGACATCATCGACCGGCGCGCCCAAAATCGCATTCCTGACGCAGCCGCCCACATAGCGCGCACAGTCTTGCCCGCCCGCGACCTCCAGGGCAGCGATGACGGCCTTCGAGCTCTCTGCCGACATCCATTCCTGTGCGGTTAGATCAGGCGTGCTCACGCCACCTTGTCCTCATACAGCCGGTCGCACAGACGGCGTAGAATGCCCGCCGTCACGCCCCAGATGTAGTGCTCGCGGTAAGGCATGGCCCAGAACCAGCGCCGCGGCTGACCTTCGCTGTCATAAAAGTCGCGACGATGGTTGGCCGGATCCATCAAGAAGCTCCACGGTGCTTCGAACACCTCGGCCACTTCGGCGGGTGACGGTTTCAGGCTCGGCTCGCCCTTCAGCCAGCCAACCACCGGCGTGACAGCGAAGCCTGTGCCGGTCTCATATCCATCGCCGACTCCCAGCACCTCGACCAGTGCAGGGTCCAGCCCGACCTCCTCCCACGCTTCACGCAAGGCGGCATCGACTGCCGTCTCACCGGGATCGAGACGCCCTCCGGGAAAGGCGATCTGTCCGGTATGGCTCGCCAGAGAGTCTGAGCGTCGGGTCATCAGGACAGTGGGCCCTTCAGGGCGCTCCATAACCGCGATCAGGACCGCAGCGGGACGCAGCGTCCGCTCGGGGCGCTCCATCTCGTGGTTCAGATCGAAGTCGGAAAAGCGCGGCGCACTCTCGAGCCTCCAGTCAGACGGCGCTCCCAGACGCGCAACCAGCAGCGCGCGCAACGCCTGCGACTGCGCCTCGGTCAAAGCCCTGCCCCTTTTGGCCCCAGCGCAAACACCGAATTACCGGAGCGGACAGCCAAAGCACCGTCAATCTCCTCGGCACGTTCCACCAGATCGTAGAAGACAGAGCGGACGATGCGCGCCCACAGGTCACCGCGTATATGGACGCGCGGTGACGGTTCGCCCGTCGCGGCGTCCGTCTCGACGACAATGGCGCGTTCAGCACCGGCGATCGCTTCGTCACCCTGATCGGTCGTGAACACAAGTTGCCCGCCCTCTTCACGCACCGCGACGGCGCGGAACGGCAGGTCTTCCACCTCTATCTTCAGCTTCTCCACGGGCGTCACCAGATGGTAGCCGTCCGGATCCTTGCGAAGGATGGTGCTGAACAGTCGGACAAGCTCTGGGCGGCCAATCGGCGACCCTTCATGCATCCACACACCATCGGCGCGGATAAGGATGTCGATGTCGCCACAATGCGCCGGATGCCAGAGATGCACCGGCGGCAGCCCTCTTCCCGGTGCCTGTTTTGCGGCATCGGCCATAGCCTGAAGCGAGGAGATAGACTTTTCCGGTTTGTCCGTCGGATTCTGCATACGCAGAATATGGGCAGCAATGGCCGCTATTTGAAGCCGTATTTGCGCGGGCTCAGTCGACCGGCCGTACCGGACCGTCTGGCGACACATCCGTCAGGGGCAACCACATGACGCGGGCGGCATTCACAGGGCCGCTGAAAACAGCCTTGGGTGCCGGCTTGAAACCAAAGCGCTCGAAATACGGCGGATCACCGATGAGCAAAATACCGTCCAAGCCGAGATCGCGGGCTTCCTCGATGCAGCGCGCGACGAGCTTGCCGCCCAGACCCGTGCTGCGGATGGTTTTCGCGACCGCGATGGGGCCAAGGAACGCGCCTCGCGCCTGACCGGACGTCACCGACCAAAGGCGCACCGAGCCGATCAGTGCCCCATCGTCATAGATGGTGAAACCCGACAACATTGCCGACTGTTCGCGCAGGCGCTCTGCAGTCTTGGCAAAACGCCCCGGACCGAAGGCCGCCATAACCAGTGCATCCACGGCCACTGCATCGACCGCAGACTCGCGCTCTATCGCCACCACGGCGGGGGCGGTCGTATCAGACGGGAACGCGTGCACTGTTTTCATGGGCGCGCACTAGGACCAAGCGCCACACGAATCAATCATCAATTGATCGGATGCCCGCCAAATCTGGATTACAGCAAAGCTAAGCTGTGGGTTATCAGCCCCTTAGCCGAAATTCGGCTGTCGCTTCTGCATAAAGGCGGTGAAGGCCTCCAGCGCCTCGGGGCTCTTCATCTGGTTAGAGAAGATTTCGCCTTCGCGCTGCATCAGGTCCCACATGCCTTCCGCATCGCGCATCAACCGCTTGGTTTGGCGCACGGCATTCGGCGCGCGCTGGGCCAGACGTTCAGCAAAATCGCGCGCCACCGCCTCGACCGCCGCCATTGGCACCGCGCGGTTGGCCAGACCCCATTCATAAGCCTGCCCGCCGTCGATCGTCTCGCCCAGAGCGAACAGTTCAAACGCACGCGGGTGGCCGATCACGCGGGGCATCAACAGCGTCGAAGCCGCCTCGGGGACCAGCGCCAGATTGATGAACGGTGCAGAGAGTTTCGCATCCTTGGCGACCACCACGATATCGCAATGTAGCAGCATGGTGAGACCCACACCCACAGCGCGACCGCGCACAGCGGCCACCAGCGGCTTGTCCAGATCCGCCAGCGCCTTCAGGAATTTGAACACGTCGCTGTCGACAAGATTGCCGTCCACCTGACCCAGTCGCATGAAGTCGGCGATGTCGTTACCGGCAGTAAAGCTGTCGCCCTCTGCGGCCAGAAGCACAGCACGCACGCTGTCGTCCTCGCGGGCCTGCTGGAAGGCTTGCGTCATGCCCAGGTACATCGCCTGCGTGATCGCGTTCATCTTGTCGGCGCGGTTCATCACCACGAACATCACGCCATTCTCGACGCGCGTTTTGATCAAATCGGTCACTGGGCTTCCTCCACAATCTTCCACCAGTCCACGCCGTCACTATCGCGTTCACGCACGACCCGACCACGGGCTTCGAGATAATTCAAATGTGCCAGCGATTCTGCGGTCGCCATGCCTAAAACTTCGGGCCCGATACTGCGGGCAAACAGCGCACCGAACACGTCGACCGCGCGGCACGGTTGCTTCAGCGAACGCTCCAGCCGCTTTAACCCTACCTCATGCCCGCGCAACAGCGCCTCAAGGCGCGAGGTCACGCCATAGAACGGCTCGCCGTGCGAAGGCAGGATCAGAAGATCATCCGGCAACATCGCCTTCAGGTCTTCCAGCGACCGCAGCCATTCATCCAGCGGATTGGCCTCCGGCTCGGTATCCCAAACGCCGATGTTCGAAGAAATCTTGGGCAGGATCTGGTCGCCCGCGATGAAGACGCCGTCGTCCTTGCGCCACAGACAGACATGTTCAGGGCTGTGCCCCTCGCCCGTCACCACACTCCACACACGGCCACCAATGGTAAGCTCATCGCCGTCCTTAAGCCTGATGAACTGCGCAGGAAGCGCCGATACGGTCTTGGAGAAACGGCCACGTCGCGTTTTCCAGCGCGTGATCTCGTCCTCGCTCCATCCGGCCGCGCGATAAAACACCTCGGCCTCTGCCGAAGCGGGGGCGGCATCTTCTGTGATGTAAAACTGGGCCGAAAGGTATTCCAGTCGTGACATCAGCAAGGGTGCGCCGCTTCGCGCACATAGCCACCCCGCACCGCCCATATGATCCGGATGCATATGGGTGACTACCACGCGACTAATCGGAAGATTTTTCAGCGCGCCTGCGAGGGCTGTCTCCCATGCTTCGCGGCTGGGGTCGGTAAACAGCCCCGTATCGACAATGACCCAGCCCTGCCCGTCCGCTATCGCGAAGACATTGATGTGGTCCAAAGCCATGGGAAGCGCGAACCGCAGCCACAGAACACCGTCTGCCACCTCGATCGCCTGCCCGGCTTCGGGCAGCGCTGGTTGAGGATAGGTGAGACCCCGCTCTACGCGCGTCAGGTCCGGGGAGGTCCCGTCGGCCAAGTCCGTCTCCAATCGAAACTATGCTTCCGACTTGTCAGATTTTCTTTCGCCGGTCCAGTGTCCGACCCCAATCTTGCCTTGACCCTGCGATTTCATGCAGCCAAGGCTGCACCAGAAATTTATGAGGCGAGGAGTTTACCCAGTGTCCTACCGTTCCAAGTCGCAAGCTTTGTGCGTCGCCGCCAGCTTGGCCCTGTTGACCATTGCACCGGCGTCGGCCTTTGCCGCTCCTGCCATGCAGGAACAGCGCAGCCAAGCCGGTGACGTACGCCCGAACGCTGAACGCGTACAACCGGGTCGTCTGCAAAACCGCGAACAACAAGGCCGTCGCCGTCAGCAAGCGGCTGCTGCACCGGCTGCCCCGTCGCCCGAAGAAGTGCTGGCCGAAGCCCAAGGCATCCTGACCGCGAACAGCGTCCGCTGCCAGCCGACCGAAGCCAAGCTGCTCGGCGTCACGGCCGAACAGCAAAAATTCTTCGAAGTCGCCTGCGCCAATGACTTCGGCTTCATGCTGGTGACCACCGATCCGGTGACCATCGTTGACTGCTACGAAAACGACACCACCCAGGCCCGCCAAAAGGCTGCCAACCCGGAAGTCGTTCTGGGTCCGAAATGCTCCCTGCCGGCCAACGCCAACTATGACACCGTCATCGCCAACATGGCTCGCGAAGCCGCTGTGCCGTGCGCCGTGAACGAGTACGCTCTGATCGGCCGCAAGGGCGAGAACTTCGTCTATGAAGTCGGCTGCGAAGGCGTCGAAGGCTATCGCATCAACCGCAAGGCTGGCGGCGGCTGGGAAGTCGATTCCTGCCTCACCCTCGCTTCGGCCAATGTGACCTGCAACTACACCACCAAGGACGAGCAGATCGCCACGGTGAAGACGTGGTTCGCCGGTTCGGATGCGGCAGCCTGCGACATCGCCGACGTGCGTTTCATGGGTTCGAACCCGAACGGCGGCTTCTATGAAGCCAAGTGCAACGGCACCGATGGCCTCATCGCTCGCCTGAACAACGAGCATGTCGTGCAGCAAGTCTATCCTTGCGCCGAAGCCGCCCAAATCGGCGGTGGCTGCAAGCTGACCGATGGCGCTCCGCAAGGCAGCAACGTGCCGGCCCAAGACTGATCCTAGCGGTCATTCTGATGGAACAGACGCCGTCGGGGGATCACCCCGGCGGCGTTTTTCTTTTTGTCTCTTCCGGTTGCCGTCTCGTCGGCCTAATCAAGACCTATGCGTATTGCCACTTGGAACGTGAACTCGGTCAACGCCCGCCTGCCTACCGTGCTGGCGTGGCTTGAAGCCGCTCAACCCGACGTCGCCTGTTTTCAGGAGATCAAGTGCGTGGACGAGAAGTTCCCGCGTGAAGCCTTTGAAAGCCTTGGCTACAACGTCGAGACACACGGCCAGAAGAGCTATAACGGCGTGGCACTACTGTCCAAATTCCCGATGTCGGACGTCGTTCGCGGCCTGCCCGGTGACGAGAACGACGAACAGGCGCGCTATATCGAGGCACTGATCGAAAGCCCCACACCGGTCCGGGTCGCGTCCATCTATCTGCCTAACGGCAATCCGATCGACACCGACAAGTTTCCGTACAAGCTGAACTGGTTCCAGCGCCTGCACGACCGCGCCAAGGAGCTGCTGTCGTTCGAAGAGCCGCTGGCCCTATGCGGCGACTACAACTGCATCCTGACCGCCGACGACGCGGCCAAGCCTGAAGACTGGGTCAATGACGCCCTGTTCCAGCCGGAAACCCGCGCTGCCCTCAAGGGCATGAAATGGCTGGGTCTTTCAGATGCCCACGAACTGGGTAACGAACCCAAGGGCACCTATACCTTCTGGGATTATCAGGCCGGAGCGTGGCAGCGGAACAATGGTATTCGCATCGACTACGCCCTACTGTCCCCCCAAGCAGCGGACCGATTCCGTGAGATTGAAACCCACCGCGACGCCCGCGATATGGAAAAGCCCAGTGATCACGTTCCGGTGGTCGTGGACCTAGATTTGGAGGGGTGATCATGGGGGAGACGTTCAGGGCCATATTACTGGTCGCCCTGATCGCCGCCTTTGCGACCACCACCTTTTTCTTCCTGTCATGGTGGATGGAGTCCGAGCGGCGTTTGCGCAGGGCGATGAAGAATGCACTGTCCGGTACGCCGGACATGCAGGCTATCGCGCCGGCCGAGGGCAAGGCTGCGGGCCTGGACCTCGACAACGAGCAACTGGCCGTTCTCTGGAACAAGGGCTCCATCGGTCTGGTCTTCGAATACCCCGAGATCGAGGGCGCAGAGGTGATCGTTGATCGCCACGTCGTCGCCCGTGTGCGTCGCCATCTGGGTCGCAATGATCTTGATGTGCTGGTCGAGGATGCCGAAAGCGTCATCCTTCGCCTGATGTTCCGTGACCCGCACTGCCCCGAGTTCGAAATCAGTCTGTGGCGGGCCCACTGGAGCGCACCGGAAGGCGGCCCTGCGGCCAATAACACCTCTTCCGGCCCTCAACTGACAGGCTCGGCCAACGAGGGCCTCCGTCTGGCCCGACGCTGGCTGGCGCACATCGAAGCGGTCGTGAAGGGTTAACCACCCTTCCCGTCCGTTGCACGGACCGCTAGAAACAAACCAACTCCTCAACCGCTATTATTTAACTGGAGCCCCACGTGGCCCGATTGTTCGACGCATACATCATCGCAAAATGGACTGCCGCCGAAGGTAAGAAACTGGGTGAGCAAACCCTGTGGATCGGCGTGGCCAAGCGCGATGTGCGTTTCCGCCTGTACACCGAGACCCACAATGTTGCCTCGCGCACGGAAGGCGAAGCCATGCTGGAGAACCTGCTGGCCGAGCACCGCAAGCGCGGCGACCGTGTCCTGCTGGGTCTGGACTTTGATTTCGGCTTCCCGGCCGGCACAGCAGCCTTGCTGAAGCTGGAAGGTCGCCCGTGGGACGCGATGGGCAAGTTCCTGTCGACCAACATCGTCGACAAGGCCGATAACACCAACAACCGCTATCAGGTCGCCGCCAAGATGAACCGCCTGATGACGGATCAGCCGTGGCCGTTCTGGGGCGCTCCGGCCAGTCAAGCGCAGCGCTGGCTGACCACCACCAAGCCGCCCGAAGGCTCGGGCAGCGACATCCCCGAATTCCGCGCTACCGAATTGGCCGCACGCAAGTTGAAGCTGCCCCCGCACAGCGTCTGGCAGATGCACGGCGCAGGGGCCATCGGGGGTTTGACGCTGGTGGGCGTGCCGATGCTGCGCCGCCTGCTGGACAAGCTGGGGACGTCGGCAGCTCTGTGGCCGTTCGGCACGGGCTGGCGCGAACTAGGTGAAGACGATCTGACGTCGATCAACACTCTGGTCGTCGAGGTCTGGCCTGCCCTGTTCAAAGCCACCCGTCAGGTGAGCGCCGACGGTGTCAAGGAATACAAGACCCAGTCCGAAGTCCGCGCCGCCGCCGAGGCCATCGCCACCATGGACGACGAGGGCAAGCTGCAAAAAGCCTTCGCACCTCCGGCGGGCACCTCGTCCGAAGACGTGGCCAAGGTCGAAAACGAAGAAGGCTGGATCCTCGGGATCAGCTAAAAAAAAGGGGGCCAACCGGCCCCCTTTTCGATGTCGGATTACTCCGCCCAGCTTGGCGTGCGCTTGTCGAGGAAGGCACGGACACCCTCCTGACCTTCGGCAGAGATGCGCGCCCTGGCGATACGCTTGGCCGTATCTTCCATCAGACGCCCGTCGATTTCGCGTCCGGCCACATCGTGCACCAGACGTTTGGCATCGCCCATAGCCCCCGGCGCATTAGCCATGAGCCCATCGGTGACCATCGTGATGAACTCGTCGATCTGGTCCTGACCGATGATCAGGTCGATCAGACCCGTATGCGCCGCATAATCGGCCTCAAATACATTGGCCGTCAGGAACAGTTGGCGTGCGCGACGTGCGCCAATGGCTTCGACCACATAAGGCGCGATGGTCGCGGGGATCAGACCCAGACGCACTTCCGAGAATGCGAAACGGGCACCCTCTACGGCGACGGCCATGTCACAGGCCGCTACGATGCCCGCACCGCCGCCCATGGCTGCACCTTCTACCAGCGCCACCGTCAGGGCCGGAACGTCGTGCAGGGCCTTCAGCATACGGGCCAGACCCATAGCATCGTCACGGTTCTCGCTCTCGGACCACTCGGCCGCGTCGCGCATCCAGTTCAGATCGGCACCGGCGCAGAACGTACCCCCCGCACCGCGCACGATCACCGCACGGACGTGATCCGCGCCTTGCAGGGTCTCGAATGCCTCGTGCAGGGCCGCGATGACCTCGGCGTTGAAAGCGTTCTTCTTTTCCGGACGGTTGATCGTCACAAACACCACGCCTGACGGCAGGCTGTCGATCTTCACCAGATCGCTGTTGGCATCCGGAGCCGCCTCCGCAACCAGAGGGTGCGCGATGCTGTTGATGGCTGCCGCCTCGGCATCGGTGATGTCCAGTGCGTTCAGATCCTCTTCCGAGGGCATACCGTCACTGGGTTTATTCGGATCGGTCATGATTCACTTCCGTTAGAGCTCTTTGGGCGAGGTTAAACCGGATCGCCGCGATAAGCGCGAACGGTTTTAACGATCGTCCTCATCGACACACATTCGACGGGCGACAGGATCATGATGCTCTCACTGTCGCTCACTCCGTATCGTCAATCTCAGCAATAAAGCCGCAAACCGACTATCGAGTTGCGAACGAACAACGGTATTGTCTGCAACAGACTAAAGCAGAGCCGATGCCAACCAACACAAGAGACAATCTGGACGCCACTCTCGCGCGCATCCTGACGGAGCATCCCGACAGCAGAGCCAGTTGGTTTGCCCTGACCGAAGGGGACCGGCTGTTCTCGGCAGGTGATCCGGCAGACACCTTCTACATTCTTCAATCGGGCCGTCTGGGGGTCTTCAAACCCCGCGAGGGGCAGGAGGCGGAGTTCATCGGCGTGGTCCAGCCGGGCACGCCCGTCGGCGAAATGTCGATGTTGGCTGACACGGCCCATACCTCGAATGTTGTCGCCCTGCGCGACAGCGAGGTGATCGCCCTGCCCCGCGCTGCCTTCTACGAGATAAGCCGCGCCCACCCCGATCTCATGGCCGAAGTCGCGCGGGTCATGATCCGTCGCACGCGCCAAAAGGGCCGCACCGACTTCCCTACGGTCTACGGTTTTGTCTCCGCCCGTGAAGCCCCGATCCGCCCGTTCGTGGATGCCATTCATGCGGCCATTCAGGCCGAGGGTTATCGCGTCACGATCATCGACCGCGATGCCAAGACACTGGCCTCCGACTGGTTCGCTCGCGTGGAAGATAGCAACGATTTCGTCCTCTATGTCGCCGAGGCCGCTGATCCGGTGTGGGCCCATCTTTGTGCCCGACAGGTCGACAGGCTCTTCATCGTGGGGGACCCGAACAATGCCCCGCCCGCTCAAGTCGGTCGACGAAACGGCGACACCGAACTGGTGCATCAACTGACCGATTTGATCCTCCTGTCGCCCGTCCCGAGCAACCAGCGCAGCCCGTCACAACCGTGGCTTTCAGCGATGACGCCCGGCCGCTGGTTCCATTGTCAGGATGGGTCCGCGCATGACGCGCACCGGATCGCACGCATCATCACGGGCTCGTCCGTGGGTCTGGTCCTGTCCGGCGGCGGCGCGCGCGCCTATGCCCATATCGGGGTCCTTCGCGTACTGAGAGCCGCAAAGATTCCGCTCGACTTTTTGGGTGGCTCCTCAATGGGAGCCGTCATTGCTGCTGGCCCCGCTCTGGGATGGACACAGGACGAGCTGGAGACACGCATACATAACGCCTTCGTCCGCAATGACCCTCTATCCGACATAGCCATCCCGCTCGTGGCACTGACCCGCGCGCGCAAGCTGGGGAGCTTGCTGAAGGAGGCCTATGACGATCTGGCCATCGAGGACATGCCCCTACCCTTTTTTGCGGTATCTGCGAACCTGACCTCAGGGCGGATCGAGGTTCATCGTGACGGCCTCCTGCGCCATGCGCTTCGCGCGTCCGTGGCTATTCCAGGGGTGATCCCGCCCTATGTCCGCAACGGACAGGTGCTGGTGGACGGGGCCGTGCTCCGGAACTTCCCCAGCGACGTCATGCGCCGGTTCAACCATGGCCCGATGATTGGCAGTGACGTCTCGCAAACACGCGGCGTCAATGCCGAGCAGTTGGAGAACCCTCCGTCGTGGTGGCGATGGATCATGTCCGGCGCATGGAAACAGGGCCCACCCATCGTATCGATCCTGATGCGCGCCGCGACCTTAAGTACCAGCGCCGAACTGACCGAAGCACGCGCCGAAACCGATGTGCTGATTCTGCCCAAGCCCGAGGGCGTCGATATCCGTGAATGGAAGGCGTTCGAGCCCGGCATTGCCGCCGGCGAGGCGGCCGCCGCCGAAGCCCTTTCGCAGATCGACAAGCCCGTCGAGGCGTTGAGACGTCCCGCGCCTAAGCCGCATGAAACGCTTCCCGCTGCCACGGTCGAGGTTCCCGCCCCCTCTCCGGTGCGTGCCGTGCTGGCTCGACTGCTGCCCCAGCGCAAGCCGCCAAAGGCCACGGAAACCAAGGCCTAAACGCAAAAAGGTCGGACACGGCTTTCGCCAGTCCGACCTCTTTATTCGCGTCACCGCCCGAAAGCGGTGGAATGGTACAGCCTCTCAGGATTGAACTGAGGACCTCCGGCTCCACAAACCGGCGCTCTAACCAGCTGAGCTAAGGCTGCACATCGCTGCGAGGCGCTCTCTCTACCTAGCCTCAGCGTTTGATTCAAGAGCACTTTTCATCAAACGCGATGTATTTTTCCGTTCTTTGGAAAATCAGTAGCCCCGCTGGGCGATATAAGCCTCAAGCGCGGCAATACGGGTTTGGTCCGACGGGTGGGTCGAAGCGAACTCCGGCGTACCTGCGCGATTCTGCGCGCTAGCCATAGCTCGCCACAGCACGAGAGATTCGCTCGCGCGGTATCCTGCACGCACCATGTAATCCACGCCCAGACGGTCGGCTTCGAGTTCGTGCTTACGCGAGAACGGCAGCAGGACGCCCAACTGGGCCCCGATGCCGCCGAATGCACCAACGGCTTGACCATAGTCTCCTGCCGCACTCTGGATGCCTCCAAGTGCAAGCTGGGTAAGGCTGCTGGTGCTGGTGCGTTCTGCCGCGTGTCGGCCGACCACGTGGGCAATCTCGTGCCCGATCACCGTGGCCAGCTGGTCGTCGTTGGTCGTCAGACGCAGCAGGCCCGTCGTGACGCCCATATGACCCGACGGCAGCACGAAGGCATTGGGCGTCGCATCATCAAAGACGGCGTAAACCCATTGGCGATTCTGTAGCCCTGCGGCCTGTACGAGTCGCGTTCCCACCGAGGTCACACGCGCGTTCATGGCGCGGTCGTTCGATATCTTTTGCGTTTGCAGGGTCTGGTTCCAGGCCGACTGGGATGCCTGGATCAGAGCACTGTCGTCCATGATCACCAGTTGGTTGCGGCCCAGCGTCTCGTTGTACGCACATCCCGCCATCACGCTGCTGCCAAGCAGCACGGCCATTCCCAGACGGATCGAAGTCGAAATCGTGCGCAATGTCATGTCCTCATATTCAACGGCCATTGCCGCGTTAATCCGCTTGTACGTCGCCAACGCGCAGAGCCGCAATCCGGCTCCCGTTCGATAGTTTCAGGCAAAGAAAAAGCGCCCCGGTCGAAACCGGAGCGCCTTAACTTTGGTCACCACAAAGGCTGATTAATCAGCCAGCGGGAAGACGATACGCACTACGAACTTGGCGTCCTGAGCAGCACCGTCAACCGTACGCGGCGAAAGCTGACCACGTTGGATAACGCGAACCGCGGCTTGGCCGAAGCCCATGCCCGACGGCTCTTCGCTAACAACGCGGCAACCGCTCGGCGACCCCGATTGGGTCACCGTGCACTCCACCGTAGCCGAGCCACTGACACCACGGTCAAGGGCGCGTTGCGGGAAGTCGCGCTCAGTGACGCGCGGTTGGCGCGACCACTGCGGGTTGGTGATCACCGACGGCTTCGGCGGCGGCGGCGGAGCCGGCGGCGCTGGAGGCGGCGGAGGACCTTGGACCACTACCGGAGGACCCTCGTAATCGCGACGGTCTTCCTTCTTGGTCGGCTCGATGTTGACCGTCACTGGCGGAGCCAGATCAGTCACTACCGGTTCGCGCACCTGAAGCTTCGGCGGCGGAGGAGTATCCGTCGGCGGAGGCGGAGGCGGCGGCGGCGGCGGAGGCGGCGGCGGCGGAGCGTCCATCAGCTCCACATCCACTGCTTCGTCGACGTAGTCGAACGGCTGAACTTCGAACTTCGTCTTGTACAGGTACAGACCTGCCAAGGCGTGGACGATTACAGACGCGCTGATACCGACGATGGCACCGGCAGAAAGCTTTTTCTTCTTCCGGGGCGCATCGATAAGGGGGTTTCTTGGCTGATGAGGTTCAGCGGACATGCTTATCCTTAGCCCCCTTACTGTTCGTTGCCGACGAGCGCGACACTGTAGAAACCGTTGTCCTGCAAGGCGTTCATGACCTGCATGAAGTTGCCATAACGGGTTTTCTGGTCACCACGGATGAAGATCCGCTCTTCGTCAGGAGAACGCGTACCGATTTGCGACTTCAGGTCTTCACCGAGAGTCTCAACCGACGTTCTGAAGTCGCCGACGTAAACATCACCATCGTCTTGGATGGAGATGAAGATCGGCTTCGGCGGATTCGGGGCCGGCGGAGCGACGGCACGAGGGAGTTCTACCGGCACCGACACGGTGGCGAGCGGAGCCGCCACCATGAAGATGATGAGTAGAACCAGCATAATATCAACGAAGGGCGTGATATTAATTTCGCTGTTCGCCTCGACGGTATACTTGCCGCCGCCGGAACCGGAAAGTTTGGCGGCCATCCGTCTTATGCTCCCTTGTCGAGCTGACGCGAGATGGTGTTCAGCAGTTCAGCTTGGAAGCCGTCAGCCTGAGTGCCGTAAGCTGCAATCTTCGTCGAGAAGTAGTTGTAGAAGATAACAGCCGGGATAGCTGCGAACAGACCGATACCGGTAGCCAGCAGTGCTTCAGCGATACCCGGAGCAACAACGGCCAGGTTGGTGGTGTTCGATTCGGCGATACCGATGAACGAGTTCATGATGCCGTAAACGGTACCGAACAGACCGATGAACGGACCCGACGAACCGACCGAAGCCAGGAACTGTTGGCCACCCGACAGACGACCACCGATGGTCGACTGAACTGCAGCAACTGCAGTTTCAACGCGGTGGACGGTCGAACCGCGGTTTGCACCGGCAACGTCCAGACCAGCTTGACGCGAGACTTCGATTTCTGAAGTTGCGGCAGCAGCCATGTCAGCCAGCGGGTTGCCTTCGAACTCTTCCGAGGTCGAAACGCGACGGATGTCGGCCAGGGTGCGAGCACCGCGGAAAGCATCCAGGAAGTTTGCGGTGGCCTTCTTCAGCGAACCAAACTCAACCAGTTTGATCAGCAGCAGAGTCCAGGAGAAGATCGAGGCGAGCAGCAGACCAGCCATAACGATCTTAACGACCGGGTGGGCGATCATGAACATGCCGATCGGGGTCAGCTTGCCGTGGCCGCCACCGGTAGCTTCTTTAACCGAAGCCGGATCTTCTTGAGTTTCAGCAGCGTCAGCTGCCGGGGCTTCAGTCGAAGCCGGGGTTGCGGCGGCATCAGCGGCCGGTGCGGCTGCGGCGGCCGGAGCTGCCGGAGCGGCGTCCTGCGCCAGAGCCGGCGAACCTGCCATAAGGACGGCAGCGCCGGCCATGGCCAGGAGGATATTCGTCTTCTTGCTATCGAGCATGTTTCGCCAGTTCCTGCTTTGGTCTGACTCGTGGAACCCAAGAGACGCCCGCGTCAGTCGAACGCCTCTCAAATGAAATCTTAACCACCGCCGGATTTCTCCCCCGCCGGTTGGCGCCGAACCCCATACTCGCACCATAACGGCACCGAGGCGAGGACTGCAGTAAGGACAATAGCCCTCCACCTCAGCCCTGCAAGTAAGGAATGCGGTTAAAGTCCCTTTGACGAACCCCTAACGGAGCGTCAAGGCCGGAAAATAGCTTTTACCTGATTGTTGAGAGCCCGATATCGGCTAACGCAAGGAATTTGCGGGATATGCCCGTTTCGCGCATATCGTTGTGCAAGTAACAGCTCCGCTGGCGCGAAACGTCCCCAGCTGAAATATGACTATTTCATGGCCTGCGACAATGGCAGCAGGCATCCGAAACGGCAAACCGTGGTCGGATTGAGCATTGTTTACGTATGTAGGGAAAGGAGATGGTGCCTGGAGGCGGGTTCGAACCACCGACACGCGGATTTTCAATCCGCTGCTCTACCAGCTGAGCTATCCAGGCATCTCGTCTTCGCTGCGGCCATCTGCGCCGCGGCGAGGTGGTCTCTATAGGGGGAGTGTTTCGGGCTGTCTAGAGGCTAATTCACTCAATTCCGCGATCTTTTTCATCAATCTCTTCTTCAGGTCCCGGAATGGCGTAGCCGCCGGTAAACCAGCGATTGAGGTCAATGTCCGCGCAGTGGCGCGAGCAGAAAGGCTTGTATTTCTCGACGGTCTCGTGACGCTTGCAGATCGGGCACAGGGCCATGGTTCTATCCCTCTCTAATAATGTACTGGCCGGGCTTACCGTCGGCGCAAAGTCGCGCTCTCGGCCCCAGCGATCGGACAGCAGGAGCAAGAACAGCGGCCTCCCCTGCCCCGCACACCAACTCGTACACGGGCGACGCCGTATCGGTCAGCAGCGCCCGCCGAAGCTCGCGCACGGCATTGAAACCCGCCGTTGCGGGATGAGCCAGACGCTCATCGATCGGCTGGTACCGCCACGGAAGCGAGAACTGCAACAGACCAAAGCGACTTAATGGGCCAAATGACACGCTCTCGAACGTGGAAAAGGCGGACTTGGCAGTCGTCAGTATCGTATCGTCGACGAATCCCACTCCGGCAAGATCTACCACCACCGTACCCGCCCAGTGCCTGAGCCGGAGAAGACGCGCGACCTCGAAAAGCCCGTGTTTGTTGACTGCGTCCCTACCCTTACGACTGTCCTTGCCGGGCAACGGAGCGTAGTCGATATCGGCGGCAATTAAGGCGCGTGTCCGTTGTACGGATAAATCCAGCCCATATTCCGGGCGCAGGACTTGGGCCGCACTAGCCTCTTCCTCGGCGTGAATCGCCATTTCGATGGCTTCAAGTCCCATCCGGACAGGATTGGAGCCAGCGAGTGATTCCAAAATCTCGCGCACGCGTGGTGCAGGTTTTACCAGACGAGGCTCGCCATCGGCGTTGCCGAGACGTTTAAGCGCCGGCCCCTTGGCTTCGCGGGGTTCTGCTGTGACCTCGACAAGAACTTTCTCGCCTTCGGAAAAGCGCTGGTTCTTTCCCAGACCCATGAAGCCGTAGGGTTCACCACATCCCAGATCCACGAAGGCTGCGCGCAGCCCCGGTTCGATTCTGGTGATGCGACCCACGCTCTGCGCTCCCAAGCGGTGCTGGGGCGTATCACTGTCGCGCTCTATATATAGAGAGTGGATTCGGTCATCCGAGACGACGATGCCGCGCGTTTCGCCCGGCATCTCGTCCAGATAATATTGAAAGTCGGCCACCGACTTTACGCCGCCGGACGCCAGCCAGCACCGTATAGAAGATTGCTGGCCTCATAGAGCGGCAGGCCCATCACAGCCGGATGGCTGCCCACGATGCGCTGGATAAAGGCCGCTGCACGACCCTGAATGCCATAGCCGCCTGCCTTGCCGCGCCATTCGCCAGAGGCGACGTAAGCGTCGATTTCTGAATCAGACAGGGTTTTGAAGGTGACGCGAGTGTCAACGACACGCCACGACGTGCGACCGTTGGAAACCACAGCAATGCCGGTGAAAACACGGTGATTGCGACCCGACAGCAGCTTCAGGAATCGACGGGCCTCATTTTCGTCAGCCGGTTTTTCCAGCAGACGACGCCCCACAGCGACAACCGTATCCGCCGCCAGCACTACGCCATCGGGATGACGCTCTGCCACAACGGCCGCTTTGGACGTTGCAAGACGCTGCGCCAACCGCGCAGGCAGTTCAGCCTTGAGCGGGGTTTCGTCGATATCTGCGGGATCGATTTGATCGGGAACGATTCCGATCTGCGCCAGGAGTTCCACCCGGCGCGGGCTGGAAGAGGCTAATACCAACTTCCCAGCCGTGACGTCAGGACGCGACAAGGCGCGTCCTTACTTGAAGCGATAGGTGATACGGCCCTTGGTCAGGTCGTACGGAGTCATTTCGACCAGAACCTTATCGCCTGCCAGCACGCGGATGCGGTTCTTACGCATCTTGCCTGCAGTGTGGGCAATGATTTCGTGATCGTTTTCCAGCGTTACGCGGAAAGTAGCGTTGGGCAGCAATTCGCTGACCACGCCGGGGAACTCAAGTAGTTCTTCCTTAGCCATGCGGCCTCTCTCGCCCGTTGAAACAGCAATGAGCTCGCGCCGGGCGTTGACGCGAGCCGTTGATCAGAGCGCGCTCTAATGCACTAAAACGGTGGATTAGTCGAGTTCAGCCGCGTCGATATAGGGCGCAAACCAAAGTGAACAAGCGACGCGAGGTTTCCTTGTCCATCTCGACCTTGCCCTCAAGGCGGGTCTGAAGCAGCTCTGCGCCTTCGTTATGCAGTCCGCGGCGGCCCATATCGACCGACTCGATCTGGCTGGGTGAAGAGCCTTTCAGCGCCTCGTAATAGCTTTCGCAAATCAAGCCGTAATCGCGGATCACAGTCTTGAGCGGCGTCAGGGACAGGGCGTGGACGTGGTTGTAGTCCGGTCCGCTAATGTCAAAAACCAAGCGGTTGTCCTGCGACGAGAGCTTGAGCACATAGGGTCCGCTCGCACCGCCCTCGGGTTTGAAGACGTTGGATTCGACAAGATCGAAGATCGCCACACGACGCTCGTGTTCGATTTCGGCTGTCGCGGCAGGCAGGCTGCCGCTGTCGATCTCGATCTTGGTCAGATCCGCATTCATGTCATTAAAGCCTAGGCTTCCAGAGGGGTGTTGTCGTCGGCCGGATGCGCCGGTGCTGCCGCAGTCGGCCAGCGATCTGAAAGATCGGTCAAGACTGCGTCAAGGCATTCCACATCGATACGAAGATCACCGCCCCCGGCAAACATCATGATCACGCGACCGGAAGGCGCTTCGGTCGGCATGAAATCGATGGCCAGCAACTCCAGCGGGCTCTCTGGTGCGCGAGGCAAACGGCGGCTCTTGACCGACTGGACGTCGCCGAACTGCATTGCCGAGGCGACACGCGTACCACCGCACTCCCAGCAGAACCGCGACAGAACCAGCGTCAGACGCCGTGCCTTGCGCTCCCACCGGATATCGACCGGCCGCATGACCGCATCCTGAAGCGCGGCCGAAATGATCTGCAGATCGTCAGCGTCCTCGGCCAGCAGACGCAACGGCGCAAGGTCGGTCTTGGCCGAGCCGTCACTGTGGTTGTGCTCTTCGCGGACGCTGTCGATCGGGTCAGTCATCGATTCAGTGCTCTTGGCCGTCGCCTTTGACGCGCCGGACGTCTGCACCGCAGGCCCCCAGCTTTTCTTCCATCCGTTCGAAGCCGCGATCCAGGTGATAGACGCGGCCTACCGTGGTTTCACCCTCGGCGACCAGACCAGCAATCACCAGCGACATCGATGCCCGCAGGTCCGTTGCCATCACCGGAGCGCCGCGCAGCTGTTCGACACCCCGCACGCGGGCTTCGCCTGCGGATACGGTAATATCGGCTCCGAGGCGCATCAGTTCCGGTGCGTGCATGAAGCGATTTTCGAAAATCGTTTCGTGAATGACGCTCTCGCCCTCTGCGAGGGTCATCAGGGTCATGAACTGGGCCTGCAGATCAGTCGCGAAGCCCGGATAGATTTCGGTCGTGGCATTGACCGCTTTGAGACGCTGGGTGGGGTCACGACGAACGATGACATCGCCGTTCGCAGCTTCCTCGATCTCCACACCAGATTGGCGCATCAGATCGGTCAGGGCCACGATCAGGTCGGCACGCCCCTTGGTCAGTCGAACTTCGCCGCCAGCCATGGCAGCAGCCACAGCATAGGAGCCCATTTCGATACGGTCCGGAATCACCGACCAGTCAGTGCCATGCAGAGACGTCACGCCCGTGATGACCAGTTGGTCCGTATCCAGACCTTCGATCTTGGCACCCATCGAGATCAGGCAGCGGGCCAGATCACCGATTTCAGGCTCTTTGGCTACACGCTTCAGAACCGTAGTGCCGTTGGCCATCGCGGCCGCCAGCAAGGCATGCTCGGTCGCGCCGACAGAGACGAACGGAAACTCGATCTCGGCACCTTGCAAGCCCTTGGGGGCCGAGGCGGTGACATAGCCCTCTTCCAGCTCGATCTGAGCGCCCATGGCTTCCAGAGCCATCAGGTGCAGATCGACCGGACGCGCGCCAATGGTGCAACCACCCGGCAGCGAAACCTTCGCCTCGCCAGTACGCGCCAGCAGCGGGCCCAGCACATTGAACGAAGCGCGCATCTGGCGAACCAGATCATAGGGCGCAAACGTCGAGGTCAGTTCACGCGCGTCAAACAGGGTTTGCTGACCATCGCCACCATCACTCTCGGTGACGGTGATACCGAACTCGCGCAGCAACGCGCCCAGAAAACGGGTGTCCGCAAGGCGCGGCATATTGGTCAGGCGCAGAGGCTCCGACGTCAGGATCGAAGCGGCCATCAGTTTGATGGCGGAGTTCTTGGCGCCACTTACGGGAATCGAGCCGTTCAGGCGATTGCCGCCGTGGATGACAATGCTGTCCATGGAAACCTTCAGGACCGGTACCACTGTGGTCCGGTGTATCGGCTATCTAGCAAGGCCTTTGCCCCCGTTGAAAGGGCTTGTTTCACACCTTTGTGCGCTAGGCGCTCACCTCTAGTTACGATCCTTTGGCTCCGGACGCGCCGCAGCCCCCGGCATCTTGCGCCGACGCAGGTTCGTTCTCAGCGCAGCCGCAAGTCGCTGCGCCCTTTCTGCCTTGGGGTCCAAGGGCTTGGCGACCGGAGCCTTCGCGTCCGGCACGGGCGGTTCCGTAGCAGGGGCCGCAGAGGAACCGTTGTTATCGCGATCCGAGATATCCATTCAGACAACAGACATCGTGCAAAGATTTTGATCAACATGCATTTTTTCACTTGCGCCCCCCGAGAGTCGTTGGCTAAAAGCCGCCTCCTCAGCGAGACGCCGTCGTAGCTCAGTGGTAGAGCGCATCCTTGGTAAGGCTGAGGTCGGCAGTTCAATCCTGCCCGACGGCACCATTCGCCTCTCTGTTTAAACGCAGATTGGCAGACCAGTTTGGTGTAGTGTCTCGTTGTTAAATAGGTACGGGCGGTTATCCGCTCCGTCGTCGCCGTCGTAGCTCAGTGGTAGAGCGCATCCTTGGTAAGGCTGAGGTCGGCAGTT
>NZ_JAJKBG010000001.1 GCF_022750635.1 Brevundimonas pishanensis | reverse complement strand
AAGCTACCTAGTTTTCCGTGTCAAGCACTTCTTTTTAAAGAAGTTTTCGACAACACCGAAACCGCCGAGGCGCTTCCGAAGGAGGCGGGTATCTACCGATCCACCGTCCCCATGTCAACCCGACCTTCCGATCTTTTTCCGATCACAACCCGAAGGCCTAGACCCGAAAATCCAGGAACACAGAAGCTCCCGGAAAGCTAACTCCGCCCCGCGCCTCAGTCCCAAAGAACCGCTGCCGCCGAGCGAGGTGGCTCTATACGCACCACCTCCCGAGTCCACAACCCGTTTTTCGAAAAAAGCATAGATTTCTGACAGATCGGCGATTTCAAGCGCCACATTTAGGACGAGAACAGCATCGCAAGGAAAGAGGCGGAGGTACAATATGCCTCGTTAATACCGGTAATGGCGGCAACTTTACCCCCCGAGAGCCGATAACTCCGAGGGTTGGCGTGCAATTATTCCTTAAATTCGAGCATGTGCGATGCTTTTTTGCGCAAATGGCAGTCTTGCAGGTTGCAATGCAGCACGACGTTCGGCATAAAACCGCCAACTTAATGAGGTCGCCGCTGTGAACAGCACTTCACACATTGCAATGGTCACTTCGACCGCCGCCCCTGTGGCCGGCGGCGCGCTGGCCCGCGCGGTACTCCTCGTATCGGTACTTATTACCCCGCTCCGACGAGCGGCGTGGATGCCTGTGACCTGACAAACAAAACCTAGTCAGCCCTGCACCACCCGCTCTCCGACTGGAAGCGGGTTTTTTAATGCGCGTTTTCAGCCTCCTGCCCCTCTCCCTCAGCGTACCGCACACAATGACCGACCAGACCAAGCCTTCTCCCAACTCTCGCAGCGCCTCGGTAACTGAAGGTCCGAGCCGCGCGGCAGCACGCTCCTATCTGCGTGCAGCCGGTATGCAGGATGGCGACTTCAAGAAGCCGATGATTGGCATCGTGAACACCTGGTCGACGGTGACGCCGTGCAACATGCATCTGGACCGTCTGGCCAAGGATGTGCGTCAGGGCGTCATCGATGCAGGCGGCTGGCCGGTGGACTTCAACACCATCGTGGTCACCGACGGCATTTCGATGGGCACGCCGGGGATGAAGGCGTCGCTGATCAGCCGCGAGGTTGTCGCCGACTCCATCGAGCTGGCCATCGAGGGGCACCAGCTGGACGGCGTTGTCTGCATCGTCGGCTGCGACAAAACCATTCCGGCAGCAGCGATGGCTCTGGCCCGCCTGAACATTCCGGGTCTGGTCTATTACGGCGGCACCATCATGCCTGGCCGCATCAATGGTCAGGAAGTCTCGGTTCAGGAAGTCTTTGAGGCGATCGGTGCCCACGGTGCCGGCACGCTGGACGACGAAGGGCTGAAGAAGGTCGAGAGTGCGGTGTGCCCCGGTGCCGGTGCCTGCGGTGGCCAGTTCACGGCCAACACCATGGCGATGGCTCTGTCGATGATGGGCATCTCGCCTATGGGTGCCAATGACGTTCCAGCCGTCGATCCCGACAAGGCTGCCGAGGGCTATCGCTGCGGCCAACTGGCTGTGGAGCGCGTCTTTGCAGGTGACAACGCGCGCAAATACATCACCCGCGCCAGCCTGAAGAATGCAGCCATAGCCTGCTCTGCCTCGGGCGGTTCGACCAATGCGGTGATGCACTTAACCGCCATCGCCGCCGAAGCCGGTGTCGATTTCGGTATCGAGGACTGCCACCAAGCCTGCATCGAGGCTCCGGTCATCTGTGACCTGAAGCCGGGTGGTCGTTTCCTGGCCTCGCACCTGTATGTCGCAGGCGGCACCCGTCTGGTTGCCAAGCGTCTGGCCGAAGCCGGCAAGATCGTGAACACCCCGACCGTCTCGGGCGAGAGCCTGTTCACTGAGGCCGCCAAGGCCGAGGAAGCGCCGGGCCAGCAAGTCGTTACCACCATCGACCAGCCGGTCATGGCGCGCGGCTCCTATGCCGTCATCTATGGCGACGTTGCCCCCGAAGGCGCGATCATCAAGCTGACCGGCCACAAGGTTGATCGCTTCACCGGTCCGGGCAAGGTCTATGACTCTGAAGAAGAGGCATTCGCCGCCGTCCAGTCTGGCACCGCTGGCGAAGGTGACGTCATCATCATCCGCTACGAAGGCCCCAAGGGCGGCCCCGGCATGCGCGAGATGCTGCAGATCACCGCCGCTCTGAAAGGTCGCAAGGTCGAGAACGTCGCCCTGCTGACGGATGGCCGCTTCTCGGGTGCGTCTTACGGCTTCGTTGCAGGCCACGTTTCGCCGGAGGCTGCTGTCGGTGGCCCGATCGCCCTGATCGAAACCGGCGACACCATCACCATCGACGTCACCAACCGCCGCATCGACACCGATGCCGACCTGACCGCCCGCCGCGCCGCCTTCACCATGCGTGAACTGCGCGAGGCTCGCGGCGTCTTCGCCAAATACCGCGCCAGTGTTGCCTCGGCTTCGCAAGGTGCCGTGACCATCCCGAACCCGCCTCCGGCGCAAACGCCGGATCGCTACCAAGCCATCGCCCAAACCGACACCGTTTCCGAGGACGCCTGATCATGGCCATCACCATCTATACCAACGAAGACATCAAGCCGGGCGCTATCGCCGGCGAGAAGATCGCTATCATCGGCTATGGCTCGCAAGGCCGCGCCCACGCCCAGAACCTGAGGGACTCGGGCCATGACGTGATCGTCGGCGTTCGTCATGGCGGCATCGGCTGGAAGCACGCCACCGAAGACGGCCTGACCACCGCCGAGCCTGCCGAAGCGGTCAAGGACGCCGACATCATCGCCATCCTGACGCCCGACATGGTTCAGGCCGAAGTCTATAAAGAGATCATCGAGCCGAACGCCAAGAAGGGATCGGCCCTGCTGTTCGCACACGGCTTCTCGATCATCTACGGTCGCATCACCCCGCGTGAAGACATGGACGTCATTCTGGTGGCGCCGAAGGGTCCGGGTGATCTGGTCCGCCGCGAGTTCCAACGCGGTCGCGGCGTGCCGTCGCTGTTCGCTATCGAGAAGGACGTCACCGGCAAGGCGCGTGACCGTGCCATGGGCTATGCCAAGGGCAATGGCGGCGCGACCGGCGGCCTCTTGGAAACCACCTTCCGCGAAGAAACCGAAACCGATCTGTTCGGTGAACAGGCCGTCCTGTGCGGCGGTGCCAAGGAACTGGTCATCCGTGGCTTCAACACTCTGGTCGACGCTGGTTACCAGCCGGAGATCGCCTATTTCGAATGCCTGCACGAGCTGAAGCTGATCGTGGACCTGTTCTACGAAGGCGGCATCTCCAAGATGCACCACTTCATCTCCGAGACCGCCAAATGGGGCGCTCTGGTTTCGGGTCCGCGCGTGGTCAACGACGAGACCGCTGACCGCATGAAGGACGTTCTGAACGACATCCAGTCCGGCGAGTTCGCCCGTCGCTGGATCGAGGAGAACGAGCAAGGCAAGCCGGAATACGAGCGCCTGATGCAGGTCGACCGCGACACCCAGATCGAAGAGGTCGGTGCCCGTCTGCGTGAACGTATGGCCTGGTTGCAGGCTGCCAAACCTCAAGCCGCTTAATCGGCATCCCCCACGGACCCCGCCCAGATGACTGTCGCCACCATTCAAATGCCCGCCAACGAGACCACCGCCCAAACCGGTGCCAGCCTCGTCGTCTCCACTCTGGAGCGGATGGGCGTGGATGTGGTGTTCGGTTATCCGGGCGGGGCCATCATGCCGATCTATGACGCCATCGCCGGATCGGGCGTTCGTCACTATCTGTGCCGCCACGAGCAAGGCGCAGCCTTTGCCGCCGATGCCTATGCCCGCGCGTCGGGCAAGGTCGGCGTCTGCATGGCCACGTCCGGCCCCGGTGCCACCAATCTGGTCACCGGCATCGCCAATGCCATGCTGGATTCCGTTCCCATGGTCTGCATCACGGGCAATGTTCCGCAGGCCGTCATGGGCACTGACGCCTTTCAGGAAGTCGACATCATGGGCGTGACCATGCCCCTGGTAAAACACTCCTATCTGGTCCGTGATGCCGCCGATGTTCCGGCCATCATCGAAGAGGCCTTCCATATTGCGCGCACGGGCCGTCCCGGTCCGGTTCTGATCGACCTGCCAAAGGACATCCAGTTCCAGCAGACCGACAGCGTTCGCGCCTTCCACCTGTCGAACGACAACGGCATTGCCGACAGCGCCGCGATCATGGCCGCTGCCGAGGCTATCCGCATCGCAAAGCGTCCCATTCTATATATTGGCGGCGGTGCGAAGATTTCCGGCGCGGTCGAAGCCGTGCGCGAGTTCGCACGTCTGACCGGCATCCCGCAGGTTTCGACCCTGAACGCGCTGGGCACCATCCCGACCGGTCAGGACAACTATCTTGGCATGCTGGGCATGCACGGCACCCGCGCCGCCAATGATGCTGTTCAGGCTTCCGATCTGCTGATCGTTGTCGGTGCCCGTTTCGACGACCGCGCTACCGGCAAGCTGGCCGAGTTCGCCCCCAATGCTGGCGTCGTCCACTTCGATGTCGATGCGTCCGAGATTGGCAAGCTGCGCCCCGTCGCCGTTCCGGTTGTCGGCGATCTGCGCCCCAATCTGGAAGCGCTGAACCGCGAGCTGCAATCCGGCACCGCCATCAGCGTCGGCGAATGGGCCGATAAATGCCGTGCCGAAATGGCCGCCTGTGCGGTTAATTATAATGCACCGGGTGACAGCATCTATGCGCCCGCCCTGCTGAACGAACTGTCGAAGAAGGCTGGCCCCTCCTTCATCGCCGCCTGCGATGTCGGCCAGCACCAGATGTGGGTCGCCCAGCACTGCGAGTTCTCGCGTCCGCAAGCCCACATCACTTCGGGTGGTCTGGGGGCCATGGGGTTTGGCCTGCCTGCGGGCATCGGGGCCAAGCTGGCCGACCCTAGTGCCTGCGTCGTCACCATCACCGGCGACGGTGGCGTGATGATGAACATTCAGGAACTGGCCACGGTCAACCGCTTCAACATTCCCCTGAAGATCGTGCTGCTGGACAACTCGCGTCTGGGCATGGTGCGCCAGTGGCAGGAGTTCTTCTTCGAGCGAAACTTCTCCGAGGTCGACCTGTCCGACAACCCCGACTTCGTGAAGGTCGCCGAGGCCTTCGGCATCCCCGCCTTCCGCATCGACGCCAAGGATCAGGTCTCGGAAGGCATCGACCGCCTGCTGGCCGCCGATGGTCCGATCCTGATGCACGTCATCATCGATCCCGAAGACAACGTCTGGCCGCTGGTTCCGCCGGGCAAGAACAACGCTGAAATGATGGAGGGCTCACGATGAGCAACACGATCCATATCCAGATCGACCGCGCTGACGGCTCGCTGCAGCGTCTGATCGGCCTCGTGGAGCGCCGTGGTTTCGAGATCCACGGCATGAACATGAACGATGTGGGGGACTGGCGCACCTTGGCCCTGACTGTGGCCAGCCGCGACGGCACCCGCTGCATCGACAATCTGGGCCGCCAGATTGACCGCCTGTTCGGCGTGCGTCGCATCGAGGCTCCGGCCTCGGCCAACGCCGCCTGATCCCTTTTCTAAGAGTAATCCGCGGCCTTGGCCGCAAGACTGGACGACCAAACAATGAAGCCGCTGGCCAAGCAAATCTGGTTCAATGGAAAACTGACGGCGTGGGAGAACTGCACCGTCCATGTGATGAGCCATGCGCTTCACTATGGCACCTCGGTGTTCGAGGGCATCCGCGTCTATGACACGCCGAACGGTCCGTGCGGCTTTCGCCTGACCGACCACGTCGCGCGTCTGCACGACAGCGCCCGCATCTATCACTTCCCCATGCCCTATTCGGTCGAGGAACTGGTGCAGGCCTGCCGTGACACCGTCGCCTCAGAAGGTCTGAAGTCGGCCTATATCCGCCCGCTGGCGTTTCTGGGTGGTTGCGGCATGGGTGTGACCCCGTCGCCCGAAGCCATCACCACCGACGTTATGATCGCCGCCTTCCCGTGGGGCGCCTATCTGGGCGAGGAAGCTCTGGAGAAGGGCGTCGATGCCTGCATCTCCAGCTGGAACCGCGTAGCCCCGAACACCATCCCGACCGGAGCCAAGGCGGGTGGCAACTATTTGTCCGGCTATCTGATCGGTCGCGAAGCCCGTCAGGGCGGCTATGGCGAAGGCATTGCCCTGGGCACGGACGGCCTGCTGTCCGAGGGCGCTGGCGAGAACCTGTTCGTCGTGCGCGATGGCGTGCTGATGACCCCGCCGTCGTCGTCTTCGATCCTGCAAGGCATCACCCGCGACAGCGTCATCAAGCTGGCCCGCGGTCTGGGCTACGAGACCCGCGAACAGACCATGACCCGCGAGAGCCTGTATGTGGCCGACGAGGTCTTCATGACCGGCACCGCTGCCGAGATCACCCCTGTTCGCTCTGTTGACGGCATCACCACCCGGGCCGCTGGGCCCGGCCCTGTGACCAAGGCCATCAACAAGGCCTTCCGCGGCCTGTTCGATGGTACGACGCCGGACCGCTACGGCTGGCTGGAGCCGATCCACACCGCCAAAACCGTCTCGGAGCGCCAACATGAGCCAGCCTAAGACGTTGTATGAAAAGGTGTGGGAGCGCCACGTCGTCGTTGAGGAAACCGACGCGACGCCGGGTGTGATGTATGTGGACCTGCATCTGGTCCACGAGGTCACTTCGCCCCAAGCCTTCTCCGAACTGGATGCGCGCGGCCTGAAGGTGCGCCGTCCGGACCGCACCTTTGCCACTTTGGACCACTCCACCCCGACCCTGCCCGCAGGACCGGATGGCAAGCGTCCCTACATCACCGATCAGGCCCAAAAACAGGTCGAAACGCTGGAAGCCAATACCCAACGCTTCGGCATCGAACTGGCCGGATGGGATAGCGACCAGCGCGGCGTGGTTCACGTCATGGGGCCGGAACTCGGCCTGACCCAGCCGGGCATGACAGTTGTCTGCGGCGACAGCCATACCGCAACCCACGGTGCCTTCGGCGCTCTGGCGTTTGGCATTGGCACCTCGGAAGTCGGCCATGTGCTGGCAACCCAATGCCTGCTGCAACGCCGCGCCAAGACTCTGCGTGTCACCGTTGACGGTGAACTGCAACCGGGCGTCTCGGGCAAGGATGTGGCGCTGGCCATCATCGCCGAAATCGGCTTCGGGGGTGGCACCGGCTACGTGATCGAATACGCTGGCTCGGCCATCCGCTCGCTCGACATGGAAGGGCGTATGACCCTGTGCAACATGTCGATCGAAGCGGGGGCGCGTGCGGGCATGATTGCACCCGACGCCACCACCATCGACTGGCTGCGCGGTCGCAAGCACGTACCCGCTGACTATGAGGCCGCGGCCAAGGACTGGCTTTCGCTGGCCACCGACGAAGGCGCGGTCTTCGACAAGGAAGTGCGTCTGGAAGGCTCGGCCATCCGTCCGATGGCGACGTGGGGCACCACCCCTGACGCCGCCGCCCCCATCGGCACCCCCGCCCCGCAGCCGCAGTCGGAATCCGATGCCAAGGCTTTGGCCTATATGGGTTTCACCGCGGGCAAAGTGACCACGACTGAAAAGGTCGATGTCGTCTTCATCGGCTCGTGCACCAATGGCCGCCTGCCCGACATGCGCGTCACCGCCTCCATCCTGAAGGGTCGCAAGGTCGCCGATGGCGTTCGCATGCTGGTGGTCCCCGGCTCCGAAGCGGTCCGCCGTCAGGCCGAGGCCGAAGGTCTGCACACGATCATCACCGAGGCCGGTGCCGAATGGCGCATCCCCGGTTGCTCCATGTGCATCGCCATGAACGGCGATGTGGTGGGCGAGGGCCAACTGTGCGTCTCGACCTCCAACCGCAATTTTGAAGGCCGCCAAGGCAAGGGTGCCCGCACCATTCTGGCCAGCCCTGCCACCGCCGCCGCCAGCGCCGTTGCCGGTCATCTGGCGGACCCTCGTGACTATCCGGCTCTGGTCGAGGAGGCCGCTTGATGGAACCGTTCAAGACGCTGACGTCCAAGGTCGTGGTCCTGTCTCAGGCCAATATAGACACCGACCAGATCATTCCGGCCCGCTTCCTGACCACCACCACGCGTGAAGGTCTGGGCAAGCACGCCTTTAATGACTGGCGCTATGAGGCCGATGGTTCGCCCAAGCCCGAGGCCATCCTGAACCGCATCGACCCGAGCGAGTACCGCATCATTCTGGGCGGGCCGAACTTCGCCTGCGGCTCCTCGCGCGAGCATGCCCCGTGGGCGCTGCTGGATTATGGCTTCAAGGCCGTGATCTCGACCGAGATCGCCGACATCTTCACCTCCAACGCGCTGAAGAACGGCCTGCTGCCCATCGTGGTCAGCCAGGGGGTCTGGGACGATCTGGCTCAAAATCAGGACCAGCCGGTCACCATCGATCTGGAGAACAACCAGATCCAGCGCGGCAATGCCGCCCCTGTCCCGTTCAAGGTCGAAGCCTTTGCCCGCCAGTGCCTGATCGACGGTGTCGACACTCTGGGCTGGCTGCTGGCCCGCGACGAAACCATCTCGGCTTTTGAAGCCACCCGCAATGACCCCCAACCGGAGATCGCACGATGAGCGAGAAACGCACCTTTAACATCGTCGTCCTGCCGGGCGATGGCGTCGGCCCCGAAGTCACCAAGGCTGCCCAGCGCGTCCTGACCGCACTGGGTGACATCTATGGCCATCAGTTCAATTTTGAAGAACACCTGATCGGCGGTGCGGCCATCGATGCCACCGGCACTCCGCTGCCGGACGCCACGCGCGATGCCTGTGTGAAGGCCGATGCCGTCCTGCTGGGTGCCGTGGGTGATCCCAAGTTCGACGGCAAGCCGGTTCGTCCCGAACAGGGCCTGCTGACCATCCGCAAGGAAATGGGCCTGTTTGCCAACCTGCGCCCCCTGCAGGTTTCGCCTGCACTGGCGCACCGCTCGCCGCTGAAGCGCGAGATCGTCGAGGGCGTGGACCTGCTGGTTTTCCGTGAGTTGACCGGCGGCGTCTATTTCGGCGAACGCACCCGCACCGAAACCGAAGCCTCGGACCTGTGCACCTATTCGGTCGCCGAGATCGAGCGCGTCACCCGCGCCGCCTTTAAGGCAGCCCAACAACGCCGCGGCAAGGTCACTTCGGTCGACAAGGCCAATGTGCTGGAAACCTCGCGGCTGTGGCGCGAGACCGTAAACCGCATCCATGCCGAGGAATTCCCCGACATCACGCTGGAACATGCACTGGTCGATTCCATGGCCATGCACCTGATCCTCAAGCCGCGTGAATACGATGTCATCCTGACCGAGAACATGTTCGGCGACATTTTGTCGGACGAGATTTCAGTATTAGGCGGCTCTATCGGCCTGCTGCCTTCGGCCTCGCTGGGCGAAAGCGGTCCGGGTCTGTTCGAACCGATCCACGGCTCGGCCCCCGACATCGCCGGACAGGACAAGGCCAATCCCATTGGCACCATCTTGTCGGCCTCCATGATGCTGCGCCACAGCTTTGGACTGGAAGACGAAGCCTGCTCGATCGAAGCCGCCGTTGCTGCGGTTCAGGCTTCCAATCAGGTCACGCGTGATCTGGGTGGCGAACTGGGCACCGAAGCCGCCACTCGCGCTGTGGTCGATGCCATCCGCGCCATCCACTGGGCCGCTTCGCGCCACGTGCCGATGCACTGGGCTTAAAGCCCTCTCCATAAGACAACAAGAAAGGCGGGCTTTGCGGCCCGCCTTTTTCGTTATCCGTCCAGAAGATTTTGGAGCGCGCCACCCATGCGGATGGCCAGCTTCTCTTGCTCGTCATTCGTTAGACTGGAGAAACCGCCAGCCAGTTCGCGGCTAATGGTCATACCCATAATGACACCGGCAACCAGACGGGCCCTGACCTGCGCATCCTCGCCGCCGATCCACTCCGCCAGAGGTTCGAAAAACCTCTCGTTGGAGGATCGCTGAACCACTTCCATAGCTTTGGAAGACCCAATCGAGCGCAGCAGTATCAGCAACCCGCCGAGACGGTTCTCGCCACTGGTACAGCCATCGAACTCGCCAAGGATCACCTCGCGTGCGACGCGCCGTCCAAAGGCCTCACGAGGACCTTCCGTGAGATCACGGCCATTTTTGCAGCTGTCGAGAACCTCGACAAAGAGGTCCTCTTTGGAGCCGAAATAGCGCGAGATCAGAGCCGCATCGACACCGACCTCGCGGGCGATATCGCGCATGCCGACGTCATCGTAGCTATGGGCTGTAAAGCGTTGCCGGGCGACATCGAGTATGGCCTGACGCGTGGCTACGGCGTTGCGCGGCCTATGACTCTCGCGGGCTGACAAAAAACTAAAGTCTCCAAAAAACCTTCCTATGAGTATGGCCATGTCATCAGCCGTTGACAAGGGCTGTCTTCGTCGCCATTAAGTCTACACACGTTGACTGGGCGCGCCCTCCCTCTTTCCCGCGTTCAGCCTCTGCAGACAAAATTCAGTGACCAGGAGATTGCGCCTATGCGCACGGTGAAGATTGCGGCCGCGTCCGTCTTAGTGGCGGCTGCCCTCTACGGCTGCTCAAAAGGTGAGCAGGCCCCCGAACAAGGCGCTCCGCCCGTAACGGTGTCCGCCCCGCTTTCGCAGACAGTTGTGGACTGGGACCAATTCACGGGTCGCTTTGAAGCCACCCGCAGCGTTGACGTACGCGCCCGCGTAGGCGGCTATATCCAGTCGGTCCACTTCAAGGACGGTGACTATGTCCGTCAGGGCCAACTGCTGTTCACGCTGGACCAGCGTCCCGCACAAGCAGCCCTAGCATCGGCCCGCGCCCAACTGGCGCAGGCTCAGGCCCAATTGGGTCTGGCCAAGGCTGATCTGGCGCGCGCCGAAGGCCTGCTGGCCTCCCAGGCCGTCTCGCAAGCCGAGTATGATGCCAAAAAGGCTGCGGTCCAAACCGCCGAGGCTGCTGTTTCGGCGGCCAATGCCGCTATTCGCGCCCGCAATCTGGAGCTGGAGTTCACCCGCGTGACCGCTCCGATCTCGGGCCGCGTGTCCGACCGTCGCGTTGATCCGGGCAACCTGATCGGTGGCGGTTCGTCTGCCGGTGACATTCTGACCACCATCGTTTCGGCCTCGCCGATCTATTTCGTCTTCGATGGTTCCGAAGCCACCGCTCTGCGCTATCAGCGTGAAGCGGCCAAGGGCGCTGTCCCGATCAAGGTCCGTCTGCAGGACGAAGCCGAGTTCACCCATTCGGGCACGCTCGACTTCACTGACAACGCCATTGATCCGGCCTCGGGCACCATCCGCCTTCGTGCCGTCATCGCCAACGCCAACGGCTTCCTGAAGCCGGGTATGTTCGGTCATGCCCAATTGGCCGGTGCCGCCGAGTACCAAGCCATGCTCGTTCCGGATTCGGCCATCATCGCCGATGGTGCCCGCCGTCTGGTTTACGTTGTCGCCAAGGACGGCACGGTCGGTGCCAAGCCGGTCCAGACCGGTCCGGTCGTCAACGGCCTGCGCGTAATCCGCACCGGCCTTGCTGCCGATGATCGCGTCATCATAAATGGTCAGCAACGCGCCCGTCCGGGCCAGAAGGTTACCGCCCAGAACGGTACGATCAAACCTTCGGAAGCGCCGGCAAACCCTGCGCCGATGACGGCTGCGTCGACGGCCTCCTCCGCCACCTTCGTCAACGCAGGTTGAGTAAAGAGGCATAGGCCGGAAACCCAGTTATGAATTTCTCCCGCTTCTTTATCGATAGGCCGATCTTCGCGATCGTTATCGCCACCTTCATCACACTGGTGGGGGCGTTTGCCTATCCGAGCCTGCCGCTGGCGCAGTATCCAGACATTGCGCCACCCACCATCACCATCAACACCGCCTATCCGGGTGCATCCGCCGAAACGCTGGCCGAGACTGTCGCCGCTCCCATCGAGCAGGAAGTCAACGGCGTTGAGGGCATGCTTTATCTGTCGTCGTCCTCGACGGCAGACGGTGCCGTCGCCGTGACCGTGACCTTCGAGCCGGGCACCGACCTCGATACCGCTCAGGTTCTGGTGCAGAACCGCGTCTCGCTGGCCGAGATGCGCCTGCCCGAAGAGGTCCGCCGCACTGGCGTCAGCGTCAACAAGGCCTCCAGCGGCTTCCTCATGCTGGTCGCCCTGACGTCGGATGACCCCAGCATCGACCGGACCTATCTCGGTAACCTCGGCAACTCGGTCGTGCGCGACCGCCTGCTGCGTCTCGACGGCGTAGGCTCGGTCATGGTGTTCGGCGGTGGCAACTATGCCATGCGCATCTGGATCGACCCGACCAAGGCCGCTGCGCGCAACCTGTCGGCTCAGGACATCGTCGGTGCCCTCCAAGCCCAGAACATCCAGGCTGCTGGTGGCTCGCTGGGTCAGGCTCCGTACCCGACCAACTCGGCGGCGTTCCAAACCCCAATCGACGTTCAGGGCCGTCTACAGACGCCTGAAGAGTTCGGTCAGGTCGTGATCCGCTCCGACGCCCAAGGCCGCGTAACACGTCTGTCGGACGTCGCCCGCATCGAGATCGGTCCGCAGGACTATGGCGTAAACGCCACCTTCGACGGCAAGGCCGGCGTTGGTCTGGGTATCATCCAGCAACCGGGTGCCAACTCTCTGAAGTCGGCAGAACTGGTCCTGAACGAGATGGAAGCCATGGCCAAGGATTTCCCGGCCGGCGTTGCCTATTCCATCCCGTATAACCCGACCGAGTTCGTTGAAGCCTCGGTGGAGTCGGTCATCCACACGGTGTTCGAGGCCGTCATCCTCGTGGCTATCGTTGTTCTGGTCTTCCTGCAGACCTGGCGCGCGGCGATCATTCCGGTGCTGGCCATTCCGGTCGCTCTGGTGGGCACCTTCGCGGTGCTGCTGGGCCTCGGCTATTCCATCAACTCGCTGTCGCTGTTCGCTCTGGTTCTGGCCGTGGGTATCGTCGTCGACGACGCCATCATCGTGGTCGAGAACGTCGAGCGCTACATCCGCGAGGGGCTTACCCCACATGAAGCGGCCTACCGCTCCATGGCCGAGGTGTCGGGCGCTCTGGTCGCCATCTCGCTGGTGCTGACCGCAGTGTTCGTGCCGACCGCCTTCGTGCCGGGCATTCCGGGTATCTTCTATCGCCAGTTCGCCGTGACGATCGCGTCCTCGACCCTGATCTCGCTGCTGCTCTCCCTAACCCTGTCGCCGGCTCTGGCGGCGCTGCTGCTCAAGCCGCACGTGGCCCATGACGAACATGCGACCCGCAAGAAGGGTGTCCTGGGCTCCATCGGCTATGGCATCGGCTGGGCCGGTAACAAGTTCAACGTTGGCTTCGACTGGCTTTCCGAGAAGTTCGGTGCCCTGACCGCACGCCTTGTGCGCATGACGGTCGTGGTTCTGGCTGTCTACGTCGGTCTGCTGGCCGTGACCGGCTGGCGCCTGACCGACACCCCGACCGGCTTCATCCCCGATCAGGACCAAGGTGTGCTGATCGGTGTCGTCCAGCTGCCCTCGGGTGCCTCGCTGGAACGCACGACCGAAGTGCTGAACCGCACGCTGGAAATCATCAACCAGAACGAAAACGTTGCCGAAGTGGCCGCCCTTGCCGGTCTCGACGGTTCGTCGTTCTCGATGGCTTCCAACTCGGCCACCATGTTCATCAAGCTGAAGCATTGGGACGAGCGCCCGAACAAGGATCAGGCCGCGGCCGCCCTTGGCGGTGCCCTGACCGGTGCAGCGGCCCAGATTCAAGAAGCCCAGATCTTCATGCTGTCGCCGCCTGCGGTTGAGGGCATGGGTAACGGTGGCTTCAAGATGATGATCCAGGACCGTTCCAACGCTGGCTACAAGGCGCTGGAAGGGGCGACATTCGCGATGATGGGCGCTGCTGCCCAAAGCCCGAACGACGTCAGCCAGGTCTTCTCGATGTACAATACCGGCTCGCCGCGTATTCAGGCCGATATCGACCGCGACAAGGCTCTGATGATGGGCGTCCAGCCTTCGTCGGTGTTCGGTACGCTGGGCATCTATCTGGGCTCGGCCTACGTCAACGACTTCAACTATCTGGGCCGCACCTTCCGCGTGACAGCACAGGCAGAGCCGATGTACCGCGACGACATCTCCGACATCGCCAACCTCAAGGTTCGTTCGAACTCGGGTGCGATGGTGCCGGTGGGTGCTGTGGCCAACCTCTACGAGTCCTCGGGCCCGTCGCGTGTTGTCCGCTTCAACCTGTTCCCGGCTTCGGAACTGATGGGTTCGCCTGCTCCGGGCGTCTCTTCGGGTGAAGCTTTGGCCTTCATGGAAGGTTTGGCCGGCAAGGCTCTGCCGGAGGGCTTCAGCTATGAATGGACCGAAATGGCCTATCAGGAAAAAGCATCCAGCGGCTCTGCCGGTGTGATCTTCGTCCTGGCCGTGGTCTTCGTCTTCCTCGTGCTGGCCGCACAATATGAAGCCTTCACGCTTCCGCTGGCCGTTATTCTGATCGTGCCGATGTGTATTCTGGCGGCAATGATCGGGGTCAACCTTATGGGTCTGGACAACAACATCCTCGTCCAGGTCGGTCTGGTCGTGCTCGTGGGTCTGGCGGCAAAGAACGCCATCCTGATCGTCGAGTTCGCCAAACAGGCCGAGGACGAAGACGGTCTCAACCGCTTCGACGCCGCCGTTCAGGCTGCCCGCCAGCGTCTGCGCCCGATCCTGATGACGTCGTTTGCGTTCATCTTCGGTGTGCTGCCTCTGGCGCTGGCAAGCGGCCCCGGTGCAGAGATGCGCCAGTCGCTGGGTATCTCCGTCGTGTCCGGTATGATCGGCGTGACCATCTTCGGTCTGCTGTTCACGCCAGTCTTCTATGTGGTCTGCCGCTGGATCGCCGGAAAGCTGCCGAAGGGCCCCGAAAAGGAACGCCAACTGCCGACCTCCTTCGGTTCGACGCCGCATGATCCGTTCGACACCGACGAAGCCATCCAGAAGGGAGACGCTTGATGAAAGCCTCCATCCGCACCCTGCTGACGGCCTCGGCCTCGGCGGCCCTGCTGGCCGCCTGCGCCGTCGGGCCCAAGCCGGTCGTTCCGACCACGCCGGTTTCGTCGCAAGGCGAATTCATCGGCTCCCAGACTGGCGCGGTTTCGACCGCGCCGGTTCAGGGCAACTGGTGGCGTCTGTATAATGACGCCAATCTGGATGCTTTGATCCAGCAGGCTCTGGCCGAGAACAACGACCTCGAAGCCGCCGCCGCAAACTTGCGTGCGGTCCGTGCCTCGCTGTCGGAGACCCGCAGCAACCGACTGCCGTCAACCACGGTGACGGGTGCCGCCAACCGCAGCCAGTCCTCGACCATCACCGCGCCGCAAGCCGGCGGTGCCGAACTGCCGGACGTCGACACCTATGATGTGGGTCTTGACGTGGCCTATGAGATCGACCTGTTCGGTCGCGTCGAGTCCTCGATCCGCGCCGCCCGTGCCGATGCCCGCGCTGCCGAAGCCGCACTGGAAACCGTGCGCGTGACGGTGGCTGCCGAGACGGCCCGTGCCTATGCCGACACCTGCGCGCTCAACGCACAGGTGGCAGTGGCCGAGCGCAATATCGACCTGCAGACCCAGACCGCAGATCTGGTTCAACGCCTGCTGACCGGCGGTGTTGGTAACGGTCTGGACGTCGCCCGCGCCCGTGCCGCACTGGAGCAAACCCGTGCCAGCCTGCCGCCGCTGCGGGCCGGACGTGATGCGGCCCTATTCCGCCTCGCTACCCTGACGGGCCGCACGCCCGCCGAGGCCAGCGAAGCGGCCAAGGCTTGCAGCACCACTCCGCAACTGTCGCAGCCTATCCCGGTCGGTGACGGTGCCGCCCTTCTGGCCCGCCGCCCCGACATCCGCCGCGCAGAAGCCGAACTGGCCGCTGCCGGTGCACGGGTGAATGTAGCGACCGCAGGCATGTTCCCCTCGATCCGCCTTGGTGGATCGTTGGGCTCGACGGCGTTCGATGCCGGTGATCTGGGCAATGACGAGAACTTCCGCTTCTCGTTCGGCCCCCTGATCTCGTGGTCGTTCCCGAACGTCATCGCCGCTCGCGCCCGTATCAAACAGGCCGACGCCCGCGCCGAAGCCGCTCTGGCCAACTACGACCAGACGGTGCTGGTGGCACTTCAGGAAACCGAGACCGCTCTGTCGGCCTATGCCAACGAGCTGGATCGCCAGCGCGCCCTGCGCGTCGCTCGCGAACAGGCAGCCACCGCTGCCCGTCTGTCACGCCTGCGTTTCGACGCTGGTGCGGACAGCTTCCTGAGCGTGCTGGACGCCGAACGCACCCTCTCCGGTGCCGACGCCGCTCTAGCCGGTTCGGAACAGGCCGTGGCCAATGCCCAGATCAGCCTGTTCAAGGCTCTGGCCGGTAGCTGGACCCAAGACCAGTAAGCTCCGCCCTGCGGTTAAAAGACCAACGCCCGACGGAATATTCTCCGTCGGGCGTTTTTATGGCCCTGTTTCGAAACTTTTCCGCCTCAGGACTAATGACGCGAAGATACTTCGGCATTAGTCAAGAAGCGTGACCCTGACAGAAGAACACCGCCCCGCCGAGCCTGCCGCCGTTGCCCTGAGCGCGACGTCGCCTCAGGCTGCGCTGGATCAGGCCCGCCGCATCGTCCTCAAGATCGGCTCGTCGCTGGTGTTCGACCCCCGTCGCAAGGAGGCCAACCGCGCATGGATGGCCGCTCTGGCCGAGGACATCGCCGACCTTCGCGCCGAGGGTCGCGAGGTGATCATCGTCTCCTCGGGGGCTGTCGCACTGGGCCGCGCCCGCATCCAGACCGACCCGAAAAAGCTGGCCGACAAACAGGCCGCTGCCGCCGTGGGCCAAAGCCTGCTGATGAAGGCATGGGAAGAGGCGCTGGCACCGCACGACGTGCTGGCCGGCCAAATCCTTCTGACCCGAGATGATACCGAGCGCCGTCGCCGCTGGCTAAACGCCCGCGCCACGGCTCAGGCCCTGCTGCATCACGGCATCATCCCCGTGGTGAACGAGAACGACACCGTCACCACCGAGGAAATCCGCTACGGCGACAACGACCGACTGGCCGCCCGCACCGCCCAACTGGCACAGGGTGATCTGCTGATCCTGCTGTCGGACGTGGATGGCCTTTATACTGCTGACCCGCGCCGTAATCCCGATGCCCGCCATCTGGAGTTCATCGAGCGCCTGACGCCGGACATCCTGTCCATGGGCACAGGAGCCAATGCCGACGCGGGCGTCGGAACGGGCGGCATGGCCACCAAGCTGGCCGCTGTTCAGATCGCCGGATCGGCAGGCTGTGCCACTATCATTGCCTCGGGGCTCAACCGTCACCCGCTTAAGGCATTACGTGACGGGGCTAAGGCGACCCTGTTCCGCCCCTCATCGTCGCCCATGGCCGCATGGAAACAATGGATCGCGGGCAGTGTCGCCCCCGCCGGAAGCCTGACGCTGGATGAGGGAGCCGTGCGCGCCCTGCAAGCAGGCAAGAGCCTGCTGCCGTCGGGCGTGGTGGCCGTGAAGGGCCGCTTTGAAAAGGGCGACAGCGTGCGTCTGGTCGACACCGCAGGCACACGCCTCGGCGTCGGCCTGATCAACTACCCGCATGACGATGTGGCCCGCATCAAGGGCCACCACTCGGACGATATCGAACAACTGATCGGCTATCGCGGCCCGTCGGTTGTGGTCCACCGCAACGACCTGGTTCTGGAACCCTGAAATGAGCGACCTGACCCAAGCCATGCTGGCCCGTGGCCAGCGCGCCCGCGCCGCCGCCCGTGCCTTGCGCGAAGCCACACCACAAACCCGCACCCGCGCGCTGGAACTGCTGGCGCAAAAGCTGCGCGCCAACGTCGAGCCGATCCTTGCCGCCAACCAACGCGACCTCGATGCCGGTCGCGCCAACGGCATGAGCGAGGCCCTGCTGGATCGTCTGGCGCTAAACCCCGCCCGTGTTGAAGGCATCGCCTCTGCGGTCGAGATCATCGCGGGCGTTCAGGACCCGCTGGGCATCGAGACGGAGCGCTGGACCGCCCCCGTCAACGGGCTGGATATCGCCCGCGTGCGTACCCCCATTGGTGTGCTGGGCATCATCTATGAGAGCCGCCCCAATGTGACCGCCGATGCCGCCGCCCTGTGCATCCGCTCGGGCAATGCGGCCATCCTGCGTTGTGGCTCGGACTGCCTCCAGTCGTCGCTGGCCATCGCTGTGCTGATCGGAGAAGCACTGGAGGAGGCGGGCCTGCCCGCCGATGCCGTTCAACTGGTCGATACGCCCGACCGTGCCGCTGTCGGCCTGATGCTTTCCGGACTTGAAGGCACTATCGACCTGATCGTCCCGCGTGGCGGCAAGAGCCTCGTGGGTCGCGTTCAGGCCGAGGCGCGCGTGGCGGTCCTGTCCCATCTCGAGGGCATGAACCACACCTATGTCCACTCCGGTGCCAATGCCGACATGGCCCGCGCTATAGTCGTGAACGCCAAGATGCGCCGCGTGTCGGTGTGCGGCGCGACCGAAACCCTGCTGATCGACGAGGCCGTCGCCCCTGAACTGCTTCCGCTGATTGCAGCAGACCTGTCGGCCAAGGGCTGCGAGTTGCGCGGCGGCGAGAAGGCCCGCGCCATCGTCCCCGAAATGGTCCCGGCATCCAACGAGGACTGGTCCACCGAATACCTCGCGCCGGTGATTACCGTGGGCATCGTCGATGATATCGACCACGCTATCAGACACATCGAAACCTACGGTTCGGGCCATACCGAGGCGATCATCACCAATGATGCCGACGCCGCTGCAACATTCCTGAACCGTGTGGACAGCGCCATCGTCGTCCACAACGCCTCGACCCAATATGCCGACGGAGGCGAGTTCGGCTTTGGTGGCGAGATTGGCATCGCCACCGGCCGCATGCACGCCCGCGGCCCCGTCGGTGCCGAGCAACTGACAACCTTCAAATATGTGGTCCGAGGCCAAGGCCAGACCCGCCCGTAATCCCAGACACCACAGAAAAAGGCCGGAGCGAAACTCCGGCCTTTCCTATGTTCACACCTTAACGCCCCTCAAGCAGCCCGAAGGGCGATAGGGGGACTAACAATGGCCTCAAGTAGCCCGTTAGGGCGGTAGGCCACTAAAAACCCAAGCTTATGCTCAGCCCCTCTGGGGCAGAGCATAAGCGATCACATAGTCACCGCGCGGGGTCTCCATGAAGTGGTGACCACCGGCCATGATGACCAGATACTGACGGCCATTCTCCTCGTAGATCATCGGATTGGCCTGGCCACCGGCGGGCAGCACGTCCTGCCAGACAGTCTTGCCCGTCTCGATGTCGATGGCGCGGATCAGATCATCGGTCGCCGCAGCGATGAAGATCAAACCGCCTGCCGTGACTACCGAGCCGCCGTTGTTGGGCGTGCCGATCTCAACCGGAAGCATGGACGGAATGCCGAACGGCCCATTCTTGCGGGCGGTGCCAAAGGCGCGGTCCCACAGGGTCTTGCCCGTGCGCAGGTCGATGGTGCGGATGCCACCATAGGGCGGCTGCTTGCACAGCAAACCCGTAAACTTCACGCGCCAGCCGGCATTCACGTCAATCGCATAAGGCACGCCGATCTGCGGATCGCCAGCGCCTTCAGCCTTGGACTTGGTCAGGCTACCACCGCGGTTGGCGGCTTCCTTCTCGCGCTCGATGTAGCGGGGATCGTCACGTGGGAACCAGCCCAGTTCGTCTGCCTTGGCGCGGGGCACCAGACGGTTGTGGTTCGGCATATCGTTATAGTTGGCAACGATCACACCGCGCACCGGATCGATGGCGATACCGCCCCAGTCCGAACCACCATTATAGCCCGGATACTGGATCCAGTATTTGTCGGCCGTCGGCGGCGTGAAGAAGCCCTCATAGGCCGACTGACGGTATTGGATACGGCAGTACATCTGGTCGATGGGCGACATGCCCCACATGTCCCGCTCGGTCAGATCGGGCTTACGCAGGGTATGGAATTTCGACGTGGGTTGGGTCGGGGTGCGTTGAGCGGGCTCGACCCCGCCTTGCGGCACCTTGATGTTTTCAACCTCGTGAAGGGGCTGACCCGTCCGGCGATCCAGCACATAGATGTCGCCCTGTTTGGACGGCAGGATCACTGCCGGAACAGTCTGACCACCAACCGGCATATCGACCAGCGTCGCCTGCGAGCCAAGGTCATAATCCCAGACGTCCTTGTGCACGGTCTGGAAATGCCAGCGCGGCTTGCCCGTCGTCACATCCAGCGCCACCAGCGAGGTCGAATATTCATTCTCGGCTGGGCGGCGCTCGCCTGAATAATAGTCCGCTGCCGAGTTACCCATGGGCAGGAACACCAAGCCGAGTGCCTCGTCCGCCGTGGCCGTAGTCCACATGTTGGGGGTGCCAGGCGTATAGGTCTCGCCAGTAGGCGGCAGGGTCGTAATGTCGGGACGCATCATGTCCCAGGCGAAACGCAGCTGGCCGGTGACAGCATCAAAGCCCTGAATGACACCGGACGCGTTCCAGCGCTTTTGGCCATCTAAAACCTGATGGCCGGTCACGACGATGCCGCGCACGATCACAGGTGCCGAAGTGATCGACACCATGCCCGGATAGGGATCGCCCATGCCGTGCTTGATGCTGACCGCACCATTGGTACCAAAGTCCTGACAGGGGGTGCCGGTGCGGGCGTCGACGGCGACCAGTCGTCCGTCCAGCGTCCCTTCAATGATGCGCGTTGCACAGGGCTGTGCAGCGTCGGCATTGGGAACAGCGTAATAGGTCACACCACGGCAGGCGGCGGTATACGGGATTTGCTCGTCCGAAACGCGCGGATCATAGGTCCACTTTTGCCTTCCGGTCGCTGCATCCACCGCGAACAGCTTGTTGCGGGCCGAGCAGAGATAAAGCGTGTCGCCGATCTTCAGAGGCGTGGTTTCCGCGCCCCAGCGTTCTTGCGGCAAATCGCCCGTTCGGAAGGTCCAAGCCCTCTTGAGATCTTTGACATTTTCCCGCGTGATCTGGCTGAGCGGTGAATAGCGTTGTGCGCTGTCGCTGCCGCCCCATGCGGGCCAGTCCGAACCCACCTTGGCCATGGCCGGATCGCCTACCAGCGACTGTCCAGCGGACGGAACAGGGTTCATGACCCCTGCGCGATTGTTGGCAACCACGACGCCGCCCCCAACCAGCAGCACCAGAACCCAACCCGCCAGACCCATACGAACGAGGCGTCCACCGCCATCACGCTTGAGGGCCCCCATCGACAGAATGACGAAGAACAACAAGACCATCGGGGCAATAACCCGCGGGACAAGCGCCCAACCGTTCAGGCCGACTTCCCAAACGGCCCAGAGGATCGTTCCCAGAACCACGAGTGTGTAAAGCAAGGCTCCGCTGAGCCGCAGCATGACCATCAACAGTCCGCTGAGGACCATCAGTATGCCGGTGACCAGATAATAGGCGGACCCGCCAATCATCATGAGTTGCGCGCCGCCAATGACCAGCGTCAGACCTATCAGGCCGATCACCACCCCCAGGATACGCGTCAAGCTGGCCCCGATCCCGCGGCCCTTTTCAATACTCGCCATGTCGCCCTCGCTCTATGTCGGCCCTGAACGTCGTTAAGGGACAACACAACCACAGGAGAGGCGTTCCATAGAGGCCACTACAGCCATAGGTTCACAAAGCCGCGAAACGCTGTTTGGCAAGCTTCATCGCATAACAGCGAAAGCCTTGCTTTATTCATGCCGCATCGCAAAACGACATAGAAAATAATTTCTGACAATCGTTCGCATTCTGCATCCGTTATGCACTTTGGTCGAAAAAAAACGGATAATCGGGAAAAATATTTGCGATAACGCGGGTTAGCGGCCAAAATGTGCAGATGCAAAAAGGTGGTCGTTCCAATCCCGGTGGTTTCCTAGTTCAAGCTCGCTCCCTGCCAAAGCAGGCCGCGACTGATCGCGTGCGTGATTTCAACGAGATCACGCTCAAACCGAACGCGGAAACCGGTCAGAAACAGGCGTCGCGCTGCACCGACTGTGGCGTGCCCTTCTGTCAGAATGCCTGCCCGCTCCAGAATAATATTCCGGACTGGCTGGCCCTGTCGGCAGATGGTGATCTGCGCGAGGCTTGGAAAACAGCGTCGCTGACATCGACCATGCCCGAGATCTGCGGCCGCATCTGCCCGCAGGACCGCCTGTGCGAAGGCGCATGCACCCTTCAACAATCGGGCTGGGATGGCGTGACCATCGGCTCGGTCGAGGCATGGATCGCCGATCAGGCATTCGAGAACGGCTGGGTCGAACCGATCCGCCCCGTGGCCGAGCGCGGCCAGTCCGTCGCCATTGTGGGCGCTGGTCCTGCGGGCCTTGCCGCCGCCGATCGTCTGCGCAGCGCAGGTTATCAGGTCACCGTCTATGACCGTCACGACCGCGCCGGCGGCCTTCTGATGTACGGCATCCCCGGCTTCAAGCTGGAGAAATATGTTGTCCAGCGCCGCATCGACCGCTTGGTCGAAGGTGGCGTGAAGTTCGTGCTCAACACCTCGGTCGGCACCGACATTTCGATGGACGAACTGCGCGGCCAGCATGATGCCGTGCTGCTAGCCATGGGCGTCTATCAGGCCCGCCGTCTTTCTATTCCGGGTTGTGGCCCGGATGACGCCCTGCCCGCGCTCGACTTCCTGATTGCGCAGAACAAGCGCGACCTCGGCGATGCGATCGAAGCCGATACCGCCACGGGCAAAAAGGTCGTTGTGGTCGGCGGGGGCGATACGGCCATGGACTGCGTCCGCACCGCCATCCGTCAGGGGGCCAGCAGCGTCACCTGCCTGTATCGCCGTGACCGCGCCAACATGCCGGGCAGCGCCCGCGAGATGCAGAACGCCGAGGAAGAAGGCGTCACCTTCGAATGGCTGGCTGCGCCCAAGGCGCTCATGTCCAAGGGCGAGGCGATCAACGCCGTCCGCGCCCAGCGCATGGCCCTGTCCGAAGCCGGTGCCGGTGGCCGTCGCGAGATCGTGCCGGTTGCCGACAGCGATTTCGACATCCCCGCCGATTTGGTGATCGAGGCGCTGGGCTTCGAGCCTGAAAACTTTGCAGAGCAGATGGACGCCTCGCTGGAGATGTCCCGCTGGAACACCATTCAAGTCGCCCGTGGCGGTTTCGCCACCAGCCTTGATGGTGTGTTCGCCGCAGGGGACGCCGTGCGTGGTGCCTCCCTCGTCGTCTGGGCCGTGCGCGACGGTCAGGACGCCGCTGCCGAAATCGACCGTTATCTGCGCGCGCGTACCGAGGAAGCCGCAGCATGAGCCAACAATCTAACGAAAACTGGCTGGAACAGTATGAAGCCGCGCGTGCCGATCTGGTCGCTGCCGGTTCCTATGATCCAAACTCCGAGCGTGACGCCTGCGGCGTCGGCCTCGTCTGCGCCATCGACGGCAAGCCGCGCCGCGAAGTCGTGGACATGGCCATCCAGTCGCTGAAAGCCGTGGCCCACCGTGGCGCGGTCGATGCCGACGGCCTGTCCGGCGACGGTGCGGGTATCATGATCGAAGTCCCTCAGGACTTCTTTGCCGCTCAGGTCAAAGCCGTTGGCCAGTCCCTGCGCCCCGGCCCGATTGCTGTGGGTCAGGTCTTCTTGCCCCGCACCGACCTTGGCGCCCAAGACCGCGCCCGCGCCATCGTCGAGGCCGAGGCTATCCGCTCGGGCTTCTACATCTATGGCTGGCGTCAGACGCCGCTCGATCTCTCGGTCGTCGGTACCCGCGCCGAACAGACCCGCCCCGAGATCGAACAGATCATGCTGGCGGTACCGGAGGCTCTCTACAAGGCCGACACCAATGGCGAGGCCGTCGAACGCGAACTGTATCTGTGCCGCCGCCGTATCGAGGCCGCCGTTCAGCAAGCCGGTCTGAACGGCTGCTACATCTGTTCGCTGTCGGCCCGCTCCATCGTCTATAAGGGCATGGTCCGCGCCGAACTGCTGGGACAGCTGTACGAGGACCTGACCGATCCGCTGGTCGCCTCGGGCTATGCCCTGTTCCACCAGCGCTATTCGACCAACACCTTCCCCGAATGGAAGCTGGCCCAGCCGTTCCGGATGCTCGCCCATAACGGCGAGATCAACACCCTGCACGGCAACCTCAACTGGATGAAGTCGCACGAGATCCGCATGACGGCCTCGGCCTTCGGCGACCGCGACCATGAGGTGAAGCCGGTCATCCAGCCGGGTGGCTCGGACTCTGCTGCGCTCGATAACGTGTTCGAGGTTCTGGTCCGCGCCGGTCGCCCTGCGCCCATGGCCAAGGCGCTACTGGTGCCCGAAGCCTGGTCGTCCGACGACATGGTGATGAAGGCCGAGCACCGCGCCCTTTATGCCTATTGCAACGCCGTGATGGAGCCGTGGGACGGCCCCGCCGCCCTCTGCGCCGTCGATGGCCGTTGGGTTGTGGCGGGCAAGGATCGCAACGGCCTGCGTCCGCTGCGTGCGGTTGAAACCGTCGACGGTCTGCTGCTGGCTGGCTCCGAAGCGGGCCTCGTGCCGCTGCCGGAAGGTCGCGTGAAGCGCCGCCTGCACATCGGCCCGGGCAAGCTGATCGCCGTCGATCTCAAGACCGCCCGCGTCTATGACGAGCACGAAGCCGTCGATGCTCTGGCCAAAGCCCATCCGTATGAGGACTGGATCGGCAACATGGTCGATCTGGAGCCGCTGATCGGTCCGGGACCGGAGCCGCGCGCTGCGTCTGGCGAAGCCCTGACCCGTCGCCAGATCGCCGCCGGTTTCAGCCGCGAAGACTGCGACCTGCTGCTTGATGCGCTGGTGCGCGATGGCAAGGAAGCCGTTGGCTCCATGGGTGACGATGCGCCGCCTGCGGTGCTGTCGTCCCTGCCGCGTCCGCTGGCCCACTATTTCCGCCAGAACTTCTCTCAGGTCACCAATCCGCCCATCGACCCGCTACGCGAGTCGGGCGCGATGAGCCTGAAGACCCGCTTCAAGAACCTCGGCAATATCCTCGCCCATGACGAGGCCCAGACCGATGTGTTCATCCTCGACAGTCCGGTTCTGACCACCGGCATGTACGAGCGCCTGCTGAGCGTGGTGGCCGATGGTTCGACCACGGTCATCGACTGCACCTATCCGGTCCCTGCCGAGGGTGAAGAAGCCGGAGCCGGTCTGCGCGCTGCGCTGAACCGCATCCGCGAAGAAGCTGAGGCCGCTGCGCGCGCCGGATCGACCCTGATCGTCCTCACCGACGAGAAGATCGGCGAGGACCGTCTGGCCGCGCCGATGATCCTTGCGACCTCGGGCGTGCACCTGCGCCTGACGGATGCAGGCCTGCGCACCTATTGCTCCATCGTCGTGCGCTCTGCCGAAACGCTGGACCCGCACGCATTCGCGGTTCTGGTGGGCGTCGGTGCTACCGCCGTGAACCCGTGGCTGGCGCAGGAACTGTTCCAGGAACGACTGGAGCGCGGCTTCTATGGCGACATGTCACTCAAGGACGCCTGCCTGAACTATAAGAAGGGCATCGAGGCGGGCCTGCTGAAGGTCTTGGCGCGTAAGGGCATCTCGATCATCTCCGCCTATCGCGGCGGCTGCGAGTTCGAAATCCTCGGCCTGTCGCGCGCCTTGGCTGCAGAGTTCTTCCCCAATGCCTCCTCGCGCATTTCCGGTATCGGTCTGGCCGGTCTGGAGCGCGCCGCCCTGCAACGTCACAAGACGGCCTTTGCGCCTGAAAAGGCGCCGTCCCCGTCAATGGGTGGCTTCTTCCGCATCCGCGCGGGCGGCGAAGTCCACGGCCACGACGCCAAGACCATCCACCTGCTGCAGGACGCCACCAACCGCGGCGACTACAAGCGCTTCAAGCAATACTCGGCTGCTGTTGCCGAACAAGCTGACCTCTCGCTTCGCGACCTGCTCGACTTCAAGGAAGGGCTAAAGCCCGTCCAGCTGCACGAGGTCGAAAGCGTCTCGGACATCCGCAAGCGCTTTCTGTCGCAAGCCATGTCGCTGGGCGCTCTGAGCCCTGAGGCACACGAGACGCTGAACATCGCCATGAACCGCATGGGCGCACGCGCCGTGTCGGGGGAAGGTGGCGAAGATCCGGCTCGCTATGTGCCGCGCCCCAATGGCGACAACGCCAACTCGGCGGTCAAACAGGTCGCCTCGGGTCGTTTCGGTGTCACCGCCGAATATCTGAACCAGTGCCGCGAAATCGAGATCAAGGTCGCGCAGGGTGCCAAGCCCGGCGAGGGCGGCCAGCTGCCCGGTTTCAAGGTCACCGAGTTTATCGGCAAGATGCGCCACGCAGTCCCCGGCACGACGCTGATCTCGCCGCCGCCGCACCACGACATCTATTCGATCGAGGACTTGGCCCAGCTCATCTATGACCTCAAGGCCATCAACCCCGATGCCAAGGTCACGGTGAAACTGGTGTCGTCCACCGGTATCGGCGCGATTGCGTCGGGTGTGGCCAAGGCCAAGGCCGACGCCATCCTGATCGCCGGTCACAACGGTGGCACGGGTGCCTCGCCGCAGACCTCGATCAAACATGCTGGCATGCCGTGGGAAATCGGTCTGGCCGAGGCGCACCAAGTCCTCAGCCTGAACCACCTGCGATCGTCGGTTTCGCTTCGTACCGACGGCGGTATCCGCACCGGTCGTGATGTGGTCATCGCCGCCCTGCTGGGGGCCGAGGAATACGGTATCGGCACGGCGGGTCTGATTGCCATGGGCTGTCTGATGGTACGTCAGTGCCACTCCAACACATGCCCTGTTGGTGTCTGCTCGCAGGATGAGAGACTGCGTGCAAAGTTCACCGGCACGCCGGACAAGGTGGTGAACCTGTTCAGCTTCATCGCCGAGGAGGTGCGCGAAATCCTTGCCAGCATCGGTGCCCGCACCATCGACGAGATCGTGGGCCACACCGACCTGCTGCGTCAGGTTCGCCGTGGCGGTTCGCACCTCGATGACCTCGACCTGAACCCGCTGCTGATGAAGGTAGATGTGGACCGTCCGGGCCGCCTCGCCGACAAGCACCGCAAGGAAATCGACGAGAGCCTCGACGCGCAGGTGCTCAAGGACGCCCAGTCCTTCCTGCAATCGGGCCAGACGCTGGAACTGTCCTATCCGCTGAAGAACACCCAGCGGACGGTCGGTGCCGGTCTGTCGTCGGCCATCGTGCGCAAATACGGCCCGCAAGGTCCGCAAGGTCGCCTGACCCTCAAGCTGGAAGGCATCGCTGGCCAGAGCTTCGGGGCCTTTGCCACAAAGGGCCTGATCCTCGATGTCACCGGCGAAGTGAACGATTACGTCGGCAAGGGACTGTCAGGCGGCGAAATCCGCGTGCGTCCGTACCAATGGCGGGAAAACCAGCAGGTCTGCGGCAACACCACCATGTACGGTGCCACCTCGGGCCGACTGTTTGTGGCGGGGGCGGCTGGTGAACGCTTTGCAGTCCGTAACTCGGGCGCCGAGGCCGTCGTCGAAGGTCTGGGCGCGCACGGCTGCGAATATATGACCGGCGGTCGCGTCGTTGTTCTCGGCCCCACGGGCTGGAACCTTGCTGCGGGCATGAGCGGTGGTGAACTGTTCGTGCTTGATCCCGAAAATCGTGCGCAGCAGGCGCTCAATGGCGATCTATCGGCCATCGCCGCTATGTCGGCGGAGGCAGCTTCGCGCCTGAAGGAACTGGTCGAGGCACACTACGCCGCGACCCGCTCGCCCTTGGCCGAACGCCTGCTGGGTGACTGGACGAACAGTCTCAAGACCTTCATCCGCATCGTACCGCAAACGGTGAAAGCCGCTGAGGAAGTTGCCCTGACTCAGGAAGCCATAAGCGCCTGATCGGGTCGGTACAGCCTGGAACTGTAAGGGCCGGTTACCCATGGTGACCGGCCCTTTACTTGACATATCGTCGCATAAGGCCCATTTGGCCGTCACCGCACTGTGCGGTTTCCGGCGTGTTCCAGCGCGTGTGGGCCTTTCCAAAGTTTGAAAGCGCCTGTCTGTCGAGCCGTCGGTCCCTCAAATTCATACGTCATCCGGACACGCGGGATGGCGCCCGTAAGAAGCCCGTACGCTACGGGCGGACGACGTGCGCTCCCGGTCTGACGACCATTCGTGCGCGTCGTTATTCGTGAAAGACCGACGTGACCGATAATACTTTTGAGGCCTTGGGCCTGAACTCCGGCCTGATGTCCGCTCTGAAGGTGGCTGGCTATGACAAGCCGACCCCGATTCAAGCCAAGGCCATCCCCCACGTAATGAAGGGTGCCGACCTGCTGGGTATCGCCCAGACCGGCACGGGCAAGACTGCAGCCTTCGCCCTGCCGATCCTGCATCGTCTGGCCGAGAACCGCGTTGCGCCCAAGCCGCGCACCACGCGTTGCCTCGTATTGTCGCCGACGCGCGAACTGGCCACCCAGATCGCTGACAGCTTCAAGCAATACGGCCAACACCTCGGCTTCCGCGTCGCGGTTGTCTTCGGCGGCGTGAAGTACGGCGGCCAAGAGCGCGCTATGCAGCAAGGCCTCGACATCCTCGTGGCTGCACCGGGCCGCCTGCTGGACCACATCCAGCAAAAGACGCTGGACCTGTCCTCGACCGAAATCTTCGTCCTCGACGAAGCCGACCAGATGCTGGACCTCGGCTTCATCAAGCCGATCCGTCAGGTCGTCAGCCGCCTGCCTGCCCGTCGCCAGAACCTGTTCTTCTCGGCAACCATGCCGTCGGAAATCGGCAAGCTGGCCGGTGAACTGCTGCAAGACCCGATCAAGGTTCAGGTCACCCCGCAGGCCACGACCGTCGAGCGCATCAAGCAATCGGTGATCTGGGTCGAGCAAGGCCGTAAGCGCGCCCTGCTGACCGAGCTGTTCTCGGACCCGTCCTATACGCGCTGCCTGGTCTTCACCAAGACCAAGCATGGTGCCGACAAGGTCGCGGCCTATCTGGAAGCTGGCGGCGTTGAAGCCGGTGCCATCCATGGCAACAAGAGCCAGCCGCAACGCGAGCGCGCCCTTGAAGCCTTCAAGAACGGCAAGCTGCGCGTTCTGGTCGCCACCGACATCGCCGCGCGCGGTATCGACGTCGACAAGGTTACGCACGTGGTGAACTTCGAACTGCCATATGTGCCGGAATCCTACGTTCACCGCATCGGCCGTACCGCTCGTGCCGGTGAAAAGGGCACCGCCATCAGCTTCGTGGCGGGTGACGAAATGAAGCTTCTGAAGGACATCGAAAAGGTGACCCGCCAGAAGATCCCGATGACCGACCGTCGCAACGATAAGGCTCTGGCCCAACTCGACGCTTCGATCATGGCTGCCGGCGTTGCTGCCAAGGCCACCCTGCCGGAGCGTGAACCGCGCAAGGGCGAGGGCGAAGGCAATCGTGGTCGCAACCGTCGTCGCAATGAACTGCGTCCGTCGGGCGGCGGTCAACCGCACCGCGTTCGCAAGGGCGGTCGTCCCGGCGAGGTCGTTGATGCACCAAAGCGTGAATACGATCCGATGGCCAGCGAGCGTCCCAAGACCCCGCGTGAGCCCAAGGTCCGCGAGCCTGCTCCGGTCGGCGAGATCAAGCGTCGCCCGCGTCGCCCGTCGAACGGCGGCAAGGGTTTCGGCAAGGCCAAACAAGCCTAAGATCGCGCATTAGATGATCAGGGCCGCCATCCTTCGGGACGGCGGCCTTTTTCATGTCCGCCCATACAAAAACGGCGGCTCCTGATGGAGCCGCCGTTCGTGCATTCATATCTGGTGAAGGATTAGAACTTGATGGTGGTGCCCATCGAGAAGGCCAGCGCCGAGCCTTCCAGCTCGCCACGCAGGTTCGAGATCACAGCACCTTGCAGCAGGGCGCGGTCGTCGTTCATGACGGCCTTGTCCATGTCGATGTAGGTGATGCCTGCATCGAAGCCGATACCGTCGGTGATCTCGGTCGAGACACCAACAGAGTACAGCATGCGGTCCGAATCCGGGATACGGGCGGTACGCAGTGCATCCGTGGTCGGGGTCGGGTCATAGCCGATACCCGCGCGGAAGGTGGTCTTGTCGCTGTAGGCGTAGTCCAGACCGATAGCGCCGGTGGTGACGTCTTCGTAGTTCTGGTGGATCACATCGCCGCCGCCGGTAAAGTTGACGTTGATGGCGTCAAACTCCGACCAACCGATCTGGTTGATCTGGGCATTCAGGGTCAGCTTGTCGGTCGCGGCATAGCGAACCGATGCCGAGACGAACCACGGGGTGTTGAACGAAGCGGTGCCGGTGGTGGCGAAGCTGCGCGGCTTCAGAGCGCCTTCCATGGCCTGAACAATGTCGCCGTCCAGTTCGTGTTCGATAGCCGAGCGGTACGACAGGCCCAGGTCCCACTTGCCCTTGTGGACTTGTGCGCCGACGTTCCAGCCGAAATCGATGCCATCGCCTTCCAGCGACGACTGGCCGTCCAGAGCCATGATCGGGGCCAGTTGGTTGCCGGTCAGCGACGGGATCGCCGAGGTCAGCTTGGCCTTGACGTACTGGGCGCTTACGCCAGCGCCGATGTCCAGCCAGTCGTTGACCTGATAGGCAACGGTGACGCCCAGATCAGCCGAGCGCAGTTCCGAGGTTTGCGCGTCATAGCGAGCGAACGAACCCGGCTCGTACTTGGTGGTGAAGTTGTACGGAGCAGCCACAGCCACGCCGACCGACAGACGGTCGTTGATCGGCATTGCGACGGCGAAGTTCGGGACCAGACCGCTTTCAACCGGGTTCACTTCGGTGTTGCGCGGGTCGATGACCGGCAGACGACCGGCGACTTGACCGTTGGCCGGGTTGATGAGGGTCAACGACGAGCCGGTGTTGCGAGCTTCGGAATCAAGACGGATGGCGTGCAGCGAAAGGGTCGCTTCGCGGCCCGAACGGGCGATAGCGGCCGGGTTCCACCACAGCGACTGAACGCCGGTGTCGGCAGCTTCACCCGAATAGGCGCGACCAGCGCCGCGGGCCGACTGCTCTTGCAGGTAGAAGGAGCCAGCGAAGGCCGGTGCAGCGACCGAAGCCATGAGGATAGCAAGGCCGCCAATGCGTGCCACGTTCCTGGAAGTCATGTAATTCACCTATAGTTACTGGGTCCATCATTACCGATGCGATGAACCTTTGTTCGGGGAGACCCAACGCTTAACAGCCCCATTGGCTGTGTCATGGGACTCGACCAAAGAAGTGTGCCGGCGAGAACTGAATCCGACCCTGCCGTTGCGGAGATGTCGCACTTTTGTCGCTATAAGTGACGCTGCGTAAGCATTCTTTTGCGTATAACGTTGATATATAGATGTTATTTGGACGGTATCGTTCAAAAATGCAGCATATCCGTGCGTAAATCCTGACGTTACGGAAGCCTAACCTCACAAATTTGCAGTTTTGTGCTAGACTTCCCAATTGAAGTCTCACGGTCCATACGACCCTCCCCGCTCTGCCAAGGCGGCTATCCACCTGCGGCAGTCCTGCCGTTACGAAAGCCTTTTAAGTCATGTACGAAACGCCCGAACTGGAAACCGACGTCTTTGTCCGTAGCCACGAAATCCGCATCCACACTGCGGAAGATTTCGAAGGTATGCGCAAGGCGGGACGTCTGGTCGCAGAGGCGCTCGACATGATCACCGAGCACGTCAAACCCGGCGTTACCACGGGTCAGCTTGACGATCTGGTCCGCGAGTTCACGCTCGACAATGGTGGCATTCCGGCCTGCCTTGGCTACAAGGGCTACGAGAAGACGATCTGCACCTCGATCAACCACGTCGTCTGCCACGGCATTCCGGGCGACAAGGTTCTGAAGGAAGGCGACATCGTCAACATCGACCACACCGTCATCGTCGATGGTTGGCACGGCGATAGCAGCCGCATGTATCCGGTCGGCGAGATCAATGCCCGCTCCAAGAAGTTGATCGACGTGACCTATGAATCGCTGGAACTGGGTCTGGCCCAGATCAAGCCGGGCAACACCTTTGGTGACATTGGTTACGCCATCCAGAAATTCGTTGAAGCCCAACGCATGAGTGTCGTGCGTGACTTCTGCGGTCACGGCATTGGTCGCGTCTTCCACGACGCCCCGAACGTTCTGCATTACGGCCGTCGCGGTGAAGGCGCAGTCCTGAAGCCGGGCATGTTCTTCACCGTCGAGCCGATGGTGAACCTCGGCAAGCCGGGCGTGAAGGTGCTGTCGGATGGCTGGACGGCCGTGACCCGCGACAAGTCCCTGTCGTCGCAGTGCGAGCATTCCATCGGCGTGACCGAGGACGGTCTGGAAATCTTCACCCTGTCGCCGAAGGGCATCTTCCGCCCGACCTTCTAAGGCTGTCGCATCGCTATTTAAAAGGCCGGTCTCTTTAGCGGAGGCCGGCCTTTTTCGTATGAAACGCGCCCCTATACAGACCGGTGATATCCGCTAGTCTCTGCCGCGGGGGATGGAATGCTGGATAAACCTGACGTCGAACTGACAAAGCCGAAGGCCCATCATCTGGGCCACCGTGACCGGCTGCGTAACCGCGCCCGCGAGGGTGGTCTGCCCTCCTTGCCCGACTATGAACTGCTGGAACTGTTTCTGTTTCGCAGCCAGCCACAGGGTGACGTAAAGCCGATCGCCAAGGCCCTGCTGGACCGGTTTGGTTCGTTGTCCGGCGTGTTGGCCGCGTCTGTCGAAGACCTTCGCACCGTCAAGGCGCAGGACATCAAGGGCCGCACCAAGGCTATCGGTCAGGAGACCGCCCTTGATCTCTGCGCGCTTCAGGAAGTGGCGCGGCGTGTTTCGCTGGAAGAAGTCACCAAACGGCCGGTCATCAGCTCGTGGACTGCGCTGCTGTCCTATGTCCGCATCGCTCTTCAGCACGAACCGCGCGAACAGTTCCGCGTCCTTTATCTGGACCACAAAAACCAGTTGATCCGCGATGAAATCCTGAACCGTGGCACGGTGGACCACGCGCCCGTCTATCCGCGTGAAGTCGTGCGGCGCGCACTGGAACTGAGTGCGAAGTCGATGATCATCATCCACAACCACCCCTCGGGGGATCCGACGCCCAGTCGTGCCGACATCGATATGACGCGCCAGATCATCGAAGCCGCAAAATCGCTGGAGATGCAGGTGCATGACCACCTGATCGCCGGACGCCATGGTGTAACCAGCTTCAAACAACTGGGCCTGATGTGACCGAACTGAAAACCGCGCGCCTGCACCTGACGCCTCCACAGCCGCAGGACTTCGCTGATCTCAAAAAGTTATGGGCGGGCGAGGACATCACCCGTTTCATCACCGGACGTCCCTTGTCGGGCGAAGAGGTGTGGCTTCGCTTGCTTCGCGACATCGGACACTGGGCCAGTTTGGGTCACGGCAACTGGTGCATCAAACTTCAAAATGGCACATTGATCGGAAGCGTGGGCCTGTTCGATTACAAGCGCGAGATGACCCCGCCGTTCACCGACATAGAAGTCGGCTGGGGCATGGATCCAGTCTATCAGGGGCAGGGACTGGCGCATGAAGCCTTGTCCGCCGTTCTCGATCATGCCGATGAAAAGCTGGCGCTTTCCAGAACTGTCTGCATGATCTCGGCCGAGAACCTTGCCTCCATCCGGCTGGCTCAAAAGGCGGGATTCACCTTCTACGGCGATGGGCACTATAAAGTCGGCGTCGTCGGCCTATATGAACGCCTACGACCGGGCGGCTGAGTTGCAGGCTGACAAGCTGGCTCTGGCGCATTATTTGCATTCCACTGTACAGCTTACGAAACGAGTACCCTCATGCCTATGTCCGCCGATGACCTGCGCGCACACCTGATCGAGGCCTTCCCCGATGCGGTTGTCGAACTCAACGACACTGCGGGTGATGAAGACCACTGGCAGGCCCGCGTTGTCTCTGCTGCATTCGAAGGTATGAGCCGCGTCAACCGATACCGCGCCTGCAATGCTGCTCTCAAAGGCAAGCTGGGCACTGTTGTTCACTCCGTCAGCTTCGACGCCAAAACGCCTTCCGAGATCATCTGACCATGCGTTTCCGTCCACTTGGAGAATCCGGGACTGCGGTTTCCGCCATCACGCTGACGCTCGACGCCAGTGTTGCGGCGACGGGTGCGAGCAACATCCGCGAACTGGTTTACGGCGCTCTGGAAGAGGGTGTGAACAGCTTCCACATCGACAGTCTCGATCCCACGCTGATCCGCACCGCAGGCCAAGCTCTGGCGGAGGTCGACCGCGATCTGCTGCAGATCAGCCTGATCATCGGCCCGTTGCCGAATGGTCGCCGCGATTTCTCGGTCGAAGGCGTGAACGCGGTTTTGGGCGCAGTCCTGAACGCGTCGGGCCTGCGTTATATGGATGCCGTCATCATGGACGATCCAGCCGAAAACGAGTTGCCTGCTCAGACCTTGAAGATGCTGCGCGAGGACGAGCGCATCTTGCGTCTGGGCATCCGCGGCACGTCCGACGTCATGGACATCTACATCAACAGCGGTCGTTTCGACATGCTGTTCACCCCGTGCCACATACAGCTGGACTCCCGCCAGCGGGGCTGGATGCGCTCCGCCCGCGAGCAGCAGCTGGTCATTCTGGGTACGGAATACTATCCCGAGGCTCTGCTCAATCCAGCCAAGCCGGCACCGCCGCCCGAGCCCGCCAAGGGCATCTTCGGACTGCCGAAGAAAAAGGTCTTCATCGAAGAGCCGCTGAACCCGTTTGCCTTCCTGCACACTACCCCGGGCTGGGAAGCCGAGGACCTGTGTCTGGCCCACGCCTTGCTGGACCCGTCCCTGACCTCGGTCATCGTACGTGCAACCAATGTACCGCACATCCGCCGACTGGCGATGGCCTGCGAGCAGGATATGCCCGTCAGCATGCCTGCCCAGCTGGAAATGGCGCGCGTTGCGGCGTCGCGCGCGGCTTAACCGCCCAGCGCGACAAAGGCTCCGTTTCCAAAGCCGGGCTTGGCATAAAGCAAGGTGTTTCCGTCTTCGGTGATGACGCGCCCACCTGCGGCCTGCAAAACGCCGTGTCCGGCCGCGATGTCCCACTCCGACGTCGGACCGGTGCGCGGGTAGGCGTCGAAGCGGCCTTCGGCGATCAGGCAGAGTTTGAGCGAGGAATCCAGCGCCTGCCAGCGCGTGCATCCGTGACGACGGATCAGGCGCTCGGCCTCTTCGTCCGTCAGGCTGTGGCTCACCAGCGCGACCGGATCGGCAGGTCGCTGGCGTACATGGATTGCCTGCCACGGGCCCTGTCCATGGCGACGATAGGCACCGCCGGTCTCGGGACCGCTACGCCATGTGGTTCGCGTCGCCGGCGCAACTACCGCGCCCGCCACCACGTGACGATTACGCACCAGCGCAATGTTGACGGTGAACGCCTCGCGTCCAGCCACAAAGCCGCGGGTGCCGTCCAGAGGGTCGATCAGCCAGAACCAGCCTTCGCCTACACTCGGCAATCCCTGATCGCAGGCCTGCTCCTCGGCGATGGTCTGCACACCCGGCCACTCGGCCTCCAGCTTTTGCAGGATCAGCCGTTCAGCCGCGCGGTCGGCTTCGGTCACGGGGCTGTCATCGGCCTTGACCTCTGCCACTACGCCCGCATGCCAAAAGCCGCGGATCACGTCCGAAGCCTGTTCGGCTATTTCGGCGATAATTTCCGCCAGTCGTCCGCTCTTCAAATCCCCGGCCAGACGCGTCTCCACCTCCGCTGACAGAGTGGTCGGGACAGGCTCGGCGGACGGGGTAATCGGTTCGGACATGGTTTTCTCGAAATACTCCAAACCGGCGGTTTAACGAACCGGCAAATCAGGTCAGGTATAGTTAACCTTCATTAACTACATTTTTGATCCTCGACGTTTGGATCGGTACCGCCATGTCCTTTTTGACTGACGCAGCAAATGCTGCTGCCAACCCCGGCACCCAGCCCGCCTTGCCACAGGGGGCGGACCTGACGGCACTGGTCGCTGCCAAGCTGTGCCACGACTTCATCAGCCCCTCGGGCGCGGTGATGTCCGGACTGGACCTGCTGGATGATCCGACAGCGCAGGACATGCGCGACGATGCGATGGGGCTGATCCGCCAAAGCGCGCGCAAGATGATCGCGCTGGTAAACTTCTCGCGCGTCGCATTCGGCGCATCGACCAGCGCCGAGACCTTTGCCACCGACGAACTGCAGAACCTGCTGCAAGGCCTGACCGAGGGCGGACGCGCTCAGGTCGAATGGCGCATCCAGCCAACCCATCTGCCCAAGTCGCACGCGCGCACTTTGCTGAATCTGGCCTATCTGACCGTGGGGGCTCTACCCATGGGCGGCACCGCGACCATTACCTTGCGCGAGGAGGACGGCTGGCTGTCCATCGCCGGTCAGGCCGACGGTGCTCGCGCCCGTCTGAAGCCCGAAGCGCTGTCCGGCCTTCGCGGGCAACCGTTGAGCGAAGGCCTGCACGGCCAGTGGATTCAACCCTACTGGCTATGGCTGACCATATCGGAATCCGGTGGCCGCCTGGACACTGTTGTCGAGGATCAACGTGTATCGTTGTTAGCGCGACTACCCATGGGTCAAGAAATTTGACATAAACGGGGCCAATACATTCACTGCAAAGGTTCCGAACGCGGAATCTTTCGGGAGTTCGCCCCTCTGTCCCAGCCCCTCTGCCTTATTGTCGATGACAGCAAGATCATCCGCAAAGTGGCCCGTCGCATTGTCGAGGGCCTCGGCTTTGAGGTGTCTGAAGCTGCGGACGGCATAGAAGGTCTCGACCAGTGCATCCGGGCCATGCCCGATCTGGTTCTGCTGGATTGGCGCATGCCGACCATGGACGGCATGGACTTCATCTATCGCCTGAAAGAACAGACCGCGGGACAAATGCCCAAGGTCCTGTTCTGCAGCATGGAAAGCGACCCCGCGCGCATCGCAGAGGCATTGGCTGCCGGTGCCGATGACTATGTGATGAAGCCATTCGACGGCGACATTCTACAGTCCAAGATCGACGAACTCGGCCAGATCGGGATCAAGGCCGCGTGACGCCCGAAGACTTCGACAAACTTCAGAGCTTGATGGCCAGCCGTGTGGGCTATGCTCTCACGCCTGATCGCATGCAGTTGGCCGAGCATCGTCTTGGCCCTGTGGCCCGCCGCGAGGGCTATCACAATGTCGAAGCGCTGCTGCACACCCTGTGGTCGCGACCCGTTGGCTCGCTGGGCTGGTCGATCATCGAGACGCTGCTGAACACCGAGACGTGGTTCCGCCGCGACCGCAACGTCTTCGACCTCTTTGCCCGCGAACTGCTGCCAGCCCTTCACAAGGCCAGACAGGGACGCGCGATCCGTATCTGGGTTGCGGGCGGTGCTTCCGGTCAGGAGGCTTTCAGCCTCGCCATGGCGGCGCTCGAAAAGAATATTCCGGTCGAAATCCTCAGCACCGATATCTCCCAGCGCGCCCTCGAAAAGGGTGGTCGCGGCATCTACTCGAGTTTCGAGATTCAGCGGGGACTGACTGCCCGGAGCATGCTGCGCTGGTTCGAACCTGTAGAGGACCAGTGGCAGGCGCGACCGGAACTGCTTCACGCCGTCCATTTTGACCGGACCAACCTTCTGGACCCCCTACCGGTCGATCTGGCTGGCAAGGGGCCGTTTGACCTGATTTTCTGCCGGAACGTCGTCTCGGACATGATCCCCGATGCACGGGCCAAGGTTCTCGACCGGCTCTATGAGCCGCTGCTTGACGACGGTTGCCTGTTCCTCGGACTAGACGAGAAGGCCGACGGCAAGCTGTTCCGTCCGGTTGCAGGGCGTGCGGGCCTTTATGTCAAAGGCCCCTCGCGCGACCAGCGCGCCGCTTAGCCCAACAACGCCTAGCCCAGCAACGCCCTGCGTGCGACGGCCTTCACGCCGTCACTTGGCACATCGACGAACACCAGATCCGTCGTCCCGAAATATTTCGACTGGTTGCGCGCGCACCAGTCCGTCGTCACCAGGCGCAGATTGCCTTGCGAACGGGCACCGCTGCTGCGTTCGGCGGCATAGATGAAGTCGCCCGTCATCTCCTCGATCGGGATCGGGCGATCCTGATTGCAGACCTTCAGGATGGCAGCCATGCGTGAGGCATCGACCTCTGCCACCTGAAGGCGGCCATCGAAGCGGACAACCTCGTCAAAATGGAACTGGTCGATGGGTCCGGCCTTCAGGCCCGTGCCCAGGGTGGTGTGGCCGATAAAGCCCCAGTCCGCATCTGCCGCATCGGCAAAGCCGCGACAAACCCCGCGCGCCGTATCACCCAGCGTCAGCGCGTGCTGCGTCTCGCCCAGGATCTTGCGTTCGACATCCGTCAGATGCGCCGCCAAGGTGCTGGCTACCAATGACGCCAGTCGCGGATCGCCCGAACCTTCGGTCGGGACATCGACGATAGCGGTGCGGACGCGGCCATCCGCGCCATACTCGCCGACAGTGTAGGTCTCACCCCATCGGCCCGGATGCATATAGCCGGTCGCGCCATCCTGATGGGTGAAGAGCAGGTGGTTGTGCCCGCCGATCATCAGCGTGCCTTGCGGCACCAGCGGCAGATACTCACGCTCGTCCACCACGCCCACATGGCTCAACACCAGTTTCATACCCTCGGCTGACAGCATGGCGGGGAAGTTTTCGCGGGCCCAAGCCTTGGGCTCGGGGATTTGCAGCCACTCGCGGCTGGCCTGCGGATACGAGTTCAGCGACGGCGTACCCATGCCGACAATGCGCAGGCGCTGTCCACCGATGGTCAGGTCTGCGGTCGCGGGGGCGAACGCCTGACCGGTGCGCTTGTCGATGATGTTGCTGACGACGGTAATGCCGAGAGCGCGGATGCGCGCCACCACCGGATGCAGGTCCAGTATCAGGTCATTGTCGTGGTTGCCGATGTTGAAAACCGTCGGCGCGATTTTCGGCAGTTCCTCCATAAAGGCCCAGTCGATGGCCCCTTCGGATCTCACCGAGACAACATTGCCGTGTTCGAAACTGTCGCCGTTGACGACGATCAGATGCGGTGCCGCATGGTTGGCTACCTCATTGCGGAAGGCAGCCAGCAGATGCGCGATACGCCCATAGGACGAGTGAAGATCGGAGATCGCCAGCACGCGCAAACGCACGGCGTTTTCACTACCGGCAACAGCCCCCTCGTGCGCACACGCCCCCAGTACGGCCAGCAACGGGCCGCTCGCCCCCCACTGCAACAAACGGCGACGTGAAGGCTGGAAACTGGGCATAAGATCTCGACCTGAGAAGATTGGCGTGGGGCAGACAGACGGAGCTGCCGAGCAGCCGGGCCTTTTGGTGCCTCACATTACGATGGCGAAACGTGAACCGGTAGGCCCACGGACGAACGCCGCCACCAACTCTCGTTCAGCCAAAACATTATGACCGATATGCGGCAAAACCGTCTTTCGGACCCGATCCAGCACGGCTGATATCCAGTTTTTGCGAGCCTGTGTCGCTGTCACCAAAGCTTCACCAATCGGCGCTTTTTGTGTCTAGCGCCCGACAGATGCGAGGCCTAGACGGCGCCAGATCATTCCAAGGGGATATTGAATGAAGCGCCTGTCTCTCCTCGCCGTGACCGCCAGCACACTGGCTATCGCTGTCGCAGCACCTGCATTTGCCCAATCGACGACCCCGGCCGCCGATGAGCCCGCCTCGGTGGGTGACATCGTTGTCACCGCCCAGCGTCGTAGCGAAAGCATTCGTGACGTGCCGTTCGCCGTCACCGCGATGAACATCGAGACGCTGGCCGCTGTGAACGCGGGCGGTGCCGACATTCTGGCGCTGGCTGGCCGCGTACCCAGCCTGCAGGTCGAAAGCTCGAACGGCCGCTACGCACCGCGCTTCTATATCCGCGGCTACGGCAACGTCGACTTCGACTTCACCGCCTCGCAGCCGGTTTCGGTCGTCATGGACGATGTGGTTCTGGAAAGTGTCTACCTGAAGGGCTTCCCGCTGTTCGACGTCCAGCAAATGGAAGTCCTGCGCGGTCCGCAAGGCACCCTGTTCGGCCGCAACACCCCCGCTGGCGTCGTCAAGGTCGACACCGTCAAGCCGGGCGCAGAGTTCGAAGGCTTCGGCAAGATCGCTGCCGGTAACTATGGTTCGGTTCGCGCTGAAACCGGCGTCACCGTTCCGGTCAACGACACCGTGTCGGTGCGCATCGCCGGTCTGTGGAACCACCGCGACGACTGGGTGAACAACGCCTATGACGCCGCCTTCGCCAAGCCGAACGGCGAAGAACTGGGCAATTTCGAGGACCGCGCTATCCGTGGTCACCTGGCCTGGACCCCGAACGACCGCTTGTCGGTTCTGGGTACCCTGCAGTTCCGCGACTACGCCGGCACCGGCACGCTGAACCGCGCCAATGCCCTGACCAAGGGCTCGAACAAGCTGAACGACAACTACGACCGCGACACCGTCTATTACGATGGCGGCCGTAACAACTTCCAGAAGCAGAACACCCAGTCGCAGTCGCTGCAGGTCGCTTATGACTTCGGTGACATGACCCTGACCGGCGTCATCGGTTCGTTCCAGGGCGAGTCGATGGGTAACGGCGACATCGACGGCGGCGTGTCCTTCACCGCTCCGGCCGGTGCTGGCTATGCCACCCCGTTCCGCGTCGAAAGCGGCACCGATCACTCGGATCTGGTCCAGAACACCTTCGAACTGCGTCTGGCCTCGAACGGCAACAACCGCCTGAACTGGCAGGTCGGTGCCTTCGCATTCAGCGACCGCTTCAATCTGGTGTCGAACACCTATGGCGGCACCGGTGCTCTGGCCCCGACCAAGCAAACCGACATCGTCCAGAAGTCGGAATCGTGGTCGGTCTTTGGTCAGGCCAACTACCAGCTGACCGAAGCCCTGAAGATCACCGGCGGCCTGCGCTACACCGAGGACGAGCGCACCTATAACGGTTCGATCACCATCGGTGCTCCGGGCACCGGTCAGGTCGCTGTTTCGGACGAGCAAGTCTCGTGGGACATCAGCGCCCTGTACGAAGTGAACCCGAACTGGAACCTGTTCGCCCGCGTCGCCCACGGCTACCGTGGTCCGTCGATCCAAGGCCGTAACCTGCCGGTTCTGACCACCGCCGACTCCGAGACCGCCATGTCCTACGAGGCTGGCTTCAAGGCTCGCCTGTGGGATGGCCGCGCCCGTCTGAACGCCACCGCCTACTTCTATGAAGTGGACGACATGCAGTTCACCGCCATCGGCGGCATCGACAACTCGAACCGCCTGCTGAACGCCCAGAAGGGTGAAGGCAAGGGTATCGAGATCGACGGCGACGTCTATCTGGGCGCTGGTTTCACCTTCGCCGGTGGCTTTGCCTGGAACGCGACCGAGATCAAAGACAATGATCTGCTGGTGGCCATCTGCGGCAACCACCTGTGCACCATCACCGATCCTATCCAGAACGTGAACGGCACAGACCGCGCCAACATCAACGGCAACCCGTTCCCGAACGCTCCGGAATACTCGGCCAACTTCACCCTGTCGTACGTCCGCCCGCTGGGCAACGATCAGGAGCTGTTCGCCGCGACCGACTGGGTCATGCAAAAGAACACCAACCTGTTCCTGTATGAATCCAAGGAGTTCATGTTCGGCACCCAGTTCGAAGGCGGCCTTCGCGCCGGCTGGCGTGACCTGTCCCGCGACCTCGAAGTGGCTGGCTACGTCCGCAACATCACCGATGAAGACAACATCATCGGCGCGATCGACTTCAACAACCTGACGGTCTTCGTCAACGAGCCGCGCATGTACGGCATCGAGGTTTCGAAGCGCTTCTAAGCGACAAGACATGAGTGATCTGACAAGGGCGGTCGGGGCGAAAGCTCCGGCCGCCCTCTTGCTATATGGCGATCCTTGATGGCCAATACCCCGTCCTTGTGGGAGGGGTCGGATGCGTCTTTCGATATTGCTGGGCTCGCTGGCCCTGATGTTTGCGCTGGCTGTGCTGACACTGCAGACGCCGTCACCGCGCCCGATCGATGCTCCGCCTCATCTGTTCTCTGCCGAACGGGCTATGGTGGATATCCGCCAGATATCAAAGGCCCCCCACCCGCTGGGTTCGCCCGAAAATGTTCGGGTGAAGAACTATCTTGCCCAACGGCTGACCGACCTCGGCTTTAGCGTGGCGGAGCAGAAAGGCGACATCTCCCTCAAAGGGGGCCAGCGCCTCAAACGCGAAGGCGGATCGCCCGAAACTACGGGACAAGCGACCAATCTGGTCGCCGTCCGCACCGGTAGCCAGCCCGACCTGCCGCCCCTCATGCTGATGGCCCACTACGACACGGGCGTATTGTCACCGGGTGCAGGCGACGACTCCACGGGGGTTGCTGTCACTCTGGAAACGGCGAGAGCCCTCGCGGCCCGCAACATCGACGAGCGCACCCTGATCATCCTGCTGACGGACGGTGAAGAGATCGGCCTTGAGGGCGCGCGCATCTTCTTCAACGAACACCCCCTGGCCAAGGCACCGGGCTTCATCATCAATCTGGAGGCGCGTGGCGGTGGCGGTCGGGTCAATATGTTCGAGACCGGCAAGGGCGACGGCCCCACCATCAAGGCCTTCGCCCCTGTCGCCATGAAGGCCGACGGCGGTGTCACGACGGCCTCGATCGGCTCCTACCTTTATGAGCGGATGCCCAACGGTACGGACTTCACCATCCCCCGCGACAAGGGCATGCAAGGCGTCAATTTGGCGTTCCTTGGCCGGGCCCACCACTATCACACCGCAGATTCCACGCCCGAGCAGCTGGATGTTGGCTCGGTCCAGCACATGGGATCACAGACGCTGGAACTGGCAACGCGCCTGATCCCGGCTGCGGAACTGCCCAAGGCGGGTCCGAACCTTGTCTATTCCGACATCTTCGGGCGCTTGTTGATCAGCCATCCCCCGTTCGCGGGCTGGATCCTGCTAGGGCTGTCCCTCATGGGACTGGCCTATTCCGTCTGGCGCGCGCGGACTGTGACAGGTCTCGGAGCCAAACAGCTTTGGCAGGGCATGCTGGACGGGGTCTGGTTCCTCAGCGCGTCCCTGGTGCTTTCACAGGGCGTAAGGATGCTGGCGGGTCCGCTGCAAATGCGCGTAGACGGCGTGTCCTTCTACTACACCTTGTTGCGTCGTCTGCCGTGGATGGAGGCGGCCACCGCGCTGGTGGTTCTGGGTCTGGCCTTCTTGCTGATGTCGGGCGGACGCGCTTCGCACCGTCGCGTACTGGGTTACGGCCTGGCGCTGGTCACACTGACGGTCGCGGTACTGGGCAAGGGAGGCCCTGTCTACGTAGGCGCAGGCGCAGTTGCTGCCGTCCTGTCGCTGTGGCCCGGTGCAGCGGCAAGAAACATTTGGGGCGGCTGGACAGGCACAGTGGCGCTGGCATTTGTACTGGGCTGCGCCCTGCAAGGCTTTGCGCCCCAAGTGGCATTGATCGTCACATGGCCTCTTTTGCTAGCGGTCATCGCTATGGCGATCTCGGCCACCCTGTCGCCATCGCTCAGTGAACTGCGAGGGCTGGTTGCGCCCGCTATCGCCGCCATTATCGGCGGTGCATGGCTGGTCTGTTACGGGCATTTCGTGTTTCTGGCGCTGGGTATTTCCGTGCCGGGAGCACTTGGCTTTATCGGTCTGCTTATCCTGCTATTCCTTCGCCCGCTGGTGCCCGCGCGGGGCGACCACTGGCTGACAGGGATGGCTGCCGTCTTCCTGATCGCTGCCCTGGTGTTCAGTGGTGCATCGCGTCTGGCGGAGCCACACACGCCACCGCCGAGCGATAAGGGGGCGTCACGCGCCAACGCTTAAGCTTGTCGTAGTAAGGTTCTGCCAAACGGACAGGATGAAACTGATCCACGCCCTTCAGGACAACAGCGACCCCAACTCTCTGGTGTCGCGTTTTCGCCGCGCCCGTAGCCGTCGGGTTGTCACTCTCATCGAAAAGATTGCAGCCGAACAGGGCGAGGTCAGGATCGTCGATCTGGGAGGAGAGGCCGGGTACTGGCAACTGTTCGATGTCGAGCTTCTGCGTCGATGCAAGGTCCATATCACGCTGGTGAACCCCGGCGGGGTGGACGATGTCTGGGACGAGCGGTTGTTCTCGGTCGTCGACGACGACGCAACCCGATTGCCGCAATACCCCGACAACAGCTTTGATCTCGTCCACTCCAACTCTGTGGTCGAACATGTCGGCGATTGGGTGCGCATGGAGGCGTTTGCCACCGAATGCCGTCGTCTTGCCCCGCGCTATTACGTCCAGACGCCCTATTTCTGGTTTCCGGTCGAGCCGCATTTCTCCAGCCTTTTTTTCCACTGGCGGAGCGAGCAGTCACGCGCCCGCGCCCTGATGCGCCGCGCCCACGGCTTCTCGCAAAAGGCACCCGATGTGGGGGCCGCGATGCGGGACGTCCAGCATGCGCGGCTGCTGGATAAAAACCAGTTCCGTTTTCTATACCCTGACGCCGTACACCACGACGAGAAGGTCGGTCCCCTGACCAAATCGCTCATCGCTATCCGCACCTAGAAGCGCTGGCGCAAAGACGCAGACGCGATTATCGCTAGACGCATGTCGCATCCTGTTCTCGTCACCGGCTCGGCCGGATTTATCGGCTTTCACACCACGCTTCGCCTGTTGGAGCGGGGCGAGACGGTCGTTGGTATCGACAATCTGAACAGCTATTACGATCCGGCTCTGAAACAGGCTCGGCTGGACCAGTTACTGGTCCATCCCAGCTATCGCCACCATACGCTTGATCTGGCCGACGCCAGCGGGGTGGCGGCCGTATTCGCCGAGCATCATCCAAAACGGATCGTCCACCTCGGTGCTCAAGCAGGCGTCCGCTACAGCCTCGAGGCACCCGGGACCTATGTGTCCTCCAATGTCACCGGCTTTCTGTCGATTATCGAGGGCGCGCGAGCCGCAGGATGCGAGCACCTCGTCTATGCCTCGACCAGTTCGGCCTATGGGGCCAATGGCAAACTGCCGTTCGCGCCGTCGGACGGAGCCAACCACCCCCTGACCCTCTATGCCGCGACCAAGATCGCCAACGAGGCTATGGCGCATTCCTACGCCCATCTGTTCGGTATCCCCCTGACGGGCCTGCGGTTTTTCACCGTGTACGGTCCGTGGGGCCGACCGGACATGGCGCTATTCAAATTTACCCGCGCCATCCTCAAGGACGAGCCGATCGACGTGTACGGCGAGGGCCGTATGAGCCGCGACTTCACCTATGTGGATGACATCGTGACGGGCATTGTCGCGGCACTGGACCAGCCCGCGACGGTCAATCCGGCATGGGATGCCACCGCTCCCGATCCGTCGACCAGCGGCGTTGCCCCGTGGCGCATCCTGAACCTCGGCGCAGGTCAGCCGGTCCCGCTTATGCGATACATCGAGGTGCTGGAAGAAAAGCTGGGTCGCAAAGCCAAGCTGAACCTGATGCCGATGCAGGAGGGGGACGTGGTCAACACCGAAGCAGACGTTTCGGCCACTCTGGCGGCTATCGGCTATGCGCCCTCAACGCCAGTCGAAGAGGGCGTGGGCCGGTTCGTTGACTGGTATTGCAACTTCTACCGCGAAAACTGACCGGCCCAAGAGGCTCAGCCCCCGTCGGTCCACACCGTCTTGTACAGGTCAAAGCGGCGGTCGCGCAGGTTCTTGACCGTGCCTTGCGCCCGCGCCCACGCCAGATCGGACAGATCGAGGTCGGCCACCGTCACCGTCTCGACGTTCTCGGTCGCCTCGGCGGCAATACCGTCCCGCGCAAACGGGAAATCGCAGGGCGTCAGGATGCAGGACTGGGCGTACTGGATGTCCATATTCTCGACATTGGGCAGGTTGCCGACATTGCCCGCCAGCACGACGTAGCACTGGTTCTCGATGGCCCGTGCCTGACCACAGTAGCGCACCCGCAGATAGCCCTGACGGTTGTCCGTGCAGAAGGGCACAAACAGGATGCGCGCTCCCTCGTCCACCATGCGGCGTGCGATCTCGGGGAACTCGGAATCGTAGCAAATCATCACTCCGATAGGGCCGCAGTCCGTCGGGATGGCATGGACCCGGTCGCCGCCTTTGATATTCCACCAGTGACGTTCGTTCGGCGTGGGATGCAGCTTTTCCTGTTCGTGCACCGAACCATCGCGCAGGAACACATAGGCCACGTTCTGGATGTCGCCGTCATCGGTACGGGTCGGGTGCGAGCCGCCGATAATGTTCACATTATAGCTGACAGCCAGCTTGCGCATGGACTCCACAAAGCGCGGCGTATACCGGGTCAGATGCTCGATGGATTCCACCGGCGTCAGCTTCTTGGGCTCTAGCGACAAGAGCTGAAGCGTGATGAGCTCGGGGAAGACTACGAAGTCGGCCCGATAGTCGGCCACCACATCGACGAAATATTCGATATTGGCCATGAACTCGTCAAAGCTTTCGACCTTGCGCATCTGCAACTGGACGGTGGCGACGCGAACAGCTTCCTTGGTGGTGAAGGCCGCGCCCTTACCCGTATCTTCGATGAAGTAGGGGTTGCGCCACACCATGTGTGAGGCGTGGCCCATCGACTGCTTATCGGTGGACAGATAGCCGCGCAGCACACCGATCGGCTCAAAGCCGGACCGAATATGGAAGGCCACGACAGGATCATTCATCTTACGCGCCGTAACAGCGTCCAGATAGTCCTTCGGATCCGGATAGGCCGACTTGCGCCGCGACAGCCCGGGCAGGCGTCCACCGAAGACAATCCCCTTCAGGTTCTGGACCTCGCACAACTCGCGTCGGGCATCGTACAGGCGCTGGCCGATCCGCAGTCGGCGACGGGTGGGATCGACACAGACCTCCATACCATACAGCCAGTCTCCGTTCGGATCGTGCCGCGAGGCATAGCCCCCGCCAGTGATATCTTCCCAGGTATGGGCGCGCATGGCCGAAGCTTCGTCGATGCGGAAGCTGGCCGCATAGCCGACGATCTCGCCCTCGTATTCCACCACCAGCTGGCCATCCGGATAGATGGCGATCTGACCGCGTAGCATGCCGGCGGTGTAGGGAATGTCGTCTTTGTAGACGCGCCCGACCAGCGCGCTGATGGCCGCAACATCGGCCATTCTCGCGTTTCGGATCGTCAGGAGGGCGGGTTTGGAAGGATCGACGGGCGGCAGATTTTCAGTGCTCATACGGCACTAAACGCCTGTCCGTGGCAAAGGTGGCGAGACACCCTGCGTCATTATCGGACGCATGAAACGAGCGCTGTTCCACATTTCAAATGAGAACATCTTGTGAACCAGAACAAACCGTGTACTAATCACGTCATCGAGGGAGCGGGTCCTGGCGGGTCTCTCCCAACGTCCTACGGGAAAAATGCCATGAATCATGGCATGGGAGAGATCAAACCAATGACACAGGCGGCATTGAAATTAGTGGCTAAGGCAGACTCCGATAAACAACGCGCCCTTGAGGCAGCGATCGCACAGATCGACCGCGCATTCGGCAAGGGCTCGGTCATGAAACTGGGCAAGGCGGGTCAGGTGACCGAGATCGACAGCGTGTCGACCGGCTCTCTGGGCCTCGATATGGCTCTGGGCATCGGCGGTCTGCCGGTGGGCCGCGTGATCGAAGTTTTCGGTCCCGAATCCTCGGGTAAAACCACTCTGGCTCTGCACACGGTCGCAGAAATCCAGAAAAAGGGCGGTGTGGCTGCCTTCGTGGACGCCGAACACGCGCTTGATCCGGTCTATGCCCAGAAGCTGGGTGTGAACCTGGACGACCTGCTCGTCTCGCAGCCGGACACCGGTGAACAGGCTCTGGAAATCGTCGACACCCTCGTCCGCTCGGGTGCCGTGGACATCGTGGTGATCGACTCTGTCGCCGCCCTGACCCCGCGCGCCGAAATCGAGGGCGAGATGGGCGACAGCCTGCCGGGCCTGCAAGCCCGTCTGATGTCGCAAGCCCTGCGCAAGCTGACGGCGTCGATCAACAAGTCGAAATGCATCGTGCTGTTCATCAACCAGATCCGTCACAAGATCGGCGTGATGTACGGCTCGCCCGAAACCACCACGGGCGGTAACGCTCTGAAGTTCTACGCTTCGGTGCGCCTCGACATCCGCCGCACCGGCGCGATCAAGAACCGCGACGAAGTGGTCGGCAACACCACTCGCGTGAAGGTCGTGAAGAACAAGGTGGCCCCGCCGTTCCGTGAGGTTATCTTCGACATCATGTACGGCGAAGGCATCTCCAAGATCGGCGAGATCATCGATCTGGGCGTGAAGGCAGGCATCGTCGAGAAGTCAGGCTCCTGGTTCTCCTATGACTCGACCCGCATCGGTCAGGGCCGCGAGAACGCCAAGGAGTTCCTGAAGAACAATCCGGATATGGCACTGGCCATCGAAAAGGCTGTTCGCGCCTCCACCAACAAGATTGCCGACGAGCTTCTGGGCACTCCGGAACCGGACGAAGGTCAGGACCTCGAAGGCTAAAACATCTCCGCCCTCCCCGGCGACCCGCCTACCGACCCCGTCGGGGGCGGGGTGGAGAAGGCCCACCCGTTCATCGGGTGGGCCTCTTTTTTTGCCCGTCTAAAGGGCTCGGCCCTTTCCCTGACCGATTGAAAGCGGCAGGGTCAAAACTCCTTCCCGATGATGAGAGCCTGCGATGACTGCCTTCGCCACTGCCGACCTGTGTGATGCCCACCCCGACAAGGTGAAGGTCTGCACCACGGCCTTCCGTAGCTTTGGCAAGATTACCGCCTTCTGTGGCCCGATCCGGACCCTCAGCGTTCTTGATGATAATGCGCTGGTGCGCTCTACCCTCGAAGGTCCCGGACGCGGCGCGGTGCTCGTGGTCAACGGTGGCAGCTCGCTCAAGCGCGCACTCGTGGGTGATAATCTGGCCAAACTGGCCATCGACAATGGCTGGGCGGGCATCATCGTCAACGCTGCCATCCGCGACAGCACCGTCATCGACACCATGGACGTGGGCGTAAAAGCCATCGGCACCTGCCCCCTCCGCTCGGACCGTGACGGCATCGGCGAGCAGGACATCCCGACCAGTTTCGGCGGCGTCATATTCCGTCCTGATGACTGGATTTATGCGGACGCGGACGGCGTCATTGTCTCCGCAGACCGACTGGTCTGAGCGCCGTTCCGAATTCGCCATGAGTCTTGAGGGTTCGGGGGTGATGCACTCGCCTCAAAAACCCTATATGACGCCCTGACATTATTTTTGCGGTGCGGCCCTCCGGCTGCGCTGCCCACCCGACACACCGAACAGTCCGACAGATCATGACCAGCCTGAAGCAGATACGTTCTACCTTCCTCGATTACTTCGGCAACGACGGCCACGAGAAGGTGCACTCCGCACCGCTGGTGCCGCAGAACGACCCGACCCTGCTTTTCGTCAACGCCGGCATGGTCCCGTTCAAGGACTACTTCACCGGTGCTGCCGTGCCGCCGTATCCGCGCGCCACTTCGTCGCAAAAGTGCGTCCGCGCCGGCGGCAAGCACAACGATCTGGACAACGTTGGCTACACCGCGCGTCACCACACCTTCTTTGAAATGCTGGGCAACTTCTCGTTCGGCGACTACTTCAAAGACCACGCCATCGAGAGCGCGTGGGGTCTGCTGACCAAGGAGTTCGGTCTGGACCCGCAAAAGCTGCTGGTCACGGTTTATCACACCGACGACGAAGCCTTTAACATCTGGAAGAAGGTGACGGGCTTCTCGGACGACAAGATCATTCGTATCCCGACCGCCGACAACTTCTGGGCCATGGGCGACAACGGTCCGTGCGGTCCGTGCACCGAAATCTTCTACGACCACGGCGAGCACATCTGGGGCGGCCCTCCGGGTTCGCCGGAAGAGGACGGCGACCGCTTCGTCGAGATCTGGAACAACGTCTTCATGCAGTTCGAGAAGGAGAACGACGAGATCGTTCGCGAACTGCCCAAGAAGTCGGTCGACACCGGCATGGGTCTGGAGCGTATCGCGGCTGTGCTGCAGGGCGTGCACTCCAACTATGAAGTCGATCTGTTCCGCCACCTGATCGCCGCTTCGGAAGACGCGACCAACACCAAGGCCGAAGGTGCGCTGCAAGCCAGCCACCGCGTAATCGCCGACCACCTGCGCTCGTCGTCGTTCCTGATCGCCGACGGTGTGACGCCGTCGAACGAAGGCCGTGGCTACGTCCTGCGCCGCATCATGCGCCGCGCCATGCGCCACGCCCACCTGCTGGGTGCGCAAGATCCGCTGATGCACCGTCTGGTTCCGGCACTGGTCACCGAGATGGGCGAAGCCTATCCGGAACTGGGCCGCGCACAGGCCTTCATCGAAGACACGATGAAGCAGGAAGAAATCCGTTTCCGCACCACCCTTGGTCGCGGCATGGGCCTGCTGGACGAAGCCACCAAGGACCTGTCCGAGGGCGGCATCATCTCGGGTCACACGGCCTTCACCCTGTATGACACCTACGGCTTCCCGCTCGACCTGACGCAGGACGAAGCACGCCGCCGTGGCCTGTCGGTCGACAATGACGGCTTCGAGGCCGAAATGGCCGAGCAGCGCCAACGCGGCAAGGCCAACTGGAAGGGCTCGGGCCAAACCGCCAATGCTGGCGAATGGCTGGCCATCCGTGACCAACTGGGTGCCACCACCTTCACCGGCTATGACAACACCGACGGCGAAGGTGCCGTGGTTGCCATCGTGGCCGAAGGCGCTCGCGTTGAAGCCGCTTCGGCTGGCGACATCGTCGAAGTCCTGTTCGACCAGACCCCCTTCTACGGCGAAGGCGGCGGCCAGAACGGCGACAAGGGCTCGGTAAAATGGGCTGGTGGCGAAGGCCGCGTTCTGGACGTGCAAAAGCACGCAGGCGGCGACCTGTACGCCCACCAGATCGAAGTCACCTCGGGCGAGTTGAAGATCGGCACCAAGGTCGAGTTGTACGTCAATGCCGATGAGCGCCTGACCACCCGTTCGAACCACTCGGGCGCACACCTGCTGCACACCGCGCTGAAGAACGTTCTGGGTGCCCACATCGCCCAGAAGGGCCAGATGGTCGACCACGAGCGTCTGCGCTTCGACTTCAGCCACAATGCGCCGGTGACCGACGAGGAAATCGCCCGCATCGAAGACGAGGTGAATGCGGTCATCCGCCAGAACGTGCCCGCCACGACCCAGTTGATGTCGCCTGAAGAGGCTATCGACGCCGGTGCTATCGCCCTGTTCGGCGAGAAGTACGGTGACGAAGTGCGCGTGCTGGCGCTCGGCAACTCGCTGACCGAAGCCGGCAAGGCCTATTCGGTCGAACTGTGCGGCGGGACCCACGTCGCCCGCACCGGCGACATTGCCCTGTTCAAGATCATCTCCGAAGGCGGCGTGGCCGCTGGCGTGCGTCGTATCGAGGCCCTGACCGGCGAAGCCGCCCGTCAGTACCTGCTGGAACAGGCCAACATCACCCGCTCGCTGGCGCAGAACTTCAAGGTTCAGCCGACCGACGTGGCACCGCGTGTTGAAAACCTACAGGCCTCGGTCAAGTCGCTCGAGAAGCAGGTTGCCGAACTGAAAAAGCAACTCGCCCTCGGCGGCGGCGGTGCCTCGGCCGCTCCGGAAGAGATCAACGGTGTGAAGGTGATCGCCCGCGTCCTTGACGGCGTGGACGGCAAGGGCCTGCGCGGCGTTGCCGAGGACTTCAAGAAGCAACTTGGCTCGGGCATCGTGGCTCTGGTCGGCGTGACCGATGGCAAGGCTGCCATCACCGTCACCCTGACACCGGACCTCGTCGGCAAGTACAACGCCGCCGACTTCGCCCGTGACGCCGTGATCGCCATGGGCGGCAAGGGCGCAGGCGGCAAGCCGGACTTCGCCCAAGGCGGCGCACCCGACGCCTCCAAAGCCGAAGAAGGCCTCGCAACCATCAAGGCCAAGATCTAAGCATCGGCTCCAAGCCTACAGAAAAGCCCGCCTCACCCGAGGCGGGCTTTTTTGTTTGGGCGACTTCGTCGCGCGCTATCGCTCGGCCCTCGGGGCCTCGCTGCATGAGCGCAGAGTTCACCTACTTCTTTTTGCCCTCAAGGAGCGAGCCACCGCGTGGCGAGCGTTAGGGCAAAAAGAAGCCCCGCCAGACACCGTCTGGCGGGGCTCACTCTTAGTCAAAAAGACTATTACTCACCAATGCCCGGCAGAGCCGCGCGCAGGTTTTCCGAGACCTTGTCCAAGAAACCTTCGGTGGTCAGCCAGCCTTGTTGGTCGCCGACCAGCAGGGCAAGGTCCTTGGTCATGAAGCCCGACTCGACGGTGTCGACGACGACCTTCTCGAGGGTTTCAGCGAACTGGGCCAGCTCGGCGTTGTTGTCCAGCTTAGCGCGGTGCTTGAAACCACGGGTCCAGGCGAAAATCGAAGCGATCGAGTTGGTCGAGGTCGCTTCACCCTTCTGGTGCTGACGGTAGTGACGGGTCACCGTGCCGTGGGCGGCTTCGGTTTCCATGACCTTGCCATCCGGGGTCATCAGGACCGAGGTCATCAGGCCCAGCGAGCCGAAGCCTTGGGCGACGACGTCCGACTGCACGTCACCGTCGTAGTTCTTACAAGCCCAGACGAAGCCACCCGACCACTTCATGGCGGCAGCCACCATGTCGTCGATCAGACGGTGTTCGTAGGTCAGGCCGCGAGCCTTGAACTCTTCGGCGTAGTGAGCGTCGAACACTTCTTGGAAGATGTCCTTGAAGCGGCCGTCGTAGGCTTTCAGGATGGTGTTCTTGGTCGATAGGTAGACCGGATAGTTACGCTGCAGGCCATAAGCGAACGAAGCGTGAGCGAACTCACGGATCGACTCGTCTTGGTTGTACATGGCCATGGCCACGCCAGCAGCCGGAGCCTTGTAGACTTCGTGCTCGATGACTTCGCCGTTGTCGCCAACGAACTTGATCGACAGGGTGCCGGCACCCGGCATCAGGAAGTCGGTAGCCTTGTACTGGTCACCGAAGGCGTGACGGCCCACGACGATCGGCTGGGTCCAGCCCGGAACCAGACGCGGAACGTTCGAGCAGATGATCGGCTCGCGGAAGACAACGCCGCCGAGGATGTTGCGGATGGTGCCGTTCGGCGACTTCCACATCTTCTTCAGGCCGAATTCCTTCACGCGGGCTTCGTCCGGCGTGATGGTTGCGCACTTCACGCCAACGCCGTGCTTCTGGATAGCCTTGGCAGCGTCGATGGTGATCTGGTCGTCCGTAGCGTCACGGCTTTCCATACCCAGATCGTAGTAGTCCAGTTCCAGATCCAGATACGGGAAGACGAGCTTGTCCTTGATCATCTGCCAGATGATGCGGGTCATTTCGTCGCCGTCGATGTCCACGATGGGATTGGCGACCTTGATCTTGGCCATACTTCGCCTCTTGTTCTGAGAAAGGTTTACGTTGGGGGCGATATAGCCCCCCAGAGCGCCGACGCAAAGCAATAGGGCATAAGAATTTGGCGTTCCGCCAACCTGCCCCTAGGGTGGCGTTCCGGTTTATCGACAGGCCATGCCGAGGATTTCCCCCATGCTCACCGCGCGTATTCTTGCTATCGGGGTGGCGTCTGCTTCCCTCCTTACAGGATGTAACGAGGACGAGGCTGCGCCGACTTCGTCCCTGCCGATTACAACGGTGGCGGTCGCCGCAGAGAACGCCCGCGATACGGCGGGCGATACGTCTTCCGGTTTATCGAGTGAAACCAAAGCCTTCCGCGATTGGACGGCGATTTGCGACAACGTCAACAACTGCGCCGCCTACGGTCCCGGCGAGGATAATGGCGGCTTTGTCCTGGTAAAACTGGCAGCCGGTCCGGAGGCCAGACCTAAGGTCTATGCCGACAGTTGGGCCCTGCAATCGCCGACTGTGCCAACCCGACTCGACATCGATGGCCGGAACTATGCCGGCGTCTGGGGCGATCCGGATACCGATTTGAATGTTCTAACATTTGAGAATCCGTCAGACCAATTGCTAAGGGCGCTGGCCAATGGTCAGGCTCTGACCCTGTCGGCCAATGCCGAGCGGATTTCAGTATCGTTGACCGGCGCGGCCGCTGCGTTCTTGTGGATCGACGAGCGTCAAGGGCGCCTTGGCACCACCACAGCCTTGGTCCGCAAAGGCGATCGCCCCGCCAGCAGCGTGCCAGATGCACCGACGCCGCCGCGTATCCGCGTCGCTGCACCTGTGTCCCAAACGGATTTGCCCAAGACCCTGTCGCCACACGTCACGGCCCTGCCCCGCGCGCGCGAATGTGCATCTCTGTATGAGAACAAGTCATTTGGACGGGACGATTGGGCGGTTCACCGCCTCGGCACCGATACCCTACTGTGGGAACTGCCGTGCGGAGCCGGAGCCTATAATTTCTCGCAGGCCTATGTCCTGTCGGCCAATGACGGGTCCGGCGCGCGTGCGTTAGAGTTTCCCACGCCACGCGGCCCGCTAGACAGTCTGGTCAACAGCAGCTTTGATAGCCAGACCAATACGATCGGTGCCTTCGGCAAGGGCCGCGGTGTTGGCGATTGCGGCAGCATGGCATCATGGGCGTGGACGGGCCGCGAGTTTGCTTTGCTGTCGGAAGACAATATGAGCGACTGCCTCGGCATCCACTGGGATATTTGGCCCTCGACTTGGCGTACCGCTCAATAGGGCACCCGCAGTGGCACAAAGCGAGCCCGCTGGCGTTGTGGACAGAAGCATCCCGTTGCTTTTGACGTGAAAACTAACCTCAGCCCATAGGTTTCATATGAAGATGTTGCTCCATGTGGCCACGATCATTGCCGCTGCCGCTCTGTTCATCATTAGCTATCCGCTCGATGCACATGCCCAAACGCGATGCCCTGTTGGCACCGCCGCAGGCTCCGCCACGTGCGGGCCTGACCCTTCCTCAGGTGGTTACGCACCGGCAGCGCCTAGCGGGCCGCCCCGTATTCGCGAGCGCGTGAGCGGAGTAGGCGGCTTTGCCATCAATACCGAGACCTTTGATATTTACGCATGGACCGGCCACAGCTATCGCGCCGAGGATGCGGGCTGGCAGTCGCTCGCGAAGTGCCAGCAGCCTGACTATAATCGCGAATTGAGCATGGCACCGCCGCCCAATCCAGATGCCAAGTGCGAGATCCTTTATTCCTGGCTGAACGGTTGCGCTTCGGTGGCGCGGGGTTCTGTTGAGGGGATCGATAACTATTACTTCGAGTACGGCCGCGATATGAGGGCGGCCCGCGCAGCGACCCTCAGCGCCTGTGAGGGCAAGGCCACGGGCTGCACGATCGTTCACGACGCGCGCTGTGCTTCGGCGGCAAACCGTACACGCGAAGTGATCATGCTGGGCCGACAAGATTAAGGGCCGAAAGATTTCTCCTTCGGCCCCTCGTCTTATAGGCTCTTAGCTGCGCAGGCGCTGTTCCAGCACGGCCAGCGGCATGGAGCCGCTGAGCAGCACCTTGTCGTGGAACTGGCGCAGGTCGAAGTCCGGCTTGGCTTCGGCTTCGGCACGCAGGCGAGCGATGACCGTGTGGCCGACCTTGTAGGCGCAGGCTTGGCCCGGCCAGACGGTGTAGCGGTTGATCTCGCTGTTGGCGGCGTCGCGCGGCTTGGCGCCTGAGGCGACCATGTATTCCACGGCGTCCTCGCGGCTCCACTGCTTGGCGTGCATGCCGGTGTCGACCACAAGACGCACAGCACGGAACAGATAGGACATCAGGAAGCCCGCACGGCCCAGGGGATAGCTGGCATAGGCGTTCATGTCATTGGCGGCCACCTGTTCGGCGTACAGCGCCCAGCCTTCGTTGAAGGCCGAGAAACCACCGGCACGGCGCCATTGCGGAAGCTCGCCTGCCTCGCGCTGCAGCGCGACCTGAAGGTGGTGGCCTGGCGACGCCTCGTGATAGGTCAGGGTCGGCAGGGCAAAGCGCGGCCAGTTCCCGCTGTCACGCAGGTTGATGTAGTAGACACCCGGACGCGAACCATCCAGCGGCGGGCCTTGATAATAGCCACCCGGTGCGCCGGACTGGATCGATACCGGCACACGGCGCACCTCCACGTGGGTCTTGGGCAGGCGTCCGAAATACTGCGGCAGCATCGGATCGAGCTGTTTGATCTGGTCATTCAGCCATTGCAGCAGTTCGACCTTGCCCTCGTCGGTGTTCGGGAAGAGTTGGGCCGGATCCTTGTTCAGAGCATCGACGCGCTCGCCGACCGTGCCCTGGGTATACCCCTGAGATTTGAGCACTACGTCCAGTTCGGCGCTGATCTGGGCGACCTGTTCGCGTCCCATCTGGTGAATCTCGTCCGCCGTCAGGGTGGTGGTGGTGTTGGAGCGCAGGCCGTTGGCATAGAAGGCTTCGCCATCCGGCAGACGCCAAACACCTGCATCGTGAACCGCCTGCGGACGCAGGGCTTCCAGCTTGGCGATCTGGGCCGCCAGTGCGGGCTTAACCTCGGTGTCCAGAATGGCCTTGGCCCGGTCGGCATAGCCGGATAGGCCCAGCGCCGCTTCCTTGCGGGCGACCGTCTTGATCATCGACCAGTCACCCGCCGCCATATCGCGCAGGTTGCGGATTTGCGGGAGGGTGCGGTCGATGATGTAGTCCGGCGCGATCACACCCTTGGCGGCATCGAACTCGATCAGTTCATTCTCGCCGTGGATCGATTTGGCGAAATCGGACAGACGCGAAAGGAAGCCATCGGCCCCGTACTTGTCGTCAAAGCGATGCTGGTTCTCAAGGAAGTCCGGCGTCGAATAATAGGCACCCGACAGTTGAGCCACCACGTAGGGCGACGGACGCCCCGGACCCGATCCGTATTCAAAGCGTGCCGTTTCGGCCGCCGTTTCGCGACCGAAGGCGGCGATGGCGTAGTTCAACTGCCCCTGTTCGGAAAGTCCGCTTTGATCGAAGGTTTTAAGCTCGGCCCATTTGGCGGTGGCGCGGGCGCGGTCCTCGTCGCGCGCCGACAATCCTTCGTCGCTGAGCTTGCCGGACAGATGGGCCCACTCGCCCTTGTCCAGTCCAAGGCCCGTCGCCCGCTCGGGGCTTTCCAGAAGCTCGCTGTTGAACCAGCCGTCCAGCAAACTGTTCAGCCGGGCATCGGCATCGCTCAGAGCAGCGCGAGCCTGCGCCAGTGTTGGCGCGGCGGCAGCCACAGCGGCGGCTCCCATCAAAAGGCGGCGACGGTCGATCATCGATAACTCCCCTCGGGTACAGAACCGGCGTCGACAGCCCCTCGCCGTCGCACGCCCGTATTTTTAACGTTAGTGAAGCTTGAACCCGTCGCGCAAGAGACGACCGGATCAGTCTCAGCCCTGCCAATCGCGCAGTTCACGCTCCAGAACAGCCATCGGCACCGGCCCCAGAGCAAGGCCGAAGTCGTGATAGGCCTTGATGTCGAAGCGCGAACCTAATCGGGCCTCGGTCTCTTTGCGCATCTTGGCCCAGACGTTATGGCCCACCTTGTAGGCGCACGCCTGACCGGTCCAGACGCAGTAGCGCTCGACCTCGGTGGTGACATTGGATTCCTGATCTCCCAGCACATCCACCATGTAGCGGATGGCCTGCTCACGGCTCCAGCGCTTGTGGTGCATGCCGGTGTCCACCACCAGCCTGGAGGCCCGGAACATCAGCGACTGCAGGTAGCCAATCTCGCCGAGCGGGTCGTCTTTATAGACCCCCATTTCATCCGCCAGTTGCTCGGCATAGAGGCCCCATCCCTCGAGGTTGGCCGAGAAGCCGATACCCTTGAACAGCAGGGGCAGATCATCTTGCTCCGTCCCCAGAGCAACCTGGAAGTGGTGCCCCGGAGAGGCCTCATGCCAAGTGAGCGTGCGAAGGGTGAATTTGGGCACCTCTGCCGTATCGCGCAGGTTGATATAGAAGGCCCCCGGACGCGAACCATCCAGTGCCGGCCCCATATAATACCCGCCGGGCGCGCCAACTTCGATTTCGGCGGGGATGCGGCGCACTTCCACCGGCGACTTGGGCAGACGTCCGAAATACTGCGGCAGCAGCGTGTTCATGTGCGCGATGTCGAGGTTCAGGTCATCGATGAGGCGCTTCTTGCCTTCATCTGTATTCGGATAGACCTGGCCTTCCATATCGGACAGGCTCGCGACCCTCTGGCCCACGCTGCCTTCAGTCTTGCCGATCTTGCGCAAGAGCGCATCGGCACGGGCCGTCAGTTCGGCGACCTGATCCAGTCCTACCTGATGGATTTCGTCCGCCGACATACCCGTGCTGGTGTAGTAACGCAGAGCATGGGCATAGAACTCATCGCCGCGCGGCTGTTTCCAGATGCCCGCATCGTGGGTCGTGCGGGGCAGCACGGCCTCGTATAGCTCGACCTGCTTTTGCAGCGCAGGATAAACCTTTTTCTTCAGGATTTCCGTCGCCCGCGCCGCCCATTCTCCGGCTAGCCCCTTAGCCGCTGCCCGGTCTGACAAGCTGCTCACGAGGGAATGGTTCTGCGGATCAACCTCGATCAGGTTTCGCAGCTGGGTCAGGGTCTTCTGGACGATAAAGTCAGGCGGGATGACGCCTTTTGCCTGATCCTGCGCGGTGATCTCGCGGTCGTGTTCCAGCTGAACCGCAAAGTCTTCGAGGCGCGACAGATAGGCCTCGGCATCGTCTGTCTGTTCAATGCGGTGCTGCGACCGCATGAAGTCCGGCACGAACTGATATGCGCCCGTCAGTTGGCTGATACGGTACGGGCTGGGATAGCCGCCGACGCCATAGCCCATATCGTCGATGGCTACCGTCGAAGCTCCAAAGAAGCTGACCCAGTCATATTGGGTACGCTCGACGCGGCTCAAAGCTTCGCGATCGATCTGGGCCAGCGTCTGCATCGCGGCCTTCATCTTGGCGCGCTGGACCGTCGCATAGGCGGGCGAGTTGTCACTCAGTTTAAAACGCGCGCCCGCCCTTTCGCCACGGTCGAGACCATAGGAAGTCAACACCGTTGGATCGCTCAGAAGAAAGTCATCCGTGATCTGCTGGATTAGCGCGTGAAACTGTGTCGATGCGGCACCGTCCAAGGCGCGCGCGTAGGACGCTCCCATCGGCACGACGGACATAGCCGCCCCGGCAACAAAGCTTTGAAGCAAACGACGACGATCCATACTCAACCCTCCCAGTGGCCACGGTTATGCGACACTAAGAACAACGGCCCCGCACGCAAGACGTACGGGGCCGTTTCGGGGATTAAGTTTGCGTCACGTGTCCGCGAGTTAAGCGGGCAGATGCTGCTTGATACACTCGCGGATACCGCGCTTCAGATCGCCCGAGGCGGCGGGCTCATAGTGGCCTTCAGCAGCCAGAACAGCGCGCACAGCCGCATCAAGGCCATTCGGAATAGCAGCGACGACCTTCACCTGCCCCTTTTCATGCAGGCAATAGCCCAGCTCGGTGCAGAGGGCGGCAAACATCGGCTCATAAGCGGTCAGATCGGTCATGATCGTCCTCTAGCACTCCCACCCAGGTTTCGACAGCCCGACCTTCAGCCCTTCAGGCGCGCGGCGTGGAAGGCCACGTGGTCAGCGATAAAGCTGGCCATAAAGAAGTAGGAGTGGTCATAGCCCGGCTGCATACGCAGGGTGATCGTCTGACCCGCCTTGTCAGCAGCGGCTTGCAGCAGTTCCGGCTTCAACTGGTTTTCAAGGAAGCTGTCGGCGTCGCCCTGATCGACGAGGATGTCGTCATAGTGCCCCTTGGCCGCCCCCGCTTCTATGAGCAGAACCGCATCATGCTTGGCCCATTCGGCGCGGTCTTCACCCAGATAGGCGGTGAAAGCCTTCTCGCCCCACGGGCAGCGGGTCGGCGAAGAGATCGGCGCAAATGCCGACACCGACTTGAACAGTTCGGGATACTTAAGCGCCAGCGTCAAAGCGCCGTGCCCGCCCATGGAGTGGCCCGAAATGCCGCGCACGCCATTGGCCGGAAACTCCGTCTCGACCTGTTCGATCAGCTCTTTGGTGACGTAGGATTCCATCTTGAAATGGGGTGCCCAGGGAGCCTGGGTCGCATCGACATAAAAGCCCGCGCCTTGGCCCAGATCATAGGCTTCATCATCGGCGACACCCTCACCGCGCGGCGAGGTATCGGGGGCAACGATAATCACACCATGCTCGGCGGCGGCTTGGTACGCGCCGGCCTTAGTGGTGAAGTTGTCCTCGGTGCAGGTCAAGCCCGACAGCCAGTAGAGCACCGGAAACGGCCCTTCGCCCGCAGGCACAAAAACCGACAGGGCCATCGGCGTACCGGTGGTTTCGCTGTCATGCTTCAGATAGCTAAGCTTGCCGCCGTGGACAGTGTGGGTTTTGACGGTTTCCATAAATCACTCCGGTCAGTCAGGCCAGACGCGGGCCATGAACGCATCGTCCAGCAGGCCCTTGTCGCCAAAATATTGATACCAGTCTTTGGGGATCGGCGGGCGTTCGCTGATCAAGGGCTCGCCCCCGCCAAAAGCCTTGAAGCGCACACCCACAAGCACCGGACCACCGGTCACAGACGGCGCGGCCACGCCATTGGCCGCCACGGTCACGGCAGTGACCAGATCGGGCGACAGTTCGGGCTTGCTGCTGACAATCCATGTCTTGGCGCGGTTGCCCGGCTTGATCATCACCAGCAGCATGTTGGACGACCCCGCCTGACGCGGGGCGGCGTTCAACACGGCCTCTGCAGCGGCGGTCACCTGATCCATATAGGGGGTCAGGGACTTTTCATCGACGCGCTGTTTGACGATGTGGTCCGGCATATAGAGCCACACATCTTCCTTTTCCCACGCGCGGGCCGCGGCCTGTTCTTCCGGCGTCGGGCCCTTCATCTGCGGCGGGGTGCGATCGCAGGCGGCCAACGACAAATTCAGGGCCGCAATACCGGCGAAAAGGGCGGACTTCGATCTCATGTCGGCTCACAAGTCTTCAGGGGGATCAGGGCACTTACCATGTCCGCCCCACCCACCCTAGCGGACGTGTCGTCCTATTCCGGACGATACATGGCGCAGATCTTGTTGCCTGCGGGGTCGCGCAAGTAAGCGAGGCAGAGTTTGCCAAAGGGCGTTTCGCGAACGCCGGGGTCTTCTTCGATATGCACGCCGCCGTTCTCGATGCCCGCTTGGTGGAAGGCCCGCACAGCCTCTTCGTTCTCGGCGGCAAAACCGATGGTGCTGCCGTTGGCAAAGGTCGCCGGTTCGCCATTGATCGGCAGGGTGATGCCGAAGGTGCCGTTGCGGGTCATATACATCACGCGCGGAATGCCCGGAATTTTGCGACCCTTGTGATGGCCCAGCGCCCCCAGCACCGCGTCATAGAAAGTCTTGGACGCATCCAGATCAATCGCCCCCAGAATGACGTGCGAAATCATAAAAAACTCCCCTCGATATCATTATCGAGGGGAGCTTAGACTTAGTGAGTTGCTTTTGGCAACTATGTCTTAAAAGACGATGACCGAACGGATCGACTTGCCTTCGTGCATCAGATCGAAAGCCTTGTTGATGTCTTCCAGACCGAAGGTGTGGGTGATCATCGGATCGATCTCGATCTTGCCGTCCATGTACCAGTCGACAATCTTCGGCGTGTCGGTACGGCCGCGCGCACCACCGAAGGCCGAACCGCGCCAGACGCGGCCGGTGACCAGTTGGAACGGACGGGTCGAGATTTCCTTGCCGGCTTCTGCGACGCCGATGATGATGCTTTCACCCCAACCACGGTGGGAGGATTCCAGCGCCTGACGCATGACTTCGGTGTTGCCGGTGCAATCGAAGGTATAGTCCGCACCGCCGTCGGTCAGACGGATGACCTCGGCCACGACGTCGGAAACGTTCTTCGGATTGATGAAATCCGTCATGCCGAAGCGACGGCCCCACTCTTCTTTATCGCCGTTCAGATCAACGCCGATGATCTTGTCAGCGCCAACCATCTTCAGGCCCTGAATGACGTTCAGGCCGATACCGCCCAGACCGAAGACCACGCAGTTCGAGCCCGGCTCGACCTTGGCGGTGTTGGTCACCGCGCCCACGCCCGTGGTCACGCCGCAGCCGATGTAGCAGGCCTTGTCGAAGGGCGCGTCCTTGCGGATTTTCGCCACGGCGATTTCGGGCATGACGGTGAAGTTCGAGAAGGTCGAGCAACCCATGTAGTGGTGGATGGTCTGGCCCTTATAGGAGAAGCGCGAGGTGCCATCCGGCATCAGGCCCTTGCCTTGCGTGCCACGGATCGAGGTGCACAGGTTGGTCTTGCGCGACAGGCACGACTTACACTGGCGGCATTCCGGCGTGTAGAGCGGGATCACGTGATCGCCGACTTCGAGGCTGGTCACGCCCGGGCCGACTTCGACCACAACGCCCGCGCCTTCGTGGCCGAGGATCGACGGGAACAGACCTTCCGAATCCAGGCCATCGAGGGTGTAGGCGTCGGTGTGGCAGACACCCGTGGCCTTGATCTCGATCAGGACTTCACCAAAGCGCGGACCTTCCAGATCGACTTCGACGATCTCCAGCGGCTTTTTGGCTTCGAACGCTACGGCGGCAAGAGATTTCATAATTGTTTGTGTCCTTTCAGGACGCCCTATGCTCGGCCCGCGGGGCCTCGCGACTTGAGGGCAAAAGTCCCAAGATGGTCTATCGTTGTGGACCTTTTTACGCTGCGTTTGGGTTCGCGCCTACCGGTAACAACCGCAAAACATTATTGCGTATTAGCAACAATCCTGCTGCAACATCCCCATGAGCAGGTGGGACGGCATCGACGAGTTTACGGCTGTGGCCGAGCAGGCCAGCTTTTCGGACGCGGCCAGACGGCTCGGGCTGTCGACCTCTGCGGTCAGTCGCGAGATTGCACGGCTGGAGGACCGGTTGCAGACCCGATTGCTGCACCGCACCACCCGCCGTGTAGAGCTGACCGATGCCGGGCGCGAGTTTTTGGCCCGTTGCCGCCGCTTGATCGACGAGCGCGACGAGGCTTTGGCCGCCATCCAGCCGGATGACCATGCCCCGCGCGGCCTGCTACGGATGACGTGTTCAGTTTCCTATGGCGAGCGGTTCATTGCCCCCGCCGTCAATGCCTTTGCGCGGCAATATCCCGAGCTTCGCATCGACCTCGATCTGGACAACCGCCTGCGGGATATGGTCGGCGAAGGCTATGATCTCGCCATCCGTTTCGGCCACCTGACAGACTCGCGCCTGATGGCACGGCGACTGACCTCGCGCTCGCTGATCATGTGCGCCAGCCCCGATTACCTCAGCCGTCGCGGGGCACCGCGTGACCTGTCCGAGATTGCCAGCCACGACACCCTCAGCGGCTCGTCCCAGCAATGGCGTTTTACCGAGGGCGGGCGCGAAGTGACCCTGACCCCGCTCAGCCGCTGGCGCTGCAACTCTGGCACGGCGGTGCTGGACGCCGCAGTACAGGGTCTGGGCCTTTGCCAACTGCCCGACTTCTATGTGCGCGAGGCGTTGGCCAGCGGCCAGCTCGTTTCCCTTCTGGACGAACAGCGTCCTCCGGACGAAGGTGTCTGGGCCGTGCATCCACACCCGCGTCACGTTCCACCCAAGGTGCGGGCTATGATCGACTGGCTGCACGACCATCTGAGCCAACAGGGGACCTAAGACATGAACATCGTCGTCCTGACCGGAGCCGGAATATCTGCCGAGAGCGGCGTGCCGACCTTCCGCGCCAGTGACGGCCTGTGGGAGGGACACCGCGTCGAGGAAGTGGCCACGCCCGAAGGCTTCGCCGCCAACCCCGCGCTGGTGCAAGAGTTCTACAATCTGCGCCGCGCCTTCCTGTCAGAAGTCGAGCCGAACGCCGCCCATCTGGCATTGGCCGAACTGGCGGCGCGCTGGCAGGGCGACTTCACCCTCGTGACCCAGAATGTCGATGACCTGCATGACCGCGCCCATCAGCAGATCATGCCCGCAGCCGGCTTTTCCCTGATCCACATGCACGGTGAACTGCTCAAGGTTCGCTGTACCCGCACCGGCAAGGTCATGGACTGGCACAGCGACCTGCAACCCTACCACCCGTCGCCGTTTGATCCGTCCGGCTATCTGCGCCCGCACATTGTCTGGTTTGGAGAGATACCGCTCGAAATGGCGCAGATCGAAAAAGCGCTGTCGGAGTGCGACCTGTTCCTGTCCATCGGCACGTCGGGCAACGTCTATCCCGCCGCCGGTTTTGTGCAGCTGGCCAGCATGGCGGGCGCACGGACGGTCGAGATCAATCTGGAGCCGACGGTCGGACAGAACCTTTTTTCGGAGCACCTGTATGGTCACGCGACGGAGGTCCTGCCGCCCTTCCTCGCTACCCTCTAGGGCCAAACAGGATAATGGCGGCCCCGATCAGGCACACTGCACCGCCCAGCAGGTCCCAGCGATCAGGCGTGGTCTTTTCCACCACCCGCATCCACACCAGAGACGCGCAGATATAGACCCCGCCATAGGCCGCAAACGCCCGCCCTGCCGCCTCCGACGGCACGAGCGTCAAAAGCCACGCGAAAGCGATCAGACTGGCTACCCCGGGCACCAACCACAGAGGTGAGCGATCCAGTTTGAGCCAAGCCCAGAAGGCAAAGCAGCCTGCGATCTCGGCCACAGCCGCCAACGGATAGACGAGAGCCATCTTCATTGGACTTGTGAAGCACCCGCATCAGGACTGCACAAGCGTTTCATCCCGATACCCAAGGTGATTTGCCGTTTGCATGAAGCGAGTTCATTTTGCGATGCAACAAAGGCCCGCCCCCAGTTTCGTCTCCGGGCCCTGACGGATTTCTCATGACGACCGACGCCAACAACCCCCCTTCGCTGCCGACCACCAAGCCGTACGGCCGCATTATTGCCATGCCGGCCGACACCAACCCTGACGGTGATATCTTCGGCGGCTGGCTTCTGGCGCAGATGGACTTGCACGGTGCCACGCCTGCGTTCGAGCGGGCCGGTGGCCGCTGCGCCACCGTGGCGCTGGATGGCATGGTCTTCCACCAGCCGGTGACCATCGGTGACGAGGTGACCATCTACGCCCGCATCATCCATACGGGCCGGACCTCGATCCGCGTCCACGTCGAGGCCTGGAAGCGTGCTCGCGGTCAGGCCGAAAACGAGAGCGTCCGCGTGACCGAGGGCATCTTCACCTACGTCGCCATCGACGAAGACCGCAAGCCACGCCCCATCCCGGACGTCTCGCCGCTGGGCTGATCGGCAGCACCTTTGTCCCAAATGTGATACTATGGTGCCAAGGTCGCGCTTTCCTTGACCTTGTCACCAGCAGACCCTACCTCCCGATCATGGCTATCCGACGCATTCTGACCATCGACATTCCGGCCGATCTGGCCATCCTCAAGACCGTTGCCGAACCGGTCGCCAGCGTTACGGACGAAACCCGTGCGCTGATGGATGACATGCTGGAAACCATGTACGACGCCCCCGGCATCGGCCTGGCCGCGCCGCAAATCGGCGTGCTGGAACGCGTGGTGGTCATGGACCTCGGCGACAAGGAAGTCCCTGAAGGTCTGGAAGGCGAAGAGGCCGAAAAGGCTTCGCGCAATCCGCGCTATTTCGTGAATCCGGAAATCCTGTGGGCGTCCGAGGAAACCCTGCCTTACGAAGAAGGCTGCCTGTCGATCCCGTCCTATTATGACGCGGTCGAGCGTCCGGCCCGCGTTCGCGTGTCGTACCTGAATTATCAGGGCGAAAAGATCGAGGAAGAGATCGACGGCCTTTATGCGGTTTGCTTCCAACATGAACTGGACCACCTGAATGGCGTTCTGTTCATCGATCACCTGTCGCGCCTGCGCCGCGACCGTGCTGTGACCAAGGTCAAGAAACACCAGAGGATGGCTGCCTAATGTCCCGTCGCCAACGCCGTGAAGTCCAGTCCCGTCGCCCGATGACCCGCGCCGCCAAGGTTGGCGTGGCTTCGGCTGCGACCATCGTGGGCGTCGCCGCCATCGGCGTCATTGCCGGCCTGCTGCTGGATCGTCTGCTCGATTTCGACGACGCTCTGGACGCTGGCGGTGCATGGGATCTGGACGGTTCCACCCACACCCGCTGGCAGTAAGTTCACGCATCCTATAAAGGCGGGGTCCGCCCGCGTTGACACCCTGACCTGAGCTTTCGCGGGCCAAGGAGTCACTATGCGCCTCGCCTTTATGGGAACCCCCGAATTTGCCGTGCCGTCGCTGGCCGAGCTGATTGCCGCCGGTCACGAGATCGTCGCGGTCTATTCCCAGCCGCCACGCCCCAAGGGCCGCGGCCAAAAGCTGACCCCTTCGCCCGTCCATGCTTTTGCAGAGTCGATGGGCTTGCCGGTCTTCACGCCGGAATCCATGAAATCAGACGAGGCTATTGCCCAGTTCCAGTCGCTGGATCTGGATGCCGCCATCGTCGTGGCCTATGGCCAGATCCTGAAAACCGAAGTGCTGGAAGCGCCTGAACTGGGCTGCTTCAACCTACACGGCTCGATGCTGCCGCGTTGGCGCGGTGCCGCACCGATCCAACGCGCGATCATGGCAGGCGACAAACAGACCGCCGTGCAGGTCATGCGTATGAGCGAAGGTCTGGACGAGGGTGCGATCATCCTGTCGGAAGTCCTCGACATCTATCCGACCGACACCGCAGCTTCGCTGTCCGAGCGTATGAGCCACACGGGTGCGGCCCTGTGGTCGCGTGCGCTGGCGGCTATCGAGCGCGGTGGCGCACAGGAAGTCGAACAAGTCGGCGAAGTCACCTACGCCAAGAAGATCACCCCCGCAGAGGCCCGCATTGACTGGAGCCGCCCTGCGTCGGAAGTCGATTGCCACATCCGCGGCCTGTCGCCGTTCCCCGGTGCATGGTTCGAGGTCGAGCATGAGGGCGAGCCTGTTCGTATCAAGGCGCTTCTGTCGGAAGTGGTCGACGGTGCAGGCAAGGCTGGCGAACTGCAGGATCAAGACCTGACTATCGCTTGCGGTGAGGGTGCCGTTCGCCTGATCCGTGCCCAGCGTGCGGGCAAGGCCCAGCAATCAGGGGTCGAACTGCTCAACGGCTTCAAGATCGCCACCGGCACGGTCTTCGCTTAAAAATGCCCCGCTACCGCTTTACGGTCGAATACGACGGCGCGGCCTATAACGGCTTTCAGGCGCAGAAGGACCAACCAACGGTTCAGGGCGCGCTGGAGGCTGCTATTAAGGCCTTCAGCGGTCAGGATGTGCGTATCGCTGCGGCTGGCCGTACCGACACGGGCGTGCATGCCACGGGCCAGACCTGCCATGTCGATCTGTACAAGGACTGGCCGGCCCGCACCGTCATGAACGCCATGAACGCCCACATGCTGGACGAACGGGTGTCGGTGCTGGACTGCGTGCCCGTCAGCGACGAATGGCATGCGCGGTTCACCGCCAATGGTCGCAAATACCTCTATCGCATCCTCAACCGTCCCGGCCGCCCTGCCATCGAGCAGGGCCACGTCTGGCACGTCAAAAAGCCGCTGGATGCCGAGGCGATGAACGAGGCCGCCCAATACCTGTTGGGCCAGCACGACTTCACCACCTTCCGCGATGCCCAATGTCAGGCGCAAAGCCCGATCAAGACCATGGACATCGCCCGCGTGACCCGCGTCGGCAACGAGGTTCATCTGGTGTTCGAGGCCCGCAGCTTCCTGCACCGTCAGGTGCGATCCATGACGGGCTCGCTGGCCGAGGTGGGCCTAGGCCGCTGGACGCCAGAACAGTTCAAGGCCGCCCTCGATGCCGCTGACCGCACGCGATGTGGAGCAGTGGCACCGTCGGACGGCCTCTATCTGACCGGCGTCACATACGACACCGAGGCATAATTACTTCTTCAGCAGTCCGCCAAGGATGCTGCCGAGGCCACCGCCTGCGCCACCACCGGCACCGCCCAGCAGACCCCCGAGGATGTCGCCCATGTCCACACCCTGTTTTGGGTTGGCGGCATCACCGTCCGGCGTCAGCTTGTCGATGATGATCGGCAGAGCCATGACCAGCACACTGGCAGCCTGAGCGGGCGAGACGCCAAGTTTCTGCGCAAACTGCCCGATCGGTCCCGAACCCAGAATGCCTTCAAGCTGGCTGGCCGAGATCGGAAGGTTGTTCCCGCCGCCTAGCCAAGACTTGGCAATATCACCCAAGCCGCCCGCGCTAAACTTTTGGGTCAGGCCCTGAACGCCGCCCTGAGACTGGATCAATTCCTGCACACCGCCGATGGCATCTGCACCGCCCGGAAGGCCGCCCTTACCCATCAGTTCATCCAGAAAGCTCATGGCAACCTCCACATTCTGTGCCGTTTGACCGGCTAAGCTGGCATTAGCTGTGGATTTTTCTATCCGCATAAATGCAAACCTCTGTGACGGGTTTCGCGCATTTCCGCACCGGCGCAAACCCCCGCCCTTACGCGGTTGCAGCATGATGCAATACAGCCAAGGTTAACTGCTGATTAACCTTTTAAACCCACTGTCCGGCATTGGATTTTCCGTTGCACTTTGAAACATTGCTTCAAAGTCACGAAAAGTTCGGCTACGACTTCGCTACCAACAGAACAACAGACAGGAGCACGCCAGTTGATGAAACGGCTCACTGCTGCCACGCTAGCGGCTGCACTCGGAATTTTTGCCATTAATCCGGCCCCTGCCCAAGCAGGTGATCCTTACTGGCAATGCGTCACCTTCGCCCGGATGTTCTCCGGGATTCAGATTTTCGGTGACGCCTGGACCTGGTGGCGCCAAGCTGTCGACCGCTTCCGTACAGGTAACGCACCAGAGACCGGTTCGGTTCTCGTGTTCCAACCACATGGTCGCATGCAGTCCGGTCACGTTGCTGTTGTTTCCGACGTTCTGACCGATCGCGTTATCCGCGTCACCCACGCCAACTGGGGCGGTAGCCGCGGTAAGGTCGAAGAGAATGTCACGGTCGTCGACGTCTCTTCTGAAGGAAACTGGAGCCGCGTGAAGGTCTGGTACAACCCTAGCAACGCTCTGGGCACCACCATCTACCCGACCTACGGCTTCGTTTATAACGGCGCACGCAACGCTCTGAACGAGGGCCGCCAGCTGGCCCAGAACGCTTCGCAGAGCAACAACACCAACTAAGTCTCCAGACTTGGTGAAATCAGCCCCGGCTTCGGTCGGGGCTTTTTCAATTGGCGCTATCGTCTGGCCAGTCGCTGCGGATCAGGCGATATATCTGCCATGACAGAGTCATCTGAAAATATCCGCAGCCATTCCATCGAGAATGCGCGCCATGAGCCGCAGGGCATCACCTATGCAGGCTATCTCTCGCTCGACGCGCTGCTGAACGCGCAAAACCCCCGCTCGGACCAGCATGACGAGATGCTGTTCGTCATCATCCACCAGACAAAGGAACTGTGGCTCAAGCAGATCCTGCACGAGGTGGCACTGGCGCAGAGCCTGATCCGCGCCGGCAATCTGGTGCCAGCCTATAAGTCACTGGCGCGCGTCAGCCGCATCCAGTCGGTCATGACCCAGAGCTGGGACATTCTCGCTACCATGACGCCGGCTGACTACCTGCGCTTCCGTGGTGATCTCGGTAGCTCGTCGGGTTTCCAGAGCGACCAGTTCCGCCGTCTGGAGACGATGCTGGGCCTTAAGGACCCACGCTTCCTGCGCTTCCATGTGGAACGGTCCGAAGCCCATGCCGCTCTGGTGACCGCAATCGAGGCACCGAGTCTGTATGACGATGCCCTGCGCCAGCTATCGCTCGCAGGCGTGCCTGTGCCGGAAGAGGTTCTGAACCGCGACGTCTCGCAAAGCTACGAGCCGCACGAGGGCGTCGAAGCCGCGTGGCTGGAGGTCTATCGCAATACCGAGAAGTGGTGGCCCCTGTACCAACTGGCCGAAAAGCTGGTCGATCTGGACGATGCCCTTCTGACCTGGCGGCACAAGCATGTCGTCACGGTGGAACGCATCATCGGCCGCCGTCAGGGGACCGGCGGGACCGACGGGGTCGGCTATCTGGTCGAGACATTAAAACGCCGCTGTTTCCCGGAACTTTGGTCTTTGCGTACCCAGCTCTGACGGGCAACCATTAGGCCCGCCCAAGAGTTCTCATCAGCCGAGTAACGCTAGCGGAGTGTGCCCATGAGTGCGAATGACCACGACGTCAAAGTCCTGAATGGACTGATCGAGGCCCTGATAGACTGCGCCGACGGCTATGCAGACGCCGCCACCAACTCTGACGAGCCACGCTATGGCCAATGGTTCGACAGGCGCGCTTCGCAGTATCTTGCCCTTGCAGAGACCCTCAAGGGCGAGGTTCGCGCCCGTGGTGGCTCGCCCGAGGACAATGGCTCTATTCTGGCCAAGGCTTCGCGCGCTTTCAGTGGCTTCAAACAGGCAGTGTTGGGCCAGAAGGGCACAATCTACCAACTGATCCAGTCGTCTGAAGAACAGGTCCGCGCGCGCTTTGAACGCGCCGCTAGCGACACCCAGTTGTCGGCCACCACGCGCGACATCGTGCGACGCGGACTGGAGCAGTTGCCGCTCAGCGAGGCGGATCTGGCGGCCCTGACGGCGGATGTCGGCCACTCTTGAGGCAATAAAAAACCCCGGCGGTTTCGCCGGGGTTTTTCATATCTAGCCCAGGGCTAAACTTAAGCTTCGGTCGAGCCTTCGCCGGTGGTCGGAACGACGACCTTACGAGCGGTTTGACGCTCGGCGATACGTGCCGACTTACCGCGACGGTCGCGCAGGTAGTACAGCTTGGCGCGACGGACGACGCCGCGACGCTTGACTTCGATCGAGTCAACGTTCGGGGACAGGATCGGGAAGCGACGTTCCACACCTTCACCGAACGAAATCTTGCGGACCGTGAAGGTCTCGTTGATGCCGCCGCCGTCACGGGCGATGCAGACGCCTTCGAAGGCCTGGATGCGCTCGCGCTCACCTTCCTTAATGCGGACGTTCACGCGCAGGGTGTCACCCGGCTGGAAGTCAGGAATGGTCTTGCCTTCGAGCAGGCGGGCTTTTTCTTCAGCTGCGAGCTGTTGAACGATGTTCATAGTCTATCTCCGGAGCTTATTTGCTCTTTACCTGTAAGTTGGCGAGATGCTGCTCCCAGAGGTCTGGGCGCCGTTCCCGCGTAGTCAGTTCCCGCTGTTCCTGCCGCCACTTTGCGATCTTTTTATGATCGCCCGACAGCAAGATCTCGGGAATGTCGTGGCCTTCGAACGTCCGCGGTCGCGTGTACTGCGGATGCTCTAACAGGTTGTCCTCGAAGCTCTCGGACGACAGGCTTTCCGCCGCACCCAAGACCCCCGGAACCAACCGGACGCACGCCTCGATCGCCACCATTGCCGCCGCCTCGCCACCGGCGAGGACCGCGTTTCCGACGGAGACCTCCTCGAACCCGCGCGCATCAAGTACCCGCTGGTCCACCCCCTCGAAACGGCCGCACAGCACGACGATACCGTCGGCTTTCGCCCATTCCTTCACTCGCGCCTGCGTCAGGGGCCGACCGCGTGCGCTCATGTACAAAAGCGGCCGAGGGGGACCTTGCAAGCTATCGAGAGCCCGCGCCACCACGTCCGCTTTGAGTACCTGACCCGGACCGCCACCCGCAGGGGTGTCGTCCAGGAAGCCGCGCTTATCCTCGGAAAACGCTCGAATGTCCAGCGTTTCCAGATTCCACAGCCCCTTCTCGCGCCACGCCGTACCGATCAGCGAAACGCCGAGCGGACCGGGAAAAGCCTCGGGGAACATGGTCAGGACGGTTGCGGTAAAAGCCATGGCGCGCCCTTTACCCTCCACACCCCCAAAAAGCGAGGGGCGGAAGGTCTGAACCTTCCGCCCCTGCCCGTCTAATAAGTCGTCGATATTACAGGGCGGGCTGGCCGCCACCGTGTGCAATCCACGCATCGACCTGTTCTTCCAGTACCTGAAGCGGCACGGCACCGGAGCCCAGCACCACGGTGTGGAAGTCACGGATGTCGAACTTGTCGCCCAGTGCCGCCTGCGCCTTGCGACGAAGCTCGAAGATCTTCAGTTCGCCGATCTTGTAGCTGGTCGCCTGACCCGGGTTGGTGATGTAGCGCTCGACTTCCTTCTGGATGTCACGTTCCGACAGCAGCGAGTTCTGGCGGAAATAGTCCATCGCCTGCTCACGGCTCCAGCGTTTGGCGTGCAGGCCGGTGTCCAGCACCAGACGCACAGCGCGCCACAGCTCGGTCGAGAGGCGGCCAAAGTCCGAGTACGGGTCTTGGTAGAAGCCCATCTCCTTGCCCAGTTGCTCGGAGTACAGGCCCCAGCCTTCGGAATAGACGCCGTATCCGCCGAAGCGACGGAAGGACGGCACGCCCTCCATTTCCTGAGCATAGGCGATCTGGAAGTGGTGACCCGGGGCACCTTCGTGCAGGCTGATGCCTTCAACCTGCGGCTTCAGAACCTGCGTCATGTCCGACAGGTTCATATAGTAGATGCCCGGACGCGAGCCGTCCGGTGCCGGACGGTTGTAGAAGGCGATGGAGGCGGTCGCTTCGCGGAACGGTTCAACCGCGCGCACTTCCAGCTTGGCTTTCGGCAGGATGGAGAACCACTGCGGCGCGATTTCCATCACGCGGTTCACATAGCCACGCGCGTCGGTCAGGAAGGCTTCCTTGCCCTCGGGCGTGTTCGGGTACTGGAACTGCGGGTCGGTTTTGATGAAGGTGAAGAACTCTTGCAGGGAGCCGGTAAAGCCGACCTGCTCTTTGATCTTCTCCATATCCTTCTGGATGCGGGCGACCTCGGCCAGACCGATGTTGTGGATTTCATCGGCCGTAAGGGTGGTGGTGGTCGAGAGTTGCAGGCGCGCGTTGTAATAAGCCTCGCCGTCGGGCAGACGCCACACACCGTCATTACTGTCGGCCTTGACCTGAGCTTCGCCCAGCGCGACCAGAACGGTCTCGAAACCGCGCTTGTAAGGGCCCGTCAGAGCCTCGCGTGCCGAAGCCAGCAGCCGGTCCTTGGTGGCCTGATCGGTCGAGAGGGCGTTCACCTTCTTCTGGAAGTCGGCCCAAACCGGGTTCTCTGCCCCCCCGTCAAACGGTGCGCCGGCGATCACGGCGCGGGTGTTGGCGAACGACGGCTCGAACACGAAGATCGGCGAGACAATGCCCTTGGCGGTGCGCTCGCGCAGGGTCGATGCCACCTGCCCCATATAGCGTTCGGTATCCGCCAGACGGGCCACATAGGCCTCGGCATCGGACACATTATCCACGCGGTGGTTGTTGATCATAAAGACCGGCAGGCCCGTGGTCGGGTTTCCGTTGGCCGCGAACTGATAGCCCCAGTCGCGCCATTGGTCAGACAGACGGCCCTGTTGAACCTGATATTCAAACAGACGCACCGACAGTTGGTTCTGGGGCGAAAGTTTGGAGACGTCGAACGACGACTTCAGCTCGGCCAGTTGGGCCTCGGCCATGGCCATGCTGCGAGCCTGGGCCTCGGGGGAGTTGTCGTCCAACTTGTCATAGTCGGTCTTCATACCCATCGAGGTCATGCCCTGCGGGCTGAGCGCCAGACGCGCCTGATAGGCCGCCTCGAACCACGCCGCCAGCCGCGCGTCCTCGCTCTGGGCCGGTGCCGTCGCAGCGGCTGGCGCGTTTTGCGCGACCGCGGCACCCGCAACACCACACAGGGCCAGTGCGGCCACCGAAGAAATCAGAATACGGCGCATCAGCGCTCCCCTCGTTACAAAACTCCGGAGAGCACAGTTTCAGCAAAGCGTTGGCGTTACAAGATTACGCCGAGTTGAAATGAACGTCAGGATGACGCCACCGCGCCCTTCCCTTACCCACCGCGCAGCTGGGTGATGGTTTTGGCGGGCGAGATTTGTTCGGCATCCGTCACCAGATGCACCAGCGCTGGCTGTCCCTTCGCCGCAGCCTCGCGCGCCTTGGCGAAGGCTGCGGGGAAGTCGCCCGTACCCGTCACCCGAATACCGAACGCCCCAAAGGCCTCGGCATATTTAACGAAGTCGGGGTTCTTGAGATCGGTCGCGATCACGCGGCCCGGATAATGGCCTTCCTGATGCATACGGATGGTGCCGAAGGTGCCGTTGTCCACGACCACAACGATAGCCCCGATGTCGTATTGAGCGGCCGTGGCCATTTCATTGGCGCTCATCATGAAGTCACCATCGCCCGCGATGCAGACCACTTCGCGATGTGGAGCCGTCGCCTTGGCTGACAGGGCCGCCGGATAGCCATAGCCCATAGCCCCCGAGGTTGGAGCCAACTGGGTCCCGCGCGCCTGATGGCGGTGGAAGCGATGCAGCCACGCGGCGAAATTGCCCGCGCCGTTGGTCAGGATCGCATCCTTGGGCAATACCTCGCCAAGGTGGGCGATCACTTCACTCATGTTAACAGCGCCGACCGTTTCAATCGACGTGGAGAAGGCGAGGAATTCTTCGTGAGCGGCCTTGGCCTGATCGTGCCACAGACGATCCGGCTCGATCTGCGACAGCGCTAGCGCGGCCAGGCTGTTGTCCGCCGTCGCCGAAAGCAGAGGTGCCCAGACGCGGCCCAACTCCTCTGCACCCGGATGCAGATGGATCAGGGTCTGTGCCGTGCGGGTGCGGTCCAACAAGGTGTAGCCCTGCGTGGGGTTTTCACCCAGACGCGCGCCGATGGCGATGATCAGGTCCGCATCCTTGACCCGGGCAATCAGCTTGGGGTTCGGCCCAAGGCCCAGATCACCCGCATAGCAGGGGTGGAGATTGCTGATCAGATCCTTGCGGCGGAACGACAGCGCCAGCGGAAGACCCAAACGCTCGGCCCAGCCCGCGATGGACGTGGTCGCCTCTTCGCTCCAGCCCGAACCACCCAGCACCAGCAGCGGGCGCTCTGCCGCTTTCAGCTTGTCCGCGACCTGAGCGACGAACGCGGGATCAAGCGCCGCACGCGCCGGAACAACAGGGCGCACCGGAGCCGGACCACCGTCCTCGTGCAAAAGGTTTTCGGGAAGCGCGACGACCACCGGCCCCATGCGCCCCTGAAGTGCGGTGGAAAATGCCCGCTCGACCACTTCAACCGTGCGCTCGGGGCTTTCCAGTTCGGTCGCCCATTTGGCAAGACCACCAAACACCTCGCGGTAGTCGACCTCCTGAAACGCGCCGCGCCCGCGGTCCGACAGAGCAATCTGGCCCACAAACATAATGAGGGGCGTCGAGTCCTGATGGGCCGTATGGATGCCGATAGACGCATGGGTCGCTCCCGGACCGCGCGTCACCATGCAGACACCAGGCTTGCCCGTCAGCTTGCCATAGGCCTCGGCCATGTTAGCGGCACCGGCTTCGTGGCGGCAGACGATGACCGCAATCTTGTCGAGTACATCGGACAGTGCATCCAGCACGGCCAGATAGCTTTCACCCGGTACGCAGAACACCTTGTCCACGCCGTTGGCAACGAGAGTTTCGACCAGTCGACGGGCGCATGACACAGGGGTTGCAGTCATCGGATATCCGTTTGAAAACAGCTTATAGCTCGGGTCGTGATGACCGGCTGGATAGTTCCGATCTTTCTATATTGGGCGAACGCCGGTTGTCACCCGAACTTTCCCATCATTCGTTTCAAACGAGGCAAAACATGCGTAAATTCATTGCGTTGGGCGCAATCGCCATCGCCCTGACCACTGCTGCGTGCAACACCATTGCGGGCGTTGGTCGCGACGTTCAGGCTGCTGGTCGTGCGGTTACCAACTCGTCGGATTCGGCCCGCCGCTAAGGGCTATTCGACGCGGCCGGATTCGGAGGCACGCTCCAGCGCCTCTACAGTTGCGGCACAGCCCTGCAAGGTCTCGTCGCCAACCTTCACCATGGCGGCCAGCGGATAGATGCGATCGCTCATCCCGTCTGAACAATCCGTGCCGGTCAGGGTCACAACCAGTGGCTTCTGATCCGGCAGGGTGGTTTCCCAAACAGCCAGATTGCCGGTTACCTTGGGCGTAGCTCCGGCCCCCGACACAGGCGTACCGTCCATACGGGCGAAGGTGATCGAAGTCTGATCGATATCGACATGCCAGAACGGTTCGTTGCCAAGCGCACGGATGGGGCCGTTAAGCGAGAGTTCGCCGATTTTCAGTGGGACAGCGGCCGCATTGGCTTCCGGGGCATTATTCGGCCCTTCGGCAGTCGGCTTGCACGCCGCCAGCGCCAGACCCAGGGTCGCGATTGCCAAAACTGTGCGCATAGCGCCTCTCCCGTTCACAGGTGGTGCAACAGTGACGATGCCCCGCTCATCGGCACCATACATCTTCACCCGAATGTATCGCACCGTCCTGTTTCTGAATGCAAAATGGCCGGTCCCTGTTCCAGAGACCGGCCATCCGATATTTTAGCGCAAAGACAGAAGACTTACTTCTGGACCCACTGCCCTTGGGCGTTGCGGTACCACTGGCCCGAGGAAATACGCGGCAGAAGCTGCGTCTCGAACATGCGGGTAGCAGCCACCTCGACCGTGGTGCCAGCCTCGGCAGCACCGCGTGAGTACACTTGGCGGCGACCGCTGTTGACGGCCTCTACGGCTGCGCGGGTATCCGGCTCGACCGAAGTGCGAATGCCCAGATAGCCGTCAGCTTGCTCACCGACCTTGCCCTCGGCCTTGGCAGCATCGACCAGAGCTTTCTGGCCAGCGGTCTGCGCCATTACGCCACCGGCAACGCCCAATGCGGCAGCTGCAGCGACAGCGATGAAAAGTTTGCGGTAGGCCATTATTCTATGCCTCCTATTAGAACAGGTTCGGGTTTTGCTGGAGCAGCTTCTGAAGCTCGGCGTCCAGCTTGATGTGGATGTTCGCGTTGAGATTGGCGTTGATCTCAAGCGGCTTGTCGAAAGCAACCTTCACCGTCGGCGCACAGGCGGCAACACCAACCACAGCCCCGGATAGGGCGAGGGCGGTGAACTGGCGTTTATCCAACATTGCGTAGTCTCCGGTTTATCCGTGCGCGTGAGGTGATAGAGCCACCTTACGCCTGAATGGCTGGTGAATGAAATCGCCAGCGTGCTTAAGGGGTTCCATCGGGCGAGGTCACCGTGATGGCGGGCGGGGCGGATGCCTGCTGGTCCTCGAAGCGACGTCTCATGACGTTGAAGATTTCGGTCGCCAGCTCATTGGCATTCCAACTTGTGTTCAGTGTCAGGATAACCGGCGTACCGGACGGCAGATCCAGACGCTTCTTCATGAAGTCGCCGCGCAGCAGGTCAAACAACGACACGCGCAGCTCTTTGCGAACGGCGGGATCGTGGCGGCCGTCGATGACGAATTTGATGCCCAGACGCCCACCGGGCTGGGACTGCACCTCGGCCTTCAGGGAGTCGATGGCCAAGTTTTCCAGTGCCTGATAAGCGAGATCCTGCATCGCATTCGGCGGCAGTTCGACCGTAGCAGGCACGTCCGTCGTCAGTTCTCCCCCCCCCGCCGACATGCCGGTCAGCACATCAGGGTCGATCTCCAGGCGTCCCTCGTTAGAGGTCAGTTCTCCCGATTCAATCTGCCAACCCAGCTTCTCATTATAGCGGAAGCCGATATCGCCCGTCAGCGCTGCCTGGAAGGAAGCCTTGTCGCGCAGGTTCGCTGCGGCCAACAGATCGTTCACCTGCAGGTTTTCCAGATGCATGACGCCGGTCACGTCCTGTCCGCGGGCAAACGGGATAACCACCGAACTAGCGCGCACACGGCCACCGCCAATCGAAACCGCCGCCTCGCTCAGCACCAAGGCACGGTCGCGCGTACGCGCCCGCAAGTTCAGGTTCTCGACAGGCAGGAAGGCATCCAGCCTGCGTGCGGTGAACACCGCATCCTCGGCCATGGTCATGTTCAAAAGATCGGTGAAAGCCACCTGTCCGGACAGATCCGATACCTGCCCCATAGGGGTGTCAAAGGTCATGCCTTCGACATACAACTTGCCGTCGCTTGTGGCCCCTTGCGGGTTCCACCGGAACTGTCCCGATAGATTGATACGGCCCGTCGCGGGACTGCCGACAAAATCCGAGAGCATCGGGCTGAGGCTGGTGGGTTGCAGACCACCCGCGGTGAAGTCCAATGGCCCGGTATGGACTCTCAAGCCGCCTTCGCCGGAGGCCACGCGGTGGTCCAGCACAAGGTCTGCGACGTGATACCCCTCGCGGCTCAGCGCCAGATTCCCACTCCAGATGCCATTGGCCAGTACGACCTCACCCTTGGCCAGCGCGGGATTGAATCGGGCCTGTGCGTCGCTATCGGCCACAATGTCGGCCAGCGTTGCTTCGATGCCGGTAAGGCGTAGCGTGGTCTGTCCCTGACGGCCGGCTACAACAAGGCGGCCTCGTCCGTTGTCCAGATCAATACCGGCAAAGGGTGCGGCCAGCTGCGTTTGCTGCAGGCGACCCGCCAGTTGCCATTGCCCCTGACGCATCGTGAACAGCGGCTGGCCTGCTGCGCAGAGTTGGCCCTGAATACGCTTCAGATCGTTCTCGCCAATATCGACCGACGCGGCGCGGAGATCGGCGCAGCCATCGGCGGTATAGTCGGTGGTGCCATTGCGCACCCGAAGACGTCCGGCGGTTTTCAGAGCGATGCCGCTGACAGGATCAAAGTCCAGCGCGCCGTCCCCCCTGAGACGGGCGCTAAAGCCGCCATCAGCCATCTGCCATTGGCTGACATCGACATTGAGCTTCGGGAAACCCTCGCCCTCCAGCGTCAGGCGCGCCGAACCGTGCGGTGCCCCGCCCGCCAGTTGCAGCAGAGGCCCGTCCTTGGGCTGGAACGTCAGTCGCGCACCATTGGCCGAAACAACCTGTGCGGGGGCGGTCAGTTGCAGCGCGTTCCCGCGATTAGTCTGGGCAAATGTCAGGTTCGGGGCGGAGAAGCGGAAGTTGCGAGCAGCCTGTTTCAGGCGCGCCATCTGCGGCGCATCCTCTCGCGTGACATCACCCAGCCCCATGAACTGGCCGTTGGCCGCCAACCCACCTTGAAGCGCGACTCGGGTTGCCAATCCGCGCACTGCGTCCAGACGGAACTGGCCCCGCACGTCCCGAAGTTTCAGGTCACCGGAATCCAGCGTCTGCGCGGCCAGTGTCAGCGGTCCTTGCGCTTCGAACAGCTTGCCATCGCCGCCAGCCAGAAGACGTCCGGACGAAAGGTCGGCCTGACGCACCACCGTCTGCCCGCTACGCAGGCTGGCTGCTCGCAGGCGTGTCGGACCTTCGAGACGCCAGTTCAGGCGGCTATCGCTCTGACCCGGCTGTCCGCGCGAAAAGGCACCGGCCACACTGTCGGCGATGAGCGTCGCAGCCGTCAGCTGTTGGTCCCCGCTCGCAAGGGAATCGGCGGTCGCCTTGAGAGAGCCTTGACCATTGAGGGTGAAGGCGTCGATCCACCCATCAAGCTGGCCCTTCCATCCCAGAGTGGCATTGACGCCGCGACCGGCGATCTGGTCGCCCGCAATCCGCTCCACATTGGCTTTGGCGTCGAGGGTCACGGTGCCGACCGCCTTGGCTTCGCCTTTGCGCGGATAGGGAAGCTGTCCCTTGAGATCGAGACTGACCTTCTCGCCGGTTGTGCCTGACGCCTGTAGCGAGCGCGCCGACGACACCAGGGTGAAGTCGAGGCTGTCGCGACCACCGCGCGCTTCGATGCGCGCGTCCAGTCCCTTGGCTTCGAGGTCATTGAGCTTCAGATCGGCAGGGTTCAGGGACGCCTTCAGCCACTCCAGTCGTTCGTCGTTGACGCGCGCGTCTGCGGTCGCGGTGATCGCGCCATACGGCGTCGTCAGCAAAGCTGTGCCCTGATTGACGATAATCAGTGGCCCCGGCTTTTTGGGTCCCGGCGGGCGAGAGGTGAACTCTTCGATCAGTGGATCAAGCGAGCCGAATGAGACCTTCTTTCCTGTCCACTCCGCCTTTATGACCGGCCGATCCAGAAGCACGCGACGCGGCGTCACGCCAAGGCCGCCAGCCATCCACGGCATGCCGATCAGGTAATCAACCTCGACACGCTCGACGCGCACGTCGGGGTTTTCCGGATCGCCGACAGTGATGCGCCCGGTGAAACCGTCCCATTCGATACGCTGGACTTCGACGTCGGCGGCGATACCGCGGCGGTGCAGCCATCCGACAAGCACTTCTTCGGCCACGGCACGGCGGCCAATGTAAAGTCCGCCCAGGCCCAAGGCCACGACCAGACCGCCGATCGTCAGTCCCGTACCGATACGACCGGGCAGACGAGATTTACCGACGGCCTTTACGGACCCGTCTTTAGAAGCCGGCTCTGAGGTTTGTTCAGGAATTTGATCACTCACAGCGCTGACTTCTAACGACCCAGAACCACCGGGACAAACAAATCTCAAGTACGCCCGAAGTTCATTCCTCCGACGTTAACGACCGGTTCGGCTTACTCATTTAATGTAGGCACCAATAAGTCATGACAGGCCGTTCCAGATGGCGGTTGGCGATATGTTACCTGTTCCGACTTTGATCGTATCGTCTAATTTCGGCCAAAAGACTCGTAGAAAGGAACCAAATCGAAACGAGCAGAACGCTTGTTAACTGAATGTAACAATCGTCGCTTCCCATCCTGAGACAGTCGGTCTATAAAGTCCGCTTCACGTCTCTCGGGAAGGAGACGGGAACCAGATTTCGTTGGGCGCAATTTGCGTCGTCGAATACCGGGGAAAAATGGCCCAGTTCGATCCTCGCCGCCAACCGTTGCGGCTTGCCCCTCACATGCTCACCACAGTGGCAGCCATTGGCATCGCCTTGGTTGCGGGCAAACCCTTCGCCGCGTCAGAGGTCCAGGAACTGCCGGTTCTGACCCCTCAGCAAACTGCCTATCTGGAAACGCAGGCCTATGCGGCCGCTGCGGCTCCTGCCGGTCTTAACGCCCCCGAGGCGGTTCCGGTTCAAATCCGTCGTGGTGAAACTTTCGAGCAGGCCATTCGCCGCTCGGGTGTAGCCGCCGACGATGCCAGCGCTGTTGCCGCTACGATCGCCAGCGCTTTCGACCTCAAAGACATTCGCGCCGGTGCCAAGTTCGAGACCGCAGTGTCCCGTCCGCGCGGTGGCGTGGGCGAGGCCCGCCTCATCGGCCTGACCATGCGGACCGGCCCTGCCAGCCAGCTTACCGTTTCGCGCAGCTTTGACGGCGCGCTGAAACTGCGCTCGCTGGACGAAAAGGTGACGCAGGAAACTGTCGTCGCCCGCGACAAGGTTCAAGGTTCGCTGTCGGCTTCGGCTCGCGAACTGGGCGCCACCACCGCTGTGGTACGCCGCGCCAGCCAACTGTTCGCCCACAAGTTCGACATGCAGCGCGACGTTCGCGCCGCCGACGAGTTCACCCTCGTCTTTGACCGCTCGGTCACGGAGTCGGGCCGCACCATCGAGACCGGCGACCTGCTTTATGCAGAGCTCAAGGGCCACGTCTTCTACCGCTTCCAGCGCCCGGGTTCGAACAAGGTCGAGTATTTCGACAGCACCGGTAAGAACGTGCGCTCGGTCATGATGCGTACGCCGCTGCAAAGCTTCCGTCGTGTCAGCTCCAACTATGGCGTCCGCGTCCACCCGATCTCGGGCTATCGCAAGATGCACCAGGGCACCGACTTCTCGGCCGCGACCGGCACGCCGATCATCGCACCGGCTGACGGCGTCGTCGTCGAAGCCCGTCGCTGGGGCGGCTACGGCAACTGGATCCGCGTTCGTCACTCGAACGGTCTGGAAACCGGCTACGCCCACCTTTCGCGTTACGCCTCGGGCATTCGCGCCGGTCAGCGCGTCAGCCAAGGTCAAGTGATCGGTTACGTCGGTAACACCGGCAACTCGACCGGCCCGCACCTGCACTATGAAATGTGGCGCAACGGCCAGCGCATCAATCCGAACAGCGTCCGTACCCAAGAAGGTACGATCCTGTCGGGTGCCGAACTGGCAGCCTTCCGCGCTGAAAAAGCCCGCATTGATCGCATCATCGCTGCCGGCGGCCACACCCGTCCGGTTGTGCAGCAAGCGAACGAAGACGGCCTTCGCAAGATCACCGCCTGATTTTAGCGAGATAGAATTGAAAAAGGCGCGGGATGATCCCGCGCCTTTTTTATTACCCTACCAGATAGGGAATGCCGCCCACGCCACCGGGGCAGTTTACGCCCAGCACGCGCACGTCCGCTTCACCCAGACCGATCCCCAAAACCCTCAACAGCGGGTTCAGGATCGCATCCAGCAGATAGCCGATCGGCGTCAGCAGCGGCGTCAGCAGCTTCACAATCCAGTCCAGTTGCAGGCCGAGGAAGCTGATCTTCAACTGGCTGGTCAGATTGTTCAGTAGGCTACCGACTATCTCTTTGGCCCGAACTGTTTTGGGCGTGTGCTTCGCGATTTCGGTCGCATTGAACTGTAGCCTCTGCCACGTCCGGTCCTTGCTCTCGACGTTGGCATAAATCTTCAGCGGCAGGAGAAGGACTTCGGCGATGGTCAGATCATCGGTGTAGATGGGGCGTTTGAAGTCGCTGAAGTCACCCGGATTGGTCACATTGCCGACGGTCACCCGCAGCAGACCTGGACGGGCGTCCACGTCAACGCGATTGGTCGCGCTGCACCGGATGTCTGCGATCTTCGCCTCGGCAGAAGCGACTTCGGCAAACAGCTGCAGGTCGGCCGCCAACAGTTCGGGCACAAGGTTCTTGGTCTTGGCCTGAACGAAAACGCGCGTTTGGGCGGTGCGAATGATCGGGGTCTGGCCCGATGATACCGTGATCCATGCGGACTGGTTGGGGCGCTCGCCTATCGCGACCTTGACCTTCACATCCGCCAAGATGGCGTTGACGTCGGAGTTGAGCGCCAGTTGTCGGTTGCCATTGGCCGTCTCCAGCCCCGCCATCAGAATATCCAGCGCCGACACATCGACATTCAAGGCGCGCCGCAGACCATCGCGTGCATCCACATCGACGCCCAGAATGTCCGAGACCTTGATTGGAACACTCAGCCGCGCACCGGTAATCGATCCCAGAACGGCCTTGTCATCATCATCGGCAACGACGCGGAGCACATCCAGCAACTGCCCCGTCGTCACATTGTGCGCCAGCAGCGCATCATAGTCGCCAGCTTCAACGCCCAGCTTTACCGCCAGAGCGTCGACGAACTGGAGCAGGTTCACATCCGCCCCGACGAGACGGTTGTAATCCATGACGTTCAGATTGATGTTCGAGCCCAAAAGTCCCGTCAGGACCGAGTTCAAAATCCCGCGGTTCAGGCTCAGCAATCTCGAGCCGATAGAGAAGACCGCCGAAGGCTTGGAGCCAGGCAGGGCTGCTGTCGACTGGCGGGTGATTGGGGCGGAATGGAAGCCCATGATGCGGGCGAAGTACAGTTTCGCACGGTCGTTGATGACGACGCGAGCCGCATTGGGCGATGTACCGCCTGCGGTGAAACGCAGATCGGGTTTGATGTTCGGATCACCGACATAAACACCGACCGTCGTCTGGACCGTAATGTCGTTGCCTAGGTTGGCCTTGGCGGTCGCAGTCGCGGCGGCCTGCGCCTTGGGCAGATAGCGCGCTGCGGCCAATGAGGCCAGATCTGCCGCGCCCTGAACCGTCCGCGCCTTAAGCACGATCGAGCCCAGATCAACCGCCAACGCAGCCAGAATGACGATCAGCACGGACGCCGCGGCGACTATAATCGCCACGCCGCCTTCCTGATCCTTGGCGAATATCTCCGGCTTAAGGCGGGAAAGCCACATTAGTAGCCTCCCAGACGCACCACAGCTTCGCGGTTGATATTCTGGGGCGGCGCGACCGTCAGCGCACGCAGGGCCATAATGGGATGGTTGCTGACGTCATAGTTGATGCTGACCTGCACCACCTGATTGTCGCTGGTGACAGCTACGCTGGAGGCGGAGACAGGCACACCTATTTGTGGACCACGCGCGGCAACGAAATCGAGCGCCAGCTGGCGCCGCTCCGCTGCATCAAGGCCGCCGAGCGAAGCCCGTGCGGATTCATAGGCCAGAGACTGGACCGAGTGAGCCAGCCAGAACCAGCCGCCATAGACGATCATGCCGATCAACATCAAAATGAGGATCGGGGAAACAAGAGCAAATTCAACAGCAACGGAGCCGCGGCGCGACCGACGTTTGCCGGGAACTATTCGAAGCATGGGGGGAAACTCCAAATAACAGCGTTACAGTAGGGCGCAGCGAGCTTAATTTGGAGTTATCAGGTTTGGTGAACGCCGGATTCGCTAGGTTTGGATACCGTGATCCCCCGGCCAATGATCGTGGAAGTAGCCTTTAGGCGCTGGCGATGCTAAGCGCCGCTCTATGACGACGCCTCCTATTGAACGCATCCGGAATTTTTCCGTAGTCGCCCACATCGACCACGGCAAATCGACGCTGTCTGACCGCCTGATCCAGTTTACCGGCGGCCTGACCGCGCGCGAGATGTCCGAGCAAGTGCTCGACAACATGGACATCGAAAAGGAGCGCGGCATCACCATCAAGGCGCAGACCGTGCGCCTGAATTATAAGGCCAAGGACGGGGAAACCTACGTCCTGAACCTGATGGATACGCCCGGTCACGTCGATTTTGCCTACGAAGTCTCGCGCTCGCTGGCTGCCTGTGAAGGCTCGCTGCTGGTAGTCGATGCCTCGCAAGGCGTCGAAGCCCAGACCCTGGCCAACGTTTATCAGGCTATCGACAACAACCACGAGATCGTTCCGGTCCTCAACAAGATCGACCTGCCCGCTGCCGAACCCGAGCGCGTTAAGGCCCAGATCGAGGACGTGATCGGTCTGGACGCTTCTGACGCTATTGAATGCTCGGCCAAGTCGGGTATCGGCATCGAAGACGTGCTCGAAGGTATCGTCGCCCGCCTGCCGGCACCCAAGGGCGATGCGAATGCTCCGCTGAAGGCCATGCTGGTCGATGCGTGGTACGACCCCTATCTCGGCGTTGTGCTGCTGGTCCGCGTCTTCGACGGCGTGTTGAAGGCCGGTATGCGCGTCAAGATGATGCAACACGGCACGACCCACCTGGTCGACCGCGTTGGCGTCTTCCTGCCCAAGAATACCCCTGTTGAGGCGCTTGGTCCGGGTGAAGTCGGCTTCATCACCGCACAGATCAAAGAAGTGGCGCACGCCGCTGTCGGCGACACCATCACCGACGAGAAGAAGCCGACCGCTGAACCGCTCAAGGGCTTTAAGGAAGTCCAGTCGGTGGTATTCTGCGGCCTGTTCCCTGTCGACGCCGCAGACTTTGAAGACCTGCGCGCCGCCATCGGCAAGCTGCGTCTGAACGACGCGTCCTTCACCTACGAGATGGAGTCCTCGGCGGCTCTGGGCTTCGGCTTCCGCTGCGGCTTCCTTGGCCTGCTTCACCTCGAAATCATCCAAGAGCGCCTGAGCCGCGAGTTCAACCTCGACCTGATCGCGACCGCCCCGTCTGTTGTTTACAAGATCGGCCTACGCGACGGCACCGAGATCGACCTGCACAACCCGGCTGACCTGCCGGACGTCATGCAAATCGAGACCATTGCCGAGCCGTGGATCAAGGCCACCATCCTGACGCCGGACGAATACCTCGGTGGCGTGATCAAGCTGTGCCAAGACCGTCGCGGCAACCAGCTGGAGCTGTCCTACGTCGGCTCGCGCGCCATGGTCGTCTATGAGCTGCCGCTGAACGAAGTGGTGTTCGACTTCTACGACCGCCTGAAGTCGATCTCGAAGGGCTATGCCTCGTTCGACTACGAGATCACCGACTATAAGGTAGGCGACCTCGTTAAGATGAGCATCCTCGTCAACGCCGAGCCGGTTGACGCCCTGTCGATGCTGGTTCACCGTGCACGCGCCGAAACGCGTGGTCGTGGCATGGTCGAGAAGATGAAGGAACTGATCCCGCCGCACATGTTCGTCATTCCGATTCAGGCAGCGATCGGCGGCAAGATCATCGCCCGCGAAACTGTTCGCGCGCTGCGTAAGGACGTGACCTCGAAATGCTACGGCGGCGACGCCACCCGTAAGAAGAAACTGCTCGAGAAGCAGAAGGCCGGTAAGAAGCGCATGCGCCAGTTCGGCAAGGTGGAGATCCCGCAAGAGGCCTTCATCGCCGCGCTCAAGATGGACGAGGATTGATCGTCCCCGGCACCCAGACAAAAGCCCCGACCGAAAGGCCGGGGCTTTTTCTTTAGCTAGGCTGATATGCGTACGTGGCGCTTGGCCAGTTCGCGACGGTCGTGGCCGGTCGAGAAGATCACAGCAAGAACGACGGCGATGACCGCGCCTAACAAGGTGTCCAACACCCGCTCCGGTGCCATTTCCGCCCCGGCCGTGGCAGGCGACGCCAGATAGGTCATCAACAACGCCATCGGGGTCACGAACATCTGGCCCAACGCATAATTGTAGCCGATCGCCGCCTCCGTCATCCATTGCAACAGGAACAACAGGGCGATGCCTGCCCACACCGATGGCGACTGGGACAGGATGATCCAGATCAGCACGGCACCGATGACAGTGCCTGCTACACGCTGGAGTGCGCGGTTGAGGGTAACGTGAAGATGCACGCCTTGGAGCACGGCTACCGCCCCCATGGCTGCCCAACCCGGATGGGCTACGCCCACGGCATGGGCGATCCAGCCGGCAATCAATGCGCCGCCGGCAATACGGCCAGCAGTGGGCCATAGAGGCTGTAGCTGTTGACGCACGCTGTAGCGCTGGCTGGGTCCGGCGACATCTTCCTTGGCGCGCAACGCTTCGGTCACGGCGCAAACCACGATGGCCAACGTGGCCACAGCCGAAGCCATCAACACCCGCAACCCCAGATCCTGCAGGCTGGCTGGAGCATTCATGCCTGCCATGCCCGAGAACATGAAAATCAGCGGGCCGGGGGGGCCAAAGCGCCCCACGGTCGAGGCAATGAAATACAAGCCCCCCAGAAGCGCCAGTACCAACAGCAGACCCGCTGTCGGCACACCTGCCAGACTGGCTATCGACATGATGGCCAGTGAAGAGACCTGACACAGCGCCGCATAAACTACGACCACATTGCGCCGCGCCTTGGGTGCGAAGCGCCCGAACAGGGCCACCAACGCGCCCAGCGAGGCATAACCCAGCAGCGCCGACCACGGCGATAGTTGCACTAACGGCAGGGCAATGGCGACCGTCAAAGCCGCCTGGAAACCGGCAAGGATACTGTTACGCAGACCTTGGGGGCGCACGACCATCGCGCTTTCGGCAAACTGGCGGCGCGACATCAAAAGGCGGGCGGCTTCGCGCCGTCCTACACGGTCGCTCATTGTTCGGCCTCCTTGCGGGCCAGACGAGCCGCGATCAGGCGCGCATCAAGGCGGTCAATCGCCTCAAGCGCGCTTATGATTTCGGCGTCCCCCAGACTGTCCAGAAGGCTCGTCTCGGTCCGCAGCAGGATGGAGCGAATGTGCTGCACCTGACGTTGCCCTGCGTGCGTGAGATAGACGCGACGTGCCCGCGCATCGGAAGGGTCCGTCCGGCGCTCGGTCCAGCCCTTCTGCTCCAGAATGTCGAGCAACCGCACCAGCGTAGAGGCGTCGATGCCCACGCGCTCGGCCAATTCCTTTTGCAGGAGGCCGCCGCCGCTTTCGTCCAGATGGATCATGGGTGCCCACGTCGCGTCGGTCAGGCCCTCGCGGGCAAGGGCTGCCTCCAACTCCTGCCTCCAGCGACGGGCGACAATAGAAAACCGGATCCCGAAACGGGCGCGTACACTGTCAGGGTTTGAACTCATTGGAGATTTTTAGCCAATTTAGTTTGATCCTCAAACTATCCATAGGTCGCGGGTGCGCTTCATGAACTTTTAGAAAGGTTCACGGAGTCGCATTGCAGCGAACCGAGAGGCAGGTAAGGTCGCGACACATTTTCAACGCAAAGGATCAACCATGCGTCGTCTCGTTACCTCGGCTGCGATTGCTGCCCTGATGGTGGGAGCTGCTCCCGTTGCGGCTCTGGCCAACACCACCGCCTCTGCCGCCACGGCCACACAGGCACAGGAACTGCGTGGCGCGCCTGTCTCCGAACTGCTGGCCCGTGTCGATATTCCGTGGAAGCGCTTCCAACTGGATAACGGTCTGACGGTAATCGTGCATGAAGACCGCAAGGCGCCCGTGGTGGCGGTCAGCGTCTGGTACAACGTCGGCTCCAAGGACGAGCCGAAGGGCTCCACCGGCTTTGCCCACCTGTTCGAGCACCTGATGTTCGGCGGTTCGGAAAACAGCCCGAAATCGCACATTCAGGCCGTACAGGCCGCAGGTGCTACCGCGCTGAACGGTACGACCTGGTTTGACCGCACCAACTACTTCCAGACGGTGCCGACCCCTGCTCTGGAATACACGCTGTATCTTGAATCGGACCGCATGGGTCACCTGCTGGGTCAGGTGAGCCAGGAGGTGCTCGACCTGCAGCGCGGCGTCGTCCAGAACGAAAAACGTCAGGGCGACAACCAGCCTTACGGCCTGTCCTATTATTCGGTTCTCGAAAACCTCTTCCCTGAAGGGCACCCGTACCGTCACTCGACCATCGGCTCGATGGCCGACCTTGATGCCGCCAGCATGGAAACGGTGCGCCAGTGGTTCATCAACAACTACGGCCCGAACAACGCCATCATCGTTCTGGCCGGTGACGTCGACGAAGCGCAGGCCCGTACCCTCACGAACAAATACTTCGGCCACATCGCTGCCGGTCCGGTGAACACGTCGAAGGAAGCCGACGTACCAACGCTGGCTGCACCGGTGACCCAGACCCTGCATGACCGCGTGGCCCAAGCCCGTGTCTCGCGCTACTGGGCTGTTCCAGGCATGCTTGATGCCGACGCCGCGCCGCTGACGGTGGCCGCCTCGGTCCTGGGCGGCCTCAGCAGCTCGCGTCTGGACAATGCTCTGGTGCGTGGCGACCAGACCGCATCGGGCGTCTCGGCCAGCAATCAAGCCTTCCAGCGCGTGGGCATGTTCTCCTATTCGGCCACGGTCAAACCGGGTCAGGATCACGAAGCCGTTGCCAAGCGCATCGACGAAGAGTTCCAGCGCCTGATGACCGAAGGTCCGACGCAGGACGAGATCGACCGTGTTGTCACCCAAACTGTTTCGCGCCGCATTCAGGGTCTGGAACAGACCAACGGCAAGGCCTCCACTCTGGCCGAGGGCCAGTTGTACGCCAACGATCCGGACTATTACAAAACCGAGCTTCAGCGCCTGGCCGCGGTCACGCCGCAGCAGGTGCGAGATGCGATGCAACGTTGGCTGACCCGTCCGGTTTACAACCAGATCATTCTGCCGGGTGAACGCGAAGCCTATACCGAGGCGGCAGCCGCTCCGTCGGGTGCCACCCCGACGCCGGCCGCCGAAATCCAGCGCGTTGCGCGTGATCCGGCCCCGCAGATCGGCGAAGTGAAGAATCTGGACTTCCCCGATGTTCAGCGCGCCACGCTGTCGAACGGCATTGAAGTCGTCTATGCGCAGGTTTCGAGCGTGCCGGTTACGCGTCTGTCGCTGGAGTTCAACGCCGGTATCTCGGCCGACAGCGCAGAGAAGCCCGGTGCCCTGACCCTGATGACCGACGTCATGCAGGAAGGCACGACCACCCGCGACTCCAAGGCACTGGCCGAGGCACAGGAGCGTCTGGGCGCATCGGTCAGCGTCAGCAACAGCATGGACCGCTCGGTCGCCAGCCTGTCGACCATCAGCACCAATCTGGCCCCGTCGCTAACGCTGCTGTCGGATGTTGTTCGCAATCCGGCCTTCGCCCCGAGCGAGGTCGAGCGTCTGCGCGCCCAGCGTCTGGCCCGTCTGGCCAGCGAAAAGACCCAGCCGCAAGCCATCGCATCGCGTGCTTTCACCCCGCTGATCTACGGCGAAGGCCACCCCTACGCCCGTCCGGGCTCGGGCACCGAGGCCGGTGTAACTGCCGTCACCCGTGACGATCTGGTCCAGCAGCACCAGCAATGGATCCGTCCTGACAATGCCAAGCTGTTCGTCGTGTCGGATCTGCCGTTGTCGGAAATCACCGCACAACTGAACGCCGCATTCGGTGACTGGACTGCGCCATCGGCTCCGAAGGGCAACAAGGCCTTCCCGGCCAGCATTCCGCAAGGCGAAGGCAAGATCGTACTGATCAACCGCCCGCAATCGCCGCAATCGATCATCTATGGCGGCAAGGTCCTGGCGGTTACCGGCAAGGACGACAATCTGGCGTTCAACCTCGGTAATACGGTTGTCGGCACCGACTTCCTGAGCCGCATCAACGCCGACCTGCGCGAGACCAAGGGCTGGTCCTATGGCGTGCGGGGTATGTTCAACCCGTACGAAGGGGCTTCGCCCTACACCATCGTTGCGCCGGTTCAGGCCGACCGCACGGGCGAGTCCATTCAGGCGCTGATGCACCAGTATAACAACTTCCTGACTGCGGAAGGCGTGAAGGCCGAGGAGCACCAGCGCACCATTCTGGGCGAAACGCGCTCCCTGCCGGGCTCGATCGAAACCGCCGGTTCGATCCTCGGTGCCCTCCGTAGCAACGACCTGTACGGCCGTCCTGACAACTATCAGGAAACGATCGCACAGCGCACCAACAGCACCACCGCAGCACAGATGGACGCTGCGGTTCGTCGCCTGCTCGACCCGTCCAAATTCGTCTGGGTCGTGGTTGGCGATGCTGAAAAGGTGAAGCCGCAACTGGAAAGCCTCGGCATTCCGGTAGAGGTTCGCGAAGTCCAGTAAACCCTGCACCTTCGCTAAGCATTCAAGGGGGTCGACCGAAAGGTCGGCCCCTTTTCTATTTCATCGTTATGTGTGGCGTGATTACTGTCGGCGTATGAACGACGCCCGTATCCCCTACACCCGCCCGATGCGACTTGCCGTCCTGATTGATGCCGAGAACGCCTCGTCCAAGGTCGCCGATGGCCTGTTTGCCGAGATCGCTTCTCTAGGCGAAGCGTCCGCACGGCGCATCTATGGCGATGCGGCCAGCCCCGCCCTGCGCAACTGGGTGTCGATCCTGCCGCAATGGGCGCTCCAGTGGCAGCAGAATTTCCAGAACACCAAAGGCAAGAACTCCGGTGATATTGCTCTGGTCATTGATGCGATGGACCTGATGCATTCAGGACGGTTTGACGGTTTTTGTCTCGTGTCGTCCGACAGCGACTTCACCCGTCTCGCCGCCCGCATCCGCGAGCAGGGCTATCCGGTTTACGGCTTTGGCGAGCAGAAGACCCCCGAGAGTTTCCGTCAGGCCTGCACCCGTTTCATCTATCTCGAAAACCTGATGGAGCCACTTGAGGGGGCAGAGACAGAGCCTGCGCCATCTGCAGACAAACCCGCCCGTCGCCCGCTCAAGGCTGCCGAAGACCTGATCATCAAGGTCATGCATGATGCCGATGACGACGGCGACGGATGGGTGGCCTTAGGCCTGATCGGCAACCGCATGCGAAACGCCTATCCCGACTTCGACCACCGCAGCTATGGCTTCGCCAAGCTGTCCTCGCTCATCAAGGCCTCCAAACGTTTTGAGGTGGTGCAGTCTGCGGGCAACGGCCTGAACGTCCGCCTGAAATAGGACCGGCTTCGGGCGAAGGTCGGACAAACAGCGTTTGCCTCTTCTCCCGCGCGCGGCATCGTCTATGTATGGCGCATGGCCGGACCAGAGACACCGCAGGAAACATTTAAGCGCGCCTTGGCGCATGCCGCGCGGGCGCTTGCCGAACATCCCGAGCTGGAAGTTCACTTTGCCTCTGACGGGCCAAAGCTGGTCGGCAATGTCCTGACCCTGCCCCATCCGCCGCGCGATCCATCCTCTAACGAGGGTGCCTCGGCGCGCGGTCAGGCCGACCGTCTGGCGCTGAAACTGGCCAACCACGACCCCACCATCGACGCCAAGGCGCGACCGCTGGACCGCACCGCCGCCGAGGTGTTCGACGCCATCGAACAGGCGCGTGTCGAAACCATCGGTGCGCGCAAACTGGCGGGCGTTCGGGCGAACCTTCGGGCTGCCCTGACTTCGCGGCTGGAACGCACAGGCGCACTGCGGGCCGAGGCTGACCGCATTCCCTTGAGCGAGGCCGCCGCCCTTTTGGTGCGCGAGCGGATTATGCAGGCCCGCGCCCCCGATGCGCTCGGGGCTATGCTCGACAAGGTGCGCGACGATCTGGAAGCCCGCGCGGGCGATCAGTTCGACGCCCTTGCCGCTGCTGCTGATGACCAGAAACTGTTTTCCAGTCGCCTGAACGATTTGCTCCGCGCCCTCGACTTGGAGGCAGGTTCGGCCGACACGCCTGACAACTCCGAGGACGAAGGCGAGGACGAGCCGGACGAGGCCCAGCAGGACACGCCCGAGGAAGACGAAGAAGAGGAAGACGGCGAGGCCGAAGGCGGACAGTCGCTGGAAGGCAGTGCCGACGAGCAAACGGCCGAAGAAGAGCGACAAACCCGCCCTGATGGCCGTCCTGCCGATGCCGAGGGCGAGCCGGGCGACGAAGATCCCGAACTGAGCGAGGGCGCGCAGCCCAACCGCAACGAGTCGCAGGATGACGGCCGCAAGGTCGATTTCTACCACGCCTTCACCACAGCGTTCGACGAGGTGGTCGACGCTGCGGACCTGTGCGACCCGATGGAGCTGGATCGTCTGCGGGCCATGCTGGACCAGCAACTCACCTCGCTCGGCAGCGTCGTCTCGCGGCTCGCCAACAAGCTGCAACGCCGCCTGATGGCACAGCAAAACCGCTCGTGGATGTTCGATCTCGAGGAAGGCATGCTGGATACGGCGCGCCTGACCCGCGTCATCACCGACCCCAGCAGCCCGCTGTCGTTCAAGATGGAAAGCGAAAGCGCCTTCCGCGATACGGTCGTGACCCTGTTGCTGGACAACTCCGGCTCGATGCGTGGTCGCCCGATCATGGTCGCCGCCGTCTGCGCCGATATTCTCGCCCGCACGCTTGAGCGTTGCGGCGTGAAGGTGGAAATCCTCGGCTTTACCACCCGGGCATGGAAGGGCGGACAGAGCCGCGAGGCATGGATCAATGCCGGCAAACCCGCCAATCCGGGCCGCCTGAACGACCTGCGCCACATCATCTACAAGGCCGGTGATGCCCCATGGCGCCGTGCCAAGAAGAACCTTGGCCTGATGATGCGCGAGGGGCTGCTGAAGGAGAACATCGACGGCGAGGCCCTGCAATGGGCGCATAACCGCCTGCTGGCCCGCAGCGAGCAACGCCGCATCCTGATGGTGATCTCGGACGGCTCGCCCGTCGATGACTCGACCCAGAGCGCCAATGCCGCCCTGTACCTCGACAAACATCTGCGTCAGGTCATTGCCGAGATCGAGAACACCTCTTCGGTGGAGTTGCTTGCTATCGGGATCGGCCACGACGTCACCCGCTGGTACAGCCGCGCCCTGACCATCAGTGACGTGGAACAACTGGCCGGTGCGATGACCGAAAAACTGGCCGAACTGTTCGACGCCAATCCCGCCAGCGCCCAGACCCGCCGACGCAAAGCAGCATGAACCGCAAACTCTATCTGTCCGCCCTCGCCTGCCTGACGCTGGCCGCCTGCGCCAGCGCCGCGATCACCTCGCAGCCGTGGACTGATAGTTCTTCGACGGCTTCGTGGACGGCCCAGCCCGCCAGCACCCGCACGGTGGGGCTTGGCATTGGCGGCTCGGTTCTGGCCGACGGCGTAACGTTCGTGGGCGGGGTGCAACTGCTGACGCCAACCCTGTCGCCTTTGCGTAGCCTGTCAGACCTGAAGCTGGTGGGCGAGGACGGCTTCGTGACGGTCTCGGATGCAGGCGATCTGATCCTCGGCCAGATCAAGCTGGACGATGGGGGCAAGTTGATTGGCTTGGACCAGTTCCGCAGCCGCCGACTGTCGCTGACGGACGGTTCACCCATTACCGAAAAGGTCGATGGCGATGCGGAAGGTCTGGCCGTGCTGCCCAATGGCGAGGTTCTGGTCAGCTTTGAACGGGATCACCGCATCTGGAACTATGGTCCGCTGGATGCCCCGCGCCTTCCTGTCAGCGCGCCGCGTCCGGTATGGCCGTTCAACGAGAATGGCGGCATGGAAGCCCTCGCCGCAGGCGACAATATCCAGTGGCGCGTCGCGGGCGAGGATGGCGGAATATGGGACTGCACGCGCGTCACCTGCACCCTCGTACAACTGCCGCCGGCCGAACCGCTCAAGGACAGCCAATATCGCATTACCGGTATGGACCGTGATCCATCGGGGGATGGCTATTGGGTGGTTCAGCGCTCGTATGCGCCACCGCTGGATGCCCGCGCGCGTGTGCGCCACATGGCAGAGGATGGCACGCTTGGTCCGGTCATGGTCGAACTAAAACTGCCGGGCACGACCGATAATTTCGAAGGCATCGCTGCAACAAAAAGAGGCGGGAAAACCCGCCTCTACATCCTGTCGGACGATAATGAGAACCCGCTACAGCGCACGCTGATGCTGGCGTTTGATATCAGCCGTTAAACGCGCTCGCTGATCTTGATCGCAGCCTTGCAGCCGATCTTGATGACGCTGCTCAGCAGGCGATAGGCCGGTGCCTCGCGGCTGCCGTGGGCAATCGCATGGTCGTGGTGCATCAACTCTTCGTCGCGAAACTGCGTTAGTTCGGCAGCCAGTTCCGGATCGCGTTCTTTAATCTCGGCAATCTGGTCAGCGTAGTGTTTTTCGATCACGCTCTCCACCGCTTCGGTGCAGGCGTGGGCGGCCTTCTCGCCGAGCAGAGCCGTACCCGCACCCAGAACCGTCGCAGCTACCTTCCACACCGGGATCATGGCGGTCGGACGGACCTGATGCTCGTTCAAAAGGGCGTTGAAGCGGTCGAGGTGGACCTGTTCGTGCCCTTCCATCTCGACCAGATCGCCTGAAATTTTCTCCTTGCCGGCGCGGTCACCAAGGATGGCGCGCTGGGCGCGGTAGATGTTGACGGCGGCAAACTCACCGGCGTGATCGACCCGCAGGATCTCGGCCATGCGACGCTTGTCGGCACCGGCACCTGGACGTGGCAAGGGCACGCGGCGGGCTTCGGCAACATTTTGCGGAGTGTCGGTCATATCCGGATCCTACTTACGCGGGGCGCGGGCGTCTTTAGGACGCTTCGCCGCCAACAGGCTCATAACAACCAGCGCCATCGAAACCACAAAGTTCCACGCCGCCATCGACAGACCAAGGAAGCTCCACGCGATATCGCCGCATCCCGTGATCGGAGCCACCTCGACCGATCCGTCGAGAATACCGGCCAGATTGCCGAAATCCACGTCCAGCGGATTACCGGCAGAACAGGTGGCCGGAAGCGCCCACCATTTCAGCTCTCCGCCCGCATGATAGCCTGCGGTGATGGCACCGGTGATGAACACCAGCGCCAGCACGAAAGCCGCAAGGCGCGGAGTGCCGCGGCGCGAACGGCTGATGAGGTGCCACAGGGTCGCCGCACCCGACACAACCAGAGCCGCCCAGTAAACCTCGCGCTGCTTCAGGCAAAGATTACAGGGGTCCAGCCCGCCAAAACGCTCGAACGCATGCGCAGTACCCAGCATGGCACCGGAAACCAAAAACGCGACGAGCGTCCACCAGCGTTTCAGATTGGAATAGAGAGCCTTCATAGCGGGCAGTCTTAGCCGCCTATTGGGTGCCCGTCATCAGCGCTCTTTAATGGACGAACTTCACAGCCAGAAGACCGCCCACAAGCAGTACGATCAGCAGCACGGTAAACAGGGCCAAACGCTTTTCCACGATGGCCAGCATGGGCTCGCCCCAGCGTTTGAGCACAAATGCCACCAGGAAGAAGCGCATCCCCCGCGTCAAGACGCACAGGGCAATGAACAGCGCCAGATTGAACTTGAAGATGCCCGCCGAAATGGTGATCAGCTTGAACGGAATCGGCGTCAGTCCCTTGATCAGGATCACCCACGCGCCATGCTGCTGGAACATGGCTTTAGACGTCTCGAACGCCTCGGCCTTTCCCATGGTGGCCAACATCCACATGCCCACGGGCTCGAGGAAATGGCCGATCAGATAGCCGAGCAGTCCGCCAAGCACCGAGGCCACGGTACAGACCGTCGCATAGAAATAGGCCCGCTCCGGTTTGGCCAGAACCATTGGGGCCAACATCACATCCGGAGGGATGGGAAAGAAAGAGCTTTCAGCGAAAGACACCGCTGCGAGCGCCGGTGTGGCACGGCGATGGCGGGCCAGTGAAAAGACCCAATCATAAAGCTTACGCAGCATCTTCATCTCGGCTTGGCAGCGAAGAGGTCGACCCTAGCAACCTGTGATCCCAAACGCGAGGCATGAGCCTCCAACTGCGGCTGTATGACCATCTTGTCCTTTAACCTTATACAGCATAGCTTTTGCTCGACGTTTTCGCGCCGCCCGCGCGTCACGTTGTTAGTATCCGCCAGTCTGGTTGCGTCCGTGTTCAAGCGTCCTCGAAATCTCCAACCTTTGCTGTCGAGTCTCGCCATGCCCATTCAGACGCCGCGCTGGCTTCCCTGGCTCAGCCCGCTGACAGCTATGATGGGTGCCTGGTTTGTTGGCGTCCGCGCTATTCAGGGCGGCTTCTGGGCCGTGCTGTGCGTGGCTCTCGTCTGCGCCATCCTGCCCTTCATCGGCTTTCGCATCTGGTACCGCGTGCGCACCAAGTTCCAGTCCGAGATCGCTCAGGGCGGGTGACAAACCAGCCCTCCCACCGTATCTGGCTTAGCTGGGTAACGGAGGGATTTTGGATGAAACTGTCTGTCGTAAGCGCTGTGCTCGGCCTCGGCCTTGGTCTGATGGCCACGCCTGTTATGGCCAATGATGCTGCGAGCGAAAGTCGTTGGGCACTGGCCATCCACGGCGGCGCAGGCGTGATCGAGCGTGCGCAACTGAGCCCCGAGCGTGACGCGCTGTATCGCCAGGGGCTGCAACAGGCCCTGGACGCCGGGCAGGCCGTTCTGGCCGCGGGTGGATCGGCCCTCGATGCTGTCGAAGCCAGCGTGAAAGTGCTGGAAGACAATCCGTTGTTCAACGCCGGCAAGGGTGCGGTCTTCACCTCCGACGGTCGCAACGAGATGGATGCCGCCATCATGGACGGCACCAATCTGAATGCTGCCGCGGTTGCTGGCCTGACACGCACGCGCAATCCGGTTCGTGCTGCGCGCGCGGTGTTGGAACGTTCGCCCCACGTCATGCTGATCGGGGAAGGTGCCGAGGTGTTCGGCGATTCCGTCGGTCTGGAAAAAGTCGATCCCTCCTATTTCTTCACCGAGAGCCGTTGGCAGGCCCTGCTCAAGGCTTTGCGTGATGCGGGCTCGCCCTTGCCGGCCCGTCCGCGCGGTGCACCTCCGGAGCCTGTCACCACCGGACCTTCGGCACCTCTGGCGTTCAACCTGAACGATGCGCCGCTGGACGAGCGCAAATTCGGTACGGTTGGTGCCGTCGCTCTGGACCAGCAGGGGCGTATTGCCGCCGCCACCTCTACCGGCGGCATGACCGCCAAACGCTGGGGCCGCGTGGGCGATGTGCCGGTTATCGGTGCCGGTACCTATGCGTCCAACGCTGAGGGGTGCGCCGTGTCGGCGACGGGTGCAGGCGAGTATTTCATCCGCGCCACGGTCGCCCGCGACATCTGTCACGGCACGGCCAGCGGCCAGACCCTGCAGCAGGCCAGCGATGCGGAAATCACCGAAGTTGGCCGTCTGGGTGGGGACGGCGGCGTCATCGCGGTGGCCCCCGACGGCACGGTCGCCTTCTCGATGAACACATCGGGCATGTACCGCGGTACCGTCTCCAGCACTTCGGCCGCCCGCGTGGCAATCTACGCAGACGAAGAAGCCCCGAGCGTTCGCCAATAGTCGGCTGCCCACTGGCCCTCCTTCGCGGGAGGGCCTATCTGCAGCCCTCTTTGAAACCGAAATGACCCCGATGGCCCACGAAAACGAACTGTCCGAAATGGCTCTCGAAGAACTGGACGCCGCCTGCGGTCTCCACTTCGTCGAGATGAAGAAGATCACCCCCTGGGGCGACACCTATGAGGCCATGGCTCCGTCCGGTCGCGAGGTCGAGGTCGAACGCCGATACCTCTGGGATAACGGCATCGAAGGCAGCGCCATCGTCGTCGAGGTCGAGGTCCGCGATCCTGCATTGCAGACCGGTGCCGAAGCCCGCGCTGTGATTTCAGCCCCTATCAACTGAACAAGCTGGACAGTATTGCCGGATTTCGCAAACGGGCGACAGAATCCGTTTGCGAAATCAGCATTTACGACTAGCTTTGTTCCATGAAACTCGCATCGCTCAAGCATGGCCGCGATGGCCGCCTCGTTGTCGTTTCCGATGACCTGAACTGGTACACGGACGCCTTCCTGATCGCCCCCACTCTTCAGGCTGCTCTGGATGACTGGGATCGTTGCGAGCCTCTGCTGCGCACCTTGGCCGAGAGCCTTGAGCACGAAGCCGTACCGCGTGGTCGCTTCCACGAGCGCGAAGCGGCCGCCCCTCTGCCCCGCGCCTATCAGTGGGCGGACGGTTCGGCTTATGTGAACCACGTCGAACTGGTCCGCAAAGCGCGAAACGCGGAAATGCCCGCGACCTTCTGGACCGACCCGCTGATGTATCAGGGCGGCTCTGACGGTTTCCTCGGCCCGCGTGATGCGATCCCTCTCAAGGACGAAGCGTGGGGCTGTGATCTGGAAGCCGAAATCGTCGTGGTGACCGGCGACGTTCCGCTGGGTGCCAGCCGCGAGGAGGCCCTGTCAGCCATCCGCCTCGTCGGCCTCGTCAACGACGTGTCGCTGCGCAACCTGATCCCCGGCGAACTGGCCAAGGGGTTCGGCTTTGTTCAGTCCAAGCCTGCCAGCGCCCTGTCGCCTGTATTCGTGACACCGGACGCTTTGGGCGACCGCTTCAAGGACGGCAAATTGCACGGCCCGCTGCTTGTCAGCATCAACGACCAGCCGTTCGGCAAGGCCGATGCGGGCGTCGACATGACCTTCGACTTCGGCACCCTGATCGCGCATCTGGCCAAGACCCGCGCCCTGTGCGCCGGTACGATCATCGGTTCGGGTACGGTATCCAATAAGGACGCCGACGGTGGTCCGGGTCGTCCGGTCGCCGAGGGTGGTCTGGGTTATAGCTGCATCGCCGAAGTCCGCATGGTCGAGACCATCCAGCAAGGGGCGGCCCAGACCGGCTTCCTCAAGCACGGCGACGTGGTCCGCATCGAGATGCTGGATGACAAACATCACAGCATTTTCGGCACCATCGAACAGACGGTTTCGCCGGTATAATCACACCGTCAAGCGCCGCTCCTTCGGGGCGGCGTTTTTCTTTCTCAAAGCGGATTGACCAATGCCCGCGCATCGCTAGATTGCGCCTCCTTCCCAGACCGTGCCGGTGTGGTGGAATTGGTAGACGCGCCGGACTCAAAATCCGGTTCCGCAAGGAGTGTCGGTTCGAGTCCGACCACCGGCACCATGGGTTTCCCCGACAATCAGTCACTGCAAGCGACTTGGTCGCGGGGTCAGCCTGCCCGCTTGGCGTGGATGGCCAGATACTGCGGGCCGACGATCCTCATAAGGTCTGCAAGTGACCTTGCACCCAACCGGTCCATCAGGTGGGCGCGATGGGTTTCGACGGTTCTGGGGCTGAGATTCAGATTGGCGGCGATGACCTTGTTGGTGCCGCCTGCCAACAGGCCGTCCAGCACCTGCCTCTCGCGCAATGACAGGCTTTCGAGACGGTCGATCTGTTCAACCGGCACCTGTGCGATCGGATCACGCGGCGGCAGGGCCGCACGGATCGCCGCGCGAATCTCTGCTCGATCCGTCTTGGCCGAAAGGACGGTGGTCGCGCCATGGCGCATCATATCCACGATATCGGCCATGCTGACCTGCTGCTGGGCAAGCACCAGCCACGGGAAACGCTCGCGGTTCTGGGACAGCATGGGCAGGGCCGTCTTCAACGCTGCGCAAGCCCGCTCGGCCCGAATGACAATAAGTCCGCGCCGCAGGTCCTGCTGTACCACGGCGAAGGCTTCAAAGCTGTCGAAGCGGCGCACCCGGACTTCTAGCGTGGCTAGGGCGCGTTCCTTGGCGAAATAGCCCTGATCTACCTTTCCCGCCAGATTGATCAGATAGACCCGCTGTTCCATGCGGCGTTGAAGGAGCGAGAAGACGCCGCCGATCTGCCGGACCACGCCATCGGCATCGGGAATGGCGAAACTCATCATATGGACGTGACGCTCCACCCCTGCGGCAGTGGTGAAGGTCCAGACATCCTCTAGCGGAAGCCCTTCGACCGCACGCCCCAAAGCATCGTCCGCCCGCTCTCGCTGTTCCGGTGCCAGATGCATCAACCAGTCCGCCCACAGTTCGGGCGGACCGTCTCGGGGTAGGCCCCAGTCGTCGCCCGCTTGGGGGTTCAGAGCGCGCACCCGTCCGGTCTCGACGTCGACGATCCATCCAAACTGTTCGCGTCCGTATCGGTCGACCGGGCTGCGTTCGGCACCGCGCTCGGTCAGGAAAGTGGAAGCCGCAGTCGCCGCTTCGTGCCAATGGTGGATATCGGTGCCCGTGCCCGACCATGCATGGATGCGCCCCTTGGCATCGGTCAGGGGCGTAAAGTGCAACAGGCACCAACGGGTCGTCTGGTCTTTGGTGCGCACTCGCACCTGCATTTCGAAGGCTTGGCGGCGGCTGGTGTGTTCGTGCATTTCCGCCACCATCACAGCCAGATCGGGTGCCAGCATCAGCTTGGCAGGTTCAACCGTCTCCAAGCGTTCGATGCCAAGGAACTGTCGTCCGAGACGGTTGATCCAGACGGGTCGGCCACTGGGATCACTTCGCCAGAGGAAGCGCGGCCGCTGGTCCATCAGCGTGAGCAGGGTTTCCTCGCTGGCCTTCACAGCCTGCTCGGCCAGTTTACGGGCCGAGATGTTTACCAGCAGATTGAGCCGCCCCTTGATCTGGCCATCGCGGTCGCTGAGGGGCGATTGCATCACCTGCCACCATTCGGGCGTGCCGTTGATGGGGATCATGGTCTCACCGGCGCCTGCCTGATGGCGGATCAAGGCCTTCCACAGAGGATCGGAGATTTCTCCGACCGCCTGCCCCTGCACTAGTCGTCGATCGGGAAATGCTTTTTCAAACGCCCCGTTGAAAAACAGCCGCCCTGCGCTGCCCCAAAGAATAGCCGCCGGCAGCGGAAGAGGGAGTAGATTCGACAGTGCCGCCAACAAGCCCTCGTCCCACGTCTCCAGCGATCCCATCGCATGTTGCGACCAGTCACGGATCAGAATGCGCTGCCCCTCGGGGTAGGCCTCCAGAGCCAAGGCATAGGGCGGCGCGCTCATGTCAGCCTCGCCTTCAGAAGCGGCTTCAGCAGATAGGACAGGACGGTGCGCTCACCCGATTGCACATCCACCTGGGCCACCATGCCGGGACGGATGGGGAGGCGACGGCCATTCTTCTCCAGCCATGCCCGGTCCGTCCGGATCAGCACGCTGTAGAACGCCATTTTGCCGCGTGGCGTGTCCTCTTCGATCGTGTCTTCGCTGATCTGTTCGACGCTGCCGGGCAGGTCGCCATAGACGGTATAGTCGTAGGCGGTGATCTTCACCCGCGCAGGCATGCCCTCTCGTAGGAACGCCACGTCGCGCGGCTGGATCTTCACCTCGACCAAGAGTTGGTCCTCTACGGGGGTCAGTTGCATGATCGCCTGACCCGGCTGAACCACCCCCCCGCGCGTGGTGATCATGATCTCGTTCACCCGCGCCTTGACCGGTGCGACCAGTTCGGTCCTGTCAAGCTGGTCGCGTCTCTGATTCAAGATCTGGGTCTGGGCCGCCAGTTCCGCCTTCTTGGCCGCCAGCTCCGAATACGCTTCCTGCATATAGGTGTTGCGTACCTCGGTCTGGCGTCCGGTCAGGGCGGCAATGTCCTTACCCAGTCTGAGAGACTCCACCTCGGACACCACGCCGCGCTGGGCCAGCGGTTTGACCAGCGACAACTGCTGTTGGGCATAGCCGGTTTCCGACGACAGGGCGGCCAGCGTGGCATTCAGGTTCTGCCGACGGGCGCGGAACAACGCCCGCTCGGACGTAATCACCGGATCGTTGGCCGGTATCGACGAGGGGAAGTTGATCTCGGTCTGGCCCAGTACCTCGGCTTCCAGACGTGCAATAGCGGCCGTCAGAGCGTTGACCTGTGCCGCCGTTTCTCCGGCCGCCGTGTTGAAGCGGGTATCGTCCAGCTTGGCCAGAACCTGGCCCGCGTCGACGACCTGTCCCTCGCGTACCAGCAGGTCGCGCAGGATTCCGCCCTCAAGGCTTTGAATCACCTGAACGCGGCTGTTGGGAACGATCTTGCCTTCGCCGCGGACCACCTCGTCCACCGTGGCCCACGACGACCAGACGACAAAGGCAAAGACCACACCGACACAGGCCCACAATATGGGGCGAGCCAGCGGGTGGGCCTCGCCCTCACGCGTGTCGGCAAGCGCGCGGCGAAGCTGACGGGTGACGGCGGCGTTCCTAGCCATTGGCGGCACGGGCCTCCCCTATGCTGGCACCCGTGGTTGGCCCCGAGCCCACGACGCGGCCGTTGGACAGGGCCACCATGCGGTTCGTCAGCGTCAGGACAGAGCGGCGATGAGTGGCGATGAAAACCGTCCGCCCTTCGAGCCAATGGGCAAGGAAGCCGAGCAGGCGGTTTTCGTTATTCTGGTCAAAGGCCGCGGTCGGCTCATCCATCAGGACGATGCGCGGGTCCTGCAGGATCACTCGCGCCAGACCAATGGCCTGACGCTGGCCGCCCGAGACGCTGTTGCGTCCGACAAGCGGCAGGTCCAGCCCTTGCGGGTGAGCGCGCACATAGACGCCTAGTCCCACCGCATCCAGCGCATCCAGCAAGTCCTGATCGGAGTGACGCGCACCATCAAGCGTCAGATTATCCCGCAAGGTGCCGTGGAACAGCACCGCATCTTGGGGAAGGTATCCAATGGCTTGCCTGCGGTCGGCAGGATCGATCTGGGTCAGGCTGATATCGTCCAGCAGGACACGGCCTGCCGTAACGTCGCCTAACCCCGACAGCACTCTCAGCAAGGTGGACTTGCCTGCACCATTATTACCGATCAACGCCACCCGCTCGCCGGGCATGATCTCGAGCTGGTTTATATCCAGGACAGGCGCGGCTTCCGGATCAAACCGGACTTCGACGTTTTCCATGCGGAAATGCCCTCGAATGTCGGTCTTGCGCGTAAAGCTTCGGTCCTCGGGGCGCTCTACGGGGGCGGCCATCAACTGGTCCAGCCCCTCGAGCGCAACCTTGATATACTGCCAGCGCGACATAATGCCGACGAACTGGTTGGTAGGGGCCACAGCACGCGACACCAACAGCGAGCATGCCACCAGCGCGCCCATGGTCATCTGGCCACCCGCGATCTGATAGACGCCGATCACCACCGCGCCGATATAGGCCAGTTGCTGAACGCTGGAGCCGATAGAGGAAAGGGCTGTCGACAGACTGCGGCTCTTGAGGCCGGACGAGGCCAACGTGGCCGACATCAAGTCCCACTGGCGCAGATTACGCCCCTCGCCGCGCGCGGCCTTCAGGCCTTCGAGGTTATCGACCGTCTCCAGCAGGAGACCGTGTTTCACCGCGCCCTCGCGCAGGTTCTCGCGCGATAGTTCAGCAAGCTTTGCCTGCATCAGCCAGGCCGGCACGATCATCAGAATGACGGCTGCGGCAGGGGCGAACGCCACCGGCCCACCCAGAACAGCGATCACGCCGATGAACAGCAGGATGAAGGGCGCATCCGAAATCGCCGCGACCGTCGAGGCCGTGAAGAATTCGCGCACGGACTCAAACTCTTTGACCTGACTGGCGAAGGCTCCCGTCGATCCCGGCTTGGCCGAAAGACGCACCGCCATCACCTGTTCAAACAGGCGGGACGAGAGTTTCAGATCCAGTGACTTGCCCGTCGCTTCTAGCAGATGGGCCCGCAACTGGCGCAGCAACAACTCCAGCAGAATGGCGATAATGGCACCGGACGCCAGCACCCACAGGGTGGGGAAGTTTGAGGTGGGGACAACGCGGTCATAGACCTGCATCGCAAACAAGGATGTGGCGACGGCCAGAAGGTTGGCAAAGATGGCCGCCGCGCCGACCTCGATAAAGTTGGGCCAGGCCTCCGCCACCGCACCGCGCAGCCAGTGGCGCTTGCCAGGGCGGGCATAGGCACCGGCCCGCTCGTCGCTGCGATATATGGGGCGGGCAAAGACCATCTGGCCGGAATAGGCGCTGCGCAGTCGCTCCATACTGATGAGGCTGGCACCCCCATCGGTAAAGGCGCTGAGGACGATGGCGTTGTCGCCATCGCGACCGGCAAAGACGAGACTGCGTCCGTTCTTCAGGAGCACCAGCGTCGGGAACAAATCTTCGGGCACATCATCGAGCGCCAGAGGCACGACGCGTGCCGACAAACCCGCGCGGCGCATGGCCCGCCGGACCTGATCCAGCGGCAGCCGTCCGTCTTCCAACGGCAAGCCGTCCCCCAGCATGGCGGCGGTCGCCTTGCATCCCAGCTCTGCGGCCAGCAGGCTAAGGCCTTCTCTTAGGGGATCAACCTCCGGGGGAAGAGGACGTGTCATCGGCTGGCACGCTCCATTGCCGGAGCGAAGCTGTCGGCCAGAAGGCCGAGTTGGGCGGCCACTCGATACTGGGTCCGGAGGCGTTCAATCGTCAGTTCGACGATCTGGCGCTCTGCCTCGAAATACTCGTTCTCCATCAGGACCAGATCCTGAATGTCGCGACGGCCGACGATGAATTGCTCGGCATAGGTGGTGCGCACACTGTCCGACTGGCTGACTTGGTCGGCCAAGGCATCGATACGGCTGTCCAGTGCGCGGTCGCTCACCTGCAGGGAGGCGACCTTGCGCTTCAACTCGCGCGCGATCGTTTCGGTGCCCAGTTGGGCGGCGTCACGGCGCGCCTCTTCCAGACGCGGACGCTGGAAGGCGGACAGGCCCTGCTGGGTCGACATCCGAAGCCGCAAACCAATGGAGGAATCGTCAATCAGACGCCCGCCGATCTCGCGCTTTTGAACCGATCCCTCGACCACCAGTCGCGGCAACGCCGAGGAGCGCGAGTTACGATAGGCCGCATCGGCAGCTTCGGCATTATAGACCGCACGTTTATAGAGCGGCGAAGCGGTGATGGCGGCCTCCAACTGAGGCTCTGTAGCAACCTGCGCCATGAAAGCCGGTTGATCCGGGATCAGCACCCGCGTGGCGGGATAGCCGACGACGACTTCAAACGCGCTCTCGGCCTCGGCGAGGTCCCCGTTCAGGCGTGCGCGTGTGGCCTGTGCCGTCGACAGAGCCAGACTGGCACGGCCCAGTTCTGCCTGATCGGAGAACCGGCCCGCGACCCGCTCCTGAGCCATGGACTGAAGTCGGGTGAGGCGTTCGACGTGCCCGCGCGCCAGATCAAGTTGGGCGCGGCCCTGCGCGATATCCAGCCAAAGCTCGACGGTCTGAAGGGCGATATCATCCCGCTTGATGCGATAGTTGGCGCGTTGCTCCGCGGTAAGCGCATCGGCGCGATCGACGCTGCTGCGGACTTGACCCCAGTCATACAGGGTTTGCGAAATGCTGACGTCATAACCGACGCCGGAAGACTCCGGACCTGCGGAGGCATTAATGGCGGGCAGATAGCCGTTACGCGCAATATCGCCCTCCACCTCGGCGACTTCGACCTCGGCCAAAGAGGCGCGGGCTGCCGGATCGCGGCGCAGGGCCTCGCGGACAGCGGCGGCCATTTCGGCCTCTCCCGCCGGATCGCGTGCCACAGCCTGAGTGGTCCCCAATGCACCCAGACACAGAGCGACGGCGAGGCTGCACGAAAGGGAAACCTTGGAAACCTGCACTTTATGCCCCCACAGCAGATACGAACGACTCAGATTGAAATTAGATAACGCTGAAATATGGAATTGAGTAGCAAAGCTTTGTGCTGGTCGGCGGCACCCGTGCACGGGTGCCGCCGCCTGCGTCACAGGGTCTGAAGGTGATCGTCGACCGGCGTGCCCCAGTCTTGCGGGACAGCCAGGTCGGGCAAGGGTTCGAATGCCGGATCAAAGGCCGTGTGGGCCGGTGCCAGACTGTCGCCTACGTCACCGATCACCTGTTCGGTATCTTCGAGCACCGAGTGGGCCAACGAACGGAAGCTGTCACCGGAGCCATCAAGGTCGAACGCATCATTGGCTGCGCCCTCCAGATCGCCGAGTAGAGCCTGCACATCGATACCCTCATCGCCGACCTCGAAGGACTCGGCGAGATAGGAGAACGAGCTTGCTCCGCCGCCACCCAGCAGTGTGGTCAGCGCATTGACGGTGAGCAGGTTGCCAAGCGAGTCGCTGGCAGAAGCGCCCCAGACATCGGTGGCCGTCAGGGTCGTGGCGTTCAATACGCCCAGACTGAGCAGGGACTCATCGAACAGGCCGCCGTCACCATTGGTCAGGTGCACGGTCCGCAGGAAGAGGTTGATCTGCTCGTTGTCGAGCGTAAGGCCGTTGGCAGCGGTGACTTCCAACCGGATACCCGGCAGCACGACACCCAGAACACCATCCAGCGGGACCAGTTTGACCGTGTAACCGAGTGCATGGGCCAGGGTTGCATCATAACCGAAGGCAATCTGGCTGAGGCTCACGCCCACCAAGGAGCGGAACTCCAGCGACACCTTCGCCAGATTGTTGTCGGGGTCGGCGACGCTCAGATCCTGTTGGCCCAGGTCATAGTCGGCGAACGTCCCGCCAAGCAATGGCTGCAGAAGGGCCGCTTCCGCGCCGAGGGCGGGTGCACCATTGGCCGACGGATTGCCGATGTTATCGTCGCTTACGATCACCGTCGACTGACCGGCGTCGCCATCCCCGTCAACGAAGCTTCCTTCGATCGTCAGGTCAGCGGCGGGCGGAGCACCTGCCGGCTGGGTTGCACTGTCGACCACCAGTTTACCGTCCAGCAGCAGCCGGGAGATAATGCCCAGATCGCTGGCTCCTGCCCCGACCAGATCCACACCGGCCAACAGGATTTTGTGGTCCACCAGCAGGGGGTTGTAACCGCCGCTGAAACCACCGCGATAGGCGATGTGGATTTCCGTGCCCTCTGCCGTCTGCACAAAATGCAGGAAGTTGGTCAGATTGCCCGCGCTCTGGCCGATACGGCCTTCACCCAGCAGGATATCGGACAGGTCGAGGATATCTCCGCCACTTGCCAGTGCAGCGGCGTTGAAGTCGGTGATCACATCCGTCTCCACCACGCCCAGCGCGATATCACCCCGCTCGAACCGGAAGACATCGCTGCCTTCGCCGCCGGTCAGAATGTCGTTGCCGGCACCACCGATCAGAATGTCATTGCCGGCTCCGCCATTAAGGGTGTCATTGCCCGAGCCGCCGCGCAGCAGGTCGTTGCCGCGCGCGCCATTGAGGATATCGTCGCCCCCATAACCATAAATACGGTTATCGAGCCCCTGCCCCAGATTGACGTCCAGACCGTTCAAGGTGTTCGCATTGTCGTCGCCTTGGCGGACCTCGTTGGGCAGCACACCATTCAACAGGTTATTGGCCACGCCCGCATCGATCAGGGTGAAGTCGATCGCGTCACCCTCTTGGCCCTGTGCGTCGACGACCCGCGCCGTCAAGCTCTGGAACAGCGACAGATCGATGGGCAGCAGTCCACCCAGAATGCTCGGATTGAGCGTCAGGGTGCCCAGAAGTTCATTCAGCTTGAATGCATCAATGGTGCCGCCCGTAGTGGTGCTGGAAATAGTGATGCGACCACTGTTCAGGCCCGTGCCCGGGATGACTCTCAACCCCAGTTCATCGGCCAGCGCGCCGTCCCAACGGAACGGACTACCGCTGAGCAAGGTCAGTCCCGAGAACTCCAACTCCAGGCTGGTGATGTCATTGTCGGCATCGGCGACCGTAATCGCCTGATCTTTGGACAGACCGACAATGCCCAGCAGATTCAGCTGGAGAACATTTCCCAGTCCCGAACTGCCACCGACATCGACCAGCGGTGCTGTACCCGGCACGGATGGCGGGGGAGTAATACCCGTGACCAGAACGTTATATTCGCCCGTCGTGAGGTTTACGGTAACCGTCTCGCCCCGCGTGGTTGTCAGCAGCAGATTGCCTTGATCCAGCGCGTAGGAGGTGATGGTATCGGAGGTGCCGATAACATCCAAAGTACCTTCAGCCTCAAGGGTAAAGGTCACGCCATCGACCGTCACGCTCTGCAGCGTGCCGCCGTCCAGACCCACATCCACCAACAGACTGCCGGCTAGAGTGGTTGGACCAGCAGGCGCGAGCGTGATCGGTCCGCCGTTCAGTGGCGCACCGTCCTCGACATTGATCACGAGGGTACCGGTGGAGGAACCCGATGCGTCGGTGACGGTGACCGGAATATTGATAGCCTTCACATCAGCATCAAGGTGATCGATCCCGCTGTGAATCTGGAGCGAATAGGCTCCGGTCGCGCTCATGCTCACAGACAGAACAAGGCGCGTTCCTGCCATGCCTTGCAGCGTGCCATCGGCTGCGAACTGCCAGGTGATGGCCTCGCCTTGCGACGTCAGGCCCTGAGCATCCGGGAGGCCGAGAGTGACCTGACCATTGACGGCGTTCGAGAAGGCCAGTTGCCCGGTAACGGCAACATCGGGGATCATCTCGCTCAGTTCGGCTTCATTGGTGCCAATGGTAATCCCGCCGGTCGTCGAAATGTCGAACGTCACCGCAGTCGAGGCTGGGCTGACACGCCCGTCCGGTGCGGTGATGACCGCCACCACCGAATAGGCACCGTCAGGATAGGTCGATCCCAGATTGATGCTCGCATAGCCGAGGGCAATGTCGTCACCGATGATGACGTGGGTGACCTGATAGGTGTCGGTGCCGGACGTCATGGTGACCGTGATGGTCTGACCAACGTCGGCCCCTTGCGGCAGGCTGACGCGTGCCTCGATACCATCGGCCAGTTCACCGGCGTCCACGCCGTCTGCGGCCTCGTCAATCGTCAGGTCGGGGCGACCCAGCGGGGTACCGCCATACGATCCCTCGTCGCCCGACAGGTTGAAGGTTACCGGCGTGGATGGGGGACTGTCGCGACCGTCAGCGGTGCGCAGGATCGCCACGACGGAATAGAAGCCGTCCGCATAGGTGGCACCGAGGTTAATGTTGGCATAGCCCAGTGCAATATCATCACCGATGACGACGTGGGTAACGTCGGTCGAGACCCCGTTCGAGGTCAGTGTGATGACGATAGTGTCACCCACATTGGTGCCGCTCGGCAGACCGACACGGGCGTCGATCCCGTCATCGAGATCGACCGCGTCAATGTCGTCCGCCGCTTCGGGAATATCGAGAGTGGGCGTGCCCAGCGGCTCGGGCTCGACACCCAAATCGGGCGCGGTAGCGGTTGCCGGCGCAGAGGTATTGCCAGCCGCATCCTTGAGAACGACGCTGACGGTCCCGCCCTCGGTCTGGGCCGGATCAAGCGTTACGCTGAATGTGCCATCCGGATTAACGCGCCCCGTACCGATAACCGCGTTTTGAGCGTCGCGCACCTCGACGTCCGCTCCGGCTTCACCGCGACCCGACAGGGTGTCACCATCCGCTCCTACCAGCAGATCGGTCGGCGCATCCGGTGCCGTGAGGTCCGGAGACACCGCCGTCGTCGGCGCGGAGTCGTTGCCTGCAGCGTCGGTCAGCACAACGCTGACGCTGCTGCCGTCAACTTGGGAGGGTTCGAGGGTGACGGTGAAGGTCCCGTCCGCGCCAACCTGTCCGGTGCCGACAACCGCGTCCTGGCTGTTCCTGATCTCGACCGTGGCCCAAGCTTCGCCCTTGCCGGTAACCGTCTCGCCGTCGGCTGCCACGACCACATCCGTCGCCGCGTTAGGGGCGGTCAGGTCGGGGGCCGTGGCGCTGGACGGGGTGGAAGTGTTGTTGGCGGGATCAGTGGCCGTGACCGATACCGTTTCGGAGTTAACGAGCGCGGGGGAGAGAGTGACGGTGAACCGACCGTCATTGCCGACCTGGGCACTGCCGATCACAGCACCGGCAGCATTTCGCACCGTGACAGTCGAGCCGGGCTCTGCGGTACCGCTAAGGCTTGTGCCGTTCGCCGCAAATGTCAGCCCTGTGGGCGCTGCAGGCGGCGTTGTGTCGGGTAACGGACTGTCGAACGTCGGAGCGTCACTTTCCTGCGAAAGTGCGGCCGCGAAACCGGCGGCCATCAACCCTCCGACGACTGCAGCCGCGCCGCCGCCGCTGGAGCCCTCGCGTCCATCAGGGCTGTTGGTCAGGCTTTCAAACGGGGCCGGTTCCGCGACTTGGGTGGAATACAGCCCCATCGGGCCGTCGGAGACGACCGCGGTCTCCATAGCAACGACGCCGCCATTGCCATCCAGCAACAGCAGGTGCTTGGCCTCGACACCGGTATAGAAGTTCTGGACCGTCAGGATTTCGCCATTAGGGCCATAAACCAGCAGATCGGCCCCTTGCCGGACCATGCCGGTGATATTTCCGGCCGCTTCACGCAGGAAGATACGGTCAGCGCCAAAGGCATCAAGGACGCCATTGGCCTGCACCGTCTGGCCCGCGCTCGAGGGCGCGCCAAAAGGGACGAGTTTCGCAAGGACAGAGAAGGGATTTACGACGGCAGTGGGCATGGGGGGTGCTCCGGATCAAACGCATTACCTGCGCACGTTGCCCCCTAAAACGTTACATACCCGTGTTACGTTGCTAGGTAGTATTACTGAGTATTTGCCCGCAAATTCCTGTTTAACTTAGTTTTTATGGTTTAGTTTCCGTTAACGACGCGCGCCAAAGTTGTAAAATCAGCTGGCCTTATAGGCGGGCAGCATATGCCCTAGGCGAGCCCCCATAGCGGCCCCCAAGGCCTGTAGGCCGTTGAACGGACGTACCATCACTTCAAAGTCGGTGATCAGGCCGTTCTCGTCGAATTGGATCATGTCGATCCCCTTCAGAGATTTGTCACCGACCTTGGCCGAAAACTCGAGGACCACGCTTTGACCGTCGGCTCCGGCAAAGCTGCGGTGATAGGTAAAGTCCTCGAACACCTCGATCACATTGCTGAGCACCAGCAGGACGGCTGCGGCGCTCTCATAGCCCTTAAAGGCCATGGGCGAGCGGAAGACGGCGTCCGGATGCAGGATGGCCGCCAGCGTCTCCATGTCCTTGTTCTCGACGACGCCGTGCCAGCGCTCCAGCGTCTCGATGATTTTTGGGTTCAGAGTTGTCTCTTGGCTCAGCATGGTGTCCTCCCCTTTTTCTTTAGATGGCGGCGGCCAGAACCGTGCCTTGGTTGATGGCGCGTTTGGCGTCGAGTTCCGCAGCGACGTCGGCACCGCCGATCAGGTGCACCGACGCGCCTGCCTCCGTGAGCGCCGCGTGCAGCGAACGCTCCGGATCCTGACCGGCGCAGATAACCACCGTATCGGCTTCGATCAGTTGCGGCTGGCCATCGACCGAGATGTGCACGCCCGAGGCGTCAATGCGCTCATAGGTACAGCCGGGGATCATGTTCACCCCCTTGGCGACCAGACCTGCGCGGTGGATCCAGCCGGTCGTCTTGCCAAGGCCAGCACCGACCTTGGAAGTCTTGCGCTGCAGCAGGGTGACCTGACGGGCGGGGGCATGGGGGGCAGGCTGTTTCAAACCGCCAGCAGTCGCGTAGGAGCGGTCCACGCCCCATTCGGTGTTGAACAGTTCAAGGTCTTGGCTCGGGCTGGTGCCTTCGTGAACGAGGTATTCGGCCACATCGAAACCGATGCCGCCGGCGCCAATGATAGCGACCTTCTCGCCGACCGGCTTTTTGTCACGCAGCACGTCCAGATATCCCAGTACATTCGGACCATCGACGCCTTCGATCTCTGGACGACGCGGCGCGATGCCGGTGGCCAGAACCACATCGTCAAAGCCCTTGAGGTCATCCGCCGAGACGCGGGTGTTCAGCTTTAGCGTCACGCCCGTCTGTTCGATACGGCGACCGAAGTAGCGCAGGGTCTCGTAGAACTCTTCCTTGCCCGGCACCTGTTTGGCGATGTTGAACTGGCCGCCGATCTTGTCGTCGGCATCGAACAGGGTGACGTCGTGGCCACGCTCAGCCGCCGTGGTGGCAAAGGCCAGACCCGCAGGACCCGCGCCGACCACGGCAATGGTCTTCTTGGCCTCAGTCGGTTTGATGACAATTTCCGTCTCGTGGCAGGCGCGCGGGTTCACGAGGCAAGACGTGATCTGCAAACTGAAAGTGTGATCTAGGCACGCCTGATTACAGCCGATGCAGGTGTTGATGTCGTCTGCGCGCCCCTCGGCAGCCTTCTTCACAAACTCGGCGTCGGCAAGGAACGGGCGGGCCATGGAGATCATGTCAGCATTGCCGTCTGCCAGCACCTGCTCGGCAACTTCAGGCGTATTGATGCGGTTGGTGGCCACCAGCGGAATGCCCACCTTGCCCATCAGGTTCTTCGTCACCCACGCGAAGGCTGCGCGCGGCACCTTGGTGGCGATGGTCGGGATGCGGGCTTCGTGCCAGCCGATGCCGGTGTTGATGATGGTGGCACCGGCCTTCTCGATGGCCTGGGCTAGCTGGATCACCTCGTCCAGCGTCGATCCGCCTTCCACGAGGTCCAGCATCGACAGGCGATAGATGATGATGAAGTTCGGACCGACCTTCTCGCGCACGCGGCGCACGATCTCGATGGGGAAGCGGATGCGGTTCTCGTATGAGCCGCCCCATTCGTCGTCACGCTGGTTGGTGCGCTCGGCGATGAACTCGTTGATGAGGTAACCTTCCGAGCCCATGATTTCGACGCCGTCATAGCCTGCGTATTGGGCAAGGTAGGCGGCGTTGACGAAGTCCTCGATCGTCTGCTCGACCTCTTCGCCCGTCAGCGGATGCGGCACGAAGGGGTTGATCGGGGCCTTGATCGGCGACGGGCCGACCAACTCCGACGAATAGGCATAGCGACCGAAGTGCAGAATCTGCATGGCGATCTTGCCACCTGCGTCGTGCACAGCCTTGGTCACGACCTTGTGGTGATCGGCCTCTTCGGTGGTGGTCATCTTGGAGCCACCCGGCCACGGCGCGGCACGGGCGTTGGGGGCAATCCCGCCCGTCACGATCAGTCCCACACCACCCGCAGCGCGTTCGGCATAGAAGGCGGCCATGCGGTTGAAGCCATTGGGCGCTTCTTCCAGCCCGACGTGCATGGAGCCCATCAGCACGCGGTTCTTCAGCGTGGTGAAGCCCAGATCAAGCGGGGCGTTCAGGTGCGGATAATGGGTCATGTCCATGCCTCAGGTGGGGTCTTTGGCGGCTATCTAGACCATCACTCGCCCAGTTTTGCAACTGGTTGCAAAAGGCGTTGGCATTTACCGTCGAACAGGCTTTATTGGCCCGCATGTCCCTGCCCCACGCCTTGTTGACGGCCCTGATTGAATCGCCCGGTTCCGGCCTCGATCTGGCGCGCCGGTTCGACAAATCGATCGGCCATTTCTGGCAGGCGACCCACCAGCAGATCTATCGGGAACTGGGCCGACTGGAAGCCGAAGGCCTGATCGCTTCGCAAGCCGAGGCCGATGCACGCGGGCGCAAACGCAACTATCACGTCCTACCCAAAGGCTTTGAGGCGTTACGGCAATGGCTGGGGCAAGACGACCCTGTGCCCGTTCTGCGCGACACCCTGATGGTCAGGCTGAGGGCCGAAGCCGTGCTGGAAACCGGACAGGGCGGAGATTTGGCTCTGATCAAAACGCTTGAGACGCGCCTTGAACACCACCGCACCAAACTGGCCGAGTACGAAGCGTTTGAACGTCGCGATGTGGCGAAGGGCCTGACCGACCGAGCCAGCCAGTTACGACACCTAATCCTAAAGGCAGGCATCCGGCACGAACGCGGCTGGATGGAAACTCTGGACGAAGCGCTAACCCTGTTAAAGACAAGCTAGCCGTTACAAGGGGCCGGCAGTTGAAGGGCGCTCCCGACCACGGACAGTCTCACCTGAACATCGTCATCTTTGATCGCCATAATATAGCGCATAGCCTTGTCCGTGCGCTCGACCATATACGGCAAGGGCACAAGCGGCTTGGCCAACGGACGGGTAAAGTCGTCCCAATGTATCGGGACGACCAGTCTGGCCCCGCTGGCCTTTACCGTGGCGTCGTAATAGCGGCGGACATAGTCCGCATCCTGACGCCCAAGCTGCGCGATGGACAGGAAGATCACATCCGCCGGATAAGCTGCCAGATCGCGGTCAGGCATGCCTGAACTCGGGATGACCATAATCCGGCAACGATCCCGGGTCAGATGAAGACCCAAGCCCCCGCCATAACGGTAGTCCTTCACCTTGGCCGGAACCTGAAAGTCGTCGCCGATATCATCCATGGCAATCCCACCCGGCGAATGGCCGTTGCCAAAGACCCGCACGGTGAACCCGCCTGCCTGAAGCACGTCTCCTGCTGAGACCAATCGATGAGCGACGCCCTCTGCGCTGGCTATCTTGGCGGTCGACGCCGTCCCCCACACCTCTCCGCCGAACTGCCGAACCACGGCGGCCGCATCCATTGCGTGATCGTAGTGGCTGTGAGCGGTCAGCACAGCATAAACCGACCCGACACCGCTGGACGAAAACGTCCGGCGGACGAGGGTGTCGTCGGCGCGGATACGGCTGAAAATGATACGCCCGATCGAAGGCCGGCTGACGAAGCCGTCAAGCACAAAGGCCCCGTCCCGATCGACAAAGGCCAGCGAAGATGTGCCGTAGAACCATACCCCGAAGCCGTCGCCTGATTGGGTCTCTAGGCGCGGCCAATCGGCCATGGATGGGCGGCGCAGCGCCAACAGGCCACCCGATACGCAGATTATAGCCAGCAACAGGGCACCGATAAGTGCCCAACTGCGGAGATAGGAGATCAATGCCATACTCTACTAACAATTATATTAGTAATATTGGCAAGGTTGCCACGTCCGCCCACAGTTTCCCCTAGCGTCAATGAACGGGGTTGCGTCACACGGACGCAGACGGCATCAGCAAGGCATGACATCCACTTCCCCTACGCCCGCCAAAGGCCCCGGCTTTGCCGAGTTCGTCTGTTTGATCGCCATCATGATGGCGCTGAATGCGCTGGCTATTGATGCCATGCTGCCGGCGCTGCCTGCCATCGGCGCTGATTTGGGTGTCACAAACGAAAACAGCCGCCAGTGGATCATCACCGCCTATCTGTTGGGCTTCGGGGTGACCCAACTGGCGTATGGCCCACTGTCGGATCGCTTTGGCCGCAAGCCTGTGCTGCTGATCGGTATCGGCATTTATGTGGCCTTCTCCGTTGTCGCAGCCTTCTCGCACAGCTTTACGCTGCTGCTGCTGGCCCGCATCGGCATGGGCATGGGTGTGGCTGCAACCCGCGTTCTGGCCGTTTCAATCGTTCGCGACCGTTATGAGGGCCGCACCATGGCCCGCGTCATGTCACTGAGCTTCCTGGTGTTTCTGGGCGTGCCAATCCTTGCGCCGACCGTGGGGCAGTTGGTCCTGCTGGTGGGACCGTGGCAGTGGATTTTCTGGATCTTCGCTCTGTTTGGCGGGACGTTCATGATCTGGGCCGGCCTTCGCCTGCCCGAGACCCTGCACCCAGAAGACCGTCGCGAAATCCGTCTGGCCCCGATTGCCCAGGCATTCCGTCAGGCCCTGACCAACCGTCAGGCCATGGGATATACGCTGGCTATGACCTTCATCATTGGCGGTCTGTTCGGCTTCATCAACTCGTCGCAGCAAATCTTCTTTGACGTGTTCAAGGCACCCGAACTGTTCACTACCGTCTTTGCGCTGGTGGCCTGCGGGATTGCCGTCTCGTCGCTGCTGAACTCGCAGCTGGTGGAAAAGTTGGGCTCGCGCCTGATTTCCCACTCGGCGCTGATGGGCTTCATCTTCTTCAGCCTTGTGCACGCCGGTATCTCTCTGGCCGGTCTCGACAACATTTGGACCTTCTCCATCCTGCAAGGCTGCAAGATGTTCTGCTTCGGTCTGGTCGCCGGTAATTTCGGCTCGATGGCGATGGAGCCGATGGGCCATATCGCAGGGACCGCCTCGTCAGTTCAGGGCTTTATCTCGACAATTATCGGTGCCTTGCTGGGCTTTGCCATCGGCCAGAGCTTTGACGGCACCACCGTGCCGCTGACGGTGGGTTTTGCAGCCCTGTCGCTTGTTGGCCTTGTGCTGGTGCTGTGGGCGGAGAAGGGCAAACTGTTCAAAGCCCGCCATTCATCTCACCACGCTGTAACTTGATCTTTTCGCCAGAACGGGGGCACTTCGGCAGCATCTGAATTCAGGAGCTGCCGATGAACTTCCGTCTGGCAGGCAAGGCGTCCGCCCTTGCCCTCGTAACCGCACTATCCTTCAGCCTTGGTGCCTGCGCCACGTCCACCTCTTCCGCATCTGCAGGCGAGGTATCGTCGCCAATGCAATCCAACCGTATCGGCGTTCCCGCCGCTTTCTCTTCGGCTGAAGCCACCGTGGCGGCGGCCATGGCGGGTATGGCTGTGTCTGATAGAGCGGCGCAGGCTTATGTCACCGACACCCACTCCTATGCGCGCCCCAACGAAGCCGCCGTCAAGCACGTCGATCTGAACCTGACGGCTGATTTCGAGGCAAAGACCCTCAGCGGCTACGCCAATCTGGTGGTCGCCCTCCAGCAGGGCGCACGCGAAGTCGTGCTGGATGCCAAGAACCTCGACATCAAGTCGGTTCGCAACGGTTCCAGCGGTGCGGCCATGCCCTTTACGCTTGGCGCGTCCGATCCGATCAAGGGTCAGCCTCTGATCATCACCATTCCTCAGGCTATGGCTGCGAACCAGATCGATATCTCGATCGAATATGCCACCCGTCCCGATGCCTCGGCCCTGCAATGGCTGTCTCCGCAGCAGACCGCAGGCGGCAAGAAGCCCTATCTGTTCAGCCAGGGTCAGGCGATCCTGACCCGCACCTGGATTCCGACGCAGGACAGCCCTGGCATCCGTCAGACCTACAGCGCCCGCATTGTGGTGCCGGAGGGCCTGCGTGCGGTCATGTCTGCCGAAGACCGCACACGGACCGACGAAGCCATCGACCAAGGTACGCAAGCGTTCAGCTTCGCCCTCGACAAGCCGATCCCGCCCTACCTGATCGCGCTCGCCATCGGCGACATCGAGTTCAAGGCGTTTGACGAACGCACCGGCGTCTGGACCGAGCCGAGCCGCTTGGCCGCCTCGCACCATGAGTTGGAACCCACGGCCGAAATGGTCGACGCCGCCGAGGCGCTCTATGGCCCGTATCAGTGGGGCCGCTATGACCTGCTGGTCCTGCCGCCCAGCTTCCCGTTTGGCGGTATGGAAAACCCGATGATGACGTTCGCCACGCCGACCATCATCGCGGGGGACCGTTCGCTGGTGTCGCTGGTCGCGCACGAACTGGCGCACAGCTGGTCGGGCAACCTCGTGACCAATGCCACGTGGGACGATTTCTGGCTGAACGAAGGCTTCACCTCCTATTTCGAAAACCGCATCATGGAGTCGATCTACGGCCATGACGCTGCGGTTCAGGAACAGGTTCTGGCATGGACCGGCCTTCAGGAAGAACTGGTGACGCTTGATCCGGCAAACACCCGCCTGAAGCTGGAGCTCGAAGGGCGTGACCCTGACGAGGGCATGAACACTATCGCCTACGACAAGGGGGCGGCCTTCCTGCGCACGATCGAGCGCATCGTCGGGCGCGAGAAGTTCGACGTCTGGATGCGCGGCTATTTCGAGCGCAATGCTTGGCGGCCGATGACCACGGACCGCTTCCTCGAGGACATCCGCACCCATCTGGTGAAGGGTGACGCGCAACTGGAACGCGCCCTGATGATGGAACAGTGGATCCATCAACCGGGTCTGCCGTCCAACGCCGTCGCTCCGGTATCGAACGCCTTTACCGTCGTCGATCAGGCGGCGCAGGCTTTCTATGTGGCCAAGGGACCGGCCTCGGCCATTCCGTGGGCCAACTGGAATACCCAGCAGCGCCAGCACTTCCTGTCGTGGCGTCCGACCGACGGTGCCAAGTCCTGGCTCACCCAAGCGCAACTCGCCGATCTGGACCGCACGCTGGATCTGAACGCGGTGGGCAACTCCGAGGTGCTGTTCGCGTGGCTGCAAGTCGCATTGGCGCACCGCTATGAGCCGTCGGTGGCGACTGCGGATAAATTCCTCACCAGCGTGGGTCGCCGCAAATTCGTCCTGCCCCTGTTCAACACCTTGTGGGCACAGGGCGACTGGGGTCAACCGATCGCACGCCGCATCTATGCCAAGTCGCGTCCGCTGTACCATCCGGTGACGACCAACTCCGTCGACGCGGTGGTGGGCCGTCCATAAGGACTGGCGCTAAACGAAAGAGGGCCGCCTTCCATCAGGAGGGCGGCCCTTTTCGTTATGGGAAGATAATCAAGCCCTATTGCAGCGCGCCGCTGCGGGCTGCGGCGACCACGCATTCCTGAAGGCTTGCGAGATAGGTCTGGGCGTCATTGGTGGCGGTTGCGTCCAACCGCTCTTTGATGCGGGCAAACAGATCGTCAGAAATGGCCCCCGGACCGTCCGGGTCGGGAAGGCGCTCTTGCCAGTATTCCTGAACCATGAGGAACGAGGCATCCGGCTCTTCATCGCGCGCCGACAGCTTCTCCAGCAGGAGTTCCATATGGGCGGCGCAGACCGTTGGCTGATGCAGGGTCACGGGTATGGACTGCACCATTTCAGTCGGCACAGCCTGACGACGCACGCGCACCAATGCGGCCACCGGCTTTACGGCGGGCTGCGGAATAGGATTTGCCCCTGCCATAACCAGCAAGGCCAGCGCCGCGATCATCTTGAAACCCTTTCAAACCCGTAGGGGGATGGAGACAGGAAAGAACAGACAAAATGAACAGGACCTGAGTGAACCATTTCCTGCCATAATTCGTGTGAACCATTAGTGGCTGCGAGCAACTTTCGTTCCGCCAGAGTGCACAATCCTGAATGGCGTGTCGCACAAGCCACGGCTGTGCAGGAGCAAGGTGCGGCATGCATTCGATTAAAGTCTTCAAACGGGCCTTGAAGCCCCAGTTTGTTGCGGGCGCGGCTCGCATCGGTTAAGCCCCCGACGTAGATTTCATCGCGTGCGCCAAGGGGCGCATGCGGTCTGGTGTTTGGAGCACGCAAATAATGGCTGAACTTGCCCCCGGTCTGGTGACCATCTTCGGAGGCTCGGGCTTTGTTGGCGCTCAGGTCGCGCGTGCCATGGCCCGTCGCGGCTGGCGTATCCGCATTGCTGTGCGCAAGCCTGCGCTGGCTCATGAACTGCGTATGGCTGGCGATGTCGGTCAGGTGCAACTGACCCTCTGCGACATCACCAAGAAGGAAGACGTCGTCGCGGCTCTTCAAGGTGCCGATGCCGCCATTAATCTGGTGGGCATTCTGTACGAGACGGGTGGCCGCAAATTCGACGCCCTGCACGTCGACGGTTCGCGCAACATTGCCGAGGCTGCCGCCGCAGCCGGCGTGAAGCAACTGGTTCAGATGTCGGCTCTTGGCGCAGACGCTAACAGCGACGCCGCCTATGCCCGCACCAAGGGCGAAGCCGAACAAGCTGTTCGCGCAGCCTTCCCCGGTGCCATCGTGGTTCGCCCGTCGGTGATCTTCGGCTCGGAAGACCAGTTCCTGAACCGCTTCGGCAATATGGCCTCGCGCATGCCCGTCATGCCCGTGGTCGAAGGCAACAGCCGCCTGCAGCCGGTGCACGTCATGGACGTGGCCGAGGCCATCGCCCGCGCCACCGTAGACACCCGCTTTTCCGGCGAAACCTTCGAACTGGGCGGCCCGACCGTCTGGACGATGAAGGAAATCATCGATTACGTGCTGGCCGAGACCGGCCGCAGCCGTATGGCCGTTGCCCTGCCGACTATTGCCGCCAAGGCGATTGCCTCGTTGGCACAGATCCCTGCGGCCATCGGTCTGACCCCGGCCCTGACCGTCGATCAGGTCAAGATGCTGGGCACCGACAACGTGGTTGCCGAAGGTGCCAAGGGCTTCGCCGATCTGGGCATCGAGCCCACCGGCATGAAGGCTATCGCCGAAGGCTATCTGTGGCGCTACCGCGATGGCGGTCAGTACGCCGCCGTTACGGCCTGATCCGCGACCAAGACCAACCACAAAAAAGGGGCTCCCGACGGAGCCCCTTTTCTTTTGCTGCTTTAGAAGCCGCCGGTGACCGCAAGTCCGATCAGGCCGGCGACGCCAGCGATAATGCGCCACCATGCGAACGGACCGAAGCCGCGCTTGGAGACGAAGTCGAGCAGGAATTTCACGACTGCCAGACCCGCAAGGAAAGCTGACACAAAGCCGATGACGATCAGTCCGATGTCGTCAAAGTTCAGATTGGCACGGTTCTGAAGCAGGTCCCAAAACACCGCCGAGCCCATGGTCGGCAGGGCAAGGAAGAAGCTGAATTCGGCGGCCGAACGCTTGTCGGTTCCCAGCAAAAGCCCACCGGCAATAGTCGCCCCCGAGCGCGAGACCCCGGGGATCATGGCCAGACACTGGAACAAGCCGATCAGCAAATAGACCCGCAGCGGGTATTTGTCGGCATCCAGATAGACCGGCACCTTCTTGATGCGGTCCAGCCAGAGCAGCAGGAAGCCCCCGACAATCAGCGCCACACAGATGACCAGCGGCGTCTCGAACAAGACCTGTTTGATGAAGTCATAGGCTGCGAAACCGATGATCACCGCAGGAATAAACGCCACCAGCAGACCGATGAGGAAGCGACGCGCCTCGGCATCAACCGGCCAGCGGGTAGCGAGATAGATCAGGCGTTTGAAATAGATGCTGATGATCGCGAGGAGGGCACCCAGCTGGATCACGATTTCGAACGTCTTGCCCGTGCTTTCAAAGCCCAGGAAATGGCCCAGCAGCAGCAGGTGTCCGGTCGACGACACCGGGATGAATTCCGTCAAGCCCTCGACAATCCCCATCAGGATCGCAATCAGCCAATCGGCCATAGTTCCTCACAGTAATCAGGCTCGGCCCCATGGCGGCCAAGCCGGTTCAGGCGATAGTCTTAGCCCTCTGCGGCCTTTGCCGCCATTGGCGAAACACACCTTTTGCGCGACAAGGTGAATATGACCACCGCTGCTACAGACACCGCCGCCATCAACAAGCGCATCACGACTTTGAGTGTTGGCGTCGCCATCATTCTGGTTCTTATCAAGGCGTTCGCCTATGGCGCGTCGGGATCGGTGTCCATCATGGCCAGCCTGACGGATTCCGCGCTGGACCTCGTCGCATCGCTGGCCACCTTCTTCGCGGTACGCTGGGCCGCCGCCGAGCCTGATGCCGAGCACCGCTATGGTCACGGCAAGGCGGAAAGTCTGGCGGCGCTGGTGCAATCCGGCCTCGTCGCAGCCTCGGCGGTCTTTATCGGACTGGAGGCCGTGCGCCGTATCTTCAATCCTGTCGCCGTGAACGGGGGCAGTTGGGCCATCAGCGTCATGGTGATCTCCATGGCACTGACCGCATGGCTGATCTGGCAACAGGGCCGCGCATTGAAGGCGTCCGGCTCGGTCGCCGTCGAAGGTGACCGCGCCCACTATGCTGCAGATCTGGCCGCGAACGCCGTGGTGCTGATCGGCGTGATCTCCGGTGCTGTGCTCAAGGCACCAGGACTGGATGCGGCCGCAGGTCTGGTTGTTGCGGTGTGGCTCGGCTGGGGTGCCATCGGCTTGGCCAAGACTGCGTCCAGCCACCTGCTGGATGCCGCCGCCCCCGACGAGGATCGCAATGCGGTCGTCAGCGCGGTACTGGCTGATCCCCGCGTGTCCAACGTTCACCAACTTCGCACACGTATCGCAGGCGCGACCCTGATGGTGCAGATGCACGTCGATCTGGATGCATCCCTTAGTCTTGTGGATGCCCACGACATCGTGGTGGCGGCAGAGAAGCGGGTGCTGGAGCGTTTTCCCAACGCCGACATCATCATTCACGCCGATCCCCATCCGGTTCCCGCGGGTCACGCCACGGACCTGCACGCGCCGTCACCCGGCGATGCATCTTCCGGCCCTTGGGGTTAAGGAAAAACGTCGCGATCCATTTGCGGTAAACGTACTCTTAACGGGCAGCGTGCTTTGAGTGGGCGCAATGTCATCCCCTGCCGTCCTGTACCATTTCGCTTTTCACCCCGCCTCCCGCGCGGCGCGCTTGGCGCTGGGTGAAGCCAAGATTGAATGGAGCGAGGAACTGGTGCGTCCGTGGGATGAAAACTGCCCCCTGTTCGAGCTCAATCCCTCGGGGATGCCGCCCGTTCTGAACATTATCGAGCGGGGCCGTTCGATAAATCTGTGCGAACTGGATGCCATCCTCGGCTGGATCGAGGATCGCGGAAAAGGTGAAGTCCTGCTGTCCAGCGATGTTGCCGAACGCGCCGAGGCGCGCCGTCTGGTGACGTGGTTCAGCCGGCGTTTCTCGGACGACGTAGACTCCATTCTTCTGCACGAACGTGTCGAGAAGCCCCTGCTCCGTCTGGGCTCTCCCGATGCCCGCCAACTGCGCGAGGGCCGCGAGGCTCTGAAGCACCATCTGGTGATGCTGGAAGAACTGGCCGCCGCGCGCGACTGGCTTGCGGGTCGCCGGATCAGTCAGGCCGATATCGTCGCGGCGGGACATTTGTCGGTTCTCGACTACTTCGGCGAGATGCCGTGGGGCGTCGTGCCGTCGCTCAAGGTCTGGTATTCCAAGATCAAGTCGCGGCCCTGTTTCCGTACGCTCTTGTCAGACCGACTGCCCGGCGTATCTCCGGCAGGCTGGTACACGGACCTCGACTTCTAGGCCTCCAACGGCGTAGAGGGCGCAGATGGCTGCCGACCCCAGAGACTTTATTCGTAAGCGCGCCGCTGAACTGGGCTTCAGCGTTTGCCGCTTTGCGGACGTACGCGACCCGTGGCTGGCGGGCGAGCGGCTAAAGTCCTTCGTAGAGTCCGACTATCATGGCGAGATGGCGTGGATGGAAACCACGCTGGAGCGCCGCAGCCATCCCAATGGCATGTGGGAGGGTGCGGAGACAGCCATTGTGCTGGGCATGAACTATGGACCCGATCATGACCCGCGCCCTGAACTGGACGAGGCTGCAAACGGCTATATTTCCGTCTATGCCCGCGGTGATGACTATCACGAGGTCATCAAGGGCCGCCTCAAGATACTGGCGGGCCAAATCGCCGCACGGCTGGGCGAAGAGGTCAAGGTGTTTGTCGACACCGCCCCCCTGATGGAAAAGCCTCTGGCCGAGCGTTCTGGCATGGGCTGGCAAGGCAAGCACACCAACCTTCTCAGCCGTGAATTGGGAAGCTGGTTCTTCATCGGCACCATCCTGACCACCGCCAAGATCGAAGCGGACAAGGCCGAGGTTCAGTACTGCGGATCATGCCGCGCCTGTCTGGACGCCTGTCCGACCAAGGCCTTTCCCGCCCCGTTCCAGCTGGATGCGCGGCGCTGTCTGTCCTATTTGACCATCGAGTATGGCGGGGTATGGCCCCGCGAGTTTCGCTCGATGACGGGCAACCGCATCTATGGTTGCGACGACTGTCTGGCCGCCTGTCCGTGGAACAAGTTCGCACAGACCGCGCAGGAAACCCGCCTGCAGGCACGCGAGGCGTTGGTGTCGCCCAAGCTTGCCGATCTACTTTTATTGGATGATGCGGCGTTCCGCGCCCTGTTCACAAAGTCGCCGGTGAAACGGATCGGACGCAATCGTTTTATCCGCAACGTCTTGCACGCTGCTGGCAACTCGAACGACGCAGACTTGATTGCTCCGGTCGAGGGACTGCTGGATGACCCGGACGCGGTCGTGCGCGCAACGGCGGTGTGGGCATTGAAACAGCTCTCGCCCCAGAACTTCGAGACGGCGAAAAAAGAAAAGCTCCCGACCGAGAGCGAGGCTTCGGTCAGGAGCGAATGGGAGGCGTAAAGCCTTAGCCGTTAACGGCGGGTCCACCTTTGTGACCGCCCGGAACAGGTGCCACGTCCAGCACCTTCAAGCGGAACACCAGCACAGAGTGCGGCGGGATCGGACCCGCCTGGCTTTCGCCATATCCAAGCGCGGGCGGAACATAGAGGAACCACTCGTCGCCCGGCCGCATCAATTGCAGGGCCTCGGTCCAGCCCGGCACGACCTGTTCCGGCGCGAAAATGGCGGGCGTGCCGCGATCGAACGAGGAGTCGAACACCGTCCCGTCGGTCAGCGTCCCTTCATAGTGCACCCGCACCAGATCATTGCTGTCGGGCTGGACGCCAGTGGCGGGTCCCGAAGCGATGACCTTGTACTGAAGACCTGACGGGAGGGTTTTGACACCGTCCTTCGTACCATTTTCGATCAGGAATTCCTGCGCGGCCTTGATGGCGGCCTCGTCATCAATCGACGGGGCACGTTCGCTCCGACCACAGGCCGAAGCCCCCAGAGCCAGCGCTGCAATGGCCGCAACGACAGTAGCGGGCTTAGCCCATGCGAAGTTCATAACCCTTGTCCTTCAAGGCTTGTCCAATGTCTTCGGCGTGTCGGGCATCGCGGGTCTCGACCATGATGTCGAACTCCGCCCCCTTGGCCGGCACGTCCAGTGCAAGGCGGTTGTGAACCACATCAATGATGTTGCCGCCAAGCCCCCCGATGACGGCAGCCATCGCCGACAGCATTCCCGGACGGTCATCGCCCAGAATGCGGTAAACGATCAGGCGCTTTTCGCGCACCATCTCGCGGTTCAGCACTACGGCCAACATGCGGGCATCGATATTGCCGCCCGTCAGCTCGATGCCGATCTTCATGCCTTTGAAGCGTTCGGGATTAGCCAGAATGGCGGCCAGACCACCTGCGCCCGCGCCCTCTGCGACCGTCTTTTCCAGCGTCGCCAGCAAGGCCACGCCTTTTTCAAAGTCGGCTTCTTCACAGACAAAGATTTCGTCGACCAGATCGTTGCACAAGGCGAACGGAATCTCGCCCACGGCTTTGATGGCGATGCCCTCGGCGATGGTCTGGCCCGTGCAGACGGGGGGCTCGCCGCGACGACGGGCCGTGAAAGACGGGTATCGCGCAGCCTCGACGCCGAAAATCTTGATGTCCGGCTTGAGGCCTTTTGCCGCAATCGCACTGCCTGCAATCAGACCGCCGCCGCCGATGGGGATGATCAGGGCGTCCAGATCGGGCGCATCCTCGACAAACTCGAGACCGCAGACCCCCTGCCCGGCAACGATGCCCTCGTCGTCGAAGGCCGAAACAAAGACATAGCCATGCTCGAGTTGAAGCCGCTTGGCCTCTTCGGTCGAGCCTGAAAAGTCCAGGCCGTGGATCACCACATTGGCACCGTGCGCGCGCGTGCCGTCGACCTTCACAAAGGGTGTGCCCTCGGGCATGACGATGGTGACAGGCACGCCAAGACGCCCGCCATGATAGGCCAGAGCCTGTGCGTGGTTGCCTGCCGAGGCAGCAACGACACCCCGCTTTTTCTCTTCGGGCGTCAGTTGCAGCAGGCGGTTCAGCGCGCCGCGCTCCTTGAACGATCCGGTGAAATGCAGGTTGTCGTATTTGATCCAGATGTCGGCCCCTGTCAGTTGCGACAGGCGGCGCGAGTGGCGCACAGGCGTGCGATCAACCTGACCGGCGATGCGCTGTTGGGCGGCGCGGATATCTTCGAAAGTTACAGTCATGACTGGAACGGGGGTTTCCTCATTTGTCCGCCGAGCTTTGCGGCAGCCATTATGGTTTGCGGACGTTTTGACACTTGTGGACCACACCCCGTCCGTGGACAAGCTTGACACTGCGTCACCTTAGGGGCCATGCCTGAAGGCCCCCATCTAACGAGGTTCGAATGTCGATTAAGCTCATCTCCGCCATCCGCCCCGCTCTTGCACTGGCCGCTCTGGCAGGGGCCGGATCTTTGGCGGCGTGTTCGTCGATGCCGACATCGTCGGTGCCGGTCGCCACGGCCTCGGGTGCTTTCAACAAGGCTGATTTCGCTTGGTCCGCTGGCGCTGGCCAGGGCGGCATCGACGGCAAGATCGCCTCGTCGCAGGACAATGTCGCCTTCGCATGCGTTGGCTCGGTCGGCTTGACCCCGTCGACCCCGTTCACCGATGCGCGTTTCCGCACCTTGTACGGATCGACCGCCCGCGCGCAGCTGCCCGCCGATGTGGTTCGCGCGCGCACTGTGTCGGACCCGAACGAGGACTATCGCGAGTACGTCCGCTCGACAACGTGCGAGAACAACAGCTTCAGCTTCGACGGCCTGCCGGACGGTCGCTGGTACGTGATTGCGCCGGTCCGCGCCGGTTCGGGCCCTGTTACGGTGATCATGCAGCAGGTTCAGATCCGTAATGGCCGCACGGTTAACCTGAGCCTGTAACCTTGTCACTGATGCGCGATTGGCCCGAAGATTTCGGGCCAAACGCGCGGGTGACATAGGACGATCATTTCACGGACATTGTTTGGCCTTACCGATCAGGAGTCTTAAGCCGATTACTGTCTGGCTCGGGAGCGTTCAGTTTGTCCCAACATAATATCATTGGCTCTGAAGCCTTTGACGGTCGCCCCTACATCATCGTGCGCAAGGTACCGGTCGGGATTAACCGACGTCGCCGTCGCAATACCATGATGACAGTGGCAGTCGCGATCATCGCTCTGATCGTCGGGGCGCTAGTGGCTGTTTTCGCTCTCACGCCCATCCTGATGGACCGTGGCAATGCGGCTGTGCCTACGGCGCGGGGCCACGTCCAGGTGGCACCGTCCAAGCCTGTGGCCGCAACGACGACGGCCAGTGCGACGGGCGGCCCCGCTGTGACCGCCACGCCATAATACGCTCTCGCGTCAGTTCATGGACTGGCGCTTGATCTTGTCTTCCAGATTACGGATGCGGCGATCCATGTCCGCGACCTGATCCTTCAGGCGGCTGGCTTCGGATGCCATATCTACGGGCGTGCCGTCATCATAATGGATCTGCGCGCCTTTCTCGATCAGATCGAGCCGGTATAGCGCCGTGACCCGCGCAGCGCGGAAACGCTCGAGTTCGGATTTATCGTCCATTACACCGCTGCCGTGACGATGACTTCGACCAGATACTCGGGCGCGGCCAGTCTGGATTCACCCGTCGCGCGCGCCGGCGGATTGGCTTGATCCACCCACGCGTCCCAGACACTGTTCATCTTGTCGAAATCAGCGATGTCGGCCAGCCAGATGGTTGCCGTTAGAATCTTCGACTTGTCGGTCCCTGCTTCTGCGAGCAAGGCGTCGATTTCGGCCAGCGCGGTGCGGGTCTGGGTAACGACGTCGTCGCCCGGCTCGCCAACCTGACCTGCCAGATAGACGACGCCGTTGTGGACGACAGCCTGGCTCATGCGGGCGTCGGACTGGATGCGTTGGATCATTGGAGAGACCTTTCGTTTGCCTGCCCAATAGCGGCACAGACGCGCGCGGCCTAGAAAATTTCCAGCAGCATCCAGATTAAGGCGAACGCCGCTGCGAACACGCCAACAAACAGCACCACATTGCCGCCCTTGCGTGCCGCCCTTCTCTGGGTGACCGGATAGGTTTCCGGCGGGAGATCGACAGGAATCTTGCTCATATACGGTCTGCCTCACGGCGTTAGGGGATATGCGAATTAAACGCCCAACTGCCGCGCTTGATCCCGATTGCGGGCTGCGATTTCATCGTCCGGCGGGCTTTGCCCCTTTTCACCTGATCGCGCTCATGTCAGAGGCAGGATATGGACAGCACGCGTATCGAAACCCGTATCGGCATTCGCGCATCGGCAGAGCGCATCTGGGAGCTTATCGGCGACCTTGAACGCTGGCAGCACTGGAACCCCTACGAACAGAATGTAGAGGGCGCGATCCGTCAGGGCGCAGTCATCCGTTATCAGGAAGCCTATCCCGATATCCCTGCGCGTCAGGCGCAGGCCGTCGTGGTTGACTGGGTGCCGGTGGGCAAGCTGGTCATCAATGACAAGCGTGGCTTCCTGTCGAACTCGTCGCGCTTCATCATTCTGGACGAGGTCGAGAAGGGCGCGACCATCGTGACCATGGGGATCATGTTCGCCGGACTTCGCGGCGAGATGTTCCACGACAAGCATCGCGCCAAACTGCGTCAGGCTATGGAGCAGATCGGCGAGCGCCTGAAAGAAGCGGTCGAGGCTTAAAGCCCGCCTCGACCCTGTCGGCTATCAGCCGCCGCTTGCCATCATGTCGATGATACTGATGATCGCCGGTCCCAAGATGACCACGAACAGCACCGGCAAGAAGAAGATGATCATCGGCACGGTAAGCTGAGCTGGCAGAGCGGCGGCTTTCTTTTCCGCTGCGGCCAGACGAAGCTCGCGGTTTTCCTTGGCCATGGTGCGAAGCGCGGTACTGAGCGGCGTGCCGTAGGTTTCCGCCTGCGTCATAGCCGTGGCCACCGACTTGATCCCCGGATGTTGGGTACGGCGCGCCAGATTATCATAGGCCATGCGGCGATCCGGCAGATACGACAGCTCGGCCGACATCAGGCTGAGTTCCTCGGCCAGTTCCAGCGACTGGGTGCCGATTTCCTGACTGACCTTCTGGATGGCAGCCTCGATCGACATGCCGGATTCCACGCAGATCAGCAGCAGGTCCAGCGCATCGGGGAAGGCCTCGATGATCTTCTGGCGGCGCTTCTGGATGCGGTTCGACAGGTAGATGTTCGGCGCATAGAAGCCGATGGCAAACGCCACAGCCACAATCGCGATCTTGGTCATCAGCGGAATGTCGAAGTGCGTCAGCGCGAATATGTAGAAAGCCGCAACGACCATCAGCACGAACGGCATGATCAGGCGGAAGAAGTAGAAGGTCGTGATCGGGCTTTGACCACGGAAACCGGCCTGCATGATCTTCTCGTTGACCTTTGGGTCTTCGAGCAGGGTCATCAGGTTCAGCCGGTCAACGACGCGCTTCTTAAAGCCCTCGTCGCTCTGGCGCAGAGTGGGCGTGGTGCCGCCCTGCATGGCCGAGCGAGAACGACGGCGCAGATCCTCACGGCGGTCGGCGACGTGCTTGATACGCTTTTCAAGGTCCTGACCGCCGCCAAAGCTGGTCAACAGGGTGAACAGCGATGCGAACACGGCGATAGCCACACCTACCGAGAGCAGGTTTTCCGGCGTGGTGATGAAACGGATAAAGGCTTCCACGTCGCGTCCCCGATCAGAACTTGAAGTTGATCATACGCTTCATGGCGAAGATGCCGATGCCCATCCAGCATGCTGCTACCAACAGCATAAACTGGCCACGGATATCGGTGAACATCGTCATCATGTAGCTGGGGCTGGTGACCATAACCATGGTCATAACCAGCGGCGGTAGCGCGCCGATGATAAGGGCCGAAGCGACCGCTTCGGACGACATGGCCTTGATCTTCTCGCGCATGAGACGACGTGCGCGCAGAACCGAGGTCAGGTTCGTCAGGGCTTCGGCCAAGTTACCACCCGTCTTTTGCTGGATCGCAATCACGATGCAGAAGAATTTCAGCTCAGGCGTAGGCATCCGGTCATACATACGGTCCAGCGCCTCGGGCAGGGACATACCGACGCCCAAGCCTTCCAGCATGCGCTGGAATTCGCCGCCCAGCGGCTGGGGGCTTTCGCGTGCAATGATCTTGAAGCAGTCGTTGACCGGCAGACCGGTCTTGATACCGCGCACCAGAATGTCGACCGCATCGGCGAATGCCGCCGAGAATTTCTTGATCCGGCGCTTGGCCAGGAAGCCCAGATAGAAGCGCGGCAAGCCAAGGCCGAACACGATCATCACGCCAAGGCACATGAAGATATTCAGGCCCAGTACCAGCGGGATGATGAAGCCCACGACCGCAAGGCCCAGGCTGACCAGCAGATAGGTCCGCAGCGAGATATTGAGGCCGGCCTGACGAATGCGCGCACCCAGGCTCACACGGGCCTTGCGGTCGCGGCGCTCTGCGTCCTGCAACTGTGTGAGGATCTGCTTGCGACGGGCTTCAGGCGTGACCGGAGCCTGTGCATTGCGGCGGCCCTGGTTGGATTGTGCCGGTCGCGACGCCGCGAGTGCCTTGGCGCGGCGCACACCGTCGGTCGCGCTGCTGTCACCGCCAACGAAGACCCAACCGAGCCCCGCGATGGTGATGAAGGCCAATAGGGCTGCCAGAGCCATCATCATGGTCTGTTACTCCGCTGCGTCCAGAGCATCAGCCAGTTCGCGCTCGAGGCCATAATAGCGTGCGCGGTCCCAGAAGCGGGGACGGGCGATACCGGTGGAACGGTGACGACCACTCACGCGGCCTGCGGCGTCTTCGCCGGTGATATCGTAGACAAACAGATCCTGCGTCACGATCACATCGCCTTCGAGACCCACGACTTCGGTCACGTGGGTGATGCGGCGCGAACCGTCGCGTAGACGCGCGGCCTGAATGATGATGTCGATCGAGCCGACGATCATTTCGCGGATGGTCTTGGACGGCAGGCCATAGCCCCCCATGGTGATCATCGATTCCATACGGCTGATGGCTTCACGCGGGCTGTTGGCGTGCAGCGTACCCATCGAGCCGTCGTGGCCGGTGTTCATGGCTTGCAGCAGGTCAAAGGCCTCGGGGCCACGGACTTCGCCGACGATGATGCGTTCAGGACGCATACGCAGACAGTTCTTCACCAGATCGCGCATGCTGATCTGGCCCTGACCCTCAAGGTTCGGCGGACGGGTTTCCAGACGCACCACGTGCGGCTGTTGAAGCTGCAGTTCGGCGGCGTCTTCACAGGTGATAACGCGCTCTGTCGGGTCGATGAAGGCGGTCATCGTATTGAGCAAGGTGGTCTTGCCCGAACCTGTACCGCCTGAGATCAGCACGTTACAGCGCGAGGCACCGATGACGCCGAGAACGCGCGCCCCGTCTGAACTGATGGAGCCGAACTCCACCAGATCGCGCATGGTCAGCTTGTCTTTTTTGAACTTACGAATGGTCAGGGTCGGACCATCGATCGCCAGCGGCGGGGCGATCACGTTCACACGCGATCCGTCCGGAAGACGGGCGTCGCAGATTGGAGAGCTTTCATCGACGCGGCGGCCGACCTGCGACACGATCCGCTGACAGATGTTCATCAGTTGGGTGTTGTCGCGGAAGCGGACGTTGGTCAGCTGGACCTTACCGCCGACTTCGATAAAGACGCGGTTGGCACCGTTGACCATGATGTCGGCGATGTCGTCACGAGCCAGCAGAGGCTCAAGCGGACCATAGCCCAGCACATCGTTGACGATGTCCTGAACCAGATGCTCCTGCTCGGCCACCGACATGGAGACGTTCTTGATCGCCACTAGTTCGGCGACAATGTCGCGGATCTCTTCCTGTGCGGCCTTCTGGTCCAACTGGGCCAGTTGGGACAGGTCAATGGTGTTCATCAGCGCATTGAAGATGGTGGTCTTCGTGGCGTGATAATAGTCGCTCTGCTCGCGGACGATCTCGGTGACGGCCTGCGCCTTTTTGATCTGCTCAAGACCGGCCGTCTTGCGCGGGCCTGCACGTTTCTCAGCAGCAGGGGCAGACGAGACTTCTTCCAGATCCTCTAGGCCAAAGCCGTCAAGGTTCGCAAAGACGCTTTTGGTCGGTCGTGCAGGCGCGGGTTCGTCCACAACCGGCTCATCCAGCACAGGCAGGACTTCTGCGGGTTCAATAGGACCCAGACCGGGCTTGCCCGTGGATTGCCGTTTGCCGAACATCTATCAACGCCTCTTGAACAGACCTGCGAGGCCTGACGAAGTCTTACGCGGGTGTGCCGGAGCCGCCGGAAGCTGACGCTGAGACACGATTTGGGCCAGAGTTTCAAAGGCTTCTGCAGCCTTGGTCTTGGCCGCACTATCCAGAATCATCTGGCCGTTATTCGCAGCTGATCCGAAGACCTTGGCATCGAACGGGATCGACAGGGCCGGGTGGATGCCGAGGGCCTGACCGAATTCCTTGGCCGGAATCTCGGGACGACCGGGGATGCCTACCTGATTGAGTATGACGCGCGGTGGCGCATCGTTCGGACGCGCCTGTTTGATCAGGTCGATCAGGTTCTTGGCGTTGCGCAGCGATGCCAGATCAGGGGTGGCTACCAGCACCACTTCATCTGCCGAGACCAGCTGCGAACGCATCCAGCCCGACCACAGATGCGGCAGGTCCAGCACCACAAACGGTGCCGTGCTACGGATGCGGTTGGTCACCTCGTCGAAAGCTTCGGTGTCGATGTCCCAGTCCGCGTCCAGCGTTGCCGGTGCAGCAAACAGGCTCAGACGATCCGTGCAACGCACCATCATCCGGTCCAGCAAGGTGGCGTCCAGACGCTGGGGCTGGCTGAGGGCATCCGCCACCCCGCCAATCGGGTCCTGATTGAAGTTCAGACCAGAGGTGCCAAACGGCAGGTCGTAGTCCACGATGACCGTGTTCACACCGATGCGCTCGCTCATGGCGAAGGCGGTGTTGTGTGCGACCGAGGAGGAGCCCGAGCCGCCGCGAGCGCCCACGAAAGCAATGGTGCGGCCGATAAACGGCTGATCCGGATCAGTGAACAGACCGCCAATGGCCGCAATGAGCTGGAGCGGCTGAATTGGAGCAACCAGATACTCACTAACGCCGCGGCGCATCAGCTCGCGATAAAGCAGGATGTCGTTGGCAGCGCCCACGACCAGAACCTTGGTGCCCGCGTCGCAAACCTCGGCCAGTTGGTCGATCTCGGTCAGAAGGGTGCGGGCATCCTTCATGCACTCGACCAGGATCAGCGGCGGGGTAGGCTCGTTCTGATAAGTCTCAATAGCCGCGGCGATGCCACCCACGCGCACCTGCGTGGTCGCACGCGACATGCGGCGGTCCTGAGCTGCGCGCTCGGCGGCAGCCAGCGTGTCCTGACGCTCGGCGAAGATATGGACTGCGATGCGCGGGATCGAGACGTCGACCGTGTCCGGATCAAAGTCCAGACCGGCTGCGCCCGCGAGAACCGGCATGGTCGAGCCGCTGGAGGCTGCTTGGATATCTTCGGTCGGTGCGGCCGAGGCAAAGTCCCCACCCGAAGCGATCGGTTCGTCGAGGACGTCCGGCTTCAACTCGATAACGTCTGCCGCCGGCGCATCGACGATCTCGATGTCATCCAGTTCGATCGTCACCGGCGCGTCAGCGACAGCTCCGGCCTCAAACGTTTGATCGGCGAACTTCAAAGCAGACATGTCGGATGCCTCTACAGGATCAGTCTTGTCAGGAGGTACCAAGGACGCTGGGCCGTCCGCGGAGAGCGCGGCTTCGGTGCGGCTAAGGGCACTTTCCATAAAGTTCGGAGTCGCCGGAGCCACAGGAGGTGCTCCGGCATCCGTCACGTCATCAGACGCGGCATCACCCGTGCTGTCTTCAGCCGCAAGGCTGGAGATCGTTTCCAGAAAGTCATCGTCGATCTCGAAATCCTCGAGGGGATCGACTGCCGGGGGACGCTTGTTCATGTTTTACTCAACGACGTCAGATACGCGCGATTCACTCAGCAATTGTTCGCGCTGGGCCGAGGTAACCTGACCTTGACGGTAGGCTTCAAAGACAACAGTGCGACGCTGGGCGCTCGGCGGGGTCATGGTACGCGGTGCCACAATATCGTTCGGGTCAGAAATCTGCGCCGCCAGATTGGCGTTCACAGCGCAACCAAAGTTGGAAGCACCATCGTTGTTTCCGGTACGACCCAGATTGCCCCACTCAGCACCGCAACGCGGTACTGCGGCGCGGATAGTTGTGAAACCGGCAAGAACCGGCGCATTGGCCGACGGGGCGCGATAGCCTTCGACCGAGATCTGCGCACGGGGCACGCCCACGTTTTCCAGCATGCTGGCGATTTGCGAGGCGGTCTGGTTGGCCATTTGCTCGCCGTCGGTGGGCACCTGGATCACAAGACCGGTCTGGTTCGAGCCGCGATAGCGCTGGGCCAGAGCCATAATCGCTTGCCGCTGGTTCAGCGACAGGCCGTTCTGGTGCACGGCAAGAGCAATGCGGTCCTGATCCGGCTCGACCTGAAGGACATAGCGGGACAGAGGCATCGGCCCCATGCCGCGATCCAGATTGGCGTCCGGACCGACGCAAGCCGAGAGGGCGAGGGCAGCGCCGCCAAGCAGGCAGGCATAGAAGGAGCGGTTCATCATCTGGGTCACTCGATCACATAGCCGACCGGGCCCTGCCAGCCAGAGGTCGAGACCCCCGGTGCAGGAGAGCCATAGACCTGGTTCAGCTGGCCAAAGAAGATAGTCTGGGCGTCGGTTGCCATTCGCAGGCCATCAGCCGGCGTCTGCATGCGCGACGGCGAGGTCGGGCCGACGATGTACGGCTCTACGATCACCACCAGTTCGGTCTCGCCCATCAGATAGTCGCGCGAGCGGAACAGGGCACCCAGAACGGGCACATTGGTCAGACCCGGCAGGGCGTCGATAGCCTGACGCGTGGATTCCTGCAGCAGGCCTGCGATCATCATCGAGCCACCCGACGGGATTTCAACCGTCGTATCGCTGCGGCGGACCGTCAGGCCCGGCAGGGTGATGGCGGACGGCGTACCGGCACCGATGGTGATACCCGACGACGGGTTCAGCTCGGAAACCTCGACCTTGACCTGAAGATTGATGCGGCCCTCGGACAGCACCACCGGACGGAAGGACAGGCCCACACCATAGGGTTTGTATTCCACGGTGACCTGACCATCGCGGTCGCGGCTCTTCGGGATGGGGAATTCACCACCGGCGAGGAAGCTTGCGGCTTCACCATTGACCGAGGTCAGGTTCGGCTCGGCCAGAGTACGGGCCAGACCGACGCGCTCGAAGGCAGAGATACCCAGTTGCGCCGACGTCAGGTCGCTGCCCGGATCGGGCAAGCGCTGCCAGCGACCGGCAAGGCCGCCTTGCAGGCCCGAGTTCACCGAGAAGTTCACACCCGTTGCAAACTCGAACGGATGGCGGCCATTGCCGTTGATCAGGGCCTGGGAGTTGAAGCCCAGTTGTTTGATCGCGCTACGCTGCACCTCGACCACACGCACGCGCAGGGTCACCTGATCCGATCCGCTGATCGAGATCATGTTGACGACCTTGGCCGGATCACCGGCGTGGGCACGGGCCAGTTGGGCGGCGCGCTCGGCATCGCCCATATTGGTGGCGGTACCGCTGAGCACGAAGTTCTCGTTTACCGCCTCGACACGCAGATCCGAGCCGGGGAAGGTGCGGGTCAGGGCGTCCTGCAGGGCGTTAACGCCCGCATCCACGCGAACCTTGAGCGTCAGGATCACGCGGCCGTTGCTGCCGACGAACACTGCGTCGGTTTCACCCGGAGCCAGACCCACGAGGGTGATGCGGCGCTGGGTGTGCAGCATGGCATTGGCGACCGCCGGATTGGTCACCACGATATCGCGGACATCTGCCGGAAGATCGACCGCAAAGGACGAACCCTTGGGCAGATTGATGCGGCGGGGCGTCGAGCCGGACACAACGGTGGCCGAGCCTGCCGAGGTCTGGCTGATCGTCTGGGCCTGCACAGGGATCGCCATGGCGAGGAGCCCGGTAGCAGCCATGGCCGCGAGGCTGACGCCGAGGCGGCTGTGGGTGGATTTCATCACAAGACCTCTCATTGCAGGACCACCACTTCAGGAGCGGCGTCACCGCGGAAAATGCGGACGCTGCGTTCGTTACCAGCGGCACTACCGGCCGCTGCAGTCACCGGAGCCGAGGTGCGTGCACCACCGCCAAAGCTTTCGCCGCGGCGCACAGCGCCCGGGATCAGGCCGCGCGGGCCACCGGCATCGGCGTAGGAGCGTAGGACGATCGTCAGATCACCCTGAGCGCGGGCCAGTGCCAGCGTCTCGGCATCTCTGTTGTTCACTTCAAGCGTGGCCGTGGTGCCAACGACCGACTTGTCTTCGGTCGGAGCCTGGGTGGCCTGGTCTATGGCCAGAACCTTGAGGTTTTGCAGGACGGTTGCGCTGACGGTGCGCTTGCGAGTGTCTTCGCCGACCTGCTGGTCGACTTCACGGGTCAACAGTACGTCCACACGGTCGCCCGGCAGGATGAAGCCACCGGCGGCAGTGTCGGCCGATACCGGCACGCTCATGGCGCGCATGCCCGGATCGAGGAAGGCCGCGAGGAAGCCGCTTTCGCCGGCCCGCACGACTTTGCGGGCCTGAATGGGTTCACCCGACAAAATCTGGTCACGGACGATGGCACCGACAAAGGCGTCCATCGCGGTCGGGCTGTTCAGGGATACGACGGCATCAACAACCTTGCTGACCGTGCCCTCTTCCTTGCCTTTTTCGGACTCGACCGCGGCGGCGGTCGGCGTGTCGGCGGCGGGGATCGGCACCGAACCGTCGGTGACGAAGGCCGGATTCAGGTCGGCCACGGGCCAATCCTTCCAGACCATATCGGCGGCTGTCAGCTGATGACCCGGTGCCAGGTCGACGGCAGCAACCAGTACCTTGGTTGTTGCGGCCACCGGCGCGGTCGCAGCCGCAGTAGGTTTGTCGCCCCCGGGCGACCCCATAGACCGCACTACGAGCGCAAGACCGACAGCGGCCAGTGCAGCAACGCAGATTACAGCAATTTTTGCAGGCTTCATCGACGTTCTCCGGCAGGCAACATGCAGTAAATCTCCACGCCGACCTTACCCAAAGGCTTTAGATATTGTTTACCATGCAGCGCACCAGAACGATGTTACTACAGAAACTCGTTACGATAACTTCAACAACAACTCTGAATTCGGAAAAGCGAGTACAGCGCCGACCGCAATTGCTATTCCGTACGGGATGTCGCCTTTAGGCTCCATCAGCCGGGTGAACCATTTCGGAGCCGTCCACGGCATCATCGGCCACCATTTGCGCGCGGCCAGCAGGTAAAGGGACAGCGCCCCTCCGGCGATTGCAGTCACCAGCACAAAGCCCAGCGCCCCTGACATTCCCACCCACATCAGCGAGGCTGAAAGAAGCTTGGCATCACCGCCGCCGAGGATACGGAATGCAAAAAGCGCGATACCGATGACCAGAGCCGCCAGACCGATGCCCAGCGAGAGCGCAATGTCCTGCCACGGCAACTGGACCAACAAAGCTACCGGAACAAACGCGATCGCCAGTGCAATGGAGATCCAGTTGGGGATCTTCATCGTAGTCAGATCGTAAACGCCGCCCAGGATGACCAAGGCCGGGAAAACGAACAGTAGCGCGCTCAAGACATAGAACATGGCCCCGTAAGTGCCATAATTTGGTTAAGCCAAGGTTGCGGCAACTCCAAAATAAAAGGGCCGGAGCTTTTGGCTCCGACCCTCTAATACACCTAAGTGGAGACGTGTCTTACTTCGTAGGTGCGGCTTCAAGTTCGTCAGAAACGTTCTGGAACTTGTCTTTCAGCGAGCCACCGACGGCAGTCAGGGCACCGATCAGAACAACAGCGATCAGAGCGGCGATAAGGCCGTATTCGATTGCCGTTGCACCCGACTCGTCTTTAGCAAAACGGTTCAGCAGGTTACGCATGTGTAGTCCTCTCTCGGTTATTATCGGGAGGAAACAGATTTGCTCCCCCGCCTCGACTGGCCACACAGCAAAAGCGTGTAGCCATTGCCGGACAAAATGCGCGCCATCCCTTAAACGCGAGTAAAGTTCTGGCACCTAGAGCGCGAAAATGATGGTTAGCTGATTGTAAACAAAAGGCAGATTTGGGTGCGGCATATTCTGTTGCGATCCGCGCCGCTTGAAGGCCCTTATATAAATATGGCACCTTATGCGCCTATTCATGGGCACCGGTGACGTCCAAGGACTGCCCTGCCCGACCATTCCCCCACACCTACAGGGTTTGCTTTACACTTATCGACTAAGCCTCGCGGACAGAGGTTGCTGCCAAATCCGCCGGACAACCGCGCGAATACTGAACGGGGAAAACGCGTTGAGAAAGTTTCTTGTTCGAAAGAACCGATCACGCCGCGAGGGCGCAACAGCCGTAGAGTTTGCGCTCGTTGCTCTGCCATTCTTTGGGCTACTGCTGGGGATCTTCGAAGTCGCCGTCGTACTGACCCTGAACACTATTCTGGAATCGGCCGTCGCCAACAGCGGCCGTTTGGTGCGTACCGGCCAGATTTCCAAAAATGCTACGGCACAAGAGTTCAAACAGGAGGTCTGTGACCGCATGTCGGTCTTCAAGGGTGCCTGTATGAACCGCATCGAGATCGACCTGCAGCCGGTGGCCTCCTTCTCCAACCCCGGTATTTCCACCCCGATCGACAATGGCGAGTTCAAGCCCGAAACGCTGAAGTTCAACATCGGCGACCCGCGTAGCTTCATGCTGATGCGCGTCTGGTACAAACAGCCGGTGATCTCGCCCCTCCTCGGCCATTCCATGACCAAGCTGGCCAATGGAGATTATCTGCTGCACGCCGCGACAGCCTTCCGAAACGAGCCGTTCTGATGAGCAAGGTCGTTAAACATATCCGCCAGTCAGTCAGCCGTTTCGTCGAAGCGCGCGAAGGCGCTGCTGCCGTGGAATTCGCGCTGCTGCTGCCGCTGTTCCTGATCATTTACCTGTGCGTCATCGAGTTCACACAGGCCTTTATGGTGCAGCGGCGCGCGCACCACTCCGCCTCGATGATGGCCGATATCGTCTCGCAGTCCGGCACGGTGACGCAATCGCAACTGGCCGACTATTTCGCGGTGGGCGGGCTAATCATGGCCCCCTATTCGGCCGGCCCTCTGGAAGGGCGCGTGACCAGCATCCAGCGCAATGCCAAAAATCAGGATGTGGTCGTGTGGAGCTATGGCAGCACCATGACGCCCCTGAAGCCGGGCACGGTCATGACCGTCCCTAGCGGCTTGCTGGAAAAGGCGACCGATAGCGTCATCTATGCCGAGACCATCTATCGCTATAACTCGCCTTTCGACATTGCCGTTCCGGGATTCCCGGACTTCCTGTCGGGCGTGACCACCTTCCAGCGCCAGTTCTATCTGCGCCCGCGCGAGGTGGCCTCAGTCAGCTGCACCGACTGTCCGAAGACATAGGGCATCCGCCAAGGCCCTGATCTTGGCATCGGTTTCTTCCAGTTCGGCCTGAGGGTCGCTGTCGGCGGTAATCCCCGCCCCCGCCAGAGTGCGCCACTGCCAGCCCTGGCCGTAGCGCTGGAAGAAGGCGGAGCGGATCAGCACAGAGGCCGACGTTACTCCCGCCTCGCCAAGCCCGCTGGCAAACAGCGTGCCGCACCACGCGCCGCGCGGTGGCTCCAGCGCGGCTATGACCTTCATGGCCTGATGCTTTGGCGCGCCGGTGATGGAGCCTGCGGGGAAGGTCGCTTCCAACACATCGGGCCACGTGACCTGCGGACTGGTGGTGGCGACCACGACCGAGGTCAGGTGGTGGACCGTGGGATGGCTCTCCAGCCCCCACAGATCATCGACGCGCACCGAACCCACCTCGGCAACACGGCCCAGATCGTTGCGCATCAGATCGACGATCATCAGGTTTTCGGCGCGGTCCTTTTCGCTGGTTAACAGGTCCTCGGCGGCGGAGCGGTCGCTGACGGGATCGGCATAGCGCGGGCGCGTGCCTTTGATCGGGCGGGCTTCGATGCGGCGCTGCTGCTGGTCAAAGGACAGGAACAACTCGGGCGAGTTAGACACCACTGCATGATCCCCGATGCGCCAGCACGCCCCATAGGCCGCCCCCCGACCGGCCAGACGAGCGAACACATCGAACGGCTCTGTCTGTGGCCGCAGCGTGCCGGACCAAGCGCGGGCGATGTTGGCCTGAAACAGCTCGCCCTCGCCGATGCGCCGGACCACATCGGCCACGGCATCGCAATAATCCTGATCGGGGGCTTCGGGGGTAAACTGGTCGGACGGAGGCGCGGGTAGATACCCGTGCGCCCGCCTCTTGTGCCACATCGCGGCGTGATCGGACGTCTGTTGGGCTGAGGCCTCGTCCTCGCCCCACCCACAGGCCCAAACGATCTGCTTTGCGTGGTCGAACGCCAGCCATGCCCGATAGCGGGCCAGTATCAGATCCGGCCAGATAGGCGCACGCGCGCCCGTCGCCACGCGCGCACCTGCGTCATAGGACAACAGCCCCACACAGGGGCCATTCGACCACCTGTCCGAACGGAGCGCGTCGAATAATGCGCCATCGTCGGCCCGTTCGACCACATCGACCTGATAGGGCTCTATGGCCACATAGGACCATCGTCCCCCGTGGCGGTCCGGATCATCGGCCCCTGCGACCAGAGCCAGCGGATCGGTCTCGTCCTTCAGCGCCGTGGCGATCACCAGCGGCGACACCCACTCCAGCGGGCGGCGCGAAACAGGCATGCTAACGGTTCAACCTCGAGATAATCGCGTCGCGCTTGGCCGTGTCCACGCCCAGAACAGCCGCGAGGTAACCCTCCAGCGAGCCGTGTTGGTGCTCCATGGCCTTGATAGCGCGGTGCAGGAAATCTGGCTCTACACCGAGGAAGGCGACCACTGCACCATGCGATACCGGTTTGCCTGTCCATTTCTGCAGCGCGCGTCCGAATTCTTCGGCGCGGCCTTCAAGGTCCACGGCGGCATTGGTGGCCAGATAGTCGGCCATCAGGTCAACATCGTGAACGCCCATCAGACTGTGCGTCAGAGCGACCAGAAGTCCCGTGCGATCCTTGCCCGCCGCGCAGTGGACCAGCACAGCCTCGTTCGACGAAGCCAGCGCATCGAAGTAGTCGCGAAACAGCGCCACATGCGACGGCTCGAACGGCATGCGCTCATAGGTCTGCCCCATATAGCGACGGCCGGAATCCTCGGTCAGTGGCTGGGTCTTGAGAAACTGGATATGCGGGGCCTCGCCCTCGCCGCCCAGATCGGTCGTGACCATACGGCCCGCCCATCCTTGCGGCAGACGGTCGGGCTGTTTGGCGCGCTCGCTGGAGCGGCGCAGGTCCACCACATGGCCCAACCCCAGATCACCCAAGCGCGCAATGTCCGCATCGGTCGCGCGGGCCAACTGGCCGGAGCGGTAGAGCACGCCCCGCCGCACCGTCCCTGACGGCGTGGCATAGCCCCCGAAGTCGCGGAAGTTTTCGATGGCTTCAAATGGCAGAAGGCGGTCGCTCATGACCGCCTTCCATAACCTGATTACGTCACCATTCCACCTAGCGTTGGGCCACCAGAGCGGAAATCTGGTCAAGATAGGTGATGAAGGCCTCGCGCCCCTGCGCGCTCAGCTTGGCGCGGGTCAGAGGTTTGCGACCCTGAAAGGTCTTCTCGACCTCGACAAAGCCGGCTTCCTCAAGCTTGCGCAGATGGACGGAAAGGTTTCCGTCTGTCGTGCCAAGGCGGGTCTTCAACTCTGCGAAGTCGGCCACTTCGGCACCGGACAGATAGGCCATGATGCCCAGCCGGATGCGTCCGTGGATGACTTCGTCGATGCGGTTGATGTCGAACGCATCGTGCTTTGGCTCCGACATCTCAGCCCCTCGAACGCGCGGCCAGCTTCATCAGATGCAGGCCCGGGGCCAAAGCGACCAGAACCAGCAGCACCAGATAGATGGCGTAGGTCCAGTGGGTGAAGGCGAACCAGCCCAAGGCTGCCGCGCCCGCAAAACTGACCAGACCCGTCAGCATCATCCAACCGCGCCGGGCGACCTGCCCTGCGATTAGCCATGCGGCTCCATACGCAATCATCACGATGGCAGGCATCAGGGCCATGACCGACCAGTTGCCCGTCGATAGCGCAAAGGCCATCAACACCAGCCACAGGCCGAAAATCGTATAGCCGCACGCCGACCAAGCGGCTCCGATGGCGGTATTGTCCTTGGTCTTGCTACCCGACTTGGCGTCGATGCGGCGGATTAGGACATAGAGCAGAGCGGCAAAGCCTATGCCCGCGCCGACCCACATCCACATCACGCCCCAGCCCGACAGCGGGATTTTGCCCAGCGCGATCAGCCATTGTCCGACCGTAGCGGCTCCGAACCAAAGCGCGGCGGCAACCAGAATAGGTCCGACCAGCACGGGGGCATCGCGCCCCTCGGCGGCAAGGGATTTCATATAGGCGATATCACCATGGATATCGGCGAGCGGTTCCTGGGACATGGGCGGGTTTCCTTCGTGTTGCCCTCTTATCTCTAATCTACTTTGTGTTGTAAAGTACTTTTTATAACGCCGTTCCGATCAGGTTTAGTCCAGCAAAAAGGCCGCCCCTTTCGGAGCGGCCCAGATACTGTCCAGCCAAGGTCCCGCAATCAACGGAACGGCGGCTCGTCGAACGCTCGCAGCTTGCGCGAGTGAAGGGCAGCGCCCTCGGCCCGCAGCAGATCAACGGCTTGAATACCGATCTGCAGGTGTTCGGAAATCGCACCTTCATAGAAGCGGTTGGCCTGACCCGGCAGCTTGATCTCCCCGTGCAGCGGCTTGTCCGAAACGCATAGCAGCGTGCCGTAGGGAACGCGGAAGCGATAGCCCTGAGCCGCGATGGTGGCGCTTTCCATGTCGATGGCGACCGCGCGGCTCTGGTTAAAGCGCAGGGCCGACTTGGAATAGCGAAGCTCCCAGTTCCGGTCGTCGGTCGTCACGACCGTGCCGGTGCGCAGGCGCTTCTTCACCTCTTCACCCGGCGCGCCCGAGACCAGCTTGGTCGCATCGTACAGGGCGCGTTGCACCTCTGCGATCGACGGCACGGGAATGTCGGCCGGAAGCACGGCATCCAGCACGTGGTCGTCACGCAGATAGGCGTGGGCCAGCACATAGTCGCCGATGGTCTGGCTGCCACGCAGGCCGCCGCAGTGACCGATCATCATCCAGACGTGCGGGCGCATGACGGCCAGGTGATCGCAGATCGTCTTGGCGTTCGACGGGCCGACACCGATGTTGACCAGGGTGATGCCCTGACCGTCCGGACGCGTCAGGTGATAGGCCGGCATCTGATGCTTGCGCCAGGCCGAGTCCATCACCGCCGCTTCGGGGTTCGGGGTGTCCTTGGTCACAACCACACCGCCGGAGCAGGTCAGGCTATCGTAGGGGCTGTCCGGCTTTTGCAACTCCGAAGCTGCCCAGCGCACGAACTCGTCCACATAGCGGTTGTAGTTGGTGAACAGGATATAGCTTTGTACCGACTCCACCGGCGTGCCGGTGTAGTGACGCAGGCGGGCCAGCGAGAAGTCCGTGCGCAGGCCATCGAACTGCGACAGCGGGAAATCCTTGTCGAGATCGAACAGACCGTCCGAAATCTCGTCGCCGATGTGGGCCAGATCCGTGGTCGGGAACCAGCGGGCAATCGCCGCGGTCATCGAGCTGTCCAGCACCACACCCGAACCATCCAGTACGTAGGGGAACGGGATTTCCTGATCCGACGGGCCGACCTCGAAGGTCGCGTCATATTCGTCGGCCAGCAGGGTCAGCTGTTCCAACAGATAGTTGCGGAACAGGTCAGGGCGCGTGATCGTGGTGGTGTATGTGCCCGGACGCGAAAGGCGGCCAAAGGCGCGCGTCTCAAGGTTCTCGGGCTTCTCGCCGTACCAGCTCACCGTCACTCGCGGATAGGAGAACAGGCCGTTAGCGCGGGCTTCGGGGTCTGCACGTTCGCCGGTTTCCAAAAAGACCTTCACCGCATCGCGAAGGTTGGCCACCGATTGATTGTAGAGGGTTTCGAGGCGGTCGATTACCGCCTTGGGGGTCATCTTATCTGTCATGGCTTCCTCTAACGGAAAACCATGACAAAGGCGAGACATCGCAATGTCAAAGCCCGCAACATCGTGTTTCAGAGAAGCGCGGAGCTAGACGGTCGAGGATATTGGAGCGGGTAAGGGGAATCGAACCCCTGACATTCAGCTTGGGAAGCTGACGTTCTACCTCTGAACTATACCCGCCCGGCGGCTGGCGATGCTGCCGCTTGATTTGGCGAACATAGCAGCGGCGTTTCAAATGAAAAGGCCCGGCGCAATGGCCGGGCCTTGAAATCTGCGCGCTGCGACAGGGACTTAGTTGGGCAGACGCTCGGATTGGATGCCTTCGGCGGCCAGCATCGACTGGACGCTGTCGGCACCGGCAAGGTGAGCCGCGCCCACGGCGATAAAGGCCGTACCGGAGCCCTCGAGCAGTTGCTTGATCTGGCGGGTCCAGTTGGCGTTACGGCGCGTCAACATGATGTCGTAGGCCTCGGGGGACTGGGTCTTCATCTTTTGGACCATGTCCTGATCGATGTAGGCGACATTGCCGGTCGACCAAGCCTGCACCAGCTTTTCAACCTCTTCCGGCGTCTCGTTCAGGTCCTTGAGGCCTGCCCGGAGCATTTCAACCTGTCCTTCTTCGGACATGCCCGCCATCAGTTCGATCTGCTCCTTCATGCTCTCGAAGCCCTTGAGCGGTTTGCCAAGTGCTGCGGCGCGCGCCATCAGAATTTTCTCGACACCCGCATTGGGGTCAAAGCCGTTAGCGACCATCTGGACCAACGCCAGTTGCATTGACACCAGCCACGGGCGCATCGGGTCGAACGCTGCGGCGGTCGCACCCATCTTGGAAGCGGCTTGGTCCAGCGCGGCGATATCCTCTGCGGTGAGCAGGCTGGACAGCGGACGGTCGGGCGACAGACCGTGCTGCATCATCAACTGTTGGGCTTGGGTAGCGTCGTCAATGTCCGTTAGCTCCAGCCAGATCTCGTCGGCCGAGGCGAATGCCTGTTCGACCTGAGGCGTGCTCCAGCCCGTGGTCGGGCGAAGCAGGTGGAAACTGCCAAACAGATAAAGGGTCGAATCTTCGTCACGGATCACCCAGATCGCAGGCCCCTGACCTGCGGCCTGCGGGATAGGATCAAGAACGGCCGGTGCCTGTTGTGCAAACGCGGCGGGTGCCAGGAACAGGGCACCGATGGCGGCAGCGGATGCGAAGAGACGGCGGGTGGACTTCAACATGGGCATTTCCTCTGGGGTTCTAGTTGGGACGAGCCGGCGTCAGGCCGCTTCATCGATAAAGATGTCTTCGATGCGCATCTCGAACAGACGCGCAATTTTGAACGCGAGTGGCAGGGACGGGTCATATTTGCCCGTCTCGAGCGCATTCACAGTCTGGCGAGAGACGCCAAGCTCCTGCGCTAGATGGGCTTGAGACCAGTCACGCTCTGCGCGGAGCACTTTGAGACGATTGTTCACTGAGGGCTCCTATCGGCGGCTAAACCACCACCAAGCCCACGCTATGCCATAGCCGATGAGCAGCACGACCATGAGGCCAAACGCACCGCTGGCAGCATAGGCTACAGGGTCGGTGCGGCCATCAAGCGTGGGAACGCTCCAGTTCTCGGACGCAGGTGCCATCGAGAGAAGCAGAGCAACCACGCCGACGCCTAGACCGGCAGAGCCGCCCCAGTACCACGACCATTTGTGGGCTTCTTGCGCCGCCTCATCGATGGATTTCATCCAATAGGCACCATAGGCGAAGCTGGCAGCGGCAAGCACTACGGCAATCGCACCGATGATCCAGACGAAGCTTCGGCCTTCAACGACAGAGGTCTGACCGGACGCCTCTGCATAACCTTGCAGGAAACCTACAACGCCGCCGCTGACCATAGTGATGATCAGAAAGACGATAACGCTGATGACGCGACCTTTGGGAGTGGAAAACAGGCGACTAATCATAATGCCCCTCAACTGATGACAAGGAGACTTTACAAGCCAACTTCAGGGCCTGTCAAGCACCCTTGTCATCAAGTTGAGGGGATGATTTTGGAGAGCTAGACGTCGGGCATATCCTCGACGTCCGGTGCATCGAGAAGTGCAGCCGCGACAGGCGCATCCAAAACTTCAACCCCGCGAAGACGACGCTCGACAGCGCGGGTGCGTTTGCCTGCCTCGTCCACGGTCTTGCGGGCCGTATCCAGCTGTTTGCCCAGCTTGTCCCAGACATCGCCATACTTCTGGAACTCGGCCTTGGCCGCGCCCAGAACCTGCCAGACTTCGCTGGAGCGTTTCTGGATCGCCAGGGTGCGGAAGCCCATCTGCAGCGAGTTGAGGAAGGCCGCGAGGTTCGACGGGCCTGCCACCATCACGCGGTGCTGGCTCTGGATTTCGCGGATCAGACCGGGGCGACGCGCGACTTCGGCATAAAGGCCCTCGGTCGGCAGATACATGATGGCGAAATCAGTGGAGTACGGCGGCTTGATATAGCTGTCCGAGATGGTCTTGGCCTGAATACGGACAGCGCGTTCCAGTTGTTTGGCCGCCAAATCGATCTGGTTCAGGTCGCCCAGTTCATGCGCCGTGAGCAGGCGGTCATAGTCTTCGTGCGGGAATTTGGCATCGATCGGCAGCAGGATCGCCTCGCCCTCACCCTGCCCCGGCATGCGTACGGCAAACTCGACACGCTGGCCGGATGCCGGATCAATCTGGGTGTTGGAGACATATTGCTCGGGGGCCAGCATCTCTTCGAGGATAGCGCCCAGCTGCATTTCGCCCCAGCCGCCGCGCGTTTTAACATTGGTCAGCACGCGTTTCAGATCGCCCACGCCATTGGCGAGGCTCTGCATTTCGCCAAGACCCTTGTGCACAGCTTCCAGCCGGTCGGAGACCTGTTTGAAGCTTTCGCCCAGACGTTGTTCGAGGGTGCCTTGCAGCTTTTCCTCGACGGTGGCGCGCATCTTCTCGAGCTTTTCCTCGTTGTCCTTGCGCAGGGTCTCGAGGTTCTGACCAACCGTGGTGCGGACTTTTTCCAGTTCCGCCGCCATGACCTCGCGGCCTTCCTTCTGTTGGATCTGAAGAGCTTCCGACAGCTTGGCCACAGCCTGATTGGTTTCGGATAGGCGCTTGCTTTGCGTTTCGGCCAGATCAGAGCCGGTCTTTTGCTGGATTTCGGCAAAGGCGGTCAGGCGGGTGTCAAAGCTGGTGGTCAGGGCCGAAAGTTGCTGGCCCAACTGGCCCGCATTCGCAGCCAGGGCTTGCGCCAGTTCCTGACGCTGGGTGGCGGATTTGGAGTCGAACTCCAGACGCATCTGCCCCAGTTCGCGGCGCAACGCGGCCTCCAGCAGATCGGCCAGATCATCAGAAGAGGCTGCTGCCTCCGCCCGCTTCGCTGCCGAAAAGCCTAGGAAGGCCAGCACAGCCGAAGCCGCCGCCAGCACCACCGCTACGCTCAGAAGAATCTCTACCATCATCGACCGACCTCTTAATCCCGTCCGGCCAGTATTGGCTCAGCTATGCGTCAGATACGGACGCAAGATTTTGATTATGCGGGACGACGCGCCCGCAAAGCCTGCACAATCGTGCCGTCGTCGAGCCAGTCCAACTCGCCACCAACGGGCACCCCGCGTGCAAGACTGGTGACCTCGACGCCCGCCGCAGCCAGCTTTTCAGACAGATAGTGCGCGGTCGTCTGACCATCGACGGTGGCAGGCAGGGCCAGCACCACTTCGCGAACATCGCCTGCCTTGGCGCGGCCAATCAGTTCGCCAACACGGATCTGGTCAGGGCCAACCCCATCGAGCGCCGACAGCAAGCCGCCCAGCACATGGTATTTGCCACGGAAGGCACCCGAGCGTTCCATCGCCCACAGGGCACCGGCTTCCTCGACCACACAGATCAGGGCGTTGTCGCGGCTCTGGTCCGAACAGATGGCGCAAGGGTTGCGCGTATCGGGCGCAGAACAGACCGAGCAGTTCACGACCTTCTCGGCCGTTTCGGCCAGAGAGGCGGCCAGCGGCACTAGCAGTTGCTCGCGCCGCTTGAGCAGGGCCAGCGCAGCACGGCGCGCCGAGCGCGGCCCCATCCCCGGCAACTTGGCCAGAAGGGAGATGAGGCGCTCGATTTCAGGCCCTGCAGTCGCGGCCATCAGAACAGCTTCGGCATGCCCGGAATATTCATTCCGGCCATCGGGCCAGCGGCCTCGCGCATCAGGGCGTTGTTGATCTCGTCCAGCTTGCGCTTGGCATCGGCATGAGCCGCGACGATCAGGTCAGACAGGATTTCACCCTCGCCCGGAGCCATCAGGCTGTCGTCGATTTTCACGCCGGTCACTTCGCCCGGACCTTTAAGGGTCACGGTCACCAGACCACCGCCCGAGGTGCCCTCGGCAGTGGATTCGGCCATCTTGGCTTGGGCCTCTTGCAGTTTTTGCTGCATGGCCTGCGCCTGTTGCATCAGTGCGTTAAGGTCTTTCATACCCTCTAGATAGGGTGTTCCGGCCCTCGCCTCCAGTCCCCAGATGGGCGGAGGGGGGTCCGAAAAACTTTATTCCTACCTCTTGCATCCCGCGATGAACGCGCTATTTGCAACAGCAGTTGTTTTAATTAGCTGATGGAGGCCGCCTTGGCCTATGATAACGCAAACGATCGTAGCCTGCCGGTCGCCGATCAGGTCATCGCCCAACTGTTCACCGAGGCCCGCACCCGCAACGCGTGGAGCGACCGCAAGGTCAGCGAAGAGACCCTGAAGCAGCTTTATGACCTGATGAAGTTCGGCCCGACCGCCGTCAACATGACGCCGGCCCGCCTGATCTTCGTCCAGTCGGATGAAGCCAAGGACCGCCTGATCCCGCTCATGGGCGAAGGCAACCAGGCCAAGACCCGTCAGGCTCCGGTCACCATCATCATCGGCTATGACGTGGACTTCCACGAAACCCTGCCGCAGCTGTTCCCGCACGCACCGGACGCCAAGAACTGGTTCCCGTCCGAAGAGGGCCGCAAGGAAGCCGCCTTCCGTAACTCGTCGCTGCAAGGTGGCTATCTCACCATCGCCGCCCGCGCTCTGGGTCTGGACGTGGGTCCGATGTCGGGCTTTGACGCCGAGGGCGTGAAGAAGGAGTTCTTCCCGGAAGGGAATATTGAGCCGAACTACATCATGAACATCGGCTATGGCACCGACGAAAACCTGTTCCCGCGCTCGCCGCGTCTGGACTTCGATCAGGCTGCCCAGATCCTGTAAGCGGATCGCACACACATAAAGAAAAGGCCGCTCCTCAGGGAGCGGCCTTTTCTGTTCAGTCTTCTTCGACCGGTTCGCCGTCGTCGGGAATTGTCGGCGTCTGGATCGACGGCGCGAGAGTACGGATGTCCTTGATTTCGGCACCGGGGAAGGCGCTCAGCAGGGAGACGATGAACGGGTCCGTCTCGACGGCCACGCGCTGGGCGGCCTTGGCCTTGTTGTGCTTCTCGATCATGGTCTCGCCGCCGCCCTGACCATTGGCAGCGATGAGCCATGTGCGGCCCGTCCATTCCTTGAGGCGCGACGACAGGCGACGGGCCAGATCGAACGGGGCACCATCGACCGGTTCATAGGTGATGGCACCGGGCTTGAAGCTGACGGGACGCACGAAACGTTCGACATCAAGCTGAAGCGTGATCTCCCGCTTTTCGCCGATCAGGGCGACGACCTGTTCGAAGGTCTGCGGATTGGGCAGCTGCGGCGCTTGAACCGGCTGGGGTTGCAGCATGGCCGAAGCCCCGCCGCCGCCACCACCGCCAGAGCCGCCGCCACGGGGACCTGCCCCGCCCGGCATCTGGCCGCTCTGGATGGCTTTCAACGCATCTTCCGGCCCCGGAAGGTCGGCCGCATAAGCCAGACGCACAATGGCCATCTCAACCGCATCGGCCGGATTAGGCGCGCGGCGCACCTCTTCCAGCGCCTTCAACAGCATGGACCATGCCCGCGATAGGGTGCCTGCCGAAATGGCTGCGCCCAGCGCCGCCAGCTTTTGCGCCTGATCATTAGGCAGGCGCGTGGCGTTCGGGCCGAGCATCTTGGACACAGAGGCCGCGTGGCAATGCTCCAGCAGGTCGTTGGTGACCTGAACCGGATCGGCCCCATAGCCATAAAGCGTGCGGAAGTTTTGCAGCGCCTCGGCGGTGCGGCCCGCCATGACGGATTCAAACAGGGCAATCGTCTGGGTGCGGTCAGCCAGACCCAGCATGTCGCGCACGGTCTCGGCGACGACGGTCTCGCCGCGCTCGCCCTGAACCAGCGCCTGATCAAGCAGCGACAGGCCGTCACGCACCGAACCTTCGGCAGCGCGGGCAATCAAGGCCAGCGCCTCCTGCTCGATCCGCATGCCTTCGCGCTCGGCGACGCGGCCAAGGTGGCCCGACAGCACATCCGGTTCCACACGGCGCAGGTCGAAACGCTGGCACCGAGACAGGATGGTGACCGGAACCTTGCGGATTTCGGTCGTGGCGAAGATGAATTTGGCGTGCGGCGGCGGCTCTTCCAGCGTCTTCAGCAGGGCGTTAAACGCCGCTGTCGACAGCATGTGAACTTCGTCGAGCACGTAAACTTTATAGCGGGCCTCGACCGGAGCGTAGCGCACGCTCTCGATCAGCTCGCGGATGTCGCCAACGCCCGTGTTGGAGGCGGCGTCCATCTCGATCACGTCCATATGCTGACCGGACATGATCGCCGCATCGTGGCGGCCATGGGCGGTCAGTTCCAGCGAGGGACGGTCGATGACGTCTGTCTCGTTGTTGAGCGCACGTGCCAGCAGGCGGGCGGTCGTCGTCTTACCCACCCCGCGAACGCCCGTCAGCATGAAGGCGTGGGCGATACGGCCCGTGGCAAAGGCGTTGGTCAGGGTGCGGACCATGGCCTCCTGGCCGATCAGGTCCTCGAAAGTGCGCGGGCGGTATTTGCGCGCCAGCACCGTATAGGCCTCGCCCTCAGCCTCTTGGGCAACGGGGGCGGCAGGCTTTACAGGTTCGGCAGCAGGGGGCGCTGGTGGCGCGGGTGCGGCGGCCGGCTCGGGAGCCGGCTCGGCGGGTGCGCCAAACATGTCGGAGGTATTGGGATCACGCTCTTGCGCCTCCTCTTCGGGGGCGTCCACGTCCCATGGGGGACCATCAAGGTTGTGATCGGTATCGCTCATGCCTCAAGTCATAGCGCGAAGGCGGTGATTTTCGCACCCCCTTCGCGCATGACAAGGTGAGGAATCTTACAGATCGCTCGGCAGCTGGCCGCCGTTGTCGCGGATCTTCTGGATCACCTGCTTGTGCAGCCAGATGTTCATCGAGGCCGTGTCCGACTTGTCGCCGGTGTAGCCCAACTCGTCAGCCAGCTCTTTACGCTCCGAAAGCGAGCTTTCCATGCCGACCAGTTTCATCAGGTCGACGATGGAGGTGCGCCAGTTGAGCTTTTGATCGCGCTGGTCGTTCATGAAGTCCAGAATGCCCGCAACGTCCACGTCCTGAATAGAAGCCGGTTGCGGTGCCACCGCGGCGGCGGTCGGTTCCGGTGCAGGTGCAGGTGCAGCAGCGGTGCCGCTGGCCGGAGCGGCAGCGGGAGCGTCCTTCTTTTTGAAAACGCGGCCCAGAATATTACCGAGAATGCTCATTTCGATTCCCATCCCTTACGGTGATCAAGACAAGGGAAGCGAACGCAGTGGCAGGTCAGTTCCCGACACAACCGCAAAGACGGGTAACAAAAAAGCGCCCTGCCGAGGCTGGACGCTACAAACCCGTATGGGCGCGGACATTTTTAGAGAAAGGTGGAGACCGCACGACCCGAAGGTGAATTCGTTGTGGCTGCTGCCTTCCGGCCCTGACCAGGTTGGCGAAGCCTTCGCCCGCACGATCTCCGAGACGGGATATGACGTGAGATGCCGCGCAAATCAAGGGCCGATGCACCATTCCTGTCGCGGCAATCTCAGCCTATGTAATCAGACATGGTTCTGCAAAACACCTTTTCCGGTAATCCCCTCGACCGCGCAGGGGATCTTCGCAACGACAACGACTGGATGGCCGCGCAGCGTCGCCACCCTCAGGCGACCGCGCTCGTCATGTGGGAAGGTCGACCGCTCGTGGAGCCGCACGGAGACGGCGAGCGACTGGTCTGGTTGTCGTTCGAGCACGCCTGCGATCTGGTCAAGGACCGCGACCTGTTTCTAGGCCTCTGGAAAGACATTCCGGCCTTCGCCATCGAGTTCGAAGGCTCGATCGACCCGACGACGGGTCCGTGCGAGCACATGGGCCGATTTATCGAACTGCGCGAAGCCGCTGCCATTCTGCCCGCAACCGAAGCGGCCATGGCCGGTGAGGCGAAGGGTTTGTTCGACTGGCGTCGACGTCACGGATTCTGCTCGGCCTGCGGCAAACCCTCCGAACAGGCATCTGGAGGATGGCGCCGCGTCTGCCCCGCCTGCGGAACCGAGCATTTTCCCCGCGTCGATCCCGTTGTGATCATGCTGCCCGTCTATAAGGGCAAAGACGAGCCAATCTGCCTATTGGGCCGTCAGCCCCAGTGGCCGAAGGGACGGATGTCGGCCCTCGCCGGTTTCGTGGAGCCTGCCGAATCAGTCGAGGAAGCTTGCGCCCGCGAAGTGAAGGAAGAGGCCGGACTGAAGGTCGTCGGAGTCGCCTATCATTCCAGCCAGCCGTGGCCCTTCCCTGCGCAACTGATGCTGGGCCTTATTGCCGAGGTCGATAGCTGTGATGCGGTGCCCGACCATTCGGAACTGGAATCTGTCGTCTGGCTGACGCGGGCCGAAGCCCGAGCGCTGGTGGACGGCAGCCATCCCGAACTGATTTCGCCGCCACCCTTTGCCATTGCCCACCAACTGATCAGCAGTTGGGCTTACAGCGAGGACTAGGGCCTAGCCCTCGATGGCTCGGGCCACAGCACGTGCTGCTTCAAGATCTTCGGCGTTATCGACCGAGACAGGGGCCTCGTCGATGATCCCGGTCCAGATGTTCATGCCCATTTCCAACGCGCGCAACTGCTCCAGCTTTTCGCGCTTCTCCAGCGGAGAAGGCGGTGCGGCGCAGAAGCGGGTCAGGGCCTCACGGCGGTAACCATAGATGCCGATGTGGTGCCAGACGGGCGCATCGCCATACAGCACCGAGCGGGTGAAATAGAGCGCACGACCCGAGCGACCGTCTGCATCCAGAGCGACCACGCCCTTGACCACGTCGGGGTTGGCCCGCTCGCTGGCGTCGGTTTCGGCTGCCACCAACGTCACAATGTCCGCTTCGGGCTGACGCGCCAGAAGATCTGCGCAGATTTTCGACAGATCGGGCGAGGCGAACGGCATATCGCCCTGCACATTGATAACAACATCGTGCAGGCGTTCAGGGTCCAGCAAATCAGCCGCCACGCGGATACGGTCCGATCCGCTCGGAAGCGCCGGATCGGTCAGCACAGCTTCACCGCCAGCGGTCGTTACCGCCTCGACGATTTCAGGATCGCCCGCCGCGACAGCGACCCTAAACCCTGATTTTGCCGCAGCTTCCCAAGCCCTCACGATCATCGGCTTGCCCCCGATGTCCGCCAGCGGTTTGTTCGGCAAACGGGTCGCTGCCAAACGTGCGGGGATCAAAATCAGAGGTGTCATGGCTAGAAAGAAGTCCAGTTTCGCCCGACAATGTCGTCGGACAGGTTGATAAGGTCGCGCTAGCGTGTAAGAGACGCCAACGTAAGGAATACGCCTGAACGCCGCAATGCGGGCGGGGGGCTCATCTAGATACGGGATGCGACGACGCGCATGAGCGGCGATCTGAAGTTCAACAAGATTATGGGCGCGTGCCTGGGCACCGCCTTTGCGATCCTGGTGGTCCAACAGGTTTCGGGCGCGGTGTATCACACCAAGGCTCCGGAAAAGATGGGCTATTTCGTGGACGCTCCGGAAGAGTCCGCAGGCGGCGACGCGCCGGCCCTGCCGATCGACTGGGGCACGGTGCTGCCGACGGCCGATGTGGCTGCCGGTGAAGCTGCCTTTGCCCGCTGCCAGGCTTGCCACACCATCAACTCCGGTGGTGCTGCCGGTATCGGCCCGAACCTGTACGGTGTTCTGGGCGGTCCGGTGATGCACGCCGCTGGCTTCGCCTATTCGGACGCCATGGCCAAGCACAAGGCCGAGGCACCGACCTGGGGCTATGACGAAATCGACAAATTCCTGACTGCACCGGGCCGTTATGTCCCGGGCACGAAGATGTCGTTCGCCGGTATCCGCGACGAAGCCACCCGCATCAACCTGATTGCCTACCTGCGCGCGCAGGGTTCGAGCCTGGGCATCCCGGCTCCGGATCCGGCACGTCAGCCGGGTGCAGAAGCTCCGGCCGAGGGCGAAGCCCCCGCTGAAGGCGCTGCCGCCACCGAGGCTACCGGTGAAGCCGCTCCGGCCGATGCCGCAGCTGCGACCACCCAAGCGGCACCGGTTGCACCGGCCGCCTAAGGCTTAAGGTCACGACCATAATAGAAGGGGCGGCTCTGGATCAGAGCCGCCCCTTTTTCTTGCCCGTAAAATCAGGCGAAACTTTTCAAAAGGCTGAGCGCCGATAAATCGGGGTGCCTAGCCCGGCTTCTGTGGCCTGACGGATCACTTCCGCTATCTCGGCCTCCACCACCTTGCCGCTGTTGGCGCAGGCATGGATGGCATTGCCTTTGCCCGATGCGATTGCGGCGTGGCCCTTGGCAGGGTCTTCGGACGATACCCAGACGATGATGTCGCCAGACTGAACGGCATCGGTAGCACGCCCGACCGCAGCCAAATCAACGGGGCGACGCGGCGCGGCGCGACCGCATGCGAACAGCACCTGTTGGACCAGCCCGACACCATCAACCGTTTCGGCGCGAGCCCCTGCCGCTACCGGCATACCCAGGAAGCCACGGGCCACAGCCACGAGATCAGTGTCGAAATCAGCGATGGCGGTAAGCTCCGCATCGCCCAGATCCGTCTCTGCACCGCTCACCAGTGCATTGAAAGGATAGCGACCGCCGTGTGAGCGCACGCGATAGGCAGGTGTGGCATTACCCGATTTCAGCGCCGTCTCGACGACCCAGCCCACAGCGCCGTCACGACGGCTGCGGCCAAAAGCACGACCACCGCGACGGAAAAGAATCTCGAAATTTTCGCCGTAAATCAGCTGCGACGCCAGGTGGCCGTCTTCAGCTTGGACGTCCGCAACCGGAACGGTGCAGGAAGTCATCTCAGGCACCGCATAGCGCGGTGCCCGCGCCAGACCTTCCAGCGCCTGTTCGGCGAGGTCCGCGCCCATCAGCCGTTCGCCGGGGGGGATAAGTTCTGGAATCAGGGTCAAACGCGCACTCGCGACGGACGCTAAAGGGAATAACGAACGGCTACCCTACACCTGCTTTTCCGAAAGGGATGTTAACGCGGCGAACAACTGTGCCCGCCGCGCCATCATGCCTTAGGCCCCGTAGCGACCGCTCAGATAGTGGAACCACGCCCGCAGCGTCTGGGCCTCGCCCCCCTCAGGGAAACCGGGGCGATTGCGCGGGTTCCACGCAAACACATCCATATGCGCCCACGAACCCGTCGCGGGAGCGAAGTTTTGCAAGAATAGAGCAGCCGTCACCGAACCAGCCTGCGCCCATGCCGCGCTATCGTTACGCAGGTCCGCGATCTCGCTATCCAGTGATGCGCGATAGCCCGACCAGAGCGGCATACGCCACAGCGGATCACTCACAGCGCGGCTGGCTGCCGCGACAGCTTCGGCCAGAGCGTCATCGGCGGTGTAGAGCGGAGGCACCTCCGGCCCCAGCGCCACACGCGCCGCGCCGGTCAGGGTGGCGAAATCAACCGTCAGGTCCGGTTCGTGCTCGCCGGCGCGGGCCAGCACATCGGCAAGGATCAACCGCCCTTCGGCATCGGTATTGCCGATCTCGATCGTCAGTCCCTTGCGGCTGCTGAGGATATCGCCCGGACGGAAGGCATCGCCGGACACGGCGTTTTCCACCGCGGCCACCAGTACCACCAGACGCACCTTCAAGCTCGACTGCATAACCAGTCGGCCCAGCGACAAGGCATGGGCCGCACCGCCCATATCCTTTTTCATATTGCGCATGCCCGCTGCAGCCTTGAGGTCCAGACCGCCGGTGTCGAACACCACACCCTTGCCCACCAACGCCACCAGAGGCCAGTCGGTCTTGTCGAGGTTCCAGCCGATTTCCAAGACCCTCGGGGCACGGTGCGGGGTCGCCGCACGGCCCACCGCGTGAACGGCAGGATAGTTGTCCTCAAGCAGTTGGTCGCCAATCGTGACCTTCAGTGTCGCGCCGTTTTCCTCGGCGATTTCGCGCGCGATGGTTTCCAGTTGCAGCGGCCCCATGTCCTGCGCAGGAGTATCGACCATCTCGCGGGTCAGGTGGCAGGCGGATACGATCCGCTCGATAGCCGCAACGTCGACACCCTCGGGGGCGACCAGCCGCGGGCGCGGCTTACCCTCGGCGGACTTGTAGCGGTCGAACACATAGCTGCCGACGCCAAAGGCAATCGCTGCCACCTCGGCCTTATCGGACGGTAGGTTGTCGATCTTCCAGTCCCCGTCCGGCAGGCGACCTGCAAGACTGCGAATGGCGGCAGGATCAAAGTCCTTTGCCACGCCAAACAGAGCTTCGGCGACCTCGCCATCGCTGCCCGGAACCAGCAGCAACTGCCCCGGCTTGCCCTTGAAGCCGTTGACCTTGGCCCAGGTCGCCGCCGCACCGGTAAGCGCGGTTTGGGTATCGACCAGTCGCACCACGCGCGCCTGATCCGTCGGAAGCTGCAAGAAGTCACGGGGTTTGGCAGTCATCGTTGTTCTCTTTCGCCCTTAACGGGCATTAACCTGACCTTAGCGTCGAGGGCCGCAACATCGGGTTACGATCGCTCGGAACACATTCATGTCGCGCACACGCTGCCTTGCTGCAACCTTAAGCTTGACGATCGGACTGCCGATGGCATCCGTCGCTATTGCCCAAAGCGCCCCCTCCGCCGAGGCACCGGCCGTCCGGCTGCCTGCTGATGCGGCCACCCGCGCAGCCTATGACCGCGCTGACGCCCTCAGCCGTTCGGTGTTCTGGAGCAACGAGCATACCCTCAATCCGATGGACCCTGTTGCGGGCGTAAAAATGGCACAGGCCCTGCGCGAGCTGGGCCAATATGACCGTGCTGCCGAGACGGCTGAAGGCGTCCTGACGACCCAGCCACGCAATATCGAGGCGATGCTGGAAATCGGCCGCGCCCACATCGCGCGAGGTCAGGCCTTCTACGGTATTCAGGCGCTGGAGCGTGCCCGTGACGAGGCACCGCGAGACTGGCGACCGCTATCGCTGCTGGGTGTTGCCTATCAGCAGGTGCGCCGCCCTGAGGACGCCAATGCGGCATGGAATGCGGCCCTTGCGATTTCGCCAAACCAACCCGAAATCCTGTCCAACATCGCTATTGCCTGCATGGGTGCGGGGAACCTCGCCGAAGCCGAACACTATCTGCGCCGTGCAGCCGCCCAGCCGACGGCCTCGTTGCAGGTGAGGCAAAATCTGGCACTGGCACTGGGCCTCCAGGGCAAAACTGCAGAGGCCGAGGCTATCCTGCGCCGCGACGCGCCGCCCGAGGTCGTGGACCAGAACCTCGCATGGCTGGCACAGCGGACGCAGGAAATGCGCGGTGTGACAGCCTCGCCTGCGCCGGAAGCCGCCCCCGCATCGACCACCACCCGTAGCTGGGAATCGCTGAACCGCTGATTGGCCGAAACGCTAATGCCGTTCGGCTTCATTTTTGCGGCTTGAGGGCCTATCTAGTTTCTCGTGATCGACGATCTCTACAGCGCCCGTATCCTATCGCTTGCGGCCAACCTGCCGCACGCAGGACGGCTGTCTGCGCCGCAAGGCACCGGGGAAAAGGTCGCAAAGCTTTGCGGCTCGAAAGCCATTGTCGATGTCATCCTTGATGATCATGGCCTCGTCGCCGAGTTCGCACAGGAAGTAAAAGCCTGCGCCTTGGGCCAGGCCGGTGCCGGTGTGGTCGGAGAGGCTGCGATCGGCGCGACCGAGGCCGAGATCGAGGCCGCCCGCGACGCCATGCTGACCATGCTCAAATCCGGCGGCGAAGGTCCCGAGGGCCGTTTCGAAGGCCTGCGCATCTTGAAACAGGTCGCTGACTATCCCGCCCGCCACGCCTCTTCGATGGTCGCCATCGAGGCGCTGCTGGAGGCTGTACGCGCGGCGCTGAAACACCACACAGACACACGAACTAACATCGCCGGTGCGGCGTGAGACCTGCGCGGGTTGAAACCCCTTCGGTTAAGGGGGATAAGCCCAGCAACCATTCTCAGCAGCCCCCGGCGAAGGGACATATGTCTCTCTACGAACGCGGCGTCCGTGCGGCCCATCGGGGCTACAAGGTCACGCTGTCACCCCTGATCGGCCAGCAGTGCCGCTTCCTTCCGACCTGTTCGGACTATGGACGCGATGCGCTGATCCAGCACGGTCCGGTTCGCGGGGGGTGGCTGACTGTACGCCGTCTCTGTAAATGCCATCCATTCGGCGGGTCGGGTTACGACCCCGTCCCTCCAGTTAAGACCAAACGATGATCAACCTTACCTTCCCCGACGGCGCCGTCCGCCAATACCCAGCCGGTTCGACGGGCTTTGACGTCGCCTCCGCCATTTCTCCGTCGCTGGCGAAAAAGGCCGCCCTTGTCGTGTGGAACGGCGAGCAGCGCGACCTGCACCGCGAGATCGAGGGCGACGGTGAGTTCCGCCTTTTGATGCGCGATGACCCCGAGGCGCTGGAAACCATCCGCCACGACGCCGCCCACGTGCTGGCGCAGGCCGTGCAGGAACTGTTCCCGGGCACCCAGGTCACCATCGGCCCGTCGATCGACGACGGCTTCTATTACGACTTCGCCCGCGACGAGCCGTTCTCGACCGACGACTTCCCGAAGATCGAGAAGAAGATGGCCGAGATCATCGATCGCGGTGCCAAGCTGGAGCGCGTGGTTTGGGACCGCAACGAAGCCATCGCCCACTTCGAGGCTGCCGGTGAGACCTATAAGGCCGAGCTGATCCGCGACCTGCCCGAGACGGAAACCATCACCGTCTATAAGCAGGGCGAATGGGCCGACCTGTGCCGTGGTCCGCACTTCCCGTCGACCAAGTTCGTCGGCAAGGCCTTCAAGCTGACCAAGTTGGCCGGTGCCTACTGGCGCGGTGACTCCTCCAAGGCCCAGCTGCAGCGCGTCTACGGCACCGCATGGGCCACCAAGGAAGACCTCGACGCCTATATGCAGCGCATCGAGGAAGCCGAGAAGCGCGACCACCGTAAACTGGGCCGCTCGATGGAACTCTTCCACATGCAGGAAGAAGGCCGCGGCATGGTCTTCTGGCACCCGAAAGGCTGGGTCCTGTGGCGCGTTCTGGAAGCCTATATGCGCCGCCGTCTGGACGCCGCGGGCTATGTCGAAGTGAAGACCCCGCAGGTTCTGGACCGCAAATTCTGGGAAGCCTCGGGCCACTGGGACAAGTACCGCGCCAACATGTTCGTCTGTGAGACGGTCGAGGGCGAAACCCTGTCGCTGAAGCCGATGAACTGCCCGGGCCACGTGCAGATCTTCGACCAAGGCCAGCGTTCGTACCGCGAACTGCCGCTGCGTATGGCCGAGTTCGGTGCCTGCCACCGCTATGAGCCTTCGGGTTCACTGCACGGCCTGATGCGCGTGCGCGGCTTTACGCAAGACGACGCCCACATCTTCTGCCGCGAAGACCAGATCGTCGAAGAGACCGCCAACTTCATCAAGCTGGCCCGCTCGGTCCACGCTGACCTCGGCATGGAAACCAAATACATCTCACTCGGCACCCGTCCGGAGCTGCGCGCCGGTACCGAAGAGTTCTGGGACAAGGCCGAGGCCCAAATGCTGGAGGCGTCGCGCGCCGCTGGCACCGAGCCGGTCGTGACCGAGGGAGACGGTGCCTTCTACGCGCCGAAGCTGGACTTCATCGTCAAGGACGCCATCGGCCGTGAATGGACCTGCGGCACCATCCAGCTGGACTATGTCCTGCCGGAACGTCTGGATGCGACCTACATCGCCGAAGACGGCCAAAAGCACCGTCCGGTCATGCTGCACCGTGCGATTCTCGGCTCGTTCGAGCGCTTTATTGGCATCATGATCGAAAACTACGCCGGTGCCTTCCCGCTGTGGCTGGCCCCGACGCAGGCCGTGGTGACCACCATCACCTCGGATGCCGACGGCTATGCCGAGGAAGTTCTCGCCAAGTTCAAGGCCGCTGGCCTGCGTACCGAGATCGATCTTCGCAACGAGAAGATCAACTACAAGATCCGCGAGCACTCGGTGAACAAGGTGCCGGTCATCGCCGTCGTCGGCCGCAAGGAAGCCGAAGAAGGCAAGGTCGCCATCCGTCGCCTCGGCTCTCAGGCCCAAACGATCGTCACGATCGAAGAAGCCATCGCCATGCTGACCGACGAAGCTCTGGCACCGGACCTGAAGCGCGCCCGCGACGGTGTCGAACACAACGTCTAAGGCCCGCTAAAGCCCAACTACAGAAAAGCCGCCGAGGGAAACCCCGGCGGCTTTTTCTATACGCGCCTTAGCTCTTGCTCTTCCGACACATCCCCCTGATCCTTTCGTCAAGGAGAGCCTGCATGTCCAAATCCAAAGTACACCTGAGAGTGATACTGGCCAGCGCTGCACTAATCGTGCTGATCGCTGCCTATGCGGCTGTACCCAAACGCGCTCACGTCAACGCGCCAACATCCTTGCCAAGCATGGAATGGGCTAAGCAGTTTGAAGCCAGTCTGGACCTAAAAACAGCACTCCCGAACGAAAGCGATGTTGAGGCTGCCAGCGAGTATGCACGATACTATTGGCTGAGCGATGACGACGCTAAACCAACGATCATTGCGTCCTATCAGAAGGCACGGCCCCAAAATATCTTGGAAAGCATGGGTCTTGTTTCCCTCGAGAAATCCAAGACAGCCCAAGGTATTTACCTAGGTGCTCCAGCTTATGAATGGTTCGACGGGGGCTGTTCCATCATCACACTCAAGATAGATCACCGCACCCAGACAATTCTCAGCGCCCAATGCAACGGTTTCGCCTAAATTGAGAAGCGTTATTCCGCTCCTCGCGAGATACTCCCTGCATACGGGGGAGGAGAAATATCGCCCCTCAAGTCGCGAGCCTCCGCGAGGCGCGCATAGGGGAGAGAGGGGCAAAGCCCCTCTCTCACACTCAAATATGGATAGCGTGGCCCAGGGCACGCAGTGATGCCTCATGGAAGGCTTCGCCCAGCGTCGGGTGGACGTGGATGGTGCCGGCGACGTCTTCCAGCACGGCACCCATTTCCAGCATCTGGGCGAAGCTGTTGGACAGTTCGCTGACGTGCTGGCCGACGGCCTGAATGCCCAGCAGGCGGTGATCGTTCTTGTCGGCGATCACGCGCACGAAGCCGCCATCCTCGCCCGCCTCGATGGCCAGAGCGCGGCCGATGGCGGCGAACGGGAAGACGGCCTGAATGACATCGTCACGACCTTCGACGTCCGAGACACCCAAACCCGCCGAGACGATTTCCGGCTCGGTAAAGCAGACGGCAGCGATGGTGGTCGGATCGAACCGCTTGTTATGGCCCGCGATGATCTCGGCCACGACCTCGCCCTGGGCAGAGCCCTTGTGGGCCAGCATCGGCTCGCCCGTCAGGTCACCAATGGCCCAGACGTTCTTCATCGAGGTGGCGCAGCGGTCGTCGATCTTCACGAACGGGCCGTCCATGGCCACGCCCATGTTTTCCAGACCCCAGCCCTTGGTGCGCGGGCGACGGCCCACGGTGACCAGCACCTTGTCGGCGGCCAGTTGCAGCGGATTGCCGTCCTTGTCCGTAACGTTCAGCTTGCCGTCACCAAAGCCACCGGCACGGGCACCGAGGTAAAGCTCTACGCCGTGACGCTCCAGCCATTTGGCAACCGGATCGGTCAGGGCCTTGTCATAGAGCGGCAGGATGCGGTCGGCCATTTCCACGATGGCGACCTCGGCCCCCAGTTTGCGGTAGGCGATACCCAGTTCCAGACCGATATAGCCGCCGCCGACGACAACCAGCTTTTTCGGCACTTCCGGCAGGTTCAGCGCCTCGGTCGAGGAAATCACGTCGCCGCCAAACGGCAGGAACGGTAGTTCGACAGGTTCCGAACCCGTGGCCAGAATGACATGCTCGGCAGTGATGCGGATGTCGCCATCCTCGGTCGCCACGATGCAGGTCTTGGCATCCGAGAAGGTGGCCCAACCCTTGATGACCTTGACCTTGGCCTTCTTCAGCAGGGCCGAAACGCCGCCGTTCAGCTTCTTGACGATGCCGTCCTTCCACTCGACCGTCTTCTTCAGGTCGATGGCAGGTGCCGACGCCGTGATGCCCAGCGTGCCCGCATCCGATGCCGCCTTGGCCACGGTCTCATATTTGCCCGCCGCATGGATGATGGCCTTTGACGGGATACAGCCCACGTTCAGGCAGGTGCCGCCCAGACCGGCAGACGCATCCACCAGCACGGTCTCCAGACCCAGCTGGCCGCACCGGATACCGGCCACATAGCCGCCCGTGCCCGCGCCAATGATCAGGACTTTGGTTTTAAGGTTCTGGGTCATTTAGCCTCAATAATCGGAGCTAATCTGGGATCATTCAGTGAAATGGCCACGCCATTCACCATGAACCAAAGGTTGTTTGCAGCCGCATCCAGCGCTTCAGCTGTGCTTGCTTCAAGGAGCAGAAAGCCTGTGCCACGACTGTTATCGAAATCTTGTTTCCAACCGCACGTAAGTCCGTCCACACGACAGATAGCTGTAACCTCGACACATACCCCATCATGGCACACCGTGCGTTGTTGAGGCTTGGGTCGAGGCGGCAGCTCAGTATGCGGGAACGCCCGTGTAACGGTCACGCCCAAAAGTGCGACAGTCTCTGGATTTGCCGTGAACTCACCCGGAAGAGCGGCCGCATATCCGTAGTCGAGGTTTATCGCTGCGCGATACGCCTCGCTTACGCAGAATGGGGCCATTTGCTCTAAGCAGACGGGTTCCAGCATGACTTATGTCACATCCAGAGGGTTGCGGGGTTTTCCAGCAGGTTTTTGATCTTCTGGACGAAGACAGCCGCGTCGTGGCCGTCGACGATACGGTGATCGAAGCTGGAGGACAGGTTCATCATCTTGCGCACGACCATCTGGCCGTCCTTGACCACCACACGCTCGGCGATCTTGTTCGGACCGATGATGGCAACCTCGGGATGGTTGATGATCGGGGTGTGCACCACACCGCCCAGCGTACCCAGCGAGGTGATGGTGATGGTCGAACCCGACAGTTCCTCGCGCTTGGCCGAACCATCCTTGGCTGCACCCGACACGCGGGCGATCTCTAGGGCGGTGTCATAGGCATCACGCGCCTCGGCGTGGCGGACCACCGGCACCATCAGGCCGTTCGGTGTCTGGGCGGCAATGCCCAGATGCACGGCGGCGTGCTGGGTCAGGATACCCGCCTCGTCGTCATAGGTGGCGTTGATGTTCGGCTGGTCCTTCAGCGCCACGATGATGGCGCGGGCGATAAACGGCAGGACGTTCAGCTTCGGCTTGCCCGAGCCCTTGTTCTGGGCGTTCAGATGGGCGCGCAGCTCTTCCAGAGCCGTCATGTCGATCTCTTCCACATAGGTGATGTGGGGGATGCGACGGACGCTCTCGGCCATCTTTTCCGCGATCTTGCGGCGCAGGCCGATGATCTTGACCTCGGTCGCACCCTCGGCCTTGGCATAGGGCGAAGCCACAGCGCCGGCCACCGGAGCGATAGCACCACCGCGAGCCACGAAGGCATCAAGGTCGCCATGCTCGATACGACCAGCAGGGCCCGAGCCCGGCACGAAGACCAGATCGATACCCAGATCGCGCGCACGCTGGCGCACCGCCGGAGAGGCCAGCGGGCGTTCGCCTGCCTTGCGGCCCGTCACAGACGGAACAGGCTTGGCGTCGGCCTTAGGCGCAGGTTTCGGAGCCGCGTTCTGAGCGTCGGGCTTCACAGGGGCCGCAGCCGCCGCCGCGACAGGCGCAGGGGCCGCAGCCACATTGCCTTTACCCTCGACGTCAAAGCTGACCAGCGGACCACCGACCGGCAGAGCCTGACCGGCTTCACCGTGCAGTTGAACCACCTTGCCCGCGACAGGCGACGTCAGTTCAACGGTCGCCTTATCGGTCATCACCTCGGCAACGATCTGGTCTTCCTCGACCATATCGCCAACCTTGACGTGCCAACCGACCAGCTCGGCCTCGGCGGTGCCTTCACCAACGTCCGGCAACTTAAACACATAGTTCCCCCCGGCGACGGCCGGAGCGACAACTTCAGAGGCGACTTCGGCTTTCGGTGCTTCGACGGGGGCCGGAGCGGGCTCGGCTACCGGAGCAGCGGCAGGGGCTTCTTCCTCGGCGGCGGCATTGCCCTCGCCTTCGACCTCGAACTCGACCAGAGCGCCCCGCACGGGCAGCATCTCGCCCGCTTCGCCATGCAGCTTGGTGACCTTGCCATCGACGGGAGAAGTGATCTCAACCGTCGCCTTGTCGGTCATGACCTCGGCGACGATCTGGTCCTCGGTGACAACGTCACCAACGGCGACGTGCCATTGCACCAGTTCGGCTTCGGCGGTGCCTTCACCAACGTCCGGCAGCTTGAATACGAAACGACCCATCTTAGCGGCCTCCCGTCATGACAGACTTCAACGCATCGGCCACGCGTTGCGGGCCAGGGAAATATTCCCACTCGAAGGCGTGCGGATAAGGCGTATCCCAACCCGTAACGCGGGTGACGGGTGCCTCAAGGTGGTAGAAGCAGCGCTCTTGAACCAAGGCGCTCAGCTCACCACCAAAGCCCGAGGTTTTCGGCGCTTCGTGAACGACGACGCAGCGGCCGGTCTTCTTGACGCTGGCCTCGATGGTTTCGATGTCCAGCGGCACCAGAGTGCGCAGGTCGATGACTTCGGCATCAACGCCAGCATGCTCGGCACCGGCCAGAGCGACCCACACCATCGTGCCATAGGCGAGGATGGTGACGTCATTGCCTTCGCGCATCACGCGAGCCTTGCCGATCGGAACATTGTATTTTTCAGCCGGAACCTGAGCCAGTTCCTGGGCCTTCCACGGGCTGACCGGCTTTTCGTGCCAGCCGTCGAACGGGCCGTTGTACAGGCGCTTCGGCTCGAAGAAGATTACCGGATCCTCGTCCTCGATAGACGAGATCAGCAGACCCTTGGCGTCATACGGGTTCGACGGAATGACGACCTTCAGACCCGCAATGTGGGTGAACAGGCTTTCGGGCGACTGCGAGTGGGTTTGGCCGCCGAAGATACCGCCACCGTAAGGCGAACGGATCACCATCGGACAGGTGAACTGGCCACCCGAGCGGTAGCGCATCTTGGCCGCCTCAGAGACGATCTGGTCGTAGGCAGGATAGATGTAGTCCGCAAACTGGATTTCGACGACGGGGCGCAGACCATAGGTGGCCATGCCGATGGCGGTGCCGACGATGCCGGTTTCCGAGATCGGAGCGTCAAAGCTGCGGGTAAGGCCGTGCTTCTTCTGCAGGTGGTCCGTGACACGGAACACGCCGCCGAAATAGCCGGTGTCCTCGCCATAGGACAGCACGCTGGCGTCCTCGGCCATCTTGTTATCCAGCGCAGAGTTCAGCGCCTGGATCATGTTCATCGGGGCAATGCCGCTGGCCGGAGCCACGGACGCAGGCGCGTCCTTCTGGTCGACCATGTCCGCTTCAATCTTGTCGTTGATTTCGGCCATGTGATCAGACTCCCACTTCGCGGCGCTGCTCGACCAGACGCCAGTCCGGCTCGGCAAACACTTCTTCGAACATTTCCTTCACGCTCGGGCGCGACTGGCCCAGCGTTCCGATAGCTTCGGATTCCTTGGCGGCGGCACGCACCTGCTCGACAGCCTCGGCCTCGGCGGCGGTGTGCTGCTCCTGGGACCATTCGCCGATCTTGATCAGGTGCTGCTTCAGGCGCTCCAGCGGGTCGCCCAGCGGCCAGTGCTCGTGCTCGTCGCCCGGACGATAGCGGCTCGGGTCATCGGAGGTGGAGTGCGGGGCACCGCGATAGGTGAAGATCTCGATCAGGGTCGCGCCCTGATTGGTGCGGGCGCGCTCTTCGGCCCACTCGGTCGCGGCCCAGACGGCGAGGAAGTCGTTACCGTCCACGCGCAGGGTCGGCAGACCATAGCCGATGCCCTTGGAGGCAAAGGTCGTTTCCTGACCACCGGCAAAGCCCTGGAACGACGAGATCGCCCACTGGTTGTTGACGATGTTGAGGATGACGGGAGCCTTATAGACGGAGGCAAACGTCAGGGCCGAGTGGAAGTCGCTCTCGGCGGTCGAACCGTCACCGATCCATGCTGCGGCGATCTTGTTGTCGCCCTTATAGGCGCTGCCCATGGCCCAGCCGACAGCCTGCACGAACTGGGTGCCGAGGTTGCCCGAGATGGTGAAGAAGCCATAGTCCTTGGCCGAATACATGATCGGCAGCTGGCGGCCTTTGATCGGGTCGGCAGCGTTCGAATAAATCTGGTTCATCATCGAGGCCAGCGGATAGCCGCGCGCGATGAGAAGGCCCTGCTGGCGATAGGTGGGGAAGCCCATGTCCTCGCGGTTCAGGACCATGCCCTGAGCGACGGCAATCGCCTCTTCGCCGGTGCACTTCATGTAGAAGCTGGTTTTGCCCTGACGGTGTGCACGGTGCATGCGGTCGTCGAACGCGCGGGTCAGGATCATGGCCTTAAGGCCACGACGCATCGTGTCGGCGTCCAGTCGCGGGTTCCACGGGCCAACAGCGTTGCCTTCGTCGTCCAGCACACGGATCAGACTAAAGGCCATGTCGCGCATGTCGGCAGGCGTAGTATCCACCGCCGGACGATCAACGGCACCGGCTGCATCCAGCTTTAGGTGCGAAAAATCAGGCTTATCGCCTGGGCGTCCTGACGGCTCCGGTACTCGAAGCGACAAAGGGGGCGTATTTTTCATGTTCATCCCGTCCGGTTTTCCGCACGCGTTTCCTCGTTCGTAAAGGCATAGCATGGCGTGAGGCTGGACGCTGTTCCAAATATACCCTTGCAATACTGCCTAATAGGGTATTTTATTGCGTCGAAACCCAATCTGGAGAACGCCTTTGGCCGACGAACTTGATCCTATCGACGCCCGCATCCTCGACATCCTTCAACAGGATGCTGGACTGTCGGTTGCCGAAGTCGCTGATCGCGTGGGACTTTCGGCTTCACCGTGCTGGCGCCGGATCAAGAGACTGGAGGATAGCGGCCTAATTCGCAAGCGCGTAACGCTGCTCGACGCCAACCTTCTGGGTCTGGACTTCGAGGTTTACGCCATTGTGAAGCTGTCGCTCCCTTCGCGTGAGAACCTGGACATTTTCGAGAAGGCTGTCGCGGACTGGCCTGAAGTTGTTCAGTGCGCGACCATTACCGGCCGTGAAGACTATGTCCTGCGTATCATCACTTCGGACATGCATACCTTCGATAAATTCCTGCGCGACAAACTGCTGACGCTCGGCATCGTGTCCGACTGCGCCAGCCACATCGTGACGCGCGGCGTGAAGAATGTGACCACCCTGCCGCTGGGTATTGTCACGCCTCACGTTTCGTAAAATCGAAGCGAAAGCCTGCATATTCGAGACGCCGCCCCTTCAAACCGGGCGGCGTTGTCATATCTGACACCCGTTAGGAGCCCCCCCATGATCGACCACATCATCGAAGGACGTCGCCGCGATCTTGGCGGGTTCGAAGTTTCGCGCATCCTTCCGCACGCGCAAAAGCGCATGGTCGGGCCTTTCGTCTTTCTGGACCAGATGGGCCCGGCCGAGTTTGCGGCCGGTAGCGACGCCATCAACGTCCGCCCGCACCCGCATATCGGCCTGTCGACCCTGACTTATCTGTTCGAGGGCGAGATCATGCACCGCGACAGTCTGGGCTACACCCAGCCGATTCGCCCCGGTGAGGTGAACTGGATGACTGCGGGATCGGGCATTGTTCACTCTGAGCGCACGGATCCGCTGAAGAAGTCGCAAGGTGGCCCGATGCACGGCATGCAGGCCTGGGTGGCGCTGCCGGTCGAAAAAGAAGAGATCGCACCGTCCTTCACCCATCTGGGCGAAGACGCCCAGCCGACCGAGACCTCCAACGGCATCTTCACCCGTCTGGTCGCAGGTGAAGCGTTCGGAGAACGCGCAGGCACGCCTGTCGAAAGCCCGCTCTTCTACCTGCACTATGAACTGCCAGTGGGCGGTACGTTTGCGCCTCCACCCGGCCCAGGCAAGGCAGGAGGCTACGTCGAGCGTGCGCTCTATGTTGCGGCGGGGGAGATCGAGGTTGATCACCAGCGCTTCCACACCGGCCAGATGGTGGTTCTGTCAGCCAATGCCGAACCGACCGTCACCGCTTTGAGCCCGTCTACAGTTATGGCGCTGGGCGGCGAGCCGGTCGGTGAGCGCTTGATCTGGTGGAATTTCGTCTCGTCTTCCAAAGAAAGAATGGAGCAGGCGAAATCCGACTGGAAGGCCGGACGTATGAAGCTTCCGGTCGATGACGAGCTGGAGTTCATCCCCCTGCCCGATCAATAAAGTTCGCCGTAAAAAAACAACCTTTGCCTTTTAGGGGGCGGTTTCTGCCTCGCCTACAACCGCACCCGCCCCATATTCCCGCCCGTCGGGTCAGTACCGAGTCCCCCATGCTTACCGTTGCACATCCTGCTGTCTCTCTTGTCGAGCCAACCCTCCAAGAGTTGTCCGAACGGCACGCCATCGATCTGGCAGAGCAGTTTTACTCGGTTCTGCTGACGCACGAGGATGCGTTGGCCTTCCTCAGCTCGAGCCTCGTGGAAGAGCGGCTGAAGGCTTCGCTGGTTCGCTGGGTTATCGACCTGTTCCGTCAGGACGGCGGGGAGGACAACGCCTTCCTCGCGCAGCAGCGCAAGATCGGCGAGGTGCATGCGCGCATCAAGGTGCCCCTGCGCCTTGTTATGCATGGGGCGTCGGTTCTGAAGGTGCGGATGGCCGAACTGCTGACGGCCACGGACTTGGGCCGCGACGCGCTCGCGCAGGCCATCAGCAAGGTCGACTATCTGATCGACGAGGCCATCGCCATCATGAGCGAGGCCTATATGCAAGGCTCCATGCGCCGTGCCCAGGTGGACGAATCCTATCGCCTGTTCGCACTGGGTCAGGACATTGCCCATGAGCGTGACGGCCAGATCGCAGCCCTGTTCGAATGGCTGCAGGGCGTTCTTTTCCAGATGTTCGAGGACGGCAGCGTCAGCCCCGGCGCGCTCAGTGCCTCACCGTTCGGGCTTTGGCTCACCCACCGCGCCGGTCTTATTTTTGAAGGTTCCCTGAGCCTGAAAGCCATCGAGGTGCTGATGCAGCGGGTGGACAGGGAAATCCTGCCCCGCGTCGCGGCCGCCCATGATGCGCAAGCCGAGATGGCTTTGCCCATGGCCGAGCTCCAGACCACCGCGCAGGAAATCAAATTCCTCATCAACGACCTGTTCCAGAGCGTTGCGGGCCTGGAGAACGGCCGCGACCCGCTCACCCGCGCGCTGAACCGTCGCTTCCTGCCGACCATTCTCAGCCGCGAGATCAATCTGGCCAACGGCACCGGAGCCGCGCTCAGCGTGCTCATGCTCGACGTGGACCACTTCAAATCGATCAACGACACCCACGGCCACGCCGCGGGCGATGTGGTTCTGAAACAGGTCGCCGAAGTCATTGCCGACAATGTCCGCCTCAGCGACTTTGTCTTCCGCTACGGCGGAGAGGAGTTCCTGATCGTTCTGGTCGAAACCTCCGTCGACGAGGCCGAGGTGGTGGCCGAGCGTATGCGCCAGCAACTGGCTACTCGCGACATGCGTCTGCCTGCTGGCGGTGATCTGCGTGTCACGGCCTCCATCGGTCTAGCCACCTACAACGATCACCCCGACTACAACCAATTGATCGAAACGGCAGACACCGCCCTCTATCAAGCCAAGAACTCGGGCCGAAACCGCACTGTCATCGCAACATCAAGGGTGCTCTCAGTCGGCTAGGCCTGTCGCAAAACTGTGGACGAACGTTCCTGGCCTGCGGCTGTCGTAAACCGATTGGGCGTGGCAGTTCGCACCGTTACTATTGGTACAAAGGCGTAGTGCTGCCTGCCTTGCTCGGGCCGGGGTCATTTCTACCGTCGAGAAATCTCGCTCGCCGTCGGACGTCCCTGTCTGGATAAAGCCGCCGCTGCTCTCGGCGGTGATCTTGCAGGTGAGCTGTGGATTGGCTGTCTGACATGCGCTCAAAGCCAGATCGCGGGCTTCCTCAAGAGACCTATAACCGCTGACTATGTAGAGCTTGCGGTTATAGCCCTCTTGCCCCTCAACCCAGGCGGCGACAGCATGGGTGATGCGAGCTTCCGGTCCGGGAAAATAGTGGTCGCGGCGCGAGTTGAACGTCTTGAAAACTTCGCACGGAAGAACCTGATTTGCCGAGCACTCCGCCAGCACGCGCTGACGGTCATGACCGCCCTCTCCCATCCAGCCAACGAAGAAAATACCGTTGCGGTTGCGAATTACCGCCATGGTAGAGTTGGACCACTCTCCCGCTGACTCACAACCACCGCCCATAGCGCGATTGCAGGCATCCAGCGCCCCTCGCACGGCTCCTCCCGATCCCAGATAATTGCCGTCCATCCAGACATCCGAGGCATCACGGTGCCAGGCGATTGCCGCGTAATTGTTATCGACTACAGGCGGCGGGGCGGCCCGGTCCTGCACACACAGAGGGATGGAAGCCACACCCATTCCGCCTTGGGACATACCCACTTGCCGCTCACCCACTGCGGCTGAACACGCGAAGACCTGTGCGTCGGCATTGGACACTGGCAACATGCAGTAGACCATGGCTACGAGCAGAAGCGCCAAACCGCAGCGGGTTAGGTTGGGAAAACTCATGGCGCGCACCCGGACCTGAAATCCGCGGAACTAAGCGCACCTAGCCGAGCAGTCAGCCCAACCGTCAACAACCAACGGTTGACAATAACAGTCCTTCACAATCACAAGCCCCGAACCGCCTCGGACTGACGACGGTGCCGGAATTAAAGACGGCGCGCTCCTTAAGGAACGCGCCGTCTTCATTTCACGCCAATTCTAGAGGGCCTCAAGTCGCGCTAAGCGGGATAGGCCCACCTATCCAGCCTCAAGTAGCCCGAAGGGCGATAGGCCGACTAAGAAAGTTATGCCTGCATCGTCCAGCCTTCGACGCCCATGGCGGCTTGGCGAACGGCTTCCGAACGGGTCGGGTGCGGGTGGCAGGTGCGAGCGATGTCTTCCGAAGCACCACCGAACGCCATGGTCATGCAGGCTTCACCGATCAGCTCGCCAGCTTGCGGGCCAAAGATGTGCACGCCCAGAACCTTGTCGGTTGCAGCATCGGCCAGAACCTTCACGAAGCCTTCGGTCTCGTGGTTGATCTTGGCGCGGCTGTTGGCGGCGAACGGGAACTTGCCCTTCTTATAGTTCACGCCTTCGGCCTTCAGAGCTTCTTCGGTCTTACCGACCCATGCCACTTCAGGCGTGGTGTAGATGACCGACGGGACCAGTGCATAGTCCACGTGGCCAGCCTTACCGACCATCAGTTCGATGGCAGCGACGGCGTCTTCTTCAGCCTTGTGGGCCAGCATCGGGCCGTGGGTCACGTCACCGATAACCCAGACGCCCTCAGCCACCTTGAAGTGGTCGTTGGCGATGAAGCCGCGTTGGTCAGGCGTGACGCCAACGGTTTCGAGGCCGAGGCCTTCGGTGAACGGACGGCGGCCGATAGCCACCAGAACCACGTCACCCTTGATGGTTTCAGCAGCACCACCAGCAGCCGGCTCAACGGTCAGTTCAACACCGTCTTTCGAGGTCTTGGCGCCGGTGACCTTGGTCGACATCTTGAAGTTCAGGCCTTGCTTGGCCAGACCGCGCTGGAAGGCGGTTGCGACTTCAGCGTCCATGCCTGCGCCAACCTTGTCGAGGTATTCCACGACGGTGACTTCAGCACCCAGACGACGCCAGACCGAGCCCAGTTCCAGACCGATCACGCCAGCACCGATGACGATCATGTGCTTCGGAACCTTCGGCAGGAACAGAGCGCCCGTCGAGTCGATGATCTTGCCTTGTTCGAAAGCGACGCCCGGCAGCGGGGTCGGCTCCGAGCCGGTAGCAATCAGGATGTTCTTGGTTTCGAGAACCTGTTTCGAACCGTCGGCAGCCTCGACCTCGACCTTACCTTGGCCTGCGATCTTGCCGTAGCCACGAACGACCGTGACCTTGTTCTTCTTCATCAGGAACTCGATGCCCTTGGTCAGGGCTTCGACGCTGTCGTCCTTGGACTTGTGCATTTGGCCAAGGTTCAGCTTCGGCTTCACTTCGATGCCGATGTGGGCGAACTCATTGTTGGCCTGCTCGAACAGCTCCGATGAGTGCAGCAGAGCCTTTGTCGGCATGCAGCCGACGTTCAGGCAGGTGCCGCCCAGAGTCGGGTTCTTTTCGACGATGGCCGCCTTGAGGCCCAACTGGCCAGCACGGATCGCGGCATTATAGCCACCGGGGCCTGCCCCGATAATGACGACGTCGTAAGCTTCGGCCATGGGTTCCTCTGAACTTCTAAGGGCGCGCCCAGACAAACGGGCGCATTCAGTTGGGGCTTAGGCAGACCCTGACTTTGGGTCAACCGCTGCTGATCATATGGGCGCACGTTTAGACCAATGCAAAGCGCAGGTGTGACCCATCAGCGGCAAAATTCACATGCCAGCGGCCTGCGAGAGGAGAATCTCCGTCCAGCGGACGCTTAATGGGCTCAGGTGCGGGTCAGCAGCCAGATGCGCTGCGCCCCGTCCAACTGCTCGTCAGAACGGATCGTCCACCCAGCACGGGCGAACATCTGCTCGACGGTGGCCGTGTCCATGTCGTTGACCCACGCATGGCTTCGGCGCGGCTCCAGCGGCGAGGGTGAATCGGTCGTGCAATAAGTCACCACCGCCTTGTCGGCCTGAAGCTGGCGCATGAAACCTTCGGGATCGAGCAGATATTCCAGCACGCCCAGAACAGCCACGGCCTCGACCTGCACAGGCGGCGGGCCTTCGCGGTTGTAGTCGCGAACGATGGTGCGCTCGTCGCGGGCCACAACATCCGAAGGCACATAGCGCTGCGTCTGCAGCAGGGGTTCAAGACCCATGGTGCCGCAGCCGACATCAAGAACACTCTCCACGGGACCCAGAAGTTCGCGGCACGGGCGGAGCGCGCCGTCCACGGCTTGGCTTCGCCGTCGGCCAGAGCCTCCCATCGAGACCGGAGCGTACCACCGTCGCGAATAGCCGCCTCGGTGAGTTGGATACGTTCTTCTTCGGACAAGGAATAGAAGGACACGAGCACCATCCGGACAGATAAAGACTGCCAAGCTTTGGTGCTCAATCGACGCCCCGGTCAAGTGAAAGCTGGCCAGATACGCGAAAGGGGCCTGACCGATAGGTCAGACCCCTTTTCGTGGGTATCCCGACTGGAGCGGGCGAGGCGATTCGAACGCCCGACCCTAACCTTGGCAAGGTTATGCTCTACCCCTGAGCTACGCCCGCATCCGATGGGCAACAGTGCTGCCCGACGTCGAGGAGGCGGTAAATAGCCAAACCTCTGACCGAATGCAACGGTCAAAAAGCTGAAATCATAGAGTTTTCGAAATTTTTTGAATGCCGTCGGTCCGGCCAAGGCCAGATACGCGAAAGGGGCCCGACCGTTAGGTCAGACCCCTTTTCGTGGGTATCCCGACTGGAGCGGGCGAGGCGATTCGAACGCCCGACCCTAACCTTGGCAAGGTTATGCTCTACCCCTGAGCTACGCCCGCATCCGATGGGCAACAGTGCTGCCCGACGTCGAGGAGGAGGCGTTTAGCCCCCTCCCCTTCGCTCCGCAACCGTTTTTTTGAGATCGCGGAATTTTCTTCGTGAAATTAACGCGGCGCCAGACGGATAGCGCCGTCCAGACGAATGCATTCACCATTGATGTAGGTGTTCTCGGCCAGGTGCAGGGCGAGGTTTGCATAGTCCTGCGGGGTGCCGAGGCGTTTCGGGAACGGGATCATGGCTGCCAGCGCGTCTTGAACCTTTTGGTCCATGCCCGCCATCATCGGGGTCCACATGATACCCGGCAGGATGGTGTTGACGCGAACGCCTTCGCTCATCAGGTCACGGGCGACTGGCAGGGTCATGGCATAAACGCCGCCCTTGGAGGCCGAATAAGCGGCTTGGCCGATCTGGCCGTCTTGTGCCGCAACCGAAGCGGTGTTGATGATCAGGCCGCGCTCGCCGTCAACGCCCGGTTCATTGGTGACCATGCCGGCAGCCGACTTGGACAGGACGCGGAAGGTGCCGAACAGGTTGATGGTCACGGTACGCTCGAACTGAGCCATGTCGTGGGCGCGGATCTCGCCGGTGTCCTTCTTGCGCGAGACGGTCTTCTGGCCGGTGGCAATACCGGCGCAGTTAACGGTCAGGCGCTCCTGGCCGTGAGCCGCGCGAGCCTTGGCGAAACCGGCATCGACGCTCTCGTCCGAGGTCACGTCGACCTTGCAGAACACGCCGCCGATTTCAGCAGCAATCGCCTCGCCCTTTTCTTCGTTCAGATCGAAGATAGCGACCTTTACGCCCTTGGCTGCCAGCGCGCGTGCAGTGCCTTCACCTAGACCCGACGCGCCGCCGGTGACAACTGCTGCAATAGAACCATCGAGTTTCATGGAAACCGTTCCTATATAAAAAATCTGAACCCAGTGCGTGTGGGAGGGATTTAGCGGTGATGACCGCAAAAACCAAAGCAGCATCTCCAATCGATGCCATTCACCCCGAAAAGGCTCTTGTGCCCGTGGTCCATAAAACGAATACCATGCGCGTCAAACGCGATTTCTGGCCGACGATGCGCCGTGTCGCCTCCAAGGTGCCGTTTGCCAAACAGGCCATCGCTGCCTTTTACGCCACACAGGATCCCGAGACCCCGTTCCGGGCCAAGGCTGTGTTGCTGGGAGCGCTGGCCTATTTCGTCATGCCGGTCGATGCCATTCCGGACATCTTCGCCGTCGTAGGCTTCAGCGACGACGCTGCGGTACTGGCGGCGGTGCTGGCCACTTTCGGGGCCAGCATCCAGGACAGGCATTACGACAAGGCCAAGCGCACCCTCGAGGGCTTGAGAAACACCCCCGACGACGACGAGGCCGAAGCCTAGTCCTCGGTCACCACCACGATCTTGCCCATGGCGGTACGATCGCTGAGAGCTTTGATCGCGTCGGCCGCCTTCTCCAGCGGGAAGGTCTTGGAGATGCGCGGTTTGATCTTTCCCTCGGCATAGAAGGCCATGAGGTCACGCATGTTTGCCGCGTGGCCTGCCGGATCACGCATGACGGCTGCACCCCAGAACACGCCGACGACCGAAACCGATTTCAGAAGGGTGAGGTTCAGCGGCAGTGCAGGAATGCCCGACGGGAAGCCGACCACCAGATAGCGACCGTTCCAGTCCATCGCCCGCAGCGCTGGCTCCGCATAGTCGCCGCCGACCGGATCATAGACAACGTCGGCACCGTCACGACCCGTAGCCAGTTTGAACTCGCCCGCCAGTTCCTTTTGGGCCGCCTTGTCCATCGGGCCCGAGGGATAGATCAGTCCGTTATCGGCACCTCGTTCCAGCGCAAACTCGACCTTGTCGTTTGTCGATGCGGCGGCCACGACGCGCGCGCCCATGGCCTTGCCCAGTTCGACAGCCGCGGCACCGACGCCGCCCGCAGCGCCCAGCACCAACAAGGTCTCGCCAGCCTTCAGATTGGCGCGATCCTTGAGGGCATAATAGGAGGTGCCATAGGTCATGATGAAGGCAGCGGCCGTCTCGAAATCCATCCCGTCTGGGATGGGGATCAACTGATCCGCCTTGATCGCCACGCGCTCGGCCAGACCGCCCCAGCCCGGTACAGCAATCACGCGATCACCGCGTCGCACGTTTTTCACGCCCTCGCCGACAGCGTCGACGACCCCTGCGACCTCGGCTCCCGGCGAGAACGGCCGCTCGGGTTTGAACTGGTATTTGTCTTCGATAATCAGGGCGTCGGGATAGTTGATGCCGACCGCCTTGACCTCGATGATCACCTGCCCCTTGGCCGGCGTCGGGTCCATCACATCTTCTACAACTAGCGTTTCGGGCCCGCCTGGCGACTTGGACAAAACAGCGCGCATGGATGTACTTTGCTCCCCTCCGGCGTGGTGCCGACATAATGCCGACGCTAATGCACGCGATAGGCCCCTGCCTAGAGGGCTAACACTGTTTTAGGAGCTTCCATGGTCCGTCCTGCCTTGATCCTGCACGGGGGCGCAGGTGCGCGCCGTGATCGCAACTATGACCGCGAGGTCGTGCATATGCGCGAAGTGGTCGAAGCGATGAAGGCAAGGCTAGAGGCCGGAGCCCCGGCGCTGGACATCGCGGTTGAAACGGTCGTCATGCTGGAAGACAGCGGCCTATATGTCGCCGGACGAGGGGCTTCGCCCAATCTGGATGGCGAGTACGAACTGGACGCCAGTATCATGGATGGCGAGACGCAGAAGGCCGGTGCCGTTGCGGTGCTTCAAGGCTTCCGCAATCCTGTCGTCGCGGCACGAGCGGTGATGGACAAGACGCCGCATGTGATGCTGGCCGGTGACGGAGCCGCCCGCTTTGCAAAAGCACAGAACCTCGAGCCGGTGACCGATCCGGAGAGCTGGTTCACCCGTGCAGGCCATGGCGAGGACAACCATCCCCCCGGCACGCTCAGCCACGGTACAGTCGGGGTCTGCGTGCTTGATAATCAAGGCCGCCTTGCCGCTGCCACTTCGACCGCCGGCGTCTTCGGAAAGATGCCGGGGCGCGTCGGGGACACGCCCATTCCTGCCGCGGGCACGTGGGCCGATGGCGAGGCGGCCGTCTCGTGCACGGGTCAGGGCGAGTATTTCATCCGCGTCGCAGCAGCGGCGCGAACCGCCCTCGCCGTGGGGGCAGGACAACCTTTGCAGCAAGCCGCACAGGCAACCATCGACCGCATTGGCCAGATGGGCGGGGACGGCGGTCTGATTGCCTTGGATCGCAAAGGCCATATCGCCGATCCCTTCAACAGTCAGGGCATGAAACGGGCATGGCTGGACACGGACGGCAACATCGTCGTGCGTGTGTTCAACAACTAAACACCTCTCGGTTGAAAAGATTACAAGACTGTAAGGTGCCGTATCCGGTCTACGGACGTTAAGTGCGGGCAACACTGTTCGTAACCGGAGTGGTCCATGAAGACCCGCCAGATTTTCTGCGCCGCCGTTTCTGCGCTTGCCCTTTGCGCAGCGGCCCCCGCTCTCGCCGCCCCTGTGGCGGCAACCGCCGCGGCGCAGGCCCCTTCAACCGTCACCGTCCCGCCGCTGGGCTATCAGCACCGCAAGCTGGCCAACGGCATGGACGTCTACACCCGCAATGACCCGACCTCGGCCAATGTCGCCGTTCAGGTCTGGTACCGCGTGGGCGGCAAGGATGATCCGTCGGGCCGCTCGGGCTTTGCCCACCTGTTTGAACACCTGATGTTCAAGGCGACCGAGAACGTCCCGAACGAAACCTTCGACCGCCTGACCGAAGACGTCGGCGGCTATAATAACGCCTTCACCGCCGAAGACGTGACTGCCTATCACGAGATGGTTCCCGCCAACCATCTGGAGCGCATCCTGTTCGCCGAAGCGGACCGCATGGGTACGCTGGTAGTGGACGAAGCCAACTTCGCCTCCGAGCGCGACGTGGTGAAGGAAGAATACCGCCAGAGCGTGCTGTCCAACCCCTATGGCCGTCTGTTCGCCCTGTTCGCGCCTGCCACCTTCTTCAAAGAGCACCCGTACCGCCGCGGCGTGATCGGCTCGATCGAGGAACTGGAATCGGCCTCGCTGGAAGACGTGCTGCGTTTCCACCGTACCTATTATCGTCCGGACAATGCGTTCCTGATCGTCGATGGCAATTTCAACGAAGCGCAACTGAACGGCTGGGTGGACCAGTACTTCGCTCCACTGAAGAATCCGTCCACCGCCATTCCGGTTCGCCCCGTCAACGAGCCCAAGGTCACGGCCCCGGAAGACCACACCTTCTATGCGCCGAACGTGCCGCTGGAGACCGTCCTGATCGGCTGGCACACAGTGCCTGCAAACCATCCGGACAAGGCAGCTCTGTCGGTGCTCGATGGCATCCTGTCTACGGGCGAGAGCAGCCGCCTGCACCGCGCCCTTGTGTACGAAGCCCAGGCCGCCAACAGCGCTTCCTCCAGCCCCGACTTCATGAAGGAAGCCGGTACGCTGATGGCCTATGCGATGATGTCGCCGGGCCGCTCGCTGGACGAAGGCAAGACCCTGCTTGAGCGCGAAATCGCCCGCGTTCGCGACGAGCCGGTAACCGCTGCCGAACTGACCGAAGCCAAGAACGAACTGATCGCCTCGGCCCTTTCGGAACGCGAGGGCGCACAAGGCCGCGCCGACGTGCTGGGCTGGGCGCTAATCAAGACGGGCGATGCCGCAAGCGCCGACAACGAAGTCGCTGAAATCCAGAAGGTCACAGCTGCCGACATTCAGCGCGTGGCCCGCCAATACCTGACACCGCAGAGCCAGATTACCCTGCGCTATCTGGCCTCGACCGACGCCAATCCGACCACCGCCCAGACGGTGAATATGGAATCGCCGGTCAAGGTTGCGGACCTAGCGCCTATGGGCACGCCATCGGTGACCAAGCCGGAAGGTCAGCGCACTCCGATCCCGCAACCGGGTTCCGAAGTCAGCCCTGCCACTCCGGCCATTGCCGACTTCCGTCTGGAGAATGGCGTGCGCGTTCTGGTGGCCCAGAATAACCAGCTTCCGCTGGTCTCGGCCCGCCTGACGTTCAAGGCTGGCTCGGCCTACGATCCGCAAGGCAAGTCGGGCGTCGCCTCCATGACCGCCAACATGCTCACCCAAGGCACCGAGCGCCTTGGCGCGCCGGAAATCGCTACCCAGATCGAACAACTGGGTGCCAACATCGGCGCAGGCGCAGGCCGCGACCAGTTCAACGTCTATGCCAGCAGCCCGAGCAATGTGTTCGGCCAGACCATGGACCTGCTGAGCGAGATCGTGCGTAAACCCGCCTTCTCGACCGAAGAACTGGAGCGCCAACGCAGCCAGACGCTGGACAGCCTGAAGGTGGCCTTGAGCCAACCGGGCTCGCTGGCCGCTATGGCGACGACCCGTCTTAACTTCGGTGACAGCCCGTATGGCAATCTCAGCACCGAACGCACAGTCACGGCTCTAACCACCGACGACCTGAAGGCCTATCACGCCAGCTTCATCCGTCCGGACCAGGCCATATTGACCTTCTCGGGCGATATCACCCCGCAGCAGGCCCGCGAACTGGCTGAAAAGGCCTTTGGTGACTGGCGCGGGACCACCGTGCCGCCTGCCTATGCACCAAGCATTCCGGCCACAACCGCCGCGCCGCGCGTTGTCGTCGTGAACCTTCCGGGTGCCGGTCAGGCCGCTGTATCGATCTCCTCGCGCAGCATTGCCCGTACCGACGACGCTTACTTCCCGCTCTCGCTGGGCAATACCCTGCTGGGCGGCAGCTATTCGTCGCGCCTGAACAACGAAATCCGCGTCAAACGCGGCCTGTCGTATGGTGCCCGCTCGGGCGTCGGTGCCATGGCGCAGGCGGGCCTGTTCACCGCCTCGACCCAGACCAAGAACGAGTCTGCCGACGAGGTCGTCGAACTGCTGCTGGAAGAGATCGGCAAGATGAGCCAGTCGCCTGCCGCAGAGACCGAACTGTCCCCGCGCCGCGCCATCATGATCGGCGGCTTTGGCCGTTCGATCGAAAGCGTTTCGGGTCTGGGTTCTCTGGTCGCCGAACTGGCGGCCTATGACCTGCCGCTTAGCGAACTGGCCGTCTACGCCGACCGCGTGAAGGCGGTAACGCCCGAAGAAATTCAGGCCGCCTTTGCCGAGAAGCTGCCGACGGACCGCGCCAATGTGGTGGTGGTGGGCGATGCATCGATGTTCCTCGATGATCTTCGCGCCAAATACCCCAACGTCGAGGTCATCGACGCCAAGGACCTGAACCTGGACAGCGCCACGCTGAACTAGGGATCAGACTGCGAGGCAGACGACCTGTGCCACGCGCAGGTCGCGCCTCAACTGGTCGGAGACGGCTCCGTAATTGCGGGTCGTCACCACCTGTCCCAGTCCCTCGGCATCGCGGCTTCGGTGCGAGCCAACGGCGGCGACAAAGCTACTGGGGGCGGTCGTATAGATACGGCCCCGACGCGGCGACTCTGCAATCGTCACACCCAGCACGCGCCCGCGGCGGTCCATAACCGGCGCGCCGGACAGCCCTGACAGTGTGCCGTCCAGTCCGTTCGTCCGGCCGGACTCGGCCCACGCCAGCACCGGCTCGTCATAGTTATGGCGACCGCGCACCTTCAGCGTTTCGCGACCGATAAGGCGCGATGCCACCTCGCCAGCCTTGCCCTGGGGGAAGCCGGGGTGGAAGGCGCGCTGCCCCTTATAAAGCGGCTCGTCCCCTGCAAGCGGCAGGGCCGGCGGCCCGCCGTCCGTGAGCAACAGCGCCACATCCGTCTTGGCCGCCAGACGCACATCAGCGGCCAGCGCCCTTTGCTTGTCGATGATCAACGCAGGCTGGCGGCAGCCTTCGACCACGTGGCGCGCTGTGATCCAGCGTCCGTCGTCGGCGATGGAAAATGCGGTGCCCATCTGCGGGCGATTATCGCTGTCACCGGCTTCGACAACAACCGATGGATCGAAGGGCGTGATCGGGCCCAAAAGTTCTGCGCCTGCTTCTTCGGGCGGCACGCTGTCCGTTGCGGGAACATTGGCCTTTTCCCCACGGCTCAGGGAGGCGATCAGGATGACCCCGATGACCGAGCAGTAGATGAGCCAGTCCGGAAGGGGGAGACGCATGTTTGTCGTCTTAGCCCGTCAGTGACGCCGCAATGACCAGCGACGTTGCCAGCTTGGCACCCGCCAGCACGATGGCGGCGGAAACCTCTCCGCGTTCGATACGCTGGGGCAGGCCCGTCAGCATCAGGTCAACTACGCGGAAGACCAGAAGCTGCAACACCATGGTCGCCACGCCCCAGATCACGATGTCGCGGATGGAGTCGGATACCGACAGCGAGACAGCAAGCGGTATCGCGAGACTGAGCAGAACGGCACCAAATCCCGTAGCCGCTGCGGCATTCCCCTGACGGATCAGGTGCACTTCGCGCCACGGGGTCAGCAGGGCATAGACCGTCGCCGCCGCAACCAGCAGGCCCAGCGTAATGACCAGATGCAGCATCATCACAGGGAAGCCGTTGGCGAAGGCCTGAACCTCCGGGCTCGAAAGCACGCCTGCGACGTTTGACGTTTCCATCTGTTCTACGACGGTCCTCTAAACAAGTGCGGTTATAAACCTGTTAGAATGCCTTGCCTGCCTTAAGTCGTTTCGACAAGCACCGTCATGCAAGCTTGAACCCCAATTCTTGCAACGACTTGTTGCGGATTAGCCCTTTTCATCGGAACGGCGCTGGGCCGCGACTTCGGCACTGGCTAGCCTTTACGGTCGGCATCACTCTTATAGGCATACCGGCGTGGCACGGGCTGCACCGCCTGGAGCTCAGCGGGCCGCAAAGCCTGCCCGCAGCGGGAGGCATGCTCAGCGTTCTCGGAGGCATAGCTGCCATGCCGCAGAGCTTCCCCGTAACGCCGCTGCTGATACCAGGCGGCGTTGCGGGGTGGATTATCTGGAAGGTCGGCTACAAACAGCCTTAGGCTGCGTCGGATGCCTCGGCGGTCTGCTGTTCGGCACGAACGGCACTGGCGCGCTTCTTCTCGGATTCCGACTTCAGCTGACCACAGGCGGCGAGGATGTCGCGACCGCGCGGGGTGCGGATCGGCGAGGCATAGCCTGCGCGGTTCAGTATAGCCGCGAAGGTTTCAATCGCCTTCCAGTCCGAGCATTCATAGTCGGTTCCCGGCCACGGGTTGAACGGGATCAGGTTGATCTTGGCCGGAATGCCCGAGATCAGCTTGCACAGGGCGCGGGCTTCGTCGGGGCTGTCGTTGACGCCTTTCAGCATCACATACTCGAAGGTCACGCGCTTGGAGTTACCCAGACCCGGATAGGCGCGGATGGCTTCCATCAGCTGTTCCAGCGGATACTTCTTGTTCAGAGGCACCAGCTTGTCGCGCAGCGGATCGTTGGTGGCGTGCAGGCTGATGGCCAGCATGGTGCCGGTACGCTCGCCCAGTTCCGGAATCTTCGGAACCACGCCCGAGGTCGAAACGGTGATGCGGCGACGCGAGATGGCGATGCCTTCGCCGTCCGAGATGATGTCGATCGCGTCCGAGACATTGTCGAGGTTATAGAGCGGCTCGCCCATGCCCATGAAGACGATGTTGGACAGGCGACGGTCTTCCTTCGGCGACGGCCACTCTTCAAGGTCGTCACGCGCCACCTGAACCTGAGCCACGATCTCGGCAGCCGTCAGGTTGCGCACCAGCTTTTGCGTGCCGGTGTGGCAGAAGGTGCAGTTCAGGGTACAGCCGACCTGCGACGAGACGCACAGAGCGCCCGCACGGCCCACGTCAGGGATATAGACGGTTTCCACCTCGATGCCCGGCCCCATGCGGATGAGCCATTTGCGGGTGCCGTCCTTGGAAACCAGACGCTCTACTACTTCAGGGCGATCCAGCACAAAGGCCTCGGCCATGGCGGCGCGGGTTTCCTTGGCGATATCGCTCATCTGGGCGAAGTCGGTCACACCATAGTGGTGGATCCAGCGCCAAACCTGCGTCGCGCGCATCTTGGCCTTTTCCGGCGGGCAGATTTCGCCGTCGATCAGCGCCTGACGCAGACCCTCACGCGTCAAACCGGAAAGGTTGACGGGGGCTTTTGAAGCGACAGTGCGCGAGAGGTCCAGCGTGATGCTCACGGCCAAAAAATCCTACGGCGTAAGGGGGATAAGGGCGGGCATCTATCACAGATGGGATCGGTTGTCGCCTACGCCAGTGGTCTGATGCCCTTGATCGACAAGTTGCAAACGTCTAGACAGCGCCCCGTTGGGGAGTAGCTGCCGACATCCCTCAGTCGGGTTCGCGTCAACACACTTGTCTTCGGACATGGCGCGATCAGCGGTTTTTTTGACCGCCTAGCGAGACCAGCACATCCTCGGGGGCCGAGCCGGCCTGCGCCCGTGGTGTGCTGTCACGCGTCCGGCTCTGAGATTTCAAGTATGATGTCGCCTATCGCCATTGTTGTGCTGGCAGTGAGTATGTCTGCCGATGCGTTTGCCGCTGCCATCGGCCGGGGGGCCCAACACCGGCCTTCAGTGCCACAGGCGCTTCGCCAAGGTCTGGTTTTCGGCATTATCGAAGCTCTGACCCCGCTCATCGGGTTTGCGATCGGCATCGTGGCCGCAGGCCTCGTTGAAGCCATCGATCACTGGATCGCCTTTGGCTTGCTGAGCATTGTCGGCGGTAAAATGCTCTATGAGGGCCTCACCCGCGACCCCAGTGAAGACGCCGAAGAGGAAGCGCCAAGCCGTCGCGGTCTTTTCACCCTGATCGCCACAGCCGTTGGCACCTCCATTGACGCTGGTGCCGTGGGCATCGGTCTGGCCTTCCTCGGTGCCAACATCTGGATCATCGCGGCAGCTATCGGGGTGACGACTTTCGGGCTGGCCACGCTCGGCCTTCTTATCGGCAAGTTCGCAGGCACCAAGCTTGGTCGCGCCGCAGAGATCATCGGCGGTGCCGCACTGGTTCTGCTTGGAGCCAAAATCCTGCTCGAGCATCTCGGCGCCATCGGCTCGATCGGCTTCTAGAACAGCAAAAAGGCTCCCGACTGGGTCGGGAGCCTTTTTTGATGAGCCGACATTTCCGTAAAAGGAGGTGGTGGTTGGAGGCGGGATCGAACCGCCGACCTGTGGGTTATGAATCCACCGCTCTAACCATCTGAGCTACCCAACCATTCCACACCTTGGGTGTTGCCACCCAGAGCCGTGCTGGCTCTGCGACGAGAGGGACAGTTGTCTTCCGTCGCGAGAGCGGTGCCTATATCCCCCAGCACGATTTGGTTCAAGCGGTTAAACGCAGAAATTGCTTAAACTCATCGACCTTATTCGCATAACAATCGTCACCTTATCGCGCCGCAGCTTGTCGGACCGCGCCTTCGAAAGAGAATGACCATGCGCCCCCTTTTGCTTTTTGCAGCCACCTCGGCCATCGCCATGACCGCTGCATGCGGCGCGACTGGACAAACCTCGTCCCAGGCAGGCGCGCCCGTCGAAACACGCGCACCCAATAATCCCGATCAGGTGCCCGCCTTTGAGGGCCAGACGCGCGCGCCCGGCGTCGCGACGCAAGGGACCATGACCCACAATGTTGTGGCCTCCGGTCTTGAAAAGCCTTGGGGGCTGGTACTCCTGCCGGACGGCAACTGGCTGGTGACAGAAAAGCCCGGCCGCCTGCGGATCGTCAGCAATGAAGGCCAGATCGGTGCGCCTATCTCGGGAGTTCCTGCCGTTGATGCCAAAGGACAAGGCGGTCTGCTGGATGTCATCCTCAGCCCGAGCTTCGCGCAGGACCGTCTGGTTTACTTCTCCTTCGCCCAGCCGCGCCAGGGCGGTAACGGCACCGCCGTCGCCCGCGCCCGCCTGTCGGACGACAATACCAAGCTGGAAAACCTTCAGGTCATCTTCGAGGTCGCCCAGACCTATGACGGCGACAAACACTATGGCTCGTCGCTGGCCTTTGCGCCGGACGGCAAACTGTACATCACCATCGGCGAGCGTTCGGACAAGCCGAAACGCCCCGACGCCCAGAACCTCGGCACCCACCACGGCAAGGTCGTCCGCATCAACGCGGACGGAAGCGTGCCGCAGGACAACCCTTTCGTCGGTCGCGACGGTGCCCTTGCGCAGAACTTCACCTATGGCCACCGCAACCCGCAGGGCATCGCGATCCAGCCCGGCACCGGCGCGGTCTGGACGATTGAGCACGGTACGCGCGGCGGCGATGAGCTGAACCTGATCGAAGCGGGCAGCAACTATGGCTGGCCGATTGCAGGATATGGCATCGAATATAACGGCCAGCCCATTCCAGGCATGAACGCGACCGCCGAAGGTACGGTCCAGCCGGTCTATTACTGGGATCCGGTCATCGCGCCGGGCGGGATGACATTCTATGAAGGCAATATGTTCCCAGAGTGGAAGGGCAATGCCCTGATCGGCGGTCTGGGCGGCAAGCATCTTGTTCGGCTCGTCCTCGAGAACAATCGCGTGGTCGGTGAAGAGCGCCTGCTGACCGGCCTTGGCGAGCGTATCCGTGATGTCGCGGTGGGTGCCGATGGTGCGGTCTGGGTCATTACCGACGAGGACAACGGCAAGCTGGTCCGCCTGTCGCGCTAAACCCTAATGCAAGACGTCATATCGACACTATTGTCACTATGACGCCGCCATCTTATGTCTCTCACGCGCCTTGTTACTTGACGTTGACGTAAACGTCGGTTTTCTAGGGCCGAGCTTCTCGACCTTCGTCTGCCCCAAAGCAGCGCTCGCGGGTCGCAGAACGATAACCGTATCCCCATCTGTCTTCGGGTGGTTGGGAACACGAACATAAAAGAGAGACGCACCAGATGGCCGAGGCCTATATCTACGACGCCGTGCGGACCCCGCGCGGCAAGGGCAAGAAAGACGGCAGCCTTCACGAAATCACCGCGCTGAGCCTGGCTTCGCAGGTGCTGGAAGCCCTGCGTGACCGCAACAACCTCGACACCTCCAAGGTCGACGATGTTGTCATGGGCGTGGTGTCGCCGGTTGGCGAGCAAGGCTCCTGTATTGCCCGCACGGCCGTTCTGGCTGCTGGCTACTCGCAAGAAACCGCCGGCTTCCAACTGAACCGCTTCTGCGCCTCGGGCCTGGAAGCTGTGAACGTTGCGGCTGCCAAGGTGAAGTCGGGTGAAGCCGGCATGGCCATCGGCGGTGGCGTCGAAGCCATGAGCCGCGTGCCCATGGGCTCGGACGGCGGCGCATGGCCGACCGATCCGTCGGCAGCCTTCCCGTCCTACTTCGTGCCGCAGGGCGTGTCCGCAGACATGATCGCCTCGAAATACGGCATCAGCCGCGACGACGTGGACGCCTATTCAGTTGAATCGCACAAGCGCGCCGCCCGTTCTTGGGAAGAGAAACGCTTTGCCAAGTCGGTCGTCGCCGTGAAGGACCAGCTGGGTCTGACCCGTCTGGACCGCGACGAAACTATCCGTCCGAACACCACCATGCAGACCCTCGGTGGTCTGAACCCGTCTTTCACCATGATGGGCACCATGGGCTTCGACGCGGTGATCAACCAACGCTACCCTGAAGTCGCCGGCGTGAACCACGTTCACACCCCGGGCAACTCCTCGGGCATCGTTGACGGTGCTGCCGGCATCCTGATCGGTTCGAAGGAAATGGGCGAAGCCCTCGGCCTCAAGCCGCGCGCCAAGATTCTCGGCGGTGCATCGATCGGTTCGGAACCGTCGATCATGCTGACCGGTCCGGAACCGGTGACCCACAAGCTGCTGGGCAAGCTGGGCATGTCCGTTGCCGACATCGACCTCTATGAACTGAACGAAGCCTTTGCCGCTGTGGTCCTGCGCTACATGCAAGCCCTCGACATCCCGCACGACAAGATCAACGTCTGCGGCGGCGCTATCGCCATGGGTCACCCGCTGGGTGCCACCGGTGCCATGATCCTCGGCACCGTGCTGGACGAGCTGGAACGCTCGGACAAGTCGACGGCTCTGGCCACTCTGTGCATCGGCGGCGGCATGGGTACCGCCACCGTGATCGAACGCGTCTGATCTAGGAGCGAATGACGATGGAAAACTTCAAGATCGAAATCGATGCCGACGGTATTGCCGTTGTTGCCTTCGACGTTCCGAACCGTTCGATGAACACCCTGACCGGTGCTGTGATCAAAGAGATCCCGCAACTGGTCGAGAAGATTCAGTCGGATGACGCCATCAAGGGCGTGGTTATCACCTCGGGCAAACAATCGGGCTTCTGCGCCGGTGCCGACCTTGGCGACATGGCTTCGGGCATGTTGTCGGGCGCTGGCGACCTGCAATCGGCGTTTGACGCGGGTTGGGCTCTGAACGGTGCCTTCCGTGCACTGGAAACCTGCGGCAAGCCGGTGGCAGCCGCCATCAATGGCCTGGCTCTGGGCGGTGGCCTCGAGTTCACCCTCGCCTGCCACTACCGCGTGGTCGAGAACAATCCGAAGATCCAACTGGGTCTGCCGGAAATCAAGGTCGGCCTGTTCCCGGGCGGCGGCGGCACCCAGCGTCTGACCCGCCTGATCGGCGTCCAGACCGCTCTGATGCAGATGGCCGAAGGCAAGTCGTGGCGTCCGAACGACGCCAAGTCGGCTGGCGTCGTCCACGAAGTCGTTGAAATCGGCCAGTCGGTCGAAGCGGCCAAGACCTGGATCAAGAACGGCGGCAAGGCTGTCCAACCGTGGGATGAACCCAAGTTCAAACTGCCGGGCGGCGGTCCTTACCATCCGGCCGGTGCCCAGGTGTTCATCATGGGCAACGCCATCCTGCGCAAGAACTCGTACGGCAACTATCCGGCCGTTCTGAACATGATGAAGGCCGTCTATGAGGGCGTTCAGGTTCCGATGGATGCCGGTCTGCGTATCGAGACCCGCTATTTCATCAAGACCCTGATGACCCCGCAGGCTCAGGCCATGATCCGCTCGCTGTTCCTTTCGAAGCAGGAGCTGGACAAGGGCGCGGTTCGCCCGGCTGGAATTCCGAAGTCGGACCCGAAGAAGGTCACGGTCATCGGCGCCGGCATGATGGGTGCAGGCATCGCCTACGTCCAAGCCATGGCCGGTATCGAAACCATCCTGATCGACACCAATCAGGAAGCCGCCGAGAAGGGTAAACAATACGCTGTTGACCTGATCCAGAAGCGCGTCTCGCGCGGTCACATGACCCAGGAGAAGGCTGACGGCATCCTCGCCCTGATCACCCCGACCACCGACTACGACCTGATCAAGGGTTCGGACCTGGTGATCGAGGCCGTGTTCGAAAACCGCGAGATCAAGGCCACCGTCACCAAGAACGCCGAAGCCCAACTTGAGAAGGGCGCGATCTTCGGTTCGAACACCTCGACCCTCCCGATCACGGGCTTGGCCGAAGCTTCGGTTCGTCCGGAAGACTTCATCGGCATCCACTTCTTCTCGCCGGTCGACAAGATGATGCTGGTCGAGATCATCATGGCTGAAAAGACCAGCGACGAGGCTCTGGCCAAGGCTCTGGACTACGTCCTGAAGATCAAGAAGACCCCGATCGTCGTCAACGACAGCCGCGGCTTCTACACCTCGCGTTGCTTCTCCACCTACCTGATGGAAGGCATGGCGCTGCTGGAAGAAGGCTACTCGCCGGTCGCCATCGACAACATCGGCCGTGCCACCGGCATGCCGCGTGGTCCGCTGGAAATGCACGACGATGTCGCTCTGGACCTGTCGTACAAAATCACCAAGCAAACCAAGGAAGACCTGGGCGACGCCTATGTCCCGACCGCAGGCGAGAAGATCGTCTCGACCATGGTTGAAGGTGGTCGCTACGGCCGCAAGAACGGCAAGGGCTTCTACGACTACGACCAGAAGCCGAAGGTCATCTGGCCGGGTCTGGCCGAACTGGCTCCGACCACCAAGACCGAAGGCTTCAACGAAAGCGCCGAAGCTTTCGACACTATCGAAGAGATCAAGACCCGCCTGCTGTACCGTCAAGCTGTCGAAGTGGCACGCTGCTGGGCTGAGGGCGTGATCGACGATCCGCGTGAAGGCGACCTCGGTGCCATCCTCGGCTGGGGCTTCGCGCCTTGGTCAGGTGGTCCGATCACCTTCATCGACCAGATCGGTCTGGCCAAGTTCGTCGAAACTGCTGACCGTCTGGCTGCTGCCTACGGCCCGCGCTTCGAAGTGCCGCAACTGCTGCGCGACATGGCTGCCGCTGGCGAGACCTTCTACGGCAAGTTCTCGAAGTCGGCTGAAGCCGCCTAAGAGACGCCGAAAGGTGAACAAGGAAAAGGGCGGCCCGTCGGGTCGCCCTTTTTTTATTTTTCTACCGTTCGCGTCGCGGGCGCTCTCTTTATGAGAGGGGCCTTCTACCGCTCGCGCCGCGGGCGCTCTCTAATATGAGAGATGCCTTCTACCGCTCGCGCCGCGGGCGCTCTTTACTTGAGAAGGGGCTCAGCGGTTCCGGAAAATACGGGAGGCGAGATAGCCGATACCCGCTGCAATCAGCACGCAGAGTATGCCGTATAGCCAAGGCTGGCGATGGGCGAACTGATAGATGCGGCGCTCCAGCCCCACCTTCTCGACCGTCAGCGTCATATTAGACACCGAAATCGGAGCACCCTGCTGGAACAGCCAGACCTCGGCATAATAGATGCCCGTCGGGGCCGTCGCGGGCAGTTCGACCTCGGCACGGAACAGGCCGCGATCGACAAAGCGTACGCCCTTAGGATTGCTCTTATACAGGCCTGCAGATTCCTTCAGGCGGATCACCGCACGGCGCCAATCCAGATAATCCTCGCCCAGACGGCTGATAACAACATCGCGCACGCCATAGCGGGTGACAGTCGTCGCCTCTTCGGGGGCATTGATGCGCAGGTGGTCCAGACCGACGCCAAGACGGCGCAACTGGCCAAACTCGGCAATGTCGGCCAAAGGCCTCGTCGAAGCCGTCATGTAAAAGCCCGGCGCGCCTTCAAACACGACCGGACGGCTGTTGAGCCAGACACCGTTGTGCCGGGTCTTTTTGACCAGACGCACAGTCTCGTTCGGCCCACGAACGACAAGAACCACGTCCGTAGGCGTCTCGGTCGGATTGAACACGGCCCCGTAAAGGACGATGGACGCGCCGCTGAAGCGTGTATCGACCTTGATCTGCGCATCTGTCAGCGCGGCTGCGACACGGACTTCGCGGGCGGTATTGATGCTCTGCTCGGGCGGCGGGGGCGCGGGAACGGTTTGCACCACAGCAGCGGGTTCGGGCGGGATATCTTGAAACATTAGTCCCCGATCCCCGGTGCCATCAGGAACAACTCACTGGGGCGGACAAACAGCTCCAGACCCATCTGGATACCCACCAGAAGGACGATAAAGCCCAGCGCCGCGCGCATCTCCTCGGCGCGGAAGCGCCCGGACAGACGCGCTCCGTATTGCGCCCCGACAACCCCGCCAAGCAGCAGGATCATCGACAGCACGATATCGACCGTCTGGTTGCGGCCTGCCTGCAGGATGGTGGTGATCGCCGTGGTGATGATGATCTGGAACAGGCTGGTGCCGACCACGACGCTGGCCCGCATGCGCAGCACATAGAGCATGGCCGGAACGAGGATGAACCCGCCCCCCACACCCATAATAGCCGACAGGATACCGGCAAACACACCCAGTCCGAATGGCGGGATGGCACTAATGTATAGGCCCGAGCGCGGGAAACGCATGCGCAGGGGCAGTCCATACAGCCACATCGGACGGCGGCGGTCCTTGCGGGGTGGTGTTTCGCCCCGCACGCGCTGAAGAATCTTGGTCAGGCTCTCGAAAACCATCATCGAGCCGATGGAACCGAGGAAGATAAGATAGGAGACAGCGACAACCAGATCGGCCTGTCCCAACAGTCGAAGATACCGGAACAGCTCCACGCCCAGCACAGCACCCAAGGCCCCGCCGACAGCCATCAGGGTACCGATGCGGTAATCCACGCCCTTCATCATTGAATAGCGGATAACGCCGGAGGTGGAGGAGGCCACGACATGGCTGGCCTGACTGGCGACAGCCACCGTAGGCGGGATACCCATGAAGACGAGAATCGGGGCCATCAGGAACCCGCCGCCAATGCCGAACAGGCCCGAGACAAAGCCAACCGTCGCTCCCAACAACATCAGGAGCGGCCAGTTCACCGAGACTTCGGCGATCGGCAGATAAATATCCACTGTACGCGCCTTCGGTTGACAAGGAACGGCAAGCGACACCCCGTTCGGCGTCTACTCTAAGGCTTTAGCCAACGCTGACCCGTCAGACCACCCCTACCGTTCCCGACAAAGGTCAGGAAACCGGCGGGACGGTAAAGTTATCGGCGGCGTTGCGCGCGGCGGCGCGCTGTTCCGGCTTGAGTTCGGGGGTCAGGCGTTGGATAGCCGCCAAGGCCTGTTGGTCGCCGCGCCGAGCCGCGATCATATACCAGGTCATGGCCTCGATCTTATTAGCCGGCCCGCCTTTGACGCCTTTTTCGTAGAGGTGGGCGACGTTGTACTGGCTGTCCACGCGGCCTGCCTCGGCAGATTTGCGCATCCAGTAAACGGCCGACATTTCGTCGCGCTCCCCGCCCGTGCCGTCGTACAGCAAGGTCGCATAGTGCTGCATCGCCTTGGGCTCGCCCGCCTCGGCCGCGCGGCGTACCCATGCGCGGGCTTCCACAACATCGGCTTCAATGCCTGCTGCGCCGTCGGTGTAGATCGCCGCCAATCGCATCTGCGCGGGTACATAGCCCAGTTCAGCGGCGCGCTTCATTGGCTCCAGTCCGGACATGTCACCATTGTCCAACAAAAGTTCGGCGCGCTTGAAGATCGCTGCCCCTTCCGTCTCGGCCACTTCCTTGGACGGCACGGCATCGGTGGGCGTGGCATCCAGTGCCAATGCAGCCATCGGTGCTGCTGTCGGAGCGCTGGCCGCCTGACCGAAATCGATATCCTGATCCTTGAGCAGTTTAAGCGTGCCATAGCCGCCGCCACCCACGACCAGCATGGCCAGCGCCGATACCTTCAGCGCCTGCCCCACGGTCGATCCGTCACGTGCGGCCTTGCGGTCCAGCTTTTGCTGGAGCGCGGAAGTCCCGCCCTTTTTTCGCAGCTTGCCGAGGCCAAAGGTTTTGCGCGGTGCCACGTCGGGCACGTCATCAACGATCGCCGCACGGGCCTGATCTATGACGTCGCGCGTGCTCGGCTCGGCGGCTTCCTGACTGGCTTCCATTTCGGCAGCCAGCGCACCGAGGAAGCTTTCAGCGGCTTCGCGCTCATGGGCCGGTATTTGTGCGGGCTCAGCAAACACCTGCTCGTCGATAGCGTCGGTTACGGCCTGCGAAGTATCGGCATCGCTCTGGTCGGCAGCCAACTCATGTTCGGACGAAGCGAAGATCGACGGGAAATCGTCGGCCTCGGCGTCGGCCTGGAGATCGTCGGCCTCCGCAACGGGGGATGCATCCGTATCCAGTTCGTCTTCGAGACTTCCGAACGGACGCAGGTCATCGTGCGTCGGGAATGGCTCTACCGCCATCTCGGCGGCGACTGTGTCGGCCCAGCCGTCGGTCGCCTGTGCTTCCGGCAATGGTGCATCAATGGGGTTTGTGGCCAGTGCCGAGGCACGCCAGTCATCAGGCTCTGCCTGTTGCGGCAACCACTCGTCGGTCGGCGCAGCCCCGAACAGCGACACAGCCGGCTGGTCGTCGGCAATGAAGTCAGGCACGTCGTCAAAGGCCATCGCCGCCGGAGGTGCAGCCGAGGTCAGGCGCGGCGCAGCATGGTGGGCGGCGGCTTCGCGGCGGGCGCGAACCTCCCGGGCTTCTTCCAGCAGGCGGCGCGTGCGCTCTTCACTTTGGCGCAGACGCTCGGCCATTTCGTCGGAGACATCTTCCGAGCGGCGCTCCAGCTTCTCGCTGCTTTCAGCCAGACGGCGGCCGATATCGTCGATGGCCTGCGTCGAGCGGCGCTCGGTCTGGGAAATACGCTCCGACAGGCGGTCCGAAATGCGCGTGATCTCGCCGCCCAGACGCTCCAGCGCCAATGCGTTCTGGTCTTCCTGACGCGAAAGGCGGTTTTCGACCGACTGGCTGTGGCGGGCGATTTCGCGGTCCAGCTTCTCGTCCAGAACGCGGCCCAGCTCGGCCAGACGCATGTCGAGCGTGGTCGAGTTTTCGCTGGCGCTGGCTTGCTCCAGCGTCTGCATGCGCCCGTTCATATTCTGGGCGATGCGCATGATCTCGTGGCCCATCGCCTCCACGGCGCGGGCGGACTTGAGTTCTGCTGCAGCGGTCTGGCGAACCAGCTTGCCAAGGGTCTGCTCGGCGCGGGCAAGGCGGCTGGTGTCCCCCACCTTTTCCAGACGCGAGAGCATGTCCTGACGGTTGGCCTCGATCTGGCGACCCAGTGTCTCTGCCAGTTGAGCCAATTGCCCGTCATCGTGCGAGGGGCGAGCTTCCAGCGAGCCCAGTCGCTTGTCGAGAGCGGCAAAGGAACGCTCCAGCCCCTGAAGGGCCATATGCGTTGCGTCCTGTGCACGATCCAGACGCGCCTTCAGGTCATCCGCACCGGCACCGGCCTCGCGCGCTTCCAACTGCTTGAGCCTTTGGTGGCCGTCACGCAGTTCGCGCGTGACATCGTCCAGCCGACGCTCGCGCTGGCTGTCCTGTTCGCGGCTGGTGTCCATGCGGCGCATCAGACCGGCAACGGCCTGGTCGATGCCTTGAATCGCCGAAGCTGAACGTCGCTCGGCCTCTTCGAGGCGCTCGCCCAATACGAGGATCAGGGCATTGATGCCCTCATTGCCGTTCTGACCTTCGTAGGCATCGTCGAGACGGCGGCGGCGGGCACGGCGGTCGTACGGATCAGGAATGGCGGATCGGCGCGGAAGGGGCGTGACACCGTCGTCTTCCGGCTCGTCCATAATCATGGAGTTAAGCCATTCGCCGAGGGTCATGCCGGAGCGACGCGCGAGATCCTTTGCGATCTCGCGGGCTTTGGGGTCGATCCCCTTCACGCTCCAAGGCGCCGTTGCGCTCACTGATTCGTCTCCTGCGTCGTGACGGCGACGGTCGTTGTCCACATGTTGTATGCAAACACTTCCATAACCACAATATCTGGACGCTTACCAAATCCAGCGCGGACAATCCGAGCGGGACAGTATGGACTTGGTTAACAGAAGGTTGCTGATTTGCCAGCCCCACAACTGGGGGCTTGCTTAAAGATTTTCGATCAGCCAACTCAGGCACATGAGCCTGCAGCTAACTTTGATCCTGTTGTTTATTGCCGTTGTATTCGGCGCAATCTGCGCGTGGCGTGGCGCAAAGCCGCTGGATCTTACGCGCAGCAAGCCGCGCATGATGCCTTGGCGCTTCCTGATGCTGGTGTGCGCGGCCCTGACAATGCTGCTGCTGATCCATCTGGCCGGGCTCTACGGCATGGGCCCTAACCCCCAGTCCTACTGAGGCAAAGAAAAAGGCCGAAAGGTTTCCCCTCCGGCCTTTTCGCTTAAGTCTTTGTGGCTGCCTAGCCGGCGAAGCACCAGGCCAGAACGGACTTCTGGGCATGGATGCGGTTTTCGGCTTCGTCAAAGATCAGCGATTGCGGACCGTCGATGACCTCGTCGGTCACTTCCTCGCCGCGGTGGGCCGGCAGGCAGTGAAGGAAGACAGCACCGTCATTGGCCTGATCCATCAGCGACTGATCGACCGTGTAGGGCTCGAAGGCGGCCAGACGCGCTTCATAGTCCTTGTCGCCCATCGACACCCAAGTGTCGGTCACAACGACGTCGGCACCCTGAACCGCATCCTTGGGATCGGAGGTCAGGTAGACGTACTCGCCGCCTTTCTCCAGATCGCGCAGGTCGGGGTGGTATTCCGCAGGGCAGGCCACGCGCAGCTTGAAGCCGAACTTGGGCGCAGCGTGCATGAAGCTGTGGCAGACGTTGTTGCCGTCACCCACCCACGCAATCGTCTTGCCCTCGACATTGCCGAGGTGCTCTTCGATGGTCAGCAGATCGGCCAGAATCTGGCACGGGTGCGAACGGTCCGTCAGGGCGTTGATGACCGGAACCTCGGAGACGCGGGCGAAACGCTCGACGTCTTCGTGGTCGTTGGCGCGGATCATCACGGCATCGACCATGCGCGACAGAACCTTGGCGGTGTCCTCGATCGGCTCGCCGCGGCCCAGTTGCATGTCCGACGCGTTGGCGATGATGCCCTGACCGCCCAGTTGGCGGATGGCGGCATCAAAGCTGAAACGCGTACGCGTCGAGTTCTTCTCGAAGATCATCGCCAGAACGCGGTCTTTGGCCGGAGCATCGGCGTCAACCTTGCCCTTGGGCCAGCCCTTGCGGGCCTGCTTGCGGGCGTGGGCGTCATCCAGAATGCCGCGCAGATCGGCGGCGTCGAGACGGTAGATATCGAGGAAGTGACGGACCATTTCGGTCTCCGTAAATCAGACTACGGTCGCCGCCCTTAGGCGGATGCTTGAGCGCGAGCGAACTCGCAGGTTTTTTCCAGACGCTCGACAGCTTCGCGGGCTTCTTCCAGCGTGATGTTCAGCGGGGGCAGGATGCGTACCAGATTGTCACCGCCACCGGCGACGAGCATGTGGGCTTCGTCGCGGGCCCAACCCATGAAGTCGCGGTTGTTCGGGATCAGCTTCAGACCCATCAGCAGGCCTTTGCCGCGAACCTCGGCGATCACGTCCGGAAAGCGTTCCTGAAGACCGGCGAACTGCTGCTTCAGATAGCCGGCTATCTCGTTGACGTTGTTCAGGATTTCGTCCGAGGCAATGGTCGAGAACGCAGCCTTGCCGACCGCCATGGCCAGCGGGTTGCCACCGAAGGTCGAGCCGTGAGCGCCAGCGGTCATACCCGAAGCCGCTTCAGCCGTCGCAAGGCAGGCACCAATCGGGAAGCCGCCACCCAGAGCCTTGGCCACAGCCATGATGTCCGGCGTCATGCCAGCCCATTCGTGCGCCCACAGCTTGCCGGTACGGCCCATGCCGCACTGGACTTCATCGAAGATGATCAGGACGCCGTGCTTGTCGGCCGTCTCGCGCATCCAGCGCAGGTCCTCTTCCGGCGTCGCGCGGCAGCCGCCCTCGCCCTGAACCGGCTCGAGGATGATGGCGGCCGTGGTCGGGGATTCAAACGCCTGAGTCAGAGCGTCCTTGTCGCCCCACTTCAGCTGGTAGAAGCCCTGCATCGGCGGGCCAAAGCCCTCGGTGTAGTTCGGGTTTGCCGCAGCATTGATGCCGCCATAGGTCCGGCCATGGAACGAGCCGTCGAAGCCATAGATGTCGATGCGCTCAACATTGCCCTTTGCGTGGTGGTATTTGCGCGCGGTCTTGATCGCGCATTCCACCGCCTCGGTGCCCGAGTTGGCGAAGAAGACCACCTCGGCGAACGACTTGTCGCACAGCATGTCGGCCAGCTCGTCCTGACCCGGGATGCGATAGATGTTCGAGACGTGCCACAGCTTGTCAGCCTGCGCCTTCAGGGCTTCAACCAGCACCGGAGCCGCATGGCCCAGAGCATTGGTCGAAATGCCCGAGACGCAGTCCAGATACTCGGTCCCGTCGGTGGACCACAGTCGGACGCCCTGGCCGCGCTCCACTTCCAGCGGTGCACGATTATAAACGCCCATCAGATGACCGGACACGGCAAGCTCCTGAAATGAGAGACGGCCCCGCCGGGCTACGACGGGACCGCTTTAAAAGGGTTCAATCCTTGTCTGACGAAGGATGACCTTAGTCAACACCGCTTCCCGGACGTTTCCGGGCTTTTAAAGCGGCGACGAGGCTACGTAGCCCTCTAGTGTTGGCCGTTATCGATCTTGACCACCAGTTGGGTCACGAAGTCTGCGAACGCTGCGACGTCGTCCGCCTTAAGCTTGTCCATCTTGTCTTCGTGCGTGTGAATGTTCTGGAACACGTCCGGCACAAAGCCTTCGCGCAGGCCGTTGTCTTGTCCGCCGTTGAAGGCCAGCCACATCTGGCGAGCACCGATCGGATTCTGGATGCCCAGCGACAGGACAGGCAAGCCTGCCGCCGTAAACACGCGGTCTTCGCTCGGCGGGTAAACCGGGAAGGCCACGCAATCGGTGTTGGTGTCCGCGCAATGGGTGCGCAGGGTACGCACCAGACCGGCCGATGCCGGACCATTGTTCAGGCCGAACATCACGGTCGTGCCGTAAGCAGCCACATCGACGTTCACCGCAGCGGCGATGCGCGATTTGTCAGCCTGCTCCAGCCATTTACGCGCACCGATCAGGCCCAGTTCTTCCTGATCCGTCAGAACCACGACCACGCGGTGCTTCATGGTGGAGACAGGAAGAGCCTTTGCCGCAGCGATCACCGCGAGCGTGCCACCTGCATTGTCCACTACGCCGTGCGAGAAGGCACCGTCGCGCAGTACCGCAGCATCGTAGTGGGCCAGAAGGACGATGTCTTTCTCGCCCTCGCCCAGGGTGATGACGATATTATTGCCCGACATCGGACCGGTTTGGCGGTTGCCGCCCTCGAAAGCATGCAGGGTGTAAGGCACACCTGCGGCTTCCAGTTGGGCCTTCAGGACATCGAGACGCTCGGTATTGTTCGATTTGACCAGAGCAGCCGCTGCATCGTGGATCGATTGGCCGCGAGGGCTCAGCGGTGCTTGTTCCGTGGACTGCGCCATGGCAGCCGAGGCCATGACGGCACCGAGGGCCAAGGCCGCGCTCGATGCCAGAAGTTGGCGAATAGCCATAAAAATATCTCCCCTGTCAGCCCCGCACGAACAGGGCGCTTGTGACAGAGGGCTAGCCCGAGGGGCGTGACCTGACCAGTGAAAATATGGTCAGGTCACCGCCCGCACGGCGAAGCTTAACTCTTGAGGCGCCAGCCCGACTTGAACACCATCCAGCAGATGACGCCCAGCACGACCGTCAGGATGCCGCTGATGGCAGTGCCGACCAGCAGGTTGCTTTCAGCGTTACCGATGAAGCCCGCGCGGAATCCGTCGATCAGGTAGAAGAAAGGGTTGAAGTGGCTGATGGTGTCGAACGGAGCCGGAAGGTTGTCGACCAGATAAAACGTGCCCGACAGGAAGGTCATCGGCATGACCACAAAGTTCTGAACCGCAGAGAGGTGGTCGAACTTCTCCGACCACAGACCAGCCAGAACGCCGACCATACCCATCAGCAGCGAAGACATCAGGCCAAACCAGACGATCAGCAGGATGTTGCTGACAGCTAGCTTGGCGAACGGCAGCACACAAATGGCCGTCACCAGACCCACAACGATCCCGCGCGTGGCGGCACCGAGGCTGAAACCGATGGTCAGTTCCAGCGGGCTGAGCGGCGGGGTCAGGAAGTCGGTCGCCGTGCCCATGATCTTGGCCTGGATGAGGCTGGACGAGGCATTGGCAAACGCGTTCTGCAAAATGGCCATCATGATCAGGCCGGGTGCGACGAACTCGGCAAAGGGCGTGCCGTGTAGCGGCGGACGTGCCCCCTGAAGCGCGACCACAAACACCATCATGTACAGCAAGGTCGTTACAACGGGTGCTGCAACCGTCTGGGCCCCCACCTTCCAGAACCGTCGCACCTCGCGCAGATAGAGTGTGCGCAGGCCAACCCAGTTCACGCCGTCATGGCGGCGCGGTGAATGCAGGGTCGATGGGGTCGGTTCAGACAGGTTTTGCGAGCTCATAATCGCCCAAATGCGCATACCCACGCCGTTTCGCAAGGCATCCAGCGTTAGATGACAGCGAAATAAAGTGAGTCAAAACGGGACATTAACCATACTACATCTGGTTTCTGTGGACAGGTGATTCTCCACATATTGCGTGTCCCAAGTAATAATTTACGATCGGCGCCACTGAAGGACGTCATTTCCGGCGCCCTGACACAAGATATTGAATCCGACTTCCCTTGGAGGGTGGCATGAACGCAGGCTGGACAGAAGATCGCGTAGGCGCTCTGAAGAAGCTGTGGCTTGAAGGTCAATCGGCCTCCCAGATTGCCAAGGCACTGGGTGGCGGTGTGACCCGCAACGCCGTCATCGGCAAGGTGCACCGCCTCGGCCTGTCGGGCCGCGCGGCCCCGTCGCAACCGGCACGCACGACTTTCCGCACGGCTCGCCCGAGCACGGCCAAGGCAGCCGCTGCTGCAGCCGCCACTCCGGCTGCATCGGCTCCCGCCGCTGCTCCGGCTCAACCGACCCAGGCCCCGTCGGCGCCGCGCCGCATCGAGGCTGTTGCTCCGCGCCCGGCGGCTGTGCCGACGCAGGTAGCCCAACCGTCCGCTCCGGCTCCCATGCCGGAACTGCCGGGCACGGCGACCGTCCTGACCCTCGGCGCACACATGTGCAAATGGCCGATTGGCGATCCGTCGTCGCGCGAGTTCTCGTTCTGCGGCCGTCGCGCTTCGGAAGGCGTCTATTGCGGCGAGCACGCTCGCGTCGCCTACCAGCCGCAGGTCAAGAAGAGCACCAAGGACGGCGCTTCGGAGCTGGCTCGCAGCCTTCGTCGCTACATCTAATTTTCCGTTCACCGGAAATCTTGAGGGGCGCAACGAGCAATCGTTGCGCTCTTTTTTTATGCCGTTCAGTTCAGGGTGCGGCGGGTATCGGGAATGTCCAGACTGAAGTGCGGTATAGCGATTTCAAACATCCGCCCCTCGAGGTCCTTGCAGAAATAGGCCCCGACCATGGATCCCGACGGCGTCGCTAGCGGACAACCCGAGGCATAGGCGAAACTATCGCCCGGCTCGATAACCGGCTGTTCGCCCACAACCCCGGAGCCTCGCACTTCCTCGACGCGACCGACGGCATCGGTGATGGTCCAGCGACGCGCCACGACCTGTACGGGCGATCCGGTCAGATTGACGATCTCTATTTGATAGGCCCAAACCCAGTGGCCTGCCTCGGGGTCGGATTGGGCAGCCAGAAACGAGGGCTGGACGCGAACGACCATACCTTCTGTCTCGGCGCTATAGGCAGAACCATGAACCATGCGCTATATGCGTCCCGCCGTGACCGGGGTTCAAGCAGACTCTCGCCCAAACTGATGTTTTCTGGGCGAGACAGGCGGAAAAATCCGTGTGAGAACAGGACGGCATGACCAAGTTCACTCTTCCCGACCAAGCCGGCATCATCCCGTTTCAGGGCATCGAGACCCTGATTGCGACGGGTGCCATCACCAGCCAGACCCCATTTGATTCTGATCAGGTCCAACCGGCCAGCCTCGACCTACGCCTGTCGGACGTGGCGTGGCGTGTCCGCGCCAGCTTCCTGCCCGGAAAGCGCAAGGTCGAGGACCGCATCCGCGATGTGGCCATGCACACGGTGGATCTGTCGGGCGGCTATGTTCTTGAAAAGGGCTGCGTCTATATCGCCCGCCTGCAAGAACATCTGTCCCTGCCCAAGGGCCTAAACGCCCGCGCCAACCCGAAATCCTCGACTGGCCGCGTCGATGTGTTCGTGCGCCTGCTGACCGATCAGGGTCAGAGCTTCGACGATGTCGATGAAGGCTATGAAGGCCCGCTGTATCTCGAGATCGCGCCCCAGACCTTCTCCATCCTCGTGCGTCCGGGCACGCGCCTGAACCAGCTGCGCCTCAAGGCGGGCGAACCGCCGCGTCTGGAGACTCGCAGCGTTGGCGTGGACCTGCTGCCGAACGACAACGGCATTGTCGGTTTCCGTGGCCGCCGCCATGCCGGTGTGGTCGATCTGGAGAACGTCGACGGTCACGACCCGCGCGACTTCTGGGAACCGCTGACCCTGCGCGACGGCGACCTGCTGCTCGATCCGGGCGAGTTTTATATCCTGGCCTCCAGCGACGACGTTGAAATCCCTGTCGACCAAGCCGCCGAGATGACCCCGATTGACCCGTCTGTCGGCGAGTTCCGCGTCCACTATGCAGGCTTCTTCGATCCGGGCTTTGGCACCGACGAGGCGCACGGCGCAGGCTCCAAGGGCGTGCTGGAGGTTCGCACCCACGACACCCCCTTCCTTCTGGAACACGAACAGACCGTTGCGCGCCTTGTTTATGAACCCCTGACCGAGCGCCCGACCCGCCTCTATGGCGAAGGTGGCAGCCACTATCAGAAGCAGGGCCTGAAGCTGTCGAAACACTTCAAGGAATGGAAGTAAACGCCCTCAAGTCGCGAGCCTTCGCAAGGCGAGCGGTAGGGCGGAAATCCCCTCAAGTCGCGAGCGCCCTTGGCGCTCGCGATAGGATAGAAAAAAGGCCCGCTGAATCAGCGGGCCTTTTGATTGTCAGGAAAGCCTATCGGCTTTTCTGAGGGACGGGAAAACCTTGGCCCAGATGCCCGTGGCAGCCAGAGCGCCAAAGCCACCGAACACCGCCGCGCCAATCGGCCCCAGCAAACGGACCATCACACCCGAATAGGCCTCGCCCAGTTCGTTGGATGCGCCAATGAACAGCATGGACACCGACGACACCCGCCCGCGCATGTGATCGGGCGTGGCCAGCTGGATCAAGGTCTGTCGAACGTTGACGCTGATCATGTCTGCGGCACCGCCGACGAACAACACCAGCGCCGAAATCCACACGATCTTCGACAGGCCAAAGATAATGGTGCAAACTCCGAACACGGCCACGGCCGCGAACATCCACAGTCCGCCATTGCGCTGGATCGGAAAGCGGCTGAGCCACAGCGCCATCACCAGCGCGCCGACACCAAAAGCCGCCCGCAAGAAACCGAAACCCATCGGCCCGACATGCAGGATGTCACGGGCAAAGATCGGCGTCAGCAAAGCCACGCCCGCAAACAGCACCACGATCAGGTCCAGTGAAATCGCGCCCAGCACGATCTTGGTCTTCCAGACATAGGACAGACCTTCCTTGACCAGAGCGACCGGCGAGTCCGTGGACACCACTTGCGGCTTGCCCGAGGTCTTGATCATCACGAAGCAACCGATTGCCAGAAGGAACAGCGCCGCCGACGACGCATAGGCCAGCGGTACCGTCACCGCGACGATCAACCCGCCCAGCGCAGGACCGGCAATGGCCCCCGTCTGGAAGGCGATAGCCTGAGCGGCGATAGCGGCAGGCAGGGCTTTCCGCCCCACAACCATGGGCAGGAAGGCCTGCGAGGCCGGTGCCAGAAACGCCCGCGCGGCCCCGAACACAGCCGCCACGGCAAGCAGCCCCCACAGGGGCGGAGAACCATGCAGCGCCATGGCGAGGAAAATCCCCGCGCAGGCCATTTCGACCACAATCGACAGGGTCACCGTATGTTTGCGGTCGCGTTTGTCGGCCATAGCCCCTGCCGGCAAGGTGAAGGCCAGAAGCGGCAGGAACTGACACAGGCCCACCAGACCCAGATAAAGGCTGGCCTGCTCAATCGGGTGATCGCGACGGGCGATTTCGTATACCTGCCACAGTAAGGCCGAGGACTGGATCTGGATGGCCAGGACGGCCAGCACACGACCGACCCACAACAGGCGGAAATCCGCTATCTTCCAAGGGCTGGACGGACTGTCGGAAGGCGTATCATCCGCAGTGCGGGGGTTTTCGGTCGTCACGGATCAAAAATCTCGGCAGTTGTGCAGATCGGGCGCAAGATCGCCCTTCTCGTCTCGGGCTTACCTGCCTAAAGCATTGACCCATGAACAGCACATCAAATTCCGTTCTCGATCCTGTCGAACTGACGCGCGCCCTGATCCGCCGCCCGTCGGTGACGCCAGCCAATGAAGGCGCGATGGAAGTGCTGGAAAAAGCCCTGATCGATCTGGGCTTCACCTGTCGCCGGATGGAGTTTTCCGGCCCGACGGGTGAGGGCGTGGATGCGCCCATCATCAACCTCTATGCCCGCCGCGGCACGGCCTCGCCCAATATCTGCTTCGCTGGCCACACCGATGTGGTGCCCACAGGGGTCGCCGAGCAGTGGACTACCGGCCCGTTCGAGGGCGAAACCAAGGACGGCATCCTCTACGGTCGCGGTGCGGTCGATATGAAGGGCGGCATCGGGGCGTGGGTTGCGGCCCTGTCACGCATCCTGTCCGAAGGCGAGGTCGAAGGTTCGTTGTCGCTGTTGATCACCGGCGATGAAGAAGGCCCTGCCCTTCACGGTACCAAGCGCGTGGTCGAGACCCTGATGGGCGAGGGCGAGGTCATCGACGCCTGTATCGTTGGCGAGCCGTCCTCTTCGGCGCTACTGGGCGATATGATCAAGGTCGGCCGTCGCGGCTCGATCAACAGCTGGTTCACCGTCCACGGCAAACAGGGCCATGTTGCCTATCCGGAACGCGCCGCAAATCCGGCCCCGGTCATTGCCGAGCTGATGACACGCCTGAACGCCCGCGTGCTGGACGAGGGTTATCCCGAATTCCCGCCGTCAAACCTCGAAATCACCACCATCGACATCGGCAATACGGCGACCAACATCATCCCCGCCGTCGCCCGCGCCCGCACCAATATCCGCTTCAATCCCACCCACGCCGGGACAGCACTGGCCGAGTGGATGACCAAAGAGGCCGGAGCCCTTCAGGCTGAGACCGGTTTTAGGATCGACGTCGAGCACATGATCTCGGGCGAAGCCTTTCTGACCCAGAACGAAGCCTTCATTGGCGGGGTGCAGGACGCAGTCGAGAAGGCCATCGGTCGTCGCCCCGAGGCCTCGACCAGCGGCGGCACCTCCGATGCCCGTTTCATCCGCTATATGTGTCCGGTGCTGGAACTGGGCCTTGTCGGCCAGACCATGCACCAGATCGACGAGCGCGTGCCGGAACAGGAACTGCGCGACCTGACCAACATCTATGTCGAGGTCATCCGCGCCCTGTTCGAGAGACTGAAAGCCTAGAACAGGCCGCTGAGGAAAGCCGTGCCCTGCGCCGTATGATCGGCGCGGCCTTCGTACAGCGCACGGGTGCGGCCAATGCCGTAAGCCGAAGCACGGGTGAAGGTCGGGTCAGTCTCTTCAGGCAGGCCCAGCACCACCGTGCCCCAGTGCTGATAAGGGTCAATCCGACCTGCCGTCAGATAGCGCCCGTCCCGCGCCACCAGCAGCACGGCGGAGGCCCCACCCTGTTCGCCCCACAGGGCAAACCGTCCGTCCAGAGACAGCGCCTCCGCCTGCGTCAGCAGGTGGAACAGGGCGCGGACGATATCGGATGTGTGGGCCTGAAGTCCGTATGGCGACGGGCGACGGTCTATGAACGCTACCGACATGCCCCGCCGTGCCAACTGGCTGGCGTTGCGTTCCATAGCCGCCGAGGGCGGTCGGGCGGCATCTCCCACCATGATGACCACCGGGTGCGGGCCCTCGCCGCGGGCAGGATACAGCTTCAAGGTCTGGCACGGATCGGGACCATAGGCCATGCGCGCCTGCGCCCACGCAGGTAACGCCAGTCCCGCAGCCGCCACGCCTATCGAAGCGCACAGTCCGCGCCGCGTCATTCCATCCCTCGCCATCCGCTCTTTAGGAACGACGTCGCGCGGGGATGCAAGCCTCAATGAAATAGGGCGCGGCTCCCGAAAGAACCGCGCCCTGATTATCAAAGGCCCGAGGCCTTACTTGTTCAGATGCTGGTCCAGCCAGCCAAACACTTCGTTGTGCCACTGCATCGAGTTCGCCGGTTTCAGAACCCAGTGGTTCTCGTCCGGGAACATGACGAAGCGGCTCTCGATGCCGCGACGCTGCAGGGCGGTGAAGGTCGACAGGGCTTGCGAGGTCGGGATGCGGAAATCCTTGTCGCCCTGAATGACCAGCATCGGGGTCTTCCAGTTCTGGACGTGGTTGACCGGATTGAAGCGCTGGTATCCTTCCGGATTTTCCCACGGCGTGCCGCCGTATTCCCACTCGGTGAACCACAGCTCCTCGGTGCCATAGCCCATGCCCATGATGTCGAACACGCCGTCATGGTTCACGAGGCATTTGAACTCGTCGGACCAGTTACCGGCGATCCAGTTGATCATATAACCGCCGTAGGACGCGCCCAGCGCACAGGCGTTATCACCGTCGAGGAAGCTGTATTTTTGCTGGGCTGCCGCCCAACCCTTCTGCAGATCTTCCAGCGGACGGTCGCCCCAGTGCTGGCTGATGGCGTCCGTGAACTCTTGGCCGTAGCCGGTCGAGCCGTGGAAATCGATCATCACCACCGCATAGCCCGCACCCGCATAGGTCTCGGGGTTCCAGCGGTAGGACCAGCCGTTGCCGAACGAGCCTTGCGGTCCACCGTGGATCAGGAAGGCGACCGGATATTTCTGGCCTTCGACATAGTTGGCAGGCTTGATGACGTAGCCGTGGACGGTCTCGTTATTCCAGCCCGGGAAGCTGAACTGCTCGAACTCGCCGAACTTTTTGGCGTCCAGTTGCGGGTTCACATTGGTGATCTGGCGCGGCATTTCGCGACCACGGAAGGTCTTGGTGAACAGCTCTGCCGGACGGGTCAGGGTGTCGATCGACAGGACGAAACCGTCATCGGTCTGCTGGACAGCACCAACGTGGCCTGCGCCCGTCAGCGCTACGGCCGAACCATTGCGGGCATCGATCTGGAACAGCTTGGTGTTGCCTACGTCACCAGCGGTAACGAACAGGCTATTGCCGTCTTTCGACCACTGCAGGCTGTCTGCCGAACGGTCCCAGTTGGCAGCGATCTGGCGGGTCTGGCCGGTGGCCACATCGCGCAGGAAGATCGAATATTTGTCAGCTTCAAAGCCTGCACGCTCCATCGCGCGATAGGCCAGCGTCTGGCCATCCGGCGAGAAGACCGGACCCGTGTCCCAAGCCGGATTGGCCTCGGTCAGATTGGTCAGTTGGCCCGGTGCATCGGCCGCGACCTGATAGAGGTCAAAGTTGGTGCTCCACGGTTCCGACTTACCGGCATGACGCGCCGAGAACACGATGCTGCGGCCATCGGGGGTGAAGGTGAACTCGCTCTCGTCGCCGAACGGCTTGGACGGGGTGTCGCCGTCAAAGCCTTTGGTCACCCAAACAGCATCGTGGGCATTGTCGCCAAGACCCACGACGAACAGGTGGTTTTGAGTGTGGTCGTTCCACGTATCCCAGTGGCGCACGAACATACGGTCATAGACCTTGCCCGTCGATTTGCGCTCGGCTTCCTCGGCACCACGCGCGATCGAAGCGGCGAGGTTTTCGGCGTCCGGATAGACAGCCAGCGACACAGCCACGGCATCGCCCGCGGCGTTGACGCGATAGGCGTTTACGTCGGTCGGCAGGTTGGTGGCTTGTGTTGCGGTCTGGCCCTTATCAGTCGAGATCCACACCTGCGACGAGCCCGAGCGCGACGACAGAAAATAAAGCTGTCCGTCCTTGCCCCAGCGCGCGGTGTTGGCACCGCCTTCGCTGATCGGCAGGACCGTGGCTTGGCCCTCGCCCTTCAGCGACTGGATATAGAGTTTGGAGCTGCGGCGGTTGGCGGCCACATCGGTGGTGGTCACCGAATAGACCACCCATTCCCCGTCCGGCGACACTTGCGGGTCTCCCAGACGGTTCGCCGAGATCATGTCGTTGTAGTTGAAGGCATTGCTGGCTTCGGCGGTGGCGGTCGCCACCGGAGCCGCGGCACTATCGGCCAGAGCCGGAGCAGCGGCGGTCAGCAGGGCTGCGGCGCTGAGGCCGCAGAGAAGATGGGACAGGCGGCGCATGGGCGCTCCCTCTTATTGGGACAGTCAGGCTGAAAGGCCTAACACCCGATACGCCGCCCGCAAACCCTCAGTTTAACGTGACCGTCACTGGGCAGGAGCTGTGTAGCGGGCCGTCCAGTCGAGGATTTCCTGCTGCCAGTTCACCCACGCCTTGGGCTCCAGCACCCAGTGGTTGGCGTTGGGCACGTGAACAAAGCGGCTGGGGATGCCCTGACGTTGCAGCGCCGAGAAGGTCGCCAGTCCCTGCTCCATCGGCACGCGGAAGTCCTTCGAGCCATGCAGGACCAGCATCGGCTTTTTCCATTGGCCTGCATAGGTTTCAGGATTTTGGGCGTCATAGACGGCCTTACGATCCCAGGTCGTGCCCTCGAACTCGTGGATGAAGGTGCCACTGTCCATGGCGTTCATCAGTTGCGGCACGTCGAACACGCCCGCGTGGTTCACAAGGCACTGCCACGGCTCGTTCCACTGGCCTGCGATCATATTGATCATATAGCCGCCGTAAGAAGCGCCCAGAGCGCACGAACGGTTGGCATCGATGAAGCTGTTATTGGCAACAGCCGCTTCCCAGCCCTTGCGCAGATCTTCCAGCGGACGGGTGCCCCAGTTGGAGTTGATCGCATCGGTGAAGGCCTGACCGTAGCCGGGCGAACCGTGGAAGTTGATCATCACCACCGCATAGCCTGCGCCGGTATAGACCTGCGGGTTCCAGCGATAAGACCAGCTTTCGGTCCATGGCGACTTCGGCCCGCCGTGGATCAGATAGACCGCGGGATATTTCTGGCCCTCGACATAGTTGGCGGGTTTGAACACCCAGCCGTGGACCTCTTCACCATTCCAGCCCGCGAAACGGATTTCGTCCGGACGCGACGGGCGGATGGAGGCCAGTGCCTCGGCATTGAGGTTCGTCAGCTGGCGGGCCTCGCCACCCTTCAGCACATAAAGCTGGGTCGGCGAGGTGAAGCTTTCCAGCGCATAGACCACTGTGCCGCCTTGCTCGTCATAGGCACTGACCGTGCCGATGTCGGTCAGGGCGCGCACGTCGCCGCTGCGGGCATCGATCTCGAACAGGCGCTGTTGGCCATGATCAGCAGCCGTCGCGTAAAGAGCGCGGCCGTCCGAACGCCATGTCAAATCACCGGGACCGCGATCCCAACGGGTCAGGGCGCGGGCATCAGAACCATCGGCATTACCCAGCATGACAACAGCCTGATCCCCACCGACATTCTCTCGCGGGCTGGCCAGCCATGCGAGGCGGCGACCATCCGGCGACAGCACCGGATTGCTGTCCGGTCCGGTATGGCCAGCGGTCAGGTTCTGCGGCGCGCCGCCTGCCAGAGGGATGCGGTACAGGTCATTGTTGTTGGTGAAGGCGTTGCGGTCGCCCAGCAGCTTGGTCGAGACCAGGATGGCACCGTCACGGGTGAACTCGATCCCGCCGACACCGAAGTCGGCGCCGATACCTTGCGTCGGGCTGCGCGCCGATCCTTCGGCCAGACCCGACGCGTTCAGCGGCTGAACCCACAGGTGGGACTTCTTGTTGTCGTACCAGCGGTCGAACACGCGCAGCGGCAGTTGGTCGTAGACCGTCTGGGTGTCCTTGGCCGCCGTGTCACCGCGCGTCTTGGTGCACTCCAGAGTGTCGCAGTCGACAAAGACTGAAATGCCCAGCACCAGCGAGCGGCCATCCGGCGCGATGCGGAAGCCGGAGACGCTGACGGGCAGCATGGTCACTTGCGCCGCAGCGTTTCCTTCCGCGTCGGTGCGCCACACCTGATTGGAGCCACCGCGCGAGGAAGTGAAATAGATTGATCGGCCATCCGGAGCCCACTCGGGGTTCGAGGCGCCGCCCTCTGAGATGGGCAGTTTGCGGGCATCGCCCGAGCCATCGACATTGGCCACCCACAGCGAGGTCGAGGACTTGTTGGCGTCATAGTCGACTCTCGACACCGCATAGACGACACGCTTGCCATCAGGCGACAGGACCGGCGAGGACACACGGTCCATCGAGGCCAGAGTCTTGAGCGGCAGACCACCTTCGACCGTATGTCCGGCACTCGCGGTCTGCGTAGCAGGCGCAACGCTCGCCGCCTCCTGAGCCAGAGCCGGAACCGCCGTCGCCATTAAGGCCACAGCCGCAGTCGCCATCATCCAGTGTGCACGCATTCGCTTGCCCCCATTCCCGAAAAACACTGGGACCTTGCTTAAGGGGGATAGTCGCAATCGCCAAGGTGCTTGCCCGTCGCAGCGACGCGGGCGACAAACGGATCATGACCCCATCTTCGGCTGCCCCCCATATTGTCGATGTGCTGATCGCGGAACGCGCGCCGCGTCTGACGAAGGCATGGGTGTGGCCCTTGGTGCGACCTGTGCTCTACGCCCTGCTCGGCTATCCGAAGGCCGTCGCCATGGCCGACGAGATGAAGGACCGCAGCGGACCGGACGCGCTTCAATATATGTCCGATCTACTCAGGCTTAATGTCGAGACGACGGGGTTGGAGAACCTTCCCGCCACCGGACGCTGCGTTATCGTCTGCAACCATCCGACGGGTATTGCCGATGGCGTGGCCATGTATGACGCGATACGGCGCGTACGCAGCGACGCCATCTTCTTCGCCAATGCCGACGCCATCCGCGTCGCGCCGCGTCTGACCGAAAGCATTATTCCGGTCGAGTGGGTCCACGAAAAACGCACCCGCGAGAAAACGCGCCAGACCCTGAACGCCGCCAAACAGGCCTTTACCGAAGAGCGCTGCATCGTCCTGTTTCCTGCAGGTCGTCTGGCGCGCGTGGAAGGCGGCGTGTTGATCGACCCGCCGTGGGAAAGTTCGGCTGCGTCGCTGGCCAGAAAATATGCGGCACCCGTTGTGCCCGTGCATATGACAGGACCGACAAGCAAGCTGTTCCACACCTTCGATAGATTTTCGCAGGAACTGCGCGACGTGACGCTTTTCCACGAACTGCTGAACAAGGAAGGTCAGACCTTCCGCCTGTCATTCGCAAAACCTGTCACACCCGAGCAACTGAAGGTTGACGCCGATGGCGCAACCGATCAGCTAAAGACCTATATCGAGCGGCATCTGGCCGCCCGTCCGGACGCGCCTTTCCCCGCATGAAACTGCATCTCGCCGATGCCGAGGCCACGACCCGCCTTGGCCAAACCCTCGCCCCGCTGTTGGAGGCCGGTGACAGCATCCTGCTCTATGGCCCGCTGGGCATGGGCAAGTCGACGCTGGCGCGCGGGCTGATCCGCGCCCTGACCCGTCCCGACGAAGATGTGCCCAGCCCGACCTTCACCCTCGTCCAGTTTTACGAAAGTCATCCGGCCGTCGCGCATTTTGACCTCTATCGGCTGAGCGACCCCGAAGAGGCGTGGGAGATCGGGCTGGACGAAGCGCTGGACGAAGGCTGTGCCATCATCGAATGGCCTGAGCGTCTGGGCGACGACCCTGCCCGTTTTCTGGGCCACGACATTTTGACGATTACTCTCGAAGAAGAGGGCCAGTCCCGCCTTGCGACCGTTTCTGGCGCAGGCCGCTGGGAAGGTAAGATCAATGACCTCCAACTCTGAGCGCGAAACCCTGAAGCTGGCCCTGCTGGAAAAGGCTGGCCTTGGCGATGCCGAACGGCACCCGCTGCCGGGCGATGCCTCGACGCGCCGCTATGAACGCATCATCGCCGCCGATGGTCGCCGCTTCATGCTGATGGACCAACCACCCGCTGCCGAGAGCCAGCCGTGCAATCCGGCTTGGAGTGCCGAGGAACGCCACGCGCAGGGCTGGAATGCGGTTGCCCGCCTGTCTGCAGGACGTATCGAAGCCTTTGGTGCCGTGGCGGCCCATCTGAACAGCCTTGGCCTGTCGGCCCCCGCCATTCCGGCGCTGGATGTCGCCAATGGTCTGGCCCTGCTGGAAGACTTTGGCGATGATCTGTTCGCCCGCGTCATCGAACTGGGCATGGACGAGCGCCCGCTCTATCTCGCCGCTATCGAGGCACTGGCGAAACTGCACGATGCAGGCACACCGCCCTCAGTCCTGAACGGTCCGGCAGGCGAATGGCCGATGCTGGTCTATGACGAGGTGGCGCTGCAGGGCGGTGCCGATCTGTTCGTCGAATGGCTGCCGAAGTACAACAGCCGCGCCAGCTTCGATGAGACCGCTGTGGCCGAATGGCGCGAGGCTTGGGCTCCGGTTGTGGCTTCCGGCGCTGCGGGTGCCTCGGTCATGGCTCACCGCGACTATCACGCCGAGAACCTGATCTGGCTGAGCGACCGCGAAGGTGCGGCCCGCGTCGGCATGATCGATTTTCAGGATGCCGTCATCGCCCACCCAAGCTGGGACCTGCACTCGCTGTTGCAGGATGCACGACGCGATGTGTCGCCGGAGCTCGAAGCGGCGGCGCTGGACCACTACTTCTCCCTTCGCCCCAGCGTCGATCGCGCCGCCTTCATGGCCGATTATGCCGGTCTGGCCGCCCTTAACGAGGCGCGCATCATCGGTATCTTTGCCCGCCTGATCGCGCGTGACGGCAAGCCTCGCTATGCGCAGTTCCTGCCGCGCATGTGGGCGCAACTGAACCGCAACCTCGAACAGCCCGCGCTGGCCACGGTCGCCGCTTGGTTCGACAAATACGTCCCTGCAGAGGTGCGCAAATGACCGCCCCGAAAACAGCGATGGTGCTGGCTGCTGGCCTCGGCACCCGCATGCGCCCGCTGACCAATGACCGCCCCAAGGCGCTGGTGGAGGTCGGTGGCCGCGCCCTGATCGATCACGTGCTGGACCGTCTGGTTGCCGCTAGCGTCGAGACCGCCGTGGTCAATGTCCATTGGTTCGCTGATCGTCTGGAACAGCATCTGTCCAAGCGCGATAACATCCGCATTGTCATCTCGGATGAACGCGCCGAACTGCTGGAAACGGGCGGCGGCCTGAAGAAGGCCAAGCCGCTGCTGGGCGATGATCCGGTGTTTGTCGCCAATATCGACAGCGTCTGGATAGACCGTGGCGATGCGCTGGGTGATCTGGTGCGCCTATGGAACTCCGAGACGATGGATGCCGCTCTTCTGCTGGCCCGTCGCGAAGGTTCTATCGGCTTTGAGGGTGACGGCGATTTCTCGGTTGCCGATGATGGCCGCCTGACCTTCCGTGGCGAGCGCCCGTCTGTGCCGTTTGCCTATATGGGCGTGCACATCACCCGCCCGTCCTATGCCGATCAGGGACCGGACGGGGCCTTCTCGCTCAGCCCGCTGTGGCGCGCCTCGGCCGAACAGGGCCGCCTCTATGGCACGGTCATGGACGGCGACTGGATGCACGTCGGCGATCCGCAGGCCCGCGACGAGGCCGAAGCCAAACTCAAAGGATAAGACGATATGGGCGGGGGCGCTTTCGATCCGTTTTCCGGTGACACACCGCGTTGGTACACCATCGCGGCCCAGCGCCCGTTTCTGGAAGATTTGGCCGCAGGGGTTCTGAGCTGGCTGGGCACCCGCCCGCCGGAAGAACTGTCCGACGCGACCATCCTGCTGCCGAACCGTCGTGCGGCGCGGGCCTTTACCGCGGCCCTGTCCAAACTGTCGGAAGACCGCCCCGTGCTTCTGCCACAGGTGCGCCCACTGGGTGACCTTGAGGAAGACGAACCGCCCTTCACGCCGGGTGCGCTGGGACTTGATCTACCGCCCGCCATTCCGGCGCTCACGCGCCGGTTTGAACTGGCCAAGATGATTGTCGAGGATTTCGACAGCGAGCTTCGTCCTGTTCAGGCGCTGGACCTTGCCGATGCGCTGGGTCGCTTCCTCGATTCCTGCCAGCTCGAAGAGGTTAAAGACCCCGGCATGGTCGCAGGGCTGGTCGAAGGCGACATGGCCGAGCACTGGCAGCGCTCTGCCGAGTTCCTCGCGCTGGGCGTCGAGAAATGGCCCAAGCGATTGGAGCAGATGGGTCTGGTCGACCCCTCATGGCGTAAGGCAACCTTGCTGCGCCGCCTTGCCGAACTGTGGGACCGCGAGCCCCCGCAAGAGCCACTGATTGTCGCGGGCTCGACGGGTACTGTGCCCGCCGCTGCCGACGTTATGGGGGCCGTCGCCCGTGCCCCTCAGGGCTGTGTCGTCCTGCCCGGCCTCGATCTGGATCTGGAAGAAAACGTCTGGGCCCAGATCACCGGCGAGAACGAACAACACCCCCAGCGCGCGCTGAAACGCCTGTTGGAGCGTCACGACATCGCGCGCGCCCAAGTGCGTCCGTGGTTCCGTCCCGAGATCGCGCCCGAAGTCCTGCAACGCGGCATGGCCCGCCAGCGTCTGCTTAACGAGGCCCTGCGTCCTGCCGATGCCACGGGCGACTGGCGTCACGCCATCAAGGACATCCGCGAGCGCGCCGCAGATACGGGTCGCGACCCCATCGCCGAAGGGCTGAAGGGCCTTAGCGTCATGACCCTGCGTCATGAGGAAGAGGCCGCCGCCGCCATCGCCCTGATGATGCGCGAGGCATTGGAAACCCAAGGCCAGACCTGCGCCCTCGTGACGCCGGACCAGGGCTTGGGCCGCCGTGTTCAGGCCCGCCTGCAACGTTGGGGCATTACCGCCGACACCTCGGCGGGTGCGCCGCTGAACCGCATGTCCGCAGGCACCTTGCTGGAGCTTTGCGCCCGCTGGGTAGAGGACGAGGCCAATCCGCAAACCCTGCTGGCCCTGCTGAAACATCCGCTGGTCGCGCTGGACGTCGAGTGGTCGGAATATCTTGCCGCCTCGCTGGAACGCTACGGCCTGCGCACCTCGCCGCACGGTACGCTGGCGCGTCTGAAAACCTATCTGCGCCGCCAGAAGCCGCGCGACAACGAAACCGAAGAGGCCAAGGCCAAGCGCGAGGCCCGCACCCAGCGGCTGTGCGACTTCGTCGATCATCTGGCCAGCCTGCAAGCCCTCGGGAGCGAGCCCTTTGCGGGCAAGACCCATGTGCCTCTGGACGAAGCCGCCCGCGTCCTGACCCGTCTGGTCGAGGGCTTGGCCGGACAGACCGCCTGGGCCGGACCCGACGGTGAACAGGCTGCATCTTTGCTGTCCAACCTGATCGCGGGCGGTGCTGCGCTGGGTGCCGTGACTCCGTCCGATTTGGTGGAGATGCTGCAAGGATTGCTGGCCGACACTGTGGTGCGCACGGGCGGGGCAACCCATCCGTCCTTGCGCATCCTCGGGGCCATCGAGGCGCGTCTGGTCCGCGCCGACAAGATGATCCTTGCGGGTCTGGAAGAAGGCATCTGGCCGCAGGGCGCGCCCGTCGACCCGTTCCTGTCGCGTCCGATGCGCAGCGTCCTTGGCCTGCCGCCGCCCGAGCGCCGCATTGGCCAGAGCGCACAGGATTTCATTCAGGCCGCCTGCGCCCCCGATGTGGTGCTGGTGAACTGCGAGCGTCGCGGGGGCCAGCCGGCTGTGCGATCGCGCTGGCTGTGGCGCCTCGACATGCTCACGCGTGGGGCCAATGAAGCCGCTACGCCCGTCGAGATCGCTGCCCCCCGACAGGTCATCGACTGGACCCGCCATCTGGACGCCCCGCAATCCAGCACACCCGCCTATGCCCGACGCCCTGCACCAACGCCGCCCGTTTCAGTACGTCCACGCGAACTGCCCGTCACCGGTGTCGAGCGCTGGGTGCGTGATCCCTATGCCGTCTATGCCCAGCGCATTCTGGGTCTGCGCAAAATGGACCGACCGGGTGAACCTGCCGAGGCGCTAAAGCGCGGTAACGCCATCCACTCAGCCATCGAGCGGGCTGTCACCACATGGCCCTATGACCTGCCCGAGGACTTCGAGCAGCAACTCGCTATCTTCATTCAGGAAGCCCTGCGCGAAGAAGGCTTTGAAGACGCCGCCATGGCCCGCGAGGTGCCGCTGAGCCGTATCAGCGCCCGCTGGCTGGCCGCATTCGAGCGCCGCCGCCGCGAGCGGGGGATTGAAATCCTTGTCGAACAATCGGGGCGTCTGATGTTTGACGGACCGGCTGGACCGTTCACTGTCACCGCCAAGGCCGACCGTATCGAACTGGATGCCCACGGCGCGGCCATTATCGACTTCAAGACCGGCTCTGCGCCATCCGCCAAACAGGTGGTCGAAGGCTTTGCTCCGCAGCTGTCGTTGACGGGGGCCATTCTGGCCGCTGGCGGGTTCGGCAATCCATCCGATCCGACGGCACTGGTCTATGTGCGCGTCATCGGGCGCGGCGAAGGCGGCAAGGAAACGGACGTGTCCGCCCCGTCCAAGGCCAACAGCCTGAGCGCCGCCCAGATCAGCGCTGCCGAGTTCGACCGCCTAAAAGATGCCGTCGCCGCCTATGACGATCCGGCGCGGGCCTATGTCTCATGGGAAGCGCCGCAATACATGGGCAATTTCGGTGGCAACTACGACCACCTCGCCCGCGTGTGGGAGTGGATGGTCGTCGGCGGTGCCGACAGCGAAGGCGAAGGAGACGCGGCATGATTGACGTGGCCACCCTGTCCCCCGTCGAACGGGCCAAACATTTCCAGTCGGTCGCGGCCAGCCCTGAAAAGTCGATCTTTGTCACCGCCAATGCGGGCTCGGGCAAGACGACCACACTGGTGAACCGCGTGGCGCGTCTGCTGCTGAAACGCGTCCAGCCGGGCGAAATCCTGTGCGTGACCTATACCAAGGCCGCCGCTGCCGAAATGCAGGCCCGCCTGTTTGAAAAGCTGGGCCAATGGGCCGTGGCGGACGACGAGACCCTGTCGCGCTCGCTGGCCGATCTGGACGGGCGCGATGCCAACACGCTGGACCAGCAGGACCTGTCCGATGCCCGTCGCCTGTTTGCTCGCGCACTGGAGACACCGGGCGGTCTGAAGATCCAGACCATCCACGCCTTCTGCGAAAAGCTGCTGCGCCGTTTTCCGCTGGAGGCGGGTGTCACGCCGGGCTTCAAGGTTCTGGAAGATCAGGCCGCGATCCGACTGTCGCAGGATGCGCGAGAGGACCTCGCCCGTCACGCTCTGGGCGCCGATGATGCCATCAGCCGCGCTTATGAGCATTTCGCCACCACAATGGACTTCGGCAGTTTCAACGACCTGCTGGCCATGATCGAGGCCAAGCGCGAGGCGCTGTCCGCCTATCTGGATGCCGTCGCGACCGGCGATGCCCCCAATCCGCGACAGCTGACCGGCGCGGGCGACGAAAGCACCGACCAATCCGGCGAGGACTTCGTCCGCTACATCAGCAAGATCGAGTGGAACGACACCATCGCCGTCATGGACACGGGGGCGAAAACCGATGCCGCTGTCGCTGCGTGCATGCGGGCGGCGCGTGACAACTGGACCTTCGAGGGGCTGGGACCCGTGTTTCTGACCCAGTCCGGCAGCCCGCGCGCCAAGATGGTCACCAAATCCATCCCGCCGATTGTTGGTGACTATCTGACCGCGCTGCAGAGCAAATACGTCGCGACCCGCGAGGTGCTGCGCAAGATCAGGGTGGCGGAGGAAACCGAGGCTGTCCTGACGCTGGCACGGCTGCACCGCCACTTCTACGACACCCGCAAACAGGAAGAGGCCGCGCTCGACTTTACCGATCTGGTCGGGCGCACCGCTGAACTGCTGACTAAGCGGTCCAATGCCGCTTGGGTGTTATTCAAGCTGGACGGCGGCATCGAGCACGTTCTGGTGGACGAGGCGCAGGACACCGCCCCCGAGCAGTGGGAGATCATGCGGGCCCTGACCGAGAGCTTCTATGCCGGTGACGGCGTGGAACGCGACCGCGCCATCGCCCGCACCGTCTTTGCCGTGGGCGATGAAAAGCAGTCGATCTATTCCTTCCAGGGCGCAAAGCCCGAGCAGTTGCTGAAGGAATCCCGCCGCTATCAGCTGATAGCCGAGGCGGTCCACGCGACGTTCGAGCATGTGCGACTGGAAACCTCGTTCCGCTCCACGCCCGAGGTGTTGGCCTTTGTCGATGCGGTCTTTGCCGATCCGGATCGTGCCCGCGCCCTGAACGGCACCGGCGATATCGAGCCCCACCTGCCCGCCCGCGCCAAGGATGCCGGATCGGTCGAGATGTGGCCCCTGTTCACCGAGCCGGAGCGCCCCGAGCGCAAGGCATGGCAGGCCCCTGTCGATCAGGAAAGCGAGGCCAGCGCCCGCAAACAGCTGGCCCGCGCCCTCGCCCGCGAGATCAAGCAACAGGTCAATGAGGGGCGCGGTATCTGGCAGTTCGATCCGGCGACCAAGACCTCGTCTTATCGCCCTGCCCGTTACGGTGACTTCCTTGTGCTGGTCCGCCGCCGCGACGCAACCTTTGAAGAAATCATCCGCGCCCTGAAGATGGAGGGTGTGCCGGTCGCCGGTGCCGACCGTCTGAAGCTGGACGAGCACATCGTGTTTGATGACATGCTGTCGCTGGCACGGTTTGCCCTGTTCCCGCAGGATGATCTGTCGTTGGCGGAAATCCTGCGCAGTCCCTTCTGCGCCGTGCCCGATTTCGGCGCGCCGCACGACCTCTACCACCTCGCCAATGTCGAGACGCGGGGTCGCCAGCCCCTCTGGGACGCGCTGCAGGACCGCAAGGACGAGCAGCCCGAATGGCGCGAGGCACATGACCTGCTGCAAAAGCTGCTGGATGTGCGCGATGCCGATCCCTTCACCTTCTTCAGCACGGCGCTGAACCATGTGTACGCCGATGGCCGCTCGAGCCGCGCACGTATTCTGGACCGGATGGGTCACGAGGCCGAGGAGGCCATAGACGAGACGCTGGCGCAGGTGCTGGCCGCCGAGGAGCGCGGCGGGCGCGATCTGGAGACCTGCCTGCGGGAACTGGAGCAGAGCCACGTCGAGGTGAAGCGCGAGATGGAGGGGGCCCGCAACGAGGTGCGGGTCATGACCGTCCACGGCTCCAAGGGTCTGGAAGCGCCCGTCGTCATTCTTCCCGACACCACGTCCAAGGCCAAGCCGCAAGGGCCCAAGCTGATGCCCGTTCCCGCTGGCGATGCGGGCGAGGCGTGGCTGATGTGTCCGTCGTCCAAGAACGATGACTGCGAGGCCTCTGCCGAGGCGCGCTGCCTGCGTGAGCAGCGCACGGACGAAGAGTCGCTGCGCCTGCTCTACGTCGCCCTGACCCGCGCCAAGGATCGTCTGATCATCATGGGCCGTGAGGTCGGCAACTGTAAGCTCGGCTATGTCGAAGGCAGCTGGTGGGACATCCTGCTCCAGACCTTTACCGCCCAGCTTGAAGCCGGATCGGTCATGGCCGGCCCCGATGGCCGGATGCGGCTGGGAGAGCTTCCGCCTGCGTTGGATCCTGAAAAACGTGTGGCCGTAAATGCCGTGGAGTTGCCCCACTGGGCACTGAGCGCGCCGCCAGCCGACCGTAGCGCCCGCTTTGCCGCCCCGTCCCAGATGGAGGACAACCGCAAGATCAAGCGCATCCCCGCGCCCTCGCCCTTGGCTGTGGCGACCACGGGCGGCAGGGCGCTAGGTCGCTTCCGGCGCGGGGACTTGATCCACCGCCTGCTGGAACGCCTGCCCGATATTGCACCCGACATGCGCCGCAGCGCTGCCCAGCGTCTGCTGTCCAAGGAAGTCGATCTAGACGATGTGCAACGCGCCGAGATGATCGAGGCGGCCTTTAGCGTGCTGGACGATACCCGCTTTGCGCCGGTGTTCGGGCCGGGCTCACGCGCCGAGGTGGCGCTGACCGGCACGGCACCGGAACTGCCCGCCGGGGTCAAGATCAATGGCCAGATCGACCGTCTGGTCATCACGCCCGAGCGTGTGCTGGTGGTGGATTACAAGACCAACCGTCCGGCACCGGATCATCTGGAAAATGTAGACCCCGCCTACCTGACGCAGCTGGCGGTCTATACGGCTGTTCTTCGCCAGCTCTACTCCGACCGTCCGGTCGAGGCCGCGCTGGTCTGGACCGACGGGCCCAAGCTGATGCCTGTCGATAGCGCCATCTTGATGCTCGCCCTGAACCGCCCGCCCATTGATTAACGCGCCCATCTGCCCCAAATCATGACCGACAGGCGCGAGCGAGCCTTGCGCCGACACTGATAGAAAGAGACACCATGGCCACTCTCAAGGTCACCGACGAGTCGTTCGAAACCGAAGTGCTGCAAGCCTCCAAGCCTGTGCTGCTGGACTTCTGGGCCGAATGGTGCGGCCCGTGCAAGCAGATCGGCCCGTCGCTGGAAGCCCTGTCGGACGAAATCGGTGACAAGGTCACCATCGCCAAGCTGAACATCGACGACAGCCCGATGACCCCGTCGAAGCTGGGCGTGAAGGGCATTCCGACCCTGATGCTGTTCCAGGACGGCCAAATGACCGCCATGAAGGTCGGCCCGATGCCCAAGGGCAAGATCGTCGAATGGCTGGCTGAAGCCGGCGTCGGCTGATCTCACGATCACTGAATATGAAAAGGGCGGCTCCTTGCGGGGCCGCCCTTTTTATTGGTCGTTTAGCGGGGCCATGTCTCGGGCGACGCGCCCAGCACTTCGCCCGCCAAATAGAGACTGCCGCAAATCAGGATGCGGCCTGCGTCCATAGCCAGCGCCCGCTTCAGCGCCTCGTCGACATTAGCAGCAGTGGTCACCCCGAAACCGCGCCCTTGGGCGACGGCGGCAAGGGTCTCCGGCTCGGTCGCATTGCCTTCGAACGGGACAGCGATGACGTGGGCGTCCAGACCTTTTAACGCTTCGAAGAACCCGCCGGCGTCCTTGTTGCTCAGCATGCCGACGACCAGCGTTAGTGGGCGCGGGGCCTTGGCGTGGCGGTCACCCAGAACGCGGGCGAGAGCGCGGGCGGCGTGGGGATTATGGCCCCCGTCTAACCACAGTTCGGCATCGGCGGCCTTGGCCATGTCGGCATATTTGCCCGCCGTCAGGCGCTGCATACGGGCAGGCCAGAAAACGTTTTTGAGGCCGTTGGCGATCGCCTCTTCCGGCAGATCCAGTTCGAGCGCGGCCGCAATGGCGACGCCTGCGTTGTCGAACTGGTGCGCGCCCGACAAAGCCGGTGCGGGCAGATCAAGAAAACGCGTCTGGTCCTGATAGGCCAGACCGCCCCGCTCGGACCATGCATCGAAATCGACGCCCAGTACCGTCAGCGGAGAGCCGACCTGTTGGGCGCGGCGTTCAATCTCGTCCATCGCCGGTTCGGACTGTCGGCCCACAACGCAACGGGCACCGGCCTTGATGATACCCGCCTTCTCGCGAGCAATACCGGCAAGGTCGGTACCAAGGAACTCGGCGTGATCCAGATCGACCGGCGTGATGACGCTGAGAAGCGGCCGCTCGATGACGTTGGTGGCGTCCAGAACACCGCCCAAGCCCACCTCAATAATCGCAAGGTCCGCAGGTGTTTCGGCCATGGCGAGAAAACCTGCCGCCGTGGTGCTTTCAAACACCGTGGCCTCGCCGCCGGTTGCGGCCATGGCATCTTCGACGCGGTCGAGGATGGCGTTCAGGTGATCATCGGTGATGAGTTCGCCCGCCAACCGGATGCGCTCGTTAAAGCGCACCAGATGGGGCGAGGTATAGGTGTGAACCTTGAGGCCCGCAGCCTCCGCGATCGAGCGGATTAGCGAAACGGTCGATCCCTTGCCGTTGGTGCCTGCCACATGGATGACGGGAGGCAGGCGGTCCTGCGGATTGCCCAGCGCTGCGCACAGCGCCTGCATACGGCCAAGGGACAGGTCGATGCGCTGGGGGTGTCGCGCCTTCAGACGGTCAGAGATCGGGTCCAAGACGCGACGCTTCCCTTAATTGATGGCCTCAGGCGGCCTTTTTGCGTTTGCCGTTCATCAGGATGGACAGGATACGGCCAAGGGTCTGCGGCAGATCATGACGGGTCACGACCTTATCGACCATGCCCTTTTCCTTGAGGTATTCGGCGCGCTGGAAGCCCGGCGGCAGTTTCTCGCGGATAGTGGTTTCGATCACGCGCGGACCGGCAAAGCCGATCAGGGCCCCCGGCTCGGCCAGATGGACATCACCCAGCATGGCGTAGGAGGCGGTCACGCCGCCCGTGGTCGGGTCGGTCAGAACCACAACGTAAGGCAGTTGAGCCGCCTTCAGGTCCTGAATGGCCAGCGTGGTACGGGCCATCTGCATCAGCGACAGCGCGCCTTCCTGCATACGAGCACCACCGGCGGCGGTGAAGCAGACAAAGGGAACGCCGCGTTTCACAGCTTCTTGTGCAGCGGTGATGAAGGCTTCACCCGCGGCCATGCCCAGCGAACCACCCATGAAGGTGAAGTCCTGAACGATGACTACAGCGGGGGTGCCGTCGATCGTGCCATAGCCGATGGCCATGGTGTCGGGGCGACCAGCGGCCTTACGGGCAGCGGCCAGACGTTCCTTGTACGGCTTGCCGTCGGAGAAGTTCAGCGGATCTTCCGGTACGGCGGGGGTGTCGATGGCTTCAAACTTGCCGTCGTCGAAGGTCGCCTTCAAACGGGTCGGCGCATTGATACGCATGTGACGGCCCGACGGCGTGACCCAAAGCGCAGCTTCGAGGTCCGAGCGATAAATCATCTCGCCCGTGTCGGGATCTTTCACCCAAAGATTGTCAGGCGTGTCCGTGGTTTTGACGACCTTGCGGACACCGGGGGAAAGGCGCGACAGCCAGCCACCGCGGGCCTTGTTCTCGGAATTCTTATCGACCATGGGAGGCTCTTTAGACGGTTTCCGCAACGGAAGCACTAGTGCGCGCACCACGAACTGCCGTGGAAAGTTCGCGAACCTTGTCGAGAACTCGGGTCACAGCCGACTGTCCACCTTGGAGAGCAGCAGCCACTTCATCGACCAGCACCGAGCCCACAACGACCGCATCGGCGACGCGAGCGATCTCGGCAGCGCGTTCCGGCGTCTTGACGCCAAAACCGACCGCGACGGGCAAGCCCGACGCCTTGCGCACGCGCTCGACCGCCGGAGCGACCGAGGAAGCTTGCGCTTCCAGTACACCGGTCACACCCGCAACCGAAACATAATAGACAAAGCCCGACGTGCCCTGAACGATGGTGGCCAGTCGTGCATCGTCCGACGTCGGCGTAGCCAGACGGATGAGGGAAATCTGCTCGGCATCCATGGCGGCAGCCAGATCGCCAGCCTCTTCCGGTGGACAGTCGACGGCGATCAGACCGTCCACGCCCGCCTCGGCGGCTTCCTTGGCGAAACGCGCATAGCCATAGGATTCGACGGGGTTCAGATAGCCCATCAGGATCAGCGGCGTGGTGTCGTCGCTCTTGCGGAACTCGGCCACGAGGTCGAGTGTGCCGCGAAGTGTCATGCCAGCCTTCAGACCGCGAAGCGCCGCACGCTGGATCGGCGGCCCTTCCGCCATAGGGTCCGAAAACGCCAGACCCAGTTCGATGATGTCTGCACCGGCAGCCGGAAGTCCTTTCAAGATTTCCAGCGCCTCGTCACGCGACGGATCGCCCGTCATGACATAGGGAATGAAGCCTGCGCGGCCTTGGGCCTTCAGTTCAGCAAAGCGGGCGTCGATACGCGCAGTGGTCACGGATTGCTCCCTGCAGGGGCTGCACAAATATCACCCGGAATGAGTGCGAAGCCGAGATAAGCGGGTTCTTCCGCAGCCTCGGATTTGGCGGGGTCGAAGAAAGCGACCATCTGCATGCCGTCGCAACCACCGCCGTCACGGCGCTTGACGAAGATGACGCGGTTGTCGTCGCCATCGGCCGGAATCCAGCCCTGGCCTTTGAGGTCCTCGATATAGGCCTCGGCCACGCCGCCCAGTTGGTCCATGCGTGCGGTCACGCAGAAGGCTGGAGCCTTGAGCAGACCACCGCAGTCCGGGCTGGCTACGGCGGGGGCTTTAACCGCGATATCTGTGGGGGCGACGCTGACCGGACCGGCAGCGGACGGGGCGGCCTGAGCAGCCAGAAGGGCCACTGCCGAAAGGATAGCGATCATGATTACAACTCCACACCAAGGTGTTTGGCGACCGTGAAGATGTCCTTGTCACCACGACCGGACAGCACCACGACGATATCGCCCCCCTTGCCCACTTCACGGGCAATTTCGCCTGCACGCGCCAAGGCGTGCGAAGGCTCAAGCGCCGGAATGATACCTTCCAGCTTGGAAATCATCTGGAAGGCTTCCAGCGCCTCGGCATCCGTGGCCGAGCGGTATTCACCGCGACCAAGATCATTCAGCCAAGCGTGTTCCGGCCCGATCCCCGGATAGTCGAGGCCGGCCGAGATCGAGTGGCCTTCCAAGATCTGGCCATCGGCATCCTGCAACAGATAGGTACGGTTACCGTGCAGAACGCCCGGACGCCCGCCCTTCAGCGAGGCTGCGTGGCCGTTGTCGACGTCCAGACCGTGACCTGCGGCTTCGACACCGATCAGGCGCACACCCTCATCGTTGACGAAGGGGTGCATGGCACCGATAGCGTTCGAGCCACCGCCGATGCAGGCGACCACGGCCTGAGGCAGGTGGCCGATCTGTTCCATCGACTGCTTCTTGATTTCCTTGCCGATCACCGACTGGAAGTCGCGGACCATCTCCGGATAAGGAGCCGGACCGGCCGCCGTGCCGATGATGTAATAGGTGTTGGCCACGTTCGTGACCCAGTCACGCATGGCCTCGTTCATCGCATCCTTCAGGGTCGCAGCGCCCGCCGTGACGGCGTTCACTTCGGCACCCAGAAGCTTCATACGGAAGACGTTTGGCTGCTGACGTTCAACGTCGACAGCCCCCATGTAAACGGTGCACGGCAGGTCAAAACGCGCACAGACTGTGGCCGAAGCCACGCCGTGCTGACCGGCACCCGTCTCGGCGATGATACGCGTCTTGCCCATGCGACGGGCCAGCAGGATCTGGCCCATGCAGTTGTTGATCTTGTGCGCGCCCGTGTGGTTCAGGTCCTCGCGCTTGAGCCACACCCGTGCCCCGCCGAAATGTTCGGTCAGGCGCTCTGCGTGATAGAGCGGGCTTTCGCGACCGACATAGTATTTCAGATAGCCGTCCAGCTCTTCCTGGAAGGTCGGGTCCGCCTTGGCTGCCTGATAGGCCGCGCCCAGCTCGTGGATCAGCGGCATGAGGGTTTCAGGCACAAAACGACCGCCATAGGGGCCGAAGCGACCCTGCTCGTCGGGCCATGCGTAGGTATTGGTCAGGGGTGCGTTCACGTCAGCAATCTACGGGAAGGAAAACGTCGAAATCAGGACCGGCGCGCGGCCGCTAGAAAATCATGGATCAGGGAGATGTCCTTAACACCCGGCGCGCGCTCGACGCCAGAGGAGACATCAACCATGGGAGCACGGGTGACGAGCAAGGCTTCACCCAGATTTTGTGGATTTATGCCTCCCGCAAGAAACCATTTTGCCGGAAGCGGGCGATTGCCCATCAGCGACCAGTCGAAACTGTGGCCCACACCACCGGGCAGGTCTGCCCCCTTGGGAGGCTTGGCATCGAACAAGAGGATATCGGCGGCGCGGGTCCATTCAGACACATTTACGAAATCCGCCTCTTCGCGGATCGGTAGCGCCTTGATGATTTTCGCTCCCGTCCTGCGGCGTACCTCTGCGGCACGCGAAGAGTTTTCCGCGCCATGAAGTTGGACGAAGTCCGGCTTGAGATGGATGGCGATGCGGTCCAGTAGCGCGTCATCGGGATCAACCACGACAGCGACGATCTGCGCTCGTCCACGCGCGGCGGCAAACAGCTGCGCCGCGTCCTCGGGTTCTATGTGTCGGGGGCTTTTGGGAAAGACCACTGCGCCGACATAGGCGGCACCCCCCTTGAGGGCCGCTTCGAGCGTTTCAGGCGTCGTCAGCCCGCAGATCTTTACCTCGGTCATGCAACGAGGGGTGCGCGACCCTGACCGTCAGGTCAAGGCCGCTTGCAGGAACCCGCCGAACTCAGTCCTTTTTAGCCGCAGGTTTCTTGGCTGCCGGTTTTTTGGCCGGAGCCTTCTCCGCCGGCTTTTCAGCAGCCTTCGGTGCCTTGGCGGGGGTCTTGGGTTCAGTCTTGGGGTCAGCCTTAGCTTCAGCCTTTGCCTTCGGCTCGGCCTTCGCAGCGGCAGCCTTAGGTGTCGCCTTTGGCTTGGGTTTGGATGCTGTCTCCGCAGGGCCGGTGCGAGTGACCGCGCGTTCTTCCAGAACCGCATTCACACGCTCGATTGCCTCGACCAACACCGCCTTCTTCTCGTGGGCACCTGTGTCGGGATTAGCCTTGCCGGAATGGCGGGCGTCACGATTGCGCTGACGGATCATGCGCTGGATGCGCTCGCGTCGACTGCGAAGCTGGTGCGCAAGATCGGTCAGTTCACGATGCGAAAAGCCGTCCAAATCCTTGGTCTGATCGACCAGCATCTGCTCGATCTGATCCAGCGCGCGCTTAGAAGATGCACTCATAACCATCTTTCCTGTCGTTTCCATTCAGAGAACAGTGCACGACAAGACGGCGCGTTCCAGTAGGCTTTTTTCAGCAGAGGTACAAAATCGGCGTGATTTCCCGACTAAATCGCGCTCATAGATCATCTGGCCGATAGGACGATTCAGGCATCATGCTCTGGTCTGCAGGGCCCGCACCTTGGGCGGTTACTTTCACGGCTATCAGCGTAAACCGGCCTGAACGATCCGTAGGGCGCGCCATTCTTTCATTGGCATAGTCTACAGCCAACCGATCAAGGCCGCAGCCTATTACGCCATCGCGCACACGACATGTCGTTGCCAAATCAGGGCTGTGTGGACAGATCACCCACACGACCGCCTGTGGTGGGCAGGTCTCGATCCGCGATGGCATAACAGGCTTTGTGCAAGACGCCACGGCGACCAGTCCGACCACGCAAAGCGCCTTGCCCAGTGCTGTCATCACACCCCTCGATTAGGCTCGATGTATCCAGACTGGACAACCAACGGCCCAGCTATTGGAAGATCGTCGCGATTTCTTCGGCTGACAACAACTTCCATTGGCCGGGTGCCAGATCGTCAGGAAGTGTCAAACCGCCCAGACGCTCGCGGTGAAGTTCTTCGACATGGTTGCCGGTGGCGGCGAACATGCGTCGGACCTGATGATAGCGGCCTTCCGTCACGCTCAGCAGCGCTTCGGTTTCCGACACGACTTCCAGTTCGGCGGGCGATAACGGCTTGTCCTCGCCCTCCAGCATCAACTGGCCCGAGGCGAACAACGCTCCTTCAGTGCCGTTCAGCGGGCGGGCCAGCTTGGCGCGGTAGGTCTTTTTGACGTGGCGCTTGGGGCTGATGACGCGGTGTAGCAGGTCACCGTCGTCGGTCATGAGCAGCAGGCCCGAGGTCTGCTTATCCAGACGCCCGATGGTCGAGATCGCCGGATCACGACGCAGCCAGCGCTCCGGCAGCACATCATAGACCAGCGCCCCGTCTTCCTTGTGCGAACAGGTCATGCCCAGCGGCTTGTTCAGCAGGATGACCATCCCCGCGACAGGGTCCAGCGGCTCGCCGTCAATCTCCATCCGCGTCGGGAGATCGGGCGTGACAGGGATGCGTTTGGTCACATCCGTAAAGTCCTCGCCGTCCAGCATGATGCCGCCCGCCTTGGCCATGCGCGCCATTTCATTGCGCGAGCCATAGCCCATGGAGGACAGCAGCTTGTCGACGCGCGAAGTCGGTGTCTTGGCCATGACTATTTCACCGCTTCAAAGATTTTGAAGCCGTTCTGGTCGGCGACCATGTTCACGCGCTTGAACACCTCGTTGAGGTCGTTCTCGTACGGCAGGTGACGGTTAGCGACAATCCACGCGACGCCGCCCTTTTTCAGCAGTTCTGCGGACTTGCGGATGAATTTCTGGCCTAGACGTTTGTCCTCGATCCCGCCGTCGTGGAAGGGCGGGTTGGAGACCACGAAGTCCAGCGTGCCCTCGCCTTCCAACAGGCGGACGTCGGCCCAGTCAAAGCTGACGCGTTCGTCGGTCACGTTCTTCTTGGCAGCATCCACGGCGCGGCGATCCAGATCGACCAGCTTCAGCGACTTCACTGCTGCGGAGCGCAGAACCACGGTCGCCAGCGCGCCATAGCCACAGCCCAGATCAATGCCATTACCCTTGAGCGCCGGAAGGGCATCGGCCAGCAAGGCCGTGCCGTTATCGATGCGATCCCACGCGAACACGCCCGGTTGCGACCATGCATCCAGACCGGCCACCACGCGCGGCGCTCCGGCAGCAATGGCTTCGTCCAGACCCTCAACCGTTTCCGGACGGGTCAGGATGGCGCGGCGATGGTGTGCCTTGGCTTCCTCGGCGAAGGTGACGCCGAAGCCTTTGAGTTCCTTGGCCAAGCGCGAGCCGCCCTTATCCTTGGGGGCCATCACGTCCAGCTTGCCGCCGACCTTCAGCGCACGCAGAGCCAACGCCAGCGCATAGCGGCGCTCGATTGCACCCGGAGGCGCGTAAAGGGTGATTTCATCGACCGAAGCGGGCGCGACATCTTCCAGCGCCATCGATCCGGGAATGAGCGGAGAGGTCTGCTGGGCCGACATGGGCGGGTCGAATACGGCGGGCGGGCGGCCATAGATCAGGCTGTTCATGGCTGCCCTATACTGGTTTCGTGCGTCCTAGGCGACACTCGGCGTTTGTCGCGATCACTTCTGCCCCTTCGCCGTTAGCGCAGGATGACATCGAACGCCGAATAGTGGCACACAGCGCCCATGTTCGATCCCGCCGCTTACGAAGACCCGTCGCCCACCCTGCATGATGCGCGCGTGCTTCTGGAGCGGGTGTGGGGTCACAAGGATTTTCGTGGTCTGCAAGCCTCGGTGATCGAGGAAGTTCTCGGCGGCCGCAACACTCTGGCCGTCCTGCCGACCGGCGGCGGCAAGAGCGTCTGCTATCAGATCCCTGCCATTCTGCGCCCCGGTGTGGGTCTGGTGGTATCGCCGCTCATCGCGCTGATGACCGATCAGGTTGAAGCGTTGAAACAGCAGGGCGTGAAGGCTGCCCGTCTCGATAGCGGTCTGACACTGGACGAGCGCAACGCCGTCTGGCGAGAGGCCCGCTCGGGCGAACTGGACCTGCTCTATGTCTCGCCGGAAGGACTGGCCGCAGGGTCCATGTTGGATCGCCTGACCGAACTGCCCATCAGCCTGATCGCCATCGACGAGGCCCACTGTGTGTCGCAGTGGGGTCATGACTTCCGCCCCGACTACCGCACGCTGGGTCGTCTGGCCGAGGTCTTCCCACGTGTGCCGCGCATCGCCGTGACGGCCACCGCCGATGCCCGTACCCGCGATGATATCGTCGCCTCGCTGCGCCTCGAAGACGCTCAGGTCTTTGTCGACAGCTTCGCCCGCCCCAATCTGCAACTGACGGCAGAGCGCAAATACAATGGCTCACGGGCCCGCAATGACGAGCGTGTGGTCGAACTGGTGGCCGAGCGCCCGCGCCGTTCGGGCGTGGTCTATTGCGGCAGCCGCGACGGTTGCGACCGCCTCGCTCAACTGCTGCGTGATCGCGGTATCAATGCCATTTCCTATCATGCCGGCTTCGACAACCGCGAGCGCGACATCCGGCTGGACCGCTTCCTGAACGAGGAAGACGCGGTCATGGTCGCCACCATCGCCTTTGGCATGGGCGTCGATAAACCCGACGTGCGCTATGTCATCCACTGCGATCCGCCGGGTAGCCTTGAGGCCTATTGGCAGGAAGTGGGCCGTGCGGGCCGCGATGGCGAACCGGCCGAGGGCATCACCCTGTTCGGGCCATCCGATATTGCTTGGTCGCTGCGCCGCCTCGAAGGCCGCCCGATGGCCGAAGAGGTCAAACAGGTTCAAACCCGCAAGGTGCGCCAGTTGTTCGCCATGCTGGACGGGGCCACCTGCCGCCCGCAGGCCGTGCGTCGATACTTCGGTGAGAGCGCTGCCGAGCCTTGCGGCTGCTGCGACATTTGCGGTGATCCGCCGATCACCTTCGATGCTCTGGTTCCGGCGCAAAAGGCACTGGCCGCCGTGCAGCGTCTGGGCGAGCGTTTTGGACGCACCCGCGTGGTCGATCACCTGACCGGACGCACCAAGGATGTTCAGCCGTGGGAAAGCGGCCTGTCGACCTTTGGCATCGGATCGGACCTCAGCATCCTCGGATGGCGCGATGTGATCGACCATCTGATGTTCGAGGGCCTGCTAGTCGAAGATCCCAATGACGGCAAGCCCACCTTGCGTCTAGGCGATCCCGAGGCGGTTCGGGCCGTCTATCGCGGTGAGCGCCCTGTGCGCGTGCGTCAGGCTCCGGCCCGCGAGGTCGTCGAGAAACCGCGCCGCAACGCCGGTCGCAACCTGCCGATGGAAAGTCTCGACACCGATGTGCGTGCCCGCTTCGAGGCGCTGCGCGGCTGGCGCCGTGACCGCGCCAAGGAACAGGGTGTGCCGCCCTATGTCATCTTTACCGACAAGACACTCGTGGAGATCGCCGTCCAGTGTCCGCGTGACGAGCATGATCTGAGCCGCATCAGCGGTGTCGGCGCGGGCAAGCTGGATCGCTACGGCAAGGCGGTGCTGGAGACCCTGAACATTACAAACTAGTTCGTTGCGAAGGCCCCTGCGCAATAGCAAACTGCCGATATTGCAAAGGTGGGCTCGGTGCCCGTGTTTCGCGGGAGGGTGCGATGAAATATTCAGGTCTTGCTGCTGCGGTCTGGCTCTTGGCCTCCAGCGCGTATGCCCAGGAGGCTTCTGCGCCCCGGCCGTCTATCAATCAGCCGCGCGACTGGGCGCAGACCCTGCGGGACGACGCCCAAGCCGTCCACGCCGCACTGATCGACAGCCATCCCGGTGCCCATGACACCCTCAACCCCGATTTTCGCAAACAGGTCGATGCGGGTCTGGCACGCGCTCTTCAGCGCGCCGACCAGACCACCGATGCGGGCGGCTGGTGGTGGGCCCTGCGTGAATACATCGCCAGCTTTAACGATGGCCACGTCAGCATCATGATGAAGGATCAAGGGTTCCAGTTTCAAACCCGCTGGCCCGGATTCCTGACCCGTTTCATTGGTGACGACCAACGGGTCGCGGCGACCCGCGAAGGCGATACCAGCGTGCCGCCTCTGGGTGCGCGCCTCATAGACTGTGATGGCGTCCCGGCCGACGAACTGGCCGCACGCCGCATAGGCCAGTTTCGAGGGCGCTGGTTCCTGAAAGCCATGCATGTCCGTTTAGGCAGTTGGCTGTTTCAGGATGCGCAGAACCCCTGGATCGCGTCTCCAACAACGTGCCGGTTCCAGGTCGACGGCAGTCCCCGCGACTATGCGCTTGAATGGCAGGTCGGCGACGATGAATTGAACGACCAGCTTTCTCGCCTCCAGCCCGCCGCGGGCGACTTTGGCGTAAAGAACCTTCAGGACGGCGGCTTCTGGATTTCCACGCCCAGTTTCGATGGAAGTCCGCAAGGAACAAGCTATCCCAAGCTGACCGCAGTTCTGGAGGGAATGCAGGCTGAACAGGCTACCCTACGCACCGCGCCCTATGTCGTCCTCGACCTGCGGAACAATGGCGGAGGTTCATCCCACTGGAGCCGTCAGATGGCCAACATCCTGTGGGGCGAGCCGTGGCTCGAAGTGCACAAGATGAAATCGTCGGACGGGGTGGACTGGAGGGCCTCAAAAGCCAACTGGTCGGCACTGGACGCGTTTGCCGCCGACTTGCGCGGCGCGCAGGCAAATCCGGAAGTACTGGGCTATTTGGACACGATGGTCCGAGGCATGCGCACGGCGCAGGAGGCGGGCGAGATCTACTGGCGCGAGGATCTGGGTATCGAGCGCGAGACGGCTGACGCCGTCGTCACCGATCCTGTCCAACAGGTTGCCGGTAAGGTCTATGTCCTGACGGATTCGATGTGCGCGTCCGCCTGCCTTGATGCAGTGGATGTGTGGAAAGCCGCGGGTGCTACTCAGATCGGTCGCGAAACGGCGGCCGACACCGTTTATATGGACACGCGGCTGGAAGATTTGCCCAGCGGCCTTGTTCAAATGGCTGTGCCCATGAAGGTCTATCGCGGTCGGGGGCGAGGCAACAACGTACCCCACCAACCGCAGCACGTCCTTCCGGTCGAGATCATGGATGACGCTGCACTACAAGGCGCTGTGCGCGAGCTTCAGGGGAACTAGCGCAGGAACTCTTGCACCAGACGCCCGAACGTGCGCGGCTGATCGATCATCACCATGTGCTCCGCGCCTTGCACACGCTCGAAACGGGCGGGCTGGCGCAGGTTCATGAAGCTGTAGCGGAACAGGTCGTCAACTACAGCGCGCGGGCTACTGGCATCCGCGCTCCAGCCATAGACGATGGTCACCGGCGCGGTGATGTGGGGCAGACGGTAACGCAGGTCCGTCGTCAGCACCTCGAATACGCCTTGAGCCAGCACGCGGCGATCACCGCCCTGCCATCCCAGCCCATTAAACACGCGGTCGGCACCGTCGCCGAGGTCCAGACCCAGACGGGCAGGATGGCTTCGCAACATGTCATCGCCCAACAGCATCACGCCTTGGTAGGCCAGACGGGCCAAAGGCTCGACGTCGGCTCGGGTCGCCCCGCGATTGATGAGCGACGGGAAGAAGGGCGAGGAGTCCACCAGCATCACCCTGCCGATCCTGTCTCCGCCGTCCGCCGCTATGCGCAGCGCCAACTGCCCGCCCATCGAATGGCCGATCACCGCTGGTCGCTGCAGGCCTTCGGTTTCGATGTAACGGCTGATCTCGGCCGCGACTGCGGTACCCAGATAGCCGCTGGCGTTGCCTTGTGCTGGATATTCGCCAAAGCCGCGCACCGTCACCAGGTGAAGCCGGTACTGCCCCTCGAGTTCAGGCACCAGCTTGGCCCAAACCGCCGATGTCGAAGCCAACCCCGGTATCAGCACCACATCAGGACCATCGGGCCTGCCGCGAACTTCGACGATGATCCGCTCAGACTCGAAGGGTGCTTGAGTCACAGGAGCACCGCGGACAGTTGCCCCCGATCCGGAAGGCTGGGCGGAGGCCCCGAAAGCCATAACAACGGCGCTCAAAACGACGATAATGCTCAGTCTGGTCTTGGCCATGCCGCTACCTTGCAGTGTGAACAGGGCAAAACCTCGACATCGTCCCGCGGTTCCCCATTGCAAAACTGTAACCTTGGGCGAAAATGCACTTACACATGGGGAGGATGTGCAGATGCTTACTCTGTCTATTTTCGCGTTGACCCTCGCAGCCAGTGGCTTCGGCAGCGTCCAGGCTCAAGAAGAATTCGCCGCGCCCGCACAAGCGCAAGCGGCACCCTCCGGTGCCGACTGGAACATCGTGTCGCGCAGCAGTCATACGGTCTTCATGACCGACGTGAACGGCGTCAAACAGACCAACGGTGTCACCATCGCTCAGGTGGCCCGGGTCCCCGCCTCGGGCGACACCGGCAACCTGTCGCACTCGGTGACCGAACTCAGCTTCCGCTGCTCGGCCAACCAGTCAAAGGCCGGCGAGGAAGTCTATTACGCCGCCGACGGATCGGTCGAGGAACGCATTCCGAACGATCTCGATTTCGAGCCGATTCCGGCCAACAGCCTCGACGCTTATGTGAAGGCCGTCGTTTGCGGTGGGGACCGCTCGCCCAAGAGCTTCCCGAGCGTTGCGGCCTTCATCGCTGCGGGGCGTCCTACCCGCGACTAAGATCATTGAAGGGGGCGGCGGCTTTGGCGGCCGCCCTTATCCGTTCAGGCGCGCCAGCGCCGGTGCCGTCAGTGCGGCATCGCCCACTGCCAGCACGCGCCCGTCCTTGGCCGTCGGGGCCTGCCCGTCCCACCCGGTAAAACTGCCGCCTGCCGCCTTCACCAGCGGCATCAGCGCCGACCAGTCCCAAACCTTGAGCTCGCTTTCTGCAACGACGTCGATCCGGCCCGCAGCCAGCATGGCATAGGCATAGGCATCACAGCCATAACGGGCCAGACGCACGCTCGTCTTGAGGCGCTCCCACCCATCACGGTCAGCGCCCTGAAAAATGTCGGCATCGGTCGTCGCTGCCACAGCATCGGCCAGATCGGCGCACGCCCGTGTGCGCAACGCTGTCTGATTTCCTTCGCGGTCGATCAGGCGCGCACCACTGGGGCCGCCAATGAAAATCTCGCCGATATAGGGCTGGCCGACCACACCGATAGTGGGCACACCGCCCTGACGCAGACCAATCAGCGTAGTCCACAGCGGCAGGCCCGAGATGAAGGCGCGAGTGCCGTCGATGGGATCGAGAATCCAGACGGTTTCTGCATCCGGCCTGTCCTCGCCATACTCTTCGCCAATGATGCCGTGCTCTGGGTAACGCGCCTTGATCGCCTCGCGCAGAGCGCGTTCTGCCGCGCGGTCACCCTCGGTTACAGGATCGAAAGCGCCGGGTCCGGCCTTGTTCACTTCCGCAATGTCGGTGCGGAAAAACGGCAAGGATGCCTTGGCGGCGATCTTGGCCAGTTCAACGGCGAAGGCTTCGAGTTCGGTCATGGCCCCTGCCTTACACGCGCTGGTCTGATCCGGCGAGTAGAACAGTGTCCTTGCAAGAAATTACAGTTGATCGGCCTGCAGGGCAGCACGGCTAGGGGCCGTATCAACGAAGCCGTCAGCGTCCTCGAAACCGTCATAGAAATAGCCGAGGTCGATCTCCAGCGCCTTGGCCAGATACCAAAGGCGTGCTGCCGAAATCCGGTTGGCTCCGCACTCGTATTTCTGGACCTGCTGGAAGCGGATACCCAGACGATCGCCCAACTGTTGCTGGGTCAGCCCCAGAACGCGGCGGCGGCGACGCAGCCGGCGCCCGATATGCAAATCGATCTCTTTAGCCACACCAACCTCGTCTGTTCCAAAACGACACCATAAGTGCCCACTTTCCGAACGCTTGAGTGGAGGTCAGCAAGCTTGGCGCCGTTTGGCTATGGGCACCCTGCCCCGCCGTGGCGCAACCGACCGGCGCTATTGGCATTATCATACCAAGGCAAAGGCCTTGGAACGTTATTGGGAGACTTGACCATGAGTGGTTTCGGTTGGATCGCGTGGATCCTCATCGGTATTGTAGCCGGCTGGTTGGCCGAAAAGATTATGAAGCGGGAACATGGCCTGCTCACCAACCTGATCGTGGGTATCGCAGGTGCCCTCATCGGCGGCTTCCTCGCCAACAATGTGCTCGGCTTTGACGCCGCAGGTAGCTGGATTGTCGGTATCATTGTCGCCACCGTTGGTGCCGTGATCCTGCTGTTCCTTCTGGGCCTGATTAAAAAGCGCCGCTAAAACCGCGTTTCAGGCACGAAAAAAGGGCGCCCCTTCCGGGCGCCCTTTCTTTTGGTTGGAACCTGCCCGCCTTAGGCGCGCGGTTCGTCAACCGGAGTTTCTGCCGGCTCTTCGGTCGGCTCGTCAGTCGGCTCTGCCGGAGCAGGCTCGGCTGCCGGTGCCGGCTCTGCGCCCGCCATCGGCGCTGCGGTCTGGAAGTCGGATGCGGTCGCATCGACGACGATATCGGTACCTTGTTGCTTAATGCCTGCTACGGACACTGGACGTACCGATCCATCAGCACCGCGAACAGTCAGCTCTTGACCGGAAGCGCCATTTTGGACACCCACCAGCTTACCAAGTTCGGTGCCGTCGGCGCTCTTCACAGCCGTACCCGGAGTAAGGGTCAGGCTCTGCGGTTGGGCAGCCTCCTGAGTTGCCGTAGCCGGCGCATCGGCGTCCTGTGGTGCTTCTTGTGCCAGAGCAGGGGCGGCAAACATCAGGGCACCAGCGATACCGGAGAGCAGGGCGGTCTTGCGGATCATGTCGAACTCCTCGATTGGCGAGCTGGGAAGCCGCTCGCTAAAAGGTGAACACGCCGTGTAAAGGATTGTTGCGAGCGCCCAAAAATGACCTTCTAACTGCCACGCATCGGCAAAAAGCGCGGCATCTCGAGACATCCCCCCAAGACTCCTTATGACTCAACGACGCAGCCAGACTCTTCACCGCATATTGCGCCGATTGGGCGGTCTGGCTTTCGAGCTGACGCCTCAATTGTTTGCCATCGCCAGCTTCCTGCTCGGCGGGCTAATGCTGCTGTCGGCGGTCACGCCGGAGTTTCATGATCGCCTGAACGCGCTGGATCACTGGGCCGAGCCGCTGGTGATCGACCTCAGCCACTTTGCAGCGAGCGTGACGGGCTTCCTGCTTCTGTTCGTATCGGCGGGCCTGTGGCGTCGCCGCCGCGGGGCCTATTACACCGCATTGGTGGGACTGATCATCGGCGCGGTCTTCTCGATCCTCAAGGGCCTGAACTTCATGCAGGCCGCCGAGATGCTTCTGGCGGCCCTTTTGCTCTGGCCGTGCCGGTCGGCCTTCAACCGCCGCTCACGGCTGGGTGAGCCACTTCGTCCGGGCTGGTTGTTGATGCTGGCCGCTGCGGTTATCGCCATGGTCTGGCTGGGCTTCTTTGCCTATCGCGAAGTCCCCTACCGCGACGAACTGTGGTGGACCTTCCTGACCGATACGCAGGCGTCCGGCTTTTTGCGGGCAAGCGCGGTTCTGGCCATTCTGACGCTCGTCGTGGCGTTCCGCTCGCTGCTAACGGCCCCCGGTGCGCGCAGCCATGGTCCGGCAACGTCTGCCGATATAGAGCGCGCGCGGCTGGCTCTGGGGCAGGCCGAGGTGGCCCCGCCCGAGGCGCGCTTGGCGCTGCTGGGCGACAAGGCGCTTCTGTTCTCACCCACCGGCTACAGCTTCTTGGCCTATCGTGTACGGGGCCGTCGCTGGATTGCCATGAGCGAACCGGCCGGTCTTGTATCGGAGCGACTGGAACTGCTGTGGTCGTTCGCGCAGATGGCGGACTCCTATGGCGGCGCGCCTGTGTTTTACTCCGTCAGCGAACGCTTGCTGGCTGATCTGGCGACCATGGGCTTGGCGATGCGCAAGGTTGGCGAGGCTGCGGTCGTACCCACCCACAGCTTCTCCACCGAGGGCAAGGGCAAGCAAAACCTGCGAACGGCAGTGAACCGCGCCGAGCGGGAAGGGTCGATCTTCTCGGTCTTGATGCCCGGAGAGGCTGTCGAGCACGAGGCCGAGTTACGTGCTGTCTCCGACGCATGGCTGGACCACCACGAGGGCACGGAAAAAGAGTTTTCACTCGGCCGTTTCGACATCAGCTATCTGAACCAGTCCCCGATTGCCGTTGTGCGCGAAGAGGGGCGCATGGTCGCTTTTGCCAACCTGCTAATGGGCGCGGGCAACAAAGAGGCGATGATCGACCTGATGCGCTATGTGCCGGATGGTCCGCACGGGGTGATGGACTATCTGTTCACCCGCATCGCCCAGTGGTGCCGCGAAACCGGCATCGACCATCTGGACCTTGGCATGGCTCCGCTATCGGGCCTTGAGGACCGCCGCACCTCGCCTGTGTTCGCCCGCGTGGGGGCGCTCATCTTTGAAGAAGCCAATGCCATTTACGGCTTTCAGGGTCTGCGCGCCTACAAAGGCAAGTTCGGTCCCGCCTGGCGCCCGAAATTCATCGCCGCCCCAACCACGACCCCGCTCCCCCTCGCCCTCCTCGACGTCGCCCTGCTCACCAGCAAAGGCTGGCGCGGCCTGCTAGGCCTGCGGAAGTAAGGCCAACCACATCCACCACACAAAAAGGCCAGCGGCTTCAGCCCGCTGGCCTTTTTCACGCACCTGACACACCACCTCATGCGCCCCTTGTTGCCCCTCAAGCAGCTCGCCCCCGCGGGGCGAGCGATAAGGGCTGCCAAACGTCCCTGGTAGCGGGCCGCGCAGCGGCACGCCTAAGGAACAAAGCAAAAGCCGGAATAGGCTGACGCGCATGAAAAAAGGGCAGCTCCTGAGAGCTGCCCTTTTCTTCAAAGCGGAATGCTTATTCCGGCTTTTGACGCTTCTTGCGGAACGACGGGTTCAGGATTTCCTTGCGAAGACGGATGTTCTTCGGGGTCACTTCAACCAGTTCGTCTTCTTCGATGTAAGCGATGGCCTGTTCCAGCGACATCTTGCGCGGCGGGGTCAGGCGAACGGCTTCGTCCTTGCCCGAGGCGCGAACGTTGGTCAGCTGCTTGCCCTTGATCGGGTTGACGTCGAGGTCGTCCCAACGCGAGTTCTCGCCGATGATCATGCCCTGATAGGTCTTCTCGCCAGCGCCGACGAACATCACGCCGCGCTCTTCGAGGTTCCACAGAGCGTAGGCTGCGGTGTCGCCGTCCGAGTTCGAAACCAGCACGCCCTTCAGACGGCCTTCGATGGCACCCTTGTGCTCTTCGTAGTGCGAGAACACGCGGTTCAGCACGCCCGAACCACGGGTGTCGGTCAGGAACTCGCCCTGATAGCCGATCAGCGAACGCGACGGGCACTTCAGCTGGATGCGGGTCTTACCGGCACCCGACGGACCCATGTCGGTCATTTCAGCCTTACGGGCCGACAGCTTTTCAATGACGATGCCCGAGTATTCTTCGTCGACGTCAATCATGACGTCTTCGATCGGTTCCATCAGCTGGCCGTTCTCGTCCTTCTGATAGACCACGCGCGGACGCGAGATCGACAGTTCGAAGCCTTCACGACGCATGTTCTCGATCAGAACGCCCAGTTGCAGTTCGCCACGACCGGCGACTTCATAGGCGTCCGAACCTTGGGTTTCGGTGATGCGGATAGCGACGTTGGCTTCTGCTTCCTTCAGCAGGCGGTCGCGGATAACGCGCGACTGGACCTTGTCACCTTCACGGCCAGCCAGCGGGCTGTCGTTAACACCAACGGTCATCGAGATGGTCGGCGGGTCGATCGGCAGCGACGGCAGGGCCTCGGTCACTTCCAGAGCGCACAGGGTGTCAGCCACGGTGGCCTTCGACATACCGGCGATAGCAACGATATCGCCCGCTTCGGCTTCGTCCACCGGCTGACGCTTCAGACCACGGAAAGCCAGTACCTTGGTGATACGGCCTTGTTCGATTTGCTTGCCGTTACGGTCCAGACCCTTGATGGCCATACCCGGAACAGCCTTACCCGAGTGAACGCGACCGGTCAGGATGCGGCCCAGGAACGGATCGGACTCGATCAGAACGTTCAGGATCTGGAACGGCTCGTTGACGCGCGCTTGTGCGGCCGGTGCCGGCACGTGGTCGACGATCAAGTCGTACAGCGGGGTCAGGTCGTCGTTCGGCTTTGCCAGATCAAGCGTCGCCCAGCCCGAACGGCCCGATGCGTAGATGACCGGGAAGTCGAGTTGTTCGTCGGTGGCACCCAGAGCGGCGAACAGGTCGAAGGTTTCGTTCAGAACGCGGTCCGGATCGGCGTGTGCGCGGTCAACCTTGTTGATGCACAGGATCGGACGCAGGCCCATACGCAGGGCCTTGGTCAGAACGAACTTGGTTTGCGGCATGACGCCTTCTTCGGCGTCGACGAGGATGACGCAGCCATCCACCATGCCGAGAATGCGTTCAACTTCACCGCCGAAGTCGGCGTGACCCGGGGTGTCGATGATGTTGATGCGGGTTTCGCCAGCCTTGCCGTTCCACAGCACCGAGGTGCACTTGGCGAGAATGGTGATGCCGCGTTCGCGCTCTTGGTCGTTGGAGTCCATGGCGCGTTCCGTGGTCGCCTCGTTGGCGCGGAAGACACCCGACTGGGCGAGAAGAGCGTCAACCAGGGTTGTTTTGCCGTGGTCAACGTGTGCGATAATTGCGACGTTACGTAGATTCATTATTTCGGGCTCGGGCGGACTGTGTTCGGCCACGGGTAGCCCGTGCCGCTGCAAACTAGCTGCAGATGTGGGAAGGATTTCGGGGGCCTCTTACAACTCTGCGGGCCAAAAGACCAGAGCAGCGATCATCCAGCGAAGCGCTTCATCGGCGAACCGTTCGTTCAACCCATACCCAAAAGTTCAATCGTTCCTATGGCCAGAGCGGCGATCATAAGGGCGGAAATGCCTGCTACAGCCGCAACACGCGGGCCTGCCTTGGCGACAGCACGCGGGTCCACCATCAGCCCCAGAGCCGCCATAGCCATCAGAGTCATTGCCGTCACACCGTGATCCAAAGGCACCAGTACCGACGCCGGAACCCATCCCATCGAGCGAAGGGCCATCAGGATCAGAAAGACCACGATGAACCACGGCACCAGTTGCGACAGGCGCGGACGGCTGGACTTGCCTTCGATGGCAGTATGTCTGCGGGCGTGCATCAGGCCCAGCACCAGCGACACCGGCCCAAGCATGAGCACACGCACCAACTTTACCACCGCACCCGTCTGTATGGCGGCGGTGCCTGCAGGGGCCGCGGCGGCCAGTACTTGCGGAACAGCATAGACGGTCAAACCTGCCAAGACGCCGACGCCCGTCGCTTGATACCCCAGAGCCGCGCCGACAACCGGCACCAGAAGAACCACGGCGATGCCGAGGACGGCGGTGAAGCCGATGGCTGCGGCCACGTCCTCGCCCTCGGCCTCGATAATAGGCGCGATAGCGGCAATGGCCGAGTTGCCGCAGATTGCATTGCCGCATGCCACCAACAGCGCCATGGCATGGGGCAGTCCAAAGGCACGGCCAATCACATAGCCTCCGACAATAGCCACTGCCACCACACCGACAATGGCCAGCAGCAGCCACGGTCCTAACGCCAGGACCGCCGCCCCCGATACGGTCGCACCCAGCAAGGCCACGGCGACCTCGAGCAGGGTCTTGGCACTGAACCTGATGCCAGGCATCCAGCGCTGCGAGGGCGTCCACACAAGGCGCATCGCTGCACCCAGCAGGATCGCCAGTACCAACGCCTCGATCCACGCAAAGCCGACCACCGCCAGCTCGGCTCGCTGAAGGCCATAGGCGACAAGCGCGACCGCCCCCGACAGCAGAACGCCGGGGACCAACTTCGCCGAGTGGTCGAGCTGGGGGATGCTGACGCGGTTGGATACGGCAGGGTTGATATGAGCCATGGGCCCTTATCGCGCCGCACCATCAATCGATCTAATGCATAGTTTTTGACTTAATAATCGCTTTGATCGATCAATATCAGATGACACTGGAACAGTTGCGCATCTTCGTGGCCGTCGCCGAGCGGTTACATATGACCAGGGCCGCCCGCGACCTGAACCTGACCCAGTCAGCGGTCAGCGCCGCGGTGACAGCTTTGGAAACTAGGCACGGTACGCGGCTGTTTGACCGCGTGGGGCGCGGGCTGACGCTTAATAGTGCGGGCGAAGCCTTCCTGCCGGAGGCGCGCGCGGTACTGGCACGGGCGAATGATGCTCAAATGCTGCTGGAGGATCTGGGCGGGTTAATGCGCGGCAGGCTGCGGCTGTGGGCCAGCCAGACCATCGGCGCTTACTGGCTGCCACAGAGGATGTCGGCTTTCAAAAAGCAGTATCCGGGCATCGCGCTGGAACTGCGCATCGGCAACACCCACAATGTCATTGAAGCCGTTCTGAACAGCGAAGCCGAGATCGGACTGATCGAAGGCGAGGAAGAGGCCGCCCGCATCGAACGGATTGCGGTGGGGTCTGACCGACTGATCGTCGTAGCCGGTCCGGATCATCCCCTTTCGGGTCGTACCGGAATCTTATCGGCAACAGACATCAAGTCACTGGATTGGGCATTGCGCGAAACCGGATCAGGCACCCGAAGCGAGTTCGAAGCCCATCTCCCCTCGGGCATAACTCCGACCGATCTGAGGGTGGAACTGACACTGCCGTCGAACGAAGCCATTCTGACGGCAGTCGGGGCGGGACAGATGGTCACCGCGATATCTGAACTGGCCGCCCGACCCCTGATCGAGGCCGGACGGCTGGTTCAACTGCCACTGGAGTTACCCGAGCGGCCCTTTTACCGACTGCGCCACCACGAACGGGGCATGAGCCGGGCAGCGGAGGCTTTTGTCGCCGCGCTTTAAGGTCCTTAGACCTTGGCCGAGCGTTTCAACGTCCAGCGATAGAGCGCCAACGTCAGCGCCGCAAAGGCGATCAAGCCCGCCCACATGGCCGGCCATGCGCCACCTTCGCCGATAAGGGCAAACGGAGCCTCGTTGCGGCTGCCCACGATCACTGCGGCCGTCAGAACGCCGAACAGGCTTTCACCCACGATCAGGCCCGATGCGAGCAATACGCCCATGCGACGACCAACGGCCGCAAAGCGCGTAGAAGCAATGGCGCGCTCATACAGCCAGCCGCACACCGCACCGATAACCAGCATGGTCGTGACATAGGCCGGCAGATAGACGCCGATGCCCGCTGCCAGTGGCGGTACGCTGTAACGGCCGTTGCTGGCTTTGCGCACGGCGATGTCGATCAGGATGATGACTACACCGATCAGACCGCCCACGCCGATCAGATCCCAGCGCAGATCGCCGCTGATGACACCCTTGGCCAGCGCCGAGATCAGCGTCGCCTGCGGGGCGGCCAACGGTTGGGCACCCGAGACGATGGCCGGCGGGCCGCCCTCGAACCCGAAGGCCTGGTTCATCATATCCAGCACGAACGGGATCACCAGAGCACCCGCGCCCACACCGACGATAAGTGCGGTCTGTTGGCGCCACGGAGTGGCTTCGACCAACTGGCCGGTCTTGAGGTCTTGCAGGTTGTCGTTGGAGATAACCGCGACGGCGAAGACGACCGAGGTTACCACCAGCGCAAAGGCGATTACCGACGGATCGGCCGGAACGCCCGAAATCGCCAGGACACCCAGCATAAGCAAGGATGACGCCAGAATAGCCAGAATGCCGACACCGGAAACCGGACTGTTGGACGACCCGATAAGGCCCGCCATGTAGCCGCAGATAGCCGCTACCGCGAAGCCGACGACAACGACGTAAGCCAGACCGCCCACCACCAGCAGAACCGACTGTCCTGCCAATGAGGTGCCTTGGGCAAACAGCGCCAGCAAGATGGCAATGCCGACCAGTGACACCAGCGACAGCAGGCCGACCGTCTTGATCGGGATATCCTGCTCGGTCAGGTCCAACGCCTCGCCATGGCTGCGCTTGTCCTGTGCGGCAAAGGCCGAAGCCAGACCCGAGACCAGAGGGCCCGCAAGCTTGGCGAGGGTCCAGATCGCAGCAACGCCGATCACCCCTGCGCCGATGAAACGCACCTCTTTGGACCATACCGCCATGGCAAGATCCTGCGCGCTGCTTCCGGCAGGCACCGTGCTGGCAACCGAGGCCAAGCCATGGGCTGCCGACCAGTCCATAAAGCCTTGCGACGTCAGCACGGGCACAAAGACAAGCCATGCGAGGATTAGGCCCAGCAGCTGGGTCAGCCCCACAGCCAGACCGATCAGGTGACCCGCACCCAGAAGGGCGAACTGCATCGAGAAACCAAAGCCCGTCGCGCCACCACCCAGAGCAGCAGGCAGTTTGAAGAAGGCGGCCGTCTGCTCGGCGAACACCTTGGCGGCGGCCAGATAGCCAAAGAAAGCCGAGGCGATAGCCCCGCCGATCACAATCCAGAGACCGGACTTGTTCTCGCGCACAGCCTCCTCGGTCTGGCCCTCACCGGGAGAGCCGACTTTCAGAACCTCTGCCGCTGCCACGCCCTCGGGATAGGGCAGGTCGCCCTTGGTCACGAGAGTGCGGCGAAGCGGGATGGAGAAGGTAACCCCGAGAATCCCGCCCAGGGCGCAGATGGCAAATGACTCCCAGAAGTGGAAATTCATCCACCATCCGATCATCACCAGACCGGGCAGGACGAAGATGATGGAGCTCATGGCTCCGCCGACGGACGCCACGGTCTGGACCGTCATGTTTTCCCAGATGGTCGAGCCTTTGAACGCCCTCAACAGGGACATTGAAATAACGGCTGCGGGAATGGCCGAGGCGAATGTCAGGCCGACTTTCAAACCCAGATAGGTATTGGCGGCGGTAAACACGACCGCCAGCAAACAGCCAAGAATGAGGGCGCGGATAGTCAGCTCGATCCGCTTGCCCGAGGGGCGGGACGCATCCCCGCCAGTGGGTGTCGTCATGGATATAATCCTTGATCCCGTGCCCCTTGCCGGGTCGGGTTGTGAAAACACGCTAACCGCGAAAATGTCGCAGTGACAATCCAATATGCAGTGGTCGCTTCACCCTGGCCCGCAGGCACACTAGGTTTCAGCCAACCAAGGAGAAGCCATGCCCGAGTTGCCAGAGGTCGAGACCGTTAGACGTGGCCTGACGCCCGTGCTGGAAGGCGCGACCCTGAAGCAGACCCTCCACCGCCGGCCCGACCTGCGCTTTCCCTTTCCCGAAAGGTTCGTAGAGCGTCTGAACGGTGCCACCGTCCTGAAGGTGGATCGCCGCGCCAAATACCTGCTGATGCCATTGTCCACCGGTGAGACGTGGGTCACCCATCTGGGCATGACCGGCCGGTTCACGCTGGACGGAGATCCATTGGGTACGTTTGAAGATGTGGTGCCCACCCAAGGTCCCCACGAGCATTTCGTCGCCTGTGCGGACAAGGGAGGCGTCCTCACCCGTCTGGGTTACGCCGACGCCCGTCGCTTTGGCTTTATGGGTCTGATCCCGACCGATGAGGTGGAGACCCATCCGTGGTTCAAAGGTCTGGGCCCCGAGCCGTTGGGCAACAGCTTCTCCGCCAGCCATCTGGCCGAGGCCCTCAAGGGCCGCAAACAGAACATCAAGGTCAGTCTGCTGGACCAGAAGATCGTCGCCGGTCTGGGCAATATATATGTGTGCGAGGCACTTTACCGTTCGCGTTTTTCTCCGACGACCGCGGCAGGAGCTGTTTCAAAGCCAAAGCTGGAGCGTTTGGCGACAGAAGTCCGCAATGTTCTGAACGATGCCATCCTCGCGGGCGGCTCCACGCTCAAGGACTTCGCCAACGCCGAGGGCGGACAGGGCTATTTCCAGCATAGCTTTGACGTCTATGGCCGCGAGGGCGAACCTTGCCGCACCGAGAACTGCAAGGGCGTGATCGAACGCATCGTTCAGGGCGGCCGTTCGACCTTCTTCTGCCCTCGCTGCCAAAAAGGCTGAACGCCACACACGCGACAAACCGGTTTGAGCCATCCGACGGACGGGCTAAACCATCGCCCATACCTGTATGAATAAGGAGAGCCACCTGTGGCCGACGCCTATTCCACCCTGCTGATCGAACGTCACGCCGACGGCTACGCGATCGTTACCCTGAACCGCCCCGAGGCACTCAACGCCCTAAACTCGCAACTGCTGGGCGAACTGGGCGACTTCCTCGAAGCCGCAGCCACCGATGACAGCATCCGCGCTGTTGTTCTGACCGGTTCGGCCAAGGCCTTTGCCGCAGGGGCCGACATCAAGGAGATGTCGGACAAGTCGTATGCCCAGATGTATCTGGAAAACTTCTTCGCCCGTGCGCACGACCGCGTCGCCGCTTTCCGCAAGCCGATCATCGCGGCTGTATCCGGCTATGCGCTGGGCGGTGGCTGTGAACTGGCCATGCTGTGCGACTTCATCATCGCCTCCGACACGGCCAAATTCGGCCAACCGGAGATCAACCTCGGCGTGGCTCCGGGCATCGGTGGCTCCCAGCGCCTGACCCGCGCTGTCGGCAAGGCCAAGGCCATGGACATGTGCCTGACCGCCCGCATGATGGACGCTGCCGAGGCTGAGCGTGCCGGTCTGGTGTCGCGCATTGTGCCCGGCGAGGAACTGCTGGATGAAGCCCGCAAGGCTGCCGCCAAGATCGCCTCGCAGTCGCCGCTGGCCGTGATCGCCAACAAGGAACTGGTCAACGCCGCGTTCGAAACCACCCTGTCACAGGGTCTGCAGTTCGAACGCCGTCTGTTCCACTCGATGTTCGCTTTCGAGGACCAGAAGGAAGGCATGGCGGCCTTCATCGAAAAGCGTAAGCCGGCTTTCACCAGCCGCTAAGCTCGTCCACAGTTGTCGGGAACCGGGGACTTGAATCCCCGTCCCGACTCAATTCGAGCCGCATTGCGTTGACCAATAAACGGGTTTCCGCTATAGCCGCGCGCTCTAAAGATTTCATCGCCGTGGGCCTTCAGGTTCGTGGCGCATATCGTTCGAAGGTTTTTCAAATGGCTAACAACGCCGGCGCCCGCAAGGCGATCCGCAAGATCGAAGCGCGGACCGAAGTGAATAAGGCCCGCCGCACCCGCGTGCGTACCTACCTGCGTAAGTTCCAAGAAGCAGTCACCGGTGGTGACGCTGAAGCTGCCAAGGCTGCTTTCATCACCGCTCAATCGGAACTGATGCGCGCTGTCTCGAAGGGCGTGGTTCACAAGAACACCGGCTCGCGTAAAGTCAGCCGTCTGGCCGCCCAGCTGAAGAAGCTGTCGGCAGCCTAAATCTCGTCTCTGAGCGGAGCAGTTCTTAAGCGATTGCTCCGCCTCAATTTTTAGACGAAATTTAAATACCCGCATTACGGGTGTTGCAAGAAAATCGAACGATTTCAAAGGCGAGGTGCCAGCAGGTGCCTCGCCTTCTTGCTGCGCGCTGTGTTCTGCGCGGAACATTTTTCGACCCTGTCAGAGCAAAAAAATCCCTTTTCTCTAGGCCCGACGGGGGTTTGCGCGAGTCAACAAATTTAAGTGCAATTCGCGACTCGAATCTGCGTTGATTCCCGCGGCGCGCTGAGTAAGTTCAAGGGGTAACGCACTTCCATCCCCAAGGATGAAGACGAGGGAAATCAAAGGTTTCCCTCGGCGGAGATGTCTGTCTGTGAGAACGACCCCACGCGCCTAACCTCGGTTTGGCGTGACAGGAGAAGTCGTCCCTGATGTCAGCTCCTGAAGTCGCGCTGCAACGGTGAACGATAAAACATTTTTGGCGGGTGACTCTATAATGATCGGGGGCGTTGCTATGGGGCAGATGACCGATCCAGATCGTATCTGGAATGAGGCTGCAGACCGCTTGAAGGCGGAAATCGGTGATGGCCCGTTCAGCTCCTATATCGCCCCTTCGGCGGTACGCGTGGATGCTCAAGGCAATCTGATACTGGTAACCCCCACCGCCTATGCGCGGGACTGGGTTCGTCAAAACGCACTGCGTCGTATGAACGAGCTGTGGCTGGGCCTGGACGGCCTGTCGCGCCGTTTGGACGTTCGCTGCCGCGCCGAGTGCGGCTCCATCCTTCCGTCGTCGGCACGCGAAGTGCCGCGCCTGAACTCCATCAGCATCGCCGCCGCTCCGGCTGCGCCTGTGGCTCCGGCTTTTGCACCGTCGGCTGACAGCGCCCGCGCTGTTCGTGCGGCTGGCCTGCAAGACCGCCTAACCTTCGAGACCTTCGTTGAAGGTCACGGCAACGCCTTTGCCCTGGCCATCGCCAAACAGGTTGCCTCGTGGGCCGATGGTCACTTCAATCCGGTGTTCTTCTGCGGCCCGTATGGCTACGGCAAGACCCACCTGCTGAACGCCATCGCCTGGGAAGCCCAGCGCCTGCGTCCGGACGCCAAGGTCATCTACCTGACCGCCGAGCGTTTCCTGTCGACCTTTGTGCGCGCCATGCAGGACCGCGCCACCGCAGCCTTTAAAGAAAGCCTGCGTTCGGCCGACATGCTGCTGATCGACGACGTCCAGTTCGTGGGCGGCAAGGCTTCCACCCAGGAAGAACTGCTGAACACCCTGACCTCGCTGATCGAGGACGGTAAGCGTATCGTACTGTCGGCTGACCGCGCTCCGGTTGCCCTGACCGATATCGAGCCGCGTCTGCGCAGCCACCTTGCTGCTGGCCTGACCTGCCCGGTCGAAGCCGCTGACCGCACTCTCAAGGTGTCGGTGGCCCAAAGCCGTCTGCGCGCATTGGCCAAGCTGGGTGTCGTCTCTGGCGAAGCCCGTCCCGAAGTTCTCGAGCACATGGTTGACCGCACTCCGGGCTCCATGCGCGAACTCGAAGGTGCCGTGAACACCCTGGCCGCTGTGGCCGGTGCACGTATGGCCACCCTGACCGTTGAAGAAGTGCAGACCCTGCTGGGCACCCAGATGCGTGGTGGTCCGGAGCGTCGCATCACCGTCGACGAGATCCAGAAGACCGTCGCCGAGCACTTCAACCTGAAACAAGCCGATCTGCTGAGCGAGCGCCGCACCCGCGCCATCGCCCGCCCGCGCCAGATCGCCATGTATCTGTGCAAGCAGCACACGACCCGTTCCTATCCGGACATCGGTCGTCGCTTCGGTGGCCGTGACCACACGACCGTCCTGCACGGTGTGCGCAAGATCGAGGAAATGCTGTCGCAGGATGAACAAATCGCCCGCGACGTCGAAGCTCTCACCCGCAAGCTTCGCGGCTAAAAAACAAAACGGCCCGGATGGATTTCCGGGCCGTTTTTCTTTGCTGGGTCGAGACCTATCGGTTCACCTCGCACCCACTACCGGCCCGAACAGGTCCGGCTCCTCTGCCACCGCCTCTTCGCAAGCTTGTTGGTCATAGTCCGCCAAACCCGCGTCGGCGAAAGCCTGGCGAATATCGGGGCGATCCAGATCGACGCCGGATACAGACACGAGCGCGGCCATCTCGAACATTGTCGCATTTTCGATCTCGCGCTTGACCTCGATCGGCGTCAGTCCAGCCTGCTCTGCGCGCATGAGAAAGGTATCGATGCGGTTTTGCGCCCCTGGCTGCCCCATTTGCAAACCTCCGGCAGCATAACAAATCTGCGCCTTGACCAAGGTCTTACCCAGCGCCTTGGCTTCGTCGATCACTCGGTCTTTGGCCGATACATCCTGTGTCAGGACCATCGTCGAGAGCAACGCGACTAAAATCATACCACTTCCCCTGCGACCACCTCTGGTCGACGCTGACCGTGGCATCGACAATACGCCTCTGCGCACTGCTGAGTTGCAAGGCCGTGATCCAATGTTGCAGTCCGAGATCCGCGACAGGCGTGAACACAGCCATTTTAGCCGGTCAGGGCTGTGGAGATCGGGGAATATGGCTGCGATTTGCACTCGACCATTGCTCAGCCCGCTCAATGCGCTAGACTTTTCACCCATAGTCAATTGGCGGCGCCAGTCAGGCCCGCACCCGGGCGAGACCACATGCAACTGACCATCGAACGTTCCGCACTTCTGAGAGCTCTTGGGCATGTTCAGAGCGTGGTCGAGCGCCGCAACACTATTCCGATCCTGTCGAACGTGCTGCTGACCGCTGGTCGTGACCGTCTGTCGTTTGCCGCGACCGATCTCGACATGGAAATGGTCGACGAAGCCGAGGCACAGGTGAACGTCGAGGGTCAAATCACGGCTCCAGCTCACACCCTGTACGAAATCGTCCGCAAACTTCCGGACGGTGCCGAAGTCAGCCTGACCTATTCGGGTGATGATCCTCGTCTGGTCGTGGCCGCCGGTCGTTCCAAGTTCAACCTGCCGGTCCTGCCCGCAGGCGACTTCCCCGTCATGTCGAATGAAGCCTCGGGCGCACGCTACACGCTGCCTAAGGAAGACTTGGCTCGCCTTATCGACAAGACCCGTTTTGCCGTCTCGACCGAAGAAACGCGCTATTATCTGAACGGCCTGTACCTGCACACCGTCTCAGACGGCGGCATTCCGCTGCTGCGTGCTGTGGCCACCGATGGTCACCGGCTGGCACTGGCCGAGACCCCTGCGCCCGAAGGTGCCGCAGGCGGTCCGGGCGTAATCGTCCCGCGCAAGACCGTGGATCAGGTCCGTCGTCTGCTGGACGATGGCGCAGGTCCGGTCGAGGTTCAGGTCTCGGCCCAGAAAATCCGTTTCGAGTTCGGTGAAGCCAGCCTGACCTCCAAGGTCATCGACGGTGCCTTCCCTGACTATCTGCGCGTCATCCCCAAGGGTAACGAGCGCACCGCCGACATCGACAACAGCCTGTTCGCCAAGGCCGTTGACCGTGTGGCCACCATCTCGGCTGAAAAGAGCCGCTCGGTGAAACTAGCCTTCGACAACGACCGCGTGAAACTGACCGTCCGCAACATGGAAGCCGGTCAGGCCGAGGAAGAAGTCGAAATCGGCTACTCCGACGAGCCGTTCGAAATCGGCTTCAACGCCCGCTACCTGCTGGACGTCGCAGGTCAGATCACCGGCGAAATCGCCAGCTTCAAATTCGCCGACGCCGCCAGCCCCACACTGGTGCTCGATCCGGCCGACGTCGGCGTACAGTACGTGCTGATGCCGCTGCGCGTTTAAGTCGCCAGCGCAAGACCTATTAGGGCCCGTCCGGTACGTCCGGGCGGGCCTTTTTGCTGTCGCGGAACTTCCATTTCATCGTCAACACGATGACCGCCATCACCAAGGCACAGCTGTTCGCAAATGTCACCGGCCAAGCCTCAGTTATCACCCCGTAGATAACCCACAGCGCAAAACACGTCACTGTCAACGAATAGGTCTTAAGGCTGACGGCCGATGCATCGCGCGCCTTCCAGATCTTGATGGCTTGAGGTGCAAAACTGGTGTTGGAACAGATAGCCGCGGCGGTCCCGACTATGTTGGCGACGGTCTCGCTCATCGCGCGACCATCAGAACAAGATGTCCGATCCCATCCGGATCAGCAGCAACAGTTCGCCTATCAAGAAAGCCGATACAACCGCGATGATGCCATAGGGCGGCCGGGGGCGATGGTGAATGTCGTTCATGATTGTCTCCTCCCCCCCACAAAGCGTCCGATCAAAATTCCGTTCGCCCCCGCGCCTCTAAATCCGAAATCGGACACGCGTCTGCTTCCCACAGGTTTACTATTTGCCTCGACCATCCGATCATTCTGGAGGTTGTATAAGGGGGACAGCGTGGTCCAACAGTTCGAAACGAGCAGGTTCGAATACGGCTTGATCATCGCCTGTAGCCTTGTTCCGCCCTCTATGGTTTTCGCCAGTGGGGCACCGGTTATTGCCGGCATCCTGCTGCTTGTCTGCACCCCGCCGGCTCTGTTCGGTCTAATAGGACTGAGCCGTCCGCATCGTGTGAGCCTCACCGAACATGCGTTGACCATTCGCCCGGTGTGGGGCCGCCCACGGACGATTGACCGGCGCGACATTATTGACAGCAAAGAGATCGTTTCTCCGCCCTTTGCCACTTTGATTGCGCGCTATCGCAAAGCAAACAAACGCCAAGGAGCCATCACTATCAGCCATCGCTTTGCAGCGGCAGGACTAGGCATCCGCAGCAAAGGACAGGAGGCGGGGATTAACGCTTCCAGCAAGGCAGCTTGTCTGGCGGAATGGATCCGGGCGACTGCGCCCTAGAGCCTGCGCATTTGTGAGGGGGCGCGCGCTTGGGCTATAGGCTGTCCTGACCGGATCAGGCCCTCCGGTGCCACGACCTTGTTGACGCGTTTGATTTCTTCCCTCGCCATTACGGACTTCCGCTCCTACAGCGCCGCCCGTCTGGACCTGTCCGGCGGGACCGTGGTGCTGTTCGGGCCGAACGGGTCGGGCAAGACCAATCTGCTTGAGGCCATCAGCTTGCTGACTCCCGGCAAAGGCCTGCGCGGGGCGACCGCTGCCGAGATGGGTCGACGCGAGCCAGGCGAGGCTGTGGGCCGTGCATGGGGCGTAGCCGCCACGCTGGACACCGCCGACGGTGAGGTAAAGATCGGCACTGGAATCCAGACCATGGGTCCCTCGGCCCGCCGCATCGTGCGCATCGATGGGGAAACGGCAGCCCCCGGCCGGATGCTGGAACACTTACGCCCCGTCTGGGCCACGCCGGAGCAGGACCGCCTGTTCTCCGATGCCCGCGCCGACCGCCTGAAGTTCTTCGACCGACTGGTGTTTGCGGCCTATCCCGACCATGCGGCCACCATCTCCAACTATGAGAAGGCCCTGCGCGAGCGCATCCGCTTGCTGACCCATGAAAATCAGGTGCCCGATCCCCTGTGGTTGGACGCGCTGGAGGCCCGCCTGTCCGAGGCCGGTGCCCGCGCCGCCATCGCGCGCGTGTCAGCCCTAACCGCCTTGCAGGAAGGCATCGACGCCCGTGCCGACCGCCCCTTCCCCTTGGCAGATCTGGGGCTGGAGGGGCCTGCCGAACAGATGGCGCGCGAGGGTGCCGACGAGGCCGACATCCTGTCCATGCTGGGCGAAGGCTTTGCCCGTGCCCGCACGCGCGATGGTGCCGCGGGCCGCAGCCTGTTCGGCCCGCACCGTACCGACCTGACGGCCATCCACCGCGAAAAGAACCGCCCCGCCGCCGAAGGATCGTCCGGCGAGCAAAAGGCGCTGGTGCTGAACCTCATTCTGGCCCAGACCGCGCGTCTGGCCGAAGGGATCGCCAAACCCGTTCTTTTGCTGGACGAGGCACCGGCCCACCTCGACGAGAACCGTCGCGCGGCCCTGTTCGACGAGATCGAAGCACTGGGCCTGCAAGCCTTTATGACCGGTACCGAACGTCCCCTGTTTTCGGCGCTGGAAGGGCGGGCTCAGTTCGTGGCGATCGGCCCCGACGGCCTCGGTGGCCAGCCCCCGTCGAGCCACGGGGATTTCGCGGCCTAAACGGCGTCAAAAGCTGGCTTTTTGCCGGAAAAATCCTATATGTTGGAGACTTCGGAGCGCGCTGATTTGCGCCTTCGGAATGGCGGCCGAGCCGCCGCCTTTTCCCCGTCCGACCCCCGGACCCTGAGCCGACGTTTTCATGACCGAACAGACTGCTCCCGCGCCAGAGTACGGCGCCGATTCCATCAAGGTTCTCAAAGGCCTGGATGCCGTGCGCAAGCGCCCCGGCATGTATATCGGTGACACGGATGACGGTTCGGGTCTGCACCACATGGTGTATGAGGTGGTGGACAACGCCATCGACGAAGCCCTTGCGGGTCACGCCGATCTGGTCACCGTTACCCTGAATGCCAATGGCTCGTGCACCGTGACCGATAACGGTCGCGGCATTCCGGTGGGCATTCACGAGGAAGAAGGCGTCTCCGCCGCCGAGGTCATCATGACCCAGCTGCACGCCGGCGGTAAGTTCGACCAGAACTCGTACAAAGTTTCGGGTGGTCTGCACGGCGTGGGCGTTTCGGTTGTGAACGCCCTGTCGGACTATCTCGAACTGGTCATCTATCGCGATGGCAAAAAGCATTTCATGCGCTTCGAGCGCGGCGACACCGTCAAGTCGCTGGAAGTTGTCGGCGACGCGCCGGTGCGCACCGAAGGTGCCAAGGCCGGCCAGCTCCTGACCGGCACCGAAGTCACCTTCTATCCGTCGGTGACGACCTTCAGCTTCATCGACTTCGATTTCAAAACTCTGGAACACCGCCTGCGCGAGCTGGCGTTCCTGAACTCCGGTGTTTTGATCAAACTGCGCGACGACCGACTGGCCGAGCCGGTCGAGAGCGTCTTGCACTATGAGGGCGGCGTCGAAGCTTTCGTGCGCCACCTCGACAAGTCCAAGACCCCGATCCTGAAAGACGTCATTGTCATTCGCGGTCAGAAGGACGGCATCGAACTGGATCTCGCCCTGTGGTGGAACGACAGCTACCACGAGACAATGCTGTGCTTCACCAACAACATCCCGCAGCGTGACGGCGGCACCCACTTGTCGGCCTTCCGTGCGTCTCTGACGCGCGTGATGTCGAGCTACATCGACAAGGCTGGCGCGGCCAAAAAGGAAAAGGTCAATCCGAGCGGCGAAGACGCCCGCGAAGGCCTGACCTGCGTCCTTTCGGTCAAGGTGCCGGACCCCAAATTCAGCTCGCAGACCAAGGACAAACTGGTCTCGTCCGAAGTGCGTCCGGCCGTAGAAAACCTCTGCTCGGAAGGTCTGTCGGAGTGGTTCGAAGAGCATCCGACCGAGGCCAAGATGATCGTCTCCAAGATCATCGAAGCTGCAGCTGCCCGTGAAGCCGCCCGCAAGGCCCGCGACCTGACCCGCCGTAAATCGGTGCTGGAAATCAGCTCGCTTCCCGGCAAGCTGGCAGACTGTCAGGAACGCGATCCGGCCAAGTCCGAACTGTTCATCGTGGAGGGTGACTCCGCAGGTGGCTCGGCCAAACAGGCGCGTAACCGTGAGAACCAGGCCGTTCTGCCGCTGCGTGGTAAGATCCTGAACGTCGAGCGCGCCCGCTTTGATCGCATGCTGTCGTCCGACACCATCGGCACGCTGATCCTCGCGCTTGGCACCGGCATTGGCCGCGATGACTTCAACGCCGACAAGCTGCGCTACCACAAAATCATTCTGATGGCCGATGCTGACGTCGACGGTGCGCACATTCGTACGCTGCTGTTGACCTTCTTCTATCGCCAGATGCCGGAACTGATCGAGCGCGGGCACATCTACATCGCCCAGCCGCCGCTCTATAAGGTCTCCAAGGGCAAGCAGCACCGCTACGTGAAAGATCAGGCCGAAATGGACGCCTATCTGATCGAGGAAGGCTGCGCCGACGCCACGCTGGAAACCGGGTCGGGCGAAGTCCGCGCGGGTATGGATCTGCAGGAACTGGTCCGCGAGGCCAAGGCGTTCAAGGCGGGCGTGGACCGTCTGGCCGCACGTGCTCCGGCCTTCGCCATTGAACAGGGCGCTCTGGCGGGCCTGTTCGACGAAGCCAATGGCGAACTGCTGACCCGTGCTGAACAGGCCGCGCTGCGTCTGAACCTCTACAACGAAGAGGGCGACGGTCCGTGGTCCGGCGCTCTGGCCGAACAGGGCGGTGTGGCTTTCACCCGCGTTCGCCGCGCGGTCAGCGAGACCATCGTTCTGGACGAAATCCTCGGCCGTTCGATGGACGCCCGTCGTCTGGGCGAACGCGCTGTGGCCTTCGACAAGCTGTTTGAAAAGCCGGCCATCTTCCGCCGCAAGGACAAGACGGTAACGGTACGCGGTCCTCTCGACCTGCTGGCCGCCGTTCTGGACGCTGGCAAGAAGGGCATCGCCATCCAGCGCTATAAAGGTCTGGGCGAAATGAACCCCGAGCAACTCTGGGAAACCACGCTGGACGTGAACGCCCGCACCCTGCTGCAGGTCAAGGTCGAGCACGCCGACGAAACAGACGACCTGTTCGCCAAGCTGATGGGCGATGTGGTGGAGCCGCGTCGCGAGTTCATCCAGGCCAACGCGTTGGATGCCGCCGTCGACGCCTGATCGGGCGCCAAGGCTACGAAGGAGAAGGGCTCGCTAAGGCGCGCCCTTTTTCTATGCGCGACCGACAGCGGGCATAAAAAAAGGCCGCCCCGGTTTCCCGGGACGGCCCTTTATCGTTCAGCGTCAGTGCAAGTTAGAGAACTTGCAGTTGACCGGCCGAAACCTTGCCGCTGCGGCGATCGGTTTCCAGCTCGTACGAGACTGCTTGACCGTCGTTCAGGCCGCGCAGACCAGCAGCTTCAACTGCCGAGATGTGCACGAACACGTCGCTGCCACCAGCGTCCGGAGCGATAAAGCCGTAGCCTTTGGTGGAGTTAAACCATTTTACGGTGCCGTTAGCCATTTTATGACCTCCAGTGGGTTGAGCGCGGAGAACTATTCTTCGGGCCCGTCGGGTCTAGGGAAACGGCAGATCTCAATGCGTCGCAAAGAAGAAAAGGGCGTTACGCAGAGATATCGACGCGAGTGATTTGACCCCTTTAAGCGTCCTAATCAAGACCATTCGTATCACCTGAGCGAATTTTTCGCGCGGTGTTCAACGGCCCCGAAAAGTGGCCTAAGGGGCCAAATAGTCAGCTAGCTCGTCAAATTCTCTCAGGAAAACAGCACGATGCTCGTCGACTTCCATGATGACTTCGTGCTTGGCCGAAGGGACCTCAACATAGCGCCCCCGACCAAGGCGACGGGCGGCCCAACGCGCGGTTTGCTTCCAGACGACCGTGTCTTCACCGGCCTGTACGACGCAAACCGGTACCTTCACCGACTTCAGGGCCCGCGACTTGAGAGCCCGTTCGCCTGCGTCCAGCGCAAAGCCCAGCCAACCCCAGGTCGGGCCGCCGATTGCCAAATGCGGACAGGCAAAAATCTGCTGCTGCCAGAGGCCGTAGCGGGTCGCGTCCGACGTCAGAGCATTGTCATCGAAGGTGTGAATGAAGGGGTCATCCACATTGTCGAGCACATAGTCGCCGCCCTTGCCGTTACGCAGCGCCCAGCGCACAGCCAGTTTGACCGACCACATCGAACGCTTGCCGGTGCGAATGCGCAGCATGGGGCTACATAGCAGGGCACCGGCGAACCGGTCGTCGCCACCTTCAAGCGTCAGCAGGTTGAGCGCTGCGCCCATCGAGTGCCCGACCATGATCCACGGCTTGGGAGCCTGCTGCTCATAGGCGTCCATCAGGCGGGCGTAATCGTCCAGAAACTCTTCAACTGCGCGGGCGTGGCCCTTGAGCCGGTCTGGCAACAGCCGGGCCGACAACCCCTGACCGCGCCAGTCGTGCGCCAGAACGCAGAAGCCGCGCGCGAGGAAGTTGCCGATCAGCTCGTAGTATTTCTCGATCGGTTCGGTGCGACCCGGGCTAAGAACCACCGTGCCGCGCGGCGTTTTCGATTGCAGCACACTGGGGTGCCACAAGGCTGCGCGCAGGCGTAGTCCGCCCGCACCGCGGAACCAGTCAGCTTCGCCACCCGGAGGCGCGCTGGCCCCCGGTACTCCCATCAATGGTGCTTGAGCGGAGAGCGGAGATTGGCGGCTCACTCGGGTTTCCTGAATTTGAGAGTCATGCGGTCGGACTCGCCGATCGCGTCATATTTGCTGTGGTCGAACTCGAAGTTCGGCGGCTCGCCCGGTGCCGAAGAGCGGCGGGTTGGGGGCAGGGTCTCGACACCGAAGGGGTGATCCTTGGTATCGTCGGGATTGGCGTTAATTTCCGAGGACTCGACGAAGGCGAAGCCCGCCTCCTGAGCCAGTTGGCGCACGAAACCTTCCTGCACATAGCCATTGGCCGCTGCAGGGTCCTGATCCTCGTCCGGCCCCAAACGGTGCTGTTCGATGCCGAGGATACCGCCCGGACGCAGTGCGGCAAATGCATCCGCGAAGGCCTTTTCGGCAATACCTGCCGCCATCCACACATGGATGTAGCGCATGAACAAGACCATGTCGGCAGTACCGGGCTCGTCCACCACAGGCCCCGATCCGACGCCGAAATGGGTGAAGCCGACATCACCGTACAGTTTACGGTTCGAGTCCAGTCGGGCCTTCAGAGCATTGTTCACCGCTACCTGAGCGGGATCGGCACCCTCGCCCTCGACAAAGCCAGCGACGAAGAGCTTGCCGCGGCCCTTGGCGATATAGGGAGCCAGAATGTCCGTGTACCAGCCGCCACCCGGCCAGAACTCGACCACCTTCATGGCCGGCTGCAAGCCGAAGAAGCGCAGCGTTTCCATCGGGTGACGCCACTGGTCGCGGGCCTTGTCCTCGGTCGAGCGCCACGAGCCTTCGACGGCCCATTCCAACGAACTTTCGGGCGGACCATCCACGACCGGCTCGGGTGCCGGTGCCTGCTCTTCCTTCTTGCGGCCGCAACCCGCGACCAGAAGCAGGCTGCTGGAGGCAGCCCCGCCAAGAAACAGGCGTCGTGATGTCCATACGGTCATAAAGTTCCTCCGCCCATGGCCGGATAGTCCGGCCACAGACTTACGTCAGGTCGTGTTCGCCGCGCTTCTCGCACAGCGATTAGGCCATCATTGGGCCGTAAGGGGTTTGCGGAAGCGAAGCGTCATCCGGTCGCTTTCACCGATCGCATCGAACGCAGCGCGCTCTTCGGCAGTGAGAGTACGGCCATCCTGCTCGGAGCGGCGGATGGGCGGCAAGGTCCAGACACCAAAGGGATGATCGTGATCATCGGCGGAGTTGGCGTTCAGGTCGCTGCGGGCATCCAGTTCAAAGCCCGCCTCGCGCGCCATACGGATCACCCAGCTCTCGGGCACGTAACCGGTAGGAGCGACCGTTTCGACCGCAACACCTTCGCCGCTGCGGTGCTGCTCCACGGCCAGCACACCGCCCGGTTTCAAGGCCTTATAGAAGGCTTGAAGATAGGGGCCGACGCGGCCATCGCGCGACCAGTTATGGAATGCGCGCGCCACGACTACGATATCAGCCGTGCCATCTTCGACACCCATGCCGTCCAGCGGACGGCTCACGCCCACATAGGTCCCACCGGTCGCAGCGGCGTAGGGCTCGAGAATATTGCGCCACCATCCTGCGCGGCCCGGCTCGATCTCGACGATGGTCTGACCGTGCTGCAAGCCCCAGAACGTCAGGGTCTCCATCGGATGACGATACACGTCGCGCGCCTTGTCCGCCTCGGGGCGCGTGGGTGCGGCGATCGCAGCCTGAAGCTGGGTGTCCTCACCCACGTTCGGCATTTCCATCGACAAGCCCTGCCGGTGGGGCAGTTGGGCCGGAAATTCGGTAGGGGCGGTTTGCGCGATAGCCGATCCTGAAATCAGGACGGTGGCTGCCAAGGCACCAAAGACGAGCGGTCGCATCGAGATCTCCGTGTCGGCGTTCAAAAAGGCGTGGCGCGATTGTTAAGGTGCTTCGCGCTTACGGCAAGGCCGCATCACGTCGTTTTACCCCTTGAACGACAAAAACGGCTTCCTAACTTGCATATTGAAGGTGCCGCTTACGGGCCTTCCGGTCCGAACGAGGCCTAGAAAGGCTCGCTCTGGCTGATCCCTCATGTGGCTCGGGGCAAAATCGCCGCGCCACCCAACCTTGCTGACCTTTCAGGAGGATGCAGATGCGTACCTATGACATTTCCCCGCTGTTCCGTACCGCCGTCGGTTTTGATCGTCTGGCCCGTCAAATCGAAACAGCCGCCCGCACCAGCCAGGAAAACGGCTGGCCGCCCTATAACATCGAGACCACCGGCGAAGATGCCTATCGCATCGAGCTGGCTGTCGCCGGTTTCGCGCCGGAAGAGCTGGAAATCGAAGCCAAGGAAAACCTGCTGACCGTGACCGGTAAGAAGGCTCCGCAGGACGAGACGGTCCAGCGCACCTTCCTGCATCGTGGCCTTGCCGAGCGCGACTTCGAGCGCCGCTTCCAGCTGGCCGACTATGTTGTGGTGAAGGGTGCTGCTCTGAACCACGGCCTGCTGACCATCGAACTTCAGCGCGAACTGCCGGAATCCCTCAAGCCGCGCCGTATCGAGATCGCTGACGGTTCGACCCTGATCGAAAGCAAGGTCGAGTCCAAGAAGGCCGCGTAACCGCACCTTCCTCCCCTGCTTTACGGGCGGTCCCTCTTCGGAGGGGCCGCCTTTTTTCTAGGGTCAGGCTTCGGCAGCCGCGCGCAAGGCCTGCGCGTCCATTCCCCGCAAACTTTCCATACGGGTCTGGCGGAGGTTCACCCCGCGCAGTTGGGCATCAACAATGCGGGACCGTGAAAGGTCAGCATCCGTCAGATTGGCACGGCGCATGTCCGCCCCCGTCAGATCGGTTCCGCGCAGATTGGCCCCTGTCAGGTCCGCAGGAAGCAATCGGTCCGCCGCCAGCAGCAATGGCCCCAGTTGGGCATCTCGCAGGTCCGAACCGTTCAATCGTGCACCGGCCAGCCTGGCTCCGCGAAGATCGGCGCGGCGCAGGTTTACCGAGCGCAGATCGGCCCCTTCAAGCTGTGCGCCTTGAAGCTGCACACCTTCCATATCCAGTCCGTAGAAGACCGCGCCCTTTGCCGAAAGGGCCGTCAGGTTCAGTCCCGCAATCGATCCCAGCACCCGCAGGTCGACACCATCGAACACCGACGGCTGACCCTCGGCACCGCCCGTCTCGCACCACTGGGCATGGACACGCAGCATATCGGCGGCGGGCAGGGCCGCGATGGGTTCGGCAGACGAGCCTTTATCGGTCAGCGCCCCGTCCATATTGGCCCCGTCGGCGCGCCACATGGTCGACTTCACCCCGACCAAAATAGCGCCCGACATATCCGCTCCAGACAGATCGGCACCCGAAAGATCGGCACCCGCGAGGTCAGCGCCGCGGAAGCTAGCTTGTTTAAGGTTTGCCCGTACCAGCTTGCAGTCTTTCATCACTGCGTCGGTGAAATCGGCCGCTATGGCGACGATGCCGGTCAGGCGCGAGCGTTGGAGGTTGGCCCCCGAAAGATTGGCCCCCTGCGCCTCGGTGTCGGCGCGTTTGCGGGCCTCAAGGACGCGATAACCCAGCTTGGCATCGGAGGCGGCAATGGCCCCTTCGCGCAGGTCTGCCTCGAACATGTCGGCCCCGGACAGATCGGCACCGCGCAGGCATGCCCCGCGCAAATCGGCGCGTCGAAGGCTGGCACCGGTGAGGTCGATATCCTGCATATCCGCGCCAAAGAAGTTGGCGTTATCCAGTTTGGCGTTTGCGAGTTTTGTGCCGATCAGGCTGGCCGCCGTGAAGTCGGCATCGGTGAGATTGCGTCCGCTCAGGTCCAGCCCGCTGAGGTCCATCCACGCAAAAACGGCGCGCGCACCACCGGGCCGCGCCTGCCACAAACGGTCGTGCTTTTGGCAGATGATATCTACCTCGGCCTGCGTCGGTCGCTTGCGGATGGGGGCGTCTGCTTCACTCATGCGGCCAATATGGCTACCGGTGCATTAAGGAAGCTTTGCCGCAACCCTATTCGGTGAGCAGACCTTGCTCGCGTAGGGCATCGGCCAACGGGCCTTCGGTGGTCCAGACGCGGGTATAGCCCGCCTCGCCCAGCCGGTTCAGTTCGTTCTTGAGATCAGCCTTGGGCGAAGCTGCAAAACGGGCGTCAAAACCCGTGACTTCGGTTGCAACGCGCACCATGGGGCGACCGGTTTCCAGACGGTGCAAGAAACCCTCACAGAGATAGAGGGATTCTTTTTCCGCCACGCCGGCATCCACCTGAAGGCCTTCACCCCGCAGACGCTCTACGCCACGGCCCGACGCAAAAGGGGAAGGATCGAACGCACCGATGACCACGCGGGCAATACCCGCTTCGGCCAGAAACTGGGCGCAGGATTTGCGGCCCGAGGAACGCGCCCCGCAGGGCTCCAGCGTTACATAGGCAGTCGCGCCCTTGGCCGCCTCTCCCGCCGCAGGTACGGCCTGCTCTTCAGCGTGGGGACGACCGCCAGCAGCAGTGGCAGCCTCGGAAACGATCTGGCCATCTTTGACGATCACACAGCCAACCGCCGGATTGGGCCAGGTCTTGCCCATGTTTTCCATCGCCAGCTCAATGGCGCGGCGCATGAAGACTTCGTCCTGTTCCAATCCGGTGTTGCTCATGTTCAGGCGATTTCCGGCAGCGGCGTAGCGCGGCTCTGATCAAGGAAGCGGGCCGAAACCGGCTTCAGATTGGCATCCAGTTCAATGTCCAGCGGATTGCTGGTCGGGATTTCGACCTCGACGATCTTGTCGTCGGCAACGTTGAACAGCAGTTTCACGATGGCGCGCAGCGAGTTGCCGTGCGCAGCGATCAGGACGTCCTCACCGGCCTTGAGACGCGGCGCGATCTCGGCATCCCAATAGGGCTGCACGCGGTCCAGCGTGGTCTTCAGGCTCTCGGTGTCCGGAATGTCCTTGCCGACATAGCGGGCGTCGTTGGCAAAGCTGTATTCGCTGTCGGCGGCCAGCGGCGGCGGCGGCACATCATACGAACGGCGCCAGATTTTGACCTGATCGTCGCCGTGCTTGGCAGCCGTCTCGGCCTTATCCAGACCCGTCAGACCACCGTAATGGCGCTCGTTCAGACGCCAGTCTTCAATGACTTCAACACCCGTCAGGCCCGCAGCCTCCAGGGCCATCGCACCGGTGCGCTTAGCGCGGTTCAGGACCGAGGTGAACATCACCGACGGTTTGAAACCGGCCTCGGCGATCAGTTCGCCACCACGATGGGCCTGCGCCTCGCCTTCTGCGGTCAGATCGACATCGACCCAGCCGGTAAAGCGGTTTTCGAGGTTCCACTGGCTTTGGCCGTGGCGCAGCAGGATCAGACGCGACATTGAGCACTCCGTTATCTTAGGGGCATGGCTATGGGCCGTGGCTCCATCGGTCAAGGCTGTATTGACGACTTAGCAGAACCGTCACCCTTGGTGCGCGCTTCTAACGGTTGCCAGACCGTCGCTGCCGATGGTCTAAGAGGCCCCATCATAACGGCGCGATCACCCCGGTGATCCAGCCCGATCCAATAGGCTACGGATACCCAAATGCTGAAACCCCGTCAGGACCTGAAGCCCAACACGGCCGCGTTTGAGACCGAGGCACTGGTCAAACCCACGGGGTTCCGCGAATACGACGCCCGCTGGATCCTTGAGAAAGAGATCAACCTTCTGGGTATTCAGGCGCTGGGTCTGGGTTTGGCGACCTATATCCACGAGCAGAATATCGAGCCGAAGATCGTCATCGGTCACGACTTCCGCAGCTACTCGCTATCGGTGAAACAGGCCCTGACCATCGGCCTGTTGCAAGGCGGCATGCAGGTGCTGGATATCGGCTTGGCCCTGTCGCCGACGGCTTATTATGCGCAGTTCGCGCTTAACGCCCCGTGCGTCGCCATGGTCACCGCCAGCCACAACGAGAACGGCTGGACCGGCGTGAAGATGGGCGCGAACAAGCCGCTGACCTTCGGTCCTGATGAGATGACCCGCCTGAAAGAGATCGTGCTGGGCGGTCTGGGTGTGGAGCGTGCCGGAGGCACCCTGACCCGCGTCGAGAATTTCGCCGAGCAATACATCGCCGACGTCGCCACCAAGGCGCAGATCAAGCGCCCGCTGAAAGTCGTCGCAGCCTGTGGCAACGGCACGGCCGGTGCCTTCGCGCCCGAGGCTCTGCGCCGCATGGGCGTCGAGGTGATCGAGATGGATACCGAGCTCGATTACACCTTCCCCAAATACAATCCGAACCCCGAAGACCACGCCATGCTGATGCAGATGGCGGCCAAGGTTCGCGAAACCGGTGCCGACCTCGCTCTGGGCTTCGACGGTGATGGAGACCGTTGTGGGGTCGTGGATGATACCGGCGAGGAAATCTTCGCCGACAAGATCGGCCTGATGCTGGCCCGCGATCTGTCGGCCGTCTATCCCAACTCGACCTTCGTGGTCGATGTGAAGTCGACGGGCCTCTACAAAACTGATGAGGTCCTGAAGACCAATGGCGCGAACACCGTCTATTGGAAAACGGGCCACTCCTACATCAAGCGCAAGACCGCCGAGATCGGTGCTCTGGCGGGCTTTGAAAAGTCGGGGCACTTCTTCATGGCGGGCGAACTGGGCCATGGCTATGACGATGGCATCGTCGCCGCCGCAGCCATCCTGTCGATGCTAGATCGCAATCCTGACAAGAAGCTGTCGGAACTGATGCAGGCTCTGCCGCCGGCCTACACCAGCCTGACCATGTCGCCGCATTGCGATGACGAGCTGAAGTACGACGTGCTGGCCCGCATCGTGAAGGAATACGAGGAACTGGCCGCCAGCGGTGGCTCTATCCTTGGCCGCAACATCGTCGAGGTCATCACCGTCAACGGCATCCGTGTGCATCTGGAAGACGGGTCGTGGGTTCTGGTCCGCGCCTCCTCCAACAAGCCGGAACTGGTTGTGGTGGTCGAAAGCATGCAATCCGAAGACGACATGCGCGCACTCTTCCGTGAAGAGGTGAAGCCACGTCTGGCCAACCATCCTGAAATCGGGGCATTCAATCAGGAAATCTAAGCGGATTTTCTGATGACGACGACGCGTGCCCTTCCTGTCCTGATTATCGGCGGGGGTTTCTCCGGCTCCATGCTGGCGGCCCGCCTTGCCGAAAAAGGACAGGCCAGCGTCGTGATTGAAAGGTCAGAACAGCTCGGCCTCGGCGTCGCCTATTCCACCCAAGAAGACGTGCATCGCTTGAATGTGCGGACCGCCAATATGGGCGCGCTGGCGGATAAGGTTGGCGATTTTCAGCAATGGCTGGAAGTCCATCATCCAGACCATGCCGACCCCGAAGGCTTTGCCCCGCGTCGACTGTACGGTGCCTATATTCAGTCTCGACTGGGGGCCGTGGAGAAGTCCCATCCCGACCTGATCCGCTGGGTTCAAGGACAGGCCACCGCCATCAACGGCACCACGGTGACGCTGGCCGACGGCACGAAGATCGAGGGCCGCGCCGTCGTGTTAGCCAGCGGCAATCCACCCCCGCGAACCAGCCGAGATAGTGACAGCGCCCGCTCCATTCCCGACCCATGGGCCAAGGGGGCGCTGGAACAGATCGGTAGGAGCGACGACGTGCTCGTCCTCGGTACAGGGCTGACGATGGTGGATGTCTTCCTGAGCCTGAACGCGGCTGGTTGGGAGGGTAAGGCTGTTGCTCTCTCCCGTCGTGGTCTGGCCCCGCGTGCCCATATCTATGGCCGTCACCAAGCTGCGCCTCTGCCGGATGCCGCTCTAACCGGATGTCTTTCGCGTCGCGTAAAGGCCGCCCGCGCTGTGGCAGCCAGCAGCGACTGGCGTGATGTGATGGACGGCTACCGATCCCGCACGGCGACACTATGGGAAGCGGCGGATACAGACACGCGGGCCCGCTTCCTGCGCCATCTGCGTCCGTGGTGGGATGTTCACCGCCACCGCATCGCGCCGGACGTCGCCGCAGTCATCGATCAACTGGGCGAAGCTGGCCGTCTGGAAATCGCGGCAGGGCGCGTGAAATCCATCACCGAAATCGACCGAGGCCTCGATGTCGTCTGGAACCCGCGTGGTACCCATGGCGAGCGTATTGCCTCGGTCCAATGGGTCATCGACTGTACGGGTCCGGGCCATGATCCCGCGCGTGACCCGCTAACCGCGCCCTTGGTCGCAGCAGGCCGTCTCAGCATTGATCCGCTGGGCCTCGGACTTCAGGTTGCACCTTCCGGTCAGGCTATCGGCAAGAACGGGACCGAAGACCCGACCTTCTTCGTCCTTGGCCCACCGGCTCGCGCCGCATTCTGGGAAACCATCGCCGTGCCCGACCTGCGTCAGCGCATCGAGGAGCTGGCTCAGCAACTGGCATAGAAAAAGGGCGACCCGTGCGAGCCGCCCCTTCTTGGTTTTATCCTGCCTTTGCGACCGCGTCGGACACTTCGGCAACAACCCGTTTGACCAAGGCCTCGTCGTCGCCCTCGGCCATGACACGGATCAGTTTTTCCGTACCGGACTTGCGCACCAGTAGACGCCCCGAGCCGTTCAGCTGGGCCTCGGCTTCGGCCATGACCTTTTTGACGTTCTCGGTCTCTAGCGGAGCTTCCGAGGTGTAACGCACGTTCTTCAGCAACTGCGGCACCGGTTCGAACTGGCGGGCCAGTTCGCTCATCGGCACACCCGCTTCCACCAGAACCGCCAACACCTGAAGCGCCGCCATCAGGCCGTCACCTGTCGTGGCATGGTCCTTCAGGATAATGTGGCCAGACTGTTCGCCGCCGATGTTGAAACCGCCCGAACGCATGCGCTCCATGACATATCGGTCGCCCACCTTGGTGCGCTCCAGCGTCAGGCCCTCGGCCTTCAGGCGACGCTCAAGGCCAAGGTTGGACATGACCGTCGCCACTACGCCATTGCCGTTCAGTCGGCCACGCTTGGCCCAGTCCAGACCGATCAGGGCCATGATCTGGTCGCCGTCGACCACATGACCCTTTTCGTCGCAGATAATGACGCGGTCCGCGTCGCCATCCAGCGCGATACCGATATCGCAGCGATAGCGTTTGACGGCTTCGGAAACGGTTTCCGGATGGGTCGAACCGCACTCGGCATTGATGTTAAGGCCGTTCGGCTCGACACCGACGGGGAAGACCTCGGCACCCAGCTCGTAAAGCGTCGTCGGAGCCACGCGGTAACCCGCACCATTGGCGCAGTCGATGGCAATGCGCAGCCCCTTGAGGCTGAGACGCTTGGGGAAGGCCGATTTGGCGATTTCGATATAGCGCGGCGGAGCATCGTCGATACGCTTGACGCGGCCCAGCTTGTTTGACGGTGCGAGGTTCTCATTCAGAGTCTCGTCCATCATGGCTTCGATCTTCAGTTCGATCTCGTCGGACAGCTTATAGCCGTCCGGACCGAACAGCTTGATGCCGTTGTCCGCATAGTCGTTGTGCGAGGCCGAGATCATGATGCCCAGATCGGCGCGCATGGAGCGGGTCATCATGGCCACACCCGGCGTCGGCAGCGGACCAAAGGTGCGCACGTCCATGCCCACCGAGGCCAGACCCGATACCAGCGCCGGCTCGATCATATAGCCCGACAGACGCGTATCCTTGCCGATCACCACCAGATGGCGGCGGTCGTCCCCGGTGCTGAAAAATCGGCCCGCAGCCAGGCCCACGCGCAAAGCGACTTCGGCCGTCATCGGGTGCGTATTGGCGCGACCGCGAATACCGTCGGTGCCGAAATATTTTCTCTCGCCCAAAGGCGTGATCCTTCACAAAGCGGGGTGTTCGGAAACCTTCCGAAACCCATTTTTTGATGCCCTTACGGCGCACAATGCTTATGTGCGATCCCTAAGGCGAAAAGCTGAACCTTCTCGCTTACCTCAAACTGGGGCACCGACGCAAAACCGGACCCACTTTTGTCGGAGTACAACCCATGTGCGGCATCATTGGCGTCAGCGGAACCGGTCCTGTTGTTCCTCGTCTGATCGATAGCCTGAAGCGGCTGGAATACCGTGGCTACGACTCCGCCGGTATTGCTGTGCAGGACGACACCGGCATCCGCCGTCGCCGAGCCAAGGGCAAGATCCGCAATCTTGAAGCCGTACTGGCCGAAGACCCGATCAAGGGCTCGGTTGGCATCGGCCACACCCGCTGGGCCACCCACGGTGCACCGACGCAGGCCAACGCCCACCCGCACAAGGCAGGCCGCGTCTGTCTCGTGCATAACGGCATCATCGAGAACTTCGCCGAGCTTAAGGCCGAACTACAGGCACAAGGCCATGTGTTCGAAAGCCAGACCGACACAGAGGTCGTCGCCCACCTTCTGGATCACAATATCTCCTCGGGCCTTGCACCGCTGGAAGCGTTCAAGGCTACTTTGGACCGCCTGACCGGTGCCTATGCGCTGGCCGTGCTGATCGAGGGCAAGGATGAACTGATCCTCGGTGCCCGCCGTGGCAGTCCGCTGGTCGTCGGCTGGGGCGAGGGCGAGATGTACCTTGGCTCGGACGCTCTGGCCGTCGGTCCATTCACCCAGAAGATTTCCTATCTGGAAGAAGGTGACTACGTGGCTATGACGCGCACCGACGCGCGTATCTTCGACGTGACCGGCAAGCCCGCTGATCGCCCGATCGTCAAGGTCGCGGCCTCCAGCGCCCTCGTTGAAAAGGGCAGCTTCCGCCACTTCATGGAAAAGGAAATCCATGAACAGCCGGACAGCGTCCAGCACACCCTGTCCGAATACCTCGATCTGGTGACCGCCAAGGCCAAGCCCGCCACGGTCGATTTCGCCAATATCGACCGCATACAGATCATCGCCTGCGGCACCGCCTTCTATGCGGGTCAGATCGGTCGCTATGCGTTCGAGAAATATGCCGGTCTGCCGTGCGACGTCGAAATCGCCTCGGAGTTCCGTTATCGCGACCCCGCCCTGACCAAGGGCACGCTGGCCGTCGCCGTCAGCCAGTCAGGCGAGACGGCGGATACTCTGGCGGGTCTGACGTGGTGCAAGGCAAAGGGGCTCAAGACCGCCGCTGTCGTTAACGTGCACACCTCGTCCATGGCGCGTGAAGCCGACGTCCTGTGGCCGACCCATGCGGGCCCGGAAATCGGTGTCGCCTCGACCAAGGCCTTCACCGCACAGGTCGCCGCCCTGCTGTCGCTTGCTATCGCGGCCGGTGTGGCCCGTGGCCGCATCAATGCCGAGCAGGAAGCCGAACTGGTTCGCGCCCTGTTCGAGGCTCCGCGCCTGATTTCCGAAGCCCTCTATATGGATGCGCCCATCCGTAATCTGGTGCAGGAACTGGCAAAGGCCCGCGACGTGCTGTTCCTCGGTCGCGGTGCAATGTTCCCGCTGGCTATGGAAGGTGCGCTGAAGCTGAAAGAAATCAGCTACATCCACGCCGAAGGCTATGCGGCAGGCGAGTTGAAGCACGGCCCCATCGCCCTGATCGACGAATACACTCCGACCATCGCACTCGCGCCTTTGGACGAGTTGTACGAAAAAACGGCCTCAAACCTTCAGGAAGTCGCAGCGCGTGGCGGCCCCGTCATCATGATCGCGCCAGCCAATGCGCCGGAACTGCATGGTGAAGGCATCCAGCGTATCGCGGCCCCTGCGGTTCACCCGATCGCAGCCCCTCTGGTCTATTCCGTACCCATGCAACTGCTGTCCTATTTCACAGCGGTTCAGAAGGGCACCGACGTGGACCAGCCGCGCAATCTGGCAAAATCCGTCACGGTCGAATAATCCGTGAACCTCCGGTGCGAACGGCTGTTTACAGAACAGCCGTTTGACCGGGGCCAGAATGCCCCTATGACTGGCACCATCATAGGCTGCTCTGGATTATCTATGTCGAGTTCACACGCCCGCCTTCGCAAGGCGGTTTTGCCAGTTGCCGGTCTGGGAACGCGCGTTCTTCCCGGCACCAAGACCACCCCGAAGGAGCTGCTGAACGTCGTAGACAGGCCCATCCTGTCCTACATCGTCGAAGAGGCGCGCGAAGCGGGCATCGAGCACATCGTCTTTGTCACCGGGCGCGCCAAACAGGCCATCGAAGACTATTTCGACCATCAGGTTGAACTGGAAGCCCAGCTAGAGGCCAAGGGCAAGACCGAGATTCTGGACGTGATGAACGGCGAGCTGGCCCGCGCCGGCGAGATGAGTTTCACCCGCCAGATGAAGCCCAAGGGTCTGGGCCACGCCATCTGGTGTGCCCGCGACATCATCGGCGACGAGCCCTTCGCTGTTATCCTGCCGGACGTGATTGTCGACAGCCAGCCGGGTGCACTCAAGCAACTGGCAGACCTCTATGCGCAGGTCGGCGGCAATGTCATCGGTGTGGAACAGGTCCCCGACGACCAGACCCACAAATACGGCATTGTCGACCCCGCCGAGCGCAACGGTCGTTCCATGACCATGAAGGGGATGGTCGAAAAGCCGACCAAGGGGACTGCCCCGTCCAACCTGTCCATTTCGGGTCGCTATATCCTCCAGCCGGAAATCTTCGATCTTCTGGCCACGCAGGAGGCTGGTGCCGGTGGCGAAATCCAGCTCACCGATGCCATGGCCCGTCTGATGCAGCAGCAGGAGTTCACAGCCTATGAGTACGAAGGTGTGACCCATGACTGCGGCGACAAGATCGGCTTGCTCCGCGCAAACGTAGCGCTGGCTCTGAAACGCCCCGATCTGGGCCAACAGGCCCGCGAAGCGATCGAGGCCCTGCTGTAGGCAGGCCCACAGGCTGAAACGGAGGTTAGTCGATGCGCGTGATGGTTCTCGGTGGTGATGGTTTTTGTGGTTGGCCCACGGCCCTTCACCTGTCCGCACAGGGGTGGGACGTTCTTATCGTCGACAACCTCAGCCGCCGCAATATCGACAACGAGCTGGGCGTTCAGTCGCTGACGCCCATCACCTCCATCCAGGACCGGATCAAGGCCTGGCACGAGGTGTCGGGGCGCAGCATCGCCTTCGAAAACCTGACCGTCGGTAAGGACTATGAGCACCTGCTGGGCCTGATCAAATCGTGGCAGCCCGACAGCATCGTTCACTTCGCCGAGCAGCGCGCCGCGCCCTATTCGATGAAGTCGGCGCGGCACAAGCTGTACACTGTCGACAACAACCTGAACGCCACCAACCACCTGCTGGCCGCGATGGTCGATAGCGGTCTGGACATCCATCTGGCTCACCTCGGGACCATGGGCGTCTACGGCTATACGACCGCCGGGCTTAAAATCCCCGAGGGCTATCTGAAGGTGACGGTCGATACGGACTTTGGCCCGACCGAGCAGGAAATCCTGTTCCCGCCGAACCCGGGCAGCATCTATCACATGACCAAAACGCAGGACGCTCTGCTGTTCCAGTTCTACGCCAAGAACGATCAGCTGCGGATTACCGACCTTCACCAGGGCATTGTCTGGGGTGCCCAGACTGAACAGACCAAGCTGGACGAGCGTCTGATCAACCGCTTCGACTATGACGGTGACTATGGCACCGTGCTGAACCGCTTCTTGATACAGGCGGCGGTCGGCTATCCGCTCACGGTCCATGGCTCGGGAGGTCAAACCCGGGCGTTCATCCATATTCAGGATACCGTGCGCTGCGTTGAACTGGCGCTCAAAAACCCGCCCGCGCGCGGCGAACGGGTCAAAATCCTCAACCAGATGACCGAGAGCCGCCGTGTGCGCGATCTGGCCCAGATGGTCGCCGACATGACCGGAGCTACCGTCGCCAACCTGCCTAATCCTCGTCAGGAAGCGGATGAAAACGAACTGGTCGTAGCCAACGACGGCTTCAAGGCCCTTGGCCTTGATCCCATCACGCTCGAACAGGGTCTGATGGCCGACGTGACCGAGATTGCGCGGCGATATGCGGACCGTTGCGATAAGGCAAAGATTCCTTGCGTTTCAGCATGGAACGAAGGCCGCGCCAAAGCACTGGACACAGATAGCGCGACTGTATCGCGCCCATCCTGATCCGAAGGTTCTTTCCTCTATGTCGACGCCCGCCTCTAAGCCCACCCTGCTGGTTTTTGGCACGGGATATGTCGGGGAGGCTGCGGGTCGCGAGGCATTGGCCAGAGGCTGGCGCGTTTATGGCACCTCGCGCCGCAGCGAGCGCCGTGACGCGCTGGAGGCGGCAGGCTTCATCGCGGTTGATCCGTCAGATGAAACCGCGCTGGCGCAGGCGGGCGTTCACGCCTCGCATATTTTGGTGACGACGCCACCGGATGCCAGTGGATGCCCGGGTCTAGGTGCGCTTTCCCATCTGCGGGCCGCAGACGCATGGCCGGACTGGATCGGCTATATTTCCTCGACCAGCGTCTATGGTGACCGTCAGGGCGGGTGGGCGTTCGAGGGCGATGCCTTGAATGCAGCAACCCTCGAAGGTGCGCGGCGTGTGAAGGCCGAGCGCGACTGGCTGGACAGCGCTCGCGGTATGGGTCTGACGGTCCAGATATTTCGTCTTCCGGGCTTCTATGGCCCGCACAGCAACATCCTGGAACGTTTGATGCAGAAGCGCGCCAAACTGGTGCGCAAACCCGATCAGGTCTTCAACCGCATCCATATCGACGACGTGGTTTCGGGACTGTTTGCCTCGATGGAAAGCCCGAGGCCCGGCGGCATCTATAACCTGACCGACGACACGCCTTCCCCGGCAGACAAGGTAACCGAATGGGCTGCGGCCCGTCTGGGCGTACCCCTGCCGCCCGAGGTGGATCTGGATGACCCCAGTGTCAGCGACGCGATGCGCCGCTTCTATCTGGACTCCAAACGCATCGCCAATGCGCGCGCCAAGGCCGAGCTGGGCTGGCGTCCGCGCTATCCATCCTATCGCGAGGGGTTGGAGGCGCTGGTGCCCACGCTTGAATAGAAAAAGGCCGGAGCATCGCTCCGGCCTTTTGATCTTTTAATCCGTGATCCGCTTAGAACGGCAGGATGTTGCGCTGGCGGCTGTAGCTCATGGTGCCGACGTTGGCACCCAGACGCAGGCCCACACCGGTGCGAACCGGAGCCAGCACGATGCCATCCGCGCGCTGATAGTTTACGCCCAGACCGGCAACGGCATAGGCCGAGCCTTCGACGCCCGGATAGCGGCGGTAAAGCATGTCGGGGTGATACAGGCCGTACACGAGGGTGAAGACGCGGCTGGCGTTGCCACCCCAGTCCCAACCGATGGACGCACCCTGCCAGAAGACTTCCTGCGAGGCCGACATGTCCTTCATGTGCAGAGCGCCGCGGCCGTAACGCAGACCGGCCACCACAGCACCGGCCGCTTCTTCACCGGCGATATAGGCGGTCGGCGCACCGCCTTGGTCCGAGAAGATGCGCTCGATTGCGCCGCCAATAGCTTCGGAGGCGATACCCAGTTCGCGCGAGCCTGCAGCGACCAGTTCATCGAAGGTATAGGCCTGTGCCGTCTGGTCCGACGCGATCGGATAGTTGGGATTGCCGGTGTTCTGGCCGCGCGTAGCGCAAGCACCCAGGCCCATCGGCAAGGCGCCCGCAGCAGCGATGCCGAAAGTGGTGCGGATCAATTGGCGGCGATGCATGTCGTCAAACTCCCGAAGATTGGACGGCGGCCCGATACGTTGGGCGGCAGGAAGGAACCGTCGCGACCTTTTGCGGCAGACTTGGGGCTTTAGGGTTAACCAATCATTGCAATCGCCAAGATGGAGCGCTGAACGCAAGAAAAAGGGCCGAAAGCTCGAGGCTTTCGACCCTGTTTTCCGACGGTGATCGGTCTTCAGTGTTTGTCGGTCTTGGACGCGACCCAGTCCATCAGGGCCAGCAACACACCCGACGTCACGAAGGTAAGGTGAATGATCACTCCCCACATCAGCGACGCCTGATTGATGTCGTAGCCAGGCTTGCCCAGGTTCATGAAGGCCTTCAGCAGGGAGATGGCCGAGATCGCCACGATGGAGGCAATCAGCTTCATCTTCAGGCCCGAGAAATCCACCGTGCCCATCCAAGGCGGACGGTCCACGTGGTTCTCGTCCAGATCCAGTTTGGAGACAAAGTTCTCGTAGCCGGAATAAATGACGATCAGCAGCAGATTGCCTGCCAGCGACAGGTCAACGAGGCTGAGAATCGCAAGGATGGCCGTGTCCGCCGTCATGTGACCTTCGCCAAACACGAAGGCCTGCGGCAGGAAATGGATCACTTCCTGTACGAATACCGAGAGCAGCATGACGAGCGCCAGCACCAGCCCCAGATAGAAGGGGGCCATCAGCCAACGGGCGCGGAACAGGTTGCGCTCGAACGTCGTCTCGGCCCAAGGCTTCTTCTCGGACATGCATCAGCTCCGCAGGACCGCGCCGGCCTTGGTGGCGGCGGCGACGATCTTGGCCACGACGGCTTCGATTTCAGCATCGGTCAGGGTGGCTTCACGCGGCTGGAGTTCGACCTCCAGAGCGATAGACTTCTGGCCTTCCGGCACGCCCTTGCCGCGATAGACGTCGAACACGCGAACGTCAGTGATCAGCGCCTTGTCGGCACCGGCCACAGCCTTGAGCAGATCGCCGACGGCCTTGGCTTCCTCGACCACGAAGGCGAAGTCGCGGGTCAGCGGCATCAGGTTCGACAGAGCTGCCGCACCGCGAGCCTTGCCGCCCTTGCCCTTGGGCTCCGGCACATTGTCGAGCACGATTTCAAAGGCCAGCATCGGACCATCGGCATCCAGCGTCTTCAGCACCGAAGGGTGCAGCGCGCCGAACTCTACGATGATGTTCTTGGGGCCCAGTTGCAGACGGGCCGAACGACCCGGGTGCCACCATTCGCGGTTCTGACCCTGAACAAGCTGCAGCGAGCCAACCGGCGCACCGATCAACTCCAGCAGTTCCACAAGATCACCCTTGAGGGTGAACAGGGCATCATCGCCTGCACCCTGCCAGTGACGGTCGGCGTGCGGGGCCACAAGGCCGGTGATGGTAGTGCGCTGATCCTTCGGACCATCGCCCAGATAGATCGGGCCGATCTCGAACAGAGCCGCATCGGCATGACCTCGCGCGGCATTGCGTGCCGCCGCTTCGATCAGGTTCGGCAGGGCCGAAGGACGCATGCAGTCGAGGTCCGAAGCAATCGGGTTTTCGAGAACCAGCTTGTCGTCGCCACCGCCGAAGAGTTGCGCCTTCGACTGTTTGGTGAACGACCAGGTCACGGCCTCGGCATAGCCCATCGACGCCAGAGCGCGACGCGCAGTGCGGACACGGGCCTGACGCGCGCTGAGGATGCCACCGGCGGGCGGTGCCACGAACGGCAGCGGCGTGGATGGCAGCGAGGCGAAGCCTTCAATGCGGGCCACCTCTTCCACCAGATCGGCTGGACCGTGGGCGTCACGACGCGCCGTCGGCGGGGTAACGGTCCACGGGCTGCCGCGCACGACCTTGAAATCGAGTGCCGTCAGGATTTCGGCGATCCGGTCTTCGGTCAGGTCCATGCCCGACAGGCGCTTCACAAAGGCCGGATTGAAGGCAAAGCCCTGCGGCGCAGCTGGCGCTTCACCTGCAACCACGATGTCGGAAGCTTCACCGCCGCACAGATCGAGGATCAGCTGGGTGGCCAGTTCCAGACCCGGCACGACCGAGTGGGTGTCGACGCCGCGCGCGAAACGATACTGTGCATCGGAGTTGATACCCAGCGAGCGGCCCGTCTGGGCGATCACAATCGGCTCGAACCAGGCGCTCTCGACGAAGACATCGACCGTCTCGTCAGAGCAGCCGGTGCTCTCGCCACCCATCACGCCACCAAGGCCGATAGCGCGGGCACCGCCGTTGTCCGCGATCACGCAGTCAGCGGCAGTCGGCGCGTATTCCTTGCCGTCCAGAGCCAGCAGGGCATCGCCGTCCTGACCGGCACGCACGACGATTTCCGAGCCTTCCAGCTTGGACACGTCATAGACATGCAGTGGGCGGGCGCGGTCGTAGGAAATCAGGTTGGTGATATCGACCAGAGTGTTGATCGAGCGCAGACCGATAGCCGTCAGGCGCTGTTGCAGCCACTTCGGCGACGGGCCGTTTTTGACGCCACGGATCACTCGGCCAGCGAAGGTCGGGCACAGTTCCGGCGCAGCAATGCGAACCGAAATGCTCGATGCACCCTTGCCGGCGACCGCTTCAATAGCCGGCGTCTTGAGCGTGCCTACACCGGCCGCCGCCAGATCGCGGGCGATGCCTGCGACACCCAGCCAGTCAGGACGGTTCGGGGTAACTTCGAAGTCGATCACCGGTTCCAGACCGAAGACGTCCGCTGCCGAGGTGCCGACAGCCAGATCGTCCGAAAGTTCCAGAATGCCGTCGTTCTCGTCCGGCAGTTGCAGTTCACCGCCCGAGCACAGCATGCCGTTCGAGACGATACCGCGCACCGGCTTTTCAACCAGCGTGACATCAAGGCCCGGCACATAGGCACCGATCGGCGCATAAATGGTGGTCAGGCCCGGACGGGCGTTCGGCGCGCCGCAGACGATTTCCTTGCGGCCGTCCTTGGTGTCCACTTGGCAGACCTGAAGGCGGTCGGCGTTCGGATGGCGTTCGGCCGAAACAATCTTGGCCACGCTGAACGGAGCCAGTTTGGAAACCGGATCGACAACGTCCTCGACTTCCAGACCCGCCATGGTCATGGCGTCCGCAACTGCGTTCACGTCAGCCGAGGTATCGAGATGATCCTTCAGCCACGAGAGGGTGAACTTCATTACGCAGCCCCTCCGGTCAGGACCTGCTGGACCTGCTCGAGGAAATCGGGCGTGCCCGTGAAACCAACGCGGATAAACTGGCAGTTGACGAACTGGCAGTCCTTGAAGGCGATGGTGCCGGTGACCTTTTGCGGGCCCATCGGTTGCAGCAGCAGATTACGGATATCGCCCTGCGCGTCGCCCATGTTACAGCCGTCGAAATTACACGCGCCCAGCGGCAGCAGTACAGCCGGACCTTCGATCATGCAGTTGCGGTAGGTCTTGCCCTCGATCACTGAGTCGCCGGTACGGCTGGCTTCGATAGCCAGCGCCGGAAGCCAGATGTTAAGGTTTTCATAAACCGGACCGGCACCGATAGCCGGGATGGTGATGTCTTGGTTGTTGGACATAGATCAGCCCTCGCGTGCCAGCGTCAGGCCTTCGGCCATGCTCTTGATGAAGTCGGGGTGGCCGGTGAAACCGACCTGCGAGAAGCGGCAGTTGATGAAGCGGCAATCCTCGAACGGAACCGCACCCACCAGAACCAGACCCTTCGGCGCATAGAACAGCGAGTTCAGATCCCGAACGGCTCCCATGTTGCAGCCGTCAAAATGGCACTCGTTGACCGGCACCATCAGGGCAGGACCTTCGAACAGGCAGTCGGTGAAGGTCTTGCCCTTGATGACCGGCTGGCCAGCGTTCTGGTGTTGGACGGCCAGCAAAGGTAGCCAGATGGCTTCCTTCGTGAACTCCGTCTTTTCTACAACGGCGCGGCCGGCTTCTTCGGAAAAGATATCAGTCATGGAAATATTCCTCAGCTCAGGCCAGAGGCCGGGTTAGGGGCCTGGAAGGCCGAGAAGCCGTAGTGCGACAGCCAGCGCGTATCGGCATCAAACATCGGACGCAGGTCCGGCACGCCGTATTTCAGCATGGCCAGACGATCCACGCCCATGCCGAAGGCAAAGCCTTGGTATTCGTTCGGGTCCAGACCGCAGGCGATCAACACGTTCGGGTGAACCATGCCGCAGCCCAGAATCTCGAGCCAGTCTTCGCCGGTGTTCAGCACCAGCTTGCCGCCTGAACGGTCGCAACGGATGTCCATTTCGGCCGACGGCTCGGTGAACGGGAAGTGGTGCGGGCGGAAGCGGGCCTGCACATCGTCCAGCTCGAAGAAGCGGGCCATGAAGGTCTCGAGCGTCGTCTTGAGGTGACCCATGTTGACGTCGCGGTCGATGACCAGACCTTCGATCTGGTGGAACATCGGGGTATGGGTCGCGTCCGAATCCTTACGGAAGGTGCGGCCCGGCGCGATGATGCGGATCGGCGGCTTTTGCGACATCATCGTGCGCACCTGAACTGGCGAGGTATGTGTGCGCAGAACCTTGCGCTCGCCCGTCTCGGCATCCGGCTTCAGAAAGAAGGTGTCGTGCATTTCGCGCGCCGGGTGCTTCGGCGGGAAGTTCAGCGCGGTGAAGTTATGGAAGTCGTCCTCGATGTCCGGACCTTCGGCGACGGCAAAGCCCATCTCGGCGAAGATGGCGATCATCTCGTCCATGACCTGCATGGTCGGGTGGACGCCGCCCTTGCGACGCGGGCGCGACGGCAGGGTCAGGTCGACACGCTCGGCCAGCAGACGGGCGTTCAGCTCTGCGGCCTCAAGCTCGGCCTTCTTGGTATTGAGCGCCGTGGTCACACGGTCACGCAGGCTGTTCAGCACCGGCCCGCGCTCGCGGCGCTCGTCGGGGCTAAGTTGGCCCATGCCTTTCAGCAGGAGGGAGATAGAGCCGGACTTGCCGAGGGCGCCAACGCGCACCTCTTCAAGGGCCGCGACAGTCTCTGCCGCGCCGATGGCTTGGGTGATTTCGGTTTCGAGTTGGACGAGATCAGTCATTTGCGCTGTGCTTTATCGGGCCGTGGCCCGTTCGTCACCCTCTTAGCAGAGGGCATAGGGGCCAGAATGCAAAAACGCCCGCTCCGATGACCGGAGCGGGCGCTTTTTAAGCAGATCGTGCTTTCTCTTAGGCCAAAGACTTAGGCCAGAGCAGCGCGGACCTTCTCGGCGATTGCCTTGAAGCCAGCTTCGTCAGCGGCGATGGCAGCCAGAACCTTACGGTCCAGAACGATGCCAGCCTTGTCGAGGCCGTGGATGAACTGCGAGTAGGTGAAGCCTTCAGCGCGGGCAGCAGCGTTGATGCGCTGGATCCACAGAGCGCGGAAGTTGCGCTTCTTGGTGCGACGGTCGCGGTATGCGTACTGACCGGCACGGTCAACAGCAGCCTTAGCCGTACGGATGGTATTCTTGCGGCGGCCGTAGAAGCCCTTGGCTTGCTTCAGGACCTTCTTGTGCTTGGCGTGGGACGTAACGCCCCGGGTAACGCGAGCCATGTTGTTTTCCCTTTTGGGGGGTCCCTATCGTTCGTCGCTCGGCGCCGAACTGCGTCAGGGACACAAATTCAAATTCAGTGCTTTTAGGAGATCAGATAGCCGCGCCTTAGGCGTACGGCATGTAGCTCTTGATCTTCTTAGCGTCGGCGTCGGCCATAACCGAAGTGCCGCGGTTTTGGCGGATGTACTTCGAGTTGTGGCTGATCAGACGGTGACGCTTACCAGCGACGCCAGCCTTGACCTTGCCCGATGCAGTGAATTTGAAGCGCTTCTTGGCGCCCGACTTCGTCTTAAGCTTCGGCATTTTGACTCTCTCTGATTGAGGGTCGCCCCCATCATTTCCGAGGAAAATCAGGCGACGTCCGTTTCAGAACCGCCCAGGCAATGCCTATTCGCCCGGCGGTTCGTAGATACGAAGGGGCGGGTCATAAGCCCCCAGGGCCCAAAAAGCAAGCGCTTGGGGCCTATGGCGATACACAAACACCCCGCGACTTACATCGCGGGGTGTCCATGAATATCGGTCCGGAAGTTCCGGATAATCGGTGATCTTAGCGCGGAGCCAGGATCATGATCATCTGACGGCCTTCCATCTTCGGCGCGAACTCGACCTTTGCGACTTCGTCGAAGTCTGCCTGCACCTTGTGCATCAGCTTCATACCGAGATCCGGGTGAGCCATTTCACGACCGCGGAAGCGCAGGGTCACCTTGACCTTGTCGCCCTCTTCGAAGAAGCGGCGCATGGACTTGGCCTTAACTTCGTAGTCGTGGGTGTCGATGTTCGGACGCAGCTTGATTTCTTTGAGCTCGACGACCTTCTGGCGCTTGCGTGCCTCGGCCCTCTTCTTCTGCTCTTGGAAACGATGCTTGCCGTAGTCCAGAATCTTACAAACCGGCGCTTCCGGATTGTTCACGATCTGGACGAGATCCAGACCTGCCTCTTCAGCTGCTTCAAGTGCAGCGGACAGCGGCATGATACCCTGCTTTTCGCCGTTCTGGTCAATCAGCAGAACGCGAGGTGCACGGATATCTTGGTTCATCGGCGGGCCGTCCTTTACGGGCGGCGCTTGCATTGGACGGCGAATGGGCGTCGTTTCCTTATGTGGTCAAAACTGTATTGGAACCCGTCGCGCTTCCCGACAGGCCTCCAGCGGCGCGAATATGGCGATGTAAGGCCGGAAATTCAAGGCGCCGTCGTTGCGACCTTGGCCGCTCCTGCAAAGCTTTCATGCAGTTTGAGGACTTCGTCATATACCTGATCAACGCTCAGGTTCTGGATGGAGGCGAACTCGCCGCGGACCGAAGCGGCTGCCAGCACCCGGCCTTTCGGTCCCCAAGGTGCCTTGTGCCACCACTCACTGGGCCCAAACAGGCCCAGCGTCGGCACGCCCGCAGCCGCTGAAACGTGCATCAGGCCGCTGTCATTGCCGATGAAAAGCGTGGCGCGGCTGATCGCTGCGGCGGAAGCCAGAATGTCGCCTTTGCCGACGGCATCGATACCGCGATCTCCGGATACAGCCAGTGACGGTGCCGCCGCATCATGGTCGCCTGGACCACCGACCATCATGAACCGCCAACCGTCGAAACGCGGCTCGGTCATCAGTTTTTCAACCAGCGCCGCCCAGCGTTCCTTTGGCCAACTGCGATCCGCGGCGGTTGAGATTGGCGCAAAGGCGATGATGGGCGAGGTATCGTTACCGATGATCTCGTCCGCCTTGGCACAGGCAGCTTCATCGAGAAAGATTTCCGGCTCTGCGACCTGTTTGGCCTTCATCATGTTGGAGAAGGTGACGACCTTCATCTCGCCCTTCTCCAGCGCGCGGCTGTAAAGGCGGCGCTCCTTGGCGCGCAGGAACAGGCTCATGGCCGATCCGCGCACATCGGCGACCATGGCCCATTTCGTGCCGACCGTCTGACGCCAGAGCGTGCGCCAGTGGCCCGATAGCTTCTGCTTCTTCCACGGGATCACCTTGACCACGCCGGGCGCGGCACGGAACAGAGCCGCCGCCGTCGGGCCGACCGCCACCGTAATCTCGGCACCCGGTATCTGGCGTCCGATCTCCCGGATCGCGCCGATGGACATGATGGCATCACCGATGCGGTCGGCGCTGATGAACAGGACCTGCGGGCGCTCTGTCACTTGGCAGCTCCGGCGTAATAGGTGTCGTAGAGTTTGATCGTGGCGTCGAATACGGCCTCGACGCTCAGGTCTTCGATGGGCGCGAACTGGCCGCGCGTATTGTTGGACGCCACCGTCGCAGTCTTGGGTCCACGCGGACCGTACAGCCACCATTCGGTCGGGCCGAACAGACCCAGCGTCGGCGTGCCGGTGGCCGCCGAGACGTGCATCAGGCCGCTGTCGTTACCGACGAAAAGCGCCGCCCGGTCAATGGCGGCGGCAGAGGCGATGATGTCGGTCTTGCCCACGCAGTCGATGCCACGTTCTGCGGCCTCGGCCAGTGCCGGTGCGGCGGGCGGATGGTCGCCCGGACCACCGACCGGCATGAAGCGCCAGCCGTAAAAGCGCGGCTCGGCCTTCAGCTTGGCGACCAGAGCGGCCCAGCGGTCGGCGGGCCAGCTCTTGCCCTTCTGGTGGGCGATGGGGGCAAGGGCCAGGATCGGTCCCTCGCCCGCACCCGAATGCAATTGCGGGTCGATGACGGCAGCGGCCTCTGCACGGGCGCGGTCATCGATGAACAGTTCCGGCTCCAGGCTGTGCGGGGCCGACATCAGGCGGGTGATGACCTCAACCTTCGGTTCTCCGGTTTCCAGCTTGCGCGTATAGACAATGCGCTTCTTGGCTCGCAGCAGATAGGCCGTAGCCGAGCCGCGCGTGTCGATGACAACATCCCAGCTTTGGCCGCGTACAGCGTTCCAAAGCTTGATCCAGTGACCGCCGCGCTTTTCCTTGTTGATCGGGATGATCTTCGCCACCCCCGGCGCGGCCCGATAGAAGGACGACGCCATACCCGACGTCACCACGGTGATCTCGGCATTCGGCCACTGGCGACCAATTTCTCGCACGATCCCCAAGGCAATCACGCTATCGCCGATACGGTTCGGACTGATGAACAGGACGCGCGGATTTGCGCGGGAGGGCGATTGGGACACGCGGATCGGCCTTCACTTTGCTATTGGGGGATGGCTACCCGTTTTCGGTCCCAAGCGCGAGAGGAAGACCATGGATCAGATCAAGTCCTTTGCCCGTCCCGATGGCGAGACCATCGCCTATAAGCAGGTCGAGGGTGATGGTCCGGTCGTGATCTGGGTCGGCGGCTTCCGTTCCGACATGGAAGGCACCAAGGCACTGGCGCTGGACGAGGCCGCCCGCAAGGGCGGCTGGAACTATGTCCGCTATGACCATTTCGCCCACGGCGTCTCGTCCGGCGAGTGGAAGAAGGCCATCATCGGTCGCTGGCGCGAGGACTGTATCGCCCTGATCGACATGCTGGCCCGTCCGGTCATTCTGGTGGGGTCGTCGATGGGCGGCTGGGTATCGCTGCTGGCGGCTGTGGCGCGTCCGCAAGCGGTGGTCGGTATGGTGCTGGTCAATCCGGCTCAGGACTTCACCGAGCGGTTGATGTGGCCGGACCTACCCGACCATATTCGTCAGGCCATCATGCGTGACGGCGAGGCGCTGATTACCGATCCTGGCCTCGGCAGCTATGAACTGACGCTCAACATGTTCGAAGAAGCCCGCAACTGGCTGCTGCTCGACAGCCCCATCCGCATCCCAGCCCCGATCCATATCCTTCAGGGCAAGTTGGACGAGAGCGTGCCGTGGCGCATGCAGCTGGCCCTGCTTGAAAAGCACGAAGGCGGCGATGTGCGTCTCGACATCATCAAGGACGGTGACCACCGTCTGTCCAAGCCGCAAGAACTGGACCGCCTCGTTCAGGCTGTCGCTGAAATGAGAAAGACCGCCGGCGCGTAACGCCGACGGTCTCAAACTTCCGGCCTTGGCCGCTACGTCACAAGATGTAGCGGCTGAGGTCCACGTTTCCGGTCAGTTCGCCCAGTTTCTCGCGCACCACCGTGCCGTTGAACTCGATGGTCTGACCCGACAGGTCGGTGGCGTGATAGCTGGTCTCTTCCAGCACATGCTCCAGCACGGTCTGCAGGCGACGTGCGCCGATATTCTCGATGGTCGAGTTGGCGGTGACTGCCGCATCGGCCATGGCTTCAATCGCTTCATCGGTGAAGGTGACAGTCACGTCCTCGGTCGCCAGCAGCGCCTGATTTTGACGGATAAGATTGGCTTCCGGCTCGGTCAGGATGCGCTTGAAGTCATCGCGCGTCAGAGCCTTCAGCTCCACACGGATCGGCAGGCGGCCCTGAAGCTCCGGCAGCAGGTCCGACGGCTTGGCGACGTGGAAGGCACCTGAGGCAATAAACAGCACGTGGTCGGTCTTCACCGGACCATATTTGGTCGAAACCGTCGTACCTTCGATAAGCGGCAGCAGGTCGCGCTGAACACCTTCACGCGAGACATCGGCCCCGCCCTTTTCCTGACGGGCCGCGACTTTGTCGATCTCGTCGAGGAAGACGATGCCTTCGTTCTCGGCCAACTGGACAGCCTCGCGGGTCAGGCTGTCCTGATCCAGCAGCTTGTCGGCCTCTTCGGTGATCAGAGGCTGGGTCGCGTCCTTCACCGTCATACGCACGGTCTTGGTGCGACCGCCGCCCAGCTTGCCGAGCATATCCGACAGATTGAGGATGCCGACATTGGCCCCCGGCACGTCCATGCCCTGTAGTGGCGAACTGTTATCGGCCAACGCCAGTTCGACTTCCTTGTCGTCCAGCTCACCGGCACGCAGCTTCTTGCGGAAGGCGTCGCGGGTGGTCGCCTGCGAGGTCGGACCGACCAGAGCATCCAGCAGACGTTCTTCGGCTGCGGCCTCGGCCTTGGCCTGAACCTCGACGCGGCGCTTTTCGCGCACCATGCCGATAGCCGCCTCCACCAGATCGCGCATGATCTGATCCACGTCGCGGCCCACATAGCCGACCTCGGTGAATTTGGTGGCTTCAACCTTGAGGAAGGGCGAGCCCGCCAGCTTGGCGAGGCGACGCGCGATCTCGGTCTTGCCCACGCCCGTCGGGCCGATCATCAGGATGTTCTTTGGCGTGACCTCGTCGCGGAGGTCTTCCGGCACACGCTTGCGACGCCATCGATTGCGCAAAGCCACGGCCACAGCCCGCTTGGCGTCCTGCTGACCGACGATAAAACGGTCCAGTTCCGATACGATTTCGCGGGGAGAAAGGTCAGTCATTCTTTTTCGCTTTGCCTCCAAGGGCACTATCGTTCGCCGCGCGGCGGCTCACTGCTTGAGCGCCCTTTACGGCGCTGCTTGGATCAAGCCTCGAGGCTCTCGATTGTCAGATTACCGTTCGTGTAAACGTCTATTCCGGCGGCGATCTTCATGGCCTTGCGGGCGATGGCTTCGGCATCAAGGCTGGTGTCCTCATCGATGAGGGCCAGCGCGGCGGCCAGCGCATAGTTGCCGCCCGAGCCGACTGCGGCGCAGCCCTGTTCCGGCTCCAGCACATCACCCACGCCGGTCACGGTCAGGATAGTGTTCTTGTCGGCCACCAGAAGCATGGCTTCCAGCTTGCGCAGGTAGCGGTCAGTGCGCCAGTCCTTGGCGAGATCCACACAGGCGCGGGCCAGTTGGTCCGGATACTGTTCCAGCTTGGCTTCCAGACGCTCAATCAGCGTCAGCGCATCGGCTGTAGCACCAGCAAAACCGGCGATGACCTTGCCACCGGCCAGTTTGCGGACCTTGCGGGCCGAACCCTTGACGATGGTGTTACCCATAGAGACCTGACCGTCACCGGCGATGATGGTCTTGCCGTCCTTGCGCACCGCCAGAATGGTTGTGCCGTGCCAGTCGGGGAATGAGGATGCTTGCGTCATGTTCTGCGATGTGGCGAGCGTCGCGCCTCCTCGCAAGCGCCAAGCGATGCAGAAGGTGCTAATAGCGACCAAATGAACCAGTCACCCGTCCGATTTTCCGATGAAGAGGTCGAGCGTTACGCCCGCCACCTGATCCTGTCCGAAGTGGGCGGGCCGGGCCAACAGGCACTGAAACGCGCCCGTGTGCTGGTGGTCGGCATGGGCGGTATCGGCAATCCGGCGGCGCTTTATCTGGCGGCGGCGGGTGTCGGCACTCTGGGTCTGATCGACGATGACGTGGTGTCGCTGTCCAACCTCCAGCGCCAGATCACCTTCACCACCGACGATGTCGGCAAGCCCAAGGTCGAGGTCGCGCGTGATCGTCTGAAAGCGCTGAACCCGCACACCGAAATCGAGCTATTCACCCAGCGTATCACGCCGGAAAACGCCCCCGATCTGGTCAGCCGTTTCGATGTGGTTCTGGACGGCACAGACGATTTCGAAACGCGGTTTGCGGTGAATGCGGCCTGCGTCGCAGCCGGCAAGCCGCTGGTGTCAGGCGCACTCGGTCGTTGGTCAGGACAGGTCAGCGTCTTCACCGGCCAGCCCTGCTATCAGTGTCTCGTGCCGGAAGCCCCGCCCGAAGCCGAAACCTGCGCCCGCGTCGGTGTGATCGGCGCATTGGCAGGCGTCATAGGCACGATGACCGCGCTGGAAACGATCAAGGTCATCACCGGTGCGGGTCAGCCATTAGAGAGCCGCCTGTTGATCTATGACGGACTGTCGGCAGCCACCCGCGTGGTGAAGCTGGCCGCCGAGCCTGAATGTCCCGTCTGCGCTTAGGCGAAAGCGCGATTGAGCAGCTGGACGCAGGATTTCATCATCGCCAGCTCTTCCTTGTCATCCCAGTCGCCGTGTCCACCGTTGATCTCGACATACTGGACAGACTTGCCCGCGCCGCGCAGCGCGCGGTGCATGGCCTGTGACTGGATCGGCGGTACGATCTCGTCCTTGACCCCGTGGACCAACAGAACGGGACAGACGATTTCCGATACCCGACGCCGTGGCGAAGCGGCTTCGATCATGGGCCGCTGCGTACTCAGATCGCCGATACGCTTGGTCCAGAACTCGAAAATCATGTTTCCGGGCGTGTCGTCTGTCCGCTTTTCCCAATCCAGCATGTCGACCAGATCGGCCACGCCACAGATCGAGATCGCCGCCTTATAGAGTTCGGGACGGCGCACCGCCCCCATCAGCGCGGCATAGCCGCCATAGCTGGTTCCCATGATGGCGACGCGGTTGGCATCCAGACCCTTGTCGCGGATCACTTGGGCGATGGCATCCTCGACATCTTCCTGCATCCGCTCGCCCCAACGCCCCCAGCCGGCTTCGGCAAAGGCTTTGCCGTAACCGCCGGAGCCGCGGAAGTTGGGCTGCAGTACCCACCAGCCCTGCGCCGCCAGAATCTGAACCTGACGGTCATAGCTGCGGTAGTCGCGCACCTCCGGCCCGCCATGGGGAAGGACCACAAGCGGCCCCGCCTTGCCCGACAGAGGCGCGGTCAAATAAGCCTCGATCTTGGCTCCGTCACGGGTATCCACGATGATGCGCTGGCCTTCGCCCAGCTTTTCAAAGCTGAGGCTGGTGGCCGAACCCAGCGGCAGGATGTTGCGCGCTGCACGGTCGTAGAAAATCCACGTCCCAGGCTCGCGCGGGCCGGAGACGCGGCCGATCATACGGTTGCCGTCGGCGCTGATGTCCACCAGTTTGACGTCGCAATCGTTCTCGAAAAACTGGTTCAGGGCGCGATGGTGGGCGCTCAGGGCCGGGTCTTCGAACTCGTACTCCAGCCGCTCTCCATAATAGGCGACGCCAATGTATTTGCCGCGGCTGTCATAGATGCCGTCGATGGCATCCACACCTTCGCGATGATTGATCGGAGCGCTGACCGAGAAGTCACGCAGATTGATGTCTCGCACGGTCAAGTGGTTGTCACTATCCGCACGGATCAATACGCGGACCGTCTCCGGATTTTGGGTCTGACCCACATAGGCAAACTCGGGCGCATCACGCAGGCGGTTGCGACGCATCAGGCGCCAGTCCGCCTCGCCCGGCAGACGGGCGAACCAGGTTTCGACGTTGCCGCGAGCATTGATGTTACGGCGCAGCACGGGAATGCCGTCGTGCATCACCCATCCCATGGTCGAGGACGGACCGCGCTCGATCCGCTCGCCCACGCCGCTGATCACATTCATCTTGTACAGGCCCAGCGATCCGTCGCTCTCATACGCAGGCATGAGTACGTGATCCGGATCATTCGGCAGGAAGTCGGAGACCTGTCCGAGATAGGGCGATGCCCGCAGACGGTTGATTTCGTTCTGGAACATGACGGCCATCTGGCCCGTCACCGTGTGCACCGACACCACGCGTTCGGTCGGATAGCCTTCGACGTGGGTCGAACGATTGCTGCCGGTCATGCGGATGCGCTGGACCTTTGGCTCCATGACCGTTTTGACGAGCAGGCGATCTTCGCTGGTCCAGTGCACCCAGCGCACGGCCAAGGCACCGACCTCGATGCTGATGGCCGCAGCCCCTTCGGGATCGTTGGCGTTGCGCACCACAAGCTGGGAGCGCGTTTGGTCGCCCTCGCCAAACTGTTCAAGCACCGCGAACTTTTCACCCGAGGGCGATAATGCAGCGCCCTTGGTCCCTCGGTGGTTGAAGAAATCTTCGATAGCATAGGCACCGGGTTCGCTCGAAAGCGTCCGGGCAGCCGCATTATGACCGGCACCCAGCCACAGGGCCGCGCCTGCGCCAACCGCCGTGAACAAAGCGCCGCGGCGCGACACGCCGACTTGAGTCTCTTCTGGCATTGAGTTCCCCCTGTGCGGAATGTGCACACAGGAGCACCTCAAGTCATCTAAAACATCGCTGGTATCACACGATCCGGCGGACGGTGGCCGTTCTGGAATGTCATGATGTTGGCGATAACGCGATCACCCATATCCTGACGGGCCTCGATCGTTGCCGACCCCAGATGCGGCAGCAGCACCACATTCGAATGTCCAACCAAGCCTGGGTGCACCACAGGCTCGCGCTCGAACACATCAAGGCCGACACCGAAGATCGCGCGGGACTTCACCGCCTCTGCGAGGGCTTCCTCGTCGATCAGTTCACCGCGAGCCGTATTGATCAGGATGGCGTGCGGTTGCAGCAGCGCCAGACGCTGTGCGGAAAGCAAATGGTGCGTGTCCTTAGTCGCCGGACAGTTCAGGCTGATTACGTCCATACGCGACAGCATCTGGTCCAGATCGTCCCACCACGTCGCGCCCAGTTCCTCGGCGACCATATCGGGCACGGGTTTGCGGTTGTGATAGTGCACCTGCATGCCAAAGGCGCGGGCGCGGCGGGCCAGCGCCTGGCCGATACGGCCCATGCCGACAATACCCAGACGTTTACCGTACAGTTTGCGCCCGCACATCCACGTCGGGGTCCAGCCCTTGAACTCGTCATTAGTGACCACATTGGCCCCCTCGACGATCCGGCGGCTGACCGCGAGGATCAGCGACATGCAGATATCAGCCGTATCCTCGGTGAGAACCCCGGGCGTATTGGAGACGATGATCTTGCGGGCTACGGCGGCCTCGACGTCGATGTGGTCCACACCGGCCCCGAAGTTTGCAATCATTTTCAGTTGTTCGCCCGCGCCGTTGATCAGCTCGGCATCAATGCGATCTGTAATCGTCGGCACCAGAACATCGGCGCGCTGCAAGGCTGCGGCCAGCGCCTCGCGGTCCATCGCCTTGTCCGTCAGGTTGAGTTCGGCATCAAAAAGTTCGCGCATACGCGTTTCGATGGCGTCGGGCAGTCGTCTGGTTAATACGACCTTAAGCTTGCGGACGGACATAAGGGTCCCTGGGGTTTCCTGCGGGTCTGGTGCCCGCTGATCTTAGAGTCTGGATGTGTCTATCAAAGCTGCGGTCAGGATCAAAAATTTCCGTCGCATCGGAATGGTTGCCGGCATGATGGGTTTGGCCCTGATGAGCGGCGCAGGCACCGTCATGCCCTCCGGTAGACCGACGCCGACTGGATTGGAAGTCCCCCGTTGGGTGACTTTGAAGTCCAGCCGCGTCCGCGCCCGTCAGGGCCCGGGGCTGGATTACAATATTATGTGGGAATACCGCGCCGCCGGCCTGCCCGTCCAGGTCATCGCGGAAACCCGCGAATGGCGCAAAATCTGCGATCCTGACGGCTCGGTCGCCTGGATCCACCGCACCGTTGCGTCCGGTCGCCGCAGTGTCTTCAACCGAACCGATCAGCCGATACCTATCCGCACCGGCCGCTCCGATACAGCCTCGGTCAGGGCGCTCTTCTCGCCGCGTTCCATCGTTTCGCTGGACGAATGCGAAGAGGGCTGGTGCCGCGTTCGGGCGCGCAAAATCCGGGGTTGGCTGCCCGAACGGGCCGTCTTCGGAACCCAGACGCGCACCCTGTGCAATCCTGCCCGACCGGCAGGCGCTGGCAGAGAAGTCCAATAAACCCCATTTGAACCGTCGACGAAGGCATACGTTCTGCCTTCACTTCGACTAATGCCGCGGCGCAGATATAGCCCTGTCTGGCTTGACCATGGTTGAGCAGACACTCTGCGTCGTGTAACCCCCGAATACATCTTTCGGAGCCTTCTGACTTTGAGCCAGTCCAAATACCCGTCGTCGTTTGATCTTGAAGGTCTGTTGGCCTCCGGTCGTGGCGAATTGTTCGGTCCGGGCAATGCCCAGCTGCCTGCCCCGCCGATGCTGATGTTCGACCGCATCCTCACGATCTCCGACGAGGGCGGCAACTACGGCAAGGGCTATATCGAGGCTGAACTCGATATCCATCCGGGCCTGTGGTTCTTCCAGTGCCACTTTATCGGCGATCCGGTCATGCCGGGCTGCCTCGGCCTCGACGCCATGTGGCAGTTGGTCGGCTTCTTCCTTGGCTGGATCGGTGGTCCGGGCAAGGGCCGTGCGCTCGGCGTCGGCGAAGTGAAGTTCACCGGTCAGGTCACGCCGGACATTAAGAAGGTGGTCTATAAGATCCACCTCAAGCGCGTCATCAACCGCAAGCTGGTCATGGGTATCGCCGATGGCGTGCTCGAGGCTGACGGCGAAGTCATCTACACCTGCAATGACATGCGGGTCGGCCTGTTCGGCGGTAGCGCCGAAAAGACCGAAGCGTAATCAAAAACACGAGGGAACGCCCATGCGTCGCGTTGTCGTCACCGGTATCGGTATTGTCTCGTCCATCGGCACGGGTCAGGACGAGGTTGCTGCCTCGCTGAAGGAAGCCCGCTCGGGCATCAAATCCGCACCTGATCACGCCAAATACGGGTTCCGCTCGCAAGTCTGGGCCCCGCCGGCGCTGGGTGCGACCGCCGAGGACTGGACCCCTCTGGTGGACCGTCGTGCGGCGCGTTTCCTCGCCAATGGCACGGCGTGGGCTCACATTGCTTTTGAAGAGGCGCTCAAGGATTCCGGCATGGACCCTGAGTCCATCAAGAACGAGCGCGTCGGCCTGGTCGTCGGTGAAGGTGGCCCGTCTACGCAGGTCATCCTGCAGTCGGCCCAGACCACCGCTGAAAAGGGCTCGCCCAAGCGCGTCGGTCCGTTCGCCGTGCCGAAAGCCATGGCTTCGGGTCCGTCGGCTGTGCTGTCGACGTGGTTCCAGACCCGCGGCATCAACTATTCGATCTCGTCGGCCTGCGCGACCTCGGCTCACTGCATCGGTGCCGGTGCCGAGCAGATCGCATGGGGCAAACAAGACGTGGTCTTCGCCGGTGGCTGTGAAGACATCGACTGGTCCATGTCGAACATGTTCGACGCCATGGGTGCCATGTCGTCCAACTATAACGACACTCCGTCGGTCGCTTCGCGCGCCTACGACAAGGACCGCGACGGCTTCGTCATCGCTGGCGGTGCCGGCATCGTGGTTCTCGAAGAATACGAGCGCGCTGTCGCCCGTGGCGCGACCATCTATGCCGAAGTCACCGGTTACGGTGCCAACGCAGACGGTTACGACATGGTCGCCCCGTCGGGTGAAGGCGCAGAGCGCTGCATGAAGATTGCCCTCGAAATGGCCGGCAATCCGAAGATCGACTATCTGAATCCGCACGGCACCTCGACCCCGGTCGGCGATGCCAAGGAAATGTCGGCAGTCCGCAACGTCTTCGGCGACGACATGCCGATGATTTCCTCGACCAAGTCGCTGACCGGCCACTCGTTGGGTGCCGCGGGCGCTCAGGAAGCCATCTACTGCCTTCTGATGATGAAGCACGGCTTTGCGGCCGAGAGCGCCCACATCGAGAACCTCGACCCCGAGTTCGAAGGCATGCCGATCCTGCGCCAGCGTCATGACGGTGAACTGAAGCACGTCATGTCCAACAGCTTTGGTTTCGGTGGCACAAACGCCACCCTGATCATGTCGAAAGTCGATTAAGAAAACACGCGGCGGGGCCGTCGGCGATTAACCAAATACCTTCAAAGAGACACGGTTCGGTCCAGAACTTACCCGGATGCGTATCAATGATCTCTTTTGTCGGCTCGCTGTTGTCGGGTGCACTTGGAACCTGAACAGCCCCCCCAGCCCCCTCTGGGTGCCCCGCTTACAGGCACCGGCGGGTCGACAACCGAATAAAGAAAAGCCCGCTGACACCTCCCCCGGTCAGCGGGCTTTTTGTTTCCTCGCGCCCTGTTTAGCGTGCCAGATCGAACTCGACCTGTGCGGCGTCGCGCTGCACGATGAGGTGGATTTTGTTCGGGCTGTCGACAGCGCGGGCGAAGTCCGAAAGCGTGCGGAGAGGGGCCTTGTCGATGAATGTGACCACATCGCCCGCCTTAATGCCCACCGACGCGGCAAGCGTGCCGGCCTCCACAACCTGAACCTGAACCCCGTCTGCGACCTCGCGGACAGTAATGCCCCGCGCGATCGCTTCACTTTGGCCCAGATGGGCGATGGCGGCCTTGTCATCATCGACCGTCATGATGGTGCGACCTTCCTTGCCATCGCGCAGATAGGTGACCGACAGGACAGTACCGGGCGTAGTTATGCCCACCGAGGCCTGCACCGAGCCCCCGTTCATCATCGGACGATCCTGCAGCGAGGTGATGACGTCATGGCGCTTCAACCCCGCCTTTTCGGCAGCCGAGCCCGGATAGACGTCGTGCACGACCGCGCCACGGACGATACCCAGACCCAGTTCCCGCGCGCGGGGGGCTGTCAGTGATCCGACAACCAGTCCGACTTCGCCGCGCTTGACCTCGCCATTGGCAAGGATCTGGTCGACGACAAAACGCAGGATACGGGTGGGTACGGCAAAGGCGATGCCGTCATTGCCGCCGCCCATTCCGCCCGAAAGGATGGAAGTGTTGATGCCGATCAACCGACCGCGACTGTCCAGCAAGGGGCCGCCGGAGTTGCCCGAGTTCACCGCCGCATCGGTCTGGATATAATCTTCGATGGTATCGCCGCGACCGGTGCGGTTCAGACCCGAGATTACCCCCATGGTCAGGGTCTGGTCCAGCCCGAACGGATAGCCGACGGCAAAGGCCAGATCGCCGGTGCGAAGCTCGTCAGAATCGACCTGCGCGACCTGCGTCAGGCCCGTGCCGCGCACCCGCAAAACGGCCAGGTCGGTCGCCTCGTCCGCCCCTACAAGTTCCGCATCCAGGAAACGCCCGTCCAGAAGATCTATCGTGAAATTTCGCCCGCCGTCGATCACGTGATGGTTGGTGACGATGATGCCGTTGGCCGCATCGATGATGACGCCCGATCCGCCCTGTATGGGTTTGGGGCCGTCGTCCGATGAAGGCGAGGTGCCGCCAAGGGCCATGACCTTCACGACTGCGGGAAGGCTGCGCTCAAGATTGGGTGCGAACGAATAGACGCCGCGTGCGCTATCGACCCCCAGCCTTTGTGCAGTCTGCGACATAGCAGTGTGCGGCAAAACGCCCCAACCCGAAACAAATGCCAGACCAAGGGCAGAGGCGGTAAAGGCCGCACGGACACGTATCATGGCAGTCACTCCGGAGGTGGGAAGGGTACTATAACCAAAACCCGCTGGTCACCAAGGTGAACCAAGTTAGCCCGGCATCCGTACTTGAATGATATCAATGATGCGGGCCTGACCATGTTCCATAAAAAACTGTCGCCCTCGGCCTCTCTGCGAGCGCGCTCTATTTTCAAACCCGCCCTAGTGATTGCAGCCTGCGGCCTGACGGTCAGCGCCTGCGCATCGGCGGATACGACGCGCAGCGGGTTCCTCTCCGACTACAGCCAACTCCAGCCCCGCACCGACACCGTCCGGGCCAAGGTCGCCCAGCATCGTAACCCGCAGTTACTTGCGCCCATTGAAGCGGTCTGGATCGAGCCCACCGTTCTTGTCGGCGACATCGGCGACGGCTTCAGCGACGAGGAAAAGACCGTAATCACGCAAGAGATAGACCGCCGGCTTTGCTTTGCCCTGTCCGGCAGATTCGATATTGCGCCACAGCCCGATCCGTCAGCTGGTCGGCTGAGAGCGGCGGCCAGTCGGGTAAGGCCCACCAATGCGGTCGGCTCCTCGGCATCGGCGGTCGCGAACTTCTTTATTCCCGGCCCCCTCGGCGTGAGGGTGCCTGGATCGACCGGCGGACTGGCCGCCGAAGCCGAGTTGCTCACACCGGACGGTCAACAAGCCGCCGCCGTGGTCTGGGCCCGCGATGCACAGGTGGTGGGTACTGAGTCACCTTCCCTATCCCGCATCGGAGACGCGCACCAACTCACCGGAGCCTTTGCCGATATCGTCGCCGATGCTGTAACGCCCGAGGGCCGCCCAAAACGTGACAACAATGGCGAAGACCCCTGCGCGCGCTTTGGCCCGCGCATCCGGCCCGAAGGCTTCGTCAGCCGTGTTATCACCGGCCTCTACACGCCAAGCCTGAGCGGCGGCACGCCCGAACAGAAAGAGCCGGAGCCCGAGCCGCGTTAATCCGACAGGGCTTCAACCGCGAGAGCATCCAGCGTGGCGCGGTTGACCTCTGCCGACAGGCATCCGTCGCCACAGTTTACGACCGTCAGCAAGGCGCTGCGGTTTGCCGGGCGGGTGATAACCAGCGCACGCCAGTAACCGTTCGACCCGACGTGCGACAGGAACGGGCCCTCTAAGCCCTGAAAGCCTTGATCGCGCCCCATCCGAGCGCGGCACTGGTATCGCCCTGCGCGCGGTGAAGCCTTCGATAGTTGTCGGCACTCAGCAGTCGTCCGTGGCCCTGCTCGCCTTCCATCTGGTCAATGACGAAAAGGCCCCAATCCTCAAGGCTCATGTGCAGTTCGCCTGCGGGGGCCAGAACAGCGGGGTTGTCCGCCATGGTCCCTGTCAGGGGCTTGCCGGTCTCATGTCCCAACGGCTGCCCCTCGAAGTCGCGCCGAACCTTGCGGTCGTCATCTCTAACGGAGTGAGGACCAGTTCCTGCAGCAGTATCTCGGTCGATTTACCCGTCGTCTGCTCGGCAATCACTGCCGCCAGCACATAGCCGCTGTTGCTGTAGTTTGACGTCGTGCGCGCCTGGGCAACAGGGTCCATGCCCAAGGCGCGGCGCGCGTATTCAAGCCTCTGATCCGGCAGCGGGCGGGTGTCGCTGAAATAGGCTAGCGTCTCTTCAAGGCCGATGATGTCGGGCAGACCCGCACGGTGGGACAGCAGGTCCTCCAGAGTGGCGTCACGATAGGCAGGCTGCATATCTGCTGCCAACGCTGGCAGCATCTGTTCCAGGGTTGCGTCCCATGACAACACGCCCTGTTCGACAAGGCGGGCAATCATGGTCGTGGTCATGCCTTGCCATCTGAGCCTATGTGCCAAACGTCGCCCGCCATGACCGGATCGCGGCTCTCGAGATCGCGCACACCCGCTGCGCCGAGGCCCGAAACACGTCCCTCGCGGATGGTCAGCGCGGCGACTGCGGGCACGTCAGTTCCCTCAATCAGAGGGGCCAGCCGCGGCGAAAGATCGGTCTGGGCTTAAGCGATCAATGGCGCGGCCAGCAGGGCGGCGGCAAAGAAAAACGGCAGAGGCTTACGGAAAGGCATGAGAGTTCTCCACGACGTCCCATTAGCTCTGCCGTTACGGAAAAACTATGTTCTCCGGATTAATTCGCCGTAGGATTAAGGGGCTTTAGAACGCCGCCTCGCCCGTTATGGCACGACCTAGAATAAGGGCGTGGACGTCGTGGGCCCCTTCATAAGTGTTCACGGTCTCGAGGTTCATGGCGTGGCGCATGACGTGCAGTTCGCCGGTGATACCGGCACCGCCGTGCATATCGCGGGCCTCGCGGGCGATGGCCAGCGCCTTGCCGCAGTTGTTGCGCTTCATCAGGCTGATGGCTTCCGGCACCCATGCGCCGGTGTCCAGCAGACGGCCCAAAGCATAGGCACCTTCGAAGCCTAGGAAGATTTCGGTCTGCATGTCGGCCAGCTTCTTTTGCACAAGTTGGCGCGCCGACAGCGGACGACCGAACAGGATACGCTCGGCCACATAGTCGCGCGTGGCGTGCAGGCAGAACTCCGCCGCGCCCATAGCACCCCATGCAATACCATAGCGGGCCTTGTTCAAGCACGAGAACGGACCACGCAGGCCCTGCACCCCAGGCAGGATGTTGGCTTCGGGCACAAACACGTCGTTCAGGCCGATGTCGCCGGTGACCGAGGCACGGAGCGACAGCTTGTCGCCGATCTTGCCCGTGGTGAAACCTTCAAAGTCGCGCTCGACGATAAAGCCACGGATCTTGCCATCCAGCTTGGCCCAGACCACAGCGAGGTCCGAGATCGGCGAGTTGGTGATCCAGTATTTGCCACCGTTCAGGCGATAGCCGCCATCGACGGCCACGGCGGTCGTCTTCATCGACGCGGGGTCAGAGCCGCCATCCGCTTCGGTCAGGCCAAAACAGCCGATCAGTTCACCAGCCGCCATCTTGGGCAGGTATTTCATCTTCTGCTCTTCCGAGCCGAAGGCATAGATCGGATACATGGCCAGCGAGGACTGCACCGACATGGCCGAGCGATAGCCGCTGTCGACCGCTTCGATCTCACGGGCGATCAGACCATAGGCGACATGGCTCGCTTCGGAGCCGCCGTATTGCTCTGGCAGCATGGCACCAAGGAAGCCCATCTCGCCCATCTCGGTCATGATGGCGCGGTCGAACGTCTCGTCCCGGAAGGCAGCCACAACGCGCGGTAGCAGGGCCTCGCGGGCATAGGCGCGTGCCGCGTCCTGAACCATCCGCTCCTCGTCAGTCAGACGCGCCGTCAGGTCAAACGGATCATCCCAACGGAAGGTTTTGGCGGAGGCGTCAGTCATGGCATTTCCTCTTAAGATTCCGGGGTGTCATGCACGGTCACGCCAAATTCAACGGGCTGTGACAAAGGAACCCCTGTTATCTTGATCGGTTTAGGCCAAAATAGCCCAATGGGGTAGAGCAAGAACCCACGCAGCTTACGGCTTTCTACTATGTCTTCGCGTTTCCACCGTCTGTTCAAAGAACACCCCGAGGAAGTCGGCGAGACCTATTTCGAGCATATGGGCGCGTCGCTGGGGTTCTGTGGCAAGCTGCTTAAGCTGGCCGGATGCGCCTTCATTCACGCGGTCATCCCGGGCCTGCACAAATCCACGGTCTCGGACGCTGTTCGCGAGATGGAGCCGGGTATGACCCGCCGCGCCAACGAAGCCCGTGAAGAGCGGATGCGCAACGCGGGCGTGTGGGACGTGGGCCTCTAAAGGCTGTTATTCGGGCGTAGAGACGCGCTTGTAAAAACCGTCCACCTGCACCCCCATACCGCAAAGTTTGGAAGCCGCGCCGTGGTCTGTGACTTGCGCGCCCTCCGGACCAATCATCACATCGACCTGGAGCGGGTCGGGGCCGATATCGTCCTTGGTGATGGCTCCCGTTGACGTGACAGACGGCACGACGATGCCGCGCACAACGTCATCGTGCCCCTGAGGCCCCCTGACCTGCAACATGCAGTCGGCAGCCGTCGCCGCGCCATCCGGATTTCCACCCACAAGGAAGGTCAGGGTAACCGTGTCACCATCACGGCCATAGCCGATGACGCCATTCGAAGGCTCAGTCCGTTTGAATTCCGGCACGAGGCGCTGGATCGTGGGCGATGCGGTGGATTCTATGGATACCGTCTGAGCTATTGCTGCCTCGGCGGGAGGTGCAGGAGCCTTGTTAGGCACCTCCGGTTGGGAACAGGCAGCCAAGGCCGCCATCGGTGCAATGATCATTACGGCTCTGCGCATGCGTCTTCCTCCCTAATAACCTCTCAGCTTGGCAATCAACCAAAGGCCCCAGCTCATCAACGCAACGGAGCCGATCAAGATCAGCCCCGCGACCTGAACAGGCCGGGTGCGGCGCGGCAGACTGGTCCCACCAAACCCATTGCCCCCGATAAAGCCCGCCACGGCGACCAAACGCCCATAGGTCTTGCCGCGGGGCGTAGCCGGCTCCAGATCATCATCTTCATTGTCTGCGAACGCGCCGCTCGCGGCCTGGTCCAGCAGGGCCCGTGCTTCGTCCACTTGATCGGCGTGGCCCAGGATGCGTATGCCCAGCGCCCCTTGCATCAAAGGGTCGACCGTCGTCTGAAACCGCTCGGTAACCGACACCTCAATGCCGTGGGACGCCAGAAAGGCCGCAGCCAGGTCGGCTTCGTAGACGTCGGTAAAGCGGGCGATCTCGACTAGGCTCATATCGAAAGGCTTACAGACCACCCCACCGAATGAACACTGTTTTTGAGTTATCCATTCGAGGTTGGGGACCAGCCGTCCGCAAATTCGTGCGTTCCGCTCTGTCTGCTGCTTAAACCCGCACAAAGAAGCCTGGCTGTTTCAGAGCACAAAAAAGGGTGGCAGCCCTAAAGACTGCCACCCTGATTTTTGTGAGAAACCTGTCCTTACAGGTCCAGCAGAGCGCGCTGCGGGTCTTCCAGCAGTTGCTTGATGCGGACCAGGAAGGTCACGGCTTCCTTGCCGTCGACGATGCGGTGATCGTAGCTGAGAGCCAGATACATCATCGGACGGATTTTCACTTCGCCGTTGATGGCCATCGGACGCTGCACGATGTTGTGCATGCCCAGAATGCCCGACTGCGGAGCGTTCAGGATCGGGGTCGACATCAGCGAACCGTAGGTGCCACCGTTCGTGATGGTGAAGGTACCCCCCTGCATCTGGTCCATGGTCAGGGTGCCGTCACGGGCAGCCTTACCCAGAGCGCCGATGCCCTTTTCGATACCGGCGAGCGACAGGGTGTCGGCGTCGCGCAGAACCGGAACCACCAGACCCTTGTCGGTGCCAACGGCAACGGCGATGTCGTAACGGTTCTTGTAGATGATGTCGGTGCCGTCGATCTCGGCGTTAACAGCCGGGATTTCCTTCAGCGCAGCGACCACAGCCTTGGTGAAGAAGGACATGAAGCCAAGCTTCACGCCGTGCGACTTCTCGAACTGCTCTTTGTACTGTGCGCGAAGGGCCATGACATTGGTCATGTCGACTTCGTTGAAGGTGGTCAGCTGAGCGGCAGTGTTTTGCGACTCTTTCAGGCGACGGGCGATGGTCTGACGCAGGCGCGTCATCTTCACGCGCTCTTCGCGGTCACCCAGCGGACGCGGTGCCGACGCAGCAGCGGCAGCATCCGGAGTGGCAGCAGCAGCGCCGATGGCAGCGATAGCATCAGCCTTGGTGATGTTGCCCTTCGGACCCGAAGCGGCGATCGAGGTCGGGTTCAGGTTGTTTTCCGAAACCACGCGTTGGACCGACGGCGACAGGTGTGCGCCAGCAGCAGCCGGAGCAGCGGCCGGAGCCGGTGCTGCAGCAGCCTTCGGAGCAGCCGGAGCGGCAGCGCCAGAAGCCGAGATGGTCGCGATGACCTGACCCGGGGTAACGGCAGCACCAGCTTCGACGCTGATGGTCAGCACGCCAGCTTCCGGAGCGGAGACTTCGACGGCGACCTTGTCGGTTTCGATTTCGACCAGCAGTTCGTCCTTGGCGACGGTGTCGCCCGACTTCTTCAGCCAGTTGCCAACCGAACCTTCAGCGACGCTCTCGCCCATGGTCGGGACAGCGACGTCAACCGAGGCACCGCCAGCAGCAGCAGCCGGAGCAGCAGCAGGAGCGGCCGGAGCAGCGGCCGGAGCAGCGGCAGCTGCCGGAGCCGATGCGCTTGCTGCGCCACCTTCGGTCACTTGACCCAGAACAGTGCCCGGAACGACCGTGTCGCCTTCGCCAGCGTTGATCGCGGCAAGCACGCCGTCAGCCGGAGCCACAACTTCCAGCGAAACCTTGTCGGTTTCCAGCTCGACGAGGATCTCGTCTTTCTTCACCGCTTCGCCGACCTTCTTGGTCCACTTTGCGATGGTGGCTTCGGTAACGGATTCACCGAGGGCGGGGGTCAGAATATCAGCCATTGCAGGGGCTCTTTTTCGTAACAGTCTTGAATACGTTCTAGTGTGACTACGGCGGTTAGGCCATGGCCTCGGCGAGGAAGGTTTCGAGTTCCTTGAGGTGGCGGCTCATCAGACCCGCAGCGGTCGAGGCCGAGGCCGGACGACCGACGTAACGGGCGCGCTTGGCCTTCACATCGAGTTTCTCAAGAGTCAGTTCGATCCACGGATCAACGAAGGTCCAGCCGCCCATGTTCTTGGGCTCTTCCTGACACCATACCAGTTCAGCGTTCGGGAAGCGGGCCAGTTCCGCCGAAATCGACTTGATCGGCCACGGGTAGAACTGCTCCAGACGCAGGATGTAGATGTCGTCGGCACCGGCCTTTTCGCGGGCGTCGAGCAGGTCGTAGTAAACCTTGCCCGAGCAGACGATGACCTTGCGGATATCCTTGTCCGACTTGATGGCCACGCCGGCCACGTTCGGACGCAGCTCGGCATCGTCACGCAGCACGCGGTGGAACGACGAACCTTCGGCCATGTCGGCGATGGTCGAGACAGCCTTTTTGTGACGCAGCAGCGACTTCGGCGTCATCAGGATCAGCGGCTTGCGGAACTCGCGCTTCAGCTGGCGACGCAGGATGTGGAAGTAGTTGGCCGGGGTCGTGCAGTTGGCGACCTGCATGTTGTTCTCGGCGCACTGCTGCAGGAAGCGCTCAAGGCGTGCCGAGGAGTGCTCGGGGCCCTGGCCTTCATAGCCGTGCGGCAGAAGCATGGTCAGGCCCGACATACGCAGCCACTTGCGTTCACCCGAGGAGATGAACTGGTCGATCACGACCTGCGCGCCGTTCACGAAGTCGCCGAACTGGCCTTCCCACAGGGTCAGGGTGTTCGGATCAGCCAGCGAGTAGCCGTACTCGAAGCCGAGGACGGCTTCTTCCGACAGGGCCGAGTCGATGACTTCGAAGTGGCCTTGGCCTTCACGCAGGTTGTTCAGCGGGAAGTAGCGCTCTTCGGTGGTCTGGTCGGTGATGCCCGAGTGACGTTGCGAGAAGGTACCGCGCACCGAGTCCTGACCGGACAGGCGGATGTTGTAGCCTTCGTCCACCAGCGAACCGAAGGCGAGGCTTTCAGCCGTGGCCCAGTCGATGTTCTCGCCGGTGGAAACCGCTTCGCGGCGAGCGTCGATGACGCGCTTGAGGGTCTTGTGGACGTCGACGCTGTTCGGGATCGAGGTCAGACGTGCGCCGATCTCTTGCAGCTTCTCGGCCGGAACAGCCGTGGTACCGCGCCAGGCCGCGTCTTCGGTCTTCTCGGCACCCAGACCCTGCCAGTTGCCGTCCAGCCAGTCGGCCTTGTCAGCCTTGAAGGCCTTGCCGGCTTCGAATTCGGCGTCGAGGAAGGCCTCGAACTGGGTCAGTTGCGCGTCGACTTCGGCCTGGGTGATCACGCCCTCGGCCACCAGACGTTGCGAATACATTTCGCGCGTCGACGGCTGGTTCTTGATCTTGGCGTACATCAGCGGCTGGGTGAACGTCGGATCGTCGCCTTCGTTGTGACCGAAGCGACGGTAGCAGAACATGTCCACCACGACGTCCTTGTGGAACTTCTGGCGGTATTCGGTTGCCACCTTGGCAGCGAACACCACGGCTTCCGGATCGTCACCGTTCACGTGGAAGATCGGAGCCTGAACCATCAGGGCCACGTCCGACGGATACGGGGTCGAGCGCGAGTTACGCGGTGCGGTCGTGAAGCCGATCTGGTTGTTGATGACGAAGTGCATCGTACCGCCGGTACGATAGCCCTTCAGACCCATCAGGGCGAAGCATTCAGCCACGACGCCCTGACCGGCGAAGGCGGCGTCGCCGTGGATCAGAACCGGCATGACCTTGGAGCGGTCCAGAGCCCATTCGGCTTCCGGCTTGCCAGCGTTGGCTTCACGGATGTCGAAGGCCTGCTTGGCGCGCGACTTGCCCAGAACGACCGGGTTGACGATTTCAAGGTGCGACGGGTTGGCCGTAAGCGACAGGTGAACCTTGTTGTTGTCGAACTCGCGGTCCGACGAGGCACCCATGTGGTACTTAACGTCGCCCGAACCTTCGATGTCCGACGGAACGGTCGAGCCGCCCTGGAACTCGTGGAAGATCGCCTTGTAAGGCTTGCCCATGACGGCAGCCAGCATGTTCAGGCGACCACGGTGGGCCATGCCGAAGACCATTTCATCAACGCCGAGCGAGCCGCCGCGCTTAATGATCTGCTCCATGGCCGGAACCATGGCTTCACCGCCGTCGAGGCCGAAGCGCTTGGTGCCCGGGAAACGCTTGTGCAGGAAGCGCTCGAAACCTTCGGCTTCGATCAGCTTGCCGAGGATGGCCAGCTTGCCTTCCTTGGTGAAGGCGTTCTTCTCGAACTTGTCGGCACCTTCGATGCGCTCTTGCAGCCAGGCTTTTTCTTCCGGCTCCGAGATGTGCATGTACTGGACACCGATGGTGCCAGCGTAGGTGCGCTTGAGGATTTCCATCACCTCGTTGACCGAGGCGGTTTGCAGGCCCAGCACTCCGTCGAGGAAGATCTTGCGATCCATGTCGGCAGCGGTGAAGCCGTAGAATTCTGGCGTCAGTTCCGGATTGTAGACCGGCTTCTCGATGCCCAGCGGGTCGAGGTTGGCTTGCAGGTGGCCGTTCACGCGGAAGGCGCGGATCAGCATCAGGGCGCGGATGGAGTCATGCGCGGCGGCACGGACGTGCTCGTTGGTCAGTTGACCATCGGCAGCAGCGGCCGGAGCGGCAGGGCGTGCACCCGGCTTGCCAGCCTTCGGGTCCGCCTTGGGCGCGGGCCAGCGGCCATCGAAGACAGCGGTGTCCTCGGTCGGCTCGTCGCCACGGTTGCGGCCCCAGGAACCGGCACCTGCCGACTGCTTGACCAGATCGGCATTGTCTTTGAGCTGGTCAAAGAAAGCGCGCCATTCACCCGACACCGAGGTCGGGTCATTGGCCCATTTCTCGTGCAGGTCCTCAATGAAGGCCGCGTTGGCACCGTAAAGGAAAGAGGTCTCGGCAAAGACCTGATTCAGCCGACCTGCATCGTCCGCCATTTTTCTCACACATCCTATTCCACCGCAGGGGCATGAAAAGCGCCCGCGAGCGAAGCTCATATAGGCCCACTTTCCTCCGGGGTCATGGCCCTACAAAGGCCAAGTGGGAGGAAATTCGTCGAAAGTGCTAGAAAAACTGCCTTCCAACGAGTTTTGGGCCACTGCAAAGCCTCGTGAATTGCGAAAATCGTCCCTTTCGCGACCCCCGAGCCCCTGAACGGGTGTTAGTCCCGCCGGACTTCACTAACCCTTAACGCAAAGAAAAAGGCGACAGGGTTCTTACCCTGCCGCCCTCTTTTTCCGTTTTTATCCGATCCTTGGATCGAAAAGTCTTAGCCCTTGAGGACTTCGACCAGGGTCTTGCCCAGACGTGCCGGCGACGGCGAGACACGGATGCCAGCGGCTTCCATGGCTGCGATCTTCGACTCTGCATCGCCCTTGCCGCCCGAAACGACTGCACCGGCGTGGCCCATGGTGCGGCCCTTCGGCGCAGTACGACCGGCGATGAAGCCAGCCATCGGCTTCTTACGGCCCTTCTTGGCTTCGTCGATCAGGAACTGAGCGGCGTCTTCTTCGGCCGAGCCGCCGATTTCGCCGATCATAATGATCGATTGGGTTTCTTCGTCGGCCAGGAACATTTCCAGGACGTCGATGAACTCGGTGCCCTTGACCGGGTCGCCACCGATGCCGACAGCCGTGGTCTGACCCAGGCCTTCGTTGGTGGTTTGGAACACGGCTTCATAGGTCAGGGTGCCCGAACGCGAGACGATGCCCACGTTGCCCTTCTTGAAGATCGAGCCCGGCATGATGCCGATCTTGCACTCGTCCGGGGTCATGATGCCCGGGCAGTTCGGGCCAAGCAGGCGCGAGTTCGAGCGGTCAAGGCGAGCCTTCACGCGCACCATGTCCTGCACCGGAATACCTTCGGTAATGCAGGTGATGAACGGGATTTCGGCTTCAATCGCTTCGATGATGGCGTCGGCAGCACCTGCCGGCGGCACGTAGATCACGGAGGCGTCAGCGCCGGTGGCGTCGCGGGCTTCGGCAACCGAAGCGTAGATCGGCAGGGTTTCGCCGTGCGAACCGGTCCAGTTGGTGCCGCCTTTGGTCGGGTGCACACCGGCAACCATTTGGGTGCCGTGGTAGGCCAGAGCCTGTTCGGTGTGGAAGCCGCCGGTCTTACCGGTCAGGCCCTGCACGATGATCTTGGTGTCTTTATTGACGAGGATGGACATGTGTCTGTTCTCTGAATTCTAGGTGCAGGGCTTAGGCGACAGCGGCGACGATCTTCTGGGCGGCGTCGTCCAGATCGTCAGCAGCGGTGATGGCCAGACCCGACTCGTTCAGGATCTTCTTGCCCAGTTCGACATTGGTGCCTTCGAGGCGAACCACCAGCGGAACCTTCAGGCCGACTTCTTGCACAGCAGCGACAACGCCTTCAGCGATGACGTCGCACTTCATGATGCCGCCGAAGATGTTGACGAGGATGCCCTCGACCTTCGGGTCAGCGGTGATGATCTTGAAGGCTGCAGCAACCTTTTCCTTACCGGCGCCGCCACCGACGTCGCAGAAGTTGGCCGGTTCTTTGCCGTACAGCTTGATGATGTCCATGGTCGCCATGGCCAGACCAGCGCCGTTCACCATGCAGCCGATGTTGCCGTCGAGGGCCACGTAAGCGAGGTCCCACTTCGAGGCTTCGATTTCCTTGGCGTCTTCTTCGGTCTCATCACGCAGGGCGCGGATGTCTTCGTGACGGTACAGAGCGTTGCCGTCGAACGAGACCTTGGCGTCCAGGACGCGCAGGTGGCCGTTTTCCATGACGATCAGCGGGTTGATCTCGAGCATGTCCATGTCCTTCTCGACGAAGGCCTTGTACAGGATCGGGAACAGCGACTTGCCGTCTTCGGCAGCCTGACCGGTCAGTTCCAGAGCGGCGTTGATCGCAGCGACGTTCTCGTCGGTGACACCGGCTTCCGGGTTGATGGCGATGGTGTGGATCTTTTCCGGAGTGGCGTGGGCCACTTCTTCGATGTCCATGCCCCCTTCGGTCGAAACGACGAATGCGGTTTGACCGACCGAGCGGTCAACCAGCAGCGAGCAGTACAGTTCGCGGGCGATGTCAGCACCGTCTTCGATGTACAGACGGTTCACTTGCTTGCCAGCTTCGCCGGTTTGGGCGGTGACGAGCGTGTTGCCCAGCATTTCCTTGGCGTGAGCGACGGCTTCTTCGATCGAGAAGGCCAGACGAACGCCACCCTTGGCTTCAGCGCCCAGTTCCTTGAACTTGCCCTTGCCGCGGCCACCAGCGTGGATCTGCGACTTCACGACGTAAAGCGGGCCAGGCAGTTGCTTGGCAGCAGCTTCGGCCTGATCTGCCGAGGTAATAGCGACGCCTTCGGCGACAGGTGCGCCGTAGGCCTTGAGGACCTGTTTGGCCTGATATTCGTGAATGTTCATATTGGATCCGCGCCAATGGAGAGGTTTGGGGAAACTTTGGTCGCGCTTATAGGCATTGCGGGTTCTGGTACGCAACAGTCTGTCGTCATGCGTGAGGTAACAACGTCCTGAATGCAGAAGGCCGGACGCGATTATGCGCCCGGCCCTCGCCAGTCGGATAGGTTGGCCCAAGCCCTTAGTCGGTCCAGTCCTTGGGCAGGGTGCGCGATGCGCAGAAGTGCAGCACAGACGCCATCAGATAGAAGCCCATGCCCGTATAGATAGCCCAGCGCAGGCTCTCGTCACCGAAGGTCGGGCGCAAAACATCGCTCATCCAGCCGAAGTAGAAGAAGCCGACAGCGAGACCCAGCAGATTGTTGATCAGCAGGAAGATCGCCGAGGCGGTCGAGCGCATCGGGGCCGGAGCCAGATGCTGTACCGCGGCCGTGATCGGACCCAGCCATGCCAGGTTCAGGCCTGTCGGGATCAGGAAGATCAGGAAGGCGATTACCAGAGCCAGACCCGCACTACCGCCACCCGGCAGCATGCCGATGATGGCCGGCGAGTTCATTGCCAGAATGAAGCACGGTGCCGAGATGATGAAGGCGACCGCCGGGACCAGCGGATAGGCCGACTTGGAACGCTTGGCCATCTTGTCGGCCACCGCGCCGCCCATCCAGATACCCAGCAAACCACCGATCAGGGCGATACCGGCATAGTACCAGCTGACCTGCGAAAGCGTCAGATTGAAGCTGCGCATGAAGAACAGGGGCAGCCAGCCCGCAACACCGTAGCCACACACCGATGAAGACGCCGCGCCCAGCGAAAGCAGCCAGAAGCTCTTCTTTTTCATGATGACATTGCCGGTGGACTTGGCGATCCACAGCGAGATGCCGATGACGGTCATCAGGCCTGTCCCAAAGAACGGAATGACCGGATTTTGCACGCCAATGCCCATCAGGCTCAGCACGCCCAATGCCGCAAATACACCGCCGATACCAAAGCTGGCCAAAGCCACCTTTTTACCGAGGCCAGTGTCTTCCGGGACTTCAAAGGGGTTCGATGCGTAGGGAGCAACCCGCGCAGGCGTGGCCGCAACGCCCGCAAGAGGCGCATCTGTGCCGCCACGCTTTGGATCGCGCACGGTCATACGTAGGATCGGCGCAATAAGAACGCCCAGGACGCCCACTACGATAAAGGCCGTCTGCCAGCCGTATTTCGCCGCCAGCAAACCCCCGATCAGGGTCCCGCCTGCGGTCCCCAACGGGATGCCAAAAGCAAAAGCAGCCATGGCGCGCGCGCGCTGATTGGGCGGAAAATAATCGGCAATCAGGGAATAGGCCGGTGCCACGCCGCCCGCTTCACCCACGCCGACACCCATGCGGAACAGGAACAGTTGGCCGAACGAGCCCGCGATACCGCACAGTGCGGTAAAGCCCGACCAGACCGCCAGCGCACCCGTCATAATCCACACGCGGCTGGTCCGGTCTGCCAGCCACGCCAGCGGAATGGCTAGCGTCGAATACACCGAGGCAAAGGCAATCCCGCCGAGCAAGCCAAACTGGCTGTCGCTCATCTGGAGATGTTCTTTCAGCGGTGCCGCGAGGATGCCGATAATCTGGCGATCCACGAAGTTCAGCATGTAAACAAAAACGAGAATGGCCAGCACGTAATAACGATAGGCTGGCGAAGGAGCCTTATCCCCCTCACCGACCGCTGTCGCGGTGCCGTCTGCAGCCTGCCCTTGGCTCATGGCGCGTCCCCTTCCGAAATATTCTTGTTTGTTGCGACGGTAGCGTTGCCGCTGCCGTGTGCAAAAGAAAAAGAGCGGCGGTGAGTACCGCCGCCCTTCTTCGAACTTAGTGGTCCAGAGCCACGGCTCAGTATTTGGCCGTGAACTTCACCGTCCACGTGCGCGGCGCGCCGTAGTAGGCGGTACGGATACCCGCCACCGACGAGAACTCTTGCGCGTCGGTCTTGTAGACTTCGTCGCTGAGGTTCTTGCCATAGATGCCGATCGAATAGCGGTCGTCGGCGGTGCGCCATTCGGCACGCGCGTCGTACATCCAGTAGCTGTCCTGGAACATGCTCGGATATTCTTCGCCGGTCAGGATGTTGGCGTTGTCCACCGACAGAGCCATGCTGGAGCGATAGCGGGCTTGGGCACCGATTTGCAGGGCACCGTTTTCGCCGAGGTTGAACTCGTACGAGCCACCCAGACGCAGGGTCCACTTCGGCGAGAAGGCCGGGGTCTGCCAGCTACGGTCGATGGTCGTCTCGACGGGCGGCGTGCCGAGGGCGCGCACTTCGTCAAACTCGCCATAGGACGCATCGAGGTAGCCGATCTGGGCATCCAGTTGCAGGGCCGGCGTGACGTTGGCGTACACTTCAAGCTCGGCACCCTTGATGTCGAGCTGACCGGCATTCAGGACGGTCAGTGCGATGGTGCAGTTGCCACCCGGCGTTGCGGCGTCAGCCACACAGTCCGAGACACGGGCCTGGAAGTCTTCGTAGTCATTGTAGAAGACCGAGGCGTTGGCGCGGACGCGGCCATTGGCCCAGCTGGTCTTGGCACCCAGTTCGAAGCTGGTGACGGTTTCCGGATCGTAAGGCTGTTGCTCACCTGGGTTGTTCGCACGGCCGTTGAAGCCGCCCGACTTGAAGCCCTTGGAGATACGGCCATAGACCATGGCGTCCGGCGAGACCTGATAGTCCACCGAGATCATCGGCGAGACGTCAGACCAGCTGTTGTTGACGTCAAAGGCGAAGGTCGGGTCCAGACGGAACGGCGCGAATACGGCGTCATAGGGTGCGAACACGGTGCCGATCAGCGACGGGATGGTCCAGTCGGTCGTCGTGGTGCGCCAGTAGTCCTTTTCCTCGTGCGAGTAGCGCAGACCGGCCGACAGACGCAGGGCGTCCGTAGCTTGCCACGTACCGTTGGCGTAAACCGCCCAGCTGGTCGTATCCAGATCGTCGGCAATCGTGCGAAGGAAGCCGGTCGGCAGGCCCGCAGTGGTGAAGATGTCGTCGCCATAGGCTTCCTGATAGGATTCAATCTTTTCCTTCAGGTAGTAGACGCCGGCAACGCCGCTGAAGCGGCCGCCGTTGTTGTAGCTCAGCTGGAATTCCTGGCTAAACTGGTTCTGATCGACGCCGACGAAGACATCGCCCATTTCGAACTGGGTGGCGTCGATGTCGATGTAGTCGTCGTAGGACAGGTCACGATAGGCCGTGATCGACTTCAGGGTCAGGCTGTCGCTGAGGTCCCAGGTCGCCGTCGCGGACAGGCCCCAGTGATCCAGCGGCGTTTCATTCGGCAGGCCCGGCGTGGTGCGGGACTGGTAGTTGAACTCGCTGCCAGCCGCCGGAGCCGGCTGGCGCACGGTCACCGTGCCGAGCAGCAAGTCGGTGGTGTAGAGGGGGCTTTCGGCGCGACCCACGGTCATACCGGCGCGCTCGCGGGTATAGTCGGCGGCCACATCGAGGCGGAAATTATCGCGCGGGGTCCAGGCTGCCGAGACACGGCCCGCCAGAGTGTCCTTGTCGTTATACTCTGCGCCCGTGACTGGATCGGTGACATAGCCGTCACGCACCGAGTACAGGACTGCACCACCGATGGCGAAGGTGTCGTTCACCGGCGTTGCGCCGCTGAACTTGATTTCGCGCTGGTTGTAGTCACCGAAGGCGGCCGAGACGTTGGCGTATGGGCCGGAATCCGGACGGCGGGTAACCAGCTTCAAAGCACCGCCGATGGTGTTCTTGCCATACAGCGTACCTTGCGGACCGCGCAGAACTTCAACGCGCTGCAGGTCCATCAGGTCCAATTGGGTACCGCGGATGCGGCTGAAGTAAACGTCATCCACATAGACGCCGACGGCCGGATCGAAGGTTTGCAGCGCATCCGGCTGGCCCACGCCGCGGATGTAGATGTTGGTTGCGTCCGACGAACCACGGCCCTGTACCAGGTTCAGGTTCGGCACAGCGCCCTGAATGCCGGTGACGTCGGTTGCGCCGATACGGTTGAGGGTCTCTTCCGAGAAGGCCGAGATCGACAGCGGCGTCTTTTGCACGGACTCTTCGGTACGGCGTGCGGTAACGATGATGTCTTCAACGGCTACAGCCTCTTGCGAGGCGGTTTCTTGCGCCTGAGCGCCGGTCGCGATTGCGCCAAACGCAGCGCCGGCCAGCAAGGCGCGCTTCATCACTCGGTTCATGTGAGTCCCTCTTGTTTCCAACCTGATCGACGCTTTTATTCAGCGTTTAATGATTTTCTTTAGATGTGGCTGTTATTGCGTAGGCTGTCAAACGCCAAGATAGTGCACCCTCTGACGTAACGGCGAACTGTGGCACGCTTGCACAGCCGCGATTTTGCGCGCCCGACGACCGGTAACAAGACGACTGATATGACCGACACCCCCAAGGCCATCGCTGCGGATACCCCGATTGCCGGAGAAAAAAGCGCGCCTGCCACGCCCCGTAACGCAGCACCACGACGCCCTCGCAACGCCGGTGCCACCTCGGAGACCGGAAAAAGGGGCCGTCCGAAAAAGTCTGCCTCAGAAGGTTCGAACGATACCCGCGACGCCATTTTGAACGCCGGCGAGGGTCTGTTCTCCCAGCACGGCTTCTATGGTGTGACCATCCGCGAGGTGGCCCGCGAAGCCGGGGTCGATACCGCGCTGGTGCACTATTATTTCGGCTCCAAGAAAGACCTGTTTGACGCGGTCTTTAACCGTCGCGCCGCCGTCTGGAACAACGAGCGCGTCGCCGCTGTGGACCGCTATGCGGCGGCCAACGAGGGTCAGATGACCTTGGAGGGCCTGTTGGAGGCCTTCCTGCGCCCGCCTTTCCAGTGGTCCCTGACAGGTGGTCCCGGCTGGAAGCATTATGCGGCGCTGGTGGCGCAGACTAACGCCAACCCCGCATTTGGCGGCGAGACCATGGCCCGATATTTCGACCCCGCGATCCGTCGCCTTCTGGAACTGGTGCGCGTCATCATGCCCAAGGCTACCGACGAGCAACTCTATTGGTCCTGGCACAATCTTTCCGGTGCCCTGACGCTGACCCTCGGCGAGACAGGCCGCATTGATCGCCTTTCCGGCGGCCTATGCAAATCGGGCGACCTGAACACAGCTTGCGACCGGATGGTAAAGTTCGGTGCGGCCGGGTTCCGCGCTGTTTGCGACCACGACTGAAGCAACCATGGACAAAGCGCCCTTCCATAAGCGTCCCATCATGCGCGGTATTGCTATCGGCATCGTCGCCGGAGGATTTCTGGCGTTCAGCGGCGCATTCGGATCATCGCAGGCTCCGCTTTGGCTGCGGCTGGTTTATTGGATTCCCCTGATCATTGCCGGCGGCCTTTGGGCGGCCCTGTGCAGCCGCGTGCTGGAACGGACCATCGACACCAGCGACCGGCCGTGGCTCGAAATCGCGTTGTTGTCCTTGCTCATGGCTGTGCCGGTGATCGTCATGGTCTGGATCACCACCGCAGTGCTGTTTTGGCGCGAAGCACCAACACTGGCGCACCTCCACCACTTCTTCTTGCCGGTGATGGCCGTGACGGTGCCTTTGTGCGCGATCAATGTCTTCATCAGTCGCGCCCAACCCGTAGCCACCCATGCCACCGAGGGACAGGCACCGGCCCGCTTTCTGCAACGGCTTCCGCTGAAACTGCGTGGAGCAAACCTTTGGGCGGTACAGGCCGAGGACCATTATCTGAGGCTGCACACAGACCTCGGCTCCGACCTCATTCTGATGCGGTTGTCCGATGCTCTCGATGAGTTGGACGGCCTCGAAGGATCAAGAACCCACCGCAGTTGGTGGGTCGCCAGGGCCGCCGTGCGCGATGTCGCGCGTGGCGACGGACGTGCGACCCTGACACTGCCCGATGGCACCTTGGCCCCCGTCAGCCGTCGCTACGCCCGCGCCCTGCGCGAAGCGGGTTGGTGGTAATCAGACCCAGTTGCCGTGGAAGGCGGCGGGCAGAGCGACATCGGCCCGCCACGTACAAACAGGCCCGTCCTCGATGCGCGCCAGATCCAGTAGGTGCAGTTCGCTGACACCGGCCTTCAGGTTGACGCTGGGACCGATCAACCAAGCGTCTTCTTCGGCAGTGGCTCCCGGTTTGGGCACATAGACCATCTCGTCGGTCACATGCTCGCTGCCAAAGTTAAAGCTGCGGGTCCGGCCCGATTTCCAGTCCGTCACGCCAATAGCTGACGCCAGTGGCGTGCCCTTCCGGGTGCCCGTCGTGTGGATACAAAAGCGTCTTTCCAGCCCCGCGCGACGCGGGTCACTGCGCGGGAACTCGGCGATCATGCCGGTGCGCTCCAGTCGCCCGCGACCATCTGGCGTCAGGACCACCAGAGTGAGTTCGGCCGGCTCTTCATCCAAAGGGACACCGTGCAATATCTCGCTAGCGCCACGGGCAGCGAAATCCATGTCCGAATGGGCGGCCACGTCAAAACGTATGGTTCCGTCGGCGTCCTCCCAAGCGTCCCCGACATGGAAGAAGCCCATAGGGGGCAGTTCGAATACGCGGCGCTTGCTCAACTCATCCTTGTCTATGACCAGCACCTTTGACCCCAGCTCGGGCTTCCATTCAAAGGCCTGCGACAGCGGAAGAGTATTGCGGCTGTGCACCCAAGGTTGCAGCAGGATCACCAGATGCCGCGCCGTTGCCGAGAAGTCGTGGATATAGCTGGCCGTCGGCAGCTCGATCACATCCGCCGCGACAAGGCTGCCGCCCGGTGCCAGTCGCCAGACGATGGCACCACGCCCGTTGAGTCCGAGGTTCCACATCGTGCCATCCGGCTCGATGCGGGGGTGCGCGAGGAACGGCATGGCCTTCAGGTCGGGGCGCAAGGTCACATAGTCGCGCGTTTCCAAGGTGACAGGGTCCATTTCCAGCGGCGATCCGGCCTCCCACAGGGCCCACAGTTTGTCACCCACCTTGTGGACCGAGGTGTTGGCCGGATTGACGTCGTCAGGCGAACCGATGCGGGCGCGCGGATCGGCCAGCGTACCAAACCCCGGCATCAGCATCGCACCGGCAGCTTCCTCCTGACGCCGCTTGCGGGTGTCTGCAAAGCGGGCCGTCAGTTGCACCTGACCGTCTTCAATGTGCCAGCGCCGGATCATGCCGTCGCCATCGAACCAGTGCTGGGCCGATCCGCCGGGACGTCGGAACTGGGCTGGCCCGTTCCGGTAAAGTGTACCCTTCAGTCCGGCAGGTACCCGTCCGTGCACAAGCTCGAGCATCCGCGGAGAGATATCGCCTGCCACGTCGGCCGTAGCCAGTTCCCAGTTCTGAGCCTGCTGCAAAGCAGAAGCTGCCTTGACCACGTCAGGCGTCAAAACGGCCGCAGCCGCAGCGGCCGCCGAACTTCCTAGAAACATACGTCGTGATACGTTCATGCCACCCTCGCTCAGCGCAGATTGATGGTGTGGGCGGTATCGCCCGAGACATCGAAGCGAGCGCGGTCCCATTTGGCCGGTCCCATGTTGCCGACGGCATTGTTGGAGAACCCGTAGGGCTCGACCGGCATACCGAAGGGGTTGGTGTCCATCCGGCCGTTGTCATTCACATCGTGGAAGACCTTGATGCCGTATTCACCAGCGGAGAGTCCATCGATCACGGCCTGATGCTCGCCCTTGGCGACGTCCATCCTCAGGACGCGAACCGGTGCATTGCCTTCATAGGACGGCTCGTTGTTGAAGACTGCAATATTGACCGTGCCCGTGGTTTCACCCGTCTCGATATTCAGCGTCAGTCGGGCGGCGTCTTGGGCATTCGAAGTCGTCGCAAACAGGCTGAGTGCGGCGGCGGTAATGATCAGGAAGCGCATGTCGTTTTTCCGTGGTGATGTGGTGATGCCTCCTTCTGGCCACCCTTCTCCCGGCCTCGCTACCGAGGTTACGCCTTGCAACGCCGCCTGTTCGTGAATGACCACCCCTTGTCATTCACGAAGCGCGAATGGCCACCCGCATGAAGTTGTCGCGGCAACGGCACCTTGCTCCTCGCCCGCGAGAGACGTAAGTCCTGCATTCATGACCCAGCGCACCGCTCCCCTGATCTGCCCGTCCATCCTTGCCAGCGACTTCTCCAAACTGGGCGAGGAAATCCGCTCGCTGGAAGCGGCAGGAGCGGACTGGATCCACGTCGACGTCATGGACGGGCATTTTGTGCCCAACCTGACCATCGGTCCGGATGTGGTGAAAGCGCTTCGCCCGCACACCTCGCTGCCGTTCGACGTCCACCTCATGGTGGCACCGGTCGACAACTGGCTGGAAGCCTATCGCGCCGCGGGTGCGGACATCATGAGCGTGCACCCCGAAAGCGGTCCGCACGTCCACCGCACCCTCGGTCAAATCCGCCAACTGGGTGCCAAGGCCGGTCTGGTCTTCAATCCCGCCACCCCCTTGAGCGTTCTGGAAGAATGCGTCGATCTGGTGGATCTGGTGCTCATCATGTCGGTGAACCCGGGCTTCGGCGGTCAGAAATTTATCGACAGTTCCCTGCGCAAGATCCAGCGCGCCCGTGCCATTCTCGATGCTTCCGGCTCGCACGCACATCTTCAGGTGGATGGCGGCGTGGTTGCTGCAAATGCCGGAGCCTGTGTTTCGGCAGGCGCTGATGCCCTTGTCGCGGGATCGTTTGTGTTCAAGGGTGGGCCGGACGCCTACGCCACCAATATCCAGGCACTGAAAGCGGCATGAAGCCCATCGGCCCCTTCGCCCCGCGTGACAGCGAAACCCCTCTTTCCGAAGGTCACATCCCCGGACTGAAGGGTTCGCCCGTGCGCACCCCAATGCCCGTTCAGGGAACGCAGCGCACAACGCCCGCACTCGTCGGTGCCATCGCCAAGGTTCTGGTCACACGCCAGTTGTGGGTCGAGCTCTATGGCCTGCCCGGCTATCCGATGACACTGGGCAGCGCCAAGGGACAGGGTTTCGCCTTGACGCCAAAGGATCTGCGACCCGTCCCTAAAGAGGCACCGCGCCCCTTGCTGGGCGGCAAGCTGACCCTGATGGGGCTCAGCCTCGATACCGACGACCCGCGCCTGATGTGGGAACGCCCCACACCGAACCGTGCCTTTGCCGTCGAACTGCACAGCTTCAACTGGCTTCCGGTGATGATGGCTCAGGGCGAACGCGGTGTTCAGGACGCCATGGCCATGAGCCTGGGGTGGCTGGCGACCTTTGCGGATTGGTCGCCGTTTTCGTGGTCGCCGGATGTGCTCTCGCGCCGCGTTTATAATCTGGCCTGCGCTGGCAAGCGTCTGACGCAAAATGCCGCTCCGGCCGATGCACAGCGTCTGGCCGACAGCCTTGCCCGTCAGGCCAACCAGCTTTTGCGTCCGCCCTTCTCGGTGCGCGGGCGCGCGGAGCGACTGGTTGCCGTCGCCGTTGCCGGTTGCGCCCTTGGCGGCGTTACGGGCGAGCGCCTGCGCAACAAAGCTCTGAAGCGGCTGCCCCATGCGCTGGAGCAAACGGTCCGCGAAGACGGTGCCCATGCCTCGCGCGCACCGGAGCAGGGGATGGAGCTTCTGCTCGACCTCCTGACGCTGGACGACGCGCTTTCGCAGCTTTCGGTGCCCACGCCGCCTCCGGTAGCCGATGCCATGTCGCGCCTGACCATTGCTTTGCGCAGTCAGGTTCTGCCGGACAAGCGTCTAGCGGTGTTCCAAGGGGGCGGCCCCTCGACGCGCGAGCGGGTTCAGGCCGCACGCGCCCATGATGACGAGCCTGCTGCGCCTCCGGCCAGCATTATCGGCGGCATTGTCCGCGTATCCTCGCCACAGTTGACAGTGCTCCTCGACGTCGAAGGCCCCGCGACGGGGGCGTGGTCGACGTCCGCCTGCGGGCAACCGGCGGCGATCGAGGTTGTGTGCGGCAAGGATCGCCTGTTCACCTCGGCAGGATGGACGCCGCGTTCGCCGGACCGCAACGCGCTTCGCCTGTCGGCGGGAGCTTCGACCCTCACATTGGGCGAGCGTCCGATTGGCGAGCCGCTGGGCGGCTGGAAGGCCGACCTTCTGGGCCCGCGCCTGATCAGCGACCCGATCCATATCACGCGCGATCATCAGCAGACCGATACGGCCATCTGGCTGGAGGTCGAGCACGATGGCTGGATGCCGCTCTACGGTCTGATGCACCAGCGCCGCATCTATATCGACCAGAGCAGTGACGAGATGCGCTCGGAAGAATGCCTGCATCCGCCGCATGGACGTCAGGAACCGGGCCGTATTGCCGTGCCCTATGCCCTGCGGTTCCAACTCGATCCGGACGTTCAGGCTTCTCTGGCGCGCGACCGTCGCTCGATCCTGCTTCGTGGTCCCTCGGGCAAGGGCTGGTGGTTCCGCAGCGACGGTCCGGATGTGGCGATCGAGACGGCTGTTCATGTCGATGACGGACTGACCCGTCGCTCGATGCAGATCGTGGTTCGTGGCTCGGCTCGTACCGATGCCGAGACCAAAATTCGCTGGAAGCTGGCCCCCGCAAGCGAGGAGTAGGTTGAGCAAGGGCGGCGCGAGCGTCGCCCTCCAGCCCTCAGTGCCCTGATGAATATTTCATGACACTGCGCGATGCGGTGTGCGGGATAATCCATCATAATCAGTATCTTACCGAGTAATGGCATCAAGCGTTCTGTAACAGGCGAACACCCCCGCCATCTAGAGGGGGCCCAAGGGGTGACGACGCCGGATACCGGTGCTAGAGGCGCGCCATCTCCTGCTCCTAGCTGTTACGGACGTCGCCATGCCCGCCGCTCCCGATTTTCCACCCGCCCCTAACGCGGTTGCGCCTGCGCGCGCCCTGATTTCCCTGTCCGACAAGGCCGGACTGGAAGAGGTCGCCCGCACGCTTCACGATCTCGGTGTCGAACTGGTCTCGACCGGTGGCACCAAGGCCGCCATCGCAGGTTTTGGACTGCCGGTGAAGGACGTGGCGGACCTGACCGGTTTCCCGGAAATGATGGACGGTCGCGTCAAGACCCTGCACCCCATCGTGCACGGCGGCCTGCTGGGCGTACGCAACGCCCCGACCCACGCGGCGGCCATGACCGAGCACAACATCGGTGCCATCGATATCGTCTGGATCGATCTCTACCCGTTCGAAAAGACCGTCGAGAGCGGCGGTGGCTTTGAAGCGGCCATCGAGAACATCGACATTGGCGGCCCGGCCATGATCCGTTCGGGCTCCAAGAACCATGGCCACGTCGCGGTCGCCGTTGATGCCGAGAGCATCAAACTGATCGTCGAAGCCCTCAAGGCCGACGGTTCGACCTCGCTGGACCTGCGTAAGAAACTGGCGGCCCGCGCCTTTGCCCGTACCGCCGCCTATGACGCCGCTGTGTCGTCGTGGTTCGCTGGCCAGCTGGAAGATGTGGCTCCGGCTCGCAAGTCGATTGCTGGCGAACTGGCCCAGACACTGCGTTACGGTGAAAACCCGCACCAGACCGGCAGCTTCTATCGCACTGGCGAGAAGCGTCCGGGTGTCGCCTACGCCGAACAGATCCAAGGCAAGGAACTGGGCTATAACAACATCGCTGACGCCGACGCCGCCTATGAACTGGTCGCCGAGTTCTCGGAACCGGCCTGCGTCATCGTCAAGCACGCCAACCCGTGCGGCGTGGCTGTCGGCAAGGACCTTGCCGAGGCCTATGCCCGCGCTCTGGAATGCGATGCCGTTTCGGCCTTCGGTGGCGTGATCGCCGTCAACCGTTCGCTGACCGAAGACGCCGCCAAGGCCATCACCGAAATCTTCACCGAAGTGGTCATTGCACCGGGTGCCGACGACGCGGCCAAGGCCGTGTTCGCCGCCAAGAAGAACCTGCGTCTGCTGATCACCGACGGTCTGCCGGATCCGCATGCCGAAGGTAACGTCTTCCGCTCGGTCGCTGGTGGCTTCCTCGTGCAATCGCGCGACCAGTCGAACCTCAAGCCTTCGGACCTCAAGGTCGTGACCAAGCGTCAGCCGACCGAGAAGGAAATCGAGGACATGCTGTTCGCCTTCACCGTCGCCAAGCACGTGAAGTCCAACGCCATCGTCTATGCCAAGGACGGCCAGACCGCCGGCATCGGTGCAGGCCAGATGAACCGTCGCGACAGCGCCCGTATCGCCGCCATCCGCGCCAAGGAAGCCGGTGAAGCCAAGGGCCTCAATGTCTCGCTGGCCGAAGGGTCGGCCTGCGCGTCGGAAGCCTTCTTCCCGTTCGCCGACGGCCTGCTGGAAGCGATCGCTGCTGGCGCGACTTGCGTCATCCAGCCTGGTGGCTCGATCCGCGACGACGAAGTGATCGCCGCCGCCGACGAAAAGGGCATCGCCATGGTCTTCACGGGGACCCGCGTGTTCCGCCACTAAAAGTGACGGGCCCTAACGCGGGGGACGCGGACCCCGCTTCTTGAGGGGCTTTTATTTTCCCTGTCGCAGATGACACGGTCATCTGGTGCTTGAGGGTGTAAAAAAGGCGCTGTGAGCAATCACAGCGCCTTTCCTTTTGCCTTGTTCAGGCTCCGGCGATCTTGTTCGTGGCCTCGCGGATGATGGCCGCGATACGGGCAACCTCTTCGGCCTCCAGCGCAGGCTCGTGGCCCAGTTTCTGGCGCAGGGTATGGCGGAATGCCTCCAGCGCCTCGCTGATTTCGGCGGGCCTGCCGCCCTTGCCCTTCATCGCCTCCATCCTGGCCTCGACGCGGGCCAGAACCTCGGCGTTGTCTTCCAGAAGGCGCTGGCCTTCCTCGGTGATCGCGTAAAGCTTTTTGCCGCCTTCGGTGGAGATGCTGACCGCGCCCATGTCTTCCAGCAGCGACAGGCTGGGATAGATGACGCCGGGGCTGGGCGCATAGACGCCCGCCATGCGGGTCTCGATAGCCTTGATCAGCTCATAGCCGTGCGACGGCTTCTGGCCGATCAGCGACAGCAGCAGCCAGCGCATGGCCCCGTGTTCGAACAGTCGGCCACCGCCGCCCCGTCCGCCGCGCATACGCCCGCCTTCATGGGGGCTATGTTTCATCTCGCGCATATGACGATGCCTGTGGCCACGTCCGCAGCGGGTTTCTCGTTCTTTGTTCCAACCGTTGTGTAGGTCTTTCAATCGATGCTTACCTTTTCGATATATCGCAATGACCAAATAGATATATCTAATTTGGATTTGTGCAAGTCTCTTTTTTGAAGCGCCGGAAACCTCTATTTGAATCTTATGGATACGCTTGCCAGCCGTTGGGCCGCTCTTGAACCGCATGTGATCGTTGTCGGTCCCGACGACGATCTGCCGCGCCCCGCTGTGCTTTTGTTCCACGGATGCGGCGGATTACGCAGCCACCTCCCGCGTTATGCCGAGGTGGCCAAGGCCGCAGGGTGGCGGGCGTTTATCGTCGACAGCTACGGCCCGCGCGGCTGGACGCGGCTGCGGACCCTGCTGACCGTTTGCACCAATATGTCGTTCAATGGTCTGGACCGCACAGGCGATCTGCTGGCCGCCTGGCATGGCGTGGCAGCAAGGCCCGATGTCGATAGCTCAAAAATCGTTCTGGGCGGTTGGTCTCACGGCGGTTGGTCCATCATGGAGTTGATGGTCAATGCGTGGGAAGACGGCGCGCTGGGCCTCAAGGACGCGTCAAAGCATGGTTTGTCCGCACCCGCAGGGATCTGGCTGGCCTATGCCTATGTGGGCTTCCTTGCACGCAACCGCATGAAGCCGTGGCACACCCCAACTGATGTTTATGCCGTGACCTGTAGCCGCGATCACCTGACGACGGTGCGCAATGCCGAGAAGGTCAATGACGCCATCCGCGCCCGCGGATGCACGGTGGAAAGCTGGATCGGGGAAGGCACTCACGCCTTTGACGAGCCAACAAGCAATGGCCCGATGAAGCACAACCCCGAGAGCACCCTAAAGATGCTGGAGCGGTTCAGCGGCTTCTTGAAACGCCTCGCCTAAATCGGCACCAGCGTGCGCATCTTCATTGGCGCACGCACACTAAAGCCCAGCCCCTCATATAGGGCGATGGCACGCGTGTTGTGATCATAGGAATGCAGGAAGGCGATATCGCCCCGCGCCAGTATAGGTTCGATCACACAGCGCATGACAGCCGCAGCCAGCCCGCGACCCTGCGCATCGGGATGGACGCAGACACCTGAGACCTCGGTAAAGCCGTCCGGCTTCATCCGCTCTCCGGCCATGGCCAGAAGGCGACCCTCTTCCTTGACGCCATAAAAATCGCCGAGACGGTGGGCGTGCTCGAAAAAGGGGCCGGGCTCGGTCAGAGCGGCGAGAGCCAGCATCTGGGCGGCATCATCGTCCGTCAGCTTTTTGACATGCACCGGACGTGTCTTTCCGGCCTTCAGCGTGCCAAGCGTCATTTGCAGCAGCACGGCTTCGCGCTCGATACGGAAGCCCTGCGGCACCGACTGTTCCAGCGCCTCAACCGAGACCAGCTTGCCTTCGGGCACCGGCAGGCGCTGGACGTCCGACGTCACCGCCGGATCATCCACCGCCACGAACACCCCATAACCGGACGCCATGCGCACGGACCCGCCATCGCGCACAGCCAGATGCGACTGGCGCGAGGATGCAAGGGCGCTTTGCACCACACGATCGAGCGGATGGGCGTTCATCGGTGAAGTGCTGTCAGCTTAGCCCTGCCAGAAGCCGACGATCTTCTTGACGTCTTCGACCACCGGCTGTGCCACTTCGCGCGCTTGGGCAGCACCCTTGGACAGAACGCGGTCGATTTCAGCCGGATCGTTCAGGAGGCGACGCATACGCTCGGTGACCGGTGCCATCGACTCGACGGCCAGTTCGGACAGCTTGGGCTTGAAGGCACCAAAGCCCTGACCACCGAACTCGGCCAGCACAGCCTCGCGGGTCATGCCCGAGAGTGCCGCGTAGATGGCCACAAGGTTCTTGGCTTCCTGGCGACCTTCCAGACCGTCGACTTCGGACGGCAGCACGTCCATGTCCGACTTGGCCTTCTTGATCTTGTTGGCGATGGTGTCTGCATCGTCAGTCAGGTTGATGCGCGACAGGTCCGACGGATCGGACTTGGACATCTTCGCCGAACCGTCACGCAGGGACATCACACGCGTGGCCGGACCCTGAATCATCGGCTCAGGCAGCGGGAAGAAGTCCGGCACGCCGAAGTCGTTGTTAAACTTCTGGGCGATGTCGCGGGTCAGCTCGAGGTGCTGCTTCTGGTCCTCGCCGACCGGCACTTCGGTCGCCTTGTACAGAAGGATGTCAGCGGCCTGCAGCACCGGATAGGTGTAGAGGCCCACCGAAGAGCGCTCTTTATGCTTGCCCGACTTTTCCTTGAACTGGGTCATGCGGTCCAACCAGCCGAGGCGGGCGGTGCAGTTGAAAATCCACGCCAGTTCAGCGTGCGCAGGCACGGCCGACTGCGGGAAGATGACCGACTTTTCCGGATCCAGACCCGCCGCCAGATAGGCCGCAGCGATTTCACGCGTCTGGGCGGTCAGCTTGTCGGGGTCCTGCCAGACGGTAATGGCGTGCATATCGGCCACGAACAGGTAGCAGGGGGCACCCGCATCCTGCATCTCGACGAAGCGCTTCAGCGCGCCGAGGTAGTTGCCAAGGTGCAGCGCACCGGAAGCCTGGATGCCGGACAGGACGCGGCGAGGGCCAGTGTATTGGGCCGGAGTTTGATCAGTCATGGGTAAGCTCTGGGAGTAAGGCGGTCTTGGGAGCGTGGCTGCTGGCCAGCAGGCAGCAACAGGTAAAAGCAGGCTGACATAAGGTCAGCCGCGCCATCGTCCTGTCAGTCGGGGCAATCCACGGAGCATGGGCAGTGGCTTATCCTCTCGGTGGCACGAGGGCAACCCGCTCAAACCGCGCCCGCCCGAAGCGTGGTTAAGCCCTCGGTAACCGGGAACCAACTCTATTCCTGGGATATCTATGTTACATCAACCAACCGTAACTGTGTCCGGAACCCCCAAGATGGATGAGTTCGACGTCGCCCCCGCTGAAGGGTTTTCTCCCACTCAGGCACTGGAACGCATGCTCCGACTGATGCTGGTGCTGTTCGAGGAAGTGCAGGAATACCGCCGCGACCTGATCCTCTCCGAAGGGCCGGATGTGCTGGCCTACCATCTCGACGAGTCGTTTGTGGCGGCGCTCAAGATTGCACGTGACGATACCCGCGAGATGATCCGCCGACTTCAGGCCATCGATTTCGCTTTAAGCGAGAAGGAAGACCTTCGCCTGGAGGGGCCGGTGCTGCGGTTCAAGATGATGGCCATCAAGGTCGCCCTCTATGAGGCCAATGCCGTGCATCCCTATCGCGGGCGGGACGTGCGTCGCGGCTGGCCCCTCTATCGGCGGGCTTTGTTGAGCGTCTTCGCCAGCATGGACGGGCCGCTGACAGCCCTGACGACAGTGCTCAATGGCCCACGAGGACCGCTGGATTTCCAGCAGGGCCTCGTGGCACTCATTTCGCTGAAATCAGGCCCCACGGCGTAGCAGGCGCTTGATCTCCGAGACGGTCACGGCGCGGGTGGCGAAAGCCAGCACTACATAGGTCATCCCGCCGAAGCCGACGACCACCAGCATGGCCAGTTCTTTGACGCCGTGGGTCGTGCCCAACATAGACATAAGCTGGCCAATCGGACCCTCGATATAAGGACGCGCCCAACTGCACAGGGCGACGAACACCCCCATGCCCGCGCTGGCCAGAGCAATGCGGACGAGACGCTGAACGGCGTGGGCGCTGGGGCGATAGTGATCACGCTTCCACAAAGTCGCTGCCAACAGCAGGGCGTTGACCCAGGCCGAAGCGCTGACCGCCACGGCCAGACCGGAAATCTTCAGGAACGGGAACAGGCTAAGCGCGACAGCCGCATTCACAACCACCGAAATCAGGGCAAATCGCATCGGCGAGCGGCTGTCCGACCTCGCATAGAAGGCCGGTGCCAGAATCCGGATAAGCACAAAGGCTGGCACGCCCCACGCAAAGTGGAAAAGGGCCTTGGCCGTATTGACCGCGTCGAAGGTCAGGAACTCGGCGCGGGTGTAAAGCCCGTCGATGAGGAAGTAGGGCATACCCATCAAGGCCGTCGTCGCCGGAAGCGTCAGAGCCATAGACAAGATCAAGGCCTCGTCCATCGAGCGCTGCTGCTCGTCATGATCGCCACCCGCAACGGCTGCCGACAGGCGCGGCAACAGGGCGATACCGATGGCCACACCGACTAGCCCCAAGGGCAGTTGATAAAGACGATCAGCCGTCGCCAGCCATGTACGGCCGCCATCGACGAAGCTGGCCAGATTGCCCGAGAGGAAGACGTTGATCTGGGTCGCGCTGTTGCCGATGGCTGCGGGAATGGCCGTAATGATGATCGCCTTCACCGCAGGCGTCATGCGCGGGAGAGAAAAGCGAACGTTGGCTCCGGCCTTGCGCACGGCCCACCAGCACAGGCCAGCCTGCGCAATACCGGCGACCAGAACGGACCAGCTCGCGGCTGTTGCCGATGCGACAGGGCCGCCCGTAACCGGCAGGACCGCAGCCAGCATGATGACGTTCAACAGGATCGGATAGGCACCCGACACAAGGAATTTGCCACGCGCGTTGAGCACCCCGCTCAGCAAGGCCGCAATCGCCATACAGGGCAGATAGGGCATGGTGATCTGCGTCAGCACCACCGCCAGTTTGAAGCGGGCCGGATCATCGAGAAAGCCGACATTGATCACCGTCATCAGCCAAGGCATGGCGATCTGGGCGATGATCGTCAGCACCACCGTCACCGTGGCGATAACCGCCAGAGCATCGGTAGCGACCTTGTCGGCGGCCTCCGGACCGTCAGTTTTCAGCGTGCGGGAATAGGCAGGAACAAAAGCCGCTGCGAAAGCGCCTTCGGCAAAGATGCGACGGAACAGGTTGGGGAAGTTCAGCGCCGTATAATAGGCATCGGCCGCCGGCCCGGCAGAGGCCCCAAGCGCACCCGTAATGACGATGTCCCGTGCGAAACCCGCCAGACGGCTGAGCAGGGTCATGCCGCTGAAGATGGCCGACGACTTGGCGACACCCGTGCTCTTGGGCGTGACCGGAGCCTGCTCCAGCACGGCCTCGCCAGCGTCAGCGGGCGACACTTCGGTCGCGGGTTTGGGCATCGGATTATTAAACTGATCGGTCACAGACGGCTCCTCGTCAAAAGTCGCTTAGCGCGACCGAGGCGTCTTGGATACGGGGACCGCGTCGATATCGGAAACATCGCGCAGGCTGGCGCGCACGGGCGTGATGGTACGGCCCTCGGGGGCCAGTGGTTTGGCATCCAGAATGGCAATCAAATCCTGCCGCAGGCGATCCAGCTGCCCCGCGTCCGAAGGTTTGTTGCCCTTCATATCCGTTAGATAAAAGGCATCCACTGCCCGCTCGCCAAAGCTGGCGATGTGGGCCGAGCGGACCGAGAGGTCATGCGCCGAGAAGGCGCGTGCCAACTCGGACAGCAGGCCGGGGCGGTCTGCACCCGACACCTCGACCACCACAGCATGGGGCACGATCTTGGTGTCGATCCGCACTACCGGATGGACGTCGAAGATGGCGCGGCGGGCGGTAACGCGATGCGCCTGCTGGGCCGAGGTGCGCGCGCCTTTCAGGACCGCACGCTCCAGGGCGCGGCCCAACAATGCCAGACGCCGCGGCTCGTTCAGGCCGTAGGCTGCCCCGACACCGTCCTGGATTTCGAAGATTTCCAGCGCCGTCCCGTCTTCGCGCGTGGCGAGCCGCGCGCCCACGATATCGGCCCCTGCCAGTGACAAAGTCGCAGCCATGTCTGCGAACAGGCCTTTGCGATCATTGGTCGCCACAGCAATGCGAGATGTGGACTCCAGCGCGGCCTGCGGCAGAGCCGTCTCGACCGCCACACCGGCGAAGCGCGCCCGCTCAATCAGATCGGCATAGTCGTCGCCGATATCGTCGCCTGTCACGGTGTCACCCTTGAAGAGGGCCTCGGTCTTGTCAAACAGGGCGCGCATGAGCTGGCCCTTCCACCCGTTCCAGACTCCCGGTCCGACGGCGCGGATATCGGCGACCGTCAGCACCATCAGCATGCGCAGCCGCTCCAGATCGCCTACGGCTTCGGCAAACGCCCGCACAGTGGCGGGATCGGATACGTCGCGTTTTTGCGCATAGTCGCTCATCAACAGGTGATGGCTGACGAGCCAGACCACCAATTCGATGCGGCGTGGATCAATACCCAGCCGCTCGCAAGCGCGGCGTGCGGAGATAGCGCCATCCTCCAACTGACCACGATCCCCGCCCTTGCCCACATCGTGCAACAGCATGGCCAGCATCAGGGCCTCGGGATCGACGATGCGGTGGATGATAGTCGAGGCCGCCGGATGGTCTGCTTCCAGCTTGCCCTTCTTGATGTCGTCGATGATGCCGATGGCCTGAAGCGTGTGCTCGTCGACCGTATAGGCGTGGTACATATTGAACTGGGTCTGGCCGACGATCCGCCCCCATTCCGGCAGGAACCGACCGAGCAATCCCGTCTCGTTCATCAGCGACAGAACACGATAGGGACGCCGGCTTCGTGCCAGCAAATGCAGCACGGCATCCGACGCCCGCGGGTCGCGCCGCACCGCTGGCGTCACCAGCCCCAGAGAACGGATGACGGCGGTGAAGGCATCGGGGTGCAGGTCGATATCCAGCCTGTCCGCCTCGACGAACAACATCAGAAGGCGCACCGGATCGCGGGCAAAGACATTGGGGTTATTCACTGTCAGTCGCCCTTGCTCGACGGACAGGCCCTCGAAGGCCAGCTGTCCGCGCCCGCGCCTGAACAACCGCGACAGGCCGCGTGACAGACCTTCCGACCGCTTCTGCTGTCGAGCTTCCAACTGGGCCGACACAGCGCGCGTCAGCCCGCCCACCTGACCGGCAACAAGGAAATAGCGGCGCATAAACCGCTCCACCGCCAGTTCATTTCCCCGACCGCGCCAGCCCATGCGGCGTGCGATTTCAGGCTGGAAGTCGAACGTCAGCTTTTCCTCGGCCCGCCCCGCTACAAGATGCAGATGGATACGCACCTGCCACAGGAAACCGATCGCCTCGCGGAAACTTCGCATCTCGCGCGCGCTCAATAGTTCCGTCAGAGCGCCCTTGCCGCGCTCGTTGTCGGGGTCGATCGACAGGGCAATCCAAAACAGGGTGTTCAAGTCCCGCAGCCCGCCCTTGCCGTCCTTGACGTTGGGTTCGACGCGGTTACGAACGCTACCGGTCTTCTTCAGCCGGACGTCGCGCTCTTCCATCTTGGCGGCGATAAAGGCCTTGGGGTCCGTCTCGCGTATCCACGCGCGAACCTTTTTCAGTAGATCGTTGCCCAACCGCTCGTCGCCCGCGATGACCCGCGCCTCGAGCATGGTGGTGCGGATCGTCATGTCGGATTGCGACTGCTCCACCGCCTGACGGAAGGAGCGAAACGCCGAGCCGACCTTCAGGCCCAGATCCCAAAGGACATAGTGCACAAACTCGACCACCTGAGCGGCGCGCTCGCTGGTCGGCGTAGAGGGCCGCAAGAACAGCAGGTCCAAATCCGAATAGGGTGCCAGCACCCCGCGCCCGTATCCGCCAACGGCCAACAGGCAGAGCCGGTCTTTGGGATGCGGATACAGCACCTCGGTCGCAACGGCCCATAGCTCGGTCAAAAGCTTGTCGGCTGCTTCAGCGTAGAGACGGGCGACCTCGGCCCCGTCACCTCCGCTCTCAAGACGGCGCCGTGCCCGTTCGCGACCCGCCTCGAACCCTTCGCGCAGATAGGCTGCAACCGCGCCCCTTACGTCTGCGGCGCTTGCCGCCTCGATCAGGCGCGGATCCAGGGTCATGGCTTTTTCGACAGGCCTTTGAGGCGGTACAGAGCCTCCAGCGCTTCGCGCGGCGACAGATCGTCCGGATTGATCTCGTCCAAGGCCGCATCGACGGGCGACGGGCCAACGGGTTCCGGATCCGGTGCGGCCGCTGCAAACAACGGCAGTTCCTCGAGACTGGAACCGGAGGTCTTTTCCTTTTCCAGCTTGTCCAGCACAGACTTGGCGCGGCTGACGACCTTGGCCGGAACGCCGGCCAGACGCGCGACCTGCACACCATAAGAGCGGTCCGCCGCGCCCTTCACAGCCTCGTGCAGGAAGACCAGATCGCCGTTCCACTCCTTGGCAGCCATCGACAGGTTGGAGACGAAATCCAGTCGCTCTTCGAGCCGTGCCAGTTCGTGATAGTGGGTCGCGAAAAGGGTACGGCTTCGGTTCGTTTCATGCAGCGCCTCGGCGGTCGCCCATGCGATGGCCAGGCCATCATAGGTGGCGGTGCCGCGACCGATTTCGTCCAGCACGACAAAGCTGCGCGGTGTGGCCTGCGTCAGGATGGCGGCGGTCTCGACCATTTCCATCATGAAGGTCGAGCGACCACGTGCCAGATCATCGCCTGCGCCGACACGGCTGAACAGACGGTCCACAACACCCAGACGCATGGTGCGTGCGGGTACGAAAGCTCCGGCCTGAGCCAGAATAACAAGCAGGGCGTTCTGGCGCAGGAAGGTCGACTTACCGGCCATGTTCGGGCCCGTGACAATCGACAGGCGGCTGCCGCCCTGACCATCACCCGACAGGCAACAGTCATTGGGGGTATAGGGGTTGCCTTGCGCCTTTACCGCCGCCTCGACGACGGGGTGGCGGCCGCCTTCAACGAAGAAGCACAGGCTGTCATCCACGACGGGCCGGACCGCACCGACCTCTTCGGCCCATTCGGCCAGACCGGCGTGGGCATCCAGTTCGGCGATAGCCTCGGCGACGGCCTGAAGCTTCGGAGCCAGACGAGCGACTTCGCGACGCCAATTTTCAAAGGTTTCGGTTTCGATCGCCAAGGCGCGGTGACCGGCCTGACTGATCTTGGCGTCCAGTTCCGACAGCTCGACCGTGGTGAAACGCACCTGATTGGCGAGGGTCTGACGGTGGATGAAGGGGCTGTCGGGCCCAGCCCGCATCAGAGGTTCGGCAGCCTTGGCCGAGGCCTCGAGGAAATACCCCAGCACCGCGTTGTGGCGCACCTTGAAAGCCACCCCGCTCTCGGCGACCGCACGGGCTTCCAGATCGGCGATGACGCGTCGGCTGTCGTCGCGAAGCGCGCGTGCGGCATCCAACTCCGGTCTGTGGCCAGGGTTCACATAGCCACCATCGCGGGCCAGATGGGACGGCTCATCCACCAACCCGTCGCGCAGATCGCCCAGCAGTTGGGATAGTTCCGCGTCCAGAGCCAGCGATGCCAAGGCTGCCATAATACGGGCAGGAGGGGCGGCAATCGGATCGGCCACAGCTGCGGCAAACATTCCGCTAAGCAGTTCGGCCGTCAGCAGACCCGAGCGAATGGCGGACAGGTCACGCGGCCCTCCACGGCCCAGAGCCAAACGGGAGGTCGCGCGTGCAACATCTGCACTGGATCGCAGAGCGTCGCGCAAATCACGGCGCAGGGGACGTTGCTCCAGCAACCACTCCACCGCATCCAGCCCCTGATTAATCGCGGCCGGATCACACAAAGGCCGCGCCACCCGCTCAGCCAGCGAACGGGCTCCGCCCGAGGTCACGGTCCGGTCGATGGCGTGGAGCAGCGAGCCATCGCGCTCGCCGCGCTGGTTGCGGTCAATCTCGAGGCTGAGACGCGTGGACGGATCGATGGCCAGATGGCCTACGTCGCCACTGCGGCGCGGCGGGGCAAGCGCAGGGATTTTACCCGCCTGCGTGGTTTCCAGATAGGCAGCAATCAGGCCCAGCGCCGAGACTTCGGCCTCTTCGAACGCGCCGAATCCATCCAGCGCCGACACGCCGTAAAGGCGTTGCACGCGATCGCGCGCCCCGGCGGGCTCGCCCAAGGCTTGGGGAATGGCCTGCACTACACCTCCAGAACCATCCAAGGCAGCCTTCAGATCGCTGTCGCTGAACAGCCGGTCCGGCACCAGAACTTCTGACGGGCGGAACGCCGCCAGGACCGAGCCCAGATCGGCGATGTCGCACGCCACGGAATCCACAGCCCCTGCCGACAGTTCGACTACAGCCACAGCAGCGCGGCCCTTGCGGATAGCCACAGCCGCGAGCCGGTTGGCTCCGCGTGCATCCAGCAGGCTGTCTTCGGTCAGGGTGCCGGGGGTGACCACGCGCACCACGTCGCGGTGAACCACCGCCTTGGAGCCGCGCTTCTTGGCTTCGGAGGGGTCTTCCAACTGTTCACAGACGGCAACCTTGAAGCCCTGGCGGATCAGACGCGCCAGATAGCCGTCCATGGCGTGCACCGGCACGCCTGCCATCGGAATATCCTCGCCCTTGTGCTTGCCGCGCTTGGTCAGGGTGATGCCCAGAGCCGCAGCAGCCGTTACCGCGTCATCAAAGAACAACTCGTAGAAATCGCCCATCCGGAAGAACAGGATGGAGTCCGGGTGGCCAGCCTTGGCCGTCAGGAATTGCGCCATGACGGGCGTGGTGCCGGCATCAGGCGTCAGATCAACTTTGGGCGGGTGGGACAGAGGCGCGTTCATACGGCCTACAGGGTGGCGGATCGCGTGCTTCGTCTCAAGGGCGGGCGTGCAGATGATCCCCAAAAGCCTTGGGGATCGGCCACAATCAGGCTGCGTGACCCACGCGAAGACGCGCACTGAGCGCGGCAGAGCTTTCCTCCAGCGCCATCGTGCCCCAGTCCACATCCGGGCACGGCGCATAGGAGGCCGCAAGAATGGCCCGAAGCTGCGGGGCCGAGTTGACCTTGACGATCACGCGCTCGACGCCTTTCAGGTTGAGGGCGTAGGTCAGGGCGGCCTGCATCGGGTCGACACGCGCTTCGGCCAGACGACGACGGACGCGCGACAGCGATGGCGCAAACACCGAATACCCTTCCGGCAGACGATCGGATGTAGAGAACAACAGCCCCTTGGCAAACACCGACGACAGGTGGACGCCTACCTCCTGCTCGGCCAGCGCCTCGATGGTGCCGTTCTTCAGCGCGCGTTGATCCAGCACATTGCACGGCAACTGCACCACATCGGGGCGGAAGCGGCGGGCCAGCGTCGCAGGACTATCTTCGATGTTGGCAATGAAGCCGACCTTCCGGAACAGGCCACGATCCTTCATGGCCAGCAGGCGGTCCCACAGTGCCCGACCTTCGGCCCCGGCAAGATCGGAGGCGTTCTCGACCAGCACGACCTCGCCGCGCGGCAAACCCATATGCTCCAGCGAGCGACGGGCGCGGGCTTCGGCCCGATCGATACCATCGGACAGGCTGACGGTGCGGACAGAAACGCGGAATGGCGACGGGAAAGGCCACGACTGGCCCAGCAGGCGTTCACCATCGCCCTCGGGCTTGGTCGCGACCATGGAAATCCCCGCGTCGGCCGCCGTCTGGAGGATCTGGCGCACAGCATCCTCCCTGTGCCGCAGAGGCATGGGACGCAGACGATCCGGCTCAACGGCCACAGCGAGGGCCAGCCGGTCGACAGGATTATGGTCTTCAACGAATCTCACAATGCGAGTTTCGCCGATGAAGGTTTACGCGAGATTGATCAGTGATCTGCAAAGAGGGTGAAGACGCAGTTCACTACAAAAAATCAGCCGGCGTCGGGCTGTCTATCGGGATGGGCCGCTGCAAAGGCCGGATGCGCTTGTGCGCGCGTCTCGATAGCCAGCAGGTTTGGATAGGCCGATAGGTCCACATTGAAGCGGCGCGCCGAATAGATTTGCGGGATCAGATAGCAATCCGCCAGCGTGGGCGTATCTGCGTAACACCAGCCGCGACCCTGTTTGGCCACCATGGCTTCGAGCGCATCGAAGCCTGACACGATCCACTGCGCGATCCAGCCCTGTGTCGCCGCATCGTCCGCGCCGATGGCCTTGACCGCCTTTAGAACCCGCAGATTGTTGAGAGGGTGAATGTCGCACCCGACCACCGCCGCCATGGCCCGAACCTGAGCCCGAGCGACAGGGTCACTTGGCAGGAGTGCAGGCTGAGGGAAGGTCTCTTCCAGCCATTCCAGAATGGCAGGGCTCTGGCTCAACACGTCTCCGCCATCGGTCACCAGCGCCGGCACCAGACCCTGAGGGTTCAGCGCCAGATAATCGCCTGACCGTTGCGCTCCAGTACGCAAATCAACGCCGACCAGATCGTAGGAGAGGCCTTTGAGGTTCAGCGCAATACGGGTGCGATAGCTGGTGCCGGAGCGCCAATAGCCGTGCAGGATCATGGCTGAACCACAAACCGAAGCGGCGGCAGGCCCTCGATGACAGCTTCGACGGCGTCGCCGATCTGGAGAGGCCCCACACCCTCGGGGGTGCCGGTAAACACCAGATCGCCCGCTGCCAGCTTCCAAAGTCCGCTGGCCTTACCCAGCACACCTTCGACATCCCAGATCATGTCGTCGAGGCGACCGCTTTGGCGCACCTCCCCGTTCACTGAGAGGCGGATGGTGGCATCGGCGGCGGGCGGCGTCAGGCTCAGCGCGCCGCAGGGGGCTGACTGGTCAAAGCCCTTGGCCGCATCCCACGGGCGACCGGCAGCCTTGGCCGCACTTTGCACGTCGCGGCGGGTCAGATCGACACCCACACCCCAGCCGACAGGCTTGCCGCCCTCGCCGAGAGCCACGACCAATTCGACTTCATAATGCAGATTTGCAGTCGCCGGAGGGTAAGACGGATCACGACCATCCACGACCACCGCGTCCGCCGGTTTGGAGAAGAAGAAGGGATCGGGCTTGCTCGCGTCGGCCCCCATTTCACGCGCGTGCGCGGCATAGTTCTGCCCTACGCAATAGATGCGGCGCACGGCAAAGCGGCGGTTATCGCCTTCAATCGGCAGGGACGGGGCGGGCGCGGGTGCAATAAGCCAATCGGTCATGGCCCCAAACTAGGAGACAATCCGCCATCCTTCCAGTGGGATAACGCCACCCCGCGGGACGCGCGTTTGCCTTTTAACTAAACCGTTTAATCGATTGCGAGGGGAACTGTGGCTATCCGTATGGCGTTGGATAACAAGACCCCCTATTTTATGGCCAAGCTTGTTTACGGAGGCGAAGTTCTATGGCGACGTCCACGGCCCGTGAGTCTATCAAAGACGACCTGAAAAACCTGAAGGAAGACGCAGTGACCTTGAAGGAAGATGTGAAGATCGGTGCCCGCGAGGAAGCCGCCAATCTGAAAGCCAAGGCTGCAGAAGCCAAGGCCATCGCCCGCGAGAAAGCCGAAAAGCTGAAGGCTAAGGCTAGCGAATATTACGGCACCGCCCGCGAGCGCGGCGCTGAATATTACGACGAGGCGCAAGACCGCTTCGACGACGCTCAGCGTTATGTCGTCGAACGCGTTCAGGAACGCCCGATCCAGTCGACCGCCATCGCTCTTGGCGTCGGCGTCGTGATCGGCCTCCTGCTGGCGGGCCGTCGCAGCTAATGATCCGTAAGCTCGTCAACCGCATGGTGTCCGGCGCAGTTGCCGCCGGAGCCGCATTTGTCGCCATCGTGGCTCTGGGTGCGACCCTCTTCTACGGGCTGTGCCTTGTCGTGACGCCTCTGGGGGCCGCCGCAATCACGGCGGGCGTCTTCGCCGCCATCGCCATTATCGCCTATCTGGTATTCGCCAATAAGGCCGATCCCCAGGACGATGCCGATGATGAGGACGACGAGCCGGAAAGCCTTCCGGGCCGCCTCCTGCACATGGTGCAACAGCGACCGGTCGTGGGTGTCGTCGCCGCACTGGCTGCCGGCGCGATCCTGTTGAAGAAGCCGGGACTGGCCGCCATGGCACTGGCCGCGTTCAACGATTCCGGCCACGACAAGCGCGATCATCGCTCTCGTTCGCGGAGCAAATCTCGCCGTCGCCGGCGTTAATCGCTTCCATTACTGACAAATATGAAAAGGCACAGTCGTCCGGCTGTGCCTTTTTTATGTTTGAGAATGTTCAAAAGCATGCCCGCCAAGGAACGGTGTCCGATCAAGCGGCGTTAAACCTCCATTCCCTCATGGCGATTAGGGCCAATGTCCTCCCGCCTACTCAGACTGGAGAGTTCAAATGCTTCGTTGGGCCATCATCTTCTTTATCATCGCAATCGTCGCGGCAGTACTCGGCTTTGGCGGCGTGGCCGGCACGTCGATGGAAATTGCGAAATTCATCGCCATCATCGCGCTGATCCTGTTCGTTGTATCGCTGGTATTCGGCGGACTGAGGGGTCGTGGCCCACGGGTCTAAACGTCTTCCAGTCAGGCAAGCGGGCCGCTCCGAAAGGGGCGGCCCGTTTTGCTTTGGTCTTATTATACAACTGAACCATTGAGCCGCGCGGCGCGGACTGGCAGGGTCCGCGCAAATGACCGATCCCGTCCTCTTCCCCCCGACAGCTCCACCCGCCCGCTCCGTTTCATCGGGGCTGTACCTTGTGGCGACGCCTATCGGGAACCTGCGTGACATGACGCTGCGGGCCTTGGACGTGCTGGCTGCCGCAGATCTCGTGCTCGCCGAAGATACGCGGGTGACGGCCAAATTGCTGACGGCCTACGGGATCAGGGCAAAGCTGGAACGTTGCGACGACCACGCGTCGGCCCGCGCCGCCGAAGTCGCCCTCTCGCATTTGAAGGACGGGGCCATTGTCGCGCTCGTCTCCGACGCGGGTACGCCCATGGTGTCGGACCCCGGCTTTGTCGTCGCCAGAGCGGCCATCGCCGAGGGCTTTCCGGTCCACCCTATTCCCGGTGCCTCCAGCGCGTTGGCGGCCCTGTGCATCGCGGGCCTGCCGTCCGACCGGTTTACCTTCGCCGGTTTCCTGCCGGTCAAATCGGCAGCGCGCCGTGCTGTACTCGAGGAGCTGCGCACGGCACGGCAGACCCTGGTCTTCTTTGAGAGCGGACCGCGCCTGAAAGACAGCCTGACCGACATGGCCGAGGTGCTCGGCCCCCGCGACGCCGCCGTCGCGCGCGAACTGACCAAGCTTTATGAAGAATGCGTGCGCGGCACCCTGCCCAAGCTTGCGTCCGATCCCCGCTGTGACAGCCCCAAGGGCGAGATCGTCATCGTGATTGCTCCTGGCGAACAGGAAGTCGCCAGTGAAGCCGACCTCGACACTGCCCTGCGTGAGGCCATGACCCGCCTGCCGCCGGGTGAAGCCGCGTCGGAAGTGTCACGCGCCTTCAATGTCCCGCGAAAGGTTCTGTACAAGCGCGCTCTGGACCTGCAGGGCAAATAGGTAGCGCCTGTGACCGCCAGACCTTCACGTCGCCAGAAGACGGGACAGCGCGCCCATCGCGACGGCCATCGCCGCGAATGGCTGGCTGCCCTCTATCTCATGGCCAAGGGCTATCAGATCCTGGGGTTTCGCCTGAAGACCCCACTGGCTGAGATCGATCTATTGGCACGACAAGGGTCATCGCTTGTTGTCATCGAAGTCAAAAGTCGGCAGAACATTGATCTAGCCGAGCTTTCACTGTCCGCGGACCAGCGCGATCGCCTGATGAGAGCGGGTTATCAACTCTGCCGCAGCCGACCGTCGCTGAGCCGACTGACGCCCCGACTGGATTTGATTGCCCTTTCACCTCGCCGTTTTCCGCGCCACGTTCGGGGACTGACGACAGATGGACGCCTATCGTTTTGACCCGTGAAGAAGCTATCGCTCTTCTGCAATCTGCCGGAGAGGCCGACGACAATAGCTTTCCCACGCTGGAGGCTGCGATCGCGTGCGCCCTGCACGATACGCCGTTCAGAGACGCAACGGCTGTGCGCCGCCTTACGCAGGACGCCGCCAAACGCCTGCGCGAACGGGTCGAAAACGAGTCCCCCGACGAAGCACTGACCGAAACCATGGCGGGGGATTTTCGTCTGAATGGCGACCTGCTCAATGAAGGTTCGATCGAAGGCACCGACATCATCGAAGTGACGGAATCCCGACGCGGACTGTCGGCAATTCTCGTCATCTTCTATCTCGAGGCTGCCCGCCGTGCGGGGCTGGAAGCGGCCGCTGTCGATTTTCCGGGCCACGTCCTTCTGCGGGTAGAAACACCCGAAGGCCCTGTGGCGCTCGACCCCTTCAGTCAGGGGCGACTGGTCCTGCCCAGCGAACTCACCCGCCGCGCACTTCATGCCGGATTGACCCTGCACGTTGCCGACCGACTGGACCTTCTGATGGCCCCGATCAGCGAGCGTCAGGCAGTGATCCGCCTCCAGAACATCATCTTCGCGCGTGCCATGCAGGCCAGCGAATATGAATTGGCCGAGCGTTCAGCCTACCGCCGCGCCCTGCTCGACCCGTCGGACCACCGTCCTTGGCTGGATGTTGCGGCGGCACGCGAGCGTCAGGGCATTCTTCATGGCGCGATGGAAGCCATCGACAAGGCCCGCGCACTCAGCGATCCCAGCGAAGACGCGTCGGCCTACAGCCTGCATAAACTCCGGCTGCAACTGAACTAATCGGACTATTCGCAAGGCCGGTCCTTGCGAACGGCACCCTGCATCGCCAAACAAGAAGCGCACGCGTCAGCTTAAAGGAACAGCCATGCTCAAGGTCGCCATCCAGATGGACCCGATCGAGAACGTCAACGTCGAGTCCGATACGACCTTCCTGATGGCTCTGACGGGTCAGGAGCGCGGCCACAAGCTGTGGGTCTATGACTTCCGCACCCTCGCTCTGGACGAAGGCCGCCTCTACTGCCGCGCCCGTCCTGTCACGGTGAAGAAGGTTCAAGGCCATCACGTTGAGTTCGGCCCCGAAGTGAAGCTGGACATGGAAAACGACATCGACGTCGTCCTGATGCGTCAGGACCCGCCGTTCGACATGGCCTATGTCACCGCCACCTATTTGCTGGAGCGCATCCATCCCAGGACGCTGGTGGTCAATGATCCGGCAGAAGTCCGCTCGGCACCCGAAAAGCTGATCGCCACCCTGTTCCCGCAGTTGCAACCGCCGACGTTGGTGACCTCCGATCCGGTCGCTCTGGTGGAGTTCCACAAGCGTCACGGCGATGTGGTGCTCAAGCCATTGCACGGTGCGGCGGGCTCGGGCGTGGTACGGCTGAAGGCCGACGACCCCAATCTCGAAGCCCTGATCGAAATCCACGCTTCGGCGTCGCGAGATCCGCTGGTCATCCAGAAATTCATCCCGGCTGTATCGGCGGGCGACAAACGCATCATCCTCGTGGACGGCGAGCCGGTGGGTGCCATCAACCGCATTCCAGCCAAGGATCAGGTGCGCTCCAACCTGCGCGTCGGTGGCACGGCGGCCCCGGTCGAACTGACGGCCCGCGACAAAGAAATTTGCGCCGCTATCGGCCCGTTCCTGAAAGAGCGCGGCCTTGTCTTCGTCGGCATCGATGTGATTGGCGACTATCTGACTGAGATCAATGTCACCTCTCCCACGGGCGCTCAGCAAATGCTGAACTTCTCAGGCGTCGATGCGACCGCGGCCATGTGGGACGTAATCGAGAAGAAGCGCGCTGCCTGACGGCACTCGCAGCACAAATATCATTGGTATTGCAAAGCTAGATGGTTCGTGATTTGTTCCTCATCCGGTGGGATGGGGAACAGTTATGGTCGCGCGTGTCGTTACTCTGGCCTTTGACGGCGTCGATGCACGCCGCGTCGATGTCGAAGTCCAGCTTGTCGCAACGCCTCAAGGCGCTTTCTCGATTGTCGGCCTTCCCGACAAGGCGGTCGCGGAAAGCCGCGAACGGGTGCGGGGCGCTTTCGCCGGTATCGGCCTTTCCCTTCCGCCCAAAAAGGTCATCGCCAATCTGGCCCCGGCCGACCTTCCCAAAGAAGGCAGTCATTTTGACCTGCCCATCGCGCTGGCCTTATTGGCCTCGATGGGGATTGTCGGCCCTGACGCTCTGGATGGCTGGGCGGCGATTGGCGAGCTGGGTCTGGACGGTCAAATCGCCGGTGTCGGTGGATCACTCCCTGCTGCGGTATCGGCATCGGCTATGGGGCTGGGGTTAATCTGCCCCGAGGTTAACGGCCCCGAAGCCGCCTGGGCCGGCGATGTCCGGCTTCTGTCTCCCCGCTCTCTGATTTCGCTGATCAACCATTTCAAAGGCCAACAGATCCTGAGCGCGCCGCGTCCCGGCGACATGGCGACGCCAAAAAAGGGAGCGGACCTTCGCGACGTGAAGGGGCAGGAAGGCGCCAAGCGTGCCCTGGAGATCGCCGCCGCGGGCGGACATAACCTGCTTTTCATCGGCCAGCCGGGTTCGGGAAAGTCGATGCTGGCGCAACGACTTCCGGGCTTGCTGCCGCCGCTTACCCCCGCTGAATTGCTCGAAACCTCAATGGTATGGTCGGTCGCGGGCCTGATTGAGCGCGGGGCCCTGACGCGAGAGCGCCCATTCCGCTCTCCCCACCATTCTGCCTCTATGGCTGCACTCACCGGCGGGGGGCACCGCGCCAAACCGGGCGAAGCTTCGTTGGCGCACAATGGCGTCCTGTTCCTTGACGAACTGCCCGAATATTCACCGCAAGCGCTCGACTCTCTTCGCCAGCCTCTCGAAACAGGCGAGATCATGGTCGCGCGGGCCAATGCCCATATCCGCTATCCCGCACAGTTCCAGCTTATCGCCGCCATGAATCCGTGCCGGTGCGGGATGGGCGGTGCCGGCAAAGGCGCTTGCGGAAAAGCCCCGCGCTGTCAGCGAGACTACCAAAACCGCGTGTCCGGCCCGCTGTTCGACCGTATCGACCTGACGATAGAGACCCCTCCGGTGACGCCGGCGGATATGGCCCTGCCGCCACCGCAAGAGGGTACCGAACAGGTTGCTGCCCGCGTAGCCCGGGCTCGGGACATCCAGATCGCGCGCGGCGACGCTCTGGGGATCAGCGCCAAGGAAGCGTTGAACGCGCGGCTTTCCGGTGAGGCGCTGGAACAGTTCACGACCCCCGACGCCGACGGCAAGGCCCTGCTGACCAAGGCCGCGGAGGCCACCGGAATGAGCGCCCGTGGATGGACGCGCACCCTTCGTCTGGCGCGCACCATCGCAGATCTGGAGGGCTGCCCGAACATCGCGCGCCGCCACATTGCCGAAGCCTTGATGTACCGGCGCACAACCCATCGCGCCGAGCAGGCATTCACCGCCATGACAGCCTGAAGATTACAGATCGCCGTTCGTCAGATTTTTACATTCGTAAAACAGACTGTTCTTCATGTCAGAACGATCCAACGAGACGCCAGCACCGGCTCCTAGCAAGAAAAGCTCGCTCAGCAAGCTGTCGCAGGCGGCACCCGAGCAGCAATTCCTGCGCCTGATGAGCCACGAGATGCGGACGCCTCTGAACGGCGTGATCGGTATGCTCAGCCTTTTGTCACGCACGCGGATGGACGGGGCACAACGCGCCTACGCCGAAGCGGCACAAAAATCGGCTGAACATCTGCTGGGGCTCGTGAATGATCTTCTGGACTATGCCCGCCTTGAAGCCGGCGCGCTGGAGTTCGATCCGGCTCCAGTCGATCTGGAAAGCCTGACCCGGAGCGTCGCCGAACTGCTCAGCCCGCGTGCCCATGACCGCGGCCTTGAAATTATGTGGTCGGTCGCCAGTGACGCGCCCGACATCATGGCCGATGAAGGCCGTCTTCGTCAGGTTCTGTTCAATCTCGCAGGGAATGCGGTTAAATTTACGGACTGCGGCGGGGTGCACATCGCCGTCGAGCGGTGCGGCGGGACGGAACAGAAACCGCGCATAGCCTTCACCATCGACGATACCGGCCCCGGCGTGCCCGTCGAGGCGCGGGCCCGTATCTTCGAAGAGTTCGGTCACGTAGATCATTCAGACGCGGCTCGGCATGATGGTGCCGGTCTGGGGTTGGCCGTCGTCAGCAAATTAGCTCAGGCGATGAAGGGTAAGGTGACGGTAACCGACCGTCCCGATGGCGCCGGTGCCCGTTTCCGCTTCGAAGCCCAGTTCGGCATCGCCGGGGCCGCGCCCCGCTCGCGACCGCTGACAGGCCAGTCGGTGCAGATCATGAGCGCCGACCCGATGCTTCGCCGGTGCATAACCATGCAGGTCGAAGCCAGCGGCGGCTTAGTCGCGGACAAGGCCGAAGTGGTGCTGGTCGATCATGCGCTGGCCGGGGACGGCGCACGCGTCCCGCTTCCGTCGGAGCGCGCTATCATCATGCTGAAGCCGTCAGAACGGGATATGATCGCCAGTTATAAGCGTGGCGGTTTCCATGGCTACCTCATCAAACCGCTGCGCCGGGAGTCTCTGGCCGAGCGCATTCTGGTGGCCGCACCCCGCGCGGTCGTGGCGCCCCTGTCGATCCGTCACCTTGAGGACGACCGTCTGGCCGTGGGCAGTTTCAAAGGCGTCCGCGTTCTACTGGTCGAAGATAATCCCGTCGGCCAGTTGCTGGCCAAGACCCTGCTTCGCCGCGAAGGCTGTATGGTCCAAACCGCCGCCGACGGCCACGAGGCCCTTGAAGCCGCTCGTACCAACCTGTTCGACATCATCTTCATGGACATGCGCATGCCGCGCATGGATGGCGTTACCGCGTCCCGTCAGCTGCGCGCCCTTGGGCATTCCACTCCAATCGTTGCCCTGACCGCCAATGCCTATGCCGAGGATCGCGCGGCCTGCCTTGAAGCGGGCATGAACGACCATCTGACCAAGCCGCTGGAAATAGATGCCCTGCGGATGTCGCTCGCCCGCTGGACGAATGGTAACAACCGCGCCAAGTTGACCGCAAACAATTAGAGCCGGACCGTCCGGCCAGTGGCCGGAGTGAAGCATGGCGCAGCCTGATCAGACGCAAGCCGACAAGGCCACCGACAACGGTACCAAGCCTAAGGGGCGGTTGGCTGGGCTGGCGGTCTATCTAGAGCGTCGCCCCTTGGCGATGTTGCTTCTCGGCTTCTCGGCAGGTCTACCGTTCCTGTTGATCTACGACACCCTGTCGGCGTGGCTGCGCGACAGCGGCGTTTCGCTTGAGATGATCGGCTTCTTCGCATTGGCTACGCTGGTCTATGCGCTCAAGTTCGTCTGGGCACCGTTGCTAGACCGGACGAATATTCCGTTTCTATCCAAATGGTTGGGCCATAGACGCTCATGGATGCTGGCGACCCAGTGCGTTGTCATACTCGGGCTATGGCTGATTTCCGGCACTAATCCGCAGGAAAATCTGGGGCTGGTCGCGGCCTTTGCTGTGATGGTCGGATTCTTCGGGGCCACTCAAGACATCGCCATCGATGCGTGGCGCATCGAGGCCGTGGACGACAGCCGACAAGGCGTCATGGCTGCTGCCTATCAGCTAGGTTATCGCGTCGCCCAAATCATTGCAGGCTTTGTGCCGTTGGCCTTGGCCGAGTTCTATAGCTGGAACCTGTCCTATGCGGTCATGGCCGCCCTGATGGTGTTCGGCCTTTTGGGCGTATTGCTTGCCCCGCGTGAGCAGGCCCACGTCATCCGCCCCATTCCCGTGTCGGACATTCCGGAGCGCCCCGTTGCCGAAAAGATCGAGTGGGTGGTGCGTATCGCCATGATCTTCCTGTCGGCCATCCTTATCGGCACGGGTCTGACCGATAAGATTGCTGCCTTCCAGTGGGCTATCGGCTGGGCCGTGCCGCAAGGCCTCATGACCGCTCTCAATGCCGGACTGGAACTGAGTGGCGGCATAGGCGTACTGGTCCAGTTCGTCTGGATCATCATGGGCTTCGGTATGCTGTTTGCCAGTTGCTCGCCCATTCCCGGCTATCGCACCCGTCCGGGGGCCTATCTGGCGTCGTCGTTCGGCGCTCCGGTGAAGGACTTTTTCATCCGCTTCGGCAAACTGGCAGGGCCCATTCTTGCACTTATCTGCCTGTATCGCCTTTCCGATTTCGTATTGAACATCATGAACCCCTTCTATCTGGATCTGGGGTTCAGCCTGCTCGAGATCGGCGAGGTTCGTAAGATCTTCGGCGTAGTCGCCATCTCCATCGGCGTGTTCCTGGGCGGTGTGATGGTGGTGCGTTTCGGCCTGATACGCACCATGGTGATCGGTGCCTTCATGAGCCCTGTATCCAACCTGATCTTCGCGTGGCTGGCGACGCAGGGCCACGATTTGCCGGCCCTGTTCATCGCTATCTGTGCCGATAACGTGGCTACCGGTATCGCCGGCACGGCCCTTATTGCCTATATGTCGAGCCTGACTTCGGTTGGCTTCACGGCCACCCAGTACGCTCTGTTTAGTTCGCTCTACGCCCTGCCCGGCAAGCTGGTAGCATCGCAGTCGGGCAAGATCGTCGAGGCCTCGGCGCGATCCGCCGATGCAGGTGGGTTTACTGCGCCGCTGAAAGGCCTGTTCGGTAACCTGCCTGCGGGTTCGCTGGTCGACGGCGCCGCCAAGAGCGGTGTGTCCGTCGCCGGTTTGGGAGCGGGCTATATGACCTTCTTCTTCTACTCCACGTTGATCGGCCTGTTTGCCATTGGCTTGGCCTTTTATGTCGCGCCCCGACATCTGGCGCTGAAGAAGGCGCAAGGCCAAGAGGCCTAACGAAAAAGGGCGGTGCCACTGGCACCGCCCTTTCTTTTGTCTTCATCAGACCTGAAGCGATCAGCCCTTCTCGTCGGCACCATAGGCCGCGAAGGTCGCCGCGTTGATGATCTCGCTGACCGACGCGCCCAGCGGCACGATCTGCACCGACTTCTCCAGACCCACCAGCAGCGGACCGATCACGGTTGCGCCGCCCAGCGACTGAACCAGACGGGTCGAGATAGCTGCCGAATGGATCGCCGGCATCACCAGCACGTTCGCATCGCCCGTCAGGCGCATGAACGGGTAGTTGGCGCGGGCATCGGGATTGAGCGCCAGTTCCGGCGGCATTTCGCCTTCGTATTCGAAGTCGACATCCATACCATCGAGAATGCGGATGGCCTCGCGGACCTTCTCGCCACGATCACCCGGCGGATCACCGAAGGTCGAGTACGACAGGAAGGCGACACGCGGGGTGCGGCCCAGCTTGCGGACGGTGGCCGCTGCCTTCACGGCGATCTCGGCCAGTTCTTCAGCGCTCGGCAGTTCGTGGATCGAAGTATCGGCCACGAACAGGGTGCGTCCCTTGGCCAGAACGATCGACAGGCCGATCATGCGGTCGGTCACGTCCAGAACGCGACGGACTTCTTTCAGGGCCATGTTGAAGTTACGGGTTACGCCCGTGACCATGCAGTCCGCTTCGCCGCGCGCCACCATGGCGGCACCGAAGTAGTTGCGGTCCTGGTTGATCATGCGCTGGACGTCACGGCGTAGATAGCCGCGGCGCTGGAGGCGGTTGTACAGCCAGTCGACGTATTCGGCGTTACGCTCGGACACGCGGGCATTCATGATGCTGATGCCCATTTCGTCGAAGTTGAAACCGGCTTCCGCCGCATTCTGACGGATCAGTTCCTCGCGACCGACCAGGATCGGATCACCAAGTTCAGCTTGCTTGAAGGCCCATGCGGCACGAATGACCGAAGGCTCTTCACCCTCGGCGAAGACGACGCGCTGCTTCGGCCCCATGCGGACGGCCGACGAGATCTTCTGCATCAGGGCAGCCGACGGATCGACGCGCGAACGCAGCGAGGTGCGGTAAGCATCCATGTCGGCAATCGGTGTACGGGCCACACCCGTATCCATCGCAACCTGCGCGATGAACGGCGGGATGTACCAGACCAGACGCGGATCGAACGGCGACGGGATGATGTATTCCGAACCGAATTTCAGCTTGCGACCACGATATGCGGCGGCGACCTCGTCCGGCACGTCTTCGCGAGCCAGCGCGGCCAGCGCTTCGGCGCAGGCGACCTTCATCTCGTGGTTGATGCGGCGGGCGCGCACGTCCAGCGCACCACGGAACAGGTACGGGAAGGCCAGCACGTTGTTGACCTGGTTCGGATAGTCCGAACGGCCGGTGGCGATGATGGCGTCGTCGCGGACCTCTTTGACCTCTTCCGGCGTGATTTCCGGATCAGGGTTGGCCATGGCGAAAATGATCGGACGCGGCCCCATCGTGGCGACCATTTCCTTGCTGATCGCGCCCTTGGCCGACAGGCCGATGACAACGTCAGCGCCGACCATAGCCTCGGCCAGGGTGCGGTGAGGCGTTTCGGTCGCGTGTGCGGCCTTCCACTGGTCCATACCCGACGGGCGGCCCTTGTAGACGACGCCGTCGCGGTCGCAGATGACGGTATTCTCGGCCTTGACGCCAGCGGCCTTCATCAGGGCGATGGTCGACAGGCCCGCAGCGCCCGCGCCGGACAGGACGACCTTGAGGTCTTCCAGTTTTTTGCCGGCGATATGAGCGGCGTTGATCAGGCCGGCGGTGGCGATAATGGCCGTGCCGTGCTGGTCATCGTGGAAGACCGGAATATCGAGCAGGTCTTGCAGCTGGGCTTCGATCTCGAAGCATTCCGGAGACTTGATGTCCTCCAGGTTGATGCCGCCCCAGGTGTCGCCGATGTTTTTGACAACCGTGACGAACTCGTCCGGATCGGTCGTCTTCACTTCAACGTCGAAGCTGTCGACGTCGGCGAAGCGTTTGAACAGGACCGACTTGCCTTCCATCACCGGCTTGGACGCCATGTGACCGAGGTTGCCCAGACCCAGAATGGCCGTGCCGTTCGAGATCACCGCAACAAGGTTGCCCTTGGAGGTGTAATCGTAGGCCTTGTCAGGATCCTCGGCGATCGCGCGGACCGGAACAGCCACGCCTGGCGAATAAGCCAGCGACAGGTCGCGCTGGGTCGCCATTGGCTTGGTCGGTGCCATCGAAATCTTGCCGGGCGTAGGCACCCGGTGGAAATCCAGGGCGTCTTCGTCGGTGAAGGTCTGTTTGTCAGTCAAATCAGGCATCTACTTCTCAAACCAAAGGCGGGCTGCCGCTCGTCGTTCCTAGAGCGCCGTTTGCAATGAAACAACACGCGCGCCGGTCAAACTCCATTACAGCACGGAATTCAGGCTTCCAGTCCTCTCAATTTCAACAGGACCGGTCATAAAGACGTGGTTCGAACCTTCGTCCCATTCGACCAAGAGTTCACCACCGTCGAGGATCATCTTCGCCGAGCGGTCAATCAGCCCCCTGCGGCTGGCCGCAACCATGGCCGCGCAAGCGCCCGTCCCGCAGGCCAGCGTCAGTCCTGCGCCCCTCTCCCAGACGCGCAGGCGGATGGTCCCGCGGTCCAGTACATTGGCGAAACCCACGTTGACGCCCTCGGGAAACAGAGGGTGGTGTTCGATCAGCGAGCCGGTGCCGCGAACGAAGCCATCATCCTGCCTGTCCGTGAAGAACACCACGTGGGGGTTACCCATGGAGACGGCCCCCGGCGTATGCACCACAGGATTGTCGATCGGGCCGACCTGAAGCTCTATGCCGCGTGTGTCCATTTCTTCGGAGAGCGGGATCTGGTCCCAGCGTAAACGCGGCTTCCCCATGTCCACCCGTACAGCCAGATCTCCGGCACGGCTGGCACGCGCCATGCCGCCAAGGGTGTCGATTGTCACGGCATCGCGAGCCTTGCCATCCAGCAATAGCCAACCCACGCAACGCAGGGCATTACCGCACGTTTCGACCATGGAGCCGTCGGCATTCCAAACCCGCATGAAGGCGTCGGCGTCATGAGCACGTTCAATGGAGATCAGTTGATCGAACCCGCCCACGCCGGCTTCCGGAGAGGCCAAGCGGCGCACTTCGTATTCGGATGGTTGGAACGGGCGCTGGGTGGCGTCCACGACGATGAAGGCGTTACCCGCCCCATTCATCCTCACATAGGGCCAATCGGCCGATGTCTGGCTTTGACCAAGCATCATCTCTGGGAATTCCCCGTAACTCATGTATCGCTGGCGTCATGACCACCAGCGGTAACCCCGAAACCCACACTCCCAAGGCCGACGGCCTGCGGTTGAGGGCGCGTTTGCGCTATCTGTACCATGGCACCCAGCCCAATGCGGTGAAATTCCGCCTGATGGTGATCGTGGTCGATCTGGCCATCATCGGGTTTTTCATCGCCGCTCCTATCCTGAAGGAGGCGGGTTGGGCCTTCTATGTCGCCGATGCCTTTATCGCCCTGATCCTCGGGCTGGATCTTGCCGCGCGGGCCTATGCCTATTCGGATATCAAGGACTGGCTGAAAAAGCCCATAGTCTGGGTCGACTTGATGGTGCTGGCGACGCTGCTGTTTCCGGCATGGCTGGCGAACTTCGGCTTCCTGCGCTTGTTGCGGTTCTGGAGCCTTTTGAACAGCGACCTGTTCTGGCGCACGATCGGGCGCAAATTCGATGACACCCGGGTGGAGGAAGTCACTCGCGCCGGTGCCGCGCTGGTCACCTTCATCTTTGTCACCACCGGCTTCGTCTATGCCTATTTCCGGGGCAAGGCCGAGGGCATTCATGGCTATCTGGATGCGCTGTACTTTACCGTCGCCACCCTTTCGACCACCGGCTTCGGCGATATCACCCTGCCCGGCAACTGGGGCAGGGTTATTTCCATCGTCATTATGCTGGTGGGGATCACCCTGTTTATCCGTCTGGCTCAAACCCTGATCCGGCCAGGCAAGGTGCGCTTCCCCTGCCCCCAGTGCGGCCTCCAGAAACACGATCAAGATGCGGTGCACTGTAAGGCGTGCGGCCTTCTGCTGAATATTCCGGATGAAGGGCACTAGGCTGGCGGATTTTCTGCGGAATTGAGCGTGCGCCGTTCTGTTGCCTTGTCGTTGGATGGAACCACCGTCAATGTGACGCCCAGTTCATAGTCTGGGGAGGACCCATGTTCCGCATCCTTAGCCGCGCCGCGGCCTATCGTACGGCGGCTGCCACTGCTGCTCTTCTGCTCGGAGCCGGCTTGCCTGCCGCCGCGAGCGCCCAAGCCGCCAGCACCAATATTTCCGCTGCCCCAACGTCCGGATTTGCCATGACCGACGCCACCGACCCCTATCTCTGGCTGGAAGACATCGACAGCCCGCGCGTCAACGAATGGGTCGCAGAGCACAATGCCAAGTCGCTGGGCACGCTACAGTCGGATCCCCGCTATGAAGGCCTCTATAACCAAGCCCTGAACATCCTCCAGTCGCGCGACCGCATCCCGTCGGCAGGCCTGACGCGCGGCGGAAAGATCGACAACTTCTGGCAGGACGCCGAGCATGTCCGCGGCATCTGGCGCCGCACCACCATTGAATCCTACAACTCGGAAAATCCGGTCTGGGAGACCATTCTGGACATCGACGCCCTGTCGGCTGCCGAAGGCGCAAACTGGGTTTATAAAGGCTCGACCTGCCTCCCGCCCGAGGGCCGTTACTGCCTGATCTCGCTATCGGACGGCGGCAAGGACGCCACCGTGGAACGCGAGTTCGACACCGTCGAGCGCAAATTCGTTGAGGGTGGTTTCAGCTTTCCCGAGTCCAAGAGCGGCATCAGCTGGATCGACCGCGACACCCTGCTGGTCTCGGACGCCTTCACCGACGCCAACCAGACGACCTCGGGCTATTCGCGCGTTGTGCGCGTTCTGAAACGCGGTCAAACCGTCGAACAGGCCCCTATCGTCTATGAAGGCCAGCGCGACGACATGTCGATCTCGGCCTATGTCCTGCGTGATGCTGACGGTAACGCCAAGGCGACCTTCATCAACCGCGCCACGGACTTCTACAGCCGCGAAACCTTCGAGCTGAAGGCCGACGGCTCGGTTGTACCGGTTCCGCTGCCGGCGAAGGGCGGCATCACCGCATTGGTCGCAGGCAAGCTGGTCGTTTCCACCGACGAGGACTGGACCGCGCCGTCGGGCCAAAGCTTCAAGACCGGCGACGTGTTTGCTTATGACTTCGAAGCCTGGAAGGCCGATAAGTCGGTTCAGGCTCAACTGATCATCAGCCCGAACGAGCGCGAAGCTGTCGAAAGCATACGCGCCACCCGCAACAAGCTGGTTGTCGCCCTTTATGAAAACGTGCGCGGCTCGGTCTATGTCTATGATCCGGCCGACTGGTCGCGCACCCGCCTAGACCTGCCGCAAAACGTGACCGTGGGTATCGGCTCGACCTCGGACGAGGACGACCGCTTCTTCACCTCGGTCAGCGGCTATCTGACGCCGTCGACCCTGTATTTCGCCGACGCCGCGACCGGCCAAGCCGCCGTTTCCAAGTCGCTGCCCGCCAAGTTCGATGCCACCGGCATGATCGTCGAACAGCATCAGGCCACCAGCAAGGACGGCACCCTGATCCCGTACTTCGTGGTGCGCAAAGAAGATGCTCCGCTGGACGGTTCCAACCCGACCCTGCTGTACGGCTATGGTGGTTTCCAGTCGTCGCTGCTGCCGTCCTATAGCGGCACCATCGGCAAGCTTTGGCTGGAGCGCGGCGGCATCTATGTCATCGCCAACACCCGTGGTGGCGGCGAGTTCGGCCCGCGCTGGCACCAGGCCGCTCTGCAACAGAACCGCCAACGCGCCCACGAAGACTTCCAGGCCGTGGCCCAAGACCTGATCACCCGTCAGATCACCAGCCAGCCACACCTTGGCATCATGGGCGGCTCGCAAGGCGGCCTGTTCATAGGTGCCATGCTGACCCAGCGTCCGGACCTGATCAATGCAGCCATCATACAAGTGCCGCTGTTCGACATGCTGCGCTTCCACAAGCTGCTGGCGGGTGCCTCGTGGCGTGGCGAATACGGCGATCCGGACATCGCCGAACAACGCGCCTGGATTGCCGAGTACTCGCCCTATCAGCGCCTGAGCGCCGATGCGCCGTATCCGGAAGTCTTCATCCACACCTCGACCAAGGATGACCGCGTCCACCCGGGTCACGCCCGTAAGGCTGCCGCACGCCTTGAAGAACTGGGCCACGAGGTTCTGTTCTACGAGAACACCGACGGTGGCCACGCGGCCGGTGCCAACCTGCGCGAAACGGCTCGCCGCCAAGCGCTGGAATACACCTATCTGACCCGTCGCCTGATGGACAACGCGCAGGACAAGTGATGCCAACGATGATGAAATCTCTTCTTCTGACCGCCGCCCTACCCGCTCTGCTGCTGGGTGCCTGTGCTGCGCATACCCAAGGCGCAGCCGGTCTTGACGGCCAACCGGGTATCAGCACCTCGTCGAACCTCCCACCGCACTTCCCGCGCGACCTGTCGCCCGCAGGCGTGGCAGCGGCGGACGACCATCTGGCGCTGGAACAGGTGCAGGGTGCCGAGGCCATGGCCTTCGTCGCCAAGTCGAACGAAAAGGCGCTTGCGGCCCTGACGACCGACCCGCGCTACGAAACCTTCCGCCAGCAGGCCGAGGTCATCCTGACCGCGAACGACCGGATCGCTTCGCCCCGCTTCCTTGGCGACCAACTGGCCAACTTCTGGCAGGACGGCACCAACCCCAAGGGTGTGTGGCGCCGGACCTCGGTCGAAAGCTACGCCACGCCCAACCCGCAGTGGGAAACCCTGCTGGACCTCGACGCTCTGGCCAAGGCCGAGGGTCGTGACTGGGTGTTCAAGGGTGTCAGCTGCCTGCCGCCCGCCGAGAACCTTTGCCTGATCTCGCTTTCGGACGGCGGTAAGGACGCTGTCGTCGTGCGCGAGTTCGATGTCGCGACAAAATCATTCGTCGATGGCGGGTTCGTTATCCCCGAAGGCAAGCACCGCATCAGCTGGCTTCACAACAACGCCCTGCTGGTCGCCACCGACTTTGGCGAAAGCTCGCTCACCGAGAGCGGCTATCCCTTCATGGTCAAAGTCCTGAACCGCGGCGAGACGCTGGAGAAGGCGACCGAAGTCTATCGCGGCGAACAGTCGGACGGCGGCTATGGCGTCTCGCCGATGGTCATGCGTAAGGTTGATGGCTCGGTCGAGGCCGTGCTCTTCAGCCGCCCGCTCGACACCTTCCGCTCGCAAATCTGGGCCTACGACGAAAGCGGCAAGCCGTGGCAACTGCAACTGCCCGAGCGTGTCAGCATTCAGGGCATGCTGGACGGCAATCTGATCTTCTCGCTGGATCAGGACTGGACATTTGACGGTCACGGCTACAAGGGCGGCGACCTGCTGTCGGTGCCGCTTAACCTGCTGAACGTGCAGCGTCCGCGCATTGCCTATCCCAAGCAAGCCGCGCTCGTCTTCTCGCCGAACGCGCGCCAGTCGCTTCAGGACGTTTCGGTGATGAAAGACGGCATCATGGCTGTCATCGCCGACAATGTGGTGGGCAAGCTGACCCGCTTCACCCTCGGCACTGACGGCTGGGAACAGAATGCCATCGCCGTGCCGGAGAACGTGGCCGTGAACCTCGGCTCGGCTTCGCGCTCGACGGGCCGTGTCTTTGTCTCGACCCAAGGCTTCCTGACCCCGCCGACCCTAAGCCTCGCCAACTTCAACACCGGCGCTGTGGCTCCGATGAAGGCGGCTGCGGCCAAGTTCGATGCCTCGACCCACGTGGTCGAACAGTTCGAGGCCACCTCGACCGACGGGACCAAGATCCCCTACTTTATCGTGCGTCCGCGCGAGATGAAGATGGACGGCAAGGCTCCGACCATCATGTTCGGTTACGGCGGCTTCCAGGCCAGCTTCCCGCCCGCCTACAAGCCGGAGATGGGCAAGCTTTGGCTGGAAAACGGCGGCGTCTTCGTGCAGGCCAACATCCGTGGTGGTGGCGAGTTCGGCCCCGCCTGGCACCAAGCCGCCCTGCGCGAGAACCGCCAGCGTGCGTTTGACGACTTCGCCTCGGTGGGGCGCGACCTGATCGCACGCGGTATTACCTCGTCCGACCACCTCGGCATCTATGGTCGCTCGAACGGTGGCGTTCTGACTTCGGTGTCGATCACCCAGAATCCCGACCTGTTCAACGCGGCGGTCATCGAAAGCCCGCTGATCGACATGATGCGCTATCAGGAACTGCCTGCCGGTGCCTCGTGGATTGGTGAGTATGGCGATCCGCGCATTCCGGGCGACGCCGCGTTCATCTCGAAATACTCGGCCTATCAACTGCTGCGTCCGGACGTTGAATATCCGCGTGTCTACATCACTACCAACACGCTGGATGACCGTGTCCACCCCGGTCATGCCCGCAAATTCGCGGCGCGTCTGGGCGATCAGGGCCACGACCACCTCTATTACGAGGACACAGTCGGCGGTCACTCGAACGACGCCGACCCCGTGGCCAACGCCCGTCGCTGGGCACGCCACTACGTCTATCTCAGCCAACAACTGATGGACGCTAAATAAGAACCGAACCTTCTGCTTGAAGGATCAAAGGGGCGGCAGGCGCAGGTCTGCCGCCCCTCACGCATTTATGACCCCCGCTGAACCATAGTGTCGCTAGAGTGCCGCCACCTTGAATGGCTTTGGGGGTTTGCGTGCGCAGATCGATTGCATTGCCCATCCTATGCGGAGCACTGCTGGCGGCCGGACCTGTCGCGGCGGCTGAAACGCCTGTGGTCGTCGAACTGTTCACCGCACAGGGCTGTTCAGGCTGTCCCGCCGCCAACCAGTCTGTGGTCCGAATGGCAGCCCAGGACCCCCAGGTGGTGGTTCTCACCTATGGCGTCGACTACTGGGACTATCTCGGCTGGTCAGACACCTTTGCCCGCCCCGAGTTTTCGCAACGCCAGCGCGCCTATCGTCAGGCACTGGGACTTCGCAGTCTGGCCACACCGCAAGTGGTCATCGCCGGCCATAAATCGGTGACCCAGACCCGCCCCGCCGAACTGATGGCGGCAATCGCCGATCAATCGAAACGGAACGACTGGCCGCCGGAAATCGAATTTCGAGAAACGCGCGATCGTGTCGGCGTTGGCTCCGGTCCTACCCCCGAGGGCGGTGCCGAGGTGGTGGCGGTACGCTATCTTCCGGGGGTGCAAACCGTGGTCGTCCGGTCGGGCGACAACCGCGGGCAAAGCGTCAACCACATCAATGTTGTTCGTGAAATCTATAGCTTAGGCGACTGGAGCGGCCGCCCTGCGCTGTACACCCTCCCCGAGGAAGCCACCCAGGCCGCCCGTCGCGGCGAAGCTGTGTTGGTCATGCTGCAATCCAAAGTGGATCGGCGTATAATCTCGGCTGCGGCCCTGCCGGAACTTCGTCACGATTGAACCGCTGATGGAAAGGGTCTAAAGGCCCGCCGCTCTTGATGGGCGCGTCTCCCGCGCGACCCGGAGGATTTGCATGGTCGGGGATCACCCGCGCGACGATCAAAATGCGGTCGGCGCTTCTCATCAACCGTCTCAACCTCACCAAGGCGGGGAAGTCCCTGCCCCCCAGTCCAAGGCCGCCCAGCGCGCCTTGCTGATTGGCGCGATTGGTGTGGTGTTTGGCGATATCGGCACCAGTCCGATCTACGCCCTGCGCGAAGCCGTGGGCCATGCTCAAGCCCTAGGTGACCCGCGTCTGGCCATCATGGGCGTGGTGTCGCTGGCCTTTTGGGCGTTGATGATCGTGGTGACGTTCAAATACGTCGCCTTCCTGATGCGTGCGGACAACCGCGGCGAAGGCGGTGCGCTGTCGCTAATGGCGCTGGCACAGAACGCTCTTGGCCGTCGCAGTGCCTATCTGTTTGTTCTGGGCGTCTGTGGTGCCGCCCTGTTCTATGCCGATGGCGTCATCACCCCCGCCATCTCGGTCTTGTCGGCCATTGAGGGTATTCGCGGTGCGCCCGGCGTGGGCAGCGCCATCAATCCCTTCATCGTGCCGATCGCCGGCATCATTCTCATCGGCGTGTTTGCGGTGCAGTCGCACGGGACCGCCGGATTGGCGAAGTTCTTTGGCCCCATCACGTTGGCCTGGTTCCTCAGCCTTGGCGCACTGGGTCTGTTCCACCTGTTCGACGACCTGTCGGTCCTACAAGCGCTTTCGCCCCACTACGCCCTGACCCTGCTGGCCAAGAACCCGGTACTGGGCTTTGTCATTCTGGGCAGCGTCTTCCTCGCCGTGACCGGTGCCGAGGCGCTCTATGCCGACATGGGCCATTTCGGAAAGTCGCCCATTCGCAAGGGCTGGCTCTATGTGGTTCTGCCCTGCCTGACCTTGAACTATCTGGGTCAGGGGGCCTTCCTGCTGTCGCACCCCACGGCGCTGGACAACCCGTTCTGGAACATGGTGCCGCAGCTGATCTACTGGCCGCTGTTGCTGCTGGCGACAGCCGCCACCGTGATTGCGTCGCAGGCCGTTATCACCGGTGCCTTCTCGGTCACCCAACAGGCAGTGCAGCTGGGACTTCTACCGCGACTGGATATTCGCAACACCTCCGAGACCCAGGCCGGTCAGATTTACGTGCCGGCCATCAACGGCCTGCTGATGGTGGGTGTCCTGTTCCTGCTGGTGACCTTCCAGAACACCCACAATCTGACGGCGGCCTATGGCGTTGCCGTTACCGGCGTGATGTTCGTCAATACGCTGATGGCCTTCACCGTGGCACGTCACAAGTGGAACTGGCCGCTGTGGGGTGTGCTGGCCGTGCTGATCCCCATGGGCTTTGTCGACCTGATCTTCCTCAGCTCCAACCTGCTCAAGCTGCCTGACGGCGCATGGATGCCGCTGCTGATTGGCTCGCTGATCGTGCTGCTGATGTGGACGTGGGTGCGCGGCACGCAAATCCTTGGCGAGAAGACCCGCCGTGACAGCCTGCCGCTGACCGATCTTATCGATATGCTCAGCGCCCGTCCGCCCCATCGGGCTCAGGGCACGGCTATCTTCCTGACGTCAGACCCGACGGTCGCGCCCGTGGCGATGATGCATAACCTCAAGCATAACAAAGTCTTGCATGAGAAAAACATCATCATGACGGTCCACACCTCGCATCGCCCACGCGTTCGGGCGGACGAGCGGATAGCCATCGAAGTCATTTCCGACGATTTCAAGCGCATCACTCTCACGTTCGGCTATATGGAGACGCCTAACGTGCCCAAGGCACTGGCCCAGTGCCGTCGCCAAGGTCTGAAGTTTGACATCATGTCGACCAGCTTCTTCCTCGGCCGTCGCTCCGTTATTCCCACCGCCCGTCAGGGCATGCCCATGTGGCAGGACAAGCTTTTCATCTTCCTGATGCGTAACGCCGCCAACCCGACCGACTTCTTCCGTATTCCCCCAGGCCGCGTGGTCGAGCTTGGAACGCAGGTATCCGTATGAGCCGCCCGCCCGAAAAGACCGTCATCAACAAAGATGGCCATGCCCGTCCGGCCAAGCGGGGCAAGCCCGCTAACCGCCCGAACAACCGCCCCCATTCGGGCGGTGCCAAGGGGCCCCGTCCGAAGGGCGAGGACCGGTTCCCGGAAGTGGGTGTTCAGGCGCGTATGGTGGCAGGTGTACTGCTGAACGCGGCGCTGGAAAAACGCACGGGTCTGGACGAGGAACTGGCCAGGAGCCCGGCCAAGGACCTGTCGCCCGCCGACCGCGCGTTTGCGCGCGCCACGGCAATGGGTGCCCTGCGCCGTCTGGGCGAAATCGACCAGATCTTGGGCCGTCGTTTGAAGACTATGCCCGGCCTGCCGACCCTGACCATCCTGCGCATTGCACTGGCGCAGATGCTGGTACTGGAGACGCCTGCGTTCGCGGCAGTATCGACCGCCGTCAAACTGGCCGAGCGCGATAACAAGACCCGACCGTACAAGAACCTTATCAATGCCGTCCTGCGCGGTATCGACCGCGACGGCTATGGCGTGACCTCGCCGGTCGCCAACTTGCCCGACTGGCTCGCAGCACGCTGGCAGGCCAATTTCGGTGACGAGGCTCTGAAAGGGCTGGCCGAGGCTACCCGTTTCGAGCCACCGACCGATATCTCGATCAAGCCGGATATCGATCCCGCCACCGTCGGCGAGCCGCTGGAGGCCACCCGCCTGCCGGGCGGCACCCTGCGTACCGAACGTCGCGGCGATGTGGCCCAGTGGCCGGGCTTTGACAATGGTGACTGGTGGGTACAGGACGCCGCCGCTGCCATTCCGGCCCGCATCCTGAATGCCAAGGCTGGCGAGACGATTCTGGACCTTTGCGCGGCCCCCGGTGGCAAGACCCTTCAGATCGCCTCTGCGGGTGCCTCGGTGGTGGCGCTGGACCGCTCGGAAAGCCGTCTGAAGCGCCTGCGCCAGAACTTCGCCCGCACCAAGCTGGAAGCCGAAGTCATCGCCATTCCGGCCGAGGACTGGGAAGACAGTCGCCAGTTCGACGCTGTGTTGCTGGATGCCCCCTGCACGGCGACCGGTACCTTCCGCCGTAACCCAGAGGCGCTGCGCGCCGTGCGCCCGACCGATATCGCCAAGCTGGCCGATGTCCAGCACCGTCTGCTGGACGTCGCCGCCAACAAGGTGAAGCCTGGCGGCCGAATGGTCTATTGCGTCTGCTCGCTGGAGCGCGAGGAGGGCGAAACCCAGATTCTGGCCTTCCTTCGCCGCAACAGCGCCTTCAAAACGGCTCCGATCAATCCTGAGGACGTCGGTGCGCCCCAGGAGGCTCTGACCAAAGAGGGCTGGCTGCGCATTCTGCCAGGTCAGTGGGCGGACAAGGGCAGTCTCGACGGCTTCTTCATCGCGCATCTCCAGCGCTACTAAACAAACAAGGGCAGGGGCCGCGAGGTACCTGCCCTTTTTTAATGCCTGCGATCAGTCTGCAGCGTCTTCGATGGCATCGATCTGGTCATCGTCCAGACCCATATGATGGCCCAGTTCGTGGATCAGGACATGGGACACCAGTTCAAACAGGCCCACGTCGCCCCGCTCGCACCACTCGTCCAGAATAGGCCGTCGATAGAGAAATACCCGCGACGGTTCCGGCGCAGGCCCAAGCCCGTCCCGTTCCCCCACATGTGCCCCGACATAGAGGCCTGTCAGTTCGAAACCGTCTTCGATTTCCAGATCGCGAAGGATCTCGTCATCGGGGAAATCATCAATCCGAATAATGACATCCGCCGCAGCCTGCCGGAACAGGTCGGGCAGGGCGTCAAAGGCTTGCCTGGCCATACGGTCGAAGTCGTCGAGCGAAGGGGCGGTCTGGTCGTGCCATGGCTGTTCCATACTCGCGATATCGCCCTTCAAATCCGATGGCGCAATACGGCATCAAGCGTCGCCGAAAAGCCCCCAATCAGGTTATGGTAAAGGCGAATCAACCTTTTGCGCGCTGGAGTGGGTATGGCCGAGGCCGACATCGCCGCCGACATCGCCTATGTGGCCACGGCTGGTGCCGCGGGTCTGGCGCTCGCGGTCAGTGCATGGGCCGCCCGCCTGCATCGCAGTATCAAACGCCGCGAACAGGCTGTTGAAGAACAGGCCACCCACGCCTTGATCCAGTCCGCCGCCTGTGCGGGCGCACTGAACGCCTTTGATGATCTGCGCCTTGCCCTGTCGCCAGAAGGGTCTGTGCGAGCGATCTATGGCCCCCGGGAGCCACTGTTCCATCTGGTGGAGCAGCCCCTCCCGAACGGGGGGCAACCGAGCGAGGAGGCCGTTCGGACCGCTGCGGACCAGCTTACCGCCCGCCTAAAACGCCTGCATCCCAACCGCATGATCGCCCTTCTGCATGAGGGCGAGGGTTTCGAAACCGTGATCGAGTCCGGTGAAGGCTCCTGGGCTGTCGAAGGACGCGCTCTGGGGGGCGGGGCATGGGTGCGCCTGTCCAAGGTCACCCACGCCATCGGCATGGAGGCCGGTCCGGGCGTTCTGGCCGAGCAGTCGCCATCGCCTACATGGGTGGTGGACGGCTCGGGCAAGCTGGTCTGGGCGAACGGTGCGTGGCTGCACGAAACCCGCTGCGACAGTCTGCAAGGCGCGCGCGACAACGGCATCAGCTTTGATCGCGGCGCCGACGCCATCGTCGCGGAGGCCGTACGCTTGAACAGCCGTCAGGAAGGCTTCCGCTGGATTTCGTCCGATGGCCGACGCCGCGCATGGAAGATCACGGCAGAGCCGCTGATCGGCGGGCGAGGGGCGGTTATCGCCTTCGCCATCGACATGACCGAGGCCGAAGAGACGCGCGACACCCTGCGCCGTCACGTTGAAGCCCATGACGAGACGCTGAACCACCTTGCCGATGCCGTGGCCATCTTCGGTCCGGCCAAGCGTCTGGCCTTCCACAACACCGCCTTCCAGCAGTTGTTCAATATCGATGCTGCATGGCTGGACGAACGCCCGACGCATGGCGAGCTTCTGGATCGCCTGCGCCAGCGCCGCCTGTTGCCCGAAGTGGTCGATTACGCCCAGTGGAAAGCTCACGAGCTGGAATTCTATGGCGCAGCCCAGGCCTCGCCCGACGATACGTGGCGCCTGCCCGACGGTCGGACCCTGCGCGTCGTCCGCCAGCCGCACCCGCTGGGCGGCATCCTGCTGATCTTCTCGGACATCACCGACGAGTTGAACCTGCGCAGCCGCTACAATGCGCAAATTCAGGTCCAGATGGCGACGCTGGACAAGCTGTCGGACGCCGTGGCGGTGTTCGGCTCCGACAGTCGTCTTCGTCTGCGTAACGATGCCTTCGAGGCGTTCTGGAACCTGTCCAAGGAAAAGCTGGACAATGCGCAGGACTTTGACGACGTGGCACAACTGTGCCGCGCCCTCCTACCGGACAATGCGCTGTGGATGGGGCTAAAGGCGCGCGTGGCCGATCCCGACCCAGAGAGCCGTATCCCCGTCTCGGGCGAGGGCCGTACGCAAGACGGCAGGTTCGTGGTGTGGAAGACCCGGCCTTTGCCTGACGGTGCTACCCTGGTGGCATTCGGCGACGAGACGGCACGCCGTGGACTGGAGCAGGCTCTGGCCGAGAAGGAGGCCGCGCTGGCCGAAAGTCAGGCTCTTAAGCGTGAGTTCGTCGGTAGCGTTTCGTATGAACTACGAACACCGCTGACGACTATCGTCGGTTATTCCGAACTGCTCGAGGCCATGGGCGATATGCCGGAGCGCAGCCGCCAGCACGCTGGAGCAATCCGCGTTGCGGCCAGCCATCTGGCGCGCTCTATCGACGATGTTCTCGACATGGCCCAGATCGACGCCGGTGAAATGGAACTGGTGCTCGGCGATGTGCGCCTCGGAGACCTGCTTTCGCAACTCTGCCAGACGATCCGTCCCAAGATCGAAGGTCGCGGTGCCCGACTGGAACTGACCCTGCCTGACGAGCTGCCCATCCTGCGAGCGGACGAGCATCGCGTGGGGCAGGCGGTTGATCACCTGCTGGAAAATGCTTGTCGTGCTGTGTCGGACGGCGGCGTGGTCGAACTGGCTGTAGTGGCATCACCGCAAGAGGTGCAAATTCGTGTCAGCGACACCGGGCGCGGCATTCCCTTCCACCTACAGGCCCACGTATTCGACCGGTTCGTACGGCGCGAGCGCGGCGGGCCGGGCGTGGCATTGGCGCTGGTCAAGGCGCTGGTGGAGTTGCACGGCGGAACTGCCGAAGTGGAGTCGGCACCCGGGAAGGGCGCGACCTTCATCCTGCGCCTTCCGACCAAGGCCCAATGTTCGGCAGCCATACCGGAACTGATTTTAGACTGACTTCGTGCTACAGGGCCGGTCCAAGACATTAGGAACCTCTGCCCCCATGGCCGAAAACGCCCCGCTGAAAACTGCCCTGATCTATGATTTCGATGGCACCCTTGCCCGTGGAAACATGCAGGAGGTCAGCTTCATCCCGTCCGTGGGCATGGACATTGGCGCGTTCTGGGGAGAGGCCGAGGCCCTGACCAAGTCGGCCGATGCCGACGGTATCCTGATGTATATGCAGCTTATGCTGCAGCACGCCCGCGCCAAGGGCATTTCCATCACCCGCGAGATGCTGAGCGATCACGGCAAGGACGTCGCCCTGTTCGAGGGGCTTCGCGATCTGTCCTGGTTTGACCGCATCAACGCCTTCGGTGCCAAGTACAACCTCGAGATCGAGCACTACATCATCTCGGCAGGCCTCGAGGAAATGATCGACGGCACGCCGATCCGTCCCGCTCTCAAGCACGTCTTCGCCAGCCACTATGTCTATGACGACAAAGGCGAGGCCGCGTGGCCGGCGGTAGGTGTGAACTATACCACCAAGACCCAGTACCTGTTCCGCATCAACAAGGGCGTGAACAACCATTGGGAACACGAGCGGGTAAACCACTTCATTCCTGACGAGGATCGCCCGATCCCGTTCGACCGTATGATCTTCCTCGGTGATGGTGACACCGATGTGCCGACCATGAAGATGATGCACACCAAGGGTGGTTTCTCGATCGCCGTCTATGACCCGCGCTCGAACGAGAAGGACCAGAAGAAGGTCTATTCGCTCATTTCGGAAGACCGCGTGAACTTTGTGGCCGCCGCCGACTATAGCGAGGGCTCGGCTCTGGACCTGATCGTCAAGGGCCTGGTGGGCCGCATCGCTATCAACTCGGGCACCATGCCCGCCGGTATCTGACGCGCCCTAGCGGCGGTTATAGACGTCCCGCGCGCGGCTCAGTCGCGCCGGGACAAGTCCACGTAAATCGTGGCTGCGCACGATCTCGAAGCTGACCTCGGCTCCCTTGGCCTGCGCTACCTTTACGTCCATCGCCAGTCCGCGCGCGTGATCGACCACGATCATCGCGCCCGATACGCCCGTCCCGCGCTCCAGCGCCACCTCAAGCCGCTTGTCCGACGCCGCCTTCAGCCTGCAAGGCAGGTCCATTTGCCCCGTCATCACGGTACCGCGGCCGGAAATAGGCTTTAGAGACGATGCGCTTTCGCCGCGTTTGAACAAACCGAACACAACAACAAACCTGACACAGCCCGCAGAGGCAGGCGATTACTGAAGCTCATCCTATCAGGTGGTATGGTTCATCGCGATGGCAACAACACGGCGTCGGGTATCCAGATCAACCGTCATATCGGCCCTGATGCCCCCCTGCATCATCCATAGGGTCAATCGCTGGAAGTGGGCGACAAAGCGAGCCAGCGCCCCGCGCCGTCCGGCCGGAATATATTCCACGCCCAAAAGCCCGGCCTCCTGTTCACAGCGCCAGTCCAGCACCGTGTCGAAGTCGGGCGCTCTCAAATACACCAAAGCCTCCAACCTTTGATGCAGCGCGGCATAAGCGGTTGATAACGCTTGATTCACAGCCTCGCGCCAGTGGAGCAGAACGTCTGCCTCCGCTTCGAGTGTGTTCACCGGATCAGCCAGCCGTGCCTCTGGCTCGGGCAGGACTCCAAGGCACCATCCTTCCAGAATGACAAAGCGCGGACGCCCCTTGAACACCGGCCATTGGTCAATGGGGAGGCGCTCGTCGGCCAGCTTGTCAAACGCGGGCAGGGGGGTCTCGCTGTTCTCCGAGGCATCGAGCAAAGCGTCCAATACACGACCCAAAAGTTCCAGATCGTGCGTACCCGGCACACCTCGCGTGTGAAACAGGGGGTGGACCTTGCGGGCCAACTCGACCCGCTCCTCACGCATCAGATAGGCGTCGTCGAGCGAAAGACTGACACCCCCATACGTTTTGGCCAGATGCGCCGCGAGGGTGGATTTGCCCGATCCCTGACTGCCGGCGATCCCGAATATAACGGGATGGTCGGGCCTTAGGCGGGATAAAAGAAAACCCCCGACGGCCTCAGGCAATCGGGGGTCTATAATCTTAGTGCTGATTTTCCGGAAGCCGGACAATCAAGCCGTCCAGATCATCACTAACGCGGATCTGGCAGGAAAGGCGGCTGTTAGGCTGCACGTTCTCGGCGAAGTCTAGCATCGACTCTTCCATCGCCGACGGGCGGCCCGTCACATCCAGAAACTCTTCGTCGACATAGCAGTGGCAAGTTGCGCAAGCGCAGGCCCCACCGCAGTCGGCGTCGATACCCGGAATGTTGTTCCGGACAGCGCCTTCCATGACAGAAAGGCCGTTCTTGACCTCGATCTCATGCTCGCGGCCATCGAACTCGATGTATTTGATCTTTGCCACGGGGAAGGCTTAGCGCCCGCTTACGCGGACGCTTTTTCCTTTTTACGCGACGGAGCGACCATCAGCTTCTTGGTCTCGGCAATAGCCTTGGCAGGGTTCAGACCCTTCGGGCACACCTGAGCGCAGTTCATAATGGTGTGGCAGCGGTACAGCTTGAACGGGTCTTCCAGATCGTCGAGGCGCTTCTGGGTGGCGTCGTCGCGGCTGTCCGAGATCCAGCGGTAGGCACCCAGAAGGGCTGCCGGACCGATGTACTCTTCCTGGTTCCACCAGTAGCTCGGGCACGAGGTCGAGCAGCAGGCGCACAGGATGCACTCGTACAGACCGTCGAGCTTTTCGCGCTCTTCCGGCGTCTGCAGGCGTTCTTTTTCCGGATCCGGAACGTCCGACTGCAGGTACGGCTGGATAGAGTCGTACTGGGCGTAGAACAGCGACAGGTCGGTCACCAGATCCTTCACGACCGGCTGGTGCGGCAGCGGAGCAATGGTGATGTTGTGCGACTTGCACTCGTCCCAGCCCTTGGTGCAGGCGAGGGTGTTCGAGCCGTCGATGTTCATCGAGCACGAACCGCAGATGCCTTCACGGCACGAACGGCGGAACGACAGGGTCGGGTCGATCGTGTTCTTGATGTGGATCAGGGCGTCCAGCAGCATCGGGCCGTGGTCGTCCGAAGACACTTCATAGGTGTCCCAACGCGGATCGGCGTCCACTTCGGGATCGTAACGATAGACCTTGTACGACTTGACGTTCTTCGCGCCAGCCGGAGCCTTGTGGACCTTGCCGGTGGTCGGCTTGGAGCCGCGCGGGAGGTTGAGTTGAACCATGTTTCAAATCCTCCTTAGTACACGCGTGCCTTGGGCTCGATGTACGAGACCTCGTCCGACATGGTGTAGTTGTGAACCGGACGGTAATCGATCTGGACGCCTTCGCCCGGACGCTTCCACGCCAGGGTGTGCTTCATCCAGTTGGTGTCGTCGCGATCCGGGAAGTCTTCACGGGCGTGAGCGCCGCGGGACTCGGTACGGTTGGCAGCGCCCTCGATGGTGACCATAGCCTGAGAAATCAGGTTGTCGTACTCGAGGGTTTCCATCAGGTCGGTGTTCCAGATCAGGCCACGGTCCGTGGTCTTGATGTCCGAACCCGCTGCGTCGATGGCGCGCAGCTTCTGAACGCCCTCTTCCAGCGTCTTGCCGGTACGGAACACGGCGGCGTCCGACTGCATGGCGCGCTGCATCGACAGACGCAGTTCCGACGTCGGGGTCGAACCCGAAGCGTAACGGAAGCGGTCGAAGCGAGCCATGTGGGCGTCGATCTGCGACTTCGGAGCGGCTTGAACCGGCGCTGCCTTGTCGACGACTTCGCCGCAACGCAGGCCAACAGCGCGGCCGAATACCACGAGGTCGGTCAGCGAGTTCGAACCCAGACGGTTTGCACCGTGAACCGAGACGCAAGCCGCTTCGCCCACTGCCATCAGGCCCGGGACAACGCTGTCCGGATTGCCGTCGCGCAGGGTCAGCACTTCGCCGTGATAGTTGGTCGGGATACCGCCCATGTTGTAGTGAACGGTCGGCAGAACCGGGATCGGCTCCTTGGTCACGTCCACGCCAGCAAAGATCTTGGCGCTTTCCGAGATACCCGGCAGGCGCTGATGCAGGATGGCCGGATCGAGGTGATCGAGGTGCAGGTAGATGTGGTCCTTGTTCGGGCCAACACCACGACCTTCGCGGATCTCGATGGTCATCGAGCGCGAGACCATGTCACGCGGAGCAAGGTCCTTCACGGTCGGCGCATAGCGCTCCATGAAGCGCTCGCCTTCCGAGTTGGTCAGGTAACCACCTTCGCCACGAGCACCTTCGGTGATCAGGCAGCCGGCACCGTAGATGCCGGTCGGGTGGAACTGGACGAATTCCATGTCCTGCAGCGGCAGGCCGGCGCGCAGCACCATTGCGTTACCGTCGCCCGTGCAGGTGTGGGCCGAGGTTGCCGAGAAGTAGGCACGACCGTAACCGCCGGTGGCCAGAACGACCATCTTGGCGCGGAACTGGTGCATCTGGCCGTTGTCGAGCTGCAGGGCGGTGACGCCGGTGCAGGTGCCGTCTTGCATGATCAGGTCGAGAGCGAAGTACTCGACGAAGAACTCGACCTCGCGACGGACCGACTGGCCGTACAGGGTGTGCAGGATGGCGTGGCCGGTGCGGTCGGCGGCGGCGCAGGTGCGCTGAACCGGACCTTCACCGAAGTTACGGGTCATACCGCCGAAGGCGCGCTGGTAGATCTTGCCTTCGTCGGTACGCGAGAAAGGCACACCCCAGTGTTCCAGCTCGTAAACGGCCTTGGGCGCGTTACGAACGAGGTATTCGATGGCGTCCTGGTCACCCAGCCAGTCCGAACCCTTGACGGTGTCGTACATGTGCCATTGCCAGGAGTCTTCGCCCATGTTGCCAAGCGAAGCCGAGATGCCGCCTTGGGCAGCCACGGTGTGCGAGCGGGTCGGGAAGACCTTGGTGACGCAGGCGACCTTCAGGCCCTGCTGGGCGGCGCCGAGTGCAGCGCGCAGGCCCGAGCCACCCGCGCCGACGACAACGACGTCGTATTCGTGATCGATAAGCTCGTAAGCAGCCATGGTCGATTAAGCTCCTGCGGCCAGCGCTGCGGCGGCACGCACGATGAAGAACACGCTGGCAGCAGCCAGCACAACGAAGACGATCAGGGCAACGAGGCTCAGCGACTTGCGCGACGACGGCGCAGGTACGTAGTCCTCGATGATCACCTTCCAGGCGAGATAGGCAAAGCCGAAGAAGGCCAGCGCGGTGACGATGGCAAGGCCGACATTCAGCTTATTGGCGAACCATGCACCCACAGCGGCAGCATCGGCACCGGCAAGGGTGAAGCCCGTCGAGGCAAGCCAGACCGACAGCGGCATAAGAAGTAGCAGAAGCGCTTTTTCGAGCTTCCACTCACCGGCGCCGTGACGCTCGGAGATCTTCACATTGTTTTTGAACTTAGGTGCAGCGCTCACAGCGAAACCTTCTCCGTAGCGAACAGGGCGACCCAGAACAGGACGGCCAGAACCAGCGGACCCCAGACGGCAATGCGCGACAGCAGGTTGGCCGACTTGACGGTCAGGCCATGGCCGAAGTCGTTGATCAGGTGGCGCGCGCCGTTCAGCAGGAACGAGAACAACACCAGCGTCAGACCGAAGCCGACGATCAGGCCCAGCGGCGAGGCGAGGCACGCGGCAAGCTTATTGTAAGCCTCCGCACCGTTCGAGGCGACGGCGGCCCAGCCCAGCAGCAGGATAGCACCGACCGTGGCCGCGCCGATCGTGACGCGGAACAGGATCGAGGCCACCATGGTGATGTGCCAGCGCCAGATCGAGGTGAAGGGCGACATGGGCGTTACGTGCCCGTTGGGGTGGCGGACGTAGCGGCCGGTACGGTCGCCGGGGGTGCCACCCGCTGCCTGATGGTTCGACATGCGAATGATTCTCAAAAAACCTGTGGAAATTCAGGGTCAGACTGTTGCAAAGGCTTTTGTGCCGTGCAGCAGGCGATGTCAACGAACCCACGCCCTTAGTCGGGTTATTAAGTCCGTCAGGCGGTAAGTTGGTGCGATTTGACCGTCTCGATACGCTTTTCGAGGACTGGCGGTTCGCAGGCGACGGTGCCGGGTCGGCCCCAGACGGGATCGGGCCAAAGCGGATCGTGACGATACCGTCCCACAACGTGGACGTGTAGTTGCGCGGTCACATTTCCGAGAGCGGCGGTGTTGATCTTGTCGACCCGCGCTCCCTCCGCGGCAGCCATCTCCGCGATCAGGTCGCCAGCCTGCACGGCTTCTTCCATCAGCCGGGCCCGTTGCACGGCATCCAGATCGGACAGCTCCACTGCCCCTTCCACGCGCGGAAGAAGGATCAGCCAGCAGAAACGTCCGTCATTCTGGAGACGCACCTGACACAAGGGCCAGTCGGTGACGTGGATCGACGCCGCCTCGAAAGCTGGATCAGCGCGAAAAGCCTCGGCAGGGATCATGGATCAGACCTCGTTAAACCACCTTAGCCGATAGGCCTGAACGGCCGTTTTGGCCACATGCGTCGTGAGACGCCAGTTCGCGACCGCTCCGACCGGGGCTCCGATGACAGGCATCAGTTGCAGTAGCTTGGCCAGATCGAGGTAGTCACGGTACTCAAGCTGGAACTTCCGCCAGTCGATCTCGATAGCTTCGCCTTCCATTTCGGGCGCGCTGGCCTCCAGCGCGGCCAGCGCTGCGGGGCGCTGCCGCGCGCTTGAAAACGCCAGATGGAAGATGCGCAGGATAAACAGACGCTCGGCCGGATTACGACTGTCGAATCCATAGGCCGCGCAGATCTCGAACAGCATCTTGATCTTGATCGCCATCAGCGCGGGCAAATCGGCAGCCGCCAGCACAAATCCACCTGCACCAGCCACGGCACCTTCTACGCTGGCGGTGCTGCGATAGACCTTCATTAACTGGTAGATGGCCTTTTCGCGCTCTTCGAGAGTGCCCGCGGTACGTGGCCCACCGGCAATCCAGCCCGATCCGGTCATTATGGCCTTGGTCATCTGCTTCATCACCGCCGTGACCGCCTTATGGACAGGCTCTGGAATGATGTTGTTGATCTTATCCTGCGTGGCACGCGTAGAACGATCCCACACCCCCGGACGGCGATGTTGGCGGGTTCGCCATGCCAAGGCCTGAGTTAAAGCCTTGTTTTCATATGCGGTCGGTTCGGACTGGGGGTTCATAAGCAAAGCTACCTGATGGCTGGACTAAGTGTTGAAGACCAAAGCCCAAACGCGGGAGACTTGCTCCCGCTCCCACACGGGTCTAGACCGCCCGCCATCGAATAGTGTTTCGCACACGCAACATCGACTGGAGAGACCTTAAATGGCTCGCGCAAAGATTGCCCTTATCGGCGCCGGTATGATCGGCGGCACCCTTGCCCACATCGCAGCTCGCGAAGCTCTGGGGGACGTCGTTCTGTTCGACATCGCTGAAGGCACCCCGCAAGGTAAAGGTCTGGACATCGCCGAAGCTTCGGCCGTCTTCGGTCAAGACGTCGCCCTGAAGGGCGCAAACGACTACGCCGACATCGCTGGCGCAGACGTCTGCATCGTCACCGCCGGTGTTCCGCGTAAGCCGGGCATGAGCCGCGACGACCTGATCGGCATCAACCTCAAGGTCATGAAGGCCGTGGGTGAAGGCATCAAGCAATACGCTCCGAATGCCTTCGTGATCTGCATCACCAACCCGCTGGACGCCATGGTCTGGGCTCTGCAGAAGTTCTCGGGCCTGCCGAAAGAGAAAGTCGTCGGCATGGCTGGCGTTCTGGACTCGGCTCGTTTCGCCTACTTCCTGGCTGAGAAGACCGGCGTTTCGATCCAGGACATCCACGCCTGGACCCTGGGCGGTCACGGCGACGACATGGTCCCGATGGTGCGTCACTCGACCGTTGGCGGTCTGCCGCTGCCGGACGCTGTGGCTGCTGGCTTCCTGTCGCAAGCTGATCTGGACGCTATCGTCGAGCGCACCCGCAAGGGCGGCGGCGAGATCGTTGCCCTGCTGAAGACCGGCTCGGCCTTCTACGCTCCGGCTGAATCGGCCATCGCCATGGCCCGTTCGTACCTGCTGGACCAAAAGCGCGTTCTGCCGTCGGCTGTCTACGTCAACGGCGAATACGGTCTGAAGGACCTGTACGTCGGCGTTCCGGCCATGATCGGTGCCAACGGCGTCGAGAAGATCGTCGAGTTCACCACCAACGAAGAAGAGAAGGCCATGCTGGCTACCTCGGTCGCTTCGGTGAACGGCCTGATCGAAGCCTGTAAGGCTGCCGATCCGAGCCTCGCCTAATACTGGCCCGCTGCGCGGGCGGAGCGCGAGATCGCTACCGCTCACGACGCGGTCTCTCACTGCTTGAGCGATCTCGCGCTGGATAAGATTAAGGGCCGCTCCATTGATGGGGCGGCCCTTTTTCTTTGTCGGTTTAGTGCGTTTTGAGAGCCTCGGGCTCGTTCTCCAGCCAGCTTTGGCTGCGCATTTCGTTGAGGCGCGAGACGGTACGTTCGAACTCGAAGGCGCCGTCGCCCTCGGGATACAGGACCTCGGGCTCGGCGTCGGCCAGAACCACCAGACGGGTCTTGGCTTCGTAAAGGGCGTCGATCAGCGTCACGAGGCGGCGGGCCTCTTGTCTGTTGTTCGGACCAAGCTTGGGCACGTTCTCGAGGAAGAGCGTGTGGAAACGCTTGGCGATGGCCAGATAATCCTGCGGCCCCAGTGGCTTTCCGCACAGATCATCAAACTTGGCGCGGGCCATTCCGCCGACCGTGCGGTCCACCGTCACTTCACGGCCCAATACTGTCAGCGAGGTCGGCTCTTCCGGCTCGCCGCCTTTCAGATCGGACCACAGCAACTCGAAGGCCGCAACGGCTCCCTCGGCCCCCGTGGAGAACCAGACCTTATCACCCGCCAGACGATCAAGTCGAAAATCGCGCGCGCCTGCCGTTTCGACGACGACCGTTTTTTCGCGCAGCATGTCGATGAATGGCAGGAAGAGCTGGCGATTGATGCCGTTCTTATAGAGGTCTTCGGGCGCACGGTTCGACGTGATGGCCAGAACGACCTTCTTTTCAAACAGGGCGTCGAACAAACGACCAAGGATCATGGCGTCGGCAATATCGGTGACCTGTAGCTCGTCGAAGCAAAGCAGGCGCGCCTCCGAGGCGATCAGCGCAGCGACGGGCGGAATGGGGTCATCGCCCTTGTGTACGCCGAACACGGCCTTGCGCTGGATCTTGTCGCCCTCGCGCCATTGCCGCACCAGATCGTGGACGCGGGCCATGAAGGCGTGGAAGTGGGCGCGGACTTTGCGCTGCTCCGGAATGGCCGAATAGAACAGGTCCATCAGCATGGATTTACCGCGTCCGGGCGGGCCCCAGATGTAGATGCCGCGCACAGCGGGCACCTTGCCGAACAGGCCGCGCTGGGACAGATCGTCTTCCAGTCGCTCCAGTTCCGCGATCAGGCCGAGCTGCGCCGGATCGGGGTTGATGACGCCTTCTTCGACGCGGATGTCATAGGCATTACGGATGCGGGAGGTCATGCCAGACGGGATAGTCCGACCGACGCGTTCAGGGAAGCACCAGCGGGCCTAAACAGAGGTCTTAGATATTTTTGGTTGCTTCGCAGGTGCGAAAGCACCACATGCAAAAGCTCATTCTTTCACACACCCATATAGAAGGTTGATTTCACCATGGGCTATCGCGTCGCCATCGTAGGCGCCACCGGCAATGTCGGTCGGGAAATGCTGGCCATTCTCGAGGAGCTGAACTTCCCCGTCGAGAAAATGCACGCGATTGCCTCACGAAAATCGAAAGGCATGGAAGTCGCTTGGGGCGACAAGACCATCCTGTGTCAAGACATCGAACAATTCGACTTCTCGACCGTCGACATCGTGCTGATGTCGGCAGGCGGTGACGTTTCGCGCGCATGGTCGGAAAAGATCGGCAAGCTGGGTCCGGTGGTCATCGATAACTCGTCGGCCTTCCGCAAGGACCCCGACGTGCCGCTGATCGTGCCGGAAGTGAACCCGGACGCGGTCAAGCTGGTCAAGAAGAAGAACATCGTCGCCAACCCGAACTGCTCCACCGCACAGCTGGTGGTGGCTTTGAAGCCGCTGCACGACGCCGCCAAGATCAAGCGCGCTGTCGTCTCGACCTATCAGTCGGTTTCGGGCGCAGGCAAAGAAGGCATGGACGAACTGTGGAACCAGACCAAGGCCATCTACGGCCTCGGCGACGCCACCCCCAAGAAGTTCCCCAAGCAGATCGCCTTTAACGTCCTGCCTTACATCGGCTCGTTCCGCGACGACGGTTACACCGACGAAGAAGCGAAGATGTGGGACGAGACCCACAAGATGCTCGATCCGAACATCAAGCTGACCGTCACCTGCGTGCGCGTTCCGGTGTTCGTGGGTCACTCCGAAGCTGTCACAGTCGAGTTCGATCGCCCGATCGAGCCGGACGAGGCCCGCGACATCCTGCGTGAGGCCCCGGGCGTGCTGGTGGTCGATAAGCTGGAACACGACGGCTACATCACGCCGGTGGACGCTGCTGGCGAACACGCCGTCTTCGTCTCGCGTATCCGCAAGGACCACACGGTCGAGAATGGCCTGACCTTCTGGGTTGTCTCGGACAATCTGCGCAAGGGCGCGGCCCTCAATGCGGTGCAGATTGCACAGCTTCTGGACGAAACCGGAACGATCACGCCGAAGTCCGGCGTGCGGACCATGATCGTCTGATCCAACAACGCCCCGCGGTTCGCCACGGGGCGTTTTCCTTCTTCCTGATAGTCTTCGGCCTCCCCGCCCTAGGTGATTTGTGACCCCCACCCCAGCCTCTAATGAGACCCGCACCGCCTTTGCCGCCGGTGTGCTTTGCTACCTCTTCTGGGGCTTCATTCCGCTGGCCTTCCAGCAGATGGCCCATGCCGGTGCGACCTCGTGGGAAATCATGGCCCACCGTGCGGTGTGGGGTGTGGTCTGGGCCTTGCTGCTTGTGCTTCTGGCCAAGCAGGGCACGCAGATCCTCAATGTGCTGCGCCAGCCCAAGGTCATGGGTTGGTTGACGTTGTCCGCCACGATCATCGCCGCGAACTGGATCACCTATATTCTGGCGGTGAATAGCGGGCGTACTCTTGACGCCTCGCTCGGCTATTACCTCAACCCGCTGCTGAACATGGCCGCAGGTGCCCTGATTTTCCGCGAGCGCATTAGCGGCGCAGGCAAGATCGCCATGGGACTGGCTGCGGTGGGCGTTGCGATCCAGACCGCCGCTCTGGGCCACGCCCCGTGGATTTCGATCGGTCTGGCCGTGACGTTCGCCGCCTACGGGATCATCCGCAAACGCGTTCAGGCCGACGCACAGACCGGATTGTTCATCGAATGTCTGATCCTTACCCTGCCGGGTCTTATTTACATGTTCTGGCTGGAGACATCAGGGCAGGGCCATTTCTTCACTTCGCCCCTGTCGACTACCTGGCTGCTTTTGGCCGGACCGGTCACGGTCATACCGTTGATGCTGTTCTCGTGGGCCGCGCGCCGTATCCCGTTGTCCAGCATGGGCTTTTTGCAGTTCCTTGCACCGACCATCGTCTTCTTCATCGGTATGTCCCAGGGTGAACCCCTGAGCGGACTACGGATTGCATCCTTCGTCTTTATCTGGGCGGCAGTGCTGGTGTTCATCTATGGGGCGGTGACTTCGGCCCGCCGTCGTAACGATGCGCCGGTGGCCACCGAGTTCGAACCGGGTCTGGTCGAAGAGGCGGACGACGTCGCTCCTCGTTAAGTGCAACCTGCGTTGAGTTCCGTCGGCATTCCGGACTAAGACAGACCTATGATCAGCCCTCGCGTCCTGCCCGTCCTCGCCTTGTCATCCATCCTGCTGGTAGGCGCGCCTGCCTGCGCAACCGCACAGGACGAGGTTATCCGCACGGCCCGGACCGAGCAGCCGTCGCTTGAGGCCCGCGAACAGCACAGCCTCAAGCCCTCGGTCACTTCGGCCCAGTTGTTCGATCAGGTGAGCGATACGCTGGATGCCGCAGCGGCGTCGTGGTCTTCGGGCGATATCGACGCGATCATGGGCCACTACACGGTCGATCAGCCGCTGCTGGTCCTCTATGGCGACGAGCCCCTGAAGGGCCCTGAGCCTGTCCGTGCATGGCTGGAGGCGCGCAAGGCCCGCGCTGGCGGCCTTGGCACAATGAACTACGAGTGGTTCGAGACGCTGCAACTGGACGACTACACCGCCGTCGCCTCGGGACGGATGATCGTGACGATCAATGGCCAGCATCACCGCGCACTGTTCACCCGCCTGCTTCGACGCTCGGTCGACGGGTGGCAGATCCTGCACGATCAAATCGCGCTGCCACCCGAAGCCTGAGCCGCGTCAGAACGCCTGATAAAGGGCGTTGACCAGACGCACCGCGCGGGGATCACCCAGAAGGTGCGGCGACTGGCGGTTCATGACATAGGCACCCGACACCTTGGCCTTGTCGTCAGCCCAGACCAGTGACCCGCCCCAGCCACAGTGGCCGAGCGCGTCGGGGTTGGGGCCGAAGATGTCGATCCCTTCATTGCGCATCAGACCCGCAGCCCAGCTCAGTGTGAACGGCAGGATTTTATCCGGTCCGTGAATGCGTTCCTGCGACAGGGCACCTAAGGTTTCCGCCGACAGGAAGGTTTCGCCTTTCAGGCGGCCATCATTAGCAATGATGGACAGGATGCGCGCCAGATCGGCACCCGAGGCGTGCATATTGGCCGACGGGATTTCAGCCCCCCGCCACTCGGCAGAGCCACGACCGCCGGGGGCCGCGCCCTTGTTCACGAAGGCAGCCATCTTCAGCTCGTCCAGCTTGCCGAGATTGGGCAGGCTGCTGGGGCGTTTCATCTCGGCGGCGCGATCATGCTCGCTGGCAGGCGTGCCGATCCAGAGGTCCAGCCCGAACGGCTCGCAGAAGTCTTCGCGCAAAGCCGTACCCATGGTGCGACCGTCCAGACGACGGAAGATTTCACCCGCCATCAGGCCAATCGAAATAGGGTGATAGCCGGAGGCAGTTCCCGGCTCCCACATCGGCTTTTGCGCCGCCAGACGTGCCACAACCGCAGGCGGGTCATACCAGATGGCCGGATCGACGGGCTCGTCAAAGCCCGGCAGGCCCGACTGGTGGCTCATCAACTGCCCGATGGTCAGGTGGTCCTTGCCGTTCTGGCCGAACTCGGGCCAGTGATCGATCACCTTGTCGTCGTAGGACAGTTTTCCCTGCTCGACGAGGCGGGCGATCATCAAGGCCATCACTGCCTTGCCGCTGGAGAAGATGGGGACCAGCGTCGTCTGGGTGAACGGTTTCTCGCCGGCGGTGTCGGCCGAACCGCCCCACAGGTCGATGACCGTCTCGCCTTCAATCGTAACCGAGAAGCGAGCGCCCACTTCGTTCAGCCCTTCTGGGGCATCGGTGAAGTTGGCAGCAAAGGCGTCTTTGACCGCAACAAAACGGTCTGGGCAGGTGCCGTGAATTTGAGGTGTCGTCATGGAAGTGTGTGTACTCCGGCTGGTCACCCAGGTCACGGGCGACGCTGATCTTCGCTTTGCTTTCGCACGCCTTCGAACTCGCTGCCCGCGCTCCATTGTGGCCAGTCGGAACTGTCGGCCAACTCGCGGCCAACCTCGTAGATCAGCTGCACGTCCGCTGCCGCGGCCTTCATCGTCCAGTCCGGCATCCATTCGTCCTTGGGGGTATGGTAAGCCCCCGAGACATACTGTCGGCTGGCCTCGTTGTGACCGGTAAAGCCCGCAGCCGCGAAGAGCGCAGGGACCCCTGCACGCGCCAGAGGGAAGTGGTCCGAGCGGTAGAAGGCACCGGCCTGCGGTGCCGGATCGGGGATCAGACGGCGCCCCTCGCGCGTCGCATAGGGCAACAGGCGCGCGTCCAGATCGGACTTGCCCGCACCGATTACCACGATGTTCGGATCGATATCGTCACCCGGTAGTAGGCTGTCCATGTTGATGTTCGCAACAGTCTTTTCCAGCGGATAGACGGGATTGGCCGCGTAGTACTCTGCGCCCAGAAGGCCGGTTTCTTCGGCGGCCCACGAAATAAACACGACCGAGCGTTTCGGCCTTTCACCCTGCGCAAACAGGCGGGCGATCTCGAGCACTCCCGCAACGCCCGTCGCATTGTCCACAGCACCGTTATAGATATCGTCGCCGTCCTTGGGTGTCCCTCGGCCATAGGCGTCCCAGTGGGCACCAAACATAACGGTTTCGTCCGGACGCTCGGTTCCGGTGATACGGGCGATGACGTTGCGGGTCTGGATCCGGTCAGCCTTCTGGCCGAAGTCGATATTCATCGTCACGCCGTCCAGTTCGACGGGCCGGAAGTCGCGACTGCGGGCAGCCACCCGCAAGGTGTCCAGATCGAGCCCTGCCAGCTGCAGCAGCTTCTGCGTCGCTTCGCTGGAAATCCAGCCCTGGGCGGCGACGCGTTCCTTGTCCGGATCGGCACGGACGATATCGAGGTCCGGGGCTGTGGAAGACCCTGCCAGCGTCGACCACGGATAGCCGGCCCCTCCCGTGTCGTGGATCACAAGAACTCCGGCAGCACCCTGTGCGGCGGCTTCCTGGAACTTGTAGGGCCAGCGGCCATAGAAGGTCATGGCCTGCCCGTCAAAGGTGTTGGCGACCGGATGGCCCTCGGGTGCCCCGAAGTCTGGATCATTGACGATGACCAGCAAGAGCTTGCCGCGCACATCGACGTCTTTGAAATCGTCCCACCCCCGCTCGGGAGCACTGACGCCATAGCCGGCAAACACGACCGGAGTATCGGTCAGGGTGATGCGGCTGACGGGACGGTCCGAACCCACAATGATCTCGTCTGCGCGCGCGAAGCTGACGGTGTGGTCACCGGCACGGGCGGTCAAAACGGCAGGGCCATCGGGCCCCGTGCGCGAGACTTCGGCCGTCTGGAACCATGATCCATCCGGACCGCCCGGCTCAAGTCCCAGTGCCTTGAACTGCTCCGCAATCCATTCGACCGTCAGCGTCTCGCCCGGGGTGCCCGGTGCCCGTCCCTCGAAGCGATCCGAAGCCAGTTCGCGCGTCAAAGCATTGAGCCGCTCCGGATCAACCTGCACCTGCGCCGACACGGCGGTCGAAGTCATAAGGACGGTAGCCAGAGCCAAGGCAGCGGGACGAAGCGACATCAACCATCTCCTGAGGGTATGAGAGCCATACGCTGCCCCAGTCCGGTCATAAATGTCGAGCTTTGATCAGGACTGCGCGTTCACAAGATAGCGTTGCACGCCTCGTGACGCGCGCACAGCGGACGCAAAACAGGCCTGAAGCAGATAGCCCCCTGTGGGCGCTTCCCAGTCCAGCATCTCGCCGCAGACAAATACGCCGGGCAGGGCATTGAGCATCAGTTCGCGGTTGTACTGGTCACGCCCGATCCCGCCTGCCGACGATATGGCCCGCTCAAGACCTCGCGGTGCTTTCAATCGCACGGGCACAGCCTTGATCAACTGTGCAAGCGCCATCGCCTCTTCGGGCAAGGGGCCTGCTTCGCGCATCAGCCCGATGAAGGCCGGATCGAGGTGCAGCGACTTGCGAAGGTGATTGGACAGGCTGTTCTTGCCGCGCGGCTTGTCCAGTCTGTTTGCCAATTGCGAGAGCGTCTGATCGGGACGCAGGTCGATGTGGACCATGACTTCGCCTTGCCTCGCGATGGCTTCGCGAACCACCGCGGATAACGCATAGACCGCGCCGCCCTCCAAACCGTAGCCCGATAGTATGGCCTCGCCGCGTGCCGTATGGCCACTGAAGGTGATGCCGATATTCTTCAGGGGGTGTCCGGCAAACCGTTCAACCAACAAGGGCGACCAATCGACCTCGAAGCCCACGTTCGCGGGCTGGAACGGGCGGACATCCACACCTTTGGCGTTCAGCCACGGGACCCAAGCCGCATCCGAGCCCAGCTTGACCCACGAGGCTCCGCCCAGCGCCAGTATGACCGCATCAGCCACAACCTCGCTGGAACCGTCCAGCTCGTCGAAGGCCAGCGCATCGCCGTGCCAACCTGTCCAGCGACTACGCGTTTTGATGGTGACGCCCTTCCGGGCCAGACGCGCCAGCCAAGCGCGCAGAAGTGGCGAGGCCTTCATCGCCTTGGGAAAGACCCGGCCCGAGGTTCCGATAAAGGTCTCGGCACCCAAGCCGTCCGCCCATGTACGCAGAGCCTGGGCATCGAAATCGTCCAGCCAGTCGGCGACCTGGGGCTGCGCTTCGCCGTAGCGCCGGTCAAACCGCTCGCGCGGTTCGCTGTGGGTGAGGTTCAGCCCCCCACGCCCCGCCATCAGGAATTTGCGCGCCACCGACGGCATCTGGTCGTGCACGGTCACGTCATGGCCCTGATCGGCCAGTTGCTCGGCCGCCATCAGACCAGCCGGTCCGGCACCGATAATGACCACGCGAGATGATGGGGGAGGAGTGGCGTTCATGCGCTCTTCCTAGACCGGATTGAACGGAAACGGCATAGTCCTGTGCATGAGCGTTGCCTTTACCCGCGAAGAAGATCTGGAAGCGACCGCCGCCGATCTGGTCGACCGCCCCGTTTCGACGCACCCCAACTGGGTGACCGCCGAAGGCTTGGCCCAAATCGACGCCGCCTTGGCAGAGGCGCGCGCAGCCTATGCTGCGGCGCAGGTGAACGGCTCTATCGAGACTGACCGCACGGCCATGGCCCGAGCCACGCGTGACCTTCGCTATTGGTCGGCACGGCGCAGCACCGCCCAGCTTCTAGAGATCGCGCCCGAAGGCAAGGTGCGCTTCGGCGGCACTGTCACCATCGAGCGCGAAGATGGCCGCACCCAGACCTTCCGCATCGTAGGCGAGGACGAAGCCGACCCCGCCAAGGGTTCTGTCAGCCATGTCTCGCCTCTGGCACGGGCCTTGATCGGCAAACAGGTCGATGAAGAAGCGGAAATCGCCGGACAGACCGTGGCGATCATCGCCCTAGACGCATAAAAAAGGCCCCCGAGACGGGGGCCTTTCCTATTGAGACGCAAGGGCCTTAGTGGCCGCCCTTGCCCTTTTCCAGTGCTACCGGCTGGAAGTTGCGGACGAAGTTTTCCAACAGGCGTACCGACCAGGCTGCCGAACCCGCGGGCTTGACGTCATTGCCACCGCCATAGGCGACATTGGCCATGTCGATGTGCGCCCACGGCGTTTCCGGACGAACGAAATTGCCGATGAAGTGAGCCGCGGTACCCGCACCCGGTCCCGGCTCGCCACCGTTACGCAGGTCTGCGATTGGGGATGCCAGACGGCCGCCGTAGGACGGGTGCATCGGCAGTTGCCACACGGGCTCGCCCGCGGCCTTGCCCGCTTCCACGATTTGATCAGCCAATGCGTCGTGACGGGTGAACAGACCGGCATAGTCCGGTCCCAAAGCCCCGCCCACAGCTCCGGTCAGGGTCGCCACGTCGATGATAGCCGCCGGATTATAGTTGGTGTCAGCCCAGGTGATGGCATCGGCCAGAACAAGGCGACCTTCGGCATCGGTCGAGACGATCTCGATGGTCTTGCCGTTCATCGCGGTCAGAACGTCACCCGGACGGATCGCACCGCCATCAGGCATGTTCTCGGCGACAGCGGCAACGGCCAGTACATCGACCGGCGCGCCCGACTTGGCCAGCGCGAGAACCGCACCCACCACGCCCGCAGCACCGGACATGTCCATCTTCATATTGCCCATGTTGGCGCCGGGCTTGATCGAGATGCCGCCGAAATCGAAGGTAATACCCTTACCGACCAGAGCAATCGGGCCCGTGGTGGCGGCACCCTGACCGCGATAGCGGACTGCGACCAGCGCCGGCGGACGCTGGGAGCCCTGACCCACGCCCAGAATCGCACCCATGCCCAGACGCTGCATAGCTGCCACGTCCAGAACTTCGACCGTCACACCCGGAATACCGGCAAAAGCTTCGCGTGTGCGGGCGGCGAACACCTCGGGATAGACGATGTTGGCGGGCTCGTTGGCGATGTTGCGGGTCCAGCTCATCGCCTCGACGATGTGGGCACCGCGTGACTTGTAGTGGGCCTCGGCATCGCCATCGGCGACGACGGTGATTGCCCCCGGCAGAGCCGTGATGCGAGCGTCGGTATTGTAGAAATCAACGCGGTACTGGCCAATGCCCAGACCCGTGACGATCTCGGAGACGACGTCCGAGGACAGGCCTTTGGCGGCGACGGTGAGGATTCCGGCTTCCGACATCAGGGCGCGGCCAGCAATCGTCCCGGCGGTTTGGATGTCCGCTGCGCCGGCGTCCTTGGCCAGACCCAGAACATACACGCGGTTCCACCCCGCGACGCCGTAGAGGCTGATGGATTTGCGTGGGCCGTAGTTGAAGCGCGCTGCGGTCAGACCCGACTTCACCGCTTCAACGGTGGCGGCGTCCAGACCGCGCACGGCCAGATCTTCTTCGGAGGAGGCGACAATGACCAGAGTATCCGATGCCGCCGGAAGGGCGCTGGCGAAAGCGACTTCGCGGATAACCGAGTAGCGGGCCGAAGCGCCAACGGGCTGGGCGACGCGCTCGTTCGCGGCAGGTGCGCGGCGCGACTGCGCCTCGGCCGGTTGAGCGACGCTCAAACCTGCGGCTGCGACGACAGCCAGAACGGCGATGGAAGATTTGTAGAAACGCTGCATCAGTCAGCCCCCTCGTTGACGACAGGTGGGCTTTATGAAGCGCGCCGCCCACGCGGAGCAACCCGCGTTAGGCACATCGCGCCCTCAACGCGACGCCGTGTCACGTCAGGAGCACGTTTGGGGCTGGCAGCTCCTTGCGCAACGCCAATGAGAAAGGGCGGGACCTTTCGATCCCGCCCTTCCGATAGTTCAGCTTGGAATAGCTTGGACTTAGAAGTCCATGCCGCCCACTTTAAGTGATGGGCCTCACGACGGACTTTCTTAGAAGTCCATGCCGCCCATGCCACCCATGCCGCCCATGTCCGGTGCGCCGCCGGCCGAGGCCTTCTTCGGAGCATCGGCAATAGCCGCTTCGGTGGTGATCAGGATGCCGGCAACCGAGGCAGCCGACTTCAGAGCCGAACGCACAACCTTGGCCGGATCGATCACGCCCATTTGGACCAGATCGCCGTACTCTTCGGTTTGAGCGTTGAAGCCGAAGTTGGCTTCGGTCGATTCCAGAACCTTACCGACGACGATCGAACCTTCGACGCCCGAGTTTTCCGAGATCTGACGGATCGGAGCTTGCAGGGCGCGACGGACGATGTTGATGCCAGCCTTCTGGTCGGCGTTGATGCCTTCCACGTTAGCCAGAACCTTCGAAGCCTTCAGCAGGGCCACACCACCGCCCGGGACGATACCTTCGTCCGCAGCAGCGCGGGTTGCGTTCAGGGCGTCGTCGACGCGGTCTTTCTTTTCCTTCACTTCGACTTCGGTCTCGCCGCCGACGCGCAGGACTGCAACGCCACCGGCCAGCTTGGCCAGACGCTCTTGCAGCTTCTCGCGATCGTAGTCCGACGAGGTCTCTTCGATCTGGCGCTTGATCTGGCCAACGCGGGCTTCGATCGCATCCTTGGCACCAACGCCTTCAACGACGGTGGTGTCTTCCTTGGTGATGACGACCTTCTTGGCCTTACCCAGCATGTCGAGGGTAACGGTTTCCAGCTTGATGCCGAGGTCTTCCGAGATGACTTCACCGCCGGTCAGGATCGCGATGTCTTCCAGCATGGCCTTGCGGCGGTCGCCGAAGCCCGGAGCCTTGACGGCAGCAACGCGCAGGCCACCGCGCAGCTTGTTGACGACCAGGGTCGCCAGCGCTTCGCCTTCGATGTCTTCAGCGATGATGAGCAGCGGACGGCCCGACTGAACAACAGCTTCCAGAATCGGCAGCATCGGCTGCAGCGAGGTCAGCTTCTTCTCGTGGAGCAGGATGAGCGGCTCTTCGAGGACAGCTTCCATCTTGTCGGCGTTGGTGATGAAGTACGGCGACAGGTAGCCGCGGTCGAACTGCATACCTTCGACGATGTCGACAGTGGTTTCGGCGGTCTTGGCTTCTTCGACGGTGATGACGCCTTCGTTGCCGACCTTGTCCATGGCCTGTGCGATCAGGCTACCGATTTCGGTGTCGCCGTTAGCCGAGATGGTGCCGACTTGAGCGATTTCCGAGTTGTTCGAAACCGGCTTCGAGATCGACTTCACTTCTTCCAGAACAGCTTCGACAGCCTTGTCGATGCCGCGCTTCAGGTCCATCGGGTTCATGCCGGCGGCAACAGCCTTCAGGCCTTCTTGCACGAGGGCTTGAGCCAGAACGGTTGCGGTGGTGGTGCCGTCACCCGCCTTGTCGTTCGCCTTCGAAGCGACTTCGCGGATCATCTGGGCGCCCATGTTCTCGAAGGCGTCTTCCAGCTCGATCTCTTTGGCAACCGACACGCCGTCCTTGGTCGAGCGCGGAGCGCCGAACGACTTCTGGATCACAACATTGCGGCCCTTCGGACCCAGAGTCACCTTGACGGCGTTAGCCAGGACGTTGACGCCCTTGAGCATTTTGTCGCGGGCATCGGTGTTGAACTGTACGATCTTAGCGGCCATGTGGCAGCTCCTATCTAAATGTTATTATTCAGGAATTCGAAAGACAGCCGGTGCTTACGAGAGCACGCCCAGGATGTCCGATTCCTTCATGATGATCAGGTCTTCGCCTTCGATCTTCACTTCGGTACCCGACCATTTGCCGAACAGGATGCGGTCGCCGACATTGACGTCCAGAGCGACGAACTTGCCGTCTTCGTCACGAATGCCCGAGCCAACAGCGATCACTTCGCCTTCTTGAGGCTTTTCCTTAGCGGTGTCGGGGATGATGATCCCGCCCTTGGTCGTGGTAGCTTCTTCAACGCGCTTTACCAGCACGCGGTCGCCGAGAGGACGAAACGCCATCAGAGGATCTCCAGTTAAAAATTGCCTTAGCAGCTTGAGGGAAGGCTTTAGCAGTCATCCCCCTCGAGTGCTAACGGCGGGGAGTTAGGCACCCCCACAGAGGGGGTCAAGGGTGGGCCTGACGAATTTTTCCGAAATCGCTGCCGCGAAGATGAAGCGAAAATGAACAGGGCCCGCTGGGGCTGTTCAGATAGGCTCCGCTATAAACATCCTCAGAGTTTGAACACCGGCTTTGAAAGGAGCCCGCCTATGAAGACCCTGTCCAAAATTGGCGTCGCGGCAATCGCCCCGGCTCTCGCCCTGACCCTCATGGCTTCGCCTGCTTCGGCCCAGCGCTATCATGACCGCGACCGCGGTAATGACGCTGCCAAGGATGCAGTCCTCGGTGCCGTCGTCGGCGGTCTGGCCGGTGCCATCATCGGTAATGGCGATGGTCGCTATGTCGCCGGTGGTGCCCTGGCAGGTGCTGCGGTCGGTGCCGCATCGTCGGATAACCGCAGCGACTGTAACTATTACCGCGGTGGCCGTTGCTACCGTAACCAAGGTCACTGGGAACGTGAAAACGGCATCAACAGCCGCGACCGCTACAGCTATGACCGCCGTGACTACCGCGGTGGCCGCTATGACCAACGCGACCGTGGCTATCGCTACGACCGTCGCTGGTAAGCGCTAGAAAACGCGAAGGGCCCGCCTGATGAAGGCGGGCCCTTTTTGCATTCATGGGGCTTAAGTCAGCCTTTTCAGCAAAGCCAAGGTGGACGGATCCAGCTCGTCGGCTCCACCCGCAGCGACGTTCATCACAGAGCTGGCCATGGCCTTGCCCAGTTCCACGCCCCATTGGTCAAAGCTGTTCAGGTCCCAGATCACGCCCTCGACGAACGTCTTGTGTTCATACAGTGCTATAAGCGCGCCCAAGGTGCTGGGCGTGACCTTGTCCATGGCGATCATCGACGACGGGCGATTACCTGGGAAGGTCTTGTGGGGAGCCAGCCGCGCCGCCTCTTCTTCAGACGCGCCGGCAGCCAGCATTTCATCATAAGCCGCCAACATGGACTGACCGACCATCAAGGCGCGCGACTGGGCAAGCGCATTGGCCCAGAGCTTGTTTTCCGGTCCGTCATCGTGGGTTTGGCGAACGATGATGAACTCGGTCGGGACGACCTGCGGACCTTGATGCAGTTGCTGGAAGAAGGCGTGCTGGCCGTTTGACCCGACCTCGCCAAAGATCACGGGACAGGTGGCCTGTTCGATGGGGCGGCCATCGCGGGTCACGCGCTTGCCGTTGGATTCCATCTCCAACTGCTGGAGGTAGGCCGGAAAGCGACGAAGGACATAGGCGTAGGGCGCGACCGAGCGTGCCGTCCGACCCAACCCGTCCACGTTATAAATCTGCGCCAACGCCATCAGGACCGGACCATTGCGGTCCAAAGGTGCGGTGACGAAGTGATCGTCCATAGCCTCGGCACCGCGCAGTAGCTCTTCGAACACATCCCAGCCCAGCGCGATAGCGACCGACAGGCTGACCGATGACCAAAGAGAGAAGCGACCGCCAACCCAGTCCGAGAAAGCAAAGGTCTGACCGCAGCCAAATTCGTCCGCCTTTTCAGGCGTAGCGGTCACCCCGACGATCTGTTTGGCAATATCGGCACCATCCGGCAGTCGCGACTGCAACCAGTCCCGCACAGCCTTGGCATTGGCGAGAGTTTCCAACGTCGTGAACGTCTTCGAGACGATGATAACCAGAGTGGTTTCCGGATCGAGACCCGCCAGAGCTTCTTGTCGATCAGCGGGATCGATATTGGCGACGAACCGCACCTGAAAAGTCGGGAAGCGGGTACGAAGCCCCTCCCAGACTACACGCGGCCCCAGATCGGAGCCGCCGATACCGATATGGACGACCGCCTGAATAGGTTTGCCCGTCGCGCCACGGATGGTGCCTTCGCGCACGCCGGTGGCAAAGGCCTTCAGAGCCTGACGCTGGCGATGCACTTCGTCGGTGATGGAACTGCCCAGAGCGAAGAACTGCTTGTGCGACGACGCCCTGAGGGCAGGGTGCAGCACTGCACGCCCTTCGGTAGTGTTGACGGCCTCGCCGGCGAACAGGGCATCGCGCGCGCCTTCAACATCGCGCGCCTGCGCAAGGTTGAGGGCAGCGGCCAGTCCGGCCCGCGTCCAGCTTTGTTTGGACAGGTCGATATAGAGGCCAGCCGCCGTTACCGACAAACGCTCCAGCCGCTCGGGGTCTTTCTCGAACTGTTCCAGGATAGAGGCGTCACGATCATGTGCAGCCACGGAGACAAGCCTGGACCATGCAGCATCCGAAGTGAGGATCGTCTCGGGTTCAGCCAACAGTTTTCAGCCCTCGTTTACCGTCGTTATACTAACACTCGAGCTCCAGGGGATAGAAGCCGAGGGGGACTCTAACCCGTCCGGAAACGGGTTGGAGGGGAAATTATTATGAGTTGCAACCTCGTATTCGCTGCGTCCCTGCTATTTTCAGCGGAATACAGTGCGTCAAACGTGCCTGTTGTAGAGGCCGTTGCATCAGCGCCATTATCCGACGAAGCTGAGCTGCGGTCACTTGTCCAGGAGGCGGGGCGACTAAAGGCTGTCGTCCAGTACTGGATGGAAGGCCCCGCCGTGGCCGAAGAACACTTCGCGCGCAGTGCGCCTTTTATGGCCTTCAGCTCACAGGCCGCCGAACTCTCGCACGCCAACATGCAGGCTCATCTGGCCTTGAAAGCCAGCGGCACCGACGGGGACCTGACGTGCATCCTGCGCGGGATCGCGGAGGATATTCCTAAAAAGGTAGCGCTCGTCGAGGCGGCCAAACCCGGTCCCGAGCGCAGACAGGCGTTCGAGGAACTGGCCTATCTGCTGAACGACAATGTCGAGGTTATTCTGGCCCCGCCGCACGTCGAGGGTGTGGACTAGGGCCTGGCCGCGTTTTTGACGGCCTTGATGACCACGCCCTCTGTCAGGATCTGGGGCAGGACCACGGGCTGAGCGGCATTCGGCGAATAGACCAGATATAGCGGCACGCCCGAGCGGCCATGACGTTGCAACTCTGCCGTGATGGCCGGATCGGAGCGTGTCCAGTCGCCCACCAGATAGATCGTGCCCGTATCGGCAAAGGCCTTGGCGGTACGCTCCGACGCCAGGGCTGTGCGCTCATTGATCTTGCAGGTGACGCACCAGTCGGCCGTGAAGTTCACAACGACAGGCTTGCCTTGCGACAACCCTGCCTGAACCACTTCATTCGACCAGGGGTTCGACGGTAGGGCCGAATGCGAGCCTTGTGCTGCCACGGTCACCGGCGTCCGTAGTGCCATGACACCCGCACCAACGAAGGCTACGGCGAAGGCTGCAGCAGTCCCGACCCATATGCGTGCATTCGGTTTTATTTGTGCGCGACCCACCAGCCAAAGCTTGACGGCTAACAAGACGGCGGCAACAGCCAACCAAACGATGCTGTTGGTCTGGCGCACGAACACCCAAGCTAACCAGACGGCCGTCGCATACATCGGTAGGGCCAGAATGTTCCGCAGTCGCTCCATCCACGGCCCCGGTTTGGGCAATCCCCGGAGCAGTCGCGGGCTGAGGCTGAGCACGAGATAGGGCAGGGCAAGCCCCACGCCGAGCAAAAGAAATACCGCCAGTGCCAGCGGCCATGACAGTACCAAGGCTGCCCCCGTCGCCACGGCCATAAAAGGTGCCGTACAGGGCGCGGCCACCACAACAGCTAGAACCCCTGTCAGAAACGCGCCGAACAGGCCCGATCGTTGAGCACCTATGCCGCCCAGTTGCTGGAGACGGCCACCGAAGCTGAAGATACCCGACAGGTTCATCGCCACGGCCAGCATCAACAAAGCCAATGCCCCGACCACCGCGGGTGACTGAAGCTGGAAGCCCCAGCCGATGCTTTGACCCAGTGCCCGCAAAGCCAGCAGCCCCCCCGCCAGCGCGCCAAATGACACCAGCACACCAACTGTAAAGGCGAATCCGTCGTGGCGCAGTTGAACCGGATCATGCGCGGAGCGTGTCAGGGCCGCCGCCTTCATGGCCAGCACCGGAAACACGCATGGCATCAGATTGAGGATCAACCCGCCCAGCAGCGCGAACATGGCAGCCTGCCAGAACCCGACCGTGGCCTGATCCTTATCGGGCGCATCTGTACTGACGCTTCCGTCGCCCGTAGTCCCCGCCAGGGCTGCACCTGACGACGCGGTGATCTCCCAAGCGCCCGCGTCGGTGGAAATGGTGCCCGTCACCGGCTCGGTCACGCCTTCTCGCGTTGCGCGTCCGGCGGGCACGCTAAAGGTCAGACCCTGCGGACCCAGCTCCACCTTTTGTTTGGCCGCATGGTCCAAAACGGTCTGGCCGTGCGCATAGAAATAGGCCCAGCGCGGCTTTAGGCCCACCAAGGGACCACCGGCCGCGTTGATGATGAGCTGGCCGTTTTCAACCCGCGCCGCGGCATCGATTTCGGCCGCTCGGGGGGCACCGGTGACCACGTTTTCAATGGCCCTGCCGTGCCGCGCGGTAAGTGGTGCCGCGCCTTCGCCCACCAGCAAATCCGTGGACAGCGTCATATTCACCGGCACGCACATCTCGTCGCTGCAGACAAGAAACAGGACGTTGGCCGAGACAGAGTATTTCTCGCCAGTCGTCAGACCGGCTGGCACTTCGATCGGTACAGGCAGGTAAACTTGGTCGCTATAAACATAGCTCATCAGCCCCATCAGCGGCTTGCGCTCGGGCAGGGGCCACAGGAAGTCTCCCGCCTTAAAACCGGCGGGCAGGTCCCACTGGGCTTCGGTTGCACCGCCGGAGTCGCCGGGGTTGCGCCAATAGGTATGCCATTGCGGCGAGATTTTCTGCCGGATAGCCAAAATAGCGGTCGAGCCGGGCACGACCCACTGGCTCATTGGCACAAGTTCGGCCTCGATCCGCGGGTCCTTTTGCACAGCCGCCATCGCCTGACCACAAAGGGTCAGGGCCACGAGCCAGACAATGAGCAAAAGTCGCAGGGGTGAGGTCATGCCGTCTTCCGTTTACGCCGAGCTAGTCTGCCTTAGCGACCGAAATTCGACGAGAACAGTCGACACGCTGTCCTACCCCTGCATTTGTGAGGCGTTTATCGGCGCGGAACGGCCTCCACCGTCACCTCGGTACGGCGGCGCAACGGTTCATTGACCTGCCCGTCGCGAGCGCCCTCTGAACCGACGGCGCTGACCTCGAATACGGGTGCTGGCCAACCTTGCGCTGCCAAAGCCTCGCTGACGGCCTGAGCGCGGCGCTCGGACAGGGCTTGGTTGGCGGAACTATCTCCGGTGGCCGAAGCAAGACCGGTGACGGATACCTTGCGGATATCGCAGCCTGACAGTTGCTGGCCGCGCATTTGCAGCAACGTTAGCGCTGCCGGCGCGAGACGGGTCTGCCCCTCGTCGAAATAGATTTCAAAGGTTTGGTTGGCACAGTTGACCGGGGCCACCAGTGCGTCGCGGGTCTTGTAGCCGCTGCCGTTTGTGGCACAGGCGCCCAGCGCCAAGGCCGCAGCAGCAATCCCTACACCCAGTGCGATACGCTTTACTTCAACCGAATTGGTCATAGGCCCCAACCTCCTTCAAACCCGGATAATGACGAGAGGCATGAAAAAGGCGGTCTCAGTCCGAGACCGCCTTCATCAGCGATGCCCTGAATTCAGGGCGTCCGCCTCAGCGGTTTTTAGTAACGGCGCTGGCCGTTTTCCCAATAGCACTCCGACTGACGACCGTCGTAGCAGTAGTAGTAACGGCCTTGGCTGTCGCGATAGCGCTGCTGGTTGTTACGGTCTTGGGCCGAACCGCGGACGGCACCGGCAGCACCACCCAGAACAGCGCCGATAGCGGCACCGCGACCGGCATTGCCGTCGCCTACGTTATTACCGATGATCGCACCTGCGACCGCGCCCAAACCGGCACCGACTGCACCTTGGCGAACAGCCTGATTATTGGTGCTTCCACCATAATACGGATCGCTAGCGCACGCGGTGACCAGAAGGCCGGCACCTGCCAAGGCGATGATTGCCTTATTCATGGATAAACTCCTCTTGCAGACATGTTGCAGCCCCGATGTGACACCAACGAACCGGAGCGCGACCGGTTCCGGTGAAAGGGTGCATAACTGCAGAGCTATATGTAGGAACCTAGACACAAGCTGAACGTTCGCTGCCCATGTCGAATATTTCCGCCGCTGCCCCCGACGACGCTTCGCCACAGGCTACCGAGCTAAAACGGGCTGTGACGCAGGCTGTCCCTCTGCGCCGCATTATCATGCTCATCAATCCGATGTCCGGCGGGGTGAATAATAACGCTGCCGATCAGGCCCGTGCCATTCTGTCCGAATATGATCTCGAAGCCGAAGTCGAGATTTTGGAAGGCGACGGCTTTGCGCAGACCATCGACAAGGCCATAGCCGCCCGACCTGATGCCCTGCTGGTGCTTGCCGGTGACGGCACGGCACGCTCGGTCGCCACCCTGGCCGGCAAGCACGACCTGTTGGTCGCAACCCTGCCTGGCGGCACCATGAACATGTTGCCCAAGGCGCTTTATGGAACGGGTGACTGGCAAAAGGCCCTGCGACGTACCCTTGAGCAGGGCGAGCCGCGCAAGGTCGGCGGCGGGGCGATTGGCGACGAGCATTTCTATTGTGCCGCGATTTTGGGAGCCCCCGCCCTGTGGGCTCCGGCCCGCGAGGCCATCCGTTCGGGCCAGTTGGGCGAGGCGTGGTCCAAGGCTCGCACAGCGTTCCGACGCGCTTTTTCCGGCCGTATCCGCTTCAGTTTGGATGGACGCGAGTCCGGCAAGGCAGAAGCCGTCGTCCTGATCACGCCTCTGATCTCAAAGGCCTTCAACGAGGATGACCCCGGTCTTGAAGCGGCCGTTATGCAGACCTCCGATGCAGGACAGGCTCTGCGCCTCGCCGCAAACGCCGTATTGAATGACTGGCGCGACGACGACGCGGTCGACACCACGCGAACCCGTTCGGTGAAGCTGTGGGGGCGGGCGCGCATTCCTGCCGTGATCGATGGCGAGACGGTGCCGGTCGGCAAGGAGGCAACGGTCAAATTCGTTCCCCACGCCTTCACCGCTCTGGCGCTGTCACCCGAAGCCGTTGAAGACAGCAACTGATGGGCGTCATTCTCCAGTTTTCCGACATCCACTTCGGTGTCGAGCACAAGGCAGCCGTCGACGAGGCCATGGCCTATGCGCATGCCTATCAGGCCGATCTGAACCTGATCACCGGCGACATCACCCAATCGGGCAAACGCTCCGAGTTCGAAGCGGCGGCTGAGTGGATCAAGGCCCTGCCCGAACCAGTGTTCGTCAGTGTCGGCAATCACGACGTGCCCTATTGGGATGTGTTCGCGCGCCTGTTCTGGCCGTGGAGGGCGTTCGAAACGGCTACTGGCCACCCCGCGCATGATCACGAGTTTACAGCGCCCGACTTTATGGTTCGCGGTGTGACCACCGCCCGCGGCTGGCAGGCCCGGCTCAACTGGTCCAAGGGCGTGATCGATCTTGATCAGACCCGCCGCGCCGCCGAAGCCCTGCGCCAGACTCCGCCCGATACCCTGCGGATCCTGTCCTGCCACCATCCACTGGTCGAGATGATCGACACCCCGATGTCGGGCGCAGTCAAACGCGGTGATCGCGCCGCGCGCATCTTTGCCGAAGCGGGCGTTGATCTGATCACCACCGGCCATGTCCATGTGCCTTTCGCCCTGCCCATCGATATGTCGGAGCGGCGTTGCTACGCGGTGGGTTGCGGAACGCTCTCCTTGAGGGAGCGGGACAATTATCCGCCGAGCTTTAACCGCATCGAATGGGACGCGCACACCATCAAGATCACAGTCGTGACGTGGGACGGTCTGGGTTTTGTAGACGGCGAGCACTGGACCCTGAAGCGCCGTCAGGACACCCGTCATGACGACACAGCACCGGATCCGAACATTCCGGGCGCGCTCGAAGCAGACACCTTGGGCGTCTAGGCCAGCATTACTTTCAGAACGCTGTCGAGGACGGGACGCCCCTTGGGTGTAGCCCGCAGCCGCTCACCGACCACCTCGACAAAGCCGTCACCGACCAGATCGGCCAGACGCCCTGCGGTGAAGTCCATCCCCAGTCGGGTCAGGACTTCGCGCGGTATCCCTTCGACAGTCCGCATCCCCAGAAGGACACGCTCTTCGTCGGCGTCCAGTGGCGACAAATGTTCGTGCTCTTGCCACGGCGTGCCCGCCGACACGCCCGCCACGTAATTGGCGATCCGGCGATGCGCGACTGTGGCTTGGCGTCCTTGCGAGGTGGTCAGGCGACCGTGCGCCCCCGGACCGACGCCGATATAGTCCCCGCCACGCCAGACGTGCAGGTTGTGGGACGAACGCGCAGCAACGCTGTTGGCGTGGTTGGAAACCTCATAGGCTTCGAAACCCTGCCTCTCCAAAATCTCTTGCGTGCTCTCATAGAGTGCCGCTGCCATGTCCTCGTCCGGCGGCACCAACCGCCCGCGCGCGAAGGCGCGGCCAAAGGCCGTCGTCGGCTCGATGGTCAATTGGTAGGGCGAGATGTGTTCGAAGCCCAGATCGAAGGCCGTCCGGAGTTCTTGGGTCCATTCCGGCACTGTCTGGTCGGGACGAGCATAGATGAGATCGATCGACAGACGCGGGAAAATCCGCGCCGCCGTGGCCGCCGCGCGCCTCGCCGAGGCGGCGCTATGATCGCGGCCAAGGAACTTCAGAGCCCCATCGTCAAAGGACTGGATACCCATCGACAGGCGGGTCACACCCGCATCGGCTAAAGCCTGATAACGGTCCGCTTCGGCATCGGTGGGGTTAGCCTCCAGCGAAACCTCGATAGCTCCGGCGACCGGAAACAGGCCGCGCGCCTCGTCCAGTATGCGGGCAACCGCATCGGGCTTCATTAGCGAAGGCGTTCCGCCTCCAAAGAAGACCGATGTCAGTTGCCGAGGCCCCATAAGGGCGGACTGAGCACGCAGATCGGCGACGATGGCCTCGACCAGAGCATCTTGCTCTAAATGTCGACCACGATCACGCACGACATTGAAGTCGCAGTAGGGGCAGATACGGGCGCAATAGGGCCAGTGGACATAGAGGGCGACCCGCCCGTCCGTGTCCGGCACATGATCAGTCAATCAGGACGGCCTTCAGGCGATCAAAGGCCAGTGCGCGGTGGCTCATGGCGTCCTTGGCTGCAGGATCCATCTCACCGAAGGTCAGATCGTGACCGTCCGGCTGGAAGATCGGGTCATAGCCAAAACCGCGCTCGCCACGCGGGGGCCATACCACCTGACCATCGACACGACCTTCCACAACAACACAGGTGCCGTCGGGCCAGGCTACGGCCAGTGCCGAGGTGAACCAGGCCGACCGATCTTTCGACCCGGTCTCTTCGATACGCTCCTCGACCTTCTGCATGGCCAGGGCAAAGTCTTTGCTCGGACCTGCCCAGCGCGCCGAAAAGATACCGGGCGCACCGTCCAGTGCGGCAATCGATAGGCCGGAGTCATCGGCAAGGCAAACCTCGCCAGAAAGCAGCGTGGCATGGCGCGCTTTCAGCATGGCATTGCCGACAAATGTCGTCTCCGTCTCATCCGGTTCGGGCAAATTCAGCTCTCCCGCCGTGACAATTTCGTAATTGCCGTCGAGCAGGGCGGCGATCTCGCGGGCCTTGCCGGGATTGTGGGTAGCAGCGACCAGCCGCATCCCCTTGATAAGACGAAGTTTCATGAGGCCACCTTAGGCCGATTTGGAACCTTGCGAAAGTTTAATATCGTTAAACGATATGTAACGTGCCTTAGAACAGCGGTCGCTCTATGTTCATTTTCAAGGACGACGGGTCGCAACGTTCCCAAGCGCCTCCTCCAGGGCAAGCTTCTTTCGCGACAATCAACGAATGCACAATCTTGTGCTAACCGGAGAAATGACAATGCAAACGATGAAAGCCTCGCTGATGATGGACAAGGTCGGCTACATCTTCCTCAACACCGTTCTGATCGCCGCCCTGCCGGCCGCTGCACTGGCAAGCCTGTTCCAAGCTCTTTGATTGTCCCGAGCTTTGACGAACGTGCAGAACATCGTGAATAGATAAGCTGCGCGCAACGCACACGCCGGGCGCAGCTCCTATTTGCGACCAAACGCGGACCGAAAACTCCATGGGATCGAAAACTTCAGGCCGAAGGCTCTTCTCCCAAATGTCTATGCCCCTTGCTGCAATCAAAGCCAGCGGTGGTTGGACGTTTCCCGCCCGCGCACTCAAGCTACTGATCGATATCGGGTTTACTGTATCGGTCGTGCTGACACTGATCTTCGCGATTGTTTTTGTCGTCGCGATCTTCATCCCCCTCGATACCTTCAGCATCTCCGTCGACAGTGGCGGCGTAACCCGCCAGATGCCTCTGACGCGCGGTCTGGTGCTGTTCGTCATGGCTGTTGTGACCACCTATTTCGCGGGTTTGGTGGTGATCCTGCGCTATTTGCGCCAGATGTTCCGGACCCTGCTGGCCGGTGATCCCTTCCACCCTGCAAACGTGATGCGTCTTCGTCTGGTCGGCGCAGCCCTGTTTTTCGTAACCATGCTGGGCTGGGCCTCGCGTCTGCTGGTCGCCAACAAACTGGCCCTCGGCGCGGTCGAAGCCCCCAGCGTCGGCGAGCTCGTCACCCCCGCTTTCGCTATCGTTATCACCTTCACGCTCGCCGAACTGTTCCGCGAGGGCGCGCGTTTGCGTGAAGAAACCGAACTGACGATCTGACGAATAACCGCTAGAAGCACTGAATCATGGCCATCCGCATCCAACTCGATCGTCTCCTTGCAGAGCGCCGCATGTCATTGACAGAGCTGGCGGATCGCGTCGGCGTGACTGTAGCCAACCTGTCGATCCTCAAAACGGGCAAGGCGCGGGCTATTCGTTTCTCGACCCTGACGGCTTTGTGCCGCGAGCTGGACTGCCAGCCGGGCGATCTGCTGGGCTATGTCCCCGGCCCGTCGTCCGAGACGCTCGAAGACTGAGGCGGTTGGCGCGCCGCCCTCCCAAACCCAGCGAAGATGACCGCCGCCTGTGGAAACGGGTGACGCATACCGTCACGCCCAAGGCTCCAACGAAATCCGACTACGTCGCCCCCGATGCGGTGGAGGCCGCGCTGGCCGAGATGACCGCCATGCTGGGCGAGGTCGAAGCGCCACCGGCTACCCCCAAGACCCGTGCCGTCCGCAAAAAGGCAGCAAAGACGGCCGCCGTCACCACGGCATCCAGCGGCAATAACGTCGCCTATCTGGCCGAGATTGCCCCGCGCCCCATGATCGGCCGCGCTTCCGACAGGCCCGTACCGGAAGATCTGGAGCCCAACCGCAAGCGCCGCCTGTCGCGCGAGCGCGATCCTATCGAAGCGCGTATCGACCTTCACGGTTTCAGCCGTTTCGAGGCCGAAGACGAACTTCGCGCCTTCCTCATGAGCTGTCAGGCGCGCGGCATGCGGGCGGTCCTCGTCATTACCGGACAAGGCCGTCAGGGCGGTGGCGTCATACGCTCCTCGTTCGAGGAATGGATGGCCAGTCCCTATTTGCGGCTGATCGTGTCGGGCTACTCGATTGCCCACCAACGGCATGGCGGTAATGGAGCGTTCTACGTGACGCTGCGCCAGCGCTAGATCAGGACTGGGCGTTGCGAATGGCGGCTGCTCCCGCAAAGGGCGCGATCACTAGCGCGAAAAGAACATAGGCACCCAGTAGCGCTACAGCCGGACCGACAGGCTGATCATTGGCCGCGCGCGCCAAGCCCCCTGCTCCGAACACGACAGGTGGAATAAAGAGCGGCAAGACGATCACGGCGATCAAAACACCGCCCCGCTTGGCCCCCAACGCCAGCGTGGCAGCGAGGGCTCCGGTAAAGGCAAAGCCCAGCCCCCCGATAAGCGCCGTCAGACCGGTCATACCAACAAGGCCCGCGTCCTGCCCCAGAGCCAAGGCCACCAAGGGTGCCATGACCGCCAGTGGCACGCCGTTGGCCAGCCACTGGGCCAGCGCCTTGACGACCACCACCGCTTCCAGCGGCACCGGCCCAAGCGCGAGAATATCCAGCGATCCGTCCTCCAGATCGCGCTCGAAAAGTCGTTCCAGCGACAGGAGCGAGGCAACGGCCAGCGCAACCCACGCCGCCCCCGATGCCATCGGGGCCAACGCCACCGGATCACCACCAATCGCCAACGGCAACATGGCGGCAAAGCAAAGCATAAAGCCACAGGCCAACAGCGGGCCGCCGCCGCCGCCCCAAGCCAGAGCTAACTCGCGACGGAAAAGGCCAAGCAGACTGTTCATGCACGCCCTCCCAGATCGAGAGATCGCGCGTCGAAGGGAAGGGGATCATGCACGGCCGCGATCATCATACCGCCCCGCGCAAGATGGTCCTGCATCAAGTGGCCGATACGTTCGCGCCACTGGCTGTCCAGCGGGGCCAAGGGCTCGTCCAACAACCAGAGCGCACGCGGAGCAGACACCAAGCGCGCCATAGACAGGCGACGTTTCTGGCCCGCAGACAAGCGCCGCGTCTCCAAATCCAGTAGGGGCTCAAGGTGGAGCCGCTCCACCGCAGCCTGCATGGCCTCTTCGGAGCCTTTGAGAAACCGGCACTGGAACATCAGTTCCTGACGCGCTGTTCGGGTGGCTTTCAGGCCTTCGAGATGTCCGGTCAGGTGAAGATGAGTGCGGCGCACCTCATCAGCATCGAGAAGCTCAGCGCCGCTCAGGAATGCGATCTGCCCGCCATTGGGCCTGATAAATCCCGCAATGGCGCGAAGCAGGCTGGACTTACCCGCCCCGTTCGCACCCGAAAGCGCCTGTGCCTGACCCGCCGAAAGGTCCACTGAAAGCCCGTCAATCAGGCACCGGTCGCCCCGCGACAGGGTCAGATCGGTAATCTTCAGGCCATCAAGCACTTGCGAACCTTTCTCAATGTCCCTTCATACCATGTGGATACATGGACGTGCCGCGCGGGCAAGCCTATATCCAAATGAGCCGCAGCAGGCTTTCGCCGCGCGCGCCCGGGACCTGTGTGCCTTGGTGTCATGCGCGCGAAAGCGCAACCGAATTGTCGGGCGGCGTTTGTCAGAGGACCTCCGCATGCCGTCGATTGACAGCCTCAAGACCCGCCAAGACCTTACGGTCGGGCGCAAGAAATACGCCTATTACAGCCTTCCCGCCGCAGAGGAAGCGGGCCTTGCCGGTATCTCGCGCCTGCCGCGCTCGATGAAGGTGCTGCTGGAAAACCTGCTTCGCAACGAAGACGGCGTTTCGGTCACCGAAGCCGATCTGAAGGCGGTTGCCGCCTGGATCGAGAACAAGGGTGCCGTAGAGCACGAGATCGCCTTCCGCCCGGCCCGCGTCCTGATGCAGGACTTCACCGGCGTTCCGGCGGTGGTTGACCTTGCCGCCATGCGCGATGCCATGGCCAAGCTGGGTGCCGATCCGGCAAAGATCAATCCGCTGAACCCGGTCGATCTGGTCATCGACCACTCGGTCATGGTCGATCACTTCGGTAACGCCCAGGCCTTTGGCCAGAACGTCGAGCGCGAATACGAGCGCAACATCGAGCGCTACAACTTCTTGCGCTGGGGCTCTTCGGCCTTCAACAACTTCCGCGTCGTTCCTCCGGGCACCGGCATCTGCCACCAGGTGAACCTCGAACACCTCGCCCAGACCGTCTGGACGGGCGAAGAGGGCAAGAAGACCGTGGCCTATCCGGACACCGTCGTCGGCACCGACAGCCACACCACCATGATCAACGGTCTGGCCGTTCTGGGCTGGGGCGTTGGCGGTATCGAAGCCGAAGCGGCCATGCTGGGCCAGCCGATCCCGATGCTGATCCCGGAAGTCATCGGCTTCAAACTGACCGGCAAGCTGCCGGAAGGCGCGACCGCGACCGACCTGGTGCTGACCGTCACCCAGATGCTGCGCAAGAAGGGCGTCGTCGGCAAGTTCGTCGAGTTCTTCGGTGACGCGCTGGTCGGGATGACCATCGAAGACCAAGCGACCATCGCCAACATGGCTCCGGAATACGGTGCCACCTGCGGCTTCTTCCCTGTGTCGCGCGCGACCATCGACTATCTGACCGCCACGGGCCGCGAAAAGGCTCGCGTCGCTCTGGTCGAGGCCTATGCCAAGGCCCAAGGCCTGTGGATCGACGAGACCTCGGAAGATCCGGTCTTCACCGACGTTCTGGAACTGGACATCTCGACGGTCGTCCCGTCGCTGGCCGGTCCGAAGCGCCCACAAGACCGCGTTGAACTGACGACTGCGGCACCGGAATTCGAACAGCACCTGACCGGCACCTTCGCCCGTCCGGCGGACGCGCCGCGCGCGGCTGTCGAAGGCGAGACCTTCACCGTCGGCGACGGTGATGTGGTCATTGCCGCCATCACCTCCTGCACCAACACCTCGAACCCGAGCGTGCTGATCGCCGCCGGCCTCGTCGCCCGCAAGGCGCGCGCACTGGGTCTGGCGCCGAAGCCGTGGGTCAAGACCTCGCTGGCTCCGGGCTCGCAGGTTGTCACCGACTACCTGACCGACGCAGGCCTGCAGGAAGACCTCGACGCGATGGGCTTCAACCTTGTCGGTTACGGCTGCACCACCTGCATCGGTAACTCCGGCCCGCTGGATCCGGCGATCTCGAAGGCCATCAACGACAATGCTCTGGTGGCGACCTCGGTCCTTTCGGGCAACCGTAATTTCGAAGGCCGTGTGAACCCTGACGTTCAAGCCAACTATCTGGCCTCGCCGCCGCTGGTTGTCGCCTATTCGATTGCCGGTTCGATGCGCATCGACATCACCAAGGACGCTATCGGTCAGGACAAGAACGGCAACGACGTCTTCCTGAAGGACATCTGGCCGACCGCAGAAGAGATCGCCACGATCCAGCGCAAGTCGGTGACGCCGAAGATGTTCGCCAATCGCTATGCCGACGTCTTCAAGGGCGACGCGCACTGGCAGGCGATCGAGGTCACCGGTGGCCAGACGTATGAGTGGGACAACAACTCCACCTACGTCCAGAACCCGCCGTACTTCGAAGGCCTGTCGATGGAGCCGACCCCGGTCGAGGACATTGTCGAAGCCCGCATCCTCGGCATCTTCGGCGACTCCATCACGACCGACCACATCTCGCCGGCTGGTGCGATCAAGAAGGCCTCGCCTGCGGGTGCCTATCTGACCGCCCACGACGTCGATACGCTGGACTTCAACTCCTACGGTGCCCGTCGCGGCAACCACGAAGTCATGATGCGCGGCACCTTTGCCAACATCCGTATCCGCAACAAGATGACGCCGGAAATCGAAGGCGGCGTGACCAAGCACTTCCCGTCCAAGGACGTGATGTCGATCTACGACGCCGCCATGCGCTATCAAGGCGAAGGCCGTCCTCTGGTCGTGTTTGCGGGCAAGGAATACGGCACTGGCTCGTCGCGTGACTGGGCGGCCAAGGGCACCCGTCTGCTGGGCGTTCGTGCGGTCATCGCCGAAAGCTTCGAGCGTATCCACCGCTCGAACCTCGTCGGCATGGGCGTCGTTCCGCTGCAGTTCAAGGAAGACGGCTGGCAGAAGCTGGGCCTGACCGGCGAAGAGATCGTCACCATCCGTGGCCTGACCGACGCCAACATCGGCAAGCTGAAGCCGCGCCAGGACCTGTGGGTCGAGCTGTTCCGTCCGGCAGACGGCAAGATGGCCCGCTTCCCGGTCCGCTGCCGCATCGATAACCAAACCGAACTGGACTACTTCAAGGCCGGTGGGGTTATGCCGTACGTTCTCCGGAACTTGGCTAGCGGGAAGTAAGACTTCCCGCCTAGGGGGCGTCGGGTCGAAAAGGCGAAGCCTTTTGATCGCCGCCCACTAGGAATGCAAAACCTGCACAACAGAAAAGGCCCGAGGAGCAATCCTCGGGCCTTGCCTTTATCCGCTTCCTGTCAGACTGCGGCTAGCTTTCGAGAAACTTGGGGAGGTCGAGAAGATGACAGGCCCATTTGAAACACCAAACGCGACCGCTTCATCAGCGCAGCATTATATTCTCGACGGGCTTTCTCATCGACATCACCAGCGATGATTTTGGCCACGCCCCTTTCGATCTCACGATCGATGTACGCTTCTTCAGCTACGAATATCACGTCCGTCATGGTCCCTCTCCCGATCTCGTGTCGCTTGACACAAGCTAGATTCGATTGATTTGATTCCCGCAGCAAATAATTTTTCATTAACTCTACCTCTGCGTGGCAACGGATAAGGCCATGATACCTGCAAACGCGCGAACCACCTCAGCGTTCAGGCTTCCCTTTTGATCGTGATCAAGCGTGAACTTGTTTGCCTTGCTGCTCGTCGCCACGACCACACCCCAAGGTGCCGGGTCGTTTAAAACATTTATAGGGACCGCAGCAATCGACCTATAGCGTTGTGCATCGCTATCGTGGCTGATTGAAGACGGTAATTTATCGAGCGTGCCCAATTGCAATGCTGACAAATCTGGAACCACTGTCTCTTCAGCCTTTGCATATGTAGAGCCTGTATGCCCCACCCCAATCGGCCATGAACGCGTTAAATTTGCATCGCGTTTATCGAACCTATCGGCAGCCACACAGCAAAGCACCTCTTTTCCCGACTTGTCTGGTCGAGCTTGGTACACTGAAAGTGTCCATTCCTCATCCATCTGAAAATTCAGTGCGGCTCGCAGCAGTGGAGCAGCAGAACTTAGTACCATTTGCGTCGCTAAAGCCTCATTTTTTTGATTTAACATAAGGCATTGCTCAACGGTTTCACGCATGGTGAACTGAGCAGTATGAAGATGCGACATTCTCTTAAGCTTATCTTCAATATCGCTTATATAATTCTGAATATATACACCCTCTACTTCGTAAGATCTCGCAGCTTCTAGAGCCGAACGAGCCTCTTCTAAAGCCTGAATCGAAGTTTTCTCTCTGAGAGCCCCGATAAACCCGCCGATCGCCATCGCCAGCGCCCCACAAACCCCTACCTATTTAGGCCAATGGTGTACGGTTTCAGTGAACTGAGCGATCCCTACGGCGAGCCCCCCGCCAACAATGAGAATGATTTTGACTATCCGTGAATCCCACACGAGTGCCTTAGCTTCCTCGCTGTACAAGGAACCCACACGGTCAGCGATTTCTTGAACTGAATCTGATGCCATCATTTCCCCCCACAAGAAATGATAACAGAGTTATTTGCGCTACTGGATTAAAAAAGCCCCCTCGGATCACTCCGAGGGGGCTTCTTCATTTCAACGCTAACCGTTGAGGCTACAGCTTACTCAGCCGCGACACGGTCTGCGTATTCTTCGATCTGGTCGAAGTTCATGTAGCGGTAAACGTCGGCGGCGTTCTCGTTGATGACGCCCATTTCGGCCATGTACTCTTCCACGGTCGGCAGGCGGCCCAGCTTCGAGGCCACGGCAGCCAGTTCGGCCGACGACAGGAAGACGTTCGAGCCCTTGCCCAGACGGTTCGGGAAGTTGCGGGTCGAGGTCGAAACCACGGTCGCGCCTTCCTTCACCTGTGCCTGGTTACCCATGCACAGCGAGCAGCCCGGCATTTCCATACGGGCACCGGCACCGCCGAGGGTCGAGTAGTGACCTTCCTTGGTGAGTTCCGAGGCGTCCATCTTGGTCGGCGGGGCGACCCACAGACGGGTCGGGATGTCCTTCTTGCCCTTCAGCAGCAGCGAAGCGGCGCGGAAGTGGCCGATGTTGGTCATGCACGAACCGATGAAGACTTCATCGATCTGGGTGTTCTGCACTTCCGACAGCAGGCGGGCATCGTCCGGATCGTTCGGAGCGCACAGGATCGGCTCCTTGATCTCGGCCAGATCGATTTCGATGACGTGCGCGTATTCGGCGTCGGCATCGGCTTCGAGCAGGTTCGGGTTGGCCAGCCAGGCTTCCATGGCGTCGATACGGCGCTGCAGGGTGCGGGCATCCTGATAGCCGTCGGCGATCATGTTCTTCATCAGCACGATGTTCGAGGTCATGTACTCGATGATCGGCTCTTTGTTCAGCTTGACCGTGCAGCCAGCAGCCGAACGTTCAGCCGAGGCGTCGGTCAGTTCGAAGGCTTGCTCGACCTTCAGGTTCGGCAGGCCCTCGATTTCGAGGATGCGGCCCGAGAAGGCGTTGATCTTGCCAGCCTTGGCGACGGTCAGCAGACCTTGCTTGATGGCGTAGTACGGGATGGCGTGGACGAGGTCGCGCAGGGTGATACCCGGCTGCATTTCGCCCTTGAAGCGCACCAGAACCGACTCCGGCATGTCCAGCGGCATCACGCCGGTGGCCGCACCGAAGGCGACCAGACCCGAGCCAGCCGGGAAGGAGATGCCGATCGGGAAGCGGGTGTGCGAGTCACCGCCGGTGCCGACCGTATCCGGCAGCAGCAGGCGGTTCAGCCACGAGTGGATCACGCCGTCGCCCGGACGCAGAGCCACGCCGCCACGGTTCGAGATGAACTCCGGCAGTTCGCGGTGGGTCTTGACGTCAACCGGCTTCGGATAGGCGGCGGTGTGGCAGAAGGACTGCATCACCATGTCGGCCGAGAAGCCGAGGCAGGCGAGGTCTTTCAGCTCGTCGCGGGTCATCGGGCCAGTGGTGTCTTGCGAGCCGACCGTGGTCATGCGCGGTTCGCAATAGGTACCCGGACGGATGCCTTGACCTTCCGGCAGACCGCAGGCGCGACCGACCATCTTTTGAGCGACGGTGAAGCCCTTGCCCGTGTCGTTCGGAACGACCGGCAGGCGGAACTCGGTCGACGGAGCCAGACCCAGTGCTTCACGCGCGCGGGCGGTCAGCGAGCGGCCGATGATCAGGTTAATACGGCCACCGGCTTGCACTTCGTCCAGAAGGACTTGCGACTTCAGTTCGAAGGTCGAGACGGTCTCGCCGTCCTTCACGATCTTGCCTTCGTACGGGTAGATGTCGATGACATCGCCCATGTTCAGGTTGGAAACGTCGACTTCGATCGGCAGGGCACCGGAGTCTTCTTGAGTGTTGAAGAAGATCGGAGCGATCTTGCCGCCGAGGGTCACGCCGCCGAAGCGCTTGTTCGGCACGAACGGGATGTCTTGGCCGGTGGCCCAGATCACCGAGTTGGTGGCCGACTTACGCGACGAGCCGGTGCCGACAACGTCACCGACGTAGGCGACGAGGTGGCCCTTGGCCTTGAGGTCTTCAATGAACTGCATCGGACCGCGAACGCCGTCTTGCTCAGGCGTGATGCCCGGGCGCGCGTTCTTCAGCATGGCGAGGTAGTGCAGCGGGATATCCGGACGCGACCAAGCGTCCGGTGCCGGCGACAGGTCGTCGGTGTTGGTTTCGCCGGTCACCTTGAAGACGGTGACGGTGATCTTTTCGGCAACCTTGTCGCGCGAGGTGAACCATTCGGCGTCGGCCCACGACTTCAGAACGGCTTGGGCGTTGGCATTGCCAGCCTTGGCCAGACCGGCAACGTCGTGGAAGAAGTCGAACATCAACAGGGTCTTCTTCAGACCCTCGGCAGCGACGGTGCCGACAACAGCGTCCGGCAGCAGGTCGATCAGCGGCTTGACGTTATAGCCACCGACCATGGTGCCCAGCAGCTGGGTTGCGTATTCGCGCGACAGGCCCGGCACTTCGAAATCGCCGTGGGCCACAGCCGACAGGAAGGAAGCCTTGACCTTTGCGGCGTCGTCAACGCCCGGCGGCACACGATGGGCCAGCAGCTCCAGCAGTTCTTCCGAAGAAGCCTCTGCGGTCGGAGCCTTGATCAGCTCGATCAGTTCAGCAGTTTGCTGGGCCGACAGCGGCAGGGGCGGAATGCCCAGAGCCGCACGTTCGGCAACGTGTTCGCGATAGTGTTGCAGCATGCGTTGACCTGTGTGTGGTATCCCCGACAGCCTCGCAAAAGGCCGCCAAAATATTTATGCGAGGCCTTTCCCACATAAAGAATAGGGTCGCAATAGAAGCCCGCCGGATGGGTATTCGATGTACGTCGTACAGGCAGTGCCGATAGCGCAATGACGCGCCCGATCAGTCGATCTTCAGTGCCTCGGCAAGAAGACGCGCCTCGGCAGCGCGGCTGGAACCTGATCGCCAAGCGACAACGATTTCGCGGTGCGGTCCATCCTCCGAGAGCGGACGCACAACGACCCCCGGATTATCGGCCAGGCCCGCATTTACCGCCATCTGCGGAAGGAAGCTGACGCCCAGTCCGGAAGAGACCATCTGAACAAGGGTCGGCAAGGTCGTGGCGGCGAAAACATCCTCGCCCTTGGGGGCCTCGATCTTCACTGCCGCCAAGGCCTGATCACGCAGGCAGTGACCATCCTCCAGAAGAATAAGATCTTCGGACTTCAACGCGCCTTGCGGGATGGGACCGGTTCCCGCCAGCGGGTGGTTGACCGGAGCTGCGACAACGATCTCGTCATCGGCAATGTGCGCGTGGTCAATGCCCGGCGCATCATAGGGCAGGGCGATCACCGCGGCGTCGAGCTGACCCGATTTCAGGCCCGCGATCAGACGCGGGGTCAAATCCTCTCGGATAAACAGTTTCAGTGCCGGATAGCGGTCCCGCAGGGTCACCAGCTTTTGCGGCAGAAGATAAGGGGCCACCGTGGGGATGATGCCCAGACGGAAACGGCCGGACAGGGGTTTGCCTGCGTTGCGGGCGGCCTCGACCAAATCCTCGGTGCGGGCCAAGACGTCTTCGGCGCGCCGGACGGCCTCGGCTCCCACAGCGGTCAGAAGTACAGCACCGCGGGTGCGCTCCACGACAGGTGCTCCAAGAATACGCTCCAGCTCCTGAACACCGGACGACAAAGCGGGCTGGCTCACGTGAGCTGCATCAGCCGCGCGGCTGAAGGAACCATGCTCGGCAAGGAGCTTGAGGTACTGGAGTTGTCGTAAGGTGGGAAGCATGGAGCCGACATTAGGGATCATCGGCTTCACTTCAAAGTTCGCAGTTAGAAAAAGAAGGGGTGCCCACTGGTCAGGAGCACCCCCTCTGGCCTTAACGCTTCAGATCGAAGCGGTCGGCATTCATCACCTGGGTCCAGGCGGCGACGAAGTCACGGACGAACTTCTCGCTGCCGCCAGCCTCGGCGTAGACTTCACACAGTGCGCGCAGCACCGAGTTGGAACCGAACACCAGATCGGCGCGAGTGCCGGTCCAGACGGTTTCGCCCGTATGGCGCGAGGTACCGATGAAGGTGTTCGGCTGGCCCTCCGGAGAGTTCCAGACGATCCCCATGTCCAGGATGTTGACGAAGAAGTCGTTCGTCAGTTGTCCCTCGCGGCTGGTGAACACGCCGGCCTTGGAGCCCGCATAGTTTGCACCCAGAACGCGCAGACCACCCACCAGAGCGGTCATTTGCGGTGCCGTCAGGCCCAGCAGCTGCGCTCGGTCCACCAGCAGTTCTTCCGGCGATATGTTGAACAACTGCGGCTGATAGTTCCGGAAGCCGTCGGCTTTCGGCTCCATGACCGCAAAGCCGTCGACGTCGGTCTGCTCCTGGGTGGCGTCGGTGCGGCCAGGTGTGAACGGCACCTGGATGCTGAAGCCTGCAGCCTTAGCCGCCAGTTCGATACCGACCGTACCACCCAGAACGATCAGGTCTGCGATCGAAACGGTTTTTACGCCGTCAAACGCAGTCTTGATGCCTTCATAGACAGCCAGAACCCTGGCTAGTTTGGCCGGTTCGTTGACGTCCCAGCTACGCTGCGGCTCCAGACGGATGCGCGCACCATTGGCACCGCCACGGTAGTCGGAGCCGCGGTAGGTCGAGGCCGATGCCCAAGCCACCGAGACCAGTTCCGAAACGCTCAGACCCGAGGCTGAGATCTGTTGCTTCAGCGAAGCGATGTCGCCTGCATCGATGACCGCACCAGTCGGGGCCGGGATCGGATCCTGCCAGATCAGGTCTTCTGCGGGAACGTCGTGTCCGAGGTAGCGGGCTTTAGGCCCCATATCGCGGTGGGTCAGCTTGAACCAGGCGCGTGCGAAGGCATCCTCGAACGCGGCCTGATCGTTGCGGAACTTCTCCGAAATCGCGCGGAAGCCCGGATCGACTTTGAACGCCATGTCGGCCGTCGTCATCATGGTCGGGACGCGCTTCGATGGGTCGTGCGCCTGCGGGGCAAGATCCTGCTCGGCCACGTTGACGGGTTGCCACTGTTGGGCACCGGCTGGGCTGCGGACCAGCTCGTAGTCATAATCCAGCAGCATGTGGAAGAAGGTGTCGTCCCACGTGCGCGGCGTCGGCGTCCATGCGCCCTCGATACCCGAGGTAATGGTGTCGTCGCCCTTGCCGGTGCCGTGTTTGGACAGCCAGCCAAGACCCTGAGCCGTAATGTCGGCACCTTCGGGATCAGCACCTACCAGCGATGCGTCGCCATTGCCGTGCGACTTACCGAAGGTGTGACCGCCTGCTGTCAGGGCGACTGTTTCCTCGTCGGTCATACCCATGCGGCCAAACGTCTCGCGGATATCGCGGGCCGAAAGCAGAGGGTCGGCCACGCCACCCGGGCCTTCAGGGTTCACATAGATAAGACCCATCTGGATGGCGGCCAGCGGACGCTCCAGTTCCAGACCTTTATCCGCGTCGATACGGGTCTGGCCCAGCCATTCGCCCTCGCCCCCCCAATAGACGTCGCGAGCAGGCTCCCACGTATCCGCGCGGCCACCGCCGAACCCGAAGATCGGGCCGCCCATGGACTCGATCGCCATATTGCCGGCGAGGATCATTAGGTCGGCCCACGACAGGCTCTTGCCGTACTTCTGCTTGATCGGCCACAGAAGGCGGCGGGCCTTGTCGAGGTTGGCGTTATCAGGCCACGAGTTCAGCGGAGCGAAGCGCTGCTGACCCGTGTTGGCCCCACCGCGACCATCGCCCGTGCGGTACGATCCAGCCGAGTGCCAAGCCATACGGATAAAGAAGGGACCATAGTGGCCATAGTCCGCCGGCCACCAGTCCTGACTATCGGTCATCAGGGCCTTCAGGTCAGCCTTAACGGCCTCTAGGTCCAGCGCCTTGAAAGCTTCAGCATAGTCAAAATCGGGGTCGTTCGGGTCAACCTTGCTGCTGTGTTGACCCAAAATGTCCAGCGAAAGCTGGTTCGGCCACCAGTCACGATTGGTGCGGCCCGTTAGCGTACGCGGGCTATTGGCACCGTGCACGGGGCATCCGCCCTGATTACCGTCCATGTGTTCCTCCTCAGGTTCGAGCTGGACGGTAGGCGAAGCGGTTTTTAAAAGAAAATCGATTAAATTGGTTTTGATTAAACAGAAAACTTATACATTCATTCGCAGGCGCGAACGCCGGTATGCGAAATGGGCTGCGTATCGCCGCATGAAATACAGCTTAAGCGCGAAATAAGCCTGATATAAAAGTATGTTATAGTAATTCGTAAAATCATCGATTTGACTTCGCGTCTGCGAAAGGCGATCACCCTGTATGTGTTTGCACGCCTTCGGGCGCTGCGCACTGGTCACACACATTTTACATCGGAGATTCCCATGCTGGGCGTCGGTCAAAAACTGCCTGAGTTCAAAATCACTGGCGTGAAGCCGGGCTTCAACAGCCACGAAGAAAACGGCGTCTCTGCTTTCGAAACCCTGAACCAAGACTCGTTCGAAGGTAAGTGGAAGGTCATCTTCTTCTACCCGAAGGACTTCACCTTCGTTTGCCCGACCGAAATCGCTGCCTTTGCCAAGCTCGGCAAGGAATTCGAAGACCGCGACACTGTGGTTCTGGGCGGTTCGACCGACAACGAGTTCACCAAGCTGGCATGGCGCCGCGACCACGCCGATCTGGACAAGCTCCCGATCTGGCAGTTCGCTGACTGCGGTGGCAAGTTCGCTCGCGAACTGGGTATCCTGGACGAAGAAAACGGCGTGGCTCTGCGCGCAACCTTCGTTGTCGACCCGCACAACGTCGTCCAGCACGTCTACGTCACCAACCTGAACGTTGGCCGTTCGCCGGAAGACACCCTGCGCGTCGTTGACGCTCTGCAGACCGACGAACTGTGCGCTTGCAACCGTCCGGTTGGCGGCGAAACCCTGGCTGCCTAAGCCAGAGGAATAGCGCGATCACACAGATCGCACGACCGGATCCGATCCGGTGACTTCCGGAAAGGCGGCGGCGGGTGACCGTTGCCGCCTTTTCACTGCCCACCGGGCATTAAATCTCGATCTGGCGCGCGATGGCGCGACGGACCCACCTGAAGCGGAGACTATCCTATGTCTATCGACGCCCTGCGCGACCTGATCCCGTCCTATGCCAAGGACATCTCGCTGAACCTGTCTTCGCTGGTGAACGAGACTGTTCTCAACGACCAGCAGAAGTGGGGTTGCTTTGTCGCTTCGGCACACGCCATCGGCGTGCCGCAAGTGGTGAAGCTGATCGAGGCTCAGGCCGCCACCATCCTTTCGCCCGAAGCTCTGAGCGCTGCAAAGACCGCAGCTGCCATCATGGGCATGAACAACATCTATTACCGCGCCCTGCACCTCATGAAGAACCATGAGTACACCACCCTGCCGGCCAAGCTGCGCATGAACGGTCTGGCCAATCCGGGCATCGACAAGATCGACTTCGAAATGTTCGCTACAGCTGTGTCGGCCATCAACGGCTGCGGCGGTTGCCTCGACGCCCACGAGGGCGAACTGCGCAAGCACGGCGTGTCGAACGTTCAGGTCCAAGCCACCCTGCGCATCGGCGCCGTCGTTCACGCCGCCAGCCGCGTTATCGCCTCGGCCTCGGCTGTCGCAGAATAACTTCGACCTTTGCCGCATAGGAAAAGGGGTCGGTGCCAAGGCACCGACCCCTTTTTCATGACTTCGTACCAATCAGCCGCGAGCGGCTTGCTGGGCTTGCTCGGTCGCGTCGCTGCTGGCCACCATTTCGCGCATCATCTCGAGAACCAGCTTTTGCTGGCGAGCGTTCAGACGCGGAGCCAACTGGCCGATCTCGATGCTTTGACGGGTCATCGGGAAGTCGTGAACAAAGGCGCCACCACCTTCTTCCGCCATGCCCGGACGAGCGCTAAGACCCTCGAAGAAATAGCTGACATCCACGCCAAAGAAGCGTGCAATATCCCAGAGCTTGGACGCCGATACTCGGTTGGCACCCTTCTCATACTTTTGAATCTGCTGGAACGTCAGTCCCAAAGCACGACCCAAGTCACTTTGGTTGTATCCCAGAGCGATCCGCTTCTCGCAAACCTTACGCCCAACATGGCGGTCTACCGGATGCGGCCCGTTCTCCCCCGCGCCTCTGACCATGCAGCAACTCTCTCAATACTGTGAAGGCTGAACCCATGAGGTGCCTTGCGACTAAAGTCACCCTAAAATTGACTTTTTTGCCCTAACCGCGACGTTTTTCAGCCTTGGCGCAAGCAATACGCGAACGAACTACGCCTACTCGCGTAGTTTATCGTCGATAACTTACAATACGCCGATACGCGGTCAGAGCTACCCCTACACCTAGCAGCAACATTCCGAGAGCATACGGTAAGTGACCGAAACGTCCGAAGAGCGTAACCGCAAGAGGTGTTGGGATAAAGACATCTACCGCGCGCGCCTGTCCGTGTCCAATGCGGCTCCCGTCTACAATGCGACCCAGCGGATCGATCATGGCGCTAATGCCCGTCGGGGTGGCGCGGGCCAGCGGCAAGCCCGTCTCGATGGCCCGATAGGAGGCCATATTCAGGTGCTGGACCGGACCAGATGTCTGGCCGAACCAGGCATCATTGGAAACGTTCACGATCCACTGCGGGCGCCCCTGCGGCGTGCCATCTGTGAAGCCGGGGAACAGACCTTCATAGCAGATCAGCGCCTGCACCCTGGGCAGCCGCGCCAAAGACATCGGCTGAGGGACCGGCCCCGCCGAAAGGTCTTCCGGCATCTGCACGATCCGGCGAAGCCCCACCTGGCCCATCAAATCGCCCAAGGGCAGGTATTCGCCGAAAGGCACCAGACGATATTTGTCATAGGTCTGGCCGATCTGCATGCCGCCAGCCCCCAGACTGTTCAACTCGATAAGAGAGTTGAAATAGACGACCTTACCATTGGCCTGCCGCTCGGCGCGGCTAAGACCGGCCAACAGGGTCTGGCCTTGGCGCAGAGAGCCCGCAATACGCGCGGCATCGGGACCAGCGAAAATATTATTGGCCAGATCGGGCAGGGCGCTCTCCGGCCAGATCACGACGTCGGGGACACGCTCGGACGGTTGAGACGTCAATGACAGATAGCGATGCAGGATCTGCTCGTACGCGTCAGCAGACCATTTGCTTTGCTGGGACACGTCCGCCTGGACGATGCGGGCCAGAACAGGGGAGGGCGTAACCTCTTCGCTGGAAAGACGCGCCGCGCCAAAGCCCCACATGCCCGCCAGCAAGGCAAGACCGCCAAGGGCGACGCCCTGGGCCCTACGCTGGCTCCATGCCGTCATAACGGGGCCGAGCGCACTCACGCCCAGGAGCGTCAATAGGCCCAAACCATAGACGCCAACCACCGACGCCATCTGGGACATGGCCGATCCGGCCAGCCAGCTCGATCCAACGGGATTCCATGGGAAGCCCGTCAGAACATGGCCTCGCACCCACTCAAGCCCCGAGAAGGCGAGGGTGAAGGCCAGGAAACGCCAGACCCCGCTGGGCTTGATCAGGCGGTAAAGCAGGGTCGCCACGCCGGTAAAAAGGCCGATACCGGCTGGTAACAGGCAAACTGCGATAGGTGCCATCCACGCCTGCGCAGGATTGACGAAAAAGGCCTCGGCCACCCACCAGCATCCCAACAGGAAATAGCCAAAGCCAAACCACCATCCCATGGCAAACCCGCCGCGCAACCGCGCCGAGCGTTCGGTCAGGATCATGAGCGCCGGATAGGCCAACAGACCCGGAATAATCCCGAAAGGGGGATGAACCAGCGCAGCAGCCAAGCCTGCCGCCAAAGCACACAGGATGCGGACCCAACCCCGATCCCAAAGGCCGTTAGTGATCCGCGACATTATTTGCCCTTATGACTGGTGATCGGCGGCATAGGGATCGGCGATCCCAAGTCCGGCAAGGATTACACGTTCCTCGCCTTCCATTTCTTCGGCTTCGTCATCTTCGACATGATCGTAGCCCAGCAGGTGCAACACTCCGTGCACCACGAGATGGCTCAGATGATCGGCCAGGGTTTTGGACTGGGCCACAGCCTCCGCCGCGCAATAATCGTATCCGAGGATCACATCACCCAGATGGGGGAAGGCGGATTCCGCAGCCGGAAACGACAAAACATTCGTCGGCCGGTCCTTCTGGCGAAAGCGAGCGTTCAGGTCCTGAACCGTCGCATCGTCGGCCAGAAGGATAACGACATCCCCCTCGACGGAACCCAGAGCGGCTATCGCCGCGCGCTCCACGACAGCTTCGACGTCGGCGATGGCCGATTTCCAGCCTTCCGCCTCCAGCTCGATTTCGATCATCAGTCTTCGGATTCCAACTCGTTGAACGGGCGGCTACGCGCCGCATCCGTGTCATAGGCGCGAACGATGCGTTCGACCATCGGGTGACGCACCACATCCTCCGATTTGAACTGGTGCACGCCAACACCTTCAACGTCGCGCAAAATGCGAAGCGCGTGGGCCAGACCGCTATCACGCGGATTCATCAGGTCGATCTGGCTGGGGTCGCCCGTCACAACCATGCGGGCACCTTCGCCCAGACGGGTCAGCACCATCTTCATCTGCATGCGAGAGGTGTTCTGCGCCTCGTCGACAATGACGAAGGCGTGGCTCAGGGTTCGCCCGCGCATGAAGGCGATGGGAGCGGCTTCAATCTCGCCCTTCTCGCGTCGGCGGGCCACATCATCGACGCCCAGAATATCATTCAAGGCTTCCCAGATCGGAGCGAGATAGGGATCGACCTTTTCGTTCAGATCACCCGGCAGGAAGCCCAGCTTTTCGCCCGCTTCGACCGCAGGACGGGTGATGACCAGACGATCCACCTGACCGCGCTTCAGCAACGAAGCACCATAGGCCGCGGCAAGGAAGGTCTTGCCCGTACCGGCAGGGCCAACCCCGAAAATCAGGTCACATCGCCCCAGCAGTTCGACATAGCGCGACTGGGAGGCGTTCTTGGGAGCAATTGCTCCCCGGCGCCCCACCGGAAGTGCCGCCGCTTCGGGCACCGTGCGCCCCTCGCCGGGACGGGGAGCCTTAACAGCTGATCCAACAGCGGCTCGGATGTCAGCCTCGGTGATCTCGCGCCCACGATCCGCCGCCGTCGACAGGTTTTCAATGACGCGCTTAGCCTGCGCGCGATCACGTGGAGAGCCATTAATGGACACTCCGCCGCCCGGGGTCTCGATCAGCACCCTGAAGGCGTCTTCGATCAAGGCCATGTGCCGGCTGCCCGGCCCCACCACCGCGCGCAAGGCATTGTCACTCAAAGACAGAAACTCGGACTCGCGCGCCATATAGTTTTCCCTTCTTGTTCTCTGGGCCGGTCTTACAACCCAGTAGAAACGGGCGTTAGGACTTTTGGATCAGTCGGCCCGCAAGACTGTTCTGTTGGCCGCTGATGATTTCGACGTCCACGATTTGACCCATCAGGTGGTCGGCATCGTCAACGTGGACGGATTGCAGATAGGGCGAACGACCAATGGCCTGATGCCCGTGGCGCCCCTTTTTCTCGAACAGGATCGGAAGAACGCGTCCGGTCAGAGACTGGTTAAATGCGGTCTGTTGTTCGAAGAGCAAGGTCTGCAGAGCCTTCAGACGCGCCTTGGCTTCCTCTTCGGGCACCTGTGCGCCCATGGTTGCAGCAGGCGTTCCGGGGCGCGGCGAATAGATGAAAGAGAAGGCACCGGCGTAGTTTACGCGCCGGACCAGATCCATCGTGTCCTCGAAGTCGCGCTCGGTCTCGCCGGGGAAGGCGACGATGAAATCGCCGGCCATGGCGATGTCGGGGCGCGCCTCGCGGATACGGTCGATCAGTTCGAAATACTTTTGGCGGCCATGTTTGCGGTTCATCAGGCGCAGGATGCGGTCCGAACCTGCCTGAACCGGCAGATGTAGATAGGGCATCAATGCCTTGAGGTCGGCATGGGCGGCGATCAGGTCATCCGACATGTCGTTGGGATGGCTGGTCGTATAGCGGATGCGGTCGATGCCCGGGATTTCAGCCAGTGCATAGGCCAGTTTGGCCAGCGTATAGGGCTTTCCATCCGGACCTTCGCCGTCAAAGGCGTTCACATTCTGGCCCAGCAGGGTCAGTTCGCGCACCCCATGATCGGCCAGCGCCCTGGCTTCTTCGAGAATGGCCTTCACCGGACGGGACCATTCGGCACCGCGCGTATAGGGCACCACGCAGAAGGTGCAGAATTTGTCGCAACCCTCCTGAACCGTCAGGAAGGCCGCATATCCTTCGATGCCGCGTTCGACCGGCAGGGCGTCGAATTTTTCGTTCGGGGCGAAGTCTGCGCCGATACGCTCGCCGCGCTTGCGGGCGGTGCGGGTCAGGAGCTCGGGCAGTTGGTGATAGGCTTGCGGACCCACCACCAGATCGACCGCAGGCTGGCGCCGCATGATCTCTTCGCCCTCGGCCTGCGCGACGCACCCCGCAACAGCGATGGTCATGCCGTTTCCGCCCTTGGCCACGCGCTTGTCCCGTAGTTCGCGCAGCTTACCCAGTTCGGAATAGACCTTTTCCGCCGCCCGCTCGCGAATGTGACAGGTATTCAAGATGACGAAGTCGGCACTCTCGGCTGAATCCGTGGTCGCATAACCCAACGGGCGCAGGACGTCGGCCATGCGCTCGCTGTCATAGACATTCATCTGACAACCGTAGGTTTTGATGAACAGGCGTTTGGTAGCGTCTGCGCCGTCGGCGGCCACAGTCTGGGCCACAGCTGGATCGAGAGTTTCGGTCATGGGCGGCTTATGCTGCGCCCAGCCCTCGTCTGCAAGATACGGGCATGTCCAACATGCCCGCATCCTGTCGAGTTGGAATTAATCGTGGGGGTGGCCACCGGCCGTCGGGGAGTGCGGTAGCTCGGGCGCAGAAGGATCGCGCTCGCGCTTGAAGATCAGACCTTCCCGCTCGGTCGGCTCGGCACCCGGTATAGCGTGGCCGTACAGTTCCAGCTTGTGGCCGACCAGTTCGAACCCGAGCTTGCGGGCGATCTCGTTCTTCAGGCGCTCGATTTCAGCGTCAAAGAACTCGATAACTTCACGGGTCTTGGTGTCGATCAGGTGGTCGTGGTGGTCGTCGCCCGCTTCTTCGTAGCGGCTGCGGCCGTCACCGAAGTCGTGCTTTTCGACGACGCCGGCTTCTTCGAACAGACGGACCGTACGATAGACCGTCGCAATCGAGATGTGCGGATCGATCGCCGAGGCGCGGCGATACAGTTCCTCGACATCGGGGTGGTCCATCGCGTTAGATAAAACACGCGCAATCACGCGACGTTGTTCGGTCATCCGCATGCCGCGATCGGCGCAAAGTTTCTCTATCCGGTCCATGGCTACAGGATAGGTCCTAGTTGGCGTTTATGGAAGCTATTGAGCAAAGTTCAGCGCCATCACCGTGGCGTGTTCAGAACTACCGTCCGCACGCTGATAATAGTTCTTGCGCAATCCGACCTGTTCAAAGCCTCTAGACTTGTAAAGAGCGATGGCCGCAACGTTAGATTGCGCCACCTCAAGAAACATCCGTTCAGCCCCCAGCGCTGCACTGCAAACGATGGCCTCGGCCATCAATTGGTGGCCTAGACCTTGCCGCCGGAAGTCGGGACGCACCGCAACTGTCAGTACTTCGGCCTCTCCCGCCACGGTGCGCGTCAGGATAAAGCCCCGCTCGTCTCCGGCCAGTTGAACACCGGGGCTGGCCAGAAGCTCTGCGAACGCCTGCTCGCTCCATGGCACATCGAAAGCTTCTTGATGGATGGCCGCCAGTTCGCGCGCATGCATCAGGATGGCGCCACTCGTGGCTGACCCGGCAAACGGGTAGGGGGCGTAGCGTCCGGTGCCCGCAAATAGAGGGGCTTTGGCGGGTGGATTTGAGCGTCCAACGATGCGGTGAGCCTCGCCAGAGCCTGTGCCGTGGGTGCTGCCAAAGCCACGAGGGAAGCACGGGCCAGTTCGGGGTTGGTCGCGGCAAGAACCTCGCCGCCTGACCCCACGATGACGGTTTCGGTTACAGGCCCCTCGGCCAGAATTCTTTGTGCCGCGATTTCGAGGGGGACCGCTTCGGCCTCGGTGGTGGCCACCCCGTCGTGGAACATCCGCATATAGACTTGGCCCCGACGCGCATCGATGGCCGCCACAACACGACCCTCAGGTTCGACCGACGCAGACAGCGCATCCAGCGTAGATATGCCGACGACCTCGGCATCCAGGGCGGCCCCCAAGCCCAAAGCAAAGCTGAGGCCCACGCGAAGTCCGGTAAAGCTGCCAGGGCCTACCGTCACACCAATGCGCGATGTGCCGGCCAACCCTCCTGCATCGGCTCCGGCGTCACGCGCCATGCCGCCCAGACGCTCCTGATGGCCCTTGGTCATCTCCTCTGACCGTACGCCCAGAGGCGTCACGGTGGAGCCGTCCACATCATAGCTTCCGGCGAGGCACGCCCCGAGAGCGGTATCAATGACCATAAGTTTCATGGTCCTCTCCTAGCGCCGTCACTGCTGCAGGGCTAGCGCCTCCACAATACGACCAATCGACCGGCGAACCCCGCGGTCCTCAATGCGGCTGTAGGACATCATCATCTGGCGTGCCTCGGGGGATATGGCCGTTGGCACTTCGGACTGGGCCTCAGAGGGCGGAAAAAATGATGCAATCGGGCAATTCAGTATCTGGGCGAGGTGGAAAAGACGTCCCGCCGACAGCCTGTTGGCTCCCGCCTCATATTTCTGGACCTGCTGAAAGCTGATGCCCAGCGCCGATGCGAGCGCCGATTGGGAAAGACCCAGTTGTTGGCGCTGGTGCGCGACAGCCCGTCCGACCCAGATGTCCACTTCCAAAGCTTGCCGCGCCATCGCCATCCCTCAGGTTGCAACATATTCGTTGCATACCTCAGGTTGCATTACAACGTTTTTGTTTCAAACGTCGTGACGCGCCACAACCGCTGCAATCCGGCGCACGTTTGCAAGCGTCAGAGTGACGTTTTCTCCCCGTGCATCGCTGACCGTCACCCGCGAGGCGGTCTGTTCTGCGAACAGCCCCACAAGTTTACGCCCGTCCATCAACTCGACCACGCAGCCTCCGCCTTGGCGTGGTGGGCGAGACGGGTCGTATTCGATAATGGTGTCGGCAAATGCCCAGGGAGCCATGCCGTCCGATCCCATCCTGAATCGGATTGTCGGGGATTTCGGTGCCGAAGGGTACGGATCAAAATCCCGCCTTCTGGACGATACGCCGACGGGCGCGATCACAGGGCCGTCTGGGGCGGGGGTGCCGCCACCCACAAGGGTCAAATCCTCAGGCGTTGCATCAAGAGCCTGCGTTAAGCGCTTTTGTACGTCGGGGCGAAAAATGCCCGCGCGACGGCCGGCTTCATATAAGCTCCAGCCCTGACTGGTCATGCCGATGCGCGCTCCTGCTTCGGCCTGGCTCAGCCCACGCTCCCGGCGCAACGTGGCCAGTGCCTCACCAATCTGGATTGCCGCTTCGCGTTCACTCATGGGTTCAGCTTGCCATCTCCATGACGCTGTTACGAGAGGGTTTCATGTGAAACATTAAGTCTGCTAACCCTTGCAGATCGCAAGGCGAGGGGGCATCTGGCAATCATGTTCATCCAGACCGAACCCACCCCCAATCCGAACGTCCTGAAGTTCCTGCCAGGCCGCGAAGTATCGCCGCTGGCCTCGCGCGAGTTTCGTACCATCGACGAGGCTAGTGCCTCTCCGTTGGCGGAAGCCCTGTTCGAGCTGGAAGGCGTGGATGGCGTGTTCTTTGGCGCAGACTACGTTTCGGTCACCCGCCACACTCACGCTCCCGCATGGAATGACATGAAGGCCCCGATCCTGTCGGTCATCATGGACCACTTCGTCTCTGGTGCACCGGTCTTCAAGGACGTCGCGGCCAGCGAGGCCGATGGCCACGCCGACGTCGAGGACGATGAGATCGTCGCCGAAATCAAAGGCCTGTTGGACAGCCGCATCCGTCCTGCCGTCGCCCAGGACGGCGGCGACATCCTGTTCGACAGTTTCAACCATGAGACCGGTGTGCTGCGCCTGCGCATGCGCGGAGCCTGCTCGGGCTGCCCGTCATCGTCGGCTACGCTGAAAGCGGGCGTCGAACAGATGATGCGCCACTACATTCCCGAAGTGACCGAGGTCGAACAGGTTATCTGACGGCAGGGCCGACGCAGCCCATCAGGCCATGTCGGCGATATCCGCTTCGGTCATCTCGCCCGGAACGATGGTGACCGGAAGCTTTCGTCCTTCGACCCCCACGCCCTTGCTGACAACAGCCGACACCAGTGGTCCGGGCCCACGCCCGCCCGTGGCCGAAGCCAGTACCAGGATTTTGATGTCCGGATCCTCGGCGGCGGCACGGCGGACAGCGGCCAGAGGATCGCCCTCATAGATCAGGAAAATCGGCGGGTGGCCGGAACGCTCGGTGACCACGTCGCTGAGGCGGGCCAAAAGCTGCTCGGCTTCCTCGCGTTGCTGGCGACGGATTTCGTCGCGCACGCCTGACCAATGCTCGTCTGTGGCTTCAGGCGTCACCCGAAGCAGAACCACCCGTCCACCGGTTGAACGCGCCCGTTGCGAGGCATAGCCCAGCGCCGCGTTCATTTCAGGTGTGTCGTCCACGACGACGAGGAATTTCCGGATCAAACAGGCTCTCCACCAGTGGCTGGAGCCGTCAGCTAAACCAAAGCCCGCCCCGCAGCCAAGTCCTATCACGCGCTCGTTAGGCGCATGAAAAAGGGCGGCCTGTTTCCAGACCGCCCCTGATCAGCTTTTGCGCCAAGGCATTAAGCCTCGCTGGAGATCACCTCACGGATCGCCGCATTGGCGATGGTCAGCTTGGCGAAGGTCCAGCCCGCTCCCGAAGCTTCGATGCCATCCACTGAAGCGCGAAGCGCTTCAACTGCCGGCAGGCGCTGTCCGATCCATGCATCGACTGCATCCTCGGCCATGGCCTCGGTCTCGCCCACGCCCTCGTTGGTGGTCTTGGCCACAGCACGGGTCAGGGTCATTTCTTCGGTCATGAGGTCCTGAACCAGACGGCGCACGGCCAGACGGTCGAAGTGATCACCCGACTTCACCGAACCGGCAGCAGCGCGCAGACGGTCAAAGTCGAAGGCGGCCCCCACTTGGTGATACAGGCGTGCCATGGCCGGAGCCGACCAGCCAGCCTCGTCGGCCAGATCGCCGATGTCCGCAGTGGCGACCAGCGGACGCAGCATGGCGACCGTGCGGGCCAGCTCTTCGGGCGCACCCAGATCGATGAAACGCTTCACGCGCTCTTCCAGACGACCCTGTTCAAAGCGCGACAGCACATCGCCGCCAGCCTGACGCAGGGCATCCGCCGCCGGACGATATTTGGCGATCAAACCACCGACGCTGGTTTCCTGACGGGCCGCACGGCGCGCCAGCCAGAAGGTCTGGCGACGCAGCACCACAGCGATTTCCTGATAGAGGGCGATCTGCGCCTCTGCGGGAATCTCGAGGTCCAGTCCCGAGACGGCATCCCACGCTTCATCCAGACGGAAGATGCGACGGGCGGCCTCGAACGCTACCGTCATCGAGGTGGTGTCGCACTCGGCGGCAGCACGCAGACGGTCCGGGAAGGTCGGGCCGCACATGTTCACGATCTCGTTCGCCAGCACGGTTGCGATGATCTCGCGGCGCAGGCGGTGGTTCTTCATGTCCGCCTCGAACTTCGCCAGCGGAGCGGGGAAGTAGCGGATCAGGCTTTCCTCGAAGAAGGGGTCTTCCGGTGCCTGCGAAGCGACGATGTCGTCCGACAGTTCCAGCTTGGCATAGGCGGTCAGTACGGCCAGTTCCGGACGGCTGAGGCCTTGGCCTTCCTTCTTCAACTCGGCCAGCTTGGCATCATCCGGCAGGAACTCGACCACCCGGTTCAGCTTACCCTCGGCTTCCAGCGCGTGCATGAACTGCTGCTGGGCATCCAGTGCTGCAACGCCTTCGGCCTGTTGCAGACTGACGGCGAGGGTCTGGTCATAGTTGTGGGCCAGAACCTTGAGGCCGACTTCCTCAGTCATCGACTTCAAAAGCGCGTTGCGGTCTTCGGCCTTCAGATTACCCGCGGCGATCGCACCACCGGTCAGGATCTTGATATTCACCTCGTGGTCCGAGGAGTCTACGCCGGCCGAGTTGTCGATGGCATCGGTGTTCAGACGAACGCCTGCACGGGCCGCTTCGATACGACCGACCTGAGTGGCACCGAGGTTGGCACCTTCACCCACAACGGCAGCACGCACATCGCCGCCGTTGATGCGGATGCTGTCGTTGGCCTTGTCACCGGCCTGGGCGTTGGTTTCGCCCGCGCCCTTGATGTAGGTCCCGATGCCGCCGAAGTAGAGCAACTCGACGCGCGACTTCAGGATCGCCTGCATAAGCTCCTGCGGGGTCACGACGTCGGTGTCGATATCCAGCAGTTCCTTGATCTGCGGGGTCAGGTTGACCGATTTGGCATTGCGCGGGAACACGCCGCCGCCTTCCGAGATCAGCGACTTGTCATAGTCCTGCCAGCTGGTGCGCGGGGTGTTGAACAGACGATTGCGCTCTTCCCACGACTTGGCCGGATCGGGGTTCGGATCGAGGAAGATGTCACGGTGGTCGAACGCAGCCACCAGTTTGATGGCTTTCGACAGCAGCATGCCGTTGCCGAACACGTCGCCCGACATGTCACCCACGCCAGCCACAGTGAACGGCTCGGACTGGATGTCCTTGCCCATCTCGCGGAAGTGGCGCTTCACGGCTTCCCATGCGCCGCGAGCGGTGATGCCCATTTCCTTGTGGTCGTAGCCAGCAGAGCCGCCCGATGCGAACGCATCGTCCAGCCAGAAGCCATAGGACTGCGACACGCCATTGGCGATGTCCGAGAACGTCGCCGTGCCCTTGTCGGCGGCAACCACCAGATAGGGGTCGTCACCTTCCCAGGCGACGACGTTTTCAGGGCGTACCGGAGCGCCTTCGCCGACGATGTTGTCGGTGATGTCGAGCATGCCCGACAGGAAGGTCTTATAGGCGCGGATGGCTTCTGCTTGCGTTGCGTCGCGGTCACCACCGACGGGCAGTTGCTTCGGATAGAAGCCGCCCTTGGAGCCAACAGGCACGATGACCGAGTTCTTCACCTGCTGGGCCTTCACCAGACCCAGAACCTCGGTGCGGAAGTCGTCGCGACGATCCGACCAGCGCAGACCGCCACGGGCCACGGGGCCAAAGCGCAGGTGTGCGCCCTCGACGTGCGGTGCCCAGACGAAAATTTCGCGGAACGGCTTGGGAAGCGGCATGTCCTCGATCTCGCGCGGGGCGATCTTGATCGAGATGTGCGGCTTGTTCTGGTAGAAATTAGTGCGCTTCAGAGCGCCAACCAGATCGGCCAAACGGCGCAGGGCGCGGTCGTGGTCGAGGCTGGAGACCTCCTGTAGCAGCGCCTTGATCTCGGCCTGAATGCGGGCGACTTCGGCTTCACGCGAGGCCGCATCGCCGCCCTTGGCCGGATCGAACTTGGCCGCGAACAGCGAAAGGATCGCACGGGCCACTGCCGGATACTGGATCAGAGCCGCTTCCTGAACGGCCTGCGACGGGTCGAGACCGGTCTGCTGGCGATAGCGGGCGAGGGTGCGGATCAGGGCCGCTTCGCGCCAGTCCACACCCAACTCGAGTACCAGACGGTTGAAGCCGTCACTTTCGGTACGGCCATTCCAGACCGCGGCGAAGGCGGCTTCGAACGGTGCCTTGACCTCACCGAAGCTCAGCTTGTCGCCGCGCGGGTCTTCCAGCAGGAAGTCGTGGATGTAGATCGGCTCGTCGCCTTGCGGGCGCATGACGTGGTCGGATTCTTCCAGCGTCTTCAGGCCCATATCGGCGAGGATCGGCAGGACGTCCGAAAGAGGCACCGCGCCGCCACGGCGATAAAGCTTGAAGCGGAACTGGAACGGGGTCTCGGCCTCGGTTCGGAAGGCGCGCACCGCCACCGGCTCGGCGGTGATGCCGTCAGCAGTAGCGCCGTCGTTCAGACGGTCGATCTGCTTGAGGTCCTCGACAGCTTCGACGGCGTCGTAGCGGTCCCGATAGCCAGCACCGTACGCCTCGGCCCATTTCGCACTGGTCGGTCCGACAGCCACTTCATCGAAGTGGGCGCTGCGCAGAGCCGATTCGAAACGGTCGATCCACGAACGGCCTGCCTCGGCGATCTCGGCTTCGAGTGCCTTGGGGTCCGGCGTCGGATGGTCGCCCGGCGTAACGCCGATGATGTAGTGCACGCGGGTTAGCGGCTGGTCCGACAGTTGCGGATACCAAGCCGAGACACGACCACCCCAGGCCTTTGCCAGGATCTCGCCGATGCGGGCGCGCAGGGCGGCATCGAAGCGTTCGCGCGGGATGAAGCACAGAACCGAGACGAAGCGGTCGAACGGGTCCTGACGGCTGAACAAACGGATACGCGGGCGGTCGTACAGGTGCAGAATGCCCAGCGCCGTATCCAGCAGTTCGTCTTCCGAGATCTGGAAAAGTTCGTCGCGCGGGTAGTTCTCGAGAATATTCTTGAGGCGCTTGTAGTTGTGGGTGCCCTGAGCCTTGCCCGCGCGCTCGAGCGCATTGGCCACCTTGCGACGGATCAGCGGCACTTCCTTGGCCATCTTGTCGTAGGCTTCAGCGGTGAACAGACCCACGAAACGGGTTTCACCGATCACACTGCCCGAGGCGTCGTAACGCTTCACGCCGATGTAATCCATGTAGGCACGGCGGTGTACGCGCGAGCGGAGGTTCGATTTGGCAACCGTTACCGGTTCGCTCTGGTCGGCCTGCTGCTTCATGGCATGGGTCAGGACCGCCGGCTCCGAGGCGCGGCGCAGCACGCGGCGCTCCTGGTCGCGAAGCACGCCCAGACCCGCAGCCTTGCTCATCGGATCGTCGGCTTCGCTCGGGAACTCATATTCGCGGGTGCCGAGGAAGACGAAATGATCGCTCTTGACCCAGCGTAGGAAGGCGATGTTCTCGTCGAGAACGGCAGCGCCGACACGGCCCGAACCCGCTTCGCTTTCGAGGCGCTCAATGGCCCCCTGCATGGCCTCGATCATCGCGCCGTGGTCGACCACCGCCGCGCGCACGTCGGCCATGGCTGCTGCCAGACCTTCGCCCAGAACGTCACGGCGCTCCTGCGGCAGCGGGTCAATGATCAGGATGATCATGGAATCGCGACGGCCAGCGGCGACTTCGACGATGGGGTGGTAGAAGGCGCGAACCGTAACGCCCGCATCGGCCAGTTCGCCCAGAACGCTGTCCACGAGGAACGGCGCGTCGTCCTGGAGGATCAGGACCTGGTCATAACCGGTGGCACGGCCATCGCTGCCGGTCAGCGGACTGACGGTAACCAGCGCGGACGAACCGGCGGCGCGCTGGCTGGCCTGCGTCCAGGCGTTGTTCAACAGGACGGCGAGATCGTTGAGGTTCAGCTCTGGCGTCTCGTCCGCTTCATAGTCCTCGATCACCTGCTCCAGCAGGGAGGTCTGCGCGATGCCCGGCGGACCGGCTGCCACCTCGGAGAAGGCTTTTGCAAGCATCTCCAGATTGGCTAGGTCGGCAGGAGCAGAACGCGAAGCGGCTGACATGGGGACTTCTCATCAGACGGGGCAGGTGTGCCACCAGATGAAATGCACCTTAGCGCCGTGAACGCTTATTCCTAGGGGTCTTTACACCTAGAATTCAGTGTGCACCGCACAATGTTGCGCGAACATCCCTATCGTTAGAAAACCACCGCTATCATCGACCATACAAATGGACGATTTCGCCCCACACCCGCCTCAATCGAGCGGTGCGACTGTCATCTGGGCCTGAAAATGAACAAGGCCGTCGAACGGGGTCCGACGGCCTGCTCAGTCCGGTGCCATAGGAGGGGGAGGGGAGGCACCGGCCATTTAACGAAGGGCCCCAGGGAGGGGAGGGGAAGGGGCCGCATCGTGTGATTTTCGATTTAGGGGCGGATTGCGGCGAATCAAGGACCGATAGAAGAATAATTTCGGTCAATTTGGCTTCAGCGCCTGATCAAACCCGAAATACGGCCAAATATCGACGATTTCTTGCGGTCGTCTTCTTCTCCGTCCTGTTCTGCATATGGGTTGCCGTCACCCGACAGCAAGACCGCCATCCACCGCGAGGCCTTGAACTCGGCCAAAATCGCCATCGCCATGACGGCTAGCGGTGTGGACAGGAACATACCCGCTACGCCCCACATCTTGCCCCAGAAGGCGAGCGCAAGAAGCACGGCAATCGGATCAATGTTCTGGTTGTCACCCTGCATACGGGGCTGAATGACATTGCCGACCACGAACAGGACGATCTGCAAACCCACCAAAAGGATCAGAGCCGGCCAATAGCTTTCGAACTGGACCAGAGCGAACAGGGGCGGTGCCAGGCCCGCAATCGCCCCGCCCAGAATGGGGATGAAGCCGACGATAAAGATGACGAAGGTCCAGAACTCCGCATTCTGCAGGCCGACGACGCGCATAAGCACCCACGCGACCAGACAGATCATCACGCCAGTGACCGCCTGAACCCACAGATAGCCCTCGACGCCGCCACGCACCCGTTCGAACACTTCGACAGCTTCGTGCCGGCGCGATCGGTCCGGGAACATATTGACGATCTTCTTTTTAAAGCCCTGCTTGGAGGCGATCAAAAAGCCGAGGTAAATCAATACGAAGAACGCACCCGATGCCGCGCCCTGAACCTGTACAGCCGCAACCGTCAGCCAACCGCGAATGTCGACACCGGCAACCAGATCACGGAAGGTTGGGGGATCCGAAATACCGGCCATGCGGCTTACGTCCAGAATGATCTGGTCCAATCGCGGGCCGATGCTGCCGGCCACACCCGATGCATCCGTAAAGAAGCCCGCAGCGCCGTCCACAATGATCCATAGCGAGCCCAGAAAGCCCAGAACCACCAGCCCGACCGAAGTCACGCCCGCGAAACGCGCCGGAATGCGAGCGTAGTCCACCAGCCAGCGCTCGATCCCCGCAATCATGATCATCAGAAAGATGGCCATGGCCAGAGGGGTCAGAATATCGCGAAGCCAGTAAAGCGTTGCACCTGCGGCCACGACGGAAATCAGGACGATGGCATTGCGCGAGGTGACGGCAGTGTCGGAGGTCAGCGGAAGCTTCATGTATCGGAGTGTCCGGTTAAGCAGGCTGAGCGTCAATCGCTAGTGACGCCTATTGTTCCGTAATCGCCCAATGCCTCTTGTCGGATCGATGCATGTGACGCAGCGTAGAGGCCATCTACGGAGATCATTTAATGACCGATGCGCCTTGGCTGTTCTTAGGCCAGTCTTTCGAGGGTGAGACCCAAAAGCTCCTGCTCAACCGTGCCAACCGCCACGGGATCGTCGCGGGGGCCACCGGTACCGGCAAGACCGTGACCTTGCAGATCATGGCACAGGGTTTTTCGGACGCAGGCGTGCCGGTCTTTTGCGCGGACGTCAAAGGTGACCTGTCCGGCGTCAGTCAGGCCGGTGACGTCGCCAAATTTGCCGAGCGCGCCTCGGCCATGGGTTTAGAGCTGACGGGCAAGGCCGCCCCTACGGTGTTTTGGGACCTCTATGGTGAGAAGGGACACCCTATCCGCGCGACGGTTTCCGATGTCGGCCCCCTTTTGCTGGCCCGGATGCTGGAACTGAACGACGTGCAGGAAGGCGTCCTGTCAATCGCCTTCCACGTTGCCGACAAGGAAGGTCTCCTGCTTCTGGACCTCGAAGACTTGCGCTCCTTGCTGACCTACGTTTCCGAGAACGCCAAGACGATCGGGGCAGAGGTGGGCAATGTCTCTCCCCAGTCTGTCGCGGCCATCCAGCGCGCTCTGCTTCAACTGGAGCAGCAAGGGGGCAAATCCTTCTTCGGCGAACCAGCATTGCGTCTGGACGACCTGATCCGCACTTCCCTTGACGGCAAGGGCCAGATCAACGTGCTGGATTCCACGCGCTTGATGAACAATCCGCGGCTATATGCAGCCTTCCTGCTGTGGCTTCTGTCGGAACTGTTCGAACAACTGCCCGAGATCGGCGATCCCGATAAACCGCGCCTCGTCTTCTTCTTCGACGAGGCGCACCTGTTGTTCAAGGGCGCGCCGCGCGGGCTACTGGAGAAGATCGAGCAGGTCGTTCGCCTGATCCGCTCCAAGGGCGTCGGCATCTATTTCGTCACCCAGAACCCCGCCGACATACCCGACAGCGTTCTGGCACAGCTGGGCAACCGCATTCAGCACGCCCTGCGCGCCTATACCCCCGCCGAACAGAAGGGCCTGCGCGCGGCATCCCAGTCATTCCGCGCAAGCGACGCCTTCGATACGGCCGAGGCTATTCAGGCACTTGGCGTGGGCGAAGCGCTGGTCTCGGCGCTGGACGAAAAAGGTGCCCCGACGATGGTCGCGCGCACCAAGATCCGCCCGCCCAACTCGCGTCTGGGGCCCGCAACCGATGCCGAGCGGGCTCAAATCCTGCAGAACAGTCCGGTTCGTGGCGTTTACGACACCGCCGTCAACCGCGAGAGCGCCGAAGAGGTGCTGAAGGCCCGCAAGGCGCAGGCAACCCGCATCGAAGCCGAGCAAAAGCAGGCCGCCGAGACCGAAAAACTACGCACCAAGCAGGAAAAAGAGGCAGCAAAGGCTGCCCCGCGCGCACCGGCCCGCAAGGCTTCAAGCCGGCAAACCCCGACCGAAGCCCTGCTGAAGTCGGTCATGAGGACTGCAGGATCTACCATCACCCGCGAACTGCTTCGCGGTGTGCTGGGTGGGCTTAAACGTCGCTAAAACCGACTACTGGCGCGGTGCCAGTCGCCACATACGAAGCGGGTGCCTGACGGTGCCCGCTTCGGCCCCTGCGGCATCGCCGGTGCCCATATAGAGGTCGGCGCGTACCTGACCGCGGATGGCCGATCCGGTGTCCAATGCCATCATCAGACCGCGATAGCTGCCACGCGCGCCGCGAAGATTTCCGCCATCCGCCTCGATCCATACAGCCTCGCCATAGGACCATTTGGACGGATCAACCGCGATAGAGCGTCTTACGTGCAGGGGAATATTGGCCGCCCCTACCGCTTCGCGTCCGTCATCGGGCGTGACCGCAAAGAAGATGTAGCGCGGATTGAGCTGCATGACCTCGCGGGCAATGGGCCCTCGGTTTTGCGCCAGCCAGCCCCGAATAGCGTCTCCCGAAGTACCGTTCTGGGGCAGCAGGCCGCGCTCGGCCATGGGACGCGCAATACCGACGAACCGTTGGCCGTTATCGGCAGCGTAGGCCGCGCGCATCCTGCGCCCGTCAGGGAAGGTCAAATTACCCGAGCCCTGGATTTGCAGGAAGAACAGGTCTTCGGCGCGCATCCACGCCAGCGCTTGGGACTGGGCCGAACCAGCCTCGATAGCTCGGCGATCCCCCACCGACGCAAGGTTGGCAGGGCGGCTGAGAACGGGGCTGTCGAATTCTTGGTCCGGTACAGTGCGGGCCGGATATTCAGGCGCGAAATAGGACGTCAAAAGCCCGTTCGAGCCATCCTCGTTTCGCACTTCGATAGCGACGAACCATTGCTCGAGGAACGATCTGGCCGTCGCAGCGGAGGGGTGCGGGTAGCTGGCCATCAGGGCCTTAGCCTGCTGGCAGGCCTGATAGGGCGTGCGAAGAACTCCGCAGCCCTCGGCATAGACCCTCAGCGCAGCCTGATGGTCCTCGTGGTCCCAACCCGGAAGTTGGGCCAGCGCAACGCCATAGGGCTGGGGGACCGGATAAGGCACAGGACCCGTCTGTGCCGGCGGCTGGGTTGCCGGCGGATAATAGACAGGCGGTACTGGTTGGCCCGGATAGGGCAGGGTAGGCACCTTGGGCGAAGAGGCGCAGGCCGCCGCCAGCATCAGCAGCGCAGATCCGATGGCTCCCTTGCCGAGTGCCCTGAAACGCAAACCTGAAACGCTACTGATACCGCCCGTCATCTGCATCAGGCCGTAGCCGCCTCGACCTTGGCAAGCGCCCAGTTTGGGTCTTGCGACCCGAGGCGGCGCTCGAAGGTCCAGACCTCTGCCGTGCGGCGCTCCTCGACATGGGTTTCACCCGAAGCGGCCGTAATCGTATTGCGCACTTCCGCGAGGAAGCGGACGCGGGCCTTGGCAACGTCGCCTTCCACAGTGCCCAGTTCAATATCGGCGCGCGGCGGAGCTACCAGTTCCAATGCCTCGGTCTGACCGGTAGCCTCGCGCTGGGTAATACCGGCGTCGAACGAGCCCATGACCTTCTCGGTCAACAGGGGACGCAGGGCTTCGCGATCACCACGAGCATAGGCCCGCACAATCGTCTCATAGGCCTGGCGGGCTCCGTCCACGAAACGCGCAGGATCAAAGGCCGGATCACGCTCTTTTAGACCGGCAACAGCGGCGACCAATGCGGGGTCAACCGTCGGCACTGCCGTGGTCTTGGGATCGACCGAGCCGGGCAGACCGGGTGTCACGATCATGCCCTTGGCCTTGGCCTTTTTAGCGTTGTCCTCGGGCTGGCGCCCGACCTTCTTGCCCAATACGTTATAAAGCTGGAACAGAAGCACCGCCGCGATGACGGCGAAAAGCACGATCTGGAAGGTCACGACGTCGTCATTCCTTAGTGTATCCGGCCAAGGTCATTTGTCCTTGGCGTGCTGACAACACCCCCGAGAATTCCCGCCTGCGATCAGGCGAAACCTCTGTCGATGCCGTCAAAGTTATCTTGTGATTAGGGGGCGATTAGGACCGACGCAAGGCAAAGCAGGCTTGTGTCGTTTCACCTACCGTTGCGACCGATAGTCTCAACGTGCTACCGCGACGCCTCAAACCTGCCCTGATCGGGGCACTTCGCATTTTTAGAGACGGCCTTTCGAAATGACTGACGCAACGCAGCCCGCCGACGCCAACGGCCAAAACCCGCAAGCCGATCAGGCTGGCGGCCAGCCGCAAGGTCCGGGCTTCCGCATCCTCACCCAATACGTTCGCGACCTGTCGTTCGAGAACCCGAAGGCTCCGGAAAGCCTGCGCATCGAGGGCAAGCCTGCCATCGATATGGGCGTGGAAATGAACGCTGCCGGTCGTCCGGACGGCCTGTTCGAGGTTGAACTGAAGCTGTCGGTCAAGGCTTCGGCCGAAGACCAGTCGCCGGTCTTCCAAGTCGAGCTGGTTTACGGTGGTCTGTTCGCCCTGTCGGGTGTGGCACCGCAAGACATCGAGCCGATGCTGCTGATTGAATGCCCGCGCTACCTGTTCCCGTTCGCGCGCCAGATCATCGCCCAGGCTACCGCCGACGGTGGTTTCTACCCGCCGTTCATGGTCGACCCGATCGACTTTGCGGCCATCTATGTGGCCCGCCAGCAGCAGATCGCAGGCGCTCCGGCCGAAACCGGTCAGGCCTGATCTTTCGCGATCAAGCAATAATAAAGGCCCGCCGCACCACGCGGCGGGCCTTTTAGTTAGGCGTCTTCCTTTGCGGCCGGTTCCACGCCGAAACGGGTCCAAAGAGGGTCCTTTACCCATTTGGCAAGGAAAGCGCGGTGGTCAGCGTCTTCCTGCGGTGTCAGGCGTGAGGCTAGGGGTCGCGGTCGTGGCCCGTAGTCAGTGCGTCCCTGCACCAGCGGAACGCCCGTCTGGCTGACGGCACCACCGCCCAGATCAAACGTCCGCTCCTTGCCACCGCGTAGCTCCAGATAAACCTCGGCCAGCAGACGGGCGTCGATAAGAGCGCCGTGATAGGTCCGGTCGGCCAGCGAAATCTTGTAACGCTTACACAGCGCATCCAGCGTATTGGGCTGACCGGGAAACTTGGACTTCGCAATCGCCAGCGTGTCGATCCAGCGCGGCTCGCCGGTGATCGGCTTGTGCGCCAGCAACAGCTCCCAGTCGATGAAGTTCCGGTCGAACGCAGCGTTGTGCGCGATCAGCGGCGCATCGCCGATGAAATCGAGAAACTCGTCAGCCATCTTGGCGAAGATGGGCGCATCCTTGACCATGTCGTCGGTGATGCCGTGAACCTTGATAGCGTCCGCAGGGATCGAACGCTCGGGATTGACATAGCAGTGATAGGTCCTGCCCGTCGGCAACAGGTCGACGATCTCGATACAGCCCACTTCTATCAGGCGGTCGCCCGACTTGGGATCAAAGCCGGTGGTTTCGGTATCGAGGACGATTTCACGCATGACTTCTATTGCCCCGATTGAACGTCGGAAGAAACCCCTCTGGGTGCGCGTTTCCAGTCCGGATCAAGTACCGTTTCTACGATCTGCTTCACACGGGCGTGGGCGGCTTCAAATCCTTCCGCCGTCTCGACGATGAAGTCGGCCCGTTTGCGTTTTTCGGCATCGGGCATCTGTCGCGATATGATGGCCTCGAAACGCTCCAGCGTCATGCCGGGGCGCGCCAAAACGCGTTCCTTCTGAACCTCGGCAGGAGCAGAGGCCAGAATAGACGCCACGACATGGGCGTCCGCTCCAATTTCGAACAAAAGCGGAATATCGACCACGAACAGGCGGACACCTTGAGCCTTTGCGGACTCCAGCGCCTGCATGCGATCGTGGATCACCATGGGGTGCACGATATTATCAAGCTTTTGAAATAGCGCGTGTTCTTTTCCTAGAACCGCCGCCAGTCTGGCGCGATCCACTGCGCCATCAACGATGACGTCTTCGCCGAAGGCCTCGGCAATCGCCGCAACAGCCTCGCCGCCCTTGGCGTACAGACGGTGAACAGCAGCGTCCGCGTCCCAAACCACCGCACCTTCTTCGCGCAGGAAGTTGGCGGTGGTGGACTTGCCCATGCCAATGCCGCCCGTCAGACCCAGAATGATCATGCTTTTTCTCCGAGCAAATCCATCACAGTGCGGCGGATATCCAGCGAAGGGGGGCTTTGGCCAAAGAAGGCTTCGAACGAAGGGACGGCCTGCCCGATCAACATGGCCAAGCCATCGACGATGGTCAGGTCGCGATCCCGCGCGGCCTGAAGGAAGGGCGTGATCAGCGGGCGATAGGTCATATCCATCACCACCGCCCCGGCTTTGAGCTGCGACAGGTTATAGGTCGGCGGCACGCTGAGGGCATTGATCACAAGGTCGGCGTCATAGGTGTCGGCCTCGGTATCCGCCACATCGACGCGCCCGCCCATATCGTCCGCCAGTACCTGTGCCCGTTCACGGGTCCGGTTCAGGATGGAGACCTTGGCCCCTGCCTCGACAAGTGCCCCCGCTGCTGCACGACTGGCACCGCCGGCACCCAACAGGACGACCTTCGCGCCATCTAATGACAACGCGGAAGCCTGTTCGGTCAGGGCATTCAGAACGCCGCGCCCGTCGGAGCTATCTCCGTGGATTGCGCCATCCTTAAAGACCAGAATATTTGCAGAGCGCACCAGCTGCGCAGCGTCCGACACCTGATCGCAGGCGGCAAATGCCTGCTCTTTAAAAGGGGCCGTGACATTGACGCCGGTGATCAGGCCGGCGCGCCCAGCAGCGAGAAGAGCTTCAAATCCAACAGCATCCTTCGGACCAAAAGCTGCATAAGTGCCATCGATGCCCGCCGCCTCCAGCCAACCGTTATGAATGGCGGGGCTAAGGCTATGCCCGATCGGCTGACCGACCACGCCCGCGAGTTCCACGCGACCACTGATCCGGCTCATTCGGGCAACACCTTGAACTCTCGCAGCTTGTCCAGCACCAGCCACAACGGCATGCCAAGAACGGTGAAATAGTCGCCGTCCACCTTGTCGAACAACTGGGAACCCATGCCTTCGAGGCGATAGGAGCCGACGCAGTGCAACAGTTCGTCGCCTTCATGCGCAATATAGGCATCAAGGAAGGCGTCCGAGAAATCACGCACCACCATGTGGGCGGTGTCCGCATCGGCCCAGAGGATTTCGCCACCTTGAGCCAGCGCTACGCCTGAGTGAAGCTGATGAGGCAGCCCGCGCATCGACGCCAGACGGGCCTTGGCCTGATCCAGATTAAGGGCCTTGGACACCAGACCACCGTCAAAGGCGAGCGTCTGGTCGGCGCCCAAAACCACCGCATCCGGATGTTGTGCCGAGACAGCTAAGGCCTTGGCCTTGGCCAGATCGATAGCCAACTGGCGCGGATCGACGCCCGGCGTCTTCAGGGCATCTTCGTCCACGCCCGCGACCTGCACTTCAAACGTCACGCCCGCATTGGTCAAAACCTCGCGACGTGCCGCGCTCTTGGAAGCGAGAATAAAGCGGGCAGGGGTCATGAAGGTACTCCAATGCGGCGATTGCGCCGTGCATTCACTAGATTGACGATGGCCGCAGCCGTTTCTTCGACAGAACGACGGGTCACATCGATAACTGGCCAGCCGCGACGCTCGAAATCACGTCGCGCTTTGATGATTTCCGCACGGACGGCATCGTGATCGACATAGTCGGTGGTTTGCCCTTGATTGAGGCTATCCAGACGGTTGCGACGGATCTGGATCAGTCGGTCCGGTGCCACCGTAAGGCCGATCACCAGCGGGTTCTTCAAACCCTCCAACCGTGATCCATCTTCGGATCCCGGCACCAAAGGCACATTGGCTGCGCGAATGCCGCGATGCGCCAGATAGATACAGGTCGGGGTCTTGGATGTCCGGCTGACGCCGCACAAAACCACGTCGGCCTCTTCCAGCTCATGCAGCGAGCCCTGACCGTCATCGTGGGCGATGGCGTAATCCAGCGCACTCATACGATTGAAATAGCCGGTATCGAGTGCGTGCTGCGCCCCGACACGCGTGGAAACGTCTGCGCCCAGATAATGCGACAGCGCCATAATCAACGGGTCCAGCGCACCGATCTGTGGGATGCCGAGGCTTTTGCATCCGCGCTCCAACTGCTCGCGAAGGTCGCGGTCGACCACCGTGTGCAACACGAGGCCCGGCGCATCCGCCACTTCGGTCAGCACCTCTTCCATCTGCTTTTCAGAGCGCACCAGAGCGTAGATGTGCTCGATGGGGATGACGCCATCAAAGCGGGCCACCACGGCCTTGGCCATCGCATTCAGCGTCTCCCCGGTGGAATCCGACACCAGATGGACGTGGAAATAGGTCGCGATACGCGATGAACCGGGTGGGCGGGCAGGGCTCATAAGGCATCCTTGAGCGGCCAAAAGACGGGTGACGTTGTTCTAGCCCCGTTTGCGCCGTGGCGCCCATACCCGCCGAAACGGCGCCCTGACCATGTGGAAAACCCTAGGCGCCATTTTTCGATTTCTGGGCGCCGAATTGGGGGTTCGGTGGTGCCAGCGACGGTGCCCATGAAGATCGGGCGCCAAAGTCATGAACGGCGCCCCGCTCGTCAAATTGGGCGCCAGTTATCTATCCCATGCTGTGGGCAACATTTGATGTCCAATTTTGGCGCCCAAAGACTCACCCACAACGGCGCCCAGAGGAGAGCCCAATTGGATCGGGTGTTTCACGGGTTTTCCCCGTTATCCACACAGGGCTATCCTCCCCGCTGGAATCGTTCTCGCCGAGGCTAGGAAAACATCTTCCACCGACGGGACAACGAAAAACTGTCCCCGTCGTCCCCCGCCCTAATTCCAACTTCCAATTCTAATTTTTATAATTTCGATTTGAGATTGAGCTTGGGGCTTGGGGAACGTTAAAGCCTTTGGTCATGAGCACCCCTCTTATGATCCAGGCTCTTCAGGGCCAGAAAACCGAGCGTCCTCCCGTATGGTTCATGCGTCAGGCAGGCCGTCACCTGCCCGAATATCGTGAGCTGCGGGCCAAGGCGCCGGACTTCATCTCGTTCTGCCTGAACCCGGAGATGGCCGCCGAAGCGACGATGCAGCCCATGCGTCGTTACGGGTTTGACGCTGCGATCATCTTTGCGGACATCCTGCTGATCCCGGGAGCACTAGGCCAAAAGGTCTGGTTCGAGGCCGGCGAAGGTCCACGTCTGGGGGCTATGCCTTCGGTGGAACAGATGATGGCGCTGGCTCCAGAGGCCGGTAACGCCCTCTCAAGCGTCGGTGAGAGCCTTTCATTGGTCCGTGCGCAGTTGGACCCGTCCAAGACGCTCATCGGCTTTGCAGGGGCTCCCTGGACCGTTGCGACCTATATGCTGGACGGAGAGGCCCGGACCATCGGTAAGGGCGAACGCGCTGCGGCTCGCGCCTATGCCTATGCCGATCCGAAAAAGGTCGAGGGCGTATTGGACGCACTTATCGAAAGCACCGCGTATTATTTGAAGATGCAGCAGGATGCGGGGGCCATGGTGCTCAAGATCTTCGAAAGCTGGGCCGAGGGCCTGCCCGACGATCTGTTCGAGACGCTGGTTCTGAAACCCCACCAGAAGCTGGTCGCTCGCGCTCGCGAACTGGGCGTGACTGTACCGCTGATGGGTTTCCCGCGCGGATCAGCCGCTCTGGCCGAACGCTATGCTGCCGAGTGCGATGTCGACGCCGTGGCGCTGGACACCGCCTGTCCGCTGGAAGTGGGTAAGCGGGTGCAGCAGATCAAACCGATCCAAGGGGCGCTGGATCCCATGTTGCTTCGGGTCGGGGGGGATCAGCTGGACCGACGTGTCGACCAGTTGATGGAAGCCTGGGGGCAGGGGCCCTGGGTGTTCAACCTTGGTCACGGCATCACGCCCGACGTGCCGATTGCGCATGTCGAGCAAGTCTTGAAGCGTATCGGAGCGCAATAAGCCCATGCCGGTCACACCACTGAAATCGGGGTCCGGCCGCCGCATTGCGGTGGTGTTGGCCAATCTGGGCGGACCGGATGGCCCCGACAGCGTCAAGCCGTTCCTGTTCAACCTGTTCAATGATCCCGCGATCATCGGATTGCCGGGTATCTTCCGCACGCCCTTGGCCAAGCTGATCTCCAGCCGCCGCGAAAAGCCGGCGCAGGAGAACTATGCGCTGATGGGCGGCGGCTCGCCGCTGCTGCCGGAGACCCGCAAACAGGCCGAGGCGCTGGAAGTGCAACTGAACGCAAGTCTGCCGCAGGACGAGACACGGGTGTTCATCGCCATGCGCTATTGGCACCCGTTCACGGAAGAGGCGGCCCGCGCTGTCGAGGCGTTCAAGCCTGACGAAGTGGTCTTCCTGCCGCTTTACCCGCAATATTCGACCACTACGACGGCATCGTCGCTGAAGCTGTGGCGCGAAACCTATAAGGGTTCGGGTACCGAGCACGTAGTCTGCTGCTATCCGCAATCCGAAGGCTTTATTGCTGCCCAGGCCCGCATGATCCGGGAGACCTTGGCCAAGGCTGATGGAAAGCCAGTGCGCGTCCTGTTCTCGGCGCACGGTATTCCGTCCAAACTGGTCGCGAAGGGCGATCCCTATCAGGCGCAGGTCGAGGCGACGGTCGCAGCGGTGGTGGCTAAACTGGGGCTGAGGGATTGGGCGATCTGCTATCAGTCCAAGGTCGGGCGGATGGAATGGTTGGGGCCCGCAACGCCAGATGCGATCAAACAGGCCGCTGCCGATGGTGTGGGCGCTTTGGTGGTGCCGATCGCCTTTGTTTCGGAGCATATCGAAACGCTGGTCGAGCTGGATATCGAATACGGCGAACTGGCTCACGAAGTGGGCTGTGCGCCCTATCTTCGCGCTCCTGCCGTGGGTCCGGATGCCGATTTCATCGGTGCCCTCACGCAGGAAACCCTGACAATTTTGGGCGGACAAACGGCGCGGTGTGGTAATGGCAGTTGTGCCTGTGACAACCGCTATGCAAATCCGGCAATGGTTTCGACCCTTTCGGTCGACGTCGCCTGAGCCGCCTTGGGGAAGCTGAATGAACGCCTATGATCTGGCCCGTGGCCTGCACATCATTGCTGTGATCGCGTGGATGAGCGGCATGCTCTATCTGCCACGCCTGTACGCCTATGATGCCGAGCAGAACGAAAAGCCGGAGCCGCTGCGTTCGGAAATGCAAACCCTGCTGCGCACGTGGCAAACCAAGCTGCTGCGCATCATCATCAATCCGGCGATGATCCTGTCGCTGATCTTCGGCATCAGCCTGTTCTGGTTCCGCTCGGGCGAGGGGGCAGACTTCTCGTTCGCGCATCAGCCGTGGATGATGATCAAGCTTCTGGGCGTTGTGGCGCTTCTGGGCTGGCACGGTTTCCTTGCCGCCAGCCGTAAGAAGATCGCCGCCGGCACGTCCACCCGCTCGGGCAAGTTCTGGCGCATGACCAATGAAATCCCGTTCCTGATTGCCATTGTCATGGTTCTGGCTGTGACGATGGAGTGGGGTGCCTAAAACCTTAAGGCACCTTGACCCGCAGGGGCGATCCGTGGTTTCGCTGAGGTGAACCGTGGGGTCAGTGACAGCGCGGTGCCTCTCTTTCGATAGCCCCTGACCGCTTGGCGCTCGGGACCGGCTGTCTCTCCCTATCCGGCCCTGGCCGTATAATTTGCGATAATAGCCAACCGTGCGCCCGCAAGGCGCGTGCGGCTGTGCATATGAGCCTGCATCATGACCGATACGCCTGAAAACGAAGTCGTTGAAAACGCTGCTGAAAATCAAGATGTGCGCCCGCGCCGCACCTTAACACTCGGTGGTGTCAAACCTGCGTCGAGCGAAGCTGACCAGCCCGCCGAAGCCGAGGAAGTCATCGAGAATGACTACACCGGCATCGACACGACGGCAGAGGAAGACGACGACGACGGCGAGCCGCAAGGCCCCAACGGTCGCATCACCCTGCAAGAGCTGAACGAGAAGACGCCGGAAGAACTGGTCGCCTTCGCCGAAGGTCTGGACATCGAGAACGCCGGCAACCTGCGTAAGCAGGACCTGCTGTTCGCCATTCTGAAGACCCTCGCTGACGAAGAAGTCGAGATCATTGCTTCGGGTGTTCTGGAAATCCTGCCCGACGGCTTTGGCTTCCTGCGCAGCCCGGACGCCAACTATCTGCCGGGTCCGGATGACGTCTATGTCTCGCCGTCGCAGATCCGCCGCTTCGGTCTGCGTTCAGGTGATACCGTCCACGGTGCCGTGCGCGGTCCGCGTGAAGGCGAGCGCTACTTTGCTCTGCTGAAGGTCGACACGATCAACTTCGAAGATCCGGAGATGGTCAAGACCAAGGTCCTGTTCGACAACCTGACGCCGCTCTATCCGGAAGAGCGTCTTAACATGGAAATTCAGGACCCGACGCTGAAAGATCGCTCGGGTCGTGTGATCGACATCGTTGCGCCGCTGGGTAAAGGTCAACGTTGCCTGATCGTGGCACCGCCGCGCGTCGGTAAGACCGTGATGCTGCAGAACATCGCCAAGTCGATCGAGAAGAACCATCCGGAAGTTTTCCTCATCGTTCTGCTGATCGACGAGCGTCCGGAAGAAGTGACCGACATGCAGCGCACCGTGAAGGGTGAGGTTGTCGCCTCGACCTTCGACGAGCCGGCATCGCGTCACGTCGCCGTGGCTGAAATGGTCATCGAAAAGGCCAAGCGTCTGGTCGAGCACAAGAAGGACGTTGTGATCCTGCTGGACTCGATCACCCGTCTGGGCCGGGCCTACAACGCCACCGTGCCGTCGTCGGGCAAGGTCCTGACCGGTGGTGTGGATGCCAACGCCCTGCAGCGTCCGAAGCGCTTCTTCGGTGCCGCCCGTAACGTGGAGCAGGGTGGTTCGCTGACCATCATCGCCACCGCTCTGATCGATACCGGCTCGCGCATGGACGAAGTGATCTTCGAAGAGTTCAAGGGCACCGGTAACTCGGAAATCGTTCTGGACCGTAAGGTCGCTGACAAGCGCATCTTCCCGGCCATCGATGTTCTTAAGTCGGGTACCCGTAAGGAAGACCTGATCACGCCGAAGGACCAACTGACCAAGACCTACGTCCTGCGTCGTATCCTGAACCCGATGGGTCCGCAGGATGCCATCGAGTTCCTGCTCGACAAGCTGCGCCAGTCGAAGAACAACTCGGACTTCTTCCAGTCTATGAACACCTAACGGCAAGCTTGGCCATACCAGGCATAACCGTGTTTCACGTGAAACAGAGGAGCGCATCGTATGAAGATCAACGTCGAAGTTGAGTGCACCCCGCAGGAGGCACGCGCCTTCCTCGGCCTTCCCGATGTCGCTCCTCTCAACGACCAACTGGTCGCGGAAATACAGAAGCGTATGGCCGAGAACATCACCGCGATGCAGCCGGATGAGCTTATGAAATCATGGGCTAATTTCGGTGTTCAGGCTCAGGATCAGTTCCGTCGCCTGATGGAAGCCGCCGTCACAGGCGGCACGACCAAGAGCTAATCTTCTGACATGACCGATACGATTTTCGCCCTTGCGACCCCGCCCGGTCGCGGGGCTGTTGCCATTATCCGCATCTCCGGACCTGCCACCGCAGAAGTACTGAAGGGGTTGGGCGTGGGCACGGTCAAGCCCCGCTTGGCCAGCGTGCGCAACCTGCGTTGGCAAGAGCAACTGATCGATCAGGCCTTGGTCTTGTTTTTCGTTGGCCCGAACTCCTACACGGGTGAGGACACGGCTGAACTCCACCTGCATGGGGGCAGGGCGGTCATCGAGGCGATGGGAGAGGCTCTGATCGGTCTCGGCCTTCGTCCCGCCGAGGCTGGCGAGTTCACGCGTCGCGCCTTCCAAAATGGCCGCATGGACTTGGCACAAGCCGAAGCCGTGGCCGACCTTATCGACGCTGAAACCAACGCCCAGAAAGCTCAGGCCTTGGGCCAGTTGGACGGTGCCCTGTCGCAAACCTATGCCACCTTCCGTGCGGACCTTCTGAAGGCCATGAGCCTCGTCGAAGCCGAGATTGATTTTCCGGACGAGGACGTTCCGGACAATCTGGCGCGTACGGCAGGTCCGGTACTCGATAAGTTCATCGCGGACCTTCAGGCTGCATTGGCAGACTCCGACCGCGGTCGCCGCGTCCGTGAAGGTTATCGCATCGTTCTTCTGGGCGAGACCAATGCCGGTAAGTCGTCGCTCTTCAACGCGCTGACCGCACGCGAAGCGGCGATTGTGACGCCCATCGCTGGCACCACGCGTGATGTGCTCGACGCCGACATCGTGATCGGCGGTTATGCTGTCACCCTGTCGGACACGGCTGGCCTGCGAGATAGCGATGATGTGGTGGAGGCCGAAGGTATTCGCCGTGCACGAGCGCGGGCGGAAAACGCCGACCTGCGCATCTGGGTGCGGTCGCCACAAACCGTCGGTGATGATCCTGCCGCTGACTACATCAAGCCCGGCGATCTTCAGGTTCTGAACAAGTCCGATCTTGGGGCTGTCACGCCCAAGGATGACATCGAACATCTGTCTCTCAGCACCGTCTCGGGGCAGGGGATGGACGCTTTGCACCAGTGGCTGGCCACTCGACTGGCGCGTGATCTGAGCGGCGCGGATTTCCCCGCCGTGACCCGAGAACGCCATCGCCGCCGTCTTGTCGAGGCACTTGAGGCGGCTCACCAGGCACGCCGCGCTCTTGATGTGGCACCTGAAATGGCGGGGGACGACCTTCGTCGAGTCAGCGACGCGCTTTCACGTGTTACTGGAGCTATCGGTGTCGAAGATGTTCTAGGTGAAGTGTTTTCTTCGTTCTGCATCGGTAAATAGCCGTTTCACGTGAAACTTTAACTGCGGCCTCGAGGTGGAGATTTCCGCCCCGATGCACTATGTGATCGCGCATGACCACGACCCCTGACCATAGCTTTGATGTCGTCGTAATCGGCGGCGGACACGCCGGTTGCGAAGCCGCTACGGCGGCCGCGCGCGTTGGCGCTCGCACCCTGCTGCTCAGCCAAAAGCTGGAAACCATCGGCGAGATGAGCTGCAATCCGGCAATCGGCGGATTGGGCAAGGGGCATCTGGTTCGCGAAATCGACGCGCTTGACGGCGTGATGGCAAGACTTGGCGACAAGTCGGGCATCCAGTTCCGTCTGCTGAACCGCTCCAAAGGCGCAGCGGTGCAGGGCCCGCGTAGCCAGATTGACCGCAAGCTGTATCGACTGGCCATGCAGGAAGAGCTGGCGAACTACCCGAACCTGACCCTTATGGGCGCGACCGCCGAGAGCCTGATCCTTGATGGTAATCGCGTGGTCGGCGTGGTGACGGGCACTTGCGAAACGATCAGGGCAGGGGCCGTGGTTCTCACGACGGGCACCTTCCTGAACGGTGTGATCCACCGCGGGGATCTGCGCATTGCGGCAGGCCGTTATGGCGATGACCCATCGGTCGGTTTGGCGGCGAGCCTGCATTCGGCCGATCTTATGATGGGACGATTAAAGACGGGCACGCCGGCGCGGCTGAATGGCCGCACCATCGCATGGGATCGCCTCGAGAAGCAGGAGGCGGACGCCGAGCCTGTACCGTTCTCCTTTCTCACTGACAAAATCGAAGTCCCGCAGATCGCATGCGGCGTGACCTATACGACCGAAGAAACCCACCGCATCATCTCCGAAAATCTCGGAGAGAGCGCGGTTTATGGTGGGCGTCTGTCCGGTCGCGGGCCGCGTTACTGCCCCTCGATCGAGGACAAGGTCGTGCGTTTCGCAGACAAGGCAAGCCATCAAGTCTTCCTCGAACCGGAAGGTCTGGACGATCCGACGGTCTATCCCAACGGTATTTCTACTTCAGTATCCGACGCCACGCAGATGGCCTTCCTGCGCACCATGCCGGGTCTGGAGAATGTCGAGGTGTTCCGCTACGGCTATGCCATTGAGTATGATTACGTTGACCCCCGCGAACTGACGCCCGCGCTCGAGGTGAAGAAGCGTCCGGGCCTTTATCTGGCGGGGCAGATCAACGGCACGACCGGCTATGAAGAGGCGGGGGCCCAGGGCTTGATGGCGGGCATGAACGCCGCGCGGGCCGTGTCTGGCAAGGATCCCATCGTCTTCGGACGTGACGAGGCCTACATCGGCGTGATGATCGATGATCTGGTCACGCGTGGCGTCACCGAACCCTATCGTATGTTCACGAGCCGCGCGGAATACCGCCTGACGCTACGTGCAGATAATGCCGATGCCCGCCTCACTCAGCTTGGTATTTATGCCGGAGTTGTTGGCACTGAACGTGCCAAGGTATGGCTGGAGAAGGCAGACTGGTTATACTCGGCGAACCGTGTTTCACGTGAAACACGGTTTACGCCGAAGGAAGCGGGCGAATTGGGCATCGCGGTCAATGCCGATGGTCAACGCCGATCCATCCGAGATCTGCTGTCGTACCCGAACGTCACGCTCGATCAGTTCGTCAGCGCCAAGCCGGAGATTTCGGACTGGCCGAAGTCGGTGCGTGAGCAGATCGTCATCGACGCGACCTATGCTAGCTATCTGGACCGTCAGGCGCAGGATGCCGAGGACCTTCGTCGAGAGGAGGGGCTGACCCTCCCAGCGGATCTGGACTATGCATCTATCGGCGCACTGTCCAATGAAGTGCGCGAGAAGCTGTCGATGATCCGTCCGCAGACCTTGGGTCAAGCGGGCCGCATCGAGGGCATGACGCCGGGCGCGTTGACGGCTCTTTTGGCTCACGTGAAAAAGGCTCGCGCCGTAGCTGCTGACTTGGCCACTGTTGTCGCCTGATTTCGGATTTCGGAACTAATGAACGCTATTGATAAATTCCGTGCCGATACCGGGGCGTCCGATGTCCAGATCGAGGACCTGAAAGCCTTCCTTGATATGCTGACCGAGGCCAATGAGGTGATGAACCTCGTCGGTCCGGACACCATTCCTGACTTCTGGAACCGCCACGCTTGGGACAGCGCGCAACTGCTCTCCCTCGCACCTGCGGCCACGACGTGGGCCGATTTGGGGGCAGGGGCTGGCTTCCCGGGTGTCGTCCTGGCCATCATGATGAAGGGCGTCGACGGCGGCCATGTCTGGCTAATCGACTCCTTGGGCAAGCGTTGTCGCTTCCTGCAAACAGTCGTCGATGCACTGAACCTGCCCGCGACCGTGATCAATGGTCGCGCCGAAGAGCAGCAGGTTAAGGTCGACATCGTGACCGCGCGCGCCGTGGCCCCGATGGAGAAATTACTCGGTTATGCACAGCCCTACTTCCAACGCGGTGCAAAAGGTCTGTTCCTCAAGGGCGAGAAGGCCGAAGCTGAGTTGAAACAGGCAGCCACTGTCTGGCATTTTGACTCTGACCTGACGGTCTCTCGCAGCGATGCGCGTGGCCGTATCGTTTCAGTGGGGAGTTTGCGTCGTGTCCGCTAAACCGAAAACGACCCGCGTCCTCGCGGTTTCCAATCAAAAGGGCGGGGTGGGTAAAACTACCACGGCGATCAACCTCGGCACCGCGCTGGCTGCGATTGGTGAGAAGGTTCTGATCGTGGACATGGACCCGCAGGGCAATGCCTCGACGGGTCTGGGCGTTCCACGTGAAACCCGTCGCGTGACCATTTACGACGTGATCGTCGACGGCCGCTCGATTGATGAGACGGCTGTCGAGACGGCTGTTCCCGGCCTGTTTATCGTGACGTCCGATCCAGATATGTCCGGCGTGGAAATCGAACTCAGCCAAGCTGACCGTCGCTCCTACCGTCTGCGCGATGCGCTGGAAGCGCAGGGTGCGAACGGCGAGCGAGCATTCGACTACGTTCTGATCGATTGCCCGCCCTCGCTGAACCTTTTGACACTGAACGCCATGGCGGCGGCTGACGCTGTACTGGTGCCGCTGCAGTGCGAGTTCTTTGCGCTCGAAGGTCTGACCCAGTTGATGCGCACTATCGATATGGTGAAACAGAACCTGAACCCGTCGCTGGAGATTCAGGGCCTGGTGCTGACGATGTATGACCGCCGCAACGCCCTGTCGGGTCAGGTGGCTGCCGATGTGCGCTCGCACTTTGGCGACAAGGTTTACGAAAGCGTCATTCCGCGTAATGTGCGCGTGTCTGAGGCACCGTCGTACGGCAAGCCTGCCCTGATCTACGATTTGAAGTGTGCAGGTAGCCAAGCCTATCTCAAGCTGGCGCGCGAAGTCGTCGCCCGCGAACGTCAACGTCGCGAAGTACTCGCGGCTTAAGTAAAAACAATAGCGGAATCCGTATCTTGTCTGAACGTCAACGCGGTCTGGGACGGGGGCTTTCGGCCCTTCTGGGTGAAAACGCACAGGAAGCTGTGGCCGTGGACGCCGCTGCGTCGGCGCCCGCTGGCGTACACCGTGTGCCGATCGAGAACCTGAAGCCCAATCCGGATCAGCCGCGTAAGGTCTTCAAAAAGGAAGACCTCGACGAACTGACGGCGTCGATCCGCGACAAAGGCGTGCTGCTGCCGATCCTCGTGCGCAGCCAGCCGGGCGAGCCGGGCGTTTATCAGATCATCGCGGGTGAGCGTCGCTGGCGTGCGGCGCAGGCTGCCCGCGTCACCTCGGTTCCGGTCGTTGTTCGCGAGATGGACGACGTCGAGGTGCTGGAAGTCGGCATCATCGAGAACGTTCAGCGTGCCGACCTCAACCCCATGGAAGAGGCCAACGCCTACGCCCAATTGATGGAAAAGTTCGGCCGTACGCAGGATGCTGTCGCCGGCGTAGTGGGCAAGAGCCGCTCCCACGTTGCCAACACGCTTCGTCTGCTGCAACTGCCGCCCGTCATTCGCGAACACGTTGTCCATGGCCGACTGACGGCGGGTCACGCGCGCGCTCTGATCACTGCGCCAAACCCACTGGAACTGGCCGATGAGATCATTTCCAAGGGCTTGAACGTCCGCCAGACCGAAATGCTAGCGCGTAAATCGGCTGAAGGTCCGAAGGTTTCCAAGCCCAAGGCTCCGGTTAACAGCGAAGGCGCGGCGGATATCGCCGCACTCGAGCAAGACCTGTCGGACGCGCTGGGCCTCAAGGTCGCGCTGGCTGATAATGGCGGTAAGGGCGTGATTACGTTGAACTATTCGACGCTTGAGCAGCTCGACGACCTTTGCCGTCGTTTGATGCGCGGTTAACCCCGCGTTCCATCAATCTCTAGGCGACGGGCCTTTCGGGGCCCGTTGTGCTATGAGCCACGGTATGACCGAACAATCCCCCAAACCGACCCAAGCTGAAACCATGCGTCGCGCTCTGGCTGCCAAGAAGGCAGCTAAGACCAAGGCTCAAGGCATCGGCAGCGGTATGGACGCCAAATCGCTGGAAAAACAGTTGCAGCGAGAAGCCGCCGCGATGAACAAGCCCGCTTTCCGCCGGATGTCACACCGCGGTTAAAGGCCCATGCGGCGAGCGCGGGCACCTATTTCGAGCAGCAGGCGCTCTGCGATCAGGTGCTCGGGCATACCGGTCGTCTTGGTGGCGACATCCGCGATATTGACGCTGTTCAGCACCTCGTCGAGCGCTTCGAGACGCCAGCTTCGGGCCTGTCGCAGCATTTCAGCTTCCTGCTTCCAGAAAACGCCTGCGGCCTTGGCGGCTTCTTTTGCGCCGCTGCCGTTTGCTTGCAACACATTGATCCGGCGCAGTTTTCCGAGATGGATCGAAACCATCCGCACGGCCATGACAGCGCTTTCGCCCTCGGCCAATGCGCGGCGCAGGCCTGCCTGCGCGGGGCCAGCACGACCGCCAAAGGCTTGAAGCGCCGCGTCGGACAGGGAGGCATCCGGCTCTACGCCCAGATGCTGGTCCAACTCTTCGATATCAATCGTCTTACCGGAACCTGGTCCGATATAGAGGATTAGGCGCTCGATTTCTTGCCGCATCAAGCCACGCTCGCGCGGCAGGCGGGCAACAAAACGATCCAGAGCATCGGACGTCAGCCCGACCTTGTCGGCGCTCAGAGCCTCACGGGTCATGCGCGCGACGTCGCCGACCTCGTCTTCATAACAGGCGATAGCGGCAGCCGCGCCCGCCTTTTCAGCGGCTTTGCGCAGAGCGGATTCGCGACCTAAAGCGCCCGCTTCGACGACCAGAAGTGCGTCGGGGTTATATTGACCCTCTGCGTGGGCCGTAAGAGCCGCTGCGACGGCCTTATCGACGCTCGCCTTGGGATCACCCAGTCGTACCCGCACCAACCGCCTGTCGCCCAGCATGGAGAGGGCCGTGAGCGCTTCTTCCAGCTTGATGGGATCGGCGTCGATGTCCGCTTCAGTCAAGGATGTGACGTTAAAGGGGTCATTCAGGTCGGGCGTGACCGTCTTGCACAGTGTAACGGCACGTTCCTGAACGCCGGAACGGTCCTTGCCATGGATCAGGGCCGCACGGATCTGGCTGTCCGGAGACTTTAGAAACCGCTCGATATCAGGTCGTTTGGCCAGGATCACGCGGATGCCTCCGGGCGATCAGCGCTGGCCGAGGACACGCATCAGGTCCAGTCGCAACAGACGCGCCAAATCGGCGGCTGCGCGGTCCTCGCCGTCCTGCTGGGCGGCAATGGCGGCATAGGGCTGGTCAGCCGACGCGTAGGTCGTGGTGGTGGCGCGCTCGCCCTTGATCGGCTCGCCGCCAGCCAGCGGAACCAGCGCCCACGTTGCCTTGAGGGTCAGCTGATAGCGGGTGGCTGTATCATCGATGCGGCGACCCAGCGGTAGGCGCGACTGCTCTACCGTCGTATCAAGTCGATATTGCGGGGGCAGGGAGGCATTGCGACCAAACGCGTCCTCCAACTGCTCGCGCAGGCGATAGCCCAGTCGGTCATCGGGCGTCGAAACCGCAACGCGCGACAAGGTACTACCGATCGCACCTTCCCCCGTCTGACCATAGATCGGGGTGAACCCGCACGCCGAGACCAGAGCGGCTACGGCGGCAAGGGCAGACAGGGGAAGGATGCGTTTCATCAGTTGGCTACCAGGTTCACAATGCGATTCGGCACCACAATCACCTTGCGGACCGTCAGGTTGTTGGCCTCAAGGTAGGCCTTAACGGTCGCATTGGCGAGTGCGGCGGCTTCAACATCGGCCTGATCGGCACCGCGCGGCATTTGAACCTCGCCGCGACGCTTGCCGCCGATCTGCACGGGCATGACGACTTGATCGTCAGCCGCCAGCTTGGCGTCATAGACGGGCCATTCGGCTTCCAGAACCATGCCGTCCATGCCCAGACGGGTCCAACCCTCTTCGGCAAGGTGCGGCGTGAAGGGCGCAACCAGACGGGCGAGGGCCGACAGAGCGGTCTTCTTGGCTTCGCCACCCGCTTTGGCATGGTCTTTCAGCACACCGAGGAAGGCGTACAGCTTTGCGATAGCCGAGTTGAAGCGGAAGCTGTCGATGCCTTCGCTCACGGCCTTGATGGCTTTGTGCGTTTCGCGGATCAGGCTGGCATCGACGTCGGCATTGGCTGGTGCCGATGCGTCATAGGCGTCGAACTCGTTCCAGACGCGCTGGACGAAGCGCGAAGCACCTTCAACGCCACCGGTCGACCATTGCACGTCACGCTCCGGCGGGCTGTCCGACAGAACGAACAGACGACCAGCGTCAACGCCATAGGTCTCGATGATGTCGACAGGCGCGACGACATTCTTCTTCGACTTCGACATCTTCTCGACTTCACCGATACTGATTTCAGCGCCGGTCGAGAGGCGACGCGCGATGCGCTTGCCATCGATGTGTTCGATCTGGACGTCGGTCGGCTCGACCCATTTGGGCTTACCGCTCGGCTCGTGGCCGTCGAAATAGGTCTCGTGAACCACCATACCTTGGGTGAACAGACCCGCGAACGGCTCTTTCACGTCCATCAGGCCAGCGTCCGACAGGGCGCGGGTGATGAAGCGTGCGTACAGCAGGTGCAGTACCGCGTGCTCGATGCCGCCGATGTACTGGTCTACCGGCAGCCATTTGGCAGCCGCAGCCTTGTTGATCGGGATCGAGGCCTTCGGATCGGTGAAGCGCGCGAAATACCAGCTGGAGTCCACGAAGGTATCCAGCGTGTCGGTCTCGCGGCGGCCCGGCTTGGCGCAGGTCGGGCAGTTGACGTGCTTCCACGTCGGGTGGCGATCCAGCGGGTTGCCCGGCACGTCGAAGGTGACGTCCTTGGGCAGTTCGACCGGCAGTTGGTCGGCCGGAACCGGCACTACGCCGCAGTCTTCACAGTGGATGACCGGAATCGGGCAGCCCCAGTAGCGCTGGCGGCTGACGCCCCAGTCGCGCAGGCGGTAGATGGTCGCACCCTTGCCGGTGCCGGCAGCTTCGATCTTGGCGATCGCGGCGGCCTTGGCCTCCTCGATCTCCATGCCGTTCATGAAGTCCGAGTTGAACAGCACGCCCGGACCCGTATAGGCCTCGTCAGCAACGGTGAAGGTTTCGTCGGCGTCGTGCGGACGCACCACGGCCTTGACCGGCAGGCCATATTTGCGAGCGAAATCAAGGTCGCGCTGGTCGTGGGCAGGGCAGGCGAAGATGGCACCCGTGCCGTATTCCGACAGGATGAAGTTGGCGATCCAGACCGGCACTGCCTCGCCGGTGAACGGATGTTTGCACTTCAGGCCGGTGTCCAAGCCGATCTTCTCGGCTTGTTCGATTTCGGCTTGCGAAGCACCGCCCTTACGGCATTCGGCGACGAAGTCGGCCACGTCCGGATTGGCGTCGGCCAGCATCTTGGAGATGGGATGGTCAGGAGCCAGACCGACGAAGGACGCGCCATAGAAGGTGTCCGGACGGGTGGTGTAGATTTCCACGCCGTCTTCGAAACCTTCAGGCGCGGTGCCCGCGAAGGCCCACTTCATCTGCAGGCCCTTGGAGCGACCGATCCAGTTTTCCTGCATTAGTCGGACCTTGTCCGGCCAGCGGCCTTCAAGTTCCTTCAGGCCGTCGATCAGGTCGTCGGCATAGTCGGTGATGCGGATAAACCACTGGGTCAGCTTGCGCTTTTCAACCAGAGCACCCGAACGCCAGCCGCGGCCGTCGATGACCTGTTCGTTGGCCAGCACGGTGTTGTCGACCGGATCCCAGTTGACCGTGCCTTCCTTGCGGTAGACGAGGCCACGCTTCATCAGCTCCAGGAACCACGCCTGTTGCTGGCCATAGTACTCCGGATCGCAGGTCGCCAGTTCGCGCGACCAGTCCAGCGACAGGCCCAGCAGCTTCAGCTGCGAGCGCATGTTGTCGATGTTAGAATAGGTCCAGTCGCCCGGATGCACACCACGTTCCATGGCGGCATTCTCGGCCGGCATACCGAACGCGTCCCAGCCCATCGGGTGCAGAACGTCAAAGCCTTGCGCGCGCTTCCAGCGGGCGATGACGTCGCCCATCACATAGTTGCGGGCATGACCCATATGGATGTTGCCCGACGGATAGGGGAACATCTCGAGGACGTAATACTTGGGACGACCGGTGTCCTCGTTAGGTGCCGTAAAGACGTTAGCATCGGCCCAGCGGGCCTGTTGGCGAGGTTCGGTAACTTTGGGCTCGTAGCGGGCCACGGCGTATCCTAGGCAATGCCTCAGACGGGACGCGAGAGGCAGGCCTGAGGACTAGCGTTAAAGTAAAAGAAGAGAGAGCAGCCCTTAGCGGGCTGCGTTGGAGAGGTTGAGCTGGCGAGCCTTGGTCAGGATCGCGTTCTCGAGATCGGTTTCGGTCTGCGCGGCGACCGGGGCAGACACCCACTGACCGCTGGCGTCACGCACTTCCTTGGTGACGGCCACGTTCAGGGCGTCGGCACGCAGGCGGCGGTCCAGAATGAAGACGGTGGCCTTGAAGCGCTCGTTTGGCGTTTGCGGGTTCGCGTACCAGTCGTAGTTCACGACGCCGCCCCACGGGTCAGCCGAGGCCAGAGGCATGAAGGACAGGGTGTCCAGGGTCGCCCGCCACAGATAGGCATTCACGCCGATGCCAAGGCGATCTTCAACCGAAGCAACCTTTTCGGTCTTCTTACCGACGAACGGCAGGCTGGAGCAGCCGCTTACGAGCAGGCCAGTAGCGACCAGGGCGATAGCAGCGCCACGAACAAAAGCCATTCCAAGATCTCCAAAAAGGTCTCGACGTAAAGGCACTCGGGATTCACAGCCAAATCGCTGGATCACCAGACACCGGAATGTTGCTCTATAACACGCTGAAAAGGGGGTGTGACAAGCGTGGGTGCGACGTCGGGCATTATATCTGCATGGCGTGCAACAACATTGGCCACATTCCGCCGATCTCCTAGCTTGGCCATATTGGTGGTCGAGTAAATTCGTGACGCTTGAGACACAGGTCGGGACGGACTCGCACCGGAACGCCTCCGAGGTGCAGCCGTTTTCGGTGGGAGCCGTTGACCCTGACGATCAGCGGTGTCTAATCGCGACATCTGTTCCTGTGGACAGATTGGTTTGGCGCTCGTCCTACCCCTCAGGGTGTACGGGCTTGGAATGGACTTGGGTTTGATGCGCATCGGCGTAACAGGTCTGGCGGTTGTAGGCGCACTGGCACTCGCCAGCGTGTCCACCGACGCGCTTGCCCAGTCGCGTAGTGCCCAAGTCGGTCTGGCCCAAGCTGCCAACACCCCCGCCGCCGAACGTTCGGGCCTGAACACGCAAACCCGCCGTGGTCTGCGTTGGAACGAGAGCGGGCGCTGGGGTCTGAACCTGAACCTCAATCAGCCTGTGGGTCGCGGTACCGACTGGGGCGATGTGGAGGCAGGGGCCTTCTATCGCGTCAACCCGCGCCTTCGCGTCGGCGCTGCCGCCAATCTTGCCACGCGCGAGACCGATCCGGCCCGCGTCGAGGAAACCGATCGCCGCACGCAACCGCGTGTGCGTCTGGAAACCATCTTCAAATTCTAATCAGCCGCTAAAGGCCGCCTGGATAGCGTCTATTCCGGCGATCCCGCACGCCTGTGTGTCGCGCAGCCGGTGCGCGTTCTCGGCATTGATCCCGCCCAGCGCATAGGCAGGGCAGGGCAGGCCCTCGATCAGAGCGTTTGCTCCGGTGACGCCCAGTTCGACCTTGTCCGCCGAGGAGCCGCCGGCCGGAAATACTGGTGAGACAACAAAAGCGTCCAGAGCGTGTGCGCTACGGCGACCAAGCGGGCCGTGCAGGGCACTGGTAATGACCCAGTCGGGGTTGGCCGCACGCAACGAGTTTGCCCGATGCATGTCGTTTTCCGGTAGGTGAATACCGTCTGCAGAAATCTCCCGCGCGAGGACATCGTCTTTGCCCACGAGAAGGCGCAGACCGGCCAAATCGCATGCTGCCCGCAAACGCTGTCCCACCTCGCGGGCATCGGGTCTGGAAAAAGCGCGATAGACGACGCCTGCTCCCTGCGGCATCCGTTCCGCTACGCGCCACGGCGTGGGGGTGCGCGCAGGGTCGGTAAAGAACAGCAATGGCGGTATATTGCGGCCATACGGGCTGACACCGCCCGAACGGCGCGCTAGTGCCAAGGCGGTATGCCACAGGATGTCTGCGTCCCGAGGAAGAGTCATGACCGCCACTAATCCTGCTTTTTCCGCTGCGTCCATCTCCGAAAACTTCGCGCGAACCCGCGAGCAGATCGCACGTACCTGTATCGAGGCCGGACGGCAGCCCGACGACGTCATCCTGACGGCTGTCAGCAAAACCCAAAGCCCCGAGGCGTTGAGTGCTGCTCTGGCTGTTGGGCAAAAGGTCTTTGGCGAAAACCGCGTTCAGGAGGCCTATCAGCACTGGGCGCATCAGCGCGAAGGACTTGAACTTCGCCTCATCGGGCCGCTGCAAACCAACAAATCCGAGGATGCGGTCAAACTGTTCGATGTGATCGAAACACTGGACCGCGAAAAACTGGCCAAGGCGCTGGCAGATGCGATGGCCAAGTCGGGGCGCAGCGTTCGCGTTCTGGTGCAGGTCAATACCGGCGCAGAGCCGCAGAAAGCCGGGGTCATGCCGCAGGATGCGGATGCTCTCATCGAAACAGCGCGGATGAAATACGGCCTCGCCGTCGAGGGCGTAATGTGTATCCCGCCCGTTGATGAAGACCCAGTCCCGCATTTCCAGCTTTTGAAAAATATCGCCGACCGCAACGGTCTGGCCGTCATCTCCATGGGCATGAGCGGGGATTTCGAGGCAGCTATTCGCTGCGGTGCGACACACGTTCGGGTGGGTTCGGCACTGTTTGGTGCCAGAAATCCGGCAAAAACCGGATGATTGTGGCCGATTAGGGCAGAGTGGCTCTTGGCTTACGCCGTTCGGGTCGCCATTGTTCTTATATGCCGACGCCCAAGACGATCCTGATCATCGATGACGACGACGATCTGCGCGAAGCCCTCGCAGAACAACTCGCGCTTCACGAAGAGTTCCGCCCGGTACAGGTCGCCAATGCGACAGACGGGGTCAAACAGGCCCGCGAAGCGCGCGCTGACCTCATTCTGCTCGACGTCGACCTGCCCGACATGGATGGCCGCGAGGCGTGCCGCCTGATCCGCAAGGCGGGCGTCTCGACACCCGTCATCATGCTGACGGGGCAGTCGTCAGATTCCGACGCCATTCTGGGTCTGGATTCCGGTGCCAATGACTATGTGACCAAGCCTTTCCGGTTTGCTGTCCTTTTGGCTCGTATCCGCGCCCATCTGCGCAGCCACGAACAGTCCGAGGACGCAGTCTTCCAGATCGGCCCGTACGAGTTCCGCCCTGCCTCCAAGGTGATGGTTGATACCGCAGGCAAGAAGGTTCGCCTGACGGAAAAGGAAACCAACATCCTCAAATACCTCTATCGCGCAGGGACCAAGCCGGTGTCGCGCGAAGAACTGCTGACCGAGGTGTGGGGCTATAATGCAGGGGTCACCACCCACACGTTGGAAACCCACATCTACCGTCTGCGTCAAAAGATCGAGGCCGAGCCCGGTCAGGCGAGACTGCTGCTGACCGACGCGGGTGGTTATCGCCTTCAGCCCTGATTGGCATGCCAGATAAAAAGAGCCCGCTGACGGATTTCCGCAGCGGGCTTTTTCTTGGTCACGAGGCCTGTCTCAGCCCAGACGGGGCATTTTCAGACGGCGCTTGTTGGCGTGGGTCTCCGGTGCGGCACCCAGGGCTTCGGGCACTTCACCCTTGAAGTAGTATCGCTGCCACGCTTCCTTCACGGCGTCCGGCTCGAAATTGGCCAGCCGCTGGTTGAAGTCGGTGCGGGCACGGTTCCATGCCTCGAACTGGCCCTGCATCACCGGATTGGATTCCAGCGTACGGATGACAGGCTCGAACTGCTCCACGCGGCGGTGCTCTACCGGCTGGATGAAGCAGAAGGGCTCGCCCTTTTCGAACTTTACGCGGCCCGGACGGGTGAAGATCCAGTTCATCGTGAACGGGAAGGGCAGCCAGTCCGTCTCAATCAGACCTTCCAGTGGCTGGATGCCGTCCTTCACATGGTTGGGCGAGCCCTTGGCAATAAGGCCCCAACCCGGAGGCGTGCGGAACAGGTATTGCGGGTGCATCGTCACGACGCCGCGCGAGAAGTGCGAGGTGACGAAATGGTCCATGTTCTGGACCGGATGGTCGGACTTGATGGTGATATCGGTCTGGGCCGGACCACCATTCCATTCGGCGCTGAAACCGAACGGGCACAGGATTTCCCAGCCCGTCGTATTGGCCATCGTCAGCGGCAGGCAGCGATAGGGATGTCGAGACGCAAAGGCGTCCATCCAGTTACGCGACTGTCGCCCCGGCACCAGATCGCACGGGCGTGCGCTCATCGGATAGCATTCCAGTTCCAAGTCTCGGCTCCACAGGCTATCGGTTTCTTACGCCATCTCCCTAAGTGGCCCGATAGTTCCAGACAAGCGCAATGACTGACGTAGCTGTTTCTCCGCCACCCGAATATTGCCCGCCGTTCGACCGAGCCGCACTGACGGCCTATCTGCAGGACAAAGGCATTGCCTTTGTCACCCACGATCATCCGGCTGTGTTTCGTGTGGAGGAGGGGCTTGAACTCAAGGCCGATATGCCGGGCGTTCACACCAAAAACCTGTTCCTGAAAGACAAGAAGGGCAGGCTTTGGCTGATCTCGGCAGCTCAGGACACGGTTATTGACCTGAAGCGCACCCATAAGGTGATCGGCTCGGACCGTCTGTCTTTCGGAAACGAAAACCTGCTTTGGCGATATCTGGGCGTGCGTCCCGGCTCGGTCACGGCTCTGGGGCTGATCAATGACCCGCAGCAAGAGGTCACATTCATTCTGGATGCCCGGTTGTGGCAGGCTGACATCGTCAACTTCCACCCGTTGGAAAACACGGCCACCACGGCATTTGAACAAGCGGCCTTCAGAGCTTTCCTCGAAAGCCTTAGCCGCTCGCCTTTCGTGGTCGATTTCGAACGGATGGAACGTATCGTCTAACACCTTGGCCTTGAGTCTGGCCGCCATCAGAACCATCTGATGGGTAATTCATTTTACTGTTTCGCGCTTGGGAGCCGAAATCCATGACTTTTGCCGACCCGTCCGCCCCTCCGCCCTCCGATCTGATCAAGGACGGTACGGATGCCAGCTTCATGCAGGACGTGATCGAGGCGTCGAAGTCCCAGCCGGTGATCGTCGATTTCTGGGCAACCTGGTGCGGCCCGTGCCGCACGCTGGGCCCTCTTCTTGAGAAGAGCGTCCGCGCCGCCGCCGGCAAGGTGAAGATGGTCAAGATCGACGTCGACGCCAACCCTGCCTACGCGGGCCAACTGCGCGTCCAGTCAATCCCCACGGTCTATGCCTTCGTCAACGGTCAACCGGTCGACGGCTTCCAAGGTGCCGTCCCGGAAAGCCAGATCAAGGCCTTCATCGACCGCCTGACCGGTGGCTCCAGCGCCAGTGCCGACATCGAGCAACTGTTGTCGCTGGGCGAAGAATCGCTCGGGCTCAACGACATCGGTGGTGCAGCGCAGGCTTTTGCGCAGGTGATGACGGTCGATCCGGAAAACGAGAAGGCGATCGCCGGTCTCGCCCGCGTTTATCTGGCCGACGGTGATACCGAGCAGGCTCTGCAGACCATCAATATGGCACCGGCCGACTCCAAGGAGCCAGCCGTTCAGGCTGTGCGCGCTAAACTGAGCCTCGCGTCGAAATCGACCGGCCCCAGCGCCGAACTGGAAGCCCGCGTCGCAGCCAACCCCGCGGATCTCCAATCCCGCTTTGAACTGGCCCAGTCTCTAGCGGCTTCGGGTGAGTTTAAAGGCGCGGTCGACCAGTTGCTCGCCGTGATCGAAGCGGATCGCGAGTGGAATGATCAGGCCGCCCGCAAGGAATTGCTGACGGTGTTCGAAGCCGCCGGCACCATGAGTGATGTGTCCAAGGACGGTCGTCGCCGTTTGTCTTCGCTTCTGTTCGGTTAGGATCGATAATATGGCTCAGGGATATGTAAGATCGTCGGACCTGCCTCAGGTCATTCCGGTCTTTCCATTACCCGGGGCCATCATCCTGCCCCGCGGGCAACTGCCCCTGAATATATTCGAGCCGCGCTATCTGAACATGATCGATGACGCGATGGCAGGAGAGCGCCTCATCGGCATGATCCAGACGGCAGGTCCGCTGTCCGAACGCCCGCCTTTGGTTCGCGTGGGCTGTGCAGGGCGTATTACCAGTTTCGCTGAAACCTCCGATGGGCGGTATCTGATCACGTTGACCGGCATTTCGCGTTTCCGGATTGCCACAGAGCTTCAGGTCACGACCCCCTATCGTCAGGTGAGGGCCGACTTCGAACCCTATGCGGATGATCTGGAAGGACCGGACGCGTTCGAAGGTCTGGATCGCGAGCGTTTTCTGGATGCGCTTGCCCCCTATCTGGCCGCGAGAGGTCTGGATATCGACTGGGACACGGCCAAGGCCGCACCGGCCGAAGCCCTGATCAATAGCCTGTCTATGGGGCTGCCGTTCGAGCCGGCCGAAAAACAGGCGCTGGTCGAGGCTCCGGATCTGCGCGATCGCTGTGAGGTGCTAACCGCCTTGCTCCAAATCGACGGGGCCGGTGGTGCTTCGGACGAAGATACGCCCCCGCGAGTTCAATAGACCCACATCCCTGTTCCAACTTTGATGCGACACGGCTAGAAACTCACCATGAGCGATGATTTCAACACCCCCGTCACCGTGGACCCGCGTCTGCTGGAAGTCCTGATCTGTCCGGTAACGCGCGGGCGTCTGACCTATGACCGCGAGCGTAACGAGTTGATCTCGGCGGGTGCCAAGCTAGCCTTCCCGATCCGCGAAGGCGTTCCGATCATGCTGGTCGAGGATGCACGCAGCCTAGAAGACTAGGTTGCATGCTTTATGCTTTTCGCACAAAGGGCCGCTAGCGATGCTAGCGGCCCTTTTGCGGTTTGGTCGCTATGCCCCGCGGGGGCTCGCGGCTTGAGCGCAGGGCGCTACGGGCCGAATATTGGGGGCTGTACTTTCGCTAAAGCAGCGAGGGGCCGCGCACCGAGCGGTAGCGGCACGCCCGAGCCGCTTTGCGGCTTGAGGCCCTAAAGAGCCTCACCTCTAAGAAGCCGAGGGAGGTCGCCGGTGGCACCACCGGCTTCGTGCATGAAGGCGCGGCGCATGGGGCCGATGCGGTTGACGATGGCCATGCCGAGGTCGCGCGCGTGGCGCACAGGCGCAATGTCGTTAGAGAACAGTCGCACGAAGCCGTCGAAACCAGCAGCCAGCACCGCATTGTCGAAGCGGCGCCAGCGGGCATAGCGCTCCAGCACCAGTTCCGAGCCAATATCTTCGCCCAAACGAAGAGCATCCGTCAGGACCTCGGCGAGCGCAGCAGCGTCTTTCAGGCCCATATTCAGACCTTGTCCGGCAACAGGGTGAACCCCGTGGGCGGCATCGCCGAGAATGGCCGTGCGCGGCGCAATGAGGTTTTCAGCCAGTTGCAGGCTCAGAGGATAGACAAAGCGGGGGCCCACCACCTCGACGCTGTCGAGAAACTCGCCAAAGCGACGGTACAGGTGCGCCTGGAAAGCTTCATCCGAGCAGGTCTTCAAGGCGTCAGCACGGCGCGTGCTTTCGGTCCAGACCAGCGAAGCGCGCTGTTCCGTTAGCGGCAGGATGGCAAATGGACCATCCGGCAGGAAATATTCGTGGGCGACGTTGCCGTGATCCTTGCCCAGTTTTACCGTGCAGACGACGCCCGACTGGTTATAGGCCCAGCCCAGGGTGTCGATCTTCGCCTCGCGCCGCACGGTGGAGCCGCGCCCTTCGGCCCCCACCACCAGCGGAGCTTTCAAGGTCCGGCCGTCTTTGAGCGTCACCTCGGCATCGCCCGGCTCGACATTGACCGACTGAACGGCTGCGGGGGCGAGGATTTCCACCTCGGCCTTGGGCAGCGCTTCGGCCAGAGCCTGACGGATGCGGCGGTTCTCCAGCATATAACCCAGTGGCTCGCCACCGTTACGATCACCGATTTCGTCGGCGTCAAAACGGATAAATGCAGGCGACGGCGGACGGCTTGAGGCGCTGGGGCGCTGTCCGTCGGTCACCAGAATACGGTCCATGCGGCAGGCATGCGGACGAAGCGAGGCCCCTAGACCCAAGGCGTCCAACATGCGGAAGGTCGAATAGGCAATCGCTGTTGAGCGACCGTCAAACGTGGGTGCCAACTGGTTTTCGAACGGTTGGGGGTCAACCACCACAACCTTCAGTCCACCCTGCGCCGCCGCCAGCGCAAAGGCCGCTCCGGCCAGACCTGCGCCTGCAATGATGATGTCGTAATCAGAACCGCTCATAGGTCTTGTGTCGCGCCAAAGGGGGCAAAGGTCCAGCCCCGCGTAATCAATGGTGAAACAAGGTCACGAATGACCGCTGGTAAATAGGGCGTTAACCCTGTTCCGGCACAAGCAGAGGTTAGTTCTGTGCCGGAGGTGCGCCTCATGACTGCTGCTGTGCTTGTTGACCGGGCGTGGACCACGTTCCGCATCATCTGGGGTGCGCCCTTTGCGGTGCGTGTGCGCGGTGTTGCGCAGGCGGTGATTGCCGCCCTTATCCTTGTGGCGCTGGCCTCATGGAACGCAGCGGATCCCAGCTGGAACACAGCCTCGACGCAGCCGGTCAAGAACTGGCTGGGCGGCGGCGGTGCCGTACTGGCCGACATCCTGATGCAGTCTCTAGGCCTTGGTGCGGCGATTGGCGTATTGCTGGTGGGGGCATTCGGGGTTGGCGTCGCTCTGGGCGATGCTGTTCCGCATCGCCTGCACCCGACCCGTCTGAAGACCTTTGCTGCTGTCATGGGCGTTCTGCTCGCAAGTGCTGCGCTATCGGCTCTGGCCGCGCCTGCGGCTTGGCCCCTGGCCAGCGGCATGGGCGGCCTGTGGGGTGACGGTATTACCGGCCTGCTGGCCAAGGGGCTGACGGCCGTCCACGTGCCCTATGCCAAAATCATTGTGGGTGTGGTGTTCGGCGCCATCGCTCTGTGGTCGCTGGGCTATACGGTCGGGCTGCGCCTTCGCGATCTGACTGATACGGCAGGTTGGGCCGCCGAAAAGGGCGCAAACGTTCGCGTGGCGCGTCCGGCGAAGGGGCCCAAGGTCAAGAATGCCAAGGCCAAGGCCGAACCTGCGCGAGCCGCAGCTGCGCCGCGCAAACCGCGCCATGTCTTGCCTGAACAATATAATGACGCAGAGGTCGCTGTTCCGGCTGCGGCGACCGCTGCTTCGGTTGCCAGCCAACCTGTCGCCCCGACCAGCGCCCCTGCCAGCGCTGCCTATGACGCCGAGGACGAAGGCGACTTCGCCCCCCCGTGGGAAGAGCCCGCTCCGGTCGCCCCGCCCTCGACCAAGGGCGGCTCGCGAGAGGCTGAACCCAAGGTCGCCGCGACCAAGGCACCCAAGCCTGTTGTCGATATCGACCAGCAGACCTTCCGTTTCGAACATGAGGGCGGGTTCGAACTGCCGTCTCTGGGCATCCTGACCAAGCCGACCCAGCGCGGCGGCATGGTCGACGAGGACTCGCTGAAAGCCAACGCCAAGATGCTGGAAGGCGTCCTTCAGGAGTTCGGTGTTCGCGGCACGATTGACCAGATCCGTCCGGGACCGGTGGTTACCCTCTATGAACTGGTGCCTGCACCGGGCGTGAAACACGGCCGCGTCGTGGCTCTGGCCGACGATATCGCCCGTTCCATGTCTGCGCGGGCCTGCCGCATCTCGGTGGTTCAGGGCCGTAATGCTATCGGTATCGAACTGCCGAATGCCAAGCGCGAGACGGTGTTCCTGCGCGACCTGCTCGCGTCCGGCGAGTACGACAAGAAATCGCACCTGCTGCCGCTGGCACTGGGCGAGACCATCGGCGGCGAGCCCTATGTCGCCGACCTTGCCCGCATGCCCCACCTGCTGATCGCCGGTACGACGGGTTCGGGTAAGTCGGTCGGCGTCAACGCCATGATCCTGTCGATCCTGTACCGCCATTCGCCTGCCGAATGCCGCTTCATCATGATCGATCCCAAGATGCTGGAACTGTCCGTCTATGACGGCATCCCGCACCTGCTGGCTCCGGTCGTGACCGATCCGAAGAAGGCCGTCGTCGCGCTGAAATGGACTGTGCGCGAGATGGAGGACCGCTATCGCCGCATGTCCAAGCTCGGCGTGCGTAACGTGGCCAGCTATAACGAGCGCGCCCGCGAAGCGCAGGAAAAGGGCGAGCATTTCGAACGCACCGTCCAAACCGGCTTCGACGAGCAGGGCCGTCCGGTCTACGAGTCCGAGAAAATCCGCCCCGAACCCATGCCCTACCTCGTCGTCGTCATGGACGAGATGGCCGACCTCATGCTGGTCGCGGGCAAGGAAGTGGAAGGCGCCGTCCAGCGTCTGGCCCAGATGGCCCGCGCTGCCGGTATCCACCTGATCATGGCGACCCAGCGCCCGTCGGTGGACGTCATTACCGGTACCATCAAAGCCAACTTCCCGACCCGTATCTCCTTCCAGGTCACGTCCAAGATCGACAGTCGCACCATTCTAGGCGAGCAGGGCGGCGAGCAACTGCTGGGTCAGGGCGACATGCTCTACATGGCTGGCGGTGGTCGCATCACGCGTCTGCACGGCCCGTTCGTCGGCGATAACGAGGTCGAGGAAGTCTGCAAGCACCTGCGCCTGCAGGCCGAGCCGGACTATCTGGACCTGATCACTGACGAGCCTGATGGCGACGGTGACGGAGGCTATGGCGACGAAGGCGGCGGCGGTTCGGGCGATGACCTGTACGACCGCGCTGTGGCCATCGTCACCCGCGATCGCAAGGCTTCGACCTCCTACGTCCAGCGCCGTCTGCAGATCGGCTATAACCGCGCCGCGACACTGATCGAACGCATGGAACAGGAAGGCGTCGTTACGGCCGCCAACCATGCAGGTAAACGCGAAGTTTTGGCGGGCCCGCCGCCGATTGTCTGATTTTCAGACAATCGGGTATTTGAGGGGTCGGCTACGCCGACGCGCTACGCTCGCTTCGCGGAAGCTCTCTGCTTGAGTGCATCCTTGAGGGGCCCTTTTGGCTGGCTTTGGTTCTTCGAGGAACGGCGTCTGACCTTGCTCGTTTGGTTGACGAGCGTCCGTGAATGAACGGGCATAAATCTACCTGAACACCTCTTCATTCTACCGCCGGAATATGGTCTGCCTTGGGTCATGAGGACGCCAAGCCGACGGGGCAGGGTGGGGGTCTCGATAATCCCGAATGGGAGACTAAGACATGATGCTTTCTCGACGTGCTCTAGGCCTTGGGGCCGCCGCTATGGTTGCTGCATTCGTTGTTGCGCCCGCGACCGCGCAATCGACCCTCTCGGCTGACGATCAGGCTGTCCTGCGTGAAGCCCAGACCTATCTGACCAATCTGACGGGTGCCCAAGGGACCTTCGTCGAGACGGGTCCGAACAACCAGCGCCGCGAAGGCCGCTTCTGGCTGTCCCGTCCGGGCAAGATGCGCTTCGAGTACACCAATCCGGCCGGGCTTCTGGTCGTGGCCGACGGTAACAACGTCAACCGCTACGATCCGCGCCTGAACAGTTTCCGTCAGGTGCCGCTGGCCCAGACCCCGCTGTCGACCTTCCTCGCCCGTAACGTCCGTCTGGACCAAGGCGTGCGGATTGACCGCGTGACTCGCATGTCGTCGGGGGCCTATGCCATCACCGCTCGTGACGCCCGTCGTCCGAACGAGGGTTCGGTGATCCTGTCGTTCGCTGGCGGTCGCCTCCAGGAATGGACCATCTCCGATGCCCAAGGGGCCCGCACTCGTGTTCAGTTGACTTCGCTGCAGCCCGCATCGGGACTGGCCAACAGTCTGTTCCAGTTGCGCGACCCGACCCGTCGTCCGTCGCGGAACTAAAGGGCTCTCATCCAAGGTTTCACGCCCGGGGCACATGTCCCGGGCGTTTCTTTTTGGACGTAGGGGGCCTGCCACTGCTAAAGCGCGGCCATGGCCCTTCGCATCGTTACCTGGAATATCAACTCGGTCCGTCTGCGCATCGATCAGGTGTCGCGTTTCGTTTCCGAATACGCGCCCGACGTCTTGTGCCTGCAGGAGATCAAATGCACGGAGGACCAGTTCCCGCGTCAGGCCTTCATCGATATGGGCATGCCGTACCTCAAGGTCGGCGGCCAAAAAGGCTGGCACGGTGTCGCCATCGCCAGCCGGTTTCCGATTGCCGAAGCGCCAGTCCTCGACGTCTGCCGCGAAAAGCACGCGCGCAACGTCGCGGTGATGGTCAAAGGGGTCGAGATCCAGAACTTCTACATTCCGGCGGGCGGCGACATCCCTGATCGCGCGCTGAACCCGAAGTTCGATCACAAGATGGACTTCTATGAGCGTCTGACCGCAGAGGCCGCGCGCCGCGACAAACAGGCTCCGCTGGTTCTCGCAGGCGACTTCAATATCGCACCGGGCGAATATGACGTCTGGAACCACCGTCACATGCTGAAGGTGGTCAGTCATACGCCGATAGAGATCGAGACGCTGTACCGTCTTCAGGATGCAGGCGGCTTCCTCGACGTACTGCGCGACCAGCATCCTGAGCCGATGAAACTCGCCAGTTGGTGGAGCTATCGCGCCAAGGACTTCCGGGTGTCGAATAGAGGCCTGCGGCTTGATCACCTGTGGACCTCGCCGGGCCTAAGTTCAGCCGTGGTGAAGGGTAGCGCCCGTGTTCTGGATACCGTTCGCGAATGGCAGCAGCCTAGCGATCACGCTCCAGTCGTGATGGATCTGGACGTCTGATAAAGCGACGCCCTGACAGCAGGGCTGTCAGGGCGTGAAACCCGTATTGAAGGGCTTCGGGGAGAAGTCGGTTAGCTGCGCGGGCGCGTGACCCGAGACGACAGATTCTCGATCACTTCACGGGCGTTAAAGGCATCGTTGTTGCCTGCCGGTTTAGCGCCGCGGCCCATCTTGATCTCGGCGGTGGCTTCATAGCGGTCGATACGCTGGATATCGACCTCCGGACCCCACGGCGAACCCCACGGGCTCCACATGCCGCGGTTGTAGTAGCGCCAACGCGGACCCCAGAACGGGCGATAGCGGTCGTAATAGAAGGGGTCCGGCTGGGCGACATAACGGGTGTCGCGGTCAGTAGCGCGGTCCACTGTCTGGAACCAGTCGTAGCCCTGCTCGACGGTCAGTTCTGCAGCGCGCAGCAGCAGCGACATCTCGACTTGGTCGCGCGAGGTCACAGAGTTACCTGCGAAGCTGACACGGAAACGGTCCGATTCCAGACGCTGCTCGGAATAGCCGCCGCGCTGGCCGTTATAGCCGGCAGGCTGATAGGGCGTCGCCGTTGCGCAGGCGCCGAGTGCCAGAGCGCCGACCAGAGCCAGAGCAATGGGAGTTCTGCGAAGTATCTTCATGGAAGTCTCTCCTTGGTCCCAGAGAACATTATGCCGTCTGAACGGGGCGTGAACGCCGGTGTTCCAACACTAAAGCTAGGCGCTTCACAAGCGTGCCGCAATCAGGCCCGCTGCCAAAAGCAGCAACACCCCCACAGCAATGTCGAAACCTCGCCGGAAGGAGGGCTTCTGCATCATGCGGGCAATGGCCGCGCCGCCCAGTCCGTAGCAACACATAGCGATGACATCGAAGCCAATCGTCCCTGCACCCAAGAGCATCAGCTGGGGACCGATCGGCCTGTCCAGCGACAGGAAGGGCGGCAGTACGGCCGTGAAAAATAGAATAGCCTTGGGATTGGCGATCTGCACCAGAAACCCGTCCAAAACCGGACTGCGGGTTTTGCTCAGCACGGCCTTGGAAAGACCACCGATGGGATTGAAGGCCTTGATCAGGGATTTGATGCCTAGCCACGCGACGTATAGCGCTCCGCCGATGGCAATCAGCTTGAATGCGGCCGGGAAAGCTTTGACCAGTGCACCCAGACCAAGGGCGGCGGCCCCAAACCACGTCAGGGTGGCCAGATTCATACCCAGTACCGCCCACAGCGCCGCCAGCTTGCCGCGCTGCATGCCCGTGGCGATGGCAAATACATTGGCCGGTCCGGGCGTAAACGCCATCACGGCCATGGCCCCCAGATAGGTCACATACAGATGCGGGTCGACGGGCAGATTGGACATATCGGCCCTGTGAGCCGTCCATACGTAGCGGTCAAGCCTGCCATCGCCGGATGACAGGCTTTGCTACATTAAGTGATCGTCGATTTTTACTTGGGCTGGCGTGCTACGGCCAATGCACCGTTGCGGACTTGATCCGGCAGGTCACGCAGTAAGGGCAGGAGTTGAGCGCGCGCCGCTTCCAACTGCTGGCGCTCGTCGGGTGTCGCGGCGCTGGCGATGGCTCCATTGAAATAGACGTCGCTGGCCTGAATGAGGGCATCGAAGTCCGGCTGGTAGCGGGTGACGACCTCGTCAATCTTGGCGGTCATGGCGTCAGGATTGCCAGCGTTGGCTGCGATGAGGGCGTCCAATTCCGCCTCCAGTTCCTTCATGCGTGCCTCGAAACGGGTGGTAGCCGCTTCCATTTCCGCTTCTGACGGCGCAACCGCTGCCGGTGCCTCTTGAATCGTCAGCGCATGCGCCGGAGCCGAAAGGGCGAAAAGGGCTACAGAGATAAGAACGCATCGCAGGTACAAGACAAGTCTCCAGAAAACAGCGGAGCCTCGACCCCTGACGGATTTCAAATGATCGTCAGCAAAGTTCAGTTCCCGACATCCGGGATATACTATCGTTATGCAAATGCGAGGTGATCGGGTGTCGGGAGCGATTTTAAAAAGGCTGGGCCTGGCCGGATTAGCGACGACGCTGGGTCTTGGATTGGCATCTGCCGCACCGTCGGTTCCCTATGCCACCTCGGGCAAATGTGCAGGCTATCCCGCTACCCGAGTCGGCATGGTCGCTGACTATTGCATGGGACTGGTTTGGCAGGGCGCGGGCAGTGAGGGGCCTCGTATGCCGCGAGACATCTTCGCTCTGGATGACGGGGACTGGCTGGTCAGTGATCTGGGAGAGTGGACGGCGGGGCGGGGCGCGTTGTGGCGCATGAGCATAGGCCGCGACCGGACTGTCCGCTGGCGACGCCTCTTGTCTGGCCTCTCCATGCCCCACGCCATCGCCAGAGGACCTGACGGGCGCATCTATCTGTCGGAGATGAACCGTATTCCGACGCTGGATGTGGATGGCGCCGATCCGCAGGCCAGTCTGAGGACTGTCATCGGGGGCCTGCCGGACAATAAGCTGCACGACAACCGCCACCCGCTGTCCAGCTTTGTGTTCGATGCCAATGGCGACCTGTTGGTCAATGTCGGTGCCCCTAGTGACCGCTGTCTCGATACGGCAGGTCGCCCGCGTACGACCCCACACGGGGCTTGCGTCGAAGAGGCGGAAACGGGGCAAGTGAGGCGGCACGCCTATCTAGGCAATGGACGCTGGAGTGAAGACAGCACCGTCTTTGCGTCTGGCCTGAGAAACTCGATTGCCTTGGTGCAACATAGCGCCGGCACCATATTACAGGCCGAGAACTCGGTTGATCTTGATGACCCGAACAACCCGTTTGAAGAGGTCAATGTCCTGCGTCAGGGCGGGCACTACGGCTGGCCATATTGTGTGAACATGCAGACCCCCTTGCCGGGGTGGAGCGCGGCGCAGGCTCGGTGTGATCGCCGAGACAAACCGGTGGCGCTTATGCCGCCGCACGCGGCACCGCTGGACCTGATGTATTATTCAGGGGGCATGTTCCCCGAACTGGAGGGCAGGCTGCTTTCGACTTGGCATGGCTATCGTCGCACCGCGGGCCGCATCGTGGCCATAGAGACAGGGGGCGACGGCGTGCCGCTCACCGACACCAACGGCTATTACGCCATCTATCCGCGTGGAGCGCTGCGGTATCCAGCCAATACGCCCAGCGTGCGCGGACGCATTATCACGCCCAACTGGGACCGCGTTTCGGGACAGCACCCGCGCGGGACACCCGTGGCCATGGCGGTGGCACGTGACGGCTCGATATGGGTCACAGATGACAAAAGCCGGGCGATCCTGAGGATCGCCCGGCCCTGATAGTCTAAAGCGTTAGAGGCGTTTAGCCCGCGCGGTTGTCGCGCTTGGCCAGTACGCGCAGACGCAGAGCGTTCAGCTTGATGAAGCCTTCAGCGTCCTTGTGATCGTAGGCCACTGCACCTTCTTCGAAGGTAACCAGCTCTTGGTCGTACAGGCTGTTCGGGCTTTCGCGACCGATGACGGTGACATTGCCCTTGTAGAGTTTGACGCGGACGGTGCCCGAGACCTTCTCTTGCGACTTGTCGATGGCGGCTTGCAGCATCTCGCGCTCCGGCGAGAACCAGAAGCCGTTGTAAACCAGCGAGGCATACTTCGGCATCAGCTCGTCCTTCAGGTGCATGGCACCGCGGTCAAGCGTGATGGATTCGATACCGCGATGTGCGGCCAGCATGATGGTGCCACCCGGGGTCTCGTAGACGCCGCGCGACTTCATGCCGACGAAGCGGTTCTCGACGAGGTCCAGACGGCCGATGCCGTTGTCGTGGCCCAGCTGGTTCAGCTTGGTCAGGATTTCGGCCGGCGACATGGCAACGCCGTCGATGGCAACCGGATCACCCTTTTCATAGGTGATGGTGATGACGGTCGCGACGTCCGGAGCGTCTTCCGGAGCGATGGTGCGCTGGTGGACGAATTCCGGAGCCTCAACGGCCGGATCTTCCAGAACCTTACCTTCCGACGAGGAGTGCAGGAGGTTGGCGTCGACCGAGAACGGGCTCTCGCCGCGCTTGTCCTTCGAGATCGGGATCTGGTGAGCTTCGGCAAAGGCCAGCAGGGCTTCACGCGACTTGAAGTCCCATTCGCGCCACGGTGCGATCACGCGGATGTCCGGAGCCAGGCCGTAGTAGCCCAGTTCGAAGCGAACCTGGTCGTTACCCTTGCCGGTCGCGCCGTGGCAGACGGCGTCGGCGCCCAGCATCTTGGCGATTTCGATCTGGCGCTTGGCGATCAGCGGACGCGCGATCGAGGTGCCCAGCAGGTACTGGCCTTCGTACACGGTGTTGGCGCGGAACATCGGGAAGACGAAGTCGCGAACGAACTCTTCGCGCAGGTCATCGATGAAGATGTTCTCTTCCTTGATGCCGAGCTTCAGAGCCTTTTCCTTGGCCGGAGCCAGTTCTTCGCCCTGACCCAGGTCAGCGGTGAAGGTGATGACTTCGGCACCGTATTCGGTCTGAAGCCACTTCAGAATGATCGAGGTGTCCAGACCGCCCGAATAGGCGAGGACGACCTTTTTAGGAGCAGGGAGGCTCATCGTCGGCAAATCCTTGAAAACAGGGGAGCGCCATTTCAGGCGGTGTTGTCGCGCTTAAAAGACCTAACCCCCCGCGATGCAAGCGTATGTTGGCGCAATGCGGGCAAAAAAGAAGGCACAGCGCCTTGAAACGCTGTGCCTTCATGATCTTGCAGTCGATACGACCTTAGGCGACCAGTGCTTTCAGCTTGTCGACCAGATCGGTCTTCTCCCACGAGAAGCCGCCGTCGACTTCCGGTTCGCGACCGAAGTGACCGTATTTTGCGGTGCGCTCGTAGATCGGCTTGTTCAGACCCAGATGCTCGCGGATCGAGCGCGGGGTCGCGCCACCGATCATGGCCGGCAGTTCCTTTTCAAGGATTTCCGGATCGATCTTGCCGGTGCCGTGCAGATCAACGTGGACCGACTGCGGCTTGGCTACGCCGATGGCGTAGGACAGCTGGATGGTGCAGCGGTTGGCAAGACCGGCAGCAACCACGTTCTTGGCCAGATAGCGGGCAGCATAGGCCGCCGAGCGGTCAACCTTCGTCGGATCCTTGCCCGAGAAGGCACCACCACCGTGCGGAGCAGCGCCGCCGTAGGTGTCGACGATGATCTTGCGGCCGGTCAGACCGGTATCGCCGTCCGGACCACCGATTTCGAAGATGCCGGTCGGGTTGATGTGCCAGACGGTTTCGTTGGTGATGAAGTCAGCCGGCAGGATGCTTTCGACAACCGGACGAACCACGCCTTCGACGTCGTCCTTCTTGCCCACCGCGTGCTGGGTCGAAACGACGATCGAGGTCGCACGGACCGGCTTGCCGTCTTGGTACTGAAGCGTGACCTGAGCTTTGGCGTCCGGCTCGAGGATCGAACCACCGGCGTGACGAACGCCAGCCAGCTTTTTCAGGATGCTGTGCGAGTAGGCGAGGGTGGCCGGCATGAGTTCCGGCGTCTCGTTCGAGGCATAGCCGAACATGATGCCTTGGTCGCCAGCGCCTTCGTCCTTGGTGTCGGTCGAGTCTACGCCCACGGCGATGTCTGCCGACTGGCCGTGCAGGTTGTTCTGGAAGGTGAAGTCTTTCCAGTGGAAGCCGTCTTGCTCGTAGCCGATCTCGCGCACGACGCGGCGGACAGTGTCCTCGATCTCTTGCTCGATGTTGCCGACCCAGCCGTTGTTTTCCCAGATGCCCTTGCCGCGGATTTCACCGGCCAGCACCACCAGTTGCGTGGTGGTCAGGGTTTCACAGGCTACGCGGGCTTCGGGGTCTTTAGACAGGAAGAGGTCAACGATGGCGTCCGAGATCTGGTCCGCGACCTTGTCGGGGTGACCTTCGGAGACGCTTTCGGACGTGAACTGGAAAGAAGAACGGGCCACGGGTCGGCTCCTGAATGATGCGATGCATGCAGACATATAAAGATATGCTTATACGTGCAAGTCATTGCCGACCCGTGACTGTCTTTGTCTGACCTTAACCGGCGGGCGGGGTTACGCGACGCCCGTCAGGGTAACGGATGAAACGGCGCTCATCAGGGTCGTGGGTATGGGCCCGCGTTGGCCACGGCCAACGACCATAACCCTCGCTCTGGTACTTCATGACCGTCTCGATCATTTCCTCATTGGTGTTGAGGACGAACGGACCACGCGCCACAACCGGGGCCTCGATGGGCTTGGATTGCAGCAACAGGATACGTACCCGCTGATCGCCATCGTTTCTGATGGTGGTCGCCCGCGAGGCATCCAGATTGGCGAGATGGTTCGCCGGCAGCACATTGCCATCAAAATTCGCCTGACCCTCATAGATATAGGCGCGTCGAAGAGCCTCCATGGATGCAGTCGGCAGCGTTATGCTGCCGCTCTTGTCGATATCGATAAGCCAGATCGCCAACTCGTTTTCGGGCTTCGATGCCCAGGAGTCCGTCGGCGGGGCAAGCGGACGCACATCGCCAAACGCACCGGCGATGGCAGTCACCTTGGTACCGTCTTTCTCGATGACGGGGATTTCCTCGGCCCAGAACATTTCAAAAGCCGGATTGGCCGACTTGCCCTCGGGAGGCAGGTTCAGCCAGATTTGGAACATCTCCATCGTATTGGGCTTGTCAGTGTTCACCAGCGGGAACATCTCGCCGTGCTCAATACCGCCGCCGGTGGTCAGCCATTGGACGTCGCCCTGCCCATAGCGTGCGCCAACACCAAGGGAGTCTGCATGATCGACATAGCCCTTCAGCACGATGGACACGGTTTCAAAGCCGCGGTGCGGGTGGGCGGGAAAACCCGGAACACGCTCGCCATGGTACATGCGCCAACCTTGCCCTTCCTTGGCGCGGTCCTCGGGCTTGATGCCCAAGCGACCATCACCGGCCGGATAATTATCGACGTGGTGAACGGCGAACAGAAATGGATCCAGCCCTTGCCAAGGGCTTTCCAGCGGTTTGGTGCTGATGACGCTTTGGGTCATGGTTGATCTCCTATGTTGCTTAATAGGTAATCAACACTGTTACCGTTTCAAGGGGCAAAAACGCCCCCGATGAGAAACCGGGGCGCAGAGCAGATATCGACTGATTAGCGTTCCGAGACGACCAGGGTGGCATCGGCTTCGTTCATGCGAACAACGCCGATCCAGACGTCATAGACACCGCTTTGCGGGCTGTTGAACCGATACTCGGCATCCAGATCACCAAAGCTGTCGTCATCGCAGTACCAACGACCGTCCGGACCATTGATGACCAGAGTGGTGTCCGCCGTCGATACGCTGCGGAAGATCAACGGACGACCGCCAGCCGTGTAATTTACGCGAAAGTCCGGCGGGGTGCCCACATTCCCCGTGCACGAGCCAGGAAGGCGCGAGGCATCGTTGGGGCCACCGCCACGGAAGCGGCGTTGAAGCGGATCACCGTTGTCGAACCCGGCGCTTAGCGTGGCTTCGCCAAAGGCGGGATTTCGCGAGGAATCCTGCGCTAGGGCAGGGGCAGCCGTCACAAGTGCGGCGACGGCAACAATCAGGGTCTTCATCATGGTGCGATCCAGGTCAGAGCTCTTGCCGCATCGGCAATCAAAGTTCCGGCCCGATCTCATCATCAGGCCACCCAGCAATCTAACGAAACCCCCTCCCTCAGATCAGCACCATGGATATGGGATAAGCATGCGCAACCACGCGATAAGATCTGCAATATTTGAGATACAAGTGGTGCCGCTTACGTGAAGCGGTAACGCGTAGGCCCTAATCCAATAAAATCATTGTATTTCATGGTTTTGATGGATTGTGCTGCTACCCTTTTTGTTGGGTCTCTGCTACCCCGCGGCGCATGTCGGACACCAAAGTATCGAAGCCCTTGCGGGTGCCCAAGCCGTTTAAAAGACCAAACTCCAAGAACTGGGGCATTAAGGTCAAGGTTCGTGTGAACGGTAAGGAGCGGCAGATATGGCGGTCTCTGGATACTGAAAGCGAAGCCGAAGCGAGACGCAGGGCTCCGGTGGTTGCGGCTGCGATCAAGGCCGAGCACCATCGGTCGAAAGCTGAGAAGAAGCTGGCTTCTAGTGGAGCTGGTGTCGATGAGGCGGCGCTTGAAGCGGACTTGAAATGGTGGACGGGTATCCGAGAGCCATCAGGTAGGCCGGGAAGGTTTGTCATACCTGAAGAGCACACAGGGGCGTGGCACGCGGTTATAGACCGGACACTGGGGCAACCCCTGCCCGTCCAAGAGGGGGATGAAACAGAGCGATTTGAGCCTGAGCGCGAAGCGGCGGCCCTGAAGCTCTCGGGCTTGGTCGAAGGGACTCGCGTACCCGTCGGCACTCACCTAGCCGACTACTTGTCGGAGAACGGCGACTTTTCGCCAAGCCATGTTAGCCGCGTCCGGATGTGCGTGGGGCTCTTGGAGAAGTGGCTGAAAGAAAACCACGGTGAGGATAATCTTCGACGTTTAGACGGCAGGACGGCTGAGGCTTTTCTTCGGGCGCACTCGGATGGTCGAGCGGTAACGACCGTGAACTCATATGTAACCGCGCTTTCCAGTTACTGGGATTGGATGGTTCGTCGTCATTGGGTGGGCGGTAACCCATGGCTTAGGCTCTCTCGTAAGAAGGTAAGCGGTGAGCTAAATGCCTCCAAGAGAGCGTTTAAGGATGCCGAGTTGTCTCAGTTGCTTGTGGCAGCACCTGAGGGGCCGCTTAGGGAGGCTATGCTGATTGGCGCATTGTCTGGGCTACGCATGACAGAGATTGGTCGCCTAACTGTGGGTGACGTGCGTGGAGGTAAGCTTGCTGTTCGGGTCAGCAAAACGAGGGCTGGCGTTCGTCGTTTCCCGCTTCACAGCGCGCTGATGCCTCTGGTGGAGCGGTTAGCGTCAGGGAAGACGGAAGATGCCTACTTGATCGACGGACTACCTGCGCCTGTGACGGGTCAAAAGCAGCGCGGTTACTCGCTGTCTCGGGACTTCAGAGACCTGCAAAGGGCTGTGGGCACCTATGACCGAAAAGACGGACGGCGACAGGCGGACGTGGATTTTCACTCACTAAGGCGATGGTTTGCGACCAAGGCGGAACAGGCAGGGCAACCACCGCATCTTATATCGGCGGTCTTGGGACATGCCGAAGGACGTAGTGCGATGGTCTTTAACTACTCTGACGGTCCCCTTCAGGCTCAACTGGCTACGGTCGTTGAGGCGGTGGTGTTGCCAGAGGGAGTGTCCGTCATCCGCCCCTAGGAAACTCGCTCAGGGAGATCAGTTGTTCGCGATGCTGAAAGGCCTTGGACAATTAACAGCCATCCTTGGAAGAAAATCAGCTGCAAGTCACCAACAGATGATCCAAAGGATGACCAGTGGAAAGACGATTACTAGGATAATATCGATATCAGGTTATCTATAGTGGCCCATAGACATCTTAAGGGGTCTTTTAAGTAGTTACGAATTGGTATTTTTCAAGTAGCTGTTTCAATTTATTAGTGTTGATTGTTTTTCGTCGTCTTATCTGTGGTCTCATATACTTGTGTCTGCGTTGTGGTCCTCCCCCCCCATGGGGGCGTATTGACCAAGGCGTGGGGCAAAGTCTGCTTGCAGGTCTTTGGGTACAAACTTCTTAATTGCCCCACGCCGCCATAGGCCATGGGTCTCTTGAGGCCTTTAACCTCGCAAGCCGTTTATGCCTGTTGGCGAGGAACTAAAGCTTGAAAGGCTTGGAGCAGTAGCGCTTGGCAATCGGCGATCTGCTTCGCGACTATCAGTGCTGCCTGGGTGATGTCGCATGAGAGTGCGTTCGTATCGAGTCCTCGTATTTCTTGGTCATGATCGGGGGTAATCCCGATTACTGGCAGAACTTCATCGGTGACCCACTGTAAGAGCGCTGCAGCTTCGGGTTGTCGTGAGCGGGCGATCACCTTGTGTAGGCCGCTTTCGGATATGACTACGGATCGTCCTTTGCCGCCAAATCGCGCGGGACTGATAATTTCAACTGTACGCTTCTCGTGTTCGTTAAGGTGATGGAGGTGTTTGCTGACGCCGCCGGAGATCGGGAGGTCCAAAGCTCGGCGGATATCCATGGCGGCAAACCAAGGTTGGCCATTGATCTGGATTACGCGGATGTCGATGGGTTTGTCGGCGGTGTGTGCGAAGGTGAAGGTGGTGGTGTTGGGCATGATGGGATTTCTCAAAAAGCGATGGGCGACAACGACTGCCGCCCCAAGGGTGTCGGAAAATCCCGAAGCCTCTTCTCTCTGCGTTTTTTGAACGGCGTTGTGTGAGAGTTGTCCGAAATGGGTATACTCATGGCGGACAACCAAAAAGTGTCCGATTAGGGTTGTATTGGCAATTGTCGGACGCTATGTCCGGCTAAGTTTTAAACCTTTTTGGACGCCCTTCATGCTGAAGACCCATCCAGACACATCAGTCACAGGACAGTTCACCATGGGGCTCATCTGATGGCGGTGGTCGGTTATGCCCGAGTGTCGTCCTACGGTCAGTCGCTAGAGGTCCAAGAGGAGGCTCTAAGAGACGCTGGGTGTGACAAAGTCTTCTCCGAGAAGGTCACGGGGACCACACAGGAAGGCCGTGAGGAGCTCGGTAGAGCTCTAGAGTACGTCCGCGAGGGGGATGTGTTCGTTGTTACCCGTATTGACCGTCTAGCGCGCTCTGTGAGCGATCTAGGTGTCATCGTGGATCAGCTGACTAAGAAGGGTGTCAGCTTCCGAGCGCTTCAGCAGGGCGAGTTCGACACCATGGCAGCTACGGGGCGCCTGTTTTTGACGATGTTGGGGGCTTTTGCTGAGTTCGAGACTGCCCTGCGTCGTGAGCGGCAGATGGAGGGTATCGCTAAAGCCAAGGCGGAGGGGCGTTATCGCGGCAGGCCTCGGTCAGTGGACAAAGGCCAGATACGCCGTCTCCATGCTGACGGGGAGAAGCCTGCCCTTATCGCCAAGGCGCTCGGTATTGCTCGCTCTACCGTCTATGATGCTTTGAAAGACTCTGTCGATTGACCGTGTTTTCGTGCCGGAGCTTAAGCACGTCTTGCCCCTGCTTTTTTGAGGGTTCTTATTTCAATACCCATTTCGTCCATGTGGATTGAAAAGTAATCGGATCTAACGTCTAGATTGTGTTTATTTCTAAAGGGGGGAAATATGGCTTGGCCAAGAAATAGATACACGGGCGTAGGCGGAGGCCTGTACACGGGCGGGGGTGGCGGTCTGTACACTGGTGTCGGAGGTGGGGCCTACACTGGAGTTGGCGGGGGACTCTACACCGGCGTAGGAGGGGGCCTGTATACTGGAGTTGGTGGTGGACTTTACACCGGCGTAGGTGGTGGTCTGTACACCGGACCAGGTGGGGGACTTTATACCGGCCCAGGCGGCGGTCTCTACACGGGGCCGGGGGGAGGGTTGTATGCGGGTCCTAGTGGGGGATTGTATACCGGCGCTGATGATAATCCATATGTGAGCAATCACCCACCGCTCCCTTGGCTGGTGCAAGCGCTAGAGCAAAGAGGTATGCATCGTATCGCTGATATATATCGAAGGGTTATGACCCCCTATGAAGTTAGATTGCTGCAAAACTTGAGATGAGCCATCGAGGAAGGGTGCTAGACGTTAATCTGGTATGAGAGGCTAATCCGCTTCTGCACACTATGGTTCAGCTGCAAAACAAGCTATACCATTGGTATGCAAGATGCTTCTTCTGTCCCTGCTCCGCAGTACTTTTTGTACATAGACGACAGTGGTTCCCGATTTTTAGACAGACTAGCGGTTGATGCAGACCGCGACCCCCAGTGGTTTACGTTGGGGGGTGTCTTGGTTCGGGAAGAAGACAAGCCAGCCTGTGAAACTGCGCATGCCGAGTTTTTGCTGCGGTGGCCCGAAATTATACAGCCACTGCATCTCACAGATATGCATAGCAGGCGAAAAGGGTTTGCTTGGTTAGACAGCGTAGCGAGCCAGAAACGCGGGGAGTTCTGGGCTGATTACCATGCATTAATTGCGGGCTTGCCGATTATTGCGGTGGGGTGCGTCGTTCATCGACCAGGCTATAGAGACCGTGGCTATGGCTCGCGGGAGGGGGATGCAAAATGGAACCTTTGCCGTACTGCGTTCAATATACTCATTGAGCGGTCAGCTAAGATAGCTCACGCAGAGGGGCGTCGTTTAAGGGTTCGTTATGAAGGCTCCGACAAAAAGTCTGATGGGGCCCTTAAAGAGTACTGGAGAGCTTTAAAATCTGCGCAAGGTCTCGGATTTAATGCTCAAAACGCGGCGAAATATGATCCCTTTCCGCCTGATGCCCTAGCAGCAACCCTTATAGATCTTGAAAGAAAAGACAAAAGATCGGTGTTGGTCCAGTTCGCCGATACATGCGCTTTGGCTATTTCAAAAGGCCGATACCAACCGGATTTCTCGACCTACGTCGCTCTCCAAAGTGGAGGACGCTTAGCTGACATATATGTTGGAGAAGAGAGAGCCGGAAGTGAAGGTATCAAGTACTCATGCTTCGATGGGCCATAGGTAGATACGACAAAGGCCGGGTTTCCCCGACCTCTACGCGGCCCCCATGCGGTGAACCTCTAGGCATTGCCTGAGTGCATAAATGCACACGGCTGGGGATAGTTCAATACCGACTCACGTCAATCGCGGACGCAATTGTAGGCGGAAGTCAACCTGTAACATAAAAGACTCATGTTATGCGAGTTTCTGGCTGCTACCCTTTGACTGCGAGGGCTGCTACCCCGCAGGGACTTTATGCAAGCCTATCCTGCTGAAAGCATTGAGCTTTTTAATCAGAGAAAAAAGTGGTGCCGCTTACGTGACTCGAACACGTGACCCCCGCATTACGAATGCGGTGCTCTACCAGCTGAGCTAAAGCGGCCCTTGATCGCGACAGGCGGTGCCTGTCCGGCGAAGAGGCGGGTTTATTATACGGCCAATCCTGAATTGCCAAGTGCTCTTAGCATGGCTTCTTCATCTGGATGATCGGCTACGGTGATGCAGACGCCTTGAAGCCCCGCAAAAGGCCGCGCTGCAGCATCTGATATGGCGATGACCGACATGGGAGCGGCCTTCTCCGAAAGCCTCTTTGCGAGGGTAGCGCCGGCGCGCGGAGAGTGGATCATGACGGCAGACAGAGCGTCGGGAATCGTCCCCTCTGATTCCACCGTCGAGTAGACTGGGAGACGAACGACCTCGTGGTTGGGCAATAATGCGGGAAGGTCTCCGGCAGGTTGCTCCGCGCCGGGCGCAAAGACCAGTCCGGAAGACATCCGCGAGGAGATCAGCTTGGCCAAGGCTTGGATATCGCCCGCTGCAGAATGCACTTCACTAAATCCAGCGTCCGAAGCTGCACGCGCGGTCGTATCGCCCACGCAATAGGCGGGGATGTGGGTATAGGCGGCCAGCCCGCTGCGGATAGCATCGACGGTATTGGGACTGGTCAGGGCTATGCAGGCGATGGCTGATGGAGCAGGCGCGCCGTCGAAAGCATCAGGGATCGGGCGCACTTCCAACAAAGGGCGCACCACGGGTTCATAGCCCAAGGCCGATAGGCGCGTGGCGGTCGCATGGGCACCGGGGAGGGTGCGGGTAACCCAGATGCGCCCGCCGCCGCTCATTCAGTAAGAGACCTTCTGATCGCCAACTGCGGCTTTGACCTGTTGTCCAAGTTCGATGCCCAGAGCACGGGCTTGGTCGTGGCTGCAAGAGGCGGAAACCGAGCCTGTGCGGGTCCAGCGCGATTGACCATCGGGCGACAACAGCTCGGTCGACACGATCATTTCCTCGCCGTTGATATGGGCAAACGCTCCCACGGCGGTTCGGCATGACCCTTCGAGCGCCAGCATGGCACCGCGCTCGGCGGCTACGGCCAGCGACGTAGGCGCATGGTTGAGTGCGATTGCCCAAGCACTGTCGGTGTCTTCGGCTCGGGTTTGCAAGGCCAGCGCACCTTGACCGGGGGCGGGGAGGAAGGCGTCGAGCGACAGGCGCTCAGTGATCACATCGCCAAAGCCAAGGCGGTTGAGGCCCGAGCAGGCCAGAAGGATGGCATCGAAATCACCTTCGTTCAGGCGGCGTAGACGCGTGTCGACATTCCCGCGCAACATCTCGATCTGCAGATCCGGCCGCGCGGCGAGGAGCTGCGCCTGACGACGCAGGGATGCGGTGCCGATTTTCGCGCCGTGGGGCAGGTTCATGAAGGTCTTGGACTTATGGCTAATAAAGGCATCACGCGGATCTTCGCGCTCGGGAATGGCAGCGATGGCCAGACCGGCCGGTTGTTCCGCAGGCACGTCCTTCATGGAATGGATGGCCAGATCGACACGGCCATCCAGAAGCGCTTCTTCAATTTCCTTTGTGAACAGAGACTTGCCACCCACTTCCAGCAGGCGACGGTCCTGAATGCGGTCCCCCGTGGTGACGATCTCGACCAGTGGCACCAGTGTCTCGATCTCGGGCTCGGGCACGCCCAGAGCGCGTCCGACGGCACGCTGCATCATGCCTGATTGGGCCAGAGCGAGCTTGGAGCGGCGGGTGCCGATACGAAGAAGCGGGGTCATAAGATAGCACCAGACATTGCGAAAGACGGGGTGGGCCGCTACCTCGACCCGATGAACACCGGCGCGAACTATATCAGCCCGACCAGCGGAGCAAATCGGACAGAGGGTCCAACGGTCGAAATTTCGACCGAAGTTCTAACTGTTCTGGGTTTGGAAACCAGCTGTGACGAGACGGCGGCGTCTGTCGTGCGTCTTGGGCCTGACGGCGCAGAGGTCCTGTCCAGCGTCATTCACAGCCAGATTGACGAGCACGCGGCCTATGGGGGTGTCGTGCCGGAAATCGCAGCGCGTAGCCACGTCGAGATGATCGATACGGTGACGCGGCAAGCTATGGCGCAGTCTGGCCTGGACTGGGATGCGCTGGACGGCGTGGCCGCGACGGCGGGGCCCGGTCTGGTCGGCGGGGTGATGGTCGGCCTGTCCTATGGCAAGGCGGTGGCGCTGGCGCGTGATCTGCCGCTGATTGCCATCAACCACCTTGAAGGCCATGCGGTTTCGGCGCGTCTGGGGGCCGAGACGGCCTATCCCTTCCTGCTGCTGCTGGTGTCTGGCGGTCACTGCCAGCTTCTGGAAGTGCGCGGCATTGGCGATATGAGCCGGCTGGGCACGACGATTGACGATGCGGCGGGCGAAGCGTTCGACAAGATCGCCAAGGCCATGGGCCTCGGTTACCCCGGTGGTCCGGCGCTGGAGAAGCTGGCGGCCAAGGGCGATGGTTCGCGCTATGAGCTGCCGCGTGCGCTTCTGGGGCGCAAGGATTGCGACTTCTCATTCTCGGGTCTGAAGACGGCCGCATCTCGTCTGGCCCAGACCTGCGAGACGGACCAGGACAAGGCTGATCTGGCCGACGCCGTACAAAAGGCCATCGCGCGCCAGCTGAAAGAGCGCACCGAGCGGGCGATGAAGGACTATCTGGAGCGCCATCCAGACCTGCAGTCGTATGATGCGGAGGCCGGTGCGGCCAAGGGCGGACAGCGTCTGTTTGTCGTGGCCGGTGGGGTGGCGGCGAACAAGACGGTGCGCCAGACCCTGACCGATCTGGCGACCAAATACGGCTTCGGCTTCTTTGCCCCGCCGATGGCCTTCTGCACCGATAACGCTGCAATGATCGCGCTGGCGGGGGCCGAAAGGCTGGAAAAAGGCTGGGTGTCGGATATGGATGCGGTGGCGCGTCCCAGATGGCCTCTGGACGAGGCGCGTGCGACAGTTGATCCTGTGCACAAGAAACAGGGCCGTAAAGGCGCCAAGGCTTAAGGCACGGCCCTCGCGGGGGGCGGGGCCAGCGGAGTGACTATGGAATTTAAAACGGCAGGTGTGATCGGGGCCGGTGCGTGGGGTACCGCCTTGGCACAAAGCGCAGCAGCCGCGGGCCTCAAGGTCAGGCTTCAGGCGCGCGAGCCCGAGGTGGTCGAGAGCATTCGTGCGCGTCACGTGAACGAAGCCTTCCTGCCGGGCGTCGAACTGGATGCGGGGATTACCGTAACCGCCGATCTGGCTGATCTCGCCGGTTGCGATCTGATTCTGGCGGTTCCGCCGGCCCAGCATATGCGCGCGACCCTGAAGGCGTTTGCGCCCTATGCGCGTGAAGGACTGCCGGTTGTGCTGTGTTCCAAGGGGATCGAGCGCGGCTCGCTGAAACTGATGGCCGAAGTGCTGTCGGAAACCATTCCGCATGCTACGACGGCCGTCCTTTCCGGCCCCAGCTTTGCGGGGGAGGTCGCGCGCGGCCTGCCCAGCGCGGTGACCTTGGCTTGTGCCGACATCGACATGGCTGAAAAGCTGGCGGCGGCCCTGTCGGGCCCTGTGTTCCGTCCCTACTACGCCGAAGACATCATCGGTGCCGAGACGGGCGGGGCGTTGAAGAACGTTCTGGCCATCGCCTGTGGCATCGTCGAGGGCCGCGAGATGGGCCGCAGCGCCCACGCCGCGGTCATCACCCGCGGCTTTGCCGAGATCGTGCGCGTGACCGAAGCTCTGGGCGGCAAGCCCGAGACGGTGACGGGCCTTTGCGGTCTGGGCGATTTGGTGCTGACCTGCTCCAGCCCGCAGTCGCGCAACATGAGCCTCGGCCTCGCTCTGGGTCAGGGCCAGACGGTCGAGCAAGCGCTGGCGGGCAAGCGTTCGGTGGCCGAAGGCTATGAGAGCGCTCCGGCTGTGCGTGAACTGTCGCGCAAACTGGGCGTCGATACCCCGATCATCGAGGCTGTGGCTGCTGTGCTAGCGGGCGAGACGACGGTGGATGCCGCCATCGAAGACCTGCTGACCCGTCCGCTGAAGCCTGAGCGCGAATGAGCGAAGAGGCGGCCGCCCCGGAAGAGCGCAAACGGGTCTGGAAAACACCCGCCAATGTGACCTTGTGTCTGGAAAGCGATCTGGCCGACCCCGGATCGCGCGGCTTCGTGCTCCAGATCGGCGATGCCTTCTTCCACGGCTTTGTCGTCAAGAAGGATGGCGAGGTGGCCGGATGGGTGGACCGCTGCCCACACGCAGGCTTTCCGATTGCGGTAGAATTCGACCGCTATCTCAGCCGTGACGGCGAGCTGATCCTGTGCGGCTGGCACGGGGCGGTGTTCGAGCCGATCAGCGGGAAATGCGTCGGTGGCCCGTGCGCGGGGGGCAAGCTAACCCCGTGGCCCGTTCAGGTCGTCGACGGCTTCGTAAAGACGGCCTAGGTCTTGATGCCCAGACGGCGGGCGTTTTCGGTCGCCCGCGAATGGATCGGGCGCAGCATGGCGACCTGACCTGTCAGCATCTGGTTCCAGATCGTCAGGCCATCCATCACCGACTGGCCCATAGCTTCGCCCAGCCACGCGCCAGCGTCGTGGATGTCTGAAGCCTTACCCAGTTTGTCGACGGCCAGATCCATTTGGCGCTTGGCCAGATCGGCGGCGGTGGCGGCCACATCGAACGCACTGAGACAACCCGCGACGGCCGAGGCAGCGGCTGCCTCGACCTTTTCGGGGCCCATGACGCCCATCTCGGAAAGTCCGGCCTGTCCCGTCATGCCTAGGCGCTGGTTGACCACATAGACCGAGGCCTCTGCCGTCTCGAGACCGAGACGGTTGAGGGTATCCAGCGATTTGAGGACGGAACGGGCCGGATGTTTCATCAGGCGACCGGGAGGACTTCGGTGGCGAAGGCCGTCACATCCTCGATCAGGGCCGGAAGCGCCTTGTCGATGATCTGCTGGCCCTTTTCAGGTGAAGCCTGAGCAGGATCGGAGCCAATACGGCCATCAGGGAAGCGGGCGCGATAGTCATTGGCGTCGCGGATCGGGCCGTTCGGGGCGATCTTGGGCTCATATGAGGCCGTCTTTACGCGCTCCGGATAGGCAGCATAGGTGACGGCGATTTCCGACGGCGTGGCGTGCGAGCCGTGACCAACCGGGAACATGTCCTCGCAGAACTTCTGCACGCCCGGCAGGTCCCACCAGTTACGCAGCTTGAGGATGAACGGCGGACGCTCGGCCCACGGCTCCGGTGTGAACGACCACTCGGCATAAATCTCGGCAAAGGCGGCTTCGATGGTGGCGACATTGCCTCCGTGGCCGTTGAGGAAATAGATGCGCTCGAAACCATGACGGGTCAGCGACGATACCCAGTCTGCAATCGCGGCCATGAAGGTCGACGGGCGCAGGGTGATGGTGCCGGGGAAGGCCAGATGGTGCTGGGCCATACCGATGTTGAAGGTCGGGGTGACCACGATGTCTTCGTTGGTCTTTTCGGCGGCGTGGGCGATGATTTCAGGGCACAGCCAGTCGGTGCCCAGAAGGCCGGTCGGGCCATGCTGCTCGTTCGAACCGATCGGAACGATCACCGTCTTGGACAGGACACCGCCCGACTTCAGACGCGCATCGATTTCAGGCCAGGACGAAAGATGGATCAGCATAAATAGGCTCCGCAGGGCTGGCGGCCGTCGCCAGCTTCAGATGGGACGGGTGTAGGCCAATCTGCCCCGAAAGGCCAAACCCATCTCAGAGGCTCGGCGAATAGGCCCTCACAAAGCGGATTGCGGCTTCGCGCGCATGGGCTTTGGCATCATGGTCCATCGGCTGGAGCCCGAGGATCAGGCGAAAGTGGGAGTGACCCATCACCATGCCCACGAATATTTCTGCGGCCTCTGTAGGGTTGGCTACGTCCAGCAATCCCCTGGAATGCTGCTGACGCAGCCATTCGGCGATGCGCGCCAGACTTTGGCTGGGGCCGGCTTCGAATACGGCACGCGCAAGATCGGGATCATCGCGCGCAACCAGCGCCAAGGCTCGCATATGCTCCGAACTGCGGTGGTCCAGCGCGCGCTCGATGAGCCCCTCGGCTACGCCCGCCAGCGCCTCGACCGGCGACATGTCATTGTCGAGCGGGGCCGTTATCGCCAGTGAACGCTTGCTCAGAAGGGCGCGGGCGATTTCGCTTTTGCAGGAAAAGCGGTTGTACAGCGTCTGTTTGGAGACACCCGCGGTGCGGGCGATCTCGGTCATGGTCGCGCGGGGGCCTTTGGCAGCGAAAAGATCGATCGCTGCCTGAAGAATGGCATTGCTCTTGTGTTCGTCGACCTGACCGGGGGCTCTGGGCACTAGTGCACCTCCGAAGGTGGTTGTGCTCCGCCCGGTTTGGCGGGGCGCGATAACAGGGTCACAAAGGCCGCAAAGGCACAGGCCACTGCCAACAGGGCAAAGGCGTCACCGAAGGCCAGCGTCGTCGCTTCCTTCTGGAACATGCCAGAGACGGCTTTGAGTGCCGAGGCGTGCGGATCGACAGAGTCCGCAAAGCGCTGGGCCATGGCATCGATCATCTGGCGCATCTGGGTGTTTGTCTGGTCCACCGCACTGGTCAGCTCGACCATGTGGCGGGCAGAGTTCTCGGTCAGGCTGGTGTTCAACAACGCCAGACCCATGGCACCGCCGACGTTACGTGACAGGTTCACCAATCCAGAGGCATTCTTGACCATATGCGGGGGCAGGGTGATCATGGTTACCTGTTGAGAGGCGATCATGGCGATCATCACGCCGGCCCCTCGCATGGCCTGCACGCCAGCGAACTCCCAGAAGCCCCAGTCACCGGTGACATAGCGCGCGTCCCACATGCCCCATGCGGCCATCATAAAGCCGGTGAACATCAGGATGCGGGCATCAACCTTGCGCACCAGGCGGCCGACGAACGGACCGACGGCAAACATGCTGAGGCCCGACACAATCATGGTCGTGCCCACTTCGGCAGCGGAATAGTCCCGCACCCGCGACAGGAACAGAGGCATCAGGAACGAGCCGCCGAACAGGGCTGCACCGACGATAAAGGTCATGATGACGCCGACCACAAAGTTGCGGTTGGTAAAGGCCCTGAGCTCTACAATGGGATTGCTGGAGGTGAGGGACCGCCACACGAAGACGGGCCCGGTGATGGCCACGACCACCGTTAGCAACAGGATCAGGTCGTTCGCGAACCAATCCTCCTTGGCACCCTCTTCCAGTATGAACTGAAGGCACATCAGGAAGACCGCCATCAGAGCCAGACCGATCCAGTCGAATCCCTTGGCCAGCGACATGTCCCCTTTGTCAAAATTGGCATAGCGGCCGACAAGGAACAGCACCAGCAAGCCGGGGAAGACGTTGATGAAGAACAACCAGCGCCAGCTCAGCCACTCGGTTAAATGTCCGCCGAGCGTTGGTCCAATGGTTGGAGCCAGCGTCACGATCAGGCCCATGATCACACTGGCAGTCACGCGCTTTTCAGGCGGGAAGGCGGTGAAGGCGACCGCGAAAACTGTCGGGATCATCGCGCCGCCGACAAAACCCTGAATGGCGCGGAAGAAGATCATCATCTCGATGGATGACGACAGACCGACGGCGACACTGGTGACGAGAAAGCCCAGGCAGGATGCCAGAAAGACCTTTTGCGTTCCCCATAGGCGCGACAGGAAGCCCGACAGCGGGATCATAACCACTTCGGGGATGAGATAGGCGGTCTGGATCCAGCTGATTTCATCCGCCGACGCGCCGATACCCGCCTGGATCTGCGACAGGGATGCGGCGACGATCTGGATGTCGAGAATGGCCATGAACTGACCGATCACCATGCCGGCAAAGCCGAGCATGAGGACCGTCCAGTTTACGGGCGCAGCCTCTTCCTTGGCGACGGCGTCGGTCATTTGCGTGCAGCGGTTTCCGGCTGGCTTTGCAGGTCCACGGTCGCATGGACCGACAGACCCGGACGCAGTTGGGTCGCTGCAGCGTTCTCGATGGCGATGCGGACGGGCACGCGCTGGGTGATCTTGGTGAAGTTGCCGCTGGCGTTTTCTACAGGGATAAGGGCGAATTCCGCACCTGTGGCAGGGGCAAAGCTGTCGATGCGGCCAGCGATTTTCTGGTCCGGGTAGGCGTCGGCCTTGATCTCGACCTTCTGGCCAAGGCGCATGCGGCCCAGTTGGGTTTCCTTGAAGTTTGCCACGACATAGACGTCGCTCAGCGGCACGACAGACATCAACGGGCTACCGGCCTGAACGACCTGACCGACGCGCACACCGCGCGCGCCGACCACGCCCGCTACTGGTGCACGGATTTCGGTACGCTCCAGCGCCAGCTTGGCTTTTTCGACCATGGCGCGCGCCTGATCCACCGAGGCCGCAGACTGCTGGCGGGCCGATTGCAGAACGGCGAGGGTGCGTTGTTCGGCTGTCAGTGCTGCGCGCGCTTCGGCGACACCGGCCTGTGCGTTGTTCACGGCGGCCCGTTCGGTGTCCATGCGCTGGGTCGAGACCCAGCCCTGTTCGGCCAGTCGGCCGTAACGCTGGCTCTCTTTCTGGGCGAGTGTGGCCTGGCTGTTGGAGCGGTCAACCGCAGCGGCGCGGGCGGCGATGGCCGCCTGCTGCTGGGCCATCTGCGCATCGACATTGCCGACCGCCGCCAGAACAGCCGCCAGATTGGCTTCGGCTTCGGCCAGAGCGGTACGGGCATCGGCATCGTCCAGACGGACAAGGACCTGACCAGCCTCTACGCGCTGGTTGTCGCGAACAAGAACCTCGACGACCGAACCGCCGATGCGCGGCGATACGGCCACCACGTCGGCCTGCACGAAGGCATTATCGGTTTTTTCCCAGCGTTGCTTGCTGATCCACCAATAGGTCCCGCCAACAATCAGGCCGAGACCCACCACGATGGCAAGGATAAGGGGCAGGCGCTTACGTTTTGCAGCAGCACTCATGAAAACCGTCGTCTCAATCGGGGAGGAAGAGAAAAATGGACGCGAAGTCTAAAAATCAACTGAAGTGATTTGTCCAGCGCTTCTGCTTCAAATTGTCGCATCCAAAAGGAGCGCTGGCGTACGCTTGAAATGCGTCCGCGTCAAAGGCATGGGTGCGTGATGACAGAGCGAAAGCCCACTGCCTCGCGTATCGTCCGTGCAGGCCTTACTCCTTCAGGACCGGCCAAGCGGTCACGACAGCCGAAAAAGGCACCTGTCGGCGTGATCGTGCGCTGGCCGCCCACCAAGGCCAAGGTCGAGACGGTATTCGAGCGCCTGTCGGGGATTATGCCCGATCCCAAGACCGAGCTGGATTTCGTTAATCCGTACACTTTGGTGGTCGCGGTCGCTCTGTCGGCGCAAGCGACCGACGTCGGCGTGAACAAGGCCACCAAGAACCTGTTCGCTGTGGCTGACACGCCCGAGAAGATGCTGGCGCTGGGAGAGGAGGGGCTAATCCCGCTCATCTCCTCGATCGGGCTTTACCGGACCAAGGCCAAGAACGTCATCGCGGCAGCCCGTATCCTCGTGAACCAACATAACGGCGAGGTGCCGCTCAACCGCAAGGACCTGCAGGCTCTGCCGGGCGTGGGGCGCAAGACGGCCAGCGTAGTCCTCAATGAGCTGGGTATAGAACCGGCTATTGCGGTCGACACCCATGTGTTCCGCGTCTCGCATCGACTGGGCCTCGCCAATGGCGCGACGCCGGACAAGGTCGAGGATCAACTCCACCAGGTGGTGCCCAAGAAGTGGCTGCCCAAGGCGCACCACTGGCTGATCCTGCATGGCCGCTACACCTGTCTGGCGCAGCGGCCCAAATGCGGGGCCTGTATCCTTGCCGATATCTGCCCCTCGCGCGCGAGTTTCGCCGATTAAATCCGCGCTTTGACGGCGGCGGCGAACCGGGCACCGGCCGCTGGGTCCGAGGCCAGATAGAAGTCAGGCTCCACCAGTTCGGCCTCCATCAGCACCCAGTCTCCGGCCTCGGTCTGGGTCATGTCGATGCGGGCATAAAGCAGGTCATCGTCAAACTGACCGAGGACTTGCTCGGCCAGCGCCAAGGCTTCCGCCGGAGCAGTTCCCAAGGCCTGATATCGACCACCGTACTGAACCTGAATGCGGAACTCGCCTTCGCTGCCAGGACGTTTATTGACGACGTGGCTCAGCTTGCCACCAAAGAACAGCAGCGACGTTTCGCCAGCGGTTTCGATCGACGGCAGATAGGCCTGGATCATCGCCGCGCCCTGCGGGGCATTGATCATTGCGGTTGTCAGATCGTCGCCCCGCTGGACCCGCAAGGTCCGCCATGCACCCGCCGAGATAGTGGGTTTGACGATCAGTGTGTCAGTGCCCAGCGCGTCGAAGGCCTCGGATACCGCCTCTTCACTGACCTGATCGACAAACAATGTCGCGGCCATCGGGATGCCGGCATCGCGTAGGCCCTTCAAATAGGCTTTGTCTGAGTTCCAGCGCAGGGTGCGCGCCGGATTGGCCACCGGCAGACCCTCTGCGTCCCATAGATCGCAGGCGCGGCACCAGTCTGCATAGTCCGTGTAGTAGCCCCAGGTCAGAAGGGGCAGGATCATGTCAAACCCGCGCAGCCCCTCCACTGACTGGACGTGGTCGGTCCACGGTGACGTCGATACCTCGAAACCGGCAGGCATAAGTGCCTCTTTCAGGCGCTCGAGCACCTGTGGCCATTGGCTGGCATAGGACGGGTCGGACGGGGAAGGGGTGAGAACAACGATCTTGGCCATAGTCGGCCTTATGCACCGGTGCGGCGCGAAATTTGAATTTCAAATCTGCAATGTGGCGCGGCGTTCTTAGGGACGCTAAGGGATTTGCATGACCCAAACCCCTTCTTTCGCCAATGGCGCCCGTTTCGATGTGTGCGCGGTGGGTAATGCCATCGTGGACGTTCTGGCTCCGTGCGAGCATGGCTATCTGACCGAGCAAGGTCTGGTCGCAGGCTCCATGCAACTCGTCGATGAGGCCCAGAGTGCGGCACTTTACGAAACCATGGCACCAGGCGTTGAAGCTTCGGGCGGCTCCGCGGGCAATACGGTGGCTGGTGTTGCCTCTTACGGTGGCCGCGCCGCCTATATCGGCAAGGTTGCCAAGGATCAGTTGGGCGATGTGTTCAGCCACGACATCCGCGCGGGCGGCGTCCATTTCGACACGCCAGTTCTTGAGGATGGTGCCGGTACCGGTCGCTGCCTGATCAATGTCACCGATGATGGCCAGCGCACCATGTGCACCTTCCTCGGTGCCGCCAACCAACTGACGGTTGCAGACATCGATGAAGCCCTGATCGCTGACAGTGCCGTCGTCTATCTGGAAGGTTATCTGTTCGATCCGGCTCCGGCCCGTGCGGCTTTCGAAGCCGCCGCCGCCGCCGCGCACAAGGCAGGCCGCAAGGTTGCTATCACCCTGTCGGACAGTTTCGTGGTTCACCGTTGGCGCGCCGAACTGCTCGCCTTCATCAAGTCGTCTGCCGACATCGTACTGGCGAACGAGGCTGAACTTTCGGCCCTGTTCGAAACCGAAGACTTCCATGCCGCCGCCGATCAACTGGCCGCAATGGTCGAGATCGCTGCGGTTACGCGCGGCGAAAAGGGCTCGGTGATCATCGCCGGGACAGAACGCCACGCCGTGCCGGCATTCCCGGTCGAGAAAGTTCTGGATACCACCGGAGCCGGTGACCAATACGCTGCAGGCTTCCTGCTGGGTGTCGCACGCGGTCTGCCGCTGGCTGATGCCGGCAAGCTCGGCTCGCTGGCCGCTTGCGAAGTGATCGCGCACTGGGGCCCGCGCCCGCAGGCGTCGCTGGCCGATCTGGCCAAGGAAAAGTCTCTCGCCCTCTAAGGCGACCGGTTGCGGCGGCGGGCGTTTCACACGCCCGCTTGCCGTGAGCGCCCGGGCCAAGTAATCGCTGCGATATGTTTGGTCTCGCAAATCCCGACAAATTCATGCGTTTCACTTCACCGCTTATGCCGGTGTTGTGGCTTCTGGCTGTCGGGTTGCTGGCGTTCGGGACGTTTCAGGCCTTCGCCGTCCCCGAGGACTATCAGCAGGGCGATACCGTCCGCATCATGTTCATCCATGTACCCGCGGCCATTGTCGGCCTAGGGGCCTATGCTGCGCTGGGTGTCTCCAGCCTGTTTGCGCTGGTGTTTCGCCATCCGCTCGCCGATGCCGCAGCCAAGGCGGCGGCGCTTCCGGGCGCAGCCCTGACGGCACTGGCCCTGATCACCGGCTCGTTGTGGGGCAAGCCGATGTGGGGGACGTGGTGGGTGTGGGACGCCCGCCTGACCTCGGTGCTGGTGCTGTTCCTGTTCTACATCGGCTATATGGCCCTGCGCTCGTCGATCGACGACGAACAGCGCGCATCGCGGGCCGCTGCGGTTCTGGGTCTGGTCGGCCTCATCAACCTGCCCATCGTGAAATTCTCGGTCGACTGGTGGAATACCCTGCACCAGCCGGCTTCGCTTATCCGCTCGGGCGGGACTTCGGTCGATCCCGTCTATCTGCCGGGCCTTCTAGCCATGATTGCGGGCTATGGCCTGTTCTTTGGCGCAGTGTGGGTGACGGCGATCCGTACCGAGGTGCGCCGTCGCCGCGTTCTCGCCATGCGCGCCCGCGCCGCCTTCAATGCCTGATCGGAGAGACTGAAGATGCTCGACTTCGACATGGGAAAATACGGTGCCTTCGTCTGGCCCGCCTTTGCCATCACCGCACTGGTTTTTGTGGCGCTGGCCGCCCGCGCTTTGATTGAGGCCCGTCGCTGGAAGTCGGAACTGGCGCGGGTTGAAGCCAAGAAGGTGCGTCAATGACACGCTGGATGGCCCTGCTGCCGATTATCGCTCTCGTCGCGCTGGGCGGTTTTCTGGCGTTCCAGATGAACCGGATGGCCAATAGCGGGCAGGGTGCTGAATATCGCCCTGCCGCGCTTGTCGGCAAACCTGTGCCGGAGACGGTGCTGCCTTTGCTGGAAGGCGCTGCGGTTTCCGACAAGATGCTGGATGCCAAGACCGCCGCGGTCGGCAAGCCGGTGGTGCTGAACGTTTTTGCCAGTTGGTGCGCGCCTTGCCGTCTGGAGCATCCGCAACTGATGGCGCTGAAAGCACAGGGCGTGAAGGTCATCGGCATCGCCTATAAGGACGATCCGGCCAAGACCCGTGCCTTCCTGGATGAACTGGGCGATCCCTTCGACGTGGTTCTGGTCGACCGCGAAGGTCGGGCGGGGCTGGATCTGGGTATATCGGGCGTGCCGGAAACCTTCGTCATCGACGCGTATGGCACCATACAGCACAAGGCATCGGGACCGATCATCACGGATCAGGATCGCGCCGAACTGGTGGCAGCGTTTCAAAAACGCTGACCGAAACACGGTGAATGCGCCGTTAACCATAATTTAGCCTGCCGTCGGCAAAGCTTCGGCTATGTCGAGCATTCCTTCACAGCGCCCGTTCTTCCCGCCCGCGTCCTCGGGGCAGGGTTCCGCGCCTGTAAATGCGACGAAAATCCTGCGCGAGGCGCAGGCGGCGTTCTTTCGCCCGTCCGCTGCGGCACCGGCTGCGGTAGAGCCCGAGGCCGAGCCCGAAGCTCTGGCTACACCGACCCTGAAACGCCCGGGCAGCTATCTGGATATCCGGGTCTAGGCAGCCTTCGCCTTTTTGGACTTCCTGGCGTCGCCCTCGTCATCCCTCTGGGACTTCTTGGCGAGCTTTGCGGCTTTACGCGCTTCTTTATCAGCCTTCTTGGCGGCCTTCTTCGCGGCCTTGATCTCTTCGGGGGCTGCATCGGCTACGTCGGACAGATGCTGCAGGATTTCCATAAAGTTCTGACGCCTTGCCTTGGGAAGCATAGCCAGAAGCCGCTTGTCGGCGCTTTCCACGCAAGGGCGGGCGGCTGCCAAAGCGGCCATGCCGGCCTCTGACACACGAACGGCCTTGGCGCGTGCATCGAGGGTAGAGCGTTCCCGCTCCAGGTAGCCCTTGGTAATCATTCGGCTGACCAAATCGGCCAGCGTAGAGCGGTCGATGCCCGTGGCTTTGACGAGATCGGTCTGGGTGAGGCCCTGTTTTTGCGCGGCCACTTCCAGCACGGCGTACTGGCGCTGGGTCAGACCGGCATCGACGGCTTCCTCGGCATAGATGTCGAGGCACAACTGCAAGGCGCGGTGCAGCAGGTGGCTGGGCGATTGCACCAGTTCGGACACAGGGCCTTGTGCTTTTGCCGTCTTGATCATCACGGTTTCCTTTCGGAGGGCGCGCCTCTTCATATAGGGGCGTACCAATCTCGGTTGAAACTTTGACGACGTTTCAACGTCGGTGTGCTGACATTTCGGGAAGAGGCGGATGATAAAAAACCCGCCGGACTTTCGTGCGGCGGGTTTTGAATATCCTAGGCTTCTTCAGACTTGGGGTCGGTCTCGTCGTCTCTGATCAGGTGTTTCATGATGAAGAACACCTGCCAGATCCCGAACGCCGCCGAGGCGATCCAGAGGCCGCCGCGGAAGGCCACCCAGAAGTCATCGGTCTGCGTGCGCCAGATCACTTCGTTGACGATAGCCACCGTCAGGAAGAACAGGCCGTAGCGCAGCGTAAGACCCTTCCAGCCCGCGTCCGTCAGATTGAACGCGCTACCCAGCAGGTATTTGAACGCGGCCTTGTTGAACACCAGCGACCCTAGAAGGATCACGGAGAGGGCTAGGTTTTGGACCGTGATCTTGATCTTCAACAGGTTCGGATCATGGAAGAAGATGGTGAGCGTGCCGAACACCAGTGCAAACAGGCCGCTGAACAGCGGCAGGGGCGCGAGGCGTTTTTCCAGCAACCAGCCCGCCAGAAGCGCAAGGATCGAGGCACCGACCAAGACCCAAGTGGCTTGAATGAGAGCTTCGGAGCTCTCCATCCCCCGCGCGAAGCGCAGGAAGGCATAGGAGCCCATGAACGCAACGAGCGCACCGAAATCGACGGCCTGACGCAGGTTGGAGGCTTTTTTGTCTTCAGCCATGGATCAGTCCTCCAGACCGACGAGGGAACGCGAGAAGGCACGGGCGTCAAAGTCCTGAAGGTCTTCGACACCTTCACCCACGCCGATCAGTTTAATCGGCGCATCCGACGCCTGAGCGACCGGAATCAGCACACCGCCGCGAGCCGTGCCGTCCAGCTTGGTCATAACCACGCCCGACACATAGGCCGTGCGGCCAAAGATTTTTTCCTGCTCCAGCGCATTGCGACCGACCGTGGCGTCAAGCACCAGCAGGGTCTCGTGCGGGGCATCCGCATCGACCTTTTTCAGGACACGGACGATCTTCAAAAGCTCGTCCATCAGGGTCGATTTGTTCTGGAGGCGACCTGCCGTATCGATCAGTACGACATCAAATCCCTCGGCCTTGGCCTTGGTATAGGCATCAAAGGCGAGGCCTGCGGCGTCAGCACCATCGCGGCGGCTCTCGAAATGGGCCCCTGCGCGATCGGCCCAGACTTTAAGTTGCTCGCGGGCAGCGGCGCGGAAGGTATCGCCCGCCACGATCATGACCTTGGCACCCTTGGCCGTTAGATCGGACGCGATCTTGCCCAGGGTTGTCGTCTTGCCCGAACCATTCACACCGACGAACAGCACCACATAGGGCTTCGTACCGCCTAGCGGGTCAAACTTGGCCTGACGCGGCAGCAGCTCCTGCGCCACGGCCTCGGCCAGAGCTTCTTTAACTTCGCGCTCATCGGACTCCTTGCCGAAACGCAGGGCGCGGAAGCGCTCTACGATGCGGGCGGAGGCCGCAGGGCCAAGATCGCTTTCGATCAGGTGCTCTTCCAGTCGCTCGAGAGCCTCTTCGGAGAGGGGTTCTTTCACAAAGGTCGAGACAACCTGCTCGGTCATCTGTTTGGAGGACCGGGACAGGCCTTCACTCAGGCGCTGGAACCAGCCTTTTTTCGGCGTATCGCTCATAACTACTGCTCTAGCGGAGTGCGGTTCTCAGGTCACGTCCGAACCTATATGGATAGGTTGTCTGTTTCGCGCATTAGGAAGCTTGATGGCTCGCAGCACCCACGACTTTTATCACGCCCGCACCCATGGCTTCGTTCGCACAGCCGCGGCGACGCCGGTGGTTCACATCGCCGATCCGGTCGCTAATGCCGACGAGCACATCCGGCTGATCGAGCAGGCGGTTGAGTCCGAAGTTGATCTTTTGGTGTTTCCGGAACTGTCGCTGAGTGCCTATGCGATTGATGATCTGCACCATCAGGGACCGCTGCTGAACGAGGTCGAGCGCCAGATCGGCCGTCTGGCCGAGGTCGTTGGCGAATACGAACTGACGGTCGTGGTAGGCGCGCCGGTCCGCCAGGGCGATGCCCTGTTCAACTGCGCGGTCGTGCTGTCGGGCGGCGAGGTTCTGGCGGTGGTGCCCAAAAGCTTCCTGCCGAACTATCGCGAATATTATGAAAAGCGCTGGTTCGCACCGGCGGCCTCGCGGACCGAAGACGTCATTATGCTGAATGGCGACGCGGTCGATTTCGCGCCGGGTCTGGTGTTCGAGGCGGTGAACCGTCCCGGCTTCAGCTTCGCCGTCGAGATCTGCGAGGACTTCTGGGCTCCTCAGCCGCCGTCGACGCGTGCGGCACTGGCGGGCGCGCGCATCCTTTGCAACCTGTCGGCCTCCAACATCGTCATCGGGAAGTCCGATGACCGCGCTTTGATGTGCGCCAGCCAGTCGGCCCGCACCCTGTCAGCCTATTTGTTTGCCGCATCTGGCTGGGGCGAAAGCACGACCGATCTGGCTTGGGACGGTCAGGCGACCATCTACGAACTGGGCACCAAACTGGCCGAGGGCGAGCGTTTCGCCATGGAAAGCCATCTGACCATCGCCGATGTCGATGTGGATCGTCTGGGCATGGACCGGATGCGTAATGGCACCTTCGCCGATTGTGCCCGACAGGAAGGCGAGACCTCGACGGTTGTGCCTTTTGTGGCGGCAGATGGTCCCTCCGGAGGTCTGATCCGCCCCATGGACCGCTTCCCCTTTGTGCCGGATGATGCGGCGCGGTTGGACCGCGACTGTTTCGAGGCCTTCAATATTCAGGTCCAGGGCCTGATGCGCCGTATGACGGCAACGCGTTCGCAGACGCTGGTGATCGGGGTGTCTGGCGGGCTGGATTCGACGCAGGCCCTGTTGGTCGCCTGCCGCGCCTTTGACCGTCTGAACCTGCCGCGCACGGGCATTCTAGCTTACACCATGCCAGGCTTCGCGACCTCGGACGGCACCAAGTCGAATGCTTGGGCTCTGATGAATGCGCTGGGCGTAACGGGCAACGAGATCGATATTCGTCCGGCGGCCCGCGCCATGCTGGAGGGCATCGGCCATCCGTTCGCAAAGGGCGAGGCGGTCTATGACGTAACGTTTGAAAACGTTCAGGCCGGACTGCGCACCGACTATCTTTTCCGTCTGGCTAACCACAACAACGGTTTTGTGTTGGGGACGGGCGATCTGTCGGAACTGGCGCTGGGGTGGTGCACCTATGGCGTCGGCGATCATATGAGCCACTACAACGTCAACGGCGGTGTGGCGAAGACCCTCATCCGTCACCTCATCCGCTGGGTCGCGGACAAACAACTGGTTGGCGCAGAGGCAAGCCCGACGCTGTACTCCATCTTGGCGACCGAGATTTCGCCCGAGCTGGTGCCGGCCGGTGCGGACGGAAAACTCCAGTCCACGGAAGGGACGGTGGGACCATACGCTCTCAACGACTTCTTCCTGTTCCACATCACGCGCTTTGGCGCGGCGCCTTCCAAGGTTGCTTATCTGGCCCACCAGGCGTGGAGCGAGGCATCGCGCGGTGAATGGCCGGTGGGAACGCCCGAAGAAGAGAAGATCGCCTATGACCTTGAGGTCATCCGCTTCTGGCTGCGCAAATTCCTGATCCGCTTCTTCCAGACCAGCCAGTTCAAGCGCTCGGCCGTACCGAACGGACCCAAGGTCGTCACCGGTGGGTCTCTTTCACCGCGTGGAGACTGGCGCGCACCATCGGATTCCTCGGCGCGGGTATGGCTCGATGAACTGGACGCCAATCTTCCGCCGGTCAGTTTGTCGGCGGTTTAGAAAAAACCACTCTGCTTCTAAGGTTTTTACTCGACCTGAGGCGGGTGCAGGCGCTAGAGGGCGAAAATGACCGACGAAATCACACGCGATAGCAACGGCGCAGAGCTCAAAGACGGCGACAGCGTCACCCTGATCAAAGACCTGAAGGTCAAAGGCTCCGGCGGCGTCACGCTGAAGCGCGGCACCAAGGTCATGAAGATACGCCTGACGGGCGATCCTGAAGAGATCGAAGCCAATGTCGAAAAGGTTCGCGGACTGGTCCTGCGCACCGAGTTCGTCAAAAAGGCCTAAAACCGAAATGAAGAAAGGGGCGCTGTGACAGCGCCCCTTTTTCGTTGGTCATTTGATCTTGCCGACGAAATCCAAAATCGCCTCGGCAGCTTCGGGCTCGTCCAGCATCGGGGCATGGCCAATGTCCGGCACCTCGATCAGCTTGGTGTTCTTGCCTTCGGTAATCATACGTCCGGCAATGGTGGTGCTGAGAAGGTCCGACGTTCCGCCGCGTACGATCAGGGTGGGGCGCTCCGTCAGGACGCGGTAAAGCGGCCAAAGGTCGGGGACCAGAGCGCCTGAACCGGCCGCGCGGATCGGAGCCGAGATGTCCGGATCGTAGGCAAGAGCAGGGACCCCGTGCTCGTCCTCGCGGAAGATACGGCGAGCAAACGCCTCCCAATCGCTCTGGTCGTAGTGGGGGAAGGCGACCTCATTGATGTTGCGTGCGTATTCGGCAGCATCATCCCAGTTATTGATGCTTACCGACTTGCCGGTATAGGCGGCGATACGGGCAAGCCCTTCGGGTGCAACCTCGGGGCCTACGTCGTTAAGAACGGCGGCGGCAATGGCCTGGGGCTTAAGGGCGGCAAGGGCCATGGTGATCAGGCCCCCCATCGACGTGCCAAGGAAAATCGCGCGCTCGATAGATTTCTGTTCAAGAAGATCTACGACATCCGCCGCATAGGTAGCGGGTACATAGGTCATGGGATCGATCGCATATTGCGACTTGCCCCGACCACGAACATCGATCGCCAGTACGCGGTGACCCGCATCGCGCAGGATGTTGGCGATGCCGTCGAAATCGGCGCTGTTACGGGTCAGACCATGGATGGCGATGATCGGCAGTTTGCCGGTAGCAATCCCGGGGTCATAGTCGCGACCGTAGAGTTTCAGGCCATCGCGGCTGGCCCAATAAAACTCTGAAAACGCGGTGCTTGTCATAAAAGGATGACCCCAAGGCAATGAACTTAAGCCTTAGGTTATTCACCCTATTAGGAATTGTCGATCAGTCGCCGACTATTGTCGAAACGAACTCGTTGAGGTTGCCGCCAAGGAAGTGAAAGCCCCGTACTCCGGCGTTTTTGGCGGCCTGCATGTCCGACAGATTGTCCCCGATCATGATGGAACTTTCGTCGAGGTTCAGGTCCAGATCGGCTGCAGCGCGCAGCAGCATACCCGGGTTCGGCTTACGGTCCGGATGGTTTGGATGCTCGTAGCGATGCTCGACTGCTACGCTGTGGAACGGGCAGAAGTAGATGGCGTCGATAGAGGCCCCGCCCTTTGCCAGTTCAGCCAGCAGTAGCTTGTGGAAGGCATGCATTGTGTCTTCAGAGAAGTAGCCGCGCGCGATGCCGGATTGATTGGTAACGATTACAGCGACATAGCCCGCGTCGTTCAGGCGTTTCACCGCTTCGGAAGCGCCCGGCATCATGTCCAGTTGATCGGGACGGTGCGGATAGCCGCAGTCATGGATCAGGACACCATCACGGTCGAGGAATGCGGCGGGACGGCCCATGTCGGAAGCACCTTGTTGCGGTCAGGGGGAGGGGCCTCGATAGCGCGACTGGGCGCGTATTTCCACGCCTGGAATGTTACAGCTTCGTTGCATCCGGCAACGTGAAGTGACCCTGTGGCGTTTTGCCGAGCAGGGCAGGGTTTGCTAGACCGTGCGCAATTCTGTGACGCGCCTGATGGGCGCCGCCCCCGACCCTGTGGAGAGCGAAACTATGATCCCGTTTATTGACCTTCAAGCCCAACGCCTGCGTCTGGATGGCAAGATCGAAGCCGCGGTGGCCGAGGCCGTCGTGGGCGGTGCTTGGGTCATGGGCCCGCAGGTCCGCCAGTTCGAAGCTGATCTCTCCGCCTTTGGGCAGGCCAAGCACGCTCTGGGCTGCGCCAATGGTACCGACGCACTGGCCCTGCCCCTGATGGCATGGGAAATCGGCGCGGGTGATGCGGTGTTCGTGCCCAGCTTCACCTTTGCCGCCACCGCCGAGGTCGTTCCGTGGTTCGGTGCCGAGCCGGTGTTCGTGGACGTTGATCCGGTGACCTACAACATGGATCCGGCCAAGCTGGCCGCCGCCATTGACGCCATCAAAGCCGAGGGTCGTCTGACCCCGCGCGTCGTCATTGCTGTCGACCTGTTCGGCCAACCGGCGGATTATCCGGCCATCAAGAAGATCGTCGACCAGCACGGCCTGAAGCTGATCTCGGACTCGGCACAGGGCTTTGGTTGCACCGTGGATGGCAAGCATCCGCTGGAGTGGGTCGATGTCACAACCACCAGCTTCTTCCCGGCCAAGCCGCTGGGCTGCTATGGCGACGGTGGTGCTGTGCTGACCAATGACGACGAACTGGCCCAGTTGCTGGACTCGGTTCGCGTGCACGGCAAGGCCGTGGCTGTGGACCTGAAGGACCGCACCTTCGAGCACGATCCGAAATACCTGAACATGCGCATCGGTCGTAACAGCCGTCTGGATACCATCCAGGCTGCGGTCCTGATCGAGAAGCTGAAGGTGTTCGGTGACGAGATCGAATGGCGTAACCGTATCGCTGCCCGCTACAACGAGGGCCTGCGCGCCCACGTCGCCCGAGTGCCCGATGTGCCGGCTGGCCATATGTCGACTTGGGCCCAGTACACCATCGAACATCCGAACCGTGACGGCCTCGTCGCTCACCTGAAAGAGCAGGGCATTCCGACCGCCGTCTATTATCCGATCCCGCTGCACATGCAGCCGGCTTACGAGAACTTCCCGCGCGGTGCCGGTGGCTTGCCGGAAACCGAGCGCCTGAAAGATGTGGTGATGAGCCTGCCGATGCACTCGGATCTGGACGAGGCGACCCAGGACAAGATCATCGCCGCTGTGGCTTCGTTCAAAGGCTGATTGAAAATGACTGCTCTGAAACTGGGTGTCGCCGGTGTCGGCGTCATGGGCCGCAATCACGCCCGCGTCGCTGCCGATATGCGCGAGTTCGACCTGTCGGCTGTATTTGATCCGGATGCGGTGACCGCTAACGGCGTGGCCGCGGCCTATGAGGCGACCGCCTTCACCGATCTGGACGCCTTTGCCGCTTCGGGTATCGAAGCCGCCATTGTCGCGACCCCGAACCGCTTCCACGCCGACACGGCTGTGGCCCTGCTGGAGCGTGGCATCCACGTTCTGGTCGAAAAGCCGATCGCCCCGACGGTTGAAGAGTCGCAGCGCATTATCGATGCCGCCCGCGCCAACAACCGTGTCCTCATGGTCGGTCACGTCGAGCGCTTCAATCCGGCGGTCGAGACGGTCAAACGCGCCATCGCCGACGACGAGATCATCTCGATCCAGATCACCCGCGTGGGCCCGTTCCCGCCGCGTATGGGCGACGTTGGCGTCGTGATTGATCTGGCGGTGCATGACATTGACATCATCCGTCACCTCACCGGCTCGGAAATGACCGATGTGCAGTCCCTGCTGGGTCACACCCACGCTCTGCGCGAAGACTCGGCCCTGCTGCAGTTCCGCATGGAAAACGGGACCATTGCCCACATCACCACCAACTGGGTGACGCCGTACAAGACCCGCACCCTGCAGGTCGCGACCAAGTCGCGCTTCGTGGTCGCCGACCTGATCACGCGTCAGGTCACCGAGTACTTCGGCCAACAGCCGGATGGTTCGTACTCGACGCGCATGCTCAACAGCTGGCCGAACGAGCCGCTGAAGAAGGAACTGGAAGCCTTCGCTACCGCCATCGCCACCGGCGAGACCCCAGCGGTTACCGGCGAAGACGGTCTGCGTAACCTCGAAGTGGCCCTGCGCTGCCTCGCTGAATAAGCTATTCCGACACCCTGTTACGAAAACGGCGATCCGGATCGGGTCGCCGTTTTTCGTTGGGGCAGAAGAGGAAGGCGTGGGGATCGTTTGCACTCATGGTGCCCGCTTGGGCGGTGGCATACCGTGCTGTATCAACCCTAAATACCGGCTTTTTCAAGGGCTTGGTTTCACGTGGAACATTAAGTGCAACGCGATGAAACACTTACACCAGTACATTATGTGGAGTGCTCTCCGCAGTGTCGGTGCAGGTACGGGCGGCATGTTCGCCGGGGGTGCTTTGGCGGCCTTGGCCTGTGCGTGGATTTGCAGAGGTTTCAGGCCGCGCACGCTCAGCCTTCCTGACGCACCATCTGCATCGATAGCCAGTCCGCAATAAGGGCGGGCTTGGGTTCGCCTTCGATCTCGACGGTCATCTCGTGGGTCAGAAGCCAGCGGGTCACACCGCCGTCTGAACCCTTGTTTTCGGCGTTCTTAAGGACGAAACGTCCGCGCACGCGCTTACCGGCCTTCACCGGGGCGAGCAATCGCAAGCGGTCGAACCCATAGTTTACGCCCATCACCACACCATCGACGGGCTTCACGGCATCATAGCTCATGGCCGAGCCGAGGCTGAGCGTCAGAAAACCATGGGCGATGGTGCCGCCAAAGGGTGTGTGTTTCGCCATGTCCGGATCGACGTGGATGAATTGCTCGTCCTCGGTCAGCTTCGCAAAAGCGTCGATCCTCGCCTGATCAATCTCGATCCAGCGACTGACGCCCACTTCGGTGCCGATGAGCGACGGCAGCTCCTGTGCAGATGGCATGATTCAAAACCTCCCCTTGTTATTTAAGGGGCAGGTTTGCGCGTCATTTACCCGAATGCAAGCGAGCCTTAGCCGTTGAAGCGTCCGTTGATGATGTCACCGAACTGTTCGGGATCGACATTGCCACCCGAAAGGATGATGGCGGTGGTCTTGCCCTTGGTGTCGATCTTCCCGCTGAGCAGGGCGGCTAGAGAGACCGCGCCGCCGGGTTCGATCACCAGTTTCAACCAGCGGAAAGCAAAGCGCATGGCCTCGGCCACCTCGGCATCCGAGACGGTGAGGGCACCGGCCAGCCGCTGGTTGACGGGGAAGGTCAGCTCCCCCGGCATTGGGGCCATCAGCGCGTCACAGATCGACGGCTTGCCTTGGGGGTGGGCCGTGCGGGTGCCCGCTTCCAGAGAGCGGCGGGTGTCGTCAAAGTCCTCAGGCTCGACTACATAGACGGCGGTGTCGGGACTACGCTCAGCCATGACCAGATTGATACCGGCCATCAGGCCACCGCCCGAAGCACCGCACAGAAGCTGATCAATCGGGCCATCGGCATCATCCAGCAGTTCCAGCGCACAGGTGCCCTGACCTTCGATGATGTACGGATCATCAAAGGGCGGCACGAGGATGCTACCGCGCTCTTTGGCGATGGCGGCCCCGATTTCCTCGCGGCTCTCGGTCCAGCGGTCATAGAAGCGCACCTCGCCGCCAAAGCTGCGAACGCCCTCGACCTTCACCTTGGGGCTGTCGGCGGGCATGACGATGATGGCGCTGGTACCCATGGCGTGGGCGGCGGCGGCGACGCCTTGCGCATGGTTGCCGGAGGAAAAGGCGACGACGCCGCGCGTCCGCTCTTCGTCGGTCAGGCGGCTGATGCGGTTATAAGCCCCGCGAAACTTGAACGCGCCCGCGACCTGGAGCGTCTCGGCCTTCATCAGAACCCGCCCGCCGACGGCCTCGTTCAGAGCGGGGAGTTCGAGCAGCGGCGTACGAACGATGGCAGGGGCGATCTGGCGGGCGGCGTCAACAACGCCGGAATAGGTCGGGGTGCGCATAGTTTTCCCTTAACGGGTAACTGTGACATCTGCATAGTTACCCTCATGAAACATGATCTCGTCCTGTCGATCGATCAGGGCACGACCTCGACCCGTGCCATCGCCTTCGAGGTTTCGCCCGAGGGTGTGTTCTCGGTTCTGGCGGTCAGCCAGATCGAACTTGCTCAGCATTTTCCGCAGTCGGGATGGGTCGAGCATGATGCCGAAGAGATATGGCGGGCGGTACTGCAAACCTGCCGCGAGGTGATCAAGAAGTCCGGCAGCGTCGAGCGGTTTGCCGCCGTCGGCATCACCAACCAGCGCGAAACCTCGGTCATCTGGGACGCCGAGACCGGAAAGCCGCTTCACCGCGCCATCGTCTGGCAAGACCGCCGCACTGCTGCCGAAATGGATCGACTGGTCGAGGCGGGCCATGAAGATGAAGTGCGCGAACAGACCGGCCTGATCCTCGATCCTTATTTCTCGGCGTCGAAATTCTCGTGGCTGCTGGATCAGGTCGAGAACGGTCGCGCGCGCGCCAAGTCTGGCGAGATCAAGCTTGGCACCATCGACAGTTGGCTGATGTGGAAGCTGACCAACGGTACCGCCCACGTCACCGATGTGACTAATGCCGCTCGCACCAATCTGATGGCGCTGGAGACGATGCAGTGGTCGCCGTCGTTGTGCAACCTGTTCAATGTTCCGGTGGAAGCCCTGCCGGAGATCAAACCCAGCGATAGCCACTTCGGTGACTGCGAACCCTCGCTACTGGGTCGGGCGCTACCAATCCATGGCGTAGCGGGGGATCAGCAGTCGGCTCTTGTGGGTCACGGCGCGCTGGAGGCGGGTGACGCCAAGATCACCTATGGCACTGGAGCGTTCCTCGTCGCCAATACGGGGCCAGAGATTGTTCGCTCCGAAGCCCGTCTGTTGGGCACGATGGGCTGGGCCGCAGACGGCAAGGTCCACTATGCGCTGGAGGGCTCCATCTTTTCGGCAGGATCTGCCGTTCAGTGGCTGCGCGACGGGCTGAAGGCGATTTCGGATTCCCGTCATTCAGAGGCGGTCGCCCAGACGCTGGATGATAACGGCGGGGTCTATCTGGTTCCCGGCTTTACGGGTCTAGGGGCGCCGTGGTGGGAGCCGGATGCCCGCGGGACGGTCATTGGCCTTAGCCGCGACAGCGGACCGGCCCATCTGGTGCGTGCGGCACTGGAGAGCCTTGCCTATCAGACCTACGATTTGCTGGAGGCCCTCCAGAAAGACGGTGCGCCGCCGATGAAGCGGCTCAAGGTCGATGGCGGCGTGACGGCCAATGCCTTTGTGATGCAGTTCATCGCCGACATCTGCTACATCGAGGTCGAGCGGCCGGCGTTTCAGGAAATGACGGCGCTGGGCGCGGCGCGACTGGCAGCGTTGGGCTGCGGCCTGACACAGACGCTGTGGGCCCCGCCACAAACGGCACCGGCCCTATGGCAGCCCTCCATGCCCGCGGGTGAACGCGCCCGATTGATCAAGGGCTGGCGTCGGGCGGTAAAGGCCGCCATCGTAGCGGCAGCCGACGACTGACATATCAGCGAGGGGAGGGACGAGATGAGCGAGGCACTGGACGCCCAGACGGCATTTTCCGGCACACGCGAGGTTGATCCCCGCTATCGCCTGAACGAGACAGCGCTTCTGGCTTGGCTCGCCCAAAATGTCGAAGGATTTGCAGGGCCGCTGGAGGTCCGGCAGTTCAAAGGCGGGCAGTCGAACCCGACCTATGAGCTGGTCACGCCCTCGCGATCCTATGTCCTGCGCCGCAAACCACCGGGCACCCTCCTAGCCAGCGCCCATGCGGTGGATCGTGAGTTCGCCGTCATCAGCGCCCTTCACAAACAGGGTTTCCCCGTCGCGCGGCCCTATGGCCTGTGCGAGGACGACAGCGTCATCGGCTCCATTTTCTATGTGATGGAAAAGGTCGAAGGCCGGATCTATTGGGACCTGAAACTGCCGGGCCTGACGCCGGAGCAGCGCCGCGAAATCTGGTTTGCACAGGTCGATACGCTGGCTGCGCTTCACCGGCTTAATCCCGTCGCCATCGGCTTGGCGGACTATGGCAAGCCGGGCAACTACTTCGCACGTCAGGTGAGCCGCTGGACCAAGCAATATCGCGCTTCGGAAGGCGAGCCGGTACCGGCCATGGATCGTCTGATCGACTTTCTTCCGGCGACACTTCCTGCCGAGGGGCCGAGCCGCATCGTCCATGGCGACTGGCGCCTCGACAATATGATCCTTCACCCGAGCGCGGCGAAGGTGCAGGCTGTGTTGGATTGGGAACTTTCGACCCTTGGCGATCCAATGGCCGATTTTTCCTATTTGCTGATCGCCTATGCCATTCCGCAGGAGTTGCGGAACGGGTTGTTGGGTGCGGACCTCGAAGCACTGGGCATCCCGTCCATCGACGAACTGGCCGAGCGCTATGGTCAGGCGACTGGTTTGGGCAAGCCGACCAATCTGGATTGGCTATTGGCGTATAATCTCTTCCGGCTCGCCGCCATCTGTCAGGGGATCGCCGGACGGGTCCGCGATGGCACAGCCGCCAGTGACCATGCCAAGGCCATGGCCGCACAGGTTAAACCTTTGTCTGACGCCGCATGGGAATATGCTGTAAAGGCAGGGGCTTAACGCGCTGCATCCGATAAAAGAAACAGATTCTGATGCAGATAGGTTTGTGAAACCCTTGTGGACGCCTTACCTTAAGGGCCGGAGAGCTATGCCACATGTCTGACAGCCAAAAATTCCCGGTCGCCGCCCACGCCTTGGCCTATCTGGCCCACAAGGGTGCATATGACGCCAAGGATGCTGCGGCCAGCGCCGTTCTGGCCGCCTCGGTGCCGACCAATCCGGTGGTGATCCGCCGCGTGACGGCCTTGCTGGCCAAGGCGGGCCTGATTGCGACCCGTCCGGGGGCGAGCGGTGGTTCGTGGCTGCTGCGCCGTCCCGAGACAATCCACCTCGACGAGGTGCTTCGAGCCGTGAACGGATGCGCCCATCTGGGTTCGACGCCGGAAGGGGCCAAGGGTTGCCCCGTCGGTCAGCACATTCCGCGTCAGGTGGCCAAGGCATTGACGGCAGCAGATACAGCCGCTGCGAACGCCCTGTCTAAAATCACCATTGCCGACCTTCTGGCCGAAGATCCGGAATGTCTGCGCGGCTTGACCCCGCACGCCTCCTGTCCGCAGGCGGCATAATATCACTGACATAGCATCCTCTTACGGGGAGGGACGGATGACGGCACGACGCACGATTGCCATTACAGGCGCATCGGCAGGGATTGGCGCGGCGCTGGCACGTGTGTGCGCCGCCAAGGGCTATGACCTGATCCTGATCGCCCGCCGCGAAGGTCCGCTGAACACCTTGGCCGCCGAGGTCGAGGCTGAACACGGTATAAAGGCTCATGTCATCACGGCTGATCTGGCCGAACCGGATGCGTCACAAAAGCTCGTCGCTGCGGTGGCCGCGCGCGGTCTGACGGTCGATGGCCTGATCAACAATGCGGGCTTTAGCAACACCAAGGGCTTTGTCACGACGCCTCCCGAGGCCCAGGCCGCCATGCTGCGCGTGATGCTGGGCGTTCCGGTGGAGCTGTCCCGCGCGTGGATGCCGGCGATGCAGGAGCGTGGCTGGGGGCGTATTCTGAACGTGGCCTCCATGGCCGGTTTCCTTCAGGCTACTGGCGGCGACACGCTTTACGGGCCGATCAAAAGCTTCCTGATCCGCTTCTCCCAAGGTCTCTGGATCGAGAACCGCGGCAAGGGGGTGCACGTCACGGCGCTTTGTCCCGGCTATACCTATACCGAGTTCCACGATGTGAACGGCTCGCGCGATCAGGTCTCTAAGGCCTATCCGAAATGGATGTGGCTGAGCGCCGAACGGGTGGCGCACGACGGCTGGGATGCCGTCGAGACCGACAAGCCACGCATCATTCCGGGCAAGCGCTATCGACTGTTGGCCACGATCAACAAGTTGATGCCCGACCGGTTGGGGCTGAATACCGCCGCCAAACACGCCAAGGCGCTGGAGCGGATCTAAAAGAAAAACGGCGGCTCCGGTGGGAGCCGCCGTTTTCCGTTTCATCAGTTGCCCGACGGATAGGGCGTGGTCACGCCCGAGCTGATCATCCCCGGCAGCGCTTCGCCCAGACCCATCAGGATAAACTGGATCGCCAACGCACACAGGATCAGGCCCAGAACGCGCACGATAATGGCCATGCCCACTTCGCCCAGGATGCGGTTCAACCATCCGGTCATCGAGAAGCAGATGAACGAAACGATACAGGCACCGCCGATCGCCGCCACCGAATAGGACATACCAATCGCGCCGAGCTTGGCGGCTTCACCGGCATTGATGATGACCGCCGAGATGGCACCCGGGCCGATCATAAGCGGGATGGCGAACGGTACGACCAGACGCTGGAAACGACGGCGCGCATAGCCGCGCACATCGGACTTGTCGTGCGTCACATCGTTGTCGGCGAACATCTTCAAGAAGTCTTCGCGCGCCATATCCAGACCGAGGAACAGCAGCAGGATACCGCCCGCAATGCGGAAGGCCGCCAGCGAAATGCCGAAGAACTCCAGCAGCCACAGACCGGTCGCGAGGAAGAATAGCAGGAAGACGAAAGCAAACAGGCAGATCAGGAATGAAACCGACACCCGCTGTCGCAGCGTAGCGCCAACCGTTGCGGCCGCGAAAATCGGCAGGTTGCCGATCGGGTCCAACAACGCAAACAGCGTCACGAAGAGGTTGACACCCAGTTCGCTCGCGTTCATCGCGTCGCCTCACCAAAAATCAGATTATGCGCCCGCGGCGCCCCTATAGTCTTCCTATCGGGGTATATGCGCGATGCTGCAACCCGCACAGAGGTTCAAAATGTCAGAAGCCGTCAACAACGATCTGGCCAACCGCCCGTTTGACCCCCGGGTGATCTGTGCACTGGACGTCCCGACGGCGGGCGACGCCCGCGCGCTGGTCGAGCGGATTGGCGATGCTGTGGGCTTCTACAAGGTCGGCCTGCAACTGTTTGCATCTGACGGCATGGCACTGGCCCGAGAGTTGAAAGCCTCGGGCGCGCAAATCTTCCTCGATTGGAAACTGCACGACATCGGCGCGACGGTCGAAAAGGCTACGGCGGTTCTGGCAGGCTCGGGCTGTGACCTTCTGACCGTCCATGCCCGCCCTCAGGTGATGGCGGCCGCGGCCCGCGGTGCTGCAGGATCGGACCTCAAGATTTTGGGAGTGACGGTCCTGACCAGCCTGACCGACGATGACCTGATGGCCGATGACCATAGCTTGTCGGCGGCGGATTTGGTCGAACTGCGCGTGCGTCAGGCACTCGAGGCTGGCATTCACGGTGTGGTGTCCAGCCCCCACGAGGCCGCCCGTGTCCGCGAGATTGCCGAAGAGGCCGGCCGCAGTGACTTTTTGATCGTCACGCCGGGCGTGCGCCCCGCCGGTGCCGCGCTGGACGATCAGGCCCGCGCGGCCACGCCTTCGACAGCCCTGAAATCCGGCGCGACGCATCTTGTGGTCGGTCGCCCTATCACAGCGTCGGCCAATCCGCGCGAGGCAGCACAGGCCATCACCCGCGAAATCGCACTGGTATGATCATGTCCTGAACGCAAAAACGGCGGCCCCGAACGGAGCCGCCGTTTTGATCTCACAACCCTGCGGCACAAGGTCGCGAGGGAGTGACGCGATGTCAAAAATCGATCGCGATGCCCTTTTTCTCCCAGTCACCGAAACGCGTCGGTTCCGGACCGTTGCGACCGCCGAACTCGGCAGGATTGTTCTTTGCCGCCAGATCGACGGCACGGCGCTCGGCCGCTTCCATCAAGGCACGACGGGCCGCTTCGCTTAGCGGACGCTCGGGCGTCGCATGCGGAACGTCTTCGTTATAGCGCGGCGCGTCGGCTTGCGCGTCGTCGTGAACGTGGGTCGAGCAGCCATCAGAGTGGCAGCCGCACGAAGGGGTGGGATGTTCGGTCACAGGGGCACCGTCTTGAGAGCGGAGGGTTAGATGATCAAATAGGGGATAAGGCCGCTCGTGCCACCCACTTTGACGACTAAAGCCCAATGAATCATCTCAAGACCTTCGCAATACTGGCTGTGATGACCGCCCTGTTCATGGGGATCGGGTTTATGGTCGGGGGAACCGGCGGCATGGCCATTGCCTTCCTTGTGGCCTGCGGGATGAACCTGTTCTCCTACTGGAACGCCGACAAGATTGTCCTGAAGATGTACAAGGCTGAGGTGGTGGACGAGAGCCATCCCAACGCCGTGGTGCGCGCCTATGTGGCCGATACCAAGCAGATGGCGCTTGATGCCGGCATGCCTCTGCCCAAGATCACCATCATCCCGAACAACCAGCCCAATGCCTTTGCGACCGGTCGCAATCCCCAGAATGCCGCTGTGGCCGCCACGACGGGCTTGCTGGACATGCTGACCCGCGCAGAAATCCGTGGCGTGATGGCCCACGAACTGGCGCACGTCAAAAATCGCGACACCCTGACCATGACGATCACCGCGACAATCGCCGGTGCTATCGCCATGCTCGCCAATTTCGCGATGTTCTTTGGCGGCGGCGATGATCGCGAACGCCCCGGCGGCATGATCGGCACCATTGCCCTGATGATCCTGGCCCCGATGGCCGCGGGCCTGGTCCAGATGGCTATCAGCCGTGCACGGGAATACGAGGCCGACCGCGTGGGCGCCGAAATCGCCAATGATCCGGATGCGCTCGCCAACGCGCTGCAAAAGATCGAAGCCTATGCACGGGGCAATATTAACCCGCAGGCCGAGCGCAATCCGGCGACCGCCCACATGTTCATCATCAACCCGTTGAACGGGAAGGGGGCCGACAATCTGTTCTCGACCCACCCGGCGACGCACAACCGCGTCCGCGCTCTGATGGAGTTGGCTGTGAAGATGGGCGGCTCCGCGCGCCCGGCCTCGCAAAGCTTTGCCTCGACCAGTGTGCCCACAACGCCTTCGCCTGCCAAAACCAGCGTGCCCACTACACCACAGGACAACCCGCGCGGGCCGTGGGGCTGAGCCTCCTCCGTTTCTACGCTTTGCGTGCGCGCCTGTAATCGGCTAGGGCGCGCACATGACCGATACGCCCGATAATCCCGACCACAACGCAGAACGCCCTGACTGGGCTCTTCCCAATGGTCCTTTGCGCTCGTTCGGGCGCATCAAGTCGCGTCCTATCAAGGCGCGTCAGGCTGCCCTTTTTGACACCCTCATGCCGCAGATCGCCGTGCCCGATCCCAAGGCGGGCCCGATCGATCCTAAGGTCCTGATGCCGGAGGCCAAGGCGGCCTGGCTGGAAATCGGCTTTGGCGGCGGCGAGCATCTGGCCCATCAGGCTGGCCAAAACCCCGACGCCCTTATGATCGGCTGCGAACCCTTCCTGAATGGCGTGGCCTCGGCCCTGCGTCACGTCGAGGAAGGTCAGCTGAAGAATGTTCGCCTGCACGCCGACGACGCCCGCGCGGTGATGTCGGCCCTGCCGGACGCTTCGCTGGATCGCGTGATGATCCTGTTCCCCGATCCATGGCACAAGGCCCGTCACAACAAGCGCCGCTTCCTGCAGGACGAGACCGCACAGGAAATCGCCCGCCTGTTGAAACCGGGCGGCATGGTGCGTTTTGTGACCGACTGGTTTGACTATGCGGAATGGACACTGGAGCGGCTGCTTCGCACTGAGGGTCTGGAGCGGATCGAGACCGAAGGCGAAGACTGGTTCGTGCCGCCGTCGGACCACTTCGTAACCCGCTACGAAGAAAAGAAACTGGGCGACACCGACCCGATCTTCATCCAGTTCCGCCGCGTCTGAACCGCGTATCCGCGCGCCAGACCAGCCAGCACAGCGCGGATTTCACGCCCGCTCCGATCAGGAAGGGCGTGAAACCCCCGCTCATGGCGTCGGCGAAACCTATGCGGGTGGAAAGCCACAGCGTCCCCCCTCCCAGCAGGATCAGGTGCAAGATAAACAGCGTCGCGATGGAGGGGAGCGCCCCCGATACCGACGGCCGCTTTTCAGCCAATCGGGTGAAAAGTCCGGCCAAAAACGCTGCAACGGGGAAGGCGTAGATATAGCCTGCGGTCGCGCCGCTAAACGGCTCTAAACCTGAAGACCCCTCGGCCAGAACCGGCAGCCCGACTGCTGCAGATGCGAGATACAACAGCACAGCACCTGCTCCCCGGATCGGCCCCAACCACAGTCCGGCCAGCAGGATGGCGAACGACTGTAGGGTCATGGGTACGGGGCGCATGGGGACGTCGATCTGCGCGCCCGCAGCCATCAAGGCCGCGAACCCGACCATCAGTCCAAAACTGGTCAGAAATCCTCGCATGCAGGCTGACAAGCATGCTGTTAGGGAGCGCTGCAAGTCTTTAAGGGCTGACAACGTTGCGGGTTTGCCCTATATGGACCTCTACATCGTTAGACCGACGTCAACGGCGTCGTTTCAGCGGCGGCCCGGACGGACCGTCGCTTTTGTTTTTCCGGAGGTTCCGCGTGCGGGCCAAAACCGCAGAAGACCGCGCTCTTCTCGAAATGATCGATCCAATCGCCGACAGCCAAGGGCTGGCGGTGGTGCGTGTGCGCCTGATGGGCGGCACCCTGCGTCGTCGTCTGCAGATCATGGCCGAACGCAAGTCGGACAACGACATCTCGGTCGAGGAATGCGCTCGTCTGAGCCGCGCGATTTCTGAAGTTCTCGACGTCTCGGACCCGATTGCCGGCGAGTATCTGCTGGAAGTCTCTTCGCCGGGTATCGACCGCCCGCTGACCCGCCTGATGGACTTTGACCTGTTTGAAGGTTTTGAAGCCCGTCTGGAAACCGACCGCATGGTCGAGGGCCGCAAACGCTTCAAGGGCATTGTTGCCGGTGTCGAAGGCGATCACGTCGCTATCGATCTGGACGGCGAAGAAGAAACGGCCCTGATCCCGTTTGAATGGCTGGCCGATGCCAAGCTGGTTCTGACCGACGAATTGCTCAAGCGTGGTGCCGCCCTGCGCGCTGCCCGTGGCGAGCCTGAAGATGATGGCCTGCCGGAAGGTGCGCCTGATAACCAAAACCCTGACCTGTCCAAGGACGAAGCCTGATGGCCGTGACCGGAATTTCCGCAAACCGTCTGGAACTGCTCTCGATCGCCGATGCTGTCGCGCGTGAAAAGAACATCGACCGCGAGATCGTAATCGACGCGATCGAAGAAGCGATCCAGAAGGGCGCCAAGTCGCGCTATGGCGCGCACCACGACATCCGCGCCAAGATCGACCACAAGACCGGCGAGCTTTCGCTGACCCGTCACACCACCATCGTGGCTGATGACTGGGAGCCGGAAGACGAACTCGAAGAGTTCAACGACAGCGCCATGGTTCGCCTGCGCGACGCCGCCAAGCGCGATCCGGAAGCCGTTGTCGGCAAGGAATACATCGAGGTTCTGCCGCCGTTCGAGTTCGGCCGCGTGCAAACCCAAATGGCCCGCCAGGTCGTGACCGGTAAGGTCCGTGAAGCCGAGCGCGCCAACCAGTACGAAGAATTCAAGGACCGCGTGGGCGAGATCGTCAACGGCACGGTCAAGCGCGTCGAATACGGCAACACGATCGTCGATCTGGGCCGTGGCGAAGGCATCATGCGCCGCGATCAGTCGATCCCGCGTGAAGTTTTCAACATCGGCGACCGCATCCGCACCTACATCTACGACGTCCGTCCCGAGGCCAAGGGCCCTCAGGTCATGCTGTCGCGCGCCCATCCGGGTTTCATGGCCAAGCTGTTCTCCCAGGAAGTGCCGGAAGTCTATGACGGCGTCATCGAAATCCGCGCCGCTGCCCGCGACGCCGGTTCGCGCGCCAAGATGGCCGTGCTGTCGAATGACTCATCGATCGATCCGGTCGGTGCCTGCGTCGGTATGCGTGGCTCGCGCGTTCAGGCTGTTGTGGCCGAGCTGCAAGGCGAGAAGATCGACATCATCCCGTGGGTTGATGACGAGCCGACCTTCATCGTGAATGCTCTGGCTCCGGCCGAAGTGTCCAAGGTGGTTCTGGACGAAGACGCCGACCGCGTTGAAGTCGTGGTTCCGGACGATCAACTGTCGCTGGCCATTGGCCGTCGCGGTCAGAACGTACGTCTGGCCTCGCAACTGACCGGCTGGCAGATCGACATCATCACCGAGACCCAGGACTCCGAGCGTCGCCAGCGTGAATTCGCTGAACGCACCTCGCTGTTCCAGGAAGCTCTGGACGTCGATGAAACCATCGCCCAGCTGCTGGTGACCGAAGGCTTCGCTACGGTGGAAGATCTGGCGTTCGTCGAAGCGTATGAAGTCGCCGAGATCGAAGGCTTCGACGAAGACACCGCCGAAGAACTGCAAACCCGTGCTCGTGAATACCTCGAGCGTCTGGCATCCGAACTCGACGACAAGCGCAAGGCGCTGGGCGTCGAAGACGGTGTTCTGGAAATCCCGGGCATCACCCCGCAGATGGCCGTTGCCCTCGGCGAAGGTGGCGTGAAGACCGTTGAAGATCTGGCTGATCTGGCAACCGACGAAATCCGCGGTGGTCACGAAATGCGTAACGGCGAGCGCGTGAAGCTGGCTGGCGTGCTGGAAAGCTTCAACCTGACGCAGGAAGCTGCCGAACTGCTGATCCTGCAGGCCCGCGTGGCTGCTGGCTGGATCGACGCTTCGGAACTGCCGCAGCCCGAGCCGGAATACGAAGAAGAAGTCGAAGGTGAAGAAGCCTTTGACGGCGAGTACTACGACAACGCCGAAGAAGGCGAAGTCGAAGAGGTGGAGCTGCAAGGCGACACCGACGAACCCCAAGACGCGTGATGAGGACCGCTGCTGTTCATGACTATGCCCGAGGTGCTGATCGATAGAGAGCGTCAGGATCTGGTGTCCCGCCAGGTTCTCGATGAATCTCGTCTGATCCGCTTCGTCGCTGGTCCGGACAGCGCGGTTTATCCCGACTTGGCGCGCAAGCTGCCCGGTCGCGGCCTTTGGGTCGCGGCCGATCGCGCCTCTGTCGATATGGCGGTTAAGAAGAATATGTTCGCGCGGGCCGCCAAGGCCCCGCTGAAACCGGCATCAGATTTGTCGGATTTGGTCGAAAAACTGCTGATTAAGCGTTGTTTGGACCAACTGGGCCTTGCCCGGCGCGAAGGCGTACTTATCTCTGGTTTCGAAAAAAGTGCCGCTGCGATCCGCAGTGGCAAGGCCGCATGGATGCTCGAAGCTTCCGACGGGTCAGCAGATGGCCGCAATAAGCTGATAGCTATGGCCAGACATGTGGCTCCGGCGCCGAAAATGTGCGGCGCATTCACTGCGGATGAATTGAGTTTGGCCCTTGGGCTGGAAAATGCGATACACGCCGTCCTGCTGAAAGGCGGACGCGCTGCTCGTTGGACAGAAGAAGTCGAACGTTTGGCAGGTTTTCGGGTTCTCCAACCTCAGGATTGGCGCCGGATCGAGCAAGGCGACGCCGAGGAAGACATTCGGGATCGAGGTCCTGAAGGAGAACCCTGACGGGTTTGGTGGATACGGGCCAGCTTCCGGTTAAGGAGGCGGGGCCGTATTCGTGTATGGGTATAAAAGACGAAGGCGGAATTCTCCGCCACAAGTAAAGCGACCGGATGAGCGACGAAAACGACAAAACCAACGACGGCAAGACCCCTAGCAATGCGCCTTCGCAAGGCGGCGCCCGCGCGCCCCTGACTTTGAAGCCGCGGGCTGCAGGCTCGGTCTCGACCGGCACGGTGAAGCAAAGCTTCAGCCATGGCCGATCGAAGACGGTTGTTGTCGAGACCAAGCGCCGTCCAGGCGCTGGCGGCGGCCATCAACGCCCTCAGGGCTTCGATGTTGCGCGCCCACGTAACGACGGCAATGCACCGCGCGGTAACGCGCCGCGTGGCCAATCCAACGCAGGCGGTCTGTCCGCCGAGGAGATGGAGGCCCGTCGTCGCGCCATTGCCGCTGCAACCGCAGTCAATGCCGAACGCGAGCGCCGTCAGGCCGCTGAAAAGATTGCTGCCGAAAAGGCTGCGGCCGAACGCGCTGCTGCCGCTGCTGAGGCCGCCAAGGTCGAAGCTGCTAAGGCTGCTGCCAAGCCGGTCGAGGCACCGAAGCCGGTAGAAGCGCCCAAGGTTGAAGCACCGAAGGCTGCCGAGGCTCACAAGCCTGTAGCTGCTTCTGCTCCGGCTCCGAAGCCGCGCCCGCAGGTCAACTTCGGCCAACGTACGCCCAAGGCTCCGAGCAACCGCGCTCCGGCCGCTTCGCTGGGCGGCCGCTCGGCTCGCGAGCAAGCCCAGGGTGCTGGCGATCGTCCGCAAAGCAACGACCGTCCGCAATCGGATCGTCCGCAAGGCAACCGCCCGCAGGGTAGCCGTCCGCAAGGTGGCAACCGCACCGAGGGTGGTGACCGTCCGGCACGTCCGGCACAGACTGTTCGTTATTCGGCGCTGAACCCGCGTCCGGCTCCGAACGCTGCTGGCAAGGGTCCGCGTACCGGTCCTGGTGGCCGTCCCGCTCCGAACCAACCGCCGGCAACGCCGGAAGTGGCACGTCCGGTCCGCACCGCTGGTGCAGGATTCAGCCGTCCTGATCGGGATGGCGACAGCCGCGAGAAGCGTTTCGGCGAGAACGCCCCGAGCAAGGCCGTCAGCCGTACGCGTGGTGAACCCAAGCGTCGCGAAGGCCGCCTGACCATTCACTCGGTGGCCGGTGACGGTGAAGCCGGTGAACGCATGCGCTCGCTGGCCTCGGTCCGCCGTGCTCGCGAACGTGAAAAAGAAAAACGTAAGGGCTCGTCGACCGACGCTCCGAACCGTCCGCGCGAAGTCGTCATTCCTGACGTCATCACCGTTGGCGAACTGGCTATCCGTATGGCCGTGCGTGGTGTCGACATCATCAAATTCCTGATGCGTCAGGGCCTGATGATGAAGATCAACGACGTCATCGATTCCGATACCGCCGAACTGGTGGCCTCGGAATACGGCATGACCGTCAAGCGCGTCTCGGACTCGGACGTTGAAGAAGGCTTCCTGTCTCAAGCCGACGACAGCGACGCAACCGAAGCACGTGCTCCGGTCGTGGCCATCATGGGCCACGTCGACCACGGCAAGACCTCGCTGCTGGATGCCCTGCGCACCACGGACGTCGCCGCTGGCGAAGCTGGTGGCATCACCCAGCACATCGGTGCCTATCAGGTTCGCCTGGAAGATGGTCAGCGCATCACCTTCCTGGACACCCCGGGTCACGCCGCCTTCTCGGCTATGCGTGCTCGCGGTGCGAACGTGACCGACATCGTGGTTTTGGTTGTGGCTGCCGACGATGGCGTGATGCCGCAGACGATCGAAGCCATCCAGCACGCCAAGGCTGCTGGTTCTCCGATCATCGTGGCCGTCAACAAGATCGACAAGCCGGGCGCTGATCCGCAGAAGGTCATCAACGAGCTGCTGCAACACGAGATCGTTGCCGAAGCCTACGGCGGTGACACCATGATTGTGGAGCTGTCGGCCAAGGAACGCACCAACCTGAAGGGCCTGACCGACGCCATCCTGCTTCAAACCGAAGTTCTGGAACTGCGCGCCAACCCGGAACGCTCGGCTGAAGGTGTGGTCATCGAAGGCAAGCTGGACAAGGGTCGTGGCCCGGTGGCTACGGTTCTGGTCAAGCGCGGTACGCTCAAGCGTGCTGACATCGTGGTGGCTGGTGCATCGTGGGGTAAGGTTCGCGCCTTGCTGAACGAGCGCAACGAGCAACTGAGCGAAGCTGGTCCGTCGGTTCCGGTCGAAATCCTCGGCCTGTCCGAAGCACCGACCCCGGGCGATGCCTTCGCCGTGGTGGAAAGCGAAGCCCGTGCCCGCGAGCTGGTAGAATATCGTCAACGTAGCAAGCGCGATAAGTCGCAGGCTGCTGGTGGTGCTCTGTCGCTGGCTGACATGATGGCCAAGCTGGGCACCAAGAAGATCAGCGAACTGCCGGTCCTCATCAAGTCGGACGTCCAAGGCTCGGGCGAGGCCATAGCGGCATCGCTGGAGAAGATGGGCACCGACGAAGTGCGCGCCCGTGTGGTTCTGCAAGCTGCTGGTGGTATCACCGAGAGCGACGTGAACCTGGCCAAGTCGGCCGGTGCTCCGATCCTCGGCTTCAACGTCCGTGCTTCGAAGCAAGCACGCGATCTGGCCGAGCGCGAAGGCGTCGAGATCCGTTACTACTCGATCATCTACGACCTGCTGGATGACATTAAGGGCGTGCTGTCGGGCATGCTGGCACCGATCCAACGCGAAACCTTCCTGGGTAACGCCAAGGTGCTGCAAGCCTTCGACATCACCAAGGTCGGCCGTATCGCCGGCTGCCGTGTCACCGAAGGTGTGGTCCGCAAGGGCGCTCGCGTCCGTATCATCCGCGACGACGTGGTGGTGCTGGAATTGGGCGTGCTCAACACGCTCAAGCGCTTCAAGGACGAAGTCAACGAAGTCCCGTCGGGTCAGGAATGCGGCATGCAGTTCGCCGGCTTCCAGGACATCAAGGAAGGCGACTTCATCGAGTGCTTCACCGTCGAAGAGATCAAACGCACCCTCGACTAGGGTTCGTCTCTTCCGAAGTGATCGGAATAAGGGCGCGGTATCGAAAGGTACCGCGCCTTTTTCTTTGGGTTGCACCCATCTGCCGAGACGATACGTTCTGGTGGGGCGATATCGACGGAATATGTGATGAACAAAAGCGTTTGGGCGGTGCTGGCGATGACAGCCTTTTCGGCCGTGGCTGGAAGTGCCGCGGCGGATGTCCGCTATCTGGCGTTCGACGCCGATGACCGGACGACCCAGTCACTGACGCGCGGCATCACGCTGGAGATCGAGCGCGGCCTATTCGGTGCGACACGGGTGCGTGGCCTGTATTCAACCACCAGCCGCGGCTCGGCGAACTTCCGTCCCCAGTCTGTCAGTGGTGTTCAAGATGTGGTGCCCTCCGAAGACCGAGGGGGAAGCGTCTATGCCATCGTGCCCGAAGGGGATGGCCGCGCCCTTGGCCGCGCCCTGTGCCCCGGATCGGAAGAGGCATGGCTGGTGGTGGGGCGCGTCCGCTCGGGCCGTCCCTTGACCATCCACGCTGTCGGACATTGGCCCGATGGCAAGAAACGCCACTGCGTCGCCCTGAAATACCGCTATCGCGGCGAATGGGCGGGGTTGCCCAACTCGCCGAGCGATATGCCGTCGGACCGTTAAGTCATGCGCTGGCTTGGCCTCGCTCTGCTGATGCTAGTGGCAGGGCTGGCTGGTTGGTGGAGCGCGGACTGGAAAGCTGCTCCGCGAACGCAGCAGTCGGTTGTCAGTCTCTATCTTTTGGACAACGGCTTTCACACCGATCTGGCTGTGCCGCGCGCCTTGCTTATGGCCTATGACGATGCATTGGCCGAGGCTACGGCGTCGAGCGGGCAGGGCGATTGGTTCCTCATCGGCTGGGGTGATAGCCGCTTCTATCAGGAAGAGGGCGAGATCATCGGGCGGGTCCCCGACGGTTTGAGGGCACTGTTTACGCCCGGCGGATCGACCTCTGTGGTGCGATTTATTCCGGTCCAGACCGAGGCTAGCCAAGACTTCCCCTATGAAGCTGTCGCCTTCAGCGTGGACGAAAAGGGTGCCATCGCCCTTCGGAAGCGTATCCTCGAGACCCTGACGCTGGATGCCGAGCGAGAACCCGTGGCTGCCAAGTTGATGGGCAGCGCTGTGTCCAACGCGACCTTTTGGGACTCCCCGGAGCGGTTCTCCGCTGTGCATCTGTGCAACCACTGGATGGCCTCGGTGCTCTATGCCGGCGGTGTCAGCGTGCCTGTTGGTCGCTCACTCGTATCTGCAGAACTGACACGCGCTGTAGAGGCTTATAACGAGGGTCGAACTGGACTTGATCGTCCACAATGACTAGACCGCGCCCTTCGCGTTAGTCAGCCGGCGTCCGATCCCCGGCGGCGCGAAGATGAAGGAGGCAGGTCACATGGCCCGCAAACAACACACCCGCAACGCCAGTGGTCCCCAAGGTCCGAGCCAGCGCCAGCTGCGCGCAGGCGAGCTGATCCGCCACGCCCTGGTTGATGTGCTGCGTGAAAACGAAATCCACGACGAAGTGCTGACCGGCGTTTCCCTGACCGTGACCGAAGTGCGCATGAGCCCTGATCTGCGCCACGCCACGGTCTTCGTCGAGCCGCTGGGCGCAGGCGTTACGACCGCTGACACCAACGGCCTCGAAGAGGACGTCGAAAAGGCACTGAACGAGCATTCGAAATTCGTGCGCGGCCTGCTGGGCCGCCGCATCGACATGAAATACACGCCGGAACTGCGCTTCTTGCACGACAAGAGCTTCAACGCCGCGAACATGATGGACAAGCTGTTTGCCGATCCGCGCATTCAGGCGGACCTGCAACGCAAAGACGACGAACAGGAAGACTGATGGCCCGCCGCAAGAAGGGCGATATCGTCAACGGCTGGGTCTGTCTGGATAAGCCCTACGAGATGGGCTCGACCGATGCGGTAACCAAGGTCCGTCGTCTGTTCAATGCGCAGAAGGCGGGACATGCGGGGACGCTGGACCCGCTGGCATCTGGAATCCTGCCGATTGCGCTGGGCGAGGCGACCAAGACTGTGCCGTTCATGATGGACGCGCAGAAAATTTATCGCTTCGTCATCGAGTGGGGCACCTCCACCGACAGTATCGACCGTGAAGGCACCGTCATCGGTACGTCCGATGTGCGCCCGACGGTCGAGCAGGTGAAGGCCGCGCTTCCGCAGTTCGTTGGAGAGATCGATCAGGTCCCTCCGGCCTTCTCGGCGATCCGCGTCAACGGCGAGCGCGCCTATGACCTCGCGCGCGAAGGCGTTGAAGTTGAACTGAAATCGCGTCGCGTTACGATCCACGAAGTCGCCGTCACCGACGTACCGGATGCGGACCACATCGAAGTCACCATGCGCACGGGCAAGGGCGTCTATGTGCGTTCTCTCGCGCGAGATCTTGCCGCCGTCCTCGGGGCAGAGGGGCATGTTTCGGTTCTGCGACGCGAGATGGTGGGGACGTTTTCAGTGCAGAACGCCGTCACACTGGATTTTCTCGAGGATTTGGCGCATAAGGGCCGCGCCTCTGAAGGCCTTTTGCCTGTTGCGACCGCTCTGGACGACATCCCGGATCTGGCCGTGACGGAACAGGAAGCCCTCTCTCTGAGACAGGGACGACCCATTGCTCTGCTGCCGCAGCAGATCGAACAACTCCAAAGCCGGCTGTCGTCGGAAGAGGGGCTGATCTCGGTCTATTCGGACGGGACGCTGGTTTGCCTCTGCAATCTCAAGGCCGGTCGGCTTGCGCCAGACCGCGTATTTAACCTCCAATAACGGAGACTCTGATGTCGATCACGGCTACCCGTAAAGCTGAAGTCATTGCTGAAAACGCTCGCTCGCAAGGCGACACCGGTTCGGCTGAAGTGCAAGTTGCAATCCTGTCGGTCCGCATCGCGAACCTGACCGAGCACTTCAAGACCCACAAAAAAGACAACCACTCGCGTCGCGGCCTTCTGAAGATGGTCTCGCAGCGTCGTCGTCTGCTCGACCACCTGAACAAGGTGGACAACGCCCGTTACGTGGCGCTGATCACCAAGCTGGGCCTGCGTCGCTAAGGTGCCCCGGTTGCGGATCGGATGAATTTCCACGAGGCGCGGGCGGTCACGTCCGCGCCTCGTTCCGCTCCTAGTATATGAGTTTCCCGGCGCTGTGGGACGAGACAGCGCAACCGACGCGAGGGCCGCGAGAAATGGTCCTCTTCACCATCCGGAGATGAAGGCATCACCGGATATACGGGGACCAAGGGACTGAACGGCCCGAGGCTCCGCACACCCCCGACGGGAATACGCCCGCGGGAGACGAAAGAAGAAATATGTTCGACATCAAACGCAAGACGATCGAGTGGGCGGGTCGCCCGCTGACGCTGGAAACCGGCCGCATCGCCCGTCAAGCCGACGGCGCTGTGCTGGCGACCTACGGCGAGACCGTAGTTCTGGCCACCGTCGTCTACGGTCGTGCACCGAAGCCGGGAATGGACTTCTTCCCGCTGACCGTGAACTACCAAGAAAAGACTTTCGCAGCCGGCAAGATCCCGGGTGGCTACTTCAAGCGTGAAGGCCGTCCGACCGAAAAAGAAACCCTGGTTTCGCGTCTGATCGACCGTCCGATCCGTCCGCTGTTCGTCAAGGGCTTCAAGAACGAGACGCAAGTCGTCGTCACCGTCCTTCAGCACGACCTGGAAAATGATCCGGACGTCGTCGGCATGGTTGCAGCCTCGGCTGCTCTGACCATCTCGGGCGTTCCGTTCATGGGCCCGATCGGTGCTGCTCGCGTCGGCATGATCGACGGTGAGCTGGTTCTGAACCCGACCATCGACCAAATCCCGACCTCGGACCTCGACCTCGTCGTCGCCGGCACTGCCGACGCTCTGATGATGGTTGAATCCGAAGCCAAGGAACTGTCGGAAGACAAGATGCTCGAGGCCCTGATGTTTGCCCATAAGGGCATGCAGCCGGTCATCGACGCCATCATCGAACTGGCCGAGCACGCCGCCAAAGAGCCTTTCGACTTCCAGGCGGAAGACCATTCGGACGTTGTCGCTTCGATCAAGTCGCTGGTTGGCGAAGAGATCAAGGCTGCCTACGCGCATCCGGGCAAGCACGAGCGTCGCTCGGGCGTTGACGCTGCCAAGAAGAAGGCTGCCGAAGCTCTCGTGAAGACCGAAGAGAACCCGGACGGCGTTGACTCGTCCAAATTCTCGGCTGCCTTCAAGGAATGTGAAGCTGACGTGCTGCGTCGCGACATCATCGAAAACGCTCACCGCGTTGACGGTCGTGCGCTCGACAAGGTCCGCGCTATCGTTTCGGAAGTCGGCGTCCTGCCGCGCACCCACGGTTCGGCCCTGTTCACCCGTGGTGAAACGCAAGCTCTGGTCGTCGCTACGCTGGGCACCGGCGAAGACGAGCAGTACATCGACAGCCTGACCGGCACCTACAAAGAAAACTTCCTGCTGCACTACAACTTCCCGCCATACTCGGTCGGTGAAGCTGGTCGCATGGGCTCGCCGGGTCGCCGCGAAATCGGTCACGGCAAGCTGGCATGGCGCGCAATCCGCCCGATGCTGCCTTCGAAGGAAGACTTCCCGTACACTATCCGTCTGGTGTCGGAGATCACCGAGTCGAACGGCTCGTCCTCGATGGCAACCGTCTGCGGTTCGTCGCTGGCCCTGATGGATGCGGGCGTTCCGCTGATCCGTCCGGTGTCGGGTATCGCCATGGGTCTGATCCTGGAGCCGTCGGGCGAGTTCGCCATCCTGTCGGACATCCTGGGTGACGAAGATCACCTGGGCGACATGGACTTCAAGGTCGCTGGTACCTCGGAAGGCATCACCTCGCTGCAGATGGACATCAAGGTCCCGGGCATCACCGAAGAGATCATGAAGCAGGCTATCGCCCAAGCTTCGGCTGGTCGTCTGCACATCCTCGGCGAAATGGCCAAGGCCATGGAAGCGCCGCGCGCTGAACTGGGCGAGTTCGCTCCGAAGATCGAGTCGATCAAGATCGCTGTCGACAAGATCCGCGAAGTCATCGGTTCGGGCGGCAAGGTCATCCGCGAGATCGTGGAAAAGACCGGTGCCAAGATCGACATCGCTGACGATGGCACGATCAAGATCGCTGCCAACGAACAAGAGAAGATCGAAGCCGCTCGCGACTGGATCAACTCGATCGCAGCAGAGCCGGAAGTCGGCACCATCTACACCGGTAAGGTCGTGAAGGTCGTCGATTTCGGCGCATTCGTGAACTTCTTCGGTGCCAAGGACGGTCTGGTCCACGTGTCGCAACTGGCTCTGGAACGCGTTGCCAACCCGGCTGACGTCGTTTCGGAAGGTCAGGAAGTTAAGGTTAAATTCCTCGGCTTCGACGACCGCGGCAAGACCAAGCTGTCGATGAAGGTTGTTGATCAAGCCACGGGTGAAGACCTGACGGACAAGATCAACGCCGAGCGCGCCGAGCGCGGCGAAGCCCCGCTGTCTGACGACACCGGTGGCCGTCCGAAGCGTGAAGGTGGCGACCGTGGCGGTCGTCGTCCGCGCCGCGACTAAGAGTTGATCTTTTGATCAAAAAGAACCCCGTCGGACTTCGTCCGGCGGGGTTTTTTGATCGAGCGACAGAAGGCTTTGCCTTCTGTCGGGCGCTACGTTCGCGACGCGGTCGCTCACTTCTTGAGCGCTTTTATACTCTGAGAGTTTTTGGAGTTAGGCGGCGCACTCGGCGGGCTTTTCGTCGGGGCCGAAGAAGTCGCAGCCGCGTTTAATCTCGTTTTCGATCATCTGACAGGGATTGGCGACGTTGCAGGGCGGTCGTGTCGCGGGGCTTACGGCGATGCAGCGACGCACCAGCGCCTGCGCGGCTTCGTCTCCGCGCTCCTCGCGACAGGTGATCGGTTTTTCGAGGGGTTGGCCTTCCGGTGAGAGGCTACCGGACTGAATGGCGCCAGTGGTCTCGACGGCGGCGGCCGCAGGCGTCGTCGGCGGGACCGCCGGGGTCGGGACGGGGTCAGACGGTCGGGCGTCACAGGCACCGAGTATCAGTGCGAACAGGCTCGTCGACACAAGGGCGATGGCTTGGCGGGGCATGGGGCTTCCTTCCTGTTCAGAAAGATAAGCCCCTGCCTGTGATGACGGTTCCGGGCTTAAGCCGCTTCGACTGCAGCCTTTTGCAGTTCGAACAGCTCTACGCAGCCCTTCTCGGCCAGCGCGAACAGTTGGTCGAATTCGGCGCGCGAGAAGCCGCGCTTTTCGCCGGTGGCCTGAATTTCAACGATGTTGCCGTCGCCCGTCAGCACATAGTTGCTATCAGCTTCTGCGGTGGAATCCTCGTCATAGTCGAGGTCCAGCACGGCGACGTCATTATAGATACCGCACGAAACGGCGGCGACCTGATCGAGGATCGGGTACTTGGCCAGCGTTCCGGCTTCGACCATCTTCTTGAAGGCGATGGCCATAGCGACCCAAGCGCCCGTGATGGACGCGGTACGGGTGCCGCCATCGGCCTGGATCACGTCACAGTCCACCACGACCTGACGCTCGCCCAAAGCTTCCAGATCGACAACAGCGCGCAGCGAGCGGCCTATCAGACGCTGGATTTCCTGTGTGCGGCCCGACTGCTTGCCAGCAGCCGCTTCACGGCGGCCACGGGTGTGGGTGGCGCGTGGCAGCATGCCGTACTCAGCGGTTACCCAGCCCTTGCCCGTGTTGCGCATCCAGCCCGGCACCTTCTCCTCGACCGAGGCGGTGACCAGCACCTTGGTGTGGCCAAAGCTGACCATGCACGAGCCCTCGGCATAGCGGGTTACGCCTGTCTCCAGCGTAACGGTGCGCAGTTGGTCGGGGGTGCGTTCGGAAGGACGCATGGAGATACCTCGCAAAAGTAGGACAGCCGCAGCTTGCGCGGCGCAGTTGACTGCTTATCCTGAATAAGACGGCGCGCGTCCATGCGCGCTCGAGAGTTTCTAGGATCAACCGGACAATGAGCCTGCTCCATCCTTCGCCTGGCCTGTCCACGCTGGACGGCCGTGCTCGCGATATTTTCCGTCGCGTCGTTGAAAGCTATCTCGAAACGGGTGAGCTGGTCGGCTCGGCGACCATCCAAAAGGGCGGTGTGGCGCTATCGTCGGCCTCGATCCGCAACACCATGCAGCAACTGACGGCAGCGGGGCTTTTGCTGTCGCCGCACACATCGGCGGGTCGCGCTCCCACCCACGCTGGCTTGCGGCTGTTCGTTGACGGCTTGCTGGAGGTCGGGGATCTCGGTCAGGAGGAGCGCCGCGAAATCGATGCCCGTCTGGGCAGCATGGGCTCGGGTGGACATTCCGCCAATGTGGAGGAAGCGCTGGAGGCAGCGTCTTCGCTTCTGTCAGGTCTAGCCGGTGGGGCCGGCATCGTTGCCAGCCCTGTCAGCGACGCAGGCGTGCGCCACGTCGAGTTTGTCAAACTGGGCGTTGATCAGGCGCTGGCGGTTCTGGTTGCGGACGACGGCACGGTCGAGAACCGGATCATGAACCTCAGCGCGGGCGTGACGCCATCGACGCTGCAGGAGGCTTCCAACTTCCTTTCCCAACGTCTGCGAGGCCGCCCTCTAGCCGATGCCCGTCAGGAAATGCGTGCCGAGGTGGAGACGGCAAGGCGCGAACTGGACGAGGCAGGGGCCCGTCTGGTCGAGCAGGGGCTCGCCGCTTGGACAGGGCAGGGCGAACGCGACCGCAGCCTGATCGTGCGGGGTCGCGCCAATCTTCTGCAAGACGCAAAGGCGGTCGAGGACATCGAACGCGTGCGGATCTTGTTCGACGATCTCGAACAGAAAGAACAGTTGATCAATCTGCTGGACGACGTGGGTGTCGCACAGGGCGTGCGCATCTATATCGGTGCAGAAACAAGACTATTTTCACTTTCGGGTTCCGCAGTCATCGCGGCACCCTATATGTCAGGCAGACAGCGTGTCCTTGGTGCCATTGGCGTGATAGGACCCGCGCGATTGAACTATGCCCGTGTCATCCCGTTGGTGGACTATACCGCCCGGGTGCTGGGCCGGATTCTGGACGGACAGGAACGTGACGGATCATAACGAAGAGACCCGGGATCAACTCGAGCAAGACCTCAACGAGGACATGGCCATCCCGGAAAATGACGAAGACGCACAGATGGACGCGCTCGATGCCCTGATCGCCGAGCGCGACCAGTGGCGTGACCGTGCGCTGCGTGCTGCCGCCGAGGCCGAGAACACCAAGCGCCGCGCTGAGACCCAAGCTAACGACGCACGCGCCTATGCCATCCAGCGTTTCTCCAAGGATCTGCTGGGCGTCGCCGACAGCTTGGAGCGTGCGCTGCAACCCGCGCCGAAAGAGTCGGAAGGCGCGACTGCCAGCCTCGTGACGGGTCTGGAACTGGTGCAAAAGTCGCTTCTGTCGGCCTTCGAGGCCAATGGTCTGAAGAAGGTCGCTCCAGAAGCCGGTGAAGCCTTTGACCCGCACTTCCATCAGGCAATGATGGAACAGCCGTCTGATACGGTTCAGGGCGGTCAGGTCATCCAGACGCTTCAGCCGGGCTATTCGCTGTTTGACCGCACCGTGCGTGCGGCCATGGTCGTCGTGGCCGCCAAGGGCTCGGGCCCAGCGGCGGGTGGTGCCTATAGCGAAGCCAACACTACCGGCGGCAATCTGGACGAGAAGGCCTGATAGGCTAGCCAGACACTAAAAATGAAAAACCCGCTGCCCATTGGACAGCGGGTTTTTTGTATCTCAGCCTTTCACGAAGCGGGCGAAATGCTCGATCATCCGGCGCTCGCCTTCTCGGGCTGCAGACGGGTTGTACATGGGGCGATAGTCGGCATGGAAACCGTGCTGCGCCCCTTCAAACAGGGTGACATGGCTGTCGGTGCGACCTGCGGCCCCGAGGGCTTCATTCATGGCGGCAACGCTGTCGTTGGGGATGCCGGTGTCCTGATCGCCATAGAGACCGATGACCGGGCCGCCCAGCTCGCCAACCAGATCAATGGGCCATGGCTTTCCGGCTTCGATTTGTTCCGGGGTGGCGTTGGCGGCAGGGGCCAAGCGCCCATACCAAGCAACGCCTGCTTTTATTTCCTGGCCAAAGCGCGCGGCGGCCTGCCACACGACCTTGCCGCCCCAGCAGAAACCGGTGATGCCCACGCGGCCCGTGTCTGCGAACGGCTGTGCCTTGGCCCACGCCAGCCCGCCGGCGATATCGCCCATCACCTGTTCATAGGTAGCCTTGTTCACGATGGCGATGATCTGTTGGAAGTCGCTGAGCGGTGCCGGATCGGCCTCGCGCACGAAGAAGGCGGGCGCAATCGCAACATAGCCCTCACGGGCCAGTCGGCGGCAGACATCGCGGATGTATTCATGGACGCCGAAAATCTCGGAAGCGACGATAATCACAGGGAAGGGGCCTGCACCTGAGGGGCGCGCCACATAGGCCGGCAGCTGGAAACCGTCAGGTGCCGGATAGGTGATGTCTCCCGCATCCAGTCCATCGCTCGAGGTCTGGATCGGCGTCGCCTCTTGCGACATCGCTGCGGGGGCATAGGCAGCAAAGGCCGCGCCGGCCGCTGCGATCTTGCCCAGACCACGGCGTGTGGGGGCCGTTTGGTCTTCAGACAAACCTTCCGGAGTGGTGATGTTGGCCATGGTCTCTAGCTCCCGTCCGTTATCGTTTCATGTGAAACATTAAGTGCTTGTGCCGTCACTAGGGGCGACTGCACGCCGCAAAGTCAGATTGATCCGCCCTCCGGATGGCAGCAGGCGCGACGTCCCTGAAATAACCCGGTCGATCCCGTGGCGCGCCAATCGCGCCGGTCCAGACAGGATGCAGACATCCCCCGATGCCAGTCTGACTGAACGCGTCGGACCACCCTCGGCAGCACCATATCGGAAAACAGCGGTGTCGCCCAATGAGACCGAAAGAACCGGAGCAGTAAAGTCCGCTTCATCCTTATCCTGATGAAGTCCCATCTTGGCGGTGTCCTCATAGAAGTTCACCAGACAGGCATCGGGCGGCGCAGAGTATCCGCTCAGCTCATTCCAGATGGACAGCAGAACAGGTGGTATTGGCGGCCATGGCTCATTGGTTTCGGGATGGGCCGGCTGGTATCGATAGCCCTTGCGGTCCGATACCCATCCCAATGGCCCACAGTTGGTCATGCGTACCGAGAACGCCTTTCCGCCCGGTGTCACCGGCCGATAAAGCGGCGCGGCCCTGACCACAGCGCGAATATCATCCAGCAAGGCGATCTGCTGGTTCGCATCGAGCAAACCCGGCCAAACGACAAAGCCCTCCAGACCCGTGTTCAGGGCCGGCGGAACGATCAGATTGGAGACGGTATCTTCACTCATTGTCATCAAAACTGCGCGGGAATGGCGGCAAGGTCGATCCCTCAGGGGCGGAATTGGCGCAACGTCGACAGAAAACAGATTCATTGCGTCGGAAGCCCTTGCAGCCGCTAGGGACTTTCCCATATCCGACTGCGAACGGTCACGAACCGGTCGTGGTTTCACGACGGATCGGCCAATCTGATTTAACCTGCTGATCCGGCCTTGCCGGTGAGGCGTCTCAAGCCCAACTGGGGGCGGTCAAGCGCGGCGCTTTTGAAGGCCGCCGCATCGCCCGCCGCAAGGAGTGAAATAGACAAGGCCATGGCCAAGATTATCGGCATCGACCTCGGCACCACCAACTCGTGCGTCGCCGTCATGGACGGCAGCAACCCCAAGGTCATCGAAAACGCCGAAGGCGCTCGCACCACCCCGTCGGTGGTCGCGATCCAGGACGGCGGTGAAGTTCTGGTGGGTCAACCCGCCAAGCGTCAGGCTGTGACCAACCCGTCCAACACCTTCTTCGCCATCAAGCGTCTGATCGGTCGTAACTTCGACGATCCGGTGGTAGCCAAAGACAAGGGCATGGTGCCCTTCGAAATCACCAAGGGCCCGAACGGCGACGCCTGGGTCAAGGCCCACGGCAAGGACTACTCGCCGCAACAGGTTTCGGCCTACACCCTGACCAAGATGAAGGAAGCCGCAGAGGCTTACCTGGGTGAAACCGTCACCCAGGCCGTCATCACGGTTCCGGCCTACTTCAACGACGCCCAGCGTCAGGCCACCAAGGACGCCGGCAAGATCGCCGGCCTTGAAGTCCTGCGTATCATCAACGAGCCGACCGCAGCCGCTCTGGCCTATGGTCTGGACAAGAACGACGGTCAGAAGATCGCCGTTTACGACCTCGGCGGTGGTACCTTCGACGTCTCGATCCTCGAGATCGGCGATGGCGTCTTCGAAGTGAAGTCGACCAACGGCGACACCTTCCTCGGTGGTGAAGACTTCGACCTGCGTCTGGTCGACTACCTCGCCGACGAGTTCAAGAAGGAGCAGGGCGTCGACCTGCGTCAGGACAAGCTGGCTCTGCAGCGCCTGAAGGAAGAGGCCGAAAAGGCCAAGAAGGAACTGTCCTCGACCACCCAGTACGAGGTCAACCTGCCGTTCATCACCATGAACGCTTCGGGCCCGCTGCACCTGAACATCAAGCTGTCGCGCGCCAAGCTGGAAGCTCTGGTCGAAGACCTGATCACCCGCACGATCGAGCCGTGCAAGAAGGCTCTGGCGGATGCCGGCCTGAAGGCTTCGGATATCGACGAAGTGGTTCTGGTCGGTGGTATGACCCGCATGCCTGCGGTTCAGGAAGCCGTGAAGAAATACTTCGGCAAAGAGCCGCACAAGGGTGTGAACCCTGACGAAGTCGTGGCTCTGGGCGCTGCTGTTCAGGCTGGCGTTCTGCAAGGCGACGTCAAGGACGTGCTGCTGCTGGACGTGACCCCGCTGACCCTGGGCATCGAGACCCTGGGTGGCGTGTTCACCCCGCTGATCGAGCGCAACACCACCATCCCGACCAAGAAGGCTCAGGTCTTCTCGACCGCCGAAGACAACCAGTCGGCTGTGACCATCCGCGTGTTCCAAGGCGAGCGCCCGATGGCTGCGGACAACAAGATGCTCGGCCAGTTCGACCTGATGGGCATTCCGCCGGCACCGCGCGGCATGCCGCAGATCGAGGTTGCCTTCGACATCGACGCCAACGGCATCGTGCACGTCACGGCCAAGGACAAGGCGACGAACAAGGAGCACTCGATCCGCATTCAGGCCAATGGTGGCCTGTCGGACTCGGACATCGAGCAAATGGTCAAGGAAGCTGAAGCCAACGCTGCAGCCGACAAGGCCCGTAAGGAACTGGTTGAAGCCGTTAACTCGGCCGATGCTCTGATCCACTCGACCGAGAAGGCTATGTCGGAACACGGCGACAAGGTTGGCGAAGCTGAAAAGACCGCCATCCAGACCGCTATCGACGAGCTGAAGTCGGCCAAGGAAGGCACCGATCCGGAGCCGATCCGCGAGAAGACCAACGCTCTGGCCCAAGCTTCGATGAAGCTGGGTGAAGCCATGTACTCTGCCCAGCAGGGTGCCGAGGGTGCAGCCGAACAGCCGGCTGATGATGGCGTGGTCGATGCCGAGTTCGAGGAAGTCTCGGACGACGCCGACAAGAAGTCCTGATCCTTCGGGGTTAGGTAATGAAATGGCCCCGCTTGCCAGACGGTAGGCGGGGTCTTTCTTGAAGTTCGCCCTATCGCCCGTCGGGCTACATGAGGGCAGTTAGTAAGTTGTCCTACCGCCCTTCGGGCTACATGAGGACATTATCTGTGAGATCCCTTGAGGCCCAGCCGGGTAGCTCGGGTCAGTTTCACAACTTGCATCATTCGATCCGGCACCCAATGTCTGCTGGATCAATCCGTACGCTGACGGGCTGGATCAACGGTCCGCAGGGGCGGCGAGAAGGTAAGAGGACGAACGCCTGATGGCGCAACGTGACTATTACGAAATCCTCGGGGTGGAGCGGACGATCGACGCCGCAGGCCTCAAGAGTGCGTATCGCAAGCTGGCGATGCAGCACCACCCCGACCGCAACGGTGGCTCCGAAGAGTCTGTTGCCAAATTCAAAGAGATTTCCGAAGCCTATTCGGTGCTGTCTGACGACGACAAGCGTGCCGCCTATGACCGCTACGGCCACGCAGGCGTGAATGGCGGTGCCGGTGGCGGCAACCCGTTCGGTCAAGGCGGCGGCCAAGGCTTCCACGACATCAACGACATCTTCAGCCAGGTCTTCGGCGACGCGTTCGGCGATGCCTTTGGCGGCGGTGGTCGTGGTCGCTCCAGCAACGGCCCGCGCCGTGGCTCGGACCTGCGCTACGACATGGAGATCACCCTCGAGCAGGCCTATCAGGGTGCCGAGGTCGAGATTTCCGTCCCCACCACTATGACTTGCGAGCCGTGCGAAGGTTCCGGTGCCAAGGCTGGCAGCAAGCCGACCATTTGCTCGACCTGCGGCGGTGCTGGCCGTGTCCGTCAGGCCAATGGCTTCTTCCAGGTCGAACGCACCTGCCCGCGTTGCGGCGGCTCGGGCGAGATGATCACCGACCCGTGCCCGGAATGCCGTGGTCACGGTCAGGTCCGCAAGACCCGCCGTCTGTCGCTGAAGATCCCTGCCGGTGTCGATGACGGATCGCGCATCCGCCTGACAGGCGAGGGCGAGGCCGGACAGCGCGGCGGTCCGCGTGGCGACCTTTATGTCTTCCTGTCCGTCTTGCCGCACGAACTGTTCGAACGTGACAACCTCGATCTTCTGGTCACCGTTCCGGTGCCGATGACGGTTGCCGCGCTGGGCGGCTCGGTCGACGCACCTTGTCTTGTTTCGACCGCCTGTGACGGTGCCTGCCGTCAGCCGGTCGATGTTCCGGCAGGCTCACAGACGGGTAAGACCGTTCGCATCAAGGGCAAGGGTATGCCCCACCTGAACGGGCGTACGCGTGGCGACCTCGTGGTCGAACTGTTCGTGGAAACACCCACAGATCTTACGGCGCGCCAGAAGGAACTTATGCAGGAACTGGCCGCTTCTCTCGGCGAAAAACAGACACCCCGAAACACCAGTTTCGCTGGCAAGGCCAAGCGTTTCTGGGCAGATATCATGGGTGCTGAAACCGACGGTTCGAAAGAAGACGCTGCGTGAGTGAAATTTTCCACGCCGGTATATCCGGTTATCGGGGCCGCATGGGCCGTGCGGTCTCCAATGTACTGGATGCACGTTCGGATGTGGTTGTGGCTGCACGCTTCGACCGTGGTGACACGGTTGATCTGAAGCTGTGCGACGTCATCATCGACTTTTCGACGCCCGAGGCTTCGGTCGCCTTGGCGCAAGCCTGTGCCGAAGCAGGCGGACCGGCGTTGGTTATCGGCTCGACCGGACTGAATGAAGAGCAAGAAGCGCTGATCGAAGCGGCAGCCGAAAAGGTCGCCATCGTCAAAAGCGGCAACTTCTCGCTGGGCGTGAACATGTTGATCGGTCTGGTCCGCAATGCCGCCCAGCGCCTGGATGGTGCTGACTGGGATATCGAAATCACCGAGGCCCATCACCGTCGCAAGGTCGACAGTCCTTCAGGCACTGCCCTGATGCTGGGCGAGGCGGCAGCCGATGGGCGTCGCGGTGAACTTTCCGAACTGCGCACAGCCCCTTATGACGGCGTCCAGGGTCCGCGTGAGAGCGGCAAGATCGGCTTCTCCACCATCCGTGGCGGCGGCATTATCGGCGAGCACACCGTGATGTTCGCCTCCGAGGACGAGGTCCTCAGCCTGTCGCACTCTGCCATCGACCGCAGTCTGTTCGCCAAGGGCGCGGTGGCCGCTGCCGCATGGGTTCGCAATCGCCAGCCCGGTCTTTACGACATGCAGGACGTGCTCGGCTTCCGTCAGGCCTGAGGGCTTCGGGAGATATGGTCAAATCGGGTTCCAGCTACGGCATCATGCTCCGCGCCGCCTCGGCGCTGTGCTTTTCGCTGAGCTTCGGCCTGATGAAATGGGGCGCGACTCTGGAGCCTGTGGCCGCCAGCGAGATGGTTTTCTACCGCGCCCTGTTCGGTCTTCCGGTGGTTCTCTTATGGATCGTCGGCCAGAAGACCGGCCTTGATGCGATCAAAACCAAGCGCCCGCTCGTTCACCTGTGGCGTTGCGCGCTCGGGGTCTCGGGTATTTTCCTGATCTTCGAGGGCATTAAACATCTGGCCTTGGCCGATGCGACGACCATCGGCTTCACCGCCCCGATCTTTGCCACTTTGCTTTCTATCCTGTTCCTGAAGGAAAAAGTGGGCCTGCATCGCTGGGTCGCCATTCTGATCGGCTTCATAGGCGTGATGGTGGTGGTGCGTCCGGGGGCAGCAGGAGCGCCGCCGCTTGTCGGGTTGCTGTTTGCGCTGTGCGGGGCCTTTGTGGCCGCCTCGGTCACCGTGACGTTACGACAGTTGGGAAAAACCGAGAGTGCGACTTCGATTGTCTTCTGGTTCTTTATCGCCTGCGCGGTCGCAGGCGGCACTGTGGCGCTGTTCAACGGCCATCCCCACACCCTGGCCGTCATGGCGATATTGGCGGCGGGAGGCCTTACGGGGGGCTTTGCCCAGATGCTGATGACCAACTCGTTGCGACATGCGCCGGTGTCGACGCTGGCACCGCTAGATTATCTACAAATGGTGGGCGCGGTGCTGCTGGGCTGGATGCTGATGTCGGACGTGCCTACGACCGCAACATTGGCTGGCGCGTCGTTGATTGCCGCCAGCGGCCTCTATACGGCATGGCGCGAGCGCGTACGCCATCGCGAGATCACCCCACCGAGCGCCAACGCGAGCGTTTAGTCAGGCGTTTTCGGGGATCATTTCCAGCAACAACCTGCGCCACGGCTGGACGCTGGATGGGGGATTGCTGGCAAGCGTGCGCAGATCGCGGCGCAGCGGGTGATCCAGCGGGGGTGTCACCATCGCCCATGACACGGCGTTTTTGGTCGGGATTTTCTCGCGCGCGACCACGCGGATGTCCTCGTGACGCTCGTCAAAATGCAGATGGATCATCAGAAGATCGAGCGCCGCAGGTGCCCCTTCCAGCATCTGGAAGAAGTAGCCGTTCTCGTGCACCAGTACGCCGGTGATCTGTGCGCTCTTGTTACGGAACGCAGAAACCGCGACGAGATCCTCCAACTGTGCTTCGAGCGCAGCTTGGTCGAGGGTGCATCGACTGATGTAGACCAGACATTCCAGATTTTTCATCACGCCAATACACCCCCCGATCGACCCGAGAGAGTTCGATCTTTCAGGCTATTTGCCTGTCGAACCGAACCCTCCCTCGCCACGTAGGGTCTCGTCAAGGGTATCCGTAACAACGATATGACATTGTTCGTGTCGCGCGATGACCATTTGAGCAATTCGCTCGCCGCGACGGATTTCAAACGACACCTGACCGTGGTTGATCAAGATGACGCCAAGTTCTCCACGATAGTCGCTGTCGATTGTGCCGGGCGAATTCAGGGTCGTGATACCGTGCTTCAGTGCCAAACCTGAACGCGGACGCACTTGCGCCTCAAAGCCGGGTTCAAGAGCGATCTTCAAACCCGTAGGTACCAGAACCCGCGCACCGGGTTGCAGGGTGATCACTTCGTCCGCACCAATCGCTGCGCGAAGGTCCATCCCCGCTGACCCCGGCGTCTCATAGGCCGGAAGTGCCAGACCTTCGGCGTGCGGCAGGGGCAGGATACGCAAGGTGCTCATTGAGGATTTGCCTTGAAGTGTTCGACGATATGTTGGGCCAGACGGTTGGCGATGTCGGTTTTGGACTGACGCGCCCAGCTTTCGCTGCCGTCGCGGGTAAACAGGGTGACGGCATTGCCGTCCGAGCCAAAGACGTCCTGGCTGACGTCATTACCGACAATCCAGTCACAGCCCTTGCGCGACAGCTTGGCCTTCGCATTGGCCTCGAGGTCCGATGTCTCGGCGGCAAAACCGATGACCAGCTTGGGTCGCGACGGGCCCGATTTGGAAACGGCTGCCAGAATATCCGGATTTTCGATCAGTTGCAGGGCAGGGGGGCCGCCGCCTGGCACCTTTTTGATCTTGCCCGTGGCTACGCCGTCAACACGCCAGTCGGCGACCGCAGCGCTCATGACGGCAATATCGACGGGAGATGATTTCAACTCGCCCTCTACCGCGGCCAGCATCTCGGTCGCGGCTTCCACCGGAATGCGGCGCACCCCTGCAGGCGGGTTCAGAAAGACCGGACCCGACACCAGAGTGACCTCGGCCCCCAACTCGGCCAGTGCGGCGGCGACGGCATAGCCCTGTTTGCCGCTGGAGCGGTTGGTCAGGCCGCGAACGGGGTCGATGGCCTCAAAGGTAGGGCCTGCGGTGATGACAGCCTTGCGTCCGGCCAAGGGCTTGCTGTCCGACAGCGCGGCCGCAATGGCATCAAGGATAGCGGCCGGTTCGGCCATGCGGCCAAACCCGAACTCCCCACATGCCATTTCGCCCTGATCTGGACCAACGAAGGCACCGCGGTGAAATCCGTCAAACGATTTGAGCTTGGAGACATTGGCTTGAACCGCTGGATGTTCCCACATCCGCACATTCATAGCCGGTGCCCACAGGGTCTTCTTGTCGGTCGCCAAAAGGGTCGTCGAGGCCAGATCGTCGGCCATGCCATTGGCAGCCTTGGCTATCAGCCCCGCTGTCGCCGGGGCCACCACAACCAGATCGGCCCAGCGCGACAGTTCGATGTGTCCCATCGCCGTTTCGTCTTCGGGCATGAACAGGTCTTGGCGAACCGAATGTCCGCTGAGCGCGGCCAGAGACATAGGGGTGACAAACTCTGCGCCAGCCTTGGTCAGCAGGGTCATAACCTCACCGCCGGACTTCTTGATCAGCCGCACCAACTCCAGCGACTTATAGGCAGCGATACCGCCACCAATGATCAGCAGAACGCGGCGGCCAAGAAGGGTCGGATTGCTCATAGTGCGTGTTTAGACGCAGAACATGACCGCGTCGAGACAAGCCTTCGGTCCCGAGCGTTGCCATATCCCCAAATATCCTATTAAGAATAACGTTGATATTCAGGGGGTGGGTGTAGTGAAAAAACGAGTGGTTATCGGGGCGACTGTATTCGTGGCCCTTGGTCTTGTGGCTTGCGACAACGGGGGCTCGGCGGTCGAAACGCGAGAACGCCCCCAGGCGCTGGCGGCTGTAGAAACAGCACAGATCCCGGCACCTGCGCCCATGGTGCAGACGCCCGCCCCCGCCAATGCTCCGGCAGAAGCCGCCGTTGTTCTGACCTCCAATCGCAGCGAAACTGCGGGGGCCAAAGCGGTGCGACTGTTTGAGCGTAACGGTGCCGATTTCGGCTCGACCAGCGCCGAGGACTATCTGGCCAAGGCCAAGCAGTTCACCAAGTCACCTCCTGCTGATGCCGAGAAAATCAGCAGACCCAACGGCGACGTGCTGATCTATCAGGCGCGCACCAACACCTTCGCCGTCGTGGACAAGCGCGGGGTCGTCCGCACCATGTTCAAACCCTCGAACGGTGCCGACTACTGGGAACGGCAGAAGTCGACCGCCGGAAGCTTTAACCGCTAAGGCTTATGCGGCGTCGAACGTAAGAGGCGCACCCCAGAACTGGGCGATGAGGTCCGACTGCGGTCCCGGCTGGCCGGTGGTCAGGAAGGTGCGACGTCCGGTATTGCCCAGATCATATTCGGGGTGACGCTCGAAATAACGTTCCAGACTGTCGGCTACAGCGGTGGGCTGGCTGATGACCTGCACACCCTCGGGCAGAGTCTCTGCGAACAGATTGGCGACGATCTCATAGTGGGTGCAGCCCAGAATGGCCTTGTCCGGATGGCGACCGATGCGACGACGCAGCGAGTCCACATGGTCACGCACGACCACGCGCAGCTCTTCCTCCGGTGCGCCTAGTTCGATCAGACCCGCGAGACCGGGGCAGGGCTCGGTAAAGACGGCAAGGTCGGTGCGGCGCTTGTCGATCTCGATCTCGTACACGCGGCTCATGGCAGTGGCAGCGGTGCAGAAGATGCCGGTGATGTCGATGGCTTCTTTCTTCTCGCCCTCGAGGCGACCGTCACGCTCGGCCTCGTAGGACCAGGGCAGGCCGGTGGCGGCTTCGATAGTTGGCACGATGATACCCAGCACATTGACCGGACGGCTCAGCTCTTCGCGAAGACCGGGGATCCATGTCTGTTGCAGGCGGCGTAGTGCAATGGCCGAAGCCGTATTGCACGCCAGAACCACCACAGAGGCACCCGCGCGGAACAGGGTCTCGCAACCTTCGCGCGTCAGCTCGACGATTTCTTCGCCGCCACGCCCGCCATAAGGCGCATTGGCCTGGTCGCCCAAATAGATGAAATCCCGCTCCGCAAATCGGGACACGAGTTCACGGTGGACCGTCAATCCACCCACGCCGGAGTCAAAAACGCCTATCGCCATATGCGGCCTTTAGACCTCAAGGGTTTCGCCGTCCATCACTTCGCATTACACCCAAGTCGTAATCGCCGCGATCTCTGGATAGCGCGCGTATGATTTAATCAGGTTGGGAGAGACCGGATGCACAGACGCCACCTTCTTATCGGAGGCGCCAGCCTCTTTGCTCTGGCTGGCTGCGCCGCAGCAGGAACGGATTTGGGGGGCTCGATGAGCCAAGCCGCATCGGCGAACGAGATCGCCGTCGCCCGCGCTGTTTTGCCGACCACCGCGCCGAAGGCTGAACTACTGCAAGTCTGGACCGGCCCGTTCGAAGGCGTGCCGCCGTGGGACAAGGTCACCCCGGCCAAGCTGCGCGAAGCCATCATCGAAGGCATCGAACTGCGCCGTGCCGAAATCAACGCCATCGCCAACAATCCGGAACCGGCGACCTTCGCCAACACCTCGGTGGCGATGCAGCTGTCGGGTGAGGCGCTGGGCCGGTCAATGGCCCTGTTCGGCGTCATGACCTCGAACATTGGCTCGGCCGATTTCCGCACGCTTGAGCGCGAACTGTCGCCGATGCTGTCGGCTGCCAGCGACGAAACGACCTTCAACGAAGCTCTGTTCGCCCGCATCAAGCACGTTCACGAAACGGCCGCTGCTGCCGGCCTGAGCGCTGAACAGGCCCGTATCGCCGAGCGTTCGTACAACAGCTTCGTGCGCAACGGTGCGGCACTGAACGCTGCCGGCAAGGCAGAACTGGGCCGTATCAACACCGCCCTGTCGAACGCCTTCACCACCTTCGGCCAGAAGGTTGTCGAGGACGAAAAGACCTACATCCACGTCACTGACGAAGCCAAGCTGGCGGGTCTGTCGGCAGGCGACAAGGCCGCGGCGGCGGCTGCTGCACGCGCCAACAACCTGAGCGGCTGGGCGATCACCAACACCCGCTCCAGCGTGGATCCCTTCCTGTCGTTCGGTGACGACCGCGCCATGCGCGAACAGGTCTGGCGTAAATTCGTCAACCGCGGCGACAATGGCGATGCGAACGACACCAACGCCACCATCGCCCAGATCGTCGCCCTGCGTGACCAGCGCGCCAAGCTGCTGGGCTTCAAGAACCACGCCGAATGGCGCATGCAGGACACCATGGCCAAGACCCCGGCGGCGGCCATGGAACTGATGGAACGCGTCTGGGCTCCGGCCAAGGCCCGCGTCGCCGAAGAAGTCGCTGACATGAAGGCGATTGCCGGTCACGACATCGAGCCGTGGGACTATCTGTACTACGCAGAGAAGGTCCGTAAGGCGAAGTACGACCTCGACCAGAACGAGATCAAACCGTACCTCGAACTGAACAACGTCAAGCGCGGCGCCTTCTACATGGCCGAGCGCCTGTACGGCTTCACCTTCCACAAGATCACCGACGGTTCGGTGCCGGTCTTCCATCCGGACGTCGAAGTGTTCGAGGTCAAGAACAAGTCGGACGGCTCGCACGTCGGCCTGTTCTATTCGGACGACTTCGCCCGTCCGGGCAAGCGTTCGGGCGCATGGGCGACGACCTATCGCTCATACTCGTCGTATGACGGCGTGAAGAATGTTCTGGCCTCGAACAACAACAACTTCATCAAGGCTCCGTCGGGCCCGCTGCTGATCTCGCTGGACGATGCTGAGACCCTGTTCCACGAGTTCGGCCATGCCCTGCACTCGCTGTCGTCCAAGGTCCGCTATCCGGCTCTGGCCGGTACGCCGCGCGACTACGTCGAATATCCGTCGCAGGTTCACGAGCACTGGGTGCTGTCGCGTCCGATCATCGACGGCTTCCTCAAGCACGTCGAAACCGGCCAGCCGATGCCGCAAGCGCTGGTCGAGAAGATCGAGGCCGCCTCGACCTTCAATCAGGGCTACGCCACGGTGTCCTACCTGTCGTCGGCTCTGGTCGACATGGACCTGCACACCCAGGCGACCCCGCCGACCGACATCGACGCTTTCGAGCGTGAATCCCTCGCACGCCTCGGCATGCCGAAGGAGATCGTGATGCGTCACCGTCTGCCGCAGTTCAACCACCTGTTCACCTCGGATGCCTACTCGGCAGGCTACTATTCCTACCTGTGGTCCGAAGTGATGGACGCTGACACCTGGGCCTATTTCGAAGAGTCCGGAGACGTGTTCAATCCGGTGATCGGTGCCAAGTACAAGGAGATCATCCTGTCCGAAGGCAACACCACGGATCGCGGCGAAGCCTACCGCCGCTTCCGTGGCCGTAACCCGGATGTGGCTGCCCTTCTGAAGGTGCGTGGCTTCCCGACCCACTAAGTCGGAATGACCATATGAACGGCCGGTGGATGTCTTCACCGGCCGTTCTCTTTTGCGCAAAGGCGGCGTAGCGTCGGGCAAACCTAAGGGCCTGCCATGACTGTCGTCGCCTCATATGTTTATCGAAACGGCAAGCGGGTGCGGGAAGCGCCCCTGACCCCCGAAGGTCTGGCCCTCGGTGACGGCGAGTTCGTCTGGATCGGTCTGTTCGAGCCCACGACCGAGGAAATGGAGGCGCTGGTCCAGCGGTTTCAACTGCACCACCTCGCCGTCGAGGACAGCCTGACCGCGCACCAACTCCCCAAGCTCGAGGTTTATGGCACCGGTCTGTTTGTGGTCACGCGAACGGCGCGCGAGCATGATGACGAGATCATCTACGGCGAGACGCATATCTTTCTGGGAAAGAACTACGTCATCACCATCCGGCACGGATCGGCGCGCGGACATACCCAGCTCAGGCAACAGCTGGAGGCCGCGCCACTTCTTCTGCGACACGGCCCGGACCTGATCCTTCATGGTGTTTTGGATTTCATCGTCGACGGCTATCTGCCGATCGTCGACGCGATCGAAGACAGGGTGCTGGAGTTCGAACAGACGACGCTAAATCGCTTCCTGTCCCGTCAGGACATCACGTCCCTGTTCCAGCTACGTCGCCAGCTGCTGAAGTTCACTCGTGTTCTCGGTCCGATGGAAGAATTGGCCAACCGCCTGGGCACTCTTGATTTGCCGGGCATCGACAAGGATGTCAGGCCCTATTTCAGGGACGTCACCGACCACGTCCGCCGGGTGTCCAGCAGGGCAGGGGGCTTGCGCGAAATCTTGTTGTCCGTGTTCGACCTGTCCAGCCTGCTCGAGCAGCAGCGCCAGGGTATCATCACCCGAAAGCTCGCGGCATGGGCGGCCATACTGGCGACCCCCACGGCGATCGCCGGCATCTACGGCATGAACTTCCAGCATATGCCTGAACTGAGCTGGACTTGGGGTTATCCGGCGGCTCTGCTGCTGATGCTGGCCGTGTGCAGCGGCCTTTACATCAGCTTCAAAAAGTCCGGCTGGCTTTAGGCATGAAAAAAAGGCACCGCCCGATTAGGGGCGATGCCTTTGCGTCCCGTCGATTGGAGGCGGGGAGACGGGACGGTTACTTAACCTTCTAGGACAACGCTTACAGACTGGCGGGAGCCTTACCCTTCGTTGGTACGATTGGCGGCGTATTCAATGGTGCGGGCCGAGCGCGACTGGACGTAGGCCATGCGCAGCGGCTCCGGCAGACGCTCAAGCGCTTCTTCACGAACGGCTTGCTTGCAGGACAGTCCGCGAAGCCCGCGCTGCTCACCGCAAAGCGTGCGGGCGGCCTTTCGCACGTCTTGCTCGAAGCGGGCGGCACCGGCGGGCGTGCCGATATCGTTGGTGCTGATGGTGATCTGGGCGTGGGCCGAGGTGGCCAGAAGAGCGGCGGCGGCCGCAAGCGATACGATCTTGATCATTGGGCGTTTCCAGCTTGTTGGAGTGGTCATCTGTACTGGCTGCCCTTGTGTCCCATGACGTTGAAGTTGAAATGACAGCTCTATGGTATAATTCGGACCAATCTATAATTCTTGCTCATGATTACTTATCTTACATGAAATCAATGCAATATTACCGTCATGTAATATCTCTAAATATGTTGCGGTCGCATCTGAATGCTCTTCTCGGTGGCGGCGGGACTCCTGAGTCGACACGGGCTTGAAAATGAGGCATAAGCCCCCACTTCCGGCGCAAGTGAAACTCGCGTCTCCACCTGCACGACAGCTCTTTGTTTGTTGTGCTACCGCGCTACCGCGCTACTTGAGCACGTTTTACAGGGCTCAGGTTTTGACGGTGGTCCTTGGGTCTTTCGGGGCTCAAGTAGGCCGATAGGCCGGTAGCTCCAGCATCGAGAACGAGGCAGGCGAGAACCCTCTGTCGACGTGTTACGTCCACAGAGGTCGTTGTCGTATGGAGCCGACCTAACCGCCCGCCATGGATTTGAGGTTTTGAATGTTTGATGCTCTGAACGAGCGGCTGACAGGCGTATTTGACCGGATTACCGGCCGCGGCGCGCTGTCCGAAAAGGACGTCGAAGAGGCCCTGCGCGAAGTTCGCGTGGCCCTGCTCGAAGCCGACGTTGCCCTGCCGGTCGTCAAGGACTTCATCAGCCGCGCCAAGGAACAGGCGACGGGCGAGGAAGTCATCCGTGCGGTTAAGCCCGCGGATCAGGTCATCAAGATCGTTTACGACGGCCTCGTCGAAATGCTGGGCGGCGAAGAGCCGGTTCCGCTGAACACCAATGCCACCCCGCCTGCGGTCATCCTGATGGCCGGTCTGCAAGGCTCGGGTAAGACCACCACCTCGGCCAAGCTGGCCCTGCGTCTGTCGAAGTTCGACCGCAAGAAGGTGATGATGGCCTCGCTGGACACCCGTCGTCCGGCCGCAATGGAACAGCTGGCCACGCTGGGCCAACAGATCGAAGTGGCGACCCTGCCGATCGTGGCGGGTGAAAGCGCCGTCCAGATCACCCGTCGCGCCCTGCAATCGGCAAAGCTGCAAGGCTTTGACGTCCTGATCCTCGACACCGCCGGCCGCATCACGCTCGACGAAGCGCTGATGAACGAAGTCGCCGAAGTGGCCGAGATCGCCAAGCCGATCGAGACCCTGCTGGTCGCCGACAGCCTGACGGGTCAGGACGCCGTACGTACCGCATCGGCCTTTAACGAGCGTCTGCCGCTGACGGGTCTGATCCTGACCCGCGCGGACGGTGACGGCCGTGGCGGTGCCATGCTGTCGATGCGAGCCGTTACCGGCCTGCCGATCAAATACATGGGTGCCGGCGAAAAGGTCGACGCTCTGGATGTCTTTGACGCCCGCCGTGTCGCTGGCCGCATCCTCGGTCAGGGCGATATCGTCGCGCTGGTCGAAAAGGCTGCGGGTGAGCTGGATCAGGCCAAGGCCGAGAAGATGGCCCGCAAACTGGCCAAGGGCCAGTTTGATCTGGACGATCTCGCAGGCCAACTGAACCAGATGAAGAAGATGGGCGGTCTGCAGGGCATCATGGGCCTGCTGCCGGGTGTCGCCAAGCTGAAGAACCAGATGGCCGACAACAACATCTCGGACAAGCTGATCGATCGCCAGCTGGCTGTCATCTCCTCGATGACAAAGGCCGAGCGAAAGAAACCCGACCTGCTGAACGCGAGCCGTAAAAAGCGTATCGCCGCCGGTTCGGGCGTAGAGGTTCAAGACATCAACCGTCTGCTCAAGCAGCACCGTCAGATGTCGGACATGGTCAAGTCGCTGTCCAAGGGCGGTGGCAAGAACCTGCAAAAGATGGCGGCCATGATGGGCGGTTTGCCCGGCATGGGCGGCGGCGGTGCCGACATGGCCCGCTTGAAAGCACTGGGCGGCGGCAAGATGCCGGAACCCAGCGCAGACGAATTGAAAGCCCTTCAGGACCGCATGGCCGGCCTGGGTGGCGGACAACTTCCGGGGGGGCTTCCGGGTCTTCCGGGCTTCCCCAAAAAATAACTGACTTTCCTAGAAAGAGACTAAAATGCTGAAGATCCGTCTGGCCCGTGGTGGCTCCAAGAAGCGTCCTTACTACCACATCGTGATCGCCGACGCCCGTTCGCCGCGCGATGGTAAGTTCCTCGAGAAGGTTGGCTCGTACAACCCGATGCTGCCGAAGGACGGCGAGACCCCGCGCGTTTCGCTGAAGGTCGAGCGCATCAACGAGTGGCTGGTCAAGGGCGCTCAGCCGACCGACCGCGTTGCTCGCTTCCTGTCGCAAGACGAAGTTCTGGGCGAAAAGGTCAAGTGGGTCCAGGGCAACAACCCGAAGAAGGGTACCCCGGGCAAGAAGGCTCAAGAACGCGTTGCTGAACGCGCTCAACGCGAAGCTGACCGTCTGGAAGCCGAAGCTGCTGCCAAGGCTGAAGCTGAAGCCGCTGCTGCTGCTGCCGCCGCTGCTCCGGCTGAAGAAGCCCCGGCTGCTGAAGCTGCTGCTGAAGAAACCACCGAAGCCTAATTCCGGCTTCATCGGTATCTTCGATGATTTAAGGAAGGCAGCGTCCGCAAGGGCGCTGCTTTTCTGCTATCTGGACGACAGTTGAACCAAGGAGCCCCGAGTTGAGCGGCGACGACAAATACATTCTGGTGGCCCAGATCGGCGGCGCATTCGGTGTGAAGGGCGAGGTGAAGATCACCGCCTATACCGCCGATGCCCAGTCGCTGAAGACCTATTCGCCCCTGCTGGATGCCAAGGGCCAGCCGGCGCTGACCATCATCTCGGCCCGTCCGGACAAACACGGTCTGGTCGCCAAGGTGAAAGAGCTAACCACCAAGGAAGAGGCGGACGCTGCGCGCGGCCGCAAGCTCTACGTCCACCGCGACCAACTGCCGGACACCGACGAGGACGAGTTCTACCTCACCGACCTAATCGGTCTGGAAGGCCGTGACGCTGACGACAAGGTCATCGGCAAGGTGAAGGCGGTTCAGAACTTCGGTGCCGACGATATGCTGGAGATCACTCCGGCCGAAGGGGGTCCGACGTGGTATCTGCCGTTCACCAAAGAGGCGGCCCCCGAGATCAAAATCGCCGAGGGCTGGCTGAGGGTCATTCGCCCTGTCGAGACCAGCGAGCGCGATCCGGACTAATTAAAGAGGGGGCGTCGGAGTGATCCGACGCCCCTTTTCTTGGCGCGAAAGCCGCAGCTTATGCGTCTTCGACCGGCGCATCGCCGACGTATTTTTTGATCGACTCGATGGCGCGCTTGGCTCCCGACTTGTCCGAATAGCCTTCGGTCGAGAAGATCACTTCCGAATTGTACTTAAAGCGCACGCGGTACTCGCCGGCTTTGTCCTGATAGACTTCGAACTTGTGAGCCATGGCTGTCTCCTTGGGATGTCACCGTTATCGGTCGCTCGCCAAGGTGACATGTCCCCAAAGGCTGTAAAGCCCCCGAATGTAAAGCTTGGCTATGGGCGCTTGAAGACCAGCAAGGCCGCAAACCCGACCATCAGTCCCCAGAAGGCCGACCCGATACCCCACAACGCCAGCCCTGATGCCGTGCAGACAAAGGTGAGCGCGGCAGCCTCGCGGTGGGTGTCGTCCTTGTAAACACCCGCCAGCGCGCTGGTCAGCGGGGCCAGCAGCGCCAGCCCCGTCACGCTGGCCAGCACATGCGTAGGCATGGCGACAAAGAGTTGGACCAGCGGCGGGATAAACAGTGCGACGACCAGATAGAGCGCGCCATAGATAACGCCCACTTTCCAACGCTGGGTGGCATCAGGATGGGCATCGTCACCGGTGCAGATCGCGGCGGTGATGGCAGCCAGATTAACCCCGTGTGCTCCGAAAGGGGCGGTAAGCGTGCTGGATAGTCCGCCCCAGAAGATCAGCCTGTTGGCAGGCGGCTCATATCCTGCCGCCTTCAACACCACGAGGCCGGGAAGGTTCTGGGAGGCCAGGGTGACAAGATAGAGCGGTAGGGCCAGACCCACCGCTGCCCTCCAGTCGAAAATCGGCATCGTTGGCGACAGTCGCGTCAGCACGCCTGCCTCGAACGGCACGGGCAACTGGCCCCGCCACGCCAGTACGGCAAAAGCGGCCACCAGCACCGCAGGCACAGCCCATGTCGCGGCAAGCCTTTTGATAATCAGGGACAGGCCGATCAGGCCGATCACCAGAACGGGGTCAACCGGCACTGCCTGCAATAGCTTGATGCAGAAAGGCAGGAGCACGCCGGCCAACATGCCGGAGGCGATGCCCGAGGGAATGCGCCCCGCCATCCGGCCCAGAACCGGCACCAGTCCCGTCGCCACCATCATCAGGCCTGCCAGCACAAAGGCCCCGACAGCTGTTGCCCAGTCATATCCGGCGCTGGTTGTGGCCAGAAGCGCGGCCCCCGGCGTGGACCAAGCCATGACCACCGGCATCTTCAACCGCCAGCTTAGAACCGCGCCTGTAACACCGATCCCGAGTGTCAGGGCCGCCAGCATGGAAATGATCTGGGCGGGCGAGGCCCCCAGGGTCTGTCCGGCCTGAACGACCAGAGCGACCGTGCCGCCAAACCCGACAACAACCGCGACCACAGCGGCAGAGAAAGACGCAGGCGGAAGACTACGCATACCGGTGGCCGCGGCCCTTCAACAGTTTATCCAGCGACAGGGCACCCGCTCCTCCCGATGCCAGACACAGGCCGACAAATATGAGAATGGCAGGCGGAAAAAGTTGGCGGAAATCCTGTCCGACGCCGGCCAGCAGAACGACGGCGGCGACAAAGTTGGCAGCCAGCAGCAGGCCGGCCCATCGGGTCCAAAGCCCCGGTATCAAAAGCACGCCAACGATAAACTGCGCCCACACAGAAACCGGCGCGGAAACGGGGGGCAGGGGACAACGGATGGACGTCAGGAACTGCTCGAACTCGGCCATCCGGGCGGCGGAGGTGATGTTGTCCCACACGCCATAGATCAAAAACGCCCCGAGAAAGAGGCGCAGCGCCAGCAGCGTCAGATCATGAAACCTCGACAATCCACTCGGCACTGCACCCTCCCTTCCCCGTAAGGGGTGATTAGACTTCCATATCGTCCGGCAGGCCGACGGCGTGGAAACCGGCGTCCACGTGAACCACTTCACCGGTGGTCGAGCGACCCAGATCCGAGGTCAGCCACAGGGCGGCGCCAGCGACGCCTTCCATCGAGGTCTCTTCCTTGATCAGCGAGAACTGGGCCGACTTGGAGTGAAGGCCACGGCCACCCGAGATGCCCGCCAGCGACAGGGTACGCATGGCACCGGCCGAGATGGCGTTGACGCGGATGTTCTTCGGGCCCAGGTCACGGGCGATGTAGCGGGTTGCCGCTTCAAGGCCGGCCTTGGCAACACCCATGGTGTTGTAGTTCGGGATGACGCGTTCCGAGCCGAGGTAGGTCAGGGTGATCATCGAGCCACCGTTCGGCATCAGTTCAGCCGAGCGACGGGCGACGTCGACGAAGCTGAATACCGAGATGTTCATGGCCAGCAGGAAGCTGTCGCGGGTGGTGTTCTCGACGAACGAGCCTTGCAGTTCGTTCTTGTTGGCGAAGGCTACCGAGTGAACCACGAAGTCGATCTCGCCGAAGGTTTCCTTCAGCGCGGCAAAGGCGGCGTCCATCGAGGCGTCGTCCGAGACGTCGCACGGAATGATGGCCTTGGCACCGACGCTTTCGGCCAGCGGGCGCACGCGGCGCTCTAGGCTTTCACCCAGATATGTGAAGGCCAGTTCCGCACCCTGAGCCGCCAGTTGGGAAGCGATGCCCCATGCGATCGAGTTGGAGTTGGCAACGCCCATGATCAGGCCCTTCTTGCCCTTCATCAGCTCGCCCGTAGGCATATCCCAACCATCAGCCATGGTGTGTCTCCTGGAAATCCAAATCTGTTGTCCGTCTTTTGGACGCGCCCGCCCGTACTGACAAGACGCAGGGTCAAGATAGAGGGCTGGCTTTGACCGCAGACAGGACTAGATTGTCTCTATGAGCCTTGATCCGACGACCGAGCCGCCCTTGGCGGGGCCCGTCTTCTGGGACCGCCGCGAACTGGACCAGCTACTGCGCGTCTATGGCCGCATGGTCGCGCAGGGCGAGTGGCGCGACTATGCAATGGCCGGGCTCAAGGACGCTGCAGAGTTCGCCGTTTTCCGCCGCCACGGCGATGCACCGGCCTATCGCGTGGAAAAGCGCCCGTTGCTTCGCCTGAAACAAGGCCAATATGCCGTGATGGGCGAGAGCGGAATGGTGCTGAAGCGCGGCCGCGAATTGGCTCAGGTGCTGAAGGTTTTCGACAGCCGTAAGTTCACTGTGGTGGAATAAAAAAGCCCCCGCCGGTTGGCAGGGGCTTTCTCGTATCAGGACTTCGGCGCGCTCAAGTCGGCGGCGACCGCGTCGCCGCACAGCGCACTTAAAACCTATTCGCGCTGGCCGAGGAAGGCGAGCAGGAACTGGAACAGGTTCACGAAGTTGATGAACAGGCTCAGGGCACCGAAGCCGGTCGCCACGCCCAGAGCTTGCTGGTCGCCGCCCAGAGCGTAGTAGGTCATCTTCAGACGCTGGGTGTCATAGGCGATCAGGCCAGCGAAGATCAGAACGCCAAGGCCCGAGATCACCAGATAGAAAATGCCCGACTGAAGGAACATGTTCACCAGCGAGGCGATCACCAAACCGATCACACCCATGATCAGGAAGGTGCCGAAGCCGCTCAGGTCCTTCTTGGTGGTGTAGCCGAACAGGCTGAGGCCTGCGAACGACGCAGCCGTCACGAAGAAGGTGGTTGCCAGCGAACCGCCGGTGTAGCGCAGGAACAGAACGCCCAGACCCGCACCGATGGTCGCAACCACGGCCCAATACAGGATGTTCACGCCACGTGCGGTCGGATTCTTCATGAAGAACATCGAGCCGAACAGCATCACCAGAGGGGCGAACTGTACGACCATGCCGAGCATGGTCAGGCCGACGCGGCCGTCGTCCATGCGTGCGAACAGCAGTTGTTGCACAGCCGGAACGTTGCCGGTGATGTAGGCCAGCACGCCCGCAACAACCAGACCGATGGCCAGCTTGTTGTAAACGCCCAGCATGAAGGCGCGCAGACCGGCGTCGACGGACATGTCCGCCGACTGCGGAAGCGGGCGCGCATAGCCGTTGTTGAAGTCGCTCATCGCGAAATTCGTCTCCCAAATGGTCGGAGTATGCCGACCTTGAAAGAAATATCGGGTCAGGCAGGCTCCTATGCAAGGAAAACCCGCCTTTAACTCGCTTGTTCCAGCCGCTACCAACAGTCGCATGCTCAGACTTTTCACCGCCCTGCACGTCCCCGAACACATCGCCGAGACCCTGCAACGTCGCCAAAGCGGCCTGCCGGGTGCCAAGTGGCGACCGCTGGATCAGCTGCACATCACGCTGGCCTTTTATGGCGATGCGACCGAGCGGCAGGCCGACGATCTGGCGTCCGAACTGGTGCGCGCGGAGGGCCGCGGACCGTTGGATCTGGAACTGAGCGGGGTCGGCGCTTTCGGCGACAACCACCAGAGCCACACCATTTGGGCAGGCGTGAAACCCGACGAGGGGCTGAACCAGCTGGCGGCCCGCTGCAAGTCGGCAGGAGAGCGGGCGGGCCTTCCGCCAGAGCGCCGCGAATACCGTCCGCACGTGACGCTGGCCTATCTGAAACCCCAGACGGACCCTGACCGGACTGGCGCTTGGATTACAGGACACAACCTGCTCCAGTCGCCGCCGATCCGGTTTGAGACGTTTGGCCTCTACTCCAGCGTCCTGACCCGAGATGGCAGTGTCTATACGCTGGAGCGGGAGTATTACCTTTGACGGATTGGCCCCAAGAGGCATGGGCGGGAACGACCGAAACCCGTGTCGGTCCGACGCTGGAAACCGAGCGCCTGATCTTGCGCCCGCCCACGCTGGAGGATTTCCCGCGGTGGTGTGAACTGCTGGCTGATGAAGAAGCCAGCAAATTCATCGGTGGTACCCAGTCCAAGCATCAGGTCTGGCGCACCATGGCCATGGTGGTTGGCATGTGGGCCCTGCACGGTGAGGGCATGTTCTCGCTGCTCGACAAGAAGACAGGCCTGTGGCTGGGCCGCATCGGGCCACTGCATCCCTATGGCTGGCCGGGCAGGGAGGTGGGCTGGAGCCTGCACCCCGACGCTCACGGCAAGGGTTATGCGATGGAGGCAGCCATCGCCACCATCGACTATGCCTTTGGTGTTCTGGGCTGGCGTGACGTCATTCACTGCATCGACCCGCTGAACACGCCATCGGAAAGGGTGGCCCAGCGGCTGGGGGCATACAACATGGGCCCGCGCCCGCTTCCAGCTCCCTTCGACACCCTGACCTGCAATGTCTGGGGTCAGACCAAGGCCGAATGGCAGGTCAACCGCGCACGCCTTGCAGCAGGAACGTAAGCGGAACATAATGCGGGAATGGCCCCTGCCGCTCCCGATATCGAACTCAGCTTTTCACGTCCCGAGACGACCCATGCGGTAACGCGCGGGGCGGCGCGGTTGCTCGCCGACATGGGCTATGCGCCGTTGATGGAGGTGCGCCTTCCGAACGGCCGCCGCGCGGACGTGCTAGCTCTGGGCCGCCGGGGCGACATCATCATCGTCGAGGTGAAATCCGGCATCGACGATTTCCGCGTCGATCGCAAATGGCATGAATATGCGCCTTATTGCGATGCCTTCTATTTCGCTGTCTCGCCGGAGTTTCCCGACGGTGTGCTTCCGGACGAGCCGGGCCTCATCTATGCCGACGGCTTCGGTGGTGCCGTCATCCGGGACGCCGTACCCGAGCCATTAGCCGGCGCCCGCCGCAAAGCCATGCTGATCGCGTTCGCACGGCTCAGCGCGTTCAGGATGCTCAGGAGTGAAGTGTCCTAACGCCAGTGACGCGGTCACTGGCTGTTTGAGGACGTTACGTTGTCCTAACGCCAGTGACGCGATCATTGGCTATTTGAGGACGGTAACCTGTCCAGATTACCTTGGCGCGCGTTTAGCGAGGATGCGTTGCAAGGTGCGACGGTGCATACCGAGGCGGCGGGCCGTCTCCGAGACGTTCTGGTCGCACAGCTCGAACACGCGCTGGATATGCTCCCAGCGGACGCGGTCCGCGCTCATGGGGTTTTCCGGCGGCTCCGGTGCTTCGCCGGAGGAGAGCAGCGCCTTGACCACGTCGTCGGCATCGGCGGGCTTTTGCAAATAGTCGACGGCACCGGCCTTTACCGCAGCAACCGCAGTGGCAATCGCGCCATAACCGGTCAGCATGACGATGCGGGCATCCTCGCGGGCGTCGCGCAGGGCCTCAACCACCTTCAGGCCGTTACCGTCCTCAAGACGCATGTCCAGCACGGCAAACGCCGGCGGTGACTGGCGAATGACAGCCTGAGCCTCGGCGACCGAAGCGGCCAGAGACACCTCGAACCCACGCGATTCCAGGGCGCGGCCCAGACGCGTACGCAACGCCTGATCATCGTCCAGCAACAGCACGGACTTGTCGGCAAGATCGGCAATCAGGTTTTCGAGTTCAGACATCAACTTCTCCTGCGCCTTCAGGTCGGGGTTCAGGCCACCAAGGTCAAGGAAGAAGACCGGAGGTGCGACATATGGTTCCAATCAGGCGGGATCGAGCGGCACGTCGGTGTGGTCCGGCTGATGGGCCTCAAGTCGTTGGCGGGGCCAGCGCACGGACACCCTCGCGCCCTGACCGCTTTCGTCGGGGCGCATCAGCCCGTTGCCGATGGACACCCGCGCACCGCTGCGTTCCAAAAGCGTGCGGGCGATAAAGAAGCCCAGCCCCATCCCGCCCTGACTGGGCGAGATCGCGGCCTCGGCCTCGGCGTCGTTGTCTTTGGACGCCAGTTGCTTGGCCAGAGCGCGGCGGGCCTTGTTCTGGGGGCGCGTGGTGACATAGGGCTCGCCAAGGCGCGGCACGACGTCGGGAGAGAAGCCGGGGCCGTCGTCGCTGATATCGACCGTAATCCACCCCGCATCCACGGTGGCCACAAGGTTGACCGTCTGGGTGGCAAAGTCGGCTGCATTTTCCACCAGTGCCGACAGCCCATGAATGATCTCGGGCTGGCGATAGATGCGCGGCAGGGGCTGACCTTCAGGCGCGACGACGGCGAGATTGAAATCGAGATCAAAGCCCTGGTGGGGCTCGGCCACTTCCTGAAGTACAGCTTTCAGGTCCGCCTCGGCAAAGGCCCCCTCGTTGTCGTCGTGTGAAGTCGACAACTGGTTCAGGATTTCGCGGCAGCGTGCGGCCTGTTGCAGGATAAGGCCGGCATCTTCAGCGATGGCGCTGTCGGCCTCGGCGTGACGGAGCATTTCTCGCGCTACGATCTGGATCGTCGCCAGAGGTGTGCCCAATTCGTGGGCTGCGGCTGCCGCCAGACCCCCGATGGCGGCAAGACGCTGCTCGCGCTGCAAAACATCCTGGGTCGTGGCCAGCGCCAGCTCCAGTCGCTCGGCATCATAGGCGACCTTCCAGGCATAGCCGGACGTAAACAGCACGCCGGTAATCAGGGCGATGCCCAACTCCATCCGGTAAAGGCCGGGAAGGACCAGCGCCTCGTCCGTTCGCCACGGGAAGGGCAGGGACCACCAGAACATGCAGGCCACGCACACCAGAGCCAGCGTCGCCAGCCCCAATGCCTGACGCGAAGGTAGGCTGGCGGCCGCCACGGTCACGGGGGCGACCAGCAGCAGGCAGAAGGGGTTGGTCAAACCGCCCGTCAGCGCCAACAAAATGGAGAGCTGCAGGATGTCGAAACCGAGCTGGAAGGTCGTGCGGCCATCTTCGCGTAGGCCGGCACCCTTGCGGCGCGCCCTTGCCATGGTGATGAGGTTCATCACCACACTGGCCCCAATCACCGCAACGCAGGCCCAGACCGGCAGCGGGAAATTGAGCACGAAAAAGGCGGCGAGAACTGCGCCGGTCTGACCGATGATCGTCAACCAGCGCAAAACGATGAGCGTCCGCAGGCTCAGTCCGCGTCCACGGCTGGACTGACGCGACAGGCTGAGCAGGTCGCGCGTGCCGCTGCGGGCGGCGGTCGCAATGGCCTGCGACAGGGAGGGGGCTTCTGTACCGTTCACCGAACCCTTATACCCCCAAAACGTCGCGCGCCGCACAGGGCGGATGCGCACAGTCGCTTCTTGTCCAAGGGTGGCCCATGCCGCGTCGTTCAATCATCATCTTTGCCGCTATCTGCACGCTTCTGGCTGTTGGGCTGGCGGTGTTCACCATGGTTTCGGTGAACAAACAAAACGCGTCCGACGCGCCGCGCGCCCGCGAAGTGGCAACGGGTCAACCGCTGATCGGCGGTGATTTCACTCTGGTCAATCAGGACGGCCAGACGGTCGACCAGACGATCCTGGACGGCAAGTGGTCGCTGGTCTTCTTCGGCTTCACCTATTGCCCGGACTATTGCCCGACTACGCTCGGCGTTCTGAACGCCGTGCAAGAGCGTCTGGGCGATGATGCCAAGGATTTGCAGATCGTCTTCGTCAGCATCGATCCGGCACGCGACACGCCGCAGATGATGAAGGACTATCTGTCGTCGGACGGCTTCCCCGAGGGCGTCATTGGCCTGACCGGCACACCCGAACAGGTGGCGGCTGCCGCCAAGGCGTACCGCGTCTATTACCAGAAGTCGGGTGAGGGTGAGGGTTATACGATGAACCACTCGCTGACCATCTATCTGATGGGGCCGGACGGTAAGCTGCGTAGCCCGCTGACGCACGATCTGGGGCCGGACAAGAGCGTCGACGTCATCCGCCGCGTGATGGCGCGCGGATAAGCCTCGCCGCAGGGAAAGCTTTCCATAAGGCAACGTCCATGTTTCATTGTGCGTTGCAGTATGAAAGCTGCTGATCCCTGCTCGTTCGTTCGGGCGTGTCTATTGGTATTTCATGCTCTACGCCCTGCACGAGCTTGCCTATCACTCCGCCACTCCTCTGCGCTTCGGTGCACAGATGGCCCGCCAATTCTGGACCTCGCCATTTAATCTGGCGTCCGACACGGCTGTGGGACGCACCGCCTTTGCCACAGCGGAGCTGATCGAGAGCATTACGCGGCGCTATGGCAAGCCGGAATGGCGGCTCGAAAGAGTCGATATCGGCGGACACCCAGTGCGGACGACCAGCGAGGTCGTGTGGTCGTCGCCGTGGTGCCGCCTGATCCGCTTCAACCGCAACCGCGACGACCTGAAAGCGGTGAACAAGCCCGCTGCCGCGCCGTCAGTGGTCATCGTTGCCCCGCTGTCGGGTCACTATGCGACCCTTCTTCGCGGCACGGTCGAAGGTTTCCTGCAAGACTACGACGTGCTGATCACCGACTGGGTCAATGCGCGTGAAGTCCCTCTACTAGAGGGGCGCTTCGACTTCTCGGATTATATCGATCATGTCCGCCTGATGCTGGAGGCTATCGGTGGCCGCGCCCACGTCGTGGCTGTCTGCCAGCCCGGCCCCCCGGTTTTGGCCGCCTGCGCCTTGATGGCCGAGGACAACCACCCGAACCGTCCCGCCTCCATGAGCTTCCTCGGCTCTCCGATTGACGCGCGCCTCTCGCCGACGGCGACCAACCAACTGGCCGAGGAAAAGCCGTTCACCTGGTTCAAGTCGAACATGATCCACACCGTGCCTTTCCCGTACGCGGGCGTGGGCCGGCGGGTCTATCCGGGCTTTGTGCAGCTCTACAGCTTCATGTCGATGAACGAGGAAAAGCACATCGACGCCCACCGCGGCTATTTCGACAGTCTGGTCAGCGGGGACGGCGACGGGGTCGAAAAGCACGAAGAATTCTATGACGAATACCTGTCCGTGCTGGACCTGACCGAAGAGTTCTATCTTCAAACCATCGAACACGTGTTCCAGCAGTACTCGCTGCCGCGCGGGGTGCTGGAGCATCGCGGGCGCAAGGTGGACCTGTCGACGATCAGCGACATCGGGCTAGCCACTATCGAGGGCGAGAACGACGACATTTCCGGTGTCGGCCAGACACAGGCCGCACACGTTCTGACGCCCAACATCCCTGATACGCGCCGCCTGCTTCACGTGCAGGAGGATGTCGGTCACTATGGGGTGTTCAACGGCCGTCGCTTCCGTGAGCACATCTATCCGCGCCTTCGGGATTTCATCCAACAGAATGAAGCTGTTTCAGCCTAGGTATCGGGACGGCGACCGACTGGCCCTTTCCAACGGTCACACCCTCAGGCTGTCGGTGAACAAGCGAGCGCGCCGGTTGTCCATCCGCATCGACACCCGATCGCGCGAGGCGGTGGTGGTCGCGCCCTCAGCCTCGGCGCTCGCCCAAGGCGTGGCCTTTGCCCAGACCAAGGCTGAATGGATCGGCGAAAAGCTTGATCACGCGGTTGAGGGGCAGCCGTTCAAGCCGGGTATGACGGTGGGACTTCTGGGTCGCACTATCCGACTTGAAGGGGCGGCTGGCGTGGGGGCGGCACGCTTGATCGATCTTCCGGACGGGCCGGTCTTGCGCGCGGGCGGCGAGGGCGATGCCTATTCCCGTCGCATCGAGAACTGGTTCCGCAAACAGGCGCGGCTGTTCCTGCTTGAGCGTACGGAGCATTACCTGAAGGCCTTGGGGCAGGCGCCCGTGCGTGTCTCTATTGTCGATACCCGCTCGCGGTGGGGGTCGTGCAGTCCCCACAACCGCTCGATCCGCTATAGCTGGCGCGTGGTTATGGCCCCTGAAAGAGTGGCCGATTATCTGGCGGCTCACGAGGTGGCCCATCTGGTCCGTGCCGACCACAGCCCCGAATACTGGGCCGTGGTCGAAGGATTGATCGGCGATCACAAGCCCATGCGCCAATGGCTGAAACACCACGGCGCACAGCTTCACGCCATTGGGGCCTAGTAGAACAGGGCGTCGTCCGTGCGTGACGCCTCGGGGCGTTTCGGATCGACCAGTTTCGGATCGACCCGCTTCGGATCAGGGCGAACGAGTTCTTGGGGCTGGTCGACCGGCGGGGCGACCGGCATGCCGTCCTCGTCTAGAATGCCGGTCTCGTTGGCATAGGGATCGTCAACCTGACCCAGAGCGGCACCCACCGGATCCGGCGGCACCCAGCCGTCCGGCAGGGCCGGACCATTGGGGATGGCCTGGACAGCCAACTTAGGCAGGGCAGCCTGCATGAAGGTGGCGAAGATCGCGGCAGGCGCGCCGCCGCCCGAGACGCGGCTCATGGCGGTGTTGTTATCCTTGCCCACCCAGACGGCGGTGGTGAAGCCGCCGGTATAGCCGACGAACCACGCGTCCTTGTAATCCGAGGTGGTACCGGTCTTGCCCGCGATATCGCGACCGCCCAGGGCGGCGGCGCGTCCCGTACCGGAGGTCACGACCGAACGCAGCATCTGGTTCAGATAGTAGAGCGAGGGGTTGTGGATGGCCTGACCGGTATCGGCGGGGCCATGTTCGTAAACCACGCGACCGTCGCCGGTGCGGATGCGGCTGATGCCCCATGCCTTCACGCGGCGACCGCCGTTGGCAAAGGCGTCATAGGCCTGCGCCATTTCCAGCGGCGATACCTCTACGGCACCCAGCGCCATGGAGGGCGAGGTGCTGATATTGCCGGTGACGCCCAGACGGCGGGCCACATTGGCGACGTTCGAGCGGCCAACCTGATCGGCCACCGCAGCAGCCACGGTATTTGTCGAGGCGGCCACAGCCTGTTGCAGGGTCATCTCGCCTGCGAAACCGCCCGAATAGTTACGCGGCGACCAGTTGCCGATGGTAACGGGTTCGTCAACCACGCGGGTGTCGGGCGTATAGCCCGCTTCAAGTGCGGCCAGATAGACGAACGGTTTCCATGCGGAGCCTGCCTGACGGCGTGCCTCGGTCGCACGGTTGAACTGGCTGTCGGGATAGGAAGCACCGCCGATCATGGCGCGGACCCGGCCTTCGCCGTCCAGCGCAACCAGCGCGGCTTGTTCCACGCCCTTGTTCTTGTCGCGGTCGATAATGCGGCGCACGGCGCGCTCGGCATCGGTTTGCAGCGACAGGTCCAGCGTCGTCTCGACGATCAGGTCTTCGGTCTGGCCGCTGATCATGCCGCGGACCTGCTTGTCCAGCCAGTCGATGAAATACTGGGCGTGCTGGCTAGCCAGCGTGCGCGAGACACGGACAGGTTCGGCGACGGCAGCATCGCGCTGAGCCGGCGTAATGATGCCCGTTTCCACCATGCTGTTCAGCACGACGGTGGCGCGGGTTGCGGCCCGTTCGCTCTCGCTGACCGGAGAATAGCGGGACGGGGCCTTCAGCAGACCTGCAAGAAGGGCCGCCTCGCTCACGGTCAGTTTTTCGGCGGGCTTGTCGAAATAGCGCTGCGAGGCCGCTTCGATGCCATAGGCACCCGCACCGAAATAGACGCGGTTCAGATAGAGGGCGAGGATCTCTTTTTTGGTGAACTTTACTTCCAGCCATACCGCCAGCATCAGTTCCTGAACCTTGCGTTTCAGGTTCTGGTCCGGCGTCAGGAACAGGTTCTTGGCCAGCTGCTGGGTAATGGTCGAGCCACCCTGCACCACGCGTCGGGCCTTTAGGTTCGAGGCCATGGCGCGGCTCAGGCCAATCGGATCAAAGCCCGGGTGGTTCCAGAAGCGGCGGTCTTCGATGGCGACAAAGGCGGCCGGTACATAGTCGGGCAGGGCGTCCAGATCGACCGGAGGCGCCATCTGCGACCCTCGCACGGCAATCAAGGCACCAGAGCGGTCCAGATAGGTGATGGAGGGCTGGCGATCGACGTTGTAGAGGCTGGAGGTATCGGGCAGATCGCGCGCGAAAATGGCGAAGAATACGACCGAGAAAATCAGGCCCCAGACGGCCAGCACAGCCCCCCAGTAAAACAGCCGCCCGAAGAACGAGCGACGGGGTTTCGGCCGGGGCTGTTGATTATGGTCGTTACGCGCCATTGAAGTCCTCATGGTCTGGCACCCCCGAACCTAGCGGCTCGGGGGTACTAATCAACAGCCATAGACTGTCGCCGAAATGATGGCGACTTAATTGGATTTCAGGAACGTATCGATTTCTGCGGCAAAGATCTGGGGCTGGTCGAGCATGATGAAGTGGGCGCTGTCGTCGATACGCTTCAGTGTGGTGCCGGGGCGCGTCGAGAAGCTGGCGCGATAGATCATGTCGGTGACCTCGTTGGTCATACGGGCGTCATTGAACTTGACGTAGAGCACAGTCATCGGGACCGTGATCTTGGGCAGTTCCGGACGCAGGTCCGTCACGATCAGATCATGGAAGGCGGCGGCCGACACCTGTTGATCGCTCCCCTCCACGTCGGACAGCGGGCCGGCGCGACGGGCTTCGGTATTGATCATGCCGGTGACACTGGCGTTGGCGGCGGTCAGATAGTCTTCACGGCTCGAGCCAGCCTGGGTGTTCCAGACGCTCAGTGCGGTCGGCTTTACGCTCTCGGCAGTGGTGCCCGGAGGACCGAACATCGCGCCCATAAACGGCAGCATGTCCACCACCATGACCTTGCTGACATCTTGCGGATGGCGCGATGCAATCGTCATGGCCAGCGACCCGCCCAGCGAGTGGCCGATGACGGCAGGCTTGTTCAGATTGGCTTCGCGAATATAGCGATCGATCTCGTCGGCTACCGGCACGATGAATGGCTGGGGAGTGTCGCCGATCTGGGCGTTATCCTTGGGTGCCGCACCGGCAAAGCCCTGAACGTGAATACGGTGCACGCGATAGGTTTTCGACAGCTCGTCGGTTGTGTCCTGCCAAATGCGCGGCGAGGACGACAGGCCGGGGATCAACACGACGTCGGGTGCGCCCTCGGGGCCGTCAACGCGAACATGGATGCGACCGGATTCGAATGCCGCATGTTGGTGGGCGTGCTCGCCGTGCCCGCTGTGGGACTGGGCCACAGCAGGGGAGGTGAACAGCAAGGGGGCGGCGATAAGGGCCGTCATAACCGCAAGGCGCGACAAGGGCGTTTCTCCGAAGATCGTTGATTTGCAGACTTTGTAAAACAAAGTTCTCTACAATGTCTAGTGAGACAGGCGCAAAGTGGCTTGATATGAAACGGCCATGATCCAAGCCGCACCTCAAGCTGTACCGCCGTCATCAGCTACACCTCAAACAGCGTTTGGCAAGGGCTTCGTTACCGATGCCTGGTACTTCCTCGCCCTGTCCCGCAACGTCGCTCCAGCCAGTTTGAAGCGCTATGAGCTTATGGGTGAGCCGGTGTTGCTGGGGCGTACGCGCGCGGGCGAGGTTTACGCCCTGCGCGATATCTGCCCCCACCGCGCCGCGCCTTTGTCGGCGGGCCGTATGGTTGAGCACGATGGCGAGGGTGAAACGGTCGAGTGCCCCTATCACGGCTGGCGTTTCCGAACCGATGGCGTCTGCGCGGCCATTCCCTCTTTGTGCGAAGGTCAGGACGTAGACCCGAACCGCATCAAGGTGCGCTCCTATCCGGTGCGCGAGAGCCAGGGCATGGTGTTCGTGTGGATGGCGTCCGATCCGCGCAATCCGTCCGCGCCCGACCATGAACCGCCTGTATTCCCTAGTGCCGATAGCGACATCCGTCTGGTTGAATGGATGGATTTCGACAGCCATATCGACCACGCGGTGGTTGGGCTTATGGACCCTGCCCACGGCCCCTATGTTCATAAGCAGTGGTGGTGGCGCTCCGAGAAATCGATGCACGAAAAGGCCAAGACCTTTGCGCCGCGTGATTTCGGATGGGCCATGGTGCGCCACGCCCCCTCGTCCAACAGCCGCCTTTATAAGATACTGGGCGGTGCCCCCGCGACGGAGATCACCTTCCGGCTTCCGGGCTATCGGTGGGAGCATATTCAGGTCGGAGAGAAACAGGTTTTGGCCTTGACCCTGTTAACACCGGTAACCGCCACCAAGACCCGCATCACCCAGATTTTCTGGTCGGACCACTGGGTCTTCGGGCTGGCCAAACCCTTCCTGCGGGCAGGCGTGGTGGCCTTCCTCCAGCAGGACGGCGGCATGGTGAACTTGCAGAACGAGGGGCTGAAATATGATCCGGCCCTGCTGTGGATCGACGATGCCGACAAACAGGCCAAATGGTATCAGCAGCTCAAGAAGGAATGGCTGAAGAGCCGCGCCGAGGGACGCGCCTTCGTCAATCCCATCAAGGAAACCGTGCTTCGCTGGAAGAGCTGAAAGCGGGAAACAAAAAAGCCGGAAGGGATGTCCCTTCCGGCTTCTTTTATAAGGTCAGTGACCTGTTGGCTTACTTGGCTTGTTGGCCGGCCAGCAGGATGTCCATTTGCTTGCGAACCAGCGGGGTCAGCTCTTCGATGCCCCAGTTGTCGTAGGCAGCACGACGGAAGTTCGACAGATAGATGTCCCACACCATACGGGCGATCACAGCGACGTCGATGTCCTGACGCAGTTCGCCCTTGGCAATACCGGCTTGCAGAACTTCGCTCAGGGCCGACATGATCGGGGCGAGAAATTCACGCACGCGCTTGTCGGCGTCTTCCGGCTGGAACCACGAGCGGGCGACCATGGCCTGCATCAGCGGCAGGTGGTCCAGAGCGCGGTGGTAACCGGCGGTCAGGCCACCGGCCAGACGGGCAGCGGTGTTGTCGTCGATGGCGATACCGGCAGCGAAATCTTCAGCCAGCGAAGCCATTTCTTCCGAGAAGACGGCTTCGAACAGCTCGGCCTTGTCTTGGAAGTTGGCGAACACGGCACCGGTCGACATACCTGCACCCTTGGCGATGTCGCGGATGGTGGCGGCATCATAGCCACGTTCGGCAAACAGGTTGCGAGCGGCTTCAAGAACCTTCAGGCGGGTGCGGGCCTTGGCAACCTGGCGGCGGTTTACGCGCGGCTTGGCTTCGGTATCGGCGGTCGCGGAAGCGACAACGACAGTCTCGGTCATCGACTTAATACTCAATCACTAAAAAAGGAGGGCGGTGGGGAGACCGCCAAACTGGCATCGCGTCCGAATCGCGCTGTCGATCAAGAACGATGACCGTCGAACGCAGGTATGGGGCGATGTGCTGGAGCGAACTATCATCATCGAACGGTGACCAAAATGGGTCAGAAATCCGTCAAAATACATGCTGAAATCCTACCGTGCGGGTGATTGTGTAGGGGAATTTACGCAGTAGCCGGTAAAAACTTCCATTTTTTGCAGTGGTTTTCGTTCCCGCGCAACACTGTTGTTTTAAAAAGCATACGTCCGCACGGTTATGCCGCGAGCCTCTTCGCAGATTCTCGTTTTCGACCAATGTCTTGATTGAATCATCAGGCGAATTTCACAGTTCGCCGTTATCTGGCCAAGCTAGAGCTTGTCGCGCGCGCCGAGGTGGATGATTAACGACGGAAACGCAGTTTTGTGCCGTTAAAACCAATTCAAACGAGGGAACCCCGCATGAAAAGACTTCTGGCTGGTGCTGCCGTTGCAGCGCTGCTGATGCCCGCCGCAGCTTTTGCTGACTCGTCGTCGCATGATCACGCCTGCATCGGCACGGCTTGTGAAATGGTCAGCCTGATCGAGACCCCGATGGCCCAGGCGGCCGACGGCGGATGGAAGGGCACCGAGAGCCCGCGCTACGGCACTTGGGGCTTTGATTTGTCTGGCCGTGACACTTCGGTGCGTCCGGGTGACGACTTCTTCCGCTTTGCTAATGGCAAGGCCTTCGACCAACTGGTGATCCCGTCGGACCGCACCTCCTATGGTTCGTTCCCGCTCCTGCGCGAACTGTCTGACAACCGCATGAAGGAACTGGTGCTGGGTCTGGCTGCCCGGACCGATCTGGTGGCCGGTTCGGACGAGCAGAAGATCGCCGACGCCTATCGCTCGTACATCGACGAAGCCCGTATCGAGGCCGTCGACGCACAACCGCTGCAGCCCTATCTGGCCGCTATCCGAGCCATCGACAGCCACGAAGCCATGGCCACCTATATGGGTGCCCACAACGGTGACTTCGGCGCGGCCTTCTTCGGCGCAGGCGTCGGTGCCGACGCCAAGAACCCGACCCGCCACGTCGTTTCGACCGGCCACTCGGGCCTGGGCCTGCCGAACCGCGACTACTATCTGGACGCGCGTTACGCCGACAAAGAAGAGAAGTATCAGGCCTATATCGCCGAGATGCTGACCCAGATCGGTTGGGACAAGCCGGTTGAAACCGCCGCCGAGATCGTGGCGCTGGAAAACAAGATCGCCGAAACCCACTGGACCCCGGCAGAGAACCGCAATCGCGACCGTACTTATAATGAGTACACCATCCAGCGTCTGGCCGCCGAAGCGCCCGGCTTTGACTGGCAGGCCTTCTATACCGCCGCTGGTGTGGGCCACGCCGATCGCGTGATCGTCCGTCAGGACACGGCGATGCCGAAGATCGCTGCCATCTTTGCGGAAACGCCGGTCGAGCTGCTCAAGTCGTGGCAAGCCTTCCACACCGCCGACCAGATGGCTCCGCTGCTGTCCAAGCGCTTTGCCGAACTGCGCTGGGGCTTCCGTGACCGCGACCTGTCGGGTCAGCCGGAACAACGCAGCCGCGAAAAGCGCGCCATCTCGTTTGCCGAAGGCGCTCTGGGTGAAGCCGCTGGCCGTCTGTACGTGGCCCAATACTTCCCGCCTGAATACAAGGCCAAAATGGAAGAGCTGGTCGCCAACCTGCGTCTGGCTCAGGCCGAGCGTATCCAGAACCTGACCTGGATGGGCGACGAGACCAAGGCTGCAGCTTTGGACAAGCTGAACAAGTTCACCGTCAAGATCGGCTATCCGGACAAGTGGCGCGACTACTCGGCACTGCAAATCAGTGGTGACGATCTGGTTGGTAATGCCGTCCGCATGCGCCAGTGGAGCTATGCCGACCGCGTTTCGCGTCTGGACAAGGAAGTCGACAAGACCGAGTGGGGCATGACGCCGCAAACCGTCAACGCCTACTACAACTCGGTCAACAACGAGATCGTCTTCCCCGCCGCTATCTTGCAGCCGCCGTTCTTCGATCCTAACGGTGATGCAGCCGTCAACTATGGCGGTATCGGCGGCGTTATCGGTCACGAAATCGGCCACGGCTTCGACGACCAGGGCTCCAAGTCGGACGGCAATGGCGTGCTACGCAACTGGTGGACCGCCGAAGACCGCGCCAACTTCGACGCACTGACCAAGCGTCTGGGCGAGCAGTACCAACAGTACGCCCCGATCGAGGGCCACAACATCAACCCGGGCCTGACCATGGGCGAGAACATCGGCGACGCCTCGGGCGTGGCCGTGGGTCTGGCAGCCTACCGTCTGTCGCTGAAGGGTGAACCGGCTCCGGTCATCGACGGCACGACCGGCGAGCAGCGCTTCTTCTACGGCTGGGCGCAAGTATGGCAGTCGAAGTATCGCGATGCCGCGCTGATCCAGCAGATCGCAACGGACTCGCACTCGCCCGCGCAGTTCCGCGTGATCGGCCCGCTGCGTAACGTCGACGATTGGTACACCGCCTTCGACGTCAAGCCGACGGACAAATACTACATCGCTCCGGAAGACCGGATCCGCCTGTGGTAAGGTAAATCGAAGCATCTTCGATAAGGCAAAGGTCGGTGGTTTTCACCGACCTTTTTCTTTGCCCGCGGGTCTTCGAGCGCACCTACCGCACAGCTTCGCATCTCAGGATTGCAGGCATGAAAAAGCCCGCTGCGGGGGATACATCGCAGCGGGCCTTCTCGCTCTCTAATGGAGCGGACGTTTCCTCCCCGAAACGCCTCCAAGTGACTACTGCGCTTCAACGCCGCGTCTCTCGAGTGGGTTCAGATGACGCATTGGGTGCCGTTGCGTCAATCGGGCCACGAAGCAGAAATCGAAGGTTTTATGAGTTATCGCTGATAACCTGACGAATTGAAGTCCCGATTATCGAAGGTTATTCGATAATGCCGCGAATGGTCTCGACCAGCGCGCTGCGTGCAACCTTCATTTGCCCCGGACGTGCTGCTTTCCACGCCTCGTTGTCAGCGATATTCGCAGCTTGGGCCCGACCGGCGTCCAGGTCCTTGATGGTCACTTCACCGGCTGCGATCTCGTCACCGCCTAGAATGACGGCAGCGGGCGCATTGCGACGGTCGGCATATTTGAACTGGGCCTTCATACCGGCGCGGCCAAGGTACAGCTCGGCAGGGATGCCGGCGTTGCGCAGCTCGGCCACCGCATCGAGATAGTGCTGCATGTCGTCGTCGGAGAAGACGATGACCACGACCGGACCACGCGCGCGGCCTTCGGTCGTCTTGCCTGCGGCTTTAAGCGCCGACGCCAAGCGCGACACTCCGAACGAGAAGCCGGTGGCCGGAACGGTCTGGCCGGTGAAGCGCGCAACCAGATCGTCATAGCGACCGCCGCCACCGATAGAGCCGAAGCGCATCGGCCGACCCTTCTCGTCGCGGGTTTCCAGCAGAAGCTCGGCCTCGAACACGGTGGCGGTGTAGTATTCCAGACCGCGCACGATGGTCGGATCGAACTTCACGGCGTCCTCAGCCACACCCATGGCGTTCAGCGCACGGTCGATAGCCGACAGTTCCTTGAGAGCCGCTTCGCCCGCTGCGCCCAGACCTGCTCCCACGCCGGCGATGGCGTCCAGCACGCCCGAACGCGACAGGCCCGGTTGTTCGGCCGACGACAGGAAGGCTTCGATGCTGTCGATCAGGCCGACAGGCATGTTGGCACCCTTGGTGTAGTCGCCCGATTCATCCAGACGACCTTCGCCAAGCAGCAGGCGTACGCCTTCAATGCCCAGACGGTCGTATTTATCGACGGCACGAAGGGCAGTCAGACGCTGGTTGGCGTCGGTGATACCCGCTGCATCGAACAGGCCGTCGAACAGTTTGCGGTTCGAAACGCGGATGACCGACTGACCGTTGTCCAGACCGGCAGCCCCCAGACCTTCAACCGCCATGGCGATGATCTCGGCATCAGCTTCGGGACGGTCGGAGCCGACGGTGTCGGCGTCGCACTGCCAGAACTCGCGGAAACGACCCGGACCCGGCTTTTCGTTGCGCCACACCGGACCGTAGGCATAGCGGCGGAACGGCTTGGGCAGGGTTTCCCAGTTCTGGGCGGCAAAGCGGGCCAACGGTGCCGTGTGGTCATAGCGAAGCGCCATCCACTGATCGTCGTCGTCCTCCAGCGCCAAAACGCCTTCGTTCGGGCGGTCGGTGTCCGGCAGGAACTTACCCAGAGCATCGACGTACTCGAAGGCGGGCGTCTCGAGGGCTTCAAAACCCCAGCGCTCATAGACTTCGGACACGCGTACAATCAACTGGCGCTCGACGCTCAGATCATGACCCCGACGGTCCTGAAAACCACGGGGAGAGCGTGCTTCAGGGCGCACGACTTCGGATTGAGCTTCAGATTGGGTTTCGGGGCGATCAGTCTGGGTCATGCGGTGGCGATTAAGCCATCCCATGCGCCGCTGCAATCCGACTAGGGGAGGGTTTTGCGGATCGGCAGCTTGTGACCGTGGGTCAGAGAGCGCCAAACCCACTCGAACGGCCCCCAGCGGAAGTATCGCAGCCACAGGTGCGCAAACACAATCTGCCCCGCCCATGTTGCTGCAATAATCGGCCAGAACTGGCCGGGCGTCAGCTTGCCGAACAGTTGGGGCCCGATCGGAAGATAGAAGAGGGTGGCCATGATGATCGACTGGCCCAAATAGGTGGTAAAGGCCATCCGCCCGACCGGTGCCAGCCAGCGAAACAGCGGCGCGGCAACAATGACGAGAGCGGCATATCCCAAGGCCACAAACACAGACGCACCCGAAGTCGCGACATCCAGTCCGTGGCTAGGCATCTGGATGGGCGGAGCGGCCAACTCGACCGCATAGGCCCAACCGCGAACGGCCAAAACTGCCCCGCTAATAACTATAAGGCCCCAGTACCAGTGCGCCTTGCATCGCCCATGGAAGAAGCCGAGTTTAAACAGACCCATGCCCAGCATCATCATGGGCACGCTGGAGAACGGCATGACAACCAGACTGGAAATCTGGATCAGAATCCAGGACTTGAAGTTCTCGGTCAGCACGCCGCCCAGGCCGGCCTGATATTGGGAAATGACGCTGCCGACTTCTCCGGTCAGTTGGGCGCTGCCTTCGCCGCCCGACATGGCCGCGATGATCTCATTGGGCATGAGCGGCATCAGAAGGCCCCAGCCTGCCTGAATAATGCCAAGGCCTACCATAACGGCACCGCCGATGATCACCAGCATCTGCCCTGACAGGCCGCGCGCGAACATCGCGAACAAGCCGCACCATGCATAGAACAGCAGGATATCGCCGAACCACACCAGAAGGCCGTGCACGAGGCCAAAGGCGGCCAGCCAGAACAGTCGCCGGCGCAGCAGTTTACTGCGGTCCTTGTCGTCCGGTTCCCCGCCCACCAACAGGATGCTGACGCCGAACAACAGGGTGAACAGATTGCGGAAGCGGTCCCTGAAGAAAACCTGATCAATCCAGAGATAGAGACTGTCGTTACCGCGCCAGATGCCGTCGACGGCAAACGGGGCAACCTCGGGCTGGATCGCCACGGCCATCGGCCATGCGAAGGCGAGGATATTGACGACCAGAATGCCGAGAACGGCAAGCCCGCGCACGCTGTCCAGATTGCCGATACGATCCTGAACCGAAGCCATCAGCAATCTCCCCCGAGTGCGCTGTCCGGATTAATAACCGAGCTTATCTGCCTTGCGATAGGCGAGGTAGGCCACGCAAACGCCGCCCCATAGGGCGTAGCTGACCCCCACCATGAGCGCGAGCGGTATGCCGATCACGCCATAGACCAGCACGACGGCTTCGATCGCACCCAGACCCTGGACAAAGCTTTCGCCCGACAGTCCGGCAATGATCGACAGCACCAGCGTCATCAGAAACTGGAGGCAGGCCGCGAGAATGCCGCCATAGATCACATAGCGGGCGATGACTGCTCGGCGGGTCCACGGCGCATTGTTGGGGCGCTTGGCACCCGCCAGACGGGCAATCCCGATGGGCGAGGCGATAAGGCCCACTGCCAGCAAGACGAGGCGCCAATCAGTGTCCAGACCGGCCCAAAGATGATGCGGCGGCCAGATCGGAAAGGTCAGCAAAATGGGCGGCCATGCGGCAGCAAGCAGTGTCGCGACAATGCGGGACTGGACCGTGCGACGCGGAACTACGCGCTCTTGTCCCGGCAGGCGGTCAAGCATGCTGGACGGGTTCGAAGATGCGTCGTCGTGATAGGTCATCAGCGTGTCGGTACCGGAGTTTCACCCGAATAGTCATAGAAGCCGCGACCGCTCTTACGACCCAGCCAGCCTGCTTCCACATATTTAACCAGAAGCGGGCAGGGGCGGTATTTGCTGTCGGCCAGACCATCATGAAGCACGTTCATGATAGCCAGCGCTACATCCAGACCCATAAAATCGGCCAGCTCAAGCGGGCCCATCGGGTGATTGGCCCCAAGTTTAAGAGCCTTGTCGATAGATGCGACCGTGCCGACACCCTCGTACAGGGTGTAGATCGCCTCGTTCATCATCGGCACCAGAATGCGATTGACGATAAAGGCGGGGAAGTCCTCAGAGGCGGTCGTTTCCTTGCCAAGGCTCTCGGCAAAGGTCACCGCGGCGTCATAGGTCGCCGCCGACGTCGCAATACCGCGCACGATCTCGACCAGACGCATGACCGGTGCGGGCTTCATGAAATGCAGCCCGATAAAGCGCTCGGGGCGATCCGTGACCGAGGCCAGTCGGGTAATCGAGATCGACGACGTATTGCTGGCCAGAAGGGCGTGTGGTTCCAGATGCGCCAGAACGTCGGTCCACACCTGTTTCTTGACGGCCTCGTCCTCGCTGGCCGCTTCGATGACCAGGTCGGCCCCCGACACCACGTCGGACAGGGTCTCGCAAACCATGATGCGCGACAATGCCGAGCGGGCTTCGTCTTCATTAATGATGCCGCGACCGCTGCGACGCGCAAGGCTGGCGGCCACCTCGCCGATCGCTAGAGTGGCGCGGCCGGGCAGGGCGTCGAAGAGTCTGACGGTATAGCCACCGACGGCTACGGTCTGGGCAATGCCCGACCCCATCTGGCCTGCGCCGATAATGGCGACGGTCTGAATTCCGCTCATGGCTGTTTTGGTATCCGCAGAACCGAAGGAACTTTACCGGACCAGCATGAGAAGGCGGTCCGGTCTGTGCAAGTCACGAATGGCGACGGCATGCCGTTTTCAAAACAGCGTGCTCTCGCCAACCCGCTCAACCGGCGAGGCCGTACGACATCGCCGCCAGCGACGGCAGGATAAAGCCCTGAATGCCGCGAATGATGATGATGACGATGATCGGGGTGATGTCGATCCCGCCCAGCGGCGGAATGAAGCGGCGGAACGGTGCCATCAGCGGCGAGGTCAGGCGGTCCAGACCCGTCGCCAACTGATACACAAAGCGGTTGCGGTAGTTGATGACATCAAATGCCAGCAGCCAGCTCAGGATCGCATTGGCGATAATCGCGATCAGCAGCAGGCTGAGCGCTGAGTTCAGCACGAAAAAGAGAAAGCCGATAAGGCCTTGTACCGGGGTCATATCCAGCGTGTTTCCTAATGTTCGGCCTACCTTCTAGCGACCCTGTCCCGATCCGCCAAGAACAACCGTCGCCGGTGACAATCGACCGCTGGCGGCGGACGCCTTTGAAAAAGAATGTATCGAAACGGTAAGGGTTGATCGAAACCTGCATAGCGCGGGTTTTACGATGGAGCCCGCGGTCCCATCTGATGGTGAACCTGTCCTCGATCCAAGGAGATCTGATTTGCCGACGCTGTATTACGCCGTTGGAGCCTGTTCGCTGGCTCCGCACATTGTTCTGGAATGGATCGGAGCGCCGTTCGAGGCGGTGAAGGTCCAGTATGGTTCGCCGGAACTTTTGGCCGTCAATCCGGCGGGTGCCGTGCCGACGCTTCGCGAGGATGACGGATGGTTGCTGACACAGGCCGGTGCCATCCTCGACTATCTGGCGCACAAACATCCCGAGGCGGGCCTGACGGGCGGCGACAGCCTGCGCGAAAAGGCCGAGGCCCATCGCTGGTCGTCCTTCTTTACCAGCGACATGCACGCCGCCTTCTGGCCGATCTTCATGCCGTATCGCTATACGACCGACGACCATGACGAGGCCCGCGCCAAGGTTGTCGAGGCAGGACATGCGCTGGTGCATAAACAGTTCGCCACGCTGAACGCGCATCTCGAAGGTCGCGAATGGGTATTGGGCAGTAAGTCGGTAATCGACGCCTATGCCTTCCCCATGATCCGCTGGGGCAAGAAGCTTCTGGAAGGCCATCTCGCCCAGTATCCCAATGTGCTGGCGCTGCATGACCGACTGGCCGCCGATCCGGCTGTCCAAAAGGTTCTGGACCGCGAAGCGGGCAAATAGTCCGAGATATTGGCCCCGTGTCTTGAGTGCGGGGCCTCCATTTTTTGAGAGAGACCGCGTGACCACAGGCATCCACCACGTCACCAGCATTACCGCCGATGTTCAGGCCAATGTCGACTTCTACATGGGCTTCCTCGGCCTCAGCCTCGTCAAACAGACGGGCGGCTATGAGGATGCCCAGCAACTTCACCTGTTCTACGGCGATCCTGAGGGCCGTCCGGGCACTCTGGTCAGCTTCCTTGTTTGGGAGGCGACGGGCCGGGGCCGTACAGGGCTGGGACAGGTGTCGGAAATCGCTTTTGCCGTGCCCGCCGATAGTCTGGGCGAGTGGATGATGCGAGCCATCTCCGCCAACATTCCTGTCGAAGGCCCGATGAAGGAGTTCGGCGAGCCGGTGCTGCGGCTGAAGGACCCCGATGGCCTGATTATCAAACTGGTGGCCAGCGAAGCGGCGACGGGATCAGGCTCGGTCACTGCGCCTTGCTATATTCGCGGGGTCACGGTGCTGAGCGATGTCGCCGAGGCAACCACGGCCTTTATCGGACGGTTTGGCTATCAGCCTCAGGCGACCGAGGGTGCGATCACGCGGCTGAAGTCGGACACCGACGTGGTAGATGTTCATGCGGTCACAGGCTTCCCGCCCTCGGTCAAAGGGGCAGGGGTTCCCGACCACGTTGCCTTCCGTGCGCCCGACATCGAGGCGGTGCGCCAGATCCGGCTGGACCTGATCAACCACGGTCCGACCAATGTGCATGACCGCCAGTATTTCGTTTCACTATACGTGCGCGACACTTCGGGATTGCTGATTGAATACGCCACCGACGCGCCCGGTATGACCGCAGACGAGCCCGCTGACCAACTGGGTCAGACGCTGCAATTCCCGCCCGAGATCATGCCTCACGTGGCCGAGGAACTGCATATCCGACTGCCCCAGTTCGCACGACCCGGCGAGATGCGCTGTCCCAAGCGCGACCTGCCCTTCATTCACCGCTTCTATTGGCCCGAAGAAATGGACGGCAGCACTATCGTCGTCCTTCACGGTACGGGCGGCGACGAGGGCGATCTCATGCCGTTGGCCCATCGCCTGAACCCCAAGGCGGCTATTCTGGCTGTGCGGGGACGCGCGACCGAAGAAGGCAACCTCCGCTGGTTCCGTCGATATGGTCCGGGCGAGTTCGATCAGGCCGACATCCGTTCCGAGGCTGCGGCATTCAATGCCTTCCTCGCAGGCGCCATTCGCGGCTATGCGCTGGATCCGGACCAACTGCTGCTGCTGGGCTATTCAAACGGCGCGAACATGATCGGTGCCATGGCCCAGCTCTATCCCGACAGCGTCCGCCAGGCCGTACTGTTGCGCGGTATGAAGGTGCTGGAAGGCGATCTGGCGCAGGCGAGCGGGCAGGGCAGGGTTCTGCTCGTGTCGGGTGATACCGACCACATGATCCCGATGGATAAGGCCAATGCCCTGACGTCTGAACTGACACAATCGGGCTATGAGGTTAGCCACCGCGTGCTCGGCCTTGGTCACTGGATGACCGATGCAGATCAGGCGGCAATCAAAGAGTGGCTGAAGGGGGCTTAAGCCCTACTGGTCTTCATCAAAGCGGCGCTCGACCAGATCGGTCAGCGCCGCCATGGCGTCCTCGGCGTCGGGGCCTTCGGCGGCCACGTCGATGGTCGAGCCGATACCGGCCCCGAGCATCAACAGGCCCATGATCGAGCGGGCATCGACGGTGGTGCCGTCCTTGCTGACGTGGATTTTGGAATCAAACTCCGAAGCGGTTTTCACGAACTTGGCCGAAGCGCGGGCATGAAGTCCGCGCTGATTGCAGATCGACAGCGTCGCTTTCGCGCTTTGGCTCATTTTTCCCCCGCCAGAACCCAGGAAGCCACGGAGATATATTTGCGCCCTGCATCCTGCGCGTGGGCCACACAGGCCTCCAGCGTTTCGCGTTGACGTACACTGGCCAGTTTAATCAGCATGGGCAGGTTGAGACCGGCGATGACCTCGGCCTTCGTCTGCTCCATCACTGAAATGGCCAGATTGGACGGTGTACCGCCGAACATGTCGGTCAGTAGAATGACACCGTTGCCGGAATCGACCGCAGCCGAGGCGTCCAGAATGTCCTGCCGGCGACGCTCCATGTCGTCATCAGGGCCAATGCAGATGGCCGCGACCCCGCGTTGCGGGCCGACGACGTGTTCCATCGCCGCGATAAATTCCGAGGCCAGGCCCCCGTGGGTGACGATCACCAGACCGATCATGAAGGCAACACCAATAAGGTCCAAACCCGTCAAACAGAAGGAGGGTGCACTGGCGTCAAACGCCGTTAGCCCCTCCGCAAACCCATGTCTTAATGCCAAACCCCTAAGGGTTAAAGGGCCTCTATGGCTCGTACGACGACAGTCGATGAAGACGCAGGGCGCGGGTTAAGCCGAAGTCGAGGTACCGCTATCGCGCGAAGCACGTCGTGATCAGCCACGGGCATGCGCTCGGGGACCTCTTGAATCAGATCAACAATTATCGAAACCCTCGCGCAATCGAGAGGCGCGACGGGCAAGATGCCGACCCCGCGAACCTCGATTAATCCGGCAATTGTCTCTGGCGAGCGGGCATAAAGCGCACCTTGGCTGGCCCAGACACAAACGCGATCATCGGCAACCAGACGCGCCCCGCGTTCTATCAGCTGCAAGGCCAGATCGCTTTTCCCGATACCCGACGGTCCGCGTAGCAAGACGCCATGCCATGCGCCGTTGCGTCGCAGAGCGATGGCCGTGGCATGCACCGTCGGTGCCATCAGCCGCGTCGCGCGGCGTTGGGCAGCCGCACCGTAAAGGTCGCGCCGGTAACCTGCTCGCCGTCGGTGCGGTTCACCGCAAATACCGAACCTTCGTGCGCCTTCACAATCTGGCGCACAATCGACAGTCCCAGACCCGAGTTGGTCCCGAACGCCGTACCCTTGGGGCGCGACGTATAGAAACGCTCGAACACGGTCTCGAGGTTGTCGGGCGGAATGCCGGGGCCGTCATCCTCGACCCGAACACGCCAGAAGTCGGCGTTATCGTCTTTCTCCAGGATCACGCGCACTTCGCCGCCTGCAGGGCTGAACGAGCGGGCGTTATCGATCAGATTACGGAACACCTGACCCAGCGGCGTATCGCGACCCACGACATGGATGGCCGAGCCCGCAGTGTTGATCAGGCGTACCGGAATGTCGCCTTCACGCATGCTGTTTTCATAGACGCTGACGATGTCGCTCAACAGGTCGCCAAGATCGATCTGGCGCGGACGGTCGCGAGACAATTCGGCATCCAGACGCGAGGCGTTGGAAATATCCGTGATCAGACGATCAAGGCGCCGGACGTCGTTCTGAAGCAGATTGGTCAGGCGCTGACGCTGCTCCTCGGTCTTGACCAATGGCAGGGTTTCCAGCGCCGAGCGGATCGACGTCAGCGGGTTTTTGATCTCGTGCGAGACATCGGCGGCAAAGCGTTCGATGGCGTCCATACGCATGGACATGGTGTCGGTCATGCTCTCCAGCGCACGCGCCAGACCGCCAACCTCGTCCTTACGCGCCGTCAGATCCGGCAGGGAGATGGCGCGGGCGCGCTGCAGGCGGACCTGATCCGCCGCTGCCGACAAACGCAGCACAGGGCGGGCGACAAACAGATGCAGCACCAGCGATGCGAACAGGTTCACCGCCAAGGCGACAAACGCAAATGGCATAAGCGCGCGGCGCTGGGCAGCCAGCGTCGCGTTCACATCACCGGCTTCCAGCGTCAGAACGCCCAGTACCTGCTGAACGTGGCGTACGGGAAGAGACACCGAGACGACGTTCTCGCCTTCTTCGTTGCGGCGGATCGTGGCTTGGGATTCGCCTTGCAGAGCGCGTTCGACCTCGGCGGCCAAGGCGGTGTCGGCCGTCGAGCGAGCCTCTTCGATGACGGCCGGATCAACCGCAGGCTCGACCGGCGTGCCCGCGGGTTTGGCGGGAGGCAAAGGCTCGCCCGGTATGGTGTCGGAGACGTTGTAGGAATCGGAGACCTGAATACCGTCGGCATCGAACAGACGCGCGCGTTGGCCCACCGGAATGAAGTTGTCGCGCAGCCAGAAGGCTGCCGCGCGGTCGTCGAGGGCAGGGTAGGGGTCGCCCTGGGTAATACCCAGTTCACCCAGAACGTTAGCCAGCAGTTCGGCCTGCACCGTCAGGGATTCCTGACGGGCATTGATCAGCCCGCGGCTCCACTCGTTCAGGGCCAGAGCCCCGCCGAGTAGGATCAGCAGACTCAGAAGATTGAGGGCCAGCATAAAGCCGCCCAGACGCGATCCGCCGAAACGGAAGCGCCTGCGCGGCTTGTCAGTCTTAGGCTTCGCGGTAGCGGTAGCCGACGCCATACAGGGTCTCGATCGCGTCGAATTCAGGATCAACCATGCGGAACTTCTTGCGCATGCGCTTGACGTGGCTGTCGATGGTGCGGTCGTCGACATATACTTGGTCGTCGTAGGCGGCATCCATCAGGTTATCGCGGCTTTTCACGAAGCCGGGACGCTGGGCCAAAGCTTGCAGCAGCAGGAACTCGGTCACGGTCAGTTTGACCGGCTTGCCTTCCCACGTGCATTCGTGACGCGCCGGATCCATCGAAAGCGGGCCACGCTTGATGGCCTTGTTGGCATCGCTGGCCGCCGAGGCATCAGCCATGTCCAGACCCTCAACGCCCGCGCGGCGCAGCAGGGCCTTCACGCGCTCGATCAGCAGACGCTGGCTGAACGGCTTGTGCATATAGTCGTCGGCACCAAGGTTGAAGCCGAGAATCTCGTCGATCTCCTCGTCTTTCGACGTCAGCATAATCACCGGAATGTTCGAAGTCTGGCGCAGACGACGCAGCACTTCCATGCCGTCCATACGCGGCATCTTCACATCCAGGATCGCCAGATCCGGAGGAGAGTTTTCCAGCGCTTCCAGACCCGAGGCACCGTCATGATAGGCGGTTACCTTATGGCCATGGCTTTCCAGCGCCAGGGAAACGGAAGCGACGATGTTCTCGTCGTCATCGACCAGGGTGATGTTAGCCAAGGGCTTCTCCTTGCGAACGAACGCGGGGCGGGTTGCCGTCTATAACGCACGGCCAGCGGTACCGTTCGTTATGATTAAGGCAGATTAGGGCCACATGAAATGGGGCTTTTATGATTTGCTGCAAGTGCTCTGTGTGCCGCAGTTGCGAAACTATGCCTTAAACCCCTTCTGGCATAGTGGGTGACCTTCTCTTCCCAGGAACACCATGGCCGGTCCGGTTCACTACGAAATCTATGCTCGCAAAACGCCTAATGCGAACTGGACACTGCATCTGGCGAGCGAGGATCGCCGTCATGCCATTGAAACTGCCGAGGAATTGATCCGCGATAAACGGGCTGCCTCGGTCAAGGTCACCAAAGAAACGCTCAATCCGGCCACGATGGAGTTTGCCAGCGTCAGCGTCCTGCGGCTGGGCGCGCCCGATCCGGTGCGCAAGAGCGCCAAGGTCGAGGCACCCGCCGGCCCCGCATGCCGCGCTCCCGCCGATCTTTACACAGTCCATGCGCGCGAAACGCTCAACGCCGTGCTCGAAGACTGGCTTCGCCGCCAGGGTGTGACGGCATTTGAACTCTTGCATTCGCCGGTGCTGGCAGAGCGGCTCGATGCCTCGGGCGTCGAGGTCCAGCACGCGATCCAGAAGGTCGCCGTCCCCGAAGCGCAGGGCACGGGGCAGGACCTGCACGGCCTGATCCGCATCTATCAAAAACTGTCCGATCAGGCCGTCGAGCGGGTGGTCAAGGCGGGCCGTAAGGGCGAGTTCGCCGACCCTGCAAAAGAATCAATCACCCAGATCGCCGAGAAACTTCAGGGTAATCCCGACCGAGCCTTCCGCATGGGCGGCAGTATTGCATCGGCCCTGCAGGGTCTGCGCGGCGCGCGTGCGCGTCTGGGCGCTCTGCTGGATATGTGTGACAAGGCTCCTGAATCGGGGCCGGTTCGCGCCATGATCATGGTGCCTATCGAGCAGGTGCTGTGCGAAATGCTGGCTGCGCGATGGAACATGCCGGATCTATTCGGCCCGGCACTGGATCAAGGGGCGACCCTGGCGGCTGTGGTGCGCATGGTTGCGCCGGCAGAGGTGGCGATGGTCATCTCGCACGATCCGCGTCTCAGCCTTCTGGTCCCGCCGGTCGATGGTCCAGCGGCGCGGCTGGGCCAGAGGTTGGCGGCGGGCGACTTCCCAATGGTGGCGGCGGCGTTGGCGAAGATGGTGCTGGGGGAATTGACCAGCCAGAGACGCCTTTGCCCCGGTGACGCCGAGGGCGAGATCAATATTCTGCGCGCCTTGGCCATGTCGCTGACGGCAACCGCGGGGCGGTTGCTGACGCTCGAAGAGGTCCAGAATGCCTTTATCGAACGCTCGCGCTCTCTGGTGACCGCAGATTTCGTTGCCGCCTTCGTGAAGGATTGCCCGACGGTGTTGGCCGAGGCCGAGCGTCTGGCGCGCCTGAGTGACAACGTCACGGGCGGGGCCAGCAAGCGGGCCGCTGCTCGTTGGCTGGAAGCCTGCGTCTCGTCACTTCGCTTCGAGGCCGAAATGCGCGCCCAAGGCGTGCCGCCGACGCAAAAGCTGGCCGCCTTGCGACGTCTTCAGCGCAATATCGAGACGGCAGGCCTCACCGGCAAGGATGCCGAGGGCGCGGTCGACACCTTGGGACGCCTCGCCTTGAAGATTGCCGAGGAAACGCGTCTGATCCCGCAAATCTGCAAGGCCCCTGTCGCACTGGGACAGAAGGTTTCGATCCTGCTCAAGATTGCCACGGGCGAGGCCGCACCCCTTGGCCCGCTGGGCGATCTGGCCAAGCAGGAAGCGATGCGATTGATCCGTTCGACCGAAGGGCGTGACCTGATGCGCACCTCGCCCGAGACATTCAAGGACATGATGCCGATGCTTAAAGCCGCCGGCGTCGGGGGCTAGGGCTCAGTCAAAGATATCGAAGATGTCGAGGCGCTTCTTCTTCTTGTAATAGCGCTCGTCTTCCTTGTGGCGGCGATAGTCGTCATCGCGGCTGCGATACGGCTCCTGCGGGCGTTGTTGGCCCCACGCAGGTTGTTGCGGGGCAGCCGGCTGCGAGGCCTGGGCTGCGGCTCGCCCGTCATTGGTCGCGCTTTCCATCAGCTTTTCTAGCTCGCCGCGATCGAGCCAGACACCACGGCAGGTCGGGCACATGTCGAACTGCACACCGTTGCGGTCCAGAGTCTGCATGGACGCATTATCGTTGGGGCACATCAAAAGAGGCATGGGGGTCCTTTCGCCTTGATGCGGGCCGACATCATCCGGCACTTGCCGGACCAGAGGGGCCCGTCCCGCACGGGGTCAGCTAGGGACGCTGACCCGAAGACACAACGCGCCAACGGGTCGCAGGTGCCTTAGACGCTCTGACCGGCGACCCAGCCGGACGACCACGCCCATTGGAAATTATAGCCGCCGAGCCAGCCGGTGATGTCGACGGCCTCGCCGATGAAATAGAGGCCCTTCACGTCTTTGGCCTCCATCGTCTGTTGGTCCAGCTGGGTGGTGTCGACACCACCCAGAGTAACTTCAGCCGTACGATAGCCCTCGGAACCAACGGGTTTGACGCTCCAAGCATTGGCGCTTTCAGCCAGAGCGCGCAGTTTCTTGTCGCCCTGTTCGGCCAGCTTGCCTTTCAGACCCGCGCGCTCGCACAGCACCTCGGCCAGACGGCGCGGCAGGATGTGGCCCAACGCCGTGTGGACCATCTGTTTGCCGTTGTCGTTCTTGGCTTCCAGCAACAAGGCAGCGACATCCTTGTCCGGTGCCATATCGACGCTAATGGCCTCGCCTTCGCGCCAGTAGGAACTGATCTGGAGGATAGACGGACCGGATATGCCGCGGTGCGTAAATAGCAGGCCTTCACGGAACTCGGTCGGCTTGGCGGGGCGACCCGCAGCCGCATCGTTCGGAGCCTTGTGGCGTACCACAGCGTCCAGCGACACACCGGCGAGCGGCTTCAGGCTGTCCAGCAAAACCGGATCAAACGTTAGCGGTACCAGTCCGGGGCGCGTATCGGTTACGCGCAAACCGAACTGTCGTGCCACCTCATAGGCCCAGCCGGTCGCGCCCATCTTGGGGATCGATTTGGCCCCCGTCGCGATGACAACCGACTGCGCCTCGACGCGCGAGCCATCATCCAGATCGATGCTGTAAAGTGTGCCTGACTTGGTGATCTGTTTGACCCCAAGGTTCAGCGACAAGGTCACGCCTGCGGCGCGCATCTCGTCGGTGAGCATCTTGATGATGTCCTTGGCGCTATCGTCACAGAACAACTGGCCCAGCGTTTTCTCGTGATACGGAATGCGGTGGCGCTCGACCATCTTGATGAAGTCGTGCTGCGTAAACCGCTTCAGCGCCGACAGGGCAAAGCGCGGGTTCTCGCCCAGATAGGCGGCGGGATGGATACCCAGATTGGTGAAGTTGCAGCGACCACCACCCGAGATGCGTATCTTCTCGCCGGGTGCCTTGGCGTGATCGATCACGCGCACGCGGCGACCGCGTTTGCCCGCTTCGATAGCGCACATCATACCGGCGGCACCGGCACCGACGATCAGGACATCTAGGGTGTTGTTCTTCATTCGCCTGCCCTAGCAGGCGTCGGGCGGGAAAGCGAACCCGCCCTTGGTCCTGACCGGATCAGAGGCCCAGAACAGCCTTGTAACCGTCCTGAACCAGATCGCGGTACTCGTCCGGATGCTTCTGGATATAGGCGGCGAAGAAGGTGCAGGTGGGTAGGATTTTAAGCCCCTTGTCGCGGATATCCTGCAGCACGTGCTTGGCCAGACGCGAGGCAATGCCGCGTCCTTCCAGTTCCGGCGGAACCAGTGTCTTGGATACCAGACGGCCCCCCGCAACGTTGTTGTACTCGACGTACGCAAGTTGACCGTCAATCTCCAACTCGTAACGGTGGAGGTTATCGTTATCGATGATGTTAATGTCTAACGCCATGATCTAATCCTGTGATGTTTTTTGGCAACTCGTGGAACTAATATCAGACTCTTTGACCCCAAACTGCGCGGTGTATTTTATTCAAAATCAAGCGTTACAGTACAAAAGTCAACACCTGTAGATAACGATGATTGTTTAAATATTCCAAATATATGATGCCTGGACAATAACCAATATAAACCGGTTATCGTAGATAAGCGTGACAATAAACTTTGCAGTATTATCGGAGTGTTTTGAAGTAACCCGTAATTCTTGAGGGTGGATGGCGGGCAGTGAATGTGTCTAACTTGTGTCTGTAACTAGACATGCCGGTGTCGGACCGGTCGGAGAGACTCATGATCACCATGCGAAACGCGCTGCTAAGCTCGACAATGATTGTCAGTGCTGCGGCCATGGCCATGCCGGCCTACGCCCAGAGCACCACAACCCAACCCGAAGAAGAGGTCACTAGGGTCCAGGAGGTTGTCGTTACAGGCTCGCGTATTCGTCGTGACCCGGCTACCGCACCTACGCCGTTGATACAGATCAGCAAGGACGAACTTCTTGAGACCGGCCAAAGCTCGGTTATCGAATATCTGGCGACCATTCCCGCCCTGATGAACTCTCAAGTTCCGTCTGACACGACCGCAGGTGTGCTGAATGCAGGCGGCCTGTCGCTGCCGAACCTTCGCTCGCTGGGTGCGGGCCGTACTCTGACCCTTGTTAACGGACGCCGCCACGTTGGCTCGGCTGCGGGTTCGCTGTCGGTCGACTCGGACGTTATTCCCCGCCTGCTGCTCAAAAACGTCGAAATCGTCACCGGCGGCGCATCGTCGATCTATGGTGCGGACGCGGTTTCCGGCGTGCTGAACTACACTCTGCGCGAAGATTTTGAAGGTATCGAGATCGATGCCCGTGCGGCCCAGATCAATCAGGACGGACAGATGCAGTACCGCATCGCGGGTCTGGTCGGTCGCAACTTCTTCGACGAGCGCCTGAACCTGTATGGTTATGGCGAGTACGAAAAAGGCGACCGTCTGGACGGCGAGGATATCGACTGGCTGGCTCGAGGCTGGGGCTTCACCGGCAATGATGCCGATCCCACGGCCGCACCGGCAGACGGAGTGTGGGACGCTGCACTTTATCGCGACCTCCGCTCGCTCCAGCTCGTGCATTGGGGGCAGGTCACCTTGGCGGGTAACTATCAACCCAGCCCGCTAAATAATCCGCTCATCTCGCCCTCGGCCCAGTGCACCACCAGCATCACCCAGTCGATGTGTTACGGCGTGGCCCCCACTCGCACGTGGGTCTTTGATGGCACGACCGCGCGTTTGGCCAACTTTGGTGACTGGGTTCAAAAGACCGGTACCAACCGCGTCACAAATGTCGGCGGCGATGGTCTGAACCCGAACACGACGTTCAACGTCGATGCGATCTACCCCGCCAGCGAGCGTGTGTTGTTCCAGGCCGGTGCAAACCTCAAACTGACAGACAGCGTCAATCTGCACCTTGAAGCCAAATACGCAGACGAGACGACCGACCTCGCGACCGGCTTTGTCTTTGCCGACGTCTATATCGGCAATGTGGGTTCGGCCACCAATTCGGCCCAGATCCTTAGTGCGCGGACCAGCAGTCCCTCGGCCTTCCTGACCCGTCTGGACAATGCCTTCCTGCCCGCAAATCTGCGCGATGCGATCGTCAATAACCGCCAGCCGGTTTACTGCCTGACCGCTGCGGGCTGCGCGGGCGGCGTGCCTTATGGCGGTGTGCTCAGCACTTCGACGGCCATGCCGTTTGCCCGCTATTCGGCCTGGACCCTGCCGCGCCCGCAGCACAACGAAAAGCAACTGCAGCGCTATGTCATTTCGCTGGACGGCGAGATCGAGCAACTCGGCTTCATCAAGAACCTGAACTGGGACATCGGCTATACCTATGGCCGCGTCGACAACAAGAACTACGAGCGCTCTGTTGATGGCGAGCGGTTCAGCTACGCGCTGGACTCGGTTGTGGACACGCTGGGGACCCTCGGCACGCCGGGCGCTATTGTCTGCCGCGTACAACTGGCCACTGCGAACGGGGGCTTGGTGACCAACCGGAACCCGTTCGATCCGCTGACCGGCCAAGGCGTTGGTCCCGCCCAGATCGGTGCCGATGATCCCGACATCAAACAGTGCGTGCCGCTGAACATCTTCGGCGAAGGCAACCAGTCGGCCGAAGCGCTGAACTATGTCCGCTCGGAAATCGTCGTCGACCAGATGAACGAGCAACACGACGTCATGGGTGTCGTGTCTGGCCAACTCTGGGACTTCTGGGGTGCGGGCCCGATTGGTCTGGCCCTTGGCGGCGAATGGCGTAAAGAAGCGACCGAAGGTACCGGCCGCGACCGGACGACCGCTGGCCGCTGGCTGATGTCGAATACCGGTCCTGACTTCCTTTACCGCGACTATTCGGTGAAAGAAGGCTTTGCCGAAGTCAGCATCCCCCTCTTCCGTGAAAGCGTGCTGGGTGACTATGCCGAGTTCACTGCGTCGTACCGCGCTTCGGACTTCTCGCACTTCGGCAAGAGCGATGTTTACGGTGTGAACCTCGTCTATCGCCCGATCCAGGATCTGGCCTTCAAGACCAGCTTCAATACCTCGGTTCGCGCGCCTTCGCTGAGCGAAAACTATGCGCCAGCGACCCAGACCTTTGCCCAGCCGACCGACGTTTGCGACTCGCGCCAAGTCAACAACATCATCGACGATGAAGTGAAACAGCGCCGCGCCGCAAACTGTCAGCTTCTGGCCGAAGGTCTTGGCTTCGTTCCGGGCACCTTCAACTTTACCGATCCGAATGCGCCGAACGCCTTCCGTCCGGAGTATCCATCCAGTGTCGCCGGCTTTAACCAAGGCAATGAAAGCCTGCAGCCGGAAGAGTCTAAATCCTTCACCTTCTCGGTGGTGGCCCAGCCGCGATTCATCCCGAACTTCCAGCTGGTTCTCGACTATTACGAGATCACGATTGATCAGGTCATCGCCGCCGTGGGTGTCGGGACCAACGTCGGTCTGTGCGTGTCCGGTCCAGAAGGCACTCTGGTCACCCAGAACTGCGATCGCGTGACGCGCTCGCCGGTCGACGATCCGGCAACGCCGCGTGACGACCGGATGGTGATCACCTCGTTTGTTCAGGACTCCCTGAACTACGCCAAGCGCGAAGTCCGGGGTCTGGACTTCACGACCCGCTACCACTGGGATCTCAGCAACTTCGCCGGTCGTGATCTGGGCCGCTTGGATCACAGCCTGAACGGTTCGTGGCTGATCGAGCAAAAGAACTTCAACAACATCGACAACCCTGCGGACTACACAGCGTCTGAAGGCGGCGTCTTCTATCCGCGCGTTCGCTTTGCCTCGACACTGACGTGGCGTCCGAACGAGAAGTTCTCCCTGAGCTGGACGGCGGACTGGCAGTCGGCACAGGACCTGAACCGCCGCACCGGTACGGTCACCAACTGGGACAACCGCGAGGCCCGTTATCACCGTCTGGAGAACTTCATGCGGAACGATCTGACGGTTCGGTACAATGTGCGTGATGACCTCACCCTGCGTGCCGGTGTCGTCAACATGTTCGATGCAGAGCCGCCGGTATGGGTGGGTGGAAGCTTCTACTCCAACCTCGACCCGTTCGGCCGCCGCTTCTCGATCGGCCTGAACTACAAGCGCTAATAGCGCAGGCCAAAGCCCAAACTAAAAGGGCGTCCGGATCAACCGGACGCCCTCTTTTTTGCGGTCGTTCAGATCAGTGCGCCTGATCCCAGTTGGCCGCAGCCTTGGCTTCGACCTCCAGCGGGACACTGAGGGCAACGACCGGTTCAGCCGCCTTCTCCATCACCGACTTGATGATCTTCAGCGCCCGTTCGGCCTCGGCCTCGGGCGCTTCGAACACCAGTTCATCGTGCACCTGCAGCAGCATGCGGGTTTGCAGGCCAGCATCCTTGAGGGCTTGCGGCATGCGGATCATGGCGCGGCGAATGATGTCGGCAGCAGCGCCCTGAATGGGGGCGTTAATGGCCGCCCGCTCGCCGAACTGGCGCTCGGCACCCGACTTGGAGTGGATCGCCGGAATGTGGATGCGGCGACCGAAAATGGTCGAGACATAGCCGTCGCGCTTCACCGTCTCCTTGATGCGATCCATGTAGTCGCGGATGCCGGGGAAGCGCTCGAAATAGGTCTTGATATAGGCACCGGCCTCGCCCTGATCGATGCCCAGCTGGTTGGCCAGACCGAAGGCCGAGATGCCATAGACGATACCGAAGTTGATCGCCTTGGCGCGGCGGCGCGTCTCGGACGGCATGCCCTCGATCGGCACGCCGAACATTTCCGAAGCGGTCGCGGTGTGAATGTCGAGGCCGGCCTTGAAGGCTTTCTTCAGCTCGGGGATGTCGCCGATGTGGGCCAGAAGGCGAAGTTCGATCTGGCTGTAGTCCGCACTGATCAGCACATGGCCGTCACGCGCGATAAAGGCCTGACGGATTTCGCGGCCCGTCTCGGTGCGGATCGGGATGTTCTGAAGGTTCGGATCGGACGACGACAGGCGGCCCGTCGAGGCGGCAGCCAGCTGATAGCTGGTGTGCACGCGCTCTGTCTTCGGGTCCATCGCCTCCAGCAGGGCGTCCGTATAGGTGCTCTTAAGCTTGGCCAGCTGGCGCCAGTCCAGGATGGCGCGTGGCAGACCGTGCGTCAGCGCCAGTTCTTCCAGAACCGATGCATCGGTGCCCCACTGGCCCGAGGCGGTCTTCTTGCCACCCGGCAGGTTCATGTCGCCAAACAGGATCTCGCCGATCTGCTTGGGGCTGCCGATATTGAAGGGGCGGCCCGCAATCTCGTGCGCCTTCTTCTCCAGTTCGTCCATACGCAGACCAAAGCTGCTGGACAGACGGCGCAGCAGGGCGGGGTCGATGCGGACCCCCGCCAGTTCCATATCCGACAGAACCGCAGGCATCGGGCGCTCTAGCGTCTCATAGACGGTCAGCAGGCCCTGTTCAGCCAGCTGCGGTTTGAGGATTTGCCACAGACGAAGCGTTACATCGGCATCTTCAGCCGCGTATTCAGTCGCAGCCTTCAGCTCGACATGTTTGAACGACTTCTGGCTCTTGCCGGTGCCGCAAACCTGTTTGAACGGGATGCATTCATGGCCCAGCAGGTGGCGGGCCTGTTCGTCCATGCCATGCGCGTGCAACCCTCCACCCAGCACATAGGACAGCAACAGGGTGTCATCTATCGGACCCACGGTGATCCCGTAGTTCGCCATGACGGTGATGTCGTATTTGCCGTTCTGCATGACCTTCAGAACGGCAGGGTTTTCCAGCAGCGGCTTGAGCGCTTCCAGAGCTTCGGCGCGGTCGATTTGAACGACCGGCGCAGCCTCGGACGGCTCGTCACCGAACAGGCCGCCGCCCGTCGCCGAGGGCTCGTTCTCGTGGGCCAGCGGAATATAGCAGGCCTGATTGGGACCGATGGCCAGCGACAGGCCGACCAGTTCGCCGTGGGTCGAGGAAAGGCAGTCGGTTTCGGTGTCAAACCCCACCACGCCCGACGACTGCGCCCGCGAAATCCAGGCTTGAAGCGCCTCGATGGTCGTCACGCACTCATAGGCGCTGCGGTCGAAAGTCTGGGCATCGGCGGCTACGGTGGTGTCGCCATAGCGCGGGGTCGCCACGGGAGCCGAAATCGGCACAGCGCGCTTTGGTGCAAAGGCCGACGTGCCGTTGTCCGTTGTCTTGCCATCGCCGACACGGCGCAGCAGCGAACGGAACTCCATCGTCTCGAGGAAGTCGGCCAGTACAGCGGGATCGGGATCGCGCAGGACAAAGTCCTCGACCGGCTCGGGAGCAGGCGCATCGCACGTCAGCTTGACCAGTTCGCGCGACATGCGGATCTGGTCCGCGAAATTTATCAGGGTCTCTCGGCGCTTGGGTTGTTTGATCTCTCCAGCCCGCTCCAGCAGGGTGTCGAGATCGCCGTACTCGCCGATCAACTGGGCAGCGGTCTTGGGACCGATACCGGGGGCACCCGGTACGTTATCGACGCTGTCGCCGATCAGGGCCTGAACATCGACCACGCGGTTCGGGGCAACGCCGAACTTCTCCATGACGGCTTCTTCGGCCAGCACGCGGTCCTTCATCGGGTCCCACATGACGACGCCGTCGCCGATCAGCTGCATCAGGTCCTTGTCGGACGACACGATGATCGCTTCGCCGCCCGCATCGCGCACCTTGCAGGCATAGGTGGCGATCAGGTCGTCGGCCTCATAGCCGGCCAGTTCGACACAGGGTACGCCGAAAGCCTTGGTGGCTTCGCGCACCAGCGGGAACTGCGGCACAAGGTCCTCGGGTGCAGGCGGGCGGTGGGCCTTGTAGCCATCATAAAGATCGTTGCGGAACGTCTTTTCCGAGTGGTCGAAAATGGCGACCAGGTGGGTCGGGCCATCCTCGCCCTTGGTGTCCTTCAACAGCTTCCACAGCATGTTGCAGTAGCCCTGAACCGCACCGACCGGCAGGCCGTCGGACTTGCGTGTCAGCGGCGGCAGGGCGTGATAGGCCCGGAAGATATAGGCCGAGGCATCGATCATCCAAAGCCGCACGGGTTTGTCCGTGGCAGAGGTTTCTGGTGCGGCGGCGGTGTCGGTGGTCGCTTCGGTCATGCCACTACAATAGGGTGCCTCAGGGCCGTCGTCATCCGGCAAACAAAACCCCGTCCAGTCTTTCGACGGAACGGGGTTTGAAAACCATCAGGGGCAGGGACCGACTAAAGCGGCGACCAGCCACCCGGGGTCTCATAGACGGTGTCGTCTTCCTCTTCGACGACCACATTGAGGTCGCCGCGCAGCTTGCGCACCTCGGCATAGGCAGCGCGAAGAAGTTCGGTCACGCCCTCGCCCGACACGCCGGAGACCAGCAGCGGACGACGTCCGGCCACGGCTTCGAGCGCATCGGCCTTTTCGATGCGCTCTTCCTCGGTGAGGGAGTCGATCTTGTTCAGGGCAAGGATTTCCGCCTTGTCCGCCAGACCGTCGCCGTAGGCTTCAAGCTCGCCACGGATGATGTTGTAGGCACCCACAACATCTTCCTGCGTGCCGTCGATCAGGTGGATCAGGCTGGCCGAGCGTTCGACGTGGCCAAGGAAGCGCGTGCCAAGGCCCGCACCCTCGCTGGCCCCTTCGATCAGACCGGGGATGTCGGCAATCACGAAACGCTCGGTCGGCGACAGGTCAACCACACCAAGGTTTGGCACCAGAGTGGTGAACGGATAATCCGCCACCTTGGGCTTGGCCGAAGACACGGCCGACAGGAACGTTGACTTGCCCGCATTCGGCAGACCCGCCAGACCAATGTCGGCGATCAGCTTCAGGCGCAGCCAGATCCACATCTCCTGGCCTTCCTGGCCCGGATTGGCGTGGGTCGGGGCCTGGTTGACCGGACCCTTGAAGCGGGTGTTACCCCAGCCGCCATTGCCACCAGCCAACAGGCGCACGCGTTTGCCGGCCTTGTCCATGTCGACGAGGACAGTTTCCTTGTCTTCAGACAGCACCTGCGTGCCGACGGGGACCATAAGAACGATGTCCTCGCCCTTGCCGCCGTGCATCTGGCGGCCCTGACCATGGTGACCGGTCGGGGCTTTGAAATGCTGTTGATAGCGATAGTCGATCAGGGTGTTGAGGCCATCCTTGGCTTCAATCCAGATGTCGCCGCCCTTGCCGCCGTCACCGCCATCGGGACCGCCGTTCGGGATAAATTTCTCGCGTCGGAACGACACGGATCCCGCGCCGCCGTTACCGGAGCGGATATAGATTTTTGCCTGATCGAGGAACTTCATGCGCGCCTTATGACCGAAGTCCGTGGCTTTTTACAGGTCACACACGCACCGGGGCTGGATTCCGGCCGCGAAAAGGGGCTCCTTCCAACGGAAAGAGCCCCTAACAATGCTTACGCTTACAAAAGCTGTAGCCTGGTCGCGACCTTAGTTCTTGGCGTCCCGAGCAGCACCTTCAACAGCGTTACCGGCGGCTTGGGTATCGCGTCCCAGACCTTGAATGGTGTTGCATGCCGAGGTGGTAAGAGCGGCAGCAACGACTGCCAGTACAACGAGTTTACGCATCACGTATCTCCCAATGATTCATCGGCAATTCGGCCTGGGAAAGAAACGTCGCGCCCCCAATCTGGTTCCGCTGTCCGGCGCGGGACGGCTCACGAGTCAGAAGGTGGACGCTGCGGTATGCTCTTCCAGCTTCGGCGTCTGGAAGACCAGAGTGGCAAGCGTCCCCCCGCTCGGGGCCACCGTTGTACTCACCGTGCCGCGCAGTTGCTTGGCAAAAGCCGTCATGAGGGTCAAACCCACCCCATTGTTCGCTTCGCCCATACCCGGACCATCGTCCTCGACCTCCAGCGTACTGGTATCGCCGTTCACGCGGAAACGGACCTTCAGCTCTCCACCTCGTCCGGCAAAAGCATGCTTCTGGGCGTTGGAAATGGCTTCAACCAGCCATAGCGCCATAGGAGCCAGCTTTTCAGGATCGATGTTGAGCGGATCGGCCTCGATAGAGCTCTTCACCAGAGGGCCACGCAGGGATTCGGACGCCACGAGATGGCCGACCAACTCTGTGAGGAAGACTTCCGCCTCGGCGTGTCGAATATCCTCGCCCTGATAAAGTGTCCGATAAATCAGCGCCAAGGCCGATATCCGCTGGCGCGTGTCACCCAGCGCCGAGCGGGCCGCAGGGTCGTCGACAGCCCGCTGCTGCATGGAGAGCAGCGACGAGATGATCTGCAGGTTGTTCTTCACGCGGTGGTGGATTTCGCGCAGCAGGGCGTCTTTTTCCTGCAGGGCTTCGGTTAGGGCGGCATCTCGTCGGGTGATGTTGTCGGCCAGCTCGTCCATAGTCTTGGCGAGGTGGCGTATCTCCGACGGAGCGTTCTCGGCCTGAACAGGGCGGATCGTATAGCGGCCGCGCGCATAGATGGCGGCGATCCGGTCCATATAGTCCAACCAGCGGATAATGATCCGTTCCGAGGCCAGCATGACGGCCGCAAAAGCGGTCAACCATGCCGCCAGCGGCAGCATCAGGAACCGGATAGGATTGTTACGCGCCCAGAACCACGGAGAGGCCGAAGGGGCCGATATCACGGCATAGACGTTCTGGCCTTCCAGACGCGAGGCGGCATAAAGGCGGTTGGCTCCATCTACGCCCTTGGCGCGCAGGATTTCGCTCCTGCCGCTGGACTGGGATTGCAGCCACGCCTTCAGATCGGGGACAGCAGGGGCAAACGCGGCCCCCTGACTGGACGTCAATAAGCGGCCATCGGCGTCAAACAGGGCCATGCTGGCCCCTGGGGGCAGGGCAGGGTCATTCGTCGCCGGTGTCAGGACCGAGGTGGGAATAGTAGCGACCAGCACCCCGTCAAAGCCGCCAAGCGGGCGCGTCGCGCGCTGCGCAAGGATCAGTCGGCTATTTTCGCCTTCTCCATCCAGTGCCACCACCCGGTGGCTTTCGCCGCGCGCCAGCGACCGGAACCACCAGCGCTCGGTGACTTGAGCGAACGGCTCGGCACTCTGGGTGTTGGACGCGCAGACGGTCCGTCCTGCGGTATCAAATCTATAGAGGTCTTTGACGTCGTCGATGGCACGGACAATACCGCTGAAACGCCCGTTGCAGTCGAAGCTCTTACCTTCAGGCGCAATCAGTCCCAACAGCACACTGACGCGGTCGAAGGTCGACTCAGCGTCACGCACGCTGTTTTCGGCAGAGGTCTGCAGATCCGTCTGCAGCGCCTCTATTTGCTGCAGATATTCACCCCGGACCTGTATCAGGCCGAGCAATATGAACGGCAGCAGGGCCACGGCCATGGCTAGCCCCAGCCGCGCGCGGATACCCTCGATGCGCTTGCGGCGGCGTGTGTCGCTGGTGCCCCCCAGCCATCTCCGCAGGACCTGCGGCACCATCCTATTCTCGCGAGGCACCGCTTAGCCGATCTGCGTCGGCTAAAATGGAGCGCATGGCATCGCCTGCGGCCTTGCCGTCACGGGCATAACCGCCACGCTCCAGCGCCGCCAGCAGTGCCTTTCTGGCGCGCGAGACACGGCTCTTGACCGTACCGACCGCGCAATCACAGATCGCTGCCGCCTCTTCATAGGCAAAGCCACCGGCCCCCACGAGAATAAGCGCTTCGCGCTGTTCTTCGGGAAGGGTTTGCAGCGCCATACGCAGCTCGTCCAGAGCCACTGGTGCCTCCGGATCGTCCACCGCGATCAGTGTGCGTTCCGCAGCTTCCTGATCCAGTTGGGTCGAACGCCACGAGCGACGCTTTTCCGAATAGAATTGGTTGCGCAGGATCATGAAGGTCCAAGCCTTCATGTTCGTGCCCATCTGATAGGACGCACGCGCATCCCACGCCTTCATCATCGCCTCCTGGGCGAGATCATCGGCGGCGGTAGGATCGCCCGTCAGCGTACGGGCAAAGGCGCGAATGTGGGGGATGAGGGCGACAAGTTCTTTCTTGAAGCCGTCGTCATCCGCGGAGGGCGGCTTGGGAGCCGCGCCGGTTGATGTCATGCCCCACCTGTATTGTCGCGTTGGTCCGCTCGTCGCAGGATGGCAAGAAACTCATCCGGCACCGGTTCGTTGACAACCTCGTCAAAGATGTGACGCAGCTTAACGCCGATGGCTTGTTGCCTCAGTCTCGCTTCATCGAGATCGAGGTCGTCAGGCTCGCCTGCCTGGCTAAGAAGTTGAGATTTTTCAGACATAAACTCTCGGACCGTCCCCCGCTCCGACCCTGCTCGGCCGGACACGTATGTGTGCTTAACGCGTCTACAGGCTTTACTGTTCCGGCACCCTAGCTGAAATATGTAAAACGTACGGTAAAGGTTGGAACTGCGGCTAAGGTTCTTCGTTTAACCTTTCCGTCGTATGGCTGAATTGTCCGTCAACGACATCGGGGATTTCCAGAATGAGCCTTCTGGCAAGATTAGCGCCACACCTTCCGTATGTTCGGCGTTTTGCGCGTGCTTTGACCGGTGACCAATCTACCGGTGATCACTACGTCCGTGTTGCCCTTGAGGCGCTTGCTGCAGGCGAGCGTCAACTTCCGGCCGACATGACGCCACGAGTAGCCCTTTACCACATCTTCCATGCCATCTGGTCCTCCACGGGGGCCCAGCTTGAGGATCATGACTCTGCTGCTGCGTCGTCCGACGAGAACAATGCCGCGCGTCGTCTGATGAAGATTTCGCCGGCTTCGCGTCAGGCCTTCCTGCTGACGTCGCTGGAAGGCTTCACGCCGTCCGAGGCGGCCCAGATTCTGGATATCGATGTCTCGGCTGTCGAGCGTCTGATTTCTCAGGCTCAAGCCGACATTGATGCCGAACTGGCGACCGACGTCCTCATTATCGAAGACGAAGCCATCATCGCTGCCGACATCGAAAGCCTGGTCCGCGAACTGGGTCACCGCGTCACCGGCACGGCGGCAACCCACACCGAAGCTGTCGAGGCCGTTCGTCAGCACCGTCCGGGTCTGGTTCTGGCCGACATCCAGCTGGCCGACGGTTCGTCGGGCATCGATGCGGTGAAGGAAATCCTGCAAAGCCTGGACGTACCGGTGATCTTCATCACGGCCTTCCCGGAGCGTCTGCTGACGGGCGAACGTCCCGAACCGACCTTCCTCATCACCAAGCCGTTCCAGCCGGAAACCGTAAAGGCCGCTATCAGCCAGGCCCTGTTCTTCCATCCGGCACAACGCAGCTGATTTTCATCGACGGAACCGACGATTATCCGATAACGTTGTGATGTTGCGTGCTGGTGGACGTGAATGTGAGTTCCCGTCCGGTGGTACGCACCTCATTTCTCGATGATGCGACTTCGGGCGGCCTTAGGGCCGCCCTTTCTTTTTGCGCTCGACAGGGGCGGGTAGCGGGGCAACATGGGCCTTCGCTGGAGGGTGATGTTATGGGCGATCTGCTGAACGTGACTTTCGAACAGATCGAAATCGGTCAGGTGCTGGGTACCGGCGTCGTGGCTGTGGACGAGGCGTCGTTAAAGGTCTTTGTCGAGCGTTTCCTGCCGGGTTGGGACGAAGGCTACGGCGCACCGGATCCCATGGTGTATGCCCTGTGGTGCCGCCTCAGTCAGGATGTGTGCTCGCGCTGGTCGGGCTTCAAGCTTCTGGCCGTTGATGGTGTCCGCTTCATGCGCAACCCGCCGGTGGGCGAACTGCTGCGCGGTCGGGTGACCATCATGGGCAAGGATCCGGTAGGCGATTCCAAGGGCGTGGTCATCGCCCAGCAGGATCTGTTGGACGAGGCGGGACGGCTGGTCTTTTCCTGCCTGACGCGGGCACTGGTATCGCGACAATAAAAAACGCCCCGCAGTCTGTCTGCGGGGCGTTCTTCATTCAGAGGCCAGCGCCGATTAGGCGTTGGCAGGCGCTGCGTTCGCGCGGGTCAGAGCCATGGCGATCAGACGATCCCAGCCAGCCAGCGAAACGAGGTGGGCGTAGATCTGGCCCAGTGCGCCGTTGTCACGAAGTTCAACCAGCTTCTTGGCAGGCAGTTTCTTCAGCTTGTCTTCCGAGACGGCGAAGTACTCGGCCAGCTTCTGGACGGTGCCCAGGCTGCCGTCGGCGTTGCGCGGGGTGAAGGTGGCTTCACGCACTTCGAACAGGTCGAGTTCGGTCAGCAGCTTGACGAACGACTCGGTGCGCAGGCGCTCTTGTTCGAAGTTGTTGCAGAACTCCATCGCGTTCTTGACGTAGGCGCTCGGCTCATTGCCTTCGAACAGCGGGGTGTCGCCACCTTCAACGAAGTACGGTGCAGCACGATCGATGCACAGGATCAGGCGCTGCTGCACGTCATCGTTGGCGAAGACGAACGGATAACGACGGGCGTAGGCCGGGATGTAGGCGTCCGCACGGAATTCACCGTCGGTCACGAACAGGTTGTCGTTGGCGTTCAGGCCCATGGCGACGACCGGTTGCTTGGTCTCGCCCACGAAGATGACCGGGTACGACAGAGCCGCCGGAGCGAACTCCGTTACCGTCACCGGAACGATGTTGGTCTGGCCGACGAAGGCGTACGGCTTTTCAACCGAGGTCACGCCCAGCTTGCCGTGGGCTTCCACCGACAGCGGCTCGGGTTGCGAGTAGAAGAGAACGTTGCCGGCCAGGTTGCCAGCGTCTTGAGCAGTGGTGTCGGTCATAGAAACTTTTGATCTTCTGGACAGAAAGGAGGCGCGTTCTAGCCCAACGTGAGGTGAACGGCAAACGAGCAAGGGTATTTGTGAACCACGATTTCGTGCTGACGCCTAGTCCCGGACGTCAATCAGGTTGCGACGAGCCGTCGGAAACCTTAGCTCTGTGTCATGAACTCGCCCTGTGATCACGACCACCTCGACAAGGCCCGCTCCGCGGGCGAGGTCGAGCGCATTCTGGATGGTGTCGAGGCGTCATGCGTCTCGGAGGGCGAGCGGATGACGGCTCCGCGTCGCCGCGTTCTCGAACTGCTGCTGACCGCAGGCGAGCCGGTCAAAGCCTATGATCTGATTGCGCGTTTCGGTGCAAACGGAGAGGCGGCCAAGCCCCCGACCGTCTATCGCGCGCTGGAGTTTCTGGAGCGACGCGGGGCGGTGCATCGCATTGCTTCCATCAGCGCCTATGTGGCCTGCTCCGCGCACGGAGATGATGTACGCGCCCATGCGGCGGCCTTCCTTATCTGCGATTGCTGCGGCTCGACCGCTGAAGTGGCTGTTCCGTTGAGCGAACTTGGTCTCGGCGCGGCGGCCAAGGCGGCCGGCTATGACATCCAGCACACCACGATCGAGGGCCACGGCAAATGCGCTCACTGTCAGGTGTCGGCTTGATGGACGGTAGCGATGCCGCCCAGCCGCGGCGTTTGACAGTCCCCATCCGCAACCGATGGGGCGAAGGCGATATGGCGGTGCTGGATTTCGGTCCGGGCCATCGTCCGGTTGACATGGTGTTTGCCCACGCCAATGGCTTTAACGCCATGACGTATCGGCAGCTTTTGCTGCCACTCGCCAAACAGTTTCGCATCTGGGCCCCCGATCTTCGCGGGCACGGGCGCTCGAACCTGCCACCCCAGACTATGGGGCGGCGCAACTGGCACGATCACCGCGATGATCTGATCAGCCTGATCGAGGCGACCGACAGTCCGTCGCTTTTGCTAGGCGGCCATTCCATCGGGGGTACCAGCAGCCTCTTGGCCGCCGCTCAGGTACCGGATCGCGTCAAAGGACTTTTGCTGCTCGATCCGGTCATCTGGCCCAAGCCCACCGTGGCGGCTTTCCAGCTACCGGTTCTGGACCGCGTCGTCGCACAAAGTTCGATCGTCAAATCCACCCTGCGTCGGCGTTCGGTTTTCGAGACCCGTGATCAGGCGTTTGCGTCCTGGAAGGGGCGCGGGGCCTTCAAGGGATGGCCCGACGAAGTTCTTCGCGACTATCTGGCCGATGGCCTGCTTGAGACGGCAGATGGCGTGAAACTGGCATGCTCGCCGCAATGGGAAGCGTCCAACTATTCGTCGCAAGCCCACAATCCGTGGCGCGCTCTTCGACAGTATAGAGGGCCGGTCCGTATTCTGCGCGCCGAGCATGGCAGCCTATGCGGGACCATCCGGCCTAGCGCCGGACGGGATCTAAAGATTTCCACCGTCGAAGGGGGAGGGCACCTGTTCCCCATGACGCATCCGGATGCTGTGCGCAGGACTGTGACGGATCTGGTGGCCGAACTTGGCCGGTAAGAGCGCGAACAGGAAGATCGCTGCCGCAGTGATCGCGGGTGTTGGCCTGGGACTGTTGCTGGCGGGCGTCGGTATTATGGGATGGTGGAGCCTTTCGGCGCGCAACCAACCCCTGCACGTCGTCAATGATCCAGCTCCGCTCGAAGCCCTGCTGGCATCGGCTCCCTATATTTCGCTGAACAGGGGTGAGCGCCCCGTTTATGTCATCGCTCCGCGTTCCGCGCCCCGTCTGGAAGAATGGCTGCTCAACGACGCGATAGAACTGGCCGAGCAAGGCCGCGAGGTTCGCGTCATTATGGTCCCGTCCGGGCATGGCGGTGCTGCCGAGGATGCGACCGTGGCCGAGTTGTGGCTCACCCAAAATATCGACCTTCTGGCCGAGTGGATGTCGATGCGCGCGGAGCACTGGACCGCCATTGGCATAGAGCCCGTCGCCGTATCGCCTCGACGCCTCGCCGTGCGCGCAGAAGCTGCGGCCTTGTCCCGAACCCTGATGGAGCGGGTCGGCCACGGGGCCAAGGACGACCGCTTCCCCCTGATTATTTGGCGCGACGGAGCGAACCAGCTTGCAGCGTGCCTGTGCCAGCGTCCTGCCGCCGTCAATGAAGCGCGCTATGCCTTGCGGCTCACTGGCGAGGGAATGGCTCGCCCGCTGGCTCCATCGCCTGAGCCAGCGCCTGCCTACGATGACGCGCGCCCCGACGAAGCCGATGATTTCGACGACCGCTATCCTCGCCTGAACTACAGCGAGGATCCGCGTGTCGAATGGCCGGAACAGTCAGAGAACAGCGAAGGCAGCGAATACCGCACGCCTTCGCCTCTGCTACCGGGGGACGTCGGCGCGGGCATCAGTTCCGAAACCGTACAGTCTCAAAGCGAACGTCCAGCGGCCGCACCTCGCCCCCAAGCGACACGTCCGCAAACGACGAGGCCGAGGCCCGCGCCGCGCGAGCTGAATACGGCCCCGCCCAAGGCCGAGAAGGATGCGGAGTCGCTCTTCTATTAGGGCCTAGATCGTACCGCAGATGTCGATCAGCCGCTTGACGTCGCCTTCGTCCTGATAGGGGCCGAACCCGAAGCGGATCACATCGTCGCGCACGTCGGTGATGACATGGTGCTCGATCAATCGGGCGCGAATGTCGGCAGCCTTGGGATGACGAATGGCGAGGAATCTGGCGCGCGGCCCGTCGCCATCTACAGGGTTCAGCCACTCGGCCTCGGCCCAGATCGTATCGTCGGCATCTTGCAAGGCCGTCTGGAACGTTTGCATCAGTCCGCGTGAATGCGCGGCCATGTCGGTCACCGAAACGCCTTCCTCGGACAGCATGTCCTGCACGGCATTGAACCGGTAAAGCGCACTGACATCAAAGGTGGCACCCCAGAAGCGGCCGCCATCGGTGCGATAGCCGACACCGCCCGCGGGCCCTTCCAGTTCACCGAACTCCGCAAACCAGCCCGTGACCGCGGGACGCGGCCCGAACCCCGGCGGAGCATGCAGGAAGCAGGCCCCTTCGCCAGCCATCGCATATTTATACCCGCCCGCCAGATAGAAGACGCGGTCTTCGATGGGCGACAGGTCTGTCGGCGTCGCCATGAAGCCATGATAGCCGTCGATGACCACCCAAGGGCCCGCAGGCTGTGACAGCGCGGCCAGCGCCTCCATACCGCCGCTCAACTGACCCGTGCGGAAGAAGACCTGACTGACGAAAATCAGGTCGTGCCCGCCCGCCTGCGCAGCTTGCAAGAAGCGGTCTTCGAAGGTCTCGATGGGGGCCAGGGGGATGCGTGTAACGACAACGTCTCCCGCTTCCTCCCAGCGCTCGGCCTGACGGCGGAAGGAATGAAACTCGCCGTCCGTCGACAGGATGCGCACCGGCTTCTTTTCAACGGCCGAGACGACGCGCAACAGCAGGTCATGGGTGTTGGACGTGAAGACGACACTATCGGGGGATGACAGTCCCAACTGCCTTGCCACATGCCCCTGCGCCGCCGGAATGACTTCTGCGAAGATCAGGTCCCATTTGCGGTCGGCATAATGGTTGGCCTCGGCCCAGGCCCTCACCTGGGCATCGAAGGTAACATCCGGCCAAAGATGGTGGCTGTGCCCCGCGAAATGCAGCCGTTGCGGATCAAGCGAAAGAGCGCGGGTAAAACGGTGCTTCAACATGGCCCCACCTTACAGAGATACGGGAAAGACCCAAAAGAAAAGGGGTGGAAGCCACAGCTCCCACCCCTGAACTTTTTAGTGATTTCTGCCGCTCAAGCCGAGAGCCTGCGCGAGGGCGAGCTTAGCGGCGGCGGGCCAAAAGCCCGCCCTGCTCAAACCAAACTACCGTGGCAGTGTTTGAACTTGCGGCCCGATCCGCACGGGCAGTCGCCGTTACGGTTGGTGCGTTCCCAACCTTCCGGCAGAGCCTCGACCGGCAGCTTGGAGCGGTCATCACCCTGCAGCATACCTTCAGGGTTCTGCGCGGCCGGATCGGCCATCTGGTTCTCGCCCGTTCCCGGTGCGAGGTGGATTTCCTGGAACTCCGGCATTTCCATTTCCGGCGGCGGCTGGAAGCGGAACTCGACCGTCATCAACCAGCGGGTCACGTTGTGACGCAGGTCGTGCAGCAGGTTCTCAAACAGGTTGAAAGCCTCGGTCTTGTATTCGTTCAGCGGGTCACGCTGGCCATAGCCACGCAGGCCGATGACGCCGCGCAGATGGTCGAGGTGCACAAGGTGCTCGCGCCACTGCATGTCGATCATTTGCAGCATGAACTGCTTCTCGAGATTGCGGGTCTGTTCGACACCGATCATCTCTTCGCGCTCTGCGGCGTGGGCGTTGGCAGCGGCGTTCAGGCGCTCTTCGAACTCTTCGTTCGACACGCCTTCTTCGGCGGCCCACTCACGCAGCGGCAGGTCGAGGCCGAGGGTGTATTTCACCTTCTCGTCCAGACCTTCAATGTCCCACTGCTCGGCATAGGCCTTGGGCGGCATGTAGCGCTCGACCAGATCGCTGATGACGTCCTGACGGAAGTCGGCGACCAGTTCGGACAGGTCGTTGGAATCCATGAATTCCTGACGCTGCTCGAACACGGCCTTGCGCTGGTCGTTCACGACGTCGTCGTACTTCAGCACGTTCTTGCGCATGTCGTAGTTGCGGGCTTCGACGCGCTTCTGCGCGGTCTCGACGGCGCGGTTCAGCCACGGGTGGCTGATAGCCTCGCCCTCGGCCACGCCGAACGACTTCATGATGGCGTCCAGACGGTCACCGGCGAAGATACGCAGCAGGTCGTCTTCGCACGACAGGTAGAATTTCGAGGTACCCGGGTCACCCTGACGACCGGTACGACCGCGCAGCTGGTTATCGATACGGCGGCTTTCGTGACGCTCGGTACCCAGAACAAACAGACCGCCAGCGGCCAGAGCCTTTTCCTTGGCGACGGCGATTTCGGCCTTGATCTCGGCTTCCTTGGCCGCCGTCTGTTCCGGCGTGACCACAGCGGCCATGTTGCGCTGTTCCTGCAGCCAGCGCTGCATGCGCATTTCGATGTTGCCGCCCAGCTGGATGTCGGTACCGCGACCGGCCATGTTGGTGGCGATCGTTACAGCACCCGGCAGACCGGCTTCGGCAACGATGAAGGCTTCCTGTTCGTGCTGGCGTGCGTTCAGGACGTTGTGCGGGATGCCGCGACCGGTCTTGTAGGTGATGTTGTAGGCCTCATCACCGACCTTCTGGGCTTCCTTCTCGCGTCCCTTGTATTCAGGCTTCAGCTCGCGGCTCAGCTCGACCTTGTACTCGTAGGTCTTGAGCAGTTCCGACAGCTCTTCGGACTTTTCGATCGACACGGTGCCGACGAGGATCGGCTGACCCTTTACGTGGCACTCGGCGATCTGCTTGACGATGGCGACGTTCTTTTCCTTGAACGTGCGGTATACCTCGTCGTCGTAATCCTTACGCTGGATCGGACGGTTGGTCGGAACTTCAAGGACGTCCATCTTGTAGATGTCCATGAACTCCTGTGCCTCGGTCGAAGCCGTACCGGTCATACCCGACAGCTTTTCGTAGAGGCGGAAATAGTTCTGGATCGTCACCGAGGCCAGCGTCTGGTTCTCGGGCTGGATCTTGACGTCTTCCTTGGCTTCCAGCGCCTGGTGCAGGCCTTCGGACAGACGGCGGCCGGTCATCATACGACCGGTGTATTCATCGATCAGGACAACCTCGTCGTCCTTGATGATGTAGTCCTTGTCGCGCTGATACAGGGTGTTGGCGCGCAGGGCCTGGTTCACGTGGTGAACGAGCGAGACGTTCAGCGGATCGTACAGGTCCTCGGTACCGTCCACGAGGTGACCGGCTTCACGCAGCATGTCTTCGATGCGCTCCGAGCCCAGCTCGGTCAGAAGCGCCTGACGCTGCTTCTCGTCGAGGTCGAAGGTTTCCGTGTCCTTGACCAGTTCCTTCACCAGAACGTCGACGATCTTGTAGAAGTCCGAACGGTCTTCGGTCGGGCCCGAGATGATCAGCGGGGTACGGGCTTCGTCGATCAGGATCGAGTCAACTTCGTCGACGATGGCGAAGTGGTGCGGACGCTGCACCATCTCGCGACGGTCGTACACGAGGTTGTCGCGCAGATAGTCAAAGCCGAATTCGTTGTTGGTGCCGTAGGTGATGTCGGCATTGTAGGCCATCTGGCGCTGGCCCTGGCTCAAGCCATTGACGATCACGCCGACTTCGAGACCGAGGAAGCGATAGACCTTGCCCATCGTCTCGGCGTCGCGGCGGGCCAGATAGTCGTTCACGGTCACGACGTGGACGCCCTTGCCCAGAAGCGCATTCAGGTAAACCGGTGCCACAGCCACAAGGGTCTTGCCCTCGCCGGTACGCATTTCGGCAATACCGCCTTCATGCAGGATCATACCGCCGGTCAGCTGCACGTCATACTGGCGCTGGCCCAGAACGCGCTTGGAGGCTTCGCGGGCAACGGCGAAGGCTTCCGGCAGGAGTTTGTCCAGCTTCTCGCCGCCTTCGATCCGGTCACGGAACGTCTGCGTCATCATGCGCAGTTCGTCGTCGGACAGTGCCTCGAACTTAGGCTCTAGTGCATTGATTTTCTGCACCTCGGCCATGAAGGTCTTGACCTTGCGGTCATTGGAGGAACCGAAGAATTTCTTGGCAAAGCCGAGCATGGGCGATCCGAAACGGGCGAGCGTTTTAAGGCTCAGAGAAATGATAGCTCACGCCTAATCGGGGGTAGTGACTGGTGGAACCCGGACCTGCGCACTCACGGCACGCGACCAAAGGCTCACCCATCCAATCGGAAACCCCTCGACTTGGGCGAAGGCTGGACTTAAGCACCCACCTAGGGCCTGTCAACGCGAGCAGTGTTTGCTGCACGCGCACAGGCTGTCGTCGCCCGCAGCCTCTGCGGCTGTTGTCCACCCCGATACGGGAGTGCCCGATGCCTAATTCGCACCCGTCCTTCGTGATATTGTCCAAGACTTCCAGATCGTTGAGCCGCGCCCGCATCACGGCGGCCGGGATTGTACTGGGCATGGGTCTGGTGCTGGCGGCGTGTGGGGACAATCCCGATACAGCCCATCCCGACGCGGGCGATCGGGTTGTTGCCCGTGTCGAAAAACATGAAATCTGGGCCTCGGATGTTCGCCGCGAAGCGGTAGCGCAAGGCCTGATCAGCGAAGGCGAGCCCTTGGATGTTTCGTCCGAGCTTTTCCGCCGTGTGCTCGACGAGGTCATCGACCAGAGCCTTCTGGCCAGCGAAGCCGAACGTCGTGGACTGGACAATAGTCCGGCGGCCCAACGCCGTCTCGAAGCCGTGCGCCAGCGCATTCTGGGCGATATGCTGGTCGAGACGGTGGTGAACAAGGCCGTGTCCGAACAGGCTGTTGCGCGCCTGTATGCGGAGCAACAGCGCCGCGCCAAACAGTCCGACGAAGTCCGCCTGCGCCTGATCCTCAGCGAAACCCGCGAACAGGCCGATGCCGTCGTTGCGCTTCTGGGGCAGGGGACAGCCTTTGAGGCCGTCGCCGCCCAGCGTTCCATCGACGAGACCTCGCGCGCCCTGGGTGGAGATCTCGGCTATGCCACACCCGATCTGCTGCCCGCTGCCTACGCCGCAGCCATTGCCGACAAGCCCGCCGGAGCCCTGGTTGGTCCGGTCGCCGTTGATGGCCGCTGGGCGGTTCTGCGCATCGAGGACCGCCGCGCCGAAACCCCGCCAACACTGGAGCAGGCCCGCCCCGTCATCGTCCGATACCTGACCTATGAGGGCGTCCGACAACTGCTGGAGCAGCTTCGCGGCAAGGCCAAGGTTGAATTCGAGATTGACCCGCCGCGTTCTGCGCCGCAAACGCCGCCTGCTGCTACTGCTTCTACACCCGCCAATTCCACTTCCCCTAAGCCTGCATCGTCTGGATCTGCTTCATGAGCCGTCCCCCCGTTAAGCCCGTCTCGACCGGTCAAAAAATCGAATCCGCTATCGAGAAGGCACTTGATCCGCTGACCTCGGTGATCAAGCGGGCGACCCAGCCGGCCAAGACCACGACGCCTGCGGCAGGAAAGCCGGGTCTAATTATCTCGCCGCTGGCTGTGCCGTTCCCCGAGCTTCCGCCGATCAACGGCGTGGAAATCGCCACGGCACGCGCAGGCTTCTACAAGCACGAGCGCGACGATCTGGTGGTGTTCCACTTCCCCGACGGGGCCAACTGCGCGGGCGTGTTTACGCGCCACAACGTTGGTTCGGCTCCAGTCGACTGGTGCAAGAAGCAACTCGACACCGACAAGGGTGGCGAAGGCGTCAAGCTGATGGTGATCAACGCCGGTTGCGCCAATGCCTTCACGGGCAAGGCCGGTGCCGATGCCGCCAAGGCCACCGCTGCGGCTGCCGCCAAGAAGTTCGACTGCCGCCAGCGCGACGTCATGCTGGCCTCGACCGGCGTGATCGGTGTGGTTCTGGATGATACCAAGATCACCGCCAAACTGTCGGAAATCGAAGCGGGCTTGAGTGCCGACAACTGGGCCAAGGCCGGTGCTGGCATCATGACCACCGACACCTTCCCCAAGGGCTCCACCGCCGAGTGCGAGATCGAGGGCGTGAAGGTACGCATCTCGGGCATCGCCAAGGGCTCGGGTATGATCGCGCCGGATATGGCGACCATGCTGGCCTTTATCGTGACGGATGCCGATATCGCACCTCCGGTTCTGAAGGCGCTGCTGAACCTGCACGTTCGCACTACCTTCAACTCGGTTACGGTCGATGGCGATACCTCGACCAATGACACGGCCCTGATCTTTGCGACCGGCACCTCGGGCGCGCCGCGCATCGGCCGCGTCGGCGACCGCCGCCTTAAGGATTTCTCGCGCGCTCTGGAACAGGTCATGCTCGACCTCGCCCACCAGCTGGTGAAGGACGGCGAGGGCGCAACCAAATTCGTCAAGGTCACCGTCGAAGGTGCCGCCTCTCCGGCCTCGGCCCGCAAACTGGCCAAGTCCATCGCCGACAGCCCGCTGGTGAAAACCGCCATTGCGGGTGAAGACGCCAACTGGGGCCGTATCGTCATGGCCGTCGGCAAGACCGAGGAAGCCGTGGACCGCGACCGCCTCGCCATCTTCTTTGGTCCCCACACCGCCGCTGTCGATGGCGCACCTGCGGCCGACTACAATGAAGAGGTGATGAGCGCCTATATGAAGAACGACGAGATCGACATCACGGTCCACGTCGCTTCGGGTCGTGCGTCGGCCACCGTCTGGACCTGCGATCTGACCAAGCGCTACATCGAGATTAACGGGGACTATCGTTCGTGACCGATACTGCCGCTTCGGGGAATGTCCCCACCGTGCTCGTGGTCGCGGTGGCGCTGATCGATACGGATGGCCGCATCCTCATCGCCCAGCGCCCCGAAGGCAAACAGCTGGCGGGCCTGTGGGAGTTTCCGGGCGGCAAGGTCGAACCCGGTGAGCGGCCCGAGCAGGCCCTAATTCGCGAACTGAAAGAAGAGCTTGGCATCGACGTGAAGGAGGCGTGTCTCGCTCCCTTCGTGTTTACCAGTCACGGTTACGAAAAATTTCACCTACTGATGCCACTCTACCTTTGCCGTAGGTGGTCGGGCACCGTGGTCGCCAAGGAGCACAGTGCTCTGGCGTGGGTGAAACCGGGCAAGCTTTTGGACTATCCAATGCCGCCCGCGGACGAACCCCTCGTGGCGTGGCTTAGAGATTTGATCTGACAGGCGACTGTCGGAGGGGTGCAGAATGATGATGACAATCAAGGACTACGCACTCGACGAAGGCGGTGCGACGGCGATCGAATACGGCCTGATTGCCGGCCTGATCGCACTGGTCGTCATCTCGGCACTGGCGGCCACCGGCGATGGCGTTATGGCCAAGTGGCAATATGTGATGGAAAAGGTCACCGCAGCCCTCAGCGGTAGCGGTGGCAGCGAGGGTGGCGAAGGCGATTAACCGCCTTCTTTACCCGTCACTTCGCGAACATTGAGCGCGTCGGCCAGCCGCATCTTGGCCGAGCCGCGCTTGGCCGGTTTTTGCTGGCTGTCGTCCGGAGCCCATCCGGCCAGATGCACCATCTCGAACGTCGCAGGAATACGGCCGTCGTCCTCGGCATATCGCTCGACATAGAGCTCGGCCGCGCGGGCCAGAATGGCGCGGTTCAGCGGTTTGATCTCGCCCGCCAGAACATTCGTCTCGCCCATTGCGCGAAGGTCGCGCATCAGGCTGAACGGATCGCGATAACGCACTGTCAGGCGATCGACGTCCGATACCGGAAGCGCAAAGCCTGCACGCTGCAACAGCGCTGCACCGTCAAAGCCATCCGCAAAGGGCGAAACCCGCGCCTGCGCCCCGCCGCGTACCTCAAGTTCGGCATCGGTCAGGACGCTACGCAGTTCTTTCAGGGTTGCGGCCCCGAACAGGCTACCGATGAACAGGCCGTCCGGACGCAGAGCGCGCCGGATTTGCGCCAGTGCGCCGGGCAAATCATTGGCCCAGTGCAGGCCGAACAGATTGACCACCAGATCAACCGACTGGTCGTCCAGACCCAATGGCTGCGCGCCGGGTGCGGCACGTTCCTCGACGCTGCCCACCGTTTCAATCGCGCCGATCCGGGCCTCCGCGGGCGTGCCTTCCAGCGCTTCGGCCAACAGGCCCCCATGCGGAGACAGATCGACGCCGCGCCCAAACTCGCGCAGGATGGCCGACAGCGTATGGGCGGCATCTTCGGCGGCCCTGCGGTGCAGGAAATCGGCCTTGGGGAACAGGCTCTGCGCACGCGCCAGACGGTGGGAACGTCGGGCGGCGTCAAAAATAATCGGGGGACCGGAAGAGGGGGCGCTCATGTCGGGGGTAAATGACGGCTCGCGGGCCGAATGGAAAGGCCTTTGGGGGATTAAGCTGCGCAATGCGGGTCGATCTTTGGTCGATCTGGTGCTGCCGCCCGCCAGTCTGGACGGCGTGGCAGGCGTGTCCGGCATGGGTCTCAGCGCCGGAGCCTTCAGTCGCATCACCTTTTTGGAAGACCCCGTCTGTGACGGCTGCGGCCTGCCGTTCGAATACGAACTGGAGGCGGGCCAGAGGTGTCTGGTCTGTACGCAGCGTCCGCACATTTTTGCCAGAGCCCGTGCGGCCTGCCTTTATGACGAACATTCTCGCGGCCTGATCCTCGGGCTGAAGCACGGGGACGAACAATCCCACGCGGCTTTGTTCGCCCGCTGGATCAGTCGTTCCGCTGATCCGCTGATCCGCGACTGCGATGTGATCATTCCTGTGCCGCTTCACCCGCTGCGGCTGCTTCGGCGCCGGTTCAACCAGTGCGCCGAAATCGCCCGCCCGCTCGCGCGCCAAAGGGGCTTGGTCTATCTGCCCGATACCCTGAAGCGCACCCGTGTCACGGCGACACAAGGAGGACGCTCGCTTCGCGGACGCCGCCTCAACGTCAAAGGCGCTTTCAGCGTCAGCCCGCGACAGGCGTCACGCGTAGTCGGAAAGCGCGTTCTTCTGCTCGATGATGTGCTGACGACCGGGGCCACAGCAGATGTCTGCGCCCGCGCTCTTCTGGACGCCGGAGCCTTGGCTGTGGATTTGGCCGTTATTGCGGGGGTGCATGGGGCGCGCGAAGTCCCTAAATAGACAACCAAACCGGTGATCCGGACGTTCTTCCGGTCCCCATCCCCTATCTGCACGGAGTAAACCTGTGGCTGAAGTCGTTATCTATACCAAGCCGGGTTGCCCCTATTGCATCCGCGCCAAGTCGCTGCTGGATCGCAAGGGCGCTGCCTATACCGAGATCGTTGCCTCGAACGACCCGGAGAAGAAGGCCGAGATGGTCGCGCGCTCGAACGGCGCTGCCACCTTCCCGCAAATCTTCATCAACGACCAGCACATCGGCGGCTGCGACGACATCCACGCTCTGGACGCCAAGGGCGGTCTCGACCCGCTGCTGGCTGCCTGATTTAAGGGCCGCAAAATGAGTTCCAGCCTCCAAGTGGCTCTGATCCAGACGACCACGCCTGCGACGGCGGCCAAGGGGCTGGAACACATTACGCCCATGATCCGTCAGGCGGCCCTGAAAGGGGCCGAACTGATCCTCACGCCCGAAGGCACCAACTTCCTTGAACAGAGGAAGGGCCTGCGCGAGGAAGCCCTGACGGATGAAGGCTCTGACGTCGCCGTTGCGGGCCTGCAAAAACTGGCCGAAGAGCTTAAGGTCTGGATCCTGATCGGTTCGGTCATTGTCCGCTCGGGCGCAGACGATGATGACCGCGCCGCCAATCGCAGCCTGCTGATCGACCCGAACGGCAACATCACCGCCCGCTACGACAAGATGCACGTCTTTGACGTCGATCTGGACACCGGCGAGCGGTGGCGCGAAAGCGCTGTAATCCGCCCCGGTGCCGAAGCTGTTGTCGCCGATACCCCTTGGGGTGGGCTGGGTCTGACCATCTGTTACGACGTGCGCTTCGCCTATCTGCACCGCGCACTGGCGCACGGCGGGGCCAAGATCATCACCGTTCCCGCCGCCTTCACCCGCCCGACGGGCGAGTCGCATTGGGAAGTCCTCCTGCGCGCCCGCGCCATTGAAACTGGCAGCTTCGTTCTGGCCCCCGCACAGGGCGGAGAGCACGAGGATGGCCGCAAGACCTGGGGCCATTCCCTCGTCATCGATCCGTGGGGCGAGGTCGTTGCCCGTCTTGACCATGACCGCCCCGCAGTGCTTCACGCCACGCTAGACCTGTCAGCGGTGGACCGCGCCCGCAAGGCCATTCCGGCGCTGACGCACGACCGTTCATTTGTCTCGCCCCAATGATCCGCTACGCGCTTGTTTGTGATCAGGACCACGGCTTCGAGGCGTGGTTCGCCTCGTCTTCCGACTATGACGACCAGTCCGCCCGCGGCCTTGTCGAATGCCCGTTCTGCGCCTCGCGTCAGGTGCGCAAGCAGATCATGGCCCCCGCCGTCACCGGCACCAAAAAGAGCGACGGCCTCAAGCCCGATGCGCTGAAGGCTATGCAGACCATGATGATGCAGGCCGCCCGCGAGGTCCGCAGCCACGTCGAGGAAAACTTCGAATACGTCGGCGATGCCTTCGCCCGCGAGGCCCGCGACATCCACGAAGGCCGCAGCGAGCAGCGCGAAATCTATGGCGAGGCCACTCCTAACGACATCAAAAAGCTGAAGGACGACGGCGTGCCCTGCATGCCGTTGCCCGACGTGCCGGACCCGTCAAAGGCCAACTGACAGCGTCAGAAAATCGGTGAAAACGAGGCGCTGCAAGCGGCCAGTTCAGCCACGTTGCGGGGGCTGCCTTGGAATACTCGGGCCCTGCTCGACCTCGTCTGCAGGTAGGCGACGCAGTGTCAGGTGATCGCCCTTACGGCAACGCTGCTGGCGTTTTTGGCGCGGCCAACCCACCTTCGATCTTTTGCCGCTATAGAGCGTTCAGCTATTGTTTCAGGAGCCTCTTCATGTCCGTCCCGCACGATACCTCCACCCAACCGATCTGGCGGGCCATGACCGAGGCCGATCTGGACGGCGTGGTCGAGGTGGCCCAATTGTCATTCCCCGATCACCCCGAGGACCTTGCCTGTTTTGCCAACCGTTTGGCGCTCAATCCGTCGGGATGTTTCGCCTTGGCAGGTGATGACGGAAAGGTGGTTGGATATCTCGTTGCCTATCCGTGGCAACGCTATGCCGCGCCCGCCCTCAACACGCAGATCGAGGCGCTGCCGGATCAGGCTGATGGGATTTACCTGCACGATCTGGCAATCCATCCCGACCTGCGCGGCGGGGGATATACCCGCCCGGTCGTAGAGGCACTGGCAGAACAATCTCTTGCCGCGGGATACAACCGTTTGTCCTTGGTCGCCGTAAACAACGCATCCGGCTTTTGGGAGCGGAACGGTTTTCGCGTCATGAACCCCGAAGGCATGGCGGCCAAGCTGGCCAGCTATGGCGATGATGCCCGGTATATGGAACGCGAGCTGGCATAAGGGAACATTGTCCAGCTTTGCGAAGTTTGGACTGCATGCAAAACAAATCCCCCCTCCCCAAACTTCTTCTCGTTGGTGCTGCCCTTGCCGGAGTTCTGGCTCTGGGGGCCTGCGCCACCATCGCCCGCCAAGGCCCGTCCGGTAACGCCAACGTTCCGGAGCCGGCTAAGGCCGTCGATCTCGATCGCTATCTCGGCAAGTGGTACGAGCTGGCCCGCTACGAATTCGGCTATCAGAAAGGCTGTGAAGCTGTGACGGCCGAATATCGCCTGCTGGAAGATGGCCAGATTGGTGTCACCAACGCCTGCCGTCAGGACTCCGTTGATGGCGAATATCGCGAGGCGACTGCCAAGGGTAAGGTTGTCGAAGGCAGCAACAACACCAAGCTGAAGCTATCGTTCTTCGGCCCGTTCTACGTTGGCGATTACTGGGTTCTGGACCACGCAGACGACTATAGCTGGTCGATTGTGGGCGAGCCGTCGGGCCGCAACCTCTGGATCCTGAGCCGCCAGGCCAATGTCACGACGGAACAGCGCCAGATGCTCTACAACCGCGCCCGCGAACTGGGGTACGACCTGTCGCTGCTGCGCGAAACCAAGCACTAATGGCATGACGGGGAGGGGATTACCCCTCCCTGACCGCCACCATCATATAGTTGATGCCGGCGTCGCCCTCTTTCCACTTGTCGGTCAGAGGGTTGTATTCCAGTCCGAACGGTCCGGTGACTGTCAGAGGCTCGGACTTGAGCATGTCGCGGATTTCGTCGGGCTCGAGGAACTGGCGCCAGTCGTGAGTTCCAGCCGGAACCCAGCGCAGGACGTACTCCGCCGCGAACTTGCCCAGCAGCAAACTCTTCAACGTCCGGTTCAGGGTAGCAACAATCAGGATGCCGCCCGGTTTGACCAGTTTCGAGCAGGTACGGATGAACTCGCCCGGATCGGCGACGTGCTCAATCACTTCCATCGTCAGCACGACATCGAACGGTCCGGCACCCTCGGCGACGATCTGCTCGACGGTCGCGGCGCGATAGTTGATGTCCAATCCAACTTGATCGGCGTGGGCGCGAGCCGTGCCGATATTCTCGCTCGATGCATCCAGCGCCGTCACGTCAAAGCCCATGCGGCGCATCGGCTCGGCCAGCAGGCCACCACCGCAACCGATATCGATCAGGGTCATGCCGGCGAAGGGCGCGCGGGTGTTCGGGTTCAGCCCGTAATGGTCCGCCACGCGGTCACGCACGAATTTAAGGCGCGCCGGATTAAAGCGGTGAAGCGGCGCAAAAGGCCCCTTGGCGTCCCACCATTCTGCCGCCTGAGCGGAAAAACGTGCCACATCGGCGGGGTCGATACTGGGCCCCTCGGCACGTTCTATCGCGGAGGCCTGCGTGTTTTCGGTAAAACCCTGCGTGGTTTGGGGTTTGCGCTTGGCGCCGGTGTCGTTAGAAGCGGACATGAGCCAAGGGATGGACTGCCTTTCTTCCCGACGCAAGTGCAACACGACCCCGATTACGGGGCATGAGAATTGGATACCGGTATGACGGGGGCTATCCCAGAGACGGACTATAGCCGTCTGGTCATGAAGTTCGGTGGAACTTCGATGGCCGATCTGGAGCGAATTCGCCGCGCCGCGCGTATTGTCGCGGCAGAGGCCGCGAAGGGTAAAAAGGTTGCTGTGGTGGTGTCCGCCATGGCCGGTAAAACCAATGAACTGGTCGCATGGACGGATGGCGCAGGCGCGCCTGCCGCGGGACTGTATCCGGCAGGACAAATGTCGGACGACGAGTATGATGTTGTCGTCGCCTCGGGCGAACAGGTCACTGCCGGTCTGCTGGCTCTGACGCTGCGCAATATGGGCCACAAGGCGCGCAGCTGGATGGGATGGCAAATCCCGATCATCACCGATGATGCCCATGCCCGCGCCCGCATCGAGGAAATCCCGAGCGAAGCCCTCGCCGCCAGCATGGATGCCGGCGACATCGCCATCATTCCTGGCTTCCAGGGTGTGACCCGCGATGGCCGTATCACCACGCTGGGCCGCGGCGGCTCGGACACCTCTGCGGTGGCGGTGGCAGCCGCGCTGAACTGCCCGTGCGACATCTACACCGATGTGGACGGCGTCTATACGACCGACCCGCGTGTCGAGAGCCGCGCGCGCCGTCTGGCCAAGGTGTCCTACGAAGAAATGCTGGAAATGGCGTCGCTGGGGGCCAAGGTTCTCCAGACGCGCTCGGTCGAAATGGCCATGCACAATCAGGTTCCTGTGCGCGTGCTCTCCAGCTTTATCGAACCTGACGAAAACGGAATTCTGCCGGAAGATGCCGGCACACTGATTTGTGACGAGGATGAAATCGTGGAAAAGCGCATCGTTTCCGGCGTGACCATGAGCCGGGACGAAGCCCGGATCACGCTTCTGGGTCTTTCGGACCGCACCGACGCTCCGGCCGACGTCTTCACCCGTCTGGCCGAGGCCAGCGTGAACGTCGACATGATCGTCCAGTCGCAGGCCCGCACCGAAGGCGCAGTCAACCTGACCTTCACCACGGGCCGGCGCGATGCCGCCCGCGCAGCCGAACTGATGACCTCGCTCAAGTCGGAAATCGGCTTTGAGGAAATCCGCGTCGATGACGATGTGGCCAAGGTGTCGGTGATCGGCGTGGGCATGCGCTCGCACGCCGGTGTGGCCCAGACCATGTTCCGCGCGCTTGCGGACAAGGGCATCAAATTCCAGGCCATCTCGACCTCGGAAATCAAGATCAGCGTTCTCATTGAATCGGCCTACGCTGAACTGGCCGTGCGCGCCCTTCATACCGCATATGGGCTGGAGAGCCTCTAGGCAGAGACAAACACCCTACCCATGTGACATCATGGCGTTCGGGGAGCGATAGGAGTGGCCATGGCCAAGAGCGGCGGATTGACGACAAGGGGGCCTCGCAACCTCCTGCGCCAGATCCGCGAGGCTCTGGCCGGTGGTACAGGCGGCGCTGCGGTTGCCAGTGCTCAGCAGCGCCTCGATCTGGTGGTGGGCATTATTGCCCGCTCCATGGTCGCCGAGGTTTGCTCCATCTATCTGCGTCGGGCCTCCGGCGAGCTTGAACTGTTCGCGACCGAGGGTCTGAACCCAGAGGCCGTCCACAACACCCGCCTTCGCCCCGGCGAAGGTCTGGTGGGCGAGGTTGCCCGACTGGCCCAGCCGGTCAGTCTGTCAAACGCCCCCGAACATCCCAGCTTCTCCTATCGTCCGGAAACTGGCGAAGACCCGTTCAATGCCTTCCTCGGCGCTCCGCTGCTTCGCGGTGGTCGCGCCATCGGGGTTCTGGTCGTCCAGAACCGCGCCGCCCGCGTCTATGACGAGGACGAACTGGAGGACATCCAGAACATCGCCATGGTGCTGTCGGAAACGGTGGCATCCGGCGGCCTTCTGGCCGAAGCCGAACTGCGCGACGTCGAACTGGCTCCTCACCGCCCCGAGAGACTGTCCGGCCAAAAGTTCGCCGAAGGCCTCGCGGTGGGCCGCGCCGTCCTGCACGAAGCACCCGTCCCGCCGGACAAGCTGCTTGCCGATGATCCGGTCATTGAGGAACAGCGCCTGCGTAAAGGCTTGGCCGACCTCAAATCGGGCATCGACCTTCTGCTGGAAGGCGGGCAGGGCAAGCTGAACGGCACCCCCTATGAGGTGCTGGAAACCTATCGAATGTTCGCGGATGACCGCGGCTGGAACCGCTCGCTCGAAGAAGCCGTGCGTTCGGGTCTGACCGCCGAAGCGGCTGTGGACCGTGTCCGCAACGAGCACCGCGCCCGTTTCGCCAGCGCCCGCGACCCTTACATCCGCGAGCGTCTCCACGATTTCGAAGACTTGGCGAACCGCCTGCTACGCGTCCTGATGGGCGACGATCCGCATGACCGCCAGCTGCCCGACGACGCCATTCTGGTGGCGCGTAACCTCGGCCCTGCCGATCTGCTGGAATATCCGCGCAGCAAGCTGAAAGGCCTGTTGCTGGAAGAGGGTTCGCCTGCCGGACACGCCGCTATTGTGGCGCGCGCCCTGCAGATCCCTTGCGTAGGGCGCCTGTCGGGCCTGCGTGACCGACTGTCCGAAGGCGATCCACTGATCGTCGATGGCGAAACGGGCGAAGCCTACCTGCGTCCGCGCCCTGATATGCTGACGGCTGTGCAGAGCCGGATGGGAGTGCGCGAACAGCGCCGCGCCGAGTTCGATCAGCTTCGCGACACCCCTGCCATCACTATGGACGGCACCCGTATCACCCTACTGACCAATGCCGGTCTGGCGGTTGACCTGGAAAACCTCGACATGACGGGTGCCGAGGGCATCGGCCTGTTCCGGACCGAGTTCCAGTTCATGGTGGCCGACGAACTGCCGCGCCTGACCGCGCAGACCGCCCTGTACAAGCTGGTTCTGGATGCGGCGGGCGAACGTCAGGTGACTTTCCGCACGCTGGATATCGGCGGCGACAAAATCCTCCCCTACCTGGAGCCCGATCGGGAGGAAAACCCTGCTCTGGGCCGCCGCGCCATCCGTCTGGGTCTGGACCGTCCCGCCCTGCTGCGGATGCAACTTCGGGCGCTTCTGGCGGCCGCGGCCGGACGCGAACTGCGCGTCATGTTCCCGATGATCGCAGCGGTGGAAGAGTTCCGCCGCGCGCGCGATCTGGTCGACCGCGAGATCGAATGGGCTCGCCGCCGTGGCCGCAACCTGCCGCGCACTATCCGCGTGGGCGCGATGATCGAATGCCCAAGCCTGCTGTGGCACCTCGATGCCCTGCTGCCGCTGACGGACTTTGTGTCGATCGGCACCAATGACCTGATGCAGTACATGTTCGCGGCAGACCGGACCAATCCGCGCGTCGCCGACCGCTATGACCCGATGTCGCCCCCGGCGCTGAGGGCGCTGCGCGAAATCCGCCAGCGCTGCTCGGACCACGACACCCCCGTGTCGATCTGTGGCGAACTGGCCGGCAAGCCGCTGGAGGCATTTGCCCTGATCGCGCTAGGCTTCAACCGCCTTTCGGCTCCTGCGAGCGGTGTGGGCCCCGTAAAGCGCATGATCCTGTCGGCGGACCTCAAGGCCGCGCGTCGCGGAATCGAGCCGCTGCTCGCATCCTCGGCCAGCAGTGTGCGCGGCGAACTGGAGACGCTTGCTCGCAAGCTGAACCTCGCGGTCTAGCGCCTTACGGCGTTGAACCCTTCGCCCGCCTCGTTTAAGCGAACAGACGACGGCACATTGATTGTGCCACGTGATGGATACCCCGATTGATGGATCAGGACCGGCCCGCGCCGTCCCAGTTCGATAGTGCGCCAGAGGGTTCGCCCCTCGGGGAGCGCCTGCGTGCGGCGCGACTGGCGTCGGGGATGTCCTTTGCCGATCTGTCGACCAAGACGCGGGTCCACACCCGCTTCCTGAAGGCGATCGAGCAGGGCGATCAGTCCAGCCTGCCGTCGCGCATCTTCACCATGGGCTATGTGCGCATTTATGCGCAGGTGCTTGGTCTCGACGAGCTAGAAGCGGTCGAAGACTACAAGCGCGAGAACCCCGAACCGGGTGCCACCCTTCAGGCGCCGACCGGCGCAGCCTTTCAGGAGATGCGTCGCCGCTCGCCCGCTATTTTGGCCGTCGTGGCCGCACTGGGGCTGGCGGTGGTGTCGTGGAACATATTCCAACGCCTGACGCGCATCGAGCCTCCGCACCCGTCCGATCTCGCCTCCATTCCCAAGGCCTGGGCGACCGAGCCGAGCGGTGAGGATGAAGTGCTGGTGCTCGGCGGCCCGCAGGCGGCTCCGCCAGACCAGACGGTTCCGCCGCTCTACATTACGCGCGGTCTTGAAGATCAGCTGATGACTGACGATCCCGACGCGGCGGCCGCGGTCGTTGCACCGGCCCCGCCTGTGCAGGCCGCCTTCAATCCCCGCGGAGCGCTTTATGGCGCGCCTGCGACCAACTCCATCACCACCCTGCAGGCGACCAAGCCCGCCACCCTTGTCGTCCGTCAGGGCGATGGTCGTGTCCTGTTCGCCCGCCAACTTGCCGCCGGTGACAGCTGGCGCGCACCGATGAATGTTCAGGCAACGATCGACGTATCCGATCCGGCGGCCTTCTCGGTCTATCTGAACGGCGAGCTAGCAGAGGCCTTGCCTGACAACCAGACACCGCTGTCGCGTCTGAACGCGCAAGCGCTGGCCCAGGGACGCCAAGCAGAGAGCCGTGCCGCCGCCGCCGCCGAGGCTGAAGCCCGCGCGCGCACGGCACTTGCGGCGCAGGCTGCGGCACCAGTTGCCTCCACCACCTCCGCTCCGGTTCCGCCAGCGGTCCAATAGGCCAAAGGTTGACACGGAAAGTTTGTATCAGAGGCGTAGTCTTAGGGCTCGCCTCGTCCTATGTATCGGCAGACATGTCAGACCATACCCACGTCCGCCCGTGGCGCCACATCGAGCGCCGCAAGAGCCGCCAGATCCGCGTCGGCAATGTGCTTGTCGGTGGTGACGCCCCTATCAGCGTCCAGTCGATGACCAACACCCCGACCTCCGACGCCAATGCCACGATCAACCAGATCCGTGAACTGGAAGAGGCGGGGGCCGATATCGTGCGCGTCTCGTGCCCGGATGTGGAATCCACCGCGGCCTTCAAAACCATCGCCAAGGCGGCCAAGGTGCCGCTCGTGGCGGACATCCACTTCCACTACAAACGCGGTATCGAAGCCGCCGAAGCCGGTGCGGCCTGCCTGCGCATCAACCCCGGCAATATCGGCTCGTCTGATCGCGTGAAGGAAGTCATCAAGGCCGCGCGCGATAATGGCTGCTCGATGCGGATCGGCGTGAACGCCGGCTCGCTCGAGCGTGAACTGCTTGAGAAATACGGCGAGCCTTGCCCCGACGCCATGGTGGAAAGCGCGCTGAACCACGCCCGCATCCTTCAGGATAACGACTTCCACGAGTTCAAGATTTCGGTAAAGGCGTCCGACCCCTTCCTGACGGTCGCGGCCTACCACCAATTGGCCGAGGCCATCGACTGCCCCCTGCACCTTGGTGTGACCGAGGCAGGGCCACTGCGCACCGGCACCATCAAGTCGGCGATCGGCATGGGCTCCATGCTGTGGGCCGGTATCGGTGACACGATCCGCGTCTCGCTGGCCGCCGATCCGGTCGAAGAGATCAAGGTCGGCTTCGATATTCTCAAGTCGCTGGGCCTGCGCCATCGCGGCGTGAACATCATCGCCTGCCCCAGTTGTGCCCGTCAGGGCTTCAACGTGATCGAGACCGTCAGCATCCTCGAAGAAAAGCTGGCCCATATTGCCACGCCGATGTCGCTGTCTGTTATCGGTTGCGTGGTGAACGGTCCGGGCGAAGCCCTCTATACGGACGTCGGTTTCACCGGCGGTGGTGCAGGCTCGGGCATGGTCTATCTGAACGGCAAGATCGCCCACAAGCAGGCGAACGACGGAATGATCGATCACATCGTGGAACTGGTTGAAGAGAAAGCCGCTGAACTGGATGCGGCGCGCAAGGCCGCGGAACTGTCCACGACCTAAGGAGTCCGGCCATGCGCCTCATTTCTCTCGCTCCGCTTGTTGCCCTGCCGCTTCTCGTGCTGGGTGCCTGTGCCCCGCAGGAGAAGGACGAGCCGCAGATGATCGGCATGCCCAATCCCGCCTCGGTCCACTGCAAGGAAGCCGGTGGCCGCTCCGAGATTCGTACCCAGTCGGACGGCGGTCAATATGGCGTATGCGTGTTCAATGACGGTCGCCAATGCGAGGAATGGGCGCTATTCCGTGACAACCGCTGTGTTGCTCCGACCCAGCGCTAATCCAGCCCGAGTGGACCTATGAAACTCTACATCACCACCCCTTCGCCCTTTGCCCGCAAGGTCCGTATCGTGGCCACCGAAAAGGGACTGTCCGACCGGATCGAAGAGGTGGTGGTTGACCCCTATGCCAATGCGCCGGAACTGCTGGCGACCAATCCGGTGGTGCAGGTCCCGACCCTGATCGCCGAAGACGGCCAACCGCTGACCGACAGTCCGGTCATCTGCGAATACCTCGACCGTCTGGGCGGTGGCGATGACCTGCTTCCGCCCTCGGGTTCGGCTGAATGGCTGCGCGTGAAGCGTCTTGAGACGCTCGGCAACCAGGGGCTGGAAATGGGCGTCAAACTGGTGCTGGAAAAGCGGCGCCCCGAGAACGAGCGCTCGGCCATGTGGATTGATCGCTGGACCAACAACATGGGCCGCGCTCTGGATGCTCTGGAAGCCGAAGCGCTTTCGGCCGACCAGTTCGACATCGGTACCATCACTGCCGGTGTCGCACTGACGTGGATCGGTTTCCGCCATCCCGACTATGACTGGAAGACGGGGCACCCGAACCTCGTGGCCTTCAGCGAGGCTATCGAACAGCGTCCTAGTTTCGTCGCAACCTATCCAAAGTAGGTCGCATCCTCAGATGCATAAGAAAGGGGAGCCACCGGCTCCCTTTTTTTTAGCTCCGGATCAGGTTCACGCCCTGAAAGATCGCAAGCCCAATCAGCAAGATGCCGACCGCATAGGTCAGCAGCTTGCGCGGAACCCGCTTGACGATCAGCCCTGCAAACGGGGCAGCGATCAACCCGCCGACAACCAGACCCCCCACAGCCGCCGCGTGGTTTTCCAAGGCACCGGCCTCTTCCCAGTGTCCGGTGACCAGTGCCCAGACAAAGGTGGCCGAGACGGCGACGGTCAGGAAGAACTCGGCGGTGTTGACGGTACCGATCGCGCGACGGGGATCCTGGCCCGAGCCGATCATGGACGACGTCACCGTCGGCCCCCAGCCACCTCCGCCGATGGCGTCTAGAAAACCGCCCACCAGACCAAAGGGCGCGGTGACCCAGCGCGGAAGACGGCGCGGCTTCACACCATGACCTGCCTTCCACAAAATCCAGATGCCAATAGCGGCGAGATACAGGACCACGAACGGCTTGATGATGTCGCCTTGGATGCCCGACAGCACATAGGCCCCCAGCACCCCGCCGATCACACCCGCAATCGTTAGCGGCAGGAACAGCCGCCATTCGATGTTCTTGTGCGCGACATGGCTGGTCGCCGAGGCGGCGGTGGTGAACACCTCGGCGGCATGCACACTGGCCGAGGCCGTGGCGGGCGGGACACCGAATGCCAGCAGCACCGACGACGATATCACGCCATAGGCCATGCCCAGCGCCCCATCGACGGCCTGCGCCAAAATCCCGACCAGCAGGAACAGCATAAAGGTTTCCAAGCGTTAGCCTCCGACCAGCCGACCGTTGCGGCCCAGACCTAAAGCCCTAGCGCGCCTTTTCGATCCGGCTGATGGCACCCAGAACGTCATTGGCGGAATAAGGTTTGATGATCATGGCTGCGGCGATATCGGAATGTCGGGCAGCCTGTGCCACGTCGCCCGAAACGAAGATAATCGGCACACCCCAATGCGCCTTGAGGCTCTTGGCCAGATCGACACCCGTTTTCTCGCCCGACAGATTGATATCCAGCAGGGCCAGATCAATCTGGTGAAGCGCGGTAGCCGCTTCGGCCGCTTCGGCATTGTGGAATGGCCCGATCACGCGATGCCCGGCATCGTCCAGCGCCTCGGTCAGAGCAGTGGCGGCATCGGCATCGTCTTCAACCACCAGTACGGTCATCGGCTCTTGGGTCATCACGTCTTCCTGTGCGGTCGAGGCAGGGATTTGCTTGGTCAACAGCGAGCGAATACGGGGCCACAGTTGGGCGGCAGGTCCCTCTGCCGACAAATCGAAAATACGGGCCAGAGCGCGCAGTTCAGCGTCCGCTTCCGGCGCAAGACCGGCGTCTCCGGCCTTCGCGAGACGCGCGTCGTACTGCGCAATCAGCCGCGAAGCATCGTCGTCGATTCCGTAACCGGTCCCGATATCGGGCTCCAGAAGTTGCTTGTTCATAGTCTGCCATCCCCTGTCATGCGGCGGTCTGCGCGAGCCCGGAGGGGGAGAGGACGCGCAACAGACACAGCTACAGCTAAGCGTTGGCGCGCCTATCGCAACACGTCTGACGCTCTTGTTACGCCTCATCACAATCTGTCCATCGGCTGCGTGATCGGCCGCGCCATGGACTTTTTGACCGGCTACAGCGTATTCAGACCGCGCCCAACACCGGAGTATTTCCTTGCGACTGCCACAGGCTCGACTTGATCAGGTTCTTGACCGTTTCCACGAGGTGGAGGCCCGCATGGGTGCCGCCACGGACGGTGCCGAGATCGTACGCCTGTCCAAAGAACACGCCGAACTCAAGCCGGTCGCCGACGCGGTAACCGGTCTGGCCAAGGCGCGTCAGGAGATGGTCGATCTGGAAGCGATGGCGTCCGATCCGGACATGGCAGAAATGGTCGCCGAGGAGATGGAGGCGCTCAAAGATCGCCTGCCGGAACTGGAACGCGAAGTCGCTCTGTTGCTGGCCCCGCGCGATGCCGATGAAAAAGCCTCGGCCGTTCTGGAAGTGCGTGCCGGTACGGGGGGCGACGAAGCGGCCCTCTTCGCCGGCGACCTGTTCCGCATGTATTCGCGCTATGCCTCCAGTGTCGGCTGGCGTGTCGAAATCGACAGCGCCACAGAAGGCGAGGCGGGCGGCTATAAGGAAATCATCGCCACGGTAACGGGCGATGGCGTGTTCGGGCGTCTGAAGTTTGAATCCGGCGTGCACCGTGTCCAGCGCGTGCCAACCACAGAGGCCGGTGGCCGCATCCACACCTCCGCCGCCACTGTTGCCGTCCTTCCAGAAGTCGAGGACGTGGAGATCGAAATCCACGACAAGGACATCCGGATCGACACCTATCGTTCGTCCGGTGCCGGTGGCCAGCACGTCAACAAGACTGACTCTGCGGTGCGCATCACCCACTTGCCGACCGGCATCGTCGTCACCTCGTCGGAAAAGTCGCAGCACGTGAACCGCGACAAGGCGATGAAAAACCTTCGCATCCGTCTTTACGACATGCAGCGTCAGGCCAAGGACAACGCCCGCTCGGACGCCCGCAAGTCGCAGGTTGGCTCGGGCGACCGCTCAGAGCGCATCCGCACCTATAACTTCCCGCAAGGGCGCGTAACCGACCACCGTATCGGCCTGACCCTGCACAGCCTGCCGCAAATCCTCGAGGGCGACCTCGACCCGATGCTGAACGCCCTCATCGCCGAAGACCAGGCCGCCCGCCTCGCCGACCTCGAGGCCGAGTTCGGCTAAGCCCTAGCAGGTTCGCCTCAAACGCGGGGCGACTTGCGGCGACGACGGACCATTTTCTCGCCAAGGCTCTCGGCGTATTTGAGGGTGAAAGCCAGCGCGGCCGGATTGCCGCGGCGTGCCCCGACGCTGTCGGCCATAACGGCCCCGCGCTCGCCCAGCGGCTTGGGCTTGCCGACGGTGGTGTCTATGGCCGTCTGGTGCTCGATCTCGGCATTTAGGCGCGCCCCCATCAGCACGACCTGCAGCGAAATCCACGTCCACAACAGGAAACCCATGGCTGCCGAAAGAGGGCCGTAGGAGTCCGTGCGCACAAAGTTCGTCAGGAACCAGCTGAACAGCAAGGAAACCGCCAGACTGAGCACGGCAGCCACCGTCGCCCCCGGCGTCAACCAGCGCCAGCGCGGCGAGGTGCGGCTGGGACCGATGCGGTAGATCAGGTTGAGGAAGCCCACGAACACCACAAACAGCACGGGCCAGCGCAGAGGCGACAGATAGGCCCATTCCTCTTGCAGGCCGAAGATCGCGATCACGACCGGCACACCGACCACCAGAAGAGACGTCAGCATCACCGCCAGAAGCGCGGAGATCGTGCAGCCCATGCACAGCAGGTTGTATTTGACGATGCTGCGCTTCTCGACCTCGTGATAGGCGAGGTTCAAACCGTAAAACAGTGTCTTCACCCCGCCATTTGCCGCCCAGAGCGACAGCAAAAGCGTCCAGATCAGGGTGAAGGTCAGGGTACCGGTCGAGTTGCTGGCCAGACGCGACATCTCGTTTCCGAGGAAGCCTGCGACATTGCCGGGCAGCATCTCATAGATAAAATCCAGCCGCCCCCAAGCATCCGACGGATTGGCGAACAGACCGTAGATGGTGACGAAAGCACCGATCGCGGGAAACAGTGCCAGCAGCATGAAGAAGGTGATGCCACCCGCTACGAAAGACACACGGTCCCCGAAGAAGCCCATAGCCGTCCGCCACAGGATGTCGATCCAGCCTTTGAAGGGGATTTTCAGGGGGCTTGTAGCCAGTCGACCCCGCCCCGGTTCGGCGCGGTCATAGCTTTCCGGCGTATTGGTCTCGTCCACTTCGGCGGGGCGGTACTGCCTCAGATCAATGCCGACCCTGTGGCCTTGGGTGTAGAGCAGGTGGGCGGCCGTCGCACCGGCCATCAAGCCGCCGCCCGCTGCGCCCACATACTTCAGAACACTGGCGGCCCGACTGTGCCGACCCGATGCAGCAGCTGCGCGAGAAAGCGCCCCGAACACACTTGCCAAAGCCGCGACGGGCTTGGCGGATGATTTTTTTCGACCCATGGCGGTTCAGAACGATCCTGCGCCGGACCTGTTCCGCCTTGAAATCTTGGGCAAGAGCCCCCAATCAATCCGCATGAACTCGACCTCCTCCAACTCGACCACCGGTGCCACCCTTCTGACAACCTGGAAGGACGCTCAGGCGCGCCTCAAGGCTGCAGGTATCGACAGCCCCTCCATCGACGCCCGCATCCTGTTGGAAGCGGCGACGGGCGCTGGTCGTGTGGACATCCTGAACGATCCGTACCGCGCGGTCACCCCCGAGCAGAGCGCCCAGATGGAAAGCCTGCTGGACCGTCGTCTGCGCCGCGAGCCGGTTTCCAAAATCCTTGGCAAGAAGGGTTTCTGGAAGATCATGCTGAACGTCACCCCAGACGTGCTTAGCCCGCGCCCCGATACCGAAGTCATCCTCGACATCGTGACCTTGGCCTTCGATGCCAACCAAAGCTTTGAAATGGCTGATCTGGGCACGGGCTCGGGCGCTATTCTGCTGGCGACGCTGGCCGAACGCGCGGGCGCTCGCGGTGTCGGCACCGACATTTCGAGCGAAGCTATCGCCGTGGCCCGCGAGAACGCCGCCAATCTGGACCTCAACAACCGCTGCACCTTCCTGCGCACGGAATGGGCCACAGGCTTTGCCGACGACAGCTTCGATCTGGTGGTGTCCAACCCGCCCTATATCCCGACCGCCCATATCGCAACGCTGGACCCCGAAGTGCGTGACCACGACCCGCATATCGCACTTGACGGCGGCGAGGACGGCCTTGATCCGTACCGCGATCTGGCCCCCGAGATTAAGCGTGTCCTGCGCCCGAACGGCATCTTCGCTGTCGAAATCGGCTGGGATCAGGGCGAACAGGTCAAGGCGCTGTTCGAAGCGGCCGGCTTTAGCGAAGTAAAGGTTGTCAAGGATCTGGGAGACCGTGACCGCGTGGTCACCAATGGCCCCGATCCGCGCACCACGCCGCGCCCTGACGCGGCCTAAACGGCGCGCTTGATAGACGAATTGAGGGGCAGTTGACCGAAGGGTTTGCTGCCCCCTTTCAATAATGGGCTTGGCAAAGACCGCATTGACGCGCTAAGTCCTTGCTGTCTCCCACTCAAACACAACAGAGCCGGACCCCAAGACGTCCTGCGTATGTGTGGCTGGGAATGTGATGGTCGGGCCACCGAGGCGCGGCGGACCACAGGGCGACATACGCTTTTCCGAACAAAACGCGATGGGGATTGGCCCCTAAGCGCGGAACAAAGATTTGGGCTCCGGCTGCCGCCGAAGGCAGTCACCCGCACCAGCACGGTATCCTCGATGAGAGATTTCAAGGGCATGAAGCGTCAGCGCGGCCGCAATCGCAAGCCGAGCGGTGGCAACAACGCCAATGCAACAAACCCGAACCGTTCGTGGGACTCGCAAGGGCCCGAGAACATCAAGGTCCGGGGTAACGCCCAGACGGTCTATGAACGCTATATGCAGCTGGCGCGGGATGCGTCTGCCGCTGGTGACCGCGTTCTGGCCGAAAACTACACCCAACACGCCGAGCACTATTTCCGCGTCCTGCGCGCGCTTCAGCCGCTGCGCTCGGTAAGCGAGATCGCCCAGCGCGAACAGGCTGGCCAAGGATTCGACATCGACTTCGAAGATGAATCCGGCGCACAGGCCGCTGCCATCATCGCCGCCCAGCAGGCCGAAGAGCGTCGCGCCGAAGAAGAAGCCCGCCGTCAGGCCGAACGCGCCGAACGCGAAGCCCAGCGCGAACGCGAACGTGCCGAGCGTGCGGAACGTGGCGAGACCGAAGCCGAAGGCGAAAACCGCGATGGTAGCCGTCGTGAAAGCCGTCGCGAACGCTGGGAGCGTCGCCGTGACGAACGCGGCCGCCGCTACGACAACGGCGAAGCCCAGGAAAACAACGGCGAAGATAACGCAACCGCCGAGGGCGACGCCCCCGCACCGGTTGAGGCATCGGGCACCGACGCTCCGGCTCAGGAGAATGTCCGTAACGAGGATGCGCCCGCACCGCGCCCGTCGCGCAGCCGCCGTCCACGCAACGAAGCACCGGCAGAAGCCTCCGGCGATGCCGACGCACTGTCGCGTGACGCGGCCTCCCTGCCGGGCTTTGTGACCCGTCCGGTTGCGATCGAAGAGAGTGCCGAGGACGCTCCGGCTCCGCGCCGCCGCGCCCCGCGCCGCAAACCGGAAGCGGCCAGCAGCGAAGACTGATCTTCAGTCAGACCAGAACCATGCGAACCCCGCGGTAAGTGACTACCGCGGGGTTTTGCGTGGTCGGTTGGTAACTGAAACTTCTGTTTCAACAGCGATGACGGTCGTGGATTTCAGAGACGATGTCATGGCTACCCCCGGCTTTACCCATCACCTGACCGATCTGCTCGGACACCTGGCGAAGCTCTCCACGCTGGTGCGAGGGCCTGCGCCCGGGCATCTGCTGAATGAGCCGGATCGGTTGGCCGATCCTGCGCTGTGCCTGAAGGCAGCCGCTTGGCATGTCGCAGACTATGCCTTCTTCCATCACGTCGATGTTCTACGCCCCCATACCCTGCCCATGCCTTTGCTGGACGTGGATGAGGTCGCTCTCACGGCGGTGATCAGCGAACTTTTGCGTTCGGCAATCGAGGCCACAGCCAATAAGGGCGCTGTTGTTTGCCACCTCTATCGCGATCGTCATGGTCTGCGGGTCTGCGTCTCGGATAGCAGCGGACAGAGCCCCCAGCAGATCCTGTGGTGGGACGGTTCCAGCCGTTTCCAGATCCTCCGGCATCTGGCGGTGGAAGTGGATACTATGGGGGGCACAATGATCGTAGCCTGCCATCCGGACGAAGGCGTGGTGGTGGAAATACTGTTTCCGCCGGACATGTGTATCGAGCGCGCCGTGGCCTTACCGTGCAGTTTGGCCGCCAATGACCACAAACCTCCGCCTGGCCGGCGCAAATGTCCCTAAAGACGGTTGATTGAACGCGTTGGGTTGACGTGGTGCGGCTCAGGCTTTCGAATAGGCCGCGAGACCCTGTCTCGCCGAGGGAGTATAGGCTTGCGATTACTAGGTGCCCTTTTACGACAAGGCTGGCGCGGCGTTGCCGTGCTGACGGCAGCAGGAATGCTGTCGGCTTGCGCCACGGGACTGTCCAGATCGCCTGCTCTCGACGAAGAACCGCCTGCGCCGCCTGCGCCTCCACCCCCCAACGTCACAATGCTGGCTGACTGGCGCGGCGTGATCACTCCGGCCGACCGTGACCGCTATCAGCGACGCGAGGCAGCATGGACCGTGGCTCTAGAACAGGCGCGCCGTCTGGGCGGCAGCGGCGATTTGGAGGCTCTGGGCGCATTGATCGACCCTCAGGCCACGCTGAACGATCCGGTGATTCCAGAGGGGCGCTATCGTTGCCGCACGGTGAAACTGGGCAATACCGGCGACGACGAGGACCTTGGCTATGTCGTTTACGGCTGGTTCGCCTGCCGGATCACGCGCACCGACGAAGGGCTGACCCTGACCAAGCTGACGGGCTCGCAGCGGGTGCGCGGCGTCTTCTATCCTGAAAGCGAAACCCACATGGTGCTTCTGGGGGCCATGGCACTAGCCAATGAAGCCCGCGCGCCCAAATACGGGCAGCGCGAGGATCGCGATGTGGTTGCTACGCTGGAGCGGATCGGCGAGCGTCGCTGGCGTGTCGTGACGCCTTGGCCGCAGGTCGAATCCAACCTCGATATTCTAGAGCTTGTTCCGGCGGCTTAATCCCGCTCTAGTGGCCCACACTTGATTTAGGAATTTAGCCATGCGTTCGCCCGGTTTAACTTTCGGTGTGATCATTCTCGTGATCGCCGCGCTGGCCATCGTGCTGGTGGGGCTGCCGAGCTACAACGTCTATTCCAAACAGATGCAGGGCCGCGCCGCCTACGAAGAGGCCGTGCAGAACCGCCGCATCCGCGTGCTTGAAGCCCAAGCTGCGCTCGATTCCGCAAAGCTGACGGCGCAGGCCGAAATCGAACGGGCCAAGGGCACGAACGAAGCCAACCGCATCATGGCCCAGTCGCTGGGCGGGCCGGAAAACTATCTGCGCTGGTCCTACATCAACATGCTGCAAGAGACCGCTGGCAAGGGCGACCGTCAGGTCATCTACATTCCGACCGAAGCCGGTATGCCCATCCTCGAAGCAGGACGCCGCGCATCGGCCCAGTGATTTAGTTCGCCGCCGCCCCGCAAGTCAGAGCTTGTCGATAGAGCGTGCCTGCGGGATCAAGTCGTCGGGCCTCGGCCATTTGGCGTTCGGCTTCGTCGCAACGACCAAGCTGTGCCAGAGCGGACGCATAGCTGTGTCGGATCGGCGCGATTTCGGGCAGGCTGGCCACCGCCTTTTCGCAGTAGGGCAGACCCTCTGACGCACGCCCGGCCCGAACCAGCGTGTAGCAGTGATTGTTCTGGACCGCCGGATCGTCGGGCAGCTGCTTCAAAACCTGCTCACTGGCGGCCAGAGCTCCGGCGAAGTCCCCGACCTTTTCCAACAGTGATGCCCGCTTCATCAAGGCATCGGTGTCATTGGCCGGAATGCTCTTGTACGCCGCGAACCCGGGCTCGAATGCAGGATCGTTTGCTGCCTTGAGTATCGGCAGGATCACCATCAACACGAGGCTGCGGTATTCGTCGTTGGTCGGGGGAGGGTAGTTGGGATCCACGACGCGGGCTCCACTGAGTATCTCCCAGCTGGTGCGGGCGTCGCTCAGTCCCTCTTCGGTACGGCCGACGTGATCATAGGACGCACCTCGGAACGCGTGGAATAGCGGGTCGGAATAGATCTGGTTCCCGTCGGTAGGACGGGCCTCGTCGTAGAAGCTCACGGCGGCCGCCATGTCACCAGTGAGGAAGGCTCTGGTCCCTAGGTTGATCAAAGCCCAGCTGCGAGCCGCCGATCCCACCGATGCGTCATTCGCGCACGCGCGAAAGTCGATCCTGTCCATCGGCTGTTGGCACGATGCAGGCACAGCCGGCTGGCCCTCCTGAACTGACGCGCTACCGAGTACGAGTGTCGCCAAAAGGGCTAGGCCGGTCATCATGATCAGTTCACTTTCGTCAGGCGCAAGTTTTGATAGTCGTAGGAGAAGTCGATATCCGGCGACACGCCTTTGAGCGTGGCGCGGACGGGCCGGCCGTTCTCGATCTCGAAGGTGAAGAAGGCATCTTCCTCGCGCTTGTCAGGAAAGCGTGTGCGGAAGGTCTCGCCATCGTAAGGCTCCAACCAGCCCTTCAGTGCCGGGGTATGGGTGAAGCTGACCCATAGGCCCGACTTGCGGTTACGGCCACGGCCCTCGGTCTTGGGCGCAATGACGATGTCGCCGTACCACGGATCACGCCACGTCCCCCCGTAGGCGTCCAGCGCTAGTGAAGGCTTCGCACCGGCTGCCTGTTTGGCGTCGATTTCAACGGCAGCCTTGAGGGATTTTTCGATGCCCTCGGCCTCGATCCGCTTGGAATCGGCGATCCAGTCGATGTCGACCTTGCCCATGGCGATATCGGTCAGGCCCGAGCGGAGCGCCCGCAGAAGCGCGCTTTCCTCGGCATTGGTGAAGATCGAAATGCCGATCTTGCGCGCCGTGATCAGTACGGTCGACGAGATACCGCCCGGCGAGCCGCCGCCATGAGTGGCGACCCGCTCGCCGCGATAGTCCTGAACCTGCAGGCCCATGGCATAGGTCGAGGCTATGGCGCGGTTCGGCAGGGCCGCCGTCGGCCCTTCGGAGTTCGAGACGAGGATGTTCGGCTTATACATCTCGCGAGCCACGGCCTCGGAGAACAGACGGGTGCCGTCGGGCAGGGCCCCGTTGTTCAAGCGCAAGGCCATCCATTTGGCCCAGTCGCGCGGGCTGGCGCAAATACCACCGGCCGCAGCAGCATTGTCCCAGTTCCAGACCTCGGCAATCGACTGTGCGATCTGGGTCATCTCACCCTGATAGCGCAGCGGCGGGCCCACGCGGCCATGCGGCAGGGCGGACTTGGCTGGATCGGCCAGACGCGCCAACGGCACACTGTCGGTCATGCCCAGTGGGTTGAACACGCGGGTCTGGACAAAGTCCTCCCACGTCTTACCCGACACGCGCTCGATGATGGCACCGGCGACTACAAACATCAGGTTGCAGTAATGATAGTTGGCGCGGAACCCGTCCTCGATCGGCACAAAGGCCGCCTGACGCAGCACATCGGCGCGCGTGCGGTCGCTATTGGGCCAGAACAGAAGATCACCGGCCCCGAGGCCGAACCCTGCACGATGCGACAGGGTATCGCGAACGGTAATGCGCTCGGCGATCACCGGATCGGACAGAGTGAACTCGGGGATATAGGTCTTGACCGGCTCGTCCCACTTCACCTTGCCTTCGTCCGCCAACATACCAAGGCAGGCGGCGGTGACATTCTTGGAATTGGAGGCGATGGCGAACAGGGTGGTCTCGTCTGCCGGAGCATTACCGCCCCTGATGCGCGTCCCATAGCTCTTGGCGAGGAGGGTTTCACCGTCCTTGACCAGCGCCACGCCCACGGCGGGTTGGTCAGGCCACGCGGCCAGACAGCGCTTCACATAGGCATCAACGGCGTCAGCCAGAGACGGATCGTCATTGGCCGCCGTGCGGGCAAAGGCGGATTGCGAACCAAGGGCGACAGCGCCGCCGCTCAGCAAGGCGGCGCGACGGGAAAGGCGAAGGGTCATGGCAACTCCGGTATGAACCTGCCCGCACGCTAACGTCCTTCTCGCCGTCGCGCCATAACCAGCCGCTACAATGCTGCCCGCCAGCGATGCAGATGTTCCAGCACATCGGACACCACCTGTTCTCGGGTAAAACCGGTGATGTCGCGCGGGCGCTTGCCGTCACTGCTGCTGGCCATCATTCGCCACTCGATCGCACGACGATTCTCTTTGGCATCGGCGGCGGTCAACGCCGGACGCGGCCGCGAGTGGGGACTGGTGGAATAGTGGAACGAGCGACCCTTTTCGTTGTCGATCCAGAGGGTGACGGTGTCTCCCTCGGTCTCCAGACGCGCGATCTCGGCGTCGGTACTCAAGGCCTGATGTAGCTCTTCCAGTGCGGGGCGGGCGGTCCGGTCGATCTGGCGACCGATCTGCTCGCGCGTGGCAGGGGCAAGGATGTAGCGAAGGCGTGCGCCCAGATGCGGGGCGGCCTGCTCGATGACCTCACCTGTCAGGTCCGCATTCATCTGTCGCACCAGTCCGACGCCCGTCAGCAGCAGGATGACGGTGAAGGGCAGGGCGGCGATGAGTGTGGCTGTTTGCAGAGCGGACAGACCCCCGGCAACCAGCAAAGCTGCCGAAACCACCGCCAGCAGCACAGCCCAATAGACCCTCATCCAGCCTGGCGCATCATCGTCCTCGGTACTGCGCGCCGATAGATTGGCCAGGATCAGCGCACCGGAGTCTGCCGACGTCACGAAGAACACCATTACTAGAGCGATGGCGAGGCCCGAAGTCACCATAGGCAGCGGGAAGTATTCGAGGAATTTGAACAAGGCTGTCGAGAGATCGGTCTGCACCGCATCCGCAATCGCGCCCTGGGCCGCGCCCATATCCAGTGCCATGGCCGAGTTCCCGAAGACGGTCATCCAGAGGAAGGTGAAGGCGGTGGGTACGGTCAGCACGCTGATGATGAACTGGCGCACAGTCCGACCGCGCGAGATGCGGGCGATGAACATGCCCACAAACGGTGACCACGAAATCCACCACGCCCAGTAGAACAGGGTCCAGTCGGCCAGCCATGCCCGCGGCTCATAGGCATAGAGCTGGAAACTGCGCAGGACGAAGTGATCCAGATAAAGGCCGAAATTTTGGACGTAGGCGCGGATTAGAAACAGCGTCGGTCCGGCCAGTAGGATGAACAGCATCAGGCAGACGGCGATGACCAGATTAAGCTCGGACAGGCGGCGCACGCCCTTACCGACGCCCGACAGGACAGAAATCGTGGCCAGTCCCACGACGATGCCGATCAGCAGCACCTGCATCCAAGGCGTCGCGGGAAGCCCGAACAGGACGTTGAGGCCGACGACAATCTGGCTGACCCCCAGACCTAGCGATGTCGAGATACCGAACAGGGTGCCGCAGATGGCGAAGATGTCGATCAGATCGCCCCACGGGCCGTAGATCCGGTCGCCGATCAGCGGGTGAAATACCGACCGCATGGCCAGCGGCAATCCCTTGCGATGGGCGAAATATCCCAGCGCCAGGCCGACCAGCCCATAGATGGCCCAGCCGTGGAAGCCCCAGTGGGTATAGGTGATCGCCATGGCTTCGCGAGCCGCGGACAGGGTGCCGGGCTCGGCCTCCGGCGGGGTGATGTAGTGCTGGACCGGCTCGGCAACCCCGAAATACATCAGGCCGATACCCATGCCGGCCGCGAACAACATGGCCACCCACGAGATGAACGGAAAATCGGGTTCGGAATCGTCCGGACCCAGTCTCAGCCTTCCCATGGGGCCGATGGCCAGACAGACCATCAGAACGAAGAACACCACGACGGCGGTGACATAAAACCAGCCGAAATTCTCGATGGTCCAATTTTGTGCCAGGGCGAAGACTGTTGACGCGGTCTGCGGCATCACGATCGTGAACACGGCCAACAGAAGTATGATCGCGCTTGCACCGCAAAAGGTGCGAACATTCATTGAGGAAATCATAGGGAACCCAACAGAATAGATCGTTTTAGGTTCCATTCTTGTGCCTATACGCCTTGCAGCCCGCGGCGATTGTGGAATTAGATATTTCAGTATTAACTATCGCTTTAACTGTATACTAGTGGTTGTTTCAAATACCACAAATATGCCTAAATCATTTCGATACTGTAATATAAGAGCTCGATACATGTCTTAATGTTAACTTGGAAACGAATAAAGTGACGGCTATCGGGAGCACTAACCTGCTCCATGGACATAATTCATGACCCGACTGAAGATCGCACTTTTGACCGGTGCCGCGCTCTCTGTGATGGCCTCATCCGCATGGGCCCAGACGGAGCCGGAGCGGGCCGCTGCACCGCAAGTCGCAGCCAAGCCCGCCGATCAGGAAGTGCCTGCCCGCGTCGGGGACGTGGTGGTGGCCGCACGCAATGACGGAATCCGCACCTCTATCGACTCCGTCAGCTACAGCCTTACCAACGATCTACAGGCCACGACCGGCGCGCTGGCTGACGCCTTGCGCAATGTTCCGTCGGTCGACGTCGACCCGCAAGGTAATGTCTCGCTTCGCGGCAACTCGAACGTCACCATTCTGGTTGATGGCCGCCCCTCCGGTATCCTGAGCGGTGAGGGCCGGGCCCAGGCTATCCTGCAACTGCCTGCCGACCAGTATGCGCGTATCGAGGTCATGACCAACCCTTCGGCGGCCTATACGCCAGAGGGCGGCGGCGGCGTGATCAACCTGATCACTAAGCCCTCGGCTCCGCGTCCGGGCGTTCAGACCACCGGCTCGATCCGCGCCAATGTCGGCGACAACGGGCGCTGGAACGCGGGCATCAGCGGTTCGCGCCAGATGGACAAGCTGACCCTGTCGGGCGACCTCAGCTATCGCTACGACGCGAATGACTTCGAATTCCCGACCGAGCGTGAAACGCTGGACGGCGCAGGGCGCGTGACCAGCACCACCCGCGTCTATCAGGAATCCAACACCAGCCAGCGCGGCGGCTTTGGTCGCGGTTCGGCAGAGTACAAGCTGGACAACACCACCACGATCAGCGGCGAAGTGCGCCTGATGGCCTTCGACATCGATCCTCAAAACGTCGGCTTCTATGAAATCCGCGATGGCGCGGGGGTGGTGACCGATGCCTATCAGGTCGCCAATCAGGGCGGCATGGAAATGACCAACGTGGGTGCCACGGCCCGCGTGATCAAACGCTTCAGCGACGACGGCCACGAATGGTCGAACGAACTGCGCTTTGACCAGCATGAGAGCGATACCCAGTTCCTGCTTGAGAACCGCTTTACCCAGCCCGTCGCTCCTGTGCGTTTCGACCGCTACGGTCAGGACAACACGACCGACATCCTCGGCTTCACCAGCGCCTATACCCGCCCGATGGCGGAAGGCGAGAAGCTGCGCCTTGGCTATGAACTGACCTATCTGGCTCCTGAACTCGACACCACCTTCAAGCGCGGCCCCCGTCCGGACGCACTGGAACTCGTGCCCAGCCTGAGCAACCAGTTTGAAGGCACCCAGACCGTCCACGCCTTCTACGGTACCTACGAGCGTGCCCTGACCGACAAGCTGTCGGCGCAGGCGGGCCTGCGCCTTGAGCAGGCCGATCTGGAGATGAACGACATCACCGGGGGGCAAAAGGCCGAGCAGGACTATTTCCGTGCCTATCCGACCGGCCACCTGCAGTATCAACTGTCGGAAACCCAGACCCTGCGTGCCAGCTATTCGCGCCGCATCCAGCGTCCGCAACTGACCCAGTTGAACCCGTTCGTTTCGTATCAGAGCCCGCTGCACCGCACCTCGGGTAATCCGAACCTGCGTCCGCAGGAAACCGACGCCTTCGAAGGTATGTGGCAGGTCCGCAAGGGCCAGAACTTCTATCAGGCCACGCTCTACTACCGGAACACCGACAAGGCCTTCACCGACGTCGCCACCCAGATCGAAGACGGCATTATCCTGACCCGTCCGGAAAACCTCGGCGGCCGCACCGACACGGGACTTGAGCTGACGGCAGCAGGTCGTCTGCACTCGACCCTGCGCTACAACGCCAGCGCCAACGTCTTCCACCAACAGATCGACGCAGCGGGTATCGTCGGCGGCAAGGACCGCGAAGGCACCATGGTCAGCGGTCGCCTCAGCCTGAACTGGCAGCCGACGGACAAGGACTTCGTCCAGGTGTCGGGCTTCTGGCAGGGCGAAAGCCTTCTGGCCCAGGGCACGCGCGAAGCGGGCGGCATGGTCAACCTCGGCTACCGTCGCAAGCTGAACGACAAGCTGTCGCTGAACGTCACGGGACGCGACCTGTTCAACAGCTTCAAGAACACCACCCGTTACGACACGCCGGCCTTCCGCGAGGTCAGCGACCAGCACATCAACCTGCGGGCCTTCTACATCGGCCTGAGCTGGCAACTGGGTTCCAGCCCGCGTCGCCAGCCCGAGCAGTTTGACTTCTCGACGGGTCCAACCGGCACCTGATCGACCGCCACTGTTTTTGCAGGGAAATCCCCTTGCGCAAGAACAGCGGGTTTCCCACCTGAGACTCATCGGGGCCGCGTCGCTGCAAATGCGGGGCGCGGCCCACTAATCCGCCTCTCAGGGGATGCCCAGAATGAACATTGAACAATATTCCGACCGCGCCAAACAGGCTATCCAGTCGGCCCAGTCGCTGGCGCTCGCCCGCCGCCACCAACAGTTCGCACCCGAGCACCTGCTCAAAGTCCTGCTCGAAGAACGCGACGGCCTTGCCCGCAATCTGATCACCAAGGCTGGCGGTGACGCCAACCGCGCCATTGCCGACATCGAGACCGCGCTGAAGAAGCGCCCGCAGGTCACCGGCGGCAACGGCCAGCTCTATATGGACGGCGACACCGCCCGCGTCTTTGCCAAGGCCGAGGACGACGCCAAGGCCGCAGGCGACGCCTTCGTCACGACCGAGCGCCTTCTCTCCGCCCTTGCCCACGAAGGCGGCGTAGCGGCCAATGTGCTCAAGGCCGTGGGCGTAACCCCCGCCAAGATGGACGCCGCCATCACCGAAATCCGCAAGGGCCAGACCGCCGACAGCGCCAGCGCCGAAGACGGCTATGACGCCCTGAAACGCTATGCCCGCGATCTGACGCTAGCCGCCGCTGACGGCAAGATCGATCCGGTCATCGGCCGCGACGAAGAAATCCGCCGTACCATTCAGGTCCTCGCCCGCCGCACCAAGAACAACCCCGTCCTGATCGGTGAACCGGGCGTGGGTAAGACCGCCATTGTCGAAGGCTTGGCGCTACGCATCGTTAACGGCGACGTGCCCGAGAGCCTGCGTGACAAAAAGGTTCTGTCGCTGGACATGGGCAGCCTGATCGCCGGTGCCAAATACCGTGGCGAGTTCGAGGAACGCCTGAAAGCTGTCCTCAACGAGGTCGCCGCAGCCGAAGGCGGCATCATCCTCTTCATCGACGAAATGCACACGCTGGTCGGTGCCGGTAAGGGCGACGGCGCAATGGATGCGTCCAACCTGCTCAAGCCCGCCCTTGCCCGCGGCGAACTGCACTGCGTCGGCGCGACCACGCTGGATGAATACCGCAAGCACGTTGAAAAAGACGCCGCTCTGGCCCGTCGCTTCCAGCCGGTCATGGTCGAGGAGCCGACGGTCGAAGACACTGTCTCCATCCTGCGGGGCCTGAAGGAGAAGTACGAAGTCCACCACGGCGTCCGTATCTCCGACAGCGCCATCGTGGCCGCAGCGACCCTGTCGAACCGCTACATCACCGACCGATTCTTGCCGGACAAGGCCATCGACCTCGTGGACGAAGCTGCCTCCCGCGTGCGCATGGCCGTGGACTCCAAGCCCGAGGCTCTGGACGAAATCGACCGCCGCCTCGTCCAGCTCAAGATCGAACGCGAAGCCCTAAAGAAAGAAGACGACGACGCCTCGCGCCTGCGCCTTGAAAAGCTCGAGGACGAAATCGCTGATCTGGAAGCTCAGTCCGAGGACATGACCACCGCGTGGAAGGCCGCCAAGGACAAGGTCGGGCAGTCCGCCCAACTGCGCGAGACGCTGGACCGCCTGCGTCTTGAACTGACCAACGCCCAGCGTTCGGGTGATCTCGCCCGCGCGTCCGAAATCGCCTACGGCCAGATCCCGCAACTGGAACGCCAGCTCGAAGAGGCCCAAGCCAACGAAGAGCAAAAGGCCTCGGCCCTCGCTGCCGAAGTGGTCGATGCCGAGCAAATCGCCGCCGTCGTCTCCCGCTGGACCGGCGTCCCCGTCGACAAGATGCTGGAAGGCGAGCGCGAAAAACTGCTGGTGATGGAGGATGCGCTACGTAACCGCGTCGTCGGTCAGGATGACGCGCTGGCCGCCGTGTCCGACGCCGTGCGCCGTGCGCGTGCGGGCCTGAACGACCCGAACAAGCCCATCGGCTCCTTCCTCTTCCTCGGGCCCACGGGCGTGGGCAAGACCGAGCTGACCAAGGCTCTGGCCGAGTTCCTGTTCGACGACGACAGCGCCATCACCCGCATCGACATGTCCGAATACATGGAGAAACACTCGGTCAGCCGCCTGATCGGTGCCCCTCCGGGCTATGTTGGATACGACGAGGGCGGCGCTCTGACCGAGGCCGTGCGCCGTCGCCCCTATCAGGTCATCCTGTTTGACGAGGTCGAAAAGGCCCACCCAGACGTCTTCAACATCCTGTTGCAGGTGCTGGACGACGGTCGCCTGACCGACGGTCAGGGCCGCACCATCGACTTCAAAAACACCCTCATCATCATGACCTCCAACATGGGGTCGGAGTTCCTCGCCAATCAGGGCGAGGGCGATGATGTCGAGGCCGTGCGCCCGATGGTGATGGACCAGGTCCGCGCCCACTTCCGCCCCGAGTTCCTGAACCGGATCGACGAGATCATCCTGTTCAAACGCCTCGGCCGCGAACAGATGGGCGGCATCGTCCGCATCCAGCTCAAGCGTCTCGAAGCCCTCATGAACGAGCGCCGCCTAACGCTGGCTCTGGACGACAGCGCCCTCAACTGGTTCGCCGACAAGGGCTACGACCCCGTCTACGGCGCCCGCCCGCTGAAACGCGTCATCCAGAAACAACTGGTCGACCCCATGGCCCGCAAACTCCTCGCCGGAGAGTTCAACGACGGCTCGGTGGTCCACGTCTCCGCAGGCGAGAACGGCCTCCAAATCGGCAAACCCCAAGTCCACTAAGGCGAAAGGGCGGCTCATTGAGCCGCCCTTTTCGTTTGTTTCTCACGCTCGTCATACTCCGACGAAGCGAAGATCGGGGGATCCATACACCGCTTTCATATGGCGTGACTGTTCCTCTGGATCCTCCGATCAAGTCGGAGGATGACGAACGTCGAAATGCTAGATAGCGTCACCATATGGACCCGCGCCGCCCTTATATCGCCACCTACATCATGGCCAGCGGACGAAACGGCACCCTCTACACCAGCTTTACCTCAAACTCTGCCACCCGACTCATCAATAACGAGGGCTACGATGAAATCCAATCTAGATCGCTATCGAGCAGACCTTGATTCACTAATCGAGTTAGGAAATCAGCTTTCTTATGCAATGCACCGTAAAGTAATCGGTGAAGATGTTTTTGACGCTCAGGTAAGAGATCAGCTTGGAGGTGAAGAAGCGGAGAAGTTCTTGAAAAACTACCTAGCTTCAAGATTAAATACGAATCTTGGTATTCTGAGAGCAAAGCACTCATAAGGCAGTTATTGCCTGATCGTTTAAATGATTTTGTTCGACTGCACGAAAAACCTAAGAGTCGTAAAGATATAGGTTTTGGTAATTACGTCATGGAGGATTATCTCCAAGGATTGAAGGTTACGACCGGTTACGGTGACGTGAAAGTTGATCCATCTGCAGCGATGCCTCAATTTGAGCAGATGATAAATATCGTGGCGGCGACGAAACGACGCTTCGATTCGAGCCTTTTCGATATCAAGCAACTCGTGCAAGCGGACTTATTTGATTCCGAAATCTCCGCTGCACGGCACCTACTAAAACAAAAGTTCGCGCGAGCGGCTGGCGCAATGGCGGGTGTCGTGCTGGAGCGTCACTTGGCGCAAGTTTGCTCTAATCACGACGTGAAAATTGCAAAGAAGAATCTGACAATTGCGGATTTCAATGACAGCTTAAAATCAGCTGAAGTGATCGATATTCCGATCTGGCGCGGAATCACGCGATTGGGTGATCTCCGCAACTTATGTGATCATAATAAAGAACGAGAACCGACTATTGAGGAGGTAGATGATCTAATCTCTGGTGTAGATAGATTGCTTAAGACCTTGTTTTAATAATGCTTTTAACTAAATCGTCAAAAGTTATTTTTAGCATTAAGGGTGGAGAGCATATGGTTCTTGGTAATCTGCCTAGTCGTCGTCAGCTAGCGCATCTTCTTCAATCAACTCGCCCTACCTAAACCCTCCCGCATAATCCCCGCGTCCCGTCGCAGGGGAGGGCTCGCTCGGCCGGCGATCCGATGCGGCGGCGGGAGCGAGAAGAGCGGGGGTCATATACACGCATGACGCCGGTGGAGCCTGTCGATGCGCTGCACTCGGACGAAGAGGTTCCGGCAAGGGTCGGGGTGGATACCCGGACCGTTCCAGTTCTGGTCGTCGGCTAGAACTGCCCGCCACGGGCGCTGGGGGTAACCGCCAACAACGGTGCCTGCCCCAAGCTCGTGAATAACTTCCGCGCGAGGCATCTGACTTCGTCGAAACGGTAAACCTATCTTTTTTCCGGACGTCGTTCCGGTGCCTCGCCCAGCCTTCCCGTCACCGCCCGCGTTCGCGCTGGGCGGCTATCGGTGCATCCGTATAAAAAGAGCGGAGGCGCGCATTGAGCGCACCTCCGCCTCACGGAAACAACAAGGGGCGGGCCGGTCGTTCGCCACGCCCTAAGTCCGGTTGTGCCAAAGGACAGAGAGAGGACCTTCCTGCGGCACATCTTGCTTAGGGCCGCTGCGGGTTCGGGGTTGCTCCCGCAGCGACCTTTCAGCGCCGGACCTAGAACGCGAACCGGGCACGTACCGTCAAAGGCATGTACGTGCGTTCGCCCACATTGTTGATCGACGCGAGCCCAAGACCGCCAATCGCGCTGTCGTCGTCTTCCAGCTTGGTGATGTGGCGGATACCGGTTTCAGCCTGCAGCGTGACCATGTCGCTGACGGCGTAGGACACGCCCACATCCAGTCCTGCTGTGAAGCTGGTGGAGCTGTCATAGAACGGCGCATCGGCGATGGTGATGCCGCCGTCAGGGATTTCGAAAGTGGCGCTGATCTTGTCGGTGAAGACCGCCCCCAGACGGCCGGCCACATAAGGCTTCAGCGGGCCGTTGCCGAAATACTGGCGATAGCCTGCCTCGATGGCCCAAGATTCATAATCGCTGAAAATGCCATAGACCGGCAAAGTAGCGTTGAGGGCAGGCACGAATGCGCCACCGACCTGAACGCGGCCCTCGTCGGCCTTCATATAGCGGACGGTGCCGAACGCTTCGCCGTTCTCCATCATCTCATAGGCGAACTGGGCACCGATGCTCATGCCCTCGCCATAGATGTCATCAAAGCTGCGAGGCTGGATGCGAAGCTCGGCATCGACCCCCGCCAGAGCCGGATTGAGCGGCCCCAGATCCGGCACGCGAGCGGTCGCGCCGCCATGTACGTCTCCGTCGACGGGGAACTCGGCACCTGCCTCGAGGCTCACCGACCAGCGGCCGGGAGCCGTCTGTGCCTGCACGCTACCGGCAACCGCGAGGGTCGCGACCGATGTGATCAAAAACGTCTTGAACATACGATGATCCTGAAAAGAGCTGAGAAGACAGGGGTTGGATGCGCAGGACCATGGCGCGCACCGGCACACCCCATGGTCGCTGTCGCCCCTGACGAAGCAGCCGACGTCCCGCCAGCCTCGCCCGGAAGTGTCGGCATCTCGCCAACTGAGCTATCTACGAAGCGTGTCCGTAGACGGATGAAGTCGGCACGCATTTTTGTTGGCGGGTGCCGTTCCGTCCGGCGCTTGAACGGCTCGCATTTTCACCGGATGGTGGCTGTGAAGGGACGATCAGCATGTGCGCCTCCTACGAAGCCAAATTCTCCGTGACCCAATTGGTCGAGACCTTTTCCGAGACGGGGATTGGCCTCGTCTTTCGCGGCGGTATCCCCAATCTGGAACCGCGAGACGAGGTACGCCCCACCAACCCGTCGGTGTTGGTAAGGGCGGGTGAGGGCGAGCAGGCCGAAGCACTGATGGGCGGTTTCGGGTTCGATGCCCCGACCCGCGCCGATGGCAAAAAGGCGTGGCCCGTAATCAACTTCCGCACCGAAGGCCGTCACTTCACCAATAAGGAAGCCAGCGGGCGAGCGCTCGTGCCGGTGTCCGGCTTCTACGAGTTTACAGGCGAAGCCACACCAAAAACCCGCTGGCGATTGTATGCGCCGGACGAAAGCTTGCTGATGCTCGCTGCGCTTTGGAGGGCCACCGGAGACCACGTCCGCTTCTCATTGCTTACCGCAGAGCCCGGAGCCGATGTCGCGCCGTTCCACACCCGCGGCGTCCTGCCGTTGCTGGCTGCGTGTTGGTCGGACTGGCTATTCGACCGCGCGCCTTCCAAAGACGTCCTGTTACCGCCACCGGCAGGTACGCTGGTTGCTGTTCAAGCCCCGCGTGCGGGCGCGAATAAGCCGCGCGAGACCAAGGCTCCGCCGCCCCAAGGCGAGCTGTTCTGAAATTCGATCACGATTTTGCAACCGGACTATCACGAGAACGTTATCACCCTCGGACCGCATTAGGCGGCCTCTTCGAAGGGGGATTGATCCCATGCGTATTCGTTCGCTTTCCATCGCCGCTGCTGCCGTTCTGGCTCTTGGCGCTGCTGCTTGCACCCAACCTGAACAAGACAAGGCCGCTGCCGACGCAAACGCCGCTGCTGCTGACGCTGCTGCCGCTGCCGAACACGCTGGCGACGCCGCTGCAACCGCTGCTGACAGCGCTGCCGACGCCACCAAGGCTGCGGCTTCGGACGCTGCCGCTTCGACCGCTGCTGCCGCCGACAAGGCCGGTGAAACCATCAAGGATGGTGCCGTTGCTGCTGCTGCCACGACCGAACAGGCTGCAGCCGACGCCCGCGCTAAGCTCGAAGGCAACTAAGTCCAACGGGTTTGATGCCAAGGCATCCGGGGGCCGCTCGAAAGAGCGGCCCTTATTCTTTACGCACTATTCCTTGATCAGGGCCTCGATCAGGGCGACGGCTTCCGGCCCGGTCCAGTCGGCCTCGCCGATCATGACGGCGCGAACGCGCCCTTCACGATCAAGGATGATCGTCTGCGGCATTGCTCCCTTGCCCGGAAACTCGAAGGCCATGCGGAATTTGGGATCGGCGTAATATGCCAGTGGGGCATGCTCGGCGATGAACGCCTTGGCTGCCTCCTGAGCGCGGTCCGTATCCATGCTGATAACCGCAACCGCCACATCGTCGCTTCCCTCGTACCGCTTGGCCAAGGCCGCTAGCGTTGGCATCTCGATCTTGCACGGCGCACACCACGTGGCCCACAGGTTCACGACCGTGACCTTGCCCTTGAAGTCGCTGAACTGGAGCGCTTCACCCGCCGCGTTCTGGAACGGCAGATCGGGTGCTGGGGCGGGATCGGGCAGGATCATCTTGGACAGTCCGCCCGTCGCATAGGCCTGTAGTGACGAAACATTCGTCGAGCCTGCATCAGAACCTTTGATCCGGCCGTCCCCTTTGACGTATAGCAGCCCTGCGCCCGCGATCCCGAGGATCACGGCCCCGATCAAAAATCCGATCGCCTTTGTCCGTTTAGAGCCGCTCATGTCCGATACGTCTTCCGCCAAGCCACAAAGCCAGTCGATGTGGGGTGGCCGCTTTAGCGCCAAACCTGCCGACATCATGCAGGCTATTAACGTCTCCATCGGCGTTGACAAACGTTTGTGGGCGCAGGACCTCGCAGGCTCGCGCGCACATTGCCGCATGCTAGCCAAACAGGGCATCATCCAGCAGGCCGACGCCGACGCCATCCTCGGCGGTCTGGATGTGATCGAAGGCGAGATGAAGGACGGCACCTTCCCGTTCCGCGACGCCTATGAAGACATCCACATGAACGTGGAAGCGCGCCTGAGCGAGCTGATCGGCGAGCCGTCGGGCCGTCTGCACACCGCCCGTTCGCGCAACGATCAGGTGGCGACCGATTTCCGCCTGTGGGTCCGCGATGCCGCAGACCGCACCGTCGAGCAACTGAAAGACCTGCAACGTGCGCTGCTGGATCGTGCCGAGCAGCACTCCGGCGACCTGATGCCGGGCTTCACCCACCTGCAAACCGCACAGCCGGTGACGCTGGGCCACCACCTGATGGCCTATGTCGAGATGTTCGGCCGCGACGCCTCGCGCTTCTCGGACGCCCGCACCCGCATGAACGAGAACCCGCTGGGCGCGGCCGCTCTGGCTGGCTCGCCGTTCCCGATCGACCGTCATGCGACGGCTGAGGCTCTGGGCTTTGACCGTCCGATGGCCAACTCGCTGGATGCCGTTTCGGACCGTGACTTTGCACTTGAATGCCTTGCTGCTGCGTCGATTGCCGGTGGTCACCTGTCGCGTCTGGCTGAAGAGATCGTGGTCTGGATGACGCCAATGTTCGGCTTCATCACCCTGCCGGACGATCTGACGACCGGTTCGTCGATCATGCCCCAAAAGCGCAATCCGGACGCGGCCGAACTAGTTCGCGCCAAGACCGGTCGCATCAACGGTGCCTTCATTGCCCTGACGACCGTCATGAAGGGCCTGCCGCTGGCCTATTCGAAGGACATGCAGGAAGACAAGCCACCGGTGTTTGAGGCGTTTGACGCCCTGAACCTGGCCCTGTCGTCGATGACGGCCATGATTTCGGCCTTCCGTCCGAACACCGAGAAGATGGCCGCTGCTGCCGGTGCCGGCTTCTCGACTGCGACCGATCTGGCCGACTGGCTGGTGCGTGAGCTGAACCTGCCGTTCCGTCAGGCCCACCACGTGACCGGTGCCGCCGTGAAGCGCGCCGAGCAACTGGGTCTCGATCTTGGCCAACTGCCGATTGAAGAACTGAAGTCGCTGGATGACCGCATTCACGATGGCGTCTATGCTGTCCTGACCCCGCAGGCCTCGTGTGCCAGCCGCCAGTCGTATGGTGGCACGGCACCGGATCAGGTCCGCGCCCGTATCGCCGACTGGAGAACGCGCCTGTGAAGAAATCCCTGATCCTCGCCGCGGCGGCATTGGCCGCTATGACCGTTTCGGCTTGTGGCAAGATGGCCGATCTGGAGGCACCCGGTGCGCGTCCGACGACCAACTCGCGCTGGACAGAACGCAACCGCGAACCCGCTACGGTTCTGAGCCCCAACAGCCAGAACCCGATTGACGGTGGTCCGGCCGATCCGACGGGCCGTCGCCCGCAGTACTGACTTCCAGCCACCTGAGGGGGCGGCATGCATTATTTCGAACTGAAGGATGGCGTCCTCCATGCGGAGGGCGTCAATCTGGAGACTGTCGCCGAGCAGGTGGGCACGCCCACCTATGTCTATTCGGCCGGAACACTGCGCCGCCACTACGGCCTGCTGCGTGAGGCATGCGATGCCCACACGGGCGCGCTGGGCGAGGCGCTGATCGCATTTGCGGTCAAGGCCAACTCCAACCTTTCTGTGCTGGCAACGCTGGCGCGTTTGGGATGCGGTGCCGATACGGTGTCGGAGGGGGAAATCCGCCGCGCGCTCAAAGCCGGTATTCCCGCGGCCAAAATCATTTTCTCGGGCGTCGGCAAGACCGACAGCGAATTGGCATTCGCCATGCGCGAAGGCGTTCGACAGATCAACGTGGAAAGCTCGACGGAGCTTCAGCGCCTGATCTCGGTGGCGGCGTCAATGGGGGCCAAGCCTGATATCGCTATTCGCGTGAACCCAAAGATCGGTGCAGGCGGTCACGCCAAGATCACCACGGGCGGCGCGGGCGACAAGTTCGGCGTTCCTGTCGAGGAAGCGCTCGACCTCTATGCTGTCGCTTCGGCATCGGACCACGTTAATCCGGTCGGTCTGGCCTGCCATATCGGTAGCCAGATCACCGACATGACCCCGATGGAAGCGGCCTTCAAAGTCCTGCGCAGTATGACCGAGACGCTGCGCTCGCAGGGCCATACTGTGACCCGCCTCGATCTGGGCGGTGGTCTGGGTGTGCCGTACTACGGGGAAACCGACACCCCGCCGCCGTCAGAATATATCGCCATGGTGGCGCGTGTTCTGGATGGCCTGAATGTCGAAGCGGCGTTCGAGCCGGGACGCCTGATGGCGGCCAATGCAGGCATTTTGCTGAGCCGCGTGGTTCACGTAAACGAGCGCACCGATGGACGTCGCTTCCTCGTGCTGGATGCGGCGATGAATGATCTGATGCGTCCGGCGCTCTATGACGCGTTCCATGATGTGAAGCCGGTCCGTCCCGTTAAGGGCGAGGGACTGCCCCACGACATCGTCGGTCCGGTTTGCGAGACAGGTGACACCTTTGCCCGAGACCGCGAACTGGCTCCGCTCAAGGCGGGCGATTTGGTGGTGTTCATGTCGGCCGGTGCCTATGGCGCAGTGATGGGCAGCGAGTACAACACCCGTCCGATGGCGGCTGAGGTCTTGGTTGATGGCGACAAATGGGCCGTCATCAAACCGCGCCCGACCTATGACGAGATCTTCGCCAGAGAGCCCATCGCCGACTGGCTCTAAATACGAAAAAGCCTCCGTCGTATACGGAGGCTTTTTTAGTGGATCAGTCCAGAGCGCAGATGTCAGGCAGGCCGCGCATGCCGCCTTGGTGATCAAGGCCGTATCCGACGAGGAAGCGGGCAGGGGCTTCCCAACCCACGAAGTCAGGCTCAATCCGCTCATGCTCGCAAGGCTTGCGGGCAAAGACACAGGTCAGGACGCGGGCGGCTCCGGCTTCCTTGGTGATCCGGATGGCTTCGATCAACGAAAGGCCGCTGTCCAGAACGTCGTCGATCAAAAGGACGGTCTTGCCCTCCATTGAGCGCTGGAAGGGCGCGCGTACCGTGACCTTGCCACGGCTTTGCTTCTCATCACCGTAGGACGACATCCAAACTGCGTCGAACTTCACGTTGCGGCCTTCGCGGTACAGGGCGCGGGTCAGGTCCGATCCGAACCACAGGCCGCCGGTCAGCAACACAGCGGCGACCGTGTCGTCATCAATCACCGGAGCGATCCGACGAGCCAGTTCGGCATTGATACGGTCGATCTCGCTCTGGGCCAGAAGGACGGTCGGCGTGTTCGGGGGAGTGTCAGCCATGACCTGCCGATACCCCGACCCGCTGCTGCATGTCGAGATCAGTTCGACCAATAGTGTGGGGGGCAAGTTCGCTTATGCGGCGAAGGCCGTCATCGGATTGGCTTTGCCCGGCGCTGGGTTTGGGCTCGGACTTGGCCGGCGGTGCTGCCGGCGCTGGAGCGGCTGCGGGCGCAGCTTTCGCCGCCGGCTGTGGCTCAACGACAGCAGGGGCTTGCGCGGGCGCGTCAGAGGAAGTGCCAGCGGGTTTGGGCTGGGGCGTGGCTTCGGAAAGAACAAAGCTCAAAGCGGCCTCGGCGAACCGCCCGTCGGCGTTGGGCAAGACGACGGCAAAGCCCTGAACACCGCCGGGCAACACCGGTGCTGTGTCCAGATTGATGATGCGGTGGCCGATCTCGACACCCTTTGCATCCAGAATCCCCACACGAATGGCAGGCGGCATAATCTCGCGGTCGCGGATGTTGCGTAACGCTCCCGAGACGTAAATCTGGCTCACATCATTGCGGGCAAAACCGGTCGAGACCGCCTCGAACTCCAGACCGAAGGGATTCGTCTCGATCCCGAATGCGCTATAGGCGCTGGCCAGTTTGGGCACGCGGGCGACCACGCTGTCGCGCCACAGATAGGCGACCAGAAGACCCAGCAGCACCAGTACAACAGTCAGGCCCCAGGCCAGGCCCTGCCGGATGGCTTGTTGGGTGCGGCGTTTCTGCTCTGCGCGCGCGCGGAAGGCTTGCGGCAGGGGAGGGGGAATCTGTTCCTCCTCAACCTGCACTGTATCGTCGGCCTTGCCCAGTCCGGGAGACGTGGCCGCAGCGACCTCGCCGAGGTCTAGCGGGGCATCCTCGTTGGTTGCGCGCCAGTCATTACCGCACGATTTGCAGCGGACGCGACGTCCAGACGCACCGATGGCGTTATCGGGCACAAAATAGCTGGTGGCGCAGGCGGGGCAGGTTAGTATCATAGGCGGCGGCTAAGAGGCGTTTGGCCCCCTCCTGTCGAGGGCGCACTCGCCCCGGTCCAAAATGAAAACACCTTATGCCAACTCAAGAACGTCGCCCCAGCGCGCTAAAAAACGAGACCGATATCGTGCGCCTCAGAAACGTGGGGTTCGGCTATTCCGGCCGTCCTTCGGTTCTGCGCGACGTTAACCTTATTTTGCCTCAGGGCTCTTTCCATTTCCTTACCGGACCGTCCGGTGCAGGAAAGTCGACCCTGCTGCGTTTGCTGACGCTAAGCGAGCGACCCAGTGCCGGTCGAATTGACCTGTTTGGTCAGGATGTTACGCAGATCCCGCGCGCCGCGATTCCCCAAATGCGCCGTCGCATCGGCATGGTGTTTCAGGACTTCCGGCTGCTGGAGCACCTGTCGGCCTTCGACAATGTGGCTCTGCCGCTGCGTCTGAACGGTGAAAAGCCGCGCGACTATGCTCAGGACGTGGCCGAAATGCTGCGCTGGGTGGGCCTGGGCGGACGCTTTGATGCTCTTCCCCCATCATTGTCGGGCGGGGAGAAGCAACGACTGGCGATTGCGCGTGCGGTGATAACCCGTCCGCGCCTGATACTGGCGGACGAGCCGACCGGCAGCGTTGACCGCGCCATGGGCGACAAGCTGATGCGACTGTTCCAGTCGCTGAACAAACTGGGTGCGACGGTCCTGATCGCCACTCATGACGAAGAACTGGCGCATCAGTATGGTGCTGGCCTGCTTCACCTCGAGAATGGCCAATTGCAGTCGATAGAGCCCCAGCCCCGTCCCCAAGCTCCCGTGGTGGAGGCGGTATGACGGACGCTCAGCCTGTAGTTCGAAAACCGTTGCCGGTTCCCGGCTCGCTTTTGCCGCGCGAACGTTCTGGAGAGCGATGGCTGGCGGCGGTGATTGCGGTGCTGTGCTTCCTTGCCTCGCTGGCCGCGATAGGGGCTTTGGCTGCAGATCGCGCCGCCCACGGCTGGGCCCGCGAACTGCGTGGCGAGGCCACGGTTCAGGTCCGTCCGCGTGTCGACGAAACCGGCCCTACCGCCGCGAGCCGCGCTGCAGAAGCCTTGTCTGGGGTTAAGGGCGTCGATGAAGCCTATGGACTGGATCGCAAGGCCTCGGAGCGCCTGCTGGCCCCGTGGGTGGGCGAGGCGGTACTGCCCGACCTACCTTTGCCCTATCTGGTGGTGGTGCGCCTCAATCCGGAGGCACCCGCCAGCGCGCCGACCCTGAGCCGAGCCTTGGCCGAGGCGGGACTTGATGCGTCGGTCGATGATCACAGCCTGTGGCGCGGCGAGGTCGAGCGAGCTGCCGGCATCGTGACCGCTCTGGCTATAGCCGCCTTTGTGTTGATCGCCGGCGCGACAGCAGCGGTCATCGCTTATGCCACACGATCAGGCATGACGGCCCAGGCCGATATCATCGAGACGTTGAGCCTTAACGGGGCCTCCGATCGCAGTGTCGCAGGACTTTACCAGACCCAGTTCGGCAAGCTGGCCCTCGTTGCCGGTGCGGCTGGATCGGTGGTCGCAGGTCTGGCCATGGCAATCATGAGAATGGTCGGCGGGGAGGCCGGTCTGACACCTGCCCTGCCGGTGCGCTTCCTTGATCTGGTGGCCATTGTGGTTTGCCCGATACTGGCTGCGGTGACAGCGGTTCTAGCTGCGCGCTTGACGGCACTGGCGAAACTGGCGGGTCGTGGGTAGGAAGGGACTATGAAGTTCCTTACGCTTATCGCCGCCATCGTTCTGATGTGGCTGGTCGGTCTGCTGGTATTTGCAGACAGGGTTCAGGACTTCACCCCTGCGCCGGAGCCCGCGCGTGCCGATGCTATCGTTTCCCTGACAGGACCATCGGCCGAGCGCGTGAATGCCGCCATCCGACTGCTGGAACAGGACAAGGGCGAGCGGCTGCTGATTTCCGGTGTGAACCGCGAAGTGCGCCGTCGCGAACTGCGTGCCCTGACCCCCGGTTCGAGCAAGCTGTTCAACTGCTGTGTCGATCTGGGCTTCGAGGCCGAGAACACTGTAGGCAACGCCAGCGAGATCGCCGAGTGGGCCCGCAAACAGGACTACCGCAGCCTGATTGTCGTGACATCTGACTATCACATGGCCCGCAGCATGCTCGAAATCCGCAGCGCGTTGCCCGGCGTGGTTCTCATACCCTATGCGGTGTCAACGCCAACGCTGGATCAGCCGAACTGGTGGCGCAACGAGAAGTCGGCGCGCCGCATGACGCTGGAATACATGAAATACCTAGCCGTGTTGGGGCGCGAGGCGTGGCATAGGCTGCGCGGATTCCATCCGGAGCGCCCGCTAGACGCGGCTTCCCCGACCCAGACTGCCGCCGAGGCCTGATTTTTATGACTCTTATCCGCTCGCTGCTCTTTTCTGTGTGGCTGTATCTGTCGATGCCGATATGCGCCATCGGCATGTCGCCCGCGCTATTGATGAACCACAACGCGGCCATGGGCGTGGTGCGGCTGTGGGCGCGTATGGTGCTGTTCGGCGCGCGCTGGATCGCAGGCATTAAGGTCGAGGTGCGCGGACTGGAATACCGCCCGACGGGTCCGGGCCTGGTGGCAGCAAAACACCAGAGCATGCTGGATATCGTGGTGCCGTTCACGGTGATCGAGGATCCGGCCTTCGTGCTGAAAAAAGAGCTGATGGCCATGCCCTTCATTGGCTGGTTCGCTTGGAAGACCAAGATGATCCCCGTGGACCGCGAAGCTCACGCCAAGGCACTGAAGGACATGGTGCGCAACACCCGCGCGCGTCTGGACGAAGGACGCCAGATCATGATCTTCCCGGAAGGCACGCGAACCCAACCGGGCGCGGTGCCGGAGTACAAGCCCGGCGTAGCCGCTATCTATCGGGATGTTGATGCAACCTGCTATCTGATCGCGACCAACTCGGGCCAGTATTGGCCCGCCAAGGGCCTGACCAAGTTCAAGCCGGGTACAGTGGTTTTCGAATTCCTGCCGCCCATCGAAGCGGGCTTGAAACGCGGCGAGTTCATGAAGCGTATGGAAGCTTCACTCGAAAGGGCGTCGACCGCCCTTTTGCAGCCCTGATCAAGGCATTCTGGCGCCCGAAATATAGTCTCAAAGGTGGCTGACTGAATGTCTGCGCGTGCGCGGACTTCCCCCTTCAGGAGCCCTTTGTGATGCGTATCGTGACCGTGGCCTTTGCCGCGACAACACTGGCGCTTGTCTCCGGACAGGCGCTGGCCCAGTCCCAGCCCTATGAACAGGTCGAAGCCCCGAAGACGTGGAAGGTCGACGTCGGCGGTGGTTTCGTGCGCGGCTTCAGCGCGACCGGTGCCAGCACCAAGGACGTTAACTGGACCTTCTGGGGTTCGGCTTCCTATCGCGACATCGTCTATGCCAACGGGCTGGACGGTATCGGCTATAATGCCATCAACACCGATGACTTCCGCGCCGGTGTGCAACTGCGCCCGCGTTTTGCTGCTGGCGAGATCGAAGGCTTCGACAACCGTCCCGAACTGGGTGCCGATGCGGCGCTCTATGCTTTCAAGCGACTGCCGGGAAATGTCGTCGTCGGTGGCCGGATCCAGCAGGACGTGACCGGCGATGATGCCGGTTTTGCCTGGCAAGCGCAGGTTGGTCATCAGCGCGTGACGCCGGTGGGGCTTTTGCAGGTGATGGCCTATGGCCGCGGTGGCGACGATGACCGTCTGAACCGCTATTTCGGTGTTACGGATGCCGAGGCAGCGGTGACCGACTACCAGTCGTTCCAGGGCGATGGCGGCATGTCGGCGGCGGGCGTGTCGGCCTTCCTCGCAGTGCCGATCGGTGACCGATATGGCGTGGGCACTTTCGTGAACTATGAAAAGTACCTCGGCGATGCGGCCAACAGCCCATTGATCGAAGACGACTACATCTGGCGTGCGGGGCTCGTCGGCGTGGTTCGCTTCAGCGGCATGTAATGAAAAACGCCGCGCTCCTTTCGGGGCGCGGCGTTTGCTTTATCAGGCGGTGCGCGACCCTTAACGGGAGGCGAACTCGCTCAGCGCATCGGCCACGGCGCGGTTCTGGTCCGGCGTGCCGATGGTGATGCGCAGGCCCTGCGGCAGGCCATAGCCGACCACGCCGCGGACAATAATGCCCTTTTGGTTCAGCCAGTCACTGGCGGCATTGGCCTCGGCAGGGTCCTTGAACAGGACAAGGATGAAGTTGCCGACAGACGGCAGAACTTCATAGCCGAAACCCTTGATGACCTGCGTCAGACGCGGGCGCCATTCCAGCACCAGATTACGCGAAGCCTGCTGGTGCTCCTCGTCGTTCACGGCTGCCACCGCCGCTGCCAGACCCGGAACCGAGACGTTGAACGGCAGGCGGATACGGTCCATCGCCCCCATCACGTCAGCAGGGCAGTAGCCGAAGCCGATGCGCAGACCGCCAAGGCCGTGGATCTTGGAGAAGGTGCGGGTGACGATGATGTTGTTGGCCGTGCGAGCCAGCTCGAATGCGCTCTCGTACTCAGCCTCGACCACATATTCGGCATAGGCCTCATCGACCACTAGCAGGATGTGCGGCGGAAGTGCGGCGTGCAGGCGGCGGATTTCCTCTGCCGTGTTCCAGCTGCCGGTCGGGTTCGACGGGTTGGAGACGTAGACGATCTTGGTGCGCTCATCGACCTGCTCGAGCAGGGCGTCGACCTCGGCCTTATAGCCCGGCTCGGGGGCGAGTTTGACCTGCGCCTCACAGCCCAGTGCCGAGATGCGATAGGCGAGGAAGCCGTACTGGCCGGTGACGATATTGTCGCCTGCCGTCAGATAGGTCTGGTTCAGCAGGGCGAAAACTTCATCCGAGCCATTGCCGAAGATCAGACGGTCTTCTTCAAGACCATGTTTGGCAGCCACAGCGGCACGCAGCTTGTCGGCGCGGCCATCGGGATAGATGTGGATCTTGTCGAGCACCGAGGCGAAGGCTTCGCGAGCCTTGGGACCCGCACCCAGCGGGTTCTCGTTGGACGACAGCTTCATGGGTTCGGCGATGCCGTCCAGCGCGCCCTTGCCGCCGACATAGGGGGCAATGTCCAGAATACCCGGCTTGGGGGTGGGCGCATTGGCGCTTTGATCGGTCATGACGCTTCCTCGAATGATCTCTAGTCAGAATATTGGCGCGGCGCCGATGATGCCTTGCAGGGTTCCGGGAGCGCCTTGCAGCCTCCCGTCGTCGGCCTGCACATAGCCACTCAGCGTAAACAGCATCAAGCCACCGGATTCGGCCATCAAGCTGGCGGCCAGCCCGTTGTTGGACAGGTGGGCGATGATTTCGAAATCGGGCAGAGGACTGTCTGTCACCCAGAAGGTGCGGTCATCCCCGGTCGGGCCGCTGGTTTCCGTCGACACCATAAAGGCGCGCGGGCGGGCCTGTGCGTCGTCGGGCAGGGCGGCGATGACCTTCACCGTCGGGTCCGCCAGCAGCTTGCCCCACCATGCACGGTTGCCGATGTCAATCAGGGCGCGGGCCCCCGCGCGGGCGGCGTCCAGAGCTTGGTCCGGCTCTGCTACCGGACGGGCAAACGGCCCCCAGCGATCTGCGGCCAGAAGCTGGGAAATGCCGCCACAGGCCAGAAGAGGTTTGCCATGACCGGCTTCCATGCGGCCCATGACGGCGCGCAGAGCCGATCTTTGTGGCGGCGTCAGTCCGCGTAGCAGTTCGCGCAAGGCCAAGGCATCTGCGTCGGGCCGACCGCGCGGGCCGGCCGTCAGACGCGCGGCCACGGCGTCGGCCACAGCCTTGTCCAATGCGAGGCGTTGCGGGTCTTCTTCCGGGGCGTGCAGCATCAGAACAGTTTCGGTGCCGGAGCCAGCGCGAACGGACCCAGATAGGTGCGGCCCTTGCGGAACAGGACCGAAAGCTCGACGTCCTGAGCAGCCTCGCCCTCACCGCCTTGCGGAGCAGAGGCGGCGGCGCGGGCAGCCGCGGCCCTCTCGGCGGGTTGTCCCTGATGGCTACCAGCCAGACCGACCAGAGCGGCCAAAGGTTTAACGGCCTTGAACTGCACCTCGCCCTCCAGTTGGCCCTTGTCGTCGGCGTTGAGGACGGGACTGGTCAGAACGGCTTGGCTTTCACCGGCCTTCATCTCGCCCTTTACATTGACGAAGCGGCCACCGTTTGCGGTCCATGCCGACAACAGGCCGGCGGCGGCCGCAGGCTGGCGCAGAGCCGAGGACTTCTCGACCACGGCTTCGACCTGAAGGGTCAGTTCGCCGTTCTGCGCAAAGCCCTGCACCGGACCACCTTCGCGGCCGTGGGCTTGAATGAGGCGGAACATGATGTCCACATCATCGCCGGGCGTCGTGCTGCTGGTCAAGTGGGGACGCATGTAGAGCTGGATCAGTTCGGCATTGGCCAGTGGGAAGGGCTCGGCCCCTTCGGCAGGCGTGAAGACCGGCTGGGCGATCTCGAACGCAACATTGGGCCAACGCTGGCGAATGCCGGTCAGACTAAGCCGGATGGCCTTTGCTGCCACCAGCGTCTCGCCCTTTTCAGCCCGCACGAGCGTCAGGCCTTTGTCGGCCACGACGACCCAGTGTAGCGGATTATAGGTGTTGGCCTCTGCGGCGATGGACGGTGCCTTGATGCCGTGACCGGACGGGGCGATGAACTGGCCCTCTTTCACCGTCAGGCGCGTATGCAGGGGCCAGCCGCTGGCGGATATTCCGGCATGTTCAACGCTCCAGCCCGAGGCTTGCAGCCGATCCAGACGGGTTTGCAACTGGCTCTTGGCTTCATTGGCGAGCCAGAACCACCAGACCGTCCATAGTGCCAGCGCGATCCCGACGATGATGAAGGGAATGAACAGGCCGCGGCGGCTGTGGCGTTCGGTAGGCAAGGGGGCAGAGGTCATGGGCGGCTTATAGAACAGGGCTTGGTCGGCGTCTCGCACAACCCGAAGATTTCAGGCGGTAATGTCGGCCCAGACCGCTTGCGAGGCAGTGAGCGCATCTGGCGGGGCGATACCCAGCAAAAGCCCGCGTTGACCGGCGTTGATCAGCACCTGATCAAACAACTGTGCCGTTTCATCGATGACGGTCGGCACCTGTTTGCGCTGACCAAAAGGACTTACGCCGCCGACCTTGTAGCCCGTCAGACGTTCGGCATCTGCGGGCTTCATCATCTGGGCATGTTTCCCCTTCAGCGCCGCGGCCAGCTTTTTCATACTGACCTCGCAATCCGACGGGAGAACCACGCAGGCGGGCTTGTCATCGACCAAGACCATCAGGCTTTTGAACACCTGCTCGGGGTCTTTGCCCAGCGCCTCTGCGGCCTGAAGTCCGACACGCGGGGCATCGGGGTCATAGTCGTACGGGAACAGGTCGAAAGTGACACCGGCCTTGGACAGGGCGACGGTGGCAGGCGTGGTCTTGGCCATCAGGCTTCGTCCGCTTTGAGGTATTCTTTGGTCAGGTCCACCGCATCGGCCAGACCCATCCGCATCACCTCGGTCCCTTCGGGCAGGCCCGAGAACAGGCGCGTCGGGCAGGCGGCGTCCAGCATGACGAACACCCCCTTGTCGTCGGCGCGGCGGATCAGGCGACCGAACGCCTGCGCAATCCGGCCCCGTGCCAGAGCATCGTCATAGGTGCGGCCCCCGTGGCCGGAGCCGAAGCGTGCGCGGCGGGCCTTGTGCAACAGGTCCGGCCGTGGCCACGGCACACGGTCAAAGGCGAGGATACGGAGCGAACGGCCCGGCACATCCACCCCGTCACGCACAGCGTCGGTGCCCAGCAGACAGCTATCGTTCTCGGCGCGGAAGACATCAACCAGTGCGCCCACTTCCAGTGGATCGACATGCTGAGCGTAAAGCGGAATACCGGCGCGGGCGAGGTCCGGCCCCAACCGCTCATAGACCGCTTTCAGACGACGGATAGCGGTGAACAGGCCAACGCCCCCACCCCCTGCGGCGAGGAACAGCTCGCGCATGGCCGCCGCCGTCTGGCGCGGTTCGTCCTTGGTCAGATCGTTGACCACGATGATGCGGCTGTTGTTCGCATAGTCGAACGGGCTTTCGACCTTGAGCGTGCGGGCAGGATCAATCAGGCGGGCAGCACCGGAGCGTACGCGGGCCATATCGAACGGGTCTTGGGCCGAGGGGTCGGAAAGGGTGGCGCTGGTCACCAACACGCCGTGGGATGGCATGATGACCGCGGCCTCCAGCGGCACCGTGGGATCGATCCAGTGGCGACGCAGGGCCACATCGTGGATGCGGCCAAAGGCAGCCTCTGCCGACAGCCAGTCGACATAGTCGGGATCGGGCTCGGCTCCGGCTTCATCGAGCGCGGCTAGCATGGAGCGCCAACCGGGCAAGGTCATACGCGCGCGGCGGTCCATTCCGCGCAGCGCCCCTTCGATGCGGGCACGGGCGGACGGGTCCAGTTCGGCGGCTTCCTCGTCGAGGATGTCTTCGAGATGGCGCGAAAGGGCCAGCAGCGGAGCCTCGACAGCGGCCAATGCCTGTGCTGCCTCGCGGGCAGCTTCGATGACGGGTTCGGTCACGGGACGCAGGGCGCACTCCAGCCCGAACTCGGTCCCACCGCTTTCGGCAGCGCGGGCGCGTAGTTGCTCAAGCGCAGCGACCAAGAAGCGTTCGATCGGGCCGATAGGGTTCACTTCACCCGAAGCCGGGGCGATGCGGCCCGATACCCCTTCACCGGGCAGTTGGGCTGCGGCAGCGACGGCATCTTTCAGTGCCTTGCTCGCCGCTTCGTTGTCAGCGCACAAATCGCCAAGGCGGATTTCCAATCCGCGACCGCGACGCCCGCGCCCCTCTGGGCCCCGTATCCAACGGCGAAGCTCTGCCGCTTCCTGTCCCGACAAACTGGCGGAAAAGGCGCTGTCGGCGGCGTCGAACAGGTGGTGTCCTTCGTCGAAGACAATGCGTTTCAGGGCCGCTGTCTCGCCATCCTGTTTCAGGCCACGCGCCGTGCGCGACCCATCGAACGCGGCCTGCGTCATCACCAACGCATGGTTGGCGACCACAAGGTCTGCGCGGCGGCTGGCACGAATGGTCTTTTCAACAAAGCACAAACGATAGTGCGGGCAGGCGGCGTGAACGCATTCTCCGCGCCGATCAACCAGATTGACGGGGCTGGCCTGATGCGCCGGCTGGACCGCGAACAGGCCGGACAGCCAGCCGGGATAGTCGCCGCCCGTCATGTCGCCATCGCGGGTATGGGCAGCCCAGCGGGTGGCCAGTGCCATACCGATCAGGTCGCCATTACCCAGTTGTGCCGCCTGAACCATGTCCTGAAGGTTCAGCAGGCACAGGTAGTTCTCGCGGCCCTTGCGCACGACCGTCTTTTTGCGACGCTCGGCCTCGTCAGGCCACAGAGCCTTGCTCTCGCGGTCGATCTGACGTTGCAGGGCGCGGGTGTAGGTCGAAATCCATGCCGCACCATGATTGCGTTCGGCCCAGACGGAAGCAGGGGCCAGATAGCCCATGGTCTTGCCCGTGCCTGTGCCGGCTTCGGCCAGCAGGACGCGCGGACGACCCTCTTCATTGCGGGGAGAAAAAGCAAAGGCCGCTTCGGCGGCATAGTCGGACTGGGCCGGGCGGGTCTCATCCAGACCCGACGATCGCAGCAATTTCTCCAGCCGGATACGCGCACTCTCGCTGTCGACAGGGGCGGAGCCCGCCTCGCCACGCGGAGGTTCATCCTCCCATTCGGGCAGCCGTGCCCAGACATCGAGCCCCGAGCCGCGCGAGGTGCGGTTGCGGATGCCGCCCGCCTCCAGCGCTTGAATGACCCGATTGCCCCAACTCCAGCCCGCGCGCTCCAGTGTCAGGGCGACACCATAGGCCTCTTCGCGCTTGGGATAGGCTGGATCGGCCAGCTCCAACAAAAGTTCCTGCGCGGCTGATCGCAGCGCCTGCGCCTGTGCTTCGGGTCCCCTGGGTTCGGCATGACCGAGAGACAGGGCCAGACCCGTCGGCGAAGGAGCACAGAACCTGGCGGGCCGCACAAAGGCGAACAGCTCCAGCGCATCCAGAATAAGGGGTGAGCGGGAGGGTGCCTCAAGGCCCAGACGACGCGCGGTGATGCTGGCGTGGGCGACGATAATCGACGACCCCAGCAGATAGCCCTCGGCAGCGCCGCGACCGATCTTGCGTGCGCCCTCGTCGTCGCACACCGCACCGGCCCCGGGCGGGGTCGCCAGCGCGGGCGGCAGGTCGAACGAAATATCGGCCTTGGCTACAGGGGTGTCGATGGTGGCACTCACCCTCCCAACATAATCAACTCGGCGGCGAAACCCAAAGGTGCCCTGCACAATCGTACTATCAAATTAAAATACCCTAGGTTTGTGATTTGCCTGCGGGGGCGATCTGTCGTTTCTGGACCTTGCGGTGAGGTTTTTCTGTGAGGGTGCCGGAGTGGATATGGGGTGGATCCAGACCGACGAGTTGAACATTCAGGTCATCGAGGCTGGAGAGGGACCACTTGTGGTTCTGGTGCACGGATTTCCTGATCTCGCCATCTCCTGGCATCACCAGATCAAGGCCTTGTCGCAAGCGGGTTACCGCGTCGTAGCACCCTATATGCGCGGCTATGGCGAGACAGGCGGGCCACCGGGGGCGTCGTCCTATTCCATCTATACGCTGGTGGGTGATCTGGTCGCACTGGTCGAGGCGCTCGGTTACGAGCAGGCGGCCATCGTCGGACATGACTGGGGCTCCGCCGTCGCCTGGCAGGCGGCCCTGCTAAGGCCGGACATGTTCCATGCCGTCATGGGCATAGCGGTACCGTTCCAGCCGCGCAGACGTCAGGGGCCCCCGACGGCGGTCATGAAATACCTGGCCGAAAAGAACGGCGAGGACCTGCTGTATCTGGCTACGTTTGCACATCCGGAGTCCCATTTGCCGATGGATGCCGATCCCGAGACGGCGTTGCGCAAGATGTTCTGGGCCTTCGACGGGGTGACACAGCCTGTCTATCAGGCAGACGGGCGTATTCCTCAAGGGCGCAACTTCGTCGATATCATCCCCGACGAGGCCGTCCTTCCGGTCTGGCTGACGCCGGATCATTTCGCTGCCTATGTCGAGGCTTTCAAGAAATCGGGCTTCGAGAGGGCGGTCCACTGGTATCGGATGATCGATTCCAACTGGGCGCGGACGCGCTGGCTTCAGGGCCGCAAGATCACTGTGCCATCGGCGTTTCTGGTCGGCGAGCGTGATCCGGTGCGGCGCTATGCAGGGCATTTCGAAAGCGAACTGTCGAATTGGCTGACAGATTTTCGCGGTATGACGGTGGTTCCAAAGGCAGGCCATTGGGTCCAGCAGGAAGCGCCCGAGGCGGTGAGCGAAGCCATCCTTAGCTTCCTGTGGGACCTGTCCCTCAACGCACGGAATTCCGAGGCACGCTTCTCCCGCGCATAATGCTGCCCAGCGCGATGCGGTTTGTCTTGTAGTCGATCCTTACCTGATCAAACCGGCTCAACAGGTCCGCGCCGATAAGCAGGGCGGGGCGGTCGGCCAGTCCCAGTATCTGGAAAATATGCAGGTCACTGAACAGCAGCGGCACCTGCCGCAGCCGTTTGGGGCCGAGTTCGATATCCATGGTGGGGCCGGAGCGGCCTACGATCGCGGGACCGCTTACGCCATGGACGGCGATGGTTTGTAGCTGGCGGGCCGGATAGCCGAGCCGGGCCAGCAGCTGCTCGTTGCCGACCGAGTGTTGCGCGCCGGTATCCAGAAAGGCGGTGACGGGTGCATCGCCCACACGGATGTCCATGAACAGCAATCCATCCTTTTGATAAGATGGAACGGCAGACAGACGGCGCTGGATACGGGTCGCCAACTCCGATGCGCCCATTTCGAACCGCACGCCCTGTATCTGGTTCGGGTTCAGCGTTGCGCTACGGTTGCGGATGTCCAGCAGCAGATTGAAGGCCTGCAGATGGTTCAACCCTAGCAAGCCTTCCGCACCCAGTTCTTCAAGCTGGAATACCGGAGCTAGAACGTCCTCGAAGGTTTCGGATTGGACCCTGAAGCGCGGAATGCGCACACTGGGAACGACGCTCGAGGCGGTTACGCTGTGCACAGTGACGCGGGGACCTGCCACCAGTTGCAACTCGGCGGCCAACTGATCCGATATAGCAGTCGCCTCGGCGCCTGTATCCAGCACAAACAGACTTCTGCGCCGTCCTATTTCCACCGGTGCCGCCAGGCGCGTGAACAGATTGGTGTAGAGCGGTACGGGTGCAGGACCGGCGGGTGCAGCCGCGATGTCCTGTGCCTGCCCGCTAACGGAGAGACCGCCTACGCCAAGCGATGCCGCGCTTGCCAGCAACCGCAGGCAAGTTCGTCGACAGACATCCGCGCGTAATGGCCGTTCCTGCATAGGCCAGTGATCCTCCAGCCCGATCAGTTACTTGTCTAACGATGTTATTTATATGGCAATGGCTAGCGACGGGGGTGCGCCGAAGCATAGGCTTTGAGCAGCGCGGCGGCGTCGACCTGAGTGTATTTCTGGGTCGTCGACAGGCTGGCGTGACCGAGGAGTTCCTGAATGGAGCGGAGGTCCGCGCCTGCGCCCAGAAGGTGGGTTGCGAAACTGTGCCGCAGCGCATGGGGTGTGGCCGAGGCGGGAAGACCCAATCGTCCTCTCAGCCGCTGAACCGTGGCTTGGACCTGACGCGGCGAGAGCGGACCACCCCGCTTGGCCCTGAAGAGCGGCTCGTCGGGGGCAAGCGGCCAAGGGCACAGGTCGATATAGTCGTCCACGGCTTTCGAGACCTGTGGCAGGACAGGAACGATGCGGGTCTTGGAGCCCTTGCCGACAATACGCACACTGTCGCCCAACGGCGCATCTTTGCGCAGCAGCGACAGCCCTTCGGAGATACGAAGGCCGCATCCATAAAGAAGCGTCAAAACCGCGCGATCACGCGCCGCCTCCCATGGCTCCATGTCCGGATCGGCTTCGGGCTCCTGTAGCAGCCCGATGGCTTGGTCTTCTGTGACGGGACGCGGCAAAGAGGCCTTGACCCTAGGTCCGCGTACCAGTGCCAGTTGCGGGGCATCGACATCGTGGCGGCGGTCCAGATAGCTGTGAAAGCCGCGAATGGCCGCCAATGTCTGGCTGAGTGAGCGGGCGTTGAGGGGATGATCTCCGCTGCGACGCTCCGCAAGATGGGCGCGAAGTTCGGCAGCGGTGACAGTTCCAAGGTCCTTTAGGCGTAAGGCTTCGCCCCTGTGGCGTTCGAGGAACGCCACATACAAGCGACCAATATGGCCATAGGCTTCGAGGGTGCGCGGCGACAGGCGGCGTTCATGGACTAGGTGGTCCAGCCACCCGCGCAGCGCCTCGTCTGCGGTCAGGCTTCCGGCAGCGCCCATCGGCCTGCCATTCGTTCGAATACGCGGGCGACGAAGGCGATCAGTTCGCAGCCCATGGCGGGCGTAAAGCCCTCGTCCTCGACCGACCCGAAGGCGCACAGGGCGGCGCGCGGCTCGCTCTCGTCGGCAAAGCGGATGTTCATACGTACCAGTGCCACCGAACGGACCTCGCCATCGGCGGGACCAAACAGATCGAGACCGGTAAAGTTCGGACCAAGCCAGTTGCGGCCATCTTCGCCCAGAAGCGCATCAACACGGCCCTGCTCAAGGGCCTTCCAGCCGAATGGAACGATGCCGGGCTTTTCAATCGCGATGGCTGCACCCGCAAGACCGAAACGGGCCTGTGTGGTCATGTCCAGTTGGCGTGCCAGTTCGATGTGGCTGGTGGCCTCCATCAGGTCCAGAGCGGCAACATGGGTCTGGGTCTGGGCGGCGAAGTTGGTGCGCGAGATTTCTTCGATCAGGCGACGCGCACCGGCTTCGCGCTGGGCGTTGGCTTCCATCTTGTGCAGGGCAGCGCGGCCAAAATCGACGACATTGCGCCCCTCGGCTCTAAGGCCCAGTTGTTCCAGAAGCTCGCGGTCTTCCAGAAGGTGCTGGCCATTGGTTTCAAGCCACAGTCGGACCTGGGGCCAGTGCAGGTCGTTCGTCATGTCGGAGTGGTCCGCCGAGGTGTCCAGAGATTGAGACATTGAAGGGACCACTCCATCATGATCGCAGATTACAGAATGGACTGGCCGGTCTTGCCCCAGTCCGCAAGGAAGGCATCAAGCCCCTTTTCGGTTAATGGGTGCTTTACCAAGTCCTTCAAAACCGCAGGCGGAAGTGTCGCAGCATCCGCACCGGCGATGGCCGCAGCCTCGACGTGGGCCGTGTTGCGCAAGGATGCGGCGAGGATTTGCGTCTCGAAACCCTGCATGTCGTACAGGGCGCGAATCTCTTCGATCAGGAGGCCACCGTCGGCACCGTGATCGTCCAGACGCCCGACAAACGGGGAGATAAAGGTCGCGCCAGCCTTGGCCGCCAGCATGGCCTGGGCTGCAGAGAAGCACAGGGTGACGTTGGTTTTGATCCCGCGGTCGGTGAAGGTGCGGGTGGCGCGCAGGCCATCCCACGTAAGCGGCAGTTTAACGACCACATTCTTGTGGATCGCAGCCAGCTTCTCGCCTTCCTTGACCATGGTGTCATAATCGGTAGCAACAGCCTCTGCCGAAATAGGCCCCTCGACGAGAGCACAAATCTCGGCAATGACCTCAGCAATGTTCCGACCCGACTTAGCGATCAGAGAAGGATTGGTGGTGACGCCATCGACCATGCCTGTGGGCAGGATGTCCTTAATGACGGCGACGTCGGCGGTATCGAGGAAGATTTTCATGGCCGCCAAGGTAGCGCGGGTGGTGTTCGCGTGAAAGTGGCGTCTGTGCTTGTGCCCCTGCCTGTGCAGGAGGCGTTCGACTATGAGGTGCCCGAGGGGATCGAAGTGGCGCGCGGCGATCAGGTCGATGTGCCGCTGGGGCCGCGCCTGTTACGCGGGATCGTCTCGGACGTCTTTGAAACGACCGGCTCCAACCGCAAGTTGAAGGCGATTGTTCAAAAGGCGAGCGACCCGTCCTTGCCTTTGGCGACCGTCGATTTTGTCGAGTGGGCCGCGCGGTGGACGCTGAACCCGCCCGGAGAGATGGCATCGCGCGCACTTCGGGGCCTTCGTGCGCCGCGCCCCCGTCCTGAGCGACGGGTGCGACGGGTCGAGATGCGCCAGCCGCTGCGTACCACCACGGCTCGTACATCGGTCATCGAGGCATTGGGCGATCGCGCCATGACGCCAGCCGATCTGGCGCGCGCGGCAGGTGTCTCGTCCGGTGTGATCAAAGGGCTGGTGGATGAAGGGGTGCTGGAGGTCTTCGAGGTCGAAGCCATGGCAGCCTTTGACCGGCCACGCCCTGCGCATGCGCCCGCCACCCTAAATCCCGATCAGGCGGCCTCGGCCAAGGCCATGTCGGCGGCGGCCATCGGGGGTGGGTTCTCGCCCTTCCTGCTGGATGGCATCACCGGCTCGGGCAAGACCGAAACCTATCTGGAAGCCGCCGCGGATTTGTTGGCGGCAAAGCCCGATGCGCAGGTTCTGATCCTGCTGCCGGAAATCGCGCTGACGCAGGCATTGATCGAGCGAATCACCCGCCGGTTCGGCGCTGCTCCGGCGGAATGGCATTCCGGCGTTTCAGCTGCGCGCCGTCGTCAGGTGTGGGAAGGGGTGCGGGCAGGGCGCTGTAATATCGTCGTCGGTGCCCGCTCGGCGCTGTTCCTGCCCTACACCGATCTGGCCATGATCGTGGTCGATGAAGAGCACGACGGGTCCTACAAACAGGAAGAGGGCCTTGTCTATCATGGCCGCGATTTAGCTGTGGCACGGGCGCGTATCGAGGGTGCGACGGTGGTATTGGCTTCGGCGACCCCGTCGCTGGAGACGCTGTGGAATGCCCGTCAGGGGCGTTATCGCTGGCTTCAGCTGAAGTCACGTCACGGGGTGGCGGTGCTGCCGGATATTTCGCTGGTGGACCTGCGCCAAAATCCGCCCGATCCCCAGACGTGGCTGTCCCAGACCCTGCGCGAAGAGATCGGCACCAATTTGGCGCGGGGGGAGCAGACGCTGCTGTTCCTTAACCGTCGTGGCTATGCGCCGGTGGTACTGTGCCGTGCTTGCGGACATCGCCTGACAGCCCCCGATACGGATAGCTGGCTGGTCGAGCATAGATACACAGGTCGACTGGTTTGCCACCTGACGGGCTTTTCCATGCCCAAGCCCAAGGCCTGTCCGTCTTGCGGAGCCGAAGACACGCTGGTGTCTGTCGGACCGGGGGTCGAGCGTGTGGAAGAAGAAGTGCGCCAATTGTTCCCCGAGGCGCGCACAGCCGTGTTCTCATCGGACACGGTGCCGGACGGCGAGGCGGCGCGGGCGCTGATCCAGTCGATGGCCGATGGCGAGATCGATATTCTCGTCGCTACGCAGGCGGCCGCAAAGGGCCACAACTTCCCGCTTCTCACCCTTGTAGGCGTTGTGGATGCCGATCTGGGCTTGCGCGGCGGTGACCTGCGGGCGGCTGAGCGGACCTATCAACTGCTGGCGCAGGCCACGGGCCGCGCCGGCCGTGCAGACAAACCTGGGCGTGCGTTGTTGCAGACGTGGACGCCTGAACATCCGGTGCTCGAAGCCTTAGCCGCTAATGACCGCGATGCCTTTGTCGAGGCCGAGATGGGCGAGCGGGAACTGGGCACTATGCCGCCGTTTGGCAGGCTGACGGCTCTGATCCTGTCTAGCGAAAACGCCCATGCTCTGGAAAAGACCGCGCGTGAGTTGGCAGCCGCCATCCCGAACGCCGAGCGGTTGGAAGTTTACGGTCCAGCTGATGCGCCGCTGGCACTGGTGCGGGGGCGTCGACGAAAACGCCTGCTGGTTCGTGCTGATCGTGACGTAAACCTTCAGGCTTTCCTGCGGGCTTGGCTATCACGGGTGAAGGTTCCCGCCTCTGTTCGGCTGACGGTCGATGTCGATCCCTACAGCTTCCTCTAGGACATAGAAAAGGGCCCCGCCGGATGACGGGGCCCTTTGACATATTTACAGGCTTTAGACCTGTGGGGTCTGTTTCGCCTTCAAAGCAGCCTCGGCCGCCTCTTTTCTAATCTTGGCGTTACGAGACCACATGTTCAGGCCCTCGACCAGAGCCGAGAAGGCCATAGCCGTATAGATATAGCCCTTCGGCACGTGAGCGCCGAAGCCGTCGGCGATCAGAACCACACCGATCATCAGCAGGAAACCCAGAGCCAGCATGACGACGGTCGGGTTCTTGTCGATGAAGTTGGCAAGGGGGTCCGAGGCCAGCAGCATGGTGAGAACCGCAATAATCACGGCAACCATCATGATCGGCACGTGCTCGGTCATACCCACGGCGGTCAGGATCGAGTCGACCGAGAACACGAGGTCCAGCAGGATGATCTGAACGATGGCCGAGCCAACGTTGTTGATCACGGCGTCCTTCTTTTCTTTCTCAAGCAGGCCGGTGTCTGAAGGCGTGGTGTCCACCGAGTGGTGGATTTCCTTGGTCGCCTTCCAGATCAGGAACAGGCCACCCGCGATCAGGATCAGGTCACGCCACGAGAACGAGGTCTCGAAGCCGGCACCCGACCAACCGAGGTCGAACACAGGTTGGGTCAGACCGACGATCCAGCCGATGGTCGCCAGAAGTGCCAGACGCATGATCAGTGCAAGGCCGATACCGATGCGACGGGTGCGCTGACGGTGCTCGGGCGGTAGTTTGTTCGACAGGATCGAGATAAAGATCAGATTGTCGATGCCGAGGACCACTTCCATGACCACAAGGGTCACAAGGGCCGCCCAGGCGGCCGGATCGGTCAAAAGGGGAGTTATGCTTTCGAGCATTGCAGGTCCTGCGGTTAATTATACGGCGAGACGCCTAATCGGCCTGTGAGTGTGCATCAAGAGGCGGCAGTATGCCGCAACGTCGCACCCCCACCCATAGCTGTCATAGACATAGCCCCCGACTTTTGTCGGTTTTAGCGAAGATTCAGCGATTAGAGTGCGTATCTGCACCGAACGTTCCGACTCCGTTGGTTGCGACTTTCGGCCTTGCGTGGTATTGGCCGCGCGGCTTTGAAGAAGGGCGTATCGCGAGATGCGTCCTGAATGTGCTTTCTACAAGCATATCAAGCCCTTGATCGGCGTGGGAAACTGCGGCCGGTTTTGATGCAAACGCTCAATATGCGGATCAAACTTAGTGGCGGACGATTTCAGGACGACGGAAGTCGGCGGACGGTATGCTCAGGCACTGTTCGACCTCGCAGAAGACAACGGTGTCATCGACGCCGTACGCGCTGATTTGGCGTCGCTGAAGGCCGCTTGGCTTGAAAGCGCGGATCTGCGCCGTCTCGCAACCTCGCCGGTGATCGGCTCGGAAGATCAAGCCAAGGGCCTGGTCGCCGTAGCTGAAAAGGCGCAGTTCAATGCTGTGACCCGCAATTTGCTGGGTCTGTTGGCAAAGAATGGCCGTGCGGCGGACCTGCCGGGCGTGATTGCTGGCTTCGCGGCTCTGTATGCCCAGAAGACCGGCATCGTAGCCGCAGAGATCGTTTCGGCGGTCGAACTGACTGCTGCACAGTCTAAAAAGATTCAATCGGAGCTGCGCGCCGCACTTGGCCGTGATCCGGAACTGACTACCCGTGTCGATCCGTCGATCCTGGGTGGGCTTAAGGTCAAAGTGGGTTCGAAGCTGTTCGATGCCTCGCTGAAGACCAAGCTCGACCAAATGACCTTTGCGCTGAAGCGCGCCTAAGCCCGAAACCGAAGACATTTGCCGGGCCGCAAGGCCCGCACCGAAGTACGAAAGCCAGAGAGCTCAACATGGACATCCGCGCCGCCGAAATTTCGGCCATTCTCAAGTCGCAGATCGCCAATTTCGGCGTTGAAGCTGACGTCTCCGACGTCGGCCAAGTGCTGTCGGTCGGCGACGGCATTGCCCGCGTTCACGGTCTGGACAATGTCCAAGCCGGCGAAATGGTGGAATTCACCAAGGCTGGCGTTAAGGGCATGGCCCTGAACCTGGAACGCGACAACGTCGGCGTCGTGATCTTCGGCACCGATGCCGAAATCTCGGAAGGCGACGATGTACGCCGTCTGGGCGAAATCGTGGACGTGCCGGTTGGCAAGGGTCTGCTGGGTCGCGTTGTGAACCCGCTGGGCGAGCCGATCGACGGCAAGGGCCCGATCGAGTTCACCGAGCGTCGCCGCGTTGACGTTAAGGCTCCGGGCATCATCCCGCGTAAGTCGGTTCACGAGCCGATGCAAACCGGCCTGAAGTCGATCGACACCCTGATCCCGATCGGCCGTGGCCAGCGCGAGCTGATCATTGGTGACCGTCAGGTCGGCAAGACCGCCGTCGCCGTCGACACCATCCTGAACCAAAAGCCGTTGAACAAGTCGGACGACGAGTCGCAGAAGCTGTACTGCATCTACGTCGCCATCGGCCAAAAGCGTTCGACCGTTGCCCAGATCGTTAAGACCCTCGAAGAGTCGGGCGCTCTGGAATACACCATCGTGGTTGCTGCAACCGCCTCGGAACCGGCTCCGCTGCAGTTCCTGGCTCCGTTCGCTGGTACCGCCATGGGCGAGTTCTTCCGCGACAACGGCATGCACGGCCTGATCGTTTACGACGATCTGTCGAAGCAAGCTGTGGCTTACCGTCAAATGTCGCTGCTGCTGCGCCGTCCGCCGGGCCGCGAAGCCTATCCGGGCGACGTTTTCTACCTGCACTCGCGTCTGCTGGAACGTTCGGCCAAGCTGAACGGCGACTACGGTTCGGGCTCGCTGACCGCTCTGCCGATCATCGAAACCCAGGCTAACGACGTGTCGGCCTACATCCCGACCAACGTGATCTCGATCACCGACGGCCAGATATTCCTGGAATCGGACCTGTTCTACCAAGGCATTCGTCCGGCTGTTAACGTTGGTATCTCGGTTTCGCGCGTGGGTTCGTCGGCTCAAACCAAGGCGATGAAGAAGGTTGCTGGCCCGATTAAGGGCGAGCTGGCTCAATATCGCGAAATGGCTGCCTTCGCTAAGTTCGGTTCGGACCTCGACGTCTCGACCCAGAAGCTGCTGGCCCGTGGTGCCCGTCTGACCGAGCTGCTGAAGCAGCCGCAGTACGCTCCGCTGACCATGGAAGAGCAGGTTGTGTCGGTTTACGCCGGTACCCGCGGCTACCTGGACGGTATCGCAGTGGCTGACGTTGGTCGCTTCGAGAAGGAACTGCTGGCCCGCGTGCACGCTAACAACGCGTCGCTGCTGGAAGGCATCCGTACCAAGAAGGACCTGACCGCCGAGCTCGAAACCGAGCTTAAGGGCGTTCTGGAAGCCTTCCTCAAGACCTTCGCCTAAGAGCACCAACCGAAGCGAGAGTAACGCCGGATGGCCAGCCTCAAGGAAATGCGCAATCGGATCGGAAGCGTCAAGTCGACGCAGAAGATCACGAAAGCCCTGAACATGGTCGCCGCGGCCAAGCTGAAGCGTTCACAGGAACAGGCTGAAAATGCCCGTCCTTACGCCCAGCGTATGGCTTCGGTGATCGCTAACCTGGCCGCCGGTGTGCAAGGTGCGGATGCTCCGCGCCTTCTCGCCGGGACCGGTGAAGATCAACGTCACCTCATCGTGGTGGCCACTGCCGACAAGGGTCTGGCAGGCGGCTTCTCCTCGAACGTGATCAAGGCCGCGCGCGAGCGCATCAACAGCCTGATCGCCCAGGGTAAAGACGTTAAGATCATCGCCGTTGGCCGCAAATCCCGCGACCAGCTGCAGCGCCTCTATGGCGAGAAGCTGGTTCGCACCTTCGAACTGTCGGAACACAAGACCGTCGGTCTGCACTCGGCCCAGCCGATTGCCGAACTGATCGCCGAAATGTTCGAGAACGGTGAGGCCGATGTGGTCCAGCTGTTCTACAGCCAGTTCAAGTCGGTGATCCAACAGGTTCCGACCGGCGCACAGCTGGTTCCGGCTGAAGTCCAAACGGCTTCGGCGGACAACAGCACGGCTCTGTACGAGTACGAGCCCTCGGAGGAGGAAATCCTCGAGACGCTGCTGCCGCGCAACCTGACCACCCAGATCCTGGCGGCTCTGCTGGAAAACCAAGCAGGCTTCTTCGGTTCGCAGATGGCAGCGATGGACAACGCAACGCGTAACGCGGGCGACCTCATCAATGCCTTGACCCTGCAGTACAACCGTAAACGTCAGGCCCAGATCACTACCGAGCTGATCGAGATCATCGCTGGCGCCGAAGCCATCTGATCCCGAACGACCCCATTCCGAACCGGACACACCCATGACCGACGCCACCGCACCGAAGAAACCCGCCGCCAAGAAGCCGGCCGCCAAGAAGACCGTCGCTGCTACCGCCGCCGTTGCTGGCCAGGGCAAGATCGCCCAGGTCATCGGCGCCGTTGTCGACGTTCAGTTCGAAGGCCAACTGCCGGCGATCCTGAACGCTCTGGAAACCCAGAACGTCGACCAGAAGACCGGCGAGCCGTTCACCCTCGTCCTCGAGGTTGCCCAGCACCTCGGCGAGAACATGGTTCGCGCCATCTCGATGGACACCACCGAAGGCCTGACCCGTGGTCAAGCCGTCGTTGACACCGGCAAGTCGATCATGGCTCCGGTTGGTCCGGGCACGCTCGGCCGCATCATGAACGTCGTCGGTCAGCCGATCGACGAAGCCGGCCCGCTGCAAACCACCGAATACCGTCCGATCCACAAGGACGCTCCGACCTTCGACCAACAGTCGACCTCGGCTGAAATCCTGGTCACCGGCATTAAGGTCATCGACCTGATCTGCCCGTACACCAAGGGTGGTAAGATCGGCCTGTTCGGCGGCGCTGGCGTCGGCAAGACCGTCACCATGCAAGAGCTGATCAACAACATCGCTAAGGCATACGGCGGTTACTCGGTTCTGGCCGGCGTGGGTGAACGTACCCGCGAAGGTAACGACCTGTACCACGAGATGATCGAGTCGAACGTGAACGTCGACCCGAAGGAAAACAACGGTTCGACCGTTGGCTCGAAGTGCGCCCTCGTTTACGGCCAAATGAACGAACCGCCGGGCGCCCGCGCTCGTGTGGCTCTGACCGGCCTGTCGATCGCTGAATACTTCCGCGACGAAGAAGGCAAGGACGTGCTGCTGTTCGTCGACAACATCTTCCGCTTCACCCAAGCGGGTTCGGAAGTGTCGGCACTGCTGGGCCGTATTCCTTCGGCAGTGGGCTATCAGCCGACGCTGGCGACCGAAATGGGTAACCTGCAAGAGCGCATCACCTCGACCAAGAAGGGCTCGATCACCTCGGTTCAAGCCATCTACGTCCCGGCCGATGACCTTACCGACCCGGCACCTGCTGGTACCTTCGCCCACTTGGACGCGACGACCGTTCTGAACCGCGACATCGCGGCTCAAGCTATCTTCCCGGCCGTGGACCCGCTGGACTCGACCTCGCGTATCATGGACCCGCTGGTCATCGGTGAAGAACACTACACCGTTGCCCGTCAGGTTCAGGAAACCCTGCAACAGTACAAGGCGCTGAAGGACATCATCGCCATCCTGGGCATGGACGAACTGTCGGAAGACGACAAACTGGTCGTTGCCCGCGCTCGTAAGATCCAGCGCTTCCTGTCGCAGCCGTTCCACGTGGCTGAGCAGTTCACGAACACCCCGGGTGCATTCGTTGAACTGGCTGACACCATCCGCTCGTTCAAGGGCATCGTGGCTGGTGAATACGACCACCTGCCGGAAGCTGCTTTCTACATGGTTGGCGCGATCGACGAAGTCGTCGCTAAGGCCGAGAAGATGGCTGCTGAGGCCTAATCCATGACCGGCAAGCTGAACTTCTCCCTCGTCGCTCCGGAACGCGAAATCTTCGCGGGCCAGGTCGATCAGGTCGACGCACCGGGTGTCGAGGGCGACTTCGGCGTCCTTCCGGGCCACGCCCCGTTCATGACCACGCTGCGTGAAGGCGTGATCACGATCTACGAAGGCAACGCCCGCCGTCGCTTCGACGTCAAAGGCGGTTTCGCCGACGTCAACGGTGAGGGTCTGACGATCCTCGCTGAAGAGGCTTCGGAAATCGTCGCCTAAGGCTCGATCCGGACTAAAATAGAAAAGGCCCCCGTCATTGATGGCGGGGGCCTTTTTGTTGGCTAGGGAGCGTTCAGGACGCGAGGTGTTTGAAGGCCTCGACGACGCCTTCATAGGCTTCGCGCTTGAAGGGCACGATAAGGTCCAGCGCTTCGCCCAGATCGCCCCAGCGCCATTCCTCGAACTCGACCTCGTCATCGGCGAACAGATCGATTTCGCTGTCGGGTCCGGTCAGGCGAAAGGCGAACCACATCTGGCGCTGCCCCTTGAAGCCGCGCCACGCTTTGGGTCCCTGCATATGGTCGGGGAAGTCGTAAAAAACCCAAGTGTCGGTGCGGGCCAGAAGCTCGGCAGAAGTGACGCCGGTCTCTTCGCGAAGTTCGCGGCGTGCGGCCGCTTCTAGATCTTCGCCGTCATCCACCCCGCCTTGAGGAAACTGCCAGTTGTAGGGGGCCGGTGTATGGGCTCTGCGTCCCAACCAGACCTTGCCCTCGGCGTTGAACAGGACGACCCCGACATTGGGGCGGTAGGCGTTGATATCTCTCGTCATAGGACAACGCTAAACCGCTGACGGTGCGAGTGCCAGTGCCTGTGTAACCGGACCTTAAACAGAATGCGGCATCCTGGGACGATGCAACGTCGCGCTTTTATTCTCGCTGCTCTTGGCTTTTCGGCTCTGGGCTTGTCGGCTCAGGCTGTTCCTGCAGCGGCCAGTCCCAAGGGGCAATCCTCCGCACCTGCGGGAGGGGAGTTGGACATGCCGCTGTCGACCGCCACGGTTCTGCGCCCTCAGGGACGCAGAGCGATCATCTCGGTCGAGAGCACCTTGGTGATTGCAGATGGCGCATTGCTGGAGCGAGCCAAGCTGTCACGGCCGCGCCTGAATGCAGCCTTCGCCGACGCCGTGCGTGTTGAGGCCAGCCGGATGCTGCCAGACGCGGTGCCTGACCTGAACGCCCTGACCCGCGCCCTTCAGCAGGCTGCGGATCGCGTTCTGGGAAGGGCAGGGGCAAGGGTGCTGCTGGGCACCGTTATGGTGATCTGACGGATCAGTCCTTGGTGGGATCCGGACGGCTGTTGTCGCCATAGGTCAGAGCGAGGAAGACGTCCTCCAGATCGGGGTCCTCGGTCGTGATATCGCGGATCGAGATACCGGCAGCACGTACCGCAGCCAGAACATTCTCGACGCTGGACTCGCCCGTACGATAAGTCACAGCGAATGCGCCGTTGGGGCGAGGCATGACCGTAAAGCCGGTCAGCTCGGGCAGGGCATCGATCGGATTCTCGGGCACGACAACAACGTTGCGGGTATCCAAACGGCGCAGCAGTTGCTGGGTGGGCTCACAGGTGATGACTTCGCCGCGATTGACGATGGCGATCGTGTCGCAAAGCTCTTGCGCTTCTTCGAGGTAGTGGGTCGTCAGGATGACGGTGACGCCTTCCTCGTTGATCTTGCGCACATAATCCCAAAGCTGGCGGCGCAGTTCGACGTCCACGCCCGCGGTCGGCTCGTCGAGGATCAGGACAGGCGGATTATGTACCAGCGCCTTGGCCACCATCAGGCGACGCTTCATACCACCGGAGAGTTGGCGCACATAGGCATTTGCCTTGTCCGAAAGGCCCAGCGCCGCCAGCAGTTCGTCAGAGCGGCGCTCGTTCGCTGGCACGCCATAGAAACCGGCCTGTACCTCGAGGCTTTCGCGCGGGGTGAAGAAAACGTCTGCGACGATTTCCTGAGGCACCACGCCCAAAGCCGAGCGGGCATCGCGCGCTTCGGTATCGATGTCCCGATCCCAGATTTTGACCGAGCCTTCGGATTTGTTGACCACACCGGCAATGATGTTGATAAGCGTGGACTTGCCCGCGCCATTCGGGCCCAGAAGGCCGAACATCGAACCACGCTTGACGGTCAGATCCACGCCCCGCAGGGCGACCTTGGCCGGAGCCTTGCCATTGCCCTTGTAGGTCTTTTTCAGACCGCGAACTTCGATGGCGTTATCGGGCAGGGCAGAGGATGCGGTCATGCGGTCGGCTTTGACTGAAAAGAATGATGGTCGGTCCGATAGGTAGGGATGAACGGGCCGCTCGCCAAGCCGGAACACCATAAAAACCTCTGACAAGCTTGCTTGACATGCGTGCGACACGGTGTGTAAAGGTTCATTGACATTAGGACAAGCGATCTGGACATATCCATGACCCACTCGACCCAAGCCCTCGGCACCGCCACCCCGCAACGCTCGCGCAAACTTAAGACTATCGGATTGGTCGCATTTGGATTTTGCGTGCTGGGCTACGCCGGCTTTGTCGGGGCCTTCTTCGCCATCAAAGCCGGATATATCTCAACCGCCTTCGGCCTCACGCTGGCGGGCATCTTCGGGGTGATCGGCGAGGCGGGGCTCTGGATTGGCGCGGCCTGTCTGGGGCTTGGCCTTTACACCCGCCGTCGAGAAAAGCTTGCGCGTTGGTTTGGCCGCGCAAAGTCGGCATTCAACCGCTCGGGTCGATAGGGCTTTGCGGTTCACGGGGTCAAAAGCCGAGCCATTGCCGATGGTTTGACCTTGTGGCGGTGTGAGCTTAGGAAGGCCCAAACGCCTTCCCGAGGATACATCATGCCGCCGCGCCACTCTGACGCCATCGTCCCGCAAGCTGAAGAAATTCTGGTCACGCAAAAGCGCGTTGCCTGTGATGGCGGCGGCGGTGCGCTGGGCCACCCGCTGGTCTATCTGGAAATGGGCGAGGACACCTCTGTCGAGTGCACCTATTGCGACCGTCGCTTTGTGCTGTCGGCCCATCATCACGACGAGAGCGAGTATCTCGATCCGGCGGCCCGTCCGCCCGAAGCGCACTAAAGCGCTGTCGTTCGATTTCTCCCCCGTCTCACGATAGGCCTAACATGCGTTATCTCCACACCATGGTCCGCGTGAAGGACCTCGATGCCTCGCTCCGTTTCTACTGCGACTTGCTGGGTCTGGTTCAGACCCGCCGCATGGACAGCGAAGAAGGTCGCTTTTCGCTGATCTATCTGGCCGCGCCGGAAGACGAGGCCCGCGCCCGCGCCGAAAAGCAGCCGGAAGTGGAACTGACCTATAACTGGGACACCGAAGATTACGCCGGTGGCCGAAACTTCGGTCACCTCGCCTTCGAGGTCGACGACATCTACGCTGCTTGCGAAAAGCTGGCGGCTGGTGGCGTGACCATCAACCGTCCGCCGCGCGATGGCTGGATGGCTTTCATCCGTTCGCCTGACGGTATTTCGGTTGAACTGCTGCAAAAGGGCGAACGCCTCGCTCCGGCCGAGCCTTGGGCCTCTATGCCGAACACGGGCAGCTGGTAATGACAATGGCACATGGGATTGCCCGCAAAGCTCTGGTGGTGTCCGCACTGGCCGCCGCTGTGGCCAGCCTTTCCGCATGTGCCTCGGTCACCGAGACTAACCCTGCACGAACTGCCACCGACATGCTGTTGGTGAACCGCGCCGCCGAGCGAGCCGTCGAGGGCCTGACCCTGCCGATCCCGCAAGGCGCGCGTGTCTATGTCGATGAAACCTATTTCGTCGCCGAAAACTCCAAATACGCCATCAGTGCTATCCGCGCGGCCCTGTCCGAAGCGGGCTATGCGCTGGTGCGCGAGCGCGGCGAGTCCGATGCGGTCTTTGAGGTCCGCGCAACGGCGCTGTCGCTGGAACAGATGCGTCGCGTTTTCGGCATTCCGGATATGCGCGTGCCGATCAACGACGCGCTGAACGTCGTCTCCATCCCCGAAGTGTCGATCTATTCGAACCGCGACCGTATGGGCGTGGCCGAGTTCTCGGGCTTTATCTACGACACCCGCACGGGCTTGCCGCTGGGGGCTGTGACCCCGATGATCGGCCAGTACAAGATCCGCAGCCACAAGGCGCTGATGATGGTCACGTGGGGCCAGCAACTGGCCCAGCCGGGCGAGCGTGATCCGGGCTCAAGCTGGCGCGAATTCTAACTGCCCTCGGGTAAACTTTCGCGCTTTTATCTCGCGACATAGCCGATGCTGCATGTTAGGGCACGGTTGAGCATAAGCCGCTGTCGATCCCTTAGCCGAGCTGCCCTTGTCGTTTTTCCATGCCGGTCCTGCACCTAAAGGCAGCGGTCCCCGAGGGGGCGCGCTGCGCGATGGCCTGCATCTAACGCCGGGGATGAAGGTCGGTCTGTTTGGCGGGTCGTTCAATCCAGCCCACGACGGACATGCCCACGTTGCCGAAACAGCGATGCGCCGCCTGGGTCTGGATCGCGTGGTGTGGATGGTCTCGCCGCAGAACCCGCTGAAATCCAGCCACGAGATGGCCCCTCTCGCCGAACGGATGCAGTCCGCGCGTGAGGTGGCCCGTACCGTCGGCCCGAACATGATTGTTTCGGATGTCGAGACCCGTATCGGCACCCAATGGACAATCGATACGCTTAGAACTTTGGTCGCCCGTCACCCAGGGGTGAAGTTTGTCTGGTTGATGGGGTCCGACAATCTCGCCGACTTCCATCGCTGGAGAGGCTGGACCGACATCATGCGGCTGATGCCGATGGCAGTCATCGCCCGCCCCGGAAGCCTGCTGGACAGCCGTTCTGCGCCCGCAGCGGTACGTTTCGGGCGCAACCGCATCCCGTCAAATGAGGCGGGTCTGCTGCCTAGTCTGCAGGCGCCTGCGTGGACCTATATTGTGGCCCCTCTGAACCCGCGTTCCTCGACCGCGATACGCGCTTCACGCAAGCGGTCTGCGCAGGACGGGTGACGTCAATCGCGGGGTGTGCTATAGTCAGGGTTTGGTAAACCCTATTGGAGCCCTCCGCTGAGCCCCCATCCCGCGCACGAAGCGCACGACGTCACTGCCCAGTCGGCAGAGCGTGAAGACGCCCTCGATCCCCTCCATTCGGACGCGGGCGAGTTTGACGACGAGTCCATTCAGGATGACGCTGGCGACAACCAGCCGCTTCCGACCGGTGCGACCGAGTTGGAAAATGCCATCCTGGCCAAACTAGATTTCGACAAGGCGCAGGACATTGTCTTGATCGACCTGCGTGGCAAGAGCCCAATGTCCGACGCCATGATCGTGGCTTCGGGCCGCTCGCACCGTCACGTCGGTGCCTTGGCCGACCACCTGCTGCGCCTGTTCAAGGACATGGGCCTTGGCAAGGTAAAGGTCGAAGGTCTGCCGCACTGTGACTGGGTGCTGCTGGATGCCGGTGACGTCATCGTTCACCTGTTCCGTCCGGAAGTTCGCACCTTCTACAACATCGAAAAGATCTGGGCTGTCGACAGCGCCCACCGCGGCGCTGGCCGTAACTGATCTAACCGAGAAGATAAGCCATGAAGCTGGCAATTGCCGCCATCGGCAAACCGGGCCGTGGGCCCGAGGCCACTCTGGCTGACGGCTATGCCCGGCGGGCGACCCTTACAGGGCGCCCGCTGGGACTAGGTCCCCTTGAACTCATCGACCTCGAGCCACGTAAAGCGGGCAAGGGACCGGAAGCCGACCTTTTGTTGGCTGCCGCCGAGGGCGCGCATCTGATTGCGTGTGACGAACGTGGCAAGGCCTATTCCAGCCGCGCTTTCGCCGACCATATTGCCACTCTGCGCGATCAGGGCGAACGCAAGCTGGTGTTCGTTATTGGCGGTGCAGACGGCCTCGACGCACGGGTGCGCAATGTGGCCCGCTCGACGCTGGCGTTCGGTCCGCAGACCTGGCCGCATGCTCTCGCACGCGCCATGTTGGCCGAGCAGGTTTATAGGGCCGTGACGATCCTGGCCGGATCACCTTATCATCGGGATTAATGACCCGAACCTCGCTCATCTTTCTGACGGTAGGCGCGCTGGTTTTGACCAGTGCGGGCGTGGCCTATAGTCAGCGCCAGCCACAGAGCGAGGAGTTGGCACGTCTTACTGCCGAATACCGTGACGAACTGGCCCGCGCGCGGCGCCTGCGGGCCGAGGCGGCTCAGGCGGCCGAGGATCTGGTGGAGCTGGATGCGCAGCTGGATGAACTGCGCGGTGAAGAAGCCGCCGACGATATCCAATTGGAAGCCCAGCGGGCGCGACTGAAAGAACTCGGCGGGCGCGAAGCTGTGCTGTTGGGCCAGATGTCGCGTGAAGGCGCAGCGCAAGGCAGGCTGCTGTCAGCCTTGCAGATGATGTCGCGCAATCCTCCGCCGCCGCTGCTGATACCGGCCGAGCGTGCGCGCGATACGGTGCGGGCCAACATCATGATCCGCGCTATGACGCCTGAAATCCAGAAGCGGACCAAGGTGCTGGTGGATCGTCAGGAAGAGATCAACCGCATCCGCCGACTGGCAGCCCTGTCGAGCGAGCGCCTGTTCACGGTGGAAAGCGCCCAGAACCAGCGCCGCGCCGAGATCGAAAATTTGACCAACCGCAAGACGGCCCTGCGATCGGTCTTGCGCGCCGAGGCCGCGCGCGCCGAACGTGCGACCTCCGCGCTGGAGGCCCGTATACGCGAAGTGGGCGGGGCAGTCCCGACGGTGGGAGAAACCACCAACGAAGTCGTGGCGCGCAATCCGGGCGGACGCGACCGGTTGGTGCGTCCAGTACAGGCGGTTCCAGCCCAGACCTATGGCTCGGGCTCTGCGGGCTGGCGCTGGCATGCCAGCAACAGCGCGGTGTCGGCTCCTGCGGCCGGTCGCGTGCTGTTCGCCGGACCGATGAAAGAGTGGGGCGAGATCGTCATTCTGGACCTCGGGCCGGGGTGGCGCGCCGTCGTGGCGGGCATGGACCGGGTCGAGGTCGAGGTGGGCCAGCGGGTCGCCGAGGGCCAGACCCTGGGGCGCACCGGTGAAGATGGTGAAGCCTATTTCGAGCTTCGTCGTGGCGAGCGTCCCATCGATCCAGCGCCTTGGCTGGACTGATCCGGACGAGTTGCGTTCTCGTAAGAACCGAAACCTGGAAAAATTCCGGTGACTACCGATTGTAAGCGGGCGGAATGCGCGTCAGGATCAAGTTGAATGGTTTTCGGCCGCCCCAGTGACGGCCGCAGGAAAGAAGACGAATGCGTAAACTGCTTCTCGTGGGCTGCGCTGCCCTTGTTCTGGGTGGATCTGCGGCGGCTGTGGCCAGCCAGACCCCGCGCAACGAGACATTCCGCATGCTGGAGCTGTTCGGCGATGTTCTGGGCATCGTGGAGCAGGTGTATGTCGTTCCGGTCGATAACAAGAAGCTGATCGAGGCGGCGCTGTCGGGTATGATGACGGCGCTGGATCCGCACTCCAACTATCTGCCTCCCAAGGCCTATGGCGATCTGCGCGAACGCACCGAGGGCCAGTATTCGGGCGTGGGTCTGACCATTTCGGCGGACGGTGCCCTGATCAAGGTCATCTCCCCGATGGACGAGAGCCCTGCCGCGCGTGCCGGTGTGCAGGCCGGCGACGTTATCAGCGCGATCAATGGTCAGAGCACGGCGGGCCTGACGGTCAGCGACGTCTCCGACAAACTGCGCGGTGCGGCGGGGACTTCGATCAAGGTCACCTTCCTGCGAGATGGCGAGGATGCCCGTGAAGTCGAACTGACGCGTGAAGTCATCAAGGTGAACTCGGTCACCGGTCGCCTCGAGGGCGAATATGGCTATCTGCGTATCTCGACCTTCAACGAAAATACCGAGCGCGAGCTGATCGAGAACATCAACAAGCTCAAAGCCGAAAAGCCGAACCTCAAGGGCTTCATCCTTGATCTGCGCAATAATGGTGGTGGCTTGCTGACGGCGGCAGTTGCCGTGTCCGACGCCTTCCTAGAGCGCGGCGAGATTGTCAGCCAGCGTGGCCGCAAGCCAGAAAATATTGAGCGCTGGTGGGCCAAGGCCGGTGATCTGACTGGCGGTCTTCCGCTGGCCGTTCTGATCAACTACGGCTCGGCCTCGGCATCTGAAATCGTGGCCGGTGCTCTGAAGGATCACGAGCGGGCAACGATTGTGGGCCTGACGTCCTTCGGCAAGGGTTCGGTCCAGACCGTGATTCCGCTGCGTGGCGGTCAGGATGGCGCTGTGTCGATCACGACGGCGCGCTACTTCACGCCTTCGGGTCGCTCGATCCAGAAGATCGGCATTGAACCTGATCTCGAAGTCGCCCGCACCGAGGGTGAGGCCAAGGCGATCTCGCGCTCCAGCTTCATTTATTCTGAAGCGGCCTATGCGACGGCGCTGGATTCCTCCATTGGCGCAGAGCGTCGCGGCCCGCACACCCCGCACGAGGCACCGGGCGCAGAGTTCGACAAGAACGTCGACTATCAGCTCGAGCGCGCCAAGGATGTCCTGAAAGCTGGCGGCGACCTCTCCAAGCTTAAAGCGCCGCCTGCGGGCATTGTTGTGCATACGGGTGAAGAGCCTGCAGCGACCGCCACGCCTGAAGACTAACGAACACAGGTCGATCTTTTGGCAATCGTGGTGAACAAACGTTAGGGTTTCTTAACCCCGACGTGGCTTGATCCAGAGTGAAGGTTACCGCCTGTGCGGTAGCTCCCCCACGATTGATCGAGCATTGCCGTGACCATGTTCGCAAAGCGACAATCTGCGCTTGCCGCTGCGGCGGGAAACCCCTCGCAGTCGCGTATGGAACGCATCGGCCAAGCCCTTTTGGCCCGCCCGCAAGTGATTGCCGGGGCCGCGGGCCTGTGTGTGGTCGGTGCTGTGGCGCTGGTCGTCGCCCTGACGGGTGACCCCAAGGCCGGTATGCCGTCCGCCCGTGCGCGCCTGACTGCCGACAAATCACCGATCGAGGTAGCCAGCGGCCAGGAAGTTTTCGGTCTGGCGGGTATGGATCTCTATCAGGACGCCACGCTCGAAGGCCTCGACGCCGAAGGGGCTGCGGGCTTCGGTGATGCGGTCATCACCCTGCCGGATGGTGCAAGTGTGTCCTCGACGGGCACCTTTACCGCTCCCGTGCGGCAACCCAATCCCTTGCCCGCTGCGCCTATTGCAGGTCTGCACCAGCCGGGCCCTGAAGGGCCGCTGCCGCGCATCGCGGCGGATGGACGCGTCCCTGCGCAGGTCTATGCCCGACCATTCCGTGCCAATGGCAAGCCAACAGTGGCGTTGGTGGTGGGGGGGCTGGGCCTCAACGCTGTCACGACCCGTGCGGCTATCGAGCGCCTTCCACCGGAAGTGACCCTCAGCTTCGTTCCCTATGCGGACGGCCTTCAGCGTTGGATCGATCTGGCCCGATCCTACGGCCATGAGGTCATTCTCGAGCTGCCGATGGAGCCGACCGGTTATCCCGACAACGATCCCGGTCCCTATACCCTTCTGGCCAGCAGTTCGGCCGATGATGTGTCGGTGAAGCTGGATTGGCTGCTGTCTCGCGCAGTGGGCTATTTCGGTGTCGGCAACTATCTCGGCGATCGCTTTGTGACTTCCGACGGTGCCACGAACGCCTTGATGGTCCAACTGCGTCAGCGGGGCCTGGCCCTGCTGGATGATGGTACACTGGAGCGCAAGCCGGGAGCATTCGCTCGGGCGACAGCGGATCGTATCGTGGATGAAGACCAGTCGCCGGCTGCCATCTTGCGCCAGCTTCACGCACTGGAAGTGCAGGCCAAGACCGATGGCTCGGCCTTCGGTAGCGCCTTCAGCTATCCGGTTACGGTCGAGACCGCCGCCCGCTGGGTGGCGGGTCTGGACCAGCGTGGCATCCAGCTGGCACCCGCGTCGGCCATGACGCGACGCGGGCGCGCGGCCTGATCGCCGTCTAACGCTCGGCCGACAGAGGCATCGGCCTCAGGTCCAGCATGCGGAACAAGGCGGCGTCCTGATCCTCTTCGGGATTGGGCGTCGTCAGCAACTTGCCCCCCACGAAGATAGAGTTCGCCCCGGCGAGGAAGCACAGCGCCTGCATCTCCGCGCTCATGCCTTCGCGTCCTGCGGACAGACGAACCATGGATTTGGGGCAAACCAGTCGGGCCACAGCTACCGTCCGCACAAACTCAATCGGGTGGATTTCGCCGTTCTTGAGCACCTCTTCGCCCAGTGGCGTGCCGCTGACCGGAACCAGAGCATTTACGGGAAGACTGTCGGGGTGAACCGGCAAGGTGGCCAGAGCGTGCAACAGTCCCGCGCGATCTCGGCGGCTTTCGCCCATACCGACAATGCCGCCGCAGCAGGTGCTCATGCCCGCCTCGCGGACGTGCTCCAAAGTCTGCAGCCGGTCTTGATAGGTGCGGGTGGTGACGACCTGATCGTAATAGTCAGGCCCAGTATCGAGATTGTGGTTGTAGTAGTCCAGACCCGCTTCTTTGAGCTGGCGTGCCTGATCTGCACTCAGCATCCCCAAGGTCGCGCAGGTTTCCAGCCCCAGTGCTTTCACGCCCGAAATCATGGCGGCCAGTTTCGGGGTGTCGCGGTCCTTTAGTTCACGCCAGGCCGCGCCCATGCAGAACCGGCTCGCACCGCCTGCCTTGGCGGCCATGGCCTCGGCGATGACAGTGGTTGCGTCCATCAGCTTCTCGGCTTTGAGGCCGGTCTTGAAGCTGGCCGATTGCGAGCAATAGCCACAGTTTTCAGCGCAGCCGCCGGTCTTGATGGACAATAGCTGGCTCTTTTGAACCTCGCTGGGATCGAACCAGTGTCGGTGCACGCTGGCGGCCCGATAGACCAGATCCATGAACGGCAGGGCAAACAGGGCCTCTACCTCGTCCAGCGTCCAGTCGTGTCGTGGCTGGGTCGGAACGGGCTGGGTTGCCGTTGCGGGGGTAAAACGGTCGTCGGCCAAATCACTCTCCTACGATTGTAGGGGAGGTTGGTACCCGCGCTATGCGCGAAACCCAAGCCCTGTTCTTTGAGTGCGGTTATGCCGCGTTATTGTGGACCGCGAGGCGCACCGGAACTGCTCCACCGTCCAGTTTGAAGCGGCTGACCTGCTGTGTCAGGACGTGGGCTTCCTGAGCCAATTGGCGGGCCGCAGCCGTGGCTTCTTCAGTCATGGCCGCGTTTTGCTGGGTGATGTCGTCCATTTCGCTCATGGCGCGACGGACGCGGTTGAGCGCTTCGGCCTGTTCCTGCGCCGACTGGGCAATGCTGCCTGCCAGACCGTCGACGGCGACGACTTTGGCACCGATGCGCTCCAGAGCCTCGCCGGTCTTTTCAACCAGATCAACGCCGCGCGATACGTGTGCCGACGACGTAGAGATCAAGCCGCGGATTTCGCCCGATGCTGCCGCCGAGCGCTGGGCCAATGCGCGGACTTCTTGCGCAACGACCGAGAAACCACGGCCTGCGTCGCCTGCGCGTGCAGCCTCGACGCTGGCGTTCAGGGCCAGAAGGTTGGTCTGGAACGCGATCTCGTCGATCAGGCTGGTGAAGCGAGCGATCTCTTGAGACGAGTCGGCGATGGCGTGGATGGCTTGCACCGCATTTGAGACGATGCCGGTCGTTTCCTGAACGTCGGCGCGGGCTTCGGCCACAGCCTGTGCCGTTTGGCGAGCGCCATCGGCGGAGGTAGCGACCTGTTGGGCGATCGCGTCGGCTTCGTGGACAGTCCGCTCGAGGTTGGCGGCCTGACGCTCTGTGCGGGTGGCCAAATCTTCGGACGCAACGGCCAGTTGGCTGGAGCCTGCGCTCAGGCTCTCGACGCTGTCGGCTACGGCACGCACAGCGGTGCGCAAGGCGCGCGTGGCGGCGTGGAAGTCGTGCTGGAGCGAGCGGTACTCGTCAGGGAAGCTGGCAGTAATCGTGGTGGTCAGATCATTGTCGGCGAGCGCATGCAGGGCTGTGCCCAAGGCGCGGACCACTTCGGTCTGGCGGGCTTCGGCCTCTGCCTGGGCGGCCTGTGCGCGGTTTCGCGCCTCGGCCAACGTTTCCAGATAGACGCTGATCGCCATGTCCATATCCAGCATAACGCGCTGGTTCAGTTCGGCGATCGCTTCGGACGTGATGCGGTCATGCTCTTTGCGGTTGGCGAAGAGCTTGCGTGGGCGCTCGGCAATGGCGCGGGTCAGGTGCGCGAGGACGACGCTATAGCCGCCAATATACCAGCGCGGTTCCAGCCCGATGCGGGCATGGACACGACCGATGGTACGCACGGACTCGGCATACTGAGCATCGGCGCGGCCCTCGACAATGGCGCGCCAGTGGCTCTGTTGGGCGGCGTGGGCGCTCGAGATGTGGGCTTCGTCTTTGAAGAAACGTGCTGTCATCGGCTCGGCGCGGACCCTGTCATAGAACAGGTCCAGTGCGGTCGGCAGGCTTTGGCTGATAATATAATCCATCGCGCGGTACGCGGCGCTGGGTTCACCCAGTCCCATGAACTGGATGCGATGCTGAAGCGACTGAATCGACATACGCAGACTAACCCTCACCCGGTGCGGCCTGAGCACCCGTACTTATTTGCGGCCAAGCTTTTGCATAGCCAGCGTTCCCCAACGGAACATTAATCTAGATCAAAGATTTACCCGTCTAGACGACAATCATATAAAGACTTCTTTATACGATCATTGCTCTGTGCGCTCGGGCGCGGTATAGGGCTGGTCAACAAAACTGCCGTTCCATGCCACTTCGCCTGCGGGCGCATGACATAAGAGACCCCTCCGCATGACCGATTACATCGTTCGCGACATCTCGCTTGCCGACTTTGGCAACAAGGAAATCGCCATCGCCGAAACCGAAATGCCGGGCCTGATGGCGCTGCGTGCGGAATACGGTGCCTCGCAGCCGCTGAAGGGTGCCCGCATCGCAGGCAGCCTGCACATGACCATCCAGACGGCTGTTCTGATCCAGACGCTGGAAGCTCTGGGTGCAGAAGTGCGCTGGGCGTCGTGCAACATCTTCTCGACCCAAGACCACGCCGCTGCCGCTATCGCCGCTGCTGGCACCCCGGTCTTCGCTCTGAAGGGTGAAACCCTCGAAGAGTACTGGGACTACGCCCACAAGATCTTCGAATGGGCCGATGGCGGCTATCCGAACCTGATCCTCGACGACGGCGGCGACGCAACCCTGCTTTGCGTGCTTGGCCCGAAGGCCGAGAAGGACCCGTCGGTCCTCGACAACCCGACCAACGAGGAAGAAGAAGCCCTCTACAAGGTCATGAAGCGCTATCTGGCTGAAAAGCCGGGCTTCTACTCGGCTATCCGTGACGCCATCGGCGGCGTTTCGGAAGAAACCACCACCGGCGTGCACCGTCTGTACCAGATGGCAGAGCGCGGCGAGCTTCCGTTCCCGGCCATCAACGTCAACGACAGCGTCACCAAGTCCAAGTTCGACAACCTGTACGGGTGCCGTGAATCGCTGGTCGACGCGATCCGTCGCGGCACCGACGTCATGCTGTCGGGCAAGGTTGCTGTGGTCTGCGGCTACGGCGACGTGGGTAAGGGCTCGGCTGCCTCGCTGCGCAACGGCGGCGCTCGCGTGATCGTCACCGAAATCGACCCGATCTGCGCCCTGCAGGCCGCGATGGAAGGTTACGAAGTCCAGACGCTGGAAGACGTCGCTGACAAAGCTGACATCTTCGTCACCACCACCGGCAATAAGGACGTCATCCGCGTTGAGCACATGCGCGCCATGCGCAACAACGCCATCGTCTGCAACATCGGTCACTTCGACTCGGAAATTCAGGTCGCTGGCCTGAAGAACCTGAAGTGGGACGAGATCAAGCCGCAGGTGCACCACATCGAGTTCCCGGACGGCAAGAAGATCATCCTTCTGTCGGAAGGTCGTCTGGTGAACCTGGGTAACGCCACCGGTCACCCGTCGTTCGTGATGTCGGCTTCGTTCACCAACCAGACGCTGGCCCAGATCGAACTGTGGACCAACGCCTCGAAGTACGAGAACAAGGTCTACACCCTGCCGAAACACCTCGACGAGAAGGTCGCCTTCCTGCACCTGGCCAAGCTGGGTGCCAAGCTGACCGTCCTCAACGACGAGCAAGCCAAATACATCAACGTGCCGGTCGAAGGCCCGTTCAAGCCGGAACACTACCGCTACTAAGAACTGCGGAAGTCCGAAAATGGAAAAGGGTCGGTGGAAACACCGACCCTTTTTTCTTGCCTCAGACCGGAAACTCGGCGGCCAGATCGTCGAAGTTTCGACCCATCAATCCCGTCTCGAAATCCATGAAGATGTCGATCAGTTCGTCGACCTGAACGGGCGGGCTGTTGGCGTTGAAGCGGAAGCGCCAGAAGCTGACGATGTGCTGGATGGCACCCAACTGGTCGCCCAGACGTGTGAACAGGGTTGGGGCTTCCAGCAGGAAGTCGCGGAAGGCCAGCGGATCGCCGCGCTGGGTCAGGCCCGCATAGGCCTGATCGTAGTATTTCAGCGTCTGGCTGACCTTTTCGCAGGTCTGCATGATGTTGCTGCGCAGAACGCCGCGACCGCGCTTGATATATTCACGCGACGACGCATCGACAGGGCCCCAAGGTGACACCGAGGCCACTTCGTCGGCGACCTTGACGATGTCCTGCATCATGCTGTTGAGGGACCACTTGTAATAGAGGAAGCCCTTCCAGCAGAAGACGCCCTCTTGATACTGTTCCGGTTCCAGCCGCAGTGTCATGCGTAAGGCTTCCAAACGGTCGCCCGGCGTGTTGGACAGGATTTTGCTGGCCATACGCGCCGAGGACTGGGTCGCGTCCACGCCCTTGCCGATGCTGAGCGTTACCAGCGGTTCGATCTCGCGCTCCACAAAGGCCGACATCTTGGCCAGATCGGCCTCGGAAATGGCGAAATAGCAGGGGGCTGCATCCACACCGCCGCGGCGAAGCTGCTCGCGCAGCAGGAAGGGGTCCAGCGACGGAAGTTGATCCATCAAACGCAGGGTGCGGATGTCATGGTGTTCAGCGGGTAGGCCGAATGCTTCCAGCATGACCCTTTCAAAGCCGATCTGGTTGACGAAGACGAAGCGTCCACCGGTCTTCAGATCGGCTGTATCGATAGGCAGGACCAGCTTGGTCGCCACCTGCCGGCGCCCGGGGAAGGAGTCGGTCTCGTTGCGGCGCAGACGGTGTTTGATGATCAGCGATGTGTTCAACGACGGCGTCTGGAACATCGGTTTTTCCGACCACTCGTCGGTGTGGCCGTGATCATCCGAAACCTTCAGCAGGTTCAGAACGCGTGCGGTCGACGCGGAGCGGCGAAGGTGTTCGAGATTTCGAATGGCGCGATCGGACATGCGCCTTCTTATGACCGTGATTTATGACCAACGGCTTAGCTTGGACAGCAAAAAGGGCCATCGTCGCCGATGACCCTTTGTAAGCATCGCTTCCGGATCAGAAGCGGGCGTTCAGGCTGATCCAGAGGCTGCGACCCTTGTCCTTGTTGTTGTAGTGATCAAAGAACAGGGTCTCATTGGTGCCGTCGAAATCACCATTGTTGTCCAGATCGCGGAACTCGGCGTCATAGCCGGTGAAATCGCGGTCCAGCAGGTTATTGATGCGCGCATTCACGGTCAGCCAGTCGTTCACCTCGTACGAGCCGCTGAGGTTCAGAACGGCGTAGTCTTTGTAATAAAGCGCCTGGTTGGTCACCACGTGCTGGCCGGCATAGCGATCGGCGCGTGCTTCGCCTGCCAGCATCAGCGAGATGCGGTCGGTCGGTTGCCAGTTGATCGAGGCGTTGGCCATGTGATTGGCGCTTTCGCCCAGCGGCTGACCCTTGGCCGCACCGCTCTTCTGCTCGCTATCGGTATAGGTGTAGTTGGCGCGCAGCGACACCTTGTCCACGATCTGCCAGCGGCCGGCCAGTTCGGCACCGCGGATGACGACCTCGTCGATATTGGTGATGCGGGTGCTCGAAGGCGCATAACCGATATCGCCATAGTCGCCGGTGGCCGCGCAGGCCAATGCCAGACCGGCACCGCACGGCTGGCTGGCGATCTTGTCTTCGAAGGTGTTGTTGAAGACGGTGGCATTGAAGTTGTGACCGCCAGGATGCTGCCAATAAACGGCCAGTTCGGTGCTGGCGCTGGTCTCGGGCTGCAGGTCCGGATTACCGAACTGGGGCGAGGTGCCCTGACCCCCGAAACCGACGACGCCGTCATAGAGCTGGGTCGTCTTGGGTGTCTTGAAGCCGGTCGAGACACCGCCCTTGATGGTCCAGGCGTCATTCAGCGTATAGACGCCGTACAGACGCGGGCTGAAGTGGTTGCCAAAGACTTCGTGGTCGTCAAAGCGGATCCCACCGGTCAGGGCAAAGGCTTCGGTCGCTTGCCAGGTATCTTCGGCAAACAGCGAATACATGTTGTGGTCCTGGGCCTTGCCGCCCTGACCGGATTCCAGACCGAAGACGCCGTCCTTCAACTCGCCGCGAATGACCTGTGCGCCCACGACGACGCGGTGCTCGCCGTGCCAATTGCGGATCAGGTTCATCTGCGCATCCAGCGTCAGTTGCTCGCTTTCCAGCGTGCGTTGCGGGCGGGGCAGGAAGGACTTGAGCTGCTGGAGTTGCGCCGGGCTGAGGTTGGCCTGCATGACCGCCAGCTTGGTGGCTTCGGACAGGTTGTTCCACGCGTTGGCGTTGTTGTAGCCCATAGCGCGGCCGGGAGCGCAGTAGCCGGTGGCCGCAAGAGTGCCGCCCATGTTTACGCAGGCGGCGTTCCACAGACCTTGAACTTGCTGACGCTCGGCCACCGAGAAGGGCAGGGTGCGGCCCTCGTTATGGGTCGAGACATGCGACAGCGACACGCGTGTCGAGCCGAACGACCACTGGCCTTCGTGGGTGAGGGCAATGGCGTTACGGGTGAACTCCTGCGACGGGGCATAGCCGGCGCGCGGTTCAACGCGGCCGTTACTGCCTATACGCAGCATAGCGCCATAGTTATCGACGGTGCCGACCGGATATTCCTCGACACCCTCGTCGTTCAGGCGGATGGCGTTGTCGTAGGACTGTTTGGAAGCGTCGTAGTCGAGGGTGATGGTTTGGCTGGCCGTCGGGGTAAAGGTCAGGGTCAGGCCGCCGGCGATGTTTTCATTGTCGACAGTCTTGCCCCCGCCGCCAAAGCCAAGGGCGCGGTCGATAGTGTTGCCGTTGGGGTCCTGAACCGTCCCGTAGATCGGGTTTGAGGCATCGCGTTCGTAGTAGCTGCCGCGCACACTGAGGTTCAGCAGGCCTTTGACCAGAGGGCCGTTGGCATACAGGTCATAGGTCGCGTCGTCGCCGTACTGGTCGTCCATCTGGAAGGTCTGGCCGACCGTCAGGGAGCCGGACCAGCGGTCGGGCGATCGCTTGGTGATGATGTTGATCACGCCGCCCATGGCGTCCGCGCCATACAGGGTCGAGGCCGGACCGCGGATGACTTCGACGCGTTCGACTGCGGCAAGCGGCGGGATGTGGTTGAACTGGTTGCCGCCGAAATTATTGGGATAGATGTCGCCGTGGTTGTTCTGGCGACGGCCATTGATGAGGACCAGAGTATAGTCCGAGCCCATGCCGCGCATGGAAATAGTGCCCTGACCGGTCTTGTCGCGTGTCTCGCCGATATCGACACCCTCAAGATCGCGTACGGCGTCCAAAAGAGTGATGTAAGGGCGCTGGGACAGTTCCTCGGCGCTAATGACGCTGATGCTGGCAGGGGCATCCACGATCTTCTGCTCATAGCCTGCGGCGGTCACGACGATGTCGCTGACGCGGGTTGGCTCCTGCTGGTCCAGCGACTCCGCCACAGCCGTTGGGCTGATACCCATCGCGCTTGCCGCGAGGGCACTGGCAGCGAGTAGGCGGGTACGGCGCGAGAACTTCTGGACGGTCATGGATGTCCCAATCAACTTTTGAGAATGCCTCTCAACTAGTTTTGCAAACGATTTGCAATAACGTCAGGGGCGATGCGACAACCTGCCACAGCAATCGGGACGACGTCGGTGTCAACGCGCCCTCTGGTGCGGCGCAAGGCAAAGCCATACAAGGGTAGCTATGACCTTGATCGATATCCTGATCCTTGTTGCCATCGGCGGCGTGGCCATCACGCTGGGCTTTGGCATTTTCGGCCTGTATCGCAACACCGATGCCTCGCGGAACCGCTCCAACAAGCTGATGCGCCTGCGTGTGGTGCTTCAAGCCGCGGCAATCATCCTGCTGATCATCGGTATGGCGATCAAATCGGCCCATTCGGGCTGAATACAGTCAACGCGAGCGAGGAGGGGCCGATGGTCACGCTCAACAAGATCTACACCCGCACCGGCGACAAGGGTACGACCCGACTGGCCACCGGCGAGGAGGTCTCAAAGACCGGCCCCCGTGTCTCGGCCTATGGCACTGTTGACGAACTCAACGCTGTCATTGGCGTGGCCCGTCTGCACAGCGGGCAGAACGACCGTATCGATGCCATGTTGGGGCGCATCCAGAACGAACTGTTTGATCTGGGAGCCGACCTGGCCACCCCGCTGGAGCCTGCGCCCAAATGGGAGGCCCTGCGCATCATCGCCTCGCAGGTCGAGCGACTTGAGCAGGAAATCGACTGGATGAACGAAAGCCTCAAACCTCTGGACAGTTTTATCTTGCCCGGTGGTTCGCCGCTTTCGACCTATCTGCATGTCGCGCGCACCGTCTGCCGCCGCGCTGAGCGTGACACAGTGGCGATGATCGAGGCGGGTGAACAGATCAACACCGAAGCGATGAAATACTTGAACCGCCTTTCGGATCACCTGTTCGTGGCGGCCCGTCGGGCCAATTCCAACGGGGCCGACGACATCAAATGGGTGCCCGGCGCGACCCGCTGATCGGCGACGAACACAAAAAAGGGCTGCGACGCGCGATGTGTCGCAGCCCTTTTTTCGTTTCCGTACAGATCAGTCTTTGGTCAGCGCTTCGACGCGGGCGCGCTCGGCGTCGGTCGCGGCCTTCTTGGCGCGATTATAGGCGGCCAGTTGGGCTTCCTTGTCGACCAGATCCTTGTTCATGGCCGCCGAGGCTTCGGCACGGGTTACGCCTTCGGCGCGTCCGGTGATGTCCGGGATATAGATCGGCTGGGCGCAGGTGCGCGTTTCCAGATCGTACCACCAACCCTTGTCTGCGCACCGGTCACCCGGATCGACCCAGACACGTTGCAGCACAAAGACGCCGAGCAGAGCGAGGGTGAACACGCCTGCAAAAATGATCGACAACCGGCGAAAGGTCAAAAAGCGCTTCATATCGGGACCTATAGATCAAAAATCAGCTATTGGAATGGCCGAACTTCACCCTAGGTTACGTTGACAGGCGCGGGCGTACAGTCCAATCCCTCCCCAAACTTTCGACGATCAAGTGGATAGTCTCATGAAGATACTCGTCCCGGTGAAACGGGTGATCGACTCCAACGTGAAGGCCCGCGTCAAGGCGGACCAGACCGGCGTTGATCTGGCCAATGTTAAGATGAGCATGAATCCCTTCGACGAAATCGCCGTCGAAGAGGCAGTTCGTCTGAAGGAAGGCAAGGAACACCACGCTGCTGGCACTGCCACCGAGATCGTGGTCGTCTCCATCGGCGTGACCCAGGCTCAGGAAACCATCCGTACGGCTCTGGCCATGGGTGCGGACCGCGGCATTCTGGTTCAGTCGGACGCCGACCTCGAGCCGCTGGCCGTTGCCAAGCTGCTGAAGGCTGTGGTTGCCGAAGAGCAGCCGGACCTGATCCTGATGGGCAAGCAATCGATCGACGGCGACAACAACGCTGTTGGCCAGATGCTGGCCGCTCTGCTGGACTGGCCGCAAGCCACGTTCGCCGGCAAGCTGGTCATCGACGGTGGCAAGGCTACCGTGACCCGTGAAGTCGATGGCGGTCTGCAAACCGTAGCTGCCGAGCTTCCGGCTGTGGTCACCGTTGACCTGCGCCTGAACACCCCGCGCTACGCTTCGCTGCCGAACATCATGAAGGCCAAGAAGAAAGAGATCGTCACCAAGTCCGTCGCCGACTACGGCGTGGACGTGGCCGATCGTCTGAAGGTCCTCAAGGTCACCGAACCGGCCAAGCGTTCGGCTGGTATCAAGGTCGCTGACGCTGCCGAACTGGTGGCCAAGCTCAAAGACGCAGGTGCTCTGTAATGGCTGTTCTCGTTATTGCTGACCACGACGGTTCGATCGTTCGTGACACCACCCACAAGACCGTAACCGCTGCCAAGGCTATCTCGGGCGACGTGGACGTACTGGTTCTGGGTCAAGGCGCATCGGCGATTGCCGACGCTGCTGCCAAGATTGACGGCGTGCGTAAGGTCCTGCTGGCCGAAGGCGCTGGCGTGGCTCAAGGTCTGGCCGAAGCTGTAGAAGCGACCGTTGTGCCGCTGGCTGCTGGCTACGACGCCATCCTCGTTCCGGCCAACACCGACGGCAAGAACTACGCTCCGCGTATCGCGGCCAAGTTGGACGTGGCTCCGATCTCGGACATCGTGGAAGTCGTTTCGGCTGACACCTTTGTTCGCCCGATCTACGCCGGTAACGCTCTGGAGACCATCCAGACCGCTGACGCCAAGAAGGTCATCACCGTTCGTCCGACCGCATTCGCCGCTGCTGGCGAAGGTGGCTCGGCTTCGGTTGAAACCGTCGCCGCTGCCGAAGCTCCGAAGACCACCTTCGTCTCCGAAGAAATGGTCAAGTCGGACCGTCCGGAACTGGGCGCTGCCAAGATCGTCGTCTCGGGCGGTCGCGCTCTGGGTTCGGCCGAAGAGTTCGCTGCTGTCATCGAGCCGCTGGCCGACAAGCTGGGCGCTGCTGTCGGTGCCTCGCGCGCTGCGGTCGACGCCGGCTATGCTCCGAACGACTACCAAGTCGGTCAGACCGGCAAGGTCGTGGCTCCGCAGCTGTACATCGCTGTGGGCATCTCGGGCGCTATCCAGCACCTCGCCGGTATGAAGGACTCCAAGATCATCGTCGCCATCAACAAGGATGCCGACGCGCCGATCTTCCAGGTGGCCGACTACGGCATCGTAGGCGACTACAAGACGGTCGTTCCGGAACTGATGGCGGCTCTGGGCTAAGCCCGAACCCCTCCATGTTTCAAAAGCGCCCCGGCCGGAAACGGTCGGGGCGTTTTTTATTGTTGCTCAACCAATGCCGGATCGAGGCGGCTCAGGATGTCGCGTGCGCTATCCTGATTGCCGACGTTGGCCGTGAAGGTGAATGGCCCGCTCTTGAAGGTGAAGTGCAGATTGACCGTCCTGAAGGCGGCCAATGTTCGGACCGACTGGATTTGCGCCAACGGCACCCGACGACGTTTCAAAACGCGGTATTCCAGATAATCCGGCCCGATCACCAAAACCGGATTGAGACTGTTCGAAGCGACCGCCAGCCACGGGGATATCCCTTTGATGCCGGTAAACGTTGCCAGCACCGTTACGTCAGTCGATCCGTGCGGGGTGGCGGGTGGCGGAATGGCCGGTCTGCGCCACTTTGCTCGGAGCCTTCTGACGATCCACCACAGCAATAGAGCCAGAAGAGCGAGGTTCAGGACAATCAGGACAACGGACGAAAAAGGCGGTGTAGGCACGGGGGGGGGATGCTCCAGTACGCCGAACTGGGGCGGACCTTGGCACCGCGTCGGGGACAAGGCAAACAGGCACCATGACCGCCCGTATCCCCGTCAAACTCACCCCCCGCTCCGCTAAGGACCAGATCGAAGGTTGGGACGTCGATCCGGAAGGGCGTCCGGTGCTGAAGGTGCGGGTGAGGGCTCAACCCGTTGAAGGCGAGGCGAACGAGGCGCTGGTACGCCTGTTGGCCAAGATGCTGGGTGTGCCGCGCCGTAACGTGAATCTGGCACGGGGTGGCCAGTCCAGATTGAAGATGATTGAGGTTAAAGACCTCAACGACGAAGAAGTGCGCGAAAGATTGCTTAAGGGCTGAATTCGGCCTTTACAGCCTCGCCGTAACGATCCTCTATGACCGCCGTTGTCTGCCCGCAGACTGCGGGTGCGAGGGGGTTCGCCCATGTGTGTAAATCGTTTGCGGGGCCCCAGCCTCGCTATCCTTTCATGCGCCATGGGCGCGCTGATGCTGACAGCCTGTGCCTCGACGGGGCAGGCTTCGTCGTCGGGAACATCGGCCAGCGCCGACACGGCCCGTCCGGCAAAGCCTATGGCCGCAGGACTGGCCAGCGCTTCGGACCTTAATCCCTATCCTTCGACCTACCGACCCCTGCAGCAGCAGAACATGGCTATCGTCGGAGCCACGGTCTTTGACGGCGCGGGCCGCAAGATTGAGAACGGCGTCGTGGTTGTGACCGACGGTCGGATTGCCGCTGTCGGCGATGCTTCCACTCCGGTTCCGCAGGGCCATCAGGTCGTAGACGCGCGCGGCCGTTTTGTCTCGCCGGGCATCATCGACATTCACAGCCACCTCGGCGTCTATCCGTCGCCGGGCGTGACGGGCATGAGCGACGGCAACGAAGCCACCAATCCGAACACGGCTCAGGTGTGGGCCGAGCACTCGGTCTGGCCTCAGGATCCGGGCTTCAATGCCGCCCGCGCTGGCGGCGTGACGACCCTCCAAGTTCTTCCGGGCTCGGCCAACCTGTTCGGTGGTCGTGGCGTGACGCTGCGCAATGTGCCGGCTACCACCATGCAGGCCATGAAGTTGCCGGACGCGCCTTATGGTCTGAAGATGGCCTGTGGCGAGAACCCGTCGCGCGTCTATGGCAGCCGTAACCAGTCGCCCGCCACGGGCATGGGCAATATGGCCGGCTATCGCGCAGCCTTCATCGCCGCGCAGGACTATCGCGAGAAGTGGGAGAAGTACCGCGAAACCGGTCAGGGCACCCCGCCGACCCGCAATCTCCAGCTGGAAACCATCACTGGTGTTCTGGACGGCTCGATCCTCGTTCAGAACCACTGTTACCGCGCCGATGAAATGGCGTTGATGATGGATTTGGCCAAGGAGTTCGGCTTCAAGATTCGCGTCTTCCACCACGCTATCGAGGCCTATAAGCTGGCTCCGCAGTTGGCTCAGAACGGCATCTGCGCCGCGATGTGGACCGGCTGGTGGGGCTTCAAGATGGAAGCCCTGGACGGCATCGAAGAGAATGCGGCCATCGTTGATGCCGCGCCGAACTCGTGTGCCGTTATCCACTCGGACGACCAGGAACTGATCCAGCGCCTCAATCAAGAGGCCGCCGCATCGCTTTCGGCAGGTCGCCGTGCGGGTCTGAATATTCCCGAGGAACGCGCCATCGGCTGGATCACGCTGAACGCAGCCAAGGCTATCGGCATCGATAACCAGACCGGCTCGCTCGAAGTCGGAAAGCGCGCGGATGTGGTGATCTGGAGTGCCAATCCGCTGTCGATCTATGCCCGCGCCGATCAGGTCTTCATCGACGGTGCACTGACCTTTGACCGTACAAATCCGGCCTATCAGCCGGTATCCGATTTCGAACTGGGCCAACCGGGCTTTAACCGTCCGGCTGCTGGCACTGCTCAGGGAGCCCGCTGATTCATGCGTATGAACATTCTTATCGCCGCAGCGGCGGCCGCTCTTCTGTCTGCCGCACCGGCTGTGGCTCAGGATATCGCCATTACGGGCGGCAAGGTTCTGACCGGCACGTCGGTTATTGAAAACGGTACGGTGGTCATCCGTGGCGGGCGCGTGGTGTCGGTGGGTGCCGGTACGGCTCCTGCGGGCATGCGCACCATCGATGCGACCGGCAAGGTGGTGACGCCGGGCATCGTCGCTGTCGATTCCGGCATCGGTGCCAGCGAGGTCGGCTCCGTGTCGGGCTCGAACGACCTGCGCAACAACGCCAACACCCTGACAGCGGCCTTCGACGTGTCGTACGGCATTGATCCGTGGTCCTTCACCATTCCGACCGCGCGTCTGGGCGGGGTAACCCGCGCCGTTGTTACTCCGCAGCATGGCGGCTCGGGCGGTGGTCATAGCCACGACGATTCCCGCATCGACGACATGACCGCCGGTGCGGGTCACGGCGGCTTCCAGTCTCCGGGTCTGTTTGCCGGTCAGGCGGCTGTCATCAACCTCAAGGACGGGTCCAATATTCTGGTCAAGTCCAAGGTGGCCATGACCGCCCCGTTCGGGGAAGCCGGTGCCCGTATCGCCGGCGGTGCGCGCGGTGCCCAGTTCGTGCTGTTCAAGGAAACCCTGAACGAAGTGCGCCTTTATGCCCGCAACAAGTCGGCCTATGAGCGCTCATCCTTGCGCGACCTGTCGCTGTCGCGAGCCGACCTTGAAGCCCTGATCCCTGTCGTCGAAGGCCGCATGCCCTTGATCGTCACAGCGGACCGCGCCTCGGACATCCAGCAAGTCTTGCGACTGGCCCGCGAGGAAGGCCTCAAGATCATCCTCGACGGAGCCGCCGAGGGCTGGTTGGTGGCCAACGAGATCGCCGCAGCGAATGTGCCGGTATTGGTCCACCCGACCACCAATCTTCCGGGCAATTTCGAAATGCGCGGGGCGCGTATGCAGAACGCCGCCGCCTTGCACGCAGCAGGTGTTGTCATCGCGCTCAAGGGCAACGAGGGATCCACCCACCGCGCCCGTGACATCCGCTACAACGCCGGCAACGCCGTCTCGCATGGCCTGCCGTTTGATGCCGCCATCGCGGCCATCACGGTGAACCCTGCGCGGATCTTTGGCTTCGAAGGCCAGTTCGGCGAGTTGAAGTCCGGTGCCGCCGGTGACGTGGTGGTTTGGTCTGGTGATCCGCTGGAGCCGCTGTCGCAGCCTCAAGCCGTGGTCATCGACGGCGTGGAGCAGCCGATGGAGGCGCGCAACCTGATGCTGCGAGACCGCTATCTGCCCAATGCGGCAGGCAGCCGTCCGCACGCCTATAGTTACTAAGAGCCGTCACGGGGTCTAATGCGCAGGGGCATCCGGTCTTTGGCCGGATGACCTTTCGTTTGTGCCGGTCTGCGCTAGAAGAGGGCATGGCCAAGACCTTCTACATCGATGCCGACGCCTGTCCCGTAAAGGAAGAGGTCTACCGCGTGGCGCGGCGACTGAACTGGCCGGTATTTGTAGTGTCCAATAGCTGGATCCGCATCCCGCAAGAGGCGCTGATCACCCAGATCGTGGTGGATGCAGGCCCGGATGTGGCGGATGACTGGATCGCGGAGCGGGCAGGGGCCGGCGATGTGGTCATCACCAACGACTATCCCCTGGCTGACCGGTGTCTGAAGTCGCGTGCCGAATGCATCCGGCCAAATGGTACGGTGCTGGACGAGAACACAATCGGCTCGGCGCTTGCGGGCCGGATGGTCGGCGAGCACCTGCGCTCCATGGGCGTGGAGACGTCCGGACCGCCTCCGTTCTCCAATGCCGATCGCTCGAAATTCCTCCAGACGCTGGACGCAGCGGCCAACCGCGCGGCGAGGAAGGCCTGATGGCCGAGATAAAACGACGCATTCCCGATGAGGAACTGGAGTTCCGCTTTTATCGCGCCGGTGGTCCGGGGGGACAAAACGTCAACAAGGTCTCGACGGCGGTACAGATGCGGTTCGACGCCAAAAACTCGCCGAGCCTGAACGACTATACCCGTGAGCGATTGATGAAGAAGGCGGGTAGTCGCCTGACGCTGGATGGAGTGATCGTGATCACCGCCACCCGCTTTCGCACGCAAGAGCGCAATCGCGAGGACGCCATCGAACGTCTGGAGCAGATGGTGGCGGAGGCGGCGGTGCGTCAGGCCTATCGCGTGCCAACCAAGCCGACCCGCAGTTCAAAGGAACGCCGCCTAAAGGCTAAGTCCACCCGCTCTGTGATCAAGAGCGGGCGGGGCAAGGTCAGTTTCGACTAGGGTTAATCCTGCGCGGGGCGGAACAGCAGGGCCGCGACCTGATCGTCGTTATCAAAGCCGATCACCCATTCGGTGGCCTGATTGGCGAACTCCACCCGGAACAGATCGACACCATCAGGCTGCCCCTTATGGGTGATGGATTTCAGATCGCCGAACTGGGTCAGCAGGCTACCGATTTGGCTGGCCTGCGGGCGCACTTTTTCAGCCACGTTGTCACTGAACATCGAGTAGTCGACGCTGCCCGACTTCAGACCGGCGATGATCTGGCGAAGGGCGTTCTCGGCTCGGGCGATATCGGGTGCCGCTGCGGGCGCGCCTGTCGGAGCCGTAGCCGGCGCGGCTTGGGCTGCAGGCGCGGCCTGACCCGTTTCCTGACCCGAGAAGGCGTTGGGCAAGGTCGCGGCTGCCGCCGGGCGATCGGTCGCCACAGGTGCTGTCGGCTGAGCATTTTGTGCCAGTGCCGACGAGGCGAGAAGGGTGGCCGTCAGGCCCAGAGAAATGGCGATGGTCTTCATGGGAGGCTCCTTCACAGCCCCCTAAGGGGCCCAGTGATCAGCCCAGAAGATTGGGCCAAAGCGTCAAGATCAAGGCGGTCGCGGAGGCGCACACCGAAACGGTTGCCGCCACAATAACCCAAGCAGGCGTCTGCGAACGCTCGACAATCAACGTCTGGGACTGCGGAGGGTTCTGCGCAAAATCAGACAAAGCTTTCAGCGTGTCGCGGGCTTCTTCCACGATTTCCTTGGCTTGTGCCTGCACACCCAGTTCACGACGGATCCAGCGTTCGACCACGGGTTTGGCGGCTTCCCACAGGTCGTGATCGGGGTTCAGACGGCGCGCGACGCCCTCGACCGACACCATGGTCTTTTGCAGCAGCACCAGTTCGGGGCGCAAGTGCATGTCGAACAGGGCGGTGATCTCGAACAGCTGACCCAGCAAGCGTCCCATCGACACCTGCGAGGCGGCACGGCCGATCACCGGCTCGCCGACGGCACGCAGGGCCTGCGCGAACGTTTCCACAGAATGGTGCGGCGGTACATAGCCTGCAGCAAAGTGGATACGTGAGATGCGGTCGTAGTCGCGGCTGATAAAGCCCCAGAGGATTTCCGCGAGGTAGCGACGCTCTGCAGGACCAAGGCGGCCCACAATGCCGAAATCAATGGCCGTGACCTTGTCCGAGCGGTCGGCGAACAGATTGCCCTCGTGCAGGTCGGCATGGAACACGCCGTGGTCCAAAGCCTGAACCAGAAACGCCCGCACCACCTTGTCCGCCAGAATGTTGCGGTCGGCTTCGGGCAGGGTCGCCATGGACGGGTCGGTCATGGGCAGACCTTCGGCCCATTCCAGCGTCAGCACGCGCTTGCCCACGCCATCCCATATGACACCCGGCGCGGCCATATAGCCGTCCTTGGCCATCACCTCGGCCAGCTCGGACGCCGCAGCGGCCTCGAGACGCATATCCAATTCGAGTTGCAGCGAACGGGCGATGATCTCGACAAAGGCGCGCGGTTCCAGACGGCGGGCGGGCTCTACCAGACGGTTGACCACGCCTGCGCCCAGACGCATGGCATCCAGCCCTTGTGCCACCTTGCGCTCAATGCCCGGGCGCAGAACCTTGACGGCGACCTTGCGGCCATCGGCCAGATAGGCCGGATGCGCCTGAGCCAGCGAAGCGGCCCCGACTGCAGGCCCAAGTTCAGTATAAAGGCTGTCGACCGGACGGCCGATGGATCGCTCGATCTCGCGGCGGGCCTGCTCGACGGGGAAGGGCGGCAGTTTGTCCTTCAGGTGGCCGAGGTCTTGCGCGAACTGCAGGCCGAAAATATCGGCGCGCGTCGCCAGTACCTGCCCCAGTTTGATCGCGACCGGACCTAGCTGCTCGCACGCGGCACCGACGCGCTGGCCGGGGCGGCCGGCGCGCAGCTTGCGGCTTGCGAACGCCTGAACCAGACCTGCAAACGGCCGGCTCCATGCGGGCAGGAGCGGGGTCGCCTCGCGCGGGATCAGGGCATCGTGACGTGCCAGAACCCAACCCCAGTGGATCAGGCGAAACGCCGAACGCACCGGAGATTTGATCCGCACCAGTTCAGGAGAGGGCGGCGGGGTCTTGAAACGCAACCGGCTCAGATCGCCCACCCGTGGTGAATAGCGGCCACGCCACCGGTCAGATTGGTGACGGTCACGCGGCTGAAACCGGCGTCCTCGATCATGGCCTTGAAGGTGTTCTGGTCAGGGAAGCGACGGATCGATTCCACCAGATACTGATAGCTGTCGCGGTCCTTGGCGACCAGTTCGCCGATCCGCGGAATGGCGTTGAACGACCATGCATCATAGGCCTTGCGCATCACTGCCGTGGTCGGGCGCGAGAACTCCAGGCACATGAAGCGGCCACCGGGCTTCAGCACACGGCGGGCTTCCTTCAGGGCGACAGGAATGTCGGCTACGTTACGAATGCCAAAGCTGATCGAATAGGCATCTACCGAGGCGTCCGGCAGCGGCAGGCTCATGGCGTCACCGACGCTCCAGACCATTTCCGGCTCGCCGCCCTTGTGCACGCCCGCGAGGATCATCTCGGCGTTGTAGTCCAGCACGATGACCTTGGCGTCGTCACCGCCGCGACGCTCCTGTGCCGCGCGGGCCATTTTTGAATAGCGGCGGGCCATGTCGCCGGTGCCACCGGCCACGTCGAGAATGACTTCACCCGGACGGGCATTGAGCTTGGACGCCGCGGCATCTTTCCAGATGCGGTGCACGCCAGCACTCATCAGGTCGTTCATCAAGTCATAGTTGGACGCGACGGAGTCGAACACGCCGCGCACCATCTTTACCTTTTCGCGCGCGTCAACGTCGCGGAAACCAAAGGAGGATGTCTTACCCGAGGGGGTAGCTTCTAACCGGGGCGATGCCGCGTCTGAGGAGGTCATGGTCTAGGGTTTAGCGCCTGTATTGCGTCGCGTCATCCGCCTATGCGCGTGTTTGCATACGGGAGTGGCTTGTCGGCTGTGGGTAGGGCGGGTTACGCCTAGGCAAAACCTCGAGGGGAGAGACGGTTCCATGGCGAATATTCCGCAGCAAATCGAAGTCGAGGCGGCGCTGGCAGGACTGCCACACTGGCACAAGGCCGATGACGCCCGTCCGTCTATTCGCCGTGTATTGGAGTTTGCTGATTTCAACGCTGCATTTGGGTTCATGACCCGCGTCGCTATTCAGGCCGAAGCTGTCCAGCACCATCCGGAATGGTCCAACGTCTGGAATCGCGTGGATATTGTGCTGACCACGCATGATGCGGGCGGGGTCACCCAGCGTGATATCGAACTGGCGAACTTTATCGACGCTGCGGCCAAGGGGCTGGCGAAATGAGCCGTCGGGGCCGCGTCGAGGGCAAGGCAGCCCTCATCACCGGAGCCGCAGGCGGGCTGGGTCAAGCCATGGCTCGCCGGTTGGTGGAGGAAGGAGCAAAGGTGGCCCTCAGCGACCTGGACCTCGAGGGTGTCCGCGCACTGGCCGATGAGTTGAATGCCCGCTTCCCCGGCAGTGCTTTTGCCTACAAGCACGACGTGACCAGCGAGGCGGACTGGCAAACTGTTGTTGCCGCTGCTGCTGCCGATATGGGCGGGCTGTCGGTGCTGGTGAACAACGCCGGAATTGGCGGTCAGCTTGTTTTCGCCGAACAGGACACGCTTGAAAACTGGCGCAAGGTCCAGGCCGTCAATATCGAGTCCGTCATGCTGGGCTGTAAGCATGCCTTGCCTCACCTGAAGGCTGCGCCGTCGGCGAGCATCATCAATATCTCGTCCATCGCAGGGTTGGCCGCAGCGCCGGGCATGGGCGCTTACAACGCGACCAAGGCTGCCGTCTGGCTCTATACCAAGACGGTCGCGCTGGAATGCGCCAAGGCCGGTGGAACCGTGCGCGCTAACTCGGTGCACCCGGTGTTCATCAATACGCCCATCCTTGATCCGTTCATCGCAATGGCAGGCGGCTCGGCCGAGGTGGCGCACGACAGGCTGGCGCGCGGTATCCCGCTCAAGCGGATCGGCGATCCTGACGATGTGGCCTATTGCGTGCTCTATCTCGCCTCGGACGAGAGCCGTTTTGTCACCGGTTCTGAATTCAAAATCGACGGCGGTATGACCGCCCAGTAAGCGGTTGATGCACAGGGCGAATGGCAGGCTTCACGTTCAGGGTTGAGGCCGCCCCCGCCTTGCTGTAACACCCGCCATTCCGGCCTCGCGCCGAAGCCGCACCCGTAGCTCAGCTGGATAGAGCGTTGCCCTCCGAAGGCAAAGGCCACAGGTTCGAATCCTGTCGGGTGCGCCATTTCTTCGCAAATGAGTTTGTCGTGGTGTCGGTACGCCCAAGCCGCCGTCAGTTGACGGTGACTTCGACGCTTTGACCGCGACCGTTTCGACCGTAGATGCGCACTTTGATCCAGACATCGCCCTGAACGACGGCGCGGGCGGCGCTGTGGGACATGCGTCCGTCGCGGACCATGCGCTCCATAGCGGCGCGATTGTTGGCGTTGGCGAAGAAGCCGTCGCCCTGATCTCCGCGATCACGAATGTTGAAGCGGTGGTAGTTGGCGCGGTCCTGGCGGATCACTTGCCAGGCCTCGGTCAGGCGGACGCCTTCGGACGATCGCACATCGTTGCGCCCGATATAGGCGACGTATTCATCAAGCAGTTGCTCGCCCGAGCCCCAGCCGAGGCTCGACTGTGAAACGGCTGAGGTCGCGGGACAAGTTGCAACTATAAGCGCGGCCATAACAGCTATAGGTTTCATTACTGTCATGAACTCCGATTAGTTTTCGAAGATGTTATTAGTGACTAAGATTTCTGAATATAAAAACAACGCCTTCCTCTTACGTAACGTAAAGCTCAAATACTTGCGACAATCGGGCGCAAACTCGGGAATTTGACGCTTTTTTAATCGTAAATATCCGGCGGCTGGCCCAATGTGACTCTTGATATGCCCTTATAGGTTTACGTAATAACCCGTAGAGGTAGCAATATCGCTGGAAATGGCTGACTCAATTGCGCAGTAAATCAGCAGTGAGCCTGTCATTTCCCGGCGCGTATCGATCCCCTCGTCCGAAGATGGTCCTGTCCATCATCTGCGAGGGGTTTTTATCGGCAGCCTGTGCGTTCGCGCGAGGATGCTCAGTGGGACGACTTTGGCTTCGGTAACTTAGTACTGGTTTGAAAATGCAGCACGAAACGCAGGCCAAGCAAATGCCGGACGGCCGCCATCTTCGCAGCGAGCGCAGCCGCGCCGTGATTGCGATGGCGATGCTGGAACTGGTGCGTGAAACCGGGGCTATGCCGACGACGGATGCCGTCGCCGATCGTGCAGGCGTGTCGCGCCGCTCAGTTTTCCGTCACTATTCGGATGTGAGCGAGCTGCTGACGGCGGCCTACCAGATCCAGCGCGAAGAGGCGTTCCGCCGCTTCCCCCGCCGTGATCCCTCACAGTGGAGCATGGAAGAGCGCGTCGTGGCTTTTTCCGAGCGTGCTACCGACCTCTACGAATATGTCATGCCGGTGCGCAGCGCGGCCATGCATCTGGCCCGCGATTATCCGGTTCTGTACGAACTGATGCAGGGGGACGATGCGGTGCACCGCATGATCGTCGAGAACCTGTTCGCCGAGTATTTCAAGGACATGCCCGACGACAGATCAGGTCTGTTCGTCTCGGCCATGGTCTCCGCCACCAGCTGGGCGACGTGGCAAGGTTTGCGCCGTGAGCAAAGCGTGCCGGTCGAGGTGGCGCGCGAAGTGGTGCGCACCATGATGCGAGGCGTGCTGGCGGTAGCGCTCACGCAATCCTCCAAGACCTGAGGGCCAGCGCTCGAGCCTTAGAGCTTGAAAGCCATTCCCGTAATCTGTTCGGCCCGCTTGCCATAAGGCGGGGCCACCAGCCGTGTGGAATGCCACCGACCCGACCGGAAAACGGCGCGCGGGTGGGTCAGTTCGTCAAAACCGTATTTGCCGTGATAGGCCCCCTGACCGCTCGGCCCGTTGCCGCCAAAGGGCAGATGGTCGTTGGCCAGATGCAGCATCGCACCATTGATGGTGACCCCGCCCGAGTGGGTGTGATCCAGCACGTGCTCGATCTCGGATGAATGATCCGAGAACACATAAAGAGCCAGCGGGCGGTCATGAGCGTTCACATAATCCACGCTGGACTGGATGTCCGGCTTGGCGATGACCGGCAGAACCGGCCCGAAGATCTCCTCGCGCATCAGGCGTAGATGTTCCGGAGGATTGATGACGATCGTCGGAGGGAATTTGCGCGACTGGCGCACGTCATCGGAGTTGTGCTCAGGCTGAAGGACCTCGACACCAGCGGCGCGGGCTTCATCGACCATGGATTCAAGACGGGCATAGTGCTGTCCGGCAATCACCGTCGAATAGTCCGGATTGTTCGCAAAGTCGGGGTAGAAGGTCTGGACCTTTTGGGCGACCGCCTGCCCCAGGGCACGGGCTCGCTCAGGGCTTCCGATGGCGATAGCGGTATCTACGGCCACGCAGGTCTGTCCTGCGTTCAGGAAGCGGCCCCAGGCAATAGAGTGCGCTGCGTCGGCAACCGGATAGGTGGCGCTGACGATGGCCGGAGACTTGCCGCCTAGCTCCAGGGTGACGGGCACAAGGTTCTGGCCCGCAGCGGCGGCCACGCTTCGTCCCACGCGGGTGGAGCCGGTGTAGAACAGATGATCGAAGGGCAGGGCGCAGAAAGCTTCTGCCAAATCGGGGCCCCCCTGGACGACGCTAACCTGATCGGCAGGAAAGACCTGGGCCAAAAGGCGGGTCATCAGATCGTTAGTATTGGGCGTCAGTTCCGAGGGTTTGATGATGGCGCGATTGCCCGCTGCCAACGCCGTTGCCAGCGGCAGCAGCGCCAGTTGCACAGGGTAGTTCCAGGGCGAAACAATCCCGACGACGCCCTTGGGATCACGCCTTACATAAGAGCGTCCGGGCTGGGCCAGCAGGGGCGTAGGCACGCACTCGGGCTTCATCCAGCGCGCCACCTTGCGGCGCATGTCACGGGTGCCGCGTAGTACGAGAGACAGCTCTAGAAGGCGCGTCTCGATGGGGGAACGCTGGCCGAAGTCGGCGCTTATGGCGTCCACCCACGCCTGCTGGTCAAGCATGAGCCGTTCGATCTTTTTAAGATCGTCTCGACGATCCGCCACGGAACGGTTGGGCTGTTGCAAGAAGGCGCTGCGCTGGCTTTCCAGAAGGGCGTTCAGGTCGGTCATGGCTATCAGTCCCTGCTGTCCAAAATCATATCAGCGGCCCGTGTGGCGATCATCATCGTCGGGGCGTTGGTGTTGCCGCCGATCAGGCGCGGCATCACGGACGCATCGACCACCCGAAGATTAGGGACACCGTAAACCTTTAGCTGCGGGTCGACGACCGACAGCTCGCCTGTCCCCATGCGGCATGTTCCCACAGGATGATATAGCGTCTCGGCGCGTGCGCGCAGGTCGTCGGCCAGTTGGCTGCGGGTCCGGTAGGCTGGATCTGGCCAGATTTCGTGCTTTCGGTCGAAATCAAAGGCCGTGTGCATCAGGACGTCACGCGCCGCCTGCATCCCGTCGATCATGACCTCCATGTCTTCAGGATCGGACAGATAGTTAGGGTCGATATGGGGATGTTGGGCTGGATCGGCAGAGGTGATGCGTATCTCGCCGCGGCTCTTGGGGTAAAGGTGGCACACGTGCAGCGAGGCCCCGTGACCGAACGGCAAGCGTGCTCCATGCGGGGCGACCTTGGCGGGGATAAAGGCGAATTGCAGATCAGGCAGGTCGCCAGCGCGTGACGATTTCAGGAATGCGCCACCCTGAACCGGATTGGTGCTCAGCAAGCCCGGTTTGTCGGCAATAAAGTCGAGCACGCTGCGTGCCCACGAGAACGCCGTGGCCGGCGAGATGCCCAGCGAGGTCGTGCTACGCGTCTCGATCTTACCCAATATGTCCAGATGGTCTTGCAGGTTGCGTCCCACACCTGGCAGGTCGATTGCCGGAGCAACGCCTGCTTCCCGAAGCCAGTTGGCGTCGCCGATGCCCGACAGTTGCAACAGCTGGGGAGTATTGATCGCGCCGCCGCTGAGGATGACTTCGCGCCTTGCAAAGACGCACTGTGCCTCTTTGCCTTGGCGGTATTCGACGCCGGTTGCGCGGTTGCCCTCCAGCAGAACCTTGCTGGCAAGGGCATGGGTAATCACGCGAAGATTGGGCCGCGCCAATGCAGGGTGCAGATAGGCCACGGCGGCGCTGCACCGGCGGGTCCCTTTTTGCGTTACCTGATAGGGACTGCATCCATATTGTTCCGGACCATTCATGTCCTCAATACGAGGGACATCCATGTCGGCACAGGCCTCGAAGAAGGCTTCGGTCAAGGGGTTAAGAGGCTTGATATCCTGAACCGACAGGGGCCCGTCGCAGCCGTGCAGGTCGCTGATCGGGCCGACACGTCCCTGCACCTGCTTGAATGCGGGCAGCACCTGATCCCAGCCCCAGCCTTCGGCCCCATAGGCGTCGCGCCATTCATCATAGTTCTGCGCCGCGCCCCTGACATAATGCATGGCGTTAATGGAGCTGGAGCCCCCCAGAACTTTCCCGCGGGGCCAAAACAGGCGGCGGTCGTTCAGTTCCTTCTGCGGGGCCGTGTAATGATGCCAGTCGAGGGTCTTGGAGGCCATGGCCTGACCCATCAACAGCGGGGCCTGCACCAGAAAGCTCCGGTCGTCGCCGCCGGCTTCCAACAAGACCACGCTGATCGACGGATCGCGGCTTAAACGCTCGGCCAGCACACATCCTGCCGACCCGGCCCCAACGATTACATAGTCATAGGCGTCGTTGGACATCCGTCTCCCCGGTTTGGCCCCGTTTTTTCGAGGGCAGTACACACCAAACGCACGCTCTTAGCTTGCGGATTCTGGCGCTACAGTTCCTTATTAAACAGAACGCAGGTATTTCACTTGATCGGCGGGGAACGGGTGAGACTGAGCATTATCGGATGGGCTGCCCTCGGTATCCTCGCGGCGTTGTTGCTTGGTGGCTGGCTGGCGCGCGATACGGTCCTGCTGCACTGGGCGGGTTGGCGTGCACCCAAGGTTGGGCCACCGCGTTCGGTGGAATGGGAACGCGGTCCGCAGGTTGCTTTGGCCGCCCCTGCTGAGCGGCCGCCCAATATCGTGCTGATTGTCGCCGATGATCTGGGGTTCAACGATATAAGTCTGAACGGCGGCGGTCGGGGAAGCGGTACCGTCAAAACGCCCAATATCGACGTCATCGCCCATGAGGGTGTGATCCTGCAATCCGCCTATGCCACCCACGCCAGCAGCGGTCCGTCACGCGCAGGATTGATGACGGGACGATACCCGCAAAGGTTTGGATTTGAATCGACGCCCGTGCCGGCCCTGATGTCCCGCATGGTGGTACGCGGCCAGCGCGATCAATCCTCGAAGTGGACCTATCATTCGGATCGGGCGCGTGGTGCGCCGCGTCTGAAAGACATGGGAATGCCCGCTGACGAGGTCACCATGGCCGAAGTTCTGGCGGGACGCGGCTATCACACAGTTCACCTCGGCAAGTGGGCTTTGGGGGCGGCCAAGGGGATGCGTCCAGAGGATCAGGGCTTTAACGAAAGCCTCGGTTTCATGGCGGCGGCCCAGAAATATGCCCTGCCGGACACGGACGGCGTGGTGAACGCGCGCCTGAACTATGATCCCACGGACAAATTCCTATGGGCCAACATGCCGTTCAGTGTTCAGTACAACGGCTCCGCGCCGTTTCGTCCGCACGGCTATATGACCGACTATCTGACGGATCAGGCCGTCAAGGTGATCGACGCCAACCGCAACCGCCCGCTGTTTTTATATGTGGCCTACAACGCCCCGCACACGCCGCTGCAGGCGCTGGCTGCCGACTATCAGGCTCTGGACCACATCAAGGACCATAACGAGAGGGTCTACGCCGCGATGATTGTGGCTCTGGATCGCGGGGTCGGGCGTATTATGCAGGCGCTCAAGGATCAGGGGCTGGATGACAATACGCTGGTGGTTTTCACCAGCGACAATGGCGGCACAGCGCACGTCGGGATCGAGGGGCTGAACGCACCTTATCGCGGATGGAAGATGACCTTCTTTGACGGGGGTATCCGCGTTCCCATGTTCGTGCGCTGGCCGTCCGGCTATGGGCGAGGGCAGGTCGCGCAGCCGGTCTCGCATCTTGATCTCTTCGCAACAGTGGCGGCAGTGGCGGGTGCCAGCACTCCGACAGACCGGATCATTGACGGTGTGGACCTGACGCCCTTCCTCAAGGGGCAAAGCGCCAAGTCGGCTCACGAGGCGCTGTACTGGCGAAACGGCGGATACCGTGCTGTTCGATCCGGCAAATGGAAGCTTCAGACCCAGCAGTCGCCGAGGCGGATTTGGCTGCATAATCTGGAAGACGATCCGGGCGAGACCCGCAATCTGGCCAGTACACGGCGCGACGTCGTCGACTATCTGACGACCCTCCTGCAAATCCACGACCAGCAACAGGCCGCCGCTCTGTGGCCGTCCATGGTCGATGCACCTGTGCCGCTGGATAAGTCCTCACGCCAAAGGCTGGAACCTAGCGACCAATATGTCGTCTGGGCCAACTAGGAGGAGTAAATGGTAGGCTCACACGATAAGTCATCACGCGCAAAACCCTGGCTGGTCGCGCTGGGGATTGCGATCGCGGCTGTGGCGGCGGTGGTGATCTATAATCTCACGGTTTTCTTGCCGGTGGACCGCAAACTGGACGATGATCATCGCAACGAGGTCGCCACCCTATATGCCTACCGCACCGGACTGCTGCATCCTTCCAGGGTCACGCTCGACCTGCGCGACGTCGGTAATGCCGCGCCCGTGGATTTGTTTAGGGTCATGTTCCAATCCGCGGACGCTCTATCCGAGCACAACATCACCGAAGTGACCTTGGCGCGAGACGGCAAGGCCGTCTTCAAAATGGACGGGGACGAGTTCCGCGATATGGGACGTGCGTATGGGCTCGGTGAGAATACGGTCTATCTCATGCGGACCTTGCCGGAAAAACTGGAACGCCCCGACGGCACTGCGGCCTATGGCACTTGGAGTGGCGGGTGGCTCGGCGTATTGACGCGGCAGATGGACGACGCGACCGACTTCGCCCAGACTTGGGTGACGGGATAGCCGAACAAACAAAAACCCCGCCCTGACGATATCAGGAGCGGGGTTTTTGTTTGGGAGCGTTTTACCGCTGCCGCTCTTCTTGCGAAGAGAAAGATGGCGCACCCGAAGAGATTCGAACTCCTGACCCTCAGATTCGTAGTCTGATGCTCTATCCAGCTGAGCTACGGGTGCGTTTTAGACTTTCGTCTCCGCCGTGGGTCAGTGCCCCGCGGCGAGGAGGGCTATCTAGCTTTTGAGATTTTGAATGGCAATAGGAAAATCGAAAAAAGCGAAAGAAAATCTTGGGTTGGCGGAACTCGCATCAAGCCTTAGGCATAAGTCTGTCATCGCGCGGTAGGAGTATGGATTATGACGGCATTTTTTGACCGGACACGCGGGAGCACGCGCAAGACTGCTCTTTCCGCGACGATTTTGGCGCTGGCGGCGATTTCGACCCCATCTTTCGCGCTAGCGGCCGATCAAGCCGTCCGCCCTGTTGAAGCACCTGCAGCGCAACCCGCGCGCGGCCCGTTTGTCGCGGCGGCAAACCCGCTGGCCGCCGAGGCGGGGATGAAGGTTCTGCGCGCCGGTGGTTCGGCGGTGGATGCGGCCGTTGCCATTCAGGCGACCCTGAGCCTCGTCGAGCCCCAGTCGTCGGGCCTGGGCGGCGGGGCCTTTATGATGGTCTACGACGCCAAGACCGCGGAGCTCCATTCCTATGACGGTCGCGAGATGGCCCCTGCCGCCGCGACGCCCGAACTGTTTTATGAAGACGGCAAACCGCTGGATTTCACCGATGCTGTGTTGTCGGGCCGCTCGACGGGCGTACCGGGTGTGGTGGCTATGCTGGGCATGGCCCAGAAAGAGCACGGCAAACTAGGCTGGAACCAGTTGTTCGCCGAGGCTGAACAACTGGCGGACGGCGGGTTCACCGTTTCACCGCGTCTGGCAAGCTTTATCAATGCGGGCCGCAATCAGGCCGTCAGCGAATGGGCCACCCGCTTTTTCACCAAGGCCGACGGCACCCGCTATCAGGCAGGTGATACCCTTCGAAATCCGGAATATGCCCAGACCCTGCGCCGTCTGGCCATTGAGGGGCCGAGTGTCTTCTATGAGGGCGAGTTGCCCCAGCAGATGATCGCCGCCACGCACGCCCAACCGCGCCCGGGTGGGCTGTCGATGCAGGACTTCGCGAACTATCGTCCGCTGCGCCGCGATCCGCTTTGCCGTCCCTATCGCATCTATGTGGTCTGTGTGCCCGCTCCGCCGTCCAGCGGCGTGGCCATGCTGCAGTTCCTCGGTATGGCCGAAAAGACTCCCGATCTGGCCAAGGGCAAGGACAGCCCCGAGGCCTGGGTCGCGCTAGGTCGTCTGCAGCGGCTCATGTACGCCGACCGCGACCGCTACGTGGGCGATGCCGACTTTGTGGGCGTGCCTGTGGCAGGGCTGCTCGCCGATGACTATATTGCCGAACGCGCAGCGTTGGCTCCGCAGGTGAACGGTCCGGTTGCGGCAGGTCGCCCGACCGGTTCCGCCCCGCAACTGTCGGATGCGACACTAGAGCCTGCGGGCACGACCCACTTCGTGGTGGTCGACGCCGAGGGTAATGCCGTCAGTATGACCACCACGGTGGAATCATACTTCGGCTCGGGGCGCATGGCGGGCGGCTTCTTCCTCAACAACCAGCTTACCGATTTCTCGTTCACTCCGCTGGAGGACGGGCATCCTGCACCGAACGCTGTCGCAGCGGGCAAGCGTCCGCGCTCGTCCATGATCCCGACGATCATTCTGGATCGCGAGGGTAATCTTGTCGGCGCTATCGGATCGCCCGGTGGTTCTTCGATTCTAGCCTATGTGGCAAAGGCGCTGGTCGGTGTGGTCGAGTGGGACATGACCATGCAGGACGCCGTTGCCTTGCCTAACCTGGTGGTGCGCGGCGCGATGGTGGGGGCTGATACCGATCAGATTTCGCCGGAAATCCGTGATGCGCTGAAGGCTGCGGGCATGGAGTTGCGCCCCAATGCGACCGAGACCTCGGGCCTCCACGGGGCGATCTGGCGCGACGGACGCTGGGACGGTGGGGCCGATCCCCGCCGTGAGGGCGTTGCACTCACGCAGTAAGATTGGAGGAGGGCCGGATCGATTATCCGGCCCTTTTTATTGCGGCCGGATCGAAAGCTGGAAGGCGAGGACGCCTTCGCCAACGTCTGTCTTGAGCCCGCCATAGCCGCGCAGGCCGTCAATCTCGACTTCGCGATAGGACAGGCCCACCGAGCTTTGGATCGGGCCCTTGCGCCAGGCGACACCAATAGCGGCATCGCCCATGGCGCTGGATCCCAGATCGTGGCTCAGCCCTTCATTGGCAAACCCGCCATCACGCTGCCTGGTGAAATTATAGCCGACAGCGCGCTTGGAGCCCGAGGCGAAAACATACCAGCGCGCCTTTTGACCAAAAGCTTCGTCACCGTCGGGAGCCAATCGGTCAAGGCCGCGACCCACGCGCACCGTCGCCCCTGCGACAGGCGATGAACCCCGGGGGTTCCAGTCAAATCCGGCATGGGGCGAGACCGACAGTTCCAGACCTGAAGGCGACGTTTCGTGCAGCGCCGTCCAGTCGTGACGCCATTCCACGGCGACTTCGCGGTCGCGCGTGTCCGGTCGGCTGAAAGCAAGCGGCGTATCGACGGAGTTGGCATGGCGAACCGTCCAGCGGTCACCCGAAGCGGTGCTAAGCGCCACACGCTCTTCACGCCAGGCTTGCGAGGAGGGAAGGTCGCCAAGAGAGCGACGATCCAGCGTCACAGACCAGTCTTGGGAAGACGCGAGAGATTGGGCCATCGCTTCTGTCCCGCCCAGCGAGACGGATGCGATGCAGAGGCACCCAGCAATCGCTTGCGGAACCTGTCCGGTACGGATTTTGCCCAGCACCAGCCGACGCATGTTCGCCTCCCAGTCCTTACGCATACCATCAGTATCCCGATAGCAGCCTCCTGACAAACGAACGACGCCGCCCGAGAGCAAGTTCCCGAGCGGCGCCAGTTGTACACAATGTGGACCCAAACCTTATTGGCAGGCCAGGCACTCGTCGTAGTCGGTGGGAGCGGCCGAGAAGAGGTCCGGTTGGTTCGGATCGAACTCGGCTTCTTCCTTGGTGTCGGCACCGGCGAAAGCGGCGCGCTGAACCGACTTGGAGCGCAGATAGTAGAGCGACTTCACGCCACGTTCCCACGCCGACCAGTGCAACATGTGCAGGTCCCACTTGTTCACGTCACCCGGAACGAACAGGTTCAGCGACTGGGCCTGGCAGATTTCCGGCGCGCGGTCGGCGGCCAGTTCGATCAGCCAGCGTTGATCCAGTTCAAAGGCGGTCTTGTAGACACCCTTTTCGTCTTCCGAGAGGAAGTCGAGGTGCTGGATCGAGCCCTCGTGTTCGAGGATCGAGTTCCAGATCGCGTCGGTATTCTGACCCTTCTCTTCGAGCAGACGCTCAAGGTAGGGGTTCTTGACCGCGAACGAGCCGGACAGGGTCTTGTGGGTATAGATGTTGGCCGGGATCGGCTCGATACCTGCCGACGTACCGCCGCAGATGATCGAGATCGATGCAGTCGGGGCAATCGCCATCTTGTGCGAGAAACGCTCCATCACACCACGGTCGGCCGCGTCGGGGCAGGGGCCCTTTTCCTCGGCCAGCAGCTTGGAAGCCTTATCGGCCTCGCGGCGCAGGTGTTTGAACAGGCGCATGTTCCACGACTTGGCCATGGCGGATTCAAACGCCACGCCTTGCGATTGCAGGAAGGAGTGGAAGCCCATCAGGCCCAGCCCCACCGAACGCTCGCGCATGGCCGAATAGACGGCTTGCGACATCGCCGACGGGGCGCGGTCGATGAAGTCCTGCAGCACGTTGTCGAGGAAGCGCATCACGTCCTCGATGAACTGGGGTTCTTCGCGCCACTCAAGGAAGGTCTCGGCGTTGACCGACGACAGGCAGCACACAGCGGTGCGCTCGTTGCCGAGGTGGTCCTTACCGGTGGCCAGCATGATCTCGGCGCACAGATTGGATTGTTTGACCGACAGACCCAGCTCGCGCTGGTGCTGTGCCAACTGGCGGTTCACCGTATCCGAGAAGATCAGATAGGGCTCGCCCGTCTGCATGCGGATTTCGAGGATCTTGGTCCACAGCGAGCGGGCGTCGACGGTCTTGCGAACTTCGTTGTTCTTGGGCGAGCGCAGATCGAACGGCTTGCCGTCACGGACCGCTTCCATGAACTCGTCGGTGATCGAAATGCCATGGTGCAGGTTCAGGGACTTGCGATTGAAGTCGCCCGACGGCTTACGGATTTCGAGGAATTCTTCGATTTCGGGATGGTGGATGTCGAGATAGACAGCCGCCGAACCGCGACGCAGCGAGCCTTGGGAAATGGCCAGCGTCAGCGAGTCCATCACACGGATGAAGGGGATGATGCCCGAGGTTTGGCCAGCGCCCTTAACCTGTTCACCGATGGAGCGGACGCCGCCCCAATAGGTGCCGATGCCGCCACCGTTCGAGGCCAGCTGGACGTTCTCGTTCCAGACGTTCTGGATACCGTCGAGGCTGTCGTTGACCGCGTTCAGGAAGCAGGAGATCGGCAGACCACGATCGGCACCGCCGTTCGACAGAACCGGCGTTGCAGGCATGAACCATAACTTCGACATATAGTCGTAAACGCGCTGGGCGTGTTCGGCATCGTCTGCGAAGGCCGTGGCCACGCGGGCGAACATGTCCTGATAGGACTCGCCCGGAAGAAGATATCGGTCTTCGAGCGTCTTTTTACCGAAATCCGTCAACAGATCGTCACGGCTGCGGTCCAGTTTAAGGCCACCGGGGACCACTTCGAGGCGAGGCTTGAAAGCCTTCAGTCCCGAAGAAACTGCCGAAAAATCCGTTGTCTGTAGAGCTTCGCCGCCTGCCATCGCTACAACCCGTCAACTTGTGGATAACGCCAGATGTTGTGTGGACAACACCAGCTACATCTAAATCTTGGGTTAAGACTGGCCCGACTTCAAATTCTTTAATTCAGTTTTTTGCTAATTTTTCGCTTGCCATAGGCTGCGGTTGAACGGGGAAGGAAAAGGCTTCAAACCTCGCGAAACCTATGCCACGGTTTTGTCGCAATTATCTTGGGAATCGTCCCGATACGGGACGGAACACAAAGCGTAATGGAGCCGTTGTCGCCCTATGACCGCACACCCCGTTGCCTTCACCGCCCGTGTCCTCCGTGTGGCCCGTAATGAAATCGGCATTGTCGCTCCTCTGTTGTTAGGGGCTGGCGGGCTGGCACTTTTCGCAAGCATCGCCGACGGCGTAGCCAGTGGCGACAAGCAAGGCTTCGACTGGTCGGTCCTGACGTGGCTGCACCCTTATGCAGACGATCCTCAACGGGTGCGCGGGCCGTGGTGGCTCCGAGAGGCCGCCATAGACGTCACGTCGCTCGGCGGCATTTCCGTGCTGATGGTGTTCGCCCTGATCTTTGGCTTCTTCCTGCTCGTCCACGGCAAGAAGCTGTCGGCGCTATTGTTGGTCTTCGGGCTTGCGGGCGGAGTTGCGTGGTCCGAGGGCCTGAAGGCTGTGTTTGATCGGGCGAGGCCGCCGGCGGAATATCAGGTAGTTGAAACCCTCAATGCCAGCTTCCCGTCCGGTCATGCCCTGTTGGCTACGGTTTTCTACCTGACCATCGGCGTTATGCTGACGCGAGCGTTCCCGCGAGCGCGCGTTAAAGCCTATGCCGTGGGCTGGGCCGTGGTGGTTGTGCTTTTGATCGGCATCACCCGCATCTATCTGGCAGCCCATTGGGCCACGGATGTTTTGGCGGGGTGGGGCATCGGTGCCTTCTGGGCAGTGCTTTTGTGGCTGTTCGCCTATGCGGTCGAGCGCCGCCAGCGCGTACATATGTCCCGCCTTCAGGATGCCCCATAGACCAAGGTCTAAAAGGCGTCTGCCGGTGCCAGCGGCTACGAATTTGGTCATCACCGACCTTGGGCCGTTTAGGCGGCCAGTGGATTACCGAGGCAGACCATGACTGACTTTGCGGCTGAATATGCCAAGCGCCTGACCACCGCCGACCAAGCCGCCGCGCTCATCGGTAACGGTACAAGAATGGCCATGGGTCTCGGTATATCCCAACCGCCGGCGCTTCTTAAGGCACTCGCGGACCGCGCCGAGGCCGGGCAGGTGTCCGACGTCAACATCTACTATCTGCTGTCGATGAAGCAGGCCGGTGAGACCGTCCTGCGCTACGAACTGACGGACCGCCTACGGCCGTACAGCCTCTTCCACGGCGGTATCGAGCGCAAACTGGAGCAGCAGAGCCGCGATGCCGGCCGTAACGGCGTGTGGTTCATCCCGTCCAGTTTCCAGCAGGCCCCCGATGTGATGGTCAATCAGGTCAAGGTGGATACTCTGGTGACCACCGTCTCGCCGATGGATGACGAGGGCTATTTCTCGTTCGGTGTGAACGCTGATTATGCCACGCCGGTCGCGCGTTCCGGCGCGCGCCTGATACTGGAGGTCAACGACCAGTTCCCGCGTGTGGGCGGCGATACCCGCGTCCACATCTCCGAAGTGACGGCCATCGTGGAAAACAATGTCCCGCTGATCGAGTCGGGCAAGGCTGCGATGGCACCTGCGGACGAGGCCATCGGCGCAATCATCGCCGATATGATCGAGGATGGCTCGACGCTTCAGATGGGCATCGGGGCCCTGCCGGATGCGGTTTGTGCCGCCTTGTTCGATCGCAAGGATCTGGGCGTTCATACCGAACTGATGACGCCCGGCCTGATCGCCTTGATGCAGGCCGGTGTGATCAACAACAGCCGCAAGAACATCCATAAGGGCAAGGCGATCTTTGCCTTCGCCATGGGCACAAAGGCCGAATACGACTTCATCGATAATAATCCGGACTTCGAAGCCTATGGCGTCGATTATGTGAATGACCCGCGCGTCATCTCGCAAAACGACAAGGTGGTCTCGGTCAATGCGACCCTGCAGGTCGACCTGTTCGGTGCCTGCTGCTCGGAGTACCTGAACGGGCGCCAGTTCACGGCCTCGGGCGGGCAGCTGGACTTTGTGCGCGGTGCCGCGGCATCCAAGGGCGGCAAGTCGATCATCGCCTGCCACTCGACCGCAGCCAAGGGCACGGTCTCGCGCATTGTGGCGCAGCTGGATGGTCCGGTGACCACGCCGCGCAACGACGTGCAGTGGATCGTGACCGAGCACGGCGCGGTCAATCTGCGCGGCCTGTCGGTCGAGGAGCGCGCCCGCGCCCTGATCCAGCTGGCTGCCCCGCAGTTCCGCGAAAGCCTGGAAGCCGATGCCCGCCGACTGGGCATGATCCTGTAAGGACGCAGGCCGCGAATTACGAAAGCCCGCCCTGCCTAGTGCAGCGGCGGGCTTTTTTGTCCCCAGCACACCCCACAGTTGCGTGGTCTAATGACCCCACATCTAGTGGCTATAAGAATTTTCATCGCAATATAGGCCCGATGGCGGCTTGCCCGCGCCGCGGTGGTGGCGCATGGTTGGGCCTACGAATCTCCATCCAGTTTCTACCTCGTCAGGACCCCGTGTGATGAACGCCCAATCCTCGATCATCCAGCCCGGCACGCCCGGTCTGCTGACCCCGTCGACCGCCTATAAGCCGTTCCGCTATCCGTGGGCGTTCGACATGTGGAAGAAGCAGCAGCAGGTCCACTGGATGCCGGAGGAAGTGCCGCTCGGCGAGGACGTCAAGGATTGGGCGGCCAAGCTGGATGACAACGAGCGCAATCTTCTGACCCAGATCTTCCGCTTCTTCACCCAGGCGGACATCGAGGTTCAGGACAACTACATGGAACGCTATGGTCGCGTGTTCAAACCGACTGAAGTGAAGATGATGCTGGCGGCCTTTGCGAACATGGAGACCATCCATATCGCGGCCTATGCGCTTCTGCTCGAAACCATCGGTATGCCCGAGAGCGAGTTCGGTGCCTTCATGGAATACGAGGCCATGAAGGACAAGCACGATTACATGGGCAAGTTCGGCGTAGAGACCGATGCCGACATTTGCCGCACGCTGGCGATGTTCGGTGGCTTCTCGGAAGGCCTTCAGCTGTTCGCTTCCTTCGCCATGCTGATGAACTTCCCGCGCCAGAACAAGATGAAGGGCATGGGCCAGATCGTCTCGTGGTCGGTGCGCGACGAGAGCCTGCACTGCGAAGGCATCATCAAGCTGTACCACGCCTTCAACAAGGAAACCGGTGCGGTCACCAAAGCCGTGGCGGACGACATCGTCGATAACTGCAAGACCGTTATCGATATGGAAGACAAGTTCATCGACCTGGCCTTTGAAATGGGTCCGGTCAACGGCATGACGCCGGACGACATCAAGCAATACATCCGCTTCATCGCCGACTGGCGTCTGCGCCAGCTGCAACTGCCGGAAGTTTACGGCGTGAAGGAAAACCCGCTGCCGTGGCTGCAGTCCCTGCTGTCGGGTGTCGAGCACGCCAACTTCTTCGAAGCCCGCGCAACGGAATATTCGAAAGCCGCAACCCAAGGCTCGTGGCACGGTGCCGACGGCGTGTGGGACAGCTTCGATGCCCTGCTCAAGAAGCGTCAGGAGCAGGCCCCGGTCGAGGGCTAACCTCCCGAACCGGACGAAAATGAAAAGGGCGCGGGGCCGGTGGCCGCGCGCCCTTTGTCTTGTCTGCCTCTGTGAGGCTTATTGAGGCTGCTGGGCACAGCGCGTCTTGTCGCCGGCGACACACGCCCGCCAGTCGGCCTGAGCGCGCTCATAGGCCGCCAGTTCGGCCTGATAGGCAGCCTGTTTCGCAGCGGTCTCGGCCTCGATACGGCGCGTCTCCATCTCCATCAGGTCCAGTTCTTCTTGATAGTCTGCCTGAGCCTTGGCGAACGCGCGTTGGTTGGCACGGTCCTGCAGTTCGGCCAGATCGTTCTGCTCCATGATCTCGGCGTTCAGCGCCGAGGTCGTGCGCAGTTCTTGCGGGTCCTGCTTTTCATCGGCACCGCGGCGATAGGCTTCGCCACGTGCGCGCAGGGCCTCGGCAACAGGGTCGGATGCCGTGGCATCCTGCGCAACGGCAATAGGCGCAGACAGCGCGACCATTGCGGCAGCCGCTACGGCAGTGAGTGATTTCATCATCATGGCTTTTCACCTTCGGTCGTTTCGGCCGCTTCTGCGGCGGCGGTTAAATCTAGGAGCTCTGGATTGGCCTTCGGAGCTAATTGGGGCAAGCGCAGTTCAAACGTCGCGCCCTCGGGGCCGGTTTCGACAAGTTGCACCTGACCGCCATGGTTGGCGGCCAGTTCCTGCGAAATCGTCAGACCAAGACCGGTGCCGTCGGATTTCGAACCGCTGACAAAGGCCTCGAAAAGCCGCCCTGCAAGGCGTTCTGGGATACCCGGGCCATTGTCGCGCACCTGAATGACGGCAAAGCCGTCTTCCTCGCGGGCCTTTACGGCAATCTGGCCATGTCTGTCGTCATTCAGACTCTCGATGGCCTGACGCGCGTTGCGCATCAGGTTGACGAAGATGCGGTGAAGCTGATCGGGATCGGCGGTCACGACAAATCGGGACGGCAGGTCGGTTACCAAGCGCACGCCCTGATCGGACAAGCCTGCATCCTCTGCAGCGGCTGCGACAACACGTGCCAGCAGCAGGCGGCGGCGCTCGGGCTCGGGCTCTTCGGACTTGCCGTACTCCAGAACGTTGCGGGCCAGCCCTGCGGCACGCCCCAGCGCTCGCTCTAGGCGGGGCAAGGCCTTGGCCACCAAAGGGTCCGACGACGACGACAGGCGCTCGGAGGCGATCTGGGCGGATGTCAGCATATTGCGCAGATCGTGATTGATCTTTGCGACCGCCGCACCCAGCGCCACCAGACGGGCGCGCGCACGCAGGGAGTGGCGCACTTCCTCCTGCATACGTGCCAGTTCGCGCTCGACGCGGCCGATCTCGTCGTGACGATCGGACGGGACCTCGGCCACGCTCTCCGGATCCGCAGCAAAGCGTTCGATGGACCGCGTCACGCGCTGCAGAGGTTGCAGGACGAGGAAGGACAGGCCCAGCCAGAGCAGTCCGCCCGCCACCAGTGCGATCACCACAGACACAATCAGGTTCGACAGGATAAAGGCCCTAAGCTCCAACTTCAGCGGCTGGGCGGGGGCGAGGATTTCGATCAACTCGCCCGAGCGATAGCGCGGTGTCGCCTGCACCCGCAGCGAACGGTCCGGGTGTGCAAACAAGGTGCGCCAAGGGTCCAGCAGTTTGGAGCCGATGCTGCGGTTTCTGAGGTCGATCAGCTCCGGCGCGCGCGGCAGATTGGGGGCCTGGAGCAAGAGACGGCGCACGCCCTGTTCGCCGACGACCACCGACTGTACCCCGCCGATGGTCAGGAGCTGCTCTGCAGTGCTGTCTTCGACCGCGGAGTAGGGCAGGGCCTCGACCCCCACAGATGCCAGCTCTGCGGCCTGCAGACGGTCACTGAGCCACCTTTCCTGGAAGGAGGAGGCACTGGGGATCAAAATCATGCCTGCAACCAGTAGCGTGAACGCCACCGTCAGCAGCATAAGGCGCGCCGTCAAACCGTCTGGCCCGTGCGGCCGGATGCGCTCGCCCGAATTCAAGCGCGCCTTGAGGGCGTCGCTCAACTTTGATCGGTGAGAGGCAAGGCTTTGGGGCACTGGGGTTCCGGTTTCAGGCGCGGGTTCAGTCATTGGTCGCCCGCGTGCGAGCGTCCATAACGCGATTTGATCAGCTTTAGACCCATTGGCAGTATCATAGACAGGAAGCCTACACCGATCAGCGGCCACATAAACTGTTGGAATAACGATTGGATATCAGGATCGGGGTCTTTCACCAGTACGGCGTGAAGCCCGCTGCCGATCCAGCAATAGATAATATGCGCCGGCAACAGCCCGATGAAGGTCGCCAACATATAGGGACGCAAGGGGGCCGACATGATCCCGGCCGCCACGTTGATCATATGAAACGGCACTGACACGATCAGGCGCGCCGTGAGCACATAGCTGAAGGTGTTGCGGTCCACGCCATCACAGATGCGCTTGAGGAGGCCCGTATCCGAGGCAGCCTTGCGCTTGAGCGAATCCCCCAGCGCGGTGCGGCCTACATAATAGACGGCCAGCGCCCCGACTGTGGCGGCAAAGGCGGTGGCTATGCCGCCTACCCATGGGCCGAACAGATAGCCTGCGGTGACGGTGATAAAGACCACGCCCGGCACGACACTGGCGGTCAGGACGGCAAACAGCGCCATCAGCCCGATAAGCACCAGCCAGTAATACTGGTCCACCCACGCCGATAGCGTCGCGCCGTGGTCGCGCAGGGTGTCCAGCGACAGGTAGCGGTTCCATCCCATGCCAAAGATCAAAGCTGCCGCAGCGATGACCAAAACAAGGGGGATAAAGCGGGTCAGGCGATGCAAATCGCAAGGGCTCCATATTCCAGCGTTACGAAAAAACCTTATCGATTCTGGCTTCATAACGCGCTTCAAACGCCAAGGCGCCGTTGACTCCGGCGCGGGGCCGATTTATACGCCCGCCTCTCTTCCGCGGTGGATGATCGTATCTACCGCTTAACTTCTTTATTTCAGGAGCCGACCGTGAAACGGACCTATCAGCCGTCGCGTCTCGTGCGCAAGCGCCGTCACGGCTTCCGTTCGCGGATGGCCACCAAGAACGGTCAAAAGATCGTAGCGCGTCGCCGCGCTAAGGGCCGCAAGCGCCTGACGGCCTAAAGTCAAGCGCCCAACAACCCTATATGGGAGGGCGCATGACCGATCCGATGAAAATCGATCGCCTGTTGCGGCGGCCCCAGTTTCTGGCGGCCGCCAAAGGCGTTTCTCAGGCGAGAGGCGCCGTGGTCATACAACAGTTGGACCGTGCGGATGGTGACGACGCCATTCGCGCAGGTTTTACCGCCACGAAAAAAGTGGGCGGGGCGGTGGTGCGCAACCGCGCCAAGCGCCGCCTGCGTGAGGCTGCGCGCCTGCTTTTGCCTGAATACGGCCAGTCCGGATGCGACTATGTGCTGATTGCGCGCATGGGTACGGCAGACCGCGACTGGGACCGATTGCTTGACGACGTGAAATCGGCCCTTACAAGGCTGACAAAGATGCGTACCGATCCATCCTTAGATAAAGATGGGCGCTCCGGTGCGTTCCATACCGATCAACCGCGCCTCTCCGGCCAGGACCGCTGATCCCGATGCAAAACGAGAACTCGCGCAACACAATCATCTTCTTTGTGTGCGCGGCCCTGATCATGGGCATCTACTATTTCACCGTGATGCGGCCTCAGGCCGAGCAGCAACGTGCCGCGCGTATCGCCGCGGCCGAGATGACCAAGGAAGCGGCGGCTGATCCTGCCGATCCGACAGTCACGGGTGCTGTGAATGTATTCAAGGACCGCGCTGCGGCCCTGACCGGCTCGGGTCGCGTGGCGATCGAGAGCGGCACGGTCAAGGGCTCGCTCTCGCTGCTGGGCGGTCGTATCGACGACCTCTACCTGACCCAGTACCGCGAAGAGCTGGGCAATCCGGCTCCGGTCGAGCTGTTCCGTCCGCAAGGCACAGAGCACGCCTATTTCGCCCAGTTCGGCTGGCGCGGTGCCAACGTTCCGGGCGGCGTACCTGGCCCCAATACGGTCTGGACGCTGGTCAAGGGTGACAAGCTGACCCCGACCACGCCGGTGGAATTGGCCTGGGACAACGGCAGCGGCCTGCGCTTCAGCCGCGTGATCTCGGTCGACGACAAATACCTGTTCACCGTCACGGACACGGTCGCCAACCTCGGCACCCAGCCGATCACCATTGCGCCGTATTCGCGCGTCGAGCGTCAGGGCATCCCTGACAAGCGTCGCGAAATGATCTCGCACGAGGGCGCCATCGGTACCTTCGGCGACGGCAAGTCCTATTCGACCGAACAGATCAAATACAAAGACTGGGCCAAGAAGACCAAGGTCGAGGAAAACTCGACCGGCGGTTGGATGGGCATCACCGACAAATACTGGCTGGCAGCCCTGATCCCCGCTCAGGACGAGCAGGTTCAGGCACGCTTCACCGTGCGTCAGGTTGGGGGCGTGGACATCCACGAAGCAAATCTGCTGGGCGCGGCGCATACGATTGCACCGGGCAAGCAGATCACCGAAACCCAGCGCCTGTTCGCTGGCGTGAAGCGCAACGAGATCCTCAAGCAGTATGAAGAGCAGCTGGCTCTGCCGCGCTTCGTCTATGCGATCGACTGGGGCATCCTGTGGTTCCTGACCCGCCCGATCTTCCAGGTTATGGAGTTCTTCTTCGGCCTGCTCGGCAACTTCGGTCTGGCCATTCTGGCGCTGACGGTTGTTGTCAAGCTGGTCCTCTTCCCGCTGGCTAACAAGTCGTACGCTTCGATGTCGAAGATGCGCATGCTGCAGCCCAAGCTGGAAGAGCTGAAGAAGAAGCACGGCAAGGACCCGCAGAAGCAGCAGCAGGAAATGATGGCCCTGTATCAGCGCGAGAAGATCAATCCGCTGGCGGGTTGCCTTCCGATCCTGGTGCAGATTCCGGTCTTCTTTGCGCTGTATAAGGTTCTGTTCGTCACCATCGAAATGCGCCAGGCACCGTTCTTCGGCTGGATCAAGGATCTGTCGGCCAAAGACCCGACGAGCCTGTGGAATCTGTTTGGTGCCCTGCCATTCGACCCGTCTGCTGCGCCGCTGATCGGTGGCATTCTGGGCGGCCCGCTGCACCTTGGCGTTCTGCCGATCATCTACGGCCTGACCATGTGGCTGCAGATGTCGATGAACCCGCCGGCGCAAGACCCGATGCAGCGGCAGATCTTCGCTCTGATGCCGCTGGTGTTCACCTTCATCATGGCTCCGTTCGCGGCTGGCCTGCTGATCTACTGGGCGTGGAACAACATCCTGTCGATCCTCCAGCAGTATGTGATCATGCACAAATACAAGGCTGAGAACCCCATCGACACCTTCTTTGCCCGCTTCAAAAAGGCCTGATCCTAGTGCTGGATGAACCCAAGGTTGGCGAGTATTCCGCCGAAGAGATTGAGGCCGCGCGCGTCCTGTTTTCGCGTCAGGCCACTTTCATGCTCGGCTGCGCCAAAATCGAGCAACTGCCAGAGCCCGATCTCCCCGAGATCGCGTTCGCGGGACGCTCGAACGTGGGCAAGTCCAGCCTGATCAACGGGCTTGTCGGTATGCACAAGCTGGCCCGCGCCTCCAACGAGCCGGGCCGGACGCGCGAGGTGAACTTCTTCAACCTCGACGACAAGCTGCGTCTGGTGGACTTGCCCGGCTATGGCTGGGCCAAGGCCTCCAAGAAGGAAGTCCGGCGCTTTCAGGACCTCGGCCGCGACTATCTTCGCGGTCGTGTGACCCTCAAGCGCGTCTATCTGCTGATCGACGCCCGTCACGGCCTGAAGAAGGTCGATGACGAGGCGCTCGATGCACTGGATCTGGCAGCAGTGTCCTACCAGATCGTTCTGACCAAGGCGGACAAGCTCAAAAAGGGCGAGGCCGAAAAGGTTCAGGCTGCGACCCTGAAAGCCATCGCCAAGCGTCCGGCGGCCTATCCCTATGTAGCCATCACTTCCTCTGAAAAAGGTGCGGGCTTGCCGGAACTTCGTGCCGAGATCATGCGTACCACAGGCGTAAGTCTGGATTAAATTTGCGGCCAAGCTCGAACGCTAGGCCCTTCGAAGAGTTGTTCGTTTCTCCCCAGAGGGAGAGAGGGAACAACAATGAACAAATTTGCTTTGCTCGGCCTGACTTCGGTTGCGGCCCTGACGTTGGCTGCATGTAATCCGTCGGCAAATAAGGCTGATGGCGATGCCGCAGCCGGCGGCGCGGCTGCACCTGCAGCGGCTCTGGCTACGCTCGAGGCCCCTAAGCCGGGTCTGTGGCGTGTGACCACCGCCATGACCGGTATGCCGGGTGGCGCGTCGGTACCGCCGCAGGAAATGTGCATCAAGGAAGCCAAGCTTGAAGCCCCTGCCGCCGCCCAGCAAGCGGGCGCGGACTGCACCAGCACTCCGTTCGCCCGTCAGGGTGACGCCATGGTATCGACTGCCAGCTGCAAGCTGCCGGGCAATATGAAGTCTGACTCGACCGTCAAGATCACCGGCGACTTCAACACCCGATATGTGACCGAAGTGACGACCAAGATGGATCCGGCGCCGACGCCGGCCATGGCCGAAACCAAGATCACCATGACTGCCGAGCGTCTGGGCGACTGCCCGGCCGGTAGCTAAAGCCTAAAATGGTTCTCCTGCCGGTATGGCGTTGCCGTAAGGCATCCCCATATCGGTAGGATGACCGCCTATTCCATACTCGATCTCGCCCCCGTTCCCGCTGGCTCTGACGTTGGTCAGGCATTGAGGAACACGGTCGATCTGGCCGTACATGCCGAGGCCGCGGGCTTTACCCGCTATTGGCTGGCTGAACACCACAACATGCCCGGTATCGCCAGCGCCGCCACTTCGGTCGTGATCGGCGCGGTCGCAGCGGCGACCAAGACCATTCGGGTTGGTGCTGGCGGGGTCATGTTGCCCAACCATGCGCCGCTGGTGATTGCGGAACAGTTCGGCACCCTCTCGGCACTTTATCCCGGTCGTATCGATCTTGGCCTTGGCCGTGCGCCGGGTACCGACCAATTAACGGCACGCGCTCTGCGCCGTACCCTTCAGGGCGATGTCGACGGCTTCCCGCAAGACGTTATGGAGCTGATGCACTGGTTCCAGCCGGCTCAGGAAGGCCAGCGGATCGCGGCCTATCCCGGTGAGGGTCAGGACGTGAAGGTCTGGATTCTGGGATCGTCCACCTATGGTGCTCAACTGGCCGCCCATATGGGGCTGCCGTACGCGTTTGCCAGCCATTTCGCGCCGGGCGAGATGATGCGGGCGGCGGACATCTACCGCCAGACCTTCCGGCCTTCGGAGCATCTCGAAAAGCCGCACCTCATGCTGGGCTATAACGCCTTCGTCGCCGACACGGACGAAGAGGCTCGTCTGCTGTTCACCTCGGTTCAGCAAGCCTTCGTGAACCTGCGCCTGAACAAGGCGGGCAAGCTTCCTGCACCGCAGGTGGGTTACTACGAACGGCTCGACGGTACCGCCAAGGCGGTTGTCGATTCCGCCCTGTCGTGTGCGGCTGTGGGCTCGGTAGAGACTGTGCGTAGTACGATCGCGGACTTTGTCGCCCGCACGGGGGCGGACGAGTTGATGATCACCAGCCAGATCTGGGACCCTGCGGCGCGGGTGCGCTCGCTTCAGCTTCTGGCAGAGGCAGTCGGCCTGAAAGCCTAGTCCTCGTCATCCACCGCTATAAACGTGAGCGGCACGTGGATGGGTTCGACGTGTTCGCTCAGCGGCGTATGGGCCGTTGTCATCAATACGCCGGCAGCCGTGCCCAATAGCATGGCGTCAGAGATGTCCTGGGCGGACACGGGCTCGTGGCCCTCCAGCCGACGCCTCAGGCTGTCGCAGGTGGCCAGCAGGGTCGAGGCATTGCGCACCTCCGCGATCTCGTGATGCCGCCCGACCACGGCACGGTCGCCATAGCGCCAACTTGCATCGCGCGGAGCGCTGTTTAACAGAGCCCACTTTTCCGGCGGCGTCAGTTTCTCGGGCAGGGGCTCCCAAGGCATGTCCGCACCCTTGCGCAGGTAACTGACGGGAGCGGTGGGCAGGCCGTGGCGTTGATAGATGGCCAAAGCGGCCTGTTCGACCGTACGGATTTGCTCGGGAAGCCCTTCGGGCAGTTCCAGCTCGTCGTCCGGTTCGACCTCGCCAAGCGCAGGCGCAGGGTCGGGTTTCAAACCCCACACTCTGCGCAGACGCTCGACGATCGACATTAGATTAGTTGGTCAGGGCGGTGTTGGTTACCGACACGTCGTAGACGACGCGGGTCAGGCTCTGGACAACTTCGAAGAATTTGCGTGCTTCGGCAGCACCTGCGCGCGGGGCGTAAATGATGTCGTCAGGCTCGATCTGGAAGTTGCTGGCGATGAAGAAGCCCTGACCTTCGTTGAGGTTGAGGCGGTACACCACCGGCACGCCGCGCGAGGTTACCGGCTGGGTCATTCCCAGAGCCTGCGCGACTTCGGGGCGCTCAAAGCGGAAGACCAGAACCGAACGGGCATTGGCCTGATTGGAATCCAGACCGCCGACGCCGCTCAGGGCTTCGGTCAGGGTCATCGGGCCCGGCGGCAGTTCGCTGCGCGCAACGGCATTAAACGCACCGAACGACGAGAAGCGGCGCGGGCGATAGGTCAGGTTCACCTGGTCGCCGCGTTGCAGGCGGATGTTTTCATCAAACTTGGTGGTGACCACCGACAGCGGGGCCGAATAGGTCTGGCCGCCGCGCATGATGACAACGTCGACGTCATAGGGCGAACGCGAAGACCCGCCTGCTGCGGCGATAACATCCAGAAGATGGCCGTGGTTGGCGGTCAGGGTCTGACGGCCGGGATTGCGCACATCTCCCAGAACGGTCACCGCATTGGACGACGACGAAGCGAGGCTGACCAACACCTGCGGATTGCCGACCTTACCGGCAAGTGCGCGGCGGATGGCCGTCGCGGCTTGGCCAGGGGTCATGCCACGGACATTGACCGAACCGGCATAGGGGATCGAGACAGCGCCGTTGCGATCCACCGTCATCGGCGGCAGGGCACCGTTACTGTCGCCCGAGGCGAACAGGGTCGAACCCGGCGACAGGATGCTGATAGCCAGACCGTCACCGATGCCGATGATGTCGGTCGGCTCGTTGCTATCGGCCAAGGCGAGACCGGCAAACGAGCGCGGCGGTGCCAGACGCAGGCGCTCGCTCATTTCGAAGGACAGGTCGACGATAGCGTAGCTGCGCGTAGCCTCCGCGTCCGAAGCGCCCTTGACGACGCCCGCGCCCGAAGGCCCGTCCCGCGGCAGGGTTTGGCAACCGGCGAGGATGGCGAGAAGCATCAGGCTTGCGGCAGTTCTGGTCATAGTCGGCTCTGTTCCGTTTCCCGAGACTTACCCCTCTTGGCGTCGTGCCGCCAGAGGGTTGAGTATCCGTTGCTCTACTATGGAGAAGTGTGCGTCCCAAGTCGGGGCATTATATTGGCCAACAACAGGCTTTGCTGTTGTGTAGTCTTCTATCGCCTTCAGCCAACCGTTGCCGTCTATCGGATCAATCAGTCGCGCTTGCGGCGTCAACTCGCGGTGTGGCGGGATGTCGGATGCAATCAGCGGGATGCCCATAGCGCTGGCCTCGACGGCAGGCAGGTCGAAACCCTCGACGCTTGAGGGAGCCAACACAGCCTGTGCGCCGAGCATAAGACGTGAAAGCGTGGCATCGGCCATGCCTTCGGCCTGGTGCACATGCCCACGAAGAGCAGGGCTGCGATGCAAAAGGTCCAGAACAGTCTCGTTTTCCCAACCATATCGACCGATCAGGACGAGGCTTGGTGTATTGGCCCCATGCCTTTCGGCCAGCGTGCGCCAGACCGTAAGCAGAAAGGCCAGATTCTTGCGCCCCTCGATGGTCCCGACATGCACAAAATAGGGGCGGGCGGTCTTGAGCGGCGCGACCGCGCTGAGATGGCTCTCCAGACCCAGATGCGCCACATCGACGGGCGGCAACGGCAGCCCCTGCGCCTTGGCAAATTTTGACAGTTCGTGAGCGGTGTAGGCGCTGTTGGCGATGATGTGGGTGCCCAGCGACAGGGTATGGTTCATTCGACGCGCGTGTTTGGCGTCATCACCCGCCCGGCAATATTCGGGATGGGTCACCGGAATAAGGTCGTGCACCAGCAGGATGCGGGCAATGTTGCGCTCAGCAAGTGACGTCAGCAGTTCCGGCTCATCCAGTCCTGTGTGACCCACATTGAGATAGGCCATGGCATCTGGAACGGCCGCGCGGCGCGCGCGGAAGAACTGGTGCGTGACCCGGCGCTTCTTTCCGGTCGGAACTTCGTCCGGCAAGGGCGTCATGACCGAATGTGCTGGCACCTGTGGTGCGCACAACGCGTCGATCAGTGCACGGTCTTGCGGGCGCTCTTCGGCGAGCGCCAGACCGTTCCAGCGATGACGCAAGTCGGCCATTCGCTTGCGGAACCAGACATCATCGACCAGCGCCAGTTGCCCCTTGCGGGTCCGCACGGGGACCATACGGTAGTGGGGATGGGCGATCAGCCATTCAGCATAGGCCAGACACACGCGGTCGATACCGGTCGGTGCCGAGCGTTCGGTCCGGCTCAGGAGCCGACTGGCATCCAGCAGGACGGTTTGCACCATCAGGAGACGTAGCCCGCCTGCATCAGCTCGGCGATGTGGATGACGGCCACCGGCTTGTCAGCTTCGACCACCAGAAGGCTGCTGATCTTGTTGGCGGTCAACAGATCGACCACGTCGCGCATACGCTGGCTGGGATCCACCGTAATGGGCGAGCGGCTCATGATGTCGGCGGCGGTAATGTTCTGGATGTCGTTGGCGAAGGCGCGGCGGACGTCACCGTCCGTCACCATGCCCGCAAGGGTGCCGTCGTCATTGACCACTGCCACGGTGCCTTTGCGACCCTCGGTAATGGCTGACACGACGTCCTTGAACGGCGTTTCGGCTGCGACACAGGTCGGCGAGGCGGCGTGGTCCATCATCCATTCGCGCACGCTCTGCAGGCTCATGCCCAGTGCGCCGCCCGGATGGTGCATGCCGAAATCTTCGCGGGTAAACCCGCGCTGTTCCATGAGCACCATGGCCAGAGCATCGCCCAGAGCCAACGTCATCAGTGTGGATGTCGTCGGGGCCAGACCTTCCGGGCAGGCCTCGGCCACCTTGGGCATGGTCAGTACGACCTCGGAGTGACGCCCGAGGAAGCTGGACGGACGCTGGGTGATGCCGATGACCGGAATATTGTTGCGCTGGCAGAAGATCAGGGGGTCACGCAGCTCACGGCTTTCGCCGGAATTCGAAATGGCCAGTACCGTGACGTCAGGGCGCAACATGCCCAGATCGCCATGGCTCATTTCAGCGGGGTGCACGAAGAAGGCGTTGGTGCCGGTCGAGGCCAGCGTCGCGGCGATCTTGCCGCCAATGTGGCCCGACTTGCCCATGCCCGTCACGACGACATAGCCCGGACGCGACAGGATGATCTGGCTGGCCCGTGCGATCGACTCATCCAGAGAGCGCTCCAGAGCCTGGAGGGCTTCGATATTAAGTTGGATGACGTGGCGGGCGCGCGACGTCATGGCAACTACCGATTGTTCGCTGGAGGGAGGCGGCGTCTGGGTCATATCTTCGAACATCCTTAGCTCGGGGGGCGAGCTAACATTCGTTCCGATTAGCCGGATTTGGCGGCGACATACAATCGTTCGCTCATCCTATTGAAGGGGAGGGGGCGCAAATCTGCCCCCTCCCGCCTCTATATAATTAGGAGCCGCCGTGAGCTTTCTGGGCCTTGCCCAGTTCGATCATGGCCTGTGCAGCCCCCATCTCGGGGATGATTTCTTCCTCGCGGTCCGAAATCTTGTCGAAGCGCGCCGCGACCTGTTCGGCTGCGTCGTCGCCGACGATGAAGTCGCCTTGCGTCAGCGTGACATAAGCCCGCTCGAAGCCCCCGCCGCCTGCGGTCAGGATACAGCGCGTCGGAGCATCAGGGCTGACGAGGTGAACCAGACCCGGGGTCACAAGCCGGGCTTCCAGCGCATCCAGCGGCAGACCGAGATCTTCGGTCATGCGCGTGTAGGCAGTGGGAGCAAGACAGTTAACGCGGATGTCGTTCTTGGCACCCTCGATGGAGAGGGTCTGCATCAGGCCGACCAGTGCCATTTTGGCAGCGCCATAGTTGGACTGACCGAAATTACCGAACAGGCCCGAGGACGACGTGGTCATGACAATGCGGCCATAGTTCTGGCTGCGCATGATTTCCCAAACGGCCTTGGTACAGTTAACTGCGCCCATCAGGTGCACGTCGACGACCAGACGGAAGTCATCCAGCTCCATCTTGGCAAAGCTCTTGTCACGAAGGATCCCGGCGTTGTTCACCAGAATATCGATCCGGCCCCAACGCTCCATGGTTTCGGCAACCATACGCGATACAGCCTCGAAGTCGGTGACCGACGCGCCGCTGGTCATGGCCTCGCCACCGGCGGACACGATTTCCGCCACAACGGCCTCCGCCGCAGATTGCGACGCCCCCGAGCCATCGCGGGCCCCGCCAAGATCGTTAACGACAACCTTTACGCCGCGCGCGGCCAGCGCCAACGCGTGCTCGCGACCCAGTCCACCCCCTGCGCCCGTGACAATGGCCACCTGGCCTTTGAAACCGTCAGTCATTCAGCCCACCTTTCAGATATCCGTCCAAATTTGGCCCCATCGGGCCCCGTTCCACCGATTATGTGTTGGAATGGCGCCACAGTCGTCACATTCGACGCTATTCCAAGGAACCGGCTTGCTGCAATGCCGTTCGTTGCTGGAGTGCTTTTGCGGAGACGCATCGGCATCGGACTCATAACTTCAGTGAGAGAGAGACACCATGAAGCTGAAACTTCTTGCCAGTGTCGCCGCTGCTGGGCTGTTTGCGGCAGGCGCCGCTTCGGCCGAGCCGAACGGCTGGTACGGCGCGATTGATGCGGGTTACCACATCATCGACGACATCAATGCCGAATCGTCCACCACCGGTGCAAACTGGAACTGGGAAGTGAACGATGGTTGGGCTGCTTTCGCCCGCCTCGGTTACCGTTTCAACCCGAACTGGCGTATGGAACTCGAAGGCGGCTACCGCTCGGGTGACATTGGTCGCGTTCGCGCTGTTTCGGGCGAACAAGGCCTGTGCAACCTGACCCCGGCAACCGGCCCGTGCCACTCGCCGGAAGGTGACATCACCTCCACCACCCTGATGGCCAACGTCATCTATGACTTCGGCAACGAAGACTGGAACCTGCGTCCGTTCGTGGGTCTGGGTGTCGGTGCTAACCGCGTGAACGTCGACACTGTCGGCCGTCTGCGCCAAGCTCCGGGCGGCGCTTTCGCTGCTGACGACTCGTCGACCAAGTTTGCTGCTCAAGCAATCGCTGGTCTGGCCTGGGCCGTTTCGGACCGTGCACACGTTGACCTGACCTACCGTTACCTGACCGGTGACGCGAACTGGGATTCGGTTGTTCCGGCTGCTGTTTCGCCGGCATTCGGTGAATGGTCGGGCGACTATGATCAGTCGCACACCGTGACCCTGGGTCTGCGTTACGCCTTCGGCGCTGAAGATGCACCGCCGCCGCCGCCGCCGCCGCCGCCTCCGCCGCCGCCGCCGGTGACCCCGCCGCCGCCGCCGCCGCCGCCGGTCCAACCGGCTAAGCCGGCAGCCCGTCAGTTCGTTGTCTACTTCGACTTCGACCGTTCGGACCTGACCGCAGAAGCTCGCTCGGTTGTGTCGCAAGCTGCCAACTACGCCAAGTCGGGCGCTCCGACCCGTATCCTGGTCGTTGGTCACACCGACACCTCGGGTAACGCAGCCTACAACCTGGGTCTGTCGAACCGTCGTGCCCGTACCGTCGCGGATGCCCTGGTGGCTCAAGGCGTGAACGGTGGCGTCGTGTCGCTGGACGGCCGTGGTGAAACCTCGCTGGCCAAGGCAACTGCCGATGGCGTTCGCGAGCCGCTGAACCGCCGCGCGACCATCGACATCAACTTCTAATCTGAAGGGGAGGAGGCTCCGGCCTCCGCCTCGACAGTCAACGAAGTCTGAGTTGCGTGAACCGCAGGTTGCCCTTCGTGGTGGCCTGCGGTTCTTGCTTCAAATACTGCCTTAAGCTTGACTTTTCGGTTGGTCATTCGGTCGAACGTGACTACGAATGGCAGTGTGATGTTCGCGTCCACAGTCAGTCGTCCTTCGTCCGACCATTAAAACAAACGATCGATTGCCAAAGAGAACCCCCCGCTTTGCTCGCCCCTTACGATCCTGATCAGAACAAGCTCGCTGACGGAGACATTAGGACGTTGCACGGTCGGCGATTTTTGCTGGTAACATTACCGTTCGGCCCGTTCGGGCGACATCTGCGCAAGTCGTTGTACGCGCTGGGTGCAGAGACGGTTGACCGTGTTGCTTTCAATGCCGGTGATGCGTTGACGTGGCGAGCCAAAGGCTTGCGCCGCTTCTTGGGATCTGCGACCGAATGGCACCGCAAATTCCCCGAGATCGCATCCGAATACACAGACATCGTCATTTTCGGCGAGAGCGGTCCATATAATCAGACGGTCTCGACGCTGGCGAAATCGGTTCCTGCGCGCCTCTGGGTGCTCGAGAACGGCTATTTCCGTCCCGACTGGATTACGCTTGAGCGCAACGGCGTGAATGCGGGCAGCCAACTGCCCCGTGTGCCGGAAGGCTATGATCCTCCGGTGCCGGAGCTGGAAGTCAGCCACAGCGTGGGGCGCATTCTGCCGTACCACGTGATGAACATCAGCACCTATCACCTGATCCAGTTGGTGGGTGGCTGGCTGTATCCGAACTACCGCAATCCTTACACCGTTCCGGCATGGCTTCAGTGCGTCAGCCACGTACAGCGCTATTTCAAACTGGCGATGCGCTCCAAGAAGGAAGTCGACGCGAATGTTCTGGCCGCGCGCGGCCCGTTCTTCATCGCCTGCCTGCAGCGCGAGGGCGACAACCAGCTCCTGCGCTACTCTAAGTTTGCCGATAACACCGCCTTCATAGCCAAGGTAATCTCCAGCTTTGCCCAGCATGCGCCCAAAGATGCGCGGCTGGTGTTCAAAAACCACCCGCTCGATCCGGGGCTGGTGGATCTGCGCGCGGTGGTGCGAAGCTTGGCCGGTGCACGCAGCATCGGCTCGCGTGTGGATTTTGTGGACGGTGGCAACCTGGCCGACATGTGCCGCGCCTCAAGCGGCATGGTCGTGAACAATTCCAGTGCGGCTCTGTCGGCGCTGGGCTTTGGAACGCCGGTAAAGGTTCTGGGGCAAGCCTTCTTCGATTTCGAGGGGCTGACCGACCAGAAGTCCCTAGACCAGTTCTGGAGCGCTCCGGCCAAGGTTGATACCGCGCTGTTCAAACGTTTCCGCGCACATGTCCTTTCAAAGACACAAATTAACGGGAACTATCACGAGCCTCGCGCGATTAAGCGTACGGCGTGGGCCGTAGCGGCCGCCATGGGGCGCGTATCGTCCTGATAAATGGGCCTTCCGGGCCTTAGTCCACAGACCTGTGTCATGATAGCAACCCTCGGTCGCTGTCATCTTACTGTCACATGATTGTCGCCCAACTTTCTGTTGGATCGCCTAAATCCCCGGCCATCCAATGACACAAGTGTCGCCCCTCTCACCTCGGCGGCACGACAAAGGGGATCACCGTTGTCTAATTTTGCTCGCAGCCTGACCTTCGGCGCATCGGCTCTCGCCATTGCGCTCGGCATGGCCACCACCGCGTCGGCCCAGTCGACCGGCACCGAAGCCGTAGAAGTCGAACAAGTCGTCGTTACGGGCGTTCGCGGCCCGCGTAACATCGACGGCCTGGCTGTTTCGGAAAACATTGCCAAGACCCGCAACACGGTCACCCAAGAGTTCATCTCGTCGCAAGCCGCTGGTCAAACCATCCTGGCGACCCTGAACCTGACCCCGGGCCTGAGCTTCACCAACGCTGACCCCTACGGTTCGTCGGGCGGTAACATCCGTCTGCGCGGCTTCGATGGCGCTCGCGTCTCGCTGACCTTCGACGGTATACCGCTGAACGACACCGGCAACTACTCGGCCTACACCAACCAACAAATGGACCCGGAACTGATCGAGCGTGCCTCGGTCAACACCGGTTCGACCGACGTTGACTCCCCGACCGCTTCGGCCACCGGTGGTACCATCAACTACGTGTCGCGTCGTCCGGGCCAAGAGTTCGGTGGCTGGATCCAGGGCTCGCTGGGTGACTTCAACTACCGCCGCATCATGGGCCTCGTCGACACCGGCGAAATCGGTCCGTGGGGCACCTCGGCTTGGGCTGCCGTGTCGTACACCAACTACGACAAGTTCAAGGGTCTCGGCGACATCGAGAAGATCCAGTACAACGCCCGCATCTATCAGCCGCTGGGCGATAACGGCGACTTCGTTGCTCTCTCGGGTCACTACAACGAGAACCGCAACTACAACTACAACGGCCCGAACCTGATGACGGCCACCGGTTCGCTGCCGAGCGACGTTGAAACCAGCCCGTTCGGCTGGGGCGTCGACTTCGACCGCACCTACACCGCTCCGACCGTTCGCGCTGGCGTCGCCGACTACGACACCAACAGTTCGAACTACTGGGGTCTGCGCACCAACCCGTCGAACACCGGCAACATCCGCGGTAACTCGCGCTTCACCCTGGCCGAAGGCCTGATCCTGACCGTCGACCCGTCGTTCCAGTACACCCTGGCAAACGGTGGCTCGGGCCAGACCGTGATGGCAGAGTCGGAAGTGGCTCGTAGCGGCAACAGCGACCTGACCTGGCTGCTGCTGCGCGGCTCGCAAGCCACCGGCGGCGTTGACCTGAACGGCGACGGCGACATGCTCGACCGCGTTCGCGTTCACACCCCGTCGAACACAAACACCCACCGTTATGGCCTGAACAGCTCGCTGATCTGGGACATGAACGACCAGCACCGTCTGCGCTTCGCATACGCTCTGGACTGGGGCCGTCACCGTCAGACCGGCGACTACGCCTTCATCGACTTCTCGAACCCGTCGGCTCCGCAGTGGATGGACGTCTTCGGTGGTCGTAACGACGACTCGATCCGCGTGCTGAACCAAGACGGTTTCGCTCTGCAGGCTCGTGACCGTAAGTCGATCGCATCGCTGAACCAGTTCTCGCTGGAATACCGCGGTAAGTTCTTCGACGACGCTCTGACCCTGAACGTCGGCGTCCGCGCTCCGTTCTTCGAGCGTGAACTGAACCAGTACTGCTACACGCAAAACGCTTCGTCGAACGTGCTGTGCACCTCGGAGAAGCCGACTGCGACCCTGGCAAATGGCAACGTGACCTTCGCTGGTCGCGGCACCACCCAGTACATCGCTCCGTACTCGCGCACCGTTAAGTTCGACGACATCCTGCCGAACGTTGGCGCGACCTACCGCTTCGGCAACGGTCACGCGATCTACGGTTCGTACTCGGAATCGCTGTCGGCTCCGCGCACGGACTCGCTGTACGCAGTGACCCGCGTTGGTACCGAGATCCTGAACCCGACCGTTCAGCCGGAAACCTCGAAGAACGTTGACTTCGGTTACCGTTACGCTTCGGGTACCGTGGTTGCTAACGCCTCGGTCTTCTACAACGAGTTCCAGAACCGCATCGTCTCGACCTGGGACGAAGACCTGGGCCAGTACGTTGACCGTAACGTCGGTGGCGTTGAAACGACCGGCTTCGAAGCCTCGCTCGGCTGGTCGCCGATCGAAGCTCTGAGCCTGTACGCTTCGATGACCCTGACGAACTCGGAACTGCAAGACGACTACATCTACAGCTACTCGACCGTTAACGGCGAGCGCGTCCCGAACATCCTGCTCACCAAGGGCAAGAAGCAAGTCGAGACGCCGGAAGAGATGTTCTCGCTGCGCGCTTCGTACCAGTTCAACGAAGTCTTCTCGGCTGGTATCCAAGGTAAGTACACCGGCGAGCGTTGGGTCACCGACGTGAACGACCTGGCCGTCGACGGTTACACCGTTGTCGACCTGGACATGCGCTTCGACTTCGAGCCGCTGGGCTTCAAGGGCACCTACTTGCAAGTCAACGCAACCAACCTGTTTGACGAGCAATACTACTCGACCCTCGGCACCCGCGCTTCGGCGACCCCGGGCGCTCTGGGCTACAGCCGTCCGTTCGCTGGCATCGGTTCGCCGCGCACCGTCATGGCAACCCTGCGTTACGCTTTCTAATCTAGCGTAAGTCAGAACTGACTAAGGGAAGGGCGGTCCGGAAACGGGCCGCCCTTTCTCTTTGGGGCTTTGGTCGCCTACCATTGAAGTAGGGGGGCAAAAGCCCTATCTGCCGCGCTTCGTTTATTTGTTTCCACGGCCTCTCGAGGACGCCCCGATGACCACCGCTCCTATCCCTGCCGAATGGACGCCGCACCGCGCCATGTGGGTTGGCTGGCCCAGCCACGCCGAACTTTGGCAGGAAGATCTGGAAGAAGCACAGAACGAGGTCGAAGCCCTCGTCTTGGCGCTGGCCGAGGCTGGCCGCGAGAAGGTCAAGCTGATGGTTGGCAACGACGAGGCCCTAGAGCCTGCACGTGCTCGCTTCGCTGGCGTCGAAGGTGTCGAAGTCATCGCCGGTCGCTTTGGCGACATCTGGCTGCGTGATACCGGACCGATCTTCGGTGCGGGCTCGAGCAGCGCCAATGCCTTCACCTTCAACGGTTGGGGCGGCAAGTACGACCTGCCGTACGATGACACCGTGGCCGACCAGATCGGCGAGCAAACGGGGGTGGCCATCACCCGTCACGACTTCATCCTTGAAGGCGGCGCAGTCGATCACGATGGCGAAGGTACCGTGCTGACCACCCGTCAGTGCGTGCTGAACACCAACCGCAACGAAAGTTGGACCGAAGAAAAGGCCGAGGCGGCGTTTGCCGAGGCTCTGGGGGCCAAGAAGGTCATCTGGCTGGGCGATGGCCTGCTCAACGACCATACCGACGGTCACGTCGACAATCTGGCCCGCTTTGTCGCGCCGGGCGTCGTGGCTTGCCCCATTGCTTTCGGGGAAGATGATCCGAACGCGGACGTTTACGACGAAACCGCTCGTATCCTGTCGGAATCGACCGATGCAGCTGGCCGTCAGATCAAGGTCCTGCGCATTCCGTCGCCGGGTCTGGTCAAGGACGAGGATGGTGAAGCCATTCCGGCCAGCCATATGAACTTCCTCATTGGCAATGGCTCTGTGGTTGTGCCGACCTATGGCAATGACATCGCCGCGCGTATGGCGTGCGAAGCTCTGGCCACGGTCTATCCGGACCACAAGATCATCCCGTCGCCGTCCATCGCCATCCTGACCGGTGGCGGTTCCTTCCACTGCATCAGCCAGCAGGAGCCCGCATGACCCGCAACATCACCGTCGCCGGTATCCAGACGTCCTACGGCACCGACCTGCAGGACAATATCGACAAGACCATCGGCTTCATCCGTGAGGCGGCCCAGCAGGGCGCGCAGGTGATCCTGCCGTCGGAACTGTTCCAAGGCCCGTACTTCTGCGTTTCGCAGGAAGAGCACTGGTTCGAGCATGCCTGTGAGTGGGACAAGCACCCGTGCGTGACCCAGCTGCAGCCGATTGCCAAGGAACTGGGCGTGGCCATCCCCGTCTCGATCTTCGAGCGCGAAGGCCCGCAGTACTACAACTCGCTGGTCATGCTGGATGCGGACGGCGAGGCTATGGGCGTTTATCGCAAGAGCCACATCCCTGACGGCCCCGGCTATCAGGAGAAGTATTACTTCCGTCCGGGCGATACCGGCTTCAAGGTTTGGAACACCCGCTTCGGCAAGGTTGGCGTCGGCATCTGCTGGGACCAATGGTACCCCGAGACCGCCCGCGCCATGATGCTGCAAGGCGCAGAGGTGCTGATGTACCCGACCGCCATCGGCACCGAGCCCCATGACGACAGCCTCGACACCGCCGCTCCGTGGCAGCGTGCGATGCAGGGCCATGCCGTCTCGAACGTCGTGCCTATCGTCGGTGCAAACCGCATCGGCCACGAGCAGGTGACCGAGGCCGGCCAGACCTTCTATGGCCACAGCTTCATCGCCAACCATCGCGGTGATCTGGTTCAAAGCTTTGGCCATGACGAAGAGGGCGTGCTGGTCGCGACCTTCGACCTCGACTTCCTCGACCGCCACCGCGCGGCTTGGGGCTTTTTCCGCGACCGTCGCACGGACCTCTACAGTCCGTTGACCGGTCCGAAGCGTTAACACGAGAGGGCGGAGCCAATGGCTCCGCCCTTTTCAGTTCCGGCTGTTGTTCTGGATGCGGTTGCCGCTGGCGTTGTCGCGGTCATCCACGCTGCTGCCGAACGGATAGCCCGCATCATCGCGACAATAGGACCGGCTGCCGTTGCGGGCGTTCTCGACGACAAGGCGCGGACGCAACCAGGATGCCCCGGTAAAGCTGTTGCCGGTGATGGTGTTGTTCGATGGCGTCTGGTGCCGCACCACGCCGCGCTCTCCGCAGTTGCGATAAAGGAAGATGCCCGGCTTGCCGTGAAGGTCGAAGCGATTGCCGGTGATCAGGTTATGGGCCGATCCATCAATGGCGATCATTTCACGCGCAGTGCGGGTCAGGATGCGGTTATCGCGTATGGTGTTTCCACGGCTCTCGGCGTCCAGATAGATGGCCGTGGCCGTAGAACTGCCGTTCAGGGTGGAGTTGGTAAGGCTGACCGCGGTCACGCCTGTGCCGATGTATAGGGGGATAGAACCACGTCCGGTGAGTACGAGGTTATCGAGCCAGACCTGCGTCGGTGCAGCAGCCTGCGCCCGTATGGTGTGGCCAGGCAGGCGAGAGGACTGACGCAGATCGTCATATCCGCCATCCGCCCCCATGCCGAAGATGCGGATATTGCCCAGAACAGTACAGTTCCTGACGGCGAGAGAGTGAGGACGCTCCCAAACGCCCTCTGCGGTCTTGCGGGATCGGATGGCGATCGTGGGCCGCGCGATGGATACGCTCAGGTCCCGACGTCCAACCGTACCGCCCTGGCAGTTCAGCCCCACGCCTCTGCCCGGAGGCCCTTCGATCAGGATGGGGCGGGGGATAGTTTGGCCTTCCACAAGAACGAGGGAACAATCCAGACGAAAGGGCTCGTCTGATACCTGCATCGCTTGCTGGTGTTTCTCGGCACTACAAGCGGGTGCCGGAGGGTAGGTGATCAGGCTGGAGACCAACCAGGACAGCATCAGAGCTGCAGGTCGGCCGTCATGGCCAGTGCGCCGCGCTCAGCGGCACAGCCGGGGTTGGTGACATTCTGCGCGCGCAACACAGCCAGTTCGGCCCGCGCGGCAGCCAGGTCATCGGCAAAGGCGGGGGAACGGGCCGCCTGTTCGAAAACCTTTTGGCCCAGCCCATAGCCGACACGGACGTCGGTCGGGTAGTGCATGCCGCACACCGCCCGGCTGAGCGCAATCTGACGACCGATTTCCTGCGCCACGACAGCGCTGTCCGGCGCAATGGCAGCCATAGCCGCGCCGTAGGCGCCAGCCACTGTTGCGGTTCCCGATGGATAGGATGCCGATGCCCGCCCTGCCGCCGACACCGTCTGGCAAGCGAGGCGGTCCGCATCATCCTCGACGGGTCGAGCGCGATAGGCGCGCAGTTTAACAATCGTCGAAGCGCCCTCGGCGTCCTCGAACAGACGCTGCATCAGGCGAGCGGTGGCAGGGGCAGCGTTTTCTGCCGGATTGAACCGGACACCCAGGACGCAGTCGAAATGCTGCAGCGCGAACGGCATGCGCACTTCGGCATGGCTGGTCGCCAATAGCCAACGGTCGGTATTCTCGAAGACTTTATACGACGCAGATACCGCGTGGTCGGCAGACTCTTCGGGACTGCCTGCCGAAGGCGGGGCCGGTACGGCGTCGGCAAGAGCTTGCAGCGCGTCGCGGCCCAAATAACCCTTGGCGTGATCGTCCGCCTTGACGGCCCGGGCTTCGTAAGCGGCGGGAGTGCCGACGCATGCACCCAGCGCGGTCGCGGACAGGAAAAGGGCCAGAAGAGCGGGCGATTTCATCATGGCACCTATCTTTGGGGCGGCCCTTAGCGGCCCGACTTCCACGTCAACTGAACGGAGGTGGCACCGGCTTCATCCGGCGAGGCCACGACCTGCACCTCGGCACCCTCGTTATTCAGGGCAGCAAAAGCGCGGGCATTGCCCTGATTCATCGACATCACAGGCTTCAGCCCGGCATCCCCGGCAAGTTTGCGATAATGGGCGACCACTTCGTCCGGCGTCGCCGGAGTAACAAACTCTGCCAGACCACCGGGGCCATCAGCGCCATTGGCTTGAACCACAGGCTGGCTCAGTTCGGCTTCGGGATACAGGGTTGCAAACTTCGGAGCGCCGCTCGCCAGCGGCGTACCGGAAGTCGAAGACGCGCCGCCCTGAGAACCGGCAGGAGCGATATCAACCGCTTCGCCAGCGACCACTTCGTCGGCAGGTGCAGCGACCGTTCCGGACGACCCGTCACAGGCCACCAGACCAATGCCGGCTACGGCGGTCAGCAGTAAATTTCCAAAGGGCTTCATCTACCTATCAGGTCCCAAGCCTTAGATTAGAGTCCATCACTGAACCATCGAGGCGTCATCAGCAAGGCGCGTTTGGGTCATTCACGACACATCCTTGTCGGGCTGTGACTTCTCGTCCTCTGCCCGGGTTTTGTCTTTGGCCAGCTGGCGACCTTTTTCGGCGAGATCGGCGTTAACAGCATCCGTATCCGGATCATTGTCCGAGCCGGATGCCGATCCCCCCCGAAGCGAACCGGCGCGGGTATCGGAGCCGGAATCCGTACCTTCCAATGCGCGTTTCAAGCGCTCTTCGCGGGTCTTTTCGTCTTCGCCCATAGCTTATCCTCATCTCAAGGGTCGTTGGAAAACAACGCTCCTGCACGGCGAGCGTTGCGCGCGCACGAAAAAGCCCCGGCAGATCGCTCTGCCGGGGCTTTCATTTCATGCGCTATGGCTGGGCTTATTTGCCGAACAGCTTGGCGAACTGGCGAGCGTCGCGGGTCTTCCAGGCACCGCGGTGGTAAGCGTCCGAAGCGATCAGCGGAACAACCGTGGTGGCTTCAGCGAAGACCATTTGTTCGTAGGTGGTCGAAACCTTACCCCACGAAGCGGCTTCCTTCAGGGTCGAGGACGAGCAAGCGCCGTCACGGACGTCAGCCACGGTGATCTGGATGGCGTACTTGTGCATGTCGGCTTCGACGCCGAGGATTTCAGCGCAGACGACGGTGTCTTGAGCGAAATTCTTCGGAACACCGCCGCCAACCATGAACAGGCCGGTGGTGCCAGCTTCGATCTTGATGTCGGTCAGTTCGCGGAAGTCGGCAACCGCGTCGATGCACATGTACGGCTTACCAGCAGCAGCACGTTCCTTCTGGTGCTTGACCAGACCGAAGCCAGCCGACGAGTCGACGAAGGCCGGGCAGAAGATCGGCACGCCCTTTTCATAGGCGGTCTGGATCAGCGAGCCCGGCTTCTTGGCGTTGCCTTCCGACAGCCACTTGCCCATTTCCCAGATGAATTCGCGCGACGAATACGGGCGCGGCTCGAGGCTGTTGGCGATCTCGAGGATGGTGTGGTCGCAAGCTTGCAGCTCTTCTTCATCGATGTAGGTATCGTAGATACGGTCGATGTAGTTTTCGCGCAGGACGTTGTCGTCGATCTGGCTGTCGGCTTGGTAGTGCTTGAAGCCCAGAGCTTCGAAGAAGTCCATGTCGACGATCGAAGCGCCGGTGGCGACGACGGCGTCGATCATGTTGTTCTGAACCATGTCACGGTAAACGTGCATGCAGCCACCGGCCGAGGTCGAACCCGCGAGGATCAGCCACGGCGAGCAGGCCTTGTCTTCCAGAGCCATGTTGAAGATGTCGGCGGCGCGAGCGGTGTCGCGCGACGAGAACGACATCTTGCGCATCGAGTCGATGATCGGACGGGCGTCGTACGATGCGATGTCTACGTGCTCGACGGTATTGTTGAGCAGCTGAGCCTTCATGTTCGACTGAGCGGTCATTTCAGCGGTTTCCCTAAAGATTTGAGCGCCCGTCAAAAACTGAAACAGCGACCCGGACGGAGCGACGGGCCGCTATCTATACAAACGCCCTATGACGTTTTTGGCGCCATGGAGTGTTTTTTGGACCAGCCCCGAAGGGGCCGGTCCGGAAAGAGGTTATTTGCGACGTTTGCGCTGGCCAGCCTTGCCCTTGGGGCGCGACAGGCGAACCACTTTGCGCGAGTTTTCCTCGGCGGTGGTGCGTACGGTCGGGATCGAGCGCGGGGCCAGACCATAGAGCGAGGCCATCGGCGCGTCCTCGACGACAGCGATGTCGTGCGAGCCATAGCCGTTGAAGCCGGTCGACATGGCGACCCCATAGGCACCCATCATGCCGATCTCGATGAAGTCACCTTCACGGATATCGGCCGGGAGCCAGAACGGACCCGGCATGTGATCGATGCTGTCGCAGGTCGGACCATAGAAGCGGAAAGGCTTCAGCTCCGACGCGGATTCGCCGTCACGAACCAGTTTGGTCGGGAACGGCCAACGCGAGTGGGTGGCATCAAACAGCGAACCGTACGAACCGTCGTTCAGGTACAGGGCATCGCCCTTGCGCAGATCGACGCGGCACAGGATCGACGAGCTTTCGGCCACGATTGCGCGGCCCGGCTCGCACCACAGTTCCGTGGTTTCCGACACCGGCATCTCGGCAAAGCCGCGGTGGATGGCATCGGCGTATTCGTTCAGGTCCGGCGGGACCATGCCCGGATAGACCGAGGGGAAGCCGCCGCCGACATCGACGATGTCCACAAACACGCCAGCCTTCTTGATGGCGCGACCGACCTGGGTCATCGCGGCCTCATAGGCGGACGGACGCATGCACTGCGAACCGACGTGGAAGCTGACGCCCATCAGGCCGTCTTTAACAGCCTGACGCGTGGCCAACAGCAGAGCAGGGGCCTGATCCGGCGACACACCGAACTTGCCCGACAGCGAATAGGCAGCGCCATCCGCCGACACGCCCATACGTACAACCAGATTAAGGTCGGCAGCATGGTTGGTGACGTCGAGGATCTTGTTCAGCTCGTCATGGCTGTCCAGCACGAAGGTGCGGACATTATGATCGTAGTAGGCCGACTTGATCGCGCCACGGCTCTTGACCGGATGCATGAAAGCCAGACGCGCGTCTTTGCTAACCGAACGAACCAGTTCGATTTCAGCCACAGAGGCGACATCAAACGCATTCACGCCGTTCGCGACGAGAGTCTCGATAACCCATGGCGAAGGGTTCGCCTTCACTGCATAGAAGACGTCGGCTTTTAGATTATTCTGGAACCAGCGCGCTGCTACGGAAACCGAGGCCGGTCGCACGAGTGCGACTGGACGCTCAGGGGACCGCTCACGGACCAGGTCCAGGGGAAGTTGGTACGTGCGCAATTCACGTAACCCCCTGTTAGTTGTTAAACCCAGACCGGCGTTAGCGGCGCAAGTGAGGACCTACGGGGTCCGCCGGAACGCGCGATATGGGATTATTGGGACTGAATGTAAAGAGGTAATTTTGGGGCGCTCCCGCAGGAGTTACGCACAGTTAATGTGTGTTTTTGCGTATGCGACGGATGTCGGAAGTGCCGCAGGCTGGACGAAATCGACCTAGGCGTGTCATTAAGACTTGCCCTTGCGCCATTCTCGCGTCATGCGGCGCCCCCTTTGTTGCAACCTCATCCACGGGTTCATGAGTTCTTCATCATCCGCCGTTGCGTCGGTACGCGACGTCTCGAAGACCTACGGGGCCAGAAAGGCGCTCGACGGCGTGACCGTCGAGGTCGGCGCCGGTGAAATGGTCGCCCTTATTGGTCCTTCGGGTTCGGGCAAGTCCACCTTGCTCCGTTCGATCACGGGTCTTCACCCGATTGATCCGGGCGGAACGATCACTGTCTTTGGCGACGTCGTCCAGCAAAATGGTCGCGTCACTAAAAACGTGCGTCGTTCGCGTCGACGCTTGGGCATGATCTTCCAGCAGTTCAACCTGGTCGGTCGTTTGAGCCTGTTCTCGAACGTTATGATCGGTTCGGTAGGTCGCTTGCCGACCTGGCGTGGCTATTTCGGCGTCTGGCCTAAGGCTGACAAAGAAAGGGCCATGGCTGCGCTGCACCGCGTCGGCGTGTCCGACTACGCCGCCCAGCGTGCTAACACCCTGTCGGGTGGCCAGCAGCAGCGCGGCGCGATCGCACGCGTTCTGCTACAAGGTGCCAAAGCCATTCTCGCGGACGAGCCTGTCGCTTCGCTGGACCCTGTTTCCGCCCGCAAGGTGATGGAGCTGCTGGTCGAGCTGAACAAGCGCGATGGTCTCGGCGTGATTGTGACCCTTCACCAGGTTGATTACGCCATTCGCTACTGCGACCGCGTTATCGCCCTGCAAAAGGGAAAGGTCGTTTACGATGGCCCGGCAACGGGACTGGATACACAGCGCCTGATTGAAATTTACGGTCCCGAATACGAGGACGCGTTCTGGGAGGCTACGGCATGACCCAATATCGTTTTTCACGTCGCGCACTAGGTCTTGTGGCCGGTGCCGTGATGGCTCTGGGCCTCGCTTCGTGCGGCTCGGGCGACAAGGCGGCCAAGGGCGGCGCTGGTGAAATCCAGTTCGCCATCCTGCCGGCTGAAGGCCAGTCCTCTTCGGGCCCTCTGTGGCAACCGCTGCTGGATGATCTGTCCAAGGCCACTGGCGTTCCGGTGAAGCCGTACTTCGCATCGAACTACACCGTTCTGGTCGAAGCCATGCGTGGCAACCAGATCCAGGCAGCGTGGTTCCCGGCCAAGACGGCGATTGAAGCCATCGACCGCTCGAACGGCGAAGTGGTGGCCCGCATCGTCGATCCGGAAGGCCGTGACAGCTATTCCTCGACCCTGATCGTCAAAAAGGGTTCGGGCATTACGCTTGATGACGTGCTGGCTTGCGGCAAGAAGTACGACTTCGGCATCGGTGATGCGCTGTCGACCTCGGGCACGCTGGCTCCGCTGACCTTCCTGTTCAACCCCAAGGGTGTTGTTCCGGAGCAGTGCTTCAAGACTGTGCGCGCCGCTAATCACCAGGCAAACTCGTTTGCTGTGGCTAACGGTCTGGTGCAGGTCGCGACGTCGAACACGATCAACACCGTGTTCATCGCCCGCGAAAACCCGACCATCGCTTCGCAGCTCGAAGAAATCTGGCGTTCGCCCCCGATCCCGGAAGCGGGCATCGTCGTGCGTCAGGACATGGATCCGGCTGTCAAAGAAAAGCTGCGTACCTTCTTCCTGAACTACGGTCGTGGTGAAGGTGCCGAGGCCGAGCGTCAGCGCGAAATTCTCAAGGGCCTGAACTATTCGGGCTTCAACGCTGCCGACGAAACCTACCTGAACCCGGTTCGCGAAATGATCGCCGACCAGGCTCTGACGGACGCCAAGGCCAAGGGTGACACCGCCGGTGCTGCCAAGGCCGAGGCCGAGTTGAACCGCCTGCGTGCCCTGCGCGAGGTACAACCGTGACCGCACAACCCGTCACTTCGACGGCCATTCCCAAGCCTCCGGTAAAGTCGGCCGGCGCTTGGGCACTGGACGCCCTCATCTGGGGCGGCATGGCCGTACTTCTGCTCATCAGCTTCGATGCTGTTGATCTGGGCAACGTCTCGCGTCTGTTCACCAATTCGGCGAACATCAAAAGCTTTGCGGCGGACCTTCTGGATCCGAACTTCGCTGACTGGAAGCTGTTCGTTTCCAAGATGTGGGAAACGGTACAGATTGCGCTCTGGGGCACCTTCCTGGCTGTCTTCCTCGGCGTGCCGATGGGCCTGGCCGCTGCGCGCAACATCGCTCCGGTATGGGTCGTTCAGCCGGTTCGCTGGATCATGAATGCCCTGCGTTCGATCCCCGATCTGGTCATCGGTCTGCTGTTCGTCGTGGCTGTGGGCCTTGGCCCGCTCGCCGGTGTTCTGGCGATTGCGCTGAACACGGCCGGCGTTTTGGCCAAGCTGTTCTCCGAAGCCGTCGAGTCGATCGACAAGGGTCCGGTTGAAGGCGTCCGCGCCACCGGTGCCTCGAAGCTGCACGAGATCATTTGGGGCGTTATTCCTCAGGTGGCTCCGCTGTGGACCTCGTTCGCACTCTACCGCTTTGAATCGAACGCCCGTTCGGCCACCGTTCTGGGCCTCATCGGCGCAGGCGGTATCGGTCAGGTGCTGTTCGACCGCATGAATGCCTTCGCCTTCAGCGACGTTTCGGCAGTGGTTATCGTGGTCGTTGTGGCCGTGACCCTGATCGACATGTTGTCGCAGGCTATGCGTAAGCGCCTTCTGTAACGGCGCAACGTTTAGACAGACTGTCATAAAAGGTCTGGCCGGACCGTCACAAATCATCTCTATGCGCATCATAGATGATGATCTGAGAGGTCCGGCCATGTCCGTCCTACCCAATCGCCTTTTCAAGATTTCGGTTTGCGCCGCTGCCCTTATGGCGCTCGCAGGCTGCGGCGATGGAGGCCCTAACCAGAAAGCCCGTGCAGGTGTGTGGGCCGCGGGCTCTTCGACTGTTTTCCCCTTTGTGACCCGCGTGGCCGAGAACTTCGGCCGGGCCAATCCGGGCGGTGCCCAACCGCGCGTCGAGGCCTTGGGCACTGGCGGCGGTATTCAGGCCTTTTGCGCCGGTATCGGGCCGTCCACTCCCGACATTGCCAACGCTTCGCGCCAGATGAAGCAGAGCGAGTTTGATCGCTGCGCTGCCAATGGCGTGACCGATATTATCGAACTCAAGATCGGCTACGACGGCATTGTTGTCGCCACGGCCCGTAATGGTTCGGCATTCGATCTGAAGCTGGAAGATCTGTACAAGGCCCTCGGCAAACACGTCCCTGGCGCGGACGGCAAGTTCACGCAGAACACGGTGACCAGCTGGAACCAGGTCAATCCCGCCCTTCCGGCCCAGCGCATTCAGGTTTACGGCCCACCGCCGACCTCCGGCACGCGTGACGCCTTCCTTGAACTGGGTATGGCTCCGGGTGGCGCAAAGCTGCCTGCGGTGGCTGCCATCAAGGACGACAAGGAAAAGTTCGAGTCCATCACCCACACCCTGCGTGAAGACGGCAAATGGATCGACTCTGGCGAGAACGATAACGCCATCGTCCAGACCCTGACCCGCACGCCGGGTTCGCTCGGCGTCTTCGGCTTCTCCTTCCTTGAGCAGAACATGGACACGGTGAAAGCCGAGACCATCGATGGCGTCCCCCCGTCGATCGACGCCATTGCCGACGGCTCCTATCCGCTGGCCCGCTCGCTCTATATCTATGTGAAGAAGCAGCACATCGGGGTGATCCCCGGCCTGAAGGAGTTCGTGCTGGAGTTCATGTCCGAAGGTGCCGCTGGTCGCGGCGGCTATCTGCAAGACCGCGGTCTGGTGCCGATGAGTGCCGAGGCTCTGGCCGCCGAGCGTGCCAAGGCCACAGCCCTGACGTCGATGACGCGACCGAACTAAAGGTCACCGCGTTCAGCAAGAAAAACGCCCCGTCGATCCATCGGCGGGGCGTTGCTCTTATCAGGCTGCCTGTTTGCGGCGCAGACGGGCGATGCGGCGCAACCGCCGCCAGAAGCGGCCGCGCTGGGGCTCTGGATAGGGTTGCAGGTTCTCGATGAACTGCTCGGCCGAGGCGCGCCAGCTGAACTTCTCGGCATAGGCGCGCACAGCCTTGCGGTCGATTTCCAGGCATTCAAGGCAAGCCGTGCGCAGATCATCGTTGATTACGCCCGCGCCGGAGTTCGGAATAATGTCGATGGGGCCATGGGCCGGGTAGGCGGCAACTGGCGTGCCGGTCGCCATGGCTTCCAAAATTACCAGACCAAAGGTGTCGGTCCAGCTCGGGAAGACGAAGACATCGGCATCGGCAAAGCAGCGGGCCAGATCGTCGCCGAACTTGGCACCGAGGAATTTGGCGTCCGGATATTTCTCTTCCAGCTCGGCGCGGGCAGGGCCGTCGCCGACGATGATCTTCGTACCGGGCAGGTCCTGTTCGAGGAAGGCCTCGATGTTTTTTTCGACGGCCACACGGCCCACGTTCAGGAAGAAGGGGCGCGGCCAGTCCTTGCCGCCCAGTTCCTCGAAGATCGGCTTGAGGTCCGGATTGAAGACTTCAGTGTCCACACCTCGCGTCCATGGCGAGACATTGCGGAAGCCATGCTCGGTCAGCTCGTCACGCAAGGTAGGCGTGGCCACCATCAGACGGCCTGAAGGCTTGTGGAACCACTTCATATAGGCGTAGCCGACCTGAACCGGGATCGGGAAACGCGCCGAAACATATTCAGGGAATTTGGTGTGGTAGCTGGTCGTGAACGGCAGCTTCCATTCGATGCAGATGCGGCGGGTCGCGATGCCGAGCGGACCCTCGGTCGAAATGTGCACGGCTTCGGGCTCGAAGGCGCGCAGACGCTCGCGGATTTCCTCTTCAGCCCCGAGGGCGAGACGAATTTCCGGATAGGTCGGGCACGGAATTGTCTTGAACTGGCTGGGTTCGATGACCTCAACCTCGTGCCCCATAGCACGGCATTCCGCCACGGTGCGGGTAAGGGTTCGGACGACGCCGTTGACCTGGGGTTCCCAAGCGTCAGTGACCAGAACAATACGCATGAATTCGATTAGGCCTTTGAGCCGTTTCGTAAAGTCATGTGGTTTTATCCGTTTAGTGCGACGATAGCGAGACTAGATACCAACAACGCTGATCACGCACGCGCGATATCCCTGCAAGGCGTAAGGATTTAGATTCCAAATTGTATACGACCTGATTGCCTGAATATCGAAGCACATTCGGATCGGCTCTCGATATAGGCGAAAATTCACAGGAGTGGACTTATATGTCGAGTGACCTTCGCCACTGGGACAGTCTGGACAACCACAAATATCGCGGTGAACGCGAGACGGTCTCTGATCTGCTGTCGCGACTGCCGCTGGATGCGGGCGAGCGCGCCAGGGTTCTGGCCGAAGCGACCGAGCTGGTCGAACACGCCCGCAAGAGCCAGAAGAAGCAGGGCGTCGTCGAAAGCTTCCTGCAGCAGTATTCTCTGGGCACCCAGGAGGGTCTGGCGCTGATGACGCTGGCCGAGGCGCTGCTGCGCACGCCCGACAGCCTGACCCGCGACAAGCTGATCTCGGAAAAGATCGGCTCGGCCGAGTGGGCTAACCACGTCGGCAAGTCGGACAGCACGCTGGTGAACTTCTCCAGCTTCGGTCTGATGATTGCGGGCAAGCTGGTCGAGCCGGAAGACGAAGTGAAGCGCGACCTGCCGAACTTCATCAAGGGTATCGCGGCGCGTATCGGCGAGCCGGTCATCCGTCAGGCCGTGGCCACCGCCGTCAAGATCATGGGCGAGCAGTTCGTGGTCGGCCGCACCATCGAATCCGCCCTGAAGCGTTCCGACAAGGAAGGCTGGCTGTGCAGCTTCGACATGCTGGGTGAAGGCGCCCGCACGACAGCTGATGCCGAGCGCTATGAAAAGATCTACGCCGACGCCATCGAGGCTGTCGGCAAGACTGCCACGGGCCAAGGGCCGGAAGCCGGCCACGGTGTCTCGGTCAAGCTGTCGGCCCTGTCGCCGCGCTATCAGTCGGTTCAGGAAGATCGCGTCTGGGAAGAGCTCTACCCGCGCATCCTGCGACTGGCCGAAATCGCTGCCAAATACGACATCAACTATACGATTGATGCCGAAGAGGCCGACCGTCTCGCCTTGTCGCTGAAGCTGCTGGAGCGTCTGAGCACCGAGCCTTCGCTGGGCGACTGGAAGGGCCTCGGCCTCGCCGTTCAGGCCTATCAGAAGCGCACCTCGGAGACGATCCAGCGCCTGATCGACCTGTCCAAGTGCACGAACCGTCGCCTGATGGTGCGTCTGGTCAAAGGTGCCTACTGGGATACCGAGATCAAGCTGGCGCAGGTCAATGGCCGCCTTGATTATCCAGTCTTCACCACCAAACCTGCAACGGACCTGAACTATCTGGTCTGCGCGCGCATGATGATCGAGGCCGCGCCTCACATCTATTGCCAGTTCGCGACCCACAACGCCCACACGCTCGCCGCTGTGCGCCGCATGGCCCGTGACCGCAACACGGTCATCGAGCACCAGCGCCTGCACGGCATGGGCGAGGCTCTGTACGACGCCGCGCGCGACATGTGGTCGGACGAAAAGATCATCGTCCGCGCCTATGCGCCGGTCGGTGGCCATGAAGAGCTGCTGCCCTATCTGGTGCGGCGTCTGCTCGAAAACGGTGCCAACTCCTCCTTCGTCCACGCCCTGCTGGACGAGCGCGTTCCGGCTGCTGATGTGGCCGCCGATCCAATCACTGCCGTCGAGGCCCAGCCCGACCGCCATCCGAAGATCCCTGTGCCCATGAACATCTACGGTGACCGCCAGAACTCCCTCGGCCGCGACTATTCGACGGCAGAGGTCCGCGAAGCCCACGCTGCGGCGCTGAAGGCGCTGGACGCAGAGCAACTGGTGGCCGGTCCGATCATCGGCGGCAAGCTGCTGACGGGTGTCGAAGCCCGCGATGTGACCAATCCGTATGACCGCACACAGGTCGTGGGCAAAACTTCGGACGCGACGCCGGAACAGGTCGACGAAGCGGTCATGAAGGCCGCAGAAGCGCAAGTCTCTTGGGACAAGATGCTGGGTGCTGGCCGTGCGCCGATCCTGCGCGCTATGGCAGATGCCCTAGAAGCGGACATGGATCGCCTGGTGGCCCTGCTGTCGCGTGAAGCAGGCAAGACCCTGAACGACGGCGTCGCCGAAGTTCGCGAAGCCGCCGACTTCTGCCGCTACTATGCCATGCTGGCCGAGAAGGACTTTGGTGGTCGCCAGACCCTGAAGGGCCCGACGGGTGAAGTGAACCAACTGGTCCTGCATGGCCGTGGTGTCTTTGGGTGCATTAGCCCGTGGAACTTCCCCCTGGCCATCTTTACCGGCCAGATCGTAGCCGCTCTGGCTGCCGGCAACGCGGTCGTGGCCAAGCCTGCCGAGCAGACGCCGTTGATCGCCGCCGAAGCTGTGCGCCTGTATTATAAGGCGGGTCTGAACCCCGACCTTCTGGCTCTGGTTCCGGGGCGTGGCGAGACCGTGGGCGCTGCCCTGACCTCGCACCCGATGATCGACGGCGTGGCCTTCACCGGAGGCACCGATACCGCAAACGCTATCAACCGTGGTCTGGCCAACCGTCAGGGTGCCATCATCCCGTTCATCGCCGAAACCGGCGGTCTGAATGGCATGTTCGTGGACACCACGGCGCTGAAGGAACAGATCATCGACGACGTCATCCTGTCGGCCTTTGGTTCTGCCGGTCAGCGTTGCTCGGCGCTTCGTATCCTCTACGTGCCGCACGATGCGGCTGATGCCCTGATCGAGGGTCTGAAAGGCGCGCTGGCCGTTCAGGTCCTTGGCGACCCGACCGATCCCAAGACCGACATCGGTCCGGTGATCGATGCGGAGAGCCGCGAGAACCTCGAGAAGCACGTCGCGCGTCTGGAGAAGGCAGCCAAGATCATCGCGCGCGGTAATCTCGCTGCCGATGCGGCCAAGGGCGACATGTTCGCTCCGGTCATCGCCGAGATCCCGACGCCGGACTTCCTGGAGCGCGAAGTGTTCGGCCCGATCCTGCACGTCTATCGCTACGAACCGAAGGACCTGAAGAAGACCGCTGGTGCTCTGGCTGCCCGTGGCTTTGGCCTGACGCTGGGCGTTCACAGCCGTATCGACGCCTTCGCCGAAGAGGTGATGGCGCTGGTTCCGGCGGGCAACGTCTACGTCAACCGCTCGATCATCGGCGCAGTCGTCGGCGTCCAGCCGTTCGGCGGCGAAGGCTTGTCGGGCACCGGCCCGAAAGCCGGTGGTCCGAACAGCTTGATCCGCTTCGCTGCGGAAAAGGCCATCAGCATCAACATCGCCGCCCAAGGCGGTGATCCGGCGCTGCTGAACCTGTAATCAAGCGTAGAAGAAGCGAATGTCCTGTACCGCGATCCCACCTCGGGGCGCGGTGCAGGACAGGCTCACCAGCGACACGCTGGAGCCATCCTGAGGACGAACGGTCACCGTGCATGGTGCGCCGCCGACCTTGGGCAGTTCGACTGCGGCCTGACGTCCATCGGTTTGGCCGCGTAACGCCGCAAGAGCCTCGGGTGAAGCTTCGGTCACGGTTACAGCGATCGCCTTCACTGGCCGATCCGGATGCGGATTGAGCACAGTGGCAGCCGCTCCCATACGGCGCTGCTCGATCCGGTCTGCGCTCAGCCCCGCATCGCTCCATCCCCATCCCATATAGGGCGACAGCGTGCCCACCACGCCGACGGTCGTGTCGGCGGGCTCTTCACGCGCGGTATCGGAAATGAGGCGGCGCGCTTGTTCGCGAGCGTCGGCATCCTTGCCGATGAGCGACAGCAGATGAGCCGTCAGGTCTTCGATCAGGCGGTTCTGTCTCGCCACCTTGGCATTCAGCTTGGTTTCAAGCGCGAGGCTGGCATCTGCCAGTTTTCGTTCGGCTTCGGACAAACGGATGTCGGTAACGATTCCGCCGCCCATCAAGGTGTCAGCCGGAGCCAGAACGCTGCGCCAGATGCATTCCAGAGACGGCGCGTGCAGGATTTCAAATGACGCACCGCGGTCCGAGAAATCGCTGGCCTCGACGGGAAGGGTAAAGCGGAACGAGGCCCCGCCAGTGTCATCTGCGCCAGACAGTCGCGTCTCGACAGCGCGCAGCAGGGTACCGTTCACGCGTCCCATCATCATGGGCACCGTTACCCCATTGGCGCGGTTGCGTGCTGTGCCCACGATAAGGCCGTTACGGAACTGGACCGATACCTCGCTCAAGGTCCCTTGGCCCACAAGGCCTGCGACGACATCGGCACCATCGACGCGTATCGGGATCACAGCGTCTTGCCCATCCGCCCAACCGATGCGCACCTCGGCGGGAAACTCCACATGCGGAAAGCGCTCTACGGGCACCAGAATGCGGCTGTCTTCAGAGGAAAACTCGACGGGCGCACCGAGCGGCACGCCGCGCACAAAGGCCTGTAACCGTCCGCTCGTACCTGCGCCTTGCTGGACCAGTTGGATGGCACCAGCGGTAAACATTTCGAACGCGAGGGGCGAGGACGACAGGGAAGAAGTCATGTTTATTTGTAAGCCCTGATTGCTTTGGCCAAAGCGTCGTACTGGGTTTCGGTTAGCGAGGTATATTCGCGCCAGACCGCCCGCGAGGCTAGCGCCAGTTCATCGCGATAGGAACGGCTTTCACAATAGGCGTCCATTGCCGCGACCATGGCATCGGGATCGGAAAGACGGTGGCCTTCGTGGAGGGCAGGCAGGCCTGCAAAAGCCTGATCGGTGCCCATCACAGGACGACCGTGGGCCAGAGCTTCGATGGTTTTGATCTTCAGTCCGGTGCCTGCGGTCATGGGGTTCAGAACACAGTCGACCATGTCGTAAAAGTCGCTGACCTGATCGACCCGCCCAAGATTGATCGGGGACGTCCTGAGGTCAGGCACTTTACGAGACACCGAACCTGCCATGGCCCAGCGAGCGGTAGAGCCACGCTCGGCCAGAGCCTTATCCAGAGCACGCACCGATGCGACATTCCACGGATTGGCGCTGCCGAAATAGCCGAATACAGGCTGATCGGATTGCGGCCGGTCTAGGGCGGGCAGGGCGTTGATCAAGTGCCCGACAGTCATAACCCGCGAGGTGGTTCGGGCGGCAAGCGCAGCTTCTTCCTGATCCTGAATAGCCAGCACCAGATCGGCACGGTCCAGCCCGCGTTGTTCTTCGTCGACGGTGGTAAAGAACCAGGACGGTTCCAGTCCGGCCGCGGCGGCGATGCGGGCGCGGTCTCCGAACAGGTCGTGAGTGTCCAGAATGCGCAAGCTGTCGTGCACGCCCTCGAAGCAGCCGGAAAGCCAGACATAGTTGACGATGACCGCGGCATATTGATTGGCAGCGTTAAGGGCGCGCACGCGGCTGATGAGGGTGTCCGGACACCAGTCATCCAGTCCCCAGTGAGAGGCGAACGACTGTTGCTTGTGGGGCATCTGCGGCAGCAGATGCACGGCGTTCCATTGCGCCTGCATTGGGTGCAGGCTTTCGTCACGCAGGCCATCAAGTACGAAATACAGGACGTCGATCTCAATGCCGCGTCGCTGAAGCTGGGTCGCAAAGGCGTGAATGCGTGCCGAGTTCCCCTGATCCTGCGGATGGGTATAGGTCGGTGTAACGATCAGAATCCGTGGATTCTTTGCCAAATCGGCCCCCCTAGGGCGAGGCCTGCGGCGGCCTTACGAAGCGTATGCAGCGTCTTTAGCATGCCCGACGCGTTCTGCGACGGGGCGCAGGCTGTCGGCCTCAACCAGTGCACAGGTGATGTGGTAGAGGCTGCTGGCGCGGGTCGGCTCGTGGGCGGGCGTACCGTCCGGCCCCAGATGCTCCCACCATGCCCCTTCAATGGGGTGATCGAAGTAGCGGCGCAGCGCCACAAGGGCATCGCTGACCTCATCCAGCGCCGCATCACGCTCAGCTTCGCCGGCCAGTTTCACGAGGGAGGTTTTGGCTTTCAAGCGCTCAGTCTGTGGCCACAAACGATGGCGGGCGTCGCGCACCGACCTGTCCGGAGTAATAGTATTTACGGCCAACCCCTCTGCGCTCACGCCGTAGATCTCGCCGGTGTCGTAGATGTCGCGGGCGTGGGCTAGCAGCTCCGGTCGGCCCGCAATTCGGCCCCAGTCCATCAACAACCAGGCCCACTCGAACTGGTGACCCGGTTCGATACCGACATGCTCTTCGCTATCCAGCGGTGCCCAATCTGTCGAGAAATACTCGCGGACGGCCTTGCACCGGGGATCGATGAAGGTTTGCACGCACAGATCGGCCAACCGGTTCGCCATGTCGGACCAGTGCGGGTTGGACGATGACCGCGTCCACGCGATCGCGGCCTCGAGCAAATGCATGTGCGGGTTGGATTTCAGGACGGCCGGATCGTCCTGATAGCCCCGACCGTCCGGTGAGCGGCGCTGGGTGTCCAGAGCTTCGACCAAGGCCAGCGCCTTTTGCTCGAGCGCAGCGGCGCTGTCAGTCTGGACGCGAGCGGCAGCGGCCAGCGCGAACAGGGCGAAGGCGTAGTCATAGAGCGTGAAGCTGTCGTCGATAACCGATCCGTCTGCCGCCACACTGGCGACCAGACGGCCATCGGGCTGCATGCATTTGCCCAGCAGGAAATCGAGACCATGCTGGATGCGCTGGGCGCAGGGGCCGTCCCAGCCCAGATCGTGCGCTTTGGCAAAGACGTAGATCTGGCGGGCCACCAGTCGCGAACGGCGCGGGTCCAGCGGGATGGTGTCGTCGGGGTTCAGTCGCTCGAAGAAGCCGCCGTTGACCAAATCAGTGCCACGCGTGCTCCACAGCGGCAGGGCAGACCCGAACAACCACTGTTTGGTTGTTGCAAGTTCGCTGTTGAATCGTTCGCGTGCAACGGTGAGCGTCATAGGGGGCGTCGGGTGTTTCGAGTGGATGGGGGAAACGATGCCTAGTCTGAAAACTATGAAACAGAACCAGAATACTGGCCGCACTTACAAATTATTACGCCCAAAGTCCCTGTACGTCTAAGCTTTATGGGCGATTTGACCCATGAGCTCGGTCTGGGCGCGATCGAAATCTTCGATGACGCCGATATCGATGAAATAACAATCACGTGGAACGCCGGAGAGTTTCCCCTGTTCGGCAAGCGGAGGTAGGGTGACCTGTTCTAGTGATCCGTCTTCGGGCAGATGCTCTACAATGTCTTTCGAGAACAGATAGACGCCGCCGTTGATATATCCCGGACCGGACGCACTGCCTGAGCCGCCGAAGACGGTGACCTGCGAGCCCTGCGTCTGTACGGCACCGTAACGGCTGCGGTCCTCGACATGCCGCAGCGACAGGACCCCCATGGTATCGGCCGTCATGAGGGTATCGAGGTCGCGCAAGGATGCGTTCAGCCACGAGTCGCCGTTCAGCAGATAGAAATAGGCATCAAGGGCGTCGCGGGCATGCCAGATGGCACCGCCTGTTCCAACGCGACCGGGCTCAACCGCGACCTCGATGGTGACCTGCGGATGTTGGGCCATATATTCCGCAGCGAAGCGCTTGATCTGCTCGTTCTCGAAGGCGGCGAGCAGCAGGAACCGGTCCAGCTTCTCCTCACGCAGACGGTCGATCAGGAAGGCCAGAAACGGACGTCCCGCCACGGGTAGCAGCGGCTTGGGCGTCGATTTGGTCAACTCGCCCAGTCGCGAACCGATGCCGCCGCACAGGATTACGGCTTGGCGGATAGGGGGCATTGTCATCGCGTAACGAGGCTCAGGACAGGGCGCGCCACGAGGTGGCACCTTCAGGGGTAAATTTGCAGGGCAGCAACTGACCCTGTTGTTGGGCCAGCACCTGAACCAGCTTCTGGCGCTTGTGGGGTGGGCAGAGGAGCATCAAAAAGCCGCCGCCGCCTGCGCCCGACACCTTGCCGGCCATGGCACCGTTGTCCATGGCGAGCTCGAGGATGCGCTCGATTTCGGAGTTGCTGATCGCGCTGGAGGTCGCCTTCTTGGCTTCCCAGCCACGGCGCAGGGTCTCTGCTAGGCGGTCGATGCTGCACGTCAGCAAAGATTCCTTCATCGCCACAGCTTCGTCTTTGAGGCGTATCATTGCGTCCATCGACGATTTGTTCTGGTCGGTGATGTTCTTTTGCTGTGTCTCGATGATGTTGGCCGATTCACGGGCCTGGCCGGTGTAATAGAGCACCAACGAGGCTTCGAGCTCGTTGATCATCGCTTCGGGGACGCGCAGGGGATTAATGATCGCGCGACCCTCTGCCCCGAACTCCATGAAGTTGAAGCCACCGAAGGCGGCCGCATACTGGTCCTGCTTGCCGCCTGCGAGCAACAGGTCCTCGCGTTCGATCGAGAAGGCGAGGCGTGCAACATCATATTCACCCAGCGGCAGGCGCAGGTGGTTGCGATAGGCTTCGACTAGCGCAACGACCAGAGCCGACGAACCACCCATGCCCGAGCCGGACGGAACATCGACCGACGTGCGGACCGTAACGGGCAACGGCTGGCCGCCGTTAAAATCGCGCACGATACGGTTGTAGACGCCGCGATGCAGCAGCGCTTCCTTGCCCAGAGGCAGTTCTGCCAGACACTCGTGGTCGAAGGTCTCGCCATGTTCGAGAGCCACGAAGTGGACGCGGTCGTCCTTGCGTGGCTCCAGATAGGCGTACGCGTACAGAGACACAGTGGCGTTCATCACGAAGCCACCGTGCTCGTCACAGAACGGAGAAAGATCCGTACCACCCCCCGCGAAACCAAGTCGGAGCGGAGCGCGTGCGCGGACGGCGCTGGGGTGGGTCAGATCGAACCGGTTCAAGGTCAGTACCCTTGCATGAAGACGGCGTCCGCAGCTTCGGCGCTCTCGTATACCTTGTAGAAGGCCTCGACGAGTTCGGGGCCGGTGTAGGTTTTCAGCTCGCTGCTGGCCGAGTGCATATTGCCGTCAAATGTTAGATCGCGACCGACGATGGTGTCGAGCGGCGACGAGGGCGTGTTGTAAAGCTTTTGCACGAACGGCAGGATCGGCAGATCGATCTCGTTCAGGGTGTACGGATACCCTGCCAGCAAGGCCGGATCATAGGCTGGAACCTTGAGGTCGATACCGGCCACCTCGACCATGCGACGCAGGGCTTCTTGCAACACTTCATCGGTCGGGTGGTTCATCGAATAGAACATCTTCGTACGGGCGAAGTTGGCTTCGATGTAGTCCGACATACCGAAGTCGGAATCCTGCTCGCGGTTGCGCAGATTAGCGATTGAATCCCCGACGGGATCGGCCGGAACCAGCGGAGAAGGCTCGGGGCTGGTGAACGCTTCCCATGCCTGCGCCGGCGTAAGACCGTCCTTGTAAGACTGCTGGATTTGCAGGAAGTGATAGTCCGACAGCGGGCCCGTCACCTTGTTGCCGCTGTGGGCATAGACGTAGCGGACGCCCGGGAAATAGCCGTCGAAATAGATATTGGGCCAGATCACCACCTTCGAGCCCAGCGCCTCGCGCAGGACTGACGGACGCACGAACTCTGCCGGATAGTCCTCGTTCACGCGCTGCGAGAAGACGACGTCGGCAGAGTAGATCTTTTCCTTGACTTCGGGGGTGTTGAAACCACCCAGATCGAACACAGGGGGGACGACAATCAGCTCTGCATCAAGACGGAGGTAATGCGCGATCTGTGTCAGAGCCTGGGCCTGACAGTTGCCGATAAAAATAATCTTCATAAACGTTAGCCGACGGCCTTCATGGCAATACCTGCCTGACCGTTGTGGAAGTGGAAGGAATCATAGACTTCGATATCGGTGTAGCCGAGCGCAGCCAAGTCTTCGCGGGTGATGGTGCGGATATGGCCGTCGCTGCGCGGTTCCTTCTCGTCGATCGGGCAAGCCAGCACAACGTACTGACGGGCAATCACTTCTAGCTGGGCAATGAAGCTCTTCATGTCCGGGACATGCTCGATGGTGTGGCTGCAAACAACGATGTCGTAGCTGTTCGGTTCCAGATCGAAGATATCCATCTGGACGGCGCGGATGTCCTTGAATTCCTGACCGGCGATACGCGGCAGGTCAGGGTCCAGGTCCAGCCCCGTGACAGGGTCCAGCTTCAGCGACGTGAACGCCAGCGGGTGGTGCAAAAGACGCAGCAAAGCTGTGCCAATACCGGTGCGCGCACCGACATCTAGCAGGCTCAGTGTCAGGAAGCCTTTGATGCGGCGTGAGATGAAGGAAGAGATGTCGCCGTAAAAATGCAGCGATTGGCTGTCACATCGCAGTCGCAGAAGACGAGCATCGTCGAAATCCTCTTGCAAGGGCGAGAAGACGTTATCGATAGTAGGCAACATATCTCTGAATCCTATGCCGGAAGCCCGCATGCCATGCTCTGACGGGGCTCCGGATTTTTCCAATATGGTCCAAGTTTAATCATGGTCTATAGATGAACTCGAGGAGATCAAGTGTTCTTCCTCGACACGACGCCTTACCCTATGGATGTTGGATGCCGACCCTCGAATTCGTGACTCCGATACCCCCGATCATTACGGGGACGGCCTCCTATTTTGACCTCTTGATCCGTAATCTGGATACGTCGGTTCGGGATATCGTTGATATACGTATCGTTACGGATTCAAAGGCTTGGCAACGCGACGGGCACACTTCGCGCTTCCCTGACGAACTGCACGGCATCAAGGTGGTCGACTGGTCCGAGGTGGCTGACGACCCGGCAGCCGATACGACCCGCGTCTATTTTCTAGCCAACAACGACAAGCACGTTTTCGCCCATCGACTGCTCGCCAGACAGTCGGCGGAGGCTGTGGGGCGAATCATTTGCGTCCTGCACGACCCCTCGATGTTCATGGTTCACGAACACATGCTGCGAACGGGCGAGCCGGAATTTTCGCTGGAAGCGGTCTCGGGCGTGATGCGCTCGCAATTGGGACATTCGGCGTCTTCGGTGGTGCGCGGCTATGTGAACGGCTGGTTGCCGGAGGCGATACCGTTCGGCGTGCACTGCATGGGCAATGCTTTGGCAAAGGCGGACGAGATCTGGACCCACAGTGTTTATGGGGCCAACCGTGTCCTCTACGAAAACGACTTTTCGAACGCTCGCTGTCAGGCCATCCGCGTTTGCGCCCACCCGCGCGAAAAGCATGACCACGATCCTGCCGGTACGTCGCCGTCCAAGCGCACCGGCAACAGCTTCAACATCGGCGTGTTCGGTTGGGTCACTCCGCCCAAGCGGGTGGCGAGCGTCCTAAAGGGTGTCACACTGGCTCTGGATCGCATGAACGCTAAAGAGCGCGCACGCGTGAAGCTGCGCATTGTAGGCAAGCGCCCGCCGGTGCCGGACTATGATGTGGTTGAAATGGCCGAACGTCTGGGGCTGCGTGATCATGTCGAGTTCGTCGACTATCCGCCGCAAGACGAGTTCGAGCGCTATATCCGCGAATCCGATCTGATCTTTAACCTGAGATATCCGTCATGTGGCGAGACCAGCGGCACGCTGGTTTCGGCCCAGACCCATAACATCCGCGTTGTCGCCAGCCGCTATCAGGCCTTCCGCGAGGCCACCGGCATCTGGCGTTTTATCAATGTGGCTGAACCTTACGAGACGTGGGACATTGCTGACGCTGTCGTGGACGCCCTGCGCGAACCCGCGACGGCTGTAGAGACGGCTGTAGCGTCGGTGGCCCCCATTGAAACACTGCTAGCGCGACTGGTTCGCGCCGACTCCCAGGAGACCCTATGAAGGCGGCAAAGCGAAAGATCGCACGGTTCCGGAACAAGACGCTCAACTTCATCAAACAGGAGTTGGAAGCCCGTCGTCCGAAGGACCTGAATGGCCGCGTGCGCCAGTTGGAAGCCGGCTATGACGCCATCGCGCAAGATCTGGCGATCCTAAAGGCCGAGCAGCAGATGTCGGCGGTGCGCCAGCAAGCGCTGGTGGACTATTACGAGACCCGTATCGACCGAATCTATGCGCGCCTTTCGGCGCAAACGGCGGGCGTTGAAGGTCTGGGTATCCACATCGCGCAGGACGGTCCTGACGATGACGTCATTTTGGACGGGTTTAAAAAGGCGCTTCAGGTCAAGGGCGGCTACGCCAACATCCCGCTGCCGGGCGTCCTGAGCGACTATCTGGAACCCGGTACCATTCGCGGCCCGCTGACGCTTCAGGGGTTCAAAATCCGTCGCGGTATCGCGCAGGAGGCGGGCGACGGCGTGATCGTCAGCAAGCTGGATCGCGGTAGCCAGCAAACGGCGCTTTACGGCCCCTACAAGAAGCTTCTGCCGGGCGGTTACAGTTTGACACTGTTGGCCGAGAACGTTGCTGATAAGTCAGGCGCGAAGATGGATGCGGGCTTTGATGTCTATTGTCCGTCCGTCGACAAGAGCTTTGGCGAGGCCCGACTGCAATTGACGCCGGATGGTCGATACACGGCAACGGTGGTGTTCGACTGGCCTATGGAACTGGCCGGACATCAGGTCGAGCTGCGCGTGGTTCAGCGCTCGCACAAACCCTTCAAAATCATTGGCTTCGACATCCAGTCCAAGGATAGCAATTGATTATGGCTGCTCGCAAACCACGCTTCGTGTTGGTCGACCCCAGCTTTGACGGCACCACAGGCGACAAATGGCAGTATGCGGTCGCCTTTGCGGCTTCGGCTGGGGCGAATGGTTACGAGTTCCATCTGGCTTCTGCTCGCAACTCCCCCAGCATCTCGGCCCTGCATCCCGAGATCATCGAGCACCGCATTTTCACGCACGGTTTCTACCAGCACGACAAGGTGGTGACGCGCCATAACCTGAGCCGCGATAACGCCGCCGAGCGCGCCCTGGCACAGCGCTACACGCGCAAGATCAACCGCGTAGAGCATGACATCAAACTGGCTTGGGATCGTAACGACCGGGCTTCGGTCGAGCTTGGCGACCGACGTCTGAAGGCGATCAAGCGCGAGGCTGCACGCGCGGCTCTGGAATCGGAAAAGCGCCGCGTCATTGCCGATCCGTTCAACCACGATGACTATGCCGAGGCCTTGGCCGGATTGATCCAGGAACTGGATCTAGGTGCAGGCGACCGCCTGTTCTTCCATACGGTCACGCCCGGCATGATGGAGAGCCTGTCCGAAGCCCGTCTGCGTCTGGGTATCGACAAGGTTGTAGAGGCCGAGGCCCACTACCTTTTCCACTTCGGTGCCGAGGCGTCGGACGCACGCACCTTCCTGGATCGCTACTACTCCTATTCGCACTTCGACAGCATGGCCCAGCGCCTGAAGTCGGGTTCGCCGTTCAAGAACAACTATCTTCTCGCGACCAGCCCCGAGCTGGCCGAGGAATGCGAGGACCTGTTCGGCGTGCCGTGCGGCCTGTTCGAAGGTCTGGCCAACTTGCCGGTGGTCATGAAGGCCATCGGCGGCGAGGAGGCCGAGCAGCGCCTGCGAGAAAATCGCTCCGGTCCGGCTCTTAAAGATCGTCCCTTCAAGGTCGTAGCCCGTGCAGTGGACCTCAAGCCCGAAGCTTGCGAGGCCCTGAAGGCGTCGATTGCCCTGATGCGAGGGCAGGGTGTGGAGATGGACCTGCGGGTCATCTATCACCAGAATGCGATCCGGCCTCTTCGCGATATCGCGGCAGTGCTGGGTGACGAGGTCACCTTCGTCGATACCGACGATAACGACGACTACATCCGCGCCCTGGCCGATGCCGATCTGGTGGTGCTGAGCTATGTGGCCGAGCACTACGCAAAACGCGTGAGTGCGGTCTTGCACGACTGCTCGGTTATCGGTGTGCCTTGCCTGGTGCCCGCCGACACCACCATGGCCCGCACACAGGACTATGCCGACGTAACGATCTTCCAGCATGTCTCGGAACTTCCGGGCATGATCTACAGCGTCTGGAAGTCGCGCATCTCGCCACAGGCCGCCGATCGGACGAACGCCACAATGGCCGAAGCCCGTCGCCGCTTTGCGACCGATGTCGTCCAGCGCGTCATTGCCGGCCAGACTGTGCCTGCGGTGGTCGGCGACGATCATCCGAAGGTGGTTGTGGTCGTCATGCCGGCATGGGGACGTTGCGGCAGTTCGTTCGCAATGGAGGCGCAGATCCGCTTTTTCGTGAATGCGGGCTATTTCGTCATCCAGACCTTCATGTTCGACAAGGCCGTCCGCGCCGATGCCAGCATGGATTATCTGTGGACCCTGCTGCGCGAAAACTCGGTCTATACCCGCGGCAATGTCCAGCGCATCATGTTCGTCTCTCCGGAGCGTATGGAGCAGCTGGAAGACAGCAACGACTTCCTGAAGCTGACGCCTTTCTACCAGCAGCAGGCACGCATCGCGGCGGCGGACATCGTTGAACCGCACCTGCTGACGGCCTGCAAGAACGCTAACCTCACTGTTGTGAACCACGTCTTCCACAGCGGCTGGGCCAAACGCTATTGCGGCGGTCCAAAGATCCTCGAGACCCACGACATCCAGTCCTACCAGATGGCCAAATGGCCGCTGGTGGATGCCCGTGACGAAATGCCGGCCGGTCTTGCCGGACTGCTACGAGACGAGATGGCGGAAATCGGTACCTTCGATTACGTCATCAACGTCGCGCCCGAAGAGCACCGCATTATCAGCCTGTCGGCCAAGGAATCGGCCCTTCTGGTGCCCTACATCCCGTCCCGCAAGCCAAACCCCGCGATGAAACGCATCAGCGACATGGTGGCCAGCGAAGGCTGGAGCGAGTGGTATCAGGGCATTGACACTTTCGATCTGCTGCTGGCGGGGGACTCACACCCCGCCAACGTCGAGTCCGCCCACTGGTTCATGAACGAGGTGTACAAGCCGCACCTGAAGCGACTGGGCAAACGGCTGGTCATCACCGGCCGTCTTAGCGACAAGCTGTATGAATCGTTCGCCGGTTTGGAGGGCGTATTCTATGCAGGCTTCGTCAATGACCTGACGACCATTCGTGCATTGAGCAAGGTGTCCATCCTGCCGGATCGCCGTGGAACGGGTATCTCCATCAAGACGCTGGAAACCTTCGAGGAAGGTGCCGCATTCGTGGCGACTTCGGTGGCGATGCGTGGCCTTGAAAGCGAGGCTGTTGAGCGCATCCCCACGTTTGACAGCGGTCCGGAGTTCGCCGCCGAGATTATCCGCCTGCTCAACAGTACCAAGGCGCGCGAAGCTATGAAGGCCGTCGGCCTTGAGGCTTATGAGAGCGTGTCGGGCCAGGAGCGCTTCAACGCAGAATGGCGGCGGATTGTCGGACATGTTTACGCCGCAGCAGGGCAGGCTGATGCCCGCTGAGGCGGTCCCCGTCCTCGAGGTTCTGATCATCGAGGGTGACAACGGGGTAGACCCGTCGGTCAGCCTCGAGGTCACCCTTGCTTCTCTGCGCGCCGCGCAAGTGGGCGGGCACAACCTCAGGGCTACGCTGGGTTTCCCCGCACCCGAGGGCATCGAGGCCCTTGGCGGTGATCTGGAAATCGGTGTCCGGCCCGAGATAACGGTTGCCGCGAAGGACGGCCATCTAGCGCTCGGGGCCTTGGCCAGCGAGCGGTTCTATATCGTGCTGGAGCGCGGTCAGGTTTTCCCGTGGACCGTGAAGCCGTATCAGTTGTTCCGGCAGGGGCGGGCGGCATACTTTGGCACCTATGGGGCCGAGGACGCCCTTCAGCGTGCCCGCGCCGCGATTGTCAGTGGCTTTGCCGCCCCGACCGCGGTGCTGCCTGCAAGCCCAGCTGTCATTTATTCTGCGGCCCTAGCGCAGCGGGCGCTCATCATGCTGCAGTCCATGTACGGACCGTCATATCGGACGTGGAAGGGCGATCTGGCGTCAGAGGCCGCCCTTTACGGGCTGATGAACGAAGATCGCATGCATATCGACCATTTCCTGGTCGAACGCGCTTCGTCCCCTCTGGGCAATATCCCGTCACCGGCAACCGATATGGATCGCCCCTACGCCCGTCTGACCGGTAACTAGCCTCCGCAGGCGTTAGCCTTCCAACGGCGAAACGTAGGTCAGCTTCAGATTACCAAGGCGCAGGAAGCCCTGCAGTTGCGCGGCATCGGTCGCCACCATGCAGTGAGCCGCATCGGGACGATCCAGCTTGGCATCCAGGCTGACCTGATAGCGGCCCGACTTGCGGATCAGGGTGGTGAACAGCGTCTTCTCCAGCGCCGCTCCACCCAGTTGGAACGCAAAACGCGGTACACCTGTCTCGACGTCGACCTCGAAGTCCATCACGACGTTCCAGATGCCTGCGGGCAGGAAGATATAGGGGCCGGTAAGGATGTGACGGGCCCGTCCGGTCAGGTCCACCCAACCGTCCTGATCGGCTTTGTATTCCGGCGAGCTTGCGATGAAGGCGTCGCGCCAGTCCCAACTCTTGCCGCGCGGAATGGGCCACTCGGCAAAGATATCCGACAGCAGCTTTACCGATTCCGGCGAAACGGAACTCGTGTCCCCCGCGGGGACGTCGGCAAAGCGCAGAACCTGCGCGCCGCTCGCCTCCAGCCACGCCACGCCCATGGCTGCGCCGGACGCATGGCTGCGCACCCAGTACTCAGGCTGGTCGGGCTGCATGGCGCGGTGGAAGCCGAGGTAACTCGCCAGCGAAGAGGCCGGCACGACCGTCCAACGGGCTCCACCCTGAGTGAACTGGCCGAATTCTATGTCGTGAAAGACCGTGATGTCGGACGTCAGATTGGCAATCCGCTCGTCGGTCACCTTGTCATAGGTGACTTCCAGCGTTTTGCCCTGATCGGCCGCCATCTGTTGCAGGCGGGCGATAACCGCATGCGACTCGAGCGAAAACGGGACGAATACAAGGGGGCCAAGGGGGGGCATTAAGCGGCTCTCAGCCAACTATAGACGTCTACGGCTTCCTCGATGTCGTCGAACATCTTGGCCTTGCCGCTCTCGATAATCAGCGCGCGATCGCACAGCGAGGTGATCAGGTGCATGTCGTGTGATGCAATGATGAAGGTGCGTTCCTGACGGCGCTCGAACAGTTCGACCTGACATTTACGCTGGAAACGGCTGTCGCCCACGGCGACCAGTTCGTCGATCAGGTAGCAGTCGAACTCGATCGCCAGAGACAGGCCGAACGCCAGTCGCGCACGCATACCCGACGAATAGTGCCGCACAGGCAGCTTCAGCTTTTCGCCCAGCTCGGCAAAGGAGTCGACGCGGTGAAGCGTCTCCTCGATGTCCTTGTTGTACAGGCGGGCGAGGAAGCGAATGTTGTCGTGCCCCGACAAACTGCCCTGAAAGCCGCCCCCGAAGCCGATAGGCCATGACGCTGTGCAGCCCCAGTTGATGGAGCCGGAGGTCGGCATCAGCGCGCCTCCGAGCATTTTGATAAGCGTCGACTTGCCCTGACCGTTGCGGCCCAAAAGAGCGAGGCGGTCCTTGGGGCGCAGCGAGAAGCTGAGTTCGTCGAAAACCTTGTGACCATTGGGATAGGTCTTGGCCAACTGGCGCACATCAAGCGCCAGCCGTTCCGGGGTTTCCTGCAAGGTATCCGACATCATTCGTTGCGGTGCTCGCGCACGCCTGCCCACATCAGGGAGCCACAGGCGAAGATGAGCAGGCACGAAGCGAATACCGTCAAGATGTTCATCAGACGACGCGGCTGGGTCGAAGCATCCGGCAGGTTCGGCTCGACGACGCGGTCAAGGAACAGCAACTGGCGACGGGCATCCACACGCGCCGTCTCCAGCGCCTGATTTGCGGCGGTCAGGGTGCGGGTGGCGACGTCACGCTGGAAGACCAGTTCCTCATAGGAGGCGATCTTGGGGGCCAACGAGGTCGAGGTGCCGGCAATCTTGACGCGCTCTTCGGCGATCTGCTGGCGGTAGGATTCGATGCGACGGTCCAGCGGCTGCAGCAGCGGGCTTTGCGGCGTGTCGCGTGCGATCTGGCGGCGCTCAGCCTCCAGCGTCGCCAGTTCACCCATCAGACCGCCCAGAAGCTCGGCACTGGCCTTGGCCATGTGTTCCGGATCGACGATCTGCTCGCGGTTACGGAAGCTGGTCACAGCGTTCTGGGTGGCTTTGACGCGTTCGGTCGCCTCGCGGACGGTGCGCTCGGCTTCATCAATGGCGGCTTGCGACGAGCGGGCATTGATGCCGTTGACGATCTCTTCGCCACCGGTCAGCAGGCTTTGGGCGACCGCTTGCGCGTCCTTGGGCGTGAAGGCCTCGACGCGCAGGGTGCTGATGCCGGTGGTGGAATCATAGCCCACCGTCACGAAGCGCTGGATGCCCTTGTACAGGTCTTCGCCCGTACCCTTCTGCCAGGGGCGGACAGCCCGCGACAGCGGATCGGCCTGTGTCGACATGAAGATGTTCGACAGGTTGTGGCGCTTTTTCAGGAAGTCGACGCTGGCCCGCGAGCGAGTGAACTCGTGGACGATAAAGGCGTCGGTCGGGGTGGGCGACAGACCCACGCTGGCCAGCGAAAGGCCCAGCGCGTTCGGTCCGGACTGGCCAGCGCGGCGCACAACGAAACGGGTCTCGGACACATAGCGCGGCGACGCGATGGCGAGATTGTAGACCGCAGACGCCAGCGTCGGCAGCACGACCACAATGATGCCAGCCACCACAACGGGTTTCTGCCACCAGCGCGACTTGCGCTTGGTCGAGCGCGTCTGATCCAGCGGCTCTAGGAAGCGGATTTCAGCTTGATCAGACATTTATCACTCGGTTTCGATGTAGTTGCCGTAGATTTTCAGCATTATCAGGCCAAGAAGCATCAGAACGCCTCCGAAGGCAATCGGGTACCAGGCCGTGTAGTGCGTCGGAATAAACTCGCCCCAGATACCGGCGCGGACCATTTCAATCGCGTGCGGGAAGGGGATGTACAGGAAGTACTCGCGATAGGATGCGGGCACATACTCGGCCATCACGAAGGCACCCGAAAGCGGGATCATGATGTACAGCGTCAGGTTGTTGAGGCGTTCCACCGCTTCATAGCGGATCGACAAGGCGGCCATGACCATGGCGAAGCCGAACGACACCCACGCTAGAATGAACCAGCCCGAATAGAGCAGGATCCAGTCCTTGGGCATGTCCACCTGTCCCAATGCCAGAAGCAGGGCATAGACGATGAAGAAGGCGAGGGTGGAGCCGAGAATTTCGAGGATAGCGCGGGCCAGATAGATGTGAAGCGGCTGCACCTTGCGATGGAACAGCAGGCCCGTATTGGCCTGAAGGGCATGCAGGGAGTGGGTCACAAGGTGACGCAGCAGCAGCAGGCACATGTACCCGCTCATGGTGAAGGGTGCGACGCGGATGCCGTGCTCGTATTCGGGCTTGATGGCAGACCACAGAATGATCACGCCCAGACAGAAGGCCAGCGGCTCGGCAATCAGCCAGAAGAAACCGATGCCTTCGCGGCCATAGCGCGTCATCATCTCACGCATGATCAATGCGTAAAGCGTACGGCCAAGCTCGACAGGTGCGCGGCAGAACGAACGAAGACGCGAACGGCGCGTCCCCAGGCGATTTGCCCCTTGGCTTTGGACTTGTGGCATACGGCCCCTAGATGCTCCGGTTCCAGCGCGTCACGATTACAGCAAACCAACCGTACGATAAACGCTTTCTAAGCGTTGCCGGTAATTCTGCGCTGAAAACATATTGGAACGTTCTGCGCCCAATACTTTCAGGTCGCGGCGTAAATCCATGTCACTATCCAACTGAATAATGGCCCGTTGGATGGCGACAGGGTCGTAGGGATCCACGACCACACCGGCATTTCCGACCACTTCTTCCAGTGCATGACCACTCGACGCCAGTATCGGGGTACCCGCGGCCATGGATTCGAGAGCCGGTAGGCCAAAGCCTTCGTAGAGCGACGGGAAGAGGGTGGCCTTGGCTGTGCGGATCAGGCGATCCAGCACGGAGCGGGGCATATAATCCAGCTTGATGATCTTGCTGTTGCCATGCTCCAGCACGCTGTTCAGCAGACCGGTCTCGTATTCGTCCAGCCACGAGCGACCGCCGACAATAACGAGAGGGGTCTTGCTCCGGCTTTCCAAATAGGCCTCGACGATCCGGCCAAGATTCTTCTTCGGCTCGATCGCGCCATAGAACAGGAAGAAGCCTTCCGGCTCGAGACCGAGATTGTTGGCCAGCCATTCGGCATCGGCATCGCGGTCACCGGCTTCCGGCTGGATCACAGGCTGATAGGTCACCGACACCTTGTCATCTGCGATGGCGCAGACTTCGAGTAGATCGCGCTTGGTGTGCTCGGACACGCAGATGATGTGGTCTGCACGCTCGCAACTGGCCTTGAGCTGACGATAGTAGGCCGGCTTCTGCTCCTTGGTGGTGTGCGGCAGCTTCAGCGGGATGATGTCGTGCACCGTCAGGATATTGGTCGTCTGCGGCGCATGCAGGGGCATGGGGCAAGTCCAGTGCATGACGTCCGGCGTGGCTATGCCACTGCGTCCGGCATCAAAGCGCACCGGCGTAATGGTGCCGTGTTGGTGATAGGCGCGGTTGGCCAGATAGAAGATTTCATGGGCCAGCCAATAGGCCTCGGCTCTTGGGCGACGCATGCCGTCAGTGGGCCAGATGACCTGATCGGACGGCGTGATAGCATGGGCGTTGCGGCCAAAGCGGGCCGTGCGGGTGCTGAGAGCGCGGGCAAAGCCGCCCTTGCGCGAGCGGTTGGTGCTGGCAATGACGGCGACCTCGTCCATCACCGCGGTTTCCTGACGACCCACCGACGGGCCGTACAGCACCTGACCCCGAGCGCCGATATTGGCGATGCCTTCCAGCAGAGTATGGCCATAGGTGGCGATACCCGTGCCGTGCGGCATGGCGAGGTTGAAGCCGTCAATACAGGCGGTGATCATCTAGGACGCTGTCAGTTATTTCAGCCCCACGCACCGGCGCGGCTGAGCGCGCTGGGGACGGGGCGATTAAGATGGATGCCGATCCAACGGGCGGTGTCGATCAACGCGTCTAGATCGTATCCGGTTTCAAAGCCTGCACGATGAAGTGCATACACAAGGTCTTCGGTGGCCAAATTGCCCGTAGCACCCGGTGCAAACGGACAACCGCCAATACCGCCGACCGAGGCATCCAGAATGTCGACGCCCGCCTCTACGCCTGCATAGGCGTTGGCGAGGCCGGTATTGCGCGTGTCGTGGAAATGCAGGCGCAGTTTGGCTTCCCGGGCCACCTTGCGGGCGGCTTCGATCTTGCGCGTGACGCTCCACGGATCGGCGACGCCGATGGTGTCGGCCAGCGCGATTTCCTTGAGCCCGAGTTCGGCGATTGCGCCAACCATGTCGCTGACCTGATCCACCGAAATCTCGCCGTCGAAGGGGCAGCCCCAGACGCATGACAGCGTTGCCGACAATGACGGGACGTTTTCGCCCGCGCCCTCGGCATTGGCGCGGCCGGCAACGATATCGGACAGCATCTGGAGCTGTTCCTTCGGAGCCAGTCCCTGATTTTTGAGGCCGAAACCCTCGCTGACCGACAGGGAGATATTGACCTCGTCCACGGGGGTGCCCAGTGCGCGGTCATAGCCCTTGCCGTTCAGCACAAGGCCGATGCGGCTGCGCCCACTCTCGTGGGGAAGGCCCGCCATGACCTCTTCTGCGCCGGCCATCTGGGGTACGTATTTGGGATGGACGAAGCTGACGGCCTCGATGCGCTTTGCACCCGCGGTCTCGAGGCGGTGAACGAATTCCAGACGCACCTCGGGGGTGAGGACTGTTTTCTCGTTCTGGAGGCCGTCGCGAGGGCCGACCTCGACGATTTCGATAAAGCGGCGCGTCATGGGCGGGGGGCGTCCTGAGGTTCGGTCACGGTTGGAGCATAGACAGTCAGTCGTACGTCCTCGCCGTTGGAATAGTTGTGGCCGCGCACTTCGCCGACCGACCGGCTCGAGGTGCCAAGCTCTGCCAATGCCATGCGGAAGCTGCGGTCATCGCGCGCCTCGACGATAGCGGGGCGTCCCTCGGCCAATGCCTTGGCCGCGCCGGCACCGTCGGTCAGCTGGGTCTCGCGTCCCGTCAGGAAGACGAAGCTGGGTTCATGGAAGCCGGTGATCGCGATTGGGCCGGGGATATGCCCTTGCGCGGGATGGACACCGGCGCGATTCAGCGTCTGCACCAGTTGCGGAGCAACAGACAAAGGTTTGAGCTGGCGCAGGGTGCCGCTGAAGGTAGCGTGACCGATAACCCCGAAGATCATAGCTGCCAGAATAGCCGTCACCGCCGCGCGGTTGATCAGCATGAATCCGCCGATGGCAGCGGCCATCACCAGACTGACAATCGTCACATTGGCCCATGTCTGTGCCGTCGAGCGGCCAAACTCGGTCAGGCCGTAGAGCACGACAAAGCTGAGGGTGACGGCGACAAGTAGGCTAAGTCCGGCCCCCGCCCATCGCGAGAAGCGCCCCAGCGGCTGCGTCAGCGCAGCAGCCATCAAGAGCGCCAGCGCACCGAAGGTCGGCAGGGTGTAGTGAACCAGCTTGGTCGGTGCCAGTTCGAACACCAGCCACGCGGGCAGCATCCAGCAGATGGCGAAACGGACGATGGGCTCGGCGCGGCGCTTCCATGCGGTGACGATGGCAGCAGGCAACAGCAGCGTCGCGGGGAACAGCAAAATGGGCGACAGGGCCAGATAGGTACCGAACGGCGCACCATGGCTTTCGTGCGCGCCGACAAGCTTGGGGGCAAGATCGCCGCCCAGTGCCTGACGCCAGAAACCGCCGTCAGTAGCGATAGTGATGGCGATGGCCCACGGCCCGACGATGAGGGCCAATACCGGTATGCCCCAACCCCATCCCAGCTTGCCCAGCCAGCGGACGTTCCGGTCCCATAGTGTCAGGGCAAGAATGGTCAGCAGGGCGACCATCGGGCCAATGGGGCCCTTGATCAGGATGGACAGGCCGATGGCTAGCCAGAAGAGAAGCTTGTGGGATCTTTGCGGTGTCTCGCCCGCCCGCGTCGCCAGATAAATCCGAGCCAGAGCGGCCAGTGCCAGCGTCGTGAGGCCGCACAACATGGCATCTGTTTTGGCGATACCGGCTTCGGTCGATAGCAGGAAGGTCGTGCCTAATATGGCCCCCGCCAGAAAACCGGCGCGGCGATCAAGAGTGGCCGATCCCAGCCATGCTACGGCCCACGCCGCCAGCATCGCCCCGAGCAGGGAGGGAATGCGGTAGGGCTGGATGGCCCTGTGCGCCGGATCAGAAACGGTCGCGACCACAGCGGCCTGCATCCAGTGGATGCCGACCGGCTTTTTCCAACGCGGTTGATCCTGATAGCGGATGTCCACGAAGTCGCCGCTTTCCAGCATCTGCGATGTGGCTTGGGCGAATCGCGCTTCATCCCGATCCAGCGGCGGGAGCAGCAAAAGCCCCGGAAGCCCGGCAATCAGGGTGAGCAAGGCCGCGAGCGCAGGGCCGCGCCATCCGGCGATAAATCGATCCAGGTTCGGACGCGTCATGACCATAGTCGTATCACGCGTCGCTCAAAGGGTGAAAGCTTTTGCCGCGCAATAGATTGATCGGTTCGGCACAGGGCATATCCGAACGCCGAATGTTGGGTTACATCCACGCTATGACCTCTATCGCTTCGACGCCGTTGTCGCCTGACCCTACCGACGAGATCCTTATATCGGTGGTCGTGCCCGTCCATGACGAGGCGGGGGCAGCCGTTACTCTGGCGCGCGATATTGCGGCAGCGTTTGAGGGCCAGTCGTTTGAAATGATCTTCGTCGACGATGCCAGCCGGGATGACACCCTGAAGCGCCTGCGCGCCGCCAAGGATGAACTGCCGATGCTGCGCGTGCTGTCGCATGGTCAGAATGCGGGACAATCGCGGGCGGTGCGCAGCGGTGTTCTGGCGGCGCGGGGGTCCATTATCGTAACGTTGGACGGCGATGGACAGAATCCGCCCCACGACGCGCCGCGTCTGGTCCAAGCCTTGCGCGCGGCACCGGCTGAGGTCGGATTGGTGGGCGGCCGACGCGCCAAGCGGCAGGACAGTGCGGCCAAACGCAGCGCCTCTTTGTGGGCCAACCGTATCCGCAAACGCCTGTTGCAGGACGATGCCGATGATACCGGTTGCGGCCTGAAAGTTTTCCGGCGCGAGGCCTTCTTGCGCCTTCCGTATTTTGATCACATGCACCGCTATCTGCCCGCGTTGATGATCCGCGAGGGCTATCGCAACCTGTATATGGACGTCGATCACCGCCACCGCGAGACGGGCCGCTCCAAGTATACGAACTGGGGGCGTCTCAAGGCCTCGTTCTCTGATCTTCTGGGCGTGATGTGGCTCAAGTCACGCAGCCGCTCGCCGGGTAAGGTCGAGGAATACGGAGCCTAGCTAAAAGCCAGGAAGATCAGGCTGACGAGCGTTAGTTCGAACAGTCGGACGGCAGGCGTGTAAAGGGCTGACATGCGGGCTCCGGCGCGGTGATGCCGTCATGCCCAGCAAACCGGATGCCAGTTTTCAGATTTCGGCTTTACGACGCACACCCGGTGAAGGGCGACGGTCCTTAGAGCCGGAAAACTCGCGACTTAAATAGGTGCTGCGGGCAGCATCCAGCACCTCGGGCCCACCCTTGAGCCCGCGCTTTTTGCCGGGCTGACCCAGCACCTGCGCGGCAAATGCCGCCGGTGGTGGTGCGGGGACGCAGGCAGGCTTTGCCGAGGGCTTCGCCTCGACACCCGTAGGGACAACAGCTGTCGTTTGGGAGCCTGCGGGTTTACGGCGGTCGCCCTGACGCCGGTCGCCGTGTCGGGGACCAACAGCGTCGACGCCCGTTTGTGATCCGGCCGCTGAGACCGGTTCGACAGGCCTCGTCATCTTACTGACCGGACGCCTTGGAAAGGCGATCCAGCTGTTCGCGCATGGCCGCCATCTGGCGTTTCATTTCGCTCAGATCGTCGGCGGGTTTTTCCGGCTTTTCAGACGCCTCAGCCTGCGAGGCAGGAGGCGTGGCTGTACCGAAACCCGGGAACATTCGCATGGCGCGCTCGAACATGGCCATGTTCTGGCGTACGGCTTCTTCCATGATCGTGCCGCCCGGCGTCTGGGCGAAGGCGCGGGTAAACTGCTGGCGCAGCTCGTCTTGCTGGCGGGTGAAGCTGTCCAGCGACATTTCCAGATAGGACGGCAGGACCGACTGCATCTTGTCGCCGTAGAAACCGATCAACTGTCGTAGGAACTGAACCGGAAGCAGGGCTTCGCCGCGGTTCTCCTGTTCGAAGATGATCTGGGTCAGGATCTGGCGGGTCAGATCGTCATTGGACTTGGCGTCATAGACGACGAACTCGACTCCCTGACGCACCATTTGCGCCAGATCGTCCAGCGTCACATAGCTGCTGGACGCCGTATTATAGAGCCGGCGGTTGGCGTACTTCTTGATGACGACCACACCCATGTGCATTCCACCCTGTGAAGAACTATGTCCTGCGGCGCTTTTCGCGCTTTTGTGCAGCACACCATCACGCATTGCGGGCGCTAAGGCGAGTCTCGTTTTTCAAACTGTGGTGATGGGCGTACTCAGCCGAAATTCGGGGCTAGAACCACGCCGATCAGAATGGCGGCCCAGTGCATGCCCGCGCCCGCGACGACAAAGCCGTGCCAGATAGCGCGGCGGAACTTCAGGGCGCGGTTGATGAAGAACAGCACACCGACCGTATAGGTCACGCCACCGGCCACCAGCAGTCCCAGCGCCACCGGCGATACGGTGTCGATCATCGGCTTGATCGCAAAGACAATCAGCCACCCGAACAGCACATAGACGCATGACCAGAAGACATCGCTGAGGCGCGGGACGAACATTTTGGCGAACGCACCGCCCAGACCGATCGCCCAGACCAGAGCCGTGAACCCGATCGAAAGCGAGCCCTCGAAACGCTGGGTGGTGATGGGGGTATAGGAGCCTGCGATCATCAGGAAAATGAAGGCCTCGTCCAGCCGGCGCAGCACAGGACGCGCGGCGCAGGGATGTGTCTGGTTATAGATAGTCGAGGCTGTCAGCATACCGATCAGGCACAGGCTGTAGAGCAAGGTCGCCGCCATTGCCCCGATGCCCGAGTAGATGCCCGCCAGCGTCGCCAGAACCCCGGCACCGACCAGTGCAGCAATCAGCCCTATGAGGTGCACCCAAAGGTCCGCCAGCTTTGCAGCGCGGCTTTCGTAATGCTCTTCCATATCCAGAGCGTCCGCCTTCATCATGTGGCGGCCTAGGCGACGGAGGACTGGGACTTTATCGGTCATGCGAGGAATCCGTTCGGGGGACAGTTTGCAACGCGGGTACTTGTCTTAGAACTCGCAAACGCGGGCACCGTTCAACACCATAGAGGCGGGAAGATGACATGGCACAGGCCCGCTCTCCAAAACGATAACACCCAAGCCTAACTTGCACCGCGATTGCTGCATGTGCGAAGACGGGAAAAATCCTGTGGGAGTGAATATTGTGAAAGACGTCGTCATCGTTTCTGCCGCCCGTACTCCGGTTGGCTCCTTCCTCGGCTCGCTTTCGTCGCTCCCGGCGTCAAAGCTGGGCGAGATTGCCATCAAGGGCGCTCTGGAGCGCGCAGGCGTCTCGGGCGAGGAAGTGGATGAGGTCATCCTTGGTCAGGTGCTGCAGGCGGGCGCAGGTCAGGGACCGGCACGTCAGGCTGCCATCAATGCCGGTATCCGCAAGGAAGCGGCGGCCTGGTCGCTGAACCAATTGTGTGGATCGGGCTTGCGTGCAGTGGCTCTGGGCTATCAGCAGGTTGCGCAGGGCGATGCCAATATCGTCGTCGTCGGTGGTCAGGAATCCATGTCGCAGGCCCCGCACCTGCAAGTCCTGCGCACGGGTCACAAGATGGGCGCTGTTACGCTCGAAGACCACATGCTGCGCGACGGTTTGCTGGATGCTTTCCACGGCTACCACATGGGTCAAACCGCCGAGAACATCGCCAACAAGTGGGAACTGAGCCGCGCCGAGCAGGACCAGTTCGCCGTCGCCAGCCAGAACAAGGCCGAAGCCGCCCAAAAGGCAGGCAAGTTTGCCGAGGAAATCGTTCCGGTGACCGTTCCGGGTCGCAAGGGTGACGTGATCGTCGATCAGGACGAATACATCCGTCACGGTGCGACCATCGAGGCCATGGAAAAGCTGCGTCCGGCCTTCGTGAAGGACGGCTCGGTTACGGCCGCCAACGCTTCGGGCATCAATGACGGTGCCGCCGCTCTGGTCCTGATGTCGGCCGAAGAAGCTGCCAAGCGCGGTCTGGAGCCGCTGGCCCGCATCGCTTCGTGGGCGACTGCAGGTGTTGATCCGGCGATCATGGGCACCGGCCCGATCCCGGCCTCGACCCGCGCTCTGGAAAAGGCTGGCTGGAAAATCGAAGACCTCGACCTGATCGAGTCGAACGAAGCCTTCGCTGCCCAGTCGCTGTGCGTGGTCAAGGAACTGAACCTTGATCCGGCCAAGGTGAACGTCAACGGCGGCGCTATCGCTATCGGCCATCCGGTCGGTGCTTCGGGTGCGCGCATCCTCACCACCCTGCTGTTCGAAATGAAACGTTCGGGAGCCAAGAAGGGTCTGGCCACCCTCTGTGTCGGCGGTGGCATGGGCGTCGCCCTGTGCGTCGAGCGCGCCTGATCTAAGCTGGACTGACGGCTGAACAGTCACTAGGCCTGAAGGCGAGAGATCGTCTTCAGGCCTTTTTAGTGCCTGAAGACCATGGCGGGGAGCTGAGCGTGGGCGAAGGTATCGACAAACGTATTCCGTATTATACGCGGGGTGCCTCGACGTTTAATTTCGGCGATTACCTGAGCGAGTATTTCGTGCACCGGATGCTGGGGGAGCCATTCGTCGATGCGGCCCAGTACCGGCTTGTCGGCAGCGCCATTAGTGACGCGCTGGTGGACCAGGACCTGCGCGGACTGTCCGGAACATCACGACTGGCTTTCTGGTGCTGCGGTGCGAGGGGAGAAGAAGGGCTGTCGGCGGACAGGCAGGCGCGCTGTGACTTCTGGGGTGTGCGCGGGCCTTTGACGCGCCGTGCGCTTGGATTGCCCGAGGATACGCCGCTGGGCGATCCGGGTTTTCTGATCCCCCTGCTGTACACTCCGAAGCGCGATGAAGCCTCGGCGGGCAAGACCGCGGTCATGGTGCATTTCTCGGCCAAGGATCGCAGCGATGCCCTGAAAGAACAGGTTGGTGCCGATGTGGGGCTGAGCCCTGCGGTCACCTCGATGGAGGAACTGGAACGGCTCTTCGATCAGATCGCCTCGGTCGACTTTCTGCTGACCGCCTCGCTGCATGGCGCGATCATCGCCTGCGCGCTGGGCACGCCATTTGCGTTCTGGACCTATGGTGAAATCGACGTCCCGTTCAAATGGGAGGATACGGCAGCTCTTCTGGGCATCAAGGCCGCGTTCCACGAGACCCTCGAGGATGGACGGCGTTGGTGGGAACAACAACAACCCTCGCTGATGCGACCGGCGCTGGTGCCCATGCTGTCTGCATGCCCATTCGCGGTGCGACCGTTAATCTGGCAACGCGCCTTTGCAGCCGATGCCGCCGCCGGACATCCGGTCACCTCATCGGGGTTTGATCGGGATGACTGGATCGCGCTGGCGCGTCAGCGCAATGCCGATGCCCGTGAAGAGCGTGGTCCGGTTCAGTCCGCCTCGGTTACGGTCCGAAGTGAACTGGCTGCGGTAACCGAGCGCCTGTCGGAAGTTACCGCGTTTCTGGCCCGTCGAGCCAAGGCTCTGGATGTCGATTTCCGCCAGACGCCGACCGTCAACTTCGCGGACCAGACCCCCGGTCATGCCCTGCTGACTACGGGATGGACGGCGGCCAACGACGTTGCGCCTTGGAGCTTGCCACCGTTCGGCGAGATCGTGCTGCGCGCCGGTTCGGGTTGGGAAGAGGCGGATACCCTGTCCCTGTCCGGATATCTTTATGCTCCGATGCTGGAAGACGGGCGGGCAGAACGCACGATCTGGGTCTGGCTCAACGAGGTTCTGGCCTTCGAATACACCTTCACCAATACGACGGGTCAGCCCAGCATGGTCGTGGATTTGACGATGCCGATTGCGCCGCACCTCAAGATGCCGCGCGATCTGGTGGTTCGGATCTACCTCAATCCCGTACCCACGCCTGCGGCACTTGGCGTGTTCGAGGACAATCGCCCCATCGGACTGGCCCCACTTCGGCTTACGCTGTCCTGATCAGAAGTTCCGCTGCCACACGGCCATGAAGGCGTAGCCGGGTTTGGCATCGCGGCGGTGCTGTTCGTCACGGATGGCGGTGGCTTGTAGTTGCAGGGACGAGCCGTCCGGCAGGGCGTGAAGGCTGCGTACGCTCATGTCGATCTCGCGGCCCGTAGGCGTGGCCGAGAAGCGACGGCGCGAGAAGGTCACCGGATCGAAATAATCCAGCGGCACGTCGGCCAAGGTGG
>NZ_JAJKBG010000017.1 GCF_022750635.1 Brevundimonas pishanensis | reverse complement strand
TACAATCGCTGGAAGCGGTGGAGCGAGGCTGGCGTCTTCGTTCGGATGATGGAGGGCCTGTCTGGCGCACAGGCCGAGCGCCGGACCGTCATGATCGATGCCACCTATCTAAAGGCGCACCGTACGGCTTCGAGCCTGCGGGTAAAAAAGGGGGCCTCGGGCGACTGATCGGACGGACCAAAGGCGGGATGAATACCAAGCTGCACGCCGTCACCGATGCGAATGGACGCCCCATCAGCCTGTTTGTGACGGCTGGTCAGGTCAGCGACTACACCGGCGCGGCGGCTCTTCTGGATAGTCTACCCAGAGCCCAGTGGCTGCTGGGCGATAGGGGCTATGACGCGGATTGGTTGAGGGACGCCTTGGAAGCCAAGGGGATCACACCTTGCATCCCCGGACGTAAAACCCGCACCGAGCCCATCCGGTATGACAAGCGCAGATACAAACGACGCAACCGCATCGAAATCATGTTCGGTCGTCTGAAAGACTGGCGACGCGTTGCCACGCGTTATGATCGGTGCCCGAACGTCTTCCTCTCCGCCATAGCCCTCGCCGCTACAGTGCTCTTTTGGCTATGAGTCCTGAGCCTAG
>NZ_JAJKBG010000016.1 GCF_022750635.1 Brevundimonas pishanensis | reverse complement strand
CGGCGCGAGAAGGTCACCGGATCGAAATAATCCAGCGGCACGTCGGCCAAGGTGGCTTCAAACGTCCCGCTCTCGATGCGCAGCGGCTGGCTGATTTCCCACATCAGGGTGCTGCACCCCGACCACCAGCCCTTGCAGCTGGCCTGTAGTCCGAAGTTCCAGCTCGAGCTGATAGCCTTGTCGGCCAGCGTCAGGAAACGCCCGTCGATCTCGGTACGGCCCAGTCCCACTTCACCCGTCAAGGTCAGGCGCTCGTTCAGGCGGATGTCACCGCCCAGCGCAGTGAACTTGGTCTGCGAGGGCAGGGCCAGATCGGAGTTCAGCGGCATATAGGTGCCCAGCGGCCCCATCTTCTCGTCAACGCTGCCGAGGCTGAAGGCTAGGCCCCCTTGAGCGGTCCGCCAGTCCACCCCCATGCGGGCATAGGAGGCGGCTTCGCGCTGGATCGGCTGCAGGGGCATGCGCCGGTCCCCCGAGCCGCTGTCGGCGCTTACGATAAACAGGCCCTGATCACCGGCATCGAAACTCATGACGCCGCGGACTGCGTGGTCGGACTGGGCCAGAGCGGCAAAGCCGTCGCCTGCGCGGGTGCGGAAGGGCGAGCGGGCACCGCCTTCGCCCTGCCATGCCGAGAAGGACATGGCACCGGTCGAGACTTCAAACAGGGCCTCGCGGCGCTCTTCGGTTCCCGTCCACGGGGCATTGTACAAGGTGTTGCGCGCCAGAATGGGCTCGGGCTCCGGCGCAGGGACAGACGCGGCCAGCGACAGATAGGTCCCGACAGGGCCAAGCGTGGTGACGGTGGACTGCACCATCGGGCGCACCGTCTCCGACTGGAAGCTCTGGCGTGGTGCCGTGCGATAGGCATCGGCCACGTTCACTTTGAACAGGCGCTCGTATTCGTCATAGGCAATGGTCGCCAGACCGGTGGTGCGGCCAAGGGCATCGCCGAACGGGCCGCCGACATAGGC
>NZ_JAJKBG010000015.1 GCF_022750635.1 Brevundimonas pishanensis | reverse complement strand
CCAGCTTGCCCCGGCCCCAGACGATATCGGTGCCGGTGTCACCCGCATCCGCCGCCGTGCGCAGCAGGATTTCGACAATCTCGCGGCCTGTCAGATTGGGGAAGGCTTCCTTGAGTAGCGCCATGGCACCGGCAACGACTGGCGAAGCGAATGACGTGCCGCCCATGCGCCAGCAGCTGTCCTCACAGTCACCGACCACTTCGCTGCCCGGTGCGGAAATATATACGTTCTGGCTGACACCGGCGCGGTTCGAGAATGTCGCCATGGCACCGTCAGGACCGTGAGCCCCCACGACGATGATAGCCCCCGCGAAGCGCGGGTCCGAGGCATAGCGCCCCGGCCATTCTGGGCTGGTGCCCTCCTCGTTACCCGAGGCGATGGCGAAGATGACGCCGGCATCGACGCCGCGCTTCAGAGCGGCTTCAAAGGCGGCTCCGAGAGGGCCTTCGCCACCCAGAGACATGTTGACGATACGGGCACCGTTGGCGACGGCATAGTCTATAGCGCGCACCAGATCGGACGATTTGAAACAGACATCGTCTTCGGGATCGGTGCAGTCGGATACCTCGGCGCGGATCGACATGATCGAGGCGTTGAACGCCACACCGACGGTGCCACGACTGTTGAAGGGGGCGGCGATAAAGCCGGCCACGCGGGTGCCGTGTCTGTCCGGGCCCTCGGGGCTGTTTCGGCCGATGACCACGTCGGTCGAGCGCGGCGAGATGTTGGCGGCCAGATCGGGGTGATCCATATCGATGCCGGAATCGATCACAGCGACAGTCACGCCCTGACCTGTCGCACCGGCCTGCCAAGCCGAATAGACCTTGGTGTCCGCTACGCCCCAGTTCAGCGTGTACTCACGAGCGGACTGCGCCGGAATGGGTGGCGGCTGGGTGGGCGGAGGCGTCGGTGGAGTGGGGGGCGGGGGCGCGGGCGGCGTAGGCGTGATTATCGAGCCACCACCGCCACCACCGCCGCCGCCACAGGCAGCCAGCGGGAGTGCGAGCAGGCCCGCCGTCAACGCAATCGATGTGTACCTAGCCTGTGTCATGAACCCTACTCCCCACACTCTACCTTTCATTTATTGTAACGCTTGAAAGGCGTTAACCACCCTCGACCCCATTTCGGGGAGAAGGCAAGTCACAAATGCCGGGTAAGACGGGGAAGATTGGGGGCATGCCTCAGATTGGGTGCTGCCACACGGCCATGAAGGCATAGCCGGGTTTGGCATCGCGGCGGTGCTGTTCGTCACGGATGGCGGTGGCGTGCAGTTGCAGGGACGAGCCGTCCGGCAGGGCGTGAAGGCTGCGTACGCTCATGTCGA
>NZ_JAJKBG010000014.1 GCF_022750635.1 Brevundimonas pishanensis | reverse complement strand
GAGGCCGTGTAAAAACGTTCTGGGCTGGTTTGACGCGCATCGGGCATTGAGGCGCAGAGCGCCATCATCTCATGCCCTGATCGCCTCCATCAGCGGCTTCGTTCCCAGTACGGCCATCACCCGCTTCATGTTGTAGGCCAAGATGTGGAGGCTGATCTCGGTCTTCACGTTGGGTAGTCGTTTCATCAGGAAGTGAGTGTGGCCCATCCAGGCTTTGATCGTGCCAAACGGGTGTTCGACCAGGCTTCGCCTTTCGCGCATGGCGCGGGGTCTCAGGTCCATCCGCATCTGGAGGGCATCGATCACCGCCTCATGCTCCCAGCGCGTGACCCGGCGCTCGACGCTGGGCGTGCATTGCGGCTTGAGGTGGCAACCGGTGCAACTGGCCCGGTCCCAGTAGCGATGCAGGGTCTGGCCACGTTCGACGCTCGTCATGTGGTGAGGCAGCAGCGCTCCTGACGGGCAACGATAGGCGTCCTGATCTGGCAGGTAGACGAAATCCTGCTTGCCAAAGCGTCCGTTCGCCTTAGCTCCTGACGTCAACGGCTTTGGCACGAAGGGCGTCACGCCGAGGGCCTCACAGGCCAAGATTTCCTCCCCGGAGAAGTAGCCCCGGTCTGCCAACACTTCGAGCGTCTCGACGCCCATGGCGGCCTTGGCCTTTCCTGCCATAGAGGCCAACTGCTGCCGATCCGAGCCGGTCATGACCACTTCGTGAGCAACGATCAGGTGGTGCTCGCCTTCGACGGCGGACTGGAGATTGTAGCCGACGATGCCGCTGCCGCGACCGGACGTCGCCATGGCGCGTGCGTCGGGATCGGTCAGGGAAACTTGACCGTCCGGTGCCGCCTCGATCTCGGCCTCCATGACTTTCAGCATCGCCATCTGGGCGCGCAACCGCTCGATCTTCTCGATCAGTCGCCCGGAGCGCGCCTCGGTAGCCTCGCCCTCATGCCGGTCAGCCGTGTCGAGGTCCTGCAGGTAGCCGGCGATGTGCTCGGCGACCTGTTCAATCCGCCGCTTCACCTTGTAGGCGGTGAAGTTCTTGTCGCGGGTGTTGACCGCCTTGAACTTCGAGCCGTCGATGGCAACTAAGGCCGTACCGAACAGACCAAGCTGGCGGCACAGCACCACGAACTGGGCACAGGCCGCCTGGATCTCCGCGCCGTTCTCACGGCGGAAATCGGCGATGGTCTTGTGATCCGGTGCCAGCCGCCCCGTCAGCCACATCAGCTCGACATTGCGCTGTGCCTCGCGTTCCAGACGGCGACTGGATTGCACCTTGTTCAGGTAGCCATAGACATAGAGCTTCAGCAGCATGGCCGGGTGATAGGCCGGTCGGCCCGTCGCCGCAGGCGTCATCCCCTCGAAGCCCAGACCCTTCAGATCCAGCTCATCGACAAAGACATCGACGACCCGGACGGGATTATCCTCGGCCACATAGTCATCGAGACACTCGGGAAGCAGCGTCTGCTGCCGGCGATCTACACCCTGAACGAAGCGGCTCATACCCACCTCCTGAAGACCTCAGGAGACTAACCTAATTCGCTCGAATGGAAGCCGTTTTTACACAGCCTC
>NZ_JAJKBG010000013.1 GCF_022750635.1 Brevundimonas pishanensis | reverse complement strand
CTCGTCAGGCTCATAACCTGAAGGTCGTAGGTTCAAATCCTACTCCCGCACCCAACATTATCACTGACCGTATGACATTCGTCTGCGGTCAGTTTTCGTTTGAGGCATGTGCGCTAAATCGCGAGCTTCATGCTAGGCGCGCACGAACGTGGTCTACCCACTTGTCGTACCAATACCAGTCGCCAGGGCGTAGTTCGACGCCAAACGCGTGAGCTGGATTTTTAGCGTCGGCTTCCTTCCACATAAGCGGGTGGCGATGAAGGCTGAAGTCTGCATGCCCTTCTTCTTGCATTAGGCGGACAATGTCTGTTGGTTTGTACTTCGTTCGCTCCGCTTCTTTTAGAAGGACCCTTGCTACTTCTAGGCCTTCCGCCGAGTCAGGGCGGATAAACTCGATGACTTGATCTGCTTTGCCTCGGCTGTTTACCGAACGCTCAACATACGCGACGCGGTAGGCGTACTTAGGATCTTTGATTACCTCGTCGGGAAGGTCATTCTCAAAGGCCAGATGCGCAGATAATAGGTTCGGTGGAAGATCGAGTTCCCTTAAGAGTTGATCCCTTTGGGTACGCTGTATCCCCGAAAATTGCAGAGCGACCCCCAACTCCCTGTCCAATCCATATTCCGTCCCGAACAAAGTCTTGATGGCGGTATTGAAGTCGAGGCTGCAAGCTTGAAGCTTCGAACTGATCGTGTCGTCGATCCGTTTGGTCATTTGATGTTCAATCTCATGACGGATTTCGATTAGAAATCTGAGATTGGCTTTGGTCACGTCATCAATAGGGCAGGTGGCATGGTTTAGACACGCTTCTAACTCCCAGTGTTTGTCTGCTCCGTGTTTGGTGCGAAGTGGTTCACCTTCACGATTCTTATGCCGGTAATCCGTGCCTGAACGTTTATAAAATGCGTGAAGCAGGTACGTCCAAGCGATCACCGCTGTCACAATATATATTTCAGATTTGAAGAGGGCTCTGGGGTTGTTGAACCCTTGAACGGCTTGAAGCATGGCTTCTCTGGCCTTGATCAGAAGTTCATCACCAATGACGTGGAGGCCGCAGCCATCAACATTAGGCCATGCTTGGAGGAACTGGATTAGTTCAGTGTTGGTAGCGGGCTGCACATTTGCATGGGTTCTTCCATCACGAATGTCTTTGATGCGGGCATGATTGATAGAGCGAGTAGGGCGCGTGAAATACGCGAGAATATCTTGATCGTTCTTTCGTGGAGGTGTGGCTATCATCGCTTTCACGATAGCCACTTCCCACTTCTCTAGCCGGTTATTCGGATTGCGAGCCATAAGTTAGCGTAACGCTGTATGGCAAAGCTGGCTATAAAGCTGGTCTCGAATTACGTGCAATTAATTGCAGCTACCGCTGACGAGGGCATCAGAACAGCAGGCTGCTTTTTCCTAATCGTAAGCACAGACCTGAGTTCGAATGGAATTCTAATATCAGTAGTGCCGGTCCCAATCCTACTCCCGCACCCAAAAAAGCCCCGCCTAAACAGCGGGTCTTTTTGCTGTCTCACCCTCAGCTAAAGGTCGTGCCGGCACGTTGTGTGGCGAAAAATGCTGACATCACCATCAATAGTATTGGTATGGCTAAGCTTAAACTGATAGCGACGTTACGCATCAGCTTAAATCGAGGGCACACGTCCCTTTGTCGGGTATCCTCCGGGGGATACACTGCATGACTGAACAATCTTCCCGCGCTTTGGCGTGGCGTAGCCGACTTATGCTGGGTGCTGCATTCGGGGGTGCCCTCGCTGCAGCATCTGTTGTGGCGAAAGACGCCACTGCCCAGGACAGGGTAGTCGAAGGACCGGGGTCGGTTATCAGCAGCGATACCGTTGTATCTGGCCAATTGACCGTCGGTGAAGCTGCGACCGGTACACTCACAGTCACTTCGGGCGCGACGCTCGAGAGCCAGACAACCATGATCGGCTCGAATACAGGATCGTCTGGCGAGATAACCGTAACGGGTGAAGGGTCCGAGCTTCTGTCCGCCAGTGATTTGGTCGTCGGCAACGCGGGAAGAGGCACGCTCAATATCAACGCCGGCGGATACACCCGCGCGATTGACGCTGTGGTGGGTCGATCGGCTGGCGGGACAGGGGCGATTAAGGTTTCTGGCGCTGACAGCCGTTTCGCCAGCGTCACGCTGAATGTCGGTGGCGCGGGTTCCGGCCAAGTGGAAGTTCTCGCGGGCGGTCGGGTCTCGACAGAGACCGCCTATATCGGTGCAAATGCATCCGGGGTCGGCGTGGTCACGATATCCGGAGCAGGATCCAGCTGGCAAAGTTCGGGTCTGTTCCAAGTCGGTGGCGAAGGCACCGGCACACTGAACATCCTCAATGGCGGTCAAGTGACTGCCGCAGGCTCTCGGATCGACAGCGGCGGTAGAGCGCTGGTCTCCGGGCAAGGGGCGCTGTGGCAATCCAACTATGAGATCAAGGTTGATGGTCGCCTTGATATCGAGAACGGCGGGGTCGTAACCGCAGACTATACTCGTATGTCTGCGGACATAAATATTTCGGGCGCAGGGTCTGAGTTCAGACTGGCAAACAATCTGGATGTCGGGCGAGGGTCGTCCGCAACGCTGACTATCACGAACGGCGGTAAGGCTATCGTTGGTAACGCAACCATTGGCTACCTCGTAAGCGGGACGGGCAGGGTGAACGTTTCGGGAGCTGGCTCCGCATTCGAAGTCACGGGACCCAGCGTAAGCATCGCGGCAAATGGCTCAGGTGTTGTGCGTTTGTCTGATGGCGGTCTTCTGAGGATCGGTCAGGGCACGGGCACGATGAACTTTGGCCTCAATCCACACGATAGGGGTAGCCTGATTATCGGTGCCGAGATAGGCAATGAGGCTGCCAAGGCGGGCCGCGTCGAAGTAGGCACACTGAATTTCAGGCATTCCCAAGCCTTGGTGGTGTTCAACCATACCGATACCGATTTTGTTTTGTCTTCCAGAATGACCGGAAACGGCACCCTGCGTCAGGTTTCGGGCACCACCAGCCTACAGGCGACAGCAGCGGTTTCACAGGCACGTTGTATGTGACTGGTGGCAATCTCAACGTTGGCGGCGTCCTCGGCGGCGCGACCAACGTCACGGGCGGCATCCTGGCGGGATCTGGGCGAATCGGGAATCTGGTGCTCGGAGCCGGGGGAATCCTCGCGCCGGGCAATTCCGTCGGCACTCTGACCGTCTCCGGAAATGCTGTTTTTGAAACAGGTTCGACCTATCGCGTCGAGGTCGATCCTGCGGGTACGGCGGCCGACCTCTTGGCCGTGACGGGAACGCTCACCATCAATGGCGGCGCGGTTCAACACGTCGGTCCGGCCTCGGGCTATAGCGGCATCGGCCGTTACCAGATCATCACCGCTGCCGGCGGGATATCGGGAGCGGGGTTTGACAACGTTGGCACCGACTTTGCCTTTTTGAATGCCGACCTGGAGTACGACAGCACGTCCGTCTATCTGACGCTCGAGCGTAACGCAGTCCCATTCCCCGCAGTTGGCGTAACCCCGAATCAACGCTCCACCGCACTGGCGGCGGAAAATACAGGCGTGGACGCCCCCCTATAAGGCCATCCTGCCTTTGGATGAGGATGAGGCCCGCAAAGCCTTCGATGCGCTTTCAGGTGAAGGTCATGGCTCGATCCGGACGGCCCTTATCGAGCAGGCGCAGGACGTGCGAACCCTCGCTGGTCAGCGCGCGCGCCTCATCGACCGCTCGGAGAGAGGCGTTCAGTTCTGGGGCGCTGCGCGAGGGCAGCGTGGCGAGCACGCTACGGACGGTAACGCTGCCTCCCTGGACTATGAAAGCGTTGGAGGTTGGATCGGCGTAGACGCAGTAACGGCATCCAGCTTGACCTTTGGCATTGCTGGCGGAAGTGACCGCGCCGATTATCGCATTGGCGATCGCGCGACATCGGGCACGGGAGATAGCTATGGGCTGAGCGTGTACGGCTCCGGTCTATGGGGTGGCTTTGGCGTGTCCGTCGGGGCTGCTGGAAGCTGGGAAGAGATCAAGACAAGACGCTCAGCGGCGTTCCAGGATTTTGCCGAGCAGCTTCAAGGACAGTACGACGCCCGTACGACTCAGTACTTTGCCGAAGCACGCTACCGACTGTCTCTTGGCGAGAATTATGTCGAGCCCTTCGCCACGATTGCTCGCGTGCAGAGCAAAACAGATGCGTTTGGTGAGTGGGGCGGCTCGGCAGCCCTGAACGTCGACTCCAGCACACAGGAAGTGAGCTTCCTTACACTCGGGGTTGGCGGGCAGCGGGTTGTCGAACTTCGCGACGGAGCGCGCGCGGTACTGGAGGGGCGACTGGGCTGGCGTGGTGCCTCCGGTGATCTGGACAGCGTTAATAACCACCAATTTGGTGTTGGCCGTGAGTTTGCCGTTCTGGGCACTGGCATCGAAGATAGTGTGTTGGTTGCCGAGATAAATGGAACGGCGCGGCTGACGTCTCGCGCGTCAGCTTTCGCGGGTTGGTCTGCGCAGGTTGGGGATCGGCTGGAGACGCACGGATTGACGGCAGGAATCCGATTCCAGTTCTGACGGAATAGGAACATCGCTCCCTTCGGCTAGGCTTGGATGCTGGTCCCTATTGGGGCGTCATCCAAGCTGCAGCAGGGCTAGCGAGAGCCTTAATACCGATTCAGGTCGGCCGATTCCGGTTCTGTCGAAAGTTTGTGGGATGGGCAAAGAA
>NZ_JAJKBG010000012.1:2500-5567 GCF_022750635.1 Brevundimonas pishanensis | reverse complement strand
TTGGGTGCGGGAGTAGGATTTGAACCTACGACCTTCAGGTTATGAGCCTGACGAGCTACCGGGCTGCTCCATCCCGCGTCAAAGGCGTAGGATATTGTGAGGAAGGATGAGAAGTTCGTTTATCATTATATACTTGGTAGACCCGGCGACGACCTACTCTCCCGCGTCTTAAGACGAAGTACCATCGGCTCTGGAGACCTTAACGACCGAGTTCGGAATGGGATCGGGTGGGGAATCTCCGACAAAGTCACCGGGTCAACCAAGTATATAAGGATGAGAAGAAATCGCGTATTTATTGGTAAAGTAAAACCAATGGGTTTTGCTGAGAAACGATCAAGCCGATCGGATTATTAGTACCAGTAAGCTTCACACGTCACCGCGCTTCCACACCTGGCCTATCAACGTGGTAGTCTTCCACGATCCTCAGCGAAGCCTTGTTTTGAGGTTAGTTTCCCGCTTAGATGCTTTCAGCGGTTATCTATTCCATACTTAGCTACCCTGCTGCGCGGCTGGCGCCACGACAGGTCCACCAGAGGTATGTCCATCCCGGTCCTCTCGTACTAGGGACAGATCCTCTCAAGCTTCGAACACCCACGGCAGATAGGGACCAAACTGTCTCACGACGTTCTGAACCCAGCTCACGTACCTCTTTAAATGGCGAACAGCCATACCCTTGGGACCTGCTCCAGCCCCAGGATGAGATGAGCCGACATCGAGGTGCCAAACTTTGCCGTCGATATGGACTCTTGGGCAAAATCAGCCTGTTATCCCTAGAGTACCTTTTATCCGTTGAGCGATGGCCCTTCCACGCGGGACCACCGGATCACTATGGCCGACTTTCGTCTCTGCTCGACTTGTCAGTCTCGCAGTCAGGCGGGCTTATGCCATTGCACTCGACGACCGATTTCCGACCGGTCTGAGCCCACCATCGCGCGCCTCCGTTACACTTTAGGAGGCGACCGCCCCAGTCAAACTACCCACCACGCCATGTCCCGGGACCGGATAACGGCCCTCGGTTAGACGTCAACGACAGTAAGGGTGGTATTTCAAGGATGGCTCCACCAGAGCTGGCGCCCCGGCTTCATAGCCTCCCACCTATCCTACACATACGGTCGCTAACGCCAAGGCGAAGCTATAGTAAAGGTTCATAGGGTCTTTCCGTCTGACCGCGGGAACCCCGCATCTTCACGGGGAATTCAATTTCACTGAGCCTGTGCTGGAGACAGTGGGGAAGTCGTTACGCCATTCGTGCAGGTCGGAACTTACCCGACAAGGAATTTCGCTACCTTAGGACCGTTATAGTTACGGCCGCCGTTTACCTGGGCTTCAGTTCGGAGCTTTCACTCCTCCCTTTAACCTTCAGGCACCGGGCAGGCGTCAGACCCTATACGTCGCATTGCTGCTTCGCAGAGCCCTGTGTTTTTGCTAAACAGTCGCTACCCCCTGGCTTGTGCCACTTAGTTCTGCTTGCGCAGAGTAAGTCACGCTTATTCCGAAGTTACGCGTGCAATTTGCCGAGTTCCTTCAGCACAGTTCTCTCAAGCGCCTTGGTATGCTCTACCTGACCACCTGTGTCGGTTTCGGGTACGGTCTCTGCTAGAGTTATTTCCAGGGACAACGCCCCTGCACAGACAATCCAATAAGCCTGTACAAGTTATGCCATCCGTCACTTCTAGCTGGTGCAGGAATATTTACCTGCTTCCCATCGACTACGCTTTTCAGCCTCGCCTTAGGGGCCGACTAACCCTGCGCAGATTAGCTTTACGCAGGAACCCTTGGTCTTTCGGCGACAGTGTTTCTCACACTGTTTATCGTTACTCATGTCAGCATTCTCACTTCCGATACCTCCAGCCAACCTCACGGTTGACCTTCACCGGCTTACGGAACGCTCCGCTACCGCTTGCAGTAAACTGCAAACCCATATCTTCGGCACGTGGCTTTAGCCCCGTTACATTTTCCGCGCAGGATCGCTTGATCAGTGAGCTGTTACGCTTTCTTTAAAGGATGGCTGCTTCTAAGCCAACCTCCTGATTGTCAAAGCAATCCCACATCGTTTCCCACTTAGCCACGATTTGGGGGCCTTAGATGATGGTTAGGGTTGTTTCCCTTTTCACGACGGACGTTAGCACCCGCCGTGTGTCTGCCCGATAGTACTCCTGGGTATTCGGAGTTTGGTTAGTATTGGTACCGCTCGCGCAGCCCGCAACCATCCAGTGCTCTACCCCCCAGGGTATTCGTCGGACGCTCTACCTAAATAGATTTCGCGGAGAACCAGCTATGTCCAGGTTTGATTGGCCTTTCACCCCTATCCACAAGTCATCCCAGAATTTTTCAACATTCACGGGTTCGGACCTCCAGTTAGTGTTACCTAACCTTCATCCTGCTCATGGATAGATCACCTGGTTTCGGGTCGTCATACGTCGAACTTAGCGCCCTATTCAGACTCGCTTTCGCTGCGCCTACACCTAACGGCTTAAGCTTGCTCGACACATGAAGTCGCTGACCCATTATACAAAAGGTACGCCGTCACCTCGCTTGGAGGCTCCGACTGCTTGTAGGCTTCCGATTTCAGGTTCTGTTTCACTCCCCTTGTCGGGGTGCTTTTCACCTTTCCCTCACGGTACTTGTTCACTATCGGTCGTAGAGGAGTACTTAGGCTTGGAGGGTGGTCCCCCCATGTTCAGACAGGATTTCACGTGTCCCGCCCTACTCGAGTCTCTTGCTGTTTGATGGCTACGGGGCTTTCACCCACTATGGCCGACTTTTCCAAGTCGTTCGCCTTTATTTCACAAGAGCACTGGCCTGGTCCCGGTTCGCTCGCCACTACTACGGGAGTCTCGGTTGATGTCCTTTCCTCCGGGTACTGAGATGTTTCAGTTCCCCGGGTTCGCTCAATGAAGCCTATGTATTCAGCTCATTGTACCTTTAACAATCGTCCAACCGTTACCCCGAAGGGTAGAAGTTGGAAGACTGCAAAGGTGGGTTTCCCCATTCAGAAATAACCGGATCAAAGGGTGCTAGCGCCTCCCCGGTTCTTATCGCAGCTTGCCACGTCTTTCATCGCCTC
>NZ_JAJKBG010000011.1 GCF_022750635.1 Brevundimonas pishanensis | reverse complement strand
TCCGCCATAGCCCTCGCCGCTACAGTGCTCTTTTGGCTATGAGTCCTGAGCCTAGCCTCGTCCGCTAATCTGAGCCACAGCCAATCCCTCCGCGTCGGATATCGGTTTCTGGTGCAAGGCTAATGCAGCGTCGGCGCAGACGGTCCGCTGTGTCGGAAAGCCAGCGGACATCCCGGCTCGGGCCCCGCCCCCATAGGCCTGTCGCAAAAACAGCCTGCGCAAGCGCAGGCTGTTCGAAACGTCGCGGTGGAAAGGCGCTTACGCCTGGATGCGCCGATGCCCCTTGTCGACTTGGATGCGGTGTGTGCTGGCGACCGTCTCGTCGCGTTGCTTCGTGGTGTTGAAGAATATCCACTCGCTCTCGACACGGTGCGGCTTCACGTCCAGCATCATATAGCCGCGCCCATGGGTCTGGGCCCATGCCATCTCGGGATTGGTTTCGACGAAACCACGCGCGACACGGGCGTGATCGACGCCCATCTGACGCTCCATACCGTTGGACGTTACAGCCTGTCCCGCGAACTCAACGCCCGCCGGACGCCCGTCTTCGGACAGGGAATAGGCCCATGCATTATGGCTGTCGCCCGACAGTACGACGAGATTGGCATCGGCCTCTTGCGCCGCCTTCAGGAAACGCGAGCGCGCCTGAGGATAGCCATCCCAACGGTCCATCCACATCGGCAAGCCCACCGCGCCAGCCCGCGCCGCATTCATATAGCTGTTGCGAGCACCGTTACTGACGTCGCTCCGCAACCAGCTAACAGCTTCCTGCGGCATGACTGTACGACCCATGATGCAGGCCATACCCACAAGTTGCCACGCCGAGGAACGGGCATTGCGGCGGAACTCCCGCTCGATCCAGGCCTCTTGAGTGGAGCCCAGCATGGAGGCGGTCGGGTCCATCCATTCGCCATCGCGGAAGTTCGACAGCGCGGTCGCCGTACCTCCACGATAGGCAGCACCGATATCCGCCTGACGGGTCCGGCCGATCAGGCGCGATTCCGTGCGGTACAGGGTCGCCAGCTCACCGATATGATAGGCCTTCCACGGCTCCTCGGAGATCGGCATCCATTCCAGATAGGCCTGAACGGCGGCCGCACGGCGGGTTGCCCAGTCGCCCTCGTTGGCCTGATGGTTTTGCGCGCCGCCTTCCCAACTGTCGTTGGTGGATTCATGGTCATCCCACAGACAAACCATCGGGGCCGAGGCATGAAGCGCCTGAACGTCGGGGTCGGCCCGATAGCAGGCAAAGCGCAGGCGGTAATCGGCCAGCGCGACCATCTCGTGATCATGCGCGGGCAGGACAACGCGCTCGGCGATGCGGTCCGCGTCTGAATAAGAGGCTATGCCGTATTCATAGATGTAGTCGCCGACGTGCAACCACAGATCCACGTCCTCGCGCTTGGACGCATGGGCATAGGCGTTGAACCAGCCCATCGGCAGGTTGGAGCACGAGAACACCCCCATGCGGAAATGCTCGGCCTTGCCTTCCGGCAAGGTGCACATACGGCCTGCGCTCGAATAGCTGCCATCAGGGCCCACAAAGCGGTACCAATAGGTCGAGCCAGCGGCCAGACCGTCGACGGTCACCTTTACGGTCCAGTCGCGATAGCCGCCGGTGCGCACCCGCTCGCGGTGCTGGATGCGATTGAAGCTCCGATCCGTAGACACTTCGACATCGAGCGTCACCTCGCTGCCCTGACCGGACGGTACATAGCGCGTCCACAAAAGCATACTGTCGGATGCAGGCTCGCCACTGGCAACGCCATGGGTAAAGCCGGTGGCCGCCAGCACCTGCTGGGCCATCGCAGCACCGCCGGGCAAACCCAGAGCCATCAAACCCAGACTTCCGCCGAGCACCAAACGGCGACGGTCAAGCAGTAGTGTCATTTGCAATCCCGAGATTAATAACGGGGCGATGTCCGGCATCTGCCCCTATTGGCACTGTGGCCGCACGACGGTGATCGCGCGGCCACAGCTGTTCAGAGGTCAGAGCGGTTTAGAAAACGCCCTTGATGCCGATGTTCCACATCGAGCCATAGACGGTGTACTGCTGCACACGGTCGCGCTCGTTCGAGTAGATGATGTCCGGCGAGTTGAAAATGTTGCGGCCAGCCAGCATCAGATCGAAGTTGTCGTTGATCTTATAGTTGACGCTCACGTTCCACAGCTCGCGGGCGGTATGGTACAGGATGCCGTTGTTGGCCGTGGTCGGCGTGTTGTTCAGACCGCTGACACGGTACTTCGACTGCCAGTTGCCATTCAGGTTGAAGTCGAACCGGCCGATCTGGTAGCGCACGCCCCAGTTTGCCGACTGTTTTGGCGTGCCCTGACGCTCGCCATCCGGATCCAGATAGGTGATCGAGGCATTCACCCCCAGCCCCTTCCATACTCCCGGCAGGAAGCTCAGTTGCTGGTTGTACTCGGCCACATAGCCGCGGTTGGTGCTGGTACCCGGCAGGTTCTGCGCGCTGCGGAAGGTATAGCCTGCATATTCATTCGGATCGAAGCCGACATCCTCCGGGTTCACCGTCATGCCGGTGACCTGCATATCTTCCATATCCAGCTGATAGGCCGACAAGCCGATCAGGCCCGAAGCGGGCAGATAGTACTGCAGGCTCAGATAGTATTTGGTCGAACGCTCCGGCAGCAGTTCGGGGTTCGGCACGGTGACCATCATGGTCTCGTCATTGACCGAAACCACGCCACCCAGATTGCCGTAGTCCGGACGCAGGATCGACTGGCTGAACGAGGCCTGACCCACCAGACGGTCGGTGAAGTCAAACTTCGCACCACCGCTCCAGAACCAGTCGTCGTACTGGCCCTTGCGATCCTGATAGGTGCCGTTGTTGTACTGGTACATCAGCCCTTCGACGGTGCTGACGGACAGGCCAGCCTCCGTCACTTCCTTGACAGGACGGATGACGGCAACACGCGCTGCGGTCTCGGTGTTTTCATAGCGCAGACCGAGGTTGAAGCGCGCGCGCCCAGCATCGGCATTGCCTTCGAAATAGGCCGAGGTGATGTCTTCCTGAACGCGCTTGTTGTTATCCAGACGGCGCTTCAGATTGCCCACTTCGTCAGGAACGAAATAGTCCGGATGCTCGCGGTAGATGTCGTACATCCCGTAGTTGCTGTCGGCGCGCCAGCCTTGGGTGTTCATATTACCGGCATCGAAGCCGATGATTTCGAAGCGGTATTTCTGGGTGGCAGGCACACCGGCCTCAGGCGACATCTGGCTCAGATCGCCGTTCGGGCCCACATACTGGAACTGCTGCCACGAGCCTTCGTTCGTGGCCCAGTCATTTGAGCGGCTACCGAGGCCGGCCATCAGCGTATATGGGACATTGCCCAGATTGAGGCGCTTCTTCACGTCGAAGTTCAGCGACATCATCTCGTTCTTGGCGTCGGACTCTGCCGTGCGGATGTTGTTGCCGATATCCATATCGCGGTTGAAGCTGGCCGGATCACCCCACGGGCGGCCCGCCGTCTGCGTCAGGTACCAGGCGTTCGAACGCGGGCTGTCACGCTCCATCAGGAAGCCGATCCCAGTCAACTGGGTATCGGTACGCTGGAAGAAGCCCTTGCTGGTGTCGCGGAAGTTGAACTCGGCACCCGACAGGCTACCGCGCAGAGCCGCTTCCCAAGTCTCGCCCTTGTACTCGAGTTTCGGCGCGATCAGATAGGTCGGCGTACCGGCATAACGGTGCGAATAACCGGTATAGAGGCGGGTGTTGCGACCATCCGGATTCACTTCGATGCGGGTGCCGGTCGAGTCCGGCGTGGTATACGAGCGGCTGGTCGTGCCGAAGTTCAGATAGGTGTACTGGTTGAAATACTCGACGTCATAGAACGAGTAGTTGCTGCGCAGCGAAAACACCAACTGGTCGGTGAACTGGTAGTCCAGCGCCAGATTGGCCGCCGTACGCGAGGTCATCTTTGGCCCCGGACGCCACATCACCTGGTACGGGATCACACGGCCGTCCGGCAGGTAGGACCAATCGGTCTGGATGCGGTCCTGCTGCACATAGTTGGCATTGTGGCTGGCACTGAACGCCAGACCCAGACGGCCGTCCATATAGACGTCTGCATAGCTGAACTGGGTCGACGGGAAGATGCTGGAGTGCTTCTTGTCGTCCGGCATATAGTGAGGCGACAGGGCCGAGTCAGAGGTCGCCACGCCACCAAGCTGGAAGCGGATCTGGCGTTCCGGAAGCTGGAATGCGTAGCGGCTGCGCAGATTGATGCTGCCGCCCGGCGAGTCCGCATCCATACTGGCCAACAGGGTGTGGTTCAGCTCGATCATGTCGATGCCGGTAATCGACATCTGTTCGAACGAGTTCTGACGGCCCGAATTGTTGTTGGACGTGGCCGTCGCCATACGCGCGCCGTCCATGGTGAAGGTCGAGTATTTCGGCGGCAGACCGCCAATGCGCACCGCCGTGGCGTCCACCTCGGTGTAATCCAGCGACAGGCCCGGCATGGACTTCATAAACTCGCCAACGTCGCCCATGGTCAGGGCACCGAAGTTGTCGGCAGGCACCACGTTCTTGGCGTTCATGGCCACGCGGCGTTCCATCAGGGCCTTGGCCTGACCACCGCGCGCAGCCGTGACCACAACCTCGTCCACCGTCGCGACAGCGTTACCGCCCGCCGACGACAGGGCGGATAGCTGCACATCCGCCGTTGCGGTCTGACCAGCGGCAACCGTCACCTCCGCAAGGCCATCTTGAAGACCGGCATAGCGCACGATCAGCGTAGCCGAACCTGCGGGCACGCCGCTGAGGCGGAACAGGCCGCTGTCTTCGGTATAGGCCACGATATTGGTGCCCGCGACACGCACTTCGGCGTTGCGGATATATTCGCCCGACACGGTGTCGAACACGCGGCCGCGCACCGCGCCGGTATCGACCTGAGACTGTGCCACGACCGTGTCGGCCATCGCGACCTGGGGCAGAGCGACGGCGCACGCCGCCGTCACAGACGAGAGGATGGCAAGTGCACGCAGGCTGACGCCAGACAGATGGAAAGAACGCGCTTTCATTGAAAACACTCGAACGATTGAAAAATGGATTGGGAAAGAGGTCACCCTGCCGAGGCAGGGTTTGGCCTCAACGGGACGTCGGGGGGGTCACGGGAAGGAATGGCTGGTCGGGATTTCCCGTCCAGCGCATCAGGGCGATGTCGGCGGTCTGGGCACCGCGACCGCCGGAGTTGACGGCCAGATAGAAAAGGCCATCCCCGACAGGCTCCAGTCCGACATCGGATTTCTGGTTCCAGCCCCGAATACCGGTAGCGGGATCGCGCAGACCGTCATCGGCGAGCGGCAACAGCAGCCCCTGCTCCCAGCCGTTTCCGTCGGCAGCGAGCACGCCGACAAGGTCGCCCATGACCGGTCGGGCATCCGCCTCGACGGCAAACATCAGATAGTTCGGAAAGTGCGGCTTGCGGCCAGCATAGACACCCATGAACCAGCGCTGGCTGGCGGCGTCATAGGCCAAATTCTGCACGCCGTAAGTGGTGTTGCCGGTGCGGACAAAATACTTGCCGTCGTGGGTTGTTGGGCCGCTGCGGTGCGGCTGGCTTTCGACCAACGGACGCGCCAGCTCATCCCAGCCCGACACATCGTACTGAAGCAGCACCTGATGATCGTTATCGGTGCGGCCCGTGTGGCTATAGATGCCATAGCCCACGGTCAGGAGTTGCGGACCATCTTTTGATCCGAAGCGCGGGCCGAAGGCCACGCCATCGATGCCCGATGCGCCATAGCGATGATCCGGTGTCTCGGCGATGTTGCCGTCGAACCGGCCATTGCCGTCCATGTCGGCGGCGTAGTCCCTGCCCACCTCTGCGAGATGAACGGTCTGGAAGGGCGACGCAGCCGCCGAAACCCCAACACGATCCAGACCCGCCACGTCGATGACGGCAATATAGAAGGCTTCGTCGGCCTTATACTCCAGCGAGCCGTAGAGCTTCCCGTTCTCGGGGTTGAACGCCAGATCGCCGAGGTGCCCCGTCCAGCCGACCAGCGTCCCCACGAGGTTGCCTTGGAAGTCGTATTTGGCCAGCAGATCGGTGAAGGAATAATAGATGAAACCGTTGACGCGATCGATGGCAATGCCCTGCACATGACCGGCATCCCATGTGCCGCCATTCTGGGTCAAAGGCAGCGCTGTCGCGGCGATCTCGCGAGCCTCGGCCGTAGAAGTCTGAATGCCTGCCAGCGACGTCCCGAGGATCATTAAGGCCGGAACAATCGATCTGATTTGGTTACGCGGTACCATGAACGCCCCCTCTACTAAGGCGACGCTTAGCCAGCGTTCACGAAGCTAAATGCAAAGCTCGGAGAATTCGGAACGACAGTCGCGCGAAAGAACCGTGTCTGTTAATCCGTTCAAAGAAATACCCGCGAGATGCGAGGATTGCGTCCCTGACCAGCCCATCAGCCGCTCAGAGACGCGCAACCAAGAGAACTCACGCCGGCAGGCGCGTCAGTTGGCCGGCTTTTTCAACACGATACCCTGCCAGGGCGCTGACAAGTTAATCGGTCTGAGCAAAAATCAGACCTCCCCTTGCCGATTTTAGACCATTTGCGTCGCTGCCGACCAAGCGGTTTCGGCCTGACGTCGCAGTACGCGAAGACCGGGTCGAGAAATCAGAGGCGCTGTCAGCTTAACTGAGCGAAGCCGAAAGCCCCCTAGCCTGCTCATTTTCAGACGGTAGCCGCCGCCCAAGCGGTATCAGCATCGGCGCGAAAGCGACGAAGTGTGGATCTGCTGATGAGATGGCGCTGGATGTTGAAGGTGTTGTAGATCGCCGCGTGCGTGGTGAGAAATCTTTGCGCTGAGGCTTGGGATTTAAACCGTCGCTGCTGCCGCTCTCGTCGCCGGATCGGTAGATGAGAGTTCTCGACACGGTTGTTATCTCGCAGTCGGCCGGGTCGGTGAAGAT
>NZ_JAJKBG010000010.1 GCF_022750635.1 Brevundimonas pishanensis | reverse complement strand
TCCGCCATAGCCCTCGCCGCTACAGTGCTCTTTTGGCTATGAGTCCTGAGCCTAGGCATTCGCGGGTGCAGTTGTCGATCACCGTCAGGATGCGGAAGCGCCGCCCGTCCGTCATCTGGTCAGAGACGAAGTCCAGCGACCAACGCTGGTTGGCCAGCAGCGGCAAGTCCAACGGTCGTCGCGTGCCCATTGCTCGCTTTCGACCGCCGCGCCGGCGCACTGTCAGCCGTTCCTCGCGATAGATCCGCTGAACCCGCTTCTTGTTGACCGCATGACCCTCGCGCCGCAGCAGCACGTGCAGGCGGCGATAGCCGAACCGGCGACGCTCCTGCGCGAGGGTCCTCAGCCGGTCGCGCAGGACGTCGTCATCCGGGCGTGTCGCCTGATAGCGCACGCTCGTCCGATCGACGCCCAGAATACGGCACGCCCGCCTTTCACTCATCTCATAGGCGGCTTGCAAATGACCAGCCGCCTCGCGCCAACCGGCGGGCGTCACCACTTTTTTCCCAGCAGGTCCTTCAGAGCCACGTTGTCCAGCATCGCGTCCGCCAACATCCGCTTAAGCCGGGCGTTCTCGTCTTCAAGCGTCTTCAACCGCCGAGCCTCCGACACGTCGAGCCCGCCGAACTTGGCCTTCCATTTGTAAAAGGTCGCCGAGCTGACCCCGTGACGTCTACACACCTCCGCCGTCGTCACTCCGGCCTCCTGCTCCCGCAGGATCCCGATGATCTGCTCTTCCGTGAACCTTGATCGCTTCATTTTGTCCGTCCTTCGTTAGGGCGGACTCTAACTATTCCTGGAGGAGTTTCAGGGGGTCACGTCAGTCCAGGCCGGTGGTCTCCACATCCACATAGAGCGCCAGGCGAGCGCCCGGGATGAAGTCGGGTTTGAACGTGCGAGGCGGCAGGCGGCGGAGCATGCGGAAGTCGCCGGTCGCCTCCAGCGCGGACGCCATCTCTTCGTGGCTCAATCCTATCAGGCGATCTTGATGTTGGCTGAGTGCCCGGAGCGTTACCAAGGAGCGCCGCAGATGGCTTTAAGAGCTTTCTAGGAGCCGCCGCAATGAAGCCGGTTCGTCAGCCGCCGGTTTCCGGAAGCTGGTGTTTAGCGTCGATCATGGTCGCGACCTTCGCCGCCAGATCCGTCATGAGGAACGGCTTGGTCATCACCTCCATGCCGGGCTCCAGCAGTCCGTTGCCGACTGCGGCGTTTTCGGCATAGCCGGTGATGAAAAGAACCTTGAGATCTGGACGCCTCATGCGGGCGGCGTCCGCGACCTGGCGTCCGTTGAGCCCTCCGGGGAGACCGACATCGGTGACCAAGAGATCGATGCGCCGCTCGCTATCCAGCATGCGCAGGCCCGAAGGCCCGTCCCCCGCTTCCACGGTGGCGTATCCCTGCTCGCGCAGGACCTCGGCGACAAGAGAGCGGACAGAGGCTTCGTCGTCGATGACCAGCACGGTTTTGCCATGCCCGGATGCCGAACTCGAGCTCAAGACCACTGGTTCCGGTTCCACAGCGCCGCCGTGAAAACGCGGCAGGTACAGGCACATCGTGGTGCCCAGTCCCGGTTCGGAATAGACGCGGATCTGTCCGCCCGACTGCCTCACAAAGCCATGTATCATTGATAGGCCCAGGCCGGTGCCCTGTCCGATAGGCTTGGTGGTGAAAAAGGGTTCGAAGATCCTCTCGATGACCTCGGGGGTCATCCCCGACCCTGTGTCGGTGACGCAGATGGAGATGTATTGGCCAGATGGCAGGTCGCGCTCCCGCGCATGGTGATCGTCAAGCCACTTGTTCGCTGTTTCGATTGTCAGCCGTCCTCCGCCGGGGGCCATGGCGTCCCGGGCGTTGATGCACAGATTGAGCAGGGCGTTCTCAAGCTGGGATTGATCAATCTCCGTCAGCCAGAGGCCGCCTGCGCCGACGACCTCGACATCGATGTCGGGCCCCACTGTACGACGTATTAAATCCTCCAGGCCGCTGATCAGCCGGTTGGCGTCCGTCGGGCGCGGGGCGAGGGTCTGTCTCCGGGAAAAGGCTAGGAGACGCTGGGTGAGCGTGGCCGCCCGTTGCGCGGCCCCCTGTGCCGCTTCGACATAGCGTCCGATTTCGGTTCCGCGGCCTTGCGAAATTCGTTTGGCGATCAGTTCCAGGCTGCCCGAAATCCCAGCCAGAAGATTATTGAAGTCGTGGGCTATGCCGCCCGTCAACTGACCGACAGCCTCCATCTTCTGGCTTTGGCGCAAGGCGGCGTGAGCGGACCGAAGTTCCTCGGTCCGCTCCTCGACTCGGGCCTCGAGCGAGGCGTTGAGGTCCGCCAGCGCCCTTTCCGCCTGTTTCTTTGCAGTCAGGTCCTTGAAGAGAACGGCGATCTGGCGTCCGGCGGCCGGTCCGACCTTGAAGGCGGCGAGCTCCAGCCATCGGCCAGTGGCTTCCAGCTCCTTTTCAAAGCGGATTGACCGGCCTGTTTCAAGCACGTCCCGATAGAGCGAAACCCAGCCGTCGGCCTCGGCTGGAACCACGTCGCGAACCGTTTGGCCCACCACGGCGGCGATCCCGGCGTGTTCAGCGTAGGCGGCGTTGGCTTCGACATGGACGTAGTCGCTGAGCGGGCCATCGGGCCCGTCGATGAATTCGATGACGCAGAACCCCTCGTCCATGGTGTCGAACAGGGTCTGGTAGCGCTGCTGACTCTCGTAGCGCTCGGCTTCCGCGCGAAGACGTTCCAGGATGTTCCGGGTTCGGGCCGCCACATCCTGAAGGAAATCCAGATCGATCTGGCTCCAGGCTTGAGGACGGCCGCTCGTGACGAACAGCATAGCGACGAGCTGGTCGCGCTCCAAAAGGGGCACGGCCGCGAAGGCCTGGATGTCCGCTACGGTCAGGGCGTCGGCTTGGTCCCGTGTCAGGGCGTCCTGAACGACATCGGCGACCGTGACGGCGCGTCCTTGCGCCAAGGTCGCGAAAACCTCAGCGTGATCGCGCGGCGACCAGGCCCCGGCCGGTGTCGCGCCGGTCGCCGCGGGCGCATCCGGCCCCGGCCTGAACGCCCTGGATGGGTCGTCTAGCGAGACGTAGGAGGCCGTCAGGCTCAGAGTGTCAGCGACGATGCGGGCGGCCGCGGCCGGCATCTGCGCAGGATCGTCCAGAGCCGTGATTTCGTCATGCAGGCGGAGTAGAGCGGCTTGTCTGATTTCGACCTGCTTGCGTTCGCTGATGTCGAAGCTGACGCCGGGGAGGCGGCGCAGCCCTCCGGCGGCGTCCAGGACGCACCGACCTTCGGCGACGACCCAAACCGTTGCTCCATCCGGCTGGACAAGCCGATACTCCGCGCTGAAGGCGGAGCATGCTTCAACGGCCCGGGCAATCGCCGCCTGGACCCCGGGAAGGTCTTGGGGATGAATGGCGTTGAAGAAGACTTCGAGGGGGGCACCCTCTCTGGCGACGACGGGATCTACGCCGTAAAGCCGGGCGAAGCGTTCATCGGCGCGGACGACGTCATCGGCGATGTCCCAGTCCCACGCCCCTACGCCGCGCCCGGCCGACAGCGCGAGCTCTAGCCGTTCGTCCGCCTCAGCCTTGTGGGCGGCGAGACGAACCTGCTCGGTAATCTCGGAGACGAAAACCATGACGCCGGCGGGGTCGCCGTTTTCGTCCGGAACCGGGGCGTAGTGGAGATCGAGCCAGGCGGATTCGGGACCGGATCCCCGATCCAGCAACAGTTCCTGATGCTCGAGCGACCAGGACTGGCCGGCAAGGCCGCGGCGAATGTTGGCGTCGTTGAAGTCGGCGATTTCAGGCCAGCCCTCGCGGGCGCCCATGCCGAGGAGCTCGGGATGCCGCTTGCCGGCGAAACGCGCATATCCGTCATTGTAGAGGAGGACGCCTGACGAACCCCAGAGCAGAACCATGGGATTCGGCGCGGCGATCATCATGCCGACGATGGCGGCCAGACCTTGCGGCCAGGCGGCACGGGGGCCGAGCGGCGTCTTCGACCAGTCGTGATCGCTTATGAGCCGAGCCATTTCGCCCGGACTGTTCAGCAAGCTTTTGTCTGCGGCCGTCTGAATCACAAATCCCCCTGATCGCGATGCGATCGGCCGCCTGTTTATGTCTTTTCGCCGATGAGGCTGTCGAAGGCCCTCGCCACATTCTCCAGCGTGTAGGGCTTTTGCACGACTGGACGCCCCCTGTGCTCGATCGGCGGATTGGCCTGTTCGCCGTAGCCGGTCGCGAAGATGAAGGGAACGCCGATTTCCGCTAGCCGGTCAGCGATGGGATAGCTGTGGCGGTCGCCGAGGTTGATGTCGAGCATGGCCACCGTGGGGCGTGCCGCATCGATGAACTCGAGCGCGCCCTCCACCGTGGCGGCCGTGGTCACCGACGCTGCGCCCAGGCGATGGGCGATGTCCTCGGCGTCTAGCGCGATGATCAGGCTGTCCTCGACTAGCAGGATATCCTGGTCGGCCAGGACAGCTTCGGGAAGGTTCTGAGGGTGACCGACGGCGGGCCGCGGGTACTTGATGGTCTTGCCGATGTCTGTCGATCGCGGTTCCGACAGGTGGCGGGCCGGGATGCGGAAAACGGCGTGCAAGCCGCCCGGCTGATAGGCGATGTCGGCTGATCCGCCGAGATCATAGGGCACCGACCGGCTGATGATGGTGGAGCCGAAGCCTTGGCGCGTCGGCGGCACGACCGGGGGTCCGTCGACTTCCCGCCACTCCATGACCAGGTCACCGGCGGGGTTGCGGCTCCAGCCAATCACCACCCGCCCGTCCTGCGTGGAAAGACTTCCGTACTTGTTGGAGTTTGTGACGAGCTCGTGCAGCACCAGAGCCATAGTCGAGTAGGCGTTCGGGTTCAGGAGAACCGGTTCTCCCTGAAGGGTGATCCGCCCGCGCTCATCGACAAAGGCGGCGGCCTCTGCGTCGATCAGGGCCTGGAGCGGCGCGGGGCCCCAGTGATCGTCCGTGATCTGGTTATGGGCGCGCGCCAGGGCGTGGATGCGCCCGTCCACGACCTTGACGAAGTCGGCGATGCTGTCGCTCGTTGGTTCCGACTGGCGGATCAGTCCTCGGATTAGGCCGAGGATATTGCGCACCCTGTGATTGAGCTCAGCGATCAGCAGCTCCTGGCGCGCACTGGACTGCTGGCGCTCCGCAGAAGCTTCGTCGGCGAGACGTAGGACCACCTCGATGAGGGTCGCCCGCAGGGTTTCCGCCACCCGGATTTCGGAGGCCGTGAACGGCTGAGACCGTCCCTCGACCAGCTCTTTCCATTCTGCAAAGCTCTCGCGCGGCGTCAGACGAGGGCCGTTCGGACCGAAGCTCACCGGCTTGTGCGGGTCGCCACCCCATCGCACGGAATGGACCAGTTCCCTGCGGAACAGGACCACGTAATCCCGCGGGGAGCGAGAGATAGGAATGGCCAGGAGGCCCGCCGCGCCCGACGCGAAGGCGCTTGCATCGGGAACCAGAGACCCGATGTGATCCGTCGCAAACACGCGGCCAGCAGCCGTGCCGTTCAAGGCGCGCACTATGCGGCGGAAATCCTCGAGCGGGGGCGTCTCGCCGGAGAAGGCGTGATTGCCGCCAAGCCATACGCCGACGCCGTCGGCCGGTATGGCGTGCGTCAGGATGTCCGCGAGCCAGTCGGGATCCTTGAGCAGGGTTTCGTCCGACGCCACGGCTCCCAACAGTTGGTCGGAAATGTCACGGGCGCGACGTTCGTACTCGACGGTCTGTTTACGCTCGCGGCTCTCCAGCCTCATGGAGAACATCTGAGCGAACAATTCGCTGACCGAGCGGCGCTCGAAGGTGGGGCGTCGCGCGGAGTAGTGATGGCAAGCGAACAGACCCCAGAGTTGGCCGTCGACGATGATGGAAATCGACAGCGAGGCACCAACGCCCATGTTCTTGAGATATTCGATGTGGATCGGCGAAACCGAACGCAGGGTCGAAAGGGAAAGATCGAGAGGGCGGCCGTCCTGGTTGCGCTCCGGCACGATCGGGACGGGCAGGGCGTTGACATCCGTGATCAATCTCAGGAAATTGCGTCTGTACAGCTCCCGCGCCTGGGCGGGGATGTCGGTCGCCGGATAGCGTAGTCCCATGAACCGGCCGATGCCAGACCGCGCGGCTTCGGCCACGACCTCGCCGGATCCGTCCTCTGCGAACCGATAGACCATCACACGATCATAGCCGAGCAGGGCGCGAACCTGTCGAGCGCCTTCTCTGTAGAAGGTTGGGAAATCAGGCGCCTGGTCCAGCCGGGACATCATCGCTCGGACGGCGCCGCTAGCGTCGCCGTGTTCGCCGGACGCGGGTTCGGCTTCAATCACGATCTCTCCGGCTGAGACATGAACCGCGACGTCGAACGGGGGGCCGCCGTCCACGAGCAAGCAGCCGAACAAGCGTTCGACCGCGTCTCGCCCTCCCAGCATGGCGGCGCGGTTACGGAGGTCATGGACCGCCTTGGCCGTGAAGACTTCCTGGATCGGGGCCCCGATCACGCTCTCCGGCGAGTGATTGAGGAAATTCTGGATGTTGGCGGAGACCCGCGCCACCTGCCAGTCGGCGGTCAAGGCCAGCAAAAACCCGATCGGTTGGATGGCTCCGGGGATATGAATGGGCTCGCGATCACAGTTGGTCAGGTCGACCGAGGCGGGGGTCGTCACTATCGGTCGGCTCCAGGAAAGGCGCGTGCGGCGTTCTCGAACACGGCGAACACCGAACAGGCCCCTTCCGCTGCCGTGTCGAGGAGCTCCGGCGAACTGAGACGTTCATCGAGAACGGACGTTAATGCGCGCCAGGCGGCAGGGTTCCCGCACGAAAGGAAGGCCTTTGGCATTTCATCGGAAACCGAACTCACGAGGACGGCGGCGCCGAGGCGAGAACCTTCAAGCACATAGATCGCGCCCAGCACCTCCGCCTCTCCGCGAAACGTCGGGACCCGGGCAGGTTCTGGGACGTCGAGGCCCATCAGCCTCAGGTCGGCTCGAAGCGCATCGGCACGACGCCTTTCGCGCCAGTCGGGCAGATGAATTTCTGCGCAGGCTGCGTCTAGGGCGGCCTCAACACCTATAAAAGCGCGAGCCTGCGCCTGGAGAAAGGCACCATAGTCGACGCGGCATCCCAGATCATAGCAGGACATACAGGCGTCAAGGCGCTCATGGGCGGCGGCGGTCGCCGCCTTGAGCCTGAAGCGGGCGGTCATCGCGACGGTCGATCCGGAGAGTTTGGGCAGGACGGGTTCCTCTGCGCTTGCGCGAAGGCCACCCCATAAACGAGAAGACCCGAGCTTGAACGTCTTACTATTTATCAAGAGCTTCACCGGAACAAGGCCGATGTCGAGGGGACCTCATATGCCTGCGGATTATTTGGGGCAGCGCTATCCGGCCGAGTTGTTCCCTGTGGGCGGACCCGGTGCGGCTGCGAAAGGGAAAAGGATGGGCCGGGGCTCTGAACCCGGAGCGAGCTGTCCTGAAGCCCGCCATGGCGCTGGCTGCTTTAGCCGTTTTTCCGTCCGCATGGCGCGCGAGTGTCTCAAGGCGGCCTGGCCCTTCACGGTGGGCTCGGTCTCGACGACTTCCAGAACCACCTGTTCCGGCAGTTCCAGACCGACCGGGCGCTCTTCGTGCGACTCGATGACGACCTTCATGCCTTCCTGCAGGTAGGGGATGCGATCTTTGCCGACCCAGCCCTTTTGCAGTTCGATCTGCTCGTAGGATTCGTCGTCCATGAAGACGAGCGTTTCGCCGTTGTCGCTTCTGCGGTGCGCGCGCCCAGGCCATCACAGGAAGCAGCCGGTCAGGCGGTCATACAGCCCGGGCCCCAACATGCCGACGATGACCAAGGCTACTCGTCGCGAATATCGACAGGGCGCTGATCGGGTGACGGCTAGACATAGCCAAGGCCGCGCGGAAAGCGTCAGCGTCTCCGCGACATCTGGCTTGACGAAAACGCCATGATGTGGATGTTCCATGGCTGCCGTTGGGGCTTTAGACGTTCCCGCTTCAAAGTCCGGACCATTAGCTCAGCTGCCGAGGCCGCCGTGGTTCGGTCGAGAGGCATTTACGCGCTCCCGTTTCATTTGCGTGAATTGCGTACGATAGCAGTAAAGGGGGGGGCCAAGGTATCGCACTCGAAAGCGGTATTCCGACTCGCAGGCCAATGTCGCCTTCATGGTTAGGGATTAATGACCGCTGTTGGCGCATTGCCGTCAGGCAGGATGTAGCCAGTCGGCTGCCGCGGCGCGAACCGCACTTGTCAGATCTTCGATCAGGCGGGTGGTGATGCGTAGATGCTGCCAGAAAAGGGTGCTGACAGGCTAACGCTAAAAAGTCTCCACTTAGGTTGAAGGGTGGAGGTTTTCATGTCTGGCTTATCGTTCAAGCGTCACCGGTTTCCAGGATCGGTCATTTGTCAGGCTGTGCGTTGGTATTTTCGATTCACACTGAGCATTCGCGACGTTGAAGAATTGATGGCGGAACGCGGGGTTGAGGTCAGCCGCGAAGCTATCCGGTGTTGGGTGAATAAGTTTGGGCCAATGATTGCTGCGAACATTCGCCGAATTCGTAATCGTCCGACGGGCCGTTGGCATTTGGACGAAGCGGTTGTCAGGATCCGCGGTCGCCGAATGTATCTATGGCGTGCGGTCGATGATGAGGGCGAAGTGCTTGATGTACTGGTTCAAAAGCGACGCAACAAGCACGCGGCTTTGAAGTTGCTGCGGCGTTTGCTCCGCAACACAGGCGTTCATCCGGAAGCTATCGTGACGGATAAACTTGCGTCTTATCGCGCGGCGATGAAAGTCCTGAATCTTCAAGGGCGTCATCATCCAGGCGGGATGCGCGAGAACAATCGCGCCGAGAATTCTCACCTCGTTATTCGCCGACGAGAGCGAAAGCAGCAGAGGTTTAAATCGCAGGGTTCAGCCCAGCGATTTCTCTCCAGCCACGGCCCGATTTACAACGTCTTCAATCTTCAACCGCACCTGATTTCCCGATCTGGCCTTCGCGTGCTGCGAGGTCAGGCCGAAACCGCTTGGTCGGCAGCAACGCAAGGGGCCTGAAATCGGCAAGGGGAGGGCTGCTTTTGGCTCAATCCAGTTAACTTGTCAGCACCCACGCCGCTGCTCGGACACAGTAACGCATTGCCTGACTTCGAGAACGAAAGTATACAGCGCGCGATGACCTGGTCGATGACGACATGGGCGAAGCTGATCGTGGCGATGACTCTTGTCTTCGCCGCCTTCTTCTTCGCGCCCGCCGTCGACGCCGCCACCTGTCTGCCGGAACCGCCCGCAGCGCACGCGGTCGTCGATCATGATCAAAGCGACGGTGACCACAGTGGCAAGAGCGGCGGTCACGGAATCTGCTCGCACGGCCATTGCCATCACACCTCAACGGCGCGCGCTCCTGCCGTGGACGCCTTTGCTCCGTCGTTCGGCGAGCCTCCCCTGCAAAGCGGCCGACAGGATGACTTCCGGGCGTCCATCACGCCTGACGGCCTGAAGCGTCCTCCCAGAGTCTGACCGAAGACCTGCGCCTTCGCGCGCCTCTTCGTCCTCAGAAACTCTGGAAATGAATCATGTCTCCCACATCTCGCAGGCGGCCGCGTTACGCGGTCGGCTGCGCCCTCGCTGCGATCGCGGCGACCCTGTCCAGTCCCGTATGGGCTGACCCAGCTCCGACCTATGCCCAACTCCTCGCTCAACTCGGGAATGCGCCTGCGACCCTTGAGGCGGGCGCCAACTACGACGCAGCGGAAGCCCGTGTCCGTCAGGCGCGGGTGCGTCCCAACCCCGTCCTCGGCTTCGATGTCGAGAACGCCTATGGCTCAGGCCCCTACTCGGGTCTGAACAACGCGGACATGACCCTGGCGATCAGTCAGGATCTCGAGCTGTGGGGACGTCGCTCGACGCGTGTCGCCGCCGCTCGCGCCGAAGCCGGCGCAGTGGGCCTTCAGCGAGACCTTGCGGTCATTGACGCTGCAGGCCGCCTGGCCCTGGTCTATGCCGAGGCGGAGGCCGCGCAGAGGCGAGCCACGCTCGCGGAAGAAACGCTCACCCTGACTGTCGCGGATGCCCGCGCGGCCCTGACCCTCGTGGAGGAAGGTCGCGAACCTCTCCTCCGCGGCATTCAGGGGGAGGCCGAGGCTGCCTCGGCGCGCGCGACGCGGGATGAAGCTGTCGCGGAACGCGACGCGGCCTATGCCCGTCTCACGGCTGTCGCCATGATCCCGGTTCCGGTCACGCAGATCGAAGACAGCCTTCTCGACGAGGCGCCGACGACGATCGGATCCGTGATCGAGGATGCGCCGACGGTCCGCGTCGCCGAAGCCCAACGGTCCGCCGCCGAACGACGCATCGATGTCCAACGGGTTCAGGCCCGCCCCGACATCAACGCCAGTATCGGCATCCGCCGCTTCGAGGCGGAAGATGCGACGGCGCTGACTTTCGGCGTCAGCATGCCGCTGCCCTTGTTCGACCGGAACCGGGGAAACATCGAAGCGGCGGAAGCCGAGTTTCGCGCTGCCGACGCCCGGCTGATGAGTGCGCGGCAGGAAGCCCAGGCGGACCGCGCTGCCGCGGTCGCTCGACTTTCGGCCTCGGTCAGCCGCGTCAACGCTGCTGACGGCGGCGTCACCGCCGCAGAGGAAGCCTATCGCCTGTCCCGCATCGGCTTTGAGTCCGGCCGCATTTCCCAGGTCGAACTGCGGGTGACCCGCACCGCCCTCGTCAACGCCCGGTCCGCAGCAGTCGACGCGCGTCTCGCGCGCGTCCGAGCCGAGATCGATCTCGCGCGCCTTGATGGCCGCGCCCCCTTCGAAGGAGCCCAGTGATGCGCAAGCGCACATCGAACAAGACCCTGCTGATCGGCGGCGTCGCCGCCCTGGTCGTTCTCGGAGGCGGCGGCCTCTGGTTGGCCACCCGGTCCTCCGAACCCGCCGCGCCGGCTGCCGCCGAAGGCGAAGCCGGCCATGCCGAGGAAGAGGGGGGACACGCCGAGGGGGAGGCCGCCGGGGCCGAGACCGAAGGTCGGATTGAACTCACCGCAGCGGAGATCCAGGCAGCTGGCATCACGGTCGTCGGCGTCGGCGGCGGAGGTGGAGGGGAGACCCGGCTCGCCGGTCGCGTAGAGCCGATGGTCGATTCTCGCGCTGCCGTGGGCGCTGCCGTCGGAGGTCGCGTCGAGCGGGTTCTCGTCGCTCCGGGTCAGTCGGTCCGCGCAGGCCAGCCGCTTGTGAGCCTTGTCAGTGGCGAGGCGGCGACCTTCCGCGCGGACGCCGACGCGGCCGGGGCATCCGCTGAAGCGGCGCGCCAGGCTTATGAGCGAAATCGCAGTCTGGCGGATCAGGGCATCGTCGCGCGGCAGGAGGTCGAGGCGTCACGCGCCCAGTTCCTGAGCGCCGAGGCGGCGACCCGCGCCGCCCGTGCCCGCTCGGCGGCCGCTGGCTCTCCGAACGCTTCGGGCAGGCTCAGCGTGACCAGTCCGATCTCGGGCGTGGTCAGCAGCGTCCAGGTTGGTCCGGGCGGGTTCGTCGCCCAGGGCGGCGTGGTGGCGGAAGTCAGCAATCCTGCTCGTGTCGAGATGGTCTTCAACGCACCGCCTGCCCTTGCGGCCAATGTGCGTGCCGGTTCGCCGATGCGCGTGACCGGGCCGAACGGCGAGTTCGACGCCGTCGTCACCGGCGTCGCCGCCGACGCCGGTCTCAGCGAAAGCGGCGCGACCGTGATCCGGGCCCGACCCTCTGGCGCGTCTCTGCCGCCAGCCGGTTCGGCCGTCACCGGCGCCATCGTGACCGGCGAGGCGACTGGCGGGATGACCGTGCCCACCGAGGCGGTCCAGACCGTCGATGGAAACACCGTGGTCTTCGTGCAGGTCGAGGGCGGCTTCCAGGCCGTTCAAGTGCTTGCTGGCCGCCAGGCCGCGGGCCGCACCGAGATCCTGCGCGGCCTCACCGGATCTGAACGCGTGGCGTCCGCCAACGCCTTCCTGCTCAAGGCCGAAATGGCCAAGGGCGAAGCCGAGCACGGGCACTAGGGGGCGTCATGTTCAAAGCACTTATTGAAGCCTCGGTCCGCTTCCGATGGTTTGTGGTCCTGGCGACGGCGATCGTCGCCGCCTTCGGCCTCTACAACCTGACGCAGCTGCCCATCGACGCCGTGCCGGACATCACCAACCGGCAGGTCCAGATCAACACCATCGCGCCGGCGCTCGCGCCCGAGCAGATGGAACGTCAGGTCACCTATCCACTCGAAACCGCGATGGCGGGGATTCCTGGCATCCAGACCACCCGGTCGCTGAGCCGAAACGGCTTCAGCCAGGTCACGGTCATCTTCTCCGACAATACGGACATCTACTTCGCTCGCCAGCAGGTCGCCGAAAGGATGGCCCAGGCGCGCGAGCGGTTGCCGGAGGGCGTGGAGCCGGCGCTTGCGCCGATCACCACCGGTCTCGGCGAAGTGCTCATGTGGACGGTCGACTTCAAGCCGTTCAACAGCGCCAACCTCGCCAAACCGGGTGAGCCCGGCTGGCAGGCCGGCGGCGCCTATCTGACGCCCGAAGGCGAACTCCTGACCACGCCCCAGGCCCGCGCGACCTATCTCCGCACGGTTCAGGACTGGATCATCGCCCCGCGCATGCGGACCGCGAAGGGCCTGGCCGGCGTTGATGTGAACGGCGGCTATGTGAAGGAGTATGCCGTTCGGCCCGACGCCGCGCGTCTGGCGGGTTACGGTCTGAGCCTGAACGATCTCGTCGTCGCGCTGGAACGGGCCAACACCCAGGCTGGCGCGGGCTATGTCCAGCGGTCCGGCGAAGCCCTGACCGTGCGGACCGACGCCTTGGCGCAGACCATCCCGGATCTTGCCCAGGCCCCCGTCGTCAACCGCAACGGACTGGTCGTCCGGGTCGCCGACGTCGCCACCGTGGAGATCGGCCAGGCGCCGCGTCTCGGCGGCGCCAGCCGCGACGGCCACGAAGCGGTCGTCGGTACGGCGCTGATGCTGGCCGGCGGCAACAGCCGGACGGTGGCCCAGGCCGCCGCCGAACGCCTCGAGGAGGTTTCCGCGAGCCTGCCGCCGAGCGTTGTCGCCGAACCGGTCCTGAACCGCAGCTCGCTGGTCAACAAGACCATCTCAACGGTCGCCAAGAACCTGATCGAAGGCGCTCTGCTGGTGATCGTGGTGCTGTTCCTCCTGCTCGGCAACATCCGTGCGGCCTCGATCACCGCCCTGATGATCCCGATCAGCTTCCTGTTCGCGGTCATCGGCATGAACCGCTTTGGCATCAGCGGAAACCTGATGAGCCTCGGCGCGCTGGACTTCGGCCTTCTGGTCGACGGCGCGGTGGTGGTGGTCGAGAACACCCTGCTGATGCTCAGCCAGCGGCGGGCCGAAGCCGGTCGAATGCTGACACGTCGGGAGCGGCTTGAGGTTGCTGGAGCCGCGGCGCGTCAGATGGTCAAACCGGCCGCCTTTGGCCAGTTGATCATCCTCCTCGTCTTCACGCCGCTGCTGATGCTTGAGGGCGTGGAGGGCAAGACCTTCATTCCCATGGGCGCAACGGTGATGCTGGCCCTCGTCGGCGCCTTCATCTTCTCCTTCACCTTCGTGCCGGCGATGACGGCTCTGCTGGTCCGGGATCCGAAGAAGGTCGAGGTCGACGAGCACGGCCACGCTCACGAACACGAGACCTTCATCCTTCGCTACGCGCGGCGCTGTATCGAGCCTGCGATCCGCGCCGCCGTCGACCGGCCCAAAATCGTCCTGGCGTCCGCGCTCGGCGCCCTCGTCATTGGCGGCATCGCCTTCAGCTCTCTGGGGCGGGAGTTCATCCCGACCCTGGATGAAGGCGACATCGCCATGCAGGCGCTGCGCGTGCCGTCCGCCTCGCTGGAACAATCGCTGGCGATGCAGATGGCCCTCGAACGCGCCATCAAGGCCCAGCCCGAGGTGAAGACTGTCTTCGCCCGGACCGGGACGGCGGAGGCGGCGGTGGACCCGATGCCGCCGAACATTTCGGATGCGGTCATCGTCCTCAAGGACCGCAAGGAGTGGCCCGATCCGAACCTTCCGAAAGAGGAGCTGATCGAACGGTTCGAAGAGCTCGCCGCCGGACAACTCGGCAACAGCTTCGAGTTCAGCCAGCCCATCGAGCTGCGCTTCAACGAGCTGATCTCGGGGGTTCGGACCGACCTCGCCGTGATGGTCTATGGCGACGACTTCACCCAGCTGCAGGCGACTGCGGACCGGGTCGCCGCCGCCCTGCGCGCAACGCCCGGATCGGCCGACGTTCGCGTCGAGCAGGCGTCCGGCCTCCCCACCCTGACCGTCAGCGTGGATCGCTTCGCAGCCGCCAACTACGGCCTGTCGGCCGCCGATGTCTCCGAGGCGGTTTCGGCCGCGGTCGGCGGTGCCGAGGCCGGCCAGATATTCGAAGGCGATCGTCGCTTCAGCGTCGTCGTCCGCCTCGCGGATGAGGCACGGAATGATCCGGCGGCCCTTGCGGCTCTGCCGGTAACGACCGCCACAGGCGTGACCGTGCCGCTCTCTTCTGTCGCCCGGATCCAGGTAGCGGAAGGGCAGAACCAGATCAGCCGCAATGACGGCAGCCGGCGCATGGTGGTGCAAGCCAACGTCCGAGGACGCGATCTGGGCGGTTTCGTCACCGAGGCTCAGGCCAAGGTGCAGGCCGAGGTCGATCTACCGACCGGCTACTCCCTGACCTGGGGTGGCCAGTTCGAGAACCTGAAGCGCGCCGAACAGCGTCTGGGGCTGGTCATTCCGATCGTCTTCATCCTGATCGGGGTCTTGCTCTTCATGGCTTTGGGATCCTTCGCCGAGGCGGGCCTGGTGTTCGCGTGCGTGCCGTTGGCTCTGATCGGCGGCGCCCTGGCGCTTGTCCTCAGGGGGATGCCGTTCTCGGTTTCCGCGGCGGTCGGCTTCATCGCCGTGTCCGGCGTCGCGACCTTGAACGGCCTCGTGCTGATGCAGGCCATTCGGGAACGCCTCACAGGCGGAGCGGCGCCGCGTCTTGCCGCGATCGAAGGCGCGACAAGCCGGCTTCGCGCCGTCCTGACGACGGCTCTCGTCGCCATCGTCGGCTTCATCCCGATGGCGTTCGCCCACGGCGCGGGGGCCGAGGTGCAGAAGCCGCTGGCCACCGTCGTCATCGGCGGCCTCCTGACGGCCACGGCCTTGACCCTCCTTGTCCTTCCGACCTTCGCGGCCAAGGCCGTGAAACACCGGAAGGCGGAAGGAATCGAGGAATGAGCGGGGCTCACGAAACAGAGCAGGTCCAGCGCCGCACCCTCTTGGCGGTGCTGTTCCTGAACGCTCTGCTGTTCGTGGGCCTGGGAGTCGGCGGCCTCGCCGCCGACTCCAGCGCTCTGCTCGCGAACGCCGTCGATAACGGATCCGATGCGGCCGTCTATCTGATCAGCTTCCTGGCGGTCGGACGCGCGCTGATCTGGAAGACGCGGGCGGCTCAGGTGTCCGGCGTCATGCTTCTGATCTTCTCGGTTCTCGTCCTGCTCGACGCCCTGCGCCGGACACTGACGGGAACCGAGCCGGTCGGACCAACCATGATGGTGCTCGCCGTCGTGGCGGCGGTCATCAATCTGATCTGTCTTTTGTTGATCCGTCGGCAACAGAGCAGCGACGTCAACATGAAGGCGGCCGAGACCTTCAGTCTCAACGATTTCGCGTCGAACGGCGGCATCCTCGTCGCCGGCGGCCTGGTGATGTGGTTGGACCAATCTTGGCCCGATCTGCTGGTGGGGGTGCTGGTCGCCGCCATAGCCGCCAAGGGCGGCTTCGACATCCTTCGCGATGCGCGAGATGCGCGGCGCGACGCGAAGGAGCCCGTGGAATGAGCCCGCCCCTGATCGACATCGCGTCCGTCCAGCGCTGGCGCAAACTCTTCATCGCGGCTGGATTGTTCGCACTGCTGGCCTGGACCGCTCTTGTGAAGGCCCAGCCACAGCTGGAGCATCCCGTCGAACACCTAGGGCTGATCGCCATCATGGTCTGCGTTCTGGGCCGCGCCTGGTGCTCGCTCTACATCGGCGGCCGCAAGAAGCAGGAGATCGTCACCTGCGGACCGTATTCGCTGTGTCGAAACCCGCTCTATGTCTTCAGCTTCATCGGCGCATTCGGGATCGGCGCACAGACGGGCAGCCTCACCGTCGGCGTCACCTTCGCCGTCGCCTGCTGGATCGTGTTCCGCATCGTGGCGAGTCGGGAGGAAGGCTTCCTGACGTCGGCCTTCGGCGACACCTACCGCAGCTACGTCGTGCGCACCCCCCGCTTCGTTCCGAACCTGCGCCTGTGGCGTGATGAGGCGGAACTGTCCGTCCGGCCGGCCTTCTTCCTTCGGACTGTCCGCGACGGCCTTGTCTTCCTTCTGGCGTTGCCCGTGTTCGAGGGACTGGAGCACCTCCAGAACCTCGGCTGGCTCGACGCTCTCATCGCCTTGCCGTGAGGTCGAGATGGACCGCAAGCGACTGGTCATCCTCCTGAGCGCGGCTCTGGCGATCGCCGCCTTCGTCGCTGGAGCCGCCGCCCAGCGCGCCGGGATGTTCGTGCCCGACCGCTCGACCCTTACCCGTGACGTCTCTTGAGGAGCCCGATCATGCCCAAGACCCTCCGCCTCAACTTCCCTGTCCTCCTGCCTCATGCGCCCGATCTTCAGGACGGCTGCGTTGGACGGTTGATCGCGCTGTTGCGGGCCGAACCCGGCGTCTCTGAGGCGCATGTCGCCGAAGGCGAGGGAGGCCCAGAGCTTTGCATCCACTACGATCCCGACCAGCTGTCGCTGGCTCAGGTCCGTCGCCGTGCGCGTCAGGCCGGAGCCGAGGTCAGTGAGCGTTTCGGGCATCTCGTCGGGCGAGTGGAGGGTGTCCGCCACGCCCGCCACGCCCGCACGCTCGCGGCCGCGCTCGGCGAAGAAGCCGGCGTGATCGAGGCGGTGCTGGATCCGGCTGGCGCTCTGCGCCTGGAGTTCGACCGGCAGATCACGAACCGTGAGACGCTTGTCGAGCGCCTTGCGAGCCACGGCCTCGCGCTAGTGCGGGCGACGGAGGGCGCCGCTTCAACCGCTACGAAGACCCCTGAAGCGCAGCCGAAAGCGCCATCCGATCACGAGGCCAGTCATACGCCCGATGACGGTCACGGCCATGGCCACGTCGATGGCGATGGCCATGACCACGGACATTCCGAAGGCGACGGGCACGACCATGGTCATGGCGGCTTCCTCGGACCCAACACGGAGCTCATTTTCGCGGTCGGCAGCGGTGTCGCGCTCACGATTGGTTGGCTGATCGAGAAATTCATTCCGGGCGTGCCGGGATGGCTGCCCTTCGGCCTTTTCCTGATCGCCTATGCCTTGGGCGGCTGGTTCACGGTCGGCGAGGCTGTCGGGAATCTGCGGCGCAAGCGTTTCGAGATCGACACCCTGATGCTGGTGGCCGCAGCCGGCGCCGCGGCGCTCGGAGCCTGGGCGGAAGGGGCGCTGCTACTGTTCCTGTTCAGCCTCGGGCACGCCCTCGAGCACTTCGCGATGGGTCGCGCCAAGAAGGCGATCGAGGCTCTGGCCGCCTTGGCCCCGCGCACCGCTCATGTGCGGCGAGGAGAGGCCGTCGTCGAACTTCCGGTCGAAGAGCTGGAAGTCGGCGACTTGGTCGTCGTTCGGCCCAACGAGCGACTCCCGGCCGACGGCTTCGTCGTGAAGGGAACATCCAGCGTGAACCAGGCTCCCGTGACAGGGGAGAGCATTCCTGTCGACAAGCAGCCTGTCCCGAACCCCGAGGAGGCCCGCGCCAAGCCGGCAAATATCTCGGCGGCGTCGGTGGTCTTCGCCGGCACCATTAACGGCGGCGGCGCCATTGAGATCGAAACGACGCGTCGATCCAACGACACCACCTTGGCCAAGGTCGTCCGGATGGTCAGCGAGGCCGAGACCCAGAAGTCGCCGACCCAGCGCTTCACCGATCGCTTTGAGCGCGTCTTCGTGCCCCTCGTGCTCGGTCTGGCCTTCGTCCTCCTGTTCGCCTGGGTGGTCGTCGACGAGCCGTTCCGCGACAGCTTCTACCGGGCGATGGCCGTACTGGTGGCCGCCAGTCCCTGCGCTCTCGCGATCGCCACGCCGAGCGCGGTGTTGTCCGGGGTCGCCCGGGCGGCGCGCGCCGGTGTTCTCGTCAAGGGTGGCGCCCCGCTCGAAAACCTGGGGGCTCTCGACGCCATCGCCTTTGACAAGACCGGGACGCTGACCGAGGGGCGACCGCGGATCACGGACGTCGTTCCGTTCGGCCAGACGACACAGACAGAGCTTCTCGAGATCGCAGTCGCGGTCGAACGGCTGAGCGATCATCCCTTGGCGGAGGCCATCGTTCGCGATGGGAACCAGCGTCTGATCGCGGCATCGGTACGTGAGGCCACGGAGTTGCGCAGCCTGACCGGCAAGGGCGTCACTGCACGCGTCGACGATCAGGACGTCTGGATCGGCAAACCGGAGATGTTCGGTTCGGAGGCCATCGCTCCGCTCGCACCGGACACCGAGATCGCCGTCGCGGCCCTTCGAAACCAGGGACGGACGCTCATGGTGGTTCGCCGCGGGACAAAGGATCTCGGGGTCATCGGCCTTCTCGACACGCCTCGGGCCAAGGCGCGCGAGACCCTTACCGCGCTCCGCGCGCTCGGCATTCGCCGCATGATCATGATCTCGGGCGACCACCAGAAGGCGGCCCAGGCGGTGGCCGGTCAGGTCGGGCTGACCGAGGCGTGGGGCGACCTGATGCCGGAGGACAAGGTCGACGCCATCAAGAAACTGCGGGCGGAGACCAAGGTCGCCATGGTCGGCGATGGCGTCAACGATGCTCCGGCGATGGCCACCGCGACGGTCGGCGTCGCAATGGGTGCGGCGGGATCGGACGTCGCCCTGGAGACCGCCGACGTAGCCTTGATGGCGGATGATCTGTCGAAGTTGCCCTTCACCGTGGGTCTTAGCCGTCAAACCCGCCGCATCATCCGCCAGAACCTGTTCGTCAGCCTCGGGGTCGTGGCGTTCCTCGTCCCGGCGACGATCCTTGGTCTCGGCATCGGACCTGCCGTCGCCCTCCACGAGGGTTCCACCCTGCTGGTCGTCTTCAACGCGCTTCGCCTTCTGGCATGGCGCGGTCCGCGCGGCGTCGAATGACCCGCCTTCAGGAAAGCAAAGGATAGTCCAATGAAACGTCTCGGCTGGGTTGGCGTCATCGCCGCCTTTCTCCTGATCTCGGTCTTCGGCTTCGGGGTGCTCTCGCGGCAGGGGCGCCCGGCGCCGGAGCCGACGGCAGTCGATGCGCGCCCGATCGACCAGCATGCCGGGCACAGCGATGCCGCCTCGGATAACCCCGCCACTCGGTCCTACAAGGAGGCGAACGAGCGGATGCACGCCGCTATGAACATCGACTACAGCGGCGACGCCGATGTCGACTTCATGCGCGGGATGATCGCCCACCACGAGGGGGCGGTCGCCATGGCGAGGATTGCGCTCGACCAAGGTTCGGACCCCGAGGTCAAGGGCCTCGCGGAGGAGATCATTCGCACCCAGGAAGCTGAAATCGTCCGCATGCGGGTGTGGCTGGCCAACCGCGCGGCTCGCCCGGCGGACGCGCAGGGCTGAAGCCATGGGGGGCAAGCGATCCCCGATCCGGAGCAAGGCTCCTCGATGGCGTCCAGGGCGCTACAAGGGGCGCGGCCGGTCCAAGCTATACGGGAGGCCAGAGCCGTTCCGGCCGGTGCAGGACACACTGATCGCGGTTGGCGCGAGCCTCGTCGCCGGCGCGATCGTCTTCTGTCTCGCCGTACCGCTGGCGGCGACCTACCGCATCCCTGTGTTCGTGTCCTTCGGCGTTCTCATGTCGCTCCTAGCGATCATGACCTATCGTCTCGGGCGGAAGGGGCAGGCTGGTCGGGTCATGACCGCCGCCATGGCGGCTGTATGCCTCTTGGGGTTCGGCCTTCTTGTTCTGACGCGAGATCAGTTGCAGTTCGCTCCGCGTCATCACGATCACCCCACAGCGGCCGGGCAGGCACGGCCTTGATGATTGCATCGGGAAGATATGGATTCGAAGCTGAGATATAGTTTTGGCTGCAAGCCACGGAAATGTCGCGGCTTAAAGTATCCAAAATCTACCTTAGAGATTTTGATAAATTATATAGCCAGTTTTATTGGAAATATTCATAACTTACTCAGTCTCTGATGTAGATTTTAAGTAAACATGACTAGTCTGTGCTTAATTATACTTACTAGTTGTTGTTGAATAGATGGCGGAAGAGGTGGGATTCGAACCCACGGTAGGCTCTCACCTACGCTGGTTTTCAAGACCAGTGCCTTAAACCGCTCGGCCACTCTTCCATCTTGGTCGGCGGATTTCGATTCCGGCGCGACGTGGGTGGGTGAATAGCCGGATAGGTGGATTTGCCCAAGAGGGAAAAAGGATAATCTACGTTAACCATATTGGAAGCTGCTGCTGGTCATATGGTGAGATGCAGTTGGCGCTTGTTTCCTCCGATCTAGTACGTCCTGTCCGTAGCTCCGATGCGCGGTCGGGAGCGGTCGGGTATTTGGGGCGCTGGGCTCTAGTTGTAACGGCGTCCCTGACCCTTACGGCCTGCGCCAGTTCGGGCGGCAAGGGTGGAGCACTGCGTGACATTCCGGTCGTGAGCGATCCTGCCCCGATCGTTTCGGGTACCATGCGTCCTTATACGGTTCGTGGCCGCACCTATCGTCCCGCCGAACAGCCCGACTATGATGAGACAGGCATGGCTTCGTGGTACGGGCAGTATCACCATGGGCGTTCGACGTCGTCCGGCGAGCGGTTCGACATGAACGCGCTAACGGCGGCGCATAAAACCTTGCCGCTGCCCAGCATGGTCGAGGTCACCAACACTGCAAACGGCCGTCGCGTGCTGCTGAGGGTCAACGACAGAGGCCCGTTTGCCGACGGGCGCATCATCGATCTGTCGCGCGGCGCGGCAGAGGCTTTAGGCCTGTTGGAGCGCGGAGTAGGCGAGGTGCGGGTCCGGTACGCCGGTCGTGCGCCGCGTCAGGGTGGAGGTGGAACCTTGGCCGAAGGTACGACAGGCACCCGATCTGGCCGAGGCACCGCGCCGCGCTCGTCAACCGAGCGTCCCTATAATGAGGTCGCCCGTCAGCCCGTTCCATCACCTGTGCCCGGTAGGCCGCGTCAAGACCGTCGCCCAACAACGGTGCCGATACCGCAACAACCGTTGCCGCCGGCAATGCCCCCGCGAGAGGTAACGCCACCCGTTGTTGCCCCGCCTGCGGTTACATCACAAGCGCTCACGCCGCCGGTTTTCGTGGGGCCGAAGTATCGGGTTCAGGTCATCGCCTTTGACGAACGAGCCTTTGCTGACGGGATTGCACGCAGACTGGGAGGCGATGCGACGGTCCAAACATTCGAGCGAAATGGCCGCACGCTGTATCGCGTGGTAACCGGCAGTTTCACCAACCAAGCCGATGCGGAAGCGGCCCGTCAGGCCGTTATCTCACGCGGTTTTGCCGAAGCCCTGTTGATAGCCGACTAAATCAGGGTGACATCCCCGACGGGCGCCGCCATTGTGCGCCCGTGCGAGGCAGATTCATTACATTCGAGGGCGGCGAAGGTGCCGGTAAGACCACGCAGGCGCGCCTGCTGGCAGAGCGCCTGCGCGAGCGTGGCATTGACGTCGTTCAGACGCGGGAACCGGGCGGATCGCCTGGCGCAGAGGAAATCCGCGCCATTGCGGTATCTGGCGATGCAGAGCGGTGGTCGGCGCGAACCGAAACCCTGCTGATGTACGCCTCGCGTTCGGACCATCTTGAACGCAAGATTTTGCCGGCGCTCGAAGAGGGCAAGTGGGTCGTATGTGATCGCTTCGCTGATTCGAGCCGTGCCTATCAGGGCGCAGGCGGTGGTGCGCCCGAGAGCCTGATCGAGGCTCTGGACAAACACGTCGTCGGCGACAACCAGCCGAATCTGACGGTTGTGTTCGATATTCCGGTCGAGGTGGGTCTTGAGCGCGCCTTTGGCCGTGGTCTGTTTGAAACGCGTTTTGAATCCAAGGGGCTGGAGTTTCACCAGAAACTCCGCGAGGGCTTCCTTGAAGTTGCCGTGCGCCATCCAGAGCGCTGTGTTGTGCTGGACGCCACTGGCGAGGTTGAAGACGTTGCCGAGCGGCTGTGGGCCGTGGTGGAGGAGCGGCTGCTTTGAGCGAGCATCCGCGAGATCGTTACGAACTGATCCCTGACCCGAAGGCCGAGGAGGCCTTTATCGACGCTCTGAACCGTGGGCGGCTTCACCATGCGTGGCTGCTGTGCGGGGTCGAGGGATCAGGCAAGGCGACCTTTGCCTATCGCGCGGCGCGGCGTTTGCTGGGGGCTGCGGCGGATCCCTCAAAGGGTCCGCTTGGCGCGTTGGCGCATGATCCGGTTAGCCGACTGGTCGCGGCACAGGCTCATCCTGATCTTCTAGTGCTTGAACGCATTGCCGAAGGCGGCAAGACTAAGAAGGCCATCTCGGTTGATCAGGCCCGTCAACTGCCGGAGTTTTTCTCAAAGAGCCCCTCTCAGGCCAAGCACCGCGTTGCCATCATTGATGCTGCCGATGATCTAAATATCAACGCTGCCAACGCCTTATTGAAGATTCTTGAGGAGCCGCCTGAAAGTGGTGTCCTGTTCTTGGTGACCCATGCACCGGGGCGGTTGCTGCCGACAATCCGGTCACGTTGCCGTCGGCTGAGCTTCCCTGTGTGGCCAGAGGCCAAGTTGGCGGAGCTGGTCCAGTCGCGCAGTGGTGTGTCGTGGGCTGATGCTGAACTGGCGGCGTCGATGGCGGGTGGCTCACCCGGTGCGGCGCTCAGCCTCGCCAGCGGGCCGCTGTTTGAAATGGACCAGATCGCCCGTAATTGGGTCGAGAGCGCAGGCGTCGACCGCGCCGAGCAACTGGCCATTTCCGACAGTTTCCGTGGTGCCGAGGGGGCTGCGCGTTTCGAAGCCCTGTTGGATCGCCTGATTGCCGCTGTGAAGCGTCGCGCCACGCAGGCGGGCGGGCGTGAAGGCGCGCGCTGGGCCGAGCTTTGGGTGCGCCTGTCGGAACTGCCCGAGCGCGCCGCCGGTTTGAATATGGATAAGAGCGATGTACTGGCCGGTGCGCTGGCCGATATCGCGCGTACGAAAGCGTCTGCCTGAACATGCTGATCGACAGCCACGTCAATCTCCACGCCCCCCAGTTCGACGAGGACCGCGACGAAGTCATCGCCCGCGCCCGCGAGGCTGGCGTGCAGATGATGGTCGAAATCTCGGACAAGCTGTCCACCTTCGAGGCGACACACACCATCGCCATGAAGCATCCGGACATCTGGTGCACGGTGGGGGTTCACCCGCACGAGGCCAAGGACTACGCGGACCTCAAGGCCGAGACCCTGATCGAGCTGGCTCAGCGCGACCGTGTGGTAGCGATTGGCGAGTGCGGTCTGGATTTCCACTACGACTTCAGCCCGCGTGACATTCAAGCGAACGTCTTCCGCCAGCACATTATTGCTGCGCGCGAGACGGGCCTGCCGCTGGTCGTGCACACTCGCGAGGCGGACGAGGTTTGCGCTGAAATCCTCAAGGAAGAAATGGCCAAAGGGCCGTTTAAATTCCTCATGCACTGCTACACGAGTGGTCAGGAACTGGCTGATATCGCGCTTGAACTTGGTGCTTGGTTCTCGGTTTCGGGCATCGCGACGTTCAAGGCCGCCGAGGATGTGCGCGAGGTGATCCGCACCATGCCAAACGAGCGGATTATCGTCGAAACCGACTGTCCGTATCTGGCACCGATCCCGCATCGTGGTCGTCGCAACGAACCGGCCTACATCGGGCACGTTCTGGAAAAGCTGGCGGAAATCCGTGGCTGGTCGGCTGAGGAAGCCGATAAGTTGACGACTGACGCCTTCTTCAACCTGTTCCACGCTATCCCGAGGCCGTAAGTCGATATGTCGGATGAACTGGAAGTCGTAATCCTGGGTTCGGGTTCGTCTGGCGGTGTGCCGCGCGGCGACGGGAACTGGGGCGTGTGCGATCCAGCCAATCCCAAGAACCTGCGCACGCGCTGTTCGGCGCTGGTTCGCCGTCATGGTCCGGACGGCGTGACCAATGTTGTCATCGATACCTCGCCCGAGTTTCGCCAGCAGATGGTGATGGCGGGTGTGCGGCATCTGGATGCGGTCCTCTATACTCACGATCACGCCGACCAGACCCACGGCATCGACGATATCCGCGTCTTTTTCATTCAGGGCGGCTGCCGTATCCCGATCTGGCTGGATGGGGCGACGCATGACTCACTCATGGCGCGGTTCGGCTATGTCTTTGTCGAGCAGAACAACTATCCGGCCATTGCCGAGGCCCGTCCGATCCCCCCGCACGGCACGCATTGGCAGGTGGATGGAGCGGGCGGCGCGGTGCCGATCGTCACCTTTGACCAAGCTCACGGCAACATTCGCTCGGTCGGTTATCGCATGGGCGGCATCGTCTATTCGCCCGACGTCTCCGACGTTCCGGAAACGGCCATGGAGGCTATACGCGGGGCTGAACTGTGGATTGTGGATGCGCTGCGGTATCGCCCGCATCCCACACACGCCCACGTCGATCAGGCGCTGGATTGGATTGCGCAATCCGGCGTGAAGCGGGCTGTGCTGACCAATCTGCACATCGATCTGGATTACGAAGAACTGTCAGCCCGCCTCCCGGCCAATGTAGAGGTTGGCTTTGACGGATGGTCCGCACGGGTGCCGATTTGAACTTCGGTTTCGTAAGCCGTTGTTCGGCTTTACCTCCTGCGCCCAAAGTGCGACCCGATACCACCCCTAGGTGAATCACCCGCAAGTGGATGGGCTAGGGGAGGGAGAACGCAATGTCGGGTTTTGTCGCGCGTCTGAAGGCGGAGTTTGCCGAGCCTTGGCGCGCCAGTATCGAGCACCGCTTCGTTGACGAACTGCTGGCCGGCACCGTGTCCGATGAGGTCATGGCTCGCTACCTGGTTCAGGATCATCGCTTCATCGATGCCTTTGTGACGCTGGTCGGGGCGGCTGTGGCATCGGCAGACCAGTTCGAGAGCCGTCTGCGTCTGGGCCGCTTCCTCGGCATGGTTTGCAGCGACGAGAACGACTATTTCCTGCGCTCGTTTGCGGCCCTGGGCATTGGCGAGGAACGCCATGACATCCCTGATGCGGCTCCGACGGCGGGCTTTAAGGCACTGATGAAGGAAGCGGCGGCGACCCGTTCCTATGCTGCCATCATGGCAGTGCTGAACGTGGCCGAAGGACTTTATCTGGACTGGGCGCAGCGTCTGGGTGATCGCCCGCTGCCGGAAAACTTCATACATGCCGAATGGATCACGCTTCACGACAACGACTTCTTCGTTGATTTCGTCGGTTTCCTTAAAACCGAACTGGGTCGCGTCGGCCCACAGGACGAAGCCGTGGCGCGTGACTTCTTCCAACGTGCTGTCGAGCTCGAACTGGCCTTTTTCAACTCTGCTTACGAGGGCTGATCGTGGATTTCTTTGACCGTCTGAAACAGGCCGCTGCCAAGGAATGGGCGTCTTACGTCGACCACGAGTTCGTGCGTGGAATGGGCGATGGCACACTGCCGACCGAGGCCTTCAAGGCCTATCTGGTGCAGGACTATCTGTTCCTGATCCATTTCAGTCGCGCCTGGGCGCTGGCCGCCTATAAGGGGCGCACCCTTGAGGATATCCGCGCCGCCCAGCAGACGATGCAGGGCATCTTAAGCGAAATGGAACTCCACCTGCGGCTGTGCGAGCGGTGGGGGCTGTCGGCCGCCGACGTCGAGGCGACCGAGGAACACCACTCCAACGTGGCCTATACCCGCTATGTCATCGATTGCGGTCTACAGGGCGACCTGCTGGACCTGCATGTGGCGCTGGCACCGTGCGTGATCGGCTATGCGGAAATCGGCAAGGCGCTGGCTCCGGCCGACATGACCGCGCTCGATAACCACCCGTACAAGGACTGGATCGGCGAATATGCGGGGGGAGGCTATCAGGGCGTTGCAGCCGCCGCCCGCGCGAATCTTGATCGACTGGCCAAACGAGGCGTTTCCGAGGAGCGCTTCAACGAACTGGCTAAAATCTTTGCCATGGCCTCCAAACTGGAAGCTAACTTCTGGCAGATGGGTCTGGATCTCGGCCGCATGGCTGAGAACAGGCTCTGATACTACCGAGGCCGGAGCGGTCGGAACCGGCCTTGGCAAGTCAGGTTGTTGTGGCAAGCCAGCGGCTGCACAGGAGAACGAGCTTGTCTTCAACGCAGGCCACGTCTGCGTCGTCTTTGAGTATCAGCACGCCACGATCGGGTTCAGGCCACTTCATCAACCTATCCGGATCGTCAAAGGCAAAGCTTTTCATCGGCTCAGGCTTGCTTCCTCGATGCCGAACAATGCGGACGCCGCCGTTACGCATTATGCCCAGCGTAATCCTGTCCTGTCCCTTTAGTGTGAAGTTGGGGGCGTTCCATTTGAAGCCCTCTTGGACATCGGGATGGGCGCGGCGCACGATAGCCCTTAGGGCTTCGACAGTCTTTCGCGGGGCTTCTTCCAGACTGTCGAGAAATCCGGATACGTCTTTCGTCATGTGAAACCTCCCCCGAGAGACCGGGACGTTATTTCACCTTCTCGATCAGCGCCATCGCCGCGGCCGGATTGCGGACTTTTGCGCCGGAGATGAAGTAGGCGAACACGTCGCCGTCTTTGGCCAAGTTGCGGCTGCGGGCGGCGATGGTGTCCAGTTCTTCGCTGGTCAGGCCGGTGGGTTCGTCGGCGCGGCTGGACATAAGGCGGGCGTAGGTGAAGTCGGCTGTGCGCTCGGCGATTTCGGGCCATGTCGGCTCTTCGTCATCGACGGCATAGACGATGGCGGCGTTGTATTTGCGCGCGAGGTCGTAGAACTCCTCGCAAGCGAAGGTCGGGTTACGGACCTCGAGTGCGTGGCGCAGGCGTACGCCGTCCTTTTCTGCTGGCAGCAGTTTCAGGAAGCCCTCGAAATCGACAGGATCGAACTTCTTGGTAGCCATGAACTGCCAGTTGATCGGGCCGAGTTTGTCGCCCAGCACGGTCATGCCCTGAGACAGGAACTTCTCGAAACTCTCTGCGCCTTCGGACAGCACCTTGCGGTTGGTGCAATAACGGCTGGCTTTCACCGCGAACACGAAATCCTTTGGCGTCTCGTCACGCCATTTGGCCCAACTGTCGGGCTTGAAGGTGGAATAATAGGTGCCGTTAATCTCTATGCTGGTCAGCTTGGATGCGGCGTATTCCAGCTCTCGGCGCTGTACGAGGCCATCCGGATAAAAGGTGCCGCGCCAGGGCTCGAAGGTCCAACCGCCGATTCCGATGTGGGTTTTTCCAGCCATAGGGCGCTCCTCGCAAGACGTTCACCAAGATGTCTAACGAGTTGTTGGGTGGTTTTCATTAGGAATGCGGTTCGGGAGGTGGACTATGAAAACGATACTCATCGCATCGGCATTGATGGCGGGCTTGGCAACGCCAGCATTGGCCCATTCAGGTGGTCTGAATTCGGAGGGCTGTCATAACGACCGGCGCAATGGCGGCTATCATTGTCATAGGTCGGGCGGAGGCAATCGCTCGTCGTCCAACGCCAACACCCAACCGCGAGGCCTGATCGGTACGGGCGTCGGGGTGGGAACGCGCACGCGTTATTACGCTAATTGTAGCGAAGCGCGTGCCGCAGGGGCCGCTCCGATCCGTCGTGGCCAACCGGGTTATGGCTCACATCTGGATCGCGACGGGGATGGCATCGCCTGCGAACGTTAAGGGAAGGTCCAGATACGAAAAAAGCGCCGCATTGAAGCGGCGCTTTTTGCATTCCGAGGGGAGTGGCTCCGCGGGTAGGGATCGAACCTACGACCAGCCGATTAACAGTCGGCTGCTC